>WGNR01000001.1 GCA_016124445.1 bacterium
CCGTGCTGTCTTGATGCGACATTCCAAGGCTCCGTCCTGGAAGTATGTGACGTTTGGCGACGAGCATTGAAGGCCCAACCGCCTTCCGCATCAAGACTTATTTTTTGCGCAGGGAGCAATCGTTACCAGCGTTGGGTGCCATTGCCACGGCCTTGCGTGGCAATGTGTACTTATCTTCTGGCGATCCTTTGAGCCTGACCGCGAAGCATGCGGAATGAGAGCAATCCAATTCAGATTGGCTGGTAATATCCACTATCAATGAAACGCCCCCGGCCCAAACCTCATCAGGTCCCCATCGATATCAGCATCGCCAAGCGTTTCGCCGCTGAGCTTTTTGAGCGAGGGGAACGGGAAGCGGCGTATGGGATTTGGCGTGCTATTCAAGCGGCTGATCCTTACGATATGGAAACTCGCAGGCATCGGGCGGTCGAGGCGGCGGGCCGGCTTGGCAGCAGGGAATTCCCCAGCGAAATCGCTCGCATTCGCTCGATTCTGCACGAGATCCTCTACACGTTTCCGACACCTCAGTTGGCGGATATGTACTTTGCTCAACTCGAAACGTTGCTGAAGCCGATCGAGCGTAAGAGCAACTCAGGGAATCTGGTCCTTGGTATCGGGACTGGACGCTGCGGTTCGACTACTTTGGCGGCTATCTTTTCCGAACTAGACGATTGCATCAGCACGCACGAGAATCCACCGGCGATCTTTTGGGAGCCTAGAAAAGAACAAGTTGAGTTTCACTTCCGGCGGATTGAAATGCTACGGTCGCGTTACCAAGTTGTCTTCGATGGATCGCACTGGTGGCTTAATGTTTTGGACCAGGTCTTCCAGCACTATCCGACAGCAAAGGCGGTGGGCTTGTACCGGTCGACCGATTCTTGCGTCAAGTCGTTTATGCGGATCAAAAGGAAGGGCCCCAACAGCATCAATCACTGGATGGAGCCGGGCTGTCCGCTGTGGGTTGCGAATCCATGGGACCCGATGTATCCAAGCTACCCGATACCCAGCGAAGACGAGGTTGGTCCGAATCGAACCTGGAAAGAGGAAATGATTCGGCGTTACGTCGACCAGTACAATACGGCACTTCGCGCCTGGCACGAACGTGCCCCGGATCGCGTCTTTTTGCTGGCGATGGATGAACTTAACGATCGCGATAAACTTTCGGAATTGTCCGCTTGGCTGGGAATACCTGGGCTTAAGCCAACCGATCCCCGCAACGAGAAAAGCATTGCGGATAGCACCGATCACGCCAATTGGTTGTAGAATTACATTATTCTCGATATGAATCCCACGCTCGTTCAACCGATGTGTTATCGCGTGGAATTAACTGAAGCAGCCTCATCGATACGAATTATAGAAAATCAACATGGCCCCCAATAAATGCGTCATCCTTGTCCCGGTCGGCAGCCACATCGAACGAGGCTGCGAAGCTGGTTTGATTGAACTTGAAAAGCTAGGCTATCCCGTCTGGCGAGTTCGTGGCTACGCCGCGATTGACCAGGGGCGAAATCAGATGGCGACCGATGCTATGCGGCAAGGTTTTGAAGAAACGATGTGGATTGATTCCGACGTGGCGTTTTCGGCCAGCGATGTCGAAAAGCTGCGGAGTCACAACGTTCCGATTTCCTCAGCAATCTACCCGCGAAAGGGACAGCGAAGTCTTGCCAGCCATGTCTTGCCAGGCACTAATAAAATCAAGTTCGGCAAGAATGGCGGGTTGCTGGAAATCCTTTACGCAGCGACCGGTTTTCTGCATGTGCGGCGCGAAGCCTACCAGCAGATTCAGACAACGCTCAAGCTGCCGACCTGCAACGAGTCATTCGGCTCGCCAATGATTCCGTTCTTTCAGCCGATGGTGATCGACGATCCCAAGCGAGGAAACTGGTACCTGGCGGAAGACTTCGCGTTCAGCGAAAGAGCACGGCAGGCAGGCTTCCAGGTTTATGCGGATACGACCATCCGCCTGAAACACATCGGAAGCTACGGCTATACGTGGGAAGACGCCGGCTCTGCCCCGAAGCGTTTCAGCGACTACACGTTCCACATTCAATAGGCTAATCAGGTACGGCGAATCTCTATCGCAATGGCCTGGCTTCACTCTTCAAGGGAATTCCAAATTGGACACCGCAGTCTCGTCCAAAAGTGAAGACACAAAGCGGTTCATTGCCGAGGCAGGGAGCGTCCATCGTGAACTGGCCCGGTTCGCGGGTTCTCAGGTGGCACCGCAGCACTTTGTCCCCTTGGGGGAAAATTGCACGCCAGCGTGGTACTTGAAGCAACTCGGCTTGAAGACTCACTCCTATACATTCGACTGGGCATTCAGTTCTCCGGAAATCGTACTGCATTGTCTTGAGGATGACTTCAAGACGCTGCTTAGCCGATCGAAGATGACGACATTCGGCAATGGGCAATCGGGCGGCCATGCGTATTATCACACGCGTCTGTTCATGCACCGCAATCCGCGGAAAGATCGGCAATCGTATCAATACTATGTCCGCTGCTGCGATCGCCTGCGCGAGCGAGTTCGCTCGGCCGAAGCGACTGTTTATCTACTGCTGATGGTCAACGAACCGGAAAAACGTCCTATTTGGGCCGAGGGATTCACATCCCACTTTCCGATGCCATTCGGCCAGCACTGTGAGACGACCGAGCCATTGCTGGAATATCTACGAACGCACAATCCCAATGCACGCATGGTGGTCATCGACCATGTTACCGAGGTTCCTCGAACGATCGCATTCGAGCGAAACTCGGATCATGCCTGTACCGTTCGATTTGGTGCCGGCGGCAAGAGCAACGGCAAAGAGTTTGTCGATTCGCTGGACGACTTTTGTTTCAAACTGGCTCTCTCAGGTTTGTGCCAGTAGCCACAGCACGATTGATATACACCCTCTGCTTAACCGACTCGTTACCAAGCCCGCAGGAAACAACATGGTTTTCAATAAAGTCTTTTGTATTGGCATGTCGAAGACCGGCACGAAAAGTCTGAGCACGGCCCTCAATATAATCGGCATCCAAACACTGCACTGGCTGCCGGAATCCGAGGTGATCGAACAACTCGAAGCGGGCGACCTGCGTCTGAAAGTGCTAGAAGACAAAGATGGCTTGACCGATGTGATCGGCATTCGCTGGTTCAAAGAACTGGATCGCCAATATGCTGGCAGCAAGTTCCTGCTCACGGTCCGAGAGAAAGAAGACTGGCTGGCAAGCATTGCCAACTTCTGGCCGTACGACGATCCGTACAAACGAGAGCACGCTCATTACTACTACCGAATCTCGGTGTTTGGGTGCCTCGACTATCATCGCGATCACTTTTGGGACGTCTATCTAGAGCACGTACGAAACGTTCGCGAATACTTTGCGGATCGACCAGACCAGTTGCTGGAAATCGATGTCTGCGGCGGAGAAGGCTGGGAAAAGCTCTGCCCTTTCTTAAACGTTAAAGTCCCCGGCGCCCCATTCCCGCACCTGCATCAACGAAGGAGCAAAGTGACGACGCCAACAGAATTGAAGGAAAACAACTCTTGAGAACCATTCGCGTTTTTTGGTAGAGGATGATCAGGGCGAAGGGAATTTCGGCGACGAGCTTACCCCGGCGATCCAGGGCTGCTGGCAGAGTTCTTCGTGACGAACACCACCAAGGAATAGGTAATTGCTTGCGGCTCAAGCTGTAAGGCCTGGTTGAAATCGGTAATTGCCTTGTCGAACCCGCCTAGGTTGTTCCTAGCGAGACCGCGATTGTGATAGGCGGTGGTGTATTTAGGATCAATCTGCAACGCCAAATTCAAATCGGCAATTGCCTTTTCGTGGTCTCCCAGATTAATTCGAGCCAGACCGCGGCCGGTGAGGGCAAACTTGCAGTTGGGGTCTATTTGTAAGGCTCGGTCGAAGTCGGCGATGGCTTTCCGGTCGTCCCCCTTCTTTTCCCAGGCCCAACCTCGGTTGCGGTACGAGGGCTCCGAATTGGGATCAAGCCGTATTGCTTCGTTGAACTCCGTGATTGCTTTGCCGTACTCCCCTTTGTCCATCCATTGAACGCCCACATCGTTGTGGCGAGACGAGGTTTGCGCTAGCAGGTCGTTCGAGAAAAGAAAAACGAATACAAGCGTAGATAACCCACTGCCTACCATGTTTCGTGCCATCGCCAATACCCTTTTCAATTTGGACATCGACCACGTAACTTTGCCGCTTCGCCGTGCTCAAGTAATCACAACGCCGGTCCAACGGCGCTCCATGAAAAGCGGGTGACAATGACGTAAGCTTATACCTCCCCACCCAATCACGAATCGAGCAAATACCATGTGTGTGATGGTGGAATCCACCATTCGGGAAACGGATTAGGCTGGTTTCCGCCTTTATGACGTTCCAGGCGAACCCTCTTCTCGCTCGTTTTATGTTAAAAGATCGGTACCGTTTTGAGCCATTTCCAGGGTCCTGCAATCTCATCAGGCTGCTTGGGGCAGGTGCCTTGTGTAACGCTGCAGGATTACTTTTCTGGTCAGGTCCGCGAAAAACAAAATTGGCACTCCAAGCCAAGCGAGCAAATAGAATTCTGGTTCAACCGGCCCTGTCCCCAGAATCAGTTGAACAGGCGGCCAATAGAGAATTGCCCAACTTAAAAGTGCTTCGACAAAGATACCAAGAAGGACAATGCGGTTGCCCAGAAGTCCCCAGTCCATTCCACTCGATTGTTCAGAACGACGGCCAATGACGTTGCCGATTTGCATTAGTATCACGCTCGCCAAGGTGATGCCGGTGGCGCTGCGGTAAAGCGTTGAGGTCTCCGCCAGGTCTTGCCCCCAATACCAACCTCCATGGTAGAGAACAAGAAAGAACAGTAGCAGCGACCAGGCAGCCTGGATCATGCCGAGGAATAAATACGCGGTGACCATGACCGTGGCGGACATTAGCCGTTCAGTCGCTTTACGAGGCGGCTGCCGCATAGCCGAGTCTTCCGGCGGCTCTTGCCCCAAGCCAATCGCAGGCAACAGGTCGGTTCCCAGGTCAATCGATAAGATTTGCAGCACTGTCAGCGCCAAAGGAACAGGCAAGACAACAAAAATCAGGAAGGGCACGATCTCGGGTATGTTGCTGGCTAAGACATACGTCGTAAACTTCTGCATGTTGGCGAAAATGGCCCGACCTTCGTGAATTCCTGTAACGATCGAGGCGAAGTTGTCATCCAGCAGAACAATGTCAGCGGATTCCCGAGCAACATCTGTCCCGCTCGTCCCCATCGCGATTCCCACATCGGCCGCCTTCAATGCGGGTGCATCATTGACTCCGTCACCTGTCATTGCCACGACAAGTTGACAACTCTTCAGCGCCGAAACAATCTTCAGTTTCTGATCGGGCGTCGTTCTGGCAAATACGGCAACCCCTTGTTGCAATCGCTCAACAAGCCGATGCTCTCGCAAGTGTTCCAGTTCACTTCCGACGATTACGACATCTTGTGCAGATGCCTTGTCTGGTAAAATGCCACATTGCCGTGCGACCGCGGCGGCCGTATCGGGATGGTCGCCCGTAATTAAGATGACACGAATACCTGCGGAATGGCACTGTGCAACAGCTTCGGGAACCTCAGGGCGAATAGGATCGTCAAACACGAGCAATCCTAGGAGCGTTAGCGACGCTTCCAGCAATTCTTCGCGTGTGTTTGAATCAGGGAGACCGGGCAATGAACGGCTTGCGACCGCGATGACGCGTCGGCCCTGGCTCGATTCTCGCTGAACCAGTAAGTCGCATCCATCCAGTAAAGAAGCGGTCGCAGGCTGACTGTCACCGCTTGCACCGCAAAAGAAGCAGGTCTGCGGCCGGATGGATTCCCAGGCCCCTTTGACCGCGAACAACGTTTCGCTGTCGTTGGCAAAAACGCCCGACTCTCGGCGTTTCTGTAAATCGAAGGGATAGTGTCGCCGGGTATGGGCGATGATCGTATCGCATGTCCCAAAACATTTTTCGTACTCGTTCGCAAGTGCGACGTCGATCGGATCGCCAGACCATCTTGGCGGTGAACTATCTTCCTGCGCCGTATCGGTCAACGTTGGATTCAATTCCGAAGCGATCAAGCCACACTTCAAGAAGTGCTCGGCCGAACTGCCCGATAGGTTTGAGCCGTCAAACGGGCTCAACAGCGCCACCAGTTTCAGTTCGTTACGTGTCAACGTCCCCGTCTTGTCGGTGCACACAACATGCACAGCGCCAAGTCCTTCGACCGCTTCCAAACTCTTGACGAGAACTTGTCGTTTGGCCATTCGCACGGCGGCCATGGACAGAGCAAGTGTGAACGTGGGTAGCAAACCCTCCGGAACGTTTGCCACAATGATTCCCAGCATGAAGACGATGTTGACCCACAGTGGCCGCCCGACGACGACCCCATAGGTAAAAAACAATCCCCCCATCGCAATCGCTAGAATGGTAAGGATGCGAATCATACGCTGCGTTTCGCGTTCCAGCGGCGAAAGAGGCCGCGTGACATCGCGAGATAGCGCCGCGATCTTTCCAAATTCAGTCCGATGCCCCGTGGCAAATACAATCGCCAAGCCATGCCCTCGGACGACCGAGCATCCGGCAAAGACGACGTTGGGGCTCTCGATCAGGCGTCCTCGTGCTCGTGCGGTGGTCATCGGTTGCGTGCGAGATTCACCGGTCAGTGGCGCGTTATTGATCAGTAGATCGACCGATTCTACCAGTCTGGCATCTGCGGAAACTCGATCACCTTCAGAGATCTGGATCAGATCGCCGGGAACGAGGTCTTCCGCAGGGATCGATTCCGTCTGTCCTTCCCGCCGAACCACCGCGAGCGCAGGCAAGTATTTCTTCAACGCCTCCATCGCTCGTTCGGCGCGAAGTTCTTGAGCGAGTGCGAATAGGGAATTCAACACCGAGACGCCCAACAACGCCCAGCCGAGCAATCCCATACCGCCACCAGGCTGGACGGCGTCTGCAACGAAGCAGCAAATCGCCGCGACATCCAGCAGGAGGGCAAAGAAATTGGCAAAGTTCTTGACGATACGTTGGGTCAATCGCCATCGAGGAGGCCTTACGAGCCGATTGGGGCCTACCTCCTGGAGTCGCCATTCGACCTGCTTGGCATCTAAACCTTCAGGAGACGTGTGAAGCAAATGGAATGCGTCCGCCGCGTCAACTTCATGAATCTGCCCATTGCTTGTCACATCGGCCTTCATTGCAGGCCTCGGAAGATCGCCACATCGCAAGTCGCATCCTTGAGTACATGCTCGACAAGTTTAGGTTGCCCAAAACAGTGTTTACGTGTGATCCAGGCAGCATCCAACATGATCAAGCGCGACTTTGTCCGGTTTGCGGCCAACAAGATGCATTCAGCCGGACGTGTGGTTTTCATTTGAATCACGTCGATATTATGAGACGCCAGGAGATTGTCCTGGGCAAGTTCGTTTTCTACCGCATCGATTCGCGTCCTCCAATCGTGTTGACGAGGTGTTGCGGTTGAACCAAACCAATTTGAAAACGACTTCTCCAAAATGAGCAGATTAAGACGTCGCAGATCAGAGGCAAATAGTCGTGCGATGGGCCGCGCTGCCCGTTCCTCTCCTTCTTCGGCAATGGGCAAAAGTACCCGATGAGGCTCTCCCAAGATCCCAGGAGAATGGACTCGGAAGCACAATACGGGGCAGTGCTTGGAAAACAGCAACCGTTCCGCTACCGATCTACTCAGAATACCTGGTTGTTTTTCGCGATGCCGCGTGCCTGCAATCAGCAACGAATCGGTTCCAGCAGGAACCTCCTCAAGAATCGCATCAGCAACCGATCGGCGTGGCTTCAATAATCTCAACTGGAAGTCAACGCCAGCGCGAGAGCAATTGTGGGCAATTGCTTCCGCACTGCTCTGAATCAAATTGATCGACTCGACATGAGACGCCGGATAGGGTTCCACGAATAGCAAGGTCAGCTTCGTGATCGATTGATGGGTGGCCAGTCGGATTGCGTAGTGCGAAACCCAATCGCCGGCGATCGAACCGTCGTACGCGAAAAAAACGGACATTTCCATTTAACTCTGGGTTACGATTCTTCGTCCGCCTGAAGACCAAACTCACACCTCGTTCAATATACTGACTGATCTTCGACGACTTGCCTGGACTCGTATTAGTTCTCCTCTACGGGCCTGCCAAGGTCAGTTGGCAAACTCGATCCGGCATTCAATTACTGATCATCGGCAGCGTCTTCGATTGATTTGTCATGCGTTTTGGGTCCAGCAAATCGCTTGGGTGGGATAATTTCAGAGGATCCACTTTCCTCGTAGCCTGGATGCCCTTCGGTTATTTCAGGGTCGATATGGATATCCTTGTCTCGCTTGCCGACGACATCGACCATCCCTGAGTGAACTCCCGGTCGTAGCGGCAGGCCCTTTGCCTGTTCAGCTTCCCTGCTTTTATCATCACTCGAGTGTTCTGTTTGTTGCTTCGCCATGATTAACTCCTTCAATTATCGAAATATGCAACTTTGGACCGCAAATGGGATTGATGCCCCTGAACCAATACATCTGGCTTGAACTTGGCCATCTGCATCATGACGCTACATCCGTTTGAAAACGTCTGAGTAGATTAACTGACATCGCCTGCGTCTCTTTGGCTCCATCCACTTGGACAAAGTGAACTCTGTCCCCAATCGTCAAACTATTGGCATGGCAGTAGACGTTCTCGCAGTCAGAGTTCCCCAGAAACCCGAACCGATTGCAATGGTGTACGATTCGGCCAAGGGCGTGTTTTGGGTCGCAGATCTCTAGCGCGTAGTCTTCGAGTTGTTGCAGAGCATAATCAAACGCATTACGGATAGCGTCGTGGATATTGTCGTATGTTCGATCAAAACCGGATTCTCGATCCACCACGAATTCATCATGCGGTAGCATCGTAAGAATCCTCATTTCGTAAGCACGCTCCCTTTGGTCGTTCTGATGCAGCACTAGGACAACGACACGGCACCCCACGATTTCGCCGAACAATTCCTCTAGCTTTTCTACGTTGTCGCGGATCTCGCCTTCGATCTCTTGCGACGGCTCCATGTTGCGAAACCTGATTTGCAACGGTATTTCCATCTAAAACTCTCCTATGGCTGCGAAGTCTCGCGAATCCAACTATGGAAACCGGCTTTTGCGGCTATGCAGAATGATCGATATTCTCTGCTACCTTCTCCGAGTTCAACGGCTTGGCTTCACTGCATCTGGAAAACGCTGATCCTTTGAACGCCGTGGTTAATTCCAACGGCAGCGGGAAGACGATTGTAGAATTGTTTTCAGCCCCTACTTCGACCAGTGTTTGCAGGAATCGCATCTGCATCGCCATTGGGTACTGTTGGATCAGATTGGCAGCATCCCGTAGGCGAGAAGCAGCTTCGTACTCACCTTCGGCGTGAATAACCTTGGCACGTCGCTCCCGTTCGCTCTCGGCCTGTTTTGCCATTGCCCGCTTCATGTGTTCGGGCAAATCAACTTGCTTAACTTCCACTAACTCCACTTTGACGCCCCAGGGCCCCGTGTGTTCGTCAAGTACCTCTCGGAGCCGATAATTGATCTTGTTGCGTTCGGCCAGTAATTCGTCCAGTTCTGCCTGACCGACAATACTGCGAAGCGTTGTCTGTGACAGTTGGCTCGTAGCATACATGTAGTGCTCTACCTCAAGAACGCTTTTCAATGGCTCGACGACGCGGAAATAGACGACCGCATTGACTTGCACGGAAACATTGTCGCGGGTGATTACATCCTGAGTGGGAACATCTTGAACAAAAGTCCGTAGACTAACCCGAATCAGAACCTCGATTGGCCAGAACACCAAAATCAGGCCTGGTCCTTTCGGTTGAAGCAATACGCGGCCCAAGCGAAAGACGACTCCCCGTTCGTACTCTTTCAGAATTCGAATGCAACTTATTAGGTACAAGACGACGACGCCGAGAAAGATTCCGAGAACCTCAATTGTGGGCGACATTTGCAGTCCTCCCTTGCGTGAATAGCAAATCATTCACCCGGAAATAGCAGTCACGCATTGGTGTTTTCCTTGACTCACTTGAGCGGTTTCCGCCGCTTGGAAACGTTATTCCTCGCTCAAATTGTCGAGAGAACACATTCTGACCGATATAGACGAAACCTTCATTTTTCAATGGTGGAATTCCTGACCCGGTACTGGCCAGATAGTCGCAGACTGAAATCGTCAAGAATAAATGAGGGGGCGAAAGGATTTCTCGTCAGGGGTAGGGAGTTGCTGGGTCAATTCGCTCTCTCCAGAATTATTGATGTCTGCGTACGGAATCTAATACGAGGTTTGAGCGATTTGCTACGAATGCCGGGGCTTCCGCTGGTCGCCCATGTTAGATTGCCGGCGCAGGCCTCAATAATAGCCCAGGCAATCCGAATACTGAGTTCGAGCTATAAGGTTCCTTCTTTGTGTGGCTCTTCTGGGTACTCAACATCCAATAAACCGATACCCTGACACCTATCGGCGGTCAACAAACTGGTGGCTGGAGAAACTACCATCGCCCTGATGGCAGTTGTGCCAATAAGTAGACGCCCCACTTCTCTGAAACGCGAATCAGTTTCCATCTCGGAAGCTAAAGGACTTTTTTGAATCAATCGGATCACCCCGGATATCCGAATGCGTGGATCCAATTGTCTCCTGCCTGGAGAGGTATTGGGGATAGAGGAATCCACCAGGGTGGAATCAGTGGATTCAATGATTCTGGTCATGCCCGAAAACTGGCTTAATTAGACAGCCGACAGCTAATTAGATGCTCCCAACAACGGAGGACACGGGATATGCCGAAGCATTCGACCAAGTTCGTAAGTCGCTGCCGAGTGTGTGGCCGAACATTGGAGATTCCCGTGACTTTGTTGGGGAAACTCGCGTCCTGTAATCATTGTCGGGCGACCTTTATTGCATTGGATCGACCCAATGATGGATTGAAGGTGAATGATCCAGCAACAGAGATCGTTCGGCGATTAGATCTGATCTTATCAACCGTCGAATGTCAGCGAACTCATAATCGTGATTCATCGGATGAGTATGAACGGCGCCCCGATGAAACAGAGCGAGAGCGAGAGGAGTTAACGAGTGCGAAACCTTGTGCATGGTAAAAACCGCCCAGTTCGTTTTTTGCCGAAGCATTAGAACCAGTAGCGGCAGCCTGAATTGCTGTCAGGGAATCAAGATGTCATTTGAGAATCGAGCGGATGCCGGAAAGCAACTTGGACGCGAGCTCAAGCGTTTAAAGTTGCATAATCCACTGATTCTGGGCATACCGCGAGGCGGGGTTGTCACGGCGGCGGCAATCGCCAACACGTTAAACGCGGAGTTGGATATCGTTCTGGCACACAAGCTTCGATGCCCGTCGGAGCCGGAGTTGGCAATTGGAGCCGTTGGGGAAGATGGTGTTCCTACCTTAGATAAAGATCTCGTGCGTCAATTGGGAATCAGCCAGGCGACCATCATTGAGGAATGCCGGATCCAGGCGAACCATATCAATCGCCTCAAGCGACTATTTCGGGACATCAGACCGCCGGCGACGATTGCCGGACGCACCGTCGTTATCACCGATGACGGTATCGCGACCGGCTCGACGATGTTGGCTGCCCTTCAGATAGTTAGGCAAATGCAGCCTTTTGAAGTTATCGTCGCCGTGCCCGTAGCTCCACCAAATAGGTTGAAAGCCATCCGTAGCCAATGCAATCGACTGATCTGCTTGATCGAGCCATTTGAGTTTTATGCCGTGGGTCAGTTCTATCGGTCGTTTGAATCGGTCTCTGAAGAAGAAGTCGTGCAGCTACTGCAGGAATATGCGTCGACCACAAAAACGGCCCAATAGCCTCGAAGTTAAATCGATCTAACAGGAGAACCCTGATGAGCGTAGGACGAATCTGTATACGCGAAGTTGATGTCATTTCGGCAAATGAAACCGCCCAGGCAGCGGCCCAACGAATGCATGCTCGAAAGGTAGGCACGCTTGTGGTCGTTGACTCTCGGAGCAAGCCGGTCGGGATTGTGACAGATCGCGATTTGACAATACGAATACTAGCCTCTGGAAGAGACGGTGCGACCACAACCATCGAAGAAATCGTCCGAGGGCCACTCAAAACGGTAGAGGAAGACACTTCTATCGAAGAAGCACTTCGCGTGATGAGGAAGGGCCCATTTCGTCGCCTACCAGTTGTTTCAGGAGAGGGCGAACTGGTCGGCTTGATTAGCCTGGACGACATCTTGGAGCTTCTGGCAGAAGAACTGACATCGATTTGCTGCCTCCTTGAGGAAGAAGAACCGAGTGCTTTGGCGAGTGACACCTAGGCCGATCTACTTGCGAGTTGCTTCCTTTTCATTCCCTGTTATTAAGTGAGTACGAATGTCCAGTCGCGCCGAATCGCAATCGCTAGAGGTGAAAATCGGCCCAGAAAAGCTACCAGGCAGGCTGACCATTCCTGATTCAGCAATCGGTGTGGTCCTGTTTGCTCATGGAAGCGGGAGTAGCCGGTTCAGCCCTCGCAATCAAATGGTGGCTCAGTCACTTCATGTCCAGGGAATCGCGACGATACTCCTCGATCTTCTGAGTGAGTCTGAATCGCATGATACGCGTTTTGTATTCGATATCTCACTACTCGCGTTCCGCTTACGGGTTGCAGAAAAGTGGGCCACTGGTCACCCATTGTTAACAGGGCTTCCCATCGGCTTCTTTGGCGCCAGTACCGGCGCGGCAGCAGCATTGGTCTCGGCCGCGGCGGATGGCACCAATGTAAAAGCGATTGTCTCTCGAGGCGGACGTCCTGATTTGGCGCGTCCGTACCTCGGTAAAGTAAAGGCACCCACACTCTTGATTGTTGGAGGCAATGACGGACCGGTGATAACCATAAATGAAGACGCCTATGCCGAACTGCGATGCGAGAAGCATCTGGAGATCGTGCCATTTGCTACGCACCTGTTTACCGAGCCTGGGGCACTAGAACAAGTGGCAAATCTTGCTAGTGATTGGTTCTGTCGTTACCTACCGGATATCCATGAGTAACAGACGTGAAGGTCGGCATTGCACTCAACCGTTTAGCGAGTCCTTTCCGCAGGCAGCACCGTGGTGGATCCCGCCATGTTCGAATCGAGCAGGATCTGGTGCCCCAACGACGCTACACCAGGGACAATTCAAGGATAGGCTGCGGCAAATTATCTACAAACGACGACATCGCGGCCGTCGCAAGTAACCCCATAAGGAGATAGTCATGGATACATTCACACACGGGAATCTAGAGCGACTCATTGCACCCCAACAGGGACCATGTGTGAGTATTATGATGCCGACCCATGAATCAGGCGAAGATGGCCAGCAAGATCGGGTGCGTCTCAAAAACCTGTTGAACGACGCTCAGCGGTCCCTCGCTGGTCATTGGCTTACAAGCGTCGCTGCGAGAGATTTCATCAAGCCTGTCGAAGTGGAGGTCGAGAAAACCGACTTTTGGCAAGGCCGCAGCCAGGGAATGGCTATCTTCTACTCGCCGCAGTTGTTTAGCGTCTTTCGATTGCAGGTCCCCTTCGAGCCGTTGATGGTCGTGGGAAGCCACTTTCATATCAAGTCGGTCTTGCCGGCACTCAATCACCGCGATCGATTTTACGTTTTGACCTTGAGTCAGAAACAGGCAAGCCTCTACCTGGCGACATCGAAATCGATTGAAAAGATTGTTGTTCCGAACTTGCCGGCGAATTCAAATTCGGCACTTGGCTACTCAGACTTTGAACGCGAGGTTCAGTGCCACTCTCCAATGCACGCGTCCCATGGTGAGCGCACTGCTATCTTTCACGGTCACGGAGGCGAAGCAGACTCCGAAAAAGAGGAACTGAAGGAATATTTTCGCCAGGTCGACAAAACACTTACTCACATCATGCAACAGCAGAATGCACCACTAATCCTTGCTGGCGTTGAGTATCTATTGCCCATCTATCGCGAGGTGAATACCTACAAAGGAATTGTAGATCCGGAATTGAGGGGCAACCTGGATGACAATCCTGCCAACCAGATTCGCGAACAGGCTTACGAGCTAATGAAACCGATTCTGCAAAACCGGAGGGAGTCTGCTACAAATAAGTTCAACAATCTGATCGGAACCGATTACATTTCGGGAGACATTCATAAGATTCTTGTCGCTGCAAATCAGGGACAGATCGAGTCTATTTTCATCGATGCCGGGACTCTCGTGTGGGGCAAATATCAGTCCACAACGCGCAATGTCTATGTTCACGATACTCGCGAGGAAGGGGATGAAGACTTACTGAACCTTGCCGCGATTGAGACCCTCCGCCACCGAGGCGAGGTGTTCGTCGTACCGAGAGAGCAGATGCCGGGTGAAGATTTTATCGCAGCCACGTACCGCTATCGTCCCAAAGAATCGCGTTGAGCGTTCTCGCGGGCCGCTTGCAAAGAGAGCGGCCCCGACTTCTTTCAGCGACAGGCTCCGGCACGAATGGCGAAATGTCCCATTGCCGGACGCAAATGAATCCAGGATTTACGAATAGGTCCGACCAGACGTTTCTTTCTCCATACGGGACGTTCCAGAACGCTCCCCATCAGCGACCGGTAAGTCGGCTTGTTTCCAGGCTCGATAGCCTCCGTGCATATTGATCACTCGGTAGCCGCTTGCCTGGAACAAGCTTGACGCAATCGCGGAACGCGTCCCTGTCCGGGAGTAAACAACAACTGGCTTGTCATTAGAAATCTTGTCCATCTGGTTCGGGAGTTGGCCCAAGTGGATATGTTCCGCGTGGCAGATATGCGACTGTCTCCATTCAGCGTCCGAGCGGACATCGATCAGAGAAACTTGTCGCGAATTGATTCGGGAAGCCAAATCCGACGGCGTCTCTACGAGATAGGCCTCGTTGGCTATTCCTAGACGCTGGATTTCATCTTGGCCACAGCCCCCGCCGATGTTGTCGAAGCCGACATTGTGAAGAATACGGACCGCCTCAGAACGCTGGCGATCATCACCGATCAGAAACACTGGCAGCGAACAACTCAGCAACCACCCCGCCCAAGTCGCCAATTGATTGAGGGGTATGTTGATCGCGCCGGGATAGTGCCCCTCGGTAAATCGACTCGATGGAGCCAAGTCGACGACAGTCCCATCGAGAACAGCGTTCTTTAATTCCGATGCGTCAATTCGTTTGATTGCTTCATTCCCCAGGAACCCCGGACCAGCTTTGTTCATCTCTTTGATGGTAACGCAATGGCTCGCCATTTCTGGCTGATCTGCCAAAATGTATTGGACAAACGCCTCTTCATCAGTGAATTGCAACGCTGGATTGAAAATCTTCTCGTAGCCCACAGTGGATGATGGAATCTTACGAATTGCCTTTCCGCAAACGCTGCCTGCGTCACGAGAAGGCCACACCTGAAGGTAGGCAGGCAGGTCCTTGAATCGTTTGGCAGATTGGAAGATTTTTCGAGCTTGCTGATCGGCGAAGTCATGTTCTACCGGGGAATCCTCGATAATCTCCGGGCGACCGATTGAACCGACTAAAATGAAGTCGCCAGTGAATATTCCCACGGGGCGATTGGCACCTGCGCCCTCGTCGATAACGAGAAAAGAAAGACTTTCCGGAGTATGTCCCGGGGTATGAATCACTTTGAACAAGACGCTACCAATGTGGAACGCGCTGCCGTTCCTCAAAACCTCACGAGCATACGCTGCTAAGTATTTGTATCCTGTCCCCTGGGCACCTTCTCCCGAGACGTAGAGAGTAGCTCCCAAACGGCCGGCCAGCTCTTTTGCTCCTGAAACATATTCTGCGGGAATGTGAGTTTCGGCAACGGAGGTAATCTCTAGATCTTCCTGCTCCGCTGCAATCAAATACTTATCGACGTCGCGATCAGGATCGATGATGATCGCGACACGGGCATGCTCGCAACCCACCAGGTACGAAGCATGGGCGAGTCCACCATCGTAGAAATACCTGAACAACATGGCCTGCTCCATCACCTTCAAAGAGATTCCAAGTGTCAAATGGAGAAAGTTTGATGGGGGAATTGTGGGCCACCTATGGTGAATTCCACTTTCTCTGCATGGCGGATTCCGCCATGCAGATTATTTCGCAAATATAGCTGCCACAAGAGGTGGCAGCGGGAAGCAGATCAACTGGGCAACTTCGCGTTGGCAAACATTTACGTCAGGGGTACAACCACGACTGCAAGCCAGTGATTTCAAGCAAGGTGTTTAGGTAATCTTTATCAGAAGCAATTCTGATTGATTTCCTCTTTCAGAAACTCCTTGAGTCGGCGGATGTTGTCCATTTCCTGGGCCTTCATTTCCTGCCAGAATCCCTTGATAGGCTCCCGCCAATCTGCGTTCGCGATGTATTGATCGTAGCGCCACAACATGTCCAGGCGACGACTCAATTCATGCACTAAGTCATGATCGTGATCCTGGCAGCCAGCCGTTTCACCCAAGTGTTTGAGTTCCTTTTCTGCATAGATGGACATGGCAATTCTCCTTCAATTGAAAACCATGAAGACTCCTCAGCCACCTGTTCATTATGGCCGCGGCTTCCGGCGTCTTTACCAGAGAATTGTCTATTCTTCGATGGTGGGAATCACCAACGCTGCATTAGCCGTTTTCCAATACCCACTGGAAAGCCACCTTCATCAGTTCAATGCTGTTTTTGACACCAAGCTTCTGCCGCAACTTTTCACGATGCGTTTCGATGGTATGAACGCTTAAGTTCAACTGGCTGGCTATCGCAGCGGTTGTGATTCCATGGCCGATGAGTTGAAAGACCTCGAGCTCACGATCGCTTAGCCGAGAAATCGGGTCTTCCTTGCTAGGATTCTTGGGCGACATGGCTTGCCTGAGCATGTGCTGCATCATGGTACAACTGAGGTAACGTTCGCCCTTCAGGACCGTCCGAATCGCATCGATCACGCTGTCTCGAAGCTCGCGTTTGTTCACATAACCGAGCGCCCCGGCTCGAAGCGCGCGTTCAGCATAGAGCGATTCGTCAAATGCGGAGACAACGAGAATCTTGGCGGATGCGTTCCTCGCATGAATCTCCTTAATTAATTCCATCCCGTTGCCATCTTCCAATTGGATATCGATCAGAGTCAGATCTGGCGAAAGAGAGCGATATAATGCGAGCGCATCTTCAATATTGCTTGCTTCACCACAGACTTCGAGATCTGGTTGAAACTCAATGCGCGCCGCAAGACCCTCTCGCACGATTGGATGATCATCGACAATCAGAATTCGATTCGGACCTGGTGTAGATTCCATGGATTATTCTTCGACCTCAACAATGTCTGCCCATGATTTCCTGGAACGGAAATCAATTCATCGTATTCGTCCAGTTCTTGCTTCCGCCATTGGTAAGTCAATCGCAGGTCCAGATTGCCCCTCCTGGGTCAGTCTGAGATTTGCCATTCAACCGTCTTAAGCGGATCTGCTACAAGACAAACGCTACCTTTCATGATGTCAATATTGCCGAGGCATTTGCAATTGTCCAGCAATCCTTCGGGGCCATTTCTCAATCGCTATTCGGGCGGAAGCAGGATACGGAGATCCAAGCAAATCGTAATGATCCGTGGGTATTCGTCTCCGATTTCTCAGTCATTAAAGCATGGTGAAATCCACCATTCTGAATCAGGGGTTAGCACGATTCAGGATCACGAGACCATGCTTCATATTTCTACCTAACGCTGAATGAGGCATGACAAACAGGCTTCTTAGCGAGAGCATCGTAGAGAACCCAACCGAATCGCCCAGTTTGCCAATTGGATTTTTCTCGTTCGCACATTTGCCTTGAGGATTCACCATTGGCAAGCGACTCATCCAGGGTTTTTCGAACCTGCGACGACTGACTACTGCAAGGGGGTCACCAAACAGTTCCCAAGCATTTAGTCTCGGGTTTCAACCTCTCTCGTCTAGAACGTGGAATCGTCCAGCACACCACTCGGCGTTTTACCGCATTTCTTTCAAAACCCCATATTCCATCAAGAATTGCAATGATTGTTCAAAGCCCCGTGAAACAGTGCCAATCTACCGCCAAAGATAACGTCCTTCGATCTGTCCAAAAGCGATTGGATAAGTGTCATCATGGATTTATCTTCCGAAAGGTTGTCGCCAAATTCGAAGACGAGACGCTTAAACTCACCGGTTGCGTTCCCAGTTTCTATCTCAAGCAAAACCTTCAGGAATTGCTCCGCGACGTTCCGGGTGTGAAACAGATCATCAATGAGGTCGATGTCATCAGTTCTTGCGGGCTGAGTAGCGTGCGCAAAGGATACCAGTCTCCCAAATAGATCCCTGGTCGATGGCACCAGGTCATAATCGAAATCTCATCGATACAGCCCGTGTCTCATCTATCGCACAATCGATATAGGACCAAAAGCATAGTCGCGATGTCGGCTAGCCGATTCGTCCTGACAGTTGCCTTCACAATATGCTTAAGGAGAAGATGATGAACTCGAAACTTGCAACCGCTCGTCCAAGCCGAAGTATTTTTCCCTGGAGCCAGCGAGGCTCGTTCCCGATGATTCAGAACGAGATGGAGAGCCTATTTCAGCGACTTTTTGAGGAAAACGGAGGTGTCTGGGGAAACCAGATGCTTTCCCCTGCCCTGGACCTCAAAGAATCCGACAAGGATGTAACGGTTCGCCTTGACCTGCCTGGCGTTGAGGCCAAAGAAGTTGACATTCAACTCAACGCTAATCAATTGGTAATCAGTGGCGAACGCAAGGAAGAGCAGGAAGACTCCAGCGAAACGTATCACCGTATCGAACGACGAAGTGGCCGGTTCTCGCGATCGATGACGCTTCCATGCTCTGTCCAAGAGGATAAGATCGAAGCCACGATGAAGGATGGCATCCTGACGGTTGTTCTTCCGAAATCGCCCGAGGCCCAAGCTCGCCACATCGAGGTGAAATGCTCTTGAACGCGCACTACGCCAGCGCCGCCGACTTCCAAACAGTCGGCGGCGAGAGCCAGCCAAGTAACTCGCTGGCGTACGCGATCAGGCGTGCTTCAGATTGCCGCAAATGGGCTTTACATTACGCAAGCGAACGGCTGGACGCGTTACTGTTTAGGACTTAATCCCTCAAGAACTTTACAGACGACCGAGGTTCCACCACTCTTTTTTGCAGAGATCTGTAACACTGCCCCAATCAGGTTGGCCCGGTATTTCATCGTTTTTATTCCCAGCCCCTTTGAATGTTCATCTGGGTTTATGCCGATGCCGTCGTCATCAATTTGAAGGGTGGGACAACCGTCTTCCCATTTAAGAGATATAGCAACATGCTTTGCTTGGGAATGCTTTAGGGAATTCGTGACGGCCTCTTGGGCAATCCGATACAGATGGGTTGCGGTCATGGAATCTTCGATCTGGATCGATGGATCGCATTGAAACTTGCATGCGACGGTTTCCGGTTGATTTGACCGCGTTGCGAGTGATCCAAGCGCATCGGTCAACCCCTCCGCATCCTGCAACAAGGGGACCAGGCCTCTGGATATGGCTTGGATTTCTTGATGGACTCGTTCAATTCCGTCCAATACCTTTCGAGCTAAGCCGCAGGCCTTCGACAAAGATTCCGTCGAATCTCGATTCATTCCATCTTCGATGATCTCAAGAAGTGTTTGAGAAAACATTCCAATACCAGCAAGTTCCTGCTGAGTACTATCGTGCAATTCAATACCGATCCGCCGTTGTTCTTCTTCGGCAGCGGCGACGACCTCGCGTTGTAGCATCTTGCGGTCGCTGATATCACGAATGATCCCGGTAAACAGCCCGAGATGCTCCACTTCACTAACCGTTAACTCGATCGGGAAGGTGGTACCGTCCAGACGTTTTCCAAGGAGTTCCCGAACGGATCCGATGACCCGTCGCTCGCCAGTCGTAAGGTAACGGGCGATGTACGTGTCATGCTCGTCGCAAAATGGCGGAGGCATCAACAACTTTATGTTTTGACCGATGATTTTGTCTTTCGTAATACCGAACATCCGTTCCGTTGCAGGATTGACCGCTGTAACGATGCAAGATTGGTTCATGGTAATGATAGATTCTTCTGCGGCATTCAGAATAGCTCGCAGCTGTTGTTCTCGTTCGACGATCGATCGCTGCAAACTCTTCCGATCACTTATGTCGCGAGAGATCGCCGACATGCCCACGGTCGTGCCGTCGCTGTGGCGGATTGGCGACAGGGTCATGGCGACATCAATTAACTTTCCGTCTTTCCGTTGGCACACCGTCTCGAAGGTCTCGACGAGTTGATGGTTGCGAATGCGATCCAGTTGTCTGGAGAACTCGCCTAGGTGATCAGAGGCAATCAACATCGTAAGGGGCTGTCCTTGCACCTCTTCGACCGAATAGCCAAAGACTCGCGTGGCTCCCTTGTTCCAGGTCTTGATCAGGTGATCCGTACCTTTACTGATGATGGCATCGTTGGAAGACTCGACAATAGCAGCCAGGCGAGCCAACTCTCGTTCCGTCTGCTTGCGTCCGCTGATGTCGCGATGAACCGAGACGTAGTTCGTGCATTCTCCCGCCGAATCAATGATTGGAGTAATAAACATTTCAGCATCGTACGGTTCGCCATTCTTGCGATAATTGACCAGTTCCACCGTGCAGGATTTGCCGTTGGCAAGATCGGATCTTATTTGCTTGCGAGTGACGTTGTCCGTATCGTGTCCTTGCAGGATTCTTGGTGTCTGACCGATTAGTTCGCCTTCCGAATAGCCCGTAATACGGCAGAGAGATTCGTTAACAAACCATATCCTTGGTCCCGGCCATTCCAGTTGAGCATCGGTGATCAAAATGCCTTCTCCAAGGTGTGACACGGCCTTAGCGAGCAGTAGCCTCTGCTCTTTCGCAGACTTTAGGTGTGTGACATCAACGAAGGTAACAACCAACCCACCAATGCGGTCTTCTCCATCGCGATAGGGTGTGATACGCCGGATAAAGAAACGGTCATCCTTGCATTGAACTTCAGACTCGTTGGGGGCCAACGTATTCAATACGGTTTCCGCCACGGTCATCAAATCGGGGACAACAAAATCATTCGTCAGATCACTTAATGGTCGCCCCGTGTCCGTGGCATTCATGCGGAATAATCGTTTCGCTGCCGGGGTGAACCAGCGCAGGCACAAGTCGCGATCCAGACAGATCGTTGGCATATCGGTCGCTGTCAGCAGATTTTCCATGTCTGACCGCTGCCATTCCAGCTCCTCGACTTTCATTCCAAGTTCGCTGTTTACGGTCGTCAGCTCTTCATTTAGCGATTGCAACTCTTCTTTGCCGGCCTCCAATTCTTCGTTGATCGATTGAAGTTCTTCATTCACCGACATCGCTTCTTCGTTGGCGGCCTTGTATTCTTCGTTGACCGTTTGAAGTTGCTCGATCATCGATTGAAGATCCTCTTTTGTCGAAGCGAGTTCATCTTCCAACTGCTGAACGATCACTTCCTGGTCGGCGTCATCCAACCCTTGGAGCAAAGTAGATGTATCCTCGTCGGATAAATGTCCGGACTCAGTCTCAATCGCTGTCGATTCAGGAGGAGCGTCCATGGCTTCAAATACGACTAAGGCAAACTTTCCATCCGAGTCGCGTCGCGACAATGGCAAAGCGGTGACGTGTACCCCGTGACCTTTCGATCGATGAAATACCCGCCCCTCTTTCTTTATGGAATGATTACTCTCAAATGCTTCCTGCACGATCCCACGCAACAAGACGCGAAGTCCGCGGCGAGCTTTGGCCAGTAGATCATCGGTAGGCGTCCCAGACTGATGTGAAAGATAGAGATCAACATCACCATAGATATGCAGAATCTTCCATTTGGAATCGATCAAGACGGCGGATGGAGCCAACCAGTCGAGTAGTCGACGTTGTGCTATCTGTTCGATACGCAATTCGGCTTGCGGAGCGTTTGGAGTCGATTTGCTCGTATTAATGAGCGACAACTCCGGGTCCATGGGCAGATCGACGATCTGCTTTTTGCCTGCGCCAATTCGACGATAGATTCGCCAACGTTTTGAAACGGTTTCGAACAGATTGTTCTGCCGGCCAACCGTTTCGCTGCTCCCCAAAAACAGAATGCCATGATCAACCAAGCCAAAATGAAAAAGGGAGATCACTTTTTCCTGGATGTCGGGCTTAAGATAGATGAGAAGATTGCGACAACTGATTACGTCTAGCTTTGAAAATGGAGGAGCAGCCAATACGTTTTGCTCGCAAAACACCACGCTTTCACGTAATGACTTGTTGACACAATAGTACATGCCATCGTCAACGGTAAAAAAACGCCTTAGTTGCTTGGGAGTTAGTTGTTCGCTGATACTGGCCGGATAACGTCCAAGTCGGGCCACCTGCAACGCATCGATGTCGATATCGGAGGCGAAAATCTGCAACGGACAGTGTTTTTTGCGAGCTTCGATCTCTTCCAGAAGAAGCATCGCCATCGAGTATGCCTCTTCTCCCGTGGCACAGCCAGGTATCCAAACTCGAATAGGTTCGTCATCCAGCCTCTTCGCGACAAGCGGACCAATGACATCCTTCCTCAACTCTTGCCATGCCTCCGGATCACGAAAGAAATCTGTGACGCTGATCAACAGATCTTTCACCAGGTTATCTACTTCATCAGGATGCTGGCGAAGATATTCGACGTATTTGTTTTGGCCTTCGATGTGCAACAGGCACATTCGACGCCGAATTCTTCGAACAAGAGTCGCACTGCGGTAACCCCGAAAGTCGCGTTTCGTCTTGACGCGCAATTCCCTCAGGATTTGATCGAGCGTTACCGGACGATCCTTCTCATCCGGCGACTTCTCTTGTATCGACTCCTCGACAGGCAACATCGACTCTTCGATGTTTTCGCGAATGTAGGGATGGCCCGCGTAGTGTTTCAGGATATTTGGCATCGCCGAAACCGGAACGATATGATCGACTGCGCCACTCTTAATCGCGCTGCGAGGCATCCCGGGGTATTCTGCGGTTTCCGGTGCTTGCGCTAAAACGAGTCCACCGACACCCTTGACTGCCTTGACACCTTGCGTTCCATCGGAACCGGTGCCTGACAGGATGATGCCGACAGCCCGCTGCTGCTGGTCCAGAGCCAACGATCGCAAGAAGAAATCGATCGGCGCGCGGCCTTCCCGTTTCGGGTCCAGATCAGATAACCGGAGAATACCCTCAGAGATACTGAGGTTCTTGTTGGGTGGGATAACGTAAACGCGATTGATTTCAACTGGGACATCTTCGACGACCTGATTGACCGGCATGGAAGTATGTCGAGCGAGCAGTTCGGCCTCTAAGCTCACCATGTTGGGCGCCAGATGCTGAATAACGACGATGGCAACGCTTGGTTTCTCTGGCATGGCATCCAAAAGCTTCTTGATTGCCTCGAGCCCTCCGGCTGATGCACCAACACCAATGATCGGATATCGGATAGGAGACGGAGTAGCCACTTCACTGCGACCGTCTTTAGATTTCCTTGGGTTGCTTAGCGACTTTTTCGGAGTCGTTTTCGATCCTGCCTTGGTGCTCTTTTTTCGCCGTTTTGGTTTGTTCTCGGACATCTAATACTTCACCGTCAACCGATCTGAATAATGCCTTAATTGTTGTTCCCGAAGAATAAAAAAACATGCTGCCATTGAACAGATGTTCACGGGCACAAATCGAATGATCTCTGGGCCTGGGGAATCACAAGATACCTCCTCGGAAAACCAGGGAACACCAGCCTGACCAACACATAGCCCGCGAAAAACACCGGTCGATATGGCATCAGGCCGGTGACGATAAGGCCATCGCATGACTTTACTACCCGATTGCTGGGGACTTATCGAAAATCCTGCCATCGGGGATTCCACCATGGTTTGATGGTCCTTTCTCTGGTCCAAAA
Organism: bacterium; assembly: GCA_016124445.1. Lineage (GTDB taxonomy): Bacteria > Planctomycetota > Planctomycetia > Pirellulales > Pirellulaceae > Bremerella. The sequence goes on from WGNR01000001.1 coordinate 23,869, forward strand.
TGCGTTCGCCGATCGCGATCCTCAAAAGCTGTCTTCGCCACCAATTGCAAGGGGACAACGTGGAACGTAAAGCTCGGATTGCCTATTTTTCGATGGAGATCGGGCTTCATGCGGAATTGCCCACCTATGCCGGCGGGTTGGGAGTTCTGGCGGGGGACACCATCCGCTCAGCGGCCGACTTGGGCGTGCCGATGGTCGCCGTCACCCTACTACATCGCCACGGCTACTTCTATCAGCGGTTGGACCAAAATGACTGGCAATCGGAAGAGCCAGTCAACTGGCACGTGGAAGAGTTCCTTGTCGACTCAAAGCTTCAAATCCCCCTAACCATTGAAGGACGGCAGGTACTGATACGTGCCTGGCAATTTAACGTTGTTGGCAATGGCGGCCATACGATTCCGATTTTTCTGCTTGATGCTGACATGGCAGAGAATTCGGAATGGGATCGGACTCTTACGGATTGCCTGTACGGCGGTGACGACCGCTATCGGCTTTGCCAGGAGGTTATTCTCGGGATTGGCGGTGTCCGTGTCCTTCGAGCGTTAGGGTATACCAAGCTGACTCGGTTCCACATGAATGAAGGTCACGCAGCGTTATTGACCATGGAGCTACTGCGTGAGCAGAGAACTGCCGAGAAACGCGATAACTTCGTTCCGTCCGATATTGAAGCCGTTCGAAGGCAATGCGTCTTCACGACACATACTCCGGTGCCTGCGGGACACGATCAATTTGATTTGGAATTGGCAGATCAAGTTCTGGGCGACCGACAGGCCTGCGGAGTCAACGACCCGATTTGTCATGCCAACCGTCTGAATATGACTTATCTGGCTTTGTCCTTAAGCCACTACATCAATGGCGTCGCCAAACGGCATGCGGATGTCACCCGACACATGTTCGCCGACTACAAGATCGATGCCATCACCAATGGCGTCCATGCGGCCACATGGGTATCGGAACCGTTTTCGAGGCTTTTCGATCGTCGGATACCTGGTTGGCGTCAGGATAACTTCAGCCTTCGTTACGCTCTGTCGATCTCGAACGAGGAACTCCGGCAAGCCCATCAAGAGGTTAAAAGGCAACTCATCGAATACATCAATCATGAGACAAATGCAGGCTTCGATACAGAAGTGTTGACGCTGGGATTCGGACGCAGAGCCGCAGCCTATAAAAGAGGCGATCTAGTTTTTAAAAACGTCGACCGACTTCGCCAAATTTCCTCCTCCATTGGCAAGATACAGTTTGTATTCGCGGGCAAAGCCCACCCGCGAGATGAAGCTGGCAAACTCCTAATCCAACAAATCATTCAAACTGGACGCAAGCTATCCCCTGACATTCTCGTCGCGTTTTTACCCAACTTCGATATGGACCTGGCCCGGCTGATGACCGCAGGCGTTGACGTTTGGCTCAATACGCCCCAGCCCCCCTTGGAAGCATCCGGAACAAGCGGAATGAAAGCAGCCCTCAATGGCGTTCCTTCGCTGAGCATACTTGACGGCTGGTGGATCGAAGGTTGCATCGAAGGAATCACTGGTTGGGGCATTGCAAGCAGCGAGCTGGGGGCCTCAAACGAAAAGGATGCCGAGTCGATTTACCGTGTGCTTGAGCAATCCGTAGTTCCCACCTTCTACCAGTCTCGAACGCGTTTTCAAGACATCATGCGGCATTGCATCGCCTTGAATGGATCATTCTTTAACACGCAGCGAATGGTACAGCAGTACGTTCTCAAAGCCTACTTCGAGTAGCCTCGACGTCCTAATCTCGGATGTCGACTCGGTGTTGGATGGCATTCAAATCGAATGTCCCCATAAGCATCAGCAACAGCGAATCGATCGGCAGATAAAATCACAGTTGAACGATTTCGTATATCACGGATACCTCACCTGGGCAATGGATCGCAGGTCGTTAAGCGAGGTTTGAGCATCAGGGATTCCACCATCTCAAAAGAGTCAAAGCCATCCATATTCGGAATCAAAGCGATGCTTAACAATGCAGACAATCTCGTCGAGAGGTCGACGCAATCAGAAGATTAACGCGAAGAATCAGGACAAATAGCATGCGAATCTTGTTGGCTGACTCCGACGTTCCTCAGGTCGAGGTCGTCCAAAGCTTTCTTTGGGATCGAGACTTCGAAGCGGAAATCGTTAGGCAGCCACTGGAATGCTTACTGGCGATCGAGGAATACTTGCCCGACATCGTTGTGATCCATGAGCGGTTCTTTGATGGCCTCGAAAGTGGAGCAAGCGAGTGGGTGAAGTTCATTCAAGAAGCCCGGGGCCCGATTGTGATCGTCGCCGCGTCGGACCATCTTGCTCGCAGGCTTTTTAGAACTGAAACATCCTGCACGCCCGTCTTGCGTTCAGACTATCCCTTGGGTGATCTACTGAAGGCGATTGACATCGTGCGGAACAGCAACATTCCCAATAGCTCAACGGCATGAACGGCTAATGTCGGCTGATTCATGCACTGTGCAACCCGAACCTAATAGAGTGTTTTCCCGGTTTCTTACCATTAGCCTCCAATCCCCAAAAGGAAATTGATTATGCGAATCACAATCCTGCTGTTGATGGTATTTGGCTTGTTCTCAACTGGCTGCAAAGAATCCCCAGCGACCAAGCCGCCAGAATCTACGACGAGCAACACCCAGCCGGAAAAGCCTGCCCAGGCTGAGCCAGGAAAGCCTGCTGAAAAATAAACTTCGGCAAAGACTCGAAAGCTTCGCCCAGCCATTGCTCGGAAGATCAATCTGTCCAATGGCTGGCATTTTTCCGCGTAATAATTGTGAGTTGTGATAGTTGGAGATGATTGCCTCATGTCTGTCTATTTCGCCTACGACGGATCGGTTGCTGGAGATTGGGTGGCGCATTATGCAGTCCGCATGGCATCCAGCCAGGTGACACCGCGTCTCACGGTTCTCTATGTGGAACCTAATCGAGGTTCCCATGTCGAGCTCGTTCAAGATAAGGTCAAACGTATTGCCTATGAGTGCCAGCAGGCTGACGTTGAGTTTGAATTCCGAATCGAAAAGATTCATCGGTCGATTTCCGAGACAATCCTCGACCTAGTTCCTCCCGGAATGGATTCTCTTGTCGTCGTCGGACCACGGCATCTCCAAAGGAGATCTTGTTTCCTGAAAGGATCTGTCGCCGAACAGTTGCTTCTTTCGGGCCACTGTCACGTGATCTATTTTCAAGTCAATACACCAGAGTTGCCGGGAAGTCCCGAGGCGATCGTATTGCCATTGATCGCGGAACCAGACGAATTGGTTCCGCTACCAACCATAAGCTACTTTACGCCAAGTCTCCGGCAACTAAACGTCCTCTTGTTGGAAAGACACCCCGCCAGAACGCTTTCAAACTGGTTCGGGGCATCTACGGAACTTCATAAACATGACTGGGAGGCCAAAGCCCACGAAATCGAAACCGAACTAAGCTTGCTATCTCGGTTGGACCCGCACGATATTGACGTAATTCATTTTGAAACGGCACATCCGGCGCGAAACATTTTGCTGGCAGCGAGTCGCATGAATTCGCAATTGATCTTGATGGATCATTCTTGGATAACGCATGGGCGCTGTATGGGACAGCCTGACGTCGTAGATGAGGTACTTCATGATGCGACCTGCGATGTGGCGATTTCCCGAACGATTGACTGAACCCATTGGCTCGGTCGCTTGACCCCCTCGGATAGGCCCACGATTCTGGAACATCTCTTACTCAAACCTGGTCAAACGGACCGCCCAGAAGTAATGACTCCATAGGCGGTTTTCAATGACGACCCTCGACCTTATCCAATCGCCAATTTTCTAGACTAATTGGGCCCTCGTCTCCGGTGACTTGCCACCAGTCGTGGTGAGATCATTCACCTCGCAGCCATACCTAAGGGGGGAACCGAAAGGTGGATGGCGACGTAAACGGCGATTACTTGACGCTTCAAACGCAACCACAAGAACAAATGTTGCTCGAATTGCGGGTGGTCGGGTAAAACATTGCAGCATCGCGATTTATTGATGTCTGCGCACGGAATCTAATACGAGGTTTGAGCGATTTGCTACGAATGCCGGGGCTTCCGTTGGTCGCCCCTGTTAGATTGCCGGCGCAGGACTCAATAGATTCAGAATTATCAATTCATCGAACCAGAATCTCATATGATTGAGTGACCTCAGGAACGATGTCTTCGCATGACGAGCGAAAACATATCCGGTTTGTCTATTCGAGACGGCAAAACACTGGGTCATTTCATTCCTCGCGACCAGTAACCGCGGAATTAGACGCCTGCGAGGCAATTTGGCTGGATCCGCTTACCTCTACTCCAATTCCGCGCTTTAGAAACTGTTATGCCTCGCAAAAGGAATTCTCGGAAGAAAGAGGCGGATAAAACGCAAGGTTCCGATGCGTCTGAACCTGGAAACAATCAGGGGAGCATCTTAAGCGACAAAAGGAAAACGGATGACATGTGGCCTTCGTCGCCAGGCTCTCCAGGCGGAAGTTGGAGAGTTGTCGGCATCGGGGCATCAGCAGGCGGCCTCACATCGCTGGAACATCTTTTTTCGGCGATCTCTTCCAAGCCAAAGATGGCATTTGTCGTAGTCAGTCATCTGGGCCCCAATCAACCAAGCTTGCTGGCCGAGATCTTGCAGAGACTGACCGACATGCCAGTGATTGAAGTATATGAATCCCAGGTTATCGAACCCAATTGCATTTACGTGATTGCCCCGGGCCAGTTGCTGAGCATAAAGTCTGGAGTCCTTAACCCAATATCGATTGTCAATGCGCCAGGGCTAAATCAATCAATCGACTATTTTTTTAGCTCGTTGGCAGCAGACCAGAAGAAGAACGCGATAGGCGTCGTTCTCTCTGGGAGCGGATCTGACGGCTCTGCTGGAATAAAGGCGATTCAGCAAAACCACGGCATGACGATGGTGGAGTCTCCGGATTCGGCGGTCTACGGAGAAATGCCCAAGAACGCGATTGCAACGGGTGCAGTCGATCTTGTCCTGCCACCGGAACAAATCGCAGATCTCCTCGATAAGCTGGGAAGAGAAGTTGAAAGCCGTGATCATTCTGGAGCTATCAATGACATTGGTATTCCGGAAGATCGACTTAAAGAAATCATCTCCGTGATCGTCAATCACACGGGTCATGATTTTGCCGGCTACAAACCAAGTACGGTTCGCCGTCGAATATTCCGGCGAATGACCGTACATCACACGCATTCGGCGAAGCAGTACTGCGAACTCCTCGCAAAGTCGCCCCAAGAGATCGACATACTGTTCCGCGACCTCCTGATTAGCGTCACAACTTTTTTTCGAGACGGCGAAGCTTGGGAACGGCTTTCAGAATTCCTTGGTCAAATGCTACAAAGCAAGCGAGACTCAAGCCCTGTGCGCGCCTGGATACCAGGCTGCGCGACCGGAGAGGAAGTCTACAGCCTTGCGATCGTTCTGAGTGAGAATATGAAGAGGTTGAATCGTCATTTTCCGGTTCAGATCTTTGGAACGGACCTCGACTCGAACGCAATCGCCAAGGCTAGACTAGGGCAATTTGACAAGTCGATCTCACTACATATTTCGCGTCAACGTCTCGACAATTACTTTGTAGAACACCATGACAGACTCATAGTCCGCAAAGAGATTCGCGAAATGGCCGTTTTCGCGGAACAGAACCTAATTCAAGATCCGCCATTTACCCGGCTCGATATCATTTCGTGTCGCAATCTGCTTATCTATCTGTCAGCCGACCTCCAGCGATCCGTTATCCCTGCGTTTCATTATGGCCTTAGTCCCGGGGGGATCTTGTTTCTCGGTCCCTCGGAAACCATTGGAGCAATGTCGGACAGCTTTCAGCCATTGGACAAACGCTGGAAGATCTATCAAAAAACGGCAATAGCTTCGACTCATCAGCCAAATCGAGACGTGCCGACGATTAGCATCGACAACAAGACCACTGCTAAGCAGCAAATGAGCCAAAGCCAGAAGGAGCCTGCGAACGTGCCTTCCCGATCACTTGCCAAAAACGTCGAAAACATGCTGCTGACAAAATTTGCGTTACCAAGCGTTGTGATCGATCAACAAGGAGAAATCGTCTACATCTACGGTCGCACAGGTCTATTTCTCGAACCTCCGATAGGGCAACCCCGTGCCAATATTATTGAATTGGCAAGAGAGGGACTTGGAATCGAACTCGCATCCGCTGTCCGTCAGTGTGTTTCCAACGGCGTGACGGTGATTCGAGATAATGTTCAAGTAAAAACAAATGGGGACTTCTCAGCGATTCGGTTCTCTGTCTCGAAAATCCAGGAGCACACTTCTCTTAATGGGCTCTACCTGGTGACATTTGAAATTCGTCCACCGAAGCCTTCGGACAATTCAATCGAGGAAGCCGATGGTCAACAGAATCGAAGGTCTAGCCGACTTCATGAATTGGAAAAGGAACTGCGGTTAATCAAAGAAAGCCATGAGAAGACTCTGGAAGAACTCGAGGTCTCAAACGAAGAATTAAAGTCGATGAATGAAGAGCTGCAGTCGACCAATGAGGAGTTTCAAAGCACAAACGAAGAATTGGAAACCTCCAAGGAAGAAATGCAGTCTTTGAATGAGGAATTGTCGACCGTCAATACCGAGCTGCAATCCAAGGTGGAGGCGCTCGCCCAAGCAAATGATGACATGCAAAATCTGCTGAACAGCACGGAAATTGCAACTCTCTTCCTAGACAACGAATTGAATATCAATCGATTCACGGAACAAACGCAAAAGCTCATAAAACTGCGTAATACCGATGTCGGCCGCCCCATCTCAGATATCTCGTCTTCCTTGAACTATGGGAATCTGGTCGCAGACTGCAGAGAGGTTCTTTCAACCCTGAACGCGCATGAACAAGAGGTCTGTTCGGATTCGGGCATTTGGTACTTGATGCGAATAAGACCCTATCGCACGGCAGAAAACCTGATCGAAGGCCTGGTCATTACTTTTGTCAACATTCAACGCCTTAAAGATGCTGAACTTTCCGCTGAGATGGGCTCTGTTTTTGAGCAAATTGTAACAACGGTTCGTGAGCCACTTGTAATCATCGACAACAAACTCGAGATCATCCTGGCGACCAAGTCTTTTTGTTCGATGCTGCACGTCAGTCAAAAGACCGTATCGGGGGCCAAGTTGACCGAAGTATTTCGTGGAATTGAGGACAAACAGCAACTTACGGAAGTTCTTCTGGATGCCGTAGCCCACAAAAAATCCGTCGAAAAGCAACTTGTTCGAGCAACCACGGGGCAAGGCGAGAAAGTCGAATTCTATTTGAATGCCAGCCGACTCAAATGGAAACGTGGCCAAGCGGAACGCCTCTTTATGATCGCGTTTGAAGTCGTCAAATAACCCACTTCATCCTGATCGCGCTTCGATCGATCCGAGAAAGGAGAGTCATCGAATTCGAATGAGATCACCGAAAGAACTTCGTCGACAGGCTGAGGAAATGGTGGATCTATCCCATATGCACGTATCGGGAATGCCCCCTGAAAGCATTCGTGAACTTGTCCAGGAATTGCAAGTTCACCAAATCGAGCTGGAACTTCAAAACCAGGAATTGCAGGAGGCTCTCGCAAAACTTGAATTGGCGAATGAACGTTTTATTGACCTGTATGACTTTGCTCCAGTCGGCTACGTGACGCTGGATCGAAAGGGAGAGATTCAAGAGTGCAACATCGCAACCACTGCAATGCTGGAGCAACCGCGGCAAAACCTTATCGGACAACACCTGGCACTTTCAATCATTCGTAGTGACCGAGACCTGTTGCATATTCATCTGCAGCGATGTCTTCAAAACCCAGGCAAGAACCAATGTTGTCGCGTGAATACGGTTCGAGAGGATGGAACGGAAAAAACAATCCATATTGAAAGTCAGATGCGTCAAAAAGACGACTCCTGTGAGATAAGGTCAACCCTGAGCGATGTGACCCAAACCAGATTACTGTCTGAAGCACTTGAAGCGCGGACAGAAGAACTTAGTTGGGCTGACAAGCTTCCCGCGCTTCTATGCCTCTTGGATACCGAACTTGTCTTTCGATACGCAAACGCATCCCACGAAAACTACTGGGGAATCGCAGCTGAAAACTTAAAAGGCAAACCATTAAGCCAAGTTGTTCCCAAGCAAGCCTTTCAGCAAATGCTCCCCCATCTCACCGAGGCTCTGAATGGTACTTCAGTTGCCTTTGAGTTTTCCTTTACGGATAGAACGGGATGTCTTCGGCAATTCGAGGCAACATACGTTCCCAATTACGCGGCCGACAGGAACATTATTGGCCTCCATGGTTTGTGTCTCGACATCACCGCTAGAAAACAGATTCAAATCCAAAGAGAACGCCGTAGCGAGTTTGAAAAACGCCTGGTCCAGCTCGACGAAACCGAGTTGCGGGTCTACGAATTACTAGTCAAAGGCCAGGAGAACAAACGGATTGCTTTGGAATTGGACCTGGGCCTCCGGACAGTCGAAAGAAAACGCCAGTCGGTCTTCCAAAAGCTCCAAGTCGACTGCCTGGCGGCGTTACTTAACGAGCTAGCCGATATTCAATCCGTTGCCATCGAGAAATAGATGCCGTTTTCTAAACGATAGCAGGGAGTGCCGAATACGGATCTCGTTTATTTGGTGAGCAAGGCAAGATCTGGCCGGGCATTTTTCTTGAGAATTGGCGGACATCCGCCTTGAGTTTGCCGATAAACAGCTTAGCGAATTCACCGCTCTCTTCTTAACCACCACTGGGCGACTCGCAGTCATTTCATTCCCGCTGGCTTGGAGTGAACTTACTTCGCGACGGGCGTATCTGTCCCACGTCTTTCCGAAGTGGGGGAGACCGGTTACCAGTCCAGGTTCCGGTCTCCTCTAAATAACCTATCAATCCGCGCAAAATCTTGCGAATATTCTCCAAATGCGGCTTTTTTAAGTGATCGTTGTCCATAGCCACGCTGCAAAATCCGAAACTGTTTTTGCACGCTTGAATCAGGCCATTGATTTGACCAACAGTTAGCTCCACCCAAACGGTTGGTTCAAATTGGGACAGAATGACTTGGTCAAGCGTGCGTTTTTTTGGGTCATATCTCGATCGACACGCAACTTCGAAATGTGAAGCCCGTCTACGGCTACTGTAGTAGGCCTGGGTATGCGATCAATCGCTGCCCTCAGCTCCGTTTGTCCAATCCAAAGACTTCTTCAAATTCATGAGTGACGTCTGGTGGAAACCACCAGTCCGTAAATATGCAGAAGCTGATTTCCGGCAGACATACCTAGCTGAAAATAACAGCATACGGCCCTAATCCAGATTCGGTCGCGTGCCCCGCCGAGCCCTGATAGGCGTCCCGGGGCTTTCGGCGGATAGGAATCTGTGGTTTATCCAAACTCTTTTTGAATGCCTCCATGGCGATATCGCCACAAACCTTTACCTACCTCTAGAGACTGCTCGATGTCGTCCACTCAATTGAACCATATGCTGGAACATGTTCGCTCCGCGCACCACGAGTTGAGGACGACTTGCAGACAGGTAGGACTACAAGAATCTAACGCTCGTTTAAGGCGGCTCATCGAATACATTGGGGACCATGAAGCCGCATACAATTCAAGCCTTAGGCACTATCAAAAGGAAGTCGAGGCGAAAGACGTACTTGATACCTGGTTGCCTTCCGATTCCGAGAAAACAATCGGTGAAGCGTTTCATGATTTGGACTTGCACACCGGCATGACTGTCGAAGCGATCATTCATCAGATCATGTCATTCGAGACGAAGCTGGTCATCTTCTATCGCAACCTGGCAGATTCTTCCGCCTCTTTACCTGTGCGTAAAGTCTTGGACGACTTAGTGAAAATGGAGGAAGCCAATGAAAGGGTCTATGCCAGGCTGCTTCAAGAGTGGAAAGAATAGCCTTCATTGACTTCCAATTTGTCGCATCCAGTTAATCGACCAGAAATGCGGCAGCTGCAACTACGGTTGTCCAGAGACCACCTGGTTTAACAACAGCGGACTGTGTCACGTTTCGGGTGGACACAATTTGGCCGGAAATCGTCCAGAGTTCTCGCTTTGCGTCCCAAGATTGCTGTTCGTCAAACTCCACTCCAAGCGTGGAAGCGAGCATCGCCGCAGCAAGGTCCTCGGCGTAATCCCCCGCATCTTTGCCGCTTTGCCCAAAGCTTTGATGCTCTGATAAATAACCGTACGCGAGAGGATTTCGCGGAGTGGCCAAGCCAACTGAAGCAGCCAACATTCGATGTGGCTCTTTGGACTCCTTTCTCGCGATCACAGTAAACAAGATCTGTCCGGCGCGAAGTTCGCGTTCCCCTTCCGCGCGTGTAATGATTTTGCATCCAGGGGGCAGAATCGACGACACCGGAACCAGGTTATAGCAACCCAATCCAGCGTCGCGCAGCGCCAACTCGAACGACTGCAGTTGTTCTCGATGTACTCCCACACCATTGGTCAGAAAGACTTTTGATGGTACGAGTGGCATTTCGGACTCATCCTCTTCTACTTCGAGTTATCGTTGTTAGGGGCAATTATTGAGGCCTGCGCCGGCAATCTGACAGGGGCGACCAACGGAAGGCCCGGCATTCGTAGCAAATCGCTCAAACCTCGTATTAGGTTCCGTGCGCAGACATCAATAATCGCATGATGCTCACAACATTGTTTATCCATCGCTTTTAAATCATAGCCAAATATCCTCGTATGCGACGTCGATTACACATTCACTTTGTTCGATTCCCCGGAGTTGATCTGCCCGGTTGAAACGAACGCCCATGCCGACGTCCGACATGGTAGCCTTTGCGGCTCACCGTTTACCACAGTTGGGCATCGTCCCATAAGGATTGGGGCTGGACGCCTTGGACGACCTGCTGGCGTTCGAATACAAGCGAAATAAGTTGATCGTTCGAGCGGATGTTCAGCGCTCGGAATCGCTCGGAGAAGTCGTTCCGGTCGCCGACAGCCGAATCGCGAAAGACTTTCGCTCAGCCATCCTGGTTGGCTGTTCTAAAGTCATCGCCGTCATAAAGAATCTCCTGGCGATCGTTCAGATTCTGGATTCAGGATTGCGGGGAAGGCGTCGTCGGGGCGTTCCCAACGGTTCCCCTTCATTGATTCTCGAATGGTGGCTAAATGCCATCCGAATACACCTGTTCCAGAAAAATATAGACAAGACTGCTAAAATTAGCGATAATCCCTTCCAAAAGAACACGCCAAGCCCCGATTTGCATCGACAGTCGCGGTCGCTTGGCTTATCTAATCATCAGGCAGAACATTCGTTGAAGAAGAAGGAATCACGATGGTTTCGATCGGAAATCCCTGGATAGCCGCACTCTTGTTGGTAGCCATCTCGACCACAGCGATCTTTGCGGAAGACGCTCCTCAAACTGCCGACCAGTTGCAAGCGAAGTTCGACAAAGCACCGCTCAAGTTTATGTTCGTGGGGGGCCCCAGCGGCAAGGAAGAGTTTCAACTTGTCCCGCAACCATTGTTGAATTGGTCCAATCCCGAGCGACGCACTCCGGCCGGAGCGGTTTATATCTGGACACTACATGGCCGGCCGGAGGTAGCTATGTCGCTTTATCCCAATTACAGCAAGGTCGACCATGAGTTTCAGTCCCTTTCTCGCTATCCCTTCAACGCCAAAATCGAAGGACGGGAAGTTTGGAACCCGAAAGGCCCCGGCATCGAAATGAAAACGCTGGAAACCGACACGAAACCTGCCGAAAGCAAAGTGGCGCGCCTGCGGCAAATGCGGGCATTGGCACGCGAGTTCACCGCCAGCCTGGATCCACGCGGCAAAACGAAAGAGCTTCGAATGTTGCCGTCACCCATTTATCGGTACTCCTCGGACGAAAAACCTGTGGTCGTTGACGGTACGATCTTCGCCTTCGTTCAGGGAACCGATCCCGAAGTCTTGCTGCTAATCGAAGCAGTTAAGGGAGACGATGGCGCATCTTCATGGCACTATGGCCTGGGCCGCATGAGCATGGTCGCGATGGAGGTACGACATAACGATCGAGCGGTCTGGAAAGCAAATTGGGCGCAGCAAAGTCACACGACTCCCTACAAAGTTGTCCCTGGAGAATAATGGCAAACCTCTCGTCTCATCGAATTCGCTGCGGAAAGAAATCGATGCAGTACCAAGACCTCGATCGCCGCGGTGGCAATTTTCCCCGGTACGCATGACCCACCAGGAAATCTATCTGCGCATTGGACAAAACCACGTTTGGAAGAGCGAGCACGACGAAAATGACGTTCGGTTTCACGGCGTCAATTACACCGACAATGGTTGTCAGGCCGGGCTGCATCATCTCAATTTACCCCAGTAAATGCACAGATCGCGGCCTGCCGGGCAAAACTAGAAAAAAACGCTTGCCATAAATAGACGAAATGTCTATATTCTCTTTTGTCGTGGTTGGGCAAGTTGCTTAACCACCCCAGACGCAGTCCAACACAGGAGCCAAACATGCGAATGCTGATAGCGATCCTCCTGGCGGCAGTCGTCGGTCCATTCACTTGGCCCAAACTGGCATCGGCCGATTCGCACGGCGAGTCGCTGGCACGCTGGATCAACGAGCGCGGCCGCCAGGCATGGGGCGAGCCGCCAGCCAAGTGCGACGATTTCACCTTCGCACGCCGCGTCTATCTCGACATCGTCGGGAGAACTCCCAGCGTTTCGGAACTGCGTGACTTTCAAGACCTCGGAGACAACCGCCGCGACATCCTGGTCGATCGCCTGATCTTCGGCGAAGGCCCCCGTTCGGAAACGTATCTACGGCTCGGTTCCCAGAATTTAGCTCGCTATTGGCGGCGCGTTTTGATACCGCCTGGGACAACGATTGTTGGCTCACCGTTGCCGCTTGAAAACTGGCTGAAACAGTCTTTCTCCGAGCGGACACCGTATGACGAAATAATGCGTGACCTGACGGCGATTCGTTCCCCAGGGGAGGCCGGCAGCTACTATCAACTGCTTGGCTCGCTGCCAGAAAACTACGCCAGTCATCTCACACGGTCCGCGCTCGGCGTGCGTATCGAGTGTGCCCAATGCCACGATCATCCGTTCGTCGACTGGAAACAGGAGGACTTCTGGGGGCTCGCCGCGTTTTACGGAAACCTGCGCGGACCAAGAGACGCCCTGGCAAGATCCGGCACGGAAGGATCGATCACCTACGAAGGAAAAACGTATCCCGCTAAGTTCCTCTGGACTGGGCAGCCGCTCGACGAAAGCGGGGCCGCGCCGCGAGCTCAATTGGCAACGTGGATGACGTCAACCGAGAATCCCCAGTTCTCTGCCACCGCAGTAAATCGTATCTGGCAGTACCTTGTTGGCCACGGCCTCTACGCCGATATCGACAACCTCGATCAAGCCACGCCCGAGGAACGAGAATTTCTGGACGAGGTCGCCCAGCGATTTGCCCGCGACGGCTTCGACGTCCAAGGCCTAATGGCCGCGATCTGTAAGTCAGATTGGTACCAGGCCCAAAGCACCGATCAACCTGTCAGACCGGAAGGCTTCCAACGCCAGTTAAAAGTCCTCAGCCCCGATCAGGTTTTCGATTCACTGGAACAGGCCCTCCTGCTGCCGATAAGCCGGATCGATCCCGATTCGCCGCGTTGGTCAGGGGAACGATCACAATTGGTCAACCGCTTAAGCGAGACGGTCGGGACGACGCCGGAAGATTACGCTTCCGGAATTCCCCAGGCGCTCATGCTGATGAACGGGCGTCTCACCAGCGATGCAATCGACCTGGAGAACAGCCGCCTGCTTCGAGCAGTCGTCGAAACACCCTTCTTTAACGATCACGCTCGGATCAAAACCCTCTTCCTGGCCGTTCTGACACGCGAACCAACCGAAGCGGAATCGGCCGCTTTGGTCAAATTTGTCAACGGAATGCCGGAAGGGAAAAATCAGCAAGAAGCCTACGGGGAAATCCTGTGGGCCCTGCTCAACAGTCCGGAGTTTGTGCTATGCCGATAACACACATGCAAGATTCATTCACCCGTCGCGACATGATGCGGATTGCGGCCACGTCGCTGGCAGGCATCAGTTGTTCCGGCTGGCTGCCGAAGTTGGCCCTCGCCGCCGAGGGAAAGCGGCCCCCTAAGGCCTGCATTCTGCTGTGGATGTCAGGGGGCCCGAGCCAGATCGACACGCTCGATCCGAAACCGGACCACGCCAATGGCGGACCAACCCGGGCCATCAAGACGTCGGTTCCGGGAATCCAACTGAGCGAGAACCTGCCTGGGGTAGCCAAGCAAATGCAACATGTCGCGCTGGTTCGTTCCATGAAAACCCGCGAGGGGGATCATGGCCGAGCCACACAATTGATGATGACCGGGTATCGTCCTATGGGCGGCGCCATCGAATACCCGGTCCTTGGGTCGCTTCTGGCCGAGCGACTCAAGCCAGCCGATGCCCAGTTGCCCGGGTTCGTAGCGATCTCCCCGTTTCGTCCCGGCAACTTGGGCGCCGGCTTTTTGGGCCCCCGCTTTGCGCCGCTGATGGTTTCCGGTGTCAGCAACAACCCCAATACCCGCGCCGACCTGACGGTTGAAAACCTCGATCCCTCCGGCATCGAGCGCGACCAGCTTGGCCAGCGAAAGTTTCTTCTGGATGTGATTCGCGGCGGCACGCCGGTCGATGCTTCCGCCGCCAAGAAGCACGCGGCCGTTTACGACCAAGCCATGCGAATGGTCGAAACACGCGGTGAAGGTGCGTTCGACCTCGATCAAGAACCGGCCGAACTGCGAGACGCGTATGGCCGCAATCGTTTCGGCCAAGGCTGCCTCTTAGCGCGCCGCCTGGTCGAACGGAATGTACCGTTCGTGGAAGTCACGCTTGGTCCCTCCGGAGAAGCGACCTGGGATTCACATTTGAACAACTTCCGTACGGTCAAATCAATGTGCGAAATCCTGGATCCTGCCTGGTCGACCTTGATCGGCGACTTGAAGCAACGGGGCCTGCTCGAGTCGACATTGGTGGTCTGGATGGGAGAATTCGGCCGTACGCCGCGCATCAATCCTAATTCTGGCCGCGACCACTTTCCTGACGCCTGGAGCGTTGCGCTCGCCGGCGCGAACATTCAGGGGGGGAGCGTGATTGGTGCAACCACCGCGGACGGAATGTCGGTGAAAGACCGCCCGGTGCAAGCTGCCGACCTATTTGCCACCGTGATGGAAGCGGTCGGCATTCCCGCCGACTCCAACAACTACATGGGTGATCGCCCCATTCCGATCGTCGACGGCGGCAAACCCATTCTGGAGATCCTGGGATGATTCACCCGCAGGCAGAAAAACATCGCATAGCAAACGTGGCGCAGGCGGCTGGCTGGTTCGTCGCGATGCTGGCTGCTTGCTGTACGGCTCCCGTTCTGGCAGCTGACGAACCTCGCCCTGGGCAACACGATATGTTGTTGCTATTGCCCAGCGGACCGATCCATGTGCGGGCCTGGATTACTGACGACGGCAGCCCATTGGAACAGGTCCGCCAGAACTACATTCACGGCCTGATCACATCCTTGGATACCAACCAGGACGGCAAGTTGGGCCGGGACGAAACGATGAAGCATCCGCTGTTTGTCAGCGGCCGGCGGTACGAGAACAACAAGTTCCTCAACTCCCTTGGAAGTCAGCGACCCTACAGCAATCGCGAAATCGAACTAGCGGTCGACAGGGTCGCCGGGCAACCGGTCGCGTTTCGCCAGAACAATGCTTTCGCCGAACAAGACCTGAGCGTCTTCCGCGTGCTCGACCAGAACGAATCCGGTCTGATCGATCGGGCGGAAATGCGGATGGCTCCGGCGCGAATCGCCGAGCGAGACAGTGATTTCGATCAATGCATCACGTTTGACGAATTCCTCGAAGAGTCCGCCGGTATGATGATGGACATTGTCGTAACTCCCCTCGTCGAATCACCGCCGACCTCGCTTCACTCGGAATTGCTCCGCGACGCGAACGAACCGGTTCTGGCAGCCCGGCTGGTTCGCCTTTACGATCAAGACCGTGACGCGCATCTTTCTGAGAAAGAGCTTGGCTGGCCAGCCAAACGCGTGGCCGTGACGGATTCTGATCAAGATGGCCGACTCAGCATGCAGGAGCTGGCCACGATCGGAACCTCCGTGCCCGATATCGAATTTGAAGTCGACCTTGCCAAACAGGCCGGGGAAGCCATGAAACTGGTTGGAAATGCCAACGCAGAAGCAAGCGATCCCGGCGGCAACGCCATCCGAATGAGACGGGGTGATGTGATGCTCAGCGTCGGTTATCGCTATCGCGATCCGGTCGACGAAGCGAGACGCAACGCCGAGGCAGCATTCAATGCGATCGACGCCGACGCCAACGGCTACCTCGACCGGGACGAGATCGCCGAACATCAGCGGTTCGAGCGTTATCTCTTCGACGCAATGGACGAAAACAATGACGATCGCGTATTTGCCGCCGAGATGATGAAATACGTAACCAGCTACGCCCAAGCCGCATCGACTTCGTGCCGGGCAACATTGGTCGACACCGGCAACGGATTCTTTCAGATGCTCGACACCAGCAACGACGGCAGAATTTCTATCCGCGAACTACGCGCGTGCGAACAGCACCTGCTGGATGTTGCCGGCAATGAAAACGAGATCAACCCATCGCGGCTGGCCAAGTCGTATCAAATCGAAATCGAACGGGGCGGTGTCAGCCTGTTTGGCAAAGTCGACCGGCCCACTGCCAAGGCCCCCGGCGTGCAAGTGCGAACCAACGCTGGTCCTGTCTGGTTTCAAAGAATGGATCGCAACGGCGACGGTGATCTGACCTGGGACGAGTTTCTAGGGCCACGCGATGTATTTGAACATTTGGATTCCGACCGGGACGGCCTGTTGGACCGGAACGAAGCGGGTAAAGCGAGCGAGAAGACCCCATGAGCAATACGATGGACCCCACTTCCAGTCACGACGAAACCCTGATGGCCCAAGTCGAGCGGCTGCGTCAGGCCAGGCAGCAACTGCGCGAGGAAATCGGCAAGGTCATTGTCGGCCAGCAAGATGTGGTCGACCTGCTGCTGTTAGGGCTGATGTGCCGCGGACACGTGCTGCTGCACGGCGTACCGGGACTCGGCAAAACACTGATGGCACGCACCCTGGCCAAAACACTCGACTTGCGTTTCAAACGCGTTCAGTTCACGCCCGACCTGATGCCCTCCGATATCACCGGTACCGATGTGATCGAGGAGCAGGAAGGAGGGGGCGGGCATCGCTTGAAGTTCGTCCCAGGGCCAATCTTCACCAACTTCCTATTGGCCGACGAAGTGAACCGCACTCCGCCCAAGACGCAAGCCGCGCTGCTGCAAGCTATGCAGGAGCACGAAGTTTCAATCGGCAACACCACCTACCAGTTGGATCCTCCCTTCTTCGTCGTCGCGACGCAGAACCCCATTGAAATGGAAGGAACGTACCCGCTGCCCGAAGCCCAGGTCGATCGATTCATGTTCAATATCCGCGTCCGCTATCCGACTGTCGCCCAGGAGGCGGACATCATTCGCGGGACCACCGGCAGCGAAACGGTCGAGCCAGAAGCGGTCCTTTCCACTGAAGACCTACTGCGGCTGCAAGCAATCGTGCGGAGCGTTCCCGTTTCGGACGACGTTATCAACTATGCGGCTCGCCTGGTCAATGCCACGCGGCCGGTTCGGACCAGCGAAGAAGATCGCACGCCATTGGAAGCGATCGAGAAATATGTCACCTATGGAGCGAGCCCCCGAGCCGGTCAGGCACTCGTACTCGCCGGCAAGGCGAAAGCGGTGCTCGAAGGGCGTTACCACGTCGATTTCGCCGATATCAAATCATTGGCCCACCCAGTACTGCGGCATCGGCTCGTGCTGAACTTCCACGGTCGAGCGGACAACATCGACTCAGATGACGTGATCGATAAACTTCTCGCCGCCGTGAAGGAAGACGCGTGATGATCAAGAACAGCCGCCCCACCGAGCACACCGCCAGCCGGCAGACCGCTTGCTTGCGGCCGGAAGAACTTGCCCGGCTCAATTCGCTCGAATTGCGCGCACGCGGGGTGGTCGAAGGTTTCCTGCAAGGCTTGCACCGCAGCCCGTTTGTCGGCTTCAGCGTCGAGTTTTCCTCACACCGGCGTTATGGGCCCGGCGACGATCTGCGACACGTCAACTGGAAGGTGTTCGCCCGGCAGCGAAAGCTGTATGTGAAAGAGTTCGATGCAGAAACCAATTTGAACCTATACCTGTTTGTCGACGCGAGCCGCTCGATGCAATGCCGCGTTGATGGGGTGATGACCAAACGCGAGTATGCCTCGACGCTGGCCGCCGCGATGGCATGGATGGCAATGAAGCAGCGCGACACGGTCGCGCTCGGCTTGATGGATGATGGCATTAGCAGCTACCTCGATCCCTCGGCCAAGCCCGGTCGCTGGGAGGAATGCTTGACGCTGCTGTCCCAAGCCGACGGCAAAAACGTGACGGCACTCGGCAAGTCGCTGGAACAGGCCTCGGCCCTCGCCCGGCATCGTGGCATCGTGGCGATCTTCAGCGACCTGGTCGACGATACGACGGCCATCGAGCGGGGACTCGTCCAATTGCGGCATCGCGGGCATGAAGTGGTGCTGTTCCATCTGCTCGACCCTTGCGAACGCTACCTGACGCAGCAAGGGCGTCTACGGGTGGTCGACATGGAAGGTTCCGGACAATTGACCACCGACGCCGAAGGCGTCCGGTCCGCTTATCGGAAACGGGTCGACCGCTGGTGTGGCGAACTAGCCGACTTATGTGTTCGGCAAGGCGTGGACCGAATCGAATTAACCACCGACAAAGCCCCAGCGGCCGTTCTATTTGATTACATGGTACAGCGATCGACGTAAGCATGAGCTTTTTCCAAACCACCTTCCTGATTGCCACGGCCGCGGTCGCGATTCCGGTGCTCTTGCACCTATTGAATCGTTGGCAGGCTCGGCAGATCGAACTGGGAACCATGCGGTTTCTGGAAGAGGTGGTTCGCGACGGCGCTCAGCGTCGCAAGATCCGTCGCTGGCTGCTGCTGCTGACGCGCTGCGTGCTGGTCGCACTTCTGGCGCTGCTGTTCGCTCGCCCCTACCTCTTGGAAAGCCGGCAGCAGCGAGGTGACCGCCTGCGTCTGGTGCTGGTCGATCGTTCCGCAAGCATGGGAATGAAGGGAAACAATGGTCGCCTGGTCGACGACGCCCTTGTCGCTGCGGCCCAATGGTGCGATCAACACAGCAGCGAAACAACCACGCAGTGGGCCTGGTTCGATTCGCACGTTCAACCTCTGAAAGCCGAGGGCAAACGACCATCCGCGCCCCAGGCCCTCAGCGGCGACACGAACTACGCCGCGGCATTGGCCTGGGCTCAGGATCGCTTGCATGTCGATCGCGATATTCAAGCGGAAGTCGTCCTGGTTTCCGATCTCCAGCAAAGTGGACTGGCAGGGGATACGTTCGCGGTTGAAGACATCACGCTTCCCGCGAACGTGCCAGTCCACTTGATCGACGTCGGTCGGCCAGCGGCCAACAACCTGGCGATCACCCATATTGGCACTCCGTCGCCGCGAATTGGCGAACAAGACGCCCTAAAGTTCACGGTGACCTTATTCAACTTCGGCGTCCTCTCCTTCGAGGAAGTTCCTCTGAGCGTCGCACTGACCAGCGGCGAGCGGACTGCCCAGATGAAAAAGTCCATCAACGTTGGCGCTGGTCAAGCCGTTGATGTCGTGTTTGAGTTTGGCCAGCTCGAAATAGGCGTGTGGCGGGCAACGGCGACGCTCGATATCGAAGACGATCTGGCCGCCGACAATCGACGTTTCGCCGCAGCCGAGATCGCCGCGCCAATCGAAGTACTGGTGCTCGACTCGGGCGCCAGTGCCGCCGGAACCGGCTCGGAAAGCTACTTCCTGGCCACTGCCCTCGAGCAAGACAGCAGACAACCCACGGCAAGCGAGCCGGATCAAACCGCAGGCAAATCTCCAGAGGGGCGATTTCAAGCACAAGTTGTTTACCTGCAAGACACCGGCATACCGGCGTTCGATCCCCAGGCGAATCAACTGGTGGTGGTTGCCGACGCAGGCAACGTTTCCTCCGGCACCATCGACCGGCTTTCGGCCTACGTGCGCAAGGGAGGCCAACTGTTAGTCTTTGCAGGAGATGCAAGCAACGCCGACATGTGGCGATCGTGGGAAAAGTCTGGCCTCGCGCCCGGCAAGTTCGCCCCTCCACAGCGGAGCGGTGCCATGCCATTTCGGATTGTGTCGGTTGCCAAAGGAGCAATGCTTCGGCCGTTCGAGGACCCTCAGCGAGGCGATCTTAGTCGCCTGCGGTTCGAGAAGATTCTGCCTGTGACCACCGAGCAGACTACCGACGTGTTGGCATCGTTCGACGGACAGCGTCCCGCCGTTACGAAACATCCTTTGGAAAAAGGCCAGGTCGCGTGGTTCCTTTCCAGCGCCGACGTGAGCTGGGGAGGCTGGACGACTAGTCCCCTTTACTTACCGCTGGTCCAGCAGATGGCCGCCGACCTGGTGAATCTGACCGGAGAAGGTCCGATTCGTATGCGTGCGGTCGGACAGGAAGATACTGACGGCGTCCTGCCAGCGGGCAAATTGACGGATGGAAGCGTCGCCCCTCAACTCTTCGAGCGTCCCGGCTTTCAACAGCAGGGAAGCAGATTGTATGTGATTAACACGTTGGCCAAAGAGTCGGACCCGGCGCGGCTCGACAAGACGACCTTCGCCAATCACTTCGGGCTCACCCTGACAGACGAAGCGAGTGATGAGCCCGGCGCGGCCGTCGAAGGACAACGTCGAAAAGAGCTGTGGCCCTGGTTCGCCGCGGCCGTATTTCTGTTGATGGTGTTGGAATTCGCCTTGGCGAACCGAACGTCAACATGATGCCGTTCCCTGTTGTGAGGATTACATTGCCATGAACGCCCCTGCGGTTCTGACGAAGCTTTCGCAGCGATTCCATACGCTTCGCCGCCGGCACATGGCGGTTCGCATTGGGATTGTCGCCGCGTTGACCACCATGGCGTTGCTTTCGGCATGGATTGTCTTGGCATGCTGCGATTTCGCCTGGGAGTTGCCGCTTGAAACGCGTCGGATCGCGGTAGCAGGGATCCTTGCAGCCGTATCGGTCGGCCTGTTGTGGCGGCTTGTTCGCGTGATTCATGAGACACGACAGAAGAGTTTCGCCGCGTTGCTGGAAACCTCGTTCGAGGAGTTTGGCCAACGAATCCGAACAGTACTCGATACGGTCGATGGACGCGTCGACGGACCGGCCGTGATGCTCGCAGCCCTGGGACATCAAACGCTCGGCCGCTGGGAAACGACCGCCCCCAATCGCATTTTGCCGCTCTGGAAACTGTTGGTGGCGGTCGTGTTGGGTATCGTGGCCATCGCGACCACCCTTCTTATGTTCAACGCCGGCGACCAGTGGCAAACGGCCATGCTCCGTGCGACCGGTCGTGATCTGCCCTACACCACGTTCTCCGTCACGCCTGGCAACGACCATGTGTTGGAAGGAACGCCACTCGAAGTCTCGCTTCGCCTGAGGGGCCGCACCAATCGTGATGTCGCACTGCGATACTGCCAGATTCCCTTCGAATCGGCCGGCGAGAACGCGGAAAAAGAAGCCCCTGGCGAGTGGATCGAACTTGGTCTCTCTCCGACCGAAGACGATCCAGGGCTTTTCACCTCACAACTAGGCAAAGCGAGTCGCCCGATCGAATATCAATTCGTCACCAGCGTAGGCCCGACCGCTCGTTATCGCATTGCGCTACGCCCGCAGATTACGGCTCGGCAAACGATAATGACCATCGAGCCGCCCGCCTATACGAAGCTCGAGACGCGCTCGATCTATGGAACCGACGCCACCGCGTTGGAACAGTCGCGCGTTCAGGTTAGTATCGAGACCAATCACCCACTGGAAAAAACCGAGTTGGAAATCGACGGCGCCCCAGTCGACGCGACCATGGTTACCAGCGCAGCCGACGACGGGCGGCAATGGACTTTTGCCCTGCCCTGCCGCAAGACGCTCACATGGCGATTCACAGGTAGCGACAGCGATGGCACTCCGATGAAGGCAGTCTCGGGCAAGCTGCGTGTGCAAATCGATCAGCCCCCCACCCTCACCTGGCGAGATCCGTCACAAGAGCTTCGCGTCCATACGTTGGCCGAAGTACCGATGAGGCTTCTGGTTTCCGACGACTATGGCGTTAGCGAAGCAGCGATTGTATTTCAGTTGGGGGGCGAAGAGGAATTTGTCCTGGCTAACTGGACCGCGGAAGATCGGGAGGAAGATTCTCCTCCGACCACCCGGTTAACGTTGGAAGAGATCTTACCGCTGGAGACGCTTCGGCTAACCGAACGCGACTATATCAGCTACTACGCCTACGCGATCGACAATCGCCAGCCCGAGCCTGGCCGCGCCGAAAGCGACGTCCGCTACATCGATATTCGCCCGCTACGGCAATACTTCCGAGAAGTCGAACAACCGCCTGGCCAAGTGGGAGGCACCAGTCTGGTGGTTCCCCTGGACGAGATCATTCGTCGGCAACGATTCCTCATCAATCGCACCCGCCGCTTGACCAAGTCAACCGGTGACGAACTTGCCGGCCAACTGCGGACTATCGACCGTCTGGTCGAAAACCAGAGCGAATTGGCTGGTCTGACCCGCTTATTGACCGAGTTTCTCCTGTCTCAAGGAAATGATGACGTTGAAGCATTGAACCAGGCCGAAGCAGCCATGCTGCAGGCGTCCGATTCACTTTCGGCAGCCAACTTTGATCTCGCCCTAGTCCAGCAGGAAGACGCACTGCGGGCTTTGGCAGAAGCACGTCGCACCGTCGAAATGCTACTTTCCAAGAACATGTCGGCCAAACAACGAATGGAAACGCAGCGTTTTACCACTCAATTCAACCAAAAGCTGCGCCGCGATCGTCCCAAGACCGAACAGGAACAAATCGAGTCGCTAAAAAAGATTGCCCAGCGGCAGCGACAACTGGGCCAGCGTGCCCGGTCACTGGCCATGGCTGCCGCGACAAGTCCAGGTGGTTCCGCCCAGACAATGAAGACGGACCAGAAGTCCCCCCCGTCTCAGAAGGGCGTCCCCAGCAAAGAAGCCAATTCCGATACATCTCCTGAAGGAGCGTCGCGCGAAGAACAGCTTCAACAGCTCTACGCCGAGCAAATCGAATTATTGGAACGCGTGAAGGTCATCGAAGAAGAAACCGCCGATCGGCTTGCCAGCTCGAAACTGTTGGCCGATCGAATGCGCCAGTCCCAGGCCGATATGAATGGTTTGGCAGGCCAGGCCCGCGACTCCGATCTGGAAACGTTTCCTGAAAAGGCCCAAGAGGCGAGCGAGCAACTTCAGGAAATGGGAGTTCAACTGGAAGCCCTCGCCCCAATCGAAGCAGTCAACCGTGTCGCCTCGCTGCGGGAAATGATCACGTCGATGGCCAATATGGAAAACGCGCTGTCGCAGCAACTTCAAGACAAACCCCGCGACTCTGAAAACGCGAGTACCGATCCAAAGAAGCCGAGCCAGTCGCTGGCTCGAATGGCGCGACAACTGCGATCCCGTAGCGAGACGATCAAAGACACAATCAGCGCCCCGGTTGAACTGGGCGATTCCGAAATGGGCGAAATTCAGGAACAGCTTCAGCGCTTGTCCGAGGATAACGAGCTTGAGCCCCTTCTTGCCTCTTCGAAAGAGGCTACTGGAAAGTGGGACGAATCGAAAGACTCGCCCCAGAGCGGCGCCGGCAAACATGAGGAAGCAAAGCAAGCCTACGGCCGCGCCGCGAAATACGCCGAATCAGCGTTGCGGTTGGACCAATTGTTCCGCAAGTTGGTTCAGCCGCGAATGGCCCGCCTGCGTCAGCTTGAACAGCAAGCAACCAACCTCGCCCAACAAATGCAAGGCGAAAACAGGAAAGGCGAAGGTGGACAAAGTGAAGAGGAGCGAGAAGACCAGGGCGACGACCAAAACGAGGAGCTCTCCGCCGAAACCAAGGCCGGCCTGGCCCAGCTAGAAGGAGAACTGCGCGACGCAGGCCTACCTGACCTGGCCGAAATGTTGGAGCAAGTCGCCGACGCAAGTCCAACACAGCCAGGAAGCCGCGACCTTCCGGCCAACGAATTCAGCCCGGAGACGAATCAGAAAAGTGGCAGCATCGTGCTGGTCGCGAGGGAACTGCAGGAGCGGATTCAGGAAATGATTTTGCAAGACATCATCTCCGATCGTGATACGCCGGTGCCTCCTGAGTATCGCCGCGCGGTCGACAATTACCTCCGCGTTCTGGCCGGCGAGGCGGAAGCCGTCGAAGCTGGAGCCCATCCATGAGCAATCATCTCATCTTGTTGGGCGATAGGTACGTCTCCTGGATGCCGGCTGTCTCGATCTACGGACTTGCCGGCCTGCTGGTCGCGTGCGTCTTGCTGTGGACAGGACTACGGCTCTGGTCAGGGCCTTCCCAGATTCACGGCCGCGCCGGACTGTTTGTCCTTCGCGGCGGCGCGCTGGCGATCATGCTACTGATCTTGCTCGGCCCGACCGTCGTCGATGAACAACCGGGCGAAGTCAGCCGTCCGAGCATGCTCTACCTGATCGACGGTTCGCAAAGCATGCAGCTTGGCACCCCGGAAACGCGCTGGCAGGAAAGCCTCGAATTCCTCGACGCGGCCCAGGCAGCCGCCGGAAGCCAGAACCAAGGGAACATTCAGGCATTTCGATTCGGCCATCGCCTGCATCCGCTGCTCGACAATCGGATCGCCACGGCAGATAACTCGATGCCGCTGCTTGCCCGGACCGAACTTCCCGATTCCGACAGTAGCGGTAATCGAATCGCGCCGGCCAACGCCAGCGATTCGCGGCTGGCAGATGCCATGCGGCAACTGCTTCCCCAAATAAACGCCCGCCGATCCGCAGGGATCGTGCTATGCTCCGACGGCCGTGTGCGAAGTTCCGAGGCAGCCGAACGCCTGGCGGAGATCTGTGGCGAAGCCAACGTACCAATTCATGTGGTTCCGGTCGGCCATTCATCAGGTACCGGCGACGTGGCGATCGTTTCCCTGGTGGTTCCCACACGCGTCGGCAAGTTTACCGAAAACGAATTGCAGATCTTTTTGCGGAGCTACGGTTTCACCGGACAGCGAACCATGGTCCGCGTGCTCAGCCGCGATAAGCCCGACGGTACTCCCTCGGCCACGCTCGCGGCCGTCCCGATTACCCTCAGCGGCGGAGCCCAGGCCGCCACGGCTACCTTCCACATGAGTGATCGCACGGAAGACCTGGAAGTGGTGATAGATCCGATCGAAGGGGAACTGACCGATCGCAATAACCGCGTCGAAACCCGCGTTGCGATCGATCACACGAAGGTTCGCGTACTGTACGTGGAAGGCGAACAAACGTCCGTCCTGGGCAATTTCCTGAGCCAGTTCACTTCGCCTAACGCATCGGGCAATTCGTCCGACAGAATGACCGTTCGTACTGCCTTGCAGGAAGACGTCGATATCGAGTGCGTCTCGTTCACTTCCAGCAACGGCAGCGCGCCCCGTGTGGCCGCGGAAGGGGGTAACCCGACCAACGTCATTTTCCCTCGAACCAGAGCAGAGTTATTTGCTTACGACTGCATGATCTTCAGCGGTGTCGGTCCGGACATCTTGACGGAAGAACAGAGCCAATGGATTGCGCAGTGGATCGAAGGCCGGGGAGGCAGTTTGATCGTCGCCGGCGGAATCGGCCTTGATCCACAGCTTTGGAATGACTCGCCATTGTTGCCGCTGCTACCGTTACGTCTGGACCAGGTAAAGTCGCTTGAGGCGCGCACGGCCCAGATCGAAGTGGCCCATGGCAAACATCCTGTGTGGCGTTTGCAATTAAAACAGGCCTTGAACGATAAACTGCTCGCGCAGTTCCCTCCGTTGTTGGTTCGAGGAAGCGGATACCAAGCGAAATCCTCGGCTGAGGTTCTGGCCCAAAATGCCGAGAGTGGCGAGCCGGTAATCATGGCCCAACGCGTCGGCCGGGGCCGAGTGATCGTTTCCACGGCCGATCTGGGTGGACCGGCTTTGGTCGAACTGGCCGACAACTGGGGGCCGCAGCCCGACCGAGTCGCCGCCAAGTTTTGGCGAAACCTGGTTTACTGGGTGACCGAGGGATCGTCGACCGGGCGCAGACGCTTGGTGGCCAGCGCTGACAAGCAGTTCTATCGCCCGGGCGAAACGATTTCCATTTTCGCCACCGCCTATGACGAAGCGGCTCGGCAATCTCAAAAATATCGCTTGTGGGCAATGCTCGAGCCTGCCTCGTTAGAGGACTCGTCCCTTTATTCCCCGGTGTTGTGGCCAGACAACGTCGTGCGAGAAAGTGGCGAAGTTGGATCACACATTGCCTGGGGAGAAGAACTGCCCCTTTTCAGCGGTAGCGACTCCGAGGGCTACCAATTGAAAATGCAACTTAGCGAAATGACCGGCGCCGTCGACAGTGGCATGCGGATCGAAATGACCGCCTACGAAGGAGCGGAGTCGGCTACAGCCTTCGGCCATGGTACCCAGGTCGATAGCACCTCGCTGACGATTCAGATCCTGAGCGACCCGTTCGAGCAACAGAACCCGCTTCCTAATCACGATTTGCTCAAGCGGTTAGCAGCCGTGTCGGGCGGCCAGGTGCTGACCGATCCCAAACAGTTGGCCGACCTACTGCGAGGACGCCAACAAGTCGAGGGGACCCCGCGGAGGGAGATGACTCCCGCGTGGAGCCGTTGGTGGTTATGGTTAAGTCTGGTAGTCCTGCTATCGACCGAGTGGTTTTGGCGACGCATTACCGGTTTAGCCTAAACGTGATTAGAAACGAGCGACAACCATTCGATCGTGCCTGAGGCGATCGTGGAAATATACTATCGGAACACCGGCACTTTGCCGGTTACCTATTTAAGGATGATCGGATGCAAAGGCCTTCGAAGGACGTCACTGTGGCGGAGTTGGCGATCCTGGAGCAACTGTGGGAACACGAGCAAGCCACGCTGAAAGAACTCTCCGGCTGGCTGTACGGATCGACCAGCCCATCCGACATCGCTACTGTGCAAAAACTTGTCGCGAGGTTGGAAGCAAAGGAATGCATCATCCGTGATCGGGATGAATGGCCCCACTTGTTTCAAGCCGCCATCCGGCGCGAAGACCTGATCAGCAAGCGTCTTCAGGCCACCGCCGACGAACTTTGCGACGGAACGCTGAACAGCCTGTTGACTCACCTGGTCAAATCGGCCACGTTCGATGCCAAGCAGCGCAAGAGGCTGCGTAAACTACTGGACGATTTGGATAGCAAATGAGCTTTTGGGCCCAAGTCATCACGAGCAATCTTGCCATGGCCTCCTTGATCGGCGGCCTGGCTTGGCTGGTTGGCCGTAACGGCCGCTTGGCTCCGCTCGCGCATACACTTTGGCTGCTATTCTTCATCAAGCTGATTACGCCTCCGCTGATTACGATTCCGTTGCCTGTGCCGGAAAACTGGTGGTTTATGGAGGTCGCCACTGCCGCCAATGAAACGGCTGATTCAACCTCGTTGCCGCATCTCCAGAATAGTCCCCCGCTGAAACTCGACCCCGCTTCAACCGCCGTAGAAACTTCTGCTCCGGTCACGGCATCGACCGGACATTACTTTTCCCAAGTAACCTGGACGCATTTGATCGTTGGCGTCTGGCTGGTCGGAGTTTTTTGGTTCGTGATTCGTAGCGGCGTGAAGATAATCCGGTTCCATCAACTTTTGCGGCATAGCGGTACCGTTGACGAAGAGGCAACCCGCTTTGTTCACGAATTGCTGGAAAAGGCGGGCGAAGCGACCACCCAGCAGCGCGGTCCCCAGGTGCTTCGTGTGCCGATCCGTGTTTCGCCCATGCTCTTCGGCCTGGGACAGCAGGCACGTATCGTCTGTCCGCAGCCATTGTGGGATGCATTCGGCGAGGAAGAACGAGAAGCGTTCCTAGCCCATGAGGCGGCCCACTACCACCGCCGCGACCATTGGGTCCGCTGGCTCGAATGGTCGGTGACCGCGATCTATTGGTGGTTCCCCGGTGTCTACTTCGCGCGACATCAATTGGAACGGCACGAGGAAGCATGCTGCGATGCCTGGGCGGTTCGCATGTTGGCGACTTCGCCCCGGCAATACGCCGAGGCACTGCTCCAAGTGGTCGACTTCATCAGCGAATACCGGGTCGGCATGGTCCGCCTGGCCAGCGGCATGCAGCCCACCTACACGCTGGAAGAACGCCTGCACCTGATCATGAAGGGAGGCTCGTCGATCGAACAGGCCCGACGACTTCGGAATTGGCTGGCCGTGGCTTACGTCGTTTTTTGCCTGTTGCATCCGATCGTGAAGCCGTATCGAAGTTCAACCACCTCAGCACGCGACATGGCGGCCAACTTACCGACCGTTGGCGAGAACCAACACTCAACGCAAGTGTCACTGAATGCGGGGGTGCGAGACGACCAATCGCTTGACTTGCCCCCGGCACCGGAAGGATTCTGGAACCGCCGTCCACAGCGCCGCTGGGCCGACGTTACGTTGTCGCTGCCCGGAGCGCACTTGATTGCCGACACGGACGAAGGAATTCGTTTTGTCACGGCGAAAGGAGAGACGCTCCATTTCCGCCCTCAAGAGTTGACCGCCGTGGCTGAAGTTGCCGCCACCAAACGCGTGCTGATTGGAAACGAACAGGGACAGATCCGCCTGTGGGATCTTACGGCCGGCATGCCTGTTTCGCTGATCGGATCGCATCCGGCCGCGGTGACGAGTGTTGCCTATCATGAAACGACCGGCGTCGTTTCTGCTGACGGCGCTGGCTCGGTGATGCGTTGGGATATGCAATCAGGCCAGGTGCTCGCGACCTGGGCCGAATCTTCCCAGCCGGTGCAATCGGTCCGTGTTTCAAACGATGGCGGCACGCTGGCGATTCTCAGTGGCCAGTGGGAAGACCTGAGCAGCGGGCAACAGGTTTATCTGGTCGAGAGCCAATCGCTCAAAACGAGTAACGTGCTGATCGTACCGCCTGCAACCGCGGTGGTACTTGCTTCACCGACCGCCGGCTGGGTCGCGGTGAATTGGTCTGGCGCGGTAAGGGACCTGGAAAGTGGATTGCTGTTGGCAAACATTCCCAAGCACGAGGTTTCTGCCTTGGTCTTCTGTCAGGACTGCCCGTTGCACCTTCTACCTGGAAAGGAAAGCCGATGATCCGTGATTATCTTTTCTGGTGTCCCTTGGCGATCGTTTTATTAATGCTGGCAATGGGCAGCCGCGCAGCTAATGCAGAGGAACCTGCTGACCACAAGGCCGAAAAGGTCGCCCAGCGCTGGGTGCTGATCGCTTGCGGGCTTCCCGGCGATGAAGAGCACCGCGAACGACTGACCAACGCCTGCCGCCAAATGGTCGCCGGCGCACAGGCAACCTTGGGCGCACAGTCCGATCGTATCCGCCTGCTGGCCGGAGACGAAACGATGCAACAGGCTCTTTCCGCCGAGGTTGAAAATGTCGGTATCTGCACGAAGGAATCAATGGCCGCCGCGATAAAAGAACTGGGCACCTCGGCCAAGGGGTCGGATGGATGCTGGGTCTTTCTGTTGGGACACGCTCATCTATCCGGTCGGGAAAGCCAATTCAATGTGTCAGGCCCCGACTTCCATCAAGGCGAGTTCGCCCAATGGGCCAAGACGATCAACTGTCGCGAACAAGTCTTCTGGCTGACGATGCCGATTAGCGGTTTCTGGATCAAACCACTGTCAGGCGATTCGCGGGTAATCATTTCCGCCACCGAGGCGGACCTCGAGTTCACGGGGACCGAGATGCCGTACGCCTTGGCCCAGGTGCTGGCCGGCAAGGGAGAATTTTACTCGCTGGAAGATGTCGACCGGGACAAATCGCTGACGCTGTTGGATTTGTATCTGACCGTCAACCGAGAGATCGACGCCAGCTTCAAGACGCTCTCTCAACTGCAGACCGAACACGCCCAACTGGAAGACAACGGCGACGGCCGCGGAAGCGAAGTGCAAACCCCTTACCTGCCGATCCAGGAAGAAACGGCCGAGGAAAGCGATGAAGAACCGACCGCCGAAGGAGAAATCGAGGAATCCGAACCTCCTGCCGAAACACTAAAACGCAATCCATTCGGCGTATTTCCCGACGTTAGCCGAACGCTTGAGTCGAACATGGACGGCTACCGCTCGCAGCAGATTCTTATCAAACAGCCGATATGATTCCGTTTTGAACTCGGCCGAGTTGCGTGTTTGCTCGACCAATTCAAATGGCTCCGTATCGATCTCTGTCAGGGGTGACTATTCGCAACAACGCCGTCTCCCTCTTCCATCGCGACAATGGAGATATGCTTCTGCATAAACTTGAGATCATTACGAAAGGTCAGCGTCACGTTGCACTGGGATTGTCAGCCTGTCTTACCCGCCTGCGACTACTCCAGCCTGGCCAGATTGCCAGCCCCTAATGGGCCGCGGGTTGTTCTCGTTAAACATGGCGCAAGAATCTGACGTGCATCTGATTTGGTGGAGTCGATCAGTTCGGGTTTCGTGGCGTAGCCGGGCGTCCATCCAACAGCAGGGACCAATACCGTAACCGATCCATGCCTTCAGTTGAGGCAGACCTTAGGTAAATGCTGCGCTGTTATTGACCCTCCAAAGATCTGATATCTAGCCAGTAAACCGCATAAAATCACTCATAATTGGTCGCATCCTGACGAACATTGTGGGCTCGGCGGGGTCTTATCGAGTAGATTGAACGGTCGCCAAGGATCATTCACGAGGGAGGCGATGGGCTACAGTCAGTTTCTGGAAATTCTGTTGAGCGAGGGCAGAGCCGTTGTCCCCGAGATGGAGTCGATTCGCGAAGAGTCGCGGGTCGAAGCGGCGAGAATCATTGCTCATTACGAAGCAATATGGCGTCGTGACTTGCCTCGCTCGTTGCCTGCCATGAATCCGGCCGCGGCAAACTGGGCAGCTGAGAAGCTGTTTCGGGCTTGTCAGTTTCTCATCTATCGAGACGCCGACGAGGGAGCCATGCAATCGGCGCTACAAGGCAATTGCCCGGTCGTGCCCTCGCCGGAATCTCACTATTCAGTCGACTTGACCTTTCGTTTTTTGCCCGATGTTGAGAAATCGGCCAGAGCAGCATCAGGGAAAGACCCGTTGGTAGATACCTTGCGGTCCTGGGCAATCAACTGGCCGCTCTCGTCGGTTGGCATGCCCAATCTCGGCGAGTTGAACATTGCCGGTTTCGCCGGCAATTGCGGCTTGATGCAAGTCTACGCCGATCGAATTCTGGCGACCAAGGATCAATCCAGACTTGCCGATCCACGGGTAAAGCAGCATGTATTGGTATCCGTAGGAGCGTACCCAGAATTGGCCATTGGACTCGATCTGGGGGAAGTATCGACAGAAACAGGAGCGAAGCAGTGAATGCCCCTTCTTCCTTTGAAGATACCGCCGAAATCTTGCGGCTGGGAGAAAAGCTAACCGAATCGGTGCTCCAGCCGATGAAGAAAGCGTTTGTCGGCAAGGACGAGATCATCGATTTGCTCGGTATCTGCCTGGTCGCCCGTGAGAATCTGTTTATCCTTGGTCCACCTGGCACGGCCAAGAGTGCGCTCGTTCAACAGCTGGCTCGGAAGATCGATGGCAAGGTCTTCGATTACTTGCTGACGCGTTTTTCGGAACCGAACGAGATCTTCGGACCGTTCGATATCCGAAGGCTGCGAGACGGCGACCTGGTCACCAATACCGAAGGGATGCTGCCGGAAGCAACGTTCGTGTTCCTGGATGAGTTACTCAACGCAAACAGCGCCATCCTCAATAGCTTGTTAATGGTGCTGAACGAGCGGATCTTTCGCCGAGGTCGAGAAACGCGGCACTTGCCAACGTTAACCGTTGTTGGCGCGAGCAATCACCTGCCGGAAGACGACGGACTGGGCGCGTTATTCGATCGTTTTCTGCTGCGGGTGCGTAGTGACAATGTTCATCGCGAACAGCTCTCGGCGGTTTTATCGGCAGGCTGGCAGCTCGACATGCAGCGAGAGCACTCCGAAGCGGAAGTCACCGTGGAAGACGTACGGCGTCTTAGTTCGCTTCTGCAGAAAGTTGATCTATCTCAGGTCCAAGCGGTGTACATCGAGTTGGTTCATCGTCTGCGGCACGTCGGTGTCGCAATATCGGATCGCCGCGCCGTCAAGCTTCAACGAATCCTGGCGGCCAGTGCCCTGCTCTGCGGACGGTTGACCGTCAACCGAACCGATCTGTGGGTACTGAGGCATATCTGGGATACCGAAGAACAGCAGGACGTGCTGACATCGATCATCGACGATGTCCTGCAAAATGCCACCGAGGAAGAAAAGAAGACTGCGCACCCCCGCAGCTACGATAACGACGCACCGGATCCCGAACGTTTAGCCGCGGAACTTCAGCGTGTTGAGCAGCGTCTGGAGCAAGAAACGCTTCCGGCCACCGATCGAGCATTTATGCTGGACCAACTTGGCCTATTGGCCGCGCGTTGCCAATGGGTAAGTGATGCGCAGCAGCGCACCTTTCTAGAGTCGAAAGCCAACGGCCTATTGGAACGATTGGGAGAAACCACGTGAGTTGGCACGTCTGGCGACTCAAGCGAGAAGACGTCGTAAAGTTGGCCCATGTTCGATACCTGCCAGGACTGGAAGTACGCGAGTCGGATGGGCTCGTTTGGCTTCGAGCAAACGAGCCCTCGGACGAACTTCAGGCAAAGCTGGTCCATCTACCGGCAATTCAAAGCGTCACGCTGGCCGATGGACAACTTGTAGATCGGGGGAAACGAGTTCCTCAGGGGTATCTTCCCGAAGATAGCTGGGTGCGCCTGACCGATTGGATTCAAATTCGCTTGCCAACCGGCGGGTTCAGCGGCCTTTTGCCTGAGTCAGTGCCTCTGCGAATGCAACGTCAAGATCGGGTTCAACGGACCGATATTATGCTGACTTCCTTCTTTGCCTGGGATCTGTATGCAACCTCGGCTCCCCAGGTCCGATTAGACCAACTGGCATTTGCAGTCAATGCTACCCAGCAGGTCGTCGTACGGGGAACTCCCCTGCCGCCGATCCAAGGCGTACATTTCGTGACGCATGGCCCAATTGCTGTCGAAGCAGGATGGACCTGGTCCCCGGCGATCGCCCTTGAAGTGCTGGCCCAGGTAATGCAACTGCAATCAGGTCAAACTTCGCTCCTCTATTCCAACGGAAGCTGGACCGTCCTGAACGAAGTTGATTTCGCAAAAGCAACGAGGGCATCGGTCAGAGCCACGGCAGAGGAGCTAAACAATGCTCCCTGAAATCGCGACTGCCAAGAAGTATCTGCTTCCTCCGCTTCAATCGTTTTGGAAATGGCAAGACGATGGGGATGTGATCACGTCCAGATCCGGTGCGACAATCGTTTTTCGCGAGGAACTGGCGGCGATTCTAGAGCAACTCGCACCCAGTGGGCTACCAACGCTCAACACCGTGCTATTGGTGCTGGCGATGATGCGCGACAGCAATGCGGTTTCGTTTTCAGCGTTGTTAAGCACCATGCAACCAAAACACTTAACGGACCCCATCGCGTCGATGCTTTCCCACCCGAACGGATTTCGCAAGCTGACCGCGTTGCCTCCCGAGCTACGGAGTTCGATTGATGCGAAGGCGAACATCTGCAAAGTCATCTTCGAGGACTTCGAGCCCACCGTGCCCAGCGACGATGCAGGCTGCGTCATTCAGTATCTCAAGCATGGAATCCACGAAGTCCTGGACGATCCTAAAGCGTTCACTCCGAGTCACAACCGACTGTCGCTGGCAGATCTGCACAGGCTCAAGACTGGCTTGTTGGCAGTCAGCGAGAGGTCACTGACAACACGGCAACGGACATCGCTCGACGTTCTGCCCCAAGCGGCCGAAATCGAGCTTCCGCTGGGCCAGCATGTTCGGCAGATAATCGACAAGTTGCACGACGACACCGAACTTCAAGGCCTGGCCCGATTGGCTCGCCAATTGATGGCCGCGCTGACACTGCCTCGCAAACTGGCTGATCCCGAAGAGATTCCCTTGGGAGGCGTCTCCGATATTTCCAATCGAGGCTCACTCGATCGCTTGCTGCTCACGGAACTTGTCCACGACGACTTGGTTCTAGCCGCCCGTATTGGCTCGAACGAAGCGATGTACCTTCGCCGCGAGTCGCCTCCGCGCGATGCCTCCCGCGAATTCTCGATCTTGCTGGATAGCGGAATTCGCATGTGGGGCATTCCTCGGGTTTTTGCCACTGCGGTTGGCCTGGCTTTGATCGCAAATGCCGACGAACACACACGCCTGAACGCCTTTCGCTCCAAGGGCAAACAGGTCGAAGCGGCTGATTTTTTGTCGCGGGAAGGACTTATCCACCACTTGGAGGTTTTAGAGCCGCACATCCATCCAGGGGAATCGTTGGAAGCGTTCGCCCAGAAGGTCAGCGAGGGAGACAATTCCCAGCCAATTATTGTCACAACCAGCGATGTGTTGGAGGACGAATCGTTTCAACAGGCCTTGGCGAAGATATCGTTTCCGACGATGTACATCGCCACAGCCGAACGCAGCGGTGACTTCTGCCTGATCGAGAAGAACGAAAGAGGTCGGAAGGTTGTTTGCCAGATCCAAATCGATCTGAATCGCGTGCTTAACAATCAAACGCCCAAATCGAAGCCGTTGATTGATTCCGCGTCGACGGCTGGCCTTCCCGCGATCTTTTCCGTCAAGCCATTTCCGCTTTTGTTATCGGCAAGCTCACCTCAAGATCAACTTGCCTACTTGGGCGATCGAGGCGTACTGGCCTTCATCAAGGATGGTCGCCTGATGCACTGGCACAGTCAAAAACATGTCGGTGCAACCGAATTGCAATCAGGTCTTCCGCCGGGCAAGTTGATTTGGCAATCGTATCAGCGATCCGCAAACGAGATTTTTGCGTTGATACATGCGCGATCCAATGACGAACGTTACCTGATTCAGGTGAACCTTGAGAGCGGCGATTGCTGCGTCGCCAATATAGGAATTGCCGGCGGCTGGACACCAATGGCCGTCCAAGGAGGCGTTTTGATCGCTTGGATGAATGGTGATTTCATCGCGGTCGACACGCGTTCCGGAGAGATAATTCAGAAGCAGTCCTGGCCCTATCAAATGACCCAGCTCAATGGCCGTTTCTGCTGGACCAGCCAAATCAACGCCTGGTATG
Organism: bacterium; assembly: GCA_016124445.1. GTDB lineage: Bacteria > Planctomycetota > Planctomycetia > Pirellulales > Pirellulaceae > Bremerella. The sequence goes on from WGNR01000001.1 coordinate 59,127, forward strand.
CCGCATCCTACACCGGAAGTGGAATTGACCTAGAATTGGTATTCGGCAGGGATTCGCTGGTGCACATGTTTGAATGTGATGGCGTCGAAGGCCCCGTTGGCATCACGCACGATGGGAATGTGTACTATACGGCCACCGGCGAGACCTGGGAGTGCTTGCCGCCGCCAGCCAGACCGCCGATTAAGGTAATGAATGTCATCAGCCACGACTGCCGGGCTTGGATTACCACCAAAGGAGCTGGTTCGTTCGTAGTCGACGTGAAAAAACGGACCCGCCAGATGCCTCCGACAGGCCGGTGGCACGACGCACTGCATCCCGAGGCTTCCAAGTTCATCACGCCGACGAATATGCGCCATCGCCTCACGCATATTGCCGTTGAAAAAGCTGTGGGCCTCCCTCGCTTGGTCTTAAAAACACACAAGGGTACCAAGCTTCCGCTGGAAATATATCCGAAGGGGAATCACCCACCCGATCGCCTGATTCTTGCTAGCCGCTACGTCAATGACAATTCAGAGATGACGCAATGGCAAGCATTCAAACCATGGAACGTGCCTGAGGCAGGCTTTCAACTGAGCCGAGCTGCATGGAACGACGGAAGTGAAGCAATTCTGGATAGCCGGGGCCTGCTGCATTTGAAGTCCGCGAACACAACCATACCAGAAGTCACCATTGCACTTGCTGATGGAATCCTGGGCGGCTGGACCTCGGACGGACAATTGTGGGGAAACCCATACTTCACCGACAAAGGCTTCGATGTATCGGTCCATAGCAAAGTACTAGTGCAAACGATTGGCGGCTTCATCCAGGAAATCGTGTAATGGAAGTGACACTAGCCCTGAAGTACTCGCCGCATGTCCAGCGTCCAGCAACCTGCTGGCTGGTAAGCGTGCCTGATGCGGAACTCTGGATCAAGACAGCCATCGAGGGATTCGATCACTCCTGCAACGCTGGGGCATCGCAATTGGCGATTCGCATCCTGCCTATACCAAAATCACTGCAAGATCGCTCGCCAATCGGAGCGGTTATTGTGGGAGGCGCCGATGCAAGGATCAGCCGACAACGTCCGCTTCCAGAGTGCTACCCGTACGGCTGTGTTGCCGAGCGGCTCTATCTTCCGGTTGAAGCAAAAGTTGAGCCTCAGATAGCCGCTGATGAACTGAATAGCTTGCTCTCCCATGGGATGAACTATGTCTGGCATCCGCAGGCCGGGCTGATCGCCTTCGAGGAGAGCGATGCAAGATCGATCGCCGACTTGATTAGCATCCGCCACCCCGAAGACTCGTACTTCGACCAAGCCCTAACGGGAACGCAGCTTCCAACGCGACTAACCGCAATTGGCCCAGCTACGCCGCCCAGCTTCGAAGTCCTTTTGGAATCAGGGCGTGACGGCATTGGTACGCAAGGAGACGAACTATCTCAACTTCAGCCATCAGACAAAGAACCGAAGCCAGGCCTGGGCACCAACATCACCGTTGCCGGCCTGACGGCGTTCAGTGCTGGCTTGTCGGCAATGTCGTACCTGGGCAGCATGTTTCAAGGCCGAAATCAAGGAGGCGCCGGCCAATCTTCGGGCGCAGATGCCGCTGGTGATGACAGCTGGCTCGACAAAATGCAGGCCTGGGCTCGGCAGCGGCTAGAAAGTTACAGCGCAGCCTTTTTGGCCCAGCGAGAAAAAGAGATCAACCGCTTAATGAACCTGTTGGCCGAGAATCCCGACGAGGGGCTCAAGTACGCGCTGCCAATTGGCGGAGAAGCGCATCGCGGGATCGCTCCTCCTTCCAATCAACTCCCCAGCCGCAATACGGACTTCAACTTGAGCAACCTTGGAGGTGGCCGGCCAGCCGATAGCTGGAATCTCTCTTGGCAGCGGCAACAGGAGTTGCTGGCCCGCTACCGTGAACTCGCTAATCGAGAAATCCATCTGGGGCGCCATCGCCGAGCTGCTTATATCTATGCCCAGTTGCTAAGTGATTTCGAGTCCGCGGCCAATACGCTCAAGCAGGGACAGCACTGGCGCGAGGCAGCGGTACTGTACAAAGAAAAGCTCAATCAGCCGCTGGAAGCAGCCAATTGCTTCAAGGAAGGAGGACTCTGGACCGAGGCAATCGAACTGTACATCGAGTTGGGAGAGCACGAACAAGCAGGCCATATCCACGTGCTGCTAGAGCAACGAGAGGAAGCCGCTGCCTGCTTCCAGGCGGCGGTCGACTCTCATAGCAAGCGGCACGATCACCTCGCCGCAGCACGCCTCCTGGAAGAAGACCTGAACGATATCGAGGGGGCCGCCGCTGAGCTGGAAAAAGCCTGGCCGCACACTGGTCAAGCTCCCTTGAGCTTGTCGCGGCTCTTCGAATTGTACGGCCGGCACGCACGACACGAGACCGCAACGGCAAAGCTGAAGCAGCTAAGCCGGAAGCCGAGCTCGCCACGCCTGGAAGTAACCCTGATTGAAACCCTTTCCGAAAATGCCATTCTCTATCCTGATCGTGAAGTCAAAAAACTAGCGGCCGATACGGCTCGTGTTACCGCCTCACGGATCTTGACTACCAACGCCGTAACGGATACCGATCGAGTGCTTCGCGCTGTGCGGAGACTGGTTCCTGAGGATCGACTTCTTAGCCGCGATTGCCTTCGGTATGGGCAGGCCAGGTCTCCACGATTGCCTGGTCCAAGGCCAAGCGCGCAAAAACGGCCCATGTTGGTGCGGACGATCCAACTTCATCTGTTCGACAACGACTGCGAAGTCTACGCCGCGGCAACCTCTGGCTCACTCGTTTTCGTGGGCATCAAAAACAAACGCGATCGCAACGTCGTGCTATATCGGCTCAACTGGCGCGGCGATCAGCAGTCACGCATCAGCGTCTCAGGAGATCGCGGCCGCTCGCTCATTCTCACAACCAATCCAACGCACCCGGACCGAGTCTGGCTCAATGTTATGGGGGGCGCCCGTCTCACCCCGCACGATATGACTTTTCCGGCCATCGAGTCGGCTCCCATAGAAACGGTCGTGGAATGCCAGTTTTCACATCTACTGGGTGCAAGCATGAAAGGGAACGGCACCAGTTGGATCGCCGATCTCCGCGGAGGATCTCCTATCCTGGTTAGCCTAAGCCCACGGAAAACGCTACTTTCCACTGCTCCTTTAAGTGAGTTTCTGCCAGTCATTCAAAGCTACCTGGAACACGATCAGATCCTGCCAATGCTGGCAACCGGCAACCATGTTTACCTTGGCTTCGGCAACGAGTTGATTGTCTACGACCGTGCCGTTCGGGCTACGTCCGTTAAGCTGGAACATCAGATTATTCGTATCGTCGGCGCCTTGCCCAATACGCGCCGGCGTACGGTTATTTCGCTTGCTGAGGGGGCTCTCATCTTCTGGGATAGTTTCTCCGAGGAGGGCCTAATTCGGTTTGCCCATGGCCTGCCAGCCCCATTCATTACCATCAACCGTGGCGGCTATTTGATTGCCGCAGCCTATCAGCAGTGCGAGATCTACTCGACCAGAGAGGCCAAGATCAATCTTGTCGCGACCCTGAACCTCTCCCGTAATGCGGCTGAGGTTCTGGCTGGAAATACGCCGAATCAATTCGGTATCGTCTACGACGATGGCAGTATCGAGCTTTACGAAGTCCCCTAGTCCACGCTGCGATTAAGATATCTTCACGACGCCTTGAGGAGTCTTCAGGACAGGTCTAAACTTGCGGCGTCGTTTTCAGGCATCACGTATCTCGGCGCGGCAGTCGGCTGCCCAGTCAAAAAGTAGTTCGCTAAATGAATCCAGGCATTGCGGAGGAAAAGCAAACAGGGACGGCCAACGCGCCGAAACTGCTGTCGTTCGTCGTGCCATGCTACAACCAAGAAGGTTTGATTGCCGAGACGCTGCGTTCTTTGAACTGTATCGCCACAGAACATCGCGGCCAGGTCGAAGTGATCGTGGTCGACGATGGCTCGCAAGACAACAGTTTGGCAATCATCAACGATTACATCCAAAGCGAAAATACTGGCCATGCCTGGCGAGTCATCCACAAAGAAAACGGTGGAGTAAGCACTGCCCGTAACGCCGCAATTGATGCGGCGACCGGCGAGTGGATCGCGTTTCTCGATGGTGACGACTTGCTGGCCGCGGACCCCGTCCCCTATCTGCAGCAACATGCCCTGGCTAGCTGCCTGGTCTTTTCCATTGAACGCTTCGGTGGATCGAGTTCACGCCAACGGTTGCACCCACCGCTGGCGCGAAGCCGCCGCGAATTACTCGATTGCCTGACCGCAGCCAGTCCGTTCTTCACCAACTCACTAGTATTCAAAAGAAACTGTCTCGACAAGCCGTTCGATGCATCGCTACGGTATCTGGAGGATTGGAAGTTCTGGTTTGATAATCCCCGGATCTTCGACGCGATGGCTTCGGTCGATCAGGTCATTTCCTTATACCGCGTGCACGATAGCAACCGGACTTCCGACTTTGCCAAAACCGGTGTCAGTCGTCGCCAGGTAGCCCAGTACTTCTTGGAATCGGGGCTGCACGATCTGACTACGAAGCAAAGGAACAACGCCAAGATTCAGGATGCGATTGGTGCCATTCTGGAGGGTTCCGCAACTCCCTGGGGAACGTTTTTGGCATTGCCCTGTTCCCCGGTGCTGATGGCGAAGTTCTTCGTCTATTTCGTAATGCGGGGCAACATTAGCTGGATCCATCCATTTGGCTGAGCCCACGGGCAACCGGATGCCGGCAGCAAGCCACCCCTTCTACGGCAATCCACCGCGGCAACTCATTGACATATCGTGACATTACGATATTATCTATTTCAAGAGGTCTACTTACCGATAAACAGGCCGCAAAGCCTACCGAGTAGAGCAAAGGACTCTCTTTTTTTGGGCAAATGCCTCGTAATGTTGCGATATTTTGTCCTATTGAGCACGACAAGGATGATCCAGCTTGAGATTTGTGAGCAGGAAGACGGAACCATGAGCATCGCATTGGCAGTTCTGTTCGGCTGCATCGTCGGTTTTGCCCTCGGGCTTACCGGCGGAGGTGGTGGCGTGTTTGCCGTGCCGCTCCTGGTGTATGGCTTGGGCGTTTCGCCAAAGGAAGCAGTCCTGATTTCGCTGGCAGCGGTTGGCGGAACGGCCATCTCGGGTGCGTTTCCAAGACTTCTGCGAAAAGAAATCGAACTACGCACCGGTTTGGTGTTTGCCATTGCCGGAATGCTGGGAGCCCCGGTCGGAGCGTTCCTCTCGTCGTTCCTGCCTGGCCAGGTTTTGCTGGGCCTATTTGCCGTGTTGATGTTTGTGGTCGCCTTTCGCATGTGGCAGAAGTCGCAGGCCGCGGAAGTGCCGATCGCGAGCGATCGGTCAGAGCAATGTGAGCAGCCTACGACATGCCAGCGCGGTGAAGGGGGCGAACTGATCTTCACTTCCAAGTGCGCGATGATGCTGATCTTGCTTGGGATCGGCACAGGCGTTTTATCGGGACTCCTCGGCGTGGGTGGCGGATTCGTGATTGTGCCGGCACTTGTGCTGTTCAGTCGGATGCATATCCATCGAGCGATCGCGACCTCGTTGTTTGTGATTGTCCTAATCAGTCTGAGCGGTGTCGTTTCGCATGTGCTCAATGGCAACGAATTCCCTTGGGCGCTGACGCTTGAGTTCATGCTGGGTGGATTCGCCGGGATGTGGTCGGGCAGCCTTTTGGCCCGACGACTGAAAGGGCCCACCCTACAAAAAGTGTTTGCCATCGCCGTCGCGCTGGTCGCGGTGTTCGTCATTACAAAATCGTTCCTCATTTAAGTTCACGGAATTCAGAAGACAGGAAGATGAGGCCCCATGAGCGATATTCAAACAGCCCATACGATGTCGATCGAGGATCGTCTTGCCCAGCCGCAAACCCAGGAGATGCTGCACCGTCTGCTGGACCATGCGGAAACGCTCGACAACATTCTGACGACCGCAGGCGAGCTACCCAATCTGATTGCCACGCTGACCGATCTATTCGACAGTCTGGCACGTCAGGCATCCGAGCAAGGAATCGACCTGGAACAGCGGGCCTCCGACTTGATCCAACTACTTTTGAAAGTGACCGACCCGCAATCGATCAAGGCACTTAACCTGTTGGTCGACCATCTGCCCCAGCTTCAAAAAGCGGCCGAGATGGCGGATGAATTGCCTAACCTGATTGCGGTTGTGACCGACGTGTTCGACGAGTGGGCAGCCGACCTGAGCAAGGAAGGAATTCAACTCGAAGACAGCATCCGCAACGGTCTGCGAGCTGCTTTGTATCTCGGCGGCCAAATTCGCCATGAAGAAATCGACCGCCTTGGCTATCTGCTCCGATCGGACGTGCTCAGCGAGCATACGGTCGAAACCGTCAGCCTGGCAGGTAGTGCACTTTCAAGTTGCCGCCAAGGAAGCTGCGAGCATCCTGTGCCGAAACGTTTGGGGATTTTTGGACTGCTCTCGGCGACCCAAGACCCCAACACGCAGCGAGCATTGGCATTCGCCGTCCAGTTCGGCAAGTGCTTCGGAAACTTGCTCGAACAAAAACATCCCGGCAACTCAACACCCCCTCAAGCATAGGAACGAACCATGGACCATCATCAAATCGTCATCGTGGGCGGGGGCACCGCCGGACTTACCGTTGCCGCGCGTCTTCGCAAGGCCGATCCTTCACTCGATATCGCGATCGTCGAGCCCTCCAGCAAACATTACTACCAACCCCTGTGGACCATGGTCGGTGCCGGGATGTTCGCTCCGGAAGTCTCAGGTCGGGACGAAGAGAACCTGATCCCGACAGGCGTAAAGTGGATTCAAGAAGCTGTCTCGACATTCACTCCTGGCGAAAATAAGATTGCGACCCATGGCGGAATCGAGTTGTCGTACGACTACCTGGTAGTCGCTCCCGGAATCCAAATCTATTGGGACAAGGTGAAAGGTCTCAGAGAGGCGGTCGGCAAGGATGGTGTTTGCAGTAATTATTCGATCGACACCGTGGCGAGCACCTGGAAGTTCATCAGCGAGTTGAAACAGGGCACCGCCTTGTTCACGCAACCAGCGGGAGCGGTCAAATGTGGTGGGGCACCACAGAAGATCTGCTATCTCGCGGAAGATCATTTCCGACGCTCTGGCGTGCGGGATAAGATCGACGTCATCTTTACCGCCGCCGGACCGCGACTGTTCGCCGTCGACGAATACCGGGTCGTGCTGGAAAAAGTGGCCAAGCGTAAACGAGTCGACACCCGCTTCCGCCATAACCTGGTCGAGGTTCGCTCCGAATCCAAAGAGGCCATCTATCGGCACATGGATACCGACGAAGAGATGGTTATCAAGTACGACATGATCCACGTCACACCGCCGATGGGAGCTCCTGAGTTCGTGGCAGCCAGCGAGTTGGCATCGGAGGCGGGCTGGGTCGATGTCGATAAGTTCACCTTGCAGCACAATCGCTTTCCCAACGTGTTTTCCCTGGGCGATGCCTCTAGTTTGCCGACCTCGAAGACAGGCGCCGCAATCCGCAAGCAGGCCCCGGTCATGGTTAGCAACCTGTTATCTGCGATGCGTGGTGAACCACTGGCGGCGAGCTACGACGGATACACCTCGTGCCCGGTGGTAACCGGTTACGACAGCATGGTGCTGGCCGAATTCGACTACGAAGGTCGGCCTGCCGAAACATTCCCTTTCGATCAGGCTCAGGAACGTTTCAGCATGTTTCTCTTGAAGAAGTTCGGCCTGCCGGCGCTCTACTGGCACGGCATGTTGAAAGGAAGAGTTTAGTTTTCAATTTCAGCGTCCATGATGATGGCGCGTTACCCCACTGAAAGTTGATTCCATGTCTCGCATTCTTTTCTCAATCGCCTTGCTCGTTGCGGTTGTTTGTTGTGGATCGGTCCAGGCCCAAGGCTTTGGTCGCGGACCGATGGGCAAAGGAGGAGGCCGTGGTCCTGACGCCGACCACATGGCCGACATGCAGGTATTTCACTTCCTGCTTCAAAATCACGACAAAATCAAACGCACCGTGAAAAAGCTAGACAATGGCGTCGAAACGCTAACTGAATCGGACGATCCCGAAGTCGCCAAGATGATTCAGAAGCATGTCGTGCAGATGACGGCTCGCATCGAAAAGGTCTCGCCAATCCGCATGCGAGACCCACTGTTTGCCGAGTTGTTCCGGAATGCCAAGAAGGTCAAGATCGAATACGAAGACACCTCCAAGGGTGTCCTGGTCACCGAGACTTCTAACGATGCCTACGTCGTCAAACTCCTCCAAGCACATGCCGAGGTGGTCTCGAAATTCGTCAAGAATGGCTTTGCCGAGGCGATGAAGACGCATCCCGTGCCGGCCAAGTAAAATCGATTCCATTCAGACCGTTCCAAACCAGGGAGAACGGTCTGAATGGCGATTCCGTGGCGTCAATCGATCAGGCGATTAGCCGATCGATTCGACTCCATATTGGGGACGATAGACCATTGATTCGATCCAGGCCCGGATATCTATCGGCCGCTCGACGGTTGCTTCTCCCTGGTCGAAGATGAATTCAGCCACGCGGGTCGCCGTGGTGATTTCGGTTTCGAGGATGGCATCTTGTCGCGGGAAGAGCATCCCCAGGTTTCGATCGAACTGGCTGACCTGATCGGCACTTCCATGGGCAGCCGCGATGAACATCGCATCGTTGATCCGCTTCGGCCTGGTCGCGTAAACGGCCATGCCGAGGGCGGGGAAGATATAGAAGTTGTTCGCCTGACCCGGATGGAACGTCTTGCCACGGATCGTAACGTCAGGGAACTGAACGCCGGCCGCAACCAGTGCGTTGCCTTCGGTCCAAGTGTAAAGCTGCTCGGCCGAGGCTTCGGCATGATCGGTTGGATTGCTCAACGGGAAGACGATTGGGCGATTGCATTGGGCGTACATCGCCTTCATCGCCCCTTCCGTGAACAGGCCGCCGACCGTGCTGACACCGATCAAAACGGTTGGTTTCACTTGTTTAACCGCATCTTCCAGCCGGTTGGTATCGGCTAGTTCGTGCGCATACACGCTCTGCGACGGGCTCAGGTCAGTGCGATTCTTGGTCAGCAGCCCGTTGGCGTCGAACATGGCGATCTTCGACTGGGCATCCGACTGGCTGATGCCTTGCTGCTGGACCGCTTCGACAATCATGTTGGCAATGCCGATACCTGCCGAGCCTGCTCCGGCAAACAGGATCCGCTGATCCGACAGCTTTTCTCGCTTGATTTGCAGGGCCGTGATCAAACCGGCCAGGGTCACGCTGGCGGTACCTTGGATATCGTCGTTGTAGACCAGGTACTTGTCTTGGTAGCGAGCCAGAAGGCGAATCGCATCGATCCCCTTCCAGTCCTCGAAGTGGACGCAAACGCCGGGGAAGACCTTATTGGCCGCTTCCATGAACGCGTCGACGATCGAATCAATCTCGTCATCGCTCGGCGGCGTTTCCCGCAAACCGAGGTACAGCGGATCGGCTCGCAGCGCGGCATTCGACGTGCCGATGTCCAGGTGAATCGGCAGCAGCACTTGCGGAGGAACCCCGGCGCAAGCTGTATACAACTGCAGCTTACCAATCGGAATCGGTGCCCCGTTCACGCCGATGTCGCCCAGTCCCAGAATGCGGCCACCGCTGGTAACGCAGATGAATCGCACATCTTTGCGTGGCCAGTTCGACAGCACATCGGCAAAGCGATCCTTCATGTTCTTATTCAGATACATGCCCTGCGGTCGACGGTAAATCTGTCCGTACGAAAGGCAGGCATCCGCGATTGTTGGATCATAGACGATCGGCACAAAGCGGAACGGATCACTCATCAGCGTGGCGTAGAACAACGTCTGATCACGGTCAGCCAATTCTTGAAGGTAGACGTAGCGTTCGATATCGGTCGGCTTGGCCGAGAGGTGGCCCAGGACGCGTTCGATTTGTCGCTCAAGCGTATCAACCCCAGACGGAAGCAGCCCTTCGATACCAAGTGCCTGGCGCTGCTCCTGGGTAAACCCAGTTCCTTGATTGAGCAGCGGATCATTGAGAACAGCGAAATGATGTCCCATCGACATAAGTCTTTTCCTGCTGGATAGGGCAAACCAAGTTACCACACGGAAGGGGGGAAGTTTAAATCGAATTGGCAGGCGGTGATCTCTGGCGTTTATTCTAGGAAGGTCTTTCGACAGGCCCGAACGAAGCGAGCCGAGTCGATCATTCAGCACTAACGTTCGTACGCTAATCGCCGTTTCGTCTCGTTTTGATCACCACCCAGACCTGGTGAAATCCGGGGGCAGGCATCCACCAAGAGAGTTTCTCGTCCAAGATTTGGGGGTATTTCGAGTTTTTTTCGGAGATGTCGATAATTCGCGTTACGCACGTCGTGCCTCATGACCACTGTTATGCAAACACTCCTCGAAGGAACGTAGGCTCGTGGAATCAGACCTGGAATTGGAATTCAACACGATCTTGTGGCGAACCCAGTCCCGCATTCGGGCATTTATCGCCGGAATGGGGATTGCGGCCCACGAGGTCGACGATCTGGCTCAAGACGTCTACCTGGAGGTCTACCGGAATTTCGACAAGATGCCTGCCGATGTCGCTCCGGAACGCTGGATCAAGGGAATCGCCAAGAACGTTTGCCTGAACCATATCCGCCGCTCGGCCCGTCGCGGGAGACTGCATCGCGAAGCATTGGCCGAGATCCTGGCCAATTCCGAGGGCAATTTCGAGTCGACCATGGACATGCACAGTGTCGTGGACGTTTTGGGTGATTGCGTGGCTAAGTTGCCGGTCGATCAGCGTCAGATCGTCAAGCTTCGCTACCAGGAAGACCTTAGTTCCTCCTCGATCGGTGAGCGAATCAACGCCACCGCCGAGTCAGTGCGCATGAGCCTTTATCGCATTCGCCACGCCCTAAAGAGCTGCGTCGTCCGCACCTTAGCGGCAGGCGGCGAGACTTAAACCAAGAATCCAACCGTAGCGTAAGTCCCATGAAACCCAGTCGCGAATTGATGCTGAAATTCATCGAAGATCGCGAAAGTCTTTCCGAAACAGAATTGGAAACGCTGCTCGATCAATTACGCGTTCACCCAGAGTTGGCCGTCGACCTGAAAGACCAGCTTGGTGTTCAGGACTTGCTGGAGCAGAAGTTCGATATAACGCGGCTCCATTTTCTACTTCAAGTCGAGCAGCGACTGCGGGACGAAACCGACGAGGCGGATGACGAACCTTCTTCTCTGTCTGAATTGGGCTCTCGGTTGAAGTTCGAGCCATACTACCAACCCAAATCGCAGCGTTCGCTCTGGCCTCTGGCGATCTCGGCCTTGGTCATCCTGGGCTTCGTGGGGCTGGCCTTTCAAATCCATTTCAGCCAGCAGAACAACCTGGCATTGGCAACCCTCGAGTCGACCGAGGGAGACGTTCACGTCATCCGCAATGAAAGGGAATTGCCACGTGGTATTACGCTCACGCTGAAACCAGGCGACGTGCTTCACACGCTCCCCGATTCGCATGCCAATTTGCGATATCCGGACGGCACCACGGTGCACATCCAGGCCAACACGACGATCCGTATCGACACGAAGCCGTCCAATCTCGAGCAGAAACTGATCACGCTTCAGCATGGCCAGCTGTCGGCCGACGTGGCCCATCAACCAGCGGGCAAGCCGATGATGTTTCATTCACCCGATGCAACCGCCGAGATCCTGGGGACCAAGCTTTCCCTGCGTGTCGAAGATGGGGAAACCCGCCTGAAAGTCACCGAAGGTCGCGTTCGATTCACGAAGTCAAAAACCGGCGAGTCGGTGGTGATCGCCTCGGGCGAGATCGGTGTCTCGGATCAGAAGTCGCTTACCAAAGCCCCTGAGTCGTGGCCCAGCAATCGCCAAGGATTGATTTTTCTGTACGAAACCAACGATCGTGCCAACCAGGTGCTCAGCATCGTCAACGGCGTGAAACGAAGTTACACGGTTCGCCCGCGCGGCCGCGCCCGCTTGAATCACGACGCCGCCATGGTACTCGATGGAGGAGCCTTTCTGGCGGACGATGTCGACGGCGAAATCCTGGCCGCATGTCAACAAACCAATCAACTAAGCGTCGAAGCGACGATCATTCCCTCAATTGCCAAGCAGACCGGTCCGGCGCGGATCGTGACGTTTTCAACCGACATCAGCCAACGTGACTTCACTCTCGGTCAGGAAGACAACAAGCTGATCGTCCGCATTCGAACGCCGCAAACCGGCAAGAATGGCATCGGCGAAACCGAAGGAGGCGTCCCCGTGGCAACGCTGTCTCCCGGCGAAGCGAATCATGTCATTGTGAGCTACGCCCCAGGCCGCTTGGTTTGTTATCTCAATGGCAAGAAAGTATACACAGGCAGTCCAATACAAGGAGATTTCCGAGTCTGGTCGGCCCAGCATCTGCTCTTCGGAGACGAGTATGGCGGCAAACGTGATTGGGCAGGCACCTTGGAAGGTATCGCGATCTACAACCGCTTCATCGAAGAGGACGAAGCCGCGAAGAACGCAATGCAATATCGTGATCGACGGCAATCGCGTGATTCCATTCCCCAAGCGCGCGTTGTCGCCAAGTTGCTCGAGAGGTCGGAAATCCCCAATGCCATGGCGATCTTTCCGCATCGCTCGGCCTTGGTAGTTTGCAAATATCAAGTCGAGAAATCGCTATTCGGCCCTTCGCTTCCCTCCGAAATCTACGTAGCTCATTGGGCACTGCTCGACGGTCAACAGCAACCGATCGCTAGCCAAGCAATCGGAACACAAACTGAACTATTGTTGGAGCCGCTCGAGAAAAATCCCCAGGTGCGGCATTATTTCATCAGCGACGATTTTGGATCGCCGGATAAATCGGACAGCCCCCGTTTCTTAGAGGTACAGCGGTGAAATTCAAGCTCCTCGTCATGCTCTCATTGGTTATGGCAGCCGCCCCAGCAGCCTGGTCGGCGGAAAGAATCGAGGTGCAGCCGCAAGCTTTGTATACCTTCGACGAAGGAAGCGGCGACGTCGTTCACGACCGCTCAGGCAGGTCGGACCCGATCGATCTAAAGATCGACAAGTCCAATGCGGTCTCATGGCAAAAGGGACAAGTGACGATCAATTCCGGTACTTCGATCGCCTCGTCCAAGCCACCAACACGGTTGATTCGCGCGATCCAAGATTCCCAGGAACTAACCGTCGAAGCCTGGATCGCTCCCAAAAACACGAACCAGAGCGGCCCGGCCCGCATCGTTACTATTTCGTCGAATACCTCACTGCGAAACTTCACCCTCGGCCAGGATGGGCACAAATACGATGCCCGCCTCAGAACAACCAAAACCAGCTCGAATGGCATCCCCTCGATCAGTTCCCAAGACCGTAGCCTGGAACCGAGGATGACCCATGTCGTCTACACGCACAATCGCTCCGGTGCGACTCGAATCTACATCGATGGCAAGGTCAGTTCCGATCACAAAGTTGACGGTAGCCTATCTAATTGGGACCGCAACTATCGTCTGGCGCTCGCCAACGAACTTAGCGGCGATCGCCCCTGGCTCGGCTCGCTGCAATTAGTCGCCATTTACGATCGAGCTCTTTCCAACGATGAAGTCAATCAGAACTATGCTGCCGGAGTGCAAGCAACCGCAGGGCCCAGCAGCTTTGCAGGACTTGGCACCTCGGCCGGAGACCAATTGTTTGTCACCCAGGTTGCTCCACTGTTGGCCAAAAGCTGCGTCGAGTGCCACGACTCGGCGACGCACAAAGGAGGTCTTGACCTTTCCCACATGAAGTCGGCCTTCGCTGGTGGAGAGAGTGGCAAGGCGGTCGTCGCTGGTAAGTCACACGAGAGCTTACTGTGGGATAGGATCGAATCAGGCGAGATGCCGCCGGAAGGAGAGCCGCTAAATTCGTCCGAAAAAACAGCACTCAAGAAATGGATCGATGCCGGCGCCGCTTGGCCTGTCGATTTCATTGATCCGGCCGTCTACGCCATGAATGACTCGGATCAGGTCTGGGTACAGCGTCTGACGATTCCCGAGTACATCGAGACCGTTCGCAGCGTTACCGGTGTCGACATCACCCAGGAAGCTCACGAACTGTTACCTCCTGATCTGCGTGCCGACGGCTTCCGTAACACGGCCTACAACCTGAACGTCGACCTGCAGCATGTCGAGGCGTATGCCAAGTTGGCGCGGATTATTGTCGACCGCATGGATATTGGCGAGTTCGCCAAGCGCTTTTCCAGTGCCAAAAGCCTGAACACCGACGCCACCGCGCGGAAGTTTGTCAGCGCGCTGGGCGAATGGGTCTTGCGTGGTCCGATCGAAGATCGGGAAGTGACCAACTACAGCGGGATCATGACCTCGGTCGCCAGTTCCGGTGGCAGCTACGAAGAAGGAGTCGGTCTACTAATCGAAGCGATGCTGCAATCGCCCCGGTTTATCTACCGCATCGAATGGCAGCGTGGCAGCGGTACCGAGCGGTCAGCGAACGACTACGAACTCGCTTCGCGGCTGAGCTACATCATCTGGGGTGCTCCGCCAGATAAGGAACTTTTAGAAGTCGCCAAAAAAGGGAAACTTGGTGGACAGCAGGAATACGAAAATCAAATTCGGCGAATGCTACAAGACCCTCGGGCTCGCGAGCGATCGAAGCAATTTGTCATCGAGTGGCTGAACCTCGATCGGCTGGAGAACCTGCGTCCCAATACCGATCGGTTTCCCAAATGGAATCCGGAACTCGCCAAAGACATGCGCGACGAGACGATTGCCTATTTCGAGGAAGTTGTCTGGAACCAGAATCGGCCGCTGAATGAACTTTTCAATGCCCAATATACCTTTGTTACGCCTCGCCTAGCTGAGCATTACGGGCTGAAGCCTCAGGGCAACGGTCAGCGGCGTTACGACCTGGCCAATGTTCCGTCGCGCGGCGGTTTGCTGACCCAGGGAAGCGTGCTCACGATTGGCGGCGATGACGCATCGATGGTTACCCGAGGGCTGTTTGTCCTGCGAGATGTGCTTCGCGGAGTCATCGGGGCGCCGCCACCGGGGGTCGATACGACGCCGGTTCCCGCTACGCCAGGCACGTCGCTTCGTAAGATCGCCGAGCATCGCGTTGCCAACGAGTCTTGCGGCGGCTGCCACAAGAAGTTCGAACCGCTGGCCTATGGGCTGGAACGGTACGATGGGCTCGGATCGTTTCGCATGAAAGATGAATATGGCAACGCCCTAAGATCCGATGGCCAGGTCTTGATCCCAGGCACCGGCCAGCCGCAGAAATACGACGAGTCCGCTCAATTGATGGACCTGCTGGCTAACAGCGATCGCGTTCGCGAGACCCTGACCTGGAAGGTCACCCAGTTCGCGTTGGGTCGTCCGTTGGCCGCGGAAGATGCTCCCGAAATGCAACGAGTTTACCAGCAAGCCCAGGCCGCTGGTGGAACCTATTCCAACATCATTGCCTTCTTGTGCACCAGTGACCTGGTCCGCAAGGTACGCACCGAGAAATAACCGCCCAAGCCACGCCTTCCGTCTACTCAGGAGATCACTCTATGTCGCTTCGCCCTATGAATCGTCGCACCATGCTTCGTTGCCTGGGTGCCGCCACGATCGGCCTTCCGTTGATGGAAGAAATGCTGATTCAGAATGTATCGGCGGCTCAGGCCCAGGTTCCTGTCAGGGCGTTCAATGTGTTCTTTGGTCTCGGTATTCCGGCCCCGCTGCAGACCGAAGGCTTTGATGGAGTGCTCGAGCCTCTCGCTCCGCTTCGTAAAAAGCTGCTCATCATGCGGAACGTCGACCAGGTCCGTTGCGACCAGCGCGGCATTAATGCCCACTACGATGGTGCCTCGGGTGCTTTCACCGCGGAACCGCCGGATGGTGAAGCCAAATCAGGTGGCCCTTCCATCGACCAGGTGATCCGCAAAACGCATTATCCAAGCGGCCTTCCCCAAGGCATGGTTCCAACCTTGATTGGCGGCACGTTCTTCCGCCGTAGCCGCGTCGGACGATACGTGCATAGCTACAACATGGATGGCACCGTGGCGGCCACCATTCAGGAGTCGCCTCGGGCGATATTCGATCGTGTGTTTGGCACCGTCAGGACTGCAGGCGAAGGCGAAGACGCCCAACGGCAACGCCTGCGTCGTAGCGTGCTGGATGCCGTCGTGGAAGACTATCGCTTCTATACCAGTTCTAATTCGCCCCTGGGTAGCTCGTCCAAATCGCGTCTGGCCGACCATCTCGATCGCATTCGCGAATACGAGCAGCGAGCCTACACGATGAAGAACCGTCAGAGCCAAGGCCTTCAACTGCCTCCTCGGTCCGACATCCCACACGGCGGTCCTGCCGACCCAGGCGGTCAGGGGATCGATATCACGCTGGAAGAACTTTCCAACGAATGGCGTTTGCTGACCGACATTTATGCGTTGGCTATTCAGATGGATCGAGTCCGCTTCGGTTCGCTCACGTTTCTCGCGGCCGGCGAACGAATCCGCCTGAAGGGCGAATACGCCTACAACGGCAAAAAAGTGTGGGATTTCGACGACGCGAATCAGCTGAATGCCAGCGGCGACAAAGGCTGCAGCCATGAGTGGTGGCACCGGTTCAACGAAAAGCAAAAGAACGAGCAGCTTCGGGCACATGCCCACATGAAGATGCGAGAAGTCGCTCACTTCCTCAAGCGGCTCGACGACAAAGATTCCGTCGAATCAAATGGGCGGACTATTCTGGAAAACTCGATGATTACGGTCTCGACCGAGTCCGGCGACGGCCGCCACAACGATGTGAAACGAGAGCTTTCCGGAGTGTTCCATGCCATCACCGGCGCCAACGGGCGATTCAAGACCGACCAAATCATGGACGTCGGTGCCGAGGGTATCGACGTCTATAACACGATGTTGGCAGCTCACGGTGCCAAGGATCGGCTCGGTCCCGATAAGCGCGATTCACGTGAGATCGGTTCGATCCGGGCCTAACTCAATCCCCCGAAACCCTTAGGGCCTCGGTAGAGACGGCCTCCTCGCGACACGTTCCTCCATATTCCTCCACCCATTTGGAGAAACGTTGGCACTCATGTGTTTTTTTTGCGAGGGCGACCGCTGCGTCAGCATTCGCTATGACAGCTCTACCGAGGCCTGACGGGCCTTAGGGATCCTATCTGGCTGCATCAATCTTGTTCGTCTTCCTCTTTTGGCTTCTGGGGCAAGTCTTCCTGCAAGATCCTCACCGCAGGTGTTTCCAAGTCGTCGTACTGGCCCTGCTTGACAGACCAAACAAAAGCGATGATCGCCAACGTGGCGAGCACCAGTGCGATTGGCAGGGCAATATATACTACGCTCATGATGTCGCCACCTGGCTTTGCACTTGCGACGCTTGCTGCGGTAAATCGTGATTATTCGACCGAAACGCCGGATTGCCCATCGAGATGGCCAGCACCGTTAACGAACTAATGGGCATCAACACGGCGGCAACAATCGGGTTAATCAAACCACACATCGACAGCAGCACAGCGATCCCGTTGTATCCAAGGGAAATGGCAAAACTCCGCCGGATCGCCCGAACCGTCTGCTTCGACCCAATAATCGTTTGCCAAACCGGGCTGACCCCTGGATGGTTCAAATAGACACTGGCTGCCTTCAAGCTTACCTCGGCTCCTCCTTTGACCGAGATGCCAACCGATGCCGCAGCCAATGCTGCGCTGTCGTTCACTCCGTCACCGACCATCACGACGGTCTGCGACTTTGCTGCCGATTGAATGCGTTTCAGCTTCTCTTCAGGGGTTAGCCCCCCTTCGATTCGGTTCGCAGGGATTCCGATTCGCGCGCCAATTTGTAGGGCTGCCTGTTGATGGTCACCCGAAAGCATGCCAACTTCCCAACCACTTTGCTTTAGGCGATCGACCGTAGCTTTCGCATCGCTCCGGATTCGGTCTCCCAGCGTGCAGATCGCCACGACACGGTTCTGACACGCGACCAGTACGGCCGTATATCCCCCGGACAATGCCCTGTTTAAATGCTGCTGCAAATCGGAAGAAATGCCGAGAGATCGATCGTCTAGAAGTTGAGGCGATCCGACTTGAATCAACTTGCCAGCGACGACTCCCTCGATTCCGATTCCTGGGATCGATTCGATATCGGTCGCGGCCGTGGCCGGTAAACGCTCTTCGTCACCCAGGTTGAAATCGCGACAGAGTGCCTCGCCGATGGGATGGACGACCTGTCGCTCTAACAGTTCGACCGCAGGAAGTATCGATTTGTCTCCGTACATTTCGATCAGGTGCATCCGACCTTCTGTCAACGTGCCGGTTTTATCAAGCCAGATAATCCCAGGCTTGGCCAGGTACTCAAAGACGTCGCCCGTTTTGATCAGCACGCCCCGACCAGCGGCCCGGCCTTGAGCGATGGCAACGGTAAGCGGCGTGGCAAGTCCTAACGCGCAGGGACAAGCGACAATTAACAGCGCCATCGCATGATTGATGGCCGTCTCGATCCCCACTGGCAACCAGATCACCACAGTCAACGCGGCCAGGCCAACGATCGTGGCAACGAAATAGCCGCCGATGCGGTTTGCCAATTCAACGATCGGTGTCTTGTTGTCGACACCTTCTTCGACCAAACCAGCAACCTGTCCAAGCCTGGTTTCTTCGCCTACCGAGGCAGTTTCGATCACCACCGGTCCCGCCAGGTTCGTCGAACCGCTGAGCACTAAGTCGCCAGGCTCAATTTCGATCCCACGTGACTCTCCCGTCAAGATTGCTTGATCTACCAACGAGTCGCCGCCGACGACTTTTCCGTCGACTGGAATCACCTCCCCTGCCCTGACATGAATCCAATCACCGCGACGAATTGCTTCCAACGGAACCGACTCGGTCTGGGCATCCAATTGCTGCTGGCAAAGACGAGTTACCGACCGCGGCAGCATGCTTCTCAGTAACGAGATTTGCTGGATCGCTCGTCGCTGCTGCGTATATTGCAGATAACGTCCCACCAACAGCAGAAACACCAACACGGTCAGCGAATCGAAGTAGATTTCGCCTCGCTCTGCAATCGTGTTGACCAGTCCCATCGTTGCACCGGCAGTCAGCCCAAGTGCGACCGGCAAATCCATGTGAGGAACGCCAGCACGCACTGACTGCCAGGCACCGCGAAAGAAGACCGAGCCGGGCCAAACGAGACAAACGAACGCCAGGACGGCGCTCGTCCAGCGGAAAAGGTGAAAGAACTCACTGCTCATGCCAGAGAACAGGCCGAAGTAAAGTGCCACAGCGATCAGCATTGTGTTGCCGGCACACGCGCCTGCGACTGCCAGGCGAATGAGTTGCTGATGCGATTCGGCCCGCTGGATTGATTCGAGTTGATCTTCAACCTGTGGATGCGGCCGATAGCCAAGCCGATCGAGCGTGAAGGCGATTTCGGAAAGCTTTACCTCCGACGGACACCAATCGATCGTGACGGTCCGGTTGGTAAGATTCATTCGCGCATCGACGACGCCAGGCAGAAACCTCGGCAGCTTCTCAATGGCAAACACGCAGCTAACGCAGACGATTCCTTCCAGAAGAAACTTCGTCCGCACGATTCCGTCGGTTAGCGGCTGGCAATTGGCCTCGGCGAAGCTGGGATGATCGAGGTAATCGTACTCTCGCCCATCCAGTAGCGACGAATCAGTACCTTGACGCTGCCTGAGGGAATCGAGCAGTTCCTGATCCTCTTGCAGAATCATGTAGGCGGTCTCACAACCATGACAGCAAAACTGCTGCGAAAATTCCTCTTGCACCAAATGCCCCGGGACGGGTTGGCCGCAGTGGGTACAGGCCATTTGGGCTGAGTTCTTTTCGGTCAAGGTGGAGACGGCAAACATCTTATGGTTACTTGCAATCGGTTGCTGCCTGACAATGGCAGCACGGAAGTGCGGCTGTGCTGGCTTTCTCGACCGCATCGACGGTTGTTGTTTGTTCGGCAATTTGCGTACCAAAGCCATCGAACACGGCGTAGGCACGCATTGAGATCGTCAGGAATCCGCTGGCAATCAAAAGTATGGCGGTCGCCATCGGCAACCAGCGTTTCCAACGTTCCGATAGCCAATGAATGCCAAGCCCGAATAGCGAGAGTAGCGGTACTGTCCCCAGCCAAAATGCCAGCATCACGCCGGCACCTGCCCAGGGTTTCGAAGTCCCAACTGCAATCAGTACGAACGCATACAGCCAACCACAAGGCAAAAGTGCGGTGATACCTCCGATGGCCAACGATCGCTTCACGCCGGTTAGTTGACCGCTAAAACGGTAAAGCCGCTGAACGAATTGGCCAAGTCGACCTGGCAAACGGAAATGCACCGAACCAACTCGCGTCAATCGCAGCAGTGCGATCACGCCGTAGGCAATCATCACAAAACCAGTCAGCCAGGCGGCAAGTCGCTGCCATCCGAGCAAGCTGCCTCCCAAGTCGACCAATGATCCGGCGGTACCGGCGACTAGTCCCAGCAATACATAGGTCAGCAGTCGCCCGAAGTGATAGCCGCCCAGCGAAGCTACGGCGCGGATTCGACCTGGGTTCTCGTTGCGGCTGGCGAGGATCGCAAAAGGACCGCACATGCCGACGCAATGGCCGCTGCCGATCAGGCTCGCGGTCAGAATCACCAGGCCCACCGAAATCGCTTCCATGGCTTACTCCTTGGGCAATACGGCTGGCGTCGCATTGTCGTAGTTGACGGCCTTTTGATAGTAGTCTGGCACAACGTCGTTGGAGTGCGAGTTAGTTGCAATGACCGCGGCAGTGACCGAGATCACAATTTGCAGTCCGAGCATGCCAATCACCAAGCCGCCCCAGACGTAGCCCGAGAAACGCTCCAGGGCCACCTGCGAGCTAGCTGCCTCGGCGGTTGCTACGGGCCGAATATTTGACATCGTATGCTCCGTTCATCTTTTGTTGTTTGACTGGTAACGGTGATGGTGGCACCAATCTTTCCGAACTGAAAATCGGACCGCTTGGCGATCACAACCAGCGGAATTGTGTCTGACGCCTTCGCCGCCATGGTCGTATCGCCGTCGATTTTCAACTCAAGGGAATCAGGCTCGATTTTCAGTTGAAGCGTATCTTCCGTCTCCAGCCGATTGACAACCTTGATCTTCAGTTGATCTTCCACCAAGCCTTGTTGATTGACTGAAAACGGCAGTCCAGATCCACGGATCAAGGTTGCATCGAACGATTTCTTATTGGCAATGTTGTAAATCAGCGCTGAAACGACAATTAAAATCAGCGTCGGGTAAACGAATACCCGGGCACGCAGAAACTTCTGTTTGCCGGTCTCAATTGCATCCTGACTGGAATAGCGAATCAAACCGGTCGGCTTGCCGATCCGAGTCATGATCTCGTCACAGGCGTCAGCACATTGCGTGCAGTGGATGCATTCCATCTGCAAACCGTCGCGGATGTCGATCCCCGTCGGACAGGTTCGCACGCACAGATGGCAGTCGATACAATCCCCTTGCTTCTCGTCGAGCACTGGTAGTTCGTGGTGCAGTTTGCCGCGAGGCTCGCCTCGCTTGGTATCGTAGGCGACGATCAGCGAGTTCCGGTCGAGTAATACCGATTGGAATCTTCCATAGGGACAGGCAATCAGACAAAGCTGCTCGCGGAAGAACGCAAAATCAAACATCATCAAGCCGGTCGTCAGGGCCATCACGAAGAAGGGTCCTGGGTGCTCGAAAGGCGATTGCGTCACCCACTGGCTCAAACGTTCCGTTCCGATGAAGTACGCCAGAAACGTATGAGCCAAACCCATCGACAGCACGAAGTACACCAGATACAAAACCACCCGACGATAACCGGGCACCTTCTTACTGGGCACGCCCCCTTTGCCTGAGGTCCCTAAGAAGAAACGCTCGATCGGGCGATAGACGAACTCCATGTAAACGGTCTGTGGGCAGCCCCAGCCACACCAAACTCTGCCCAACAGAGCCGTCAACAAAAAGATGGTCAAAAAGACGCTGAGCATCAGCAATGCCAGCAGCAGCGTATCGCTCGGTAAAAAGACGTAACCAAAGATCGTGAACTCGCGATGCGTGATGTCGAGCAAAACGACCGGTTTGCCAAAGATTCTTAAATGAGGCAGCGCCACAAACAAAGCAATCAGCGCGTAGCCGACGATCCGGCGAGCATGCCAGAACTTCCCCAGCGACAGCCTCGGATAGAGCCAGCGGCGCGAACCATCGGCCTCCAGCGTAGAAAGGACATGTTCATCCGGAGTTAGTAAATCGTCGTTAATTGAATGCTTGCCGTTCATTTTACTACTCGGTCTTTGCTTCCTTTGCGGGAGCATCCAAGTCCGAAATCACGTGGGTCTCGCCTGGGATCGATGGCAATCCCTGGCCTGGCGGCACCGAGCCATGGATTGAAAGCAGGTACGAAGCGACCAGCACGATTTCGTTTTGATGCAGCTTGCCTTCCCAGGCCGGCATCGCATTGCCATTAGCCCCCTTCTGGATCACCTTGACGATGTCTTCCACCTTCTTGACGTTCTTCCACTTGTCGTCGGTCAGGTTCGGACCAACGCGTCCCTCGGCGTTATTGCCATGGCACGCGGTACAATTGGTTTGAAAAACAACCTTCCCGAAGTTCAACCACTCAGGGTCTTTGGAATACTTCAAGATGGTCGCCCGGTCGCCGTTCAAATCACCGATCTTCGCGAATTGCTTCCGCAGATTGGCAGCCACAGCTCGGCTGTATTCAGCATGGATCGATCGATCGGGCGTGATACCATTCTGGTAGTACATCCAGTAGAGGATCGAAAAAACGATGGTTCCCCAGAATAGAGCGGTCCACCAGCCAGGCATCGGATTGTCGTATTCCTGGATCCCATCGTACGAATGATCGGTTAGCGGATCGTCCGGGATATATCCATCATCGACTGGTTGCTGCGTCGAATTGTCGTGTTTAGTTGCGGTCATCGTCGTCGCTCCGTTCCCCATCGCTTAGCGGAATATCAGCTTGGTCGTCCATCTTCTTCTTGCTGGCAAACATCGTGCGGAGGGTGATCGCCACGAATGCCGTGAAGAACAGCAGCAGCGAAATCGTACCGATCCATCCATACAGCGAACCGGCCAACAGTTCCCGTATCATGGCTGGCCTCCTGACTCTCCGGCCTGGGCCACGTCGGCAGGTTTATCTGGGCTTTCGCCATTGGTTTCGGGTTTGGGAGTCTTAGACAGATCGGTTCCCAGACGCTGGATATACGCGATCAGGGCAACCACCTTCTTCGATTCCAAACCCTTGGGACCGTTATCTTTCTCGATTTCTTCGGCGATCTTCTTGGCCTGAACTTTCGCCACTTCGATCGAGTTATCTAGCACCTCGACCGAATAAGGGGCTCCCAAATAGCTGG
The DNA here is from genome assembly GCA_016124445.1 of bacterium. Lineage (GTDB taxonomy): Bacteria > Planctomycetota > Planctomycetia > Pirellulales > Pirellulaceae > Bremerella. Next base: position 82,470 of record WGNR01000001.1, read on the forward strand.
CTGCTTTAACACGCTCTGGAATCGTGTTGAAGTTAAGATCCTCCTGCTCAAAATGAGGATAGGCAGGCATGATCGAACCTTTCACAAACTCGCCCGGATCTCGAAAGTGCAGGATGTGCCACATTGCGTTTGACTGTCGTAATCCAATTCGAGCCAAGTCAGGTCCAATGCGGCGCGAGCCCCATTGGAACGGATGGTCGTAAACGAATTCGCCTGGCTTCGAGTATTCGCCATACCGCATCGTTTCCGCCACGATCGGCCGAATCATCTGCGAGTGGCAGTTGTAGCAACCCTCCGAGACGTAAAGATCTCGTCCGGCAAGCTCCAGCGGCGTGTACGGTTCGACGGTCGAGATCGTCGGCACGTTCGAGCGAATCAGGAATGTGGGAATCATCTCGAACAGCGAGGCCGCCACCACGGCGACGCCAACCCAACAACTGAAATAAAGGGGCATACGTTCCCAGCGTCGGTGCCATCCCAGTTTCGTGAAGACATCGAGGTACTTGGCCACTTCGAGAACCGCCGTCAGCTTCGACTTTTCCAGTGGCGGATCGACGTAGGTTTTGCTTAAAGCTGGGGCCTTGTAGACCGGAACGTCGTAAGTCGCTGGACGCGACATCCAGGTCATCAGGAAGTTGTAGCTCATCAGGCAGGCACCTCCGAAGAAGCACATGCCGCCTAGCACACGAATGAAATAGAACGGAGCCAGATTAACGGTGGTTTCGATGAAATTGGGATAAGCCAGTTGCCCCTGATCGGTCATCGCGAACCACAACAGACCTTGATAGATACCAACCCCGTAGATCGGAATGATGTAGAGCAAAATGCCAATCAAACCCAGCCAGAAGTGCCACTCAGCCAACTTCTTGCTGTAGAGCTGTGTCTGGAACACACGCGGCAACAGCCAGTAGATCATCCCGAAGGTCATGAACCCGTTCCAACCGAGCGCCCCACTATGCACGTGGGCGATGGTCCAGTCGGTGTAGTGCGAAAGCGAGTTCACCGCTTTGACGGAAAGCATCGGACCTTCAAAGGTCGCCATCCCATAAAAGGTAATACCGACCACGAAGAACTTGAGAACCGGATCTTCGGTGACCTTTCGCCAGGCCCCTCGTAAGGTAAGCAGGCCGTTAATCATGCCGCCCCACGATGGCATCCACAGCATGATCGAAAAGACCATCCCCAACGACGAAGCCCATTCCGGGATCGCGGTGTAATGCAGGTGATGTGGGCCGGCCCAGATGTAAATAAACACCAGCGACCAGAAGTGAAGGATACTGAGCTTGTACGAGAAGATCGGGCGATTGGCCGCCTTCGGCAGAAAGTAATACATCAGCCCTAAAAAGGGCGTCGTCAGGAAGAACGCCACCGCGTTGTGGCCATACCACCACTGCATGAAGGCGTCCTGAACACCGGCGTAGATCGGGTAGCTCTTAAACAAACCGGTGGGAAAAACCAGATTGTTGAAGATGTGCAGGATCGCGACGGTCAGGATCGTGGCGATGTAAAACCAGATCGCCACGTAGATGTGCCGTTCGCGGCGAATGACCAGTGTCATGAAGAAGTTCACGCCAAAGAAACCAGCCCAAACCAAGGCGATCAAGATATCGATGGGCCATTCCAACTCGGCGTACTCTTTGCTTTGGGTAATCCCCAGCGGCAACGTGACCGCTGCCAGGACGATAATCAGCTGCCATCCCCAAAAATGCAACTGGCTCAACACGTCGGAGAACATGCGAGTCTTGAGCAACCGCTGCGTCGAATAGTAGATCGCCGCGAAGATCGCATTTCCTGCGAACGCGAAGATCGCTGCGTTGGTATGCAGCGGACGAAGGCGACCGAAGGTAAAGTATTCGACTCCGAAGGTACTAAATGAGAGCACAGGGAAAACCAATTGCAAAGCAATGAAGATCCCCACCAAAAAGGCGACCATCCCCCAGACCACCGTGGCGGTCATGAACTGCCGGGTGATCTTATCGTCGTACGAAAACGATTCGAGATGTCCGGCCGAGCCATGTTCTAGATTCCCTGTCACTGTGTCCTGCGTCGTAATGGCACTCATCGCATACTTTCGTCAAACCATTGCCCAACATACCCATGGGTTTTCCTGATCAGCCCGATTGGCAATCGATGTGCCATAACCGTGCGACAGAGTGTCTCAGAAGGGGCGAGTTACCCTTGGAAACGCTACTTAGGCGTGCTGGCTTGCGAGAAACGTCGGTCTTTTGCCCGGAAAAACCGGAATCACCGTGCCCACTTCCATGGGAAAACTAAAAACCGATGTGGGAAACCGAACCGCGCTATTTGCAGAAATCTTTGGCGGGCGGACAGATGCCAAGGGCTTCGAATAATGCAAGCAAAGCATTAGCGCGCCATTTCGCACGGTTGCGCGCAGAATCGCACGGTCAGGAACGCTCGATCCCATACTTTTGCAGAAGGCGATACAGAGTGCGCCGACTGACCCCAAGAGCCTGGGCGGCCTTGGTCTTATTGCGATTATTGGCTTCGTAGATCTGCACGATGTGCTGCCGTGTCAGTTGCCCCAGATCTTCGACCGACTGACGCTCGTCCGCATGCTCTTCCACGGCGGCGACCTCGTCGGGAAAATTATCCAGCTGTAAGACGTTTTCGTCCGCGAGAATCTTGGCACGTTCCACCGCGTTGCGAAGTTGCCGGATGTTGCCTGGCCAGTCGTAAAGCTTGAGCGTTTCGATCAACCCAGGCTCGCATTGCCAGTCGGGGCCGGCGAATTTTGCAACCAGCAGTTCCAGGTCGTTTCCGCGTTGCCGAAGCGGCGGCAGGGCGATCGTGATCACGTTCAGCCGATAGTAAAGATCTTCGCGAAATGCTCCTTCTTTTGCGGCCACCAACAGATCTCGATTGGTCGCGGCAATCAAGCGAACATCCGCCCTTCGTTCCTGAATGGAACCAACCCGGCGAAAGGAGCCGTCTTCCAACACACGCAGCAGTTTGGCCTGCAGCGGCAAAGCCAATTCCCCAATTTCGTCGACGAACAAAGTGCCCCCGTCGGCAACCTCGAAAAGGCCTGGTTTTGCCGACGTTGCCCCGGTAAATGCCCCCTTCTCGTGACCGAAGAGTTCGCTTTCCAGCAACTGTTCCGGCAGGGCGGCGCAGTTGATCGTGACCAACGGAAAATCGCCTAGCAGACTGGTGCGATGAATGGCTCGGGCAACCAGTTCTTTCCCGGTTCCGCTTTCGCCTTGAATCAGCACCGCTTTGTCGGTGGGGCCGACCCGTTCTATCAATCGATAGACCGCCTGCATCGGCTCGGATTGGCCGATCATTTCACCGTTAGCGGCCTGCTGATTTTGAATCAAACTCCGCAATTGCTCGTTCTGTTTTCGTAGCGACTGCGTCTGGGCCGCACGGCGAATAATGGCCTCTAGTTCCTTCATTCGGACTGGCTTGGTCAGGTAGTCGATCGTGCCGAGTTTCATCGCTTCGACGGCCGTCTCGATCGAACCTTCTCCGGTCAGCATGATAATCTCGCAATCGGCATCCGTTTCCCGAGATCGCCGAACCAAATCAAGTCCAGAGAGGTCGGGCAAATGCATATCGAAAACGGCGACGTGAAAGGCATGCTTTTGCATCAGCGCGAGCGCATCATGAGCGTTTCGTGCCGTCTGAACGTGTAGTTTTTGCCGGAGAAAGTAGGCTTTGAGATCTTCGATCAGGTACTCATCGTCATCGACAAGCAGCAGGTCGATCTGTTTCTGAGAGGCCATAGATCCCAAGGTGTAGAGAGCTTCCGTTTACTGAATTTCCGATTGTTCGCCATCGCCTTCACCGTCTTCGTTATTGTCGGCAAATGACTCAAGCATCGATTGCAACTTGGCACGATTGATCGGCTTGTTGAGGTACCGCACCGGCGGGATCGAGTCGGCCTTCGAGATCCACTCCGGGCATTGGTAGGCAGAGATCAAGATAGCAGGAACAGGCCACTCAAGCCAGATTTCCCGCAAGGCATTATCACCGCTGAGAACCGGCATCATCAGGTCGGTGATGACAAGCTCGGGATGGGTGCGCCGGCAACAGTCGACCAGCGTTTCGCCATCTTCCGCAACAGCGACCACTTCGTGCCCCAGATGGGCCAGGATCTTCACGAAATAGTCCCGCATATCAGGTTCGTCGTCGGCAACCACGATCTTCATCGAAATACTCAAACGGAAGGTCGATTCCTAAACGGGGAACGACAGGATGAACTTAGCTCCCTGACCAGGCTGGCTGATCAGCTCGATTTGTCCCTTGTGGGCTTCGATAACCCGCAATGCAATCGCCATGCCTAAGCCAGAACCTTTCGTTTTGGTCGTGAAAAATGGATCGAGCATCTTCTTAGCGATCGTTTCGTCAAAACCGGGCCCATTATCTTCATAGGTCATTCTGAGTTGGGCGTCTTCTCCCATTGCGAACGTTACCGTCACTACAACCTGACCATCACAGGCCGCCAGCGAGTTCTCGATCAAATTGCGGAAGACCTGGACGAGGCGGAACGGATCGATCTCTAGGGAAGCATTTTCCGCATTCTCGATCTTGATCGTCGTATCTCTAGACCGGCGAACTGGTTCGGTCTGCTCCCAGGCCCTTCGCCATAACGCAGCCAGATCGGTCGGTTTCTTCTCTAAAACGATCGGGGCCGCGTAATTGCGGACCTCGTCGAATAGTAGCTGAAGGTCGTCTTGCGCTTGTTGCAGCCGGGATATCAGGTTCATTTCCTGCGAATCTGGTGAGAATTCCAATTCCAGCATCTCGGTGCAGGCCTGGATCCGCTGAAGCGCATTCCGACTTTCATGGGCCAGCCCAGTGATCATCTGCCCGATTGCAGCCAACCGCTCGGCCTGGAGTTGCTGACGCCGGCGTTCTTCCATCTCGGTGATGTCGTGTAGCAGCCAGATTTCGTCGATGGCCGAGGTGAATTTGAGCTGGGCAACGATTCGCTCTTCTCCGTCCGGACGACGAATCGTCACCTCGGACTGTTGGATCCTACCTTCCAGGGGGCCCGATTCGAGTTCGACTGACGGTTGTTCCTTCCGTTCGATTTGGAGTTGCTGCCAGTCCGCGGTGGATTGCAACTCGGCACGAGACCGCCCCGTCATCGACTCAACGGCCTGATTGATCTGTAAAAGTCCACCACTTACATAAACGGCCCCGGCTGGCAGACGTTCGATCAGACGCCGCAACTGTTGTTCGCTCTCTGATTGCTGATCTTCGATTCCCTTTCGATGGATCGCATTCGCGACAACGTTGGCCATCGAAAACATAAAGTCACAGTCCGAAGCGGCAAACTGATGGCGATTAACAAAATGAACCCCCAATATGCCGTAGATCTCGTCATCTTTCCTGACGGCAACCTGAAGACTACTGACAACCCGCTGATCTCGGAGTATCGCCGGGTATTCGACCTCCCTGTTGAGATCATGATCGTCGACACGAACACATTCGGGGTGGGAGCAGACATACTTGAAGTAAGATCCCTCACTCAGATTGCCAACGACATCGTCAATCGCGAAGCGTTCCCACCCGGAACCAGAACGAATGCGGAACTCGCCGTCACGAGGAGAGTATTCCACATATTCAGCGAAATCCCCCTGAAACGCTTCCATCAGGTAGGCGACGGATTGGTCATACAGCGCGTCCAACGATTCACCTGCCAAGGCATCGCGGCTGAGCATCGCCAATCGCTTTTGCTGCTTTAGCCGAGCATGATCAACGGGAATCTGACTAACCTGGTATTCCTTCTGGTAGGCATCCGACATGATTGCCAGGTCGAGTTCGAATCGCTTGTTGAGTGATTGCTGCAGCGCGTTCCGATCAGCAAGCGTCAAATCCTCCTGGTGGAACAGCACCTCGTTGAGCCGCCCGCGAAATCGCGAGAATGCCGCGTTGACGTAAACGTGGTCCAGCCCAATTTCAACGTGTGTCTTACCAATCTTCCACCGCCGACGGACAAACGCGATATCATGCTGGGCCGACAAGGCATCGAGAAGCCATTGCTTCAGGCTTGATTTAAGTCGCTCGATTTGCCGTTCGCCCCCGGTGATTACCCGTGCGGCGGCACGATGCCTGAGGATCTCGTCGTAAAAATCGTCGATAATCCCGTCAAAATGAGGCATCAACCGGGCAACCAGCTCCTCGGAGCATTGATCGTCGCTCTCATTCCATTGGATGTAGCGTTTTAAATCCTCGAATAGGTCGAAGAGCGTCGAGGGGAATTCCATGGTGCAGGCTTCAATTGCGGGCGGCTGGAACGAATAGCTTCACGAGTCTGCGCCAACGCGCAATCCCGTCGGTCTCATTCTACCGAAACCCGAGACCTGCGTTTGGCCCCCTGTCAGCTGGAAGACCTTGCTGGGATGAAACTCGTAAGTCGCGGGCTCCTCGGAGAACTGTTTCGCCTAATCCCGGGCGGAAGGGTGCCTGTATCGACGATAGACTTGGAAAGGGGATCTGCCGGTGAGTTGCCCGAGAAAACCTCTTCTGCGGGAATCGGCAAAAACATTTTTGAAATCTCAAATGAACGCTTCAAAGAATGTGTAATGCTTGCAATGATCATCTCTAAACCCTTCCGAATCGATGGAATCCCCACAGAAGCCGAAACCGGGCGGCCTTCATGTTTCGGCGGTTGCTTCCAACGATTCCTACTTAGAAAACGCAACATCGCAGAAGTGGCAAGGGGCGTCCCGCATCCACCGATGGGGTCGCGACCGAAACAGAAACAGAAACTATGACCGACAGTCATTCGCCGCAAACGATTCCTCCCTTCCCCGATGGCTATCGAGCCGCTGGCATCCTGATGCATTTGACGTCGTTGCCTAGTCCCTACGGGATTGGAGACTTCGGCCCTAGTGCAATCGATTGGATCGATCTGTTGCACGAGACGGGTCAATCGTGGTGGCAGATGCTTCCGCTGGGGCCTACCGGCGATGGCAACTCCCCTTACCTGCCCCTGTCTTCGTTTGCCATGAACGAAGTCCTGGTCAGCCCTCAATGGCTGATCGAGGACGGTTTGCTTAGCCCAGGCGACTGTGAAGTGGACTGGCCAACCGATCACGTTGATTTCGATGGAGTCAACGCCTTCAAGCATCGGATCCTCAACCTTGCCTGGGACCGTTTTGACCAGGACCAACCGGCCGAGATGTTGATTGAATTCCGCGCGTTTTGCCAGGCGGAAGCGCACTGGTTGGAAGACTACAGCCTGTTTCGTGCACTCAAGATCCGATTCGACGGGGCCTATTACCTTGACTGGCCTGCCGAGATCGCAGAACGCCAGCCCGATGCCCTAGCCAAAGCACGCCGAGAGCTTTCCGAGCTGGTCGAGAAGTATCGCTTCTTCCAATTCCTGATCTATCGCCAAGGAATGCGTGTTCGCAACTACGCCCAGGCCAAAGGAGTTCACCTGATTGGTGACGTCCCGATCTATGTGGCGGCCGACTCGAGTGACGTCTGGGCAAATCCTTCGCTGTTCTCACTGGATGAACACAAACGTCCAACCTTTGTGGCTGGGGTTCCGCCAGACTATTTCAGTGCCGTTGGCCAACTCTGGGGCAATCCGGTTTACAACTGGGAAGCACACCGAGAGACCGGCTACCGCTGGTTTATCGAACGATTTCAATCTTGCCTGAAATATGTCGATGCCATTCGTCTGGATCACTTCCGAGGTTTCGCCGCTGCCTGGAACGTGCCGGCCGATGCCACCACGGCTGAAAATGGGACCTGGGTGACGGGACCGGGCGCTGAATTCTTTGAAGCCACGAAGGCCAAGTTGGGTGGGCTGCCATTTATCGTCGAAGACCTGGGCACGATCACCGAAGATGTTTATCAACTGCGTGACCAGTTTCATTTGCCGGGAACGCGGGTAATTCAATTCGCCTTCGATGGACACGAAGACAACCCCTACTTGCCGGAAAACTTCGTGGCCAATACGACCGTCTACACCGGCACTCACGACAACGCGACGACTCGTCAATGGTATGAAGAACTGCCCGAAGACGTCCGAGAAGGGATCTGGAAGACGTTAAATCTACCGCAACAATCAGAGGGTGAAGCAGCTTGGGCCCTGTTGCGGACGGCATGGACATCGAAGGCTGCCCTGGCGATTGCTCCGCTGCAAGATGTTTTGAACCTGGATCAAGAGTCGCGAATGAACGTGCCGGGCCAGGCAGATGACAATTGGAAATGGCGATGCCCGCCTGAACTGCTCACCAGCCCTTCTTTTCCAGCTTTAGCCGACTTGACTCGCGAATCGGGCCGTTGGCCTGCCTGAAGTGTCAAACATGCCCACGTCGCCGAGCTAGCTAATTCGCTTGGTGTTTTTCTATAACGAGTGTTAACAAACCAAAAGGTTGCGGCCAGATCGCCTGGAGGGGTCTGGCTCTCTTGTTGCGCATCGTCACAATAAAGGATGAGGCCCTCGGCGAGACGCTCTGAGGTTCGTACTCCAACAATCGGGCACTAAACAATCGGGCACTACATGCCTGCCAGGCACTTGGCCCACGATGGTAAATCGGCATAGTTGACAAGGAATTCCCAATGACCACGACGAAGACTCCCCTGACGCAAATGAAATCCTGGAAAAGCCTGGCAGATCACTACACGACGATCGGCGACGTCCACATGCGAACACTTTTCGCCGACGACCCAGGCCGCGGCGAACGATTGACGGCCGAAGAGGCGGATCTCTTTTTCGACTACTCGAAGAACCGCGTCAGCGATGAAACGCTGAAGCTTCTATTCGATCTTGCTGACGAGTCGGGGCTCCGCGAGCGAATCGACGCCATGTTCAGTGGCGAAAAGATCAACATCACCGAAGACCGGGCTGTCCTTCATATCGCATTGCGGGCCCCGCGCGACGCCAAGATCGAAGTCGATGGAGAAAACATCATCCCTGGCGTTCATGAAGTGCTCAATCGGATGAGTGCCTTTTCGAAGCGGATTCGCAGCGGCGAGTGGAAGGGATATACCGGCAAACCGATCAAGAACATCGTCAACATCGGTATCGGCGGTTCTGACCTCGGGCCGGTCATGGCTTACGAAGCGCTAAAGCACTTCAGCGAGCGCACGCTGACGTTCCGATTTATCTCCAACGTCGACGGAACCGACTTCGCGGAAGCGGTTCACGATCTTGACCCGACCGAAACACTGTTCATCGTTGCTTCCAAAACGTTCACGACCCTTGAAACGATGACCAACGCCAATACGGCCCGCAACTGGCTGTTGGGCGCGCTCGACAATGCGGAAGACTCGATCGCCAAGCATTTCGTGGCGGTCTCGACCAATGCCGAAAAGGTTTCAGAGTTTGGAATCGACACTGCCAATATGTTTGGCTTCTGGGACTGGGTCGGCGGTCGCTATTCGATGGACTCGGCGATCGGCCTTTCGACGATGTTGGCCATCGGCCCGGAAAACTTTCTGGAGATGCTGGACGGCTTCCATCGCATGGACGAGCACTTCCGTACTGCTCCATGGGATAAGAACCTGCCGGTGCTGATGGCCCTGCTGTCGGTCTGGTACGGCAATTTCTTTGGGGCCGAAACGGTCGCTGTGTTACCTTACGAACAATACTTGAAGCGATTCCCCGCTTACCTGCAGCAGTTAACGATGGAAAGCAATGGCAAGTACATCACGCTCAACGGATCTCCGGTCGACTATTCGACCGGCGCGATCTATTTCGGCGAGCCTGGAACCAATGGCCAGCACTCGTTCTACCAGCTTATCCACCAGGGAACGCGTTTGATCCCGTGCGACTTCATCGCGTTCGGCAAGTCGCTCAATCCGCTGGGCAGCCATCAAGACATGCTGGTTGCCAACGTGTTCGCCCAATCGGAAGCATTGGCCTTTGGCAAGACCGAAGATCAGGTCAAAGCGGAAGGCACGCCTGACTGGCTCGTTCCGCATCGGGTGTTCGAGGGCAATCGTCCGTCCAACACCATCCTCGCCGACGAGCTATCGCCATCGGTGCTGGGTCAATTGATCGCGTTGTACGAACACTGCGTCTTCGCTCAGGGAACCATCTGGCAAATCAACTCGTTCGATCAATGGGGCGTCGAACTTGGCAAGCAACTGGCCAAGCAGATCATCCCCGAATTGGAATCGGACGATCTCCCGGAACTAAAGCACGACAGTTCCACTAACAATTTGATCCGTCGATACCGAGCCGCAAAGGAGAAGTAAAGATGTCCCCCATCGACCCCACTGATCCGCGTTTCCAAAAGATCAAAACGGCCCCCGGATTCATCGCAGCCCTCGACCAAAGTGGCGGAAGTACTCCTAAAGCGCTTCGCGCTTATGGCATCAGCGATGACGAATGGTCCGGCGATGAGCAGATGTTCGACCTGGTTCACAAGATGCGAACACGCGTCATGACGAGCCCTGGTTTCAACGGCGATCGAATTCTGGCGGCCATCTTGTTCGAGAACACGATGGATCGCGAGGTCGAAGGGCAACCAACTGCCGACTACCTGTGGAACGTCAAGCAAGTCGTTCCGATTTTGAAAGTCGACAAGGGGCTCGCCCCGGAGGCAAACGGCGTCCAGCTGATGAAGCCGATGCCTGGGCTCGAAGCCTTGCTCGAAAAGGCAAACAGCAAGAACATCTTTGGAACCAAGATGCGTTCGGTCATCAAACAGGCCGACGCTGCCGGCATTCAAGCAATCGTTGCCCAGCAGTTCGACCAGGCCAAACAGATCATTGCAGCCGGGCTAGTCCCGATCATCGAGCCAGAAATCGACATCCATTGCCCACAAAAAGGCCAGGCTGAGCAAATACTAAAAGAAGGTCTGGCAGAAATGCTCGACGAAGTGCAAGACGATGCCTATGTCATCTTCAAACTGACCATCCCCGATGTCGATGACTTCTACGCAGACTTCGTAAAGCACCCTCGCGTCTTGAAGGTAGTTGCCCTTTCGGGCGGTTATACCCGCGTAGAAGGCGTGGAAAAGCTGGCCCGAAACCATGGGGTCGTCGCCAGTTTTTCCCGGGCACTTTTGGAAGGCCTGTCCGCCGAACAAACTGACGAGCAGTTCAATGCCATGCTTGATCAGTCGATTCAAAGCATCTTTGACGCCTCGATGACTTGAAGCCTTGAGACGCCCCTTTTTCGTTTCGCCCTTCGAAAATCACGAAAAAATCAGTTTGCCACCAACATTTGTGGCAATTTAGAATCGAATCAAACAGTGTGGATCCAACCCGGGTTATACTGGGATTTCGCACGAACTGCTGGCGGCACGTCCTCTCTAAAACCCAGTGCCCTGGCTCTTGGATTATTCACTGCCGAGGAACCTATGCCTTGGTGCCTACTCAACTTCCGGCACCAACGGCTCTGGCTTTCCTAGCGGAGTCGAAGCATTGATTCGAATTGAGATTAAGAAGGGCCCGATGGAGGGCCAGGTATTTGAATTCGAGGGGCACGACATCTTTCTGTTCGGCCGTGACGAGCAGCATTGCCATGCCTCGATCCAAGAGGATCCGTTCGTTTCGCGGCACCATTTCCTGATGGAGGTGAATCCACCTTTTTCTCGATTGTGCGACCTAGGCAGCCGCAACGGCACATTCGTCAACGGGAAGAAACATGGCGGTCGGGTTACGTTCGCCAAACTGGAAAGCGAAGGCAAAGTCGGTCCCCCGGTAGTCGACCTTTGTCATGGAGACGTAATCACAGCCGGCAAGACCGTGTTTCAGATCTTCCTGGAACAAAAGAAACCCGTTACGGCCACGATGGTCTTCGATCGCTTTCCAGAGGACGAAAGCGATTCGCCTGAGCCAACCGGAGACATTCGACGCACCATTACTGAATTGCCGCCACCAGATCTGTCTCAGAATATCGGGCGTCAGACTATACAAGAGATTGACGAGATCGCTCAGGTCGCTGGGCGTGCAACGATGGTCGAAGGATCAGGAAGTGGAGCCTTTGGCAGCCAGGTCGGACAGACCGGCACGACTGACCAGGTAGCTTCCGAACGTAGGCCGGGTGAGTTCCCGGTACTGGATGGCTATAAGTTCCAGGAGTTTCTCGGGGCCGGCGGCATCGGCGAAGTTTACCTGGCACATCGATCCATTGATAACAGCCCGGTCGCCGTTAAATTCCTGCGTTCCCGAATCAGCGTTACGCGGCAAGCCCGGACCGATTTCCTGAAAGGAAAGTCGATCAGCGGGCGACTTCGGCACCGCAATATCGTTCAATCGTACGGAGCAGGAATCGTCGGCAACGAATTCTATTTCATCAACGAGTATTGCGACGGCGGCCCCCTGGCAAAACTGTTTCGTGAGAGAAAGTCCAACATCCAGGCGAAGCATATCGCCGTTTCGCTTTACCTTTTACTCGATGGGTTGGCGTTCGCCCACGAAAAAGGGCTGGTGCATCGCGATCTGAAACCATCGAATCTGCTTGCGGCCAAGCGAAATAATCGCTGGATCCCGAAGATCTCTGACTTTGGCTTGAACAAGGACTTCGAGAAAGCAGGCTTCTCTGGGTTAACCACCACCGGCACAAATTCCGGCAGCCTTCCTTACATGCCGCGCGAAGTGCTGACCGATTACAAATACGTCAATCCTGCGAGTGATGTCTTCAGCCTGGCAGCCAGTTTTTACCGCATGATCACCGGGCGGTATCCGCGAGGCGACCAAAAGGGGAGCGATTCGCTGGCGTTGATTTTGAACGGAGAAGTGCAGCCACTGAGGAATCATTTCCCAGGCTTCCATTCTGGTTTAGCCGACGTGCTGGATACGTCACTGCAGACAGAATGTTGCGAGCGATATCCCAACGCGCGTGAAATGCAAAATGCACTCCGGGTCGTTATGAACAAGGAAGGATGGTTGTAGGCGAGGATGGGATCGAAAAAGATCTGGATCGTAGGTGCCCGCGACACGTGCGATATCGTGGTCGATCAGCCAACCGTATCGGGGGAACATTGCAGGCTTGAATTAGTGGACGACGAACTGTTCGTCGAGGATCTTCAGTCGACCAATGGAACATTCGTCAACGGCGAGAGAATCTTCCGTAAGAAACAAATCCACCGCGATGCGTTAGTCACTCTCGGCAAAAGCGTTACCTTGCCGATGCCGGCACAACTGACCCAGCCATCGCCTCCCTCTCCTTCACCAAGACCAGCGCCACCACCGATTCCGCCTCCTACACCAGAGGAAGCTCCGTTTCCAGCGAAGCTCTTGATCGTCAGCGGCATTGGCGTGACCGTTCTACTGCTGCTGATCCTGTTCATCATCATGGCCTACGGCGGCGGAGCCAATTGAAGGCGGGCGTCAGTCGATCTCGGTCTCTGAACCAGACGGATTCGTCGGCTGGTCTTCCACCGCTGGCTTTTTGGTAAAGCAGAGCAAGATCGCCGGCAGAATGAACAGGTCGCAAAGCAATGCGACCATCAGCAACGTGAACATTAACCACGCGAACCGGGCAATCGGCGTAAAGGGACTCAGCGCGAAGACAAGCAAGCCAAGCGAACAGATCAGGGAAGTTTGTGTCATGGCGACGCCGCAATGCTCGTAAGCGAGACACGTTGCTTCCAACCGCGTCCTACCGGCCTGTAGGCCGCGTTTAAACCAGCTGATGAAGTGCAGCGAGTCGTCCACGGCGATCCCCAGTGCCGCGCTGGCGGTAAGCAGCGAACCGATTTCGACACTCAGCCCCAAAAATCCCATCGTGCCGAATGCCAGTAGCGGCGGCAGGACATTGGGAATCATGCTGAACAATCCTGTCAGCATGTTCCGCAACAAGATCATCATGATGATCGCAATCATCACAAAGGCCAGACCAAAGCTCTTGATCAAGTCTTTCAACATTTCGCTCTGAGCTTTGAAAATCAGCGGAACGGAGCCTGAGTAGATCGGCTTGGCATTGGGCATATCGGCAGTTGCCTCGCCGACCGCCTTGCGAACGCGCTGCATCAGCGCCCCATAGTCGAGCCGATCTCCGGCGTGTACTCGGGCGCTGATTCGCCACAATTCGTCGACGTCTCCCTCTTGGCTGTCGCTATCGTCCCCAGACTTCTCGACTGGTTCGATTCGCAAGTAGTTCATATCGACGTAGTTCTCAAGACGTCCCGCGAGCATCTTTCGCAGCGCGGCTCGCTTCAGAGTTGCCTGCAATCCTCTTTGGTCGGCAGGCGGAATCACCGGCGCGAAAGTCGCCGCGGAAAGCGTTGCTGAAACGCCGTCGACGTTTTGCATCGCCTGCTGAACCTTCTCGACCATCCTGAATCGTTCGTCGGTTTTGATTTCTTGCGGATGGTTGATTCTCAGAACCACTTCGATCGGGATCAGCGGCCCGACGTTTTCTTCGAGCCAGTCGTAATCCTGAATGATCGGCGCATCTGCCCAAAATAAATCGTGTAGCTGGGCAGAGGTCTTGATTCTCTGCACGCCCATCAGGCAGATACCGCAAAGGATTACCGATCCGATCGTGATCGGCCAGCGCAGGCGGGAAATGCCGCCAGCCAGGTGTGCCCAAACAGAATGCAGCCACGGTAGCCCCTGGTTCCTGCGATGCCACCATGGCGGATCGATTGGAATCTTATACATCGAGGCGGGTGCCCAGATTAAAAGAACCACCGATGCCGCCAACACCGAGACGGCCGCGTAGGTACCAAAGTTTGTCACTGGGCGTATCTGGCTGACCGTCAATGAAATCATGCCCACGGCAGTGGTCCCTGCGGAAAGCAGGCAGGGAACCATCGCCGCTTTCAATGCCCAGGCAACCGATTCTTTCGCGGAACGTTCGGCCAAAGACTCTCGATAGTAATTCAACAAGTGAACGCCGGATGAAATGCCGAGCACGTAGGTCAGATTGGCAGCCAACGTCAGCACCGAATCGACCGGCTGTCCGCTGAAATACATGATCGCGGTGCTTAACTGTTCGCAGAAAAATGCGATCAGGAACACGAGCAGCGTCGCGCGAAAGCTGCGGAATCCGATTCCCATGATGAGGATACAGACGGCGAACGAACCAAGGTTCAATTCCGCGAGAGATTCTTTGCTCGCCTTATCAATCGCCACGCCGTCCAGCGTCGTTCCGGCCATGATCAGGGCGTCTCGCCCAAGTCCATCAACCTTGTCGGCCGCGACAAACGCATACTCGACGGCCGCGGCTCGATCTTCTTCGCCTTGAGGAGAAACCACCGCCACGACGCAGGTCTGTTGATGATCTGGTCCGATGAGCCAACCGGTTAGTCTGTCTAGAGCGACCGACTTTGGCACGTCGAGCGGTTCACTGGTAAGAGACTTCAAAGCTTCTTGGCCGGTAACCACCTGACCGAACCAATGAACCTGTTTCCCGTGGTATTCATCGGTCTCTTCCAAGGCGGCGGCATATTGGGCGACGCGGGGATCGTCGAGCGTGCATCCTTTCCAGCTGACCATCAAAAGTTCGTCGGTGCCGAATTGGCCGTGAAACCAAATCAGCCGCTGCGTCTCCTCGAATGTTGGAGGCAGCCAGTCTTCGACGCGATTCTTGATGCTATCCCACGCACCTTTGGTCCCGTAGAGAACGATAGGGGTCACAGCGAGAAAAAAAGCGAGGATGAACCAACCGTATCGGTCCTGCCAAGAGGTAGAAGCCATTGCGAGCAAACCAAGGTGAATCAACGATAGCCGCCATTACAGCCAAGCAAACCATTTGGCTGAAATCGAAGATTGAGAATAACACATGCATACTGCTTCAAATAGGATGGCTAATGAAGACGACAACCACCTATTCACCCTGATTTCTCGCTACAAATCATGATTCAAGCAGGCAAATGGCGCATCGATATCGTTTCAGGAGGTCGATTTCTCCATGATGGCGGCGTTTTGTATGGGATCGTCCCCCAATCGATTTGGAAGAACGTCCAACAGCCTGACGCTCAAAACCTGGTCCCCCTGGCGATGAATTGCCTTCTGGCCCGGGACGGTCAAAACTGCATCCTGGTCGATACTGGGCATGGCTCGAAGCTCTCGCCGCTGGACCGTAAGTCGCACGGGCTGTTTCCGGGATGGCCACTATTGGACGAGTTGGCCAAATTGGACGTTGCTCCCAAGGACGTCAACTACGTCATCCTGAGCCACCTGCACTGGGACCACAGCGGAGGCGCCACCTCAAGGGTCAACCAGGAGTTGGTCGCGACGTTTCCATCGGCGAAGTACGTCATCAATCGGCAAGAGTGGCAAGATGCCATTTCGGGCCAGTCAGAACTCTCTGGCGGATACGTTCCGGACGACTTCCAGCCACTCGAGCAGATGGGGCAATTGCAGCTTGTCGAACACCTGGAAGAGGTGCTTCCGGGGGTTCAGGTACTGCAAACCGGGGGGCACACGCGAGGACATCAGGCCGTATTGGTCCAAAACAGCGGCGAAGGCGTGATTTTTCTCGGCGATATCGGCCCGACAGCGGCCCATATTCGGCGTCTTTGGTGCACCTCCTATGACCTGGATTTGATCAGGACCCGCCAAGCGAAGGGGGAACTCTTTCGATATGCGGCCGACAACAACTTCTGGGTCGTCTGGAATCACGATCCAGAGGTGCTCGCGAGCCGAATTCAGCTCCACCCCAAACGCGAATTTCAGGTGGTCTCGCCGCTCGGATCGTCACATTTTTTTGGGTGAATTTCTGACAGCCGTCATAACCGTTATCTTTCCCCTCTTTAGACATACCTACGGGCTATTACCCCCCGAATTTCCCAATTTTGAGGGTTTTTGCGGCCCATTAGTCAGAAGGGAACCCGCACAATCCGCATAGCCAGCCCACGGACTTGCCTTCCTGACCAGAAATAATAGCGGTAAGAACCCCTCGTTTTATTGCCTTTCTTACCCAGACTGTGTAAATATATATCCTCATTGATCCCGCCTCATTTGCTTAACAAGATAGAGTCCACTCACCCCCTGAAAACTGCCAAAACTTTACAGGGAAAGTGCAGACTCCCAGTTCAGTTGGGAGTTCCTTCGGGAAATTCGCAATGAAGCGGGCCCCAACCTAACGGAGTGATTGTTTCAAGCAGCGGTCGAGACCTAGCTGAAGGAGGTGTGACGGTCGACCATTAGGATATTCCGATGTCAATCACGACCGATCGAACCGAAGTACCGGTAGCGATTGTTGGTATGGCGTGTCGCTTACCTGGCGCCGCAAATCTTGATCAATACTGGCAACTCATTTCTCAGGGTCTTTCCGCGGTTGGTGAAGTGCCAGCCGAGCGATTGAACCGTGAAATCTATTACCATCCCGAGAAGGGCACGCGCGGGAAAACCTACTCGACGAAGGCTGCGCTGCTTGCCGATCGAACCTTCCGCCGCGATCGTTGCCCACTTCCTCAATCACTGATCGATTCGGTCGACAATACGCACCTCTTAATGACCGAGGTGACTGCAGATGCATTCAGGCACGCAGGTTACGACCCGTTCAATCTTCCCAATCGAAATGTCTCGATCTTTATCGGTCACGCCCAGGGAAGTTCGCGTTTGGGTGAACTGACGTTCCAGACCTATCTGGAAGAAGCAATCGACCTGCTGGAGCAGACACCTGAATTCAAGGACCTTCCTCTCGACCAGCGGCATGCCATCGAACAAGAGCTTCTGGCTGAACTTCACAAACAACTTCCACCCGGCCCCGATGCAACTCGTTATCTGAATTGCAACATGGTGGCCGGCACCGTCGCCAAGGCCTTCGGGCTCAACGGAGCCTGGCTGGCACTTAACTCGGCTTGTGCATCGTCGCTGCATGCCATGTTGATGGGTGCGCGGGCACTACAACGCGGCCGCGCGGATTGCGTTGTCGTGGGCGGTGCCTCGGACTGCAAGTCTGACTCGTTGGTGCTGTTCTCCAATGCTCAAACGCTGACCAAAGACGACAGCCGCCCATTCGACGCCAATGCGGACGGCCTGATCATGTCGGAAGGTTACGTTGCCCTGGTCATGAAGACTCTCGATCGGGCCATCGCGGACGGCGATCCAATCCAAGCAGTGGTTCGCGGTTTGGGTGTTGCCACCGACGGCCGAGGCAAAAGCCTATGGGCGCCGCGGAAAGAAGGCCAGATGCGAGCCATGCGTCGGGCCTATCGTAGCGGAACCAACCCGGCCCGCTTGCAATACCTGGAATGCCACGCCACGGCGACTCAAGTCGGCGACGCCACCGAACTGGAAACCCTCCGCGAAGTCCTGGAACCGCACTTCGAGCCAGGCAAAAAAATCCCAATCACCAGCGCCAAAGCCAACATTGGACATGCTCTCGAAGCAGCCGGCGTCGCCGGCATGATTAAAACGGTGCTCAGCATTCAGCACAAGCAGTTCCCGGCGGCAATCAACATCCAGCAGCTCAATCCGAAGGTACCTTGGGCCGAATCGCCGTTCTTCGTGCCGATGCAGCCCGCCGCCTGGGAAGCCCCGGCCGATGGCGGACCGCGTTGCGCCGCGGTGAACGCGTTTGGCATCGGCGGTTTGAACATGCATGTGGTGATCGACGAGTACATCGGTCAGACCGCTCAACAAATCACTGGTAGCGTTTCCCCTGTCGCCGAAACGGCCGAAGATCGCGCGATCGCGATTGTTGGCATGGGCTGCATTGTCCCTGGCGCTGATCAATTGGATCAGTTCTGGAACGTCATCCAATCGGGCACCGACCTGAAAGCGGCTCCGCCTGAGGATCGCTGGTCGGCCCAGTCACTTGAGCATGCTCGCCGCAAAGGCTACGTGCCCAAGGGTGGTTTCATTGAGAAATACGAATACGACTGGCGAACCCATCGCGTCCCACCTAAGCAAGTTCAGGAAGCGGATCCGCTCCAGTTCATGTTCCTGGATGCCAGCGAAAAGGCATTGGCCGATGCCGGCTACGATCGCGAATCGCTACCCAAAGAATTGGCAGGCGTCGTGGTTTGCACCGAGTTCGGCGGTGACTTCTCAGACCAACTCGAAATGGGTCTCCGCATCCCAGAGATGCAGGCCATTCTGGCGCGTCAACTCGCGCAACGAGGGCTCACTCCGCAGCAATCGGAAGCAATCCAAGAGAGCTTCGCGAAAACCTTGCTGAAGAAGTGGCCCGCTTTGGTCGACGAAACGGGAAGCTTCACCAGCAGTACGCTTGCCTCGCGAATCAGCAAAACGCTCGATCTCAAGGGGGGCGCCGTCGCGATCGACAGTGGTGCGACTAGCGGCATGTCGGGCATTGCTCTCTGTATCGATTCGCTGCTTTCTGGCGATAACGACTTGATGATCTGTGCCGCCGGTCAGCGTCGGATGGGTCCCACCATCTTCGACGGTTTCCAGGCAGCTGGCCTTTTGAGCACCAATGGAAGCGCGAAGAACGCCTGGGAAGCCGACTTCAACGGGATTGTCCCTGCGGAAGGGGTTGCGGTGGTCGTGCTGAAACGACTTGCCGATGCTCGCCGCGATGGTGATAAGATCCGCGCTGTCATCCGAGGCCTCGGAGCCGGTACGCATGACGACCCCGTCGAAGCGATGCGTCTGGCAGTCGAACGCGCGACCGCCATGGCCGGTATTGATGCTTCCGACGTCGAATTCGTCGACATCGAAACCGACGAAAGCGCCCAAGTCAATTCCGGTTCGATTTCGATGCTGGCTCACTCGCACGTGACCGGCAATCGCCAGAAACCTTTTAACATGGCTTCGGCGACCTCGCAGTTCGGCCAAATGGGTGGCGGCGGTCCGGTGCTGGCGGTGATCAAGGCAGCGCTCGAATCGCAAAACCACGAAGTTGGCCAAGGGATCGGGATTGCGAAGGGAACCGGCGAAGCTCTCGAATCTGCGTACCGCGGCAATACCAAGATCGGCCAGCGAGGTCTGGGTGGCGTGGCCAACTGGTCCAAAGGCCAATCCTTCTACCTTTTGCTGGATGACGGCACGACCGCACCGGCCAAGCCGCAAGCAGCCGCTCCTGCTTCGACCAGCACGGCCAAGATCGTTCGCCTGGGTGCCGCCAACCTGCAGCAGCTGCAGGCCCAATTGGCAGCCGCCGCCGGTCAGGCCGAATCACTCTGGCAAGCCGCCGATGGCAAAAAGTTCGCCGCGACCGACGTGGCTCGCCTGGCGATCGTAGCCGATAGCCCCGAAGCCCTCGCCAAAAAGCTTACCCTGGCGGGTACCCAGCTGGGTAATCCTGCTTCGCGGCAAGTGCTGGAACAGCAAAGTATCTTCTTCCGAATGAAGTCGGCCCAAGCACCTCGCGTTGCGTTTGCCTTCCCTGGACAGGGATCGCAGTACGAGGGAATGCTACAAGACCTGGTCGCTTGCTCGCCCGCTGCAGCCGCGATGATGGCGGAAGCCGACGCCGCGATGCAGCGACAAGGATTCCCCACGCTACGTCAACTTGCCTGGGAAACGCCGACGCAATTGGGATCGGATGTCTTCCAAACCCAGATCGCGATGCTGCTGGCCGACCTGTGCTGCCTGGCCGCACTTCGTGAAGCAGGCGTTCAGCCTGACCTCGTGTTCGGACATAGCTACGGCGAATTCCCGGCGCTATATGCCGCTGGGGTTTGGAGCCTGGACGATGTCATTCGCATGACCAAGGCCCGCTGCGATGGCATTCTGGCAACGTCGAAGAACGACGCCGGCCTGCTTGCCACTACCGCACCGCCGGAGGAAATCAAAGCCACCATCGCCGAGTGCGGTTGCCAGGCTTACCTGGCGAACTTCAACGCCCCGGATCAAACGGTCATCGGCGGCAAGCATGTGGCACTTCAGCAGTTGGAGATCGCCCTGAAAGCGAAGTCCTACCCGGCTCGCATTTTGGCGGTGCCGGCAGCTTTCCATACACCGCTGATGGCTGGTTCCAGCCGCATGCTGCAGCAAGCTCTGGAAACGATTTCGTTGAGTTCGCCGCAAATCGCCTTCATCAGCACCGTCGACAACCAACAGATCACCGATGTCGCGCGAATCAAGCGCAATCTGGGTGTTCAACTGACGACGCCGGTGAAATATGTGTCGTTGATCGAGCAGTTGGCTGGCGAAGCTCCGACTTTGTTTGTCGAAGTTGGTCCTAATCAGACACTAACTAAACTGAATTGGAAGATCTTGTCGCACAACGCCAACGCGATTGGCGTCGACAACTCGAAACGACATGCCAAGGAAACATTGCTCGGCGTTCAAGCTCTCTTTGAATGCCTGGGCGTTGGCGAAACATCGGCAGCACCGGCTGCCCCTGAATCGATCACTGTAACTAAGAACCCTGCGGTGCCTACGGGCACTGTGCCTTCCGCGTTGACTTCTTCCCAAGAGATGAACCTGATGGACGATATTCCGCATTTCGATGCTACCGAGCGTCGCCGAGCGAAGATGCGAGGAGCTTCCGATCGGCCAGCGGCACCAGCGCCTGCCGCGCCGGCGCCGACTGTCGCACCGGCCAAGCCCGCGCCTCCGCCGGTCGCTGCAGCACCAGTGTCGGCACCTCCGGCTCCCAAGCCAGCCGCACCGGTTGTACCTCCGCCCGCTCCGGTGGCAGCTCCGATTGCCGCTCCGGTCCAGAGCAACGGTGTGCACCATGCCAACGGTTCGGCCCAACCAGCGGCCTCCAAGGCGAGCCCAGTCGATCTGGAAAAGTTCCTCGTGAACTTCGTCGTCGAACAAACTGGTTATCCGCCGGAAGTGGTCGACCTGGATGCGGACTTGGAAGCAGATCTCGGTATCGACAGCATCAAGAAGGCTCAGCTCTTCGGCGAACTGCAGGAATACTTCGAGATCAGCACCTCGGCCACCGAGCTCTCGCTGGACGACTTCCCAACCCTGCGGCACGTGGTCGACTTCCTGTCGGCAAATGGCCAGGCAAGCGGATGTGCCGCCCCGGCTCCTGCCGCTCCGCCAGCCCCTGCACCGGTTGCTGCTCCTGCACCACCGGTTGCTCCGCCGGCAGCTGTCACGCCGCCAGTTGCCGCGCCTGCCGAGCCCGCCCCAGCTGCTTCGACTTCGTCGGCCAGCCCGATCGAATTGGAAAAGTTCCTGGTGAACTTCGTTGTCGAACAAACCGGCTATCCGCCGGAAGTGGTCGACCTGGATGCGGACCTGGAAGCGGACCTTGGCATCGACAGCATCAAGAAGGCTCAGCTCTTCGGTGAACTGCAGGAATACTTCGAGATCAGCACCTCGGCCACCGAGTTGTCGCTCGACGACTTCCCAACCTTGCGGCACGTCGTCGACTTCCTGTCGGCAAACGGCCAGGCAGCGGAAAGCTCGGCTCCTGCCGCGGCAGCACCGACGCCAGCCGCTCCGGCTCCATCGGCTGCTCCTGCAGCCGTGGTTCCCCCGATTCAACCTCCGCCGCCTCCGGTAAGCTCTCCGCCGATTGCTCCGCCTGCCGCTCCAGCCACCAATGGCGCTGCGGCAAGTTCGTCAGCCGCTAATCCGGCGGAACTGGAATCGTTCCTGGTGAACTTCGTCGTCGAGCAGACCGGTTATCCGCCGGAAGTGGTCGACTTGGATGCGGACCTCGAAGCCGACCTCGGCATCGACAGCATCAAGAAGGCTCAACTCTTTGGCGAGCTGCAGGAATACTTCGAGATCAGCACGTCAGCTACCGAGCTGTCGCTGGACGACTTCCCAACCTTGAGGCACGTGCTCGACTTCCTGTCAGCAAACGGCCAGGCAGTCTCAGGTGCTTCTAATGGCAATGAGGCAGCGTCTTTTTCCCCGGCCGCTCCGGCGCCGGCCCGGGAAACTAAAACTGTTGCGCCGGCCGTGAGCTCGGTTTCCTCGGAAGCAGAGAGCACGGACAACTTTGAAGGTAATTGGAACGCTGGGGTCGATGGCGGCCCCAAACAAGTCGCAGGCACGCCGTACGAAATGGGCATGATGCATGGCACCATGTACCGTGACGAGATCCGGCGAGTCTTGCGGACTTACGCTGAGTATGTCGGTGAGTCGATCGACGAACTTCCTGGTTCACAACGATCGATGATGGCCATGCAGCTTCTGTCGGCCGATCAACTGGACGAGCTCCAGGGAATCGCCGACGCGGTAGAAGCTCCGTTGGCGAATCTGTTGGCTCACCATTTCGCCGTGGCGGAAATCCTCGGTGAAGGGGAACAGGTCGCAGCGAATGCTTCAGCCGCCGGCAGTATCAAGCAGGCAGCTCGAATCGTTTGCCATGCGATGGGAACGCTTCGCGATGCGGTCACACTGGCCACGTTCCAGCGGGTCCCTAGCACTGGCTTGTCCCATCTTGCCGTGATGCCGATCGGAACGGTCCTGACGCTGGCAGGCGTCAACCGAGCTGGCCTGGCATTGACGGCATCGTCGACCGGCGAGGCCAATAATGCCCGCGCGGAAGCCGATATGACTCAGGTCCTTCGCAGCTGCGAAAACCTGGAACAAGCGATCGATGCGATTTCGGCCCTCGCTGGCAAAGCTCAATTTGAAATCACCGTAAGCGATCGAAACAATGACCGGGTCGCCACCTTGGAACTCACGCCGCAAGGGGTGCAGATCTCCAGTGACGGCCCTGTCGTTCGGCTACGCCAGCGTCAGCTATCCACCTCGGGTATCTCGGCGCTGGCTATCGACGAGGCAGCTTGGAGCGACGAAGAGATTCGCCAGCTGTTCGAGGAAGATGCCGACGATCACTTCGCGATCCTGGTCGATTTTGGCCATAACGCCCTGACGGTCAAAAGTCGTCTTCATTCGACGGAAACCATCGATACCGATTTGCGGTCGCTGGCCGGTACGCCGAACACTGGCTTCCCCTCCCCTGCCCCGCGAAACGATGCTCCGCTTGCCGAACCGAAGGTCGCGGCTCGCTTCGAGCTGGAAATGCGAGAAGCTCCGCTCGCTGCCGACGCGGCCACCTCGATGGCCTGGCAAGGCGCGGCCATCGTGCTCGGTTCCGGAGACACGGCGACCGCGCTGCTGGCCAAGCTCGCTGCGTGCGGCGTCACGGCCTATCAAATCGCGGATGCCACCGACTTGGATCAGGCCATCGCGCAGGTCGAAGCGATTTGCCAGAACGGGCCTGCTCCCCATTTGTTCATCACGACTGCCCGCGATATTCATCCGGCCATTAACTTCGGCAACGAGCCGCAGTGGTCCCGGCAGCAATTGGTCGCGATGGAGACTCCCATTTTCGTTTGCCAGAAGTGGCTCGCATTGGCCGACAAGCAAGGTTGGCTGCCGCAAGCAACGGTTGTGGCAACAACCGCCCTGGGAGGCGACTTCGGTTTCACCAGCGGTTCTCTGGGTGCCCAAGGTGGCGCCCTGACTGGTCTGATGAAAGCGATCTTCATTGAATACAACGTGATGCGTGGTGGGCAAGGGCCTCGGGTGAAAGCCTTCGACACCGCGCTTCAAGATTCACCGGGCCAGATTGCCGACAACATCGTTCGCGAACTCGCATCCGGCAACATGGACTACGAAGTCTCGTGGTCCGGTCAAACGCGGCGCGTGCCGTTTGCCGTCGATATCCCGGCTCAGCCGAAGGCCAACAGCCAGTCGCTGCCCCGCGGTGTTTGGCTGGTTACCGGTGGCGCTCGAGGGATCACGGCCGCTTGTGCCTTGGAACTTGGCAAACGATATGGGCTGCGATTGCACCTGTTGGGTAGTAGCCCGATTCCGGAAATCGATCCTGCCTGGCGAACGCTCGATGAAGAAGGCCTGAAGAAACTGAAGGCCGAAACGATGATTGCCGCTCGCAAGGCCGGTCAACAGGCTCCACAAGCCTGGGAACGCGTGCAGAAGAGCCTGGAAATCGATCGTTCGTTGCGAGCGTTTGATGAAGCCGGCGTCTCGGCGACCTATCATGTCTGCGACGTTTCCGACCCCGCTTCGCTGGCCAAAGTGTTGGACGACATCCGTCGAATTGACGGGCCAGTCTCCGGGATTCTGCATGGTGCCGGGATCGACAAGTCTTGCCGATTCGAGAAGAAACGGCGTGACGTCGTCAACGCAACCCTCGGCATCAAGGGTGGCGGTCTGTTCCACCTGGCATCGCTGACCAAGTCCGATCCGATCCGTCACGTGATTGGTTTCGGTTCGATTGCCGGACGCCTGGGTAGCTTTGGTCAGGCCGATTACTGCCAGGCCAGCGATCTGCTGTGCAAGCTGATGGGTGCCTACCGTCGACAACGCCCCTGGGTGCGTGCTGTTGGTTTCCATTGGCATGGTTGGGACGAAGTCGGCATGGCCGCCCGTCCGGAAACGCAAAGCGTGCTGCAGGAAAAGAGTGATTTGAACCTGATGCCGCTGGCGGAAGGCTTGGGGCACTTCATTCGCGAAATCGAAGCGGATGTTCCTCGCACTGAAATCTTGATCACTGAACGCCGCCATTGGCAGCGATTCGCTGATGGGTTGGGCGCGTTGGCCCAAAGCCGTAGCGAGACAGCCAGCACTCCGGCCAAAACGGTCAGCGAGCCTGCTTCGACGCAGCTGCTCGGCCCGCCTGATCCTTCGGTCGATCTGCGTACCCAGCGCTGCGAACTGAAATTGATCGACGCACCGTTGCCGGCTGACAGTCCAGCCGCGCCGCAGTTCGCGGCACCAGTCTGGATCGTGGGTGAAAACGCCGATGCCATCGAACTTGAGAACCGTTTGAAATCGGGCGGCGCCGAAGTTTACCGCATCAGTGCCGCAGGCGACCTCGATGGTCTCTTGGCCCAATTGGACACGCTGCATCCCGATCGACCAGCAGGGCACTTGTTCCTGCTGTCAGGTCGCGATGCAGCCTCGGCTGATCCATTGTCGGCCGAAGCGATCGATCGTCGTCGACATGAGGGCATCATCGCACCGTTTTTCATCGCCCAGAGCTGGTACAAGCGTTTGGTGAAAGCCGAAGTGCCGACCACCGGAACGATCGTCGCGGCAACTTCGCTGGGCGGAGACTTCGGTTTCGAGTCGGCAGTCGTTCAGCCTGATGGCGGCGGTACGGCCGGCTTCGTCAAGTCGCTGCACATCGAAGATTCGCGCCGCGAACAGCGGGCAGCACGCTGCAAAGTGATCGATGCTCCGATTACCGATGCCCCGGCAACGCTGGTCGATGCCATGCTTCGTGAAGCGGCTTCCGATCGGCCAGAAGTCGAAGTGAGCTGGATGGACGGCGTTCGCCGAGTAGTACGACCGATTGGCGTCGAACTGCCAGCCGGTCCGCTCAGCAACATTCCGACTGGCGGCGTGTGGGTTGTTACCGGTGGTGCTCGTGGAATTACCGCGATCGCTGCTCGTGAACTGGCTCGACGATATGGCTGGAAGCTCCACCTGTTCGGCAAGAGTCCGCCGCCGCTCACAGATGCCCCGTGGCGGAACTTCAACGAAGAACAGTTGACCACCTACAAGACGCAGATCACGCGTCAGGCAGTCGCCGATGGCCAATCGCCTGGTGCGGCTTGGGATCGGGTGCTGAAAGATTGCGAGATCTACAGCAACCTCCAGAAGTTTGCCGACGCTGGCGTTCAAGCGACCTACCATCAGTGCGACGTCACCAGCCGTGAAGAACTGGCCGCCGAACTCGATAAGGTGCGTGCGACCGACGGCCCCGTGACCGGGCTAATGCATGGTGCCGGGTTGATCGAACCAGGTCGATTCGAGCACAAACGTCGTGGCTTCGTCGAGAAACTGGTTCGCACCAAATTCGACGGCCTGATGCACTTGCTGGCACTGACCAAGAACGATCCGCTGACGCATTGCATCGGTTTCGGTTCGATCAGCGGCCGGTTTGGCGGCAATGGTCTGAGCGACTACGCGGCAGGCAACGACTCGATGTCGAAAGCACTCGACTGGCATCGTGCCGCGCGGCCTGACTGCACCACGCTCTGCATCCACTGGGAATCGTGGGAAGGCGCCGGCATCGCCACGCTCTCCCGCTTTGCCTGGGGACCTCGCAGCGTGATGAAAATGAAGTACATGCTGCCCGAAGAAGGCGTCCGCCGGCTGGAAGAAGAACTGGCCGGGGGCGGCAAGAAGGCGGAAACGTTGTACACGTTCGGCGACTTCTACCCGATGTTCTATCCAGAAGAACAATACCCGATCGGCGAGTTTGAACCACGCCGCGGTGAAGCGGCCGACGACATGCCGCTGATCGAAACCTCGCGCCGCGAAGGCAGCGAGCTGATCGGTGACGTTCCGCTGAATCCAACGGCAGATCCTTTCCTGATTCAGCATCGCCTCCGCGGTAAGCCGATCATGCCGGTCGTCGCCACGCTGGAAGCGCTGCGTGAAGCGGCCGCTCTGGCCAGCGGCAAGACGGTTGTTGGTTTCCGCGAAGTCGACATGATTGATGGCTTGGTCTTCCATACCGACAATCCACAAACGGCCCAGGCTCGCGCCACCGTGCTGGATGACCATTCGGTGGCGTGCCGCTGGACCTGTGACTTCCGCAATCGAACGGGCGGCCTGATTCAAAAGGATCGACCTTACCTGGAAGCGAAAGCGATCGTGGCCGATGCGGCTGCGACGCCAACTACCCAGTTGCCAGCCTTCCCAACCGAATGGCACCAGGTTGATTACCCTGAAGACAGCGCGATCTACCATGGACAACCGTTCCGCTGCTTGAAGGCGATCAGCTGCGATGCATCGGGCGGCTGGGGCTATATCCTGGCTCAACCGCTGGTCGATCTGACTGGACCGGAGAAGCGTGACGGCTGGATCGTGCCGTCGCAGGTTCTCGACTCGGCCTTGTATGCGTGTGGTTGCCATCTGTATCTGCACGGCGAAGGAGCTGTCTCCTTGCCGCGCAAGATCGGTCAGTTGGAACTGGGCCGTGTGCCGGAAGATGGCGAGAACTGCTACGTCTACTTCACCTGCCGGAACATTGCCGAGAAATCGGCCCTGTACGACCTGACGGTCATCGGTCAGGACGGATCGGTCATCCTGAAGGCAACCGACTACGAAAAGGTGATCCTGATGCGCGGGGAGGTGAAATGACCCACACTTCTTCGCAAGTCGTTCGCTACGTCGCCGATCATGCTCGGTTGCCAATCCCTCAAGACTTGGATTGGTTGACCAGCAACGAGCGAACCGAGTTCGAACATTGGAAGCATGCAGCGCGCCGACAGCAATGGCTGGCGGGACGCTGGATCGCCAAGCGTTTGATCTCGCGCCAGTGCGAACCTGCACGACTTGCCGAAGTGGAAGTTCTGACCCGAGATGCCGAAGGCCTGGGAACCGCGCCGCGTATTTCTATTTGCGGCAATACCGCCGCAATCGGCCTGTCGATTTCGCATGCAGGCAGCGCGCTATTGGTCGCCGCTTGCCATGGCCAGAAGCGAATTGGCGTGGACCTGGTCACCGATGTCCCCAACAACGATTCATTTCGCACGAGCTGGTTCACCCAGCACGAAAACAACTGGATCGCTGAATCACCGCGCAATCGTTTGCCGATCGCGTGGGGATTGAAAGAGGCGATCTTTAAAGCTTGTGGCACTGGAGAGAAGTGGCACCCAGGCATTGTTTCGCTGATCGAGATCGAGCGTAACATGGTTCGTTACCAAATTGCCGGAGCGAATGTCGCTTCGCTGTCAAGCTGGTTGCGATCGTCGGCCCAAGGCACTGCCGCTGTCGTGTGGGACAATGTGCATGGAAAGGAGGTCGCCCTATGTTCCTAAGCACCAATCATCAGCCGCAGATCCTTCCCCGCGAGTCCTACTGCAGCGAAGAAGTGTTGCAAACCGAGATCGATATCCTGTTCCAACCTTCGTGGCATGCGGTCGGGTTGAAGAGCGAACTGCCCAAGGATGGCAGCTACGTCACGTTCGATCTGTTTGGACGGCCAATCATCCTGTGGCAAAGCGATGGCGAAGTGCATTGCTTCCTCAATGTCTGCTCGCATCGCTACTGCAAGGTTCGCAGCGAAGATTGCGGCACGATGGAGCGTCTGCGGTGCCAATACCATGGCTGGCAGTTCGACTCGACCGGCAACGTTCGCAAGATCCCCGACGCCAAGACATTCCGCCCGCTGGAACAAGGGATGCTCGGACTAAAGAAGTACCGCGCAGAAACCTGCGGCGAACTGATTTTCATCAACCTGACCGATGAAGGCCCTTCGCTTCGTGACTTCCTGGGCGATATGTACGAGACCTACCAAGAGTGGTTCTCGCCCGAGATGCACACCGCCATCGTGATGAATCGAACCATCAACGCCAACTGGAAGTGCCTCGTTGAAAACGCCCTGGAGTCGTATCACACGTCGGAAGTCCACCCGAACACCTTTGGCGAGTCACCGCCTGAGGAAGACTGCCAGCATGTACTGGAAGATCGCCGCAGTGCTCTGACGGTTGACTTCAGCCAGGAAAAGTCCTTTAGGGCAACGCTCGACAAGTTCGGACATTGGCTTGTCGGTTACCAACGAAACCCGGAATACCGCCACATCGCCCATTTCCCCAATGTGATGGTCGCTCACCTTTCGCTATATCGCTGGGTGGAATGCGTCATCCCGGTTTCCGCGGACCGATCCATTTCGATCATTCGACTGATGTGCCATGTCGGCAAGAAGAACAGCCTTCGCCGGATTTGGAACAAGTACCTGATCAGCCGCTGGGCGA
The DNA here is from genome assembly GCA_016124445.1 of bacterium. Taxonomy (GTDB): domain Bacteria; phylum Planctomycetota; class Planctomycetia; order Pirellulales; family Pirellulaceae; genus Bremerella. Next base: position 111,932 of record WGNR01000001.1, read on the forward strand.
AGACGTTTTTGTGCCAGGTCGGTGCCGAAGATGCCCGCGTGCTGCAGGAAGTTCAGCCAGGCCTGAGCACCTCCGATCAACCGAAAGGGGGACTGATTTCGACACGGGAAGAACGCGTCAGCCACTTCCAGCACTATGTCGATCAGGCTCTGAAATCTCAACCACATAACCACCAACGAAACACCATTCCGATCCGTTACCAAGGAAAGACTTCATGATTGATTTGACCGGAAAAATGGCCCTGGTCACCGGTAGCTCGCGTGGCATGGGGCGCTCTTGTGCTCTTCGTTTGGCCGAAGCCGGCGCCGACGTGATTGTCAACTACGTGACTTCGCGTACGGCCGCCATGGAAACAGCCAAAGAGATCCGCGCGATGGGTCGTCGATCGTTCGTTGTCAAAGCGGATGTCAGCCAGAAGGACGACGTTGAATCGATGATGGAGTACATCAGCGAGCACATTCAGCAGCTGGACATCATCGTCAGCAATGCGGCGACCGGTGGTTTCCGCCCGCTGCTGGCAGCCAACGAAAAGCATTTCGAGAACACCTACCACACCAATGTGCTGGCCATGCTGTACCTGGTGCAAGCCGGTATGCCGCTCTTGGAAAAGAGCCAAGGCCGCGCCAAGGTAATCGGCATCAGCAGTCACGGCAGCGACATGGCATTGCCATGGTACGGACTGATTGGCAGCTCGAAGGCAGCACTGGAAAGCCTGGCTCGTCACCTGACGCTGGAAGTTGGCGACAAGGGCGTCAACGTGAACATCGTGAAATCGGGCCTGGTCGAAACCGATTCGACGAAGCGGCTGCCCGGTGCGGAACAGATGTTCGCGCATCGCAAGGACAAAACGATGATGGGCGATCGCATGCTGTCGATCGACGACATCGCCAACGCGGTGGTTTTCCTGGCCTCGCCACTGGCAGACTTGATTCAAGGAGAAACATTGGTGGTCGACGGCGGTGCCGCGGTGCACGTTTAGTCCCCCGATCAACCAAGTTCAGGCAAAACCAAGGGAAGCATGAAGTACCATTTATTAACTGGCGGCACCGGCCTATTGGGCCGCTATTTGTTACGCGACTTGACCCTGGCGGACATTCCGCTTGCGGTTATCGTGCGACGATCGCGCATCGAGTCGGCTGTCCAGCGTATTGAAACGGCGATGGCCCATTGGGAAAAAGAGCTGGGGCATGCCCTGGTTCGGCCGATCGTCTTGGAAGGTGATATCACACAGCCGCTCTGCGGACTGTCTGAGGAAGACCAGGCTTGGGTGGCCGAGTACTGCGACACGGCAGTGCACTCAGCCGCCTCGCTCACGTTCTATGCCGACGAAGAGGACGGTGAACCGTGGCGAAGCAATATCCAGGGCACCAGAAACATGCTGAATCTGTGCCGCAAGGCAGGGATTCACAAGTTCCATCACGTCTCGACCGCCTACGTCTGTGGACAACGGCGAGAAGTGATTCGAGAAGATGAACTCGACGTCGGCCAGTTGCCCAGCAACGATTACGAATCGAGCAAGATTACTTCGGAAAAGGAAGTTCGTGCCGCTGATTTCATTGAGCAGCTCACCGTGCATCGCCCTTCGATCATCGTCGGCGATTCGCAGACCGGCTTTACCACCTCGTACCACGGTTTTTACACGCCGCTGCGATTGGTGCACACGCTGGTGACGACCTTGCCGTGGGATGTCATCGCCCAGGGAGATTGGCTAGGAACGCTCTCGCTGGAAGGTCACGAGCGAAAGAACCTGGTGCCGGTCGATTGGGTTTCGGCCGTGATGACTGACGTCATCTCTCGCCCGGAACTGCACGGCGAGACCTATCACTTCACCAACCCGAATCCGGCAACCGTGGCCGACATGCTGGCCTCGATCGGTGATGCCGTGTTGAGCCTGGCCAAGCATGAAGAAGCAGACAAGTCGAGCCTGACTGAGGAAGCGGAAAAGATGATGGAATCTTTCCGCGACCAGATGGGGGTCTACCAATCCTATTGGAGCGATGATCCGACGTTCGATAGTTCGCGAACCCAGGCCGCGATGCCACACCTCCCTTGCCCTCAAGTCGATCAGGCGCTGATGGACTTGTTGGTGAAATACGCAATCGAAAAGAACTTTGGCTGGCCACGTGAAACGCCGGTGAGTCTCAAGTTCCCGATTGCCCAAGACCTGGCTCCGTGGATGAAGCAATCCAAGGAGACAACCTTGCCCCAGAAAGACCGACGTTACGTCAGCTTGCGAGTGAGCGGTAACGGCGGCGGACAATGGCACATGATTTTGAATCAAGGCCAACTGGTTGGGGTCGGATCTGGCCTGAAAAATGGTGACAGTCCGATCTGTTACATGAACTCCGATACCTTCCACCGCATCACGCACGGCCAACTAAGTTGGGAGGCCGCTCTGCAGTCAGGACGATTGTTCACGGCTGGCAATGCCACCAGTCCGGAGGAGATCGCCCATTGTTTTCATCAACTCGCTACGTCATCCAAAAGTAGCAATTGACCCACAACCTCCGGTAATTGATTACATCGTTCACAACGTCAGCAAAATCTCAGGGGATTAACCATGTCGGGTACCATTCCAAGTTCTAACACCGCCAACAGCTCGGTCAGTGCCCAGGTACTGCAGCGAGCCAAGAGAAGCCTGGCCGGCGGCGACAGCAGCACGATGCGCGTCCTTCCCTACCACATTCCCTTGGTCGCCGACCGCGCCGAAGGATGTCGGTTGTGGGATGTCGACGGTAACGAGTACATCGACCTGAATATGTCGTACGGTCCGCTTCTGCTGGGACATCGTCCCAAGAAGGTGATCGAAGCCGTTTATCGCCAGATCTCACAGCAAGGCAGCCAACTCGGATTTCCCACCGAAGTCACGATGCGAGTGGCCGAGAAGATCAAGAAGCTGTTCCCCAGCATCGAACTGCTGCGATTCGCCAACTCCGGAACCGAAGCGTGTGCTTCGGCCGTTCGTCTGGCCAAGCAGTTCACCGGCCGCAACAAGCTGATCATGTTCGAAGGCCACTACCACGGCTGGAGCGAAGCGGTCTTCACCAAGTACCATGCTCCGCTCGAAGAATTGCCCGAATGCGGCTATGGCCCGGCTCTCCCCGGCACCGCCGGCATGGGCGATAGCATCAAAGACACCATTACCGTCCAGTGGAACGACCTCGACGCGCTCGAGCGAGCCCTGAACGAATATGGCGATGAAGTTTGCGGCGTAATGATGGAACCAATCTCGGGCAACGCTGGTCTGCTGATGCCGCGCGACGGCTACCTGGCCACTGCTCGTGAGATGGCTCATGATCATGGTGCCTTGTTGATCTTCGACGAAGTCATCACCGGCATGCGAGTTTCCGCCGGTGGTGCCCAGGAGCATTACCTGGTCAGCCCTGATATCACCGTCATGTCCAAAGCGATGGGTGGCGGTTATCCTGTCAGCGCTTTTGGTGCCCGTGCCGAGATCATGAACTCGATCGTGGAAGGCAAACTGTTCCACGGCGGCGTGTTCTCTGGCAATGCCATCGTCATGTCGGCCGCAGAAGCGGTCCTTGATACGGTGCTGGCGGATCGCGAAGGCATCTACAATCACCTGCATGCCGTATCGGACCAATTGGCCGACGGCATCAAGGACATCTATTCGCGTCTCAACATTCCGGCCCAAATCAACCATCTCGGTCCGCTTTTGGCTGCCATGATCACGAAGGAAGAGACAGAAGGTCTTTACAACTACCGCGATATGCGTCGCCACGGCGACTTCGAACGCTATATCCAGTTCCAACATTGGATGCAGCAGCATGGCGTCTATTTCCATCCGAATGAATTCGAACCGATGTTCCTCTCGACTGCCCATACAGCCCAGGACATCGACACCGTCCTCGAGCGATGGGAAGAAGGGGCCCGTCAATGCCTGGCACGATAGCAAGCCAATCGGTTTGGAGTCCGGCTCCGATTTTGGAGGCGGCCGAGAACTATCAAGGGCAGATTTTCGATCTCGACACCGGCCACAAGGTCTCGCCGGCCCAGTTCCATGCCATGCGTGCGCAATTGATCGCCACGCTGAAACAAAAAGGAATTGCGGCCGGAGATCGTGTGCTGGTAACGATTGCCAACGGTCCGATGTTTCCGATCGCCCTGACGGCGATTTTGGCGTGCGAAGCTTCGCCGCTGTTGGTGCACGTGATGACGCCTGGTGCCGAGCTTGCTCGGTATGCCCAGCGTTTCGGCGTGAAGTGGCTGATCTCTGGCGGCGGAGGCGATCAGCAGGCTGAGTCGATTCTTGATCAGCATGGAATGCTTCTGATTGGCGACCATTGGAACTTGCTGTTAGGCCGGTTTCCGGAGCCCTCGAACATTCCTGGCCCCGAGCTGAAAGGCGTTCCGCTGCATCCGACGTCTGGATCGACTGGACTTCCCAAGATCGCGCTGCGTCCCGGCTTTCCGGCAATGGAAGAAGCCCGGCACTATACGGCTACCATGGCAATTTGCGAAGACGATTGCCTGATGGCGATTCCGCCGATGAGCCATGCTTACGGCTATGGAGTCACCACGATGGTTCCGCTGCTGACCGGAGCCAGCATCGTGACGACTGCCAAGTTCAGTATCAAGGCACTTGGCAACGTTCTGAAGGACCACCCGATCACCGTGCTGCCGATGGTTCCGGCCCATATTGATATCTTGCTATTCGGCGGTGAGATTGACTTCGGTCGTCTTCGCTGGCTGCTAACGGCCGGCTCGATGATGCCGCGTCGATCAGCTCAGCAGTTTCGCAAGAAGACTGGTGTCGCGGTATGTCCTCTTTACGGCACGACTGAAACCGGGGGAATCTCTGTCGCTACCATCGCCGATGGAGAGGATGTTGACGGAAGAGTCGGCCCCTCGATGGAAGGTGTGGAAGTGCGAATTCACCCACCAGCCAATGCCGACGAATTGGGTTTGGAGCCTGGCGTTGGTAAGCTGCATATCAAGAGTTCGTCGATGATGACCGGCTACCTGGCCGACAACGGCGAACTTTTGCAACCATTCAGCGAAGATGGATTCTTCGAGACCGGCGACATTGCCAAACTGGTCGAAGACGGAGTCATTCACCTGCGCGGCCGCACCGGTGAGATGATCAACGTGTTGGGCTTGAAGGTCGTCCCGTGTGAAGTCGAAGAAGTGATCGCCGCCATGCCTGGTGTGCGTGAAGTGAAGGTTTACGCAGGACAATTGGCATCCAAGGGCGAGATCGTCAAAGCAGCCGTCGCCGTCGAACCGGGGACCAATGAAACGGACGTTCGCGAGTACTGCAAAGCCAACCTGGTCTATTACAAGCGGCCCCAGGTCGTGACCATCGTCGAGCAGCTTCCCAGGAATCCGGCAGGTAAGATTCAAGTCAAGCAGCTTCCCTGAGCTATCTCCACTCATCCGAGGAAACGGCCATGTCCCAACTCGCTACCCAGCCGCTGGCTCTGTACAACGCGCAGTTGGCCGATTTCTTTCCCTTGCCGCTCTCTTCGGTCGAAAAGTTCATGTTCGCCGACGGGCGACCGCAGTACCCCATGATGTGCGACATGGAGATGCAACTCCAGGGCACGCTTCAGCGAGAGCCGTTCGAACAGGCGTTGGCCTTCGCGGTGGCTCGAGCTCCGTTTTTTCGCAGCATCATCGAAATCGACAAGAAACGGGGGCCGATCTGGCAACTGACCGATCGGATGCCAACGGTCGACTGGGACGACTACGGTGTGCCGTCGATCGATGGTTACGATGGCATGGTCGACCTGACGAAAGACCCTTCGCTTCGGATTTTCGTTCGCACTGGCAGCGAGCGGACTTCGATCCTGATGCATTTCCATCATGCCGCCTCGGATGGCGTTGGAGCAGTCGCGTTCGTCGAAGACTTTTTGACCGCCTACCACAACGCAATCCCAGGCACCGAGTACGTCGAACCAAGAGCGTGGGAGCCAGAGCGTCTTCTGAATCGCTGCCGCAGCGCACTCGAAAACCCCGGCTGGCGACGCGGCCTGTACGACATGTACTGTGGAATCTATGGAGCCACCAACTTCTTCATGCAGCGACCGCTGCCGATGATCGGGCACGCAAACCCCTTGCCGGAAGATGCCCAGCGCAAGCAAACCGGCATGATCACCCAAGCGGTTGCCCCCGACGCCACACTCGCGCTGCGGAAGTGGACCTCGGAACAAAAAGTAACCGTCAACGATCTGCTGCTGCGTGACTTGTTCGTGACGCTGCGTGAATGGATGATCGATCGCGGTGTGGATGTCGGATCGCGTTACCTGCGAATCTTGATGCCGCAAAACCTCCGTTCACGCGGCGATGGCAGCATGCCGACGACCAACGATGTCGGCTTTGCGTTTCTGGCTCGCCGTGGTTCGATGATTTCCAAACCTCAACAGCTGCTGGAGTCGCTGGCTCCCGAGACCGCCGCGATTCGCCAACAGAACCTATCAAGGCACTTCATCGGCGGGCTGGAAGTCGTCCAGGCGCTCGGACTGCTCGATCGCATGCTCAACGGTTCGTCCTGCTTCGCGACGGCCGTGCTGACAAACTTCGGCAACGCCTGGCGACGTTTTCAATCTAAACTACCCATCACCGACAATGGCCTGGTGGTTGGCGATATGGTTTACGACGGCCTGACGGCGGTGCCTCCCTGTCGGCCTCACACGTCCGGGGTGTTTTGCGTCTGCACGACTTCTGATCAAATCTCCATCAGCCTGAAGCATGACCCGTTCCACTTCACCGTCGACGAATCGCAGGAACTTCTGGCTCGCTTTGTCCAGCAGATCACTCGCAGCGCCGGTGGTCCTTCCGCGAACGCGTAGGCTTCGCCTATCATAGAGGGCATCCTGTTTCCTAGTTGATGCCCGCTTCTTTTGCCGATTGGTTTGCTCATGCGACCGGAGTTCTGGATTGACGTCGGAGGGACGTTCACCGATTGCCTGATGAGCTTGCCTGGCCGGCCGACCAGTCGCCACAAAGTTCTCAGCTCTGGCATCATGCAGGGAAGCGTCGGCTCCGGCAGCCGCGCGGATTGCATAATCGATCCGATTCGACGCAACGATCCGCCGAAGATTTGGTGTGGCTACGATCTGCGTCTGCTCGATTCCAACGGCTCGCCGCTAGAAACACAACAAGTCACCGATTTCGATCCGGCAACCGGCGAAATACGGTTGGCCAATCCGCTGCAGTCGGAGCTGACTCCCGGCATGGTCTACCAGTTGGATGGCCACGAGCAGGCACCACTGCTGGCAATTCGCTACGCGTTGGGGCTCAACCTGCACGATGCCATCCCGGAGGTCGACGTACGACTCGGAACGACCCGCGGGACTAATGCCCTGCTGACACGCACAGGTGCTTCGGTCGGCCTGGTAGTGACCGAAGGGTTCGCAGATGTTCTCGATATCGGCAATCAAAGTCGGCCTCATCTGTTTGAGCTCAACATTCGCAAACCGACATCCCTGGTTACCCGCAAAGTAGAAATCCGCGAACGCCTCGATGCGGAAGGACACGTGCTACTGCGGCTCGATGAAGCAGTGGTCGAAAACCAACTGAAAGAACTTTATGCCACCGGGATTCGCTCGCTGGCAATCTGCCTGCTGCATGCCTATCGCGAGCCGGCGCACGAGCTAGTCGTGAAGCGAATCGCCGAGCGGATCGGCTTCGAGAACGTCAGCATGTCACACGCGGTGGCTTCGCTGATCAAAATCGTTTCGCGGGGCGATACCACCGTGGTCGATGCGTATCTGAACCCGATTCTGCAGGACTATCTCAGCCGCATTCAAGCAAAGCTGGCCGTCGGCAGCCGGTTGCGGCTATTGACCTCGGCGGGCGGCCTGGTCGCTTCCCAGGCATTCTCCGGAAAAGACAGCATCCTTTCCGGGCCAGCCGGCGGCGTGGTTGGTTTTGCCGCGGCTGCCAAAGCGGCGGGCTTCGATCAAGCGATTGGTTTCGACATGGGGGGTACCAGCACCGACGTTTCGCGGTACGACGGCACCTACCAGCGGCAATTTGAAACGGAGAAAGCTGGCGTGCGAATCGTCGCTCCGATGATGGCAATCGAAACGGTCGCGGCCGGGGGCGGTTCGATTTGCCAGTTCGATGGCGTGAAGCTGACCGTCGGGCCAGCGAGTGCCGGTGCCGACCCTGGCCCGGCGTGCTATGGCCGCGGAGGACCGCTGACGGTCACCGATATCAACTTCGCCTTGGGAAAGCTGAAAGCGGCCCGGCTTCCTTTTCCGCTCGACCATTCAGCGGTGCAAAGACGTTTGTCCGAAGTTTGCGATCAGGTCCAATCCGCCACCAGCCAGCGACCGGAACCGCTGGAACTGGCGGCTGGCTTCCTTGAGATCGCCAACGCCAACATCGCCGATGCGATCCGCACGATCTCGGTGGCTCAAGGTTATGACCCAAGACATTATCTGCTGGTTCCCTTCGGCGGTGCTGCCGGACAGCATGCGTGTGCCGTGGCAAACCTGCTTGGGGCGACCGAACTGCTGCTTCACCCGAGCGCAGGCATCTTAAGCGCCGTCGGAATCGGTGCGGCCGAGACGACAAGATTCGCGACCCGGCCGTTTTACGTTTTGCTGGAAGATGCGGTTGGCCAACTTGATCAAGCCCTCCACGAACTACGCCAAGAGGCTCTGCTTCAGATTGCGGAAGAAGGTGTCGACGCCGACGCGGTCGAGTTCCACGAACAGGTCGAACTGCGTTACCGCGGCCTCGAGGCTTCGTTGACCATTGACGCGTCCCCGACCACCGATCTGGCCCAGCGTTACCATGCGGAGCATCATCGCCGTTATGGCTATGACCGTCCCCAGCAGCAAGTCGAGATCGTCGCCGCGCGGGTCGAAGCGCGCCGCCACGTTCAAACGGATGTGGAAGCAAGCCAATCTGCGCCGGCCTACAGTCCTGTGCCGCTAGAAACACTCGGCGTGATGTTCGGTCGCGAAGAGGTTGCTACGGTAGTGTACGATCGCGATCAGCTTTTGCCTGGGGCAAAGCTTATCGGTCCTTGCCTAATCACGGAATCGCTGGCCACCACGGTGATTGATCCTGGGTGGGAAGCGGAAATGCTCAGTGGCGGCGAACTGTTGGCCCGCCGGACCGAAGATGCCGCGTCGTCTTCAGCGACCGAATTGGCAAGCAAAGCCGATCAGGCCGACCCGGTGCTGCTGGAGATCTTGAACAACCGCTTCGCCGCCATCGCCGAGCAAATGGGCGTCGCCCTGCAAAACACGTCGGTCAGTGTGAACGTCAAGGAACGTCTCGACTTCAGTTGCGCATTGTTCACCGCAGTAGGGGACCTGATTGCGAATGCTCCGCACATTCCGGTTCACCTCGGTGCCATGTCAGAAACGGTGAAAGCAACCCTCCAGCGGCACCCGAGCATGCAGCCAGGGGATGTATTCGTGACGAACGATCCTTACCGGGGTGGTTCGCACTTGCCCGACGTGACGGTCATCTCCCCTTTCTTCGCCAATAACAGCGATCCCCAGCCAACGTTTTTTGTCGCCAGCCGCGCCCACCATGCCGAGATCGGCGGAATCGCGGCCGGTTCGATGCCTTCCGGCTCGACCAACCTGGCCGAAGAAGGCGTGCTGATCGACAACATTCGCTTGTTCGAGGCGGGCACACCTCGCTGGGAGATGCTGGAACAAATTCTCACCAACGCCCCCTACCCTTCCCGCAAGCCGGCAGACAATGTCTCGGACATTGCCGCCCAGATCGCGGCCAATCATCGCGGAATCGATGACCTACAGCGAATGATCGAGCAGCATGGGCTGGAGTTGGTCAAATCGTATGCCGGGCACATCCAGGAAGCCGCTTCGCGAAAGACCCGAGCCGCACTCGCCAAGATCCCGGATGGCGAGTACCGCTTCGAAGATCACCTGGACGACGGTGCGCCGATTTGCGTTGCGATCACGTTGACCGGCGATACCGCCAAGATCGATTTCACCGGCACCGGCCCCGTGCTGCCAGGCAACTTGAACGCCAATCGCGCGATTGTCACTGCGGCGGTCATGTATTGTCTGCGCTGCCTGTTGAACGAAGACATCCCGCTAAATCAAGGCGTGCTCCAGCCGGTCGAAATCGTTCTGCCGGAATGCCTGTTGAATCCACCTCGCCGCGAATTACCGGCCGAGTGTGCCGCGGTCGCGGGTGGCAACGTGGAAACCTCGCAGCGTGTGGTGGATGTCCTGCTGGGCGCGTTATCCCTGGCGGCGGCCAGCCAGGGCACGATGAACAACCTGACCTTCGGCGACAACACGTTCGGATACCACGAGACGATCTGCGGCGGCTCAGGGGCAACCGCCACGGCCGATGGCGCTTCGGCCGTGCATACCCACATGACCAACACGCGGCTGACCGATGTCGAAGTGTTCGAGTTACGGTTCCCTGCCAGGATTCGCCGTTTTGAAATCCGGCGCGGCTCGGGCGGAAAAGGAAAACATTGCGGCGGTGATGGGATCGTGCGCGAGATTGAATTCCTAAAGTCACTCGACGTTTCGCTTCTCACGCAAAGGCGCGGACCATACCCGCCTTATGGTCTTCAGGGGGGCGAACCAGGTGCATGCGGCGAGAACATCTTGCGGAAAGTCGGCGAGCCCGAGGTTCGGTTAAGAAACATCGCCAGCTTCCAAGTGTCCCCCGGAGACGTACTTATTTTGAAAACTCCTGGCGGCGGTGGCTGGCAGGCGGCCGAATCAAAGTAAGAAGCTTCGACCGCGACAGACGGCCGCTGGAGAAGAATGCACCAGTGTGGCGTAAGTTCTACCAAGAGGCTCCTGGAGCTTTTGGGCAACTCGGGGACATGCTCGGGCCATCTCTCAGAAAGTTTTCGTCACATCTCGGCCACTTTCTGCCCGTCAGTCATGCGATCGAAGCCATACCCCTTGAGTTGCAATTCACCGCGACAGTGATTGGTACACGAAATGCTCTCTTAGTAAGGTGGAACTACCCATAGCCTTGCCAAAAAGGAGGTTGCCATGTCGACTTCATCGAACCCATCCACAGTGCTAGATCTTCCAGGATTGGGTGAACCGACCTTGGTCCACAACCTGCACTCGAAACTAGTCAGCCCATTTCAGGCCGATGCCCAATACTTGCGTCTGGATACCGAACAGACAATCACGGAGCAATCCGCGGCCGGGGAAATGATCCTGTTTTGTGTCTCAGGTCAGCTGGAGATTACCGTCGGAATGCATCACCAGGTATTCGAGCCGAATCAAATCGTCCATGTGAACGAAGGCACAAAGTTCGAATTGACCGCCAATCAGGAGAGCGCCGTATTGATTGTGTCGTTGATCGCCAATCCGGTTCCTCAAAAGATTATTGAGGTACAGATCACCGAAAAGGATCAAATTGAAGAAGCGTCCGAGGAATCGTTCCCGGCGAGCGATCCTCCCAGCTTCAACGCGACAACCACGTAGTCGCGCAGTCATTAGCGATCGACCACGAATGGGTCGATCCTCTAGGAAAGGAGCATTTCAATGGCTACCGCCGACGTTCAGTCAGGTACGGAAACTGCCATGATGGAGGCCGTCGTATTGCAGCAGTACGGCGGCGCGGAAAAGCTGAAGCTGACTTCGATTCCGCGACCCAAGATCACCGCCGATCAGATTCTTATTCGCGTGCACGCGGCGAGCGTGAACCCGATCGACTGGAAGCTGCGAAAAGGGATGCTCAAATGGTTCATGCCAGACCAATTGCCGGCGGTGCTCGGTTTTGACGTCGCCGGTGAGGTCGCCCAGGTCGGTTACAGCGCCAAACAGCAAGGCTGGAACGAAGGGGACCGGGTGATGGCGTTTTCCGACCGAACCGTCGGAGGCTGCTATGCAGAGTTTGTCGCGGTGAATGCGAAATACGTCGTACCCAAGCCGCAAGGTTTCTCGTTCGAGGAAGCTGCCGGCATTCCGCTTGCCGCGACAACGGCCTGGAAGTCGCTGGTCAAACTTGGCCAGCTTCGCTCTGGAGATGAGGTGTTGATCAACGGCGCCTCGGGAGGTGTCGGCACGTTTGCAGTACAGATCGCTAAAGCCTTGGGCGCGCATGTCATGGCTGTTTGCAGCGAGGCCAACCATGAGCTAGTTCGGGGATTGGGCGCGGACGAGTTGATCGATTACCACGCCACCAATTTCACTCGAATTGGGCGTGAATTCGACATTGTCTTTGACGCCGTCAGTAGTTCGTCGTTTTTGGAATGCCGCCGACTCCTTAAGCCCAACGGGCATTATGTTGCAACCCTGCCCTCGGTCGAGAATGTCGGCTTCTCGGTTTTCTCGAAGTTCCAGAAGCAATCTTGCCACATCGTGCTGGCACGTCCAGATCACGATATTCTGAAGGCCCTGGCATCGTTGGCCAATGAAGGCAAGCTTCGTACGATCGTCGATTCCGTTTATCCGCTGACCGACGTCATTGCAGCCCATCAAAAGAGCGAGACAGGGCATGTCGTCGGTAAAGTGATCTTGAATGTCGTTCCGGACGCTTCGTACCAGGAATCGGATCAGGATTGATCAAGGTAAATCACCGCAGTTCCCCGCGGGGGCAGCATATCTCGCCAGAGAATATGCTGCCTTTCTTTTTTGGTGCCTGAATTCCCAGGAATCGGCCGTGAAGTCGCTTTTTTCGCCGTTGGCTTGATGGCATCCCGGTGCGAAAAGTTGCATTTCGGGGTACCATTTGTCCTTTGGAACATTCCCGCCAAGCTGGGCGGGCAGCCAAACGCTTATTGATTGAAGAAAGAGCCAGGAATGTCGCAAGATCCCCAGCCATTGGTGGGCGTCATCATGGGCAGCAAGTCGGACTGGGAAACCATGAAGCAGGCCTGCGATGTCTTAGAGTCGTTCGACGTGCCATACGAAAAACGGGTCGTCTCGGCCCATCGTACGCCTGCCTGGATGAACGAATATGCGACTACCGCCGTTAGCCGCGGATTGAAGATCATTATCGCCGGCGCCGGCGGTGCGGCTCACTTGCCGGGGATGGTGGCCTCGCAAACAACGTTGCCGGTGCTGGGCGTGCCGGTGAAAAGCCGGGCCCTCTCCGGACTCGATTCGCTTCTTTCGATTGTCCAGATGCCGGGCGGTATTCCAGTCGGAACGCTGGCCATCGGTGACGCTGGAGCCAAAAACGCCGGATTGCTGGCAGTAAGAATCCTGGCGACCACCGACAACAAGCTTCAAAAGCGGTTGGCTGAATTTCAGGAAGAACAAACCAAAAAGGTCCTGGAGGACTCGCAGCTGTGAAAGATCCCATCTTGCCCGGGGCAACCCTCGGAGTTCTGGGAAGCGGCCAATTAGGCCGCATGTTTGCAATTGCCGCGCGGCGAATGGGATATCGCGTGCATGTCTTTTCGCCTGAAACCGACACCCCAACCGGCCAGGTAGCCGACGTCGAAATCACCGCCAGCTACGACGATCTGGAAGCGGTGGCCCGGTTTGCCGAAGGGGTTGATGTCGTCACGTTCGAGTTCGAGAACGTCCCGCTGACCACGGTGGAAGTGGTCAATCAGAAAGTCCCTGTCCGGCCAGCCGGCCGGGTACTGCACACCACACAGCATCGCTTGCGGGAAAAGACGTTTCTCAAAGAGCATGGCTTTCCGGTGGCTCCGTTTCAGGCCATTCGCGGCGAGGCCGATTTCGATACAGTGCCCGACGAACTGTTGCCAGGCGTCTTGAAAACGGCCGCCTGGGGCTACGACGGCAAGGGGCAAGCCAAGGTCGCCGATCGCGATCAACTGCGAAAGGCCTGGACCGAAGACCTGAAGCAAGAGGCGATCCTGGAACAGTTGATTCCGTTCGAGATGGAGTTCTCGGTCGTCGCCGCGCGCGGTCTCGATGGCAAAGTTGCCTGCTATACGCCGGTGGAAAACGTCCATGAGAACCATATCCTCGACGTTTCGATTTCCCCAAGCCGCTTGTCCGCCAAGGCGAGTGCCGAAGCGATCGAAATCGCGACTGCCGTGCTGACTGAGCTGGAGGTGATCGGCGTGCTCTGTACCGAGTTCTTCCTTGCCCCGGGCGATCGTCTGTTGATCAACGAGATGGCCCCCAGACCGCATAACTCAGGGCATCTAACCATCGATGGGCACGTGACTTGTCAGTTCGAGCAGCAGGTCCGCGCGATCTGTGGCCTTCCGCTGGGATCGACCAGGCAGCTGCGGCCGGTGGCAATGATCAATCTGCTGGGCGACGTCTGGTCGTCAGGCACTCCCAAATGGGACGCAGCCCTGCAGAACCCCGACGTCAAGCTGCATCTGTACGGCAAGCACGAGCCGCGCATCGGCCGCAAGATGGGGCATCTGACCGTTACGGCGGACGATGTCGAGGCCGCGATCGCTGCCGCGCATGCCGCGAAGGCGCACCTTCAGTAAGCCTGGCAGCTTTCTCGTTTTAGCCAGGCATCCCAGCTTACAGCTCTTGCCGCTGTCGGGGGATTCTATTGGATTGGCGACCGCGAGTTGGCCGAAGGTAAGAATCAACACCCCAGCTTCGACCAACCCAGCGAAAGTCTCTCGATCATGCGCATCGATTCCGCGACAACAATCAACGTTTCCGCGACAAACAAGCCAGAGACGGCAGCCGAATCGCTGCAGAATGTTTTCAACGAAATCCTGACACAAGCGGGCCAGCCTGGGTATGCCTCCGCTGAAGCCTACCAGTCCACTAACACCGTCGAAGAGGACATCCAGCATTCCTGGGACGATTGGTTTGCCGCCTCCAATACCGGCAACTATCCCAAGGGAGTCGATTCGCAGACGCTGCAGTCATCGTATGGCAGCATCCTGGTCAGGACCTATCAAGATGGCGGCTACGCCGATCCGCAAGGCTTCCTGAAGCAGTTGAGCCAAGACGATCTGGAAGTCGTCCAGCACGTCAATCGCCTGGCCGAGCCGATCGATCCGCAATCGTTGACGCCTGAGGCGGCACTCAACCTGCTGGTTCCGCGGCCTGCTCAGATCGACCTGAACTACGATGGGCTCACCGAAGTCGGCGCGGCGAAGACGATCCGCTTCCCCGACAGCCGCACACCGGAAGCAGTCGTGAATGCATGGAACGAGACCACCGCCGACATGAGCCCCAAAGAGAAGATGCAGTACGAACTGCAACTGACCCTGCCGACAATGCTGGCCAACATCCAGGTGGACGAGAACGGCCAATTCGTCAGCCAGCGTGAGCCGGGCGATCCAGGCTGGGTCAACCCGCGCGCAAGTGCCGACTATTCTTACGTCGATTTCTCACAACAAATGCTCGACTACTTGGACTACTTCAAGTACCAGATCCCCCAAGACCAGTACGAGCAGCAAACCGACTTCTACACCCACTTCCAGCAGAGTCTCAAAGAGAATGGGGCACGCTAAGGTGCCCCACTTCGGTTGATTTCAAATCTGGCTCGACGGCGAACGCTTAGACGTCGCAGACCGCAACACCATGCCGCAGAGCGGCGATCTTGTCGTCCCAGGTCGGGATGTATTCTTGAACCAGGTAGCCGTCGTAGTCGGAATCGGCCACGGCTCGAGCGATCGACAGATAGTTCATTTCCTGGTTCTCATCGATCTCGCAGCGGCCTGGGTTGCCGGCCGTGTGCAGGTGGCCGATGTAAGGCAGCAACTGACGGAACCGACGGGTAACGTCGCCGTTCATGATTTGCACGTGGTAGAAGTCGTACAAAAGCTTGAAGTTGGGCGAATCGACCGCTTTGACGATATCGATGCAATGATCGACGTCGTCGCCAAAGTAGCCGGGATGCCCCTTCATCGGGTGCGAATCGTCGCGGCTGTTCAGGTGCTCCATAACCAGCGTCACGTTTCGCTCTTCGGCGTAGGGAACGATCTCTTTGAAGAAGTTAACGCAGTTCTGCGTGCCTTTCTCGAACGACTGCCCTTTGACCGACATCCCGGTGAAGGTAATCACGTTCTTGCAATTCCACTTGACCGCCGTGTCGATTGCTTCTTTGAGTTTCTGTTCCACCTTGGGCTGCAGCGAAGTATCGACCGGGCCTTCCTTGAAGCCATGGGACGAAACGAGCGAGACCTTCAGGCCATGCTCTTTCATCAGCGGATACCACTTCTTGTCCAGGCCTTCCATGCCGACCAGGCCCATCTTGGCACACGCTGGAATCAAGGTTTCCATCGGCATCGGATTGAAACACCAAGCCATGACCGATTGCTTGGTTCGCTTGCCGGTCGCCTTGAAATCTTCAGGCGGCAGTTTGGTCGACGCCGAGGGCTGGCCGGCCGTGGCGGTCGTGGCCATGGCCAGTCCACCGACCAGCGAGGTACCAATGGCCGACTTCAACAAACTGCGACGCGATAGATGAGACGATTCTTGGGGCATGGTAATGGCCTCGACGGGTAGGTGGGGGATGAATCAGGAGTTATCGAAAGGAAAAGCCAACTGCGATTCGTCGGGCTGCTTGGCGGCAGGGTTCAATTCCTTGAAAAGCAGGCTCGGCTGAATGCCGCTATTGTTCTGGTACTTGTCGCTGACATATTCGGTAATGTCGCCGGTGATCTCGTGATAGAAGATCTGGCAAATCGGCACGTTGGGGTAAATCCGAATCGGCTGGACGGCAAACATCTCGAGCGTCCAGAATCCTTTGAAACCAACATCACCAAACCCGGCCGTCACATGCACGAACAGCCCCAACCGACCGATCGACGAGCGTCCCTCGATCATCGGGACGAACCCGTGCGTCTCGGTCATCTCGTTGGTGCGAGCGAGGTAAAGCTGGTTCGGATTCAGAACGAAACCCTCTTCAGGTATCGTAATCCGACGAATCCGGTGCGGCTGCTGCATGTCGAGGATTAATTCCTCGTAGGTCATCAACTCTTCGTTGAGCGTCAAGTTGTAACTATTGGGATTTAAACGAGTTTCGTCGTAAGGCTCGATAAAGATTTTGTTGCCGAGATGTTTCCGAATTTCGTTACCGGAAAGAATCATAGATGGGCCCTGCGTTATCCGTGACGGTCTTCATGAGCCGACGCCGGCGAGATGTCCTGAAAGATGCCGAAGTGCTGATTATAGAGCGATTTCGCGAAAATAAAACGGACTTCTCGGCGGGCCCCGCTGATTAAATCCCCCGTTTCAGCCAGATGGGGGTGCCATGGCTCTTTATCACCTTGCTTCTGGCGGATTCTGGCCTTTTGAGTTAGCACTTCTGTTCCCGTCTTACCGCCGTTTGAGCTGGAATTCATTGGTGTTTTTAGTTGGCATCGTTTTTGTGCAGGGCGGAGATTTCTCCTTTCGCATAGAACGGAGACCGTGCAAGTGCCGGTAGGCTATAGAAGTGGCAATACGTATTTGCTCGCCGAGCCATCCTGACTGAGTTTTCGCGGTGTATATCCGTACTTGTCCTCAATATTCACGTTAGCTCCGCTCTCAACAAGGTGCCTAGCAACCCTCGTTTGTCTTGCTGCCAACGCATGCAACAAGGCGGTTCTTCCCACACCATCAGTTGCCTCTAAATCGGCACCATGCTCCAACAGAATACAGGTGACATCAAAGGCACCTACCGCGCTGGCAAGCATAAGTGGAGTTCTTCCATCATCGGCTCCGACTTCGATATTAGCGCCGCGACTGAGAAGCATCTTCATGACCGAAGGTTGCCCAGAAGCGGCCGCACATCCCAACGGTGAATAGCCATACTCGTTCATTAGATCGAACTGATCGAGCGAGATACGCGAGACGGCATCGAAGTCACCTTGTTCGATGGAAATGAATGGTTCGACAGTCTCACTCCAAAGAACTAGATCAGGATCGTCGGAATAGTGAATTCCCGCAAGAAACTGTTCGAACTGATCACAAACAAGTGCCCTGCTGCCGCCTTCATGGTTCATTTCAAAAACCGGCCCAGCCAAATTCTTTGTATCAATGCATATGGGATTACCCAATCCGTCATCTGCGATGACGAGAAAAGAGTGTGGAATCTCACCTAGATACGCCTTCCTCACATTTGAAAGATCCAAGTAATCGAAAACAGCATTGAGTGAGTAAAATAAATTGACCCCCAATTCTGCTTTGATTGGGCCGAAGTAGGCATCAGCAGCGAATCTTCCTCCGTTGGTCGTCATCAAAAACCGACGATACGGCGGAGGAATCTTGAGATCAAACCGCCGTTCGAATTCCGTGATCTCGTCGGCCGAGGCTGGGGGAAAGGAATCTTGAATTGTCGGAATCACGGTCATAGTTATTTGAAGTCCTCATCAAATGTAACTCCAGTTTTCCGAAATCGATCGGAGCAATAAAAGGGGGAGCCAGGGTGCCCAAGAGTTGAGTAAGATACCGCAATATCGGCTCCATCATCCCCGAGGGCTGGTATCAAGCGGATCCCACGAAATGATTCTGGGTGAACGGGGCTGCTACATTGAAACTCTGTTTAATCACAAGTTATGCGAATGCTTATGAAATGCCTCATCTTCTTACTGACCTTCTTCACTACTTTAATTGGGACGGCGGGAGCGCAGGACAAGAAGTCTATCCTAAACGGCACCCTGAGCGAGGGTACGTTTGAGGCATCCATACTCGAAATGCGGATGCCTGACGATGCCACTGCGATCATGGCAAAGTTCTCGAAGGCCGTTGCTGCTAACCCAGGTTGGATTCAAGCATACGTTGCATCTCAGCGTCTTAAACCTGGAGAACCATTGCCCTACCACGTGAACATGGGTGTAACGCGGGAGGAATACACGCGTTTGATCGAGGCAAAGGCAGAGACGAAATTGAAACCAGTTTCGGATTGTAGGTTGATCGTGAAATCCGGTGACGACGGCTTGCTATTGATCTCCGGAACTGGAAAGGCAGCCGTCCTGAATGGCCTAGTGATTAATTCGGAAGAGATGGTGATTCAATACAAAGACCTGTCCTCAAACGACTGCACGGTTGTCGTCCCCAAAGAGTCTGCACTCGTTTCGATTAACGGACTAGATTGGAACACTGAGAAGTTTACGCCACCTTCCACGCTGACCGCACTGTCACTAACCATTGGTAGATATTCTATACTGATACTGGAGACGGGTTTCTAGAATTCCAAGCTACCAAAGCAATCGGAAATACCGCGTCGCTAAACCACCATCTGTACCTTCAGTGGAAACCCAGAGATCGCTGAACCAGGCGATGAACGCGAAGTAGCCGACAGCGTGTTTTCAAATGGAAGATCGAGGCCCAAAAAAGCCCCCCTTTGCTTGCCCGCATTACTTCAAGAGTTCCACAGCTAAATTTATATTCAGAAACGGAAAGCCGTATACGGGATATCCCACCCCATAAGGCCGCATTGATATGCCGACAGCAAGCTACCACGTCCTTGATCAGATTCTCGGTGTTTTAAATGTGCGAACTGACGATGAGTGTGGTGTCGTCAGGTCGGAAAGCGACGAAGCTGGAATGAAATCAATTATTCAGCAGTTCATTGTTCCGCACATCCGGTCACTGAATGAAGAGAGTATTCAGGCCTGTAAGGATTCGCTCCATTACTATTTGGTTTGCCGTGATGACTCGGTGTTCGAAGAAGCGTTTGCTAGCCAGCAAGAGTCACCAATGCCTGTGCCATCAGAACCGAGGCGTTTTTTCCTATGGATCTGGGAGGCCATGTTTCCCGAAGTTGAATTGTCGAACATTAACTCCAGGGACTGGCGGATCGAAGAAGACGCCATCAGGACGCGGCTTCGACGCAAAATCTAGTGGCGAAATACTTGTTGTCATTAACTAAGTTTGCCGGGGTGCCATGTCCACGGCCTTGCGTGGACATGCTTCGGCTAAAAGTTGATTGCCAAACGTAAACCGAAGTTACCTATTTCAACCATGGCTACGCCTCATCGCCAGACCATTCGTCGATGCGACACGCCGGGCGACGCCTCCACTGCTTCGGATCTCTGGCGATAGATGAAACTCCGCGTACAATCATGGCCACGCAGGGCCGTGGCCGTGGCACCCCGGCTTAGCTACCGCCCAGGCCATTCGGCCTTCATTTCTTTGGGATGCAATCACGAGTTGGGGAGTCCTACTTTGTTCCGGGTTAAGAAGGTGAGGACGGAGGTTCAGCATTTGCTACTAAAAACTGATGCCATTCTTTGAGAATTCGTCCGAAATCTGAGCAACTGATCGAGACTGAAGCTCCCTCATCACGATAGACCGCATCGATCGTTACAGTCCCATTTTCTATGAAGACTTCGTGTCCTCCAAGACCATCCTTGAGTGAAATGCCTGGGTCAGATTCAGCTTCTTCAACAGTTGATAACAAGTCGAGAATGAACTCCTCTCGAACTTTGAGATTGTCTAACTCAGATGAAAAGAACTCACCCACGATCTCATACGGAGGATCAACGGTTGCAGTTGGGAGATCCTTCATCTCCTCGTTGGTCGAAAGGAACGTTTTTAGGCGGATTGCCATGCAAGTCTCCTAGTACAGTGGATAGGCGCTTTTTATCACTTGCGTGTGAAGATCAATGTACAATTGGATGGTCAAGCCGGGGTGCCATGTCCACGGCCTTGCGTGGACATGCTTCGGCTAAAAGTTGATTGCCAAACGTAAACCGAAGTTACCTACTTCGTGCATGGCTACGCCTCATCGCCAGACGATTCGTCGATTCAACACGCCAGGCGACGCCTCCATGACTTCGAATCTCTGGCGATAGACGAAATTCCTGGTGTAAACATGGCCACGCAAGGCCGTGACCATGGCACCCCGGCGAAAGGAATCTGATATTTCTCCGGAGTCGGGGTTGTAATCCTCAACATCTTCTTCCAACAGTTGCCAGTCAGGCGTGTAGAAGCCGGCGACCGATGTCTATCAGTCCTAGACGATCGCAGCAAAGTGTTCAGACGCATGAAACTACATCCCAAGTATTGTGACCACAATGCTGAACAGGATAAAGGTAAGAATGCCGGCTAAGATCGCCAACCCAAATATCGTCATGCCGGGAAGTTCCGTGTGGCTTCGCAGCAGATAGGTAACAACAAAACATACAATCCATGAAAGTAAGAAAGAGATTTTCAATAGGAACTGCCCACGCATCATGATCTAGTCCACCACCATCCAAATCCAAAGGCACCACCAAGTGCGCTGACTCCAATCACCAGATTTTCAGTCGTGGTTGCCGCCTGAACCGCAAATTCGTGAATATAATTATCTCCTTGTCCCCGCCGGGGTGCCATGGCCACGGCCTGGCGTGGCCATGTTTCCGCCGAAAGTTTATTGCCAGGGATAAACGGAATCTACATACTTTGTGCGTGGCTACTCCTCATCGCAAGGCGATTCGACTCGCCGGGCGACGCTTCCACCGCTTCGGATCTCTGGCGATAAACGAAATTCCTCGTGTAAGCATGGCCACGCCAGGCCGTGACCATGGCACCCCGGCTCAAAGGTGAATCTCGTTCCATGTTGCCAAACTAAGAATCAGGAAATGGCGAAGGAGGAAAACAGAGTGGCAAAATTCATCCAAAAGAATGGATGCGTGGACATTCTTGTTATCGCCCACTATTCTACTCCAGGAAGGACAATTCCAGACTCGATTGAATTTAAGGCCGTCGGTCAGGATTGTCTTACGGGGCGCCGAACGCCCTTTGGGATCACCGTCAAGAACCCATCATCGCTATTCAAGTGCCCAATCGTGGGATAAAACCTCCTATTAGAACGAGCGCTAAGTGAACGCCGCACTTGCCAAATTGGTCGAACGAATGCCGCCGCCTGCCAAGCCCAAAGAGGCCGTCGTAGATTGGTCGCTTGTCGAAGACGCACTTGGGTTTTCTTATCCGGCCTCATTCAAAGAGTTCATCTCTATATACGGACACAGTACCTGGTTTGACCATGCAAAACCGGTCTATACTACCGCGCGATCCAGCAAGGAAGTCCAAAAGTTCATCGCGGCGATGGAGGAGAAGGTCTCGACTTTGAGAGGCAACACATTCGTTTTCGACGAGAAGAAAGGGAAGCGGGTACAGAAAGATCTTCCACTCTTCCCTGAGAAGGGAGGGCTGTTTCCGTTTATGAACGACTTTAGTGGCAGCTTCTATTGCTGGCAAACCAAGAGCCAAAACCCAGAGAAGTGGCCTGTCGTCTGTTGCTTCTCAAGCCAAGTGCTCATCATCAAAAACATTACTGTTCCGCAGATGTTTCTCGAATGGCTAGAAAGAAAACCCAGGATGGTTGACCTTTGGGGCGATGTAAACGACTTGTCTCCTGACCAGATTCAACTCAGCTAGAGCCGGGTGCCATGTCCACGGCCTTGCGTGGACATGCTTCCGCTAGAAGTTGATTGCCAAACGTAAACCGAAGTTACCTGCTTCGTGCATGGCTACGCCTCATCGCGAGACGATTTGTCGATTCGACACACCGGGCGACGCCTCCACTCCTTCGGATCTCGGGCGATAGACGAAACTCCGCGTACAATCATGGCCACGCAGGGCCGTGGCCATGGCACCGCGATTCTGAGCCTCGGGCATTTTTATCTACTCCACACCAATTTGCGGGCAGAACTTCTTGAAGTGGCACTGGTCGCACTTTGGTTTTCTGGCGGCACAGATGGCTCGGCCGTGGTGGATCAGGCGGTGTGAAAAGTCGACCCATTCTTTCTTCGGTATCACTTCCAACAGTTGCTGCTCGATTTTGACGGCGTCGGTCTTGTTGGTCAGTCCCATCCGTTTGGTCAGCCTGCCGACGTGCGTATCGACAACAATTCCGGAGGCGATACCGAACGCGGTTCCCAAGACGACGTTGGCCGTTTTTCGCCCCACCCCGGGTAGTTCGACCAACGACTCGAGATCTTGCGGAACCTCGCCGTCGTACTGATCGACCAATGCCTGCGAGGCGGCGTGGATGTTCTTGGCCTTGTTGCGGAAGAACCCGGTCGTCTGGATGATCTTCTCCAGCGTCTTGACCGGCGCGGCCGCCATGGCGTCGGCATCGGGGTACTTCGCGAACAAATCCTTCGTCACGATATTGACCCGGACGTCGGTACACTGGGCGGAAAGAATCGTGGCGATCAGCAGTTGAAAGGGGGAATCGTAGTTCAGCGCGCACTCGGCGTCGGGATAGTCTTTCTTCAACTGACGAACGACCCGGCGGGCCTGTTTCTTTCGCTCGGCAAGATCTTCAAACATGCGGCTGGTCTTTGGGGGTGATAGGAAAACTTAAGCCGATCGCGTCAGGCTTTCCCATAACTTTCGCAGAATATCGAGCGTTTCCCTAGGGGCCTTGCCTGAACCGTAGGCAACCTGGCCGTAAAGATCGGCCGCTGGTCGCACGATTTCGTCCAGTTGCAGAAACTGATTTTCGAGCATCGTGGCAAATTCCCCCGGCGTTTGCTCCTCGCTGCGCTCGCTACCACGTTCGGCCGCCCAGGCCTCAAGTGCTGAGAAACTGTAGCGAACCCATTCTTCCAGCGGCTTGCCTTTCCAGCGCGGGTCCTGGAACGGATTGCGGAACGACGAGAAAGCGACGCGAGGCTTCGCCGGGGCGACCTCCGGCTGTTCGGCCTTCTCTTCGGTCGAACTTTTTCCACCAAACAAGCTTTCCCAGAACTCGTTCCAGGCCTTGACGATGTCATCCCAGAATTTCCAGGCGAAGAAGATCCCGGCACCGGCAACCAACGCATAGATCAACAGCTTCAGCGCGTTGCCCAGCGAGGGTAGCGACGGCAGCGACGAACTGGGGGGCGGCTGCGAGGCCTGTTGCGATTGGTCGCTCGATTGGCTTTTCGAAGATTCGCTCTCCTGCGACTTTTCGTCCGAGGAGTTTTCTTCCGACGATTTATCCGAAGAGGAATCGTCGTTGGACTCGCTCTTCTCGCCACTGTCGCTCTTCTGATCCCCCTGGCTTTGCTGCGAACCTTCGTTCTGCTTGGCCCCTTCCGATTGCTTGGAATCGTTTGACTGATCTTGCTGCTTGCCGTCGGTCGACTGGTTTTGCTTGGAATCTGATTTCTGCTGATCGTTCGATTTCTGGTCCGACGATTTGCCTTGCTGTTTGCTCGAATCTTTTGACTTGCCTGACTTGGTTTGCTTGGCGTTGGAATCGGTCTTGTTGCCCGGTTCCTTGCCGTCCTTGCGGGTTTCGTTCGACTTGGGCGAATTCTCGTCGGCCTGATCCTGGTTGTCGGTCGACTTGGCCCGGTCTTCGCGATTGTCCTTTGTAGCGTCCTGATTGGTTGCGTAGCGCGAAGCCTGGCGTTCGTGTTCATCCTGATAAGAAGGAACCTTGGCCAGATCGTATTCCGCGTTCGGTCGAGGCAAAATCGACACCACGACCAACACCACCGCGACCACCGTAAAGCCAACCCCCAGCCAGGTGCCGGTCATGCTTAGCGGCATCTCGACGCCTCGCTGTTGCAGGTACCGCCGCAGCCCGAGAAAGCTGGTCGTCACCAACAAGCTGAGGGCGGCGAACACATAGGCAACCAGCAGTAGAAACAAGTACCAGCGCCGCGACTCGGCAAGATCTCCGCCGAGTGCCTGGCCGAAGCCGAATATCGGCAGCGCTGCCAGCGAGAAGTAAACCACCCAGGCCCCCGGGGCGAACTTAGTATTGGTGGGGTTGAACCAGGCATCGAGCTTTTCCAGGAACGTTTGCTGCTGGACCGATTCCTCTTCGCCGCCAGTCACCCCTTCGATCTGCGGCTCTTCTGGCTGGCTGGCCTGCGTTGTTTCTGCTTCGGGTTGCTTCCGAATCCATTGCATCAGCCCTTTCTGGGAGGCATCGACCGATTGCTCCAACACCGTGCAGTCGTAGACCAGGCGAGTACTGATCCACCAGATGCCGACCAGCATCAGCGCGGCCATTACCATCGCATCGGGCACGAATCTCCAGACCGCCAGCATCATCACGCTCGAAAATCCGGCGGCCAGCGTTCCTGACTTGCCGATTCCCTCTTCGATGTGAACCCGTGCCAGCGAAACGATCCCCAGCACAAACATGCAGATGATCAGGATAATGCGATACTCATGCGGACCTTGGTAGGTGAGCCCTGCCAGGAACAGCATCAGACTGCCGACCAATACCATGATCAGCGCCGGAGCAACGGCGATGATGGCGTAATCGATTTCGGTCAGTCGTGGTCGCATGTGGTTGGAAAAATCGGTTCGAATCTAAAACAACGGGTAAGCTTGTTCCTGACAAATCTGGCTGATCGCCTCGAGCGATTTAAGCTGCTTGGCAACCATTCGTTCAGCCAGCAGCAATCCGGCTGCCTTGGCGAATTCGTACTCGTCAAAGCAGTTGATAATCGGCGTGACGACGTAGCCACTGCGTACGAGATTCCCCAACGCCAACGCCATCTCTGGCGTTACCTGGCTGAGGATCGGCACGACGGTCGCATCGCGGGGAAGCTCGCTATGCATTTCCAACAAAAGCGAAGAGAGCGTCAGGCCGCGATTCTTTTCACTGCGGGCCATCATGTAGCGTATCTGTTGAAACTGTTCGGCACCGCGGCGGGTGCGTACTTTTTGCGGCGCGAGTCGCGGATCGCGATCGACCCGTCCGGCACTTTTTCGGGCGGCATCGCGGGTTCGGGTGTCGAAGTCCCAACCTTCGTACTTCATGCGTTGGGCCGCATCGACCGAGTTGGTCACGATGCCGACCTGCTGGTCCATCAGCTGAACCGCGTTAGCGATCGCCACGGCACACTTGATGGAAAGTTCGCTGCGAATCGGTTCGTCTTTGGCCGGAAAGCTGTCAGGATGCAGATCGAGCACGATACTGACGCCGGCAATACAGGTCGCTTCGTATTGCTTGCTATGCAGTTGCCCGGTACGTGCCGTCGAGGCCCAATGAATCCGATTGAGCGGATCGCCCATCTGGTAACGTCGAACGCCTGCGATCCGCGAGGGATCTTCAAACAGGCGCGACTGCATCTTGATTTCGCCCAGTGGCCGCTTGGAAACCAGGTCGAATCCTTCCAGCGGAATGATTGCCGGCTCGACGGTCACGAACTCTGGTTCAGCGATCATTTTGAACTGCTTGTACAAACCAAAGACGTCGCCCGTTTCCAGCACGGCCGGTCCGATCTGGTAGTAGCCGCGGCGATGGCAATGGATTTTGTAGCTTAAAAGCTTCGTCGAATTATTCCACATCATGCCCAGAAAGATACGCTTCCCTTCAACTTCCAAGGCAGGCGGTCGCGTGATCACAGCATGCCGCGGCAAAAGGTCTTCGACCAGGAACCAGGGCATCGGGATCGCGCCCGTATAACGAAGCGTCAAACCGACAATGATCGTTTCGCCCTCTTCCACATCAAGCTGGCTGACATGCCGCTTAGCGGTCAGGTGCCGAATCCAATAGTTGACCAACACCCGAGAGCCGATAATCACCGCAACGAGGGCATACATCGCATAGACCATCAGCCCCAGTCCCAGGGCGACTGAAAGCACGAGCAGAATCAGCGCTCCGATGACCCAACGCATCAGACAGGTGCCTCGTCGATCATCGGGACGGAAACTTCCTGCAAGATATCATCCAACACGTCCTGAGCGGTCACCTTGCGAAGCCGACTCTCAGGACGAAGGATCATGCGGTGAGCCATCACCGGAGTGAGAACCCGTTTCACATCGTCCGGCAAGACGTAGTTGCGGCCCAAAATGGCGGCCAACGATTGGCTTGTTCGAAACAGCGCGAGCGAGGCCCGCGGGCTTGCCCCCAACAGAAGTTGATCGTGCCGCCGCGTGGCATGGACCAGCTCGACAATATATCGCTGCACCTTTTCATGCAGTTTGACGCTACGGGTCGCCTTTTGACAGGCACGTAGTTCCTCGCTCGTCACCACGGCGCCGATCGTTTCCAGCGGATGCTGTTTACGCGAGGCGGTCAGCATCTTCAGTTCGTCTTCCAGGTTCGGATACCCCAGACTGAACTTCATCAGAAAGCGGTCCAACTGCGCCTCAGGCAGCGGAAAGGTACCTTCGTGGTCGATCGGGTTCTGCGTGGCCAGGACCAGAAACGGGGGATCCAACTCGTGGGTTTCGCCGTCGATGGTGACCCGTGACTCAGCCATCGCTTCCAGCAATGCGGCTTGGGTACGGGGCGTGGTCCGGTTGATTTCGTCCGCTAGCAAAATATTAGTGAAGACAGGCCCCCGGCGAAATTGGAATTCGGAGGTCTTCTGATTGAAAATCGACGTTCCGGTGACATCGCTGGGCAGCAGATCCGGCGTGCATTGGACTCGTTTGAGCGTACAGCCGACACTCCTTGCCAACGCCCGGGCCAACATCGTCTTGGCCACCCCAGGCACATCTTCCATTAGGACATGCCCCTCCGAGAGCCAGGCGACCAGGGAGTAGACGATCTGCTGGCGCTTGCCCAGAATGACTTTCTCAACGTTTCCGAGGATTTTCTTGGCGGTCGAGGCAACGTCCATAAGGTGCTATGTAAGGGTGCGAGTCTTGTTGATTCAAATCGTTGTAACCCCAATTATCCATGAATTTGCATCGAATGCCTGCGCACGGAATCGTTTTTTTCAATTGACCTTTCGAGGTTCGCCAGGATATGATCGAATCCCTCTCCAGGGGTGAAAAATCCGTTCTTGAGATTAATTCGTCTTTCTGACAGTTGCGGCGGTATAACAATTGTTAGAGAGGCAATCGGCGAGTGCGGCGTCTAGGTTGTCTGGCCAGCTTTTCAGAGATTTCCATGTTCACGCTACGGATTCAACATTGGCGACATGGTCTCGCGTTTTTCGGGATCGTCCTTGGGGTATTCTATGCCCAAGCCGCCATGGCTCGTCCCTGGACCACGCTGGAAGGGAAAGTGGTCGAGGCGGAACTCGTGGACATCGTTCATGACGGGAATGCCGTCGTATTGGACGTGAGTGGGAAGCGCTTCGAGGTCCCTCTCGAACGGCTCTCGCAAAAAGATCGTGGCTACGTTCAAGGTTTGAAAGATGCCAACTTCAAACCTTCCGACGCGGAAATCAATCGCGAAATCGACGAAGCCGTTTCCGAAGACGAGCAAGGCAAAGGTGCCGATCGCAACCAACCGGTGCGGCTAGGTGCTGAACGAATCTGGCGTTCGCGCGAAGGCGCCGCGGTCGAAGCGAAGTTTCTGCGGATGGTGTATGGCACCGTCGTCCTGAAAGAAGGACCTCGTTACCATCGAATTCAGTACTATGATTTGTCGCTGGCTGATCGACAGTTTCTGTTCGATGCGCATAAGGCAATCAATAAAGAGGCCATGGTTCCGCCTGTCCGCCCTGACCTGAAGGACGCGGTTACAAGCGTTCCCGCCTACGATAACCAGCCCCCTGGTCCGACTTCGACAATACCGATGCCGCCGCCCAGCAACTCTTCCAATGGGAATCCTTCTGGAGGGAATGTTGCCGGAAACAACTCCTCGGGCAGCACGCGTCCTTCTAGTTCCAACGTCGTCTTGCCCGGCAATGGCTTTGGGGCGGGATCGGCCGAAACCAAGCTGCCCCCCTCCGGCTTTGGCTCGACTCCTCGGTCGACCAACCTGCCTTCCAACGGGTTCGGGAGCACATCTCCCGACAGTTCAGATTCGAGCGTCAAGTTGCCCCCATCCGGATTCGGCAGTGCCAGTCCAGGCAGCAATCCCCCCAACGTGAAACTCCCGTCCAACGGATTTGGGAATATCAATCCAGAGCCGACTCCAAGCACGGAAACCCCGTTCGATTCCGATGAGAAGCTACCTGGAAACGGCTTCGGCAACATGCAGGAAGAACCGATCGTCGAGGAAAAAGGCTCATTCGACTCGATTCCCTCCTCGTCCGGATTCGGAAGCAAGGGTCACGTCACGGTCCCTTCATCCACTATCGTGGAGAACTCACCTGAATCGAACTCGGAAGATCAGCCCCCTCTGTTCGATGTTGCCTCGCTGGAGCCTAGCTCAGGCGGTTTTGGAGGTTCCAACTCTCCGCCCCGCTCGCAACCCGGCACAACCCGTCCCTCGACGTCGCCAAACAGCACTCCAACCAAACCCAATCAGCCTCCCCAGCCAACAACCCAGCCGCAAAACAACCCGACTAGTGCCATCACGAATCCGAACGATTCGCAGTACCAACCGCAGACCTATACTCCCCAGTCCGATTTCAACGCGTATCAGCCCCCTGCCCAGCGTGAGTACACCACCACCGACTGGAATCTCCAGATGTTTGGCGTCACCCTCTTGGGCACCGGCAGCATGATGATTGCCGGTGGCTACTTCTGGATCGTGGCGTTGGCCTTTCTGGAAGATCACCATTCAGGCGTCCGCAGTCTGATTCCCGGGATGGCAATCGTTTACGGCCTTTCGGAATGGGAGAAATCAAGCACCGCGTTGTACGCGATGATGCTGGGCGTCTGCTTAATACTCGGAGGGTTTGGACTCCTAATGAGTGTTAGCTAGTCAAAGTGTGCGACGGCAGCTAATCGTCGTGCCGGCAGAGATTTGTCTTCGCAGGCGATCCTGGCAAGTTTGACTGGCATTGATCATATTATTGAATCCTTCGTTCGATCTGTTTTTTTACTTCCCAAATCTGGAATCGAAACCATGCTGGCCCGCCGCTGCATTTTCGTGTTGCCTTTATTCCTCTGCCTTTTTTCCAGCCTTGCACTGGCCCAGGACGTTCGTGAATGGACGGACGCGAATGGTAAAAAGCTCGAAGGCAAGTTTCTGGAACTAACTGCCGAAGGCAACGTTCGCATCAATTCGAACGGGCAGTTTTTCTCCATCCCGATCACCGCCTTCAGCCAGGCAGATCAAGACTATGCTCGGCAGCAACAAAAGGCCAAAGAGAACATGGCCCCCAAGGAACCGGTGATCGACAAATCGGACATGACCTTGTTCGACAACCGTGAATGGTCCGACTTCCGCGGCGATAGTGTAAAAGCGAAGTATGTCCGCATGCACGAAGGCTATGTCATCCTGCTGCAAGGCAACAAAGCTCACAAGCTCTCGTTCTATACCTTGAGCACCGAAGATCAGAAGTACCTGCGAGGGCATCTGACCAAACGGGGCGAAGCGGACGAAATCCTCACCCGCGAGAAAATGGAAGAAGCGGACCCTGACGTTCACAAAGAACTCGACATGTTTCAACGAATGCGTTCCCCCACAACCGTTGGCGGGACAAGGCCCGGACCAGGCCCTGGAGGCATGACCAACAATTCCTCGCGTGGTCCAGCCTACGTTCCTCCGCCGTTCGATCCCAACAACAGCACCGAGCCGTTCGATCCTTCAACGGAACCTACGTCGAACAATTCCGCTGGGACGGCCAACCCAGGCCAACCTGGCTCGATGCCAGAGGCAACGATTCCTTCCGAGGCCAACAATTCCGGCTTTGGATCGAACACCGAAGGCACGTCGATGCCATCCAACAACTACAGTCAGCCCGGCGCTCAGCCCCAAAACGGCGGCAACAATTCCTCGCCTGGCTTTGGCGGTCGATTTGACAGTGTCGAGCCAGGATATTGTCCAAATTGCCGTCAACAGCTTCCCAAGGGTATCGGGCCTGGCGATCACTGCCCGCGCTGTAATGTCTTCCTCGAATCGTGGGTGACTCCTGGCAATGGTCCGCCGGTCGAACCCTGGTACGAGCGTTACCACGTCATCTACATCGTTGGCGCAGCGATCGTCATCATCGGCGGCTTGGGACTGCTCTCCAAAAAGTTCTATAGCTAATGATCTGCCTGAGCGAGGAACTTTCGCTCAGGTGTCGACCAAATTCGTCTTCCGATTTTTAGAAATCTGGTGCGAAGGTCGACCAACCAAAGGCACCGTTTCCCTCGGGGCTGCGTGCCGCGTGTCAAACCTTGCGGGCAGGCGCAAAAGCTGTCTTGCCGATGGCATCCCTGGGCAGCACGGCGATTTGGGATTACCATTGGAACGACGTGGAAACCCGGTCGCCATCGACATTTGCGACGAGTCCGCCTGCAAAACTACATCCTGATTAACCACATCCCAAACGACAGCACCCTGCACACCGCAATCTTTGAGCCGCTCTTCGACGGGTCTTTTCCGACTCGCAGCCGATGGATTTAGAACGCGAACGAATTCGAGCCGATCTCCGCGGTGTCCTCGCTGGCGAAATCTGCTGCGACGATACATTCCTCGAGCTTTACTCGACCGACGCGAGCATCTTCCAAATCAAGCCGTTGGCGGTCGTTCGGCCTCGGCGAACGGCGGACGTCGCCGCGACGGTCCAGTACGCCGCCGATAACCAAATCCCCATTCACGCTCGCGGAGCCGGAACCGGGATGGCTGGCGAATCGCTCGGGCAAGGTATCGTCATCGACTTCGCGCATTCGATGCGGAGAATCCTCGAAACAGGCGACGATTGGGTTCGCGTTCAACCTGGTGTGGTACTGGCCAATCTGAATCGTTACCTGGCCCAGCGCGACCAAATCTTCGGCCCCGATCCCGCCACGCGCAGCGTAACGACGATGGGAGGCGTCATCGCCCGCAATGCTTCCGGCAGCCACTGGCCGCAGCATGGTTCGGCCAGCGATCACATCCTGGAACTTCAAGCCGTGCTTTCCAGCGGCGAAGTGGTCACCATCAAACCAACGCACCTGGACCGCGTCGCCCACCTCGAGTCGCCGGAACTGGTCCGCATCACCTCCGGCGTGTCGGAACTGATCAATAGCCACGCCGACGACATCGCCAATCATCTGCCCAAGACCTTCAGCCAAGGCAGCGGCTATCAACTAACCGGCACGCTTGAAAACGACCAGGTCGATTTGTGCAAGCTATTGGCCGGTTCGGAAGGAACGTTGGCTTTAATTACCCAGGCCAAATTGCGGACCAGTCCCCGTTCCAATGCTCGCGGGCTGGTACTGTTGTTCTTTGAACGCCTCGATAACGCAGCGAAAGCGGCCGTGCTGCTTTCGCGCGTTGGCATTAGCGCGTGCGACTTGCTTGATCGCCGGACCTTGGCGATCGCTCGCGAGACCGACCAACGGTATTCGCATCTGATTCCCGAGAACACCGAGGCGATGCTGCTGGTCGAGTACTCCGGCGATAGCCAGACGATCGTCCACGAGGAACTGGAAAAGATCGCCGACCAGATTCGCCGCCGTCGCAAGCTGGCCTTTCATTCGTTGATCAGCACCAGCCCGAAAGAAGTTGGTATCTACTGGGAACTGGCCCGACGGATGACTCCGATCCTGTATCGGCTCAAAGGCAATACCCGGCCGCTGCCATTCGTCGAAGACATGTCGGTCCCACCGGCGCAGTTGCCGAAGTTTCTGACAAAGCTGCAAGACGTTTTGAAACGCAACGAGACAATCGCATCGATCTTCGCGCATGCGGCCCATGGCAATCTGCACGTTCGCCCGCTTCTGAACATGGCCAACCCCGACGACCTGGCCAAGTTGGAACGGATTGCCGACGAGATCTATACCGAACTATTCCAACTGGGCGGTTCACTCAGCGGCGAAAGTGGTGACGGGATCAGCCGTACTCCTTATCTCCCGCGGCAGTACGGACCACTCTATGACTTGTTCGGTCGAATCAAACGTCTGTTCGACCCCGCTGGCATTTTCAACCCTGGCAAAAAGGTTCTCTCGTCGACCTTTTCTCCGATGGAATTGGTTCGCCCGGTCGAAATCGTTCCACGCGACGAGGATTCGCCAGACAACGAGAATAGCGACAAGCCATCGCCCAAACCAATCGAGCTCCAGGTTTTGAATTGGTCTCCTGAGGAAATGGCAAACGCGGCCCGCAGTTGTCATGGCTGCGGCCGATGCCGCACATACGGTTCCGATTCGCGAATGTGCCCTGTGTTTCGTTTTGATTCGCGCGAAGATGCTTCGCCCCGGGCCAAGGCGAACCTTCTGCGCGGAGTCCTGTCGGGACAACTTCCGCCAGAGAACCTGGAAAAGGAAGAGACTCGCGAGATCCTCAACACCTGTTTCCATTGCCATCAATGCCGGATCGATTGTCCCTCGAACGTCGACATCCCCAACATGGTTCTGGAAATGAAGGCCCGCCTGATCGACTCAGCCGGGCTGACACAAGACAGCGCGCTACAGGCCAAGATTCATCGCTGGGCGTTGTGGGCTAACCGGTTCCCTCGCCTTGCGAATTGGGTACTCGGCAACCGAGGTATGCGTTGGCTTCTGGAAAGACTGATCGGTCTGGCCAAGCAACGAAAACTGCCGAAGGTGGCCAATCGAAGCTTCATTAAACAAGTCGCCCGCAAAGGACTGACCACGGCCACACGTCGTAGCGGCCGCAAAGTTCTCTACTTTGTCGACCTGTACGCGAACATGTTCGACACGCAGTTGGCTCACGCGTTTATCAACGTGCTGGATCATAACCGCATTGCGGTCTTCGTGCATCCCAAGCAGCAAGTCAGCGGTATGGCAGCGATCTCTCAGGGAGCCGTCACGATGGCGGCCCGTCTGGCTCATCGCAATATCCAGGCCTTGGCCGAAGCAGTTCGGCAAGGCTATACAATCGTTGCCACCGAGCCTTCCGCCGTGATGGCGCTCACGCACGAATATCGCAACCTGCTCGACACGGACGATGCCCGGATAGTTGCCGAGAACACGCGAGAGGCTTGTGAATACCTGTGGGACCTGCACCATCATGGCGGGCTGGAACTCGACTTGAAGCCAGTCAATCTGTCGGTCGGGTTTCATGTGCCGTGCCACCTGCGAGCATTACACAAAGAGTCGTACGGCCAGCGCATCTTGCAATTGATCCCAGGTCTCTCGGTTCGACCGATCGAAAAGGGCTGTTCCGGCATGGCAGGCACCTTTGGACTGACGCGAAATAATTTCCGCAGCAGCCTGCGTATCGGCTGGGACCTGATCGTCGCGATGCGCAATAAACACATCGAGATTGGCTCGACCGAGTGCAGCGCATGTAAGATGCAAATCGAACAAGCCGGCAACAAGGCGGTCGTTCATCCGATCAAGCTGCTGGCGAAATCGTATGGCGTGCTCGATCAGGACACCGATCTCTTTTCCCCATCGTCGCACGAATTGTTTATTTCATGATCATTCGCATCAAATTGTTTGCCCTGGCCCAAGACCTGGCCGGAGCCGAAGAAGTAACGCTCGACGTGGCCCCCGGGGCGACAATCGAGACGGTGCGCGAGGCATTGGCCAACCAGGTCCCGGAGCTGAAGTCGATGCTGGTCAGCTGCGCGTTTGCGATCAACAACGAGTACGCGACGACCTCTTCGCCCGTTGAACCTGAGGACGAAATCGCCTGTTTACCTCCTGTGAGTGGTGGTTGAGAGACGAAGCATCCAGAGCATGGTGGAATTAACCGACAACCCGATTTGCACCGACCAGATCACCGCCCAGGTCACGTCCCCCCAGTGCGGCGCGGTGGTGCTGTTCCTGGGAACTACCAGGCAGCTGACCGATGGCCGCGAAACGGTCACGCTCACCTACACTTCGTACGCACCAATGGCTCAAAGCGAAATGGAAAAGCTGGAAGATCAGGCCCGGTCGCGCTGGCCGATCGGCGAATGCGTTTTGATACATCGCTTGGGGGAAGTTCCGGTCGGCCAGGCTAGCGTCGCCGTGGCCGTTTCGACTCCGCATCGACGCGACGCGTTCGAGGCGGCCAGTTGGCTGATGGACCGGATCAAAGAGCTAGTTCCGGTCTGGAAAAAAGAGCATTGGGCCACCGGTTCTACCCAGTGGGTTCATCCAGGAATGACGAAGAACCTGGAGGATGGTACGTTACAATAAAGTTATGGCCATTGATCCCCAATCTCCCCTGATCGACTCCTTTGGAAGGGTGCACACGAGCCTGCGAATCAGCGTCACCGATCGCTGCAACATTCGCTGCTTTTACTGCATGCCGCTGGAAAACGTCCGCTTCAAGCCGCGCGAAGAGCTGCTGACCTTCGAGGAAATGACCAAGGTCGTTTCGGTCGCCGCCCGCCATGGCATCCGCAAACTTCGGCTGACAGGCGGAGAACCGCTGGTTCGGGCGAATCTTGCTCAATTGATTCGCCTGCTGAAAGAAGTCCCAGGGATTGATGAAATCGCCCTGACGACCAACGGCATCTTGCTCCCTGAGACCGCTGTCGACTTAAAACAGGCGGGGCTCGATCGCTTGAATGTCAGCCTCGATGCATTGGACGAAGCGTTATTCGAGAAGATCACCCGGCGGCAAGGCGTGCAGAAAGTTCTCGCTGGAATCGCGGCGGCCCAAGCGGCTGGCTTCGAGCAGATCCGGCTCAACGCGGTGGCGATCCGGAACCTGACCGAGGGAGAAATCGTTCCGCTAGCAAACTTTGCCCGAGAAAACGATCTGCATTTGCGCTTTATTGAATTCATGCCGCTGGATGCCGATCGGGCCTGGAAATCAGATCAGGTCCTTTCCGGCGAGGCGATCCGCGAGATAATTGCAAGCCAGGTTGCTCCACTGGCAGAAGCGAACCGTGCGGACAAAAGCCAGCCGGCAGTCGATTTCGCCTATGCCGACGGCCGCCAGCGCATCGGATTTATCAACAGCGTCACGCAGCCTTTTTGCCAGGCATGCAACCGATTACGAATTACCGCGGAGGGACAACTTCGCAACTGTCTATTCGGAACGACCGAATGGGACGCGCGGCGAATACTGCGAAGCGGAGGAAGCGATGCCGACCTTTCTCAGCTTCTGCACGATTGTGTCGCCGCGAAGAAGGCTTCGCATGGCATGGATTCCCCCGAGTTCATGCCGCCAGAGCGAGCCATGTACCAAATCGGGGGCTAACGGGATCACCTAAGAAAGACCGACATTGTGGCACGAGAACGTATTTACCTCGACAACGCGGCAACCAGTTGGCCCAAGCCGGCCAGCGTCGTCGAAGCGGTGCATGACCATTTAACGAAGCTGGGAGCATGCGCCGGACGAAGTGGCTATCGCGAAGCGAACGAGGTCGAGCGTCTGATCGGCGACGCCCGCAAACAAATTGCTTACCTGTTTGGAACGCATGTCCAGGAACAGGTCATCTTCGGCCACAACGGCACCGACATGCTGAACCTGGCGCTGCATGGTTTGCTGCGCCGCGGTGATCATGTCATTACCACCTCGGTCGAACATAATTCGGTCCTTCGCCCCCTCTCGACGATGCGAGAAATGTTGGACGTCGACGTTACCTACGTCCAACCAGGCGAGGATGGTCGAGTCGACCCCAATGCCATCGGCGAAGCGATTCGCGATAACACGCGTTTGGTTGCCATCACGCATGTTTCTAACGTGACCGGGGCCATTCAACCGGTCGAAGAGATCTTTGCGATTGCCAAGGATCGCGGCGTGCGCATGCTGGTCGATGCGGCCCAATCGGCCGGCCATCTTGACTTGAACCTGGGTGAAACGCCGATCGATATGGTGGCGTTTTCCGGCCACAAAGGTCTGCTTGGACCGTTGGGGACCGGAGCGATGATTCTGCAAGCCGATATCGCGGAAGAACTTCAGAGCCAACGCCAAGGCGGAACCGGCACCAAAAGCGAATCGGACCAGCAGCCGACCGAACTGCCCAGCAAGTTTGAAAGCGGTAACCCGAACGTCACCGGTATCCTGGGGCTAAGAGCCGGCGTGGAATATATCCGCGAGCAAACCGTGACCGCCCTCAATCGGCATTGCATGCATAATACGGCCCGGCTGCTCGAAGGCCTGAAGACGATGCCAACGGTGCGAATTCTCGGCCCTGAGAACCTGGAGCATCGCACGAGCGTGGTCAGTATCATTGTCGAATCGTTCGACCCGCACGAACTGGCCACGGCCCTCGATTCGGCATTTGGGGTTCAGTGCCGAGCCGGACTTCATTGTGCTCCATTGATGCACCAGCACTTGGGGACAATCGGCATCGGCGGTACGCTTAGGTTTAGCCTGGGCATCTTCAACACGGCCGAGCAAATCGATCGTACTTTGGAAGCGATGCAGGCCATTTTGCGATAGCACTCGATCCCGATAGCAGTTCTTTCCATGTCGAAAC
The DNA here is from genome assembly GCA_016124445.1 of bacterium. GTDB lineage: Bacteria > Planctomycetota > Planctomycetia > Pirellulales > Pirellulaceae > Bremerella. The sequence continues at coordinate 148,782 of WGNR01000001.1, forward strand.
CGAATCAGCCCAACGGCCCCTGGTACCAGGATGGTCTTCAGTTTGAATGCACCCAATGCGGCGGCTGCTGCACCGGGGGTCCTGGCTATGTCTGGGTCAATGCCGCCGAAATCGAGGCGCTGGCAGAGTTTACCGGCATGACAGTCGAGCAGTTCGAGTCGGTTTACGTCCGGGAGGTCGGTCTGCGAAAGAGTCTCAAAGAATATTCAACTGGCGACTGTGTTTTTCTCGATACCGAAAAGAGAGGTTGTACCGTTTATCCGGCGCGGCCTCGCCAGTGCAAAACCTGGCCATTCTGGGACTCAAATATCAAGACGCCGGAAGACTGGCAGTCGACCTGCGACTTCTGCCCCGGAAGCGGTAAGGGGCGTCTCTACAGCCTCGAAGAAATCGAAGATCGAGCCAGCCAGATCCGAATTTGAGGAAAAATCGGGTTAAACTGGCCGGTTTGGATTGAAGATTTACCGATTATTCCGTCGATAACGATTCTATCGAGACCGGTACGTTCGAACCGAGCGGCCCTTCAGGAAACAGCGTTTCCCCCAACAGGGCGGTCCCGAAACCCTTGGATCTTTGAAAATTGGATAGTTCGGAGAAGCCTGCAAAGGCACTTTTGGCAAGATGCTGCCGTAGCGGTAAATCTGCAACCGGTCAGAAACGTCTTGACTCTAGTGCTTGTCAGACTTACACTTGGAGCAATTGCTGACGAGAGTTAGAAAAACTTACGACAACCAATTCTTTCCTTGTGTGGGAGTCACCTCGTGACCAAAAAAGAGATTGTGAAGACGATTTCTGAAGAGATCGGGCTCACACAACTCAAGACGAAAGAGATCGTCCAGAAGACCTTCGATGCCATCGTCACCACCCTAGTGGAGGAGGGTCGCATCGAGCTCAGAAACTTCGGCGTGTTCGAGGTGAAGAAGCGGGCGGCTCGCAAAGCACGCAATCCGCGCACTGGGGCGAAAGTCGACGTCGATGAAAAGTACGTCGTTACCTTCAAGCCAGGCAAGGAGATGGAAGAACGAGTACGGCAACTCGAAGAGAAAGACCGACAAGGTCGAATCGAGTCGGAAGCCAAAGCGGCTGACAGCCAACCTCAATCTTTCACGCCGCCAAGCCAGCAGCCTCCATCGAGCCAATCGCCAAGTTACCCACAGGCGTATCCCAGCCCACCCGATCAACCCGGTGGTGGCTCTGGAGAATACGGCAATCCTGGCGACTATAACTCCTGAGCGAGACGGGCTCTTAAGCAAAGCGATTCTCCTAGATGGTTATCCATCTCGGGTCTCTCCGAACTCTCCAAGATTCAAAACCTTGGCTGAATGCTATTGAACGCAAACGGACGGGATAGCCGTTTCATAAGTTTCACGGAGGAAATGAGATGCGTAACTTCATCATCGCGTTGCTGCTTGGAATCGCACTGATGGGCAACACCGGCTGCTTCTTGCCGATTTATTCGGCCGACCCGAGCGTTCGTACCACGGAATTGATTTATACCTCGGAAAACGAGCGACACATCCTGGAAGAATGGCAGCGAATCTGGTTCCTCGACCAGCCTAGCCACCTGAGCCCCTTCCGCACGCACGGCGGCATCATCTAGTAGCTGCCCGTCCGCCCCGTACCGTGAAACGAGGCACCACTTTGCGGCCGTTGTGCCGCATGGTGGTGTCTTTTTGCATGCGCACTTTGCGAATCGAGAACCCCCGCCGCCCTCATTGCGGAATCTTATCTCCAGCCATACGATTGGCTTAACTCTCGCGGCGGTGTCGCCTTTTTCTGTTTGAATCCCTTAGCCGATCAAGTTGCATGTCTGTCGATCTCGCCGTAACGCTCGGGCGGCTTACCCTTCCCAATCCTGTTTTGGTTGCCTCCGGAACGTTCGGCTACGCCAAGGAAATGTCTGGCATTGTCGACCTGGCCAGGCTCGGGGGAATTCTTCCCAAAACGATCACCAGCAGTCCTCGCCCCGGCAACAAGCCCTGGCGAACGCTGGAAACCACCGGCGGAATGCTCAACAGCATTGGGCTCGATAACGACGGCATCGATTATTTCGTCGCCAATCACCTCCCTTACCTGGGCTCGCTTGGCTCGCCTCTGGTAGTCAGCATTGCCGGTAAGACGAAGGAAGACTTCGTCAGCATGGCGGCCCGGTTGGGCGAATTCGACCAGGTCGCGGCGATTGAACTGAACATCTCGTGCCCCAACGTCAGCGGCGGGATCGATTTCGGTACCGATCCAAAGACCTGCGAGCAGTTGGTCGCGGAAGTCCGTAGTTCGACCCCACACCCGATCATCGCAAAACTGACGCCCAACGTGACCAGCATCGCCGACGTGGCCCAAGCAGCCGAAGCTGGCGGTGCGGATGCGGTCTCCGCAATCAACACGGTCCAAGGGATGGCAGTCGATTGGAAACGGCAGAAACCACTGCTGGGCAATGTCATCGGCGGCTTGTCAGGCCCGGCCATCAAGCCGATTGCGCTGCGGTGCGTTTTTCAGATCGCCAAAGCGACCAGCGTCCCGATTATCGGCATCGGCGGCATCAGCAGCCTGGACGATGTGATGGAGTTCCTCGTTGCCGGCGCCACGGCGGTACAAATCGGCACAGCGAACTATTTCGATCCGACACTCTCTATCCGGGTAATCGACGGGCTGCCTGAAGCCCTGCAAACGCTGGGTGCCAATAGCGTGGCCGATGTGGTCGGCTCGCTGAAGTTGCCCGGTTAAGATTGCCGTCGCTAGCGGCAGCCTTCCCCGGGGTGACACTGCGCGGGTTCGTCCGGCATAATGATACGCTGGTTTAGCGTACTTTCGACTCTACCTACTGAAACGATCCATGCGAGTTCTTTCCGGAATCCAGCCCACCGGGCGTCCTCACTGGGGCAATTACTTCGGCGCCATTCGCCAGTACATCGACCTGCAAGGCAACCAGCAGTCGTTCTACTTCATCGCGAATCTGCATGCTCTGACCACCGTTCGTGACCGCGAAAAGTTGGAACAAGCGACCATCGACATGGCGCTCGACATCCTGGCTTTGGGTCTCGACCCTGATCAGGCCACGTTGTTCGTCCAATCGGACGTCCCCGAAGTGAGCGAACTGTGCTGGATCTTGATGACCGGCACCGGCATGGGCCTTCTGGAACGCTGCGTCAGCTACAAAGACAAAAAAGATCGCGGCCTGAAAGCGGACGCCGGCCTGTTCACGTACCCGGTGCTGCAAGCCGCCGATATCCTGGCGTACGACTCCGATGTCGTCCCGGTCGGGCAAGACCAGGTGCAGCACATCGAAGTGACCCGGGACATTGCCCAAAGCTTCAATCACCAGTTCGGCGAAGTGTTCGTATTGCCCAAGCCAAAAGTGCTTGACTCGTCGGCTAAGGTGCCAGGGACCGACGGCGAGAAGATGTCCAAGAGCTACGGCAACATCATCGAACTGTTCGAGCCACCCAAGCAGGCTCGCAAGAAGATCATGCGGATCGTGACCGATTCGCGGCCGATGGAAGATCCCAAAGAGCCTGAGACCGATCACCTGTACCAGCTTTACTCCTTGTTTGCCGAGCCTGAGCCGTTGAAAGAAATGGCCGACCTTTATCGCAAGGGAGGCTTTGGCTATGGGCACGTCAAGAAAGCCTTGGCCGACGCCGCAGAAGCCTATTTCGCGGAAGCCCACGAGCGCCGAGCGGAACTCGTAGCCAATCCGCAACGTCTCAAGGAAATCCTTGGCGACGGTGCCCAGGTCGCCCGGAAGAAGGCCCGGGAAGTTCTGACGCGGGCCCAAGAGGCGTCAGGCATCTCTGGCTGGCACGCACGATTGAAGTAGCGAAGTAGCGGAAGTCATGGAAATCATAGGAATCGGAACCGATATCATCGAGTGCCTGCGCATCGCCCAGATGATCGAGCGCCACGGCGAGATGTTCATCAATCGTGTCTACACCCAGCACGAGATTGAATACTGCAGCGAACGTAAAGCAGCCACCCAGCACTACGCCGGCCGCTGGGCCGCGAAAGAAGCGGTACTGAAGGCAATCGGCACCGGCTGGATCAAAGGAATCACCTGGCGCGACGTGGAAGTCGCCAACCAGTTCGGCGGCAAGCCAATCATCCATCTCTCAGGCGGCGCCTTGGAGTCTGCCCGCCGCCGCGGCATCGAAGAAGTCCAAATCAGCATCAGCCACTGCCGCACCCATGCGGTTGCGTATGCCATGGCCACGGGCGATCCCCGCAAAGCCGACCTCCCGCGGGGCTGATTCGGTAGAGATGCCGATGCTGCGGAACCCGGCGAGAAGTAAAGCCTCACTTACGTACCCGCTAGCCACAGATGCCTTGCTACTCTCGTCCTTTTCTGGAAATGCCGCGCTGTCGACGCTATAGTAGACGCATCCTCCTCTGAGTGATGCATGCCCCCTCGCAGGTGTGCGAACGCAAGATTTCGGCTGAACAGCCTGACTCATCGGTTCAGAATCCCCACATCCAAGCCGACGAAAGCAAATCATGCCCGCATCGATTTGGCGGACCGCCGTTTGCCTGACACTGCTCGCGTGCAGTTTCCTGCTTCCAGGCGAACTAATTAGCGCAGAAGTCTTCCAGAAGATCTGGTCCACCACGCCTTTCGACCGCCTCGCGTTTGGATTGGCGGCAGCGCCCAACGGATCGAGCTTTGCTGTGGCCGGGAGGAGCGGTCAGATCACGGTCTTTGATGCGGCGACAAACAAAGAAGTACGTCAAATCGCTTCGACAGGGCAGATGATCCTGGCCATCGACTACTCGCCTGACTCTTCCCTGTTGGCAGCGGTCGGGCCACAGCATCTGATGCTGTATCGAACGGCCGACGGCAGTGTCGCGCACAAGATTGAGTTGGACTCACGCTGCGGCTTTATCTGCTTTCACCCGACCAGGCCCGAACTGGCCGTCGCTGGCCGAGGAGCTTCGATTGATCTTTACGATTACCAGAGCGGCAAGAAGATCCGATCGCTCACCAGCGATATGACCCAAGCTCAAGGAATTCGATACAGTGCGGATGGGCGTTACCTGTTTGCTTCGGTCAGCAATACAAACCGCCCGAACTCGAAGCATTTCATTCGACGCTATGATCTCGCTTCCCAGCAGACAAAAGATCTTTTGCACGACGGCATCTCGCAGGCAAAGCGGGTCGTGAGTTCGGCCGACGGCAAGACGCTGGCCGTGAATGTGCCGCAAGATGGGATCGTAATGCTGGTCGAGCCGCAGGGTCTTCGTAAGTTGCAGTCGTGGCGTGTCGACTCGCCGACGCGGATGGGACTCGCCTTTCTGCCTGATGGCAAGACGATTCTGACGGCGAGAAACGAAGCGTTCGATTTCTGGCAGCTTGGTAAAGAAGAAGTCCAACTGACGATTCCGTCCCCCGACGCTGGCAGCGCGTATGCCATCGTGCGGCTGCCTGGTACCAACGACTTTCTGATGTGCCACGAACGCCCTGAAGATCAGATCACGCGTTGGCGGCTCAGTGAAAAGAACCGGATCGCCTCGAACACCCCGGCTCCGCCAACGCCCGGTGGTGGATTCGGCGGTAACCCTTCGCCCGCGATGCCGAATGCTCCGAAGCCGGGCGACGTTGCCAAGACCGAACCCAAACCGGCGCCGGCTTCGATGCCTCAAGCTGGTACTCCATCGCAAGCAAGGCCGATTGAGCGCCGCACGTGGCGTTTTCGAGAGAACAAGCCTCCTATCGAAGCGGACGTGATTGCCTTCGATGGCCAGACGGTGATCTTGCGTGACGACGCAGGCGAAGATCGCTATGTCGCGGTTTCTCAATTGGTCGAAACCGATGCGAACTTGATCTCGAAACTGTTTGCTCCGTTGCCCTCCCCTGCTTCGCCGTTGGACCTATCCCAACAGTTTGACGTCGTGCCGCTCAGTGCCTCACGAAACGAAGTGACGGCCCGATCCTGGCGAGGCTCGTCCGACAGTGAATTCGATATTCCTGTCGGCCATCTACACTGCGTGCAAAGCGACCAGATGGGCCGGATCTGGGTTTTATCGGACGTCGGGCTGCTGACGGTTCGCGAAAACGGCTCGCTCTTTGTCGAAGCACTGCTTCCCGATCTATCGAAAAGTCACCTCGCGCCGATCGATCGACTATTCGGCTCTAAGATGGCCATCGATCGCTTCGGCCGGCCGGTGATCTTGTTTCAATCGCCAGGCGAGGCGTATCGCTTCGATGGAACGCGGTGGGAATACCTGGCCTCGCCGCAAGGTTTGATGATTCTGGACTTGATCGAAATCGGCGGCGAGATCTACGCCTCCGGCTTTTTCGATGGCGTGGTGAAGTTGGAACGCAGCCGCTGGGCAAAGCTGGATGCCTGGCCCAATCACGCGACTCGGACCGGCACGGCGCTGATCCCGATCGACTCGGATAGCTTCTACGTTTTCAAACCGAAAGAGCGAGAACTAACGCGTTATGATTCCGGCCAGGAGGGAGCGACGATTCAGCCTGATCTGAACCTGTTCCAGGCGATGCGATTTGAACTCGATCAACCGCTGACCTATCCTTTTGCGGCCGATGGCAATGGTTGTCTCTGGACGAAAACCACCAACATCAACAACCACTTTCAACTGGCAAGAATCGATCCCGGCAATGGATTGCAAGAATTGGTTCCGCCTGAGCCGTTCGGGCTATCAGGCATTCTGGACACGATGAGCGATGTCGACGTTGCCCCAGACGGCGCGATCTGGGCGAGTTGTACCAAGGGAACCTTTCGTGGTGATGGTTCCCGTTGGCAGCAGATGACCGATGAGAAAGCGGGAAAGCTTTTTTGCCTGCACAACGGATGCGTTGGCAATTTCAGTCGAGTCACGGGAACGCTGCTGATACCTACCGGCCAGGCAAAGTTCGCGTCGCCGGCGATTTACCAGCAGTTTTCCACTCCTCTGGAGCCGATATATGGACTGGACCGAAAGTCATCTGTACGGCGGCTGTTTGGTTTTCCCAGAACGTGGACCGACGCCACCGGCAAGTATTCGACCGAAGCGACCTGGTATGATCAATCAGCCAACTCCGTCACGTTGCTGCTTGAAAATGGTACGTCTCGCACCCTGCCCCTTTCGGCCCTGAGCGCCGATGACCAGGGGCTTCTCAAACAGATTGATGCGGAACTGAATCCTGCTCCGATTCCGGAAGTGGACTACGAAACCAAAACGATCACTCTTTCGGACGGCAAAACGGTCGCCGAAAACAAGACCGGCCAAACGCTCCCTGCCGAGCCTGTGGTCAACAGAATCTGGGATGTGCATCTTGCCCGCGACGGGAGAATCTACCTGGCAACCGACGTCGGATTAGTTACGTACCAAGGTGATCAGTTTCAATTAGTAGCCATCGGCCCTAAATCTCTGAAAGATTCCGGCTTGCCGAAACCGTTCGTCGCAGCCTTGTCCATTTGGGAAGATCCGAAAGGAGAGCTTCTGATTGAACTGGCCGGATGGAAGTCACCGTTTCGATATCAAAACGGAAACCTGATTCCGATCGATCCCGACAATCGTGGCGTGAATAGCCACACGGTTTGGACGCTGGCGTTCTCAGGCACCGAGATGCTGGGTGGCGGCGATTTTAGCGGAATACAACGATGGCAACGCGATCACTGGGAACAAGTGCAAGCAAACCCTGCGGACGTCAAGATCGGCCAGGCTCGCTGGATGGTTCCTCGCCCCGGCGGCGGTCTGATCATGGCTGACGAACAACGCGTTGTCGCTTACCAAAACGGACGATTCGAATTGCTTTTCCAAGATACGGCGCTGCTTGGGACAATGGTTTCCACCACGGTTCGACCAACGGGCGAAGTCATGGCCGGGTTTATCAATCCCTTCACCGGCGGCAAATCTTCCCGCCACCCGATCCTGCGAATCCATCATGATGTTCTGTCATGCTGGAATCAACGACAACAAGATTTCGACAGCGTACGCAAAGTTGCCGTCGCGCCCGACGGGGCACTACTGGTCGTCACCGCCCAAAAGATCTTGCGATACAACAACGGTCAATGGCAAGAATGGCCCATCGTCGGCAAAGGCCTACGAGCCCAGCCAATTGGCGGAGCTCATCGCGAAAACTTCTTCCCCCTGGACAACGGTGATATCTGGTACCTGAACGACGAAGTCCGAATCATGAGCCAAAGCGGGAAACAGCCGTAACGGCAAACTCTTTCTTGAGTCGCACCAGCCGAAGATTCACCATGTCGGCCACATAGATGTAATCGTCGGTGGCATCGACCGAATTGGGGAAGCCGAGCGGAACGTTGCCATCCTCCCCCAGTGAATCGCGGTTGCCATAGGTGCCAAAGTGAAGGATCTCGTTGCCAGCGTTGTCGATCACGGTAATGCGCTGCACAACATTCGTCGGGCAGTAGATTCGCCCGAATCCATCGACACCAAATCGCGGGCTACGCGTGACGCAGTTCGATTCGAATGCCCCGTACGGCACGTCGTAGACTTGCAATGGTCCTTCGGTAGCCGACGGAAACAGGTTACCTGACTGAAGTGTGCCTGTCGGAGAGAACCGATAAATCCGGCCAATCTTTGCCGCGTGATGATCCTTCGCAAGTTCCGGCAGGCTTTCGCTTGCTGGACCACTCACCATCCCCACATACAAATTCCCGGCCAGGTCAAACCGAACTCCGCCAGCGTTATTCGGTAGATCGGCGATCTTGATGGACTGCCACGGAAGTTTCGCTTCGTCATTGACGAACAACTTCAAACCCTCGTCCGGATCGCCGACCAGGGCCACGTTGCCGTTAGGGGCCACGGCAATTCCTTTATCGCTGTTCCCCTCAAAACACCACTCGTAATGGAACTGGGGTGTCACGCGATTGCTCCCGGTGTCGCCCACATTCGCGGCAGTATAGTTCTCATCCAGATGAAATCGTCCGATCTTACCTCGCGAATTCGATGAGCTTCCGTCCCGTAGCGTTCGTGCGTAAAGATAGCGATTTCGGGCATCGATTCCGATACTGGCCGTCTCGATCGGTATCTTCTCGAATCGAGGAGCTTCCCAGTTTGAAACCTTCCAGACGCTATCGTGAGAATCCATCACGTAGGCCGTTTCGGTTACTGGATCGACCTGCATTCGATCGAACCCCAGGCATCGCTGAGCATTGTTGACGTGGTAAAAGTCTTTCACCAGTTTCAACTGCTCTCCTTCGTCACGATAGACACGAACCGGCATCTGCGTGTGGGCGACCCATACGCGAGTGCCATCTGCCGCATCGCAAACGGCAATAAAGGAATGCGTCTGCCGCCGGGTGAATCCGGTCTTGGAAACTTCACTTGCTTCCACCGGGGGATCACTGGTCTGCCAATTTTTGTATTTCAATAGCTTCACCAGGCCAGGCCGATGATAGTCGCCGTAGCGGGTAGTGACATAGAGTGCTCCTGACTTACTCACCGCGATCGCATCGGGGTGCTCGCAGAGGATTTCGTGGATCGTTTTGCCTTGCTCGTCCAACACCACGATACGTTGATTCAACCGGTCGCAGACAAACAGATGCCCCTGGGCATCGACCGTCACACCATGCAAGGCCGCGTACGAATTGGATCCGCCATAGGCATTGGCTCGATCTTGAGAAGAAACCGGGACGCGGCTCTTTTCCAACGCGAAAACAGGTTTGGCCGTGCGAGTTTTCTTGTCGACTTTCCAAACTTGGCCATCCCGCCAGAAGCTGTCCATTTCGATGCTCTTCACGCTTCCGTAAATGGAAGTCGCGGCATAGATTCCACTCAAATAGAACGACTGGTGATCGGCAGAATCGCAAATAAATACCGGTCCCATCATCGAGTGCACCGTATGGCTGCCAGGCTCGATCGGTCCCAGCTTGAACGGCGGCGTGTTGACCAGCGATCCCAAGAGCTGCTTCTCAGGCTCCTGGGCAATCGTTCCATCGGCATTCATTTCCAAGACTTGAAAGCTTCCTTCGTTAAACCCGGTCTTCCAGAATCTCAGCTTTCCGGGATCCTCTGTGGGAAGCATTCGCGCCATGCGAAGATTGTCGTCTAGAAAGGTCGTCGTCAGCGAAGGATCAGTTAGCCGATTGAAGATCGGCGTGTAGCTGCCGTCCGGCTTTTCGTGAATGCCCCATCCTTTCATCGCTTGAATATCTTTGCCGGCCGGCATCGGAAAGAGTGTCTGCAAGTAATTGCCGTCGATATCGTATTGCCGCAACGCAGGCGGCCCCAGGTTGCTGGAATGCCCCCAGATGTAGACCTTGCCATCTGACTTCGCTTCGAGGCCGTTGATACCCCAAGGGCTGTGATCGCTGTCTCCCATTTCCTGCGAATAATACGCGTACGGATCGCCTCCTACGATCTGCTGAAGCCGAGCCTGCATCCCCGCGCGAACCCGCACGACCACCTTGCTAGGCTCTTTCACCGGCTGGCCGTAATCATCCTTCCCGTCCCAACGAATCGTTTGTCTGAGCGAATTGGCAACCAACGGAGACGGGGCCTTCGGCCCTAGAACTCCGGCGGCAACATGGCGAACAACCTTCGATTGATCGCCACTGAGAATAGCCACTTCGACATCCGAATAGGAACTAAGCTCAAACGAGACCAGCCAATCAGAACGGTCGCGTGCCGCGATCAATTCCGGCTCTTTTACGAACCTAAGGTTTTCAGCACTAACGAACTGCCCCACAGCTAAAAGCACGATCAATGTGGGAAAACAACGCAAGACTGCGGCGGATACGATTCGCATGAGACTGATCACGGGAGGAAGAGAGATGGGGAGGGTGGATCGGAGCTACATCGATTAAAGCATAGGAACTCCGACTTCCCAAATGTTAATTCCCAGTTCCATGACCGCTGATCCGTACGCGGCACGAAGAGATTTCCTGAAGTTTTGCGAACCTGAGTCTGCCGATTTGCTTCTCCTTCTAGATACAACGACACCAAACTCGGTTTCGTTGACGGCCCGTAGGCAGCGCAGTTCCTGAAAACTGCCAGACCAGGTTCGATTCCTGGACGGGTACTTGCCTCGGCGGAGTTAGAAGCGAGCAGCCACTTGGTTACTGCTTTCGCCATTAGGAAAGATAGCTCAGACTTATCAATTCTGAAAGCTCGTACTTCAGATAAGCTCCGCTCCGAGGCTCCATTCATTCTCGTTTCTTCCCGCAGTCCAGCTTGGACGTGGAGTGGAGGTGCATCATGTTGATCAAAGGTCCCGGCCGCGAGTTCATCATCAAGGATACGCATCGCGGTTTGTATTACGAAGATGGCAAGCTGACCAAGATTCTGGACGCTGGACGCTGGACGCTATAAGATTCCGCCGGAGCGCACCTGGTTCGACCGGTTGCCAACCGTCGAGTGCCTTTTGGTCGACGTGCGCGAGCGCGAACTGACCATTAAAGGCCAGGAAATCTTGACGGCCGACAAGGTCGCCATCCGCGTCAGCATTCTGGTACAGTTCCGCGTTGTCGATCCCAAGGCAGCAATGCATACGGTCGACAACTTCGAGGACCGCCTCTATAGCGACGTACAACTAGCCGCCCGGCGTTCGTTGGCATCGATGAATCTGGAAGAGATTCTGACGAACCGTAACCGCTTGAGCGAAGACATCTTGTCCGATGTTTCCGAATCGGCCGGCAGCTACGGCGTTGCCATTCGCCGCGCTGACGTGAAGGACTTGATCTTCCCAGGCAACCTGCAAGAGATCATGAATCGCGTGCTGGCCGCCGAGCGGCATAGCCAGGCTCAGTTGGTCGAGGCCCGGACGCGCGCCGAAGTGCAGCAGATCGAGGCTGAGTCGAATGCGGAGATTACGCGTCGCAACGCCCAGGCCGACGCCGAAGCACGACGCACTCGCGAGCAAGCCGAGGCAGAAGCTATCCGCGGAAAAGCGGAAGCCGAATCGCAGGCGTATGCCGAGCGAGTCAAGGCTGCCGAGGCGTTGGAGTCGCACCCGGCGCTGTTGCGTTTGGCGGAACTCGAGACGCTGCGTGACCTGGCGAAGAACGGCAACGCGCGGCTCTATCTCGGTTTCGATCGAGTTGGGCTCGATGCCGTCGACTCGACCAAACACGATTCTTAAACTCGCGGAGCCGATCAATCGATCGGCTCCGCTTCTTTTTAAGTCCAGCTGCCGCAACAACGCTTGCGTTACGGTTTCCAGCGCAATTGAAACAGCGTTTCAGGTTCGGACAGTGATCTCTTTGGCATAGTGTTTGCGAAAAGTTCAATGCATCAACAACATGCAACGAGCATTTTGCCAACGATATCCTTTCAAGGAGATTGCCTCATGATTCCGCCGTGGCTGCATTTTCTCTCAATGGTGTCGCTCATTCTCAGTGGATGCTGCGCGCTGATCATTGCTGCAGACTTGCTTCGAGGTAACCAGCAACAAATGTGGATCATGAACGTAGTCTGGCCGGTATCTGCATTGTTTGGTTCGGTGCTCGCACTTTGGGCTTATTACCAGTATGGGCGACTGGCAACCAGGAAGAAGGTTCAAGAAGCAATGCAATATGGAGAAGATCCGCCTCACAAAACTCAAACTCCCTTTCCTGCAATGGTCATGAAAGCCGCAACTCATTGTGGCAGCGGCTGTACATTGGGTGACATCTGTGCTGAGTTCCTTGCATTCACATTTCCAGCCATTCTGACCTGGCTTGGCTGGAAGAGCCTCTTTCCTGATTCACACATCGGCAAGGTGTTCTCGGTCTGGATGCTTGACTTTCTAGTTGCCTTTCTCTTCGGCATTGCATTTCAATACTTCACGATCGTTCCGATGCGGAAACTTTCGCCCGCCCGGGGAATTGTCGAAGCGGTCAAAGCAGACGCCTTTTCACTGGCGTCTTGGCAGATCGGAATGTATGGGTTCATGGCGGTCGTTCAGTTTGTGCTGTTTCCTTTGGTTTGGGACCAACCACTCGAGCCAAACCAAGTGGAGTTTTGGTTCATGATGCAGATCGCCATGCTCACCGGTTTCGCCACGGCATATCCCGTGAATTGGTGGCTGATCCGTAGCGGCATCAAAGAGGCAATGTAGTTGCATCAATCACTTCCCGAAAAAACGTTGTCTACCGTGTTGCAAATAACTGTACATCCGTATACACTCCCGGATTATTGGGGCAGCAATCGATTCACTTCTTTTTTAGGGACGAAGGTACCATGGGTATTAGCCAAATTGCTTTCTGCGATTTTGAGATGGAACTAGCCAACACACGCAAAACGCTCGAGCGTGTGCCGGTCGACAAGTGGGATTGGAAGCTGCACGAAAAATCGAACACGATCGGCTGGGTCGCCACGCACCTGGCCGAAATCCCTAAGTGGGCGACGACCACCTGGACGACGGACGAGCTTGACATCAACCCGCCCGGCGGCGAAGGCTACAAACCGCCATCCATCTCGAATCTCGAGGAGTTGCTGGCCCTGTTCGACAAACATGCGGCCGAAGCGAAAGAAGCGATGGCGACGGTCCAGGAAGAAGATCTGGAAAAACCATGGACATTGAAAAACGCCGGCGAGTCGCTCTTTACGATGTCGAAATCAATGGTGATGCGGATGTTTGTGATCAATCACCTGGTCCATCATCGCGCGATCCTGACGGTCTATTTCCGCATGAACGATGTCCCGGTCCCGGCGCTGTACGGGCCTTCAGGCGACGAGCAAACCTTTTAGACGGTTAACCGGTTCTCCTTGACTGCGGTTCTCAAGACGATTGCCGCTGCGCACCGGCCGCGGCAATCGTCCCATTCATCGAGGCTTCTCGATGATTAGTAATTGATAAATCTGATACCAGCCGGCTGTATTTAGCATGGCAAGTGATAGACTCAATGAAGTGATCCGCTCCCGTTAAACCCCACGGAGACCAATATCATGTTCGCAAGCTCATCGCTCCCGATTGCATCACGTCGCGCCCGCTGGTCGGCCTGCTTGCTCATCCTGGCATTGGCACAATCGCCACTGGTTGCCCAGGCACAGGATACCGGATCGACTGCCGTTCGATCGGATACCGTCCTTCCGTTTCCGCCTCCGCCGTTCCAAGGCAAGATCGGCCTGACCTACAAAGACTCAGCCCCGGTGAAACCGAAGCTGACCATTCCGTCAAACTTCGGACTCAAAGATGCACCCAATGTCTTGATCGTTTTGATCGATGACTGCGGCTACGGGCAGATGGGGACCTTTGGCGGCGGCATCCCGACACCGACGATGGATCGTATTGCGAAAAATGGTCTTCGCTATACGCGCTTTCATACGACAGCCCTATGCAGTCCGACGCGTGCGGCACTCCTGACCGGTCGAAACCATCACTCGGTTGCCAGTGGTGTGATCGGCGAAGCAGGAACCGGCTTCCCCGGATATACCGGCGTCATACCAGCCTCGGCGGCGACATTCGCCGAAGTGCTTCGTGAGTATGGCTACATGAATGCCTGGTTCGGCAAGAATCATAACGTGCCTGACTGGGAAACCAGCATGGTGGGGCCCTTCGATCGTTGGTCGGCCGGACTGGGATTCGACTATTTCTACGGCTTTGTCGGCGGCGACACCGATCAGTTTCATCCCGCGCTGGTCGAAAACAAGAAGCGAATCGAAGCTCCTGAAACGAACGAAGATGGTTCCCCCTATCACTTCACCACCGACATGGCGGACCATGCGATTCGGACGATCCGGGCCTCGAAGGCAGTCGCCCCACAGCGTCCTTTCTTCGTTTACTTCGCCACCGGCGCCACGCATGCCCCGCACCAGGTCCCCCAAGAGTGGATCGACAAGTTCAAAGGGCAGTTCGACGACGGCTGGGATGTTTACCGCGAAGAAACGCTCAAGCGTCAGATCGAGTTAGGCGTGGTTCCCCCAGGCACGAAGCTAACCAAACGCCCCGACTCGCTACCAGCCTGGGACTCGCTGCCAGCCAACGAGCGGAAGGTCTTTGCCCGCATGATGGAAGTGTTCGCTGGATTCACGGCCCATACCGATCACGAAGTAGGCCGGCTGGTCGATGCTATCGAGGACATGGGCGAACTCGACAACACCTTGGTCATTTACATGGCCGGTGACAACGGTTCCAGCGCTGAGGGTGGCCTTACCGGGCTGCTCAACGAAATGACCTTCTTCAACGCCATTCCGGAACCACTCGATGCTAAGTTGGCCGCGATCGATTCGCTGGGCAGCGACAAACATTACAACCACTTCCCGGCGGCCTGGGCCCATGCGATGGATACGCCATTCCAATGGACCAAGCAGATTGCCAGTCATTTCGGCGGCACGCGAAATGGGATGGCAATTTCGTGGCCGAAACGAATCAAGGCTCATGGCGAGATCCGCGATCAATTTCATCATGTGATCGATATCGCTCCGACGATTCTTGAGGCCGTCGGAGTCGAATTTCCCGATACCTTCAACGGTGTAGCCCAGAAACCAATCGAAGGCGTCAGCATGATATACACCTTCGACGATGCCGACGCGAAAGATCGCCGCACTACCCAATACTTTGAAATGCTGGGCAACCAAGGCATCTACCATGACGGCTGGATGGCCAGCGCAATCCGCGGCGTACCGTGGCTCAGTGAAAACGAACCAGGCGACCTGCTTGACATGCCTTGGGAACTTTACAAAGTTGACGAAGACTTCAGCCAGGCCAATAACGTTGTGAAGGAGCACCCCGAAAAGCTCGACGAAATGGTCAAACTCTTCTTCGCCGAGGCGGCCAAGTACAACGTGCTGCCGCTCGACGACCGAAAGACCGAGCGTTTAAACGTCGACAACCGGCCCAGCTTGACCCAGGGACGGACCAGGTTCACCTATCCGAATTTGCTTCGTTTGCCGGAAGGTGCCGCGCCCGACCTGAAGCACAAAAGCCATACGATCACCGCCAAAGTCACCATCCCTGAGCCAGGTGCCGAAGGCATGCTGTTTACCCAGGGAGGTCGCTTTGCCGGCTATGGCTTGTTCGTCCAGGATGGCCGGCTGGTCTATCACTACAACCTGGCCGGAGTCGAGCGTTTTACGATCGAGTCGGACGAGCGCATTCCTACCGGCGACGTGACCTTGAAGGCGGTCTACGTGTCCGATGCCGATAAAGCGTTCGCCGGGGCCAACGTTACCCTCTACGCAAATGACAAAGCGATTGGGAAAGGCCGCGTCGAAAAGAGCATTCCCAACCGGGTCACACTCGACGAAACCATGGACATCGGCTTCGACACCGGCACCCCGGTCGCCGATGGCTACGATATGCCATTTCGCTTTACCGGCAAGCTGAGCGACGTGACAATCGAGCTCAACTAGCAATCAATTTAAAGTGAGCATCGGACGAGGTGCCATTGGTGAAACCGGTGGCACCTTTTTCTTTGGCTTCCACCACACGAAGTTACGAAAGCCGTTTCTGGAATCGCATCACGCTGAGAGAAATCACCGTCAGTCCGCATAGAATCAGCCCGACGACCGAGGGAATCAAATCCCACAGGTCCGCTGCACGAAGGACGATGCCGCGCAAGATCTCGATAAAGTAGGTCACGGGTATCGCGAACGTGATCAGGTAAATCGGCAGCGGCATTTCGCTGCGGGGGAACATAAAACCTGAGAGCAGCACCGACGGCAACATGATGATGAACGCGAGCTGCACCGCGGCCAACTGCGTGTTGGCGACCGTCGACACAAACAGCCCCAGCCCCAGCGAACAGACCATGAACAGCATCGAAAGCACCAGCAAAAGCGGAACGCTGCCGTTGATGGAAACGCCGAACGCGTAGATCATTACCGACATCACGATCAGCAGTTCGACAAACCCGATCATCGCGTAGGGAAACAGCTTCCCCAGTAAAAGCCCCATCCGTCCAACCGGCGTGACGAACAACTGCTCCAGCGTGCCTAGCTCGCGTTCACGGACGATGGCAAACGACGTCAGGAACAGCGTCACCAGTTGCAGAATGATCCCAATCAGGCCCGGCACAAAGAAATGGGCGCTATCCAGATCCGGGTTGTAAAGCAGCCGCGGCCGCACATCGATCGGCAACGCAACCTCACCGTTTTGCGAGCGGGCCGGCGCTATTTGCATCGCATCGTCGAATTGGCTCGTTCTGCCCAATGAGAGATTCAATCCCAAGAGCCCGGCCGTGCTCTGAGCGGTCGTCGCTACCTGCGAATCGCTGCCGTCGATCAACACCTGGACTTCGACCTGTTCTCCGCGCAGCAATCGATCGGAGTAGTAAGGAGGAATCCGCAGCCCCACTTTGGCACGGCCAGAGGTAATGGCCCGATGAAATGATTCGTCGTCGTAGACTTGCTCTAAGAGCTGGAACTTGCGTGTGTTGACGAATGACGACACCAAATCTCGCGAATGCTGCCGACCATCCAGATCAAGAACCACCATCGGGATATGCTCGATCTTGATGTTGATCGCGTATCCGAAAATGATCGTCTGCATCACCGGGACGACCAGCATAAAAAACAACGTGATCGGTTGCCGGCGAATGTGATAGAACTCTTTCACCAGCACGGCCCACAAGCCAGAGAGGGGATTGCCTGGTTTGCGTTTTGGTTTCTTGCGGGGCTGAGGTTCGGGCGACTGTTTTTCCGGTGAAGGTGGTTCTCCGTTACCGGCCAGCTTGCTTGCCAGTTTTTCCTGCAGTTCGCCTCCTCCCTCTTTATCGGCGTCGGCCGTCAACGTGACGAACACATCTTCCAAGGAAGGCGGTATCGGCCGTAGCTCGATCTTTTCGTCCTGGATACCCAAATGCTGCTTCAACGTCTCAGGCGACACACTGTCTTCAAGCAACAGGTGCAACGTCTCGCCAAACAGCGTCGCATCGCGAACGCCTGGCTGATTTCGCAGGTGCGATAGATGCTCAGCCGCTCTCGCAATACGCAGTTCAAATCGGCGAGTTCCTTCAGGTGTAATCTGCGGCAATTGCTTCAACTGTTCCGGCTTGCCAAGAATCAGTAGCCGAGACTCGTATAAATACCCCACGTCGGTACAACGTTCCGCTTCGTCCATGTAGTGGGTCGTAACCACCAGGGTGACGCCGCGGCCTGACAGCTCGAACAACAGGTCCCACAAGTGACGCCGCGCGACCGGGTCGATGCCGGCAGTCGGTTCGTCCAGAAAGAGCAAATCAGGCTCGTGAATCAACGAACAAGCCAACGCCAACCGCTGCTTCCATCCACCTGAAAGGTTACCGGCCAGGACGTCGATGTACTCGTCGATCCCGGTTAGCTCCATCACCGCCTTTTTACGCTCGGCCAAACGCTTCGAATCTAAACCGTAGATACGCCCGTAGAAGTCGAGGTTCTCGTTGACCGACAAATCGGTGTACAAGCTGAAATGTTGCGACATGTACCCGACGCGCGACTTGATACTTTCCGATTCGATATAGGCATCGCGACCTAGCACAATCGCTTCACCGTCGCTGGGGGGCAGAATCCCCAGCATCATACGAATCATGGTCGACTTGCCGCTTCCATTGGGACCGAGCAGCCCGAAGATCGCCCCTCGGCGAACTTGCAGGCTGACGTCGCGCACCGCCACGAATTCGCCGAAGCGCCGCGTCAGGTGCCGAACGTCGATAACCGGATCGGTCTCGCTCATTTCCCTTCCTTCACCGGGACAAGCGAAACATCGACCGTCATCCCAGGTCGCAGTTGGCCGATCGTTTCTTTCAGTTCAACCTTAATGCGGTACACAAGCTTCTCGCGGTCTTTCAAAGTCTGCACGTTGCTGGGCGTAAACTCTGCTTGACGCGAGATGAAGACCACCTTGCCGAGGAATTCTTCGTCTCCCAGCCCGTCGACTTTCACCGTCAGGATGTCTCCCACGGCGATGGCGTGCAGATTTTGCGGAACGTAGCAGCGAACCCACAGATCTTCCTGATCGATCACCGACATCACCGGCGCGTTGGGGGCAACAAGGTCACCGGGCCGTAGATCGAGCGATTCGACAAAGCCGTTGACCGGGCTAACGATCTTCAGTTCCTTTTGCTGCTGGTGAATAACGGCGACAGCAGCCTGGGCGGCATCCCTGGCGGCTTTTGCCTGGGCGATATCTTCTTTGCGATATCCGTTTTTCATCAACTCCCAGGCCGCTTTCGCCTGGCTTACCTGCGCTTCGGCCTGGCGGATTTCCTCTTCCCGGGTGCCTGCTTCCAGAAGGTCGAGTTCCTGTTGCCGAACCATTAGATCGGCCTGCGTTGCTTCCAATTGCTTGCTGGCAACGTCGAAATCCTGCCTTGAAATCGTCTTCTTCTCAAACAGAATCACGCTGCGCGAGAAGTTCTCTTTGGCCAACACCAACTCGGCCCCGGCTCTGTCCAAGCGACCTTTGGCCGCTGCAATCTCCTGGGGACGCGGTCCATTTTTGAGCTGATCGAGATAGGCCTGATTCTGGCGATACTTGGCTTCCGCCTCGGCGATTTCTTCAACGCGGTAGCCAGAGACAAGCCGTTGATAGTCGGCCTCGCGTTGGGCCAACGTATCGACCGCTTCCTGCTCGCGCTGCACGAGATCGTAAGGTTCCAATTCGACCAGCAATTGCCCCTCGGCGACCGGCTGACCTTCGTCAACCAGGACCGATTTGACCCGACCGCCGACGCGCGAACCGATCCGGATTTCGTAGGTTTCCAAAAACCCGGAGACAACTTCAGGCTCTGGGATCAATTGGCTGTAGGCAACCAGGCCACCCAAGGCCAACACAATTAAGCCGATTACGATTGCTCGCGTGAACATGAACGCGGGACTTTCAGGCGATGATGACAACTCTCGAGGAACAAGTCAGCGTCCCTCCATTCTAACTAGATCGTCGCGGAGGTCACCCGGAGTCAGCCCGGTTCGCAGGCAATTGATCCCTCGGAAAAACTCCCCCAGGTGGCAAACTTGATTGATTCCGGGAAGCGGAAGTGGGATATTGCAGTCGCTAAACCCGCCTACTCTTTCGGTATCCTCGACCGGAGCTTATTCAACCATGCCTGCGTTTCGTGCTTCTCTATTGGCCTTATTTCTCTTAGCAATCTCAACTTCCCCGCTTTTCGCCGAATTGAAAGTTGGTGCGGCGGTGGTCGATGTCACGCCGGAAACTTTCCCGGTGCTGATCAACGGCGGGTTTCTGCCGCGAAAGGGGGAGCCGAAGGACATCCACGCCCGAGCGATCGTGCTGGACGATGGAAACACGCGGATTGCCCTCGTCGTGACCGATAGCTGCATGATGCCGAAAGATCTGCTCGATAGTGCCAAGCAGTTGGCGGCCCAGCGTTCACAGATTCCCGCGGACCACATGCTCATTTCAGCGACGCATACCCATACCGCTCCTTCGTCGATGGGGGCTTTGGGAACCGATGCCGATCCGACTTATGTGCCGTACCTGCGGATCAAGCTGGCCGAAGCAATTCTGCAAGCCGAAAAGAACCTCGCGCCGGCTCAAGTTGGCTGGGGCACGATCGATGCCAACCAGTTCACGGCGTCGCGGCGATGGATTCTTCGCCGGGGTCAGGAGCGTGAAGATCCCTTCGGCGTCATGTCGGTACGAGCCAGCATGCATACGGCCAAAAACAATATGGCCAACGTCATTGGTCCATCGGGACCGGAAGATCCCGATCTGTCGGTCATTTCGTTCCAGACACCGGAAGGCAAACCAATCGCGCTGCTCGCCAACTTCTCGATGCACTATTACAGCGGTGGCGGAGCAGCCGACTATTTCGGGGCCTATTGCCGCAAGCTGGAGGAAGATCTCGGCAGCGATGCTGACAAGGATCACCCGTTCGTGGCGATCATGTCGCATGGCTGCAGCGGGGATATCTGGCGTTACGATTACAGCGACGGCACGACGCAGACTTTCGATGGCTTCGTCGACGGCATGGTCGCCAAGACGAAGCAGGCAATCGATTCCATCGAGTACCAACGCGACGCCCCACTGGCGATGGCCGAAAAACGCATGACGCTGAACTATCGCGTTCCCAGTGAAGAGCGTCTGGCCTGGGCGAAGAAAGTCATGGAAGAAATGGGAGACCGTCCCTTGAAAACGGCCTCCGAAGTCTATGCCCGCGAACAGATCATCCTGCACGAGCGGCAGTCGACGGAGATTGTGGTGCAAGCCATCAAGGTCGGTTCGATCGCGATCGCCAGTACGCCGAACGAAACTTACGCGCTTAGTGGCCTGAAGATCAAACGCCGTAGTCCGTTTGAGCACACCATGGTGATCGAACTGGCCAACGGTGGCGACGGTTATATTCCTCCGCCGGAGCAACATTTGCTGGGTGGCTACAACACCTGGGCGGCTCGTTCGGCTGGCCTGGAAGTTCAAGCCGAGCCAAAGATTGTCGAGGCCGACATCCAGCTGCTGGAAAAGGTTTCCGGCCAACCTCGCCGCAAATCGCTTCCGCCCTCCAGTAAGATGGCCGAAACCATTGGCAAACTGAAGCCAATTCGGTATTACCCGCTGGACGATATGGAAGGCCCCCAGGCCGAAGATTTCTCGCCTGCCAACAAGCCGGCAACCTACGAAGATGGCGTCGTCTTCTATTTACCAGGGGCGGATGGCCCGGCCCTTTCGACGGCAGACAATCTGAATCGAGCCGCACAGTTTGTCGATGGGCGTGTTGTGGCTCAGATCGACGAGCTTCACGAGAGGGCAACCTTCAGCCTGTGGATCTCGAACGGGCTCGATCTGGACGCCCAGCCGATCGCCGGCTGGTTTCTTTCGGCGGGCTTTAACGTGGGTGTCGCCGGCAAGGGAGAGCATGCCGGTCAGTTGATCGTGCAAACCCAAAAGGACGGACCGCTTCAGTATGGCAAAACCAAACTCGATCGCTGGTCCTGGGCCCCAGTGACCGTCGTTCGTAGCGGTACGGACCTGCGAGTTTATGTGAACAACAAGCTGGACATCGAAGCCAAGGTTGCCGCCGATTTAGCGATGAACGAGGTTTTCATCGGCGGAAGCTCCAGCAATCAGGACAACTGGCAAGGACGAATCGATGAAGTCGCGATCTTCGATCGTGTATTGACTCCGCCCCAAATCGCCACGCTACAAGACGACGGCCACGCCGATCAGGCAGACAACTCGGCGAAACTGAGTGCTGAAGATCGAACCAAGGGGGGACGACATTGGGTCGATGATCCGACGCCTGCCCCAAGGTCGCCCGAGGAGGAACTGGCATCCTTTCAAATCGAGCCAGGCTACCACGTGGAACTGGTCGCCGCCGAACCGCTGGTGATGGATCCGGTGGCAATTGCTTTCGATATCCAAGGCAGAATGTTCGTCGCCGAGTACAGCGACTATCCGATCGGACCGAGCGATCCAAACGCCGATCCGTTATCGCGGATTGTCATGCTGGAAGACACCAACGGCGACGGGCAAATGGATAAGCGAACGGTCTTCGCCGACAAGCTGACGTTCTGTCACAGCCTGATTCCCTATATGGGCGGCGTATTGGCTTGTGCTCAATCCGAATTGATTCTGCTGCAAGATACCAACGGCGACGGCGTGGCGGACGATCGCGAAGTATTATTCCAAGGCTTTCAACCAGCCCACGCTCAAATGCAAATTGGCTGTCCTCGCTGGGGCCTCGATAATCGCATCTACTTGAATTACGGCATCGGCAAAATCACGAGTGTTGGCCAGACCAAACCAACTTCGATTCCACGAACCGAATTCTGGTTCGATCCAGTGACCTGGAAGTTTGGTTCCGCCAGCGGTACCGGTCAGTACGGCAACACGATCACGCGCTGGGGCGACCGTCTTTTCAGTACGAATCGAAACCCGATCATGACCGTCACGATGTCCGCCGAAGATGCGGCTCGCAATCGGTTTGCTCCGATCACCAATGTGAAGTACGACGTCGCTCCTTCTGGTGGCGACAGCAAGGTGTTCCCGCTGATCGCGATGAAAAGCAATTGGCTTTCGCACGCAGGCACACATACGTCGGCCTGTGGAACGACTGCCTACGTGGGAGACCAGCTTGGCCCGAAGATGATCGATAGCGTATTTGCCTGCGAACCGATCGGGCATCTGGTCACGCGATCGATCGTCAAACGGGATGGCACCCGGCTGATATCAACGCGAGCCCGCGAAGATGCCGACTTCCTGGCAGCGACCGATTCGTGGTTCCGTCCGGCGAGCCTGGCCAATGGCCCCGACGGCAATTTGTACCTGGCCGACATGTACCGGTTGTGGGTCGAACACCCAAAGTTCCTTCCACCAGAAATCGCCGCTAAGCTCGATTGGCGTGCCGGTGACGATCGTGGCCGCATCTGGCGAATTGTCCCTGACGACAAATCGAAATCTCCCGCGTACACACCTCCAAAAGATATCGCCGAAACGGTAGCGATGCTCAACAGCACCAATGGCTGGCAGCGCCGCACGGCCCAGCAGTTTCTGGTGGAAACTCAACAGAAAGAAGCTGCCCCTGCACTGACAACTTTGGCCACTGGCGCGGACTTGCCGCTGACACGTCTGCATGCATTCTGGACGCTCGAAGGCTTGGGCAAACTTCAAGCCGCCACGATCGAGCACGCTTTGAATGACAAGCACCCGGAAGTCAGGGCGTCAGCCGTTCGTCTTGCTGCCCGGCATTGGGACCAGTCGCCCGAATTGCTTCCGCTGGCAATGAAGCACGTCGATGATGAATCGACCTGGGTACGTTTCCAACTAGCATTGGCTCTCGGAAACACGAACGCACCAACCAAAGTTGTCACGCTGGCCAAGCTGGTTCAAAGCGACGGACAGGACGAAGCATTCGCCGACGCGATCATCACCGCTTCGGAAACATGCGCCGTAGGCATCCTGCAAGATAGCCAAGCCGTGCTGGCCGAGCGAACCGCGATTGCCCGGCGATTGGCGAAAGTGGTTGGGGCCCGCGGTGAAGCGTCGGACTCGAAGGCTGTCCTACAGCTTGCGCTTCAACAAAAACCGATCGCAGCGGAACTGGCGATCTTGCGGGGACTGGCGGAAGGTTGCGGTAGTTCCAAGAAGTTCAACACGCTGATCGAACAAGTTGACGGCGCCGAATCCTCGATTGCCAAAGGTCTGACGCGAACCGCCGAAAACGAATCGCAGCCTCCCCACATTCGCAGTAGTGCCGTCTGGTTGCTTCGTTTTGCCAACCTGGCTGGCGACGAACTGTTTGTTTCGCTTTGCAATCCGCGTCAGCCGTTGGTGGTGCAGCAAGAAGCAATCGCGGCCCTGGTTGCTCCATTGACGAAACCGCGAGAGACGCAACTGAGTGAGCTTTGGCCCGACTTGGAACCTGCCGCCCGCGACGCTGCGATTTCGCTGTTGCTTAAACGAAGCGACGGCGCCGACTTCATCCTCAGCGGCATCGAGCAAGGGCGAATCCCACGCTCGTCACTCAGTTTGGACCAACAGGCCAAGCTTCGTGCGATCGCCAGTCCGGAACTTCGCAAGCAGGTCGAACAGATCCTTGGCAAACCAGCCAATACCGATCGTATGGCCGTCATCGACAAGTACGCCGAAGTATCGCATACGATCGGCAGCGCCCCGATGGGCCGGGGAATCTTCCTGAAGAACTGTGCCAAATGCCATACGCCGGCCGAGCCGGGAAAAGAGAGCATCGGACCTGACCTGGCTGATTCACAAAACCGGGCCCGGGAAGCGCTGCTGTTCGACATCCTCAATCCCAGCGGCAAGGTCGAGCCGAAGTATCTTGCCAGCCAGGTCCTGACGACCAGTGGCCAGGCCTACAGCGGCATCATCGTCCACGAGTCGCCGCAATCGATCTTGCTGCAGATGGCCGACGGCAAGACGCAAGAGATCGTCCGGGCCGACATCGATACGATGCAAACCAGCGATCGCTCACTCATGCCCGATGGCATGGAGAAAGAGATCTCGCACGAACAGATGGCCAACCTAATCGAGTTCCTGAAGTCACCGTTACCGAAGACTTCCACGCCTTAGGCTTCGTTTATTAAATAGCTCGTCGGTCCGAGGGCACGCGAGACGCTCCGCTGGCAAGGAGGGCGAAGCAGGCGAATCCACTAGATTCGTCGATGCAGCACGACGCCGACCAGCGGCTGCGGTCTCGCTGGCCGAAACCAGAGCGATTTAATAAACGGAGCCTAGTGTGGCGCCATCAACTTTCGATACGCCATCTGATCTTCGTACATTTTGCGGAAGATCTTGTACTTTGCCTCGTGATAGCCCTGGGTTGTGCCGGTCGCTGGCTGCAAGATCTGGTCAACGCCGCTCATGGTTGACATCGCTTCCAACAGGTCGGTCTTTTCGCCGGAGGCAACCGCCCCCAGCATGGCGGCGCCCAGCAGAACGGACTCCGGCTCTTTCGACAAAACGACCCGGCAGCCGGTGATGTCGGCATGCTCGCGAAGGAAGATCGGATTCTTCGTTCCGCCGCCGCACGCAAAGATCGTATCGATGCGATACCCTTTTTCGTTCATCACTTCGATGATATGCCGGGTACCGTAGGCAATTGACTGAATCGTCGCCAGGTACAACTTCGCCAGGTCGTCCAACGATGCCGAAAGGGTCAATCCGCAGATCATCCCTTTCAGCGTTGGATCGGCAAACGGAGAACGATTGCCGTGGAAGTAAGGACTCACATGCAGATCTTTGGTCAACGAGGCAGGCACCTTTCGCCCCTTGGCCAGCGTCTCCAAGCGTTCGTTGAGCACCTCGTAAACACTCTTGCCGCTGGCCCGGGAAGCTTCGATCAACTTGGGGGTTGCCCCGTGATTCTGGATGATGAAATCGATCAGGAAGCCGGTCGCGGACTGGCCTCCTTCGGTTAGCCAGCGACCAGGAATCATCGCCGAATAGTACGGTCCCCAGATGCCTGAGATGTAACGAGCGTTCGCGGAAGTCGCCATGTGGCAACTCGAGGTACCGCCGATCAGGGCCAGACGATGATCCAGTTCGGCCGGATCGAGCGTCTTGTGGTCGAGCGTCGCGCCGATCATGCCGATCCCGCCGGCATGGGCATCGATGATCGAAACACCGACCGCGGTTCCTTCCGGTATCCGCAGTTCGCTGGCGGCCTGAGCCGAGACGCCATTGCCGATCGCCTCGCCCATGGGCCGAACCGTTTGGCCGACGCGGCGGAAGTCTTCCTCTGCCAGATCGCCCAGGCCAATCGAATGAAAGAAACTCGCATCCCACCCGGCCGCTTCTGCGCCGTCGGCGGCTTGCCCCAAGTAGGTCCATTTGCAAACGGTACTGCACAGCGAACGCGTTTCGTCGCCGGTCGCACGGTAGGTCAGGTAATCGGGCAAATCGAAAAACTTGCCAGCCTTCTTCCAAGACGCCGGCATGTTTTCTTTGAGCCACAATAGCTTAGGCGTCTGCATCTCAGGCGAGATCGCATCGCCGACATACTTCAGCACGTCATGCTGGCCCTCGTTGATTCGCCGGGCCTGATCGGACGCACGATGATCCATCCAGACCATCACGTTCTGATCGTCCGATCCGCTGGGACTTACCGTAACGGGATGCCCTTCGTCATCGGTCACGACCAGCGAACAGGTCGCATCGAAGCCAATGCCGGCGATCTCCGCTGGATCGACTCCTGAGCTACTGGTCGCTTGACGTACCGCCAGGCAAGCGGCCTGCCAGATGTCGTGCGAAGAGTGCTCGACAAAGTCAGGCTTGGGATGAAACAGCTTGATCGGGTGAACGGCCGAGCCAAGCATCTTCCCTTCGGCATCGAAGACCCCAGCACGGGCACTTCCGGTACCAACATCGACGCCAATGAAGTAACGCTCGCTCATACTTGTTTATCCCAACGAGTTCCATCTTTTCGGGTTCCGCACACGTTGACTTGCATGCCCAGAGCATGGGCCATTGCGGCCTTCGTCCACATCGCCTGATCGGCGGACAACGGATCATTCGCATAGACAACTTGAATATGGTTGGCCTGATGCTTGGCCATCATCTGGTCGCGACCGACGCCATAGGTAACGCCATGCATGATCGGCCAGACCGGGGTGGTCGCGTCGAGCCGCCGCTGCGTTTCGCCTTCCGGCAGTGAAATTGCTTCGCCGCGGCCCAGGTCGATATTGAGCCGATTGTCGGCAACATAGATGCGAGACCAGACGATCTCGCCCGGTTTTGAAACACCGGCCAATGTCGAACCACCCTTGGGAAAGTACATCGCCGGCTGACGATACCCATGGCATTGCTTCCAACCGCCTAAATGTTCGGCTGGCGCGGAGCCTGAGATCTCGAAGACCCAGACATATTGGTCGGTTGTACCTGACTCATCGGGGCAACCCCAGCGCAGATCGTGCAGGGTTGTTTCAACCGGTAACCCAAGCTCACGATGGATACGCTGGATCATCACCGCATCGAGCCCGGCACATTCGTCCACTTCATTGAAATGAGGAATGCTGCGACCGGCGAAGAGTTCACGCTTCCCATCGCGATCCAATACGGGTGGCCGCTCGGTGCTGTTGAGCGTTCCTTCCACCAGGTCGCTGGCGGGGCAGATATCTTTCAGGCCTTGCTGATATTGAATGCCGATCGTTTCACAACCGAAGTGATCGGCCAGCCGCACCGCCGCGATATACATCCGGCATTGCTCCAGCACCTGGCCTTCGGTCAGATGCTCGGTTTCATCCGGGCCAAAGTGGAACTGCATGCCCTGATCGATATACCACTGAAAAACCTGGCGGGCCTCGTCATCGCTGACGGTTCGCATCTCGGCGAAAAGTGCCGACTGGCTCAGCCGCTCTTTGAAGACGCCCAGTGGGTGGAGCAGGTGATCCGGGATGATAGCATTGAACATCCCCATACACCCTTCGTCGAAGACTCCCATGATCGCCTTCTGCTGGCGAAGCTCGTCGGCCAAACGCTGACCAAGGGCCTGACAGTCACTCGGAATCTTGGCAGGATCGAGCGTCATCGCGTGATCGACCACGTGGCGGCAGGCTCCCGTTTCGAGCCAGGTTCGTAGATGCCCGAGGAAAAACTCGTCGGTGAAATCTTCGCTCCACAACGTGGAGTAGTTTGCCCCGGCTTTGGTCAGCGAACCGTTCAGATTCAACATACCGACCAAGCCTGGCCACTGCCCCGACCAGTTGGCCAGCGTCAAGATTGGCCCGCGATGACTCAGCAGCCCAGCCAGAACGTGGTGCGAGTATTGCCAGACCGCTTCGGCGACAATCAGCGGGGCATCGGGATCGATCGATCGAAAGACTTCCATCCCTCGCTTCTGACTATCGATAAAGCCATGCCCCTCGTCGGTTACCTCGTGGGCGCGAACCAGGCGACGACCCAGTTTCTCGATGGCTGCCTGCAGCGACTGCTCCAATGCCTGCTGAGCTGGCCAGCATTTCTGATTCGCAGACAATCGCGAGTCGCCGCTGGCGACCAACAGCACCGATACATGATCTTGGGGCATGATTTCTCAACCTTGAGCAGAAAAACTTGGGGTAAAAGGTCGTACCAGGCAGCCAGGGTCCAACCAGGCTGCTATTCATGATGAGGGCCGGACAGATTGAAAGCGTTGCCTACTTGGCAGCAACCGCCGGCGACAAACGTTTCACGTACAGGTAATAGGCCCCGCAGATCTCCTCGCCGGCCTTATTAAGAAAGTAGGTTTGCAGCTCGATCGGGCCCGCTTCGACCTGATATCGCGCCAGAAATGCGGTCTCTTCGCGATTGGGTTCTTCGATCAAGACAACTTCATCGCCGACACGAAGCTTCGCGTGACGGATCGGCAACGCAACACCTGGGATGAACGTTCCATCGGTGACTTTCAGTTGCGGACAGCCGTCGGCGAGTTTCAAACCACTTTCGCGCGGCCAGCGCCGGAGTTCGAATTCGTACTCACCTGGCTGATCAACTTGAACATGCCAGGCTCCGTTCTTTTCGACCCCGCGTCGGATTTGAATCTGCTGATCGACAAACACATCGAGCCATTCGCACGCCGAAAGCAGTTGGGGATTCTCAGCGTCGCTTCCGACAACGACGCGCTGCGGAGCGAGGACGTCATCCTTCACGCCGTCCCACCACTGGTCTAAGTGGGCTCGCATCTTCTCGACGATCTGGGGATGTTGGCTGGCGATGTCATGGTCTTGATGCGGGTCGTCCTTGACGTTGTAGAGTTCCCGGTTTTCGATCAACCGCCAGTCATTCCACATCACGCAGGCACCGTTCTTCTGCGGAATCGCGGGGTTGCCCTTGGTGTAGGTAACTTTAAAGCTCGGCATGCGACTGTAGTTGACCACCAGCATGCGATCTTCGAGGGTTGCGGTGGGATCTTCCAGAAGCGGCTTCAGGCTGACGCCATCCAAAGTCTCAGGCAAATGCTCTTCAGCCCCGGCCAGGTTTGCCAGCGTCGGCATCAGATCCTGAACATGGCATAGCGCGTCGACATCATGCGTCTGGGGCAATCCGGCCGGCCAACGGATGAAACAGGGAACGCGATGTCCCCCTTCCCATAGCGTTGTCTTCTTGCCTCGCATGCCGGCGTTGTAATAGTCCGGCCCCATCGTGCTGCCGTTGTCGGTCAGAAACACAACGATCGTGTTTTCTTTCAGTTTGGCCACCTCCAGAAAACGATCGAACCGACCGATGTTGTCGTCGATATTCGCTCCCATGGCCAGGTAGCTCACCAGGTTGGCGCGTTGCTGCGGCTTGAGTGATTTGCCGACTTCGGGATGTGCTGCCATCCCCTCGCGGATTGCGTCGCGATACTGGTCAGGCACAAACCAAGGCCAGTGGGCCGCATTCAAAGCGATGTAGGCAAAGAAAGGCCGATCGGAATCGCTCTGACCGATCCACTCCATCGCTTCGCGAAAGAAGACATCGGTGCAGTATCCCTGGTACTTCTCACGCTTGGTGTTGTGGACGTAGGTATCCTCGAAGTAGTCGTTGTTCCAGAAATCAGGCACGCTGTTGATATGCGAAGAAGGAAACCAAAGCGCTTCGTCGAATCCTCGATCTTCCGGCCGAAACGGATAGTTGTCTCCCAGGTGCCATTTTCCAAAGTGCCCGGTCCGGTAACCGGCATCGCGAAACACGCCAGCAATGGTCTTCAGCTCGGGCCGCAAAAGGGTCCGCCCGCTGCTGACATTGATCGCCCCGTTTCGCATCGCATCGAGCCCCGAAAGCAACTGGCCGCGCGTTGGCGTGCACATCGGCGAGACATGAAAGTGCGTAAAGCGAACACTTTCCTGAGCGAAATGATCGATATTGGACGTGCTGACAATCGGATTGCCATGGCAAGAGAATTCGCCGTATCCCTGATCGTCAGTCATGATCACCACGACATTGGGCCGCGCCGCCTGAGAAGCGTTAGCGAGCAGGATCACGCTCAGTAGTGCGAATCCGAAAAGCTTGAAGCGGACAAATTGCATGGTAGGGAATTCCTTTGCAGGAAAGATGGCATTGGGAGGAGTAGGCGAAGGAGCGTGCCCCCCATCATACTGTGCTGGATGGTTGGCTCGCAAAGCCGGGGCTTGGAATTAGTCAGT
Source organism: bacterium (assembly GCA_016124445.1). Classification (GTDB taxonomy): domain Bacteria; phylum Planctomycetota; class Planctomycetia; order Pirellulales; family Pirellulaceae; genus Bremerella. Next base: position 179,160 of record WGNR01000001.1, read on the forward strand.
TTCTTGCCAGTGGGGCCACTGGCTGATCAGTTCTTCCCGAGACGGCATGCTCGGCTGTGCGCCTGCCTTGGATGCGGCAAGAGCACCGGCTGCGTTTCCAAATCGAACGGCCATTTCAAGATTACCAGTTTCCGCCCAGGCAACCGCCAACGCTCCGGCAAAAGCATCGCCGGCGGCGGTGGTATCGACGGCGTTGACCTTAAACGGAGCAACCACGCGGGCACCCTTTTCATCAAAGAGCAGCGTTCCCCGCTCTGCCATGGTGATGGCAACGTGTCGTGCACCACGGGAATAAAGTTCCTTGGCAGCTGCTTCCGCCGTTTCGATGCCGTCGATCATGATGCCGGTGAGTTGCTGAGCTTCGCTTTCGTTGGGGCAAATCAAGTCGACTTCATACAGTTCTGCTGGCAGTGAAGGAGGAACGGGTGCCGGGTCTAGAATGACGCGTACGCCTGCCTGCTTGGCAATCTGCATCGCGGCGATGACCGTTTCGAGCGGAATTTCAAGCTGCAAGAGCAACGTGTCACTCGATTCGATCAGATTTCGCACCTGAAGGACGTCGTTGGGAACGAGCCGACCATTGGCACCTTCGACGTAAACAATCGAATTCTGCCCGCTCTCTTCGACGCTGATCAGGGCCATGCCACTTTCGCACTGCGGCGTGACCATCATCGATGAGCAATGGACTCCAAGCTGCTCGAGACGACTGATCAGCAGTTGACCAAATGCATCGTCACCGACTCGGCCGACAATTGAAACCTCGGCACCGGCTTTCGCCGCGGCGACGGCCTGGTTGGCCCCTTTTCCGCCTGAAATCTGCTCGTACGAAAGGGCAGCCACCGTTTCGCCAGGCTGCGGAAGGCGAGCACAGCGCACGACCAGATCCATATTGGTGGCTCCCACCACGATGATTTTTGGTGGGCTACTCATGTCAGGCACGTGACTACCTTTCTGGCGGCTGGCTGGAAAGGAGCATCAGTGCTTCGGTTGCCCGTGCCTTTTGATCGTCTCGCAGAATCAAGTATCGATCGCGTCCGTTTTCATTTGGCTCGAAGGTTGTGTATCCATCTTCCAATACCGTTACCGTGCCGGGCTGGGACACATCGAAGTAGTTGTGATCCGGGCGAAGGGCATACAGCACCGATGTCAGATCCCAGGTCGGCCGATCATGCGGCGGGGGAATATAAAGTTCGTACGCTTCCGCGACTGGATGATGCTCGACGTAGTTGAAGTCTTGCTCGATGCTGGTGTGCGGGTATTTCAGATTCAATCCGATCTCGAAACCGCTCCAGACGATTGGCGTTGGCCACTTGTCTGCCAACTTGCGAGCTGAGGGAATATCTTTGAACACGTTGTATTCGCGATACGGTTTTAGTTCGCCCGTCTTGTTGTCCGGAATCTTGGTGAACGCGGCAGCCATGATCGACAGAAGTCGCACCTTCTTCGCGACAAGTCCCTTGCCATCCAGCGGACTGATGTCATCCCCAGGCGAATCGAGCAGGTTGGCCAAGTTGGTCGAGAACCCGACCTGGCAGATGACGACCGAATGATCCTTCTGGCCAGCTAAAGCTTTTCGCAGTACCTGAACGGCATCGGGAGCCTGTTTGCCCGATTCCAGATCATGAGGGTAAAGAAGCTTGCCGTTGTCGGTTGCCCGAGCGAGGACATTGAACTTACCGACCTGCGGCGTCACCCCACTGTGGCACACGCCGATCGGAATATCGCCGCGACCATAGAAGGTGTTCACGCTATCGACGAATGGGGCCGCGAGTTCGTTGTCTTTGGTAATTGTCACAGCCAAAAGCTTGCATTCGCCGCGCGACTCAAGAGCATGCAGCATCGCGAGTGCCAGGACATCATCGCAATCGTTACCGATATCGGTGTCAAAGATGACGGGAACGGACCTGGCCGTTTCTTCCGCGAAGAGAGGATGCAATAAAACAAAAGAAACGATTGCCGCGAAGGACAATAGCAACAGGCGGTAATTCATAGGAGGCTTGATGGGTAGGCAGGAAGGTTTTCTGGCAAAAAGAATAAATTCGTGGTCTACTTAGGATGACACAAATCTATTGGCAAAACCAGTTGGCCCAGCCATGGATTTGCCTGGGAGAAGAGCTATGACCGCGTCCATAAGACTACGATGCCTTACCATTCTGATCACCCTTATGCTCGGGGCATCGGCCCTGGGAGACGATTTGGCCCCCGAGGCAACCAAGTGGGTATTACCAATCGCAACTCCTCAGGAAAGCGAGGACCTGACGCCGCGACTTAAGAAATTGAAAGAGGTGCTGAACAATCAGTTTGTCATTCAGTACCAACAGACGAATCCCGTATGTGCGTTCTGGGTCGAGATTACGCGTCAAAGCCCACGCCCAGACGCTGGCGGCTACGTCATGATTATCCAAGATGGCTGCGTCCGATTATTGGCTACTGACTTGGAACAGTTGGACCACGCGATTGCTCGACTGAAGAAAGTGCGAATCGTCAAGCCAGATGGCGTTTATCTGCCCATTGGGCTACTGACGAATTACCGGCTGATTGATGCACAGCAGACGGAAATGGCGAAATAGAAGAACGCGGCGTGATGCCGCTTGCCATTTCGAGCAAAGAAAAAAGCGGAGGCGACAGGACTCGAACCTGCAACCGGCATAACCGGCGACGGATTTCAAATCCGCTCCCTAACCAATTCGGCTCGCCTCCGGAAGTTACCCATTCAGATTCGAGATGTTCCTCAGGGCAACTTTCATCGTAAACGCTAACGAGCCCTGCAAGTTATGTCAACGGGCCAGATCTCTTGAAGTCCGCTTGGATGGATTGAGCAGGCTGGACTCGGCTGCCAGGTAACTCGATTTTCCGATATTTCGGCCGCGGCCCGCAAGATTGGAACCTGGCCGAGCAATAACGCTATTATGGAGACGCGTTGACCCTTCCCCGCTAGGCAACCAAGAGACCACTGGCTAATGATGCTCCAACGGAACCGATGGCAGATCGTCCTGCTGGCCGGGCTGCTGCTGGCAGTGGGCATCCCCGGAATTACCGGCACTTCAGCCAATTGCTACGGGCAAGATACGACCGTTGCCGCCGAGGAAGGTTCGGCAGGTGCCAATTCTGATGGCGGGCACGATTCATCCAAGATCTATACTTCGCCGCAAAGCATCCTCTCCAATTTCTTTGGCCGCCGCCGAGCCGGGATGCTGGTCAATGGGCTGGAAGACCTGGTCGGAATCACCGCGACCGGACTGTCGCCGTTGATGGTGCTTTCGGTGGTCTCGCCGATCGTCTACTTCGCGACCGCCCCGGAGCAGCGGGCCGATCTGATCTTCCTTTACCAGCCATGGTTCTTCATACCGATCATCCTGATCACCTTGCTGATGGCGTTTAAAGACACGGTTCTGACATTCGCCAGCTACCTGAAAATGCCGCTCGACATCCTCGGGATCCTGTTTCACTTCATCGGATTCCTGCTTGGCTTTCGGCTGATCTACCACCTGCTGAACATCCACCTGGGCGAGGCGAGCGGACCGCTGGGAATGATCATCATGATCGGGATCATCATCCTGATGTTCGCCTTTTATACGAGTGTCTGGGTGCTGAGCAATGTGTTTGAAGTACTGATCCTCATCAATCCGTTCCCGATGGTCGATACGTTGCTGCGCGTCACACGAGTGACGGTGCTGCTTGTGATGTACGTTGCCTGTTGGATCCACCCAGTGCTGGGCGGATTGATCGCGCTGCCGATATTGCTTGTATCGCTGTTCACATTCGAACGTTCCCTCAGGGCAACGCAGCTTGGGCTTCGCCTGGCAGGAGATGTGGTGCTGTTTCGCTCGGATAAGATCGATGACGAGACGAGCCAGCTAACCGCGTTCACTTCTATCGGCGGCCGACTGCCGTGGCTGACGCTTGGCAGGTTGAGCAAGACGGAAGGAGGCTGGGTCTTTCGCTTTCGCCGCTTGCTGATCGGCCCATCCAAAACGAGTCCCTTACCAAAGAACTCGTTTGCGATCGCCCAGGGCTCGCTCTTTCCAGGGCTGCTGCTGGTGACCGAAAAAGGGAATCAACTGATCGCGCGCTTCCCTGCTTCGTATCGAGGACAGGAAGAAGCACTCGCCAGGCAGTTCGATTGCGAAGAAATTCACGACTTTCGCTGGAGCACGATGGTCCAGTCGGTTTGGAATTCGCTTTGGAGACGAAGCTCAAAACCGACCACAGAAACTTCCGACGAATCCACTTCACCCAGCGAACCTAACGACGTATCGCCCGTAGAAGAGACCGCGAAAGAACCAGCGGAGAAGCAAGAATAATTTCTCCGCAATTTCGTTTCCTTGAAACTGAAGTAATTCGTCAAGTCGACTCAGCAAAGCGTCGAATAGCGTGGTAAGGTATAACATCCACCAGAGAGATTGTATTTAATTGAGAGATACACGCCGATCTTAAGGCGTACGATCATCAATCCACCAGATTTTGAACGGCAGCTTCGGTTGCCGCTTCAAGGCCGTCAAGATTCTGCCCCTCTTGACGGCTTTTTTTATGCGCAAAGCCCATGGCTGTTCGTTGCTGCTGCTAGGTACGGATCCCCGAATTTCCATCTATATCCCTACCCAGGGTGGGTGAATGCGGCCGATGGTTTGGATATTCACATGCCGCGATTTAAGTCGTGGGCAGGAAGCCGTTGTGTATCTGGGGGCGGATCACAACGGCTTTTTCTTTGCGCGGTGGCAGGCCGCTGGCACCGATAGCAAAGTTTCTTTTTGTGGCAAACTTTGCCGATTGCGGCAATTTTCTCGATTGTGCCGACTTTGTGGCCGATATCCATTCTTGCGTCACGAAACCAATTCCCCCCCTGCCCTGTTTGTTCAGGGTGGTTCGTTTGATGTGAATCGGGAAAGCATCGATATGACTCCACGCAATCTGATTCTCAGTTTGTTCGCCATCACCATCTTGAGTGCGGTCGGCTGCCGCGCAGTCCCCAGTTGCAACTCGTGCCAGATGAATTCGCTCGGCGCGGCACCTGGTTGTACCGGCAATAGTTGCCGGTCGAGCTGTGGTCCGACGTGCGGCGGAAACTACGACGTTTGCCTTCCGTGGATTCCGTTTTCTGAAATATGCCAAGGCGTTCGCAATCGTATGACCTGCGGTGCTGGTTGCTCCGGAGAAGTTTATTGGGGCGAATGGATCTCGCATCCACCCAAGTGCGATCCTTGCGACTGCTTCGGCAACTACATTGGCCCGGTGTCTGGAAGATGCCGCCCCGGTTTGACCGGCATTCGTCGCGGAGACGACAGTTGCTGCGGAATGTGCGATCCCGGCGCGCCTTGTAAAAGTTGTGCCTGCCAGGCGAAGTCGCTCCAATCCGGCTATGTCGAATCGATGCCTGTCGAAGCCATGCCTGTCGAAGGGACGACGATCTACGAATCGGAAGCACCGATCGAGTACGGGACACCTACGCCAGCTTCGCCATCTGACGAAACGATGTACATGCAATCAGAGTCGGACGGGGCGATGTATCAACAACAGAAATCGTTCCCCACGAGCATTCCCCAAAGACGCCCCTATAACCTGGGTCGCGGAAGCTACTAAATCGATTCAATAGCCGGGGGGGCTTTTGCAGAGACGCGGTTACGCCCAGTAACCGCGTCTCTTTTTTTCTTGCAAGGCCTGGCTAGTGATAGTAACTGGGAGAGTTACCGCCAAAGCGATATTCGATGCTGCCGGCCACTGAGAAATTGTTGGACGACGAAGCGTCGGTTCCACCCAGGGTCATGTTATCGAGCAACTCGAATCGAAGGGCAATTCGCTTATGGATCAGGTACTTCATCCCAATACCCCAAGGCATCGAAACCTGAGACTGATCTCGCGGCCGGCCGAACATGTCGTCGTACTGAAACACGGCGGCACCCAGCCCCAGCAAAGCGTAGGGACGCCACTTGGTATCGCCCCAAGGATAAAACAGCACGCTGTAATCCAACAGGATCAGTTGGCTCTTGCCTGAGATGTTCACATTCTGCGGATAAATGATGCGTCCCTGGCCGAATCCCAAACGGACTTCCGCGCCCCAGTAGTGATCGAAGTCGTAACCGAGCCGGAAACCATCGAAGAAGGAACTTGCCTGTTCGATCTGACCAGGGATAAGATTCTGTAGCATGATCGTTCCGGCAAACGTATCGAAGTGAAACGGACGATTACGCCAACTCATGCCATGCAAGGGTTCGCCGAAGCCGGTGTGCCGCGAAGGGTCGTCGGGATGATTGTGAGTGAAATCGAAACGATGCGAAAACTGACCGCGGTGTCCGCCAAACCAGTTTTCGCTCGGCCCCGGCGGAGCGAGCAACCGTCCCGGCTCGACGTCGACGGCCTCGGCATCGAGTCGCTTACCAGGCAGCGGCTCGATATCTTCCATGAATGGCGTGTTGGCCCCCTGCTGTTCCTCTTGGGCGTAGGCTGACGAAGCGCAGCAACTGCTGCCAATCGCTGCCAACAACATGGAAATCAAGATGCGGTGACGCGGACCCATTCACCAACTTTCAAGGGACCTGGAAAATCTGTGCCTATTTTCGGGCAGCGGATTATCGAAACGCCCCCGCGCCGCGTCAATGCACATTCTTGAGCAAATGTTGGTGAAGTTGTGGCAATTTGATAATTTATTGCCAGCCCTATTCCTCTGCCCCACATTTTCAACGGAGCTGGATGATGTCGATCGCCTTCAAAACAAGTCTTTGCGTGTTGATACTACTGCCCGGCATGCTGCTAGCTGATGGCCCAGCAGAACGGGAAGCTAACAAGCGTGAAGCTGAAAAGCGTGAAGCCATGATACACGCAGCTAACAAGCGCAAAGACGAAATCCGTGAAGGCATAGAACGCGAAGTACGACAGCAGGCCGAAATGCGTGAGCGAGCAGAAAAGCAAGAAAGGGCTGCGCTGACGGAAGAATTGGAAGAGATACGTCGCAAGCTGGGGCCTGGCTTTTCGATTGAATCGGAAGAATTCGGAATCGAGCGTGATCGCCCCCGCCCTGACCCCGATCCGATGCTCCATGAAATGGCAGAGCAGTTCCGCCACCACGCTCGTCGACTGGAGGAGCTTGCCGGCGATTTCGAGTCTCGGATGCAATATCACATGGCAGATCGCCTGCGGGAAGCAGCCCGACGGCAATGGGAAGCGGCCCGGATCTTATTGCCGCCACCGGAAGAATTCATGCCGCCAGGACCCACCCCAGAACCGCCAATGGTGATGGGTCGCCCTCATGAACCAGAACATCGACATGCCCAGCCGATGCCTGGGATGCCTCCGGGAGCAATGCAACCAATGCGACATGGCCCCCAGCCTGGGCAACCGGTGCCAGTAGTGCCCTTCCCTGGATCAGGCTTCCGGCCAAATTCAGAATACCACGACCCCATTGAGCCAGGACAAGCCTCAAACTTCCCGAATGCACAATCGGATGCCAGCAGCCAGCCAGGATCAGAGGGGCTTAAGCTTTACGGCCTGCTTCCGCTGCAAAGAGTGGAAGCCGAGGAGCAAAAAGGACCGCAACTCTCGCCTGAAAGGTAAAAACACCCCCCAACGGGTGCAGGAGCTTGACGAAGCCACGTCATTTCAAGGATGATGGCAATGCGGTAATACGCCTAAAATTCAGGTACAAAAGACTTAACGGCGATTTGTGCTGCGTGGTACGCTTAAGGTGTACTTCTCTTCTCTCTCGATCCATTCTCCCTTTTCATATTCCGCTCGGAGGATAGCGCTTTGGCTGGAACCCTGGGAAATTTTGCGGACATTTTGATTCGACGCGGGCTCGTTGGGCCGGACCAGTTGCGCGAGGCCGAAACAATGGCCGACGCCCAAGGAATCCCGGTTCCTGACGCGCTGATCCGCTCGGGCTATGTTGCCTCGAACGATGTGATGCGGGCCGTGGCCGAAGAACATGGCCTTGAGTTTGTTGACCTCGACGAGGTCCGAATTCCCATGTCTGCGGTCGAATTAGTACCTGAATCGGTCGCGCGCGAAAACGTGGTGATGCCGTTCGCGGAAGATGATGGAGCCCTCAAGGTCATCATCTCCGACCCGCTGGACCTGGAAACGATCGACAAACTCCGATTCATATTGAATCGAAAAGTCGAAATCGCCCTCGCTCCGCGCGAAAACATTACCGAATCAATCAACCGTTATTACGGGCAACAAGAAGGTGAATCTGCGGATACCATGCTGCAGGAATTCACCGATACCGCGATCGACTTCACCGACACCATGGAACAAGACACCATGACGATGGCGGGGGAGGAGACGATCGACGAAACGAGCGCCCCGGTCGTTCGGCTGGTGCAGCTGATGATCAACGAAGCGGTCCAGCTCCGAGCGTCCGACATCCATGTCGAGCCGTTCGAGGAACGGGTCCGCATTCGCTACCGCATCGATGGCCGTTTGATCGAACGTGACAGCCCCCCCAGACGTATGCTGGGTGCGATCCTGTCCCGTCTGAAGATTTTGGCCGGGATCGACATCGCCGAGCGTCGTCGCTGTCAGGATGGTCGAATCAAAGCGGACGTCGGTACCAAGACGATCGACCTTCGCGTGAGCGTGATCCCCACCAACCATGGTCAGTCGATCGTGATGCGGATCTTGGATAAAGACAGCATCAAGGTGGGTGTTCGCCAGCTGGGTCTGTCCGACTCGAACTTCATCAAGTTCAACAATCTCATCAAACGGCCCAACGGTATTATCCTGGTGACCGGTCCAACCGGTTCTGGAAAAACGACCACGCTCTACGCGGCGCTCAACGAATTGAATCGGCCTGACACCAAGATCATCACGGCCGAAGACCCGGTCGAATACTACCTGCCGGGGATCAACCAGACCCAGGTGAGGCACAACATCGGGCTCGATTTCGCCAAGATTATTAAGGCCATGTTACGACAGGCCCCCAATATCATCCTTGTGGGTGAAATGCGCGATACTGAAACAGCATCGATGGGAATCCAAGCCTCACTTACGGGACACTTGGTTTTCAGTACACTACACACGAACGATGCGCCCGGTGCCATTACACGTTTGATCGATATGGGTGTTCCCTCATATCTCGTTTCAAGTACAATTATTGGCATATTGGCACAGCGTCTGGTGCGGGTGATTTGCGAGAAATGCAAGGCCCCCATCAAGCCAAGCAAGGAGACCCTGGACGCAGCCGGTATCACGCCAGAGATAGCCGAGACGGCAACCTTCATGAAGGGTCGTGGGTGCGGCAACTGCCAGCGTAGCGGTTACAAGGGACGCATGGGTATTTTCGAGTTAATGCCGATGAATGCACGACTTAGAGAGTTAGCGTTCCAAGGTGCAGCGACTCAAGATATCCGCAAGGCGGCCATCGCTGGCGGAATGGATACGCTATTCGACGACGGCATCAAGAAGGCCTGTCTGGGCAAGACGACCCTGGAAGAAGTCTTCCGCGTCGCCAAGGTCGTCGAGAAGTAATTTCCCTGCCATGGCGGGGGCGATTCCCCGAAGGCAAGACTAATTAAGCGTTTACGAGCTATTGCTGCGTGAACGCTAAAAATCGACTGGCAAATTTGAGTCTTCTCGCTGGAAGGCCAACAATTCTGCCATCGGAACAGCTTTTCCAACTCTTTTCAACATTTATTCATCAGCAATTCAACTTTCAGCCGGCACACTGTAGGCTTTCGCTCGCGCCAGCTTTGGTAGCAAGCCAATGCCCCACCACTGGGCCTAGTCTGAAACGGAGAGAGGCCGGATTAATCAACATAGTGGGCTCGCTCGCACGGATGCCCCCGGACCTTGGTTAGTCCAATTCGGCATAAAGGGAACCTATGGCCACGATTCTGATCGACAAATTGCTGCAGGCAGCCGTCAAGCAGGGAGCGAGTGATATTCATATCACGGTCGGGCAGCCACCGGTCTTTCGTCTGCATGGCCGGATGCGGCAATTGGATACCAAGTCGCTCGAGCCCGACGACACTGTCTCGTTGATGAAGAGTATCACGCCGGAACGCTGTCAGCGTGAATTACAAGAGTCAGGCAGCGCCGACTTTGGTTTTGCGTTCGCCGAACTGGCCCGTTTCCGCGTTTCGGTTTTCCGGCAGCGTGGAAATATATCGATGGTGTTGCGACAGATTCCCAACGACATGCTTACTCCAGAGCAGTTGGGCCTGCCAGCCAAAGTGCTGGAGCTTTGCCATCGGCCGCGTGGTTTGTTCCTGGTGACCGGGCCGACCGGTTCGGGAAAAAGTACGACGCTGGCCAGTGTGATCAATCACCTCAACGAGACCATCGATCACCATATCATCACGATCGAAGACCCGATCGAATTTTATCACTACCACAAGAAGTCGACCGTTAACCAACGTGAAATCGGCGTTGACGTTCCTTCCTTTTCCGAAGCAATCCGCCGTGCCTTGCGTCAGGACCCTGACGTCATCCTGGTGGGTGAAATGCGAGACCTCGAAACGATCGAAGCTGCCATTTCGGCGGCGGAAACGGGGCACGTTGTGTTCGGCACGCTGCACACCAACAGTGCTGCCGGTACCGTCGACCGTATCATCGACGTCTTCCCCAGCGGTCAGCAGGCACAGATTCGTACCCAGTTGGGTTCCGCCCTGCTGGGTGTGCTCGCTCAGACGCTCTGCCCCAAGATTGGCGGCGGTCGATGTGCGGCTTACGAACTATTGAACGTGACCTCAGGTATCGCCAACCTGATTCGCGAAAACAAGACATTCCGTATTCCATCAATGATTCAAACGGGCTCGAAGCACGGCATGATCTTGATGGACGATTCCCTTTTCAATCATTGGCGGGCTGAACGCATCACCATGGAAGATGCATTGGCCAAAGCTCAAAACCCCAACGACCTGGCAAAACGTATCGCCGACGCGCGACGCGGAATTGCCGACGATCGGTCCGATGTCGCTTAATGGCGACAACTTGACGACCGCTCGAGACTTTTCCTGATTCGTTCCTGACGGACAACGAGACGAGATTTATGGCAGTTCGCCGACTTGGACAGATTCTGGTCGACCTTGGTTTCATCAGCGATGAACAGCTAGAGCTGTTGCTGGAAGAACAGGAAGCCCAGGCCGAACATCAGCCCCTTGGCAAAATCGCCGAGGATATGAATCTGATCACCGACGACCAGTTGGCTCAGGCACTGGCCGAACAGCTCAGCATGCAGGTCATTAGTCTGGACGACGTGTCGATCGCTCCGGACCTGCTGCGCCGTGTGACCGAGCCTATGGCTCAGTTGTACAAGGTGATTCCGGTCTCGTACGAGGAAGACCTCAATCGTTTGACGGTCGCCACCTGCGAGCCGCAAAACCTTTCGACCCAGGACGAACTGCGGCAGTTTCTCGGTTACGACGTGCGAATGGTGGTTTCCACCGAACGCGACATTCAAAAGACGCTCGACCGCTACTACTCGGAAGATTCCGAAAGCTTCGAGGGCCTGGTTCGCGACCTGGAAGAAGACAACGACCTGGCCAAAGCGGCAGCCGCCCTGGAAGGGGAAGGCCCGATCGATATTACCGACGCCGAGGCCCTGGCCGACAGTGCTCCGGTTCGCAAGCTGCTGAACATGGTTCTGCTGATGGCAATTAAGGACCACGCCAGCGATATTCACTTCGAGCCGTTTGAAGAAGAATTCCGCATCCGTATCAAGGCGGACGGGGTCCTCTTTGAAATGGTTCCGCCGCCCCGGCATCTCGCGTTTGCAATCACAACCCGTATCAAGGTGATGGCGAACCTCGACATCGCCGAGCGTCGTTTGCCACAGGACGGTCGTATCGAATTGACCGTGGGTGGTCACCCGGTCGACCTGCGCGTGAGCGTGCTGCCGACCATGTTTGGCGAGAGCGTCGTGATGCGGCTTTTGGATCGCAGCGTCGTTTCGTTGAATATCGAAAAGGTCGGTATGGGGGACGAGACGCTGGCCGAGTTCCGCAAAGTGATGCACAAGCCCAACGGTATCGTGCTGGTGACCGGGCCGACTGGCTCTGGCAAGACGACCACGCTTTACTCAGCCCTCAGCGAATTGAACGTCATCACGGAAAAGCTGATCACGACCGAAGATCCGGTCGAATACGACATCGAAGGGATCATCCAGATTCCGATCGATTCCGATATCGGCAACACGTTCGCCAACTGCCTCAGAGCCATTTTGCGGCAAGATCCAGACGTCATCCTGGTGGGCGAGATTCGTGACCTGGAAACCGGTGAGATTGCCATTCAAGCCTCGCTCACGGGGCACTTGGTGTTCAGCACGCTCCACACCAACGATGCCCCATCGACCATCACGCGGCTCAAGGACATGGGGATTCCCACGTTTATGATCACCGCCACGGTCGAAGCGATCCTGGCCCAGCGGCTCGTACGCCGAGTCTGCAGCCAATGCCGCCAGGAACACGAACCATCACAAGATGCCCTTTACCTTCTGGATCTGAAGGAAGAAGAGCTTGCCGGTCGCAAATTCTTCAAAGGTTCCGGCTGCGAGAATTGCAACGGAACCGGATACAAAGGGCGGATTGGGATTTTTGAATTGATGATCATGAACGACGAACTGCGTCAGATGATCATGCAAAACACCTCGACCGACGAACTTCGTGATGAAGCGACAAAGTACGGAATGATTCCGCTGCGTACTGCCGGTTTAGAACTGGCCTTCGATGGGCTAACCACCCTCGATGAAGTGCTTCGCGAGACGGTCGTCGACTAACCATAAACTAACCACGTGCCGGCCAGCACCTCAGCTAACCTTTTTGAACCCTATCACAAGAGCCCGACGTAGCTATGCCAACCTATCAGTTTGAAGCGATGGACGCTCAAGGTCAGGAGATCCGCGACGTCATCGAGGCCCCAACCGAAGATGATGCCCAGGCTACTATTCGTCAGATGGGCTACTTCGTCACGCGCATCAACGAAAAGAAATCGCGTGACAAGGGTGGCGTCAAAGGAAAGGTAAAGAAACGCGGCTTCACGATCGGCGGCGTCAGCCACCGTCAGTTGACGACCTTCACCCGCCAGTTAGCCATTCTGCAAAATGCCGGTCTGCCGATTCTGCGAAGCCTGAAGATTCTCGAACAGCAAGCCAAGCCAGGCCGCTTGAAGAACAGCCTGATGGATGTCTGCGAAGACATCGAATCAGGGGCCGGCTTGTCCGAAGCAATGGCCAAGTGCCCCAAGTGCTTCAATCGGCTTTACGTCAATATGATCCGAGCCGGTGAGGCGGGCGGTGCGTTGGAAGTCATTCTGATGCGTCTGGCCGACTTCATGGAACGCGACGCCGACCTTCGCCGCAAGGTGCAAGGTGCCATGATTTACCCGTGCGTGGTGATCACGGTGGCGGTCGGTATTTTGACGTTCATCATGATCAAAATCGTGCCGACGTTCCGCACGATCTTCGAGGAATTCGAACTCGACCTGCCGGCCATGACCGAGCTTTTGATCACCATCAGTAACGGCGTGGTCAACTACTGGTACTGCATCCCGCTGATTCCGATCGCGGTCTTCCTGTTCGTCAAACTACTGCGCAAATTCAAGCATGGCCGCATGGGCTGGGACTTGTTCTTCCTGAACATCCCCATCTTCGGCGGCCTGGTCGAAAAGAATGTGCTCGCTCGAACCACACGTACCTTGGGTACGCTAATTTCCTCCGGGGTTCCGATTTTGGAATGCTTGACCATCGCTCGCGATACCAGCGGCAACGCGATGTTCGAGCGGATGTACCACAATGTGTCGGAATCTGTGAAGGAAGGTGATTCGATCTTCAAACCGATGGAAGAAAACTGCAAGGCTCCCTTCCATCCGATCGCGCTCTTTTTGTGGGTCATCTTTCCCGTTGCTCCCTTCATTTCATTCTTCTTTATCAAAGCGATGGAACCGTTTGCCTGGCAAGCGGTGGGCGTCGCGGGTGCAATTGGTGCCGGCTGGTACTTCATGACCCTTCGGCGACGAGTGGTGGAACTGTTCGTCACCAATATGATCGACGTGGGGGAAGAGACTGGTGAACTTGACACCATGTTGTACAAGGTGGCTGACACCTACGACGAAGACGTCAAGGTGCTCACCGAGTCGCTCACTAAGATCATGGAACCGCTCTTGATCGTGTTCCTCGGCCTTTCGGTCGGGTTCATCGTGATCGCGCTGTTCCTGCCGCTGGTCGACCTGATTCAGAACCTGAGTTAACGGTCTGCCAAAAACGGCTGCGGCGTCCCGAGTTCAGGGGTTTCGGGACGCCATACAAGGGAATCGAACATCTTGAATTCAAACCGCCAGGCTGGCGATCAACTGCCAGTCCGCTTCATTACAAAAGGGCGACGTTTCGCTTCGCCACAGGAAAGGTCTACCATGACATCCCGACATCGCGCATGCCATCGTGGCTTTACCCTCGTTGAATTGCTGGTGGTTATCGCCATCATCGGCATCCTTGCCAGTCTGGCCCTGGTCGGCATTCGCCGAGCGGTTGTCGCCGCACAGAACGGGGCCATGAATCTGGAAATCAAGCAGATTTCCCAGGCCTTGAACCAGTACAAGATCGATAGTGATGCCTATCCGCCTGACTGCAATTCGGTTGTCTACTCGTCCGGTACGTTACGAGCCAATGCCATCACCAGCCACTTGAGGCGAAGGTTCCCCAAGCGAAGTGCTACCGACTACCCCACCGCGAACGCTACCAATTTGACGCGGCTCATCAATGCGGGATATCTGAGCCCCAATGGTAATACTTCCAGCGATTATCAACTCAGCCAACTAGACCCTACGGAAGTCTATGTCCTGTTCCTGATGGGTTTCAGTTCCGACATTACCAATCCGATCACCGGCACCGGCGATCGCACTCCGCTGTTCAAGTTCGACACCACCCGTCTGGTCGACACCGACAACGATGGCTGGTGGTCGTTCAAGCCGAAGTATAGCGACTCGGAAATCGTTTATTTCAATGCCTACAGCTACGATACCTTCCCTGCTTCACCAGGCAGCTATGCGTTCAATCAATCGGCCAGCGTCGCTCAAGTGAATTTCGATGCCCTGTCCGGATCGCTGGCCACCGGGATCGCCCGGCCGTACGGCAAAGTGAACGCCAATGGCAAGTTTGACTGGGTGAACAACGACACCTTCCAGCTCCTTTGTGCGGGAGTCGACGGGGCCTATGGTGGCTACTACGTCTCCGACCCAACCGTTGCCGCGAACGGGGACGCCGTCAAGATTTATCCCAGCGGCCAGGCCACCGGCCCAAGCTCCGCGGTGACCTACAAGGTCGAAGATATGGATAACATCACCAACTTCAGCGAGGCTTCGACGCTGGGTTCAGACACAGGTCTCGCACCTTAGGGAATTTGATTCCATGCTCATGACAGCTCGACAACTACGACAGCGCCGACTTCGTCCCGCATTCACCCTGGTGGAACTGCTGGTCGTGATGGGTGTGCTCGCCCTGATGTCCAGCCTGGTCTTGGTGGGGCTCGCTTCAGCTGCCGAAACAGCCCGGCTGAACCGCACCCGTAGCCAGATCATGAAAATCCATGCGTTGATCATGGAGCGATACGACAGTTATCGCTATCGGCGAATCGAACCGCTTGCGTCAATCGACTCAAGCGGTGGGATTGCTGGATCGGCACGATATCGGGCTCGTTATCGAGTCGACCGTATTCGCGATTTGATGCGAATGGAGATGCCCTGCCACGTCGAAGATGTAACCAACGGCTCAGCTGTAAAAGTCAAAGCTTCTCCCGTTGCATACGCCGGTTCCTGCCCATTGCATGATCGATTCTACCGAACCGCCGGTCGACGTGCCGGAGGGATTGGGAATTGGACTACAGCGTTCGAGGATTCCGAATGCCTCTATATGATTCTCGAGTCAATTCAAGACGGAGAGATGAACGGGCTCGACTTCTTGAAACCTTCGGAGATAGGCGATCTTGATGGGGATGGAATGCCAGAAGTCTTGGATGCGTGGGGGCGACCAATCCGATTCCTCCGCTGGGCACCAGGGTTCTACGGAGCTCGCTCCAATCTTCACAAAAATGATTCGCCTGATCCATTTGATCCATTAGGCGTGCGTGGCGGCAAAGTGCAAGCGTCCGCAAATCAGTTTTTGCACTTTCCGTTGTATCCACTTGTGATCAGCAGTGGCCCGGATCAAGAGTTAGACATCTTAATGCGGGGAACAAGCACTAGCGACATGAATAACCTTATCACAGGCTCGTCGCCTTACAGTGTGCCGAACGACCCGTACGTTACATTCCAGTCATCTGATCCGGATATCAATAGCAAGCAATTCGGCACGGAAATGGATGCTAATAAAGACCTAGAGATGGATTACCTCGATAACATCTCCAACCATGATCTCGTGATCTCAGGCAACGACAAATAAGCGCAGCAACGAACATAGAAAGCTAACCAAGTAGCGTTTCGACTTCCATGCAAACGACAACCCGACAATCCCGAAATTGCCTCCGGCAACCTGCGTTCACGTTGGTTGAATTGCTGGTCGTGATGGGCGTACTTGTCCTGATGTCCAGCATGGTCCTGGTCGGCCTGGCCTCGGCGGCGGAAACGGCTCGGGTGAATCGAACGCGCAGTCAAATCACCAAGATCCACGCCCTGGTGATGGAGCGTTACGATAGCTTCCGCTATCGGCGGATCGAGCCGCTTTCCTCGAACGACCTAACTGGGGCATTGACTGGCTCGGCCCGAATCCGCGCTCGCTACCGCGTCGATCGGATTCGTGAACTGATGCGAATGGAGATGCCCTGCCACAAGGTCGATCTTGCCTACGATTCGACCATTAATCCCAAGAGTTCGACCACGGCATTGTGGAACCGGTATCGCAATGCGATTAGCCGCCGCTCGAAGACATCTGATTTCGCTGGATGGTCCCCTGAATACGAAAACTCCGAATGCTTGTACATGATTTTGGAATCGATGCAGGATGGCGAAGCCAACGGACTCGATTTCCTGAAGCCTTCCGAAATTGGTGATACAGACAATGACGGCATCCCGGAAGTGCTCGATGCCTGGGGGACGCCAATTAGTTACGTGCTGTGGGCTCCAGGATTTTATGGCCCCCGCAGCAACCTGCATAAGAAAGATGCTCCTGATCCGTTCGATCCTCTGGGAGTCCGAGAGGGAAAAACAGTGGACATGAACGGCTTTTACGTCCACTACCCACTGTTTCCACTTATTTTCTCCGCTGGGCCTGACCGCGAGTATGACATCGCGACAAGTTTAGGCGGTTCTGCGGATCAGCAGATATCTCCGTCAAGCTCCACTGATGCCCCGAATAATCCTTACTTCGTTGATACCACCACAACGTGGTCCAGTTCGTACTTGGGAACCGAGGGAGACTTCAACGGCAATGGAAGCGAAGAGTACCTCGACAACATCACCAACCATGATCTCGTCATCTCGGGAAATGATAAATGAGCTTAGTTAAGCGACCAAACCGCGATCGACGCACCGGCATGACCATTGTGGAACTATTGGTCGTGCTGGGGGTGATGGCGATCCTGTTGGGCATCGCGGCAACCGCCGTGAAGAACGGTACTCGCGGCAAAAAGCAGCGGGAGGCGGCCCGCCAGGTGAATGCCTTCATCGCCAGCGCCCAGGCCCGAGCCATGGAACTGGGTCGTCCGGTGGGGATCGAGATCGTTCGTAGCGTCTTCGACAGCAACAACAACGGCGTGGTCGACGTGGCCACCGACACCGGGCTAAGTAATGCCGGGTTGATGATGTTCATGGTCGAGACGCCGCCTCCTTACGCAGGGGACGAGTACAACTCAGCTCTGACGTTCTCGGAGACTTCGGGCGTGATTACGCTGACCGACAATAACACCCAGTTCACGGCATCCAGCGTCCTGTTTGCCACCGGCAATCCGGTCGAAGTCCGCTTGAACTATCGCGGCCCTCGCTACCAGGCCACGGTCACCAACAACTCGCCGCTGACGCTCACCTTCAATCGCCCGGCTCATGATCACTCGATTTTCAATTCGTCGGTTCCCGTGCAGATTTTTTCTCGCCCGGTTCGCAATTCGGTTCCTCCGCTGCAATTGCCCACCGACATGTGCATCGACCTGTCGTGTAGCGGCGAAGGAGTCAGCGGTAACGAGTTCACCAACTGGAACGTGTACAACACCTATAACTCGGGGACCAATCCGATCGACGGCAACGAGCCGATCCGCATCACCTTCAGCCCGAGTGGAAACATCCACCGGATCTACCCGGACGGAAGAAACGAACGATATCCTCACGGCAACGTTCACCTGCTGGTCGGCAAGTACGACTATGCGTTGAATGCCTTGGATGTGATGGGCACCAACGGTTTGAACGACGTAACCGCGTTTCCGTCTTCTGGAACACCGGTTAACTACGAAAGCTTTATTAACGCCACCGACACTCCGACCAACCTGGCCGACGGCACGGCGATGTGGGTTTCGATCAATTACCAGACCGGCCAGGTTACCACCACTCGTAACCGCTACATCGGTCCTGGGTATGCGTACGCGTCGACAACGACGCCGACCAAAAACCAGGAAATTCTGTTGTTGTCGCGCGAATTCGCAACCAGTGTTCTGACGGTCCAAGGGGAAGGGAACCAATAGTCTCATGCTCGATTTGATGCCAAGACGTTCGATTCTCCGCCAGGCGATTCAGGGGATTACCCTGATCGAAGTGATGATGTCCACCATGGTGGTCAGCCTGGGGATCTTAGGGCTGATCGCTTTGATTCCGCTGGGAACCCATCTCACCGAGCGGGGAACCCGGGCCGACCGGATCGCCAGCTACGGTCCGCGTGCGTTTCACGAAGCCTTCATCCGCGAGTGGTTCAACCCCAACCGTTGGGTCGACGCGACCGGCGCCGGCGTGGTGTTCGGCCCAACGGGCGGGACGATGCCGTATCGCCAACCCTACATGCTCGATCCGCGGTTCTTCGGATCGAACGGAACCGATACCTCGAGACGTTTCTTCCCCTACCTGAAAACCTACGGCATTGGGCAGGCGATTCCAACGACCGATTCGTACACCACCAACAAGCCAGTTCGCATGCATCGTTTTTCGCTGCGGCGAAGTCCTGGTGGAGCCGCCATGTCATTGGCCCAGGCCAACGCCGCGTTCGAATCAGCCGATGACCTGGCTATCGATATCCCTGGCAATGGCGAAGTCCCTTCCTACCAGAACTTCTTCACCCCGCTGCCGAACCAACCTGTCAAACGCCAGTACGGCGGTGAGAAGGGACAGTACTCGTGGATGATCATGCTGACGCCGGAACCGTTTGAACTGGCAAATGTCGCGGCGACAACCACCGGACTAACCGCACCTGATGCTCAATACCTGCATCCGCCAATCGATACCTCCGGCAGTTCCGGAGGATCGGTCAGCAAGGCCGAATTGGTCAATACATTGACCAACGCGGTTACCGACAACTACACCGCGCACGTGCTGATCATCAAGGATCGTTCGACCCACATGCCTTTCGGCCCCATCACGCCTGGCAGTACTCCGGACGACATCTTGAACGAACGGGTCCTGCAGGTCACCAGTTTCCCTGTCTCCCCGGTCGGCGGCTATGCCACCGGCGAAGTCCAACTGGCGCTCAACAACACTTCAGGCACGATCACCAAAGACAAAGACGTAAAGACCTACATGAAAGTCACCAACGGCGATTGGATCTGCCTGGTACGGCGGATGCCTGTCGCTGGTGGCAGTACGAGTGCTTTTCCGCGTGGCGATGTTTATCAGTGGTACCGCGTGATAACCGCCGACGAAGTCGTCAAGGCAGGCGGTTCCACCGGTCCTGACGATATTTACTCGCGGCTGATCACCATCAACGGCCCTGACTGGCCAGTCAATGCGGGCAGTCCGACACATGCCATCATCGTTGACGGTGTCGTGGGCGTGTACAGCAAACGAGTCAAGCTGGAAACGGTGTCTCCTTGGACCCCGTGACCCATTCCCTTTTTGCGGACCTTTTCCTTTCAGCGACAACCGGCATGCCAGGCCGGATTCGATAGCAGCAGGCCGGTAGATTTTGCGGGGGCAATTTTGCCGGCGAGCGAGGATTCAACAAAGATATGAAACGCATCGAGAGCATTCTGAAACCAAGGCAGCCGCGGCGTGGTGCCTTGCTGTTGGTTGTTCTGAGCATCCTGGTCCTGTTCGCCTTGGTCGGGCTGACGTTCGTCGTTTCTGCCGCGGCATTCAAGGGCGGGATGCAGGCCAACCTGAATCGCGACAACACCGTCGATGATGCCTCCCACGAACTCGACTTCGCCCTGGGCCAAGTCGTGCGCGGCCCGCGAAAGGGAACACGCAGCGTCCTGCAGGACCAGGATCTCCTGGGGGACATGTGGGGTGACCAATCGGTCTCGGTGGTGCAGTTGTCCAGCGGCGACATCACGATCGCCCGGCCTCAAACCGGCGGTGGGACTTCGATTACGCAGTTCTGGGAAATCAGCTTGGCGGCAAACTCGATGCCCAGCGGATTGTTCCGCATCGAAGAATATTACACCGGCTCGATCCTGACGTTCACCAGCGGCGAAGCCAAAGGCCAATCGCATCGCATTTTGCACTATCGCCTTGTTTATGACGAATCAGCATCGCCTGCAACGTTCGCCGGCGTCAAATTCGTGATCGACCAGGACCCTGTGGTCGTTCAGGAATACGTGATGGACCTGAACAACGACCTCAAATACCAACCCAACAGCGGCGACGGTTTCGTCGTCAACGATCCTCCGTTCAACGGTACCGGTCGCGGGTTTGATCCGACTCAAAACACATCTGGATCACCCGCAACCAAACGCACTTTGAATCTGCGGGACAATTCCTATCAAGATCCGATCGCCCTGGCACCCAACATTCGCGCGGTACTACCCCTGGGAATGGTAAATTCGAATAGCCAGACCGTTTCAGTAAACGCTGGCGGACTTGACGAGCCTTACGATGCCCCCGATTACCAAAACCCATTTCTGGCCTATATCCCCAATGGCACCACCAGTGGTTCCGGTTCACCTACTTCCGACATCTTGCCTTCGTTCCATCGTCAGGACTTGCTGAAGTGGTGGGTGAGCTACCTGGCCAAGGTCGACACCGATTTCGCCGCATTAACATCTGCTCAACAGAGGGCCTTGTTCCGCAATCCCAATACCGACACCAGCAGTTGGATGGCAACGATAACGCCATCGATGCTTACCCACATCAAAAACATCCGTCGCAAGACGATCTTCCGACCGTTGATCGAAGATCACCCTAACTTCAATGGCGGGAATCCAAACTTCGATCCATTCGCCGAGAACCTCAATTGCGCCTGGGACATCGACAACGACCTGGATGGCATTCCGGACAGTATTTGGGTGGACCTTGGTTTTCCGATCAAGACCGACCGCCAAGGTCGCCGCTCCAAGCCACTGGCTGCCATCCTGGTGAAGGACCTGGACTCGTTGATTAATCTCAACGCGCATGGTTACTACACGCAGTTGAAAGCATTTGAAGATGGCTCGCTACTCTCTGGCACGCCAACCGCAGGGGCCGCAACAACGCTTCTTCCCGCTGGCTCAGGTCAATTCCACGGTCTTTATTCGCCTTCGTGGAATCAAACCGGCACGCCGATGC
The DNA here is from genome assembly GCA_016124445.1 of bacterium. Lineage (GTDB taxonomy): Bacteria > Planctomycetota > Planctomycetia > Pirellulales > Pirellulaceae > Bremerella. The sequence goes on from WGNR01000001.1 coordinate 200,757, forward strand.
CCATGCAGTTGCCGCTGGGTAGCGGCTACGGTCCTGCCGAAGTGAGCTTACTGTCGCTGTTCCCGACCAACGAGGCCTTCAATCTGATCGACTATCGCTATCGCCCCCTGCCTGGCCTTCCGCAGTCAAACCCAGGAACTCCTGGCATAAGTGCGACCGACGACCCACGCAGCAAGATGGACGAGATGGGTCTAGCAAATTACTTTAACACAAGCATTAACAATCGCTTCGCCACGCCGCCCGATCGCTTGGGCTTGGGCCGGGCCTACTTCGACTACGCCGGTCGCATGCGATTCCAGCCACGCATCGACGGCACAACGTTGACCTCGCAAGGCGTTCCAGGCACGATCGGCCAGACGATCGACAGTCCCTACGAATTCGATCCGCTGCACCGCTATCGCTACGACATGCCGTACACCTACCAGGAACTCGAACGGATCCTGCGGTATGAGGAATATGACTCGAGTCTCGTTTTCGAGAACCCGGACCGCCTGCTGAATTTGGCTTCCAGCGCGTTCTCGTCGCCCGCCAAGCGTCGCCTGGTCACGACGGCCAGCTTCCAGGTGCCAACCGCCAATCGCGTCGACATCCCTTACGATCTGCGAAACGAGGGTATTGTCGGGAGCAACGACAACCGGTTCTTCTACGACGACATCACCAACCAGGCAACTGTCCGCTCGGCTAGTTCCCGCCGACCTGCCCCAACCTTGGTCACGCTGCTTCAAAACCGCCTGCTGAAGGAGAACTCGACCTGGGCATCGATGGCCACTGCCCAAAAGAACATCTTGCTGAAAGAAAAGATGTGTCAGCTGCTGCCCCCTGAAATCATGCGAGGCGAAGCATTCGACCTGAATCGCTTCCTGGAAGCACCGGCCGATGGCGTCGACAACGACGGCAACTCGTACACCGACGACGTCTTCGAGCTACAGAGCTACGCTCAAATGATGTTCCAGAACAGCCTGACCACCAGCAACTACGTAACGCCGAACGGAGGATTCCTGAACTGGGTTAGCGGGACAAGCGGACCAGGCGCTAATGCTCCTAACTTTGGTACGCCGTCGTTCTCAAATCCAGTGTCGTACAGCGCGTCACGCCAACTGATGGCACGGTATCTGTACGTGATGGCGTTGTTGATGATGGAAGACCAATACATCGTTCCCGCCGTCGACTCGAGCTTGACCGCACCATTGCCAGAAAAACTGGCCAAGCGCCGGATTGCCCAGTGGGCCATTAACGTCGTCGATTACCGTGACAAAGACGCCGTCATGACGCCGTTTGAATACGACCTCAACCCGTTCAAGGTTGACACCGGCACCAACAACGACCCATGGAATGTTGACGGCAACCTGACGACAGGCACCAGCGATACATGGCGTGGCTTGGTCTGGGGTGCCGAAGCTCCCGAACTGCTGCTAACCGAAACGCTCGCCTTCCACGACCGTCGCACCAAAGACACCGAGTACGACAACAGCAGCCGCAACAGCACCGAGAAGACCCGCAAAGGCGACACCGGTATGGCGATGGGCGGAACGTTCGATCCCAACCTGGATCAGTACCGGATTCCGCAAGGTTCGCTGTTTATCGAGCTGTATAACCCACGAAACCTGGCGACTAACAACACCTACTTTCCGCCAGAGCTTTATGACGCGAATGGGCTTAGGCTGGATCAAAAAACTCCTAGCGGGAATCCGGTTTGGCGGATCGTGATCACGGAATCGGAATTGAACACGAACGCATCGCGCACCAACGTCATTGATTCGATCGCCAATCGTCCCGACACCGTCAACTTCCAGCCGCTTGATTCGATCGGAACGACCACCGATGTCGCTGGGTTTGCGATGAATGGTTCCAACACGTCGCTGGAAAACTACGACATCGAACGAATCATTTGGTTCATCAATCCAGGTACGGCTCCGACTGACAATCGTGTCTTCTACTATCCCGGCGCCAGTTCACTTCGGATCCAACCCGATGGTTACACGGTGATTGGTCCAAGGAAGACAACTTATATTGGCTCGAGGCCCTATCAAGGCAGTGGCGGGAACCCTGCAGACCAGCGAATCAATGAACCTGCCTCGCAATCGATCATTCTTTCGGGCAACTCGGAAGGGCAGTTCGCCTTCACCGGAACGCTTTCACTTTCCGGTCTTCGTAAGTCGACCGACAAAGACTTCGTGGTTGTCGCAGCCGATCCGGTCGACAAGAAGTCTGGGCTCGCTTACTCGAACGATCCAGATGGTGCCCCGGGCAGTGGACTGAGTACTGGCAACATGGTTGGTATCGGACTGAGTGTTTCGGAGCCGATGCGAACCGGCTACTACCCGGAACCAACGCAAATGAATGTTGCTCCGAATCTGGTTGTGCAGGACCTGTACACCGACGGCTATGTCAATTCGCCGGCAACCATGTTCTGCCCTGATACGCCATTCGACACCGACGCATCGCTCGGCTTCCCGTTGAGTTTCAGTTCACAGCTTTCGGATACGGGAACGTACCCCGACAAATACAACAAAGCGGCTCCTGAAGTAATCAAGGATTACAAAACCGCGATCTTGCAGCGGCTTGCCAATCCGTTGTGTGATTTCAATGCGACGACGAATCCTTACATCAGCGTCGACTCGATGGGTATCGATCTGACCGTCTTTGATGGCGAGGACAGCTACGCGGTAGCCAGTTCTAACAACTCCTACGGTGGTTCGCCCGCCGAGGCGGACTGGGATCCGGATGAAACCGGCGACCAACAAGGAAATACATCGAGCCGACAATCAACCGACGTCTACTTCGCCAGCCGCGAACGGGGACGCCGTCAGAATTCCTCGCTGACCGATAACCCCGGGGCAACTGAATTGGAACTGGGCAATTCGCTCGGAGATCATTTGGGCATGCTCGGCCAATTGCATTCCAACATCGTTGGCAGCACGCTCAACATGATTCCGTGGTTCAACCGGACTCCGGCAATTCACGCGTCACCAGTTGACACGACCCTGGTCGCTGGCACAGCCTCCTCGGACGAACATTTCGGCCGCAAGGTGGTGCATTCACTTGGGTATCTGAACCACTGCTTCGGCAAACCGATCGCCTCGTCTGCTACCGTCAATAGTGCCTACACTTCGAGTCCGCTTCCTATAGAAAGCAACCGATCTGACAACCCATATAACTCGACGTCGAACACGACCGTCTACAACAATCCACTGGCGTGGCTGCACTGGCCGAACTCGCCGTTTGTCAGCAAGTACGACTTGATGATGGTTCCATCGAGTTCGCCGCAACGACTGTTGTTCGAGTACACCCGCAATCGGACGAAGACCGATGGCAGTTACTTGAGTCCCTATTTCGAGTCAGGCGTCACCGACGGCGATAGCCTGGACGCGTCCAAGGCACCTTATGGCTACTTGATGAACTTCTTCCATAGTGCCAAGACCAGTTCGCTGACATCTGGTTCGCCCAACAACGCGAACATGTCGCTGCAGTTGGCTCGCATTCTTGATTTCGTGACGGTTCCGTCGCGATTCAACGGAACCAACAAGTGGTTCAACGTCGCCCAGTTCAATCCTTCCACGTCGACGGCTAGCACCGATCTGAGAAAGAACAGCACCAGCGGCAAGGTGGACGATGCCCGACTGGGCTATTTATTCCCGTTCAATCGCCGATCGGAATTCCGCGAACCCGGCAAGATCAACCTGAACACGATTTCGTCGAAGCTGGTTTACGAGTCGATCTTCCCATCTGTTTTCTGGAACAACTCGTCGAACGATGCGTTCAACTTCGCCTCGTGGTCCGACTTTGTGAAAGCTCGCGGAAACAAGCTCACCAGTGGCGACGATTCCACGTACCCGTCCCGATTTGCTCGCCCATTCCGGCCAGCGGCCGCAGCCGAAATGATGCCTGACATCGGCACGACTTCCTCTTCGGATAAGCGGCTGCAACTTGCCCCCTCCGAAGCAGGCATTCTACGGTCGATCGAACCAGAAAACACGTCGAACAAGCGTCCGCTGTTTGACCTAACGCTTTCTGGAAACCCCGATATCAACGGCACGTCGTTTAACGCGACGACAAATCGATCGATGCTGCACTACCGCACTGACGACAACCCTGTACTCCGCTACCAGGCCTATCAGCGTCTGGACAACATGGCGGGCTTCCAGTCGAACGTATATGCCGTGTGGATTACCGTCGGCTACTTTGAGCTGGAGCAGTCGCCAACCGGCGTCGACTCGACCCATCCAGATGGTTGGCGATTGGGGGTCGAAAAGGGTGCCTATACCGGCGAGATCGAACGGCACCGGGGCTTCTATATCATCGACCGCTCGATCCCGGTTGGTTACCTGCCGGGCGAAGACCTGAACGTCGAAAACACCATCATGCTCCGGCGATTCATCGAGTAAATGCCGGAAGTCTGGGCAACGTTAACCACGCGGGGCGGCGAGTCATGACGACTAGCCGCCTTTTTCATTTCGGGTAAAATCACCTGTTTGCCCAGGACACCTCCACGTTCAATGTGCCTGGTTACGAATCTTTTGCCAAAGCAAGCGAGAGTTCATGGAAGCCGGAATTGTCGGGCTGCCGAATGTCGGCAAATCGACCTTGTTCAATGCGCTAACCGCCGCTGGTATTGCCAGCGAGAATTACCCCTTTTGCACGATCGAGCCGAACGTGGGGATCGTTTCGGTGCCGGACCCGCGGTTGGAAGTAATCCAAAGCTACATCAAGACTCAGAAGGTCATTCCCGCCATTCTGCGGCTGGTCGATATCGCCGGTATTGTCCGCGGGGCTTCGGAAGGGGAAGGCCTGGGCAACAAGTTTCTGTCGCACATTCGCGAAGTCGACGCCATCATTCACGTCGTCCGCTGTTTTGAAGAACCCAACGTGGTTCACGTCGACGGCAGCGTCGATCCGATTCGTGATATCGAAACGATCGATACCGAGCTGATGCTTGCCGACCTGCAAACGGTTGAATCCGCAAGGGATAAAGCGGCCCGAACGGCCCGCTCAGGCGACAAAGATGCCAAGACCAAGGTCGAGATTCTGAATCAATGCCACGCCCTGCTGGCCGAAGGCAAGCCGCTACGTGCGGCCGAATGGCACGACCCCGAAATGTTTAACATCGTGCGTAACTACGGACTGTTGACCGCCAAAAGCGTGCTATACCTGGCCAATGTCGACGAAGACAACCTGACCGGGGAAGGCGAAGTGGTCGATCGAGTTCGTGCTCGGGCCGCGGAAGAAGGGGGCGAAGTGGTGCCGGTGTGTGCCAAAATCGAGTCGGAACTGATCGAACTCGACGACGAAGACCGCCGCGAAATGCTCGAAAGCGTTGGGCTCGAAGAACCGGCGTTGGCCGTTGTGGCCCGCGCCGCCTACAAATTGCTTGGCCTGCAAAGCTACTTTACGGCCGGCGAGAAAGAAGTTCGTGCCTGGACAATCCCGGTCGGAGCCACCGCGCCGCAAGGTGCCGGCGTAATCCATTCCGACTTCGAGCGCGGCTTCATTCGGGCCGAAGTTTATTCTTTGGCCGACTTGGAAGAATACAAGAGCGAGAAGGCGATTCGCGAAGCAGGCAAACTTCGGGTCGAAGGCAAGAGCTACGTCATGCACGACGGAGACATCTGCCACTTCCTCTTCAATGTTTGATCGCCGCCGACGTTGAATGATCGCGGCCGCTTGACCCGCTATCTCTTTAGCGGGCCGGGGCCGGGCGTTTTGTTCCCTGCAAGGCGACTGTCTGCTGCTCGATCTTGTAGAGGTACTGCGCGATCGATTCCTCTTGCTCTGGGGCCAGGGTCCGGCCACCGAATCGCACCAGGTAATACCAGTTCGCCAGTTCGATCAAAGCAGGCAGCATGTCGCTGGCAATATTTCGCTCGCGGCAATCGGAAACAACCTCTTGAACGAACTCATGAGGCGTCTGCGAATCTTTCCGCCGCCAGCCTGCTTTGGCAAGCAGGTTTTCCGCTTTGAAATAGAACCCTGCGCGTAGGGAACGATCCGGGAAGAACTTCCCGAACAGGTACTTGATCGTCGGTAAGCAGCGGAGAAACAGCACGCGACAGAATTCAACGAGCACCACGATCATCAGCAAGACAAGCAGACCGAAGATGGTGAGAATTCCGTTGGACCACTCTTCACTCAGGTGAATCCCCATGCTCGCCAAGGTTTCGCGGAAGAACTTGACCCATTGGTCTCGGCTGACCCAGCCCTCGAATGGGCGAATCAGATTGTCGGTCAGCGGCTTGTAGATTTCCTTTTCCTGCCGTTCGCTCGTCATACCGACGACATTATCACGCCACCACAATTCAAAGTAGTCGAACCAATCGAGGAATCGATCGGCAATCGTGCCGGTTTCTTTCCGGTTCGGCGAGGGACGCGACGCGGGAGTGGGATCCAATCGCATCCAGGCACCAAAAGGGTACTCTTTCGGATTCACGCCAGCAGGCAACTCGTCCGGTCCCAGGAAACACTCGACCCAGGCATGTGCATGCTTCTGTTTGACGGCGTAGTATTTGCCGACCGAGTTGTATTCGCCTCCCTTGTAACCAACGACAATCCGGGCCGGGATGTTTTGAGTTCTCAGCATGATCGCCAGCGCACTGGCAAAGTACTCGCAGTGGCCGGTTCGATGGTTCACGACGAAATCTTCGATAGGATCAAGCTCTTCTTTCTTTAGATGGGCCGGGATCCGCAGAGCGTAGGTGTAGTGACCGTCGCTTTGAAAGTGCCGCTCCATGCGACGGGCGATCTTCTCAGGCGTAACCTTTTCGTTACCCCCCAGAGGCACATTTGCCGCCAATTCGTTGGCAATTTTCGTCAAACCACGAAAGAGCATATTGTCGGCCCATTCGTTTACCGACGGAATCTTGACGAGTTCCTCGTGCAAGTATCGATCGTAGTCGCGATCGTTGAGCTTATGCCGATTGGGAATCAGACCATCGTCAGCACCAAACGGGTTCCAGGGTACCAATAGCTCGTATTGGTCAGGCTGACGGGCGTTCTCCTGGGGATCGGCCTCCATCGAGAGGATTCCCAACGTCTGATTGTCGACAAAATTGTCAGGCGTCTCTGCCGATTTGTACGCAGGATACATGCTGAACAGCATGACCCCTTCGTTGGTATTGTCGAATCGAAGCATCTGGTTGGTGGCAACGACCTGCCGCGCCAGCTTGGCGTTTTTGCGAGGCGGCTTGATTTCGCTGACGCGATATCGATTCAGATTCCCAACAATCCAGGTCTTACTTTCCGCGAAATAGGTACTCAGTGACGTGCCGCGAAAAAATGGTTCGTATTCGGTCTCGATCAGTTGCTCTTTCTCTGGGTCTCCACCTTCTCGGTAGTTAAACAAGCGAACCCGCATCACGAATTGATCGCTCTTGAGGATCTTCTCCATCTCGTGCAGAGTGATTTGATCCTTGAAACCAGTGGTTGTGTTGCCTCCGCCATTAAAGCCTGGACCAAAGTTACCGCCTTGGAAACGCGGCAGGCAGTAGAACAGCACCACCGTACAGACCAGCGTGAAGGCCCCTAGCTTCAGCACTTGGATGAACATCCTGCCGCTGGTAAACACGGCAGCCAAATTGCCGGGCAACTGACCTGAGAGCGAGATGGCCGGCAACGAGACCTGAGTGGACTCGTTCGTTTCGGCGCGTCTCGTGAAACTGAATGTAAAGACTGGCCGGTTCTCGACCGCATCGTGAGCAGCTCTCAAATCCGCGTCGACACGCAACGTCTCGCGGTAAACAAAGAACAAGCAGAGGGTCGTTGATGCCACGATCATGTACGGAATGAGCAACACCCCAAACATGACGCCAAAGTCGAGAGCCGCCGAGACGACGACCTGCAGCAAACTCAAGACAGCCAGGTGCCAATACACGCGGGTCGACTTGGGTTGAAATAGCAACACAACCTGCAGGTAGATCAGCAGCTTGGCGATCGAAATCAGTTTCGATGAAGCTGGGTCCCAGAAATCGAAGAACGAAAACACCACCGCGATCAAGGCAGCAAAGTTCGCCAGGTTTCGATTGAGCTTGATCCAACCTTTGATATCGGTCACGTAAATCGAAAGAAACGCTCCCAGCGTCGCCAACATCGGAAGCGTCGAACTGCTACCTTGGCCGAGGGCCAAAAACATGGAACCAAGCGCTGCCAGCAAGGCAACGCTGACCTGGAGAAGTCGTTCTACTTTCACGACGCGCCCTCCGTAGTTTTGGCTCGCTGCTTGTCAGGCAGATGGAAGAACATTTCATCCTCGCCGCGGCCGATCGAAACAGTCTTTACCCGGCCAAGCTCACTCCGCAATTTGGCATCGTTCCATACTGGAGCGAAAACTTCGGTATCGGAAAGGTCAATTCCGCGGGCGGTCAGCAACAGAATTCGTGACCCCGGACGCGATGTCCTCAGACAGTCGGCCATCGTTTCGCCGATTTCATGATCGTCGGTCGGCACCAATACGGCCAGATCGTGCATCGCTTGAACCACATACGCCTGAGACACATTGCCGACAATGCTCTGGCGATCTTCCCCGCAACATACCAGTTGCAATTGGCAACCACCAACGGCGGCCAGTTCCTGAACGGCGGTAGCCGCCATGCTGATGACGCGTTCGGCTCGATCGATATCTTCTTGAGAATGTTTCTTGGGAAGCCACGCGTCGACCACCAAGACAAAGTCTTGCTGATTCTGCTTCTCAAACTGACGGACGACCAACTCGCCCCGTTTGGCGGTGCTACGCCAGTGAATCCACTGCTTTGGGTCACCGGTTCGCCATTCGCGAAGGCCGTAAAAGTCTCCCTCCAGAAGTCCATGCTGTCGACGCGATGATGCAAAGCCCGACTTGTCTTGCTGGATCAGACGCCTCCAGGCCGGTGTCATCATTCCTAACCGGGGCATCACGACGATCGTCGACACCAGCGTGTCGGTTCGCCGACTGCGAACAAGTCCAAGCGGAAATGCCGTGGTGGCCGAAAGCGGCCCGAGCTGGTACTTGCCCCGTTTACGAATGACCGCCTTGTAAGAAATGACCGCCTCGTCCCGGTTACCAATCTTGGCAAAAAAGACTTCGACCACCTGGGCCGGCTCGGGGTCGAATCCTTCGACCTGCACGATTTGATCCTGGATCACGACCGCATAGGTCGCGTGTCGCGATTGATTCTCGGCCGTTAGCTCGACGAAGAAGTTTTCATCGCATGAAAGCAGCGAAGGAACGCGACGGCTGAACTTCAAGTTTCGCAAGCTGCGGGTCACCACCCACAAGCTGAACAACAGCGGCCCAAGCAGCATGCAGGCCAGTAACATCAATGGCTGGCTGTCTCGTCGGACAATCGCGCCTGCCATAATGAAGATTGCCACGACGAAATAGTAGACGCCCTCTTGAGGAATGGAGACGCCGCGAAATCGGAACCAAGAGAACACGTTCGGTCAGGCCTCCTGACTTAGCCCAGCGATCTGGCTTCCGAGAGATCCACCTGCAAAATGATCTCTGGAAAAATAATTGCAAGGGTTCCTCTAAACGGGAACGGTAATATCTTCGACGATCCTCGCCACCATCGATTCGACGGTTTCGCGCTGTCCGGCGTGCAAAAATCCCTTGGGGATCACACGGTGGGCCAGGACCGAAACGGCCAGGTTCTTTACGTCGTCCGGCACGACAAAATCGCGGCCCTCCAACAGGGCATTGCTCTGAGATGCGCGAAACAGGCTCAACCCTGCTCGCGTGCTCGCTCCGACCTGTAGGTCATCGCTATTACGAGTTCCATCGATGATATCCAGCAGATATTCACTGATCGGTTCGCTCACTTCAATTTTCCGGACCGAATCCTGGAGCTGGGCAATCTGCTCGCAGGTTACCACCGGCGACAAATCCTCGACCGGTTCACCAATTCGATGCGATTCCAGAATGGTCCGCTCGGCCGCGCGATCGGGATAGCCCATCGAGATTCGCATCAGGAATCGATCGAGCTGGCTTTCGGGAAGCGGATAGGTACCCTCAAACTCGAACGGGTTTTGAGTCGCAATCACCATGAAGGGACGCGGTAGATTATGCGTCTCGCCATCGACCGATACTTGGCGATCGCTCATCGCTTCGAGAAGCGCACTTTGCGTTCGAGGTGAAGACCGATTGATCTCGTCGGCAATCACAACGTTCGAGAAGATCGGTCCCGAGTGGTAAACAAACTCGTTGGTCTTCGAGTTAAAGATATTCGAGCCAACAATGTCGCTGGGCAACAGGTCCGGGGTGAACTGTAGACGACAAAAATCGCCGGAAAGGCTGCGTGCCAACGCTTTGCCAACCAGCGTCTTACCTACCCCGGGAACGTCTTCGAGCAAAATATGCTCGCCGGCTAGAAGCGCGATGAGGCACTTCCTGACGACCTCCGGCTTCCCAACCACTACTTCATTGATATTCGATTCCAACTCGGATACGAGACTTAAGAGCTCGGCTGGCATTCAAAATCCCTTGCTCATGCTTCGGATGCATATCATCTAACGGTGCGCGGTCGAGTCGATCGAAGTGGGGCTACAAATCGACCTCGTTCGCCAAGAGCCATCCCGAAATCTGGGGGAAGGGACCGCTTGTGGCGAGGTTCATCCCATTATAGCGAATCAGCCCGGAAAAGAATCGAACAAGAATCCGTTTCGTGGAATCCTGCCTAAAAATGGAACGATAACCCGCTTGTTTCCGCGATCCTGCTTCCTGGAAACGCCGCTCCACCCTCGATCGTACTCACGGATAAACAGGTTCTATCTCTATCCTTTCCCGACAACGTTGCGTTTTGGCAACCATGCGGCCCTTTATCATCATTCCGGCAGAATTTGGCTGACAATACCGCTGTCCCCTAACCCTCTACGCTGACTTCATTTACTGCCACGTTGCGTCTCATTCTAGCGCCTCAAATCAACGTGGCATCCTCATTGCAGTTCAAGGAAGTACCCACGCTCCCCCTCGAAATGCTCACAAGAGGTACACCCGCCATGGCAAAGATCATCGAAGTCAATCAAATCGAAGATTTGCGCCCTTATGCGTACTTCTGGAACCGCCTTCTCGACAAGACGCCTGGCGCGACCTTCTTTCAAACCCTGGAGTGGCTAGAAACCTACTGGAAATTCTACAGTCACGGAAAGAAGTTGCGGGTTCTACTGGTTCAAGTCGACGCCAACATCGAGGGTATCCTCCCACTGGTCGAACAAGTGGAACGAACCAAAGCTGGCCCTGTCCGTGTGGTTACCTATCCGCTGGACAACTGGGCTGCCTACTTCGGCCCGATTGGCAGTCAGCCGGCGGCGACCCTCTATGCATCGCTGCAATATCTGGCGGCCGCTCCTCGAACTTGGGACATGATTGATCTCCGCTGGATCAATCCCGAACACGACCGGGGACGCACGTTCCATGCGATGCGTTGCCATGGCATGAAACCGATGACGATGCCCTGGCACGATACCTACGTGATCGACTTGCCCGCTCAATTTGACGAGTATATTTCGACCCGCAGTCCCAAAGTCCGCGCCATGATCCGCCGGACGCTCCGCAAAGCGGATGAGGCAGGTCTTCGCTTTCGGCGTTATCGACCGATGCCTGAGCCTCGGATGCCAGTGAAGCCCGACATGGACTTTTACGATCAGTGCGTCCAACTGGCGGAAGAGTCTTGGCAGTCCGAATCGACCTCCGGCACCACCATCAGCCACCCTGAAACCGCCGGATACTTTCGTGAGTGTTTTGCCAAATCGGCCGAACGGGGCATGATCGACGTGGTCACCTTACAACACCACGAACGCCTGTTGGCGTTTGGCTTCAACTTTCACCATAAGGGAAACGTGATTGGCCAGCGGATCGGCTATTCACAAGAGAGCAAAGAACTCAGTCCCGGCAACGTTCTCATGGCGATGCAGGTTTGGGACTCGATCGAGAGAGGAGACCGGCAGATCGACTTAGGGCCGGAGCACTACGAACTCAAATCGCGCTGGGTGAACCAGAAGCTACCGGCCGAGCGCGTTTGCCACTATAGCCCAGCTTCTCTCCGAGCCAACCTCCTGCACATGGCTCACTGGTGGAAGTACCAGCGAGCCGCGGCGTAAGAAACCGATAGAACGGTTCTAGTTTTTCGTGCGAGGATCGATGCCCGTGTCGATCAACATCATATCGCCCCAAAAATAGGGATGATCGAGCGACTGCAGTGTCGCAGGGCCAGCACCTTTGAGTCTCGGTTCGAGTTTAGAATCCAGCGGTAGCTTGCGAACCTCGGCGACGGTCTCTTGCATGGCCATGCTGGCTGGCATCTCTTCCAACCGGCGTGCCACTCCTTCAGTCACGGCAATACTAGCCGAGCCGGCCGAATGCCATCGACTCAGCACGACGGTTTCCGACCCGGTAGCCATCAGCCCGAGGGCGGTCAGGAAGATGTCGTTGCCAGACACACTTCCCTTCAAGGCGTCTTCGGCTCCGCTATGGAACCCTGGCAGATAAATCACCTCTGGACCCTTCAAGGGCGCTCGCAGCCAGGCGGCTAATTCGCTGCCAGGCTTGTTTCGATCGGCCTGGGCCAGGGACCAACCCCACGGATTATCTCGGTTGGCATCTTCGCTATCGTCGATCACCACCAGCTGGTCCCAGATTTTGCCGAGCATGCTCGAAGGCCCCGCGGTCGGACGATCAATCTTATCGGGTGCCACGAACGCGCCTTTGACCTTGTCATACTGCTCGAGCGTTACGGCCGGATCGTCGGAAGCATAAAGGCGGCCAACCACGATCGCCGTGTTCTGAGGACGGGGGCGAGCAGCTTTTTCAGGAACCGAAAGCGAAGCGGTAGCGGCATAGCGGATCGGAATCAACTCAGTCAGCGGCACGGTATGCCCTGCTCCGAGACCGTCATCACAATGCAGTATCTCGAACGGCAAATACCACAGCACGTCATCAGGAACGACGATCAGTTCTCTATAGTTATTCCAGAAACCTGGCTTGAGCGTCGGAATCAACTTGGTCAGAAGTTCGGCTGACGTCTGTTGCCACTCGTTCTCGGACAATCCTTTGGCCTGAACCGGGGCGTCTCGCTTCACCAAGCCAATTTGCTTAAACAGGTCCGCGATTTTGCCTTTGATCTCTCGAGGATTCTCCAGCGTCCAATTGACGTAATCTTTCTTGGTAAACAGAAACGCATGCACGGCCCGAGAAGTGGAGAAGAAAGACAGCACTAACTGATCATCTTCCAACTTCTCGCGAATCTCAGCCGTTGACTTCAGCGGCGGAAAGAGGAACTCGCTGGGGATTCGCCGCAATGCGACTGCCCCGAGAACCAACTCGTAGCTGTTGGAAACCTCTTCGAGCTTTTCAACCAGACCTCGCTGCTTGGCGTACGATTCCTTGTCGCCTGGCTGCAAGCTGATTTGCCTGAGCTCTCCTTGAATGCGTTTCGCTTCATCTTGCAGGTTCTTTAATTCCGGGAACTTGGCCATGATATCTTGGCGCTGCAATTTTGCCTTGGTGCTGAGGGCCGTATCGGGAGATTCCAGAATCCAGCGCAATGCCAACAATCGCCCGCCCATTGGCAGCGTGCCGAAGAACCGCATTCGGCGAATGCGATCGGCCAGTTCCAAAGCCAATTCGGGCTGCTTCCGCAGAATGGCCGTGTTGAACCAGTTTTCCATGGCAGATGCATTCGGAGTTAACAGTACCGTCAACGTCTCGAACGGCTGAGCAATCCAATCGGCGTCGGTTGGTTCGCGCAAGAGTTGATCAAACAGGATTTGCGAGGAGCGTTCGTTCAATCCCCCTGCGAGAAACAACTGATTTACCTTCGCGGTCTGAAAGACTCGCGTCGAAGCTCGGCGATTGGAGACAACCGCCGCGGCAATCGACTTGCTGCCTACCGCAGCATTGCCTGAGGAAAACGCAACTAATCCCGCGACGTAACCAAATCGAATGCCAACGCGTCCCTTGGCCATCGAATGTCGCGTCATCGCTCGGCGGGCATTTTCCAGGGCCGCATTGGCCAATGGCAGATTGCCCACGTAGACATTGGCTTCGGCCAGGGCCAGGTTCAACTTTGCCCGCAGCGCATCGAGATCTCGCAATTCGCCCCAGTTGGCCATCGCCAACAAACCTTGCGGAACCTGACCCGGCTTGGTCACCAGCCTGACCTGGGCCAGTCCTTCAAGTGCGTCTTCGATCTGTTGATACTGGTTGAATGCCGCGGCGGAGAAGCTTGCTTCCAGAAAGAATCCTTGCGCGGCCTGATAATTTTGCTGCTCCAGCGCGATCCGTCCCAACTGCAACAAGGCCAGCGAAGTGAGTGCATGATCATACTGGCCGCCGGTGGTTAAACTTCGCTGCAGCGTTTGCACCGCTTCATCGTTCTTGCCGATCGCTGCCAGGGCGATCCCGTGCTGCACCATTACCCAGGCGCCCGTCCAATGATTCGGTGGTGCCGGATGGCTTTGCAGGATTCCGACCAGCTTGCTGTTCAGGTCGTCGTGCTGGCTGATAGGGCCCAAAATCTCGTGGCGACGATAGATCGCCAAGGCGATGCAACGCGCGATCTCGCCGGCGTTGATCGGCATGATTTGAGGTGCCGCCAACACACCGCCGGTCTTGGCGATTTGCGCATTCTGTGCGTTTGTATTCCCCTGGAACACCGGAAGCGTTTGCGGAAAGGCACCGATCAACGTGTTTCTGCCCGAAGTTCCCCAGGTAACCTGGGCTCGTAAATCGTTGCTCACCGGCGAGATCGGCGAGATGCTGTCGGTCTGGATCCGCATCATCCAGCTCGAATTCTCAACGAAGATCAGCAGGGCCGCGTTGTAGTTGTCCAATGCCAGGGCATTGTTGCCCATCTGGTAGTGACACTCCCCCAGCATGGTGGCATAGCAAATCGAATCGACCCAACGCCCATCGACCGAGCGGAAAGCACCATTCTGGGCGACGGTGTTGAAGACCTCTCCTGCGGTTTCGTAATCCCCCTCGTAAAAGGGTAGAAAGCCAGCGAAATAGGCCTGAGCAGGGATCGTACCACCTCCCACTTGAGCCATGGCAGGCGCAGCACAAGCAAGCAGGAATAGCAGCGGCGAAAGCAGCAGTTGGGTGCTAGCCAATTTCATCGGCGAGCTCCTATGGAGATAAGCATCTGCGGAAGTGTTAACGCCATTGTACCCCTCACAGTCAACCGTTTCATCGAAAATGCCGACTTCTTAGGCAGCTAACTGTCCGTATTAGGACGATTAAAGCGGGTAGATCCTTCGATCCGGGCAAATCCGCCAGGTGTCAATCTGAAACAATTGGGCAGTTTCGTCGACTTGTATCGGTTTTTCCATTTTTTGGGGCAAAGTTTCAGGCCCGAAGGGTCGATATCGAATGTAACGACTTTACGCATAGCACGCGTTGTGCAATCACGCGAACCTTACAAGCCGTGGCCAGCGAGGAGTTGCGGCTCAGGATGAGCCCCTCGCCGACCGGTGGAGACTTCCAAGGATGGAAACGAAACGCACCTGGATTCAAACCACGTTGTACTCCGGCCTCGGATGTATCGCACTGTTGGCCGGAACCGGCTGCCAAGTGGACGTTGGCGGGCAAACGCTGCCTAGCCCCTACTACCTGAGCGACGACGTGCAATACTACTCGGAAGGTCCGGAATTCAAGCTACAGCGAGAATCCGACGCCATGCAAACCTACCGGGCAGAAGACCAGGCTCGCCAAGGCAGCAGCTACTAAGCCGCCGACGCACATACATCGCGAACCAAACTTACACCGTGCGGCCATTGGCTCAGCACGGTGTTTCTATGCGCCCTGCTTCTTTGTGTCCTGTTTCAGGTCTTTCCATTGCAAGTAGACGCGTGCCTGCTGCATCACGCAATAGGCACAGCAAACCTTGTCCCAACTATGTTCGCTGCCAAGTATGTTCGCTGCGTTGACCTGCTGAACCTTTTCGGCCTGGTCCGGCGTCAGGCAGAAACCAACAGAGCCGGCGGCCTGATCTCCTTTCCTCTGCGTTGCCATTTGGTAGTGCCTTAAGATCTTGTCGGCGCTGTTGATCTCGTTGTAAAGCGCATCAATCACATCCATCGCTTCGCCATTTCGACCACTCGGGTACAACGCCGAATAGGTGACGCCGGCGGAAAAGAACGCGATTCGATAGCCATGTTCGTTCTTTTCATGTTCCGGCAAAGCACGTCCGCGGAGTTGCCCGCCGGCCATCAGATGGCAGGCACCGGTAACCACACGTGCCCCCAGACTGAAGGCTGAGATCGACACCTTTTCTTTGGGGGTAAGGGTCTCCAGGTAAGAAGCCAGGTAGTAAGCATCGTCGTCCGCACGAACTGCATGTTCGCGAACTGTTCGTAGTGGATGGGGCTCTTCCTGAGTCGGCCACGACCACATGATGTATCTCACCTTTTGATCCATCGGCAACTGCCGAGTCAACTCGTGATACATCTCCCAGCCGCGCCGCTGGGCCCAATATCGGCTCATCCAGTTGCCGTGCACATAGATGCTAGTCAGTCCGCCAGGCGACGAAGACTCGGTAAAAGTCTTCCAGTCGACCGGTTGCCATCCTTCGCCCACGACAAACTTCTGGACGCTGATTTTCTCGACGGGTAGTTCCCACCCGCAGCCGCCCGGCAGACAGCGAGTCGAGAGCAAGTAGATCTCGTCACCGCGGCGCGGAGTCTTGCAGTTGTAGTCACAGGGATAGCCGTCGACTGAATCGCGATATCCGTCAGAATCGGCCCAGACCGGCAGCGTGGGCAGCAGCGACAGACAGAGGGCGATCAGTAACAAACGAAACTGGCCAAATGGCAATTGGTACGTGTTCATCAAGATTGCTGGCTTCGGGGGAGTTTTACGGTCACACAATCCATCGGAATAAATCTAACACGTATTTCGTGGCGGGCGATGATTTTTTTCAACATCGATGTTGCCGGAAATTCTCACGAAGCAGTTGCACATCGTAATTTCTAGGGTAGTGTTTCGCAGCCAAACTTTTGTTTCTTCCATTTCCCCAGTCGCAACGTTCCCACGAGGAGAACCCCATGAAGCGCGTTACGCTACTTCTGACGTGCGTGGCGATCATCGCCGCGACCTCCGGTTGTCGCTGCGGGGGTGACATTTTCAACTGGCGATCGAGCAACAGTGGTTGCTGCGGACCTGTTGAATCGATCAGCCCTACAGTGTCCAACTATGAACCCTCCATTACGTACGAAGGTCCGTACGATAGTGGGGCACCTGTGATGGTCCAACCATCCGAATCGCTGCCGACCCCGGCTCCGCGATAACCACGGACAAACAGCACTCCTCCCGGTGCGCGCGTTTGACGCCGCCATTGCGACGAACAGTCACTCGTTCCGCAATGGCGGCTTTTTTTATGGACTTTATGTCTATTCGGCCCATCCTCACTCCCGAGTCCGGGGGAATTGGTCCAGGTCTGCTCCCTCCTCAAAAATGGGATAACCAGTGCGATTGCCACGAGCGTCAAGTAGTGCCTGACTCAGCCATTTATCCCCACAAGATTCGCTCGGCGCTGTCAAACTGACTAAGATAGAGTAGGAGCGGTGGGTAACGGACTGCTTACCCTAACGATGCTCATGGAAGACCCGAATGTTTTTCGATCTTCCAACCCCCGCTAGAGTTTCATGCTTCGAACAACGCTTGCCCTGCTCTTATTCGCGATCGCTACCCCTGCCCCGCTGTGGGCTCAGTTCGAGAAAGTTCAGCCGGACGAATCGAAGGCTGCGACTGTTCTCGGCACCTCGAAGACCACCAAGTACCAGGTCGGTGTCAGAATCCAGGCAGTCGGCGGACCGGTTGCCGGACTCAACGCCACCATCCCGGTCCCTGCGGATTGGCCGGAACAGACCGTTCGTCTGGCCGACGAAAAAATTACCCCCGGTATTGGAAACGTTGGCTACCGGATGGTGGAAGGGACCGTCAAAGAGATGCTGATCGCGATCCCGCGGATGAACCCAGGCCAAACGGTCGAAGCCTTGATCACCGTCGAAGTAGAACGCCGTTCGGCTGCCCCGCCACAAGACACCTCGGGCTTGACGCTACCCAAGCGACTTCCGCTCGCCATGCGGAGGTACCTCGGTGCCAGCCCCTTCATCGAATCACGTCATGGCGAGATCCGCAAACAGGCCCGCGAAATCGTCAAAGACATCGACTCTGACTGGAAGAAGGTTGAAGCGATCTACGATTGGGTCCGCGACAACATCACTTTCACCACCACCAACAACACGAACGCCGTCACCTGCCTCCGCGAGAAGAAAGGGGACTTCGAGGACGTCACCGGACTGTTCATTGCCCTTTGCCGAGCCGAGGACATTCCGACTCGCATGGTTTGGATCCCTGGTTCCAGCTACGCCGAGTTCTACCTGGAAGATGCCGACGACAACGGTCACTGGTACCCATGTCGCGTCGCCGGCGACCGAGCATTCGGCGAAATGCCGGACCATCCGATCATTCTGCAGAAGGGTGACAACTTCCGCGTGCCTGGCCGCAAGGATGCCGTTCGCTTTGTGAACGAAAAACTGACCGGTAAGGCAATCAGCGGCGGCGGAAAGCCTAAAGTGGAATTCGTCCGCGAGGTGATCGGTGGCTAGAAACCTGTTGGCGTCGGCCTTGATCCTGCTGCTGTGCACCGATTTCGTCGCCGCACAATTCGGACAGGGATCGACCACGGCGCCTAGTTTTGTCGGCGGTGAGACTTTCGAGACCGGATTCACGCTGGAAGTCGCCGCCGACGCATCAGGCATCACGGCAACGTTCCCGGTTCCGGCCGATTGGGATGACCAAAAGGCCGAGTTGGTTCAGAAAGATGTCTACCCAACCAATGCGTCGGTTCGATTCATCGATCTTGATGGAACGAAACAGGCCCGCGTCGATATTCCCCGCCTGGCAGCAGGCGACACGGCTAAGGTCCTGCTTCGCTACCAGGTCGATCGAAAGCCAATCGTCCCCCCTTCCGCGCCAGAAACGCTCTTGATTCCCGATAGTCGTCAGTTAAGCCGTGACGAGCGGATCTTTCTGCTGCCCAGTCCGTCAATCGAAAGCCGCGACGCAAAAATCGTCGATGTCGTCAAATCGCTCGAAAAGACCGGTGCCAAGCCATGGCAACAGGTCGAAGCGTATTACGACTTTGTCCATGAAAACGTGGCTTACGAGAACGGTCCCATGAAAGGCGCCTTGGCGGCGCTCAACGAAGGACGCGGCGACTGCGAGGAGATGACAACGTTGTTCGTGGCACTCTGCCGGGCAGGAAGCGTGCCGGCCCGCACGGTTTGGGTGCCAGGTCACTGCTACCCGGAGTTCCTCGCTCAAGATGCCGATGGCGCCAAGCGTTGGATTCCGGTCGAGATGACCAACAAGTTTCCCTTCGGCGAGTCACCAGAGAAACGACCGATCCTGCAGAAAGGGGATAACTTCCGCATCCCAGGCAGCCGCAAGCCTCAGCACTACGTCAAACAGGAACTATCGATCCGCGACTATCGAGGGGCCACTCCACCGGTGGTTACCTGGCTACCGCCACCAGGCAAAGAACCACCGCAAGCGATCAGCAACTAGCGCAGTTTCTTAAGTATCTCTTCTCCCATCGCTCGATCGGGCTTGGTGCCCTCAATGATGGCAATAATCTTGCCCTGCTCGTCCACGATGTAGGTATCGAAACCTTCGGGACTGTACTGGCCAGTCTTCTTGGCACCCAGGTCTAATGCAAACGGCATCTTCGCTTTCGTCTTTTCCCGAATCTTCTTCAGACCTTCGACTCCGCTTGACTCTTCTCGCCAGACGACCAGCACCTCGGCCCCCGCTTTCTGAATGGCTTCATAATTCTTTTGAATGTCGGCCAGTTGCTTCATGCAGAAGGGGCACCAGTTGGCTCGATTGAAACTTATGACCAGCTTCTTCTCTTGAAAGTCGGCTAACTTGACCGGTTCGGCCCCTTCCCCTTCCAGCGTAAACGCCGGAGCTTTCTCGCCAACTTTCAACTCTTCGGCCATAACGACGGAAGTTGTCAAGCCGACCATCGCCAGGCAAATACTCAGCATCGCTTTTATCAACATGAAATCACCTTCGAGAAAAAGTCTCCGGACCGCGTTACTTCAAAATAGACGAACAAGCATCTCTCGAACCGTACAGCAGTTCACACAGGCGCAAAAAAAGAGGCAAGGTATGGTACCTTGCCTCTTCGTTTCATCAGGATTTCAGGCGGTCTAGCGGACAACCTTCAGGCTGACATCCGCATCGGCCGATGCCGGAAGACCATTGTTCGCCGGAGCGGTTGCTCCTGGCAAAGTCGGAAAATTGCTGGTCGGGTCGCTCAGCGATTGCACGCCGCCGGCACCTTGGTTCATGACACTTTGGAGCAGTTCTTCCAGTCGCTCGCCGCGTGGGTTGATCTCGACGACCGTTCCATCTGGCCCGACGAAAACCAAAAACGGCAACGCTTCGACACCACAGCGCTGGGCGTTGGGGTTTTTGAAGCCAGTGTTGTCTGGGTCGGCACTAACGACCGTCGGCCAAGGCAGCGGTTTCTGCTGCAGGAAAGCCACCGGTGCCCGAGGATCGTCATCCAGATTGATGCTGACGACCTCGAATCCCTTGGTGCGATACTTCTGGTAAATCTCCTTGATGCTATCCATCTCTTCGATGCAGATAGGACACCAAGTCGCCCAGAAATCGACCAGAACCCACTTCCCTTTGTATTGCTGCCAATCGAACGGCGTTCCATTGAGATGGTTGCCTTCAACCAGAAACGGCTTGGCGATCAGGCCGGTTCGCTTTTCGGCGTTGGCGACCGAGATTTTCACCGACTCGACCACCTGGGGATCGGGATGGTTACCGTAGAATTCCAACATCAGGTTGGCCAACTTTCGGGCCAATTGCATTTTGCGATAGTCTTCCATCTGCATTTCGATGGTTGCCAGCATTTGCAGCGGTTCGACGTCTTCCTTCGGCTTAGTGGCAATCCAGGCCTTGATCGCCGTGACCAGCTTTTCTTCAGCTGCTTCGTCACCATTAGCCGCAGCCATCATCGAGCCGAGGATCCGGTACTGCATGATCATGTCATCCAGATCCTTGGCACGAGTCGCCAGTTCTTCATTCTTGGCATTGGTAAACGAGTTCTTCATCATCGTGAGGATGGCGACAGCTTTGTCGGTGTGTCCCATCCGAGCAAACACCGTGGCGGCATTTTGGGCCACCCCAAAGTGCATCATGTCAGCGTTGGGATCTTCGATGATGTACTTCGAGTCTTCCAGGACTGGCTGAAAGAGCGACTCTTCGCCTGCAGCAAACTGAGCCAGCATCTGCTCGAAGAGGAACAGTCGGGCGAATCGAGAGACGTTCGGATCGTTCGTTTGAGCAATGCTCTGGGCGAACTGAATCCGCTCCTGGCTGATTTGAGCGGCCTGTTCGGGCAAGATCTGAATCAGCATTTCGTAGGCATTGAATTTGAACTGAACGGAATCGCGGCGCTGGTCCGAGGTCGCCGTGGGTGCGGCCAAAACCTTATCGGCAGCGGTCAGCACGTTTGAGTAGACCTTGGTTGCAAACTGACGTAGTTCCTGCGGCGTGGCATTATCCGGAAAGGGTACGGCAGTCACGTTGTTCATGTATGTCAGCAGTTCAACCGGGTTGCCATCCGGGACGCTGTCCAGGTCCATCTTGGCAGCTAATTCTGCCGCCGTCATGGGCGGAGGAAGCGCCGGTTGACTGGCCGCGTCGCCGACCTGGCCGACAACTTGTCCGGTGACCGCTTCGGCCGCAGGTGACGGAGCCTGCTCGTTCGAGGTGAAACTCGAAGCACCAGCCGGATTGCCTTGCGGGCTGGCCGCATCATTCATGGCAACTTGAGCCACAGGTGCGTTGGTTGTCGGAGACGCAGCAGGCGGATTGCCGGCTGACTGATCGATACTTACCGCAGGCGGATTGGTGTCTCCACCGCCACACCCGGTCAACGCCAGTCCTGCCACCGCGGCGATGGCAACCGACCAGCAACTTTTGCTGAGCAAAACTCGAACTCGCATGGAACTCTTCCTGATGAAATTTCTCGGATCCTTCCCGATTTCCCACGGAAAGTCGCGCGGGGATTCTAGAGGATCGGGCCGATCGATACAGCGCCGATTTCAGAGAATTCTGCCAGCGAAACCACCCTTCAGCAGGGCGGTAACCAGAAGTGCCCTTTAAAGCACGCTGGGATCGTCGAAGCTGCCGGCAAAGATGGTTCGACCACCATCGACCGGCAGGCAGACACCGGTCACAAAAGGGCTCTCAATCAGGAATCGTACGGCCTGAGCGACATCTTCCGGCTCGCCCAGCCGCTTGACCAGGGTCGCATCGATGGCTGCCTGACGTTTGGTATCGCTAGATCCTTCCGGTAAAAGAACCTGCCCCGGCAGCACGGCATTGACCCGAATGCCTGGGTTCTTCGCCGCCAGGTCGATCGCCAGACTTTTGGTCAAACTAGCCAAAGCTCCCTTGCTAGCAATGTAAGCTGAGAAGCCGACGGTCGGCCGCACGATCGACCAATCTCCGATATTGACGATCGCCCCGCCTGTCGGCTGCTCCTGCATCCTTCGCCCTACCCAATTGGCACAATGCAGGGCGGAGTAGGTGTTCATGCGAAACATCGCGTCGAGGTCATTCTCGGACATTTCTTCGAGTGGCGTAGAATCAAAGATCGATGCCGAGTTAACCAGCACATCGATTCGCCCGAAGTAGAAATGAACGTAGTCGATCAGGCGTTTGATGTCGGCAAGCTTCGTCAGGTCGGCCTGAAATGCCTGGGCCTCGATCCCCTGCTCTCTCAGTTGCGAAACAAAGGTCTCCGCTTCCTCCATCGAGTGATTCGCGTGCACGGCAATCCGGTAGCCAGCCGCGGCCAGATGCTCGGCAACGACGCGCCCAACCCGCTTCGCACTGCCGGTCACCAGAGCGACCGGCACAATATCGCCGAAGGTTCGCTGTTTGGCCGAACTCATGGAGCAAAGACCTCGGTCTCGGGTTTGTTCTCGTGGAACTTTCGGATGATATTCCAGGCCTCGCTAGGCGAGTCAGCGAAGTCGAGCAAGTCGAGATGCTCGTCACTCACCACCGCTTCGTCTGCCAGGAACTCGAAGTTGATGACCTGCTTCCAGTAGTCAGTGCCATACATGATGATCGGAATCTCCTGCATCCGATTGGTTTGCCGGAGGGTCAGCGCATCGAACAGTTCGTCGAGCGTTCCGAACCCACCGGGAAAGACAACCAACGCTTTGGCTCGCATCATGAAATGCATCTTACGCATGGCGAAATAGTGAAACAGAAAGCACAGGCCTGGCGTGATGTAAGGATTGGGATGCTGCTCTTCCGGCAAGGTGATATTCAGACCGATCGTTGGGGCACCAACATCGTAGGCACCGCGATTACCCGCCTCCATGATGCCTGGCCCGCCTCCGGTCACCACGACATAGTCGTATCGATTATTGTGATACGAATGCTGCGAAACGAGCGACGAAAAGGCCCGGGCCTCTTCGTAATACTTTGCCTTGGCCAATTGCCTATTGGCCCGTTGAATCGCGCGCTCGATCTTAGGATCGTCGCCACCAGTCGCCTTTTGCTTCCTGAGCCTTTCGAGGTTTGCGCGGGCCTTATCTTCCTCGATGACCTGCGTCCCACCAAACAAGATGATCGTCGAGTTGATCTTCATTCGCTGAAGATAGTGCTCTGGCTTGGTGTACTCGAGTTGCAGACGCAACCCGCGCATCGCCGCGCTTTGCAGGAAGTCGGTATCGAGTTCCGGAACGACATAACTGGGGGAGTTGATGATCTGGTCCAGGTGTTCATCCAGTTCTTGTGGGGTCATGCGTGCTCCTCGAGGTCGAACGATTCACCCATTCGGGGAATAACGGTACGAAATCCAAATCGCCGGCGCATCAATCCGGAAAGCACCGAGGCACTCTCCGGTTCGCCATGCGTCAGAAATGTCAGTTTCGGCTGGGGTAAGCCAGAAACCCATTGCAAAAGTTCACTTTGTCCCGCGTGTCCGCTAAGGCCTGAGATCGAGGCCAGGTGGGCGTTGACCGGAACGTCTCGTTTATGAATCCGCACAGTGTGTTGGCCATCTTGCATGGCACGCCCTAACGTGCCGGCCGCCATGAAACCGCCTGCCAACAGCGTATTCTGCCGCCAGGGGAGCCTCTGCCGCAGATGAAACAGAATGCGGCCCCCGGTCATCATGCCGCTCGAGGCGATGATTACTGCTGGGCCTTTGATCTGGTTGAGCTGCTTGGATTCCTTGGCAGAGCGTACCAGGTGCACGTTGGGCGAATTGAGTACCGAATCGGGTCCATCGAGCCGCCCTTCGGACAAGTCCAAATCTTCAGCGAACTCGCGGAAGATCTCGGTAGCATCAACTGCCATTGGGCTATCCAGGTAGATCGGAATCTGGGGAACGCGGCCGGCATGCATCAAAACCTGTAGCAGGTAGATCAACTGCTGGGCACGCCCAACGGCGAATGACGCCATCAAAATCACGCCGCCCCGCTCGATGGCCTCGTTCACTTCAAGTTCCAGCGAATCGAGGACATCCCCTTGGGGGTGATCGCGGCTGCCGTAGGTGCTTTCGCAAATCAGAAAGTCGCAACGGGGTGGTTCGTGGGGGTCATGATACAAGGGGGCATCGTAGCGGCCGACATCGCCAGAAAACAGAATCCTTAGCGGTGGATCCTGGTTACGAATCTCGACTTCAATCATGTTCGATCCGAGCAAATGTCCAGCATCATGAAACCGAAACCAGATCGGTCCGGCAGCCTGGTGCCATTCGCCGCGGGGCTTGGTCGAAAGCTGATGGATCGCCTTGCGAGCATCTTTTCCGTCGTACAGCGGCAACGCTGGCTTATGCTTGCTGAGGCCTTTGTAGTTGAAGTATTCTGCGTCCCGTTCTTGGTTTTCCGCCGAATCGAGTAGCAGCAATTCGGTCAGCTTTTTGGTGCCCGGCGTGCAATAAATGGGACCGTGGTAGCCGTCTCTGACAACGCGGGGCAGATAGCCGGTGTGGTCGATATGGGCATGGGTCAATACGATTTTGTCGATCGAATCCGCCGCGAATGGGAGTGGCTCCCAATTTCGCAGACGCAGTTCCTTGAGCCCTTGAAACAAACCACAATCGATGAGTACTCTGCTATCATCCGCTTCGAGCAAATACTTCGATCCGGTGACGGTTTCAGCCGCTCCATGAAACGTCAATCGTGTCATTCGACTTCCCCTCGTGTATTGATGACCGGGCTCTTGCTTAGTTGTGGCCGGGATTTCATGATTTCTAATCTGTACCACCGGCGCGTCGTTGACAACAGGCCCCGACACCTCAAGGAACTTTCCTGATGTTTCGAGACAAGGACTATCTTCTCACGCACGACAATCTGATCTTCAACGTTCTGGGGGACGAACATGAGGACGGCAAAGTCACGGCCGGCCTGAAATACGCAGCCGAAAAGAAGTGGATCGCCACCTATGCCGAGGCGGTCGCCTACCTCCAGCAGTCTTTTCCCGACTACGTAGACGGGCGTATTCTCGTCCAAGAAAAGAAGATTGAGAAGCACCTCAAACCGCTAGAGCGAACCCGCTACCTGCTGGAAAATGAAAGATACCGTTCCCCTCGGTTGAACCGGGCGATCGACCTGGTAGAGGTCTTGGCCGACCATTGCGACGTCCCCTCCTCGGAAATTGGTATCACCGATTCACTGTTATGGGGCAACGGAACCGACGACTCCGATATCGACTTGGTCATCTACGGCAGCGACGCGGTGACTCGTTTCCTGTCGACATCCAGCGAACTGTTTCAGTTCGAGGACATCCAGCCGATTGAACCCCAGTTCATCCAACGGCCCCCCGGGGTCGATGACTATACGTTCGGGATGATTCTCAGCCGCAAACACAACCAAGGATTCTACTGCGGCACGCGGTTCGCCATTCGAGGTGTTTTAACCGACGAAGAGATTCTGTGGTGCCCGGAACGGACAGAGCCATTTCAGCCGCGCGAAAGAATCGAGCGTGAGCTGACAATCAGCAACCGCGACGACAGCTTACTTTTCCCGGTTGGCTATGACACCGAAGAAGGTCTATCACTCGTGTCCTATCACATTGGCTACGAAATGGCCTTCTTTCCTGGAGAGAAAGTAAAGGCCGCCGGAATGCGCGAGACTTCCGGCAACATGGAACGGGTCATCATCGGTTCGACCGGGGGCAGCGACGAATCGATTTGTTTGATTCCGACCGATTAGGCCACGTCGCTGGTCTGCTCGATCCAGTTTCTCAGTTGGCGATAGTTCGTCTTGCCGGTCCCCAATACCGGAATCGCATCGACCTGGCGAACCTCGTCCAGCCGCATGATTCCCTGGAAGCCTGCTTCCTTGAGCAAGTCGTTGGCATCCCGCAGACTGATTTCCTCGGTCGTGAACAGCACGATACAGCGGCCTCCGTCCTGTTCGATCCCCTCGACGGCAACCTTGGGCCCTTCGTCATCCGCAGGGAACTTATCCGCCAAGGGAGCTTCCAGCGCCGGCAGGCTGACCATTTCGCCGCCGATCTTGAGGAATCGCTTCATCCGGCCGCGGAAGGTGATGAAGCCTTCTTCGTCCTTTGAAACCAGATCGCCCGAGTTGTACCAGCGATGTCCTTCCACTTCTAGGAACGGTTGTTGGGCGTCGTATTTCAGGTAGCCATTGAAAACCGAATCGCCACGGATCAATAGCAAACCGGTTTCCCCTTGCGGCAGTACTTCATGCGTTTCGGGATGAACCACGATCGTTTCGACGCAATTGATTGGCAGGCCAATCGTGCCGGGCTTGTTCTTCCCAGGTCGATTCCCGGAAACGACCGGGCTGCATTCCGTAATGCCGTAACCTTCCAGTAAATCGAGTTTGGGAAGGATCTGCATCGTTTTCTCGTACAGTGCAGGCGGGCATTTCTCGGCTCCGACCAAAACCAACCGTAGCGACTCGAGTTCGCCTGGTTTGCTGCTGCTGACGATGTACTGCAAAAACGTCGGCGTGGCGAACATTAATGTCGGCCTGTAAGCGGCAATCACGCGAGCCAGCATCCGGGCGTCGGTTGGGTCGGGATGATGGACAACGCGAATGCCAGCCACCAACGGCATCAACGTGGTCGCCGTCAGACCGAAGCTATGAAATGGCGGTAGAAACCCGAGCAGCGTATCGGCACGATGGAAGTCCATGTGCTCGATCCCGCCCCGAATGTTCGCAATCAAGTTGCGATGCGAAAGGGGAACCGCTTTGGGCAGGCTTTCCGAACCCGAGGTGAACAGCACGACCGCCGGGTCATCCGGGTTGGGCTGCGGAATGTTTCGCAAAAAGGAACCTGGCGCGATGTAGGTGGCGGCCCACGCCGTGAGCTTCTCGAATTTGGAAATCCCTTCGCGAACCTCTTCGAGATAACACATCTCGGCCCCATCTAGCTCCACGGCCAGACGATCCATGAACCGCTTCGAGGTAATCACCGATTTTACTTCGAGTTTCTCGACGGCATGCTTCAGCCCCGCTGGTCCGGTGGTCCAGTTCAGCATCACCGGAAGCTTGCCGGCCATCAGCGCCGCCAGGAGGACGGAATCGGTCGCTACCGACGCAGGGAGCATGATCCCCACGGCATTCCCTTCCAGCTTGGCGATTCGCTTCGACAACAGCGAGGCCCCGATCAGGAGCTTGCGATAGTCGACACAGCCTGACATCGTGTCCGCGGCGGCGGGATGATTGATGCTGGCCAAGGCCTGCTTCACGAACGCTTCTGCAACGGTCTCGGCCAGGACTTCGGGATGATCGCTTTTCGTCTGGCGCGGAGCATTCCACTCCTCGGGCACTTTCAGCGGATGCTCGTCCCGCGGGGCCTTACCGGCAGCCAACAGGCAAAGCTCTCCGACGGTGCCTGGGACGTGATCGCTGCGAAAGCCATACTGGCGTTCCAATTCCAATGCCAAGTCCATTCGTTCCAGGCTGTCGAGCCCTAACAGATCGAGCGTCGTTTTCGGATCCTTCTCTTTCTCGTCCAGCGAGCGATCGAGACGCCGTTCCAGGATTTCGTGAACTTCCTCAATCAGTTCATGCGGGATCGCTCGCAGGTCGATATCCGACTTCCGACGCACGGCCTCGAAGTCAAAGTCACGCGGACCGAACAAGTAGCTGTACGGAACGAACGTCGCCTCTTCGCCGCCATCGGCGTTGTAAAACGCTTCGAGATAACGGTTCAAGGCATTTTTGTTTTCCATTGGAAGCGAGCTGCGATCGACCGGCTGAATCTCGAGCGTGACTTTTCGTTTCGGCAGAAAGAAGATTCCTCCCGCCAGAATCCAGAAGAGCGAAGCGAGCGCACTGCGGCCCAGGGGAGGCAAATCCCCATCCTGGGCGCAACCAAACCGGCTACCCCACAAACCGCGAGTGCGAACGAGGACGACGTTGACGTTCTCGACCCGTTCCAAAAGTTCGTACGCGATGCGTGCTCCACCGACGATCTCATACCCTTGCCGCTGAAGTCGCCCGCTAGGATAGATCAGGAAGTTCTGCCCATCCTTCAAGCCCTCGGCAACCTTGTCGATCAGTTCGGTCGTCTTGTTATGAGCGTCGCGGCTATGCGATTTCAAGTTGGGTACTTCGTATGCCTCGACGATCTTCATCAGTGGAAAGAAGAGCGGGCTGCGATAGGTATCGGTAAATACCAATGGCCGTAGAGATTTGCCAAACCGAAGGTGGCTCAAAACGGTTGGCGGATCGACGTAGGCTGGATGGTTCGGTAGCACCAAAACCGGGCCTTCCAAACCTTCTAACTTTTCGAGCCCTTTGACCTCTACCTGGTAGCGACGGTGCAAAAGACACCGCAGCACGAAATAGAGCAGTGATTGAATCCACTTAATCATGGTTGCTGTTACCTATCTCCGTAGAAACCTGTGGGTGCCTACGAACTACGCGACAATCGAGCCAAAGAGGGGCAATCGGACCATACAATCGGCAATGCTAGTCCCAATTTACGCTGAAATGGGGGTCTCTTAAAGATCGTTCCGTGGGGCGGCCCTGCTTCGATTTCTTTCTCAGAGGCCGTATCATACAGTCTGGATCGATTTCGATCCCTTCAATGATCGCGGATGGGGACTGACTTACAGCATGGCACTGCCGACTGACCGACTTGAACTCAACGTAATCGACTCTCACACGGGGGGTGAGCCTACCCGGACCATCATCGGCGGGGCCCCGGATCTAACCGGCGATAACATCGCCGAGCAAATCGAGTGCCTCAGGGCCGAATACGACTGGATTCGCACCGCACTGACCCACGAACCTCGCGGGTATGAAGCAATGGTCGGAGCCCTGCTGCTTGGGCCGGAAAACCCTGACGCGGTCGCTCGAGTCGTCTACTTTAACAACGTCGGCTACCTCGGCATGTGCGGCCACGGAACGATCGGCGTCGCCGCGACTCTTTCGTACCTGGGCAAGATCTCCCCCGGCGAGCACCTCCTGGAAACGGTCACCGGCGACGTCTACTTCACCCTGCACGAAGACAACCGGGTTTCGTTCCGCAACGTTCCCAGCTACCGCTATAAGACTGCCGTGCCGGTCCAAACCAAGTCGTTTGGAACTTTGACCGGCGACATTGCGTGGGGCGGCAACTGGTTCTACCTTTGCGCTGATCACGGACTGGAAATCTCGATCAACAACCTGGACAAACTCAATCGCTGTTGCCGCGAGATCCGTAGTACGATCGATGCCGAAGGGATCGGTGGAGAGAACGGCGGTATCATCGACCACGTCGAACTGTTCGGACCTCCTCGCCGAGAAGATGCCCAATCAATCAATTACGTCGACTGCCCTGGCGGCGAATACGATCGTTCTCCGTGCGGTACCGGAACGAGCGCCAAGATTGCCTGCCTGGCAGCTGCCGGCAAACTGCAACCGGGCGAGAGCTGGGGACAGGAATCAGTCACCGGTAGTTTGTTCGAAGGTTCCTTCGAATGGCAGGGAGACAAGATCCTTCCACGAATCATGGGAGAAGCATTCGTCACCGCCGAGACGACCGTAGTCATCGACCCGACCGACCCGCTCACCTTCGGCTTCAGCCAGAAACAATCCCCCGCGTGAATTAAGCACCCCTTTCGCCTGGACCCCCATCCTTGAGTACCTCGACGATTGTCATTGGCGGCGGCGTGGTTGGAACCGCCGCGGCCTACTACCTCGCCAAAGCAGGGCACCCGGTCACGATCGTCGATCAGGGTAGCCATGGTGGTGCCTGTTCGCATGCGAACTGCGGTTACGTATCGCCGAGCCATGTTCCGCCGATCCCCCAGCCAGGCCTGATCGGACCGACGATGCGATCGATGCTCAGCAGCCAATCGCCGTTCTACATTCGTCCTCGACTGTCGCCGGCGCTGTGGAGCTTCTTGTTTCGTTTCTGGTGGAACTGCAACGAGTCGCAGATGAAGAAGGCCGCCCGTGGCAAGCATGCGTTGCTCAATAGTTCCCGCGAGCTTTACCAGGAGTTGATCGAAGGAGAAGGGCTCGATTGCAACTGGGAGAAGCGAGGTCTGCTGTTCGTCTTTCACGACAAGCACCACTTCGATGATTTCAGCAAACTGAACGACTGGCTCACCAGCGAATTCGATCTGCCCGCCGTCCCCTACGCCGATGGCGAACTGCAAAAGCTGGAACCGGCCCTGAAGGACGAAGTCTACGGAGCCTGGCACTATCCGCACGATGCCCACCTGCGGCCAGATCGGCTGCTCAGCTCATGGCGCGGGATCCTCGAGCGAATGGGCGTGACTTTCCTGGAACAGCACGAGGTAACCGACTTCGTGGGTGAATCAGGCCGACTCAAAGCGATTCGCTGCGGCAAGCAGGAACTACAGGCCGATCGGTTTGTCCTGGCCACCGGATCATGGAGCCCCTTCTTCAACCGCAAACTGGGATGCACACTGCGGATTCAACCAGGTAAAGGGTATTCGATCACGATGGCCCGTCCTGAGATCTGCCCCAAGATTCCGATGCTGCTCGAAGAACGCCGCGTTGGGGTGACTCCTTTTGACGACGGTTATCGGCTTGGCTCGACCATGGAATTCGGCGGGTACGATCCCAGCGTCAATCGAAAGCGGTTGGCACTCCTTAAACAAGGGGCAGAGCACTATCTCAAAGAACCTTATACCGATGAGGTCTACGAAGAGTGGTACGGCTGGCGGCCAATGACCCCGGACGATTTGCCTTACATCGACTTTTCGCCAAAGTACGACAACCTGTTGATCACGGCCGGTCATAACATGCTGGGGCTATCGATGGGCACGGGCACCGGAAAGTTGGCCTGGCAACTATTGGACAAGCTGCCCCCTCACATCGATCCGACACCCTATCGGCTACGTTAGTTTGACCTGGGCCGCGCATTACTGCACAATTGGATTGCCGCTTCGTTCACTCAACTTTCCCACCCAATCCTCTTCAACGAAAGCCATTTTAATGCGTCTGCTGGCATTGCTTGTTTGTACATTGGTCGTTGCTTTGGCGCCGCGACTCGCCTCGGGGGAAGACCGGAAGCCTAACTTTGTTTTCATTCTGGTCGACGACCTCGGCTGGACCGACCTGGGCTGCTTTGGCAGTTCGTTCTACGACACACCTAACTGCGACAAGCTGGCCGCCAGTGGCGAGCGGTTCACCAGCGCCTATGCGGCTTGCCAGGTATGCTCGCCGACTCGGGCTAGTATCGTTACCGGTCGTTATCCGACGCGTACCGGCATCACCGATTACATCGGCGCCGCTCAGCCGCAAAACTGGAAACGCAAGACTCCAATGCTGCCGGCCCCGTACGCGATGCAGTTGGCCCACCAGGAAACCACGATCGCCGAAGTGCTGAAGCAGAACGGCTACGCAACCTTCTTCGCCGGCAAATGGCATCTGGGGAACGAACCGTATTACCCGGAAACGCAAGGCTTCGACGTCAACAAAGGTGGCCACGAACGGGGCGGCCCTTACGGCGGTAAGAAGTATTTTTCCCCCTATGGCAATCCTCGCTTGGAAGATGGCCCTCCTGGCGAACATTTGCCAGATCGCCTGGCGACCGAAACAGTCAAGTTCATGACCGAGCACAAGGATCAGCCGTTTCTGGCTTACCTGGCTTTCTATTCGGTCCATACACCGTTGATGGCTCGCGAGGATTTGAAGGAGAAGTACGAGGAGAAACGGAAGACTCTCGATCATGGCGAAGTTTGGGGCAAAGAAGGCGCCCGGCAGGTTCGCCTGATTCAGGAACACGCCGTTTATGGCGGTATGGTGGAAGCGATGGATCAGGCCGTTGGCAAAGTCCTGAAAGGGATCGATGACCTTGGACTAAGGAACAACACCGTCGTGATGTTCATGTCTGACAACGGCGGCTTGTCGACTTCGGAAGGGCACCCAACCAGCAACCTGCCGCTGCGAGCCGGCAAAGGCTGGATCTACGAAGGGGGCATTCGCGAACCGATGATCGTCCGCTGGCCTGGCGTTACCGTCCCAGGCTCGGAGACAACTCAGTACATCAGTAGCGTCGACTTCTTCCCGACGATTCTGGACATCGCCGGAATCGAAGTGCCAAGCGACCTGAAGCTCGACGGCATGAGCTTCGCCCCGGTCCTCAAAGGGAAAAGCATCGACCGAGGTGCCATCTATTGGCATTACCCGCACTACGGCAACCAGGGAGGTTCACCCAGTGCCGCGATTCGCGAAGGTGACTGGAAGCTGATCGAGTTCTACGAAGACAACCACCTTGAACTCTACAACGTGGTGGATGACATCGGCGAAAAGAACGACATGGCCGCCAAGAAGCCGGAGCTTGTGAAAGAAATGCGCGCAAAGCTGGAAGCCTGGCGAAAAGAAACCGGCGCCAAGATGCCAACCCACCGCAAGGAAGGCTGAGATATTTTAGGGACGCGAACTAGAACTCCCGTCCGCCCCGTTGGGGCTGGCGGGATGCAGTAAAGTCTAATTGACCGGCTTCTTAAGTTCCTTTTGCCACT
Source organism: bacterium (assembly GCA_016124445.1). Lineage (GTDB taxonomy): Bacteria > Planctomycetota > Planctomycetia > Pirellulales > Pirellulaceae > Bremerella. The sequence goes on from WGNR01000001.1 coordinate 233,735, forward strand.
CGACCAGCTTTTGAAATGCGTCCAGCGGAGTCATGCTGCTTAGATCGGCTTGCCGAATTTCCTCGACGGCCGGGTGCTCGCTTGGCCCGAACAACGTTAGTTGCAAATCAACCTTGGGATGTCGATCTCGCTTGGGGCGGATCTTGGATTGCCCCTCAGGATCGAGATGTTCCTGTTCCAGCTGAGCGAGAATCTGCTTGGCCCGCTCGTTCACGTCATGCGGAATGCCTGCCAAACGAGCCACGTAGATTCCATAGCTCTTATCAGCAGCGCCTGGGACGATCTTGTGCAGGAAGATAATCTTGTCGTCCCACTCCTTCACGGCCACGTTCAGATTCGTCACATGATCAAGCTACTGAGTGAGATCGGCCAGTTCGTGATAATGGGTCGCGAATAAGGTTCGGCAGCCGATGCGGTCGTGAATGTATTCAACGATCGACCAGGCTAGCGAAACGCCGTCGTAGGTACTCGTGCCCCGCCCGATCTCATCCAGGATGACCAGGCTTCGCTCGGAAGCCGTGTTGAGAATCCGTGCCGTCTCGGTCATTTCGACCATGAAGGTACTTTGCCCGCGAGAAAGCTCGTCGCTGGCTCCGACCCGGGCAAAGACCCGATCGACCACCCCGATCCGTGCCTCCTTGGCCGGGACGAAGCTTCCCATTTGGGCCATGATCGTGATCAGACCAACTTGCCGAATGTAGGTACTTTTACCTGCCATGTTGGGGCCGGTGATGATCGAAACAAAATCCTCGCTCTCGCTGGCCAGCATGGTGTCGTTTGGAATGAACGTTCCGGCCGCTTCGGTAATATCGAGCACCGGATGTCGCCCGTCGACGATCGCCAGTTCCTTTCCCTCGTCGATCTTGGGCCGGCAGTAATTTCGATCGCGTGCCAAATTGCCGAGAGAAACCAACGCATCAAGCTGAGCCAACGCCATCGCCGTTTTCCGTAGTCGATCGGCCGCATCTTGCACCAGTTGGCGAAGCTCGGAGAAGAGATCGTATTCCAACGACTTCGCCTTTTCGTCCGCGCTGAGAACCTTTTCTTCGTACTCTTTCAACTCCGGCGTGATGTAACGCTCAGCGTTTTTCAAGGTTTGTTTGCGATGAAAGTACTCCGGCACCTTCTCGCGGTGGGTGTTGGTGATCTCGATGTAATACCCAAACACCTTGTTGAAGCCGACCTTCATGTTCGGAATGCCAGACTTCTCGCTCTCTTCGGCCTGGTAGTTGGCGATCCATTGCTTGCCGCCAGCGGCCAACGATCGCAGCTCGTCGAGCCGCTCGTGATAGCCATCTTGAATGAAGCCACCATCAGCGGTCGTCAGCGGGCAATCTTCAATCAGCGCGGCGGCCAGCTTGTCGTGAACTTCAGGGCAAAGATCGATCTGGCCTTCGATTTCCCCCAGCAGCTTGCTCTTACGCGAGGTGACCTTGGCTTTGATTCGCGGCAGCTTGGCCAATGTGCGACAAACGAAGCTCAGATCGCGCGGGCTGGCCCGACCAGTTGTCACACGTGTCAGCAGTCGCTGAAGATCGTAAACGCCTGCCAGCCCATCGCCGAGTGCCTCGGATAACGGCAAGTCGTTCATCAACTCTTCGACCGAGTCATGCCGCTCGCGGATTGGCTCGACACTAGCCAACGGACTGGCCAGCCAGTCGGCCAGAAGCCGACTTCCCATCGGAGTCCGGCAGCGATCCAACACCGAGATTAGTGTGCCATCGCGGCGTTGATCGCGGATCGTGCGCGTCAGCTCGAGCGAACGCCGCGTCGATTCGTCGATCTCGACGGCATTGGTTTGGCGGTAGCAAATCAGCGATTGAACGTGATCCAGCGAGCCACGCTGCGTCTCTTGGAGGTAATCGAGAATCGCCCCGGCCGCGCGAATCGCCAAACGATCGGTCGGCTCGAAGCCGAAGCCATCCAAGGCTTTTACCTCGAAGTGCTTGGTCAGCTTTTCCTCAGCCGATTTGCCGCCGAATGCCCAGGCGGGGCGCTGCGTGTGCAGAAACTGGCTTTGCAGATGCTTCGGCAGCGCATCGGTTCCTTCCGACAGCAAACACTCGGAAGGAGCGATCCGCGCCAGTTCGTCCACCAGCCGATTGGCGGCAAACACGCCCGCTAAAAACCTGCCGGTGGAAAGCTCGACCCAGCTGATCCCGGCCTCGTTCCCTTCGCAGACGACTGCGGCCAGGTAGTTGCTTTCCTTGGGACTCAACAGCGAGTCATCGGTCAGTGTGCCTGGCGAAAGGATGCGGGTGATCTCGCGGCGAACGATCCCTTTGGCCTGCTTGGGATCTTCGACCTGATCGCAAATGCCGACGCGGTATCCCTGGTGAATGAGCTTCGCGAGGTACGAATCCAACTGGTGATGCGGAAAACCCGCCATGGGAGTCGCGTTCTCTCCCTTGTCGCGGCTGGTGAGGGTCATGCCCAGCACTTTGGACGCGGTGACGGCATCATCGTTGAAAAGTTCGTAGAAGTCGCCCATGCGAAACAGCAGGATGGCGTCACCACAGGCCGTCTTGGCTTCGTGGTACTGCTGCATCATTGGGGTCATCGCCATAGTTTCACCTTATCGTTTTCCAGCCGACGGTGCTTCGGTCAAGGGTCTCGTGAATTGCTTGGTCGAAGTCGATTTGGTTTAGGCATACTCCGACAAAATTAACATAACAGGCTTCGCCCTCGCGCTGCAGGAGGGCTTTCAGATTGGTCAAAAGGCTGTCTTTGTGAAGAAATGATAATCGTTCTCCAAAATCTCTGAAATCACTCGAACAGGAACCACGAAACGCTCGTTTGGCTACTGATGCCATCTATACTCAGTCGCTGCAGGGCGGCGAAGTTTTTGATGGAAAGCCGCCTACGGGACTAGGTGGTTTGCTAACCCGGGGCCGGTGGAGGCAAGTGATGCCGGACGACCTAATCCGCTTTAAATGCAAAAAGTGTAAGAACACAATCAAAGCCAAGTCAAAATACGCCGGACGCAAAATAAAGTGTCCCGGCTGTAAAGAGACGATTCGCGTTCCAGAACCAAAGGGGGCGGAAGATTCTGGCTCGGATAAGAAATCGGAGAAGCCTGGGAACTCGACGGTCATACTGCGCAATTCGCCGTCCGCTACGGAGGGCCAGAAACGCGAAGCCCGAAAACTGGGGATTCGCTTCAACGAGACGATCACCACCCGAGAGCTTTCCGAACTGATCGAGTGGGAGAAAAAGAATCGCGCCCAGCGAATCAAGCAGGCCGACAACAAGCTGGAAGCGATGTTGGCCGAGTTGACCCCGGTCGAGTTTTTGGACGAGATGCTGCTGCGGCGTCAAACGGCGATCCTGGTTTTGATCGATTCCGATGATTTCTCCAGCGATGCCAACAATCTTTCCCAATGCGAAGCCAACATCCTGGCGACGGATGATCTCAACCGAGAAAACTGGGCGGCAGTCTTGCAGCATGCCCTGGCCCAATTGCACGCCGGAGACGAAGTTCCGCAGACCCGGCATCAATACAATCTGGACGATGACGACTAGCCACCGTCGCCGCAAGCCACAGTGCCCGATTGCCTGTGGCGGTTGGTTAGATAACCAGATTGCCTAATCTTTGGCCGCCATCCGGTTGTAAAGCTCAGCCATCAGTTCGCTGATTCTCACAGCCATGTCGTACGCTTCAGCGTCGAGCAAAATGGCCGGATGCCCGGCGATATGCTCACTCCAGGTTGCTTCAGTCATGTAGATCCGGTCGACCGCTTCGTGGTTACCGAAGCTTTCCGGACCATATTGCTCGTCCAGTTCTTCCCTGGAAAGCGAGTTCTCTTCACAAGCCGCATTCAGAAGTTCTTCACGTTCGTCCATGGACCAGCCTCCTTATTGCTTCTAAATCACTTCAGCGCAGAGAAATACCCGCGGATCAACGAAGCCACGGGTTGTAGTGGGCGATGAGGGACTCGAACCCCCGACATCTTGCTTGTAAGGCAAGCGCTCTAACCAACTGAGCTAATCGCCCTAGAATCTCACAATTTAACAATCGGGATTTCGCGGCGTCAACATGACACCCGGATGGCGGGTTTTTATCGATCTCGCCAGGGCGCGGAATAATCGCTTCGATCGTCACCAATCCGACGAACCTGCCCCTGACGGCCGGAAAGAATGGATCAAAATGGACAGATCGGTTTCGCCCCTGACATGAAAGGAGAAAACTGGCGACAAGCGGTTCGCATCGAATAGCTCGCCTGCCGAATATAAAGAGGTAGGCACCAAGTCGAGATTTGTCTGAGCGAGCTGTTGCGTTGATCTTCTTGCGAATTGTTACCCTCTCGATCCATCTGATCCTGATGAACCTGGCGGCAGCCGGTCCATTGTTGGCGGTGTGGTTGGATATCCGCGCAACCCGCCGCGAAAGCACCGAACTGGCATCGTTGGGGCAGCGCATCGGATGGCTGTCGCTGGCCGCTTTCGCGCTGGGAATCTTCGTCGGACTGATCCAAGGCCTGCTGATCTGGCTGGAAGGCAACACGGCCTATTTCGATGCCCTGAGCAGCCTTTGGTCGTCGAAAGTCACCTACGCATTTTGGGAAATCGGGTTTTCGATCCTTTGCACCGGCGGCTATCTGATTTGGTGGAAGCGTTCGTCGCGTAAAAGCTTCTGGCAACGTGGACTTTCTCGGCTGCTGCCGATCCTGGCCGCGACGAACCTGCTGTATCACTTTCCGACGCTATTCACCATCTTGGGCCTGATAGCCCGAGGCGAGGTGTCGGTCGAATCGCCAGTCGACTCCAGTGAGTTTCGCCAGCTGTTGCTGCATGGTGAAGTGATTTGGTTTACGCTTCATTTCTGGCTGGCATCGTTCGCGGTGACTGGCATATTCACCGGCATACTCTGCCTGACGAAATTGCCGGAAGACCAGCGCGAATCGGCAGCAGGAGCCGCCTTCACGATCGCTTTGATCGTGACACTACTGCAAATTCCCGTTGGATTTGTCCTGACTACCACCTTGAATTCCACTCAGCAATCGCGTCTGATGGGCGGAGACATTTGGTGTACCGCGTTATTCATGATTAGCCTGGGGCTTGGCCTGTGGCTGATGCAATTGCTGGCCGGACTGGCCTTTTTTCAGCGCAGCCGCGTCAACGCACATCTGGCGTCGGCCGCGCTGACCGGAACGATTGTGCTGATGACTGCCACCATGCTGTTAAGCCGCGGATCGTGATCGTTGCTGATTCCGATTCGAGGCATCCGAAGAATTACACTCGCCCTGCTCCTCTTTCCACGAAGTCGTTTCCCATGGGTTTGGAAGTCGTTGAAATCCGCGACGAAGTCACTGGCTCGTACGCGAAGATTGCACCAGGATTTGGATTCAACTGTTTTGAGTTCGTGGCCAATGTCGACGGACAAGAGGTCGATGTTCTCTGGAAAGTGGAAGGGTTCGAGGATGGCAACACGCGCCCTTCCAGCAGCGGAATTCCGATTCTCTTTCCGTTTCCTGGCCGGCTGAAAGGGACCAAGCTGATCTGGGAAGATCGCGAGTTCCAGATTCCCGAAGGGGACGGCCGGGGCAACGCGATCCACGGTTTTGTATTCAAGCGAGCCTGGCGCGTCATCGAGCAGACACCGACCAAGGTAACTGCCGAGTTCCAATCGTCGAAGGATGATGCCACGCTCCTGGAACGTTGGCCGACCGATTTCAAGATCCAGGCAACCTACGAGATTTCTGGCAGCGTCCTGACAGGGACCTACCGGATCGAAAACCCTTCCAGCAAACCAATGCCATTTGGTCTGGGAACGCACCCCTACTTCCGCGTTCCGCTTGGCGGCCAATCGGCCGATGCCTGCGAAATCGTAGTGCCGTTTACGTTCTCTTGGGAATTCAAAGATCAATTGGCCAGCGGCAATCAGTTCAATCGCGACTCCGATCCGCGGCAACCGATGCTATTCAAAGACACCCATTACGACGACGGCTTTGGCGGACTGGAGTGCGAAGATGGCCTTTGCACCACCTCGATTCACGATCCAGAGTCCGGCCGCACGATCATTCAGCAGTTCGACGACCAATTCGAATCGGTGGTGCTTTACAACCCTGGCCATCGCGAAGCATTCTGCATTGAACCTTACACCTGCATTCCCGATGCATTTGTCCTTCGCCGTCAAGGTTACGATGGCGGCCTGCGAGTGCTGGCCAGCGGCGATTCATTTGAAACCGTTATTCGGATTCGCGTGACTTAAACCACTTGTCGCGGATGCATGATTCGCTTTGCCCATAAAAAAGCCTTGTTCCTGGGAACAAGGCTTTTTTCTTTGGATCGATTGGCGACAGAAGCAATTACTTCTCTTCTTCTTCGCTGTCGGTGCCTTCAGCAGCCGGCAGTTCGCCTGCTTTGATCTTTTCGCCGAAGGTTTTGCCCGACTTCGACTTGGTTTCTTCAACCTTCTTCAGGGCAGCTTCAATCTCTTCTTTGACCTTTTCTGGTTCTTCCTTACGACGCTTCGAACCGAAATCGCCTTTGTCCAGCAATTCGCCCAAGGCGTGACCGTATTCGTTGCGGATCTTCTTGCTCTTGCCACCGTGGCAAACGTTACATTTGACTTCGGCGACTTCTGCGGCGAGCTTCTTTTGAGCGTCGGTCGAGGGTTCTTTCAGGTTATAGAACTCTACGAAACCATCGGCAAAAGCCTTGACGGCGAAGGCGGACTGAATGGACATCGAGGAGGCGGCCACAACGGCTACCAGGCACAGCAAAAGTTTCTTCATCAATCGTCTCTCCAGGCAAAATATTCCCGCCGAAGAATCCGGAAGTGGCTGTCGAACCGTCGCAGGTGGGATGTTCGACGGCGGGAGGGTGTGACATGTAACGTCTAAGTTACCCTACTAGTTAAGCTCGCCTGAATTAGCATGTCAAGCAAGCCAATCACCGAATGGCCGAATCACAACTTATCAATCAATATCAGTGCCAATATTTCCCCCACCAGACGCCGACTTCTACGAATTTATTGCGAAATCAGTTCAAACAAAGGATGAAATTCTTCCCTTTACGCTAGCAAACCGATCGCTGCTGGCCTGAGCCCTGGCCATTCCGAAAAAAACGCTGCGTTTTTTTGTTACTAAAAACTTCGCGTTCGACGGTTCAGTAATTCGCGAAGTCCGTCCCCAAAGAGGTTGAAGCCCAGAATCGTCAGCGAAATGGCAACGCCAGGGGCAATGGCCGGCCAGATCGTGATCGCCAAGTGTTCCTTCGCTTCGACCAGCATCGAGCCCCATTCGGCGTGCGATGGATCGCCAGCAATTCCTAAGAAGGACAACGCAGCGACTTCTAAAATGGCGTGCCCCAACCCAAGCGTGGCCAATACCCAGATCGTACCCGTAACCGCAGGCAAAAAGACAAACAATACAAGGTAGAACGGGGTGGCGCCGGCCGCGATCGAGGACTCGACGTACCCGGCATGTTTCAGCGAAAGCATCTCGGCCCGAATCTGCCGCGTGAAGACCGGCACGTTGATTAGCGCCACCGCCAGAATCACCGCGATCCAACCCGGGCTCAGCGCAGCGATCACGAGAAACGCAATCAACAGACTCGGAAAGGAAAGCCAGATATCAATCAACCGCATGATCAACATGTCGGTACGGCCACCTTTGTACCCAGCCAACATGCCCAGGCTCACGCCGATAATCACAGCGCAACTAATCGACGTGATACTTGCGACCAGCGAAAGCCGCGATCCATGGATGACACGCGTCAGGACATCCTTCTCATTCGAGTCGGTGCCCAACCAATGCTGCCAGCTGGGCGGCAGGTTCTTTCCAAAGCGGGCATCAACGCTGTACGGAGAGACCGCGTTGGCAAAGATTGCCGCGAACACAAATAGAAAGACCAACCCACCACCAACCCAGACGCCTGGCACTCGCCAAAGCTTCGAGGAAATGGGCGGAGCAGGACGCACGTTGTCCAAACTGGCTGAACTCAACTTTGCCTCCCTTCGCGCAATCTTGGATCGAGCAAGAGAAACAGAATGTCGAGCGTCAAATTGAGTACCACGAAAATGCCGGCCGTTACCAGCGCGCAAGCTTGAACCACCGCGTAGTCATAGTCGCGAATTCCATCGACGACGTAATTGCCCAGACCTGGCCAGTTGAAAACTTTTTCCGTCAAGATCGCCCCGGACAACAACACGCCCAATTGGAACCCAACGATATTCAGCACCGATAGCGAAGCATTTGGCATCGCATGCCGGGCAATCACGCGAAGAATTCCAGCTCCCTTGGCTCGGGCCGTTCGCAAGTAATCGGCATCAAGGACCTCGAGCATCGCATTGCGAGTCACACGCGAAATAACGGCAAGGGGAATGGTCGAGAGTGCCAGCGCCGGCAAAGCCAAATGCCGACCACATACGACCGCCATACGAAAGTTACCCGTCACCAGCGATTCAAAGAAATAGAATCCTGTATGGAAATCAGGTGTCCCCGGCGGCTTGCGTAAGCCAGTAGGCATCGATGGAAACGCCAGGATCAAACAGATTGCCAGAAAGAAGACAGGAACGCTTACGCCCAATAGCGCCACCGCCATTGAAATCCAATCAGGCCAAGAGTTCCGCCAGATTGCCGCGACCGTGCCGACAAATATCCCGAGCGGCACGGCAATCAGCATGGCTGCCAACGTCAATTCCAACGTCGCTGAAAGAGCCTCGCCCAGTCGAACGCTGATACGTTCCCCCGGCCGAGCAAACGATTCGCCCAGATCTCCGTGAAGCAATTGATTTCCAAAGGCGAGGGCTTGTTGCCAAACAGGCTTATTCCAGCCCATCCTCTCCATCTCAAGTTCAATCTTTTCCGGCACTGCATGCTGACCAAAGCGAGCCATGACCGGGTTCACCGGCAATATGCGTAAAGCCAGAAATACGACCAGCACGGCAATGACCATTGTCGCGACGGCCTGAACCAGCCGTTTCAAGAGAACGCCCCACACAACGACTACTCCTCCAACCTCGCCGATTTCAAACGAACCTGCGATGAAGGATGCAGCTTATATCCTTTCACGTTGTCACGCTCGGCAATGCGGACCGGGACATGCACCAAAGGCAGCACCGGGACATCTTCGTAGATCAGCTCTTGAGCCTCTTCGTAGTACTGTGCCCGCTTGCCTTTGTCCAACTCGAACTGAGCCTTATCGAGCAGTTCATCTACCTTCTCGTTTTTATACTGGCTCAAGTTGTTACCGCCGCTCTTGTTGATATTGTCCGAGTGCAAGAGCGTGTGCAGAAAGTTGTGCGGGTCGGCGATATCGGCGCTCCAACCGCTGAGCCCAAGCTGGTGTTCGCCGCGTGTCATCCGCTGAAAATGTTGGCCGATATCGTTGGTGATGATCTCGATCTCGAAGCCAACTTTCTCTAAGGCATCTTTGATGTAAATCGCCGTCTGCCGAGGCTGCTGCATGTAGGGTCGCGGCGAATCCATGACAAAAAGCTGCAGTTTGACCGGTAGCTCGAAACCACCTTCTTTGGCCGCTTCTTTCAGGAGGGCTTTGGCCTTCTCGACATCGTACTGGTGCTCAGGCACATTTTCGCCATGTCCCCAGAGCGTCGGCGGCACCATTGTCTTCGCCTTCTGGGCATGGCCTGAATAGGCGACGTCGATCAAACGATCGAGATCAATCGCATGGGAAACCGCCTGACGTACTTTCACTTGATCGAGCGGCGGCTTCTGCGTCTGCATCGTCAGGTAGCCAATGTTGATGCCGGGTGTCGATTGCACGACAACGCCTTCGGCACCTTCGAGACTATCCATGTCAGAGGGTGGCAAGTTGTCGGCGATATGTATCTCTCCGCGTTTCAACTGAATCACGCGAATCGAACTCTCTTGGCTAGGCACGAAAACGACACGCTCGACGCCTGCTTTATCGCCCCAGTAGTCCTCGAACCGCGACAACAGGATCTCTTGTTTGGGGCGCCAATACTCAAACTTGAACGGTCCGCTGCCGACAGGATTCCGAGAGAACTCGGTACCGTACTTTTTGACGGCGGTCGGGCTCACGATGCCAGAGGAAAACATGGCGATCGTTGGCAGAAAGGTTGCCTGCGGCTGCTTGAGCGTGAATTTGACGGTCAAATCGTCGACCGCCTCCACCTTCTCGATCTGCGAATAGTTTGAGAAATATGGAATCACGTTGCCAAACGCATAGGGACTGTCTGGGTCGAGAATCCGCTGGAAGGTGAACACGACCGCGTCCGCATTCAATGGCGTTTCGTCGTGAAACTTCACCCCAGGTCGCAGCTTAAAGGTCCACTCGCGTCCGTCTTCGCTCGTTTCCCATGACTCAGCCACGCCGGGAACCAGGTCGAGGGTTTCTTTGTCGTACGCTACCAGTGGCTCGAAGATATTGACGATCACTTTGACCGACTCACCGATATCGGTATGAATCGGATCGAGATCGTTCGCATCACCGCCGCGGCCATAGATCAGGGTATCGCTGGGCACCGCTGGCCCACCGCATCCCGGCAAAAAGACCAAGGTAAAAAGAACGCAGCTTATGGAAAAAGCTGGTGAAAACCTAAGGGCGCGATTCATATCTTCGGCTCGTGATGAATGAGAAAGCCCGATTCTAGCGTTGTGGCCCATTGGCCAGCAACCTGACGAGTTCGATCAATTTGAGCTCGCTGAATCAGATTTCACCGCTGCACTGAGGGGCGAAGTGGCAAATGGCAACTCGGTAAAGTCAACGCCTGCATTCCGCTCGTCAGGTCGCAAAGCCGGATTCTCCTTCAGATCGTCCAGCAACGCATAATCGTCGATCGTCCGCGCCGAGAATAACTTCGCTACGGTCGGATGAGCCACCCAGACCGACTCGCTCGGCTGCGAGAATCGATCGTCCCAAGTTCTCTGCCAGGTAGCAAAATCAACCTCAACCGGCGGACCGGTCGCCGCAGACGAATCCAGCAGAAGCATCAAGCGGCCCAGCATGTTGGTGGCGTAGACGTTGTACTTGAAAGTGAAATCCAAATCTTTGGAAATATCTTCGGTTGACTGCGTGGTGCTCGATTGACGGATCATCGGCAAACGGGCACCCCAGTTGGCGATGCAGTTGTTCATGCTCGCCGAGAGCGGAATGTAAGAGGCACCCTCGCGCTGAATGAGACTCCCGCCCGTATCGATGGTGCACCACTTCAGATTCAGCTGCACAAACCCGCTCATCGCCCGTTCCATTGCCTTGGATGTCGAACGGAGCAAGTTTCCTGAAAGAGCCAACAAGCTGTTTTCGCAGAGGATCCGCAGTGATTGTCGACCGTTGCTTCTTATCAAGCTGGCCTCGCCGCGAACCATGGAGTTTTCGATATTGATTAGCCCAAAGCGCGTGGTTCCCGGCGCGGTTAATCCTGCCATTTCGGGGTGGACGTCACGAACGTTGATCACCGCAGTCGACAACCGCGTCGATTCCGGAATCATCGATTCGTCAACGCGTTGGACGGTTACCTGGCAACCTTCCAGAGAAAGTTGATCGGCATTCTCCAGGCCAAACAATGCCCAGGTCTGCATCGAGGCCGCCGGAATCGACATCGTTACGTTGACCCGCTTCAAGGTCAAACTGGCCTTTCTGACCAACAGCATGTAATCGTGCGGATCGATATCCACCGGTCGAAAACTCACGGTCGGCGAAAAACCTTCAGCCGCTTGAATCGTGAGGTCGCTGTTTTCAACGATCAGAACCCGCTCGTCCTTTTGACCGTTGTAGCGAAGCTCGATGGTATCAAGCTTCGGATCGGCTTGAGCCCGGGTAATTGCTTCGTAAAGCGTTGTGGCATCATCGGGCACCAGGATCACGTTTTCGGGCACAGCAACCGCCGGTGTTGCCGGTTTCGTTTCCATCGGAGTTTCGGCCACCGTATTGGAGGCGACGGTCGGGGATTCCACTGGAGGCTTGACCGTCGTCGGTTTGGTCAGATTCATCTTGGGAGAATCTTCGGCAACGGTTCTGCTGGGCGGGCTTTTAGGCTGCGTATCGGCGATCGGCTTGACAGCACTGGTGTCGGTCGACGAGGCGGAATCGATCGAGCCATTGCGGATGGGCCGGATGTTTTCCGGCACAAGCGGCTGCATACCCGCGGCGTTGCTGTAGTCGGGGTCAGAGATCAAGCTATCGTCTTTGGCGGCCCAGATGGCATCCATCACAAAGACAACCGCCAGCAGAATAATCGCCGGCATCACCCATGGCAGATGGCGTTCGATCACAGTGCTACGCTGTTCGGTCGTCGGCACGTAAACCGAAGCAGAAACGTGCGGGACGTTCAAACCGAGTTCGTCTATCACGACCAGCGCCGCAGCGATCAATTCGCCTGGCTTCTGAAAACGATCGTTCGGATTCTTCGCCATCATGCGACTAAGAATATGAACGACTTCGTCCGGGATGTCGGGCCGGAATTCCCGCGGGTCGGGAGGTTCTTCCCCGCTGTGGCTAAGTAGTTTCTGAAGCACCGTCCCCTCAGGAAACGGTGGCCGTCCGGCCAGCATGTAGAAGAACGTGCAGCCAAGCGAGTAAAGATCGCTACGAACGTCAGCACTGCGCGGATCGCGCGCTTGTTCCGGCGAAATGTAATCGAACGTACCTAGGGTCATGCCGGAAGCAGTCAGGTCGCTGTCTTGTGAGTTGACTTGATGCAGCCGGGCCAGCCCCATATCGACCAGCTTGGCTCGGTGCTGCGAGTCGACAAGGATATTGGACGGCTTGATGTCGCGATGAACCACCTCGCGGGTGGTGGCATGTTCGAGAGCCTCGGCGATTTGAACGAGATAGCTGACTGCCAGATCAATTTCCAGCGGGCCGTTGCGTTCGACATCGTCGCGGAGGTTGGTGCCGTCGATATACTCGAAGACGATGTAGTTCCAGCCCTTGTCTTCGCCAACGAAGTACACGCGAGCGATGTTGGGATGATCTAACCGCGCCGCACTGGTGGCTTCGTTGCGAAATCGGCGGACGGTGTCTTCTTTGGTGTTGTGCTCGCCGGAAAGAACCTTCACCGCCACGCGGCGATTGAGTTGGGTATCGTGCCCGCGGAAAACGGCTCCCATACCGCCGGCACCGACGAACGCATCGAGCTGAAAGTGCCCCAGCGACTGGCCAACCAATTCGCGTCCGACCGTCATTTCGGCCAAGGAATAACTGCGGCTGGTCGGATGATCGACTTTTCCTTTGTTGGCCGAGATGACCGTCGGCTGGTCTTCCACGTAATTGTGGCCACGGGGGGAATGCTCGGCGGTCACCGAATCGCTTCCCCGAGCTTCCTCTTCCGACGCATTATCCACGGACGACGTCGTCAGATCGTCGCTGACATCGTGCGGCTGTTTCGAGTCAGAGTGGGAGTCAGACATCAGGTAGTCAATAAGAATTCAATTGGAAACGCCGCGAAAAGGCAAAGGCAGCGTCTGTAGGAAAAGGTAAAGCGAGACCATGCGGTCCGTTCTATTCTATTATTGTATCTAAGGTGGTCTCCGTCTCCACTAATCCGGAGCCAGTTCCCCCAAGCAACTAATCTGCCTACCTGACAGTCTGTCCGATGATCCTCCCAATCGTTGCAGACTGAACGCACCCATTCTGGGGGAAGACTGGCAACAATCAAGCCGCATCACCTGCGTGGATCTGGCAGTAGCTTTCGTACCGCCGCGTATCGAGGATCCCGTCCGCCACGGCATCTTTGACGGCACAATTGCTTTCGTGCGTGTGGGTACAGTTGGGAAAACGACAATGATTGATAAATGGCCGGATATCGCGAAATAGTCCGGCAACTTCTTCGGGAATGATGTCCCAGAGTTGGAACTGACGGATACCTGGCGTATCGATCACATGCCCTTGGGTAGCCAGGGGAATCAACGTGGCCGTCGTGGTCGTATGCTTCCCTTTGTCGTTATCGCGACTGACGGCACGAACCCGCAAATTGAGGCCGGGCTCGATGGCATTGAGCAGCGAGGACTTGCCGACACCGCTCTGCCCCGAAAGCACTGTATCTTTTCCGACTAAAGTGGCCCGCAAACGGTCGATTCCGATCGACTCTTTGGCAGAGACCAAGTGAACTTCGTATCCGATGCTGCCATAAACACCAACAATCGATTGAAGCTCGGCCGGGTCGATCAGGTCGACCTTGTTAATGCAAATGATCGGTCGAATTCGAGCAGATTCGGCCGTGATCAAATAGCGATCGATCAGATTCGGCTTCAGGCCTGGCTCCGCGGCGCTGCCGACAATAATCAACTGATCGACATTGGCGACGATAATATGCTGTCGACCGCGGCTGGTTCGGCTGAGAACTCCGTAACGGGGGTCGACACTTTCGATGATTCCTTCGGTATCGCCGCTGGGTCGAAACCAGACGTGATCTCCGGCAGCGACGACATGGCGGACATCGGTCGACATCGTCTTGAGCAGGCGCCGCGTTGCGCATTGATAGATCGACTTGTCAGGAGCTTCTACCTCGCTAACGAGCCCTTGAACGCGAAGCACGCGTCCGGGCAGGCAGGCTTCCTTGTCGACATGGATCGAAAGCGTTTCGCTATCGCTGTCGGCAGACTCTTCCTGACTGACAATCGTACGTTTGCGAGTCAGTTCCCCTTTGCCTGAGATCCGCTCTCGCTGAACCGCCTTGTCGGCGTCGAATTCGTCTCGATTGAATCGCTTGGTGATGTCTCCCTGACGCACCTTTTGCGTGCGATTCTTACGAAACTCGACTCGGCGTTTTTGATGTCCCTTGCCTTTTTTCGCCATGTAAGCACTCGTCTCCGCGTATCCTGCGGAGAAACCTGGTTTTACTGGTCTGCTTTGTACCGTCGATCTAGAGCTCTTCGGGAGCCGCGTCTTCGGTTTTCAGATCGGAAGCAGGGGTGGGATGCCCGTTGGAGGCTATCTCCATTTCAGAATTCAATTTGCTGGCCTTAAATCGATGAACCGATGGCCCAATCAGCTTCTCGACCTCGGCGTCTGAAAGTTCTTCACTTTCACACAACGCATTGGTCAACTTGACCAGCTTATCTTTGTTGGTCGTCAAAACGTCGATCGCCTTGTCGTGGGCGTCGTGCAGGATCCGAGCCACTTCGTCATCGATGATCTGCATCGTATGCTCGCTGAAGTGCCGATTCTCGTGGATCTCGCGGCCCAGGAAGGGATCTTCATCGGTAATCTTGTAGTTGACCGGTCCAAGACGCTCGCTCATACCCCACTGCGTTACCATGCGGCGGGCCATCTTGGTCGCTCGTTCCAGGTCGTTTTCGGCCCCGGCACTCAGTTCGTTGTAGGCAATCTTCTCTGCTGCCCTGCCCCCCAGGATGAACGCCAACTGATCGTACAGTTCGCTCTCGCTGATGTTCATCCGGTCTTCTTCCGGCAAGGTCTGCGTCACACCCAGCGCCCGGCCTCGGGGGATGATCGTCACTTTGTGCAACCGATCGACACCTGGCAAGAGCCACGACAGTAGCGCGTGCCCTGATTCGTGATAGGCTGTCTTTTCTTTCTCTCGGGCAACGAGCGACTCTTCGCGTCGAGCCCCCATCAGGATCTTGTCGCGCGCGTACTCGAAGTCCTCCATGGTGACCGAATCGCGATCTTGTCGCGTGGCCCACAGGGCAGCTTCATTAATCAGATTGCGAATATCGGCCCCGGTAAGTCCAACGGCGCCTGCGGCCAATCGACCGATCTCGACATCGTCCGCCAGTGGAACGTCGCGAACATGGACCTTGAAGATCTCGATACGCCCCTTGAGCGTAGGACGATCGACCGTGATATGGCGATCAAATCGTCCTGGCCGCAGCAAAGCGGGATCGAGCACGTCAGGTCGGTTGGTGGCGGCGATCACGATCACCGTTTCCCCCTGCACGAAACCATCCATCTCGCTCAGGATCTGGTTGAGCGTCTGTTCACGTTCGTCGTGACCGCCCCCCAGGCCGGCACCACGTTGGCGGCCGACCGCATCGATTTCGTCGATGAAGATGATCGCGGGGCTGTTGTCCTTGGCGGTCTTAAACAGATCGCGGACACGGCTGGCACCGACGCCGACAAACATCTGAATGAATTCGGAACCATTGATCGCATAGAATGGCACGCCCGCTTCGCCGGCGATCGCGCGGGCCAGCAGCGTTTTCCCGGTACCAGGAGGGCCGACCAGCAGGACGCCTTTCGGGATTTGCCCGCCAAGCCGCTCGAACTTCTCAGGCGTTCGCAGGAAGTCGACGATCTCCATCAGGTCGCTTTTGACCCCTTCCAGACCAGCCACATCTTTGAAGGTGACAGCCTTGCGGCTCGCTTCGTACCGTTTGGCAGGGCTCTTGCTGAATCCGCTGAGGAAGCCGCCACCCATGATCTGATCGCGGCTGCGGCGGAAGCTGTTCCAGATGATGAACAAGAACACCAGCGGCAGCAGCATGACCACAATCCAAATGATCGACTGCATCGCCTGGGAATTATTCTCGTAGTTCCAGGTTAACTCTGGCTGCTTCTCTTTCTGCTTGCGAAGCAGGTCGACCAGAGACTCAAAATCAGGAGAATCTTGCTGGGGAATCTGAACCCGGAACGCCTTGGGGCGTTTGAGCGGCTCTCCCTTCGAGTCTTTCACAACGACTTCTTTGTCGTCTTTCATCTCGGTCTGATCGAGCGCTTTGATCAATTCGCCGCTGGCCACCATGTCGCCCAACTCGACGTTTTTCACGTTCCCCTGCTTGATCTGCTCTTCGAAAGTCGAAGTTTTCAGGGAGGTAAACGGGGGCTCGGAGGTCCAGATCAGCATCATGACAACGGCGATCAGCAGGATTGCCAGCGCGATGACATTGAAATTAGGCCGCATCCCGCCCGAATTCTCAGGGCGTTCATTCGACTGATCTTCGTTACGCGGATTTTCCGCCATGCAATGATCCTCGGCAGTCGGTCAAGTTCACGGTTCTTTAACGTGTTATACGTCGTTACATTGTAGCAGTTAAAGGGGCCCTTGGCGTGCCGGGGGCCCAGATTCGCCGCTCTCTCCCTGGCACGACCGTAATTATTAGCTCGGAACAACTTAAGGACAAAACCGACCGTTTGCCAAGATGACCACACTCAGCAACATCCCGATTCGAAAACGCGCCGTTGTGGGAGTCATTCTCCGCGGTAACTGCTTTCTCACCATTCGACGCAGCCAGACGGTTGCCGCCCCTGGAAAGATCTGCTTCCCGGGCGGAGGAATCGAATCGGGAGAGACCGAGCCAGCCGCCCTGGTACGCGAAATCCTGGAGGAATTGGGAGTGGCCGCGACTGCCAACGAAAGACTCTTTGAAACCGTGACACATTGGGGAACCTCGGTGGCCTGGTGGCATGCAACCATTGCTGCCGACGCTCAATTGGCACTCAACGAAGAAGAAGTAGCCGAATCGTTCTGGCATCGCCCCGAGCACCTTCTGAGCGAGAGAGATCTGCTTTCTAGCAATCGAGAGTTCTTGCAGGCCTGGAGAAGCGGAGTGTTCGCTATTCCGGGAATAACGGCACCTGGCGATCGGGATGAAATCTCCGGTTGAACAGTTCCGGATCGAACTCGTCCCGTACCTTTGGGGCTTCCTCTTGCGGGATCCCTTTTTGGGGCATCTCGCGAAAGGGTTTGCGAATACCGCCCAGGCTTGCGTTGGCATTTCCGCCAAAAATGGAATTGGCTGGTGGTGTGGCAGGCAACGATTCCGCCTGCGAGCCGGGCTGCTGAAGTGCTTTGGGAGTTTGAACCGGCACCTGAAAAGATGCCGGCACGACCGACGAACTTTCGGTGGCAAGTTTGCGAGGCGTTGTCTGGGAAACCGCGAAAACCCAGTTCCGGATGGCTTGAAACTGCCCTGGCGAAAGGTTGGGGGATGAGCCATCACCATGTCGCGTGGAAGCCTTGGTGAGCAGGACGCTCTGACTGGGTTTCTCGTAATCGACAAAGTCGAGCACGCCGTGAATATTCTTCAGCGTGATCCGCCGAGGCATCGAACGCACGCCGCCAAACTGGGTGAGTTGGAATCGATTCTCTACGCCGGGTGCATGGCATCGACTGGCAGCGCAGCCGTTTAGCATGATTGGCTGGACCGTATTGGTGTAGTACCGGATCACATCGGGGGGTAAGAGAGGCTCGTCTTCGCTGTCATCTGGCTCCTCAACAGGATTGTCGACCGGCATCGGCAGTGCTGGCTGCTGGTAACTTGCCTGCTCGACCTGGTTGGGATGGATTCGTTTTTCAAACTGAATCTGGTACCGACGATCCAACAAAACAACGTCGCGATCATCCGGGCCTGACCGAACCGCGATTGCATGGTGGTACGAGGCTTCCTTCCACAAACCGACATCCAGGCACCAATTGGCCAGGACGACGTGATCGTGCAGGGTGGTCGTGCCAATTCTGGTCCGCTGCTTCTGGTACGCTTCGGCCAGCGTTCGACAGGCAAATGCGACCCGCTCGGCTGGCAAGCGAACGATCGAATCCTGGTTAATTGCCAGCGAGTAATACTCCCCTTCCTGGGTAATCCGACCCCGCATGGCATTGCCATTGGTCAGCACCAGGATTCCTTCGTAGGGGGCAGCCAAGGGATCTTGGGCCCAGGCAGCGCAGGTTGCCAGAAGAACGACAATCGGAAGCAAAGAGAGCGTTTTCATAGTGGCGAGACGCTACCAATTCGCCGCATGCCGCGTCAATCTCAGATTGCGGACCGCCGGGCCACCCTATCTAGCGGGAAACCGAGGCTCGAAAACCTTCAAATCAGCGAAATCGGTATTATCCGAGATGAAGATAGCTTCATTTGGCGATCCTTCCAACATCTTGTCGCGTATAGAGTTTCCGCACCTGGATGATTGGCTGCGGCTGAACTATCATGTGTGCTTGCACTCGTAGCCGCCCAGTTCCCTGTAGGGTAGTGACATGACGGATGAGTCAACCCGAATGCTAGTGGTCTTTTCAGGTCACGTGCAAGGTGTTGGATTTCGACAAACGACCACCCAGATTGCGAAAGCTTATCCCGTGACTGGCTGGGTAAGAAACCTGCCCAGCGGCAACGTGCAACTCGTCGCCGAAGGAACCAAAGCGGCCTGTACCGACTTTTTGGCAGCCATTCGAGATCGGATGTTTGAATACATCAGCGATGTCGACTTCCAGTGGATGGAACCAACCCACGAGTTCGAGCATTTCGAGATCCAGTACTAATTCATTTTTTAAGCCAAGCCGAACTGACCTGTTTCATTCGCGGCAACCTTTGATTGATTTATGATCCCGAACATCTCTCCCCTTCTCGGCTTCTTTTTCTACATCAACGAAATGAACCTCCAGCATCTGTCGACGGCCGTCTGGCTGTTCGCGGCAGGTGTGGTGCTGGGGCTATTGGTTGTGGCTTTGATTTGGGCCCTGCTGGTTGCCATCTCGCCAAAACTGGGAGGCCGCTGCACCACGGCGCTGCAAGGCCCGGTCCTGCTGCCAATCTCGGTGGTGATGGGGATTTGGGTCCTGATGTCGTTCCTGCTGTTGCCAATGGTCCCCAATGCGATGGCAATCTTGAATTCGCTGAAGGAAATCCCAACTACCGGCAAGACCGAATACGAAATCAGCGTACCGGTGGCCACCGGCGAAGTGGACGAGATGGGCAACCTGCCTGCCAGCCCGCTGGATATCGTGCTGGAAACGGACCAGATGCGCAAGATGACGGTCAACACCGGTGGTGCGAAGGTCGAGTTGGTGGCTCGAGTTGTAGGCTCCGACAAAGACGTCGTCGCCTTTGACATCTTCGGCGGAAACGAATTCCAATGGAGTCGAGGGGAAACCGGCACGCTGCTTCGCAAGATTCCTGCCGGAGAAACCATCGAACTGTACGCTCGTAACGCCACGAACAACGAAATTACCCTCGATGTCATTACATGGACCGAGCCACAGCACATCGAAGCGGAATCGATCTTCTATGTCGCGTCCCTGGTCATTCTGCTTTACGGCACCTACTTTGCCATGATTTGCATCTTCCCCAAGATGTCGGCAATCGCGGAAGCGACCGTTCGTAGCGAGATCTATCAGTTGTTATTCCTGATCTGTGCGGTCGTCGGCTGCTTGTTCATGATCGCGTCGATCTACATTCCGTATCAAACCTTCGGCGAAGACATCAAGGTGCTCAAGCATACCTGCCTGCAGGCGATGATGGTCTTGGGCATGGTCGTTGCCATCTGGGCTGCCAGTCGCAGTGTTTCGGAAGAAATTGAAGGCCGAACCGCTTTGACCCTGTTGTCCAAGCCGGTCAGCCGCCGTCAGTTTGTGCTGGGCAAGTTTGCCGGCATCGCCTGGCTGGTCAGCGTGCTGTTCGTCATCATCAGTTCGGTCTTCGTCGTGGCGGTGGCCCAAAAACCGATCTTCGACAAACGCGAAGGCGCAGTGATCGAATTTGAAGGTGAAAAGGGCGTCACGTGGCAACTGCTTCATCACGAAGCCATGACCGTGGCACCAGGTATCTTGCTCGTCTTCATGGAAACCATTGTCCTGGCAGGTGTCTCGGTCGCCATTTCGACCCGTTTGCCGATGGTGGCTAATTTCATGCTGACCTTCGGTATTTGGGCGATGGGACACTTAACACCCGGCATTATGCAGGCATCGGTACAAGGCTTTGAACCGGTGCAATTCGTGGCGAGCTTTCTTGCGACGATATTACCGGTGCTGAAGAATTTCGAAATCTACGGGGCGATCTCTGCCGGACGTGAGATTCCCCTGGAATACATTGGCTTGACCGCCGTCTACACGATTCTTTACTCGGCGATGACGATGTTCCTGGCCTTGATCCTGTTCGAGGACCGCGACCTTGCCTAGTCCGGCATCCAAAACAAACCCAGCAAAAAAGCCACCCTGCTGAGGGTGGCTTTTTCTGTTTCGAATCAGTTGGTCGGCAATCAGCTAAGCAGCCCTACGCGGCTTCGCGACCGGTTTGACTTCCGGCAATAGAGACGGCCCGACCAGCGTTGTGTTGGCACCGGCAGCCCAGCGGTGCTGATGCACGGCATCGCGAACTTGCAGGGCAACCGAAAGGGCCTCGCGCGCTGCCTGGCCGGTCACAGTCGGGACGAGCCCGCGTTGAATACAATCGGCGAATTCTTTCAATTCGGCCTCGATGGCGTTGCCGGGCGCGACTTCGAATTCCTGCAGCGGAAGAACGGCTGAGAAGAGGTTTTCTCGCACGTAGTTCTTCCCCTCGGCCGACAACTGATGAACTTCGGCCACACCTTGCTTGACGATATCGTCTGACACGATCGACTTGATCGTTCGCGTGGTGAAATCGACCCCAACGAAGCCGGCGTCGCTGAAGATCTGCATGCTGCGAGCCGGAGCGAAACTGGCCCTCGATGCGGTCAGATTGGCGACGCATCCATTAGCGAACGTCAGCCGCGTTTCAACAATATCCTCATGCGGACCAAACACGGTCAGCCCGGTGGCCTGCACATCGACGACGGGGCTTCGCACCAACGACAAAACCAGATCAATGTCGTGAATCATCAGGTCAAGTGTTACGCCGACGTCGATCGAACGAAACGTGTACCCGGTCGAGCGTTCCCCTTTGATGAACCGTGGCGTGTCAATCTTCTGGGCCGCTGCGCGAAATGCCGGATTGAAACGTTCGACATGGCCCACTTGCAGCACCGAACGGTTTTTCTCGGCCAAGTCGATCAATAGATCTGCTTCGTCGGTAGTCAGCGTGATCGGTTTTTCAACCAGGACATGCTTGCCCATTTCCAGCAATGGTGCGGTAACATCCTTGTGAAAGAGAGTTGGCGTCGCGACGACGGCAGCATCAATTCTGCTGGCGATTTCGCTGACGTCGTCGTACCCCTTCAGGCGATGTTCCTGGCAAAAAGCTTCGCGTGCCTGTCGATTGGGATCGACCACGCCCACCACCTTAAACGCCGAAATACCTTT
The DNA here is from genome assembly GCA_016124445.1 of bacterium. Classification (GTDB taxonomy): domain Bacteria; phylum Planctomycetota; class Planctomycetia; order Pirellulales; family Pirellulaceae; genus Bremerella. The sequence goes on from WGNR01000001.1 coordinate 255,618, forward strand.
GGCCAACTTAGCATGGATTTTGCCAAGATGCCCGGTCCCAATGACCGCGAGTCGTACCTGTCGCATTGCCTACTTCCTGACTAATTGGATGCACGGCGTTACGAAGCGTTTGAAAATTGAAGAATCAGGCCGTCCGCCGTGACGTGTAGGCAACCTGATTTTCCTTAAGCAACTGCTTGACCAACTCGGCGTTCAATCGATGACCGCTGCGGTTGGCAATAATGGTTCCGTGAATGTCGCAGCCTGCCAGGGCCAGGTCGCCAACCAGGTCGAGCACCTTGTGCCGTACGCACTCGTCCTCGAATCTGAGTTCATTGTCGATGGGGCCTTCCGGGCCAAAGACCAACAGTTCGCTGAAATCGACGTGCGTTCCCAATCCCTGCTGCCGAAGCCATTCTGCTTCCTGCAGCAAGAGGAACGTACGAGCCGACGCTAGATGATTCTGAAAGTAATCTGGCGAGATCTTTCCCTCGAGGGTCTCTCGGCCAATCATGCCGTCGTTGCCGAAATCCAGGCGATACTTGAATTTCATCCGCTTCGAGCCACTGGGACGTGCTTCAACCCAACACTCGTCGTCGCCAACGCGAACCACTTCCGAGATCGACAACAGCGATCGCGGCGCGGACTGAGTCTGAATGCCGGCGGCCAGAATCTGTTCGACATACGCGATGGCCGAACCATCCATGCCTGGCATTTCCGCGGAACTGACAAAGACGTAGCAGTTGTCAACCTGCAACCCAGCCAGCGAGGCGAGCACATGCTCGACCATTTCAACCGAAGCACCTTGATAGAACAGATTCGTCCGGCGAGGCACTTCGATCCGATGGTCGACGTGAGCCGGAATCTGCGGGGCACCTTCCAGATCTTCGCGAATGAAGACCACACCGGTGTCCTCAGGAGCCGGCTCAAAACGAACCGTCACTTCCTTTCCGCTCCAATAGCCGCGTCCCGTTACGGAAGCGGAAGAGCAGCAGATAGTTTGTTGATATCGTGCGATCGGATCGCCAGCCGCGTTAAGAGGTGCGGAATTCATGAAAGCGGTAACTAGCCCAATCAGGCGCAAGAGAGCCGTGAGACAACAAAAGGCGAGACCATGCTTGGACCTCGCCTTTGTCGCTGTTTTCCTTCAACACATGCGAGCCCGGCGATTTAACGCCCAACCGGAGGCCCGGGATTTGCACCAATGCGTGGTCCCGCAGGAACACCATTGTTCAAAACCTTCAAGATGTCGTAGGTGATGTCGATGTTATTCTGATAGATCACCGGACGATTGACCCCTTCCAGAACCGATTGGCGGTTAGTCGGGTCGATCTCGTTGCTGTTGTATCGCAGAACCAGCGTGATGTTGTAACGCTGAGCGAACGTGGCAACGGTCTGGGTGACCTGATTGTAGGTATTGAAGTAGATCCGGGCTTCACGTTCCATGAAGTCCTTCTTCTGCATGCTGACTTTAACCTGCAGATCGGCCTGCAGCTTGGCGACCTTTTCTTCCAACTGCTTGTAGTCGGGAGTACCTGGCTTGAAAGCCTGGAGTTGGTCAACCATTGCCTTCATCTGATCACGATCTTGCGACAATGCCTTTTCGGCCGCATCGACCGAATCCTTCAATTCGTCCATCTGTTTCTTGAACAGAGTATGATTCTTGAAGATGACCGGGATATCGATCACGGCAATGTTGCCGGCACTTGCCTGCTGGGCCGAGGCAGTGCTGACTTGACAGAATACGGTCAGTGCAACCGCAACACAGAAACAAGAGAGAAATCGCTTCACTTTCAGCACTCCTTGCTGGACAAAACTGGTCCTCATGACCTTGTCGTGGTTCAGCCCATGGCGGGTGGCTGCCACGGAACATTAAACGAAGGCGAAACCGCCGTCTAAACGGGAAATGTCGCGACATTCTGCCGATTTGCGGCGACGGCGTAAAGTGCAATCTGCACAAATTCTTTGCCCCCATTTTTTCGTAGTAGGGGGGCCCTTCAATACGAGCAATACGCCCTATCGGCATAGATGGTTGGAACGAGTCCAACAAAAAGCGATCTCCACAGCAATTCCAAGCCGAATTCGAGAGCTAGCAGTCCAGAGGCTTTCTACCCAAGGCCTCCGAATCTCCTAGCTTGAAAAACAACTTACCGGGGCGGTGCCAGCGTGACGGTCAGCTTCACCTTCTTATCGCCTCGCAGTACGGTCACTTCGACCTTGTCGCCACCCTTGTATTTACGGAGAGCCGCATCGAAATCTTCCAATCCGCCAATTCGATTGCCGCCCAGGTCAACGAGAATGTCGCCACCTTTGATGCCAGCTTCCTCCGCAGGGCTGCCGGCTGTGGTTCCCTGGATGCCATATCCTTTGCCAACCACCGTAAAGTCGGGAATGCTTCCAAAGTAGGGACGCGAGCCGCCTCGCATTTCAGGCTGGGTCGATTTCACCGAAACATACTTCGGCTGGGCTTCGTCCTTGTCGATCGCCAGCAGGAAGTCGACCGACAGGTCAATGATGCGGGCCATCCCCTCGAAATTGATCTTCTCGACATCATCGCTCGGACGGTGATAGTCGCTGTGCGTTCCGGTAAAGAATGCCAGCACCGGCAGCTTCTTGGCGTAGAACGAAGCATGATCGCTCGGGCCGAATCCGCCTGGATCTTTCGTCAATTCAAACTTGTGCTTTTCGTTCAAGCGATCCAAAAGCGGCTCGAACATCTCGGCCGTGCCACTTCCCATCGCGATCAACTTGTTCTCATTCAATCGCCCCACCATATCCAGGTTGAACATCATGAGCGTTTTGTCGAGCGGAATGACCGGCTCCTTCACGTAGTGGGCGCTTCCCAGCAAGCCTTCTTCTTCGCCAGAGAACGCGATCACCAGAATTCGATGGTGCAGCTTATCCTGGTGTTCTTTCAGTCGGCGAGCCAAGGTCAACAGGGCGGTCGTGCCCGATGCGTTGTCGTCGGCACCGTTGTGAATCTCGCGAGTCAGTGGAGCTAAGCTGCCTGGGCCGCCCATTCCTAGATGGTCGTAGTGCGCTCCGATGATGATCACTTCATCCGAGGTAGCGTTGGGGGCCTCGATCATGCCGATCACATTGTGAACGATCGCCGTTTTTCGCTCGATATCGGTGACTCCGACTGCTTTCCAATCGCCCAGCGGCCCGACCACGGGCTTCAGATCCTTGTCGATCGAGGCTTCGATCTCCGCGAGCGATTTGCCGAATTGCTTTTCCACAATCGGCTCGAAAATGGCTCGCTTGGCGAAGATAACCGGAAAACTGAGACGGCTCGACTCGGTGCCGGCTCCGTTGACCGGAATGAGTTCGTCCATATTCGATTCCAGCATCTCCCCATATTCGGCAATCTTTTTGCCCAGCGAGGTCGCCCCACTTACGTAGGTATCGATTTCTTTTTCAGTATGCTCATCCTTCTTGGCATATTCGGTCTGCAGCTTTACCAAGTCAGCGACGGCCGTCTCGAACGCTGCTTTCCCATGCCCTTTCATCTCTCCGAGCCCGTGGGCATCGTTGATCAGAATGACTCCGGCAGCACCATGCTGATAGGCATTAGAGATCTTCCGGCTAAACAGTGCATGCTGCGAAGACCGAGTCCCATCAAACACACTGTGCGGATTGACCTGCTGCGGTTCCTTTCGGAGGATGACCACCATCTTGCCTTCGACGTCGAGATCGGCGTATTCGTCGTATTCCAGCTTTGGGGCCGAAATGCCAAAGCCAACGAATACCAGCGGTGCATCAAACTTCGCATTACCGCCGACCGACAGTGGCGTGAAATCTTCACCAAGCTTAAGTTGCTCGGTGGCGCCATCGCTAACCAACTTTAAGAGATTGTGATCCTTTGGCCCCAATTGCGAGGAGATGTTGACCTCGAAGTCCTGAAAGGGCTGTCCTTGCACCAAATCGGCCTTTAGCCCCATCGCCTCAAACTGCCTGGCAATGTACTGAGCCGCTTTCTCCAGCCCTTCGGTCCCTAGCCCGCGTCCTTTGAGTTCGTCCGAGGCAAGGTATCCGAGCGTCGACCGCATCATCGCTTCACTCGCCTCTTTGGTGACCTCGGCGGCCTGAAGGTCGGCAAGCCGCGGGGCGAGCAACAACAAACTGGGCAAAAGCAGAAAAGTAAGATTTCGCACAAACTTCAGGCGACTGGGCATAAGAAAGCCATCCAAGCGGAATGAAGGTGATGGGATTGCAGAAGTTAGACCATGTTCGATTCTTTTCCGCCGGTCATCGGACGTCAACCACTTCTCGCCGCCTCATTGCCAGGGCATGGACGAACGTCTTAAAATCACAGCTTGTTCGATCCTTTCACCATTGCTGCCCGCCGAGACGTACATTTCCGAGAGTTCCGTTGGCTTCATTATTTGTCATCCAGGGCGACGACCAGGGACGCCGCTACGAATTGGCTCGTGACATGATCTCGATCGGTCGAGATCGAGGCAACGAAATCTGCCTGCACGATACCGAGATTTCTAGGCGGCATGCCGAAATCCGAATTCGCGATGGAGAGTTCTTTCTGGTCGACCTGCAAAGCTCCAATGGTTGCTTTGTGAACCAACAGCGAGTCACCGAGTGCCAGCTGACCCATGGCGACCGCCTGCAGCTGGGGCACACGCTGATGATCTTCACCCATACGGCCGCGGCACCTGCTTCGCGTCCCATCAGTGTCAGCCTGCAGGAACGTCAACGGGAAGGCTCGCGAATCATCCGCTCGATCCGGCACGAAGAAGGCAGCCAGATCTTTTTGCCCACGGAATTGCGAGATCAGGGCGATTCGGAAACCTTGCAGAACAACCTGCAAATAATTTACGACACCGCACTGGCGGTTAGCCGCACGCTCGATATCGACCAGTTGCTCGACTACCTGTTGGGGTTGATTTTCAACTGGGTTGAAGCAGATCGGGCCTGTATCGTGCTGATCGACACCCAGACCAAGCTGCCCGAAGCCAAAGCGCAGCGCATCCGCGAAGGCAAATACGGAGTCGACGAGTCGATCACCATCAGTCGGACAATTTTGGAATACGTGCTGAATAATCGCGAAGGGGTGCTGACCAGCGATGCCCAGGACGATCAGCGCTGGTCGCCGGAGGGCAGCATCATCAATAGCGGCGTGAACGAGGCGATCTGCGTCCCAATGCAGGGTCGCTATGGCATCGTCGGTGCGATCTACATCGACACGTTCATTCCGCCCGAAGCGACCACGTCGTCGACCCGGTCCCGATTTACCGAAGAGCATTTGAAGTTAATGATCGCCATTGCCCACCAGGCAGCCTTGGCGGTCGAAGACACCCACTATTACTCGGCAGTGGTGCGGAGCGAACGCCTGGCGGCAATGGGCCAGGCAGTGGCAGCCATTTCCCACCATGTGAAAAACATTTTGCAGGGAATTCACGGCGGCAGCTACATCCTCGAGGAAGGCATCAAGTCGGGCAAAATGGACGTCATCCAGCAAGGCTGGAACATCGTCTCGCGTAACCAGGATCGGATCGCTCACCTGGTCATGGACATGCTCTCGTTCAGTAAAGAACGTGAGCCCGACCGAACCAGCGCCTCGCTCAACGATGTGATTGAGGATGTTGTGAACCTGATGCGTACTCGAGCCCGCGAAAACAACGTGCTGCTTGAGTTTCACCCTGATATCGATGTTCCGATGGCACTTTTTGATGACGAAGGAATTCATCGTGCGGCCTTGAATGTGGTGACCAACGCCATCGATGCCGTAGGGGAAGTTGAAAATCCCCGCGTGGTGGTTTCAACCGAATTTCGGGAAAACGAGCGAGAACTGATCTGCACCGTCGAAGACAACGGGCCCGGCATCAAGCCAGATATGCTCGAAAAAATCTTTTCTGCCTTTGAATCGACCAAAGGCAACCGCGGCACTGGTCTCGGCTTACCCGTCAGCCAAAAGGTGCTGCAGGAGCATGGCGGCGACGTGATCGTCGACAGCGAGGTCGGCAAGGGAACGAAGTTTACGCTTCACTTCCCGTGGATTCACGTACCAACCGACGAAACCCAGCACTAGCGTCGTCCGTAAAAATCAGCCCTGATATCCGGCTGGTTTGCCAACAAACGGATTCGAGGCGATCTCATCGCCAACCGTGGTCGCTGGCCCATGTCCCGGCAATATGATGGTGTCAGCAGGCAGCGTAAAGAATTGGTCTTCGATCGAACGCTTCAGATCGGCGAAGCTGCCATCGGGAAAATCGGTTCGCCCGATACTTCCCTTGAACAAGACGTCTCCCCCCAGAACCACGGTTCGATCGCCATCGCGAACGACAAACACGACGTGCCCTTTGCTGTGGCCCGGCGTTTCTAGCACCTCGAAATCGATCTCGGCCGCCGTGTAGGTATCACCATGCTTGACCGTGGCATCTTCTTTCGGGCTGACCATGGGCAAGCCAAACGGGCCGCTCAAGTTTTTATCGGGATCGGTCAGCTTTTCCGCGTCCTCGTGCCCGATGACTAGAGGAGCATCCGGGGCAACTTGCTTCATTACTCCGTTGCCTGCGATGTGGTCGCTGTGGCCATGCGTATTGAGAATTGCGTCGATTCGAAGCGTCTTTTCCTTGAGCACCTCGATGATTTTTTCTGGCTCAAAACCGGGGTCAATCACCACGCACGACGTAAGTCCTTCGCGATACACGACATACGTGTTTTCATCGAACGGCATGCTGACGATTCTCAAAAAGTTGATCTCGCCCATTCAGGTCAGATTCCACTCCACTTTGCAGGCAAAATTAGATACAGTACTTGCGCATGATAAACCATCTGACGAGATCTTGGTAATCTGTAAAACTTTGACGCTTGCCACGAAGGTATTCATCTTGTGGCCACCGGCGACGCGATAAGACGTGGTAAAGAATTGCCTATTTGCACAGGCGGCAAACGGGCACCGCTAGCAGAACACCGCCTCTTACATGCACTTACGTCCGGTGCCACATGCTTTTCATTCTCGCACGGATCGCGGGAATTACCGGACCGGATTATTAACGGAGATTGATCATGACCAAGTCACTCATTTCGCGCCGAGCATTGCTGGCCGGCAGTACGGCGTTAGCCTTTGGGCTGACCCGGGCGACTTTCGGTGAGGATCAACGCGGCGGCCTAAGAGAGCCCGTTTATCGTGTTTCCAACCGCACCGGTGGCCCTGCTCAGCCTGTCGCCGCCGAACACCCTTTGGCTCCGGCTCTGCGAGTTGCCGAACGAGGCCTGGCGAACATTGAGCAGAACATTCGCGACTACGAATGCACGCTGGTCAAACGAGAAGCCATTAGCGGCAAGCTTGGCGAACAAGAGTTCATGTACACCAAGATTCGCCACGAGCAAAAAGATGCCTACGGTAACGTGCAAGTACCATTCGGCGTTTACATGTACTTCCTCAAGCCGTCGAACCTCAAAGGCCGCGAAGTTCTGTACGTCAAGGGTAGCAACAACAACAACCTGATGGCTCACGAAGGTGGTGCATTGCTGAAGCACATCACCGTTTCGCTCGATCCCAACGGCGCAATGGCAATGCGTGGCCAGCGTTATCCGATCACCGATGTCGGAATCAAGAACCTGATCAAGCGCCTGATCGAAGTCGCCAATCTCGATATGCAATACGGCGAGTGTGAAGTGAAGTTCTACAATGGGGCCAAGATCAACGAACGCGTCTGCACGTTGATCGAAGTGGTTCACCCGGTTCCGCGAAAGAACTTCCGCTTTCACAAAGCCCACATCTTCATCGACGACGAATTGCAGATTCCGATTCGATTCGCCTCGTGGGATTGGCCGGCACAGCAAGGGGCTCAGCCTGCTTTGCAGGAAGAGTACACCTACTTGAACATGAAATTGAACAACGGCTTTACCAACGCCGACTTTGACCCGCACAACGACAAATACGGCTTCAACGCTTAGAAGATCGAAGCCGTCGAATGCAACTCGCCAGAATCCCGGTCCATAGCGACCGGGATTTTTTTATTCTTGCGGGTCTATCTGGGTCTCTTCCGCTTGGAACGACTCTCGTAGCCAGCGAATGATCAGAATGATCAACCCTACGACGACCACGGCGGTTACCAGAAACAGCGTGAAGCCGCCGACCTCGCCCGCTTCTTCATGCTTGACCATTGCTTTGGAAAAGTCGATCGAAGAAACCTGGATCATTTCGCGAACGACCGCCCCGCAAAATAAAACGCCTCCCAGCAGTCCAAGCCTGAGCAAGATCCAGCGACGGTCAATCGCAATCGCATCGCTATGCCACAGGTAGATCAGGTTTCCCCATAGGACAAATCCAAGTCCAATCCATAATGCGCCTGAACCGCTCGCGATCGAGGCAAAACCGGGCTTCGAGAAACCAATCGCGGCAAGAGCCGCCAGGCCAAATGCCCCCAAGCCAGCCAAAGCCAACCAATGCAGCCAGCCTACCTGGGGCAAGTCTTCGTCGGTCGCGGTTCCCTCGCGAAGGTACGCCAATTGTGCTGTGACTAGCGAAGCCATCGTGACAAAAGAAATGCTCAGCCAAACCAGCGAGCGGCTAACGACCGGCAAAATCGCCAGCGGCAAGACACCTGTTTCGAATGCGCTAGGCCAGTCATCCGGCATACTGGCAACCAAATGGTTAGCGGTCCAGCAAAAACCAATGAAGACGAACAGGCCGGCATTCAAACCAGCCACAAGCGCCCGCTGCCACCAGCTAAGACGTTCAAACCAATGGCTCTTGAGGACATACAGCAGGTAAAAGGCGGCAATCAAAGTCGGAATCACCACCATCCAGCGCCAACCCAACAGCAAATTCGCCGTGTAGAAATGAACCGGCAGCAGCAGTTGCACAAACAATAGCGGAGCCACCCCGAAGGTAATGGCCATGCTCAACGCAAACGCCATCCAATCGCGTACGACCCGCACGACGGGGTCTATCACAAGGGCGTCTTCGTCGGAGCGGTACCAGACACTCATTCCTACAATCAAAAGGCAGCCTGCCACCACGTAGTGCATCGCCAGGTGATGCGTCACGAAGGTGATCAGGTACAAAAGCATGTAGGTCAACGAGGTCAGCGGTAGATCGAAAGGGAACGGCATCGTTATTCCGCACCTCCCTTCTCAGCAACTTCTTTGCCCTGACGTTCACTTTCATGGCTGCCTGGCGGTGTCGACATCGGCTCGGTTCCGGCCTGATCTAACCACTTCTGAATATTGGCGAGGTCTTCTGCCTTCATTTCGGCTTCCGCTTGTTGGTCATCTCGATTGTTGAACCATTTCAAGTATCGCACCAAGGCTTCCAGGTCTTCTGCATTGCCTGCAAACGGGGGCATGAACGGCTTGGTATGCTGCAACTTGGCGATGTTCATCCGCATTTGATCTTCATCACAAGTCGACGTCAGTTCCGCGACACTATTCAGCCCCCACACTGTGTGGCACGCCGCACATTGCCTTCGAAACACCTTGGCTCCCCGCGTCGTGATCTCTCCGGCCACCTCGGTACCATGGACCAGCGGATAAGGATCGTCCTTCAAGCAGCCTTCTTTACGCATCTGGGCGACCTGATCGGGATGAATGCCGTTCGAGTAGAGGTAATAGCGAATTGAATATGGCTTGCGAGAACCTTCGCGAACGAACTCGCCGCCCGCCGTCGCCCCGAATCCCAGCAGCAACAGTAGCGTTGCCGTCGCTCCGTTGATGTACAGCTTCTGCAGGTACAAACCAACCAAGGCATAGCCCCCGATCGCCAAGGAAGCGCCGATGGCAATGTTCAAAAACAGATTCATTGCCGGGCTGCCACCCAAGACCCAGCTGCGGCTGTCTTCTGGCATTGCTGCGAGAAACCAAGCCCCCAGAAACGGCATCAACACCATCGGCAGCAGCAGGTAAGCGGCGTAGTTGATCAGCTTCTGTTTTTGATCGCGGTCCAGGCCGCTCATCGTATTAACCACCACGCAGGCCACCAGCCCGGCCAGCGTCAGGGCGACGATCGTGCGGAAGAACAAGCTTGGCCAGAAGGTTGGATTGAAGAAGCCTGCCCCGATCGAATGCGTTTCGATCCAGCCGCCCGGCGTCAGTTGCCAACTGATGATGCCGTTGATCAGAAACAAACTCATCCAGGCCGCAAACGCATACATCCCCAGCAGCCGCAAGCAGGCTTTGTCGCTTAGATGCCGGTGGTAGCGATAGAACATGTACCCCGCAAACACTTCCAGCAGGAAGAACAGGTATTCGGTCGCCCAAATCCAGTGGAAGTTACGAATCATGCCGCCGATAGTCGGGGCGCTGACCTGAATGGCCGTAAACCAGATCCCAACGCCTGTCACCGCGCCGGCAACGAAGCTGATCAGCACCAGCCATTTAAAATAGCCATGCACAAACAGCCGCGCCGTCGCGGACCGCCCGGTCATCGATAGCCACTGAAAATAGCAGAGCAGAATTCCCCCACCGACCGCGAACTGTGCCAGAAACACGTGAAAGATCGCGATCCCACCAATCACAATGCCTGGCATCAGCGGGTCGTATTGATTGACCGGATAAACATCCATGACCGAGAAAGTTCCTCTTTGACGGTTTCGGGCGGGCAGGTTCGCTGTTTCCAGGTTACAAGGCAACCACGAAAGAACCCGTGCGGCATTTTGTCACACGGGTTCTCTGATTGGCAAGGTTTGTTCGTCAAAGGGGTGGATCTTCTCGGAGTTTTATTTCCACTGAACCAAAATAACCAGTTCCTCGAACTCGTCACCTTGTAGGCGGCCGATTTCGGTGATGACGATTGGCTCGCCGCGTTTGAGTTGGGCGGCGCTCTGGGCGGTCAGGGTTCCGATGGAATCGGGAGTGAATTCAACTGGGCTCGGGACCGGGTTGGGCCGAGAAAACGGTCGGCGAGCCTGGGGATTGGCTGGATCTAACCGTTCAGGCCGAGATTCTGATGGCATTGGCGTCAAATCGGCCGGCGATTCTTCCAGATTGCCTGGCAAGACGTACGACTTTTCAAACGTGAGTTGAAGTTCGACTTGATCGGCCGATTCAATCTTGGCCAGTACATTGACCAGCGTTCCAACGTTCGATACCGAGAAGACGGCGCTACGGCCGCTGACTCCCGTACGAGTTGGCATGCGTCCACCTTGCTGAATGGTCGCTTTCTCGCCAGGGACGACATTGGTCTGGATGTAATCGGTCATCTCGACATCGCCGCTCTCAGGGTCCGCGATCCAAGCGGCCAACCGCGTTGGCAATGGCAACGCCAAGCCTGAACCTTTCAGCACGCCAGCGACGTCCTCGGCCAACGTTCGTTGTGGCGTTCCTTCACTGGTTCGGCGTAAGGCAACGATATCCAGTGCCAACGAACGTAGCGGAGCTTTGGGTGTTGGGGGCTTGGCCATTACCACCGGCTTGTTGACCGGCTTTTTTGGGGCTGAGTCAACTAGTTTAGGCTGTTCGGTTGTTTCGGCTGGCTTCTTGGTGGCATCGTTCGCTGCTAGTTCCCCACGAAGTACCGCTAGTTTGAAATCCTCAAATCGATGCTGTTCACGACTCTGCTCTTTTTGCTCCTGGTAACGCTGCTTTTCACGTTCCCAGTAGTCATGAAACTCCTGGATGGAAATTCGATTCTCATGAAACTGATCGGGATAATCTCTTGAAATTGAAACAAGGAATAGCTGGGAAGTGTTTTTCAATTCTGCCTGATCGAGCGTTCCATTGCCGTTTTGATCCAAATGCCGGAAAAAGTCGGCGTATGGGCTGGTTTTCATCGTTGCCGACTTGGAAGTTTCTTCCCAGGGTTTCTCGTTTTTTGTTTGGAGTTCCTCAGGGATCAACGTCGTCACATACTTCGAAAATTCCCAATCGTTTTTTCGCTGCACTTCCGCGAGCTCTCGTTCGCTTGCGTTCCGTTTGCGCTCCTCGATCATGTACGTCTTATAGCGTTCCAGAAAATCATGGAAATCCGCTAGGGTTGTGCCGACTTTTTGTTGCCCCCTTGATTCGAGATGGCTCCGCATTGATCTCGGTAATCGAAGCCATTCCTCGCCGACAATCACGCCGTCTCCATTTGTATCGAATGAGTCGAAATAATTCTTGTGTGGGCTTGTTAGCTTGGCACCTTCCTTTTTTGCTCCGTGCTCGGCGGCCTCTGGTGCCGGTTGCTCCTCCTCTTTGGCCTGACCAGTGCCTTGATCCTGTGACCAAACAGCTGGAAGCGGGGCGATCAATAGAAGCAAAAGTGTCAGAAACGTGCGGTGATGAGAACGCATGAGATGGGTCCTGGAAAAGAGTGGGCAATTCGCGCACCGTTCACGATACCCCTCTCAGGATGGCAAGGCAAATATTCCTTTGGAAGGTCGAACAATCAGGTACAGTCAGCGGTTTTCCCTCGTTTTTCGACAGTTTCTCCATTGAAGATCGCCGCTTGGACGCACTGTAAGAAGCCCGACCAGAGCGGTACAATGAACTGGTTAGGCAGGCGGCCTGGACTTTATTTCTACCGCGTACGAAAGTTGAGAGCAGATGAAGGTAACGGGTACCGAGAATAAGATCGCCGATTTCTCCGGCGAAGTAATCGTCGTGGGTGTCTATGAAGATGGACTTTCTCCGCCAGCTGATCAGTTGGATACGCTAATTGGCGGTTCCATTACTCGTTTGGTTGAAGCAGGCGATATCACGGCCAAACCAAACGAAGTGACCACCATCCTGGCTCCCAGTGGCTTTGAAACCTTGCGGGTCTATACCGTCGGCCTCGGCAAGAAGGAAGATTTGTGTGCCCGCCGCGCGTACGAGGCAGCTGCTTCCGCCGCCGTGGTCCTTTCCGCCAAGAAAGTCGACAAGGTTGGCTACTTTCTCGATGACTTTTGGCCTGCCGAAATGGTGGAACAGGCAATCGCCGGCGCCTTGGTTGGCGTGCACGGCCAAGACCTCTATCGGAAAGAAAAGAAACAGACACCGCCTGGAGAAATCGTCTGGAGCTCGGTCACGGACGATGTGATTGAAAAAGGAATTGCCCTGGGCAACGCGATCAATCTGACCCGCAGCCTGGTCAATCGCAGTGCCAACGATATCTACCCGGCCAGCTTCGCCCAGGAAGCCGCCGTCGTGGCTGAAAACCACGATTTGAACATCGAAGTTTGGGACAAGGCTCGTCTGCAGAAAGAGAAGTGCGGCAGCATGCTGGCTGTATCGCAGGCGTCGACCCGCGATCCTCGCCTGGTTATTCTGCGATACAACGGCGGCAAAGAAGGGGAACCACCGTTGGCGCTGGTCGGTAAAGGGGTCACGTTCGATAGCGGCGGTCTTTCGTTGAAGCCTTCCGACAGCATGATCACCATGAAGTGCGATATGGCCGGGGCGGCGACCGTGCTGGGTGCAATCAAGGCGATTGCCTCGTGGAAGTTGCCGATCAACGTCGTTGCTTTGTGCGGGCTGGTCGAGAATATGGTTTCAGGTGACAGCTACAAGCTGGGAGACGTGCTGACATCGCGCAGCGGCAAGACGATCGAAGTGCTCAATACCGATGCCGAGGGACGCCTCGTTTTGGCGGACGTGTTGAACGTGGCATTGGACGAAAAGCCGATGGCGATCGTCGACTTGGCCACGCTGACTGGGGCATGTGTCGTGGCACTGGGGATGGACATAGCCGGCCTGATGACCAACGAGCCTGATTGGTGCCACGAGCTGGAACAAGCATCGCTGGCCACCGGTGAGAAGATGTGGCAGTTGCCGATGTACCCTGAGTTCAGCGAACAGCTCAAAAGCCAGGTGGCCGACCTGAAGAATGTGGGCGACGGACGCTGGGGGGGTGCGATCACGGCGGCCAAGTTCCTGGAAGAATTCGTCGACGATACTCCCTGGACCCACATCGACATCGCCGGGCCTTCCTTCGCCGAAAAACCAAAACCATACTGCAGTGGTGGCGCCACCGGTTTTGCGGTTCGCACTTTGCTGGAATTGGCACGTCGCCAAGCTACCCAGTAATAAGACGACCAGTCGTTTTGTCCTTCCCCACTTCCCTGGGGGAGGACCAGATGTTAACGTTCCCAGCTGATTGCCCCTACCAGATTGTCCGTTCTATTTCCCGACTCCATGGGATAAGACGGTTTGAGAAGCTTTTCTTTCGTTCACCCTTAGCATTTGGATTGCCCCTAGCCATGCCTTGGATTTCCGAAACCGCAAAAGAAATCAAAAAACCCGAGATGCTTGCCATTCTGGATAAAGCCCTCGACGAGGCACGCGCACGAATTTGTGGCACGCCTAAGCGAGTTTTGCTGCTTCCGCCGGACATCACGCGGATGCATTCCGGATCTGGTTGGATCACCGAATACTTCTGGGAGAAGCTGAAAGACGAAGCCGAGGTCCACGTGATCCCAACGCTCGGTCAGCACGAGCCGCATACGCCTAAGCAGAACAAGCAGATGTTCGGCAGCATCCCCAACGAGATCATCCATCCGCATGATTGGCGCGACGGTTGCGTGAAGGTGGGCGAGATCTCGGCCGATTTCGTCAAAGAGATCAGCGATGGGACCGCCGATTGGGCAATTCCGATCTGGCTGAACAAAATGCTGATGGAAGAAAAGTGGGACCTGATCATCAACATCGGCCATGTCGTTCCACACGAAGTGCTTGGTTTCGCCAACCACAACAAGAACTACTTCATTGGTCTGGCCGGCAAGGACTTGATCTGTACCAGCCACATGATGGCCGCCAGCTGCGGTATCGAGAACAACCTCGGCAACCTCATCACCCCAGTGCGAGCTGTCTTTAACAAGGCCGAAGATGAATACCTGGGACACCTGCCTGACTTTTACGTGCAAGTGGTGCTGGCTCGTAACGAAGAAGGAGAGCTGGTCCACACCGGTGTGCACATCGGCGACGATCTGGATACCTACCTGAACGCTGCCCGGCAATCCCGTGCGGAAAACATTACCCTCTTCGACGAGCCGATCAAGAAGATCGTCTGCGTGATGCAGGGAGACGAGTTCTTCAGCACCTGGGTTGCGAACAAAAGTGTTTATCGAACGCGAATGGCGATCGCCGATGGCGGAGAACTGCTGGTGATTGCCCCTGGCCTCAAGCGTTTCGGCGAGCAGCCTGACGTCGATGCGTTGATTCGTAAGTATGGCTACCAGCCGACCGACAAGATTCTGGAGCTTTACAAGCAGAATGCAGACATGCAGGACCTAGCTCACGGCACCGCTCACCTGATGCATGGAACCTCGGAAGGCCGCTTCACAATTCGTTACGCCCCTGGGCACCTGACGAAGGAAGAGATCGAACAGGTTCACTTTGCCTACGCCGATTACGAAGAAACGATCAAACGCTACCCGATCAACAAGTTGAAAGAAGGCTTCAACACGATGCCGGACGGCGAAGAGATCTTCTTCATCGCGACTCCATCGGCCGGTTTGTGGTGCACGAAGGAAAAGCTCTACAACCGCAAGAGTGGGTTCAGCGCGGAAGACTAATTGTCGTCGTTAAGTCTGTGGCACCGGCTCGATCGGTGCCACCCATGGTGAAATGATTCGCGTGAAAGCGACCATTGCTATGTCGTGAACTTCGCGTAGTTTACGGCGGAATCTATTTGACGCTCTCCTCTGCATACCCCAAACTACGAGCAGAAAAGGTTCCCTGGGCTCGATTTCCCGATTTGCCCCAATATTTCAGGGCGATTGGCGAATACCCGGGTGACCATGCTTATTGGCCTGCTTGTCCGTTTGAAAGGTTCGTTTGATGTACTGGGTATTTCTGGTTTGTGCCGTTGTGGCCGGATCGGTGTTTGTGATCCAGTTTTTGCTTTTGCTGTTGGGCATGGGCATCGACGAACTGGACCTCCCCAGCGACGTGCCGGATGACGTACCCCACGATTTCACAGGCGACGCGCACGGATCGACTTGGCTATTTGGCATTCTTTCGTTCAAGACCATTGTCACGGCGCTTACTTTTTTTGGTGTCGCTGGTCTGGGATGCCATGCTGCGGAACTTGGTACGCCTGCCTCATTGGTCATCGCCTCGGCCACCGGTCTCGCGGCAATGTACCTGGTGCACTGGCTTATGCAGCTGCTGCATAACCTGGGCAGCGACGGTACCGTGAAAATTCAAAACTCGCTGGGTTGCACTGGCAGCGTGTACATCCCCATTCCGGCTAACCAGTCCGGCGTGGGCAAAGTGCAACTGCGAGTTCAGGATCAGATCATCGAGTTTGCTGCTCAAACGACGGCCAACGAGAAGCTTGCGACTGGCACGACGGTCGAAGTGACGCAGGTAATCAGTCCTGAAATCGTTCTCGTCGAGCCGATCCACGAGCATATTGATTCTTCGTCAGATTCGGCAAAACCGGAAGAAGCGGCGCCGTCGCCATAGAAATCGGTCCCTACGCCTCGTCGCCGGCTTCAGGCCGGCGAATCGTAACCTATTTACCCCAGGAAGATCCGCGCGCTTGCTGTGTGGATTACCCGACCCCACATCGAAGAAAGCGAAACCATGGAAATGCCACTTCTGTTTGCCCAAGGTACTGAAAGCTGGATGGATGGCCCCTATCCCTGGCTGGCCTTGGGGCTTTTATTGGCCCTGATCGTCCTCTTCAGTTTTGTGATCGCGCTGGTCAAGCAATACAAACGCTGCCCCAGTAACCGGGTATTGGTCGTTTACGGTTTGTCACGCAGCGGCAAATCATCCCAAACCATTCATGGTGGTGCCACTTTCGTATGGCCGCTGGTTCAAGATTATGCCTATCTAAGCCTTGAACCAATCCAGATCGAAATCCCGCTACGGGGTGCACTTTCGTCCGAAAACATCCGCGTCAACGTACCGAGCTGCTTTACGGTAGCCATCGGCACAACCGCAGGCGTGATGGACAATGCTGCGATTCGTCTCTTGGGCCTGACCACCAACGAGATTCGCAAACAGGCTGAAGAATTGATTTTCGGACAGCTTCGCCAGGTGATCGCCTCGATGCGGATCGAAGAGATCAACCGCGATCGCGACACCTTCCTGGAACATATCCAGCGCAGCCTGGAGCCGGAACTCAACAAGATTGGCTTGTGCCTGATCAACGTGAATATCACCGATATCACCGACGAATCGGGCTACATCGACGCTATCGGACAGAAAGCTGCCTCGTTGGCCATTCAACAGGCCCGTGGTGACGTCGCCGAAAACGAGAAGATGGGTGAAATCCGCGTTGCCGAAGCCCAGCGTGAACGAGAAATCGAAGTTGCCAACGCCACCAAGGCTCGGATGATCGGTACCCGCGAAGCCGAGCGCGAGCAAGCGATTCGGATCGCCGAACTCAACAAGGAACAAACAGTCGGCGAACGGGCCGCCGAATACGAGCGTGAAGCGACGGTGAAAGATGCCGAACGCCAGAAGCGTATCAAAATCGCCGACGCCGACGCCGCCGCCCTGATCGGTGAACGCAACGCCGAATTCGAGCGGGAAGCCGCGGTGAAAGATGCCGAGCGTGAAAAGCGTATCAAGATCGCCAACGCCGATGCTTCCGCCATCGAAGGGGAAAACACGGCCGAAGCGAAGGTTGCTGCCTCGAAGGCCGAACTGGCCGTCAAACGAGCCGAAGCGTACGAGCTTGGCGAAATCCGCCGCCGCGAAGCAGAAGGTGCGGTGAAGGAAGCGGAGAATAGGGCACTCGCCAAAGCCGCTATCGCCGAAGCCGAACGCGTGGAAGCCGAGAAACGTGCCTTGCTCGAAGCTCCGGCCAAAGCCGAGAAAGCCAAGATCGAAGTCGATTCGTCCGCCGAAGCTGCCAAACGACGCATTCTGGCCCAGGCCGAAGCCGACGCCATCTATGCCAAGTTGGAAGCCGAGGCACGCGGTGAATACGAAAAGCTGGCCAAGAAGGGTGCCGGTTTGAAGGCGATCGTCGAAGCGTGCGGCGGCAGCAAGGAAGCATTCCAACTGATGCTGCTGGAACACCTCGACAACCTGGCCGAAACCAGTGCCAAGGCAATCTCGAACATCAAGTTCGACAAGGTGGTCGTCTGGGAAGGTGGCAATCAGAATGGCCGCTCGAACACGGCCGATTGGCTCAGCGGCATGGCCAAGACCTTGCCTCCGATGATGCAGGTGATGAAGGACATCGGCGGTGTCGAACTGCCCGAGGCCCTGATTCGCTACACGGAAGACCCAGATTCGCTGGCCAACGGTCAAAGCAAACCGGCCGAAGCGGAACCTTCGACGAACTAACGCTCCCAAGCGTTTCGATCAACCAACAGGCCACGCCATGAAAGCGTGGCCTGTTTCATTTCTTGCGGCTACCTTCGTGGGTCGCCCAGCGGGTTGTCGATGAACTCGTTCAACGTACCAAGATAGAACGAGAACAACTTGACAATCAGACCGATGATCATCGCCGCCACCAACATCCAAACCAGCACGCCCCCGATAACGGCAATCGTATTGAGAGCTGCCTTGGCCTTTTCCTGGTAGATGCTCGCGAGCTTATCCATCGACTCGGTTAGCATGCCGGAGATTTCGCCTGTTTCGACCACGTCGAGAAAATCGTGGGGAAAACTACCCGTGCTGCGGAGGATGTCGTGAACTTCCTCTCCCTGCAAAAGCTGCTCGTCGACCTGATCGGCGAATTGCATGTAGTAGTGGCTATGGGTCGCTTCAAGCGAAAGTCGCATCGCCTTGCGAATATCCATGCCGCCGCCAATCGTCATCGCCATTGCCCAGGCCATACGCGAAAGACAGAGCGTCCGAATCGGCTCACCCAGCATCGGAATGTTCATCACGAATCGATCGAGTTGCAAAAAGGAGAAGTTTCCCCGCGACCAAAGTTGATAGATCGCAAACAAAACAAAGAGAACCGTCCCGATGAATGCGAAATAGATCCCCACACCCTTCGCACCGATCAATCCAAGTCCCAGAATGTCGACCGTTCTCCCTGACATTTTGGAGACTATCCCCATCACATAAATCAACACACCCACGAGCAGGATCGCAATAATCAACTGAATCATCGGCCACAGAATACCGGCCAAGAACGCCCGACGCATTTGGATTTGATGTTCATACTGATCGGCAAGTTCCAAAAACACACTGCCAGTTTGTCCGGTTTCCTCGCCAAGCTCGACCATCTGGCGAAACAGCTTGGGGAAGTATTCGCCGGTGCAAAGAATGGCCCCGTGCAGTGTCGAACCGGTTTCGATCCGCTCCGAGATTTCGAGCATCGCTTGCCGCTCGCGGCCGAAGGCCCGTTCCGCTTCTCTTTTCCAGATGCGACGCATATCGACGCCGGCCTGGATCTGATTTCCCACGCGTCGGCACAAGCTTACCAAGCTGCTGGTCGAGATACGTGGTGAGAAAATCATTGGCTGATCCCAGGAGGCAAAAGACTCCATCCATCATCTGTCAGCGTGCAAAACAACGCAACAGGTAGGTAAATCCGCATAATCAAAACAGCCGCTCGCCTGAGAGACCACTTTTGTCGAATACACCGATGGTATGCTTAGTACGGCTGGATAGTATTGCGAAAGGATGAATCGCAGAAGTTTGATTAAAGCTCTGTAAAGTGACCCACCTCTGGGGCGGTCTGGCCCTATGGTTTCCTAAAGATATTGCGTCGCTTCCGCGTGACGGCAACCTTGATTCATGACTTTCAAAAGTGGGAAGAGCAATGAAGAAACCGTTTTGTCTGGGCCTTTTTGCTGCATTGTTTCTGGTGGCAGTCGTTTCCGAAAGCTTCGCCGGACCGCGCGGCGGCGGTGCTCGTCTCGGTGGTTCGCGACCGGCCCCGTCGCCAAGCCGCCCCTCAGGCAACTTCAACCCTGGCGGCAATCTCGGCAATACGCGTCTGGGCGACACGAACTTGAATTCTGGCAGTCTTTCAGGTCGCTTGAATTCGGGTACAAGTGGACTGAGCAACCTCAATCTAAGCGGTCACGACAAACTTTCGAGCATGCTCGAAGGCAAGACGCTTCCTCAGATTGGCAGCGGCACCGGACCGACGCAGGATCGTCTGCAAAACTTTCTCGGTCTCTCCGACGGCTCGCGCACTCTGCCCGATGACGGACAAAATCGACAGCAGCAGCTGAGCGATAAGAAATCGGAGCTTCAGCCGAAAGCGGATCAAGCGAAGCAAAACTTCTCGCAGCGATCTACCGAGATCCAAAACAACGTGAATCATTACCTGCAAGGACAGCCCAAGCCGTTCTCGCCGCAGTGGTACGCCGCGCATCCCAATGCGTTTCAATACCAATACCCACATGCCGATGCCTGGACCGCGGCTACGTTTGGCGCGGTGACTGGCTGGGTTTTGGGAGCTTCAACGGCACCGGTCAACTATGTCTACAACGACAATTCGGTCGTCTACGCCGAGAACAACGAGGCCGCTCCGGTCGCCAACTCGTCGACCGGCGATTCGCAAACGCCTGATTCGACCTCGCCCGCGAATTCCAACGAAGAGTGGATGCCGCTGGGTGTGTATGCCCTCGTTCAAGGCAACCAGACGCAAGCTCAGATGCTGATGCAACTGGCGGTCAGCAAGACCGGCAAGATCGATGGCTCGTACTACAACATCCTTTCCGACAACAGCCAGCCTCTCACAGGCTCACTCGACAAGCAGACTCAGCAAGTTGCCTGGAAAGTGGCCAACAACCAGAAGGTTACCTTCCAGACCGATCTGACCAGCCTGACCGAGCCTGAGACGCCGGTGATGGTTCATTTCGGTGACGGCAGTTCGCAGAAGATGACCCTGGTTCGTCTGCCTGAGAAATCGACCTAAGCGTCGATACCTCTGAAATCACGAGAGCCTGGTTTTCCACGAACCAGGCTCTTTTTCGTTTTTCAGCACCCCAGAAGCGGATGCTGAAATCTGCGAGGCAGGTCGTCTTGGCGGGGTAAATCCTGCTATAATCCGGAACCTCTCTGTTTTGCCCATTCTTCTACAAATCGCTCCTCATGCCTGAATTTCAACAAGTTGCAATTGTCGGCGTCGGGCTCATTGGCGGCTCGATCGGCTTGGCTGCGCTCAAGCGAAAAGTAGCAGCCCAGGTCATCGGCATCGGCCGAAGCGAAGAAAAACTGGCACGTGCCAAGCGAATTGGCTGCATCACCGAGGGAACCACCGACTGGCAAGCTGGAATTCGGGGCGCGGACCTGGTTTGCATCTGCTCACCGGTTGAGTCGATCGTATCGTGGGTCGAAAAAATGGTCCCCTTTTGCCAGCCGGGCACGGTCATTACGGACGCTGGCAGCACCAAGCAGACGATTGTCGAGACGCTGCATCTCAGCGAATCGGTCCGGGGACGCAAGGACGTTTACTTCGTTGGCAGCCACCCGATGGCAGGCAGCGACAAAACCGGCAGCGAGAACGCCACCGCCGATTTATTCCAGAAGCGTGTGACGATCGTCACGCCGGCGCCCGAATCTGACCGCACCGCCGTGGCGAAGGTTGGCGAATTCTGGAAATCTTTGGGATCGCATGTCGTGGAAATGAGTCCCCACCAGCATGACTTATCGGTAGCGTCTACCAGTCATTTGCCCCACGTTATTGCCAGTTTGCTGGCCGCTTCGACCCCAGAATCGCTTTTGCCCCTGACTAGCTCTGGTTGGGCCGATACGACGCGGGTTGCCGCTGGAGACGTCGAATTATGGCGACAGATACTCACCACCAATCGGGGCCACGTCTTGCAGGCGCTGGGGAACTTTGAGAAATTGCTGGCAGCTTTCCGGTCTTCGCTAGAATCGGGCCGGGACGAGCAATGGATTAAGCTTCTAGAACAGGGAAAGCACCACCGTGACATTGTGGGAAGTTGACATCTATCCCGCTTCGGGACACGTCGATCGCTTGGCAGCTGCCATCGTCGCCGACGCCGAAGACCTGCAAATTGCCACCCATCTCGAAATTGCCACGGCGCACGGATTTCTCGTCCAGGCCGATTTCGACGCCCAGCATATTCAACTGCTGGCCGATCAACTGCTGGTCGACAATGTGGTGGAACAATCGGTTGTCGCCCCAACCGGCGATCCTCTGTTGGCCAAACCGCCAGTCAATATCTACGACCGACTGATCTACGTGATGCCCAAACCAGGCGTGATGGACCCGGTCGCTCAAAGCACCCAGGCCGCGATCGCCGATTTCGGCAAGCCAGCCGAGGCCGTTCGTACCTTCCGCAAATTCTGGGTCGGCGGACTCGACGACGCCCAGACCGAGCGGTTGGTCACTAAGCTGCTGGCCAATGATTCGATCGAACAGGTCATCCAGGGGCCGATTCAGCTGGAGCGTCTTTCCTTCGGCACTTCCCAGCCGTTCGAGCTGAAAACGGTCGGGATCCGAGCCCTCGACGACGCCGGCCTCGAGCGTCTGAGCAAAGATGGCCAGTTGTACCTGACGCTGGTCGAGATGCAGACGATCCAGAAGTACTTCCAGGAACTCGGCCGCGATCCGACTGACATCGAACTGGAAACGGTCGCCCAGACCTGGAGCGAACATTGCAGCCACAAAACCTTGGCTGGCAAGATCGCCTATAAAGACGATAAGCAAGAGCTTCGCTTCGACAACATGTTGAAGGAAACGATTTTCGCCGCCACCCAGCAGATCCGCAAAACGCTGGGCGAAGAAGACTGGTGCGTCAGCGTCTTCAAAGACAACGCCGGCATCGTCAAATTCAACGACGAATACAACATCTGTTTCAAAGTCGAAACCCATAACCATCCCAGCGCCCTGGAACCTTACGGTGGCGCGAACACCGGCATCGGCGGCGTGATTCGCGACCCGATGGGAACCGGCATGGGCGCCAAGCCGGTCTGCAACACCGATATTTTCTGCTTCGCTTCCCCCGAGACCGACCCCGCCAGCCTCCCGCAAGGTGTCCTACATCCCAGGCGAGTCATGAAGGGCGTGGTGAGCGGCGTGCGAGATTACGGCAACCGCATGGGTATTCCGACGGTCAACGGGGCGGTCTACTTCGACGATCGTTACCTGGGCAATCCGCTGGTCTATTGCGGTAACGTCGGTTTGATTCCGGTCGACAAGTCATTCAAGGAGGTGCAGCCCAACGATTTAATCGTCGCGGTTGGCGGACGAACCGGACGCGACGGCATCCACGGTGCCACGTTCAGTTCGGCTGAACTAACCAGCGAAAGCGAATCACTCTCCGGCGGTGCCGTTCAGATCGGCAACGCAATCACCGAAAAAATGGTGCTGGACGTCCTGCTGGAAGCTCGCGATCGCAACCTGTACAGCGCAGTGACCGACTGTGGAGCTGGTGGGTTCTCCAGTGCGGTCGGCGAAATGGGAGAAGAGATCGGCGCCGAAGTTTGGCTCGAAAAAGCACCTCTCAAATACGAAGGCCTGAGCTATACCGAGATCTGGATCAGCGAAGCCCAAGAACGCATGGTGCTGGCCGTTCCAGAAGAAAAGTGGCCGGAACTCGAAGCGTTGTTTGCTTCGGAAGGAAGCGAAGCGGTCGTGCTGGGCAAGTTCGTCCCGACTGGCAACCTGAAGCTGACCTACAACGGCAATCAGGTCGGCGAGATTGACATGAAGTTCCTTCACGATGGTCGCCCGCCAGTCGTTCGCGATGCCGTCTACATGCCGCCAGCCGTCGAAAAGCTCGAGCTTGGTGCCGAAGACGCGGCTTCGCTCGGCAACGATCTGCGCAAGATCCTCAGCTCGCTCAATGTCGCCAGCAAGGAATGGATCATTCGCCAATACGATCACGAGGTCCAAGGGGGCAGCGTCATCAAACCCTTGGTTGGCATCCAGAACGACGGCCCGAGCGATGCCGCAGTCGTTCGCCCAGTGCTCAATAGCCGCAAAGGGGTTGTCCTGTCGTGCGGCATGAACCCGCACTTCGGCGACTTCGATCCTTACGACATGGCCGCCAGCGCGATTGACGAAGCCCTTCGCAATTGCGTGGCAGTCGGTGCCGATCCATCGCGGATTGCGATCCTCGATAACTTCTGCTGGGGCTATACCGATCGACCTGAGACGCTCGGAAGTTTGGTTCGCGCTGCCCTGGCCTGCCGCGACCTTGCCGTTGCCCTCGGCACGCCATTCATCAGCGGCAAGGACAGTCTGAACAACGAATTCAGCTACTTCGACGAGAATGGCGACAAGAAGACGATCAGCATTCCGCCAACGCTTTTGATCAGTGCCATGGGTCAGGTCGACAACGTATCGAACTGCGTCACGATGGACCTCAAGTCGCCTGGCAATCGCTTGTACCTGGTTGGTTTGACCAAGGACGAAATGGGGGGGTCGCACTGGTCGCTGGTTCACGACAAAAATGGTGGGCAGGTTCCCCAAGTCGATACCGACTTGTCCAGGAAAGTCTTCACCGGCATTCACGAGGCGATTCAAACCGGAACGGTCCGGGCCTGTCACGATCTTTCCGAAGGCGGCCTCGCGGTGGCGTTGGCCGAGATGGCATTTGCCGGCGGAATCGGGGCGAATGTCTCGCTCGACAATATCCCGCATCAGTTGGAAACCCCTTGCGTCGTCAAGCTGCTGTTCAGCGAATCGAATACACGCTTCGTTTGCGAAGTGCCTGAAGATGCCGCCGACAAGTTTGAAGCTGCCCTCGCCGGGGCCCCACTGGCCCATATAGGCCACGTGGCCGATCATAAAGAACTGGTCGTTCTGCATGGCGAAACCAAGCTATTGGACGAACCGATCGAATTGTTGAAACAGGCCTGGCAAGCTCCTCTGAATTGGTAAGTGACAAGGAAAGAATTCTACCGATGGCTCAGCCCAAAGCCTTGCTAGTTCGTTCTCCTGGAACCAACTGCGATCTCGAAACTGCCCATGCATTCGAGCTTGCTGGTGCCAGTGCCGATCGCGTGCATTTGAATCGCATCCTCGAGAATCCAGCTATTCTGGACGACTATCAAATCCTGGCCCTCTCCGGAGGTTTCAGCTACGGCGACGACATCTCGGCGGGCCGAATCGTCGGCAGCTTTTTCCGTCATCACTTGATGGACGCCGTCAAGAAGTTCCACGACGATGGCAAGCTGATTCTCGGCATCTGCAATGGATTCCAGATCTTGATCAAAACAGGTCTCTTGCTGGCCGACGACGAGCGAGGACTTCCCTCCAGCACGTTGGCTTGGAACGACTGTCAGATGTTTCAAGATCGCTGGGTGAACCTGAAGACGGCTGGAGAAAAATGCGTCTTCCTGCAGGGCATCGAGCAAATGTATCTGCCGGTCGCCCATGCCGAAGGACGCTTCGTGGCTCGCGATGAAGCCACGCTCGATGCACTCGAAGACGCAGGACAGCTCTGCCTGGCCTATTGCTGCAACCGTGAAGGGGAAGATACGGTCACGTTCCCTGACAATCCCAACGGTGCCCAGCGGCACGTAGCAGGCGTATGCGACGCGACCGGCCGAATCTTCGGCCTGATGCCACACCCGGAACGCTACATCGACCCAACCCATCATCCGCGGTGGACTCGCGGCGAAGGTAGCGACACCGGCGATGGGTTGAAGCTGTTTCAGAACGCGGTGGCGTTTTTCGGATAGCGATTCGACCTGCCTCAAGAGCTCTTCGCAGGTACTTCAGCGGGTACGCCCTTCTCTTGCCTTCGACGCCGGGCATCGACCACGCGGCGGATGATTTCGTCGGCGATTACGCCGGCCAGGATCACCAAGCCGATCACGGTTCCTTCCAATTCCGAGAACTGCAACGTTTCGATTGCCTGGTAAAGTTCTCGCAGAATGGCAGTACCCAGTAAGACACCTAAGATCGAACCGGTACCACCTCGCAAACTGCAACCTCCCAGCACGGCGGCGGCAATCGCATAAAGCTCGTAGAAGGTCCCGGCCTCGTTCGGGCCGACACTGTTCAAATCGATCGCAAACAGAATCGCCGAAACCCCGGCCAGAAACGCACAGATCATGTACGCCGCGATCGTGATCAGATCAGTATTGATGCCACTGTATCGCGCAGCCTGTTCGTTATTGCCCAATGCCTTTAGGTAGCGTCCGAACGTCGTCTTGTTCAGCACCAGGGCCGAAACGATACCAACTGCTGCCAGCATCCACAGTGGCAGCGGGATCCAACAGAAGTCCATACCGGTCAAATAGCTAATGTCCGTTCCACCTTCCGGTTGAACAAAGTTCGAGATCTTATCGTCGTGGGCTAAAAACCGCGCCAAACTTCGCAGCACCAGCAAACCACATAATGTCACCACGAACGGTTGCAGCTTCAGCTTGGTAATCAGCAAACCGTATCCCAGACCGATTAACGATGCCCCAATAAGCACAAGGATCATCGCCGCGTACGGGTTCATTTGCTGATCGTTGATCAAGATGCCGAACTGCACCCCAACCAGGGCCACCATCGAGCCCATCGACAAATCGATCCCGCCGGCGATGATGACAAACGCGGCCCCGATCGCCATGATTCCGTATAGGCCTGTCCAGCGAGCCATGATGTCCAGGTTGTAGCCGCTGGCAAACGTCGGCGAGATGGCCGACGTCACGCCAAAGATCGCAAAGATCAACAGAAACAGTACGATGTTCTTCAGCATTCCGCGCTTCTCTTTCAGATAGTCTTCATCTGCTGGCCGGTCGCCAGAGTCATAACTGCTTCTTCACTAAGTTGTGCCCGAGTTAGTTCACCCGACAAGGCTCCTTCGTGCATTACCAATACTCGGTCTGCCATCCCGAGGACTTCTTCCATTTCACTCGAAACGAACAGGATCGCCACCCCTCGGCGGGCCAACTCTTCCATCAATTCGTAAATCTCGTGCTTGGCCCCTACGTCGATTCCCCGGGTCGGCTCGTCCAGCAGCAATACTTTCGGGTTCATTGCCAGCCACTTGGCAATGACTACCTTCTGCTGGTTGCCGCCGCTCAGGTACTGGATAATTTGCCGAGTGCTGGGTGTTTTTACCCGCATTCGTTTGACCATGTCGTCAGCGAGTTTCTGTTCGCTACGGCTATCGATCCACGAGAAGTAGGACAATCGGTGCAAGCCTGGCAGGCTCGTGTTCTGACCGACATCCATCGGCAGCACCAGGCCTTGTAGCTTACGGTCTTCGGGGACCAGGAAGATTTCGTGCGCGATCGCATCGCGGGCCGAACGAATCGATGCAGTCCTACCTGCTACTTCAATTGTTCCGGCGACCGCCGGTTGCACGCCAAACAACGCCTCCAGCAGTTCCGTCCGCCCTGCCCCGACCAATCCGGCAAGCCCGACAATTTCGCCGGAGCGCAGCTGAAAGTTGATCGCATGCGTAGGATTGTCACGCGTACGAAGCCCCTTCGCCGCCAGAACCACGTCACCGGGCGTAAGCGACTGGCGAGCATAAAACTGGTCGAGATCGCGACCAACCATCAGGCGAACCATGTTGTCGTGCGTGATCTCCTCGCGTGACAAACCACCACTGTTCTGGCCATCGCGGAGGGCAACGACCCGATCGCAAACCTGGTGTACTTCGCTCAAACGATGCGAGATGTAAACGATGCTCACACCTGATTCACGCAGGGATTGAATCACCGAAAATAACCGCTCGACCTCGCGTGCCGAAAGACTCGATGTCGGCTCATCCATAATCAGCAGGCGGGCATTGCACGAGAGCGCTTTAGCGATCTCGACCAATTGCTGCTGGCCAATCGAAAGTTCTGCCAGTAGCGTGCGAGGGTCAACATCGAGACCGACTTGCTCCAGATACTTGCGGGACTGAGCATTGATCTCGGACTGGCTGATCCAGCCAAACTGTCGCGGTTCGCGGCCTAGAAAGATGTTGGCGCCGATCGACAGGTTGTCGCACAGATTCAGTTCCTGGTGGATAAGTGCGATCCCCAATCGCTGGGCGGCAGGTACGCCACGAATCTCGACCGGCTTGCCATCGATTCGAATCGTACCGGAGTCTGGCTGCTGGATTCCCGCCAGAATCTTCATCAACGTGCTTTTGCCGGCGCCGTTCTCACCAATAACAGCAATCGATTCGCCAACGCCGACCGCGAGCGATACTTCCGACAACGCTTTCACGCCTGGAAATCGCTTCGAGATCCGCTCGACTTCCAGAAACGGCACAGGCTGCAAATTCATTGTTGCGTCTTAACTCTCGGAACTCGCTTCCGGCTTTTCTTCAGCGGGCTTTTCTTCAGCGGGCTTCGTATCTTCCTTTGGAAGATACTTTGCAATCTCCGGAGGAATGGGCTTGTCCATCAATTCGTCGATCACGCCGGCGCTTCGTTCCTGGGCATTGAGTTGTTCCATCATGCCGACGAAGATCATCACGTCGCCCCCTTCAGGAGCGGCCTCCTTGACCATGCGGCCGACTTCGCGGCCGGCCAGGTAATTGTGCGTGCCGATGTAAAACTTCCGATTGCTTTTCGGGGCATCGGAGTCGTGGCAGATGACGTGGCCATCGAATGCTTCCACGGCCTTATTGATCAAACCGGTCTGGCTTTCAGGAGAACTGGGGCTGAGGGCCAACGCCTGGCAGCCATCGCCCATCTTGCGTTCGATAAAGCGTTTCTGTTCTTCCTGCGAACCATTCGGAGGATGATAGACTTCGCACTCGGCGTTGAATATCGGCTCGGCGACGCGAACCCCTTCTTCCGCATAGCCCCAGAAAGGATCGACCGTATTGGTGAGGAAGGCGATCTTCACCTTCTCGCTGGTATCATAGCTGGGCTGGTTGTTCGGCGGAGGCGTTCCGTTGCCCGCTTTGATTCGCTGAAGCTCCGCTTGAAGCTCTCGGACGTTGTCCTGGCGAATCGACTTGAACGGCACAAAGATGAAATTGCTTTCCGGAATGTCTAACTTCTGGCCGCGAGCCATCGCCGAAAGAAACTCAACCGACTTATACCCAAACACGAACGGCTGTTGGACGACGGTTCCGTAGATCTTGCCGTCTTCGATGCCTTTGAGCGTTACCGGATCTTCGTCGAAACCAATAATCTGGATCTCGCCCGTTTTTCCTGCTCCTTCGACCGCGCTCAAAATCATCGGCGGGTTATAGGCCCACAACCCAACCATCGCTTTCAGGTTGGGATTGTTGGCGATGGCTGATTCGGCGTTCAGCTTGGCCCGAGCGTGATCGGTGTTATCGGTACGAATACCCAGGATCCGATACTTGCCGGCTTCGATCGGGAATTGATACCCACCACTGCCAGCGGCCTGATTCTCGGTCTTGGCACGGCAGCTAATGAGAGTGCACAGGAATAGCAGGGCCAGCGAGAAACCAAAAAGTCGTTTCAAGGGAAAGATCCTTCGAGGGGTGACTGCAAGGGGAAATCGCAAAGAAGAGCAGATAAAACCGCTATCTTAAGCCGTAACCAAGCTCAAGGCAACTATAACCCTCCTTAAACGAGATCACGGCGCAGGCTGTTTCCAATCGGCTTGCTTTCAACCGAAATACGAGTTGATTTGCATGTCACATCAAACCAACAAAAAAAGCCAGGGGCAATTCGCAGCCCCTGGCCTTAGTTGATTACGCTTAGCGAACGCTGCTTCCGCGACGTTTCCTGATCGAGAAGGGAATCGACTAGTTGCCGGTTGGCAACGAGATATGGAATCCCGATTTCTCCAGTTGCTCGCGAACGTATTGGAATTTTTCGTAGTTCGAGATCGTGATGGGTCCGGTGTAGGTCTCGCTCTGAAGTTTCCGCGGCGGGTACTTCACGTAAGTTTTCATCAACGTCTTAATCTCTTCGGAGATCGTGACCATGGTCCAGGTACGTTCGGTGTAGTTGTTCATGAAGATGTCGTAGCGTTCCTGCGGGTCTTGATAGAGATCGAAAACCTGAGGAACGGTGGCGACATACTTCTCGCCCCCTTTCCAACCGAGGTTGGAATCGACAGCGAGTCCACCGGTCGGCTGACCATCGTCCCCACGCAGATTGAAGACTGCCTTGTAATTCTTAACGCGAGCTGCACCAGGCGAAAGTTCGTTCTCGGTGAAATAGAACCAGGCCGTACGCGGGCACTCTCCTTCGCCGGTGAAGACAGGCGTCATGTCGTAGCTGTCGAAGATGATCGGTTCGCCTGCGCGATCCTTTTCCGGCAGAGCGACCCCAGCAGCCGAAGCAAACGTTGCCATCAGGTCCAAGCCGCCGATGATGTCGTGATTGCGAACGCCTGGCTTGATCTTGCCTGGCCAGATGGCGATGGCCGGAACACGGTTGCCACCTTCACGAACGGTACCCTTGGTTCCACGAAACGGCGTGTAACCAGCATCTGGGTAAACGTCTTGCCAGGCACCGTTGTCGGTCGTGTAGAAGACCAACGTGTTGTCGGCCATGCCCAGTTCTTCGAGCTTCTTCATGATGTTGCCGATTCGAGTATCCAGTTCGACCACCGAGTCCGCGTACCTTGATTTCGACAGTGACTTGTGCTCGAATTCCGGTGCCGGCAAGTTTGGTTGATGCACCTTCATGAAGTTGATGTTGATGAAGAAGGGCTGATCAGGCTTCTTCGCGGCGTCTTCCAGGAAGCTGACACCGGATTGCTCGATGTACTTGTCGAGATACGGAATGCCCACGACACCCTTCTCCGGTGTATCGACGTACTGACCGTTGACTTTCCAATCTTGCTTGGCGGGCTCGCCAGCTTTGCCGGAAAGCGATCCCTTGGTCACCTTGTCAAACATTGCCCGCAGTTTCGGATCCATGTCGGGGAACCAGGTTGGATCACCATAGGTATAGGCGTTGCAGTGGTACAGCAAGCAATGCTCCATCACGTCGTAACCTTGAGCATTCGGCAGCGCGTAGTCCGATTCGCCCAGATGCCATTTGCCGGTGAAGTAGGTTTTGTAACCAGCTTTCTTCAGCACCGAACCCAACGTCCATTCCGCTTTGGGTAGTCCGCCTCCCTGGCCTTGGAAAGCGACCGTCGTCATTCCACTGCGGTTCGGAATACGACCGGTTTGCATCGCGGCGCGACCAGGCGTGCAGCTCGGCTGGGCATAAAACGAGAAGAACGTCATCCCTTCGGCAGCCATCTTATCAATGTTGGGAGTCGGCATGCCGCGTCCCACGCCGCCGCCGTACGGGCCAAGATCGCCGTAGCCGGTATCGTCCGAAACAATCAGCAAGATATTCGGCTTTTTAGCCTGGGCCTGGCTTGGCATCAGCAACCCAGCCGTTAGTAACAGCATCGACAAGGTGAAGAACGATCGGGATACAAAGAAGCTTCTCATCAGTAACCTCACAACATTGGAGCAATTGGGGGTAGATAGACACATTCGGTCTGGCGTTGGGTGAAATGCCAGGTCCAGCAGTTAGATTTGAGAAAAACCGACTCCTCTCGCGCGCCCCCGTTTTTCCCTCAATCGCTGAGCAGCGCAGCTTGTTCCGTAAACATGGCCCGCATTCGCCAATCTAGCATTTAAATACCTTCAAACAATGCGAATTTACGGTAAAGATTCCGCTCAAAGCATGGCGGATTTCCTGATTCGCGCAGGGTGCATTTCACCAATGGACGAATTATATTATTACGGCAAAACCTCCCCTTTTCCTCTTGCACCTTGAAGGTCACTCGCATGTCCCACCGCGCCGCTTTTTTGCTCCTTCTTTCCTTGATGCTGATCGCATCGAACTGCCTGACAGTTGTCGCTGATGAGTCAACTTCCAGCTATGCAATCCCATCGACTGACGATGGTCTGCCAGGCGCAGGTCCGATCCGCCGTTACGACTGGTTCAAGAACCTGTGGCAGAAGCGGCGCAGCCAATGGTCGAAGCAGGTCGAGAAGGATCAAGGTGCGGTCGTCTTCCTGGGCGATTCGATCACGCAAGGTTGGGGCGACAATCTGGGCGGCAGCTTTGGGGGCATGAAAGTTGCCAATCGAGGCATCAGCGGCGATACGACCCGCGGCATGCTGATTCGTTTGGAAGAAGATGTCCTTTCGTTACATCCCAAAGCGGTTGTCATGCTGATGGGGACCAACGATCTGGAAGAAGGTGCCGAGCCGGAAACGATCGCCGCCAACGCCAAGTTGATCATCGATGCCCTGAAGAAACACAACCCGGAAATGCCGATCATTCTTTGCAAGGTGTTCCCCAGCCACGAGTCGAAGAAGCGACCGACCGACAAGATCCAACAAATCAACCAGCTCTATGAACAAGCGGTCCATGGAGACCCTCAGGTCACCGTGGTAGAAACTTTCCTTCCGTTTGCCGACGACAAAGGCAACGCCCTGCCTGCAGAGTTCCCGGACCTGCTGCACCCGAACAAGGCAGGCTACGCCAAATGGGCCGCGGCACTTCGACCTGTGTTCGCAACGCTTGGTTACCTGGAAACCGAGCCCGATAACTTTGAAGTCGAGCCTGGCTTCACCAGCTCGTTCAATGGCAAGGACCTGACCGGTTGGCAATTCAAAGCCAATCCAGAACGCAAAGGCAAGAAGACCAAGATCGCCTGGCCGGTCTTCGAAGAAGACATCGTCTTTGATGGCAAGACAGAAAGCATCGACGGACGATACAAGGCGATCAACGGTCGCCTGGCAGTGACCACACCTGCGGAAGGTCGCCGGATTCAGCAGCTTTGGACGACCAAAGAGTTTCCGAAGGACTTTGTGCTGAAACTCGAATTCCGGGCTACCCCCAACGCCGACAGCGGTGTTTTCATTCGTGCTCCGCAGCTTCAATGCCGCGACTATCCGCTGGCCGGGCCTTACAAGGAACTGAAGAACTACAAGCCGCAGGATTGGAACGAAATGGTCGTCACCGTCAAAGGGAACGTTGCCCACTGCACCTGCAACGGCGAAGTGCTCGAAGAAGCATTTAAGGTGCCGGCCACTGGACCGATTGGCTTGGAAGGAGACAGGGGCCAGATGGAATATCGCCGGATCCGAATCAAAGAGCTCGACTAACGATCGGCCTTCATTCGCGCATAAAAAAACGACCGCCGCGATCTTTCGCGGCGGTCGTTTTGTTTTCGACTTGCTTGATGGGTTAGACGACCCAATATGGTGATCGACTAGTGAGTCGTGTTGGTTGGAGTATCACCACCGCCTGGGGTCGCCGGAGCCGCCTTCGGTGCACAACCAACAAGGATGGTGGTCAGGGCCAGGAGAACTAAAAGGGAACCGAGCTTCTTCATCTTGAGTGTCTACCTCTGTGAAATGTCCAAAATTGTCGAAATCTTTACCTATGTTACTTAAATCGAGGCCGGATTCCAAAGGGGGTGTAGAAACTTGCCTAGCATACCCAATCGGTAAAACCACTCTCGCCACGATAACGCGATAACTCATCCCGCTATCAGAGTTTTCGTCAACGAAGACCGAATATTGATCGTATTCAGGACTCTTTTCTCGCCACGGATCAGGCAGGAAGTCAAGCTTTGACCAGCATCGGCAGTTCAGCAACGTTTTCCAACCGGCGCCGGCGTTCGCCGCGATGCCTGTATGGCGCGTGGGAAATCGGTCCTCAGTTGGGCGAAGGAACCTATTATCGCGTGTTCCGCGCTCGACCGAGCGAAGGCTCGTTCAACGGGTGGGACTTCGCCCTGAAGACGATCCGCCCCGAGTTCAAAGGAGAGAGCCTTCTCAAAGATCGTCTCGCACTCGAGGCCGAAGCAGGCAGCGAAATCACGTGCGCTCATATCGTTCCGGTCATCGACTCTCGTCAAGGATCGTTTGTCGTGATGCCGCGGGTCTGGGGGAAAACGCTCGCACAACTTCTGGCGACCGGCGAGAAGTTTCCGCTGGGTAGTGCCGTCTGGACCGTTCGGCAATTAGCCCAAGGACTGCAAAGCGTTCACGATGCAGGCTGGATCCACGGCGATGTGAAGCCAGATAATGTGGTGCTTTCCAGCACCGGTCATGCCACGCTGATTGATCTTGGATTTGCCCAGCGCGTCGATCTAAGTCTCCCTTGCACCAGTCGGAAATGCGACCGCCAGGGAACGCTTCGCTACCTTCCGCCTGAGATGCTGTCGACGAGCGTTCCCATTCTTCCCCAGGCCGATACTTACAGCCTGGGCGTGATTCTGTTTGAGTTGATCACCGGTCGCCAGCTATATGATCAAACTTCGACCGAAGAGATCGTGCAGGCGCAACTATCTCGACAAGCGCCTAGCGTACGAGCCCTCGGATCGAGAGTTCCCGAATCGCTCGATCGGCTTGTCCGACGGATGTTGGCGAAAGACCCGCTTCGTCGGCCTTCACCCGATGTCGACCTGGTGAATGCGTTGGCCGCCATCGAAGTCGACTTGCTTTCGCCAGCCCCGAAGATGCGATTCGTGGCTTAAGAGCGTTGGTTGCTCCTCATCCGCAGGCAACCCAATATGCGGTGGCGACTAGCTGAAGTCACCTATGTCAAACCCGCCGCCATCAAAGCCTCCTCCGTCGAAGCCACCACCATCACCGAACCCCCAATCGCCATGGCCAAGGTGATCTGCGGCACCATAATCATGGTGACCAACCGCCTGGTGATGATCCGAGGATGTGGAATAATCGGCGAGATCGAACCAGCTTGATTCGTGACGCCTTGGCTTTCCCCCGTGATGAATTCGACGCCGATTGCTCTGCATCGCGGACGCAATCGCATTGGCAATCGCCAACAAAACAATCAGACCGACAAGAACCCCAAAAACAACCATCGGCAGGGTCTCCTTTCAAGGAGGTTAAGGGTATCCGCCTATCGCTGGTCTGTTATTCGTCTGCGTAAGAAAAAAATTGGGCCCCGAAAGAAAAAGCCAAGCATTGGAAATGGCATCGAAGTTGACTTGCAAGAAAACTTCAGCCCCTATCGAGCCTTTCTTCTCTTTTTGATACGGCGTCCCCAACTATCGAAGGCCCCCTTCTTATCGATAGCGGTACCTTCATCGTCGAACCGAAATGTTGCGACATCGGGGTTATCGAGCCGGTTGGCAATATGAAAGACATGCTCTCCGTCAGTCGAGTAATTATCTTTCAGCAATTGCCATTGGTCGGGGTTGGCTCCGTGAAGCGGAAAGTGCATCACGTATACATTTTTCGCATCACGCGAGTAGGCACCTTTAAGTTGCCGCCAACTGGATACATCGACGCGGGGCAGCCTGACTCCCGCGAAGTAGACGTTCCTGGCATCTTTGGAAAAATCACGCCGTAAGCATTGCCATGTTTTGAGATCCGCACCACTTAAGGACTCGCCGGCGTAATAGACATGTTGATCGTCACGAATGTAGGGGGACGGCAGTGGTTTGCCCCGATGCTCGGTCAAAAGCTTCTTCGGACGTCCGCATTGGCGAATCACCTGGCCTAAGTAATATCCAGACCTGGTGTCACGCGCATAACCGTCGGTCAGCAACTCAAATCGTGCCCCATTGCTTCCCTTCAAGGCACACAACTTCCCATCGGACTCATAGAATGCGCGTTTCCGATCGCGAAAATAGCCATGCCCCAAAGACTCGCATGAAGTCGCGTCAATCCCGTGCAGTTTGCTGTTACCACAAAAGACGTTATCAGAGTCACGTGCAACCAACGAATCTTCGTCGAGCACTTCGAACGATTCGACATCCGCTCCGGCGAGCCGCCTCAGTCGAAAGTAGACTCCATCGTCACGAACCTCCCAATTCACAACGGTCGTGTTTACTTTGTCGTAGCAACGCTTCCCCGGAAGCTTCGCCAATCGCAACCAAGCCATGATGCACTCCAACTGAGACGCAGGCGCGCGGCATGACCGAACTCTCCGCGCAAAGACTAGAAACAAGACTTTAATGTTCTCGTATGGGCGATTCAATTCCCCAGAACTATTATCGCAAAAAAAGACACGATAGCATTTGACATCTATCGTGTCTTAAATGCTGGCGATTTCGCCCGATTCACCTCGCGGAACATGGGCATTTTTTAGTTACCCAAGTTCAAAATCAATCTCAGGATACTGTGGCCGATTCAACCTTGCTTGCTCCAGCAACGGACCTAGTGAACGTATAACCGCTGCCGTCGAAACCGACGGTGACTCGGTCGCCATCCTTGAAGTCTCCCCTCAATAGCAACGTCGCCAACTCGTTCTGCAGGCGGTTTTGAATCACCCTCTTCAGTGGGCGAGCTCCGTAAAGCGGATCGAAACCTTCGTCCGCCAAAGCGTCCTTCGCGGAATCGCTGACCACCAATTCGATCCCCTGCTCTTCCAGTTGCTTGGCCAGGCCTTGCGTCTGGAAGTCGACAATCGTGCGGATCTGTTCTTTCACCAGAGGCTTGAAGACGATGATGTCATCAATGCGGTTTAAGAACTCTGGCAGGAATTTGGTTCGCAAATTGGCCTGGGCCGCTTCGCGAACCTCCTCGTCTGAACCACCTTCCTGGGCAATTTGCTGAATCGCCTGGCTGCCGATGTTGCTGGTCATCACCACGATCGTATTGGTGAAATCAACCGTGTGACCATGGTTATCGGTCAAACGGCCATCATCCAACACTTGCAACAAGATGTTGAACACATCGTGATGTGCCTTCTCGATTTCGTCGAGCAGGATCACGCTGTAAGGACGTCGCCGAACCGCTTCGGTCAGCTTGCCACCTTCTTCGTAGCCAACATATCCGGGAGGCGCCCCGATCAATCGGCTCACGGCATGACGCTCCATGTATTCGCTCATGTCGATACGAACCATGGCATGCTCATCATCGAACAACGCTTCCGCCAGAGCCTTACACAGTTCGGTCTTACCGACACCAGTTGGCCCCAGAAAAATGAACGAGCCAACCGGACGATTGGTTGCCTGCAAACCGCTACGACTGCGACGCACCGCGTTGGCAACGGCCACAACCGCTTCGTCCTGACCGACGACCCGTTGATGCAGTCGTTCTTCCAGCACCAATAGCTTGGCCCGCTCGGTCTCGAGCATCTTGGCAATCGGCACACCGGTCCATTGGCTGACCACTTCGGCGATCTCGTCCTCGGTGACTTGTTCACGAAGCAAGCGGCGTTCGTTCTTGCCATCTTCCTTTTCAGCAGCCTGTTCGCTTTCCGCTTCCATCCGGCTGACCAGCGCGTCGTGCTTCTTCTGCAGTTCAAACAGCCGCTGATAGTCGCTTTCAGACACTGGCTGGCCGAGAGACTGAGTCTCTTGAATCGAAGCATGTAGCCGTGAGTACTCCAGATCGGTCGAGGCCAGTTCTTCCCGAATCTGGGCAACGTCTCCCATGCCCATCTTCTCGGCTTCCCACTGCTCGCGCAGGCTGGCCAGCTGACGCTTGACCTCGTCCATTTCGTCCTGAATTTCCTCCCGCCGCTGAATTGCCGTCTCTTCGGTTTCTTCGGCCAGTTGCCGATCGGCCAATTGAAGCTGTGTCAAACGCCGTTGCACCTGGTCGATCTCAGCTGGAACGCTTTCCAATTCAATCGCCAGACGGCTGGAAGCTTCATCAACCAGGTCGATCGCCTTATCAGGCAGGAATCGATCGGTGATGTAACGATCAGATAGCTTGGCAGCCGCGACCAGGGCCGAGTCCTTGATCTTGATACCGTGGTGCGCTTCGTAGCGGGGCTTGAGACCTCGTAGAATCGCGATCGTATCGTCGATCGAAGGTTCGCCAACATAAACCGGTTGGAAACGCCGCTCGAGAGCCGCGTCTTTTTCGATGTATTGGCGATACTCATCGAGTGTCGTGGCACCGATACAGCGTAGCTCACCACGGGCCAGTGCTGGCTTCAGTAGGTTCGCCGCATCAGCACCACCTTCTGCCTTGCCGGCACCGACGACGGTATGCAGTTCGTCGATGAACAGCACCACGCTCCCTTGCGAGTCCTGCACCTCCTTGAGCACCGCTTTCAGACGTTCCTCGAACTCGCCGCGAAACTTGGCCCCGGCGACGAGCGCGCCCATGTCGAGCGCAATCACGCGTTTGTTCTTGAGACTTTGCGGAACGTCCCCTTGCACGATCCGCAGGGCCAGACCTTCCGCGATGGCCGTTTTACCGACGCCTGGCTCACCAATCAGCACCGGATTGTTTTTGGTTCGGCGCGATAGAACCTGAATCGTGCGGCGGATTTCGTCATCGCGTCCGATCACGGGATCGAGCTTGCCGCTTTCCGCTCGTTCGACCAGGTCGATGCCATATTTCTGCAACGCCTGAAACGTGTCTTCCGGGCTCTGTGAAGTTACCCTCGAACTTCCGCGCACTTCCCGGAGTGCCGCCAGAATATCTTTTTCGGTTACCGCGTTGACCTGAAGTATATCCTTGGCCTTCGAGGCAACCTGGGTGAGGGCAAACAGCAGATGCTCGGTCGAAACGAATTCGTCCTTCATCGTGTCGGCCTGCTTTTGAGCGGCCTGAAAGACGTTGGTCAATTCGCTTGAGAGACGCAATTGGCCATCGCCGCCAGTGACGGTCGAAAGCCGTTCTATTTCGGACTTCACCATCGACTGCAACTGCACGCGATTCGCACCGATTTTGTCGAGCAGCGGCCGTACAACTCCCCCTTCCTCGCTTAACAGCGCCGCCAATAGATGCAGCGGCGTCAACGACGTATTGCGAGCGTCGGTCGCCATCTGCTGCGCCGATTGAACGGCCTCTTGAGCTTTGATCGTGTACTTATCGAACCGTGGCGTCATGATGGTGTTCCTTAATTATTTGGATCGGGCGTGGGCTGAGGATTCACTCCCTGGTAGCTTTTATTGATTGGTTGTTGTTGAGGCGGCCCTCAGGGCCTGTGAAATCGGAAATCTCGTTTCCGGGTTTATTGGGTTATCGTTATTCCATAAAAAGGGCCGGGTACCTGGCGGCACCGGCCCTGTTGGTTAGCAAACGTCAGTTCGCGATGGCCGGGTCAGTTACCGGACATCGTATAATGAAGAAGCTTAGTCTTTCTTCACCTCGAACTCGGCGTCGATGGCATCGTCGTCGCCACCATCCTTCGTCTCGCCGGACGGGGCTTCCCCACCGGCAGCTTCCGGATTGTTGGCCGCGGCGGCCTCGTACAGGACCTTGCTGACGGCGTGCGAAGCAGCTTCCAGTTCGCTGATCGCGGACTTGATCGCTTCGACGTCCTCGCCCTTGGCAGCTTCACGAACCTTGCCGATCGAAGCTTCCAGCGGGGTCTTGTCGCTCTCGGAAATCTTGTCGCCCGCTTCCTTGATCAGCTTTTCAAGCTGGAAGCAACGCGATTCGGCTTCGTTGCGAGCTTCGGCCAGTTCACGCTTCCGCTTGTCTTCGGCAGCGTGCTCTTCGGCATCTTTCTGCATCCGATCGATTTCGTCCTTCGACAGGCCAGAACTCTGCTTGATCTCAACCTTCATTTCCTTGCCGGTACCGACATCCTTCGCCGACACGTTCAGGATGCCGTTCTGGTCGATGTCGAATTTGACTTCGATCTGTGGCATACCGCGCGGAGCAGGAGCAATACCGTCGAGATTGAATTCATCGAGCAAGCGGTTATCGGCCGCCATCGGACGTTCCCCTTGGAACACGCGAACGGTCACCGCACTCTGGTTGTCTTCAGCGGTGCTGAAGGTCTGCTTCTTTTCGGTCGGGATCGTGGTGTTGCGTTCGACCAACTTGGTGAACACGCCACCCAAGGTTTCGATACCAAGCGAAAGCGGAGTCACGTCCAACAGCAGCACGTCTTTGCGGCCACCTTCGGCCAGCACGCTACCTTGGATCGCAGCCCCAGCCGCAACCACTTCGTCCGGATTCACACCTTTGTGTGGGTCCTTGCCGAAGATCTTCTTGACCATTTCCTGGACCTTCGGGATTCGAGTCGAACCACCGACCAGGACCACCTCGTCGATGTCGCTGGCGGAAAGGTTGGAATCCTTCAGGGCCTTTTCAACCGGAATCCGACAACGTTCGATTAGGTCATCGGTCATCTGCTCGAATTGGCTACGGGAAATCGTCAACTGCAAGTGCTTCGGACCGGAGGCATCCGCCGTGATGAACGGCAGGTTGATGTCGGTTGAAGCCTGGCCGCTGAGTTCTTTCTTCGCCTTCTCGCAGGCTTCCTGCAGACGCTGCAGAGCCATCTGGTCCTGGCGAAGATCAATACCGTTGTCTTTCTTGAACTGATCAGCGACGTAGTTGATCAACTTCTCGTCGAAGTCGTCACCACCAAGGTGCGTATCACCATTGGTGCTGATCACTTCGAACACGGTTCGTCCGCCGTCATCACCATCTTCTGGAGGCGAAACCTCCAGGATCGAGATGTCGAACGTGCCGCCACCCAAGTCGAACACGGCGATCTTCTCGGCCTTGTTCTTGCCCAACCCATAAGCCAATGCGGCCGCGGTCGGTTCGTTGATGATACGAGCGACTTCCAGACCGGCGATCTGGCCGGCGTCTTTGGTGGCCTGACGCTGGGCGTCGTTGAAGTACGCAGGAACCGTGATCACGGCTTTGCTGACCTTGTGCCCCAAGTAGCTTTCCGCAGCAGCCTTCAATTTCTGAAGAACCTTCGCCGAAACTTCCGGGGGCGTGAGTTGTTTGTCGCCGATTTGAACCTTGACGTATTCGTTGGCGCTACCAACGACTTTGTACGGAACAAGCTTTTCTTCCGAGTCGACTTCGCTATGCCGACGACCCATGAAACGCTTGATCGAGTAGATCGTCTTGGTCGGGTTGGTCACGGCCTGTCGTCGGGCCGGTTCGCCAACTAGAACTTCCCCTTTGTCGGTATAGCCGACCACGCTAGGGGTAAGCCGGCTACCCTCTGCGTTCGGAATCACTTTCGGTTCCGAACCTTCCATGACCGCGACCACGGAGTTCGTGGTACCGAGGTCGATGCCAATAATCACTTCGCCTTGTGCCATGATGGTTACCTCTCTTCTTTCGCTGAAACCGCGCCGCTGTGGGCAACAGAATTCTCATAATGTATTTGGACCAAGCCAATCGCTTGGTTTTTCGACTTTGATCACACCCAATCGGCCTTCTAAGGTGAATTCCGATCGGCTGCCCAACACATTGCAACGCGTATGCCAAAACTGTCCATGCAGAGGCACATAAACCCATAAATCGTTTCCTGAAATACACTTACAGCAATGGCGTTTTTCCCGTCGCAAAGATTGGTTCCATTCCCGAGAGAATTCTCTGCCAAAATGGCAGCGAAGTCACACAAACTCTCTCCGGACCTAGGTTTATGACTCCGACAGACAAGCTATGATGACGATAGCCCACTACAAACTAAAGCGTGATACGACAACCAATCTCTGGAAGTCGCTCTAACCCATCCTCAGGCTCCCCAACATGGCAAAAGTACCGCGAAAGACCTCGAAGACGGACCTTAAGAAGTCACTCGCCAAGATCGATCAGCAGATCCTGACGCTCCTGGCAAATCGAGTCGATACCTGCCAGAAAATGGTTCAAGCCGAGCCAGGCAAGACGATTGAGCAACAACTAAGTTCCGAAGAAACAGAACTCCAGACCCTGCTTGCCTCGAACAAAACCCGCCTCGAAAACGCGTCGATTGCCCCAGTGATTCAAGAGGTGCTGAGTGTTTGCCGGAGTGCCTCGCGACGGCTGAGAATTGCCTATCTCGGGCCGCAGTACAGCTATTCGCATCAGGCGGCGGTCGAGAAATTTGGAGCCAATGCAGACTATTCACCAGTTGCCACGATTGCCGCAGTCTTCGAGGAAATTCAGCGAAACCAAGCCGACTTTGGGCTCGTTCCGGTCGAGAACTCGAATGATGGCCGCGTGACCGACACACTCGAAATGTTCGCGAAACTGCCAACCAAGATCTGTGGCGAGGTGAAGCTTCACATCCACCACCAGTTGCTCGCCAAATGTAATCGCGAATCGATCAAAGAGGTCTTCAGCAAGCCACAAGCGCTTTCGCAATGTCGCAACTGGTTGGCCAAGCATCTTCCGGCGGCTCGGCCGATCGAAATGACCAGCACTGCGGCGGCGGCTCAACTTGCCGCCCAGAAAGACGGAGCCGCAGCGATCGCAAGTCGAGCAGCTGGACTGAATTACAATCTCGAGACGATCGCCTCAAACATCGAGGATAACCCCAACAACATTACCCGTTTTGCAGTCATTTCCCACGACATGGGTCCCAAAACCGGCAATGACAAGACCGCGATCTTGTTCCAAACGGAACACAAGCCCGGAGCACTGGCCGATGCGATGAACATCTTCAAGAAGAACCGGCTCAATTTGACCTGGATCGAGTCGTTTCCGGTAGCCAACTCCCCCGAGGAGTACCTCTTTTTCGTCGAAATGGAGGGGCATAGCTCGGAACTGAAGATTCGCCGGGCGGTCAGTTCCCTGGAGAAAAAGGCCCTGCGGTTGGAGATTCTCGGCTCTTACCAAAAGATGGATCCGGTCAATTGAGCATAGCCTCGATAGGGCCCTACGCGATCAAATTCTCTCGAAAAATATGCCCCTATCTGGTGTTAGGAGACCTCGACGGCGCTGCCAGCACTTTGCTATATTTACGGGTTTCATTCCAAAATCTTAGAGCGACTTAGATCTAGCCAAACCACTTCGCCGCGACGCGGTGGAAGTTTCAAGGAGAACGACGGGTGAGACGTCCTTTC
Source organism: bacterium (assembly GCA_016124445.1). Lineage (GTDB taxonomy): Bacteria > Planctomycetota > Planctomycetia > Pirellulales > Pirellulaceae > Bremerella. The sequence continues at coordinate 297,931 of WGNR01000001.1, forward strand.
ATCGCAGGCAACTGGAAAATGAATACAACCAAAGCGGATGGTGTTGCTTTGGTGAAAGGCGTGGCGGACGGAAATACCGCCGGAGATTCGGTGGAAGTTGCCGTTTGTGCTCCCAGCGTCTATCTGGATGCAGTGGCGACCGCCGCTGGCGGCAAGGTCGGAGTCGGAGCACAAAACTGTTACCACGAGGCTTCCGGAGCTTTCACCGGCGAGATCTCTGCAGCGATGGCCAAGGACATCGGCTGCCAATATGTGATTCTGGGCCACAGCGAACGCCGCCACATCTTCGGCGAATCGAATTCGGACGTCTGCAAGAAGGTTCATGCCGTTCTCGCAGCAGGGTTGGTCCCGATCGTCTGCGTTGGCGAATTGCTTGAAGAACGCGAAGCCGGCAAGACAACGGATGTTGTTGCCGAGCAGATGTACGGCAGCCTGGCAGGCGTTACGACCGAACAAATGAAATCCGTTGTCATCGCCTACGAACCCGTTTGGGCAATCGGGACCGGTAAGGTTGCGACTCCTGAACAAGCCGAAGAAGTTCATGCCGGTATTCGTTCGCTGATGACGGCTAAGTATGGCGAAGAGGTCGCCAGTTCGGTTCGGATTCAATATGGCGGCAGCGTGAAGCCCGATAACGCCGCGGAACTTCTTTCGCAGCCCAACATCGACGGAGCCCTAGTCGGGGGCGCTTCGCTCAAGGCGGATAGCTTCCTCGGTATCATCGCAGGTGCCAAGTCGTAGGCGAACGTACATTCCCTGGTCGAGTTTGCAATCCAGCAAACTCCATTCAAACCCCATAGCACGGACGTATTCAGAAGTAGCCACTCATGACCAGTCCCATTCTTTTCGGGTTCCTACAATTCATTCTCGGTCCGCTCATTTTCATGACGTCGGTCTTCCTGATCCTGGTGGTGCTGGTCCAGCGCGGCCGAGGCGGCGGACTGACTGGTGCGCTGGGCGGTGCAGGCGGCCAGAGTGCCTTTGGCGCCAAAGCAGGCGACGTTTTCACAAAGATCACGATCGTCGTGGCAATCTTCTGGATTCTGCTTTGCATTTTGGCCACGATGACGCTGCAAGATAAGGGCGATAGCAAGGTTCAAGGCGAGGGCGGCACATCCGCTCCTGCATCCAGCACCCTGCCGGCCAATCCAGCTCCAGGAGGCGGGCCAGCGATGACCATTCCTCCGGTTAAAGAAGGTGAGAAGCCTGCGGAAACGGCGGCGCCTTCCGAAAACAAACCTTCCGCGGACCTGGAACCGCCGGCCAATACTGAGTCGAAACCAACTCCACCAGCGGAAGAAGCACCAAAGACCGAAAGCAAGCCTGCGGAATAGCATTCATTCGGCAAGCCCTGCTCAACATAGACTTCCCCAGGAGGCACACCTCGGGGAAGTTCCTGTTTGTTTCCAGTAAGTAAGTATCTATCCCCATTGGCGTCGCAAACACGCGGAGATCACCCAACATGCTGCTGAGCATGACCGGCTACGGCGATGCCCACCTGCATACCGAAGAGATTTCGGCTTCGGTCGAAGTGCGGTCGGTTAACAACCGCTATTTCAAACTGGCCGTGCGGGGTATCGAATTGTTCAGCGGGCTCGAATCTCAAATCGAAGCTGTCACGCGGAAATTCATCAATCGCGGGACCGTGACGATCAACCTCCGCGTCAGGCAAGTTGCCACGGCAGATCGATACCGAATCGACTCGGCCGTGTTGAAAGGCTACCTCCACCAGATTCACGAACTCGGTTCACAGGTTGGCCTGACCGAAACACCGCACATCGATTCGGTCCTCCAACTTCCCGGTGTCGTGCAGGAAAACACCGACACCGACGACGAGTCGATCAATGCTTGGCCGTTGATCGAAAAGGTCTTGCATACCGCACTTGAGAAGTTCGATGCCATGCGTCGGCACGAAGGTGAAACAACAACGCAGGACCTACGAAACAACCTGAGCTTGATCGCCCAACACCTGGAAAGCATTGAAGCCAAAGCCCCCGAAGTGGTTTCCGGCTACCGCGAGCGGATGTCAGACCGCGTCAACAAAGTGCTCGAAGAATTCGACGTGACCGTCGATCCCGCGACCCTCCTTCGGGAAGTGGCGATCTTTACTGATCGGGTCAACATCTCGGAAGAGATCGTGCGACTAAAGAGTCACCTGGGGCAGTTTGAAATGTTCCTGACGCAAAAGGAATCGACCGGGCGAAAGCTCGATTTCCTGACGCAGGAGCTATTTCGCGAAACGAACACGATTGGATCGAAAGCGAACGACGCTGAGATCGCCAAGGCAGTTGTCGAAATGAAGACCGCGATCGAAAAGATCCGGGAACAAGTTCAGAATATTGAGTAACCAAAGCATCGAATCATTGTCCGGTATGACGCAGACGACGCACGGCATTTTGGTCATCCTCTCTGGGCCCTCGGGGGCCGGAAAGAGTACCGTTGTGCGAAAACTGCTGGAACTACCAGAACCTTCGATTGAACTGAGCATTTCCGCAACAACCCGATCACCTCGCGAAGGAGAAACCGACGGCGTTGACTATCACTTTCTGAGCAAGGAAGAGTTCCAACGCCGAATCGACAACGATCAATTCCTGGAGTATGTCGAAGTTTTCCGTACCGGCCATCTGTACGGAACCCTTCGATCGGAAGTCGAATCACGAATCAAACAGGGTATTTCCGTCCTGTTGGAAATCGATGTCGAAGGGGCCGAAAAGGTCGCCCAGAAGTACCCGGAAGCAGTCACTATTTTCATTAGCCCTGAGTCAGAAGAAGAACTGGAACGACGACTTCGCGACCGGGGAACTGAAACTGAAGAAGCCATCAATCGGCGGTTGGAAACAGCCAAGCACGAAATGCGGGCATCTGCCTGGTATCGTTACCGGGTAGTCAACCGGGCCGAAGCCGCCGATCAAGCCGTTACACAACTTGCGGACATTATCCGTCAGGAAAAGGAGGAGCGATGCTCGAAGAACTGAAAGAAGAATTCATCATCAAGAAGGTCGGTGGCCGTTTTAAGCTTTCGACACTGATCCAAAAGCGACTGGTTGCCCTGAATGCTGGTAGCCGCCCGCTGGTCGACATGGCCTCAGACAACAAGATGGAAATCGTCCTGGAAGAAATCAAGCAGGATAAGATCTTCCTGGACACCTCGAACGAATTGCGCACCGCAGCCGATGGCGATGTGATGATCAAGTCGTTCGACGCAATCATGAGCGACGAACTGTGAAGCACCGTAAGGTCATCATCGGTGTCACCGGCGGCATCGCTGCCTACAAGACCCCTGCTTTGGTCAGTCAACTTGTCAAAGCAAACGTCGACGTCACCGTGGTGATGACCGCCGCTTCCCAGCAGTTTGCCGGCGTTGCTACGCTGTCTGCCCTGTCGGGAAAGCCTGTTCACACAAAGCTCTTTGACGACTCCATGCCGCTTGGCGCGCACATCGAACTGGCCCGCCAAGCGGCTTTGCTTTGCATTGTGCCCGCCTCGGCCGATTTCCTGGCCAAGGCCGCCTTGGGCATGGCAGACGATCTGCTGAGCACACTCTACTTGGCGTTCACCGGCGACGTCATGATGTGCCCTGCGATGAACAAAGAAATGTGGGCTCATGCGGCCGTTCAAAGAAATCTGAAAACGCTGGTCGAAGATGGCGTTCAAATCATCGGCCCCGATTCTGGCTGGCAGAGCTGCCGTGTCGAAGGGGAAGGGCGCATGACCGAGCCCGACGAAATCTTTCAGGCAATCGAGGCTTGGTTCGGCTCCTAAGGGTTTGACGATTGGCGCAACAAAAAAGCGACGCCATAAGCATCGCTTTCGTCGTTTCGTGGTACAGCGGAATCGAAATCTATGATTCCAGACCCCAACGCTGGATCAGCTCTTCAGCAGCCGGAGTCAGCTTGCGGAGCTTGTGAGCGATCTTTCGCTTTTCGTCGTTCGAGGGATTCTTAGCCAAGGCAGCCTTGAACTTGGCATAGACTTTCTTGCGATGACGACGACGTTTCAGCTCCTGGTGGCGTTCGCTAATGACCGGCACGCGAATGTTCCTTGTGATGGACGGAAAGGGTGAATCAATGAAAGACGCTCTATAGGCGTCCGCTTTGTGTGCTCTGGAAACCCCACAATGTACGAAGTTCGCCGATTTTCGTCAATCGGCCACCCTCCTTTTCGCGAGGACAAACTGGATTGATGCCGAGTCTTGCCCCCTAATTGCCAATTTAAGGCTCAGGTAATTGACTCCGGGCGACGCTTGGCGGAGACTAAAACTCTCGGCACACCCTAGGTTTTTACCAACCTTCCCTGCTTGCCATTACCCTCACGCATTCTGGAGAGACTACGATGCGAATCCTTGCCTGCTTGATGCTAACCCTCCTGGTTGCTGCCCCCGTCTGGGCGGAAGATGCAGCCACCAAACAGCAGATACCAGCCCTCAAACCAGAGCCGCGCGGCGACTGGTGGATCAAACGCCACGAACAAAAACTCCAGGCGATCAAAGACGCCGATAAGATCGATGTTGTCTTCATCGGTGACTCGATCACCCACGGCTGGGAAGGCTCGGGCAAAGCGATCTGGGAAGAGTATTTCGGTTCCATGCACCCGCTGAACATTGGCTACAGCGGTGATCGCACCGAACACGTTCTGTGGCGTTTCGATCATGGCGAGTTGGATGGCTACAAGCCGAAAGTTGCCGTCATCATGATCGGCACCAATAACACCGGACAGCGTCAAGACAAGTCGGAAGACACTGCGGCCGGTGTCGAAGCCATCGTTGAAGAACTGCACGAGAAGCAACCAGAGACCAAGATCCTGTTGTTGGCAATCTTTCCCCGCGGCGCCACCACCGACGATAAGCTTCGCAAGCTGAACGACGGTGCCAACAAGCTCATCAAAGAAGCCGTGAAGGGCAAGGACTACGTCACCTATCTCGATATCAACAAGGTCTTCCTGACCGACGACGGCGTGCTGACCAAGGAAATCATGCCGGACCTGCTGCACCCCAAGCAAGCTGGTTACAAGCTGTGGGCCGAAGCCATCACGCCAAAGCTGAAAGAACTGCTCGGTCAGTAGTCGCCGATCAGCACCAGCCAAACATCCGAGACCGGGCCTCGTCACAGAGTCCCGGTCTTTTTTTGTGCAAGTGGGCCAAATCTTTTTGACCTCGCTCGATCCAAAAGGGATGATGAAATACCCATCCTTTTCATCCCGCCGGAGATCCCCTCAATGCGAAACCTCCTCGCTATTTTGCTGCCGCTACTGCTGATTCAGCCCCTGGCTGCCCAGACCAACAAGACGGGCGACGAAATGGTTCACGCTTATTTTGCCGATCAAACGGCCAAGGTCGCCGCCAGCCCGCTCAACGATATCGAAAACCTGGAGCAGTGGCAGGCCAAGCGGGACGAACTCAAGCAGCAGTTCCAAGAGATGCTCGGGCTCGAACCGATGCCCGAGAAAACCGACCTGATGGTCACCACTACCGGGACAGTTGAGCGAGATGGTGTTGTCGTCGAAAACCTTCACTTTCAGTCTCGACCCGGTCTCTACGTCACCGGCAATCTCTACCGTCCGGCGAAAGTCGAAGGCAAACTTCCGGCAATATTGTACGTATGCGGTCATGGTCGCGTTAAGAAGGACGGCATCAGCTACGGCAACAAGACTCACTACCAACATCATGGTGCCTGGTTCGCACGACACGGTTTCATTTGTCTGACGATCGATTCCATTCAATTAGGCGAGATCGAAGGCAAGCATCGCGGTTCGTACGACGATTCCGGCCAATGGTGGACTAATCGAGGCTATACACCGGCCGGGGTCGAAACCTGGAACTGCGTTCGCGCCATCGACCTGCTGCAAGCTCGTGATGATGTCGATCCGGAAAGAATTGGTGTTACCGGACGTAGCGGCGGCGGGGCCTATAGCTGGTACATTGCCGCCCTCGACGATCGCATTAAGGTGGCCGTTCCCGTTGCTGGCATCACCGATCTGGAAGACCACGTCGTCAACGGTATCGTCTCTGGTCACTGCGATTGCATGTACTGGGTCAACACTTACCAGTTTGACTATCCGCTGCTGCCGGCATTGATCGCCCCGCGGCCTCTCATGATCGCCAATACCGATCGCGATCCAATCTTTCCGCTCCTCGGAGTTCAACGAACGCATCAGGCGGCGCGAAAGATTTACGAACTGTACGGCAAAGCACCCAACCTCGCTCTGACGATTCTGCCAGGGCTGCATGCCGATACGCAGCCGCTGCGTGTTCCGGCCTTCTATTGGCTGCAAATGCATCTCCAGGGAGACACGCCGCTGATCGACATGCCAGCAACGGCGCTCTTCAAGGTGGAAGAGTTGAAAGTATTCGACGAAATCCCTAAAGATGAAATCGTTACCAGCATCGAAGAGTCGTTTGTGCCACTTGCCAAACCGGCGGCGGTTCCTGAGTCAGAGGCCCAATGGCGTCAGATGGCTTCCCATTGGAAAAAGCAGCTATCGGAAAAATCACTTAGAGCCTGGCCGAAAGAACCAACTACGCCTACCGCAACGAAGAAGGCAACGCCCACCGAGACGGACGACTGGCTCGTCACAGAGTGGACTTTGACTACCCAGCCCAACGCCGAGTTACCGTTGCTCGAGTTTCAAGCCAAAGCGCCGACGTCAGAACAGACTCAGTTGCAAGCCAAGCTGGTGATCGCCGATGACCAGCAGTGGGATGCCTGGCAGGCCGCGGCAAACGGGAAATCACCACTCCCTGAAACGGCTGAAACCGCTGACACAATCTTTGTCCTGGCACCAAGAGGCATCGGTCCAACCCAGTGGAATCAGGACAAGAAGACCGACATTCATATTCGCCGCCGATATCTGCTTTTAGGGCAATCGCTCGACGCGATGCGTATGTGGGATATCTGTCAGGCCGCTCGCTTTATCACGGAGTCCTCTAAAGCAAAGCGAGTCGACGTCGAGGCATCTGGCAACCTGGCTGCACTAGCGGTCTATGCGGCGATCTTCGAGCCGGCGATCGGCAATCTGACACTGCACCAGCCGCCTGCTGATCATCGCGACGGCCCCTACCTGTTGAACGTTCGCCGCTTCATGAATCTGCCTGAGGCTGCGGCCATCGCCACCAACGATGCGGATGCTCCTCGATCCATCTGGACCGACAACTCGGCCTTGGCCGAATATGCCAACCAGGTCAAAACGAAGCTAAAGCCACCTGCCAAGTAGGCCAGTCCTTAGACGAAACGCTCTTCGCCATCTTCCAGGTAGCGTACCTGGTAGAGATCCTTGCGGCGGTCGTTCCAGTTTTGCACCGAGCCTTCCAAGCGATGCCGCCGCAAGAGTTCCAAGTCAACGTCGTGAATCACGATCGTCTCGACGTTTGGATTGCATTCGGCTGCCACACCGTCTCGGGCAAACTCGGCGTCGCACGGCGTGAAGACGCCTGACTGGGCGTAGTGGATGTCGGCGTTTTCGACAAACGGCAGGTTTCCGGTACAACCCGAGATCGCTACGTAGACCTGGTTCTCCACACAACGGGCCTGGGCGCACGACTTCACTCGCAAGTAGCCATGACGCGTATCGGTATTGAACGGTACGAAGATCATCTCGGCCCCCTTCTCGGTCGCAATCCGCGTCAGTTCCGGGAATTCGATGTCATAACAGATTTGAATAGCTACTCGGCCGCAATCGGTATCGAAGACTTCGACCTTGTTGCCTGGCTCGATCCCCCACCATTTCCGTTCGCTGGGAGTGATATGGATCTTGTACTGTTTGCCGATCGAACCATCGCGACCGAACAGGTATGAAATGTTGTAGAGCGTATCGTTCTCCAGTACGAAGTGACTTCCGCCGATCACATTCACGTTGAACTTGATGGCCCGCTCTGAGAAGTATTCGAGATAGTCGGTGGTGAACTCCGCCAATCGCCTTGCCGCCAGACCAGGCCGGGTTGGTTCGACGCATGACAATAACTGCGTCGTGAACAGTTCCGGAAAGAGGATGAAGTCTGACTTGTAGTCCGAAGCAACGTCGAGAAAGAAGTCGCACTGCTGGGCGAATTCATCGAAGCTGCGAATCGATCGCATTTCGTACTGGACGACCGTAATCCGGATCGGCTCGACCAGGTGATGAAACCGGCGTTTGGCACCTGCCTTGTAATCGAGGTTCCGCCACTCGAGGAATGTGGCATAACCGCACGACGCCTGATCACTGGGGAGGTAGTTCGGGATCAGGCCTTGCAAGGCAAATCCGTTGGCCGTTTGGGCAGTCAGGACTGGATCGAAGTCTGCTTTCGCGACCACCCGTTCGACGTACTCGCGGGCCGTCATTTCATCGGCCACCTTGTGATAGCCTGGAATCCGGCCGCCGATGATCATCCGGGCCAGGTTCATTTCGCGGCACATTTCCTTGCGGGCATCGTACAGCCGACGAGAAAGCTTCAGTCCCCGGTAATCGGGATGAACCATCATCTCGATCCCATAGAGAGTGTCCCCCTTGGGATTGTGATTACGGATGTAGCCGTTGTCAGAGATTGCCTTCCAGTTGTGCCAGGCCATGTTGGGCTCGTACTGGACGATCAAGCTGCCTGAGGATGCTACCAATTGTCCATCGATTTCGATCACTTGTTGTCCCTTGGGGAACATCCGGATCTGACTTTCGATGTGTTCGCGCGACCAGGGCTGCATACCTGGAAAACAGGCCTTTTGCATTTCGATCAAGGCATCGAAGTCCTCGATCCGCAATTGGCGAAGAACTGTTTTCCACTCGTATTCCTTAAGATCGATTGGTTCCATCGAACGCACCTATCCCATAGACTGCCTAAAAGTGTGCTTACGCGCACGGCATTATCAACGTCGCGATGGTTTCCGGCAATGAGAAATCCGCCGTCGCAGTCTTCAATTCGTAGCGATCCACAGTAGTCAGGAGCCTTGCCAGGTATGGAGTCCGAGCCGTTTAATTTTTTGGAACGCATGTTGATTACCCCGAGTCCATCCGGCTACGAAGCTCCGGTTCAATCCCTGGTGAGGGAATACGCCGCCCAGTTCGCCGATAACGTCGAAACTGATTTCCATGGCAACGTGATCGCAGGAGTTCAAACTTCTGGCAAAACTCGCGTCATGATGGCGGGACATTGCGATCAGATTGGACTGTTGGTCACCCAAATCGATGAAATGGGCTTTATCCGCTGCCAGACGATCGGCGGCTGGGATCCGGTCCAATTGGTTGGCCAGAAGATGTCAATCTGGACCAAAAACGGCGAGATCCCAGCGGTCATTTCCCGCAAACCAATCCACCTGCTGACCGATGCCGAACGCAAAGCGGCTATTCAACTGAAAGACCTCTGGCTAGATATCGGTGCCAAAGATCAGCCCGAAGCGAAAAAGCTGGTTCAGATCGGCGACCCGGTCACCTTGCAACTTGGTATGCAGAAGATGCAGAACAACCTGGTCTTCGGTCCCAAGATGGACGACACGACCGGCGTATGGGTCGTCATCGAAGCGGCCCGTCGCTACAGCGAAATGGACAAGAAGAACTGTGCTGTCTATGCCGTTTCGACCGTTCAGGAAGAAATCGGTCTGCGGGGTGCTCGAACCAGTGCCTATGGCATCGATCCCCAAATTGGCATCGCCGTCGACGTGACGCACGCCACCGATTGCCCCACGATCGACCGGGGAGAGCGAGGAGAAGTTTTCCTAGGCCGCGGTCCGGTGATCTATCGTGGCCCCAACATGAACCCCAAAGTGGTCGATCGGCTGATCGAAGTGGCGGAGCAGAACAAGATTCCCTACCAATTGGCGGCTCTCGGCAGAGCTGCCCCGAACGATTCCAACGCTATTCAGACGACCCGCGCCGGTGTTGCGGCTGGCCTGGTCGCCGTTCCGAACCGCTATATGCACAGCGCGGTGGAAACCGTTTCGCTGGACGATTGCGACCATGCCGCCACCCTGCTGGCAAAGTTCCTGCACAGCATCCAGGACAAAGACGACTTCCGCCCAGGCATGTAAGAGTCACCATTGGCATCCCTGCCAATATGGCAAATCCAACTGTCCTATCAAAAATGGCCACACCACCAAAGAACGCAAGTCCCTGTGCAATGAGGACTTGCGTTTCCCTTTGCCATTCTCGGCACGGCAGTTGCATTTAGTCCGGGTCCATCAGAGAGAGTCTGCCAAAATCTGCACTCAGGGTGCAGCCGGCCCTCGCTGATCAGCAAAACGAAACAACGGTTACTCACCAAACTTATGCAGTAAACCGGTCGGATAAGCTCAGCCCCGTTAGGGAATTACCCCCGAGCACGACCGAGTGAAACCAGTTCATCCCACAAGAGGAGGATTCCAGACGTGGCAAAACAGATGGTCTTTGGAGATGAAGCGCGACAACCGCTGCTGGCCGGCGTAACAAAGCTGGCGCGTGCCGTGAAAAGCACGTTGGGGCCGCGCGGTCGTAATGCCGTCCTGGATAAAGGCTGGGGTTCCCCCAAGATTACCAAGGACGGCGTCACGGTTGCCGAAGATATCGAACTGGACGATGTCTACGAAAACCTGGCCTGCCAATTGGTCAAAGAAGCCGCCAGCAAGACGAACGACGTCGCTGGTGACGGCACCACGACGGCAACCGTCCTGGCCGAAGGCATTTTCCGTGAAGGTCTGAAAATGTTGGCCGCTGGTGCGGATGGCATGGCCCTGCAACGCGGTATCCTGAAGGCAGCCGATGCCGTGGGTGCTGCCGTTCAGAAGTCGGCCACCAAGATCGACGAAAAGAGCAAGAAGCAGATCGAACAAATTGCCGCGATCGCCGGCAACAACGATTCGACCATCGGCAAAGTCCTGGCCGAAGCGTTCCTGAAGGTTGGTAAAGACGGCGTGATCACCGTCGAAGAAGGCCGCGGCAGTGAAACGACCGTCGACTTTGTCGAAGGTATGCAGTTCGATCGCGGTTTCCTCTCGCCTCACTTTGTTACCGACGAAGACAGCCAGGTCGTCGAACTCGAGGATTGCTACATCCTGTTGTTTGAAGAAAAGATCTCGGTCGCTAAAAAGCTGGTTCCGCTGTTGGAAGCAGTCAGCAAAGCCAACAAGCCGCTGCTAATCATCGCCGAAGACATCGACGGCGAAGCACTCGCCACGCTGGTCGTCAACAAGATGCGTGGCATTCTGAATGTCGCCGCTGTCAAAGCCCCTGGCTACGGCGATCGCCGCAAGGCCATGCTCGGTGATATTGCCACTCTGACTGGTGGTACCGCCATCTTCAAGGATCTGGGCATTGAACTGGAAAGCGTCAAGACTTCCAACCTGGGTCGTGCCAAGAAGGTCAAGCTGACCGCCAGCGACACCGTGATTGTCGGTGGTGCCGGCAAGAAGGCGGACATCGAAGGTCGTGCCGCTCAGATCCGCAGCGAAATTGAATCTACCGACAGCGAATACGATCGCGAGAAACTGCAGGAACGCCTGGCCAAGCTGGCCGGTGGGGTCGCCCAGATCAACTGCGGTGCCGTGACCGAAACCGAAATGAAGGAACGCAAAGACCTGCTGGTTGACGCCAAGAGTGCCACTCAGGCCGCTCTGCAGGAAGGAATCGTTCCAGGCGGCGGCATCGCTCTACTGCGAGCTGAAAAGGCCCTAAAGAAGTTAGAACTCGAAGGGGACGAAAAGCACGGTGCTGAAATTGTGGCCAAGGTCCTTGAATTCCCGCTGCGTACGATCGCCGAAAACGCCGGCCTCGATGGCGGCGTGGTGGTCAATCGTGTTCGCCATCAGAAGAAGGCCACCGAAGGCTTCAACGCGGACACCGGCAACTACGAAGACCTGGTAGACGCAGGCGTCATCGACCCCGCCAAGGTCGTTCGCACCGCTTTGCAGAATGCCGCCAGTGTGGCTGCTTTGCTGCTAACCACCGATTCGCTGGTCACCGAGATTCCTTCAGATGACGACGGCGACGATCATCATGACCACCACGACCACGGTGGCATGGGCGGAATGGGAGGCATGGGCGGAATGGGTGGCATGGGAATGCCCGGCATGATGTAATTCTAGCTGCTCCGCCTCGCTTTCGTTCTCAACAATTAAGTTACAAACACTCAACATACCCCTGAATAAGTTTTAAGGATAAACACCCATGGCGAAGAGTCTGAAGATTCGCACTTTGGATGACCGCATCGTTGTTCAGCCTTTGGAAGCTGAAGAAACCACCGCTGGCGGTATCGTTCTGCCTGACTCGGCCCAGGAAAAGCCGCAGCGTGGCACCGTTTTGGCAGTCGGTCCTGGCAAGCTGCTAGACAGCGGCAGCCGTGCCGAACTGTCGGTTGCTATTGGCGACGAAGTCATCTACGGCAAGTACAGTGGCAGCGACATTGAAATCGATGGCGACGAGTACAAGATCCTTCGCGAGACCGAAGTCCTGGCCAAAGTCGTTAACGACTAACCAGCGACCAGGAACACCGTAGGTCGTTCGCGAAGTTTATCCACACCGCATTCAGTTTTTATCACATAAGGATTCTTAGCGTGGCAAAACAACTGCTTTTCGAGGATCATGCCCGAGCCAAAATGCTCAAGGGCATCGACAAGCTGGCCGACGCTGTCGCCGTCACGATGGGGCCAACCGGCCGTAACGTGATTATCAACAAGTCGTACGGCGGCCCGACGGTAACCAAAGACGGCGTCACCGTGGCCAAAGAAATCGAACTGGAAGACCGATTCGAGAACATGGGCGCCAAGCTCGTCAACGAAGTCGCCAGCAAGACTTCGGACGTGGCTGGTGACGGTACCACCACGGCAACCGTTCTGGCCCGAGCCATCTTCAAGGAAGGTCTCCGCAACATCGTTGCCGGTAGCAATCCGACCGCGATTCGTCGCGGTATCGAGAAGGCCGTCGCCGCTGCCGAAGACTTCCTGCTGAGCATGGCCAAGCCGGTCAACAGCAAGGACGACGTGGCCAACATCGGCTCGATCAGTGCCAACAACGACCGAGCCATCGGCGAACTGCTGGCTGAAGCCCTGCACCGCGTTGGTCAAGACGGTGTCATCACGGTCGAAGAAGGCAAGAGCCGCGAAACGACCGTCGATTACGTCGAAGGCATGCAGTTCGATAAGGGTTATATTTCCCCTTACTTCATCAACCGACCGTCCGAAATGGATGTCGAGATGGAAGACGCCTACATCCTCTTCCACGAAAAGAAGATCAGCAACCTGCGTGAGCTGATTCCGCTGCTGGAACAGGTCGGCAACACGGCCAAGCCACTGTTGATCGTTGCTGAAGACATCGAAGGTGAAGCCCTCACTGCTTTGGTCGTCAACCGCCTGCGTGGCGTGCTCAACATCGCCGCGGTCAAAGCACCTGGCTTTGGCGATCGCCGCAAGGCGATGCTGGCCGATATGGGTATCCTGACTGGCGGTACCGTCATCAGCGAAGACCTCGGCATCACGCTCGACAAGGTTCAGCTCAACCAGTTGGGTCGGGCCAAGAAGATCAACATCACCAAGGACAAGACGACTATCGTCGAAGGTGGTGGCGACAAGAAGGCTCTCGAATCGCGAATCGCTCAGCTGAAGCGTCAGATCGAAGAGACCGAAAGCGAATACGATCGCGAAAAGTACCAGGAACGCCTGGCCAAGCTTTCCGGTGGTGTCGCGGTCATCTCGGTCGGTGCCGAAACCGAAGCCGAAATGAAGCAAACCAAGGCTCGTGTCGAAGATGCGCTGCACGCAACCCGTGCTGCCGTCGAAGAAGGCATTTTGCCTGGTGGTGGTGTCGCTTTGGTCCGAGCGATCGAAGCAGTCGAAAAAGCCCGTTCGTCGGCCCGTGGCGACGAGAAGATCGGCGTCGACATCATCCTGCGTGCTTTGCCGGCTCCGATGCGTCAGATCGCCGACAACTCGGGTATCGATGGTACCGTGGTCGTTGACGAGATCCAGCAGAAGTCGACCAACTTCGGCTACGACGCCTATAAGGGCGAGTACGTCGACATGGTCAAAGCTGGCGTGATCGATCCTGCCAAGGTGGTGCGAACCGCACTCAGCAACGCAGCCAGCATCGCCGGCCTGCTGCTGACCACCGAAGCCCTGGTTACCAACCTGGAAAAGGAAGACGCCAAGAAGTCGACCGAAGGCGTTGTTCGCTAAGACGCCCAAGGGATTGACCAATCAACGGCAACCGCCGACTTGTCGCGGCTGCCGGGAACGAAAGAATTAAGCGGGCTGAATCTCTGTCAGGGACCAGCCCGTTTTGTTTCTACCGCCGCCTACGAAGAGGACGCGATGGCAACAAAGATCGACTATTACGAAGTATTGGGAGTTGAGCGAAGCGCTTCGTCCAGCGAGATTTCCAAGGCCTATCGCAAGCTCGCGATCAAGTACCACCCCGACTCCAACCCTGGAGACGAAGAGGCGGTGGTTCGCTTCAAAGAGGCGGCCGAAGCGTATGAAATCCTCAGCGACAATGATAAACGGGCTCGCTACGACCAATACGGCCATGCCGGTGTCAGCGGCAACCCAGGTGCCCAGTTCCACGACGTCGAAGACATCATGGAAGCGTTCGGCGATATCTTTGGCGGAGGAATCTTCGGCGATATCTTCGGCGGCCGTGGTCGTTCTGGCCGACGTCGTGTTCGCAAAGGGGCCGACATTCAGGTTCGTGTCACGCTCGATCTGGAAGAAGCGGCAACCGGCGTCAAACGCGAAATCCAGGTCGATCGCCGAGTCGCTTGTGCTACCTGCAATGGTAGCGGCGCCAAGCCAGGATCGCAGCCCGAAACGTGCAGCCGCTGTGGCGGTGCCGGCCAGGTCGTTCAGCAAGCTGGTATCTTGCGCGTGCAGACGACCTGTCCTTCCTGCGGCGGGCAAGGGACCATCATCACCGATCCTTGCACCGATTGCCGAGGCAACGGCTTCACATCGCAGCGTGTGACGCTCGATATCGCCATTCCCGCAGGGGTCGACGACGGCATGCGTGTTCGCCTGCAGGGTGAAGGACAACCGAGCCCCGATGGCGGACCTCCAGGCGACTGCTACTGCTTGATCTCCATTCGCAAGCATAAACTGTTCGAGCGCGAAGGGGATCATCTGATCCTCAAGATGCCGATCACCTATACCCAGGCCGCATTGGGCAGCGAAATCGAAGTTCCAACTCTCAGCGGCCCCGCGACGCTAACCATTCCCAAGGGTTCTGGTTCGTCGGAAGTGTTCAAGATGCGCGGCAAAGGGATGCCAGATCCCCACGGTCGTGGGCAAGGCGACTTGTACGTGCAGACCTATATCGAGGTCCCCAAGAAGCTTGATACGAAGCAAGAGGAACTGCTTCGCGAACTGGCCGAGATCGAACACACCAACGTCAATCCACACCACAAGTCATTTCTCGAAACCATTAAGGACTATTTGTTCTCGTCATCGGACGACGGCGAGAACAAGAAGACCAAGTAGAGCCAATCAAGGAGCTTTAACGCGTGTCTGCTGATAATCCCCATCAGGATCCCTCGCAGGAAACCCCCGACCCCAACCGCGCGCCGAGCGAAGGTTCGGAAGACGTAGCGGCCGATACCTTTTTCGGCGTTTCCGATGACCAGATCGATCAGCTCAAACAAGACCTGATCGATGCGGAAAAACGCGTACTTTTGGCACAAGCCGACCTAGAGAACTTCCGCAAGCGGATGCGACGCGAGCGGGAAGACGAGTTGAAGTATGCCAATTCTCCGCTTCTTGCCGATCTTCTGCCCGTGGTCGACAACCTGCAGCGGGCCATTCAGTCGGCCGGAAATAGCGAGCAGTCGGGTGGTATCGTCGACGGAATTAAGTTGGTCGAAAAACAGCTGCTCGAGACGATGAAAAAGAGAGGATGCGAACCGATCGCAGCCGAAGGCGAGCATTTCGACCCCAACATGCACGAAGCCATCCTGCAGCAGCCAAGCGCCGACGTTGAACCCGGCACCGTTTTGCAGGTTACCCAAGTTGGCTACAAGCTGTACGATCGAGTCATTCGTCCGAGCCAGGTAATCGTATCCAAGGCTCCCGAATAAAGTTCAGCGAGAGAACTTTGCCCAGACGGCAACTAGAATAAACTTCAGTTATCAAACGTTTCCGAGGCCTGTTAGAGGTTTCCTGATATGCCAACCTACGAATACGAGTGCGACGCTTGCCATCACAAGTTCGAGGAATTCCAGTCGATCTCGGCCGATCCTCTGACCAAGTGCCCTGAATGCAAGAAGAAAAAGCTGCGGCGTCTGTTCAGCACCGGGGGTGGCCTGTTGTTTAAAGGCTCAGGCTTCTACATCACCGACTATCGAAGCGATTCCTACAAGAAGGGGGCCGAGAAGAGCTCCAAGAGCAGCGAATCGTCCAAACCGGCCAAGTCCGAGTCGTCCGGCAAGTCGAAATCGGAGTAAATCTCTGCCCGATTAGCTTCGATTGCGAGTTTCCACTCTGCGAAGGAGACATCATGGCTCCCCTACGCTGTCCTACATGCGGCCATGAATTCGAAAGCAAATACACGGTCGCGATGCCGTTTTGCAGCGAGCGATGCCGGCAAATCGACCTGGGGAAATGGCTGGACGAAGAGCAGTCGATCCCCGTCGATATCGAAAAGCATCTTGAAGAACAGGCCAATCGAGCGGCAAACGAATCGATCGACGACTCGGAAGATTCGTGGGAGTGACGTTTTATTGAAATGCCGCCGCGCCTATAATTCTGACTCAAAGTTACCCGCACGCCTGAGGAGTTTTGCTGCATGTCGGAGGAGCGTGGTCTACTGCGAGCCATTTCTTGGCACGAGTCATTTCCCTGGCTGGTCCTGTTTCGGGCAGCCTTGATCGGCTTTTACCTGCGCGTGCTGTTCATTGCCTACCTGGCTGTCTGCGTTCTTGCGTTCGGCGATTGGATCGCTGGGCACCTCTTTGAAGCGACTCCCGCCGAAGAAGCCGGCCCGTTCGCGATCAAAACCTACTCGGACCTGCTTGACATCTTCATGTCCTCCTTAGGCCGCCCTGCCTTGCATCTGCCGCGATTGTTTGGGGCGCATACCGTCCTGGGATTTGTCGGCGGCTTGTTCTCGGTGCTGTGGTGGGTCGCAACGTTCTCGTTATTTGGTGGAGCCATCTCGCGCATCGCAGCGATGGAGTTCTCGGTTAACGATCGCTGCGGAATGAAAGCCGCGATGCAGCATTCAGCCAAGAAGTTTACGGCTTACTTTCTCTCGCCATTGTTCCCGTTGTTTGGCGTCACCTTGCTGATGCTGGTCCTGGTGGTCTTTGGCTTATTGAATTGGCTGGCAACGTGGATAGCAGTCCTGACCGGCCTGGTTGGCTTCCTGGCCGTCTTGGCGGCCCTGGGGATCGGCATGCTCATGGTTCCACTAGTTGCCGGTTGGCCCTTGATGTGGGGAGCGATCAGCGCCGAATGCTCCGATCATTTCGATGCCCTGCAACGAACCTACTCGTACGTGACACAGCGGCCATTTCATTACGTCTGGTATCTGATCATTGCCTGTCTCGCAGGCGTCGCAGGGCATCTCGCAATGGGCCTGTTTGTCGGTATCTCGATGTCGTCGTTGGCCACGGGTTTGACCTGGGGACAAGGTACCGAGCAAACCGAAGCGATCATGCAGTGCACCGTGGCTGGTTCGATTTGGCGATTCTGGTTCGAGGCTATTCAATTCCTCGTGCCGGCGTACGACTTCGGCTACTTCTTCTCGGTGTTCTCGGGCATCTATCTGTTGCTGAGACATGACGTCGATCAAGCCGAGATGGACGAAATCGTGCTGGACGAAAACCAGCCTCGCTTTGCCATGCCGGCTCTGAATAAGGATCTGGATGGGAAGTCAGATTCCGAAGGCAACTCGAAAGGGCCCGAGGACTAACCATCCGCCTCGAATGCCCTCGTCGAGCCTTGACCAGGAAGCAATTCAAGCATAAAACTGTGGCAAATCTACTAGCTGCCACTCTGGCCCGGACGATGAGCGACGTACCCGGTAAAGACAAGACGACGCATCCTTAAAATGCGTTATCAAGGAACGTCGTCATGCCGTGGATTCTTCTTGTAATTGCTGGTTTGCTAGAGGCTGGTTGGGCCGTTGGGCTTAAATACACCGAGGGTTTCACCAAGCCAATTCCCAGCCTGCTAACCGTCTTGGGGATCGTCGCCAGCATGTACCTGATCGGCGTTGCTGGTCGAACCCTCCCGATGGGAACGGCCTATGCAGTTTGGGTCGGTATCGGATCCTGCGGCGCGGTTATCTTAGGGATGACGCTTTTGGGCGAACCGGTAAACGCCGCGCGTATCTTCTTTCTAACCCTGTTGATGGTCGCCATCGTTGGGCTGAAATTCACGGCTTAATAAGGCCGTCCGGCTGTCGCTAGAAAACAACGAGATCAGGCCAGGCGAACCAGGATTTCGCTGACCTGCTGATGGAACTGCCCGTTGGTCAGGACTTCCGCCCCCGACTCTTTCGCGGAAGCCAGCAAATCGACCTGAACATGTGGTCCATGGGCCAAGATTTTCAGCTCGGGATGTGCCGCATGAACTTCCTGGATCGTACTGATCGCATCACGGGCCGGCGGATTGAGATCGACGATCATGGCAGTCGTCTGATCGTCGATCGTTTCCAGAATTCCACGCTTCGAAGCAATGACCCGTAGCGGAATATCCTGCGCGTTAGCTGGACCCTGCACTCGGGAATTGGACATCAAGTCGGCAGTAAAGTAGAGAATCAACGCGTTACCTATATCCTGGATTAAACGGCCGAGGGGCCTCGTTCTTTGCCGCCGATCTGCACCACTTGCTCGATCGGAAAGACAAAGATCTTGCCGTCGCCGATGTTCCCTTCCTGGCCGGTGCGGGCCACGTTTTCGATCGTGGCCAGCGTCTTTTCGAGGAAGTCGTCGTTGACCGCCACTTCGACGATCACTTTCCGCAGCAGGTTCGTCTGATACTCAATCCCACGAAAAGTCGCCGTCTGACCGCGTTGGCGGCCATAGCCTTCGGCATCAAAGACCGTCAGGCGTTCGACAGCCATTTCGGATAGCGCGGCTCGAATGGTTTCAAGCTTGGTAGGTTGAATGACGGCGACAATCAGTTTCACGCGGGGCTCCTTCATCGATGGGGATATCGATACCGACTGTTCTACCAAAACACCCCGGCGGCCCGCCAGATGCCCTATTTGGCCTTGCCGGTGACATGGCGATCGGCGAAGTCGAGGTCGTTCTCCCAATCGCTCTTCATCACGTCGTGCTTGCCGGGACGAATCTGATACCCCAAGCGGCTCAGTACCGGCTCGTTGGGCTTTGGCCAGGTATCGGTCGCCAGGCCTCCCACCCCCAGAAGCTTGTAGACGGGGCTGGCATAGTGAGCCGAGAGGAACTCGCCGTGCGGATCGGCCCAGCGATCATCCTCAGCACTGCAAACCAGGCAGGGACGCGGAGCGATCAATGCGATCAATTCATGTTGATCAACCGGACAAGCATCTTCGTTGTTGTTGTACTGGACGAAATTATCGCAGAACCAGTGCGGGAACGAAGTATTGATCCGTTTGACCGATTCGCCGAAACGACGACGCGACAGGGCCGCTCCGCCGCAGCCAGAATCGTTCGAGATCACCGCGGCGAAGCGAGGATCAGAGGCGCCTGCCCACAGGGCCGTTTTACCAAGACGCGAGTGCCCCATGACAATGACCTTTTCGCCATCGACTTCCGGGTTTCGCTGCAGGTAATCGAGCCCTCGGCTCATGCCCCAGGCCCACGCTGCGATGCTTCCCCATTGATCAGGGTTCGGCGTGGTCTGACCCTTTTCGTAAAAGTAAGGGTGAATGCCATCTTGGAAACCATCGTCGAAGTCAGGATCGATGTCTCCGTAGTAAGCCGTGGCGAGACCATACCCGCGATCGAGAATCATTTCGATCGGCCAACGCGAACTGCTCGTGCCGCGGATTTTTTCGGATGCCTTGTGATCCTCGACCCCTTTCTCGCGATTGTTTCGCAGCCAGCTGGTCGGCAGCGGGACGGCCGGATCGGAACCAATTGAGGCATTACCGTAGAAATTCAGGGCAAAAAATGTTGCTACCGGCTCCTTTGATTTGGGAAGGTAAAGCAAGAGATTCAAGACCGGTCCTTCCGGATCGTCAGTTAGTTGAATCGCTACCTGACGGCGACGGGCCTTGCCACCCATGACCTCGTCCGACGACTCAGTCACTTTGTACGAGATCTTTTCTGGTGCCGGAGGTGCTTTGCCGTAAACCTGGGTCTCAAACTTCTCCAGGAGCCATGGCCGCTGCTTTTGTTCCCAGTCGGCTGCGGTTTCAATCTTCGCTCCGTCCGGGCCGGTCAGTGGATCGGGAAGCGTGAACTTGGGGATCTTCGCTTCGTCGTAGATGACTTCATCCTGCTGGGCCGAAAGCATAGGTGTGATCAGTAAGAAGAGGGAAAAGCTGAGACCAAACGAAAAACAGCGGGTAACCGTGCGCATGGAAGGAACTCGATAGAAAGGCGGGGATATCACGTGAAGGGGAACAAGGCGGTTTATTCTAACCCGCAGAGAAGGCAGCTCCCAACCATTTCTCTTTCTACTACTTCAAGGGTGAACCAGCGGCGCGGATTTCGGTCTTCTTAAGCGAGCGGAAAAGCAACTTGAAAGGTCGCCGCGATGGGACAGAGATTCGCGGTAAAAATGCCGTAACTATCGACAGGTTATCGACATTTTTCCCACGATTTCGGAAACCCTTCGTACCGCCTTAACACAAGTTGCCTACAGTTCCGTTGCCCCGGCTTGGTTCGCCCTGCGAATGATTACCATAAAAACTGGTAACAATAGCCGGAAGTGTGTTATGTTGAAGGTTTTACAAGCCGGAGGCCCCGACGCCCGCGCTGAGGGTCTATTCCGTGCTAAGCCTTCCCATCCTCTGTCTTTACTCAGTTTTCGTGACTTCGGTAGTCGTGGCTCACTGGTGAGAGTTCTTTCTGAGGGATCAGGAAGAGGTTTCGGTTCGAATCCGATCGACTGCCTTTAAAACGAGGGAGAAATCAGATTCATGTCGGTCCTATTGGAGCGGCCTACGCTGGTCCTCAACCGCAACTGGCAGCCTGTCGGTGTGGCGTCGGTCGCACGTTCGTTGACGCAGGTCTTCTGCGGCACGGCTCGTGTTGTCGATCCGCATAGCTACCAGCTTTACACGTGGGAGGATTGGTCGAACTTGGCCCCGGGCAAGGACGAGCCTTTCATCTCTTCGCAATTGCTGAAGATTCGTATCCCGGAAGTTGTCTCGCTGGTCAACTACGATCGCATTCCGCGTAACACCGTGACATTCAGCCGTCGCAATGTGTTCAAGCGGGACCAGTACACCTGTCAGTACTGCGGATCGCGGCCTGGCAGCGAGTACCTGACGATCGACCACGTCATCCCACGTAGTAAGGGAGGAGAATCCTCCTGGGAAAACTGCGTGTTGGCTTGCGTCGACTGTAATCATCGCAAGGCGAACCGGACCCCCGCCGAGGCGCACATGCCGATGCGGAAGGAACCGATTCGGCCGAGGTGGACTCCGGTCTACGCCGCCAGACGTGTGCGGATAGAGTCCTGGAGTAAGTTCGTCAGCGAAGCTTACTGGGACACGGAACTCGACACCTAACAGGCCTGGATGACATACGTTATCTAGGCCTGTTTCTTTTGGGTTGCCGTTTTCGTAGTTCCACTTCGTAGAAAATGCTATTACCGGCTGGAAATCACCCTGACCGAGTCACCAGGGTGAATTTCGCCGGGACGCAGCACGCTGGCAAAATATCCCTTCCATTGTTGGCCATTCTCGCAAGTTCGCCCGCTGGCCGCTTCAGTCGCATGACATGGCCGCCACCGTTTGACCAGCAAAATCTCGGCCTGGCCCACCGATAGCCGCGTGCCAGGCTCCAACTCGGCTAAGTCGACTCCAGACAGTGAGATATTCTCACCCACACTTCCTGGCGGAAATGGCTGGGACTCGACATCAAATTGCTGCAGAATCTCCCAATTGAACAGCGTGACGGCGCGCTCTTGGGCGTAATGTTCGTCGTAACGGTGCCCGTCTCCCTGAAATCCAGCCAGGGTTAATTCGGCCGAATCGACCGGAAGGCGGGGGATTCCTCCCTCAGATAGGCAAATCGCAACGACTCGGCCAGTCGACGAATTCATGGGTAATCACCGTAAATGCTTCCGAGGACAATGTTTTCGCCTGCGCGGTGGTTGACGAACCAGGGGTCAGGCTTTTCTAATTTCATGATTCGGTTCCCGGAGAACGTGCCCCCAGTATCGATGCCAACCGGCGCCAACGAAAACAACCGAAGGTTTGCAATGCCAGAAGAACTCTTGAATCTGCCTCTATCGACTCCCGATCTCCCCCATGGCCAGACTCACTCGATTGTAGCGGTCGACGACGAGTATGACGAAAACACGGAAGACGAATTCGACGAGGATGACTTCGACGACGATTTCGACGAAGACTTCGAAGAGTTCGATGACGAAACTCCAGTCGATGACCAGTCGTTCGACGACGACCTGATCGATGAGGAAGAAGACGAAGATATGGACGGAGAGTTCTTCGATGAAGATGACGAAGAACGTGAAGAGGGCGAGGAAGACGAAGAAGAAGCGGAAGAGGACGACGACTAACGCGTCCCCGTGAACCGATTCCCCACTCAACGGGTCCAATATCGGGCACCGTTAATCCAACGTAGGGTGCGAGAAGAGAGGCGAAAGCCGAACGCATCGCACCATTGAAGAAGGCTTGATAACCGTTTTCGGTGCGATACGCTTCGCTGCTCGCACCCTACAAGAACGAAGAGTCGAATAGGAACTGTTAAGGGAGCGATTTCGCTCCCTTCGGTCATAGATAGCTCGAGGAAGATGAGATTCGATGTTTCAGAGCATCCCCCAAAATGTTTCGTTTCCCGAAATGGAAACCAAAGTCCTCGAGTTTTGGCAACAGAACCAGATCTATGAAAAGTCGCTCGAAGCCCGCAAAGAGGGCCAGCCGTTTGTCTTCTACGAAGGCCCACCAACCGCCAATGGCATGCCCCACCCAGGCCACTGCTTAACTCGGGCCATCAAAGATGTCTTCCCCCGGTATCGCACCATGCGGGGATACTACTGCGAGCGCAAAGCCGGCTGGGATACCCATGGCCTGCCGGTCGAAGTGGAAGTGTGTAAAGAGCTCGGCATCCACTCGAAAGAAGAGATCGAAAACTACGGCGTCGAACCATTCATCCACAAATGCCAGGCCAGTGTCTGGCGCTACATGCAAGAGTGGGAACGCCTGACACAACGGCTCGGCTTCTGGGTCAATCTGGAAGAAGCGTACGTCACCTACCACAAAAGCTACGTCGAAAGCGTCTGGTGGTCGCTCAAAAATCTGTACGACCGCGGGCTACTCTACCAGGGCCACAAGATCGTCTGGTGGTGGGCTCAAGGCGGAACGGCACTCAGCAGCGGCGAAGTAGGCCAAGGCTATCGCCAGGTCGCCGATCCCAGTGTCTACGTTCGCTTCCCCTTGCTGGGCGAGGAAAACACTTCGCTGCTGGTTTGGACGACCACTCCTTGGACGCTGCCCAGCAATCAGTTCGCGGCCGTTCACCCGGAACTGACCTACGCGACCGTCAAGGACGAAGAGACCGGCGAACTGCTGATCGTCGCCGAGGCTCTCGTCGAAGCACTCGCCGCAAAGGCCAAGCGAACCTGGGAAGTGGTTGGCACGACCAAGGGTAGCGAGTTGATCGGCAAACGCTACATGCCGCCGTTCGACTACTACTACAAAGACCAAGGCGATACGCAAGGCACACTGAAGTCCGGCGGTAAAGAGCACATCGCCTGGCGCGTGGTCTCGGCCGACTTCGTTACCACCGACAGCGGAACCGGTTTGGTCCACCAGGCACCCGCTTTCGGTGAAGTCGACTACGAAGTTCTCGCTGCCGAACAGGATCGCTTCGAGCATGGCGAAGGACCATCGCTCATCTGCGCGGTCGGTCCCGACGGTAAGTTCACCGACGAAGCCCCCGACTACAAAGGCCGCTGGGTCAAAGAGGCCGACAAGGACATCTCGCGCGAACTGAAGCAGCGCGACATCCTATTTTTGCTAGATCAGTACCTGCACGATTATCCCTTCTGCTGGCGAGCCGACGACGATCCGCTTATCCAGTACCCGCGCGAAAGCTGGTTCATCCGCACGACGAAGTTCAAAGACCAGATGCTGGCCAACAACCAGCAGATCAATTGGCTGCCGGAACATATCCGCGATGGCCGCTTCGGTAACTTCCTGGAAAGCAACGTCGACTGGGCTCTTTCGCGCGAACGCTACTGGGGCACGCCGCTGCCGATCTGGGTCTGCGAAGAAACCGGCCGCGGCGAAGCCATCGCCAATTATGCCGAACTGCAAGAGAAGCCAGGTGCTACCGGCTTCGACGTTTGGGAGAAAGCCAAAGCCGCCAACCCTGACCTGGTCGACGATCTGAAGATCCACAAGCCGTACATCGACGAGATCACCTACGATTCGCCGTTCGCCAAGGGCGCGCGCATGAAACGCGTGCCGGAAGTGATCGACTGTTGGTACGACTCCGGTGCGATGCCGTTCGCCCAGTGGGGTTATCCGCATCAGGGAGACAAAAACTTCGAGGCCCAGTTCCCGGCCGACTTCATCAGCGAGGCGATCGATCAAACGCGTGGCTGGTTCTACAGCCAGCTGGCGATCAGCACGCTGCTGTTTGGTCAGGACGAAGATGGCCAGACCGAGCCGCACGAATATCCGCACCCGTTCAAGAACTGCATCGTGCTGGGCCTGATGCTGGGCGAAGATGGGCAGAAGATGTCCAAGAGCAAGCGAAACTATCGCGAGCCCAACGAGATCTTCGATAAGTACGGAGCCGACGCGCTACGCTGGTACCTGTACGCCAATCAGCCGCCCTGGACTTCGATCCGCTACAACGAGCAGTCAATCAAAGACAGCATCCCTGAGTTCCTGCTGCGGCTCTGGAATGTGTTCAGCTTCTTTACGATCTATGCCAACATCGACGGCTTCGAGCCGGAAACGTCGGCAGGCGATCTCGATAAATCGCTGGCCAATCATTTTGCCGGCGCTGAAGGAGCCCGACCGGTCGCCAAGCGGAGCGAGCTCGATCGCTGGGTTCTCAGCGAATTAAACCGCACCATCCAAACGGTGGTCGAGCGGATGGATGCCTACGACAACTACAACGCCTGCGCGGCGATCAACGAGTTCGTCGACGGGCTCTCCAACTGGTACGTTCGCCGCAGCCGCGATCGCTTTTGGGCCAAAGACAAGCAGTCGGCCGATAAGCTCGATGCCTATTGGACGCTGTACGAATGCTTGCTTGCCACCTGCCAGCTGATCGCCCCGTTCGTGCCGTTCCTGGCCGAGTCGCTGTGGCAAAACCTGGCTGGCGTGTTCGGCGACAAGGCCAAGTCGAGCGTTCACTTGTGCGACTTCCCAGCTGTCGATGCCAAGGCGATCGATACGCAGCTATCGCAGCGCATGCAGCTGCTGCGTGAAGTCGCTTCGCTGGGTCGCCAGGCCCGCATGAACGAAAAGCTGAAAGTGCGTCAGCCCCTGAGTAAGGTCGAAGTGGTGCTGGCCGACGATACGCATCGCGAGTGGCTTCAGTCGCACAACTCACTGTTGTGCGAAGAGTTGAACGTCAAGCAAATCGACTTCACCCAAGATGCCGACGAGTACATCAACTACCAGATCCAGCCCAACTTCAAGCGACTTGGACCGCGTGTCGGCAAGTTGATGCCGGCGGTGAAAAAGGTACTCGGCCAAACCGACGCGGCCGCTTTGCTCAATGCCCTGCAAAGCGAGGGCACCTTCACGCTGACGATCGAAGGAGAGTCGCTCACGTTGGACAACGAAGACATCCAGGTTCGGCTGTCCGCCAAAGAAGGTTGGGCCGCAGCGCAAGGCAAGCTGTGCGTGGTGGTTCTCAACACGGAGCTTACCCCGGAACTGATCCAGGAAGGCCACGTGAAAGACATCGTTCGCCTGATCCAGGACAAACGCAAAGAACTGGACCTGGAATACACTGCCAAGATTGAGGTTGGTGTGGTCACCGATTCCGACGACGTCCAAACGGCGGTGAAATCGCATGCGAGCTACATCCAGGAAGAAACGCTTGCCAGTTCGGTGGAACTTGCCGAGGTCAAAGGTGTCGACCCAACCGAAACCACCATCGCCGATCACGATGTCCGCATTTACGTGAAGCCCGTATGACGCAGCCGACCACGACATGGTCCCGACACACGGCGGAAAATCCGCTGAAGATTGCCGTCATGATTTCAGGCGGCGGGACGACGCTGCGTAATTTGCTAGTGCGGATTGGCGAAGAGAACTTGCCGCTCAAGATCGTGCAGGTCATCTCGAGTAGCGCAAAAGCGAAAGGGATTCAGTACGCCGACGAGGCGAGCATCCCTTGCGAAGTGATCACCGTCCAGGCCTACCCAGAGATCGCCGACTTCTCCGCGGCGATCTTTCACAAGTGCCGCGAGGCGGGCGTTGAATTAGTTGTGATGGGTGGCTTTTTGAAACAGGTTGCCGTCCCGTCCGACTTCGTGAACCGCGTCATCAACATTCACCCTTCGCTGATCCCGTCTTTCTGCGGGGCTGGCTACTACGGCCTTCGCGTTCATTCGGCCGCGATCGAATATGGAGCCAAGGTCAGCGGCTGCACGGTCCATTTCGTTGACGACGACTACGACCACGGCCCGATCATCGCCCAACAGGTGGTCGCCGTCCTGCCTGACGACCAACCTGAAGATTTAGCGGCCCGAGTTTTCGAAACTGAGTGCCAACTCTACCCGGCCACCATCGCCGCCATTGCCGAAGGGCGTGTTTCGGTCTCTGGCCGTAAAGTCACCGTCCGCCCCGCCAGCTAACCGCTAGCAGTGACTGATCTTGCGCAATTGGGGTATCCCTCGAAGCCGCATCCTGGCGCGTCAAACTCTTTGCATTCTTCCCATTTAAACATTTCATGGCGATGGCGACATTCTTTCACTTAATGACGATTTTCTTTCAATTGTATCCTGGCGACTAACCTGTCGATGGTTCATCCTGGATAGATTATCCATTCCCTATGCATTTTGGGGGTATTTTTGCGTTCTAGTGAGGATATTCCGGTCTGTTTCGATCATACTGCGTGAATTTTGAAAGAATTATGCCATCATCTGATTGATTATTGGCAATTAGGGATGCATAATCTAGGTGATTTGACTCGACTGAGTTATCCCATTCCCCATCCCAGACCCCAACCTCCCCCTTCATGCAAGCGGACGTTCGACGAACGCGACTCCTGGAACTGGTGCGAGCCCGTGGCTTCGCCTCGTTGCCGGAATTAGCGCAAGAGTTGGAAGTGTCCGAATCGACGGTCCGACGCGACGTCGAGCAACTGGAAGAGGCTGGGTCGGCTCGCAGGACGCACGGGGGCGTTTTTTACACGGGCCCTTCTCCGAACTTGCCCCACTTCGAACTTCGCCACGAGATGCAGTGGAGCAAGAAGCGGCAGATCGCGAAGGCCGCGGCTCAACTGATCGAGGAAGGCGACACCGTCATTCTCGATGGCGGAAGCACCACCTACGAACTGGCCCAGATGCTGGTCGGTCGTACGTTGCAGGTCGTCACCAATTCATTGCCGGTGGCCAACTTGTTCATGGCCAGCAGCACAACCGAATTGATCCTGCTGGGTGGCTATGTCCACAGTGCGACGGGCGTTTCACTCGGACCGTATGCCAACGAGATGATCTCGAGGCTCAGTGCTCGGCGTGCCGTTTTAAGCGTTGCCGGGATTACCGAACAAGGGTTGTACAACAGCAACCTACTATTGGTTGAAACGGAACGAGCCATGATGAAGGCGGGCGGCGAAGTGATTATCGTCGCCGACAGCACCAAGTTTGGTCGTCAAAGCTTGGCTCAGATGTGTGAACTATCGGAGGTCGACAAACTTGTGGTCGATCACGAGATTTCGCCTGCATGGCAGCAACGTGTGCAAGAAGCCGGAGTCGAACTGTTGATCGCCCCTGCCGAGATGGCGATCCTCGACCGCCCCATTTCCCACAAAGCCAGTTAAATCCCACAAACGGGTTTCCATAGCATGAGTTCGTCGATGAATCTCGATCACGCTACCATCGAACAGATCGTTCGACAGATTGTTCTTTCGCAAGGCGGCAGTCCTGTCGCCGCACCAGCCGTTGCCAGCGAGCCGAAACTGGTTGTTAGCATTTCGGCCCGTCACATTCACTTGACCGACGCCCATGTCGAAACGCTGTTTGGCCCCGGCCACGTGCTGACCCCGATGAAGGATCTTTACCAAGACGGCTTCTACGCGGCGGAAGAGACCGTGATGGTTGTCGGTCCGCGTCGTCGGATGCTGGAAAAGGTTCGCGTGCTCGGTCCTACCCGAAATTACAGCCAGGTCGAACTGGCGTTCACCGATGCCATTTCGCTGGGGATCGATGCTCCGGTCCGAGCCAGCGGCAAGATCGACGGCACGCCTGGCTGCGTGCTGGTAGGTCCCAAGGGTGCCGTTCAGCTTGACGAAGGTGTCATCCGAGCCGAACGCCACGTCCACATGAACAATCGCGACGCCGTGTTTTACGGCGTGAAGAATGGCGACCGCATGAACTTGCGAATTACTTCGCAAGGCTGCACGACCACGTTTGAAGACCTTTTGGTCCGGGCCGACGATGTCAGCAAGTTGGAAGTCCACATCGACACCGACGAAGGCAACGCCTGCAACCTGGACGCAGCCACCGAGATCAAACTGCTCAAGCAGGAACCTTGTGGCTGCAAAACGAAGCATTAAGCGAGAACACGCTTTCGTTGGCCTCAGTGATTTGCAACGTGAGTCCTCCGTAAGGGGCCAGCGAAGGCGTTTTTTAAGATCCGTGTTGAGAAGAAATCGCTGCTGATTTTCAGGAGCGACAAGAAGTAACGGTTTCCTTTTTTTGTTCGGGAGATTGAACCCCATGGCGAAAGTAATGGAAGCGTTGGGCATGATCGAAACCAAGGGCTTTGTGACCTTGGTGGAAGCCACCGACGCAATGTTGAAAGCAGCCAACGTGACGTTCGTTGGTTGGGACAAAGTTGGTAGCGGGCTGGTTTCCGCTTTCATCACCGGCGATGTCGCCGCAGTGAAAGCTGCGACCGATGCAGGTGCTGCCGCGGCTGGCCGTCTGGGCGAAGTCGTCAGCGTGCAGGTCATTCCACGACCACACGAAGACATCGGCATCGTTCTGCCGCCACCAGTTAAGTCGGTCATGAGCGCCGAATAGTCCTAACCTCTAACGAAACAACCGCGAAGGAATAATAACCATGCAAAATGCAATTGGTTTGATTGAAACCAAAGGTCTGGTTGGCCTGGTCGAAGCGACCGACGCCATGGCAAAGGCCGCCAACGTCAAGATTGTAAAGCGCGTCAACATCGGCGGCGGCTTGGTCACCACGGTGGTCAGCGGCGACGTCGGTAGCGTTCGTGCTGCCGTCGAAGCTGGTGCCAATGCTGCTCAGCAAGTTGGCGAACTGACCGGCAGCCACGTCCTGCCCCGTCCGGCCGAAGGTCTGGTCGACGTTTACTTCAGCTAAACCGCTTGAATTTGAAGGCCACTAACCCACAGCGCATTCGCAGCGAAAGGAGTCCCAACGCATGAAGGTTCTGGTAGCAAATCTCGGTTCGACCAGTTTCAAGTACCGCTTGTTCGATATGGACAGCGAAACCCAACTGGCCCGGGGCGGGATCGATCGCATCGGATCTCCAGAAAGCTCTTGCAGCGTTCAGATTGGCGATTGGAAAGAAGAAGTCACCGATCATGTTCCTGATCATGCGGTGGCGGTTCGCAAATGCCTTTCGCAACTGACCGATGCCGAGCATGGGTGCCTGAAGGATGCTGCTGAAGTTTCGGCCATTGGATTCAAAGCGGTTCACGGCGGACGTGTTTCCGGCGTACAGCGGGTCACTGACGATGTTCTCTCGGCCATGGCTGAAATGAACGAAGTCGCACCGGCCCACAACCCGCCTTACATCGCCGCCATGCGATTGCTTTCCGAGCAACTTCCGGAGATTCCGCTGGTTGCCGCCTTTGAGACGGGCTTCCACCAGACGATTCCCGATCGGAATCGCTACTACGGGATCCCCAAGTCCTGGTCTGACGAGTTTCAGATCAAGAAGTGGGGCTTTCACGGAGCGAGCCATCGTTACATCGCCACGCGAAGCGCCGAGATCCTGGGAAAAGACGATTTGCGAGTTATCTCGTGTCACCTCGGTGGTAGCAGCAGCTTAACTGCGATCAAAAATCGCCAGAGCGTTGCCACGACCATGGGCATGAGCCCGCAAACCGGATTGCCGCAGAACAACCGGGTCGGTGATTTCGATCCGTATGCCCTTCCCTTGCTGATGGAAAAGACCGGCAAAAGCCTGACTGAAGTTCTCGCCTACATCGGGAACCAAGGCGGTCTACTCGGTCTTAGTAGCGGCCTAAGTGGGGACATGCGAGACCTGGAACAAGCCGCCGATCAGGGCAATTCCGACGCACGTTTGGCCTTGGACATGTTCACCAGCGAAGTTCGCCGCTATTTGGGCGGAATGCTTGTGGAACTGGGCGGAGCCGACGCGATCGTCTTCACCGGAGGCATTGGCGAGAACGGCAAGCAATTGCGAAAAGACGTTTGTGCCAACTTACAACAGTTGGGAATCGAACTGGACGAAAGCAAGAACGACGCCGCGAAAGGCGAGGCTTCCATCCATTCGGAAAACAGCAAAACGCAACTGTGGGTCATTCCGACCAACGAAGAAATCATCGTTGCTCGGCAGACCAGGCAGTTGTTGGAGTCGACTTAAGATGTTTATCGCCAAAGTAACCGGATCGGTCATATCGACCCAAAAAGTCGACACCATGGTCGGCCATAAGTTGCTAGTCGTCGAACCGTATCGATTGGAATCAAAAGATCGCCAGTCCCTGGTGACCACCGGTCGTACGTTCGTCGCAGTCGACATGCTGGGAAGCGGCGTTGGCGATTTCGTTTTGATCACGCAAGGCTCGAGTGCCCGTTTGACGCCGGAGACAAAGTCGTTACCGATTGACTGCGTTGTGATCGGCATCGTTGACCGGGCCCATGTCGACCACCTTTGCGTGTACGACCGAGACGACGACTCGGCTGATGATTCGACCGAAAAGCCGGCGTCAGAGCCGGTCGCCAAGAAGAAGGCTAAGAAAAAAGCGGCTCCCAAGGCCGAATCGAAGCCGGAACCAGAACCTGAAGCGGAACCGACCTCCGAAGAAGACGCCGAAGGTTAGCCTGCCGAAACATTCACGCGCTGACGCGAGGATATAGACATCATGCAATTTGACGAATCGATCATTCGCAACGTGGTTGCCCAGGTACTGGCCGAAGTCGGCAAAGCGCCGCCGGTGACCTCCGGATTCAACGGCCGCTACGGCATCTTTGATTGTGCCGACGAAGCGGTCCGTGCCGCTCGCGAGGCGTTCGAGAAGCTTTCCGAACGAACCATTGAAGATCGCAAACGGATCATCGATCACATCCGTCGTATCTCGATCGACCAAAAGGTCGAACTGGGCACGATGGAGATGAACGAAACCAAGATCGGGCGGCTCGCGCATAAGATCGAGAAGCTGGAACTGCTGGGCCGCAAAACGCCTGGTGTTGAGTTCCTTCGCAGCGAGGTCTTCAGTGGCGACCACGGTCTGGCGGTGATCGAACATGCTCCGTTCGGCGTCATCGGCTGCATCACACCGGTTACCCATTCGCTGCCAACCATCACCGGCAACGCGGTCAACATGATCGCCAGCGGTAACACGCTGGTCGTCAACCCGCACCCCAGCGGCAAGAAGGTTGCTGCCGAAGGGGTTCGCCGCTTCAACAAGGCGATCTACGACGATCTCGGCATCGACAACTTGATCTGCGTGATCGCTGAACCGACCCTCGAATCGGCCGACATCATTTTCCATCACCGCGACGTCGCCATGATCTGCGTCACCGGTGGTCCCGCCGTGGCCCGTGCCGCCCTGAACAGTGGCAAGCGAGCCGTGGTTGCTGGCCCAGGCAATCCGCCGGTCGTCGTGGACGAAACGGCCGACCTCGATCGAGCCGCTCGCTGCATCATCCAAGGCGGTGCGTACGACAACAACCTGCTCTGCATCGCTGAGAAGGAGGTGTTCGTGGTTGGCTCGGTCTTCGACGAAATGATGCGAGCGATGGAACGTGCCGGCGCGGTTCGCTTGAACTCGAGCGAAATCGACCGACTCACTTCTGCCGCAATCACCGAGGTGGGCGAGCCTGGCAAAACCAAGCAGGTCGCCGCTAAAGAATTCATCGGCCAGGATGCCGCCGTGTTGGCTCGGGCCGCTGGTAAAAACATTCCGCAAAACGTCGAACTGATCTTCGGCGAAACGGACGAGCACAACCCGTTCGTTCCGGTCGAGCAGATGATGCCGTTCATCCCCTTCGTCCGCGTGAACGACGTCGACGAAGCGATCGACAAGGCCAAGTACTACGAACATGGCTTCCGTCACACGGCGATCATTCACAGCAACAACGTACGAAACATGACCCGTATGGGCCGCGTGATGGACACCACCCTGTTCGTCAAGAATGGTCCTTGTGCTTCGGCTTTGGGTGTTGGGGGCGAAGGTTACATTTCGTTCTCGATCGCAACCCCGACCGGCGAAGGCGTCACCACCCCGCTGACTTTCACGCGGGAACGACGCTGCTCGTTGATCGACGACTTGTGCATCCTCGGCCACCCAGCGAAAGGTTAAGCATCGATGCAAGCGGCTCGTGTGGTCGGAACAGCCACCAGCACCGTTCGGCATGTGTCGATGAAGGGCTGGAAACTTTTGGTGGTGCAGCCATTGCAAGTCGATGGCGTCACCCCGGATGGTTTCCCGCTGGTCGCGGTCGATGCCGTGAACGCCGGTCCCGGCGAGCTGGTCATGATCACCAGCGACGGAAAATCGACTTCAGAACTATTGAAATACCCCCGAACGCCAGTCCGTTGGACGGTGATCGGAATTATTGACGAATAAACGTGCCAAGCGAAATCAGCAGTCAAGAGATCGAACGCATCGTCCGCCTGGTCGTCCAGCGACTACGGCAGGCCGGCGCGACGACTCAGCCGGCAAGCACGACGCAGCCCAGTACCGCCAACGTTGGCGAGTTGCGGCTCGATGTGAAGCTGGTGACGATCGATTCG
This sequence comes from bacterium, assembly GCA_016124445.1. GTDB lineage: Bacteria > Planctomycetota > Planctomycetia > Pirellulales > Pirellulaceae > Bremerella. The sequence goes on from WGNR01000001.1 coordinate 331,118, forward strand.
CTGAAAGACAAGCTGAACGATTCGATCACGAGGTTATGCGTTCCGGCCAAAGCGGTCGTGACGCCTGCCGTGAAAGATGAACTCAAGCAGCGTGGAATCGAACTTCGGCGAGTTGATCAGAACGATTGCAGCGCCACCGTCGGCGGCCCAGTCGTCGTCAACGCGGCCAAGCAGTCGATTTCGGCAAGCTGGGGCTCCGCGGCACCAAACGAACAAATTGGCAACCTGAAGCAGGCGGTCGAGCGTGCCATTCAGCTTGCCAAGCGAGACCAGATGGCGATCCTGCTGTCGGAACAACCGGAAGCTGCCACCGTTGCCGCGAACCGCCAAAGCGGGATCCGAGCGATGGTTGCTTGCGGCAGTCACGACTGGCAGGCTTCGGCCAAGAGCCTGGCGGCGAACCTGGTGGTTTGTCACCCCGCGCATTGGAACGATACCGATGTCCCGCGGTTGCTGACCACGCTGTGGAACCTTCGCGGATCGGCCGGACCGACCTGGATTAGTTAACGAGACAACCCATGCGTATCGCAAAAATCATCGGCAAAGTGACCCTCAGCCGCGCGGTTCCTGAATTTCAGGGAGCCTCGCTGAAGCTGGCGGTGCCGATGATGCTTGCCGACATCGAAGAAGACCAGACGCCGCTGGACGACCTGTTGGTAGTCTACGACGAATTGGGAGCCGGGCACGACAGCTTCATCGCCTTGAGCGAAGGGGGCGAAGCGGCCCAACCGTTTTACCCGAACATGAAACCAGTCGACGCCTACAACGCCGCCATCCTGGACACGGTAGACATCCGTTACCGACCAGGCGGCTAAGGCTCTTACAAATCAAACATCAAAACACTTTCACGTTACCCTTGATTGCGAGAAACGAATCGGCATGACGAACGTTCACAAGATCAAACAAGATATGTGCGATATCGGTCGCCGCATCTATGCCAAAGGCTTTGCGGCTGCCAACGATGGCAACATCACCGTTCGCGTTAGCGACAACGAAGTGCTGTGCACTCCGACGATGCACTGCAAAGGCTTCCTGAAGCCGGAAGACATTTCGACGATCGATATGACCGGCAAGCAAATCGCCGGTATCAAACCGCGATCGAGCGAAGCGCTTCTGCACCTGGAAATCTACAAGCAGCGGTCCGACATTAAGAGCGTGGTCCACTGCCATCCGCCTCATGCCACCGCGTTTGCGATCGCTCGCGAGCCGATTCCGCAGTGCGTGCTGCCGGAAGTCGAAGTCTTCCTGGGGGACGTGCCGATCACCAAGTACGAAACGCCTGGCGGTCAGGCTTTCGCCGACACGATCATTCCGTTCGTCGATCGAACCAATGTCATCCTGTTGGCCAACCACGGTACCGTCAGCTACGGCGAGAACGTCGAGCGGGCCTACTGGTGGACCGAGATCCTGGATGCTTACTGCCGCATGCTGATCCTGGCCAAGCAACTGGGTCACGTCGAGTTCTTCAACGAGCCCAAGCAGCGTGAACTGCTGGAACTGAAGGACAAGTGGGGCTGGAGCGATCCACGTAACACCGAAGAGTACAAAGATTGCGACATCTGCGCGAACGACATCTTCCGCGATAGCTGGAAGGACTCGAAGGTTCAACGTCGTGCCTTCCCGGCACCGGAACCGATGGGACCGAAGGCTGCTGTGAATAAAGCCGCCGGCGGATCTTCTGACCAGGAAAAGCTGATTCAGATGATTACCCAGCGCGTCATGGCTGAACTTTCCAAGCACGCCTAAGCCAAACCAGCACCCCAGAGAAACCTGAGAGTACGAACCATGAAAGTTAGCATCATTGGCGGTGGCGGTCTGGTCGGTTCCTGTGCCGCATTCGCGCTGCAGTGCAGCGGCATCGTTCGCGAAATCGCCCTGCTGGACGTCAACGCCGACCTGGCCGGCGGTCAGGCCCTGGACCTGCTGCATGGCAGCCCAAGCACGGCCGATCAGATCATCAGCAGCGGCAGCTACGAGCATATTCCTGATTCGGACCTGATCTGCATCACGGCCGGTTTGCGTCGCAAGCCGGATGAAAGCCGCTTGGACCTGATCAACCGCAACGTCGATCTCTTCCTGACGATACTCGATTCGATCAAGAAGGTCGGCTACAAGAAGGACGCCACGGTGTTCGTGGTGTCGAACCCGGTCGACATCCTGACCTACCTCGCTTCGACCCGGCTCGACTTGCCGCTCAACCGCGTCATCGGCCTGGGAACGCAGTTGGATACGATTCGCTTCCGTGCGTTGATCGCCGCGCAATGCAAACTGCCACCGACTCAGGTCAAAGCGTTGATCCTGGGTGAACATGGCGACAGCATGGTGCCGATCTGGTCGTCCGCTTCGGTTAACGGTCTCCCACTGGAGAAGTTTCCCGGCTGGACTCCCAACGCGGCGAACGAACTGTTCACGCGAACCAAGGGCTCCGGTGCTGAAGTGATCAAGAAGAAGGGTGGCGCTGGCTTCGCGGTCGGCATTGCCATCCGCGACGTGATCGATGCGATCGCTCTGGACAGCCACCAGATTCTGCCGATCAGCAGCATTCAAAACGGATGCTACGATATTCGCGACGTTGCCCTGAGCGTGCCAACGGTCGTGGGTAAGAATGGCGTCGAATCGACGATTCAACTCGACCTGTGGCCGAAAGAAATCCAGGCCCTGCGTCGTAGCGGAACGGTCCTTCGCGAAACCCTTTCGACAGTGCTCGGTCGAGTCGGCCGCAGCTAAGCGGCTCTCACAGCTCGGCAATTAGTCCAAAAAAAGGACCCTCGTACAAATGTATGAGGGTTTTTCATTGATTGAACGGGTAGGGTGCGAGCAGCGAAGCGAATCGCACCGAAATCGGACATCAACTCTCGAAAATGGTGCGATACGTTCGGCTTCGCCTCACTCCTCGCACCCTACGGGAGAGTCCTTGCAGAGCAAGGTATCTAGCCCGCTTTCACGCCGGTGCTTTGCCGCAATTTAGGCCCTGCCAACAGCGAGTGCAGCAGTTCGCCTGGTTCGGCGTTGTGCGGATCGTGCTGTTTCCAATCTTGCAGGACGTCGCGTGACAATTGGCTTTCGCCCAAGGCAGCCAACGTGGCCGCGTACCAACGGAAGCACAATGGTTCGCGCGATCCTTGATCGTAGGCGGTTTCCAGGTAAGGCCGCGCGGCGGTCCAGTTGCCTTGCGAAGCCAACGCTGCCCCGCGAACAGCGCTGCGGAGCGATTCGATTCTCGGATAGTTCACGGGCAGGTTCTCCACTTCGGTCAACGCTTCCTTGCGCCGGCCATGTTTGACGTGCATTTCAATGACCTGGCGTCGCAGTCGGACTGAATGAGGGCAGTCCTTCAGCGCGTCGATCAGAATCTGTTCAGCCTCTGCCTGCTTGCCCTGGTTGAGCGTGGTGATCGCCAGGCAGGATGCGGCGATTTCGTCGATATCGTCGATGTGCCACGTCTCGAGATTGATCTGCCCATGCTTGTAGGCGGTCTCGAAACTACGGCGGGCCAGGTCGTGATGCCCCTTGGTTTGCAGGTAACCCCCGATCGCACACAACAGCTGGGCGTCGAGAGGGAAGATCTCCAGGGCAGTCATGCAGGTTTGAATTTGCATTTCGAGCCCGTCCGGCTGGTTATCGAGTGCGGTCAGGATGCCGTAAAACGCTTCCAGCATTTCAGGCGAACCATGCTCGGCCAGGCGGCACGCCTGCTCGAAGAACATCAACGCGTTTTCTTGGTCGTTCAATGCTTGCACCGCTTCGGCCATGCAAATCATTAACCGAGCGCTGGGGCCTGCTTCTTTGATTTCGATATCGACCAGCTTGGCGTCGCTGCTGGCTCGTTTTACTTTCCAGTTGGCGTCGGCTTCGATCGGGTGACGCTGCAGCAGGAACGGTACCGCCTCGATCGCCATGCCGCACTCAGCCAGCGATTGAATGACTTGCTCGCGAACCCGGCCTTCGTAGCGGATGCCAGGATGATTGGGCAGAAGCCGAACCTGGCCAACCTGCTCGGTGCCGATCTCGCCGCTGGCATGGGCGGCCCGAACCAGCAAGACGTAGGCGGTCATGATGTCGACCTGGGAATTGACGAATTGCCGCAGGTTGGCGGCATCTTCCGGCTGCATAGTTTCGCCTGGGTCGAGCCACAAAACCCATTCGCCGGTCACGTGGGTCAGCGCCGCGTTGCGGGCCTCGCCGAATGAATTCTGCCACGAGTGGGCCACGATCCGAGCCTGGAACTCGTTGGCAATCGAGCTGATCGCGTCGCTATTGCCAATGTTCAACAGAACGATTTCGTCGGCGATTTTGCGAACACTGTGCAGCGTTGCACGGATCAGGTCTGTTTCGTCGTTCACCACCATGGCGGCGGTCAGTTTGCGGCTGCGTGCTTCCTTGGACATTGCAGACGAATACCTCGGGGACATAGCGAAGCGAAGATTGTGCGACAGGATGTGGGGTTTCAGCAGGCTCTGATTTATGCTGCCGCGGAAGTGTATCGATCCCAGGCGATTGCGCAAAGACGTATTTCTGCTAGCAGCAGATGGAGCGGCCCAGGCTAAAGAAAAGTAATGTCGCAGGGTGCGATCAACGTAGCGAATCGCACCCTGCGAGAATTCTAGGTTCGATACTCAGAATTAAACCGGACGTATTCCACGGTCAGATCGCTCGACCAGTAGCGGAATTTGGTGTCTCCCTCGGTAAAGCGGAGGGTGATATCGGTCTCGAAGCTGTCTTTGATCGACTGGCTGACGGTCTTTTCGTCGAACTTGACCGGCGTGCCTTGCTGGTAGAGCAGGTGGCCGTTGACGATCAGTTGCATCCCCATTGGGTCGAACGAAACGCCAGAGTAGCCTGCCGCCGAAACAATTCGGCCCCAATTCGGATCGCCGCCGGTGATAGCCGTTTTGACCAGGGCGCTATCGGCGACCGTCTTGGCGATTCGCGCGGCATCCTCTCGGCTAGCACAACCTTCAATGTTGATCTCGATCAAATGGGTCGAGCCTTCGCCGTCGGCCGGAATCTGCTTGGCCAGGTCTTCGCATAGCTGTCGCAATTCAGACCGAAGCGAATCGAGTGCGGCACCTTCTACTTTGCCAGTGCCCGCTTTGCCGCTGGCCAGCAGCAAAAGGGTATCGTTCGTGCTGCGATGTCCATCGACCGTAATGCAGTTGAACGTATCGTTGGTCACGCTGGTGAGCAGCGACTTGGCCTGATCTGGCGTAAGCTCCGCATCGGTCAGCACGACCGACAGCATCGTTGCCATGTTCGGCGCGATCATGCCGGCCCCTTTGCACATGCCGATCAACTTGACCGTCTTGCCGTTCACTTCGCATTCGCGCGAGGCTATCTTCTTGCCCTTGTCGGTCGTCATGATTCCGCGAGCAGCGGCGTCAAAGTGACTTTCGTCTGTCCCCAGTCGCTGAAACACTTCGTCCAAACCGGCTCGGATCTTTTCCATGGGCAGGTGATGGCCAATGATGCCGGTCGACATGGTCAGCACCTGGTCAGCCGAAACGCCTGCCATCTTGGCCACAATCGACGCCATCTCGGCGTTATCTTTCACGCCTTGCTCGCCAGTACAGGCATTGGCGTTGCCCGAGTTGGTGATGACCGCGCGGATTTTATCGGACGGGGTGCGCTCGCGATCCCAGACAACCGGCGCGGCAACGACCAGGTTCGTCGTATAAACGCCGGCGGCTACCGTGTCTTCGTCGCATACGATGAGCGACAGGTCTTCCTTGTTGGGGTTTCGTTTCAGGCCGCAATGAAAGCCACCGAGTCGAAATCCTGCGGGAATTGGGGAAGTCATCCTTCGTTGTCCTTCTTCATCCGATCAAAGCAAAGCGGTTGTTTCCGCGAATCCATACATCAAGTTGAAATTCTGCACTGCCGCGCCCGAGGCACCTTTCACCAGGTTATCGATGCACGAAATGGTCAGCACGCGATCCTTGACCCGGCGAACGGTAATGTCGCAAAAGTTGGTCCCGGAAACGTGCTTGGTCGCCGGCAGGTCGGTGCGAACGCGGACGAATGGCTCGTCGGCGTACTTTTCGTTCAAACAGTTGAGCAGTTCTTTTTCGCTCGCCTCGGTGTCAGGCAACGCATAACAAGTGCTCAAAATGCCGCGATCCATCGGGACTAGGTGCGGGGTGAAGATCACGCTGGCCGATTTGCCGGAATAGACGGTCAGGTTTTGTTCGATTTCAGGCATGTGACGATGCGTTCCGACGCCATACGCCGCGAAGCTCTCGTTGCACTCAGGGTACAGCGTCGCCATCTTAGGCGTCCGCCCTGCCCCGCTCACGCCACTTTTGCAGTCGGCGATGATTCCCTCGGGCTTGATAATGCCTGCTTTCAACAGCGGTGCCAAGGCCAACGAAACGCCGGTCGGATAGCAGCCGGGGTTAGCGACCAATTGGGCTTCGGCGATTCCCTCGCGAAACAGTTCTGGTAAGCCGTAAACGGTGGTCTTCATCCGCTCGGCATCGGGATGATCGGCCCCGTACCACTTGGCGTAGACTTCGGGATCGTTCAGGCGATAGTCCGCACTCAGGTCGACCACCTTCATGCCGGCGTCGAGCATTTCAGGAATGACCGAGGCGGAAGCAGCATGCGGCAGGCAGCCAAACACGCAATCGCACCTGTCAGCCAGCTCTTTCGGTCCCCAGTTTTCCAGATGCAGATCCAACTGTTTGTGGAACTGCGGATGAATGCTACTGACGTGCGGACGATCTTCCTGCCGTGTCGTCAGCGCGGTGACTTCGACCTCGGGGTGCCGAACCAGGATTTTCAGTAACTCGAGAGCCGTGTAGCCGGTGGCTCCCAGGATGCCGACACGTACCGTCATGCCATTTCGCCCATTGTTTGTCGCAGAAACGTTGAAAACCGATCGGTTAGTATAAAGGACCACCCGGGGGCGAACATAGGGAGTTCCCACCCAGCGGGCTATCGGTTGTGATCGTCTTTAGGTAGAAGCGTGCCTTATATCGTCTTGTCAGCACGCGTTTTCGCCATCTATCTGGCCGAATCGAGGGCTTCCCCCAATTCGACCAACATACGCAAAGTCGCACCCCACACGCGCTGCCCAGCGACACTCAGATGAGGGGCAGAGAATTGAACGCGGCGGCGGGTGACTTGGTGCATGCCGAAGTTTCCAGGCAACATCAAATGGCTTAAAGGTAGAAAAACGAGCCCCGCCACTTCTTTGGGATCGGGGCTCCATGTTGGCATAGAGTGCTGCAAGGCGACAAAGGTTCGCACGTCGTGGTTACTTGCCCAAACATAAGTTGGTGGAAGCTCGCCGTAGACATCTTCGACCGAAACCTGGTGCCCCATTTCCTCGTGGAATTCACGCACGGCCGTATCGAGCGCCGATTCGCCTGGCTCGCAGCGACCGCCTGGCAAAGCAATTTCGCCCGAATGAATATCAGGCGACTTGGCCCGGACGATCAAAGGAATCGTCCAGTTATCTTCCGCATCGGGAACCAGCAATATCAGGTTCGCAGCGCGGCGTGCCCGGGGCGAAGCCGGCCCGTTGTGCCGACCGTAGGAAAGATTGGGGGACGTATGACGTAGTGCCGGGAATGGCCTGAACGCGAACTTCAGCGTTTGGCGAAGTTTGCCAATCCAGTTTGGGGCGAAGCTAATTGGCGGGAGGGATTTCATAAACTTCGTAACTGGCGGACTGGTTGGGATCGGCCGGGTAAACTCGCGGGAAGTTCCAAGTGATATCGACACCATCCCGCCGTGCCAAGGCCCGATCGACCACGACATAGCGAAACCCATACTCTTTCGCCAGGCGAAGAATGTCTTCTTGCGGCAGACGAGCCATGCTTAACGTTTCGTCCCGCCGCGTATCGCCCCAGTGAACCTGGCCGCGACGGTTCCACCACTCGAGCAAGTTGACATCGTCTTGAGGGACGTCCTTGGTCGTCACCACTTCGCCGCGCTCGGCATACCATTTAAACGACGATTGCAGGCGAGGCGTCAGGAAGATGGCATCGCTGGGGGTGTTTTCGCGAATCCAACGACACGTTTGGATCCACTGCTGAGGGTCGGTTACCTGAGAGGCAATATCGGCGGGACCGGCCTCCGCCGTCCATCGGTCGGCGACACGAACAATCATTCCCACTGCCACCACCAAAGACAACCCGGCGATGCCCAGCTTGCTGACCGCAGGGTACGTCGATTGATAGCGCAGGCAAAGCAGCACGACGTTGATCGCCAACGTCACCGGCACCATCACATCGGCTACGCGATACCAGTAAAGCCGTAAAAGTTTTGCCGCCGTCAGCCAGTCTACCCACACAAAGCTGAAAAACTGATCGATGAACAATCCGATCAGCACAAGCACGACACTTCCCAAAGCGATGCCGTTGAGAATGCGAGCCTGATCGTGGTCTCTTAGTTTCCAGCCAGTCCAGGCCAACGCCAGAACGGCCAGGGCAAAGCGAACTTTGAATTGCCAGGCAAACGAATGGATCACCAGGTGATGCGAGAGACGCTGATAAACGTAGTAGTAGCTGGCCCAGGCACTATCATCCGGAGTCGCTTCGCGGTTCAGTAATAGCAGCGGCACGACGCCAATCAGTGAAATCGCTCCGCCCACGAGCAACCCTGGCAGCATGGAAACAAGCGTAGGCCGCTGCTTCGGGCAAACCAACCACGCGAACATCAGGCAAACCACCAGCCATCCGCCCACTAGCACGTGGAAAGCACTTGCCAGGCCGAGCAAGATCCAGGCGCGATTCCAGCGGACGGAAAGGGCGTCGCCAATGCCCCAAAACGCGAGCGCATAGGCAAAGCACTTCGCTTCGACTCCGCCGATAAGCCACTCGCCCGCCATATGCAGGTAGTTCACCCCAATCAAACCGGCGGCAATTGCCAACAGGCCGATCTTCGGGCGATCGTCGATTTTGGAAACCATCCGCTGCCAACTGATCGCAATCGTGAACCAGCACAGCACCCGGCCAATCCAGGCCGCGACGGGAAACGATACCAACGTCGTGAGCCAGCCGAACGTCCAGTAGAACACCCCATGCGCATCGCCGGAATTCAAGAAGTGATCGTTGGGGCACCACGCAGGGTTCCAGTAATGGCGAGCCTTGGAAAGATAGTGAGGCTCGTTCACGTCGGGTGTCAGCGGGCCGACGAACAAGAAGAACAACAAAACGATCAGACCCAGCTCGATCCAGCGCGGCGACGTTGATGCTGGAGTTGTTTCCGCATCGTGTGGCTGCGCTGGTTCTGGCTGGGTCATGGACGGTTTAAAGCTTGGAATGACGGTGAAAGCTATTTCCCTTTCACTTTACCATACCGAACCCCGGTCGCTTGAGTAGGGCGGCGATAAATCGCATCGCGAGCGGTCACATACATGGTATCGAGCTTCGGCCCGGCAAAGACCACGTTCGACGGTGCTTTGCCATCCGGTTTGAGCATGACGCCACTGATCCGAGCGGTCGAATCGAACATCTGCACACCCACCGCAGTGGCTACATAAAGGCGGCCCTTCGTGTCGACAGTCATCCCGTCGGCCCGGCTGGGAGCCTCGGGTTCGGGCAGGCGGCACGTGTAGTCCGGGGAACCATAACTCAGCGTGCCATCTTCTTCGACGCGATAGGAATAAAGGTTCTCGCCCGCGGAATCGGCAATGACCAAGGTTCCTTCGTGCGGCCACAAGATGATGCCGTTAGGGCTGGCAATGTCCTTGGCGACCACTTGTTTCTGCCCATTGGGACGAACTAGCCAAACCTGGTGCTCCTTCGGGTCGGTGCAGTAGATATTGCCGTTGCTGGCAACAACCAGGTCGTTGGCACCCAGATCGTCGGCAATCACCTGCATCTTGCCTGCTTCGTCAAACACGACGATTCGGCGATCACGATTCTGGCTGCCGTACAACTTGCCGTCGGCACCAAACATCAGCCCGCTGGTGGCACCGTTGCCTTCGGAAAAGGTGCTGACCTTACCACTGGCGTGATCCAGTTTCAAAACTAATTGATTTGGCACGTCAACAAAGAAAACGTTGCCGTCCGCATCGACGGCCGGGCCTTCGGTGAACTTGTAGCCGTCGGCGACAAGCTCCCAGCCTTGACCTTCAATCAAAACGTCGGACAGCGGCATGTCTTGCGACATGGCTGTCGAAGCGAAACCAACTAACAAAAGAGTCGCGGCGAGAAAACGCATGGCGTGAGTTCCTGGTAAGTGATGGTGGCAAGCAATAAACGACACGAGAAACGTCGCGACTAGTTCTTCTCGACGACGTCGCTCCAAAGCCAACGCATTGTGTCAGGGAAGATCGCGCCGCCATGCCGGGCACTGTGCCGACCAACGCCGAGGACGAACTTGTAATCGTAGCCAGAAAACTTGAGGGCTGCCGCCATCTGCTGATTGGAAAGGGGCCAGTTGCCATGCAGGTTATCGAGGTCGTTTTCGCCATCCTGCAAGAAGACCTTGATCGGCTTATGTTCGGTCTTGCGAATCAGGGCCGGGTAGACGTTACCGCCTCGAATGTTGGTGAAGCTGCCGATATGGCTGACCACTTTGCCGAACTGCTCCGGATGTTCCCAGGCAACCGTGAACGCACAGATCCCGCCGGAACTGTTTCCGCAGATCGCGCGGTGCTGGGGGTCGTCGCTGATGTCGTACTGCTTGCCGATGTCGGCCAAGATCTCTTCGGTCAGAAAACGTGAGTATTGATCGCTGAGCGTATCGTATTCAAAGCTTCGATTCTTACGCGGGGCTTGTCCCTTCTTGGCAGGAGGGACGACACCAGGCTGAATGAAGACGCCGATCGCGACCGGCATTTCGCCCGAGTGGATCAAGTTATCGAAAACGATCGGAACCCGGGTTTGTCCCTTTTCGTTAACGAAACCGCCGCCGTCCTGAAACACCATCAAGCAGGCCGGCTTCCCTTTTTCGTATTGCTTGGGGACATAGATCCAATAGTCGCGAACGGTGCCAGGGTAGATCTCGCTCTTGTCCCAGACATGGTGCGTGACAGTCCCTTGCGGAACGCCTTCTTTACGCTCGGCATCGGGGCCAGGCACGTACTGCTCGTCTTGAGCGTGGGCGGTGGTAACAAATAGACAGAAGCAGACCGATAACGCAGCAAGAATTCGCGCCATGATGAAGATCACTTTTGCAGGAGGGGAAGGGTGGGTGGGAAAAGGAAAGATTCCAGAAAATCAGCCTAATCGCTCCGCGATGCTCGCTCAACCCGGGGAGGTTACTTGGGAAATTCGACTTCCACTTCCAGCAACAGCATGCCCCGCATGATCCTGACAGGCACTTTCTTTCCAAGTTCGGTGCCCAGTACCACCTTTCGCAACTGGCCAACCGATTCCAACTTCTGATCTCCCCACTCGACTAGGATGTCGCCATCGCGAATCCCGGCCTTTTCGGCCGCACTGCCGGGGGTGACTTTCTTGATCGGAATGCCATCTGGGGTCGGATCATCGACTTGAACACCCAGGGCCCGTTTGTCCTGTTCGGCCTCATCTTCGTCCGAATCATTTCCCTGCGAGAGTCCACCCAGGTAGAGATCGAGCAGAGAACCTTCGGCATTCTTCACCGGGGTGATCTTCTGCGTGGCCAATTGCTTCAAGATGTCAACGTTCATCGCCACGATCTGGCGAATCCCCGGCACGTTGATTCGCTCGATATCGTCGCTCGGGCGATGATACTGGGCGTGAAAGCCGGTGAAGTTGTGCATCACCGGGATACCGCGGCCATAGAACGAAGCATGATCGCTAGGACCATACCCGCCTGGAATTTTTTTGATGGTCAGCCCATGCTTCTGGGCGGCCTCGTCGACCCAGGCTTCAAATTGCTCGGCCGTATTGAAACCGTACAACGTCAACTGGTCCTTCCGCAACCGACCGACCATGTCGTAGTTCAACATGGCCGCCGTGTTTTCATTGGCGAACAGCGGATGCCGGACGTAGAACTCGCTGCCGATCAAACCTTGCTCTTCGGCGGCGAATGCCATGAATAAGATCGTGCGACGATCCCCATCATTCCAACCGACGCATTCCCGCACCGTTTCCAGCATTGCAACGGTGCCAGAAGCATTGTCATCCGCCCCGTTGTGGATCTCGCGTGTCCAGGGAGCCAGCGAACCTGACCCACCGTAACCGAGGTGGTCGTAATGGGCACCTACCACGATCACTTCCGAAGCCAGTTCGCCACGGCCAGGCAACACGCCCAGCACGTTTTGCTGCGTTCGTACCGATTTCTCAATCTCGACTTCCCCTTTCGCGATCACCCCAGGCAGGTCGAACGAATTCGGCTTGAGCGTTTCGTCGACCTCTTTTTCCCACTCGGAAAGGGACGGCTTGTCAGCCTGGCTGAGCAGGTCATCCACGACCGCTCGTTTCAGGTGCAAGACAGGTATCTTCGGCTCGAAATTTTTGGGCATTCGGATCTGAAACGAGAGCAGCGGATCAACTTCCTTTTCATTCTTATTGACAGCAACTTCGTCCGAAACGAAAAGAATCACGCCAGCTCCATGTTCGATCGCGTTGGTGATTTTGGAAGAGAGATAAGCGAACTTCGAGTTGCCTTTGCCGGCAAAAAGCTGTGTTCGTCCAGACTGGTCTGGCTCGTGACGCACCAGGATGACCGCTTTGCCCGAAACGTCGATCCCTTCGAAGTCGTCGTATCGATCACGGACTGATGTGATACCATACCCGGCAAAAACTACCGGCAGGTCAAACTTTCCGGAGAGACTGGCCGAGAGCGTTTTGAACTGGCCCAGCGGGATTTCGAGAGACTTGCCGGCGGAAACAACCTCCAGATGATTGTTGTCCCCTAGCTCGATATTCCCACGCTGAGAGAAGACCTGATACGGTCCACCTTCGATCAACTTGGTTTTCAGACCTGCCTGCGAGAATTGATCGGCAATGTATTCCGACGAGGCTTGCAGTCCCTTGGAGTAGGGTCCTCGACCTTCCTGCTCGTCCGAGGCGAGAAAGTTGAGATCGGTAGAGATCCGCTTTTCGATTGCGTCGCTCGTTAACGAGTAGTTCGCAACCGGCCGCTTGGTTTCAGGTTTCGCCTGAGACGCTTCGGCTGGCTTCGATTCGAGATCGGCGGCCTCACCTACCTGTTGCTGGCAGCCGGTCAGCAACACCAAAAGGCCAAGCAGAGTGAATCCGAGGACCGCAGCAACTCGACTGGCCAATGTTCTCGCCCGGGAAATTGCCGTAACGCGCGGACTATTTACGGATATGGATAAGTACACCTGAAGACATCCACACGGATTAGTTTCGGGTCTTGGTTCAAGCAGTCGTAGTACGCAGTTGCTTTGGCGCTAACTCCCCATGGCCCAAGGTTGAAGCCACAGATTTGCTTGACGACGCTCGGCACACCGATGGTGGCCTGGGCACGCACGGCGTAGTAATTCACTGGTCCTGTACTGCCACCGATTAAGCCCCAGGATTGCCCGTTACCTTGTCCGTTATCACCTGAGTCAGCCGGGCATGGCAAATCCTGAATGGGCAATTCATGCGGCTCAATATGAACCACACCGCGAGCATCCGTGACCGGCCCAGCGGCATCGCGGTCTTCAGCCCGCTTTCTACAAGGGCCGTTGGCCGACTTGGTATGGTCGTCAATGAGGACTCCCTTAACAACGGTGTTGTTGCTGTAGTAAATACGAATCTCGACCACCTGTGCGACTCCGTCGCCATCGACCTGATTGCCGTTCTCTGAACCTTCGTGCACCTCCGCGCCAAATCGGAAGCGTTCACCCGGTTTGAGAGCGTTGATCGAGTCACTCGCACCGGCAAAAGTAATGCTCATCACATGGGCATTGGGGAACGTGTAAACTTCGTTAATCGTTCTCGTGCTGGCGGCGTTATTGACGTCTTCGTAATAAAAGTTGTCGATCTGTTCAATGACGTTGTGAGGCCCCGTTGAATAGCTAATGGCGTAGTTGCCAGAACCGGCAGTCGATGTCTCTGCCGTGCTTTGATGGAACACGTAATCGGTAACCGTCCCGGTGTTATAGGTCAAAGCCGGATCGACATCGATTTCGATCTTCGTGATTGTTAAGTTATTGCTTAGAGACTGTGTCGTCGCGTAATACGAAACGCCCCAATTATTACTGAATCCGTTGCTAAGGTTGCCCTTTCCCGTTGCATCAACAAGCACGTTTCCAGAGGAACACGTAGCAGGTGCTGCAGCATTGAAAATAACGCTTGTGTCAGGTGTTGCTCCATTGATCTGCGTGATCGCACCAAACACCAACACACCGGATTGCATGTAATTGTTGTAATCGGTGATGTCGGTGCAGACCTTGTTGTCGTTTGGATTAGTCTTGGTCGAGTCGTAGTTGAGCAGGTCAGGGTCGGCGGCGGGGACAAACGCGGTGTTCAACGTATTGTCGGTCAGACTGATCGTTTTGAATCGGACTGGATTCGCAATCGTGAACTGGTTACCGACTATCCGCGCATTCTTCGTATCGGTGACGCCCCCTTCAGCCCATTCTTTGACGGCCGCCAGGGCGTTGGCTTCCAGGCTTTGCTCCAGTTCCAGCCGAGCCAACCAGATGTTGCCGATTTCGACGACCAGCACCAAAAACAGGATCAATGCCGGAAATGCCAGGAGCAGCCATAGCATCGAAACGCCGCGACGCCCTGGTCGGGTTAGAAAGTCGAATTGTCGATGAGGGAGAAGCATGGATTTCTGACTCTGGGGTTACTTACTGGCTGGGCCATACTTGGCCAGGTTTTTCAGTACCTCGGGATGCTCCGACGACACATCCGTTTGCTCGTGTGGATCTTCCGGCAAGTAAAAGAGTTGATTGGTTTGACCGAAAACCGCTTTCCAAGGACCTTGGCAAACGGCTACTTCGGCTGGGTTCTGCGGATTGGTCCAGCGAAACGTTCGTTGAGCGACCTTGGAATTGCCTTCGATCAGCGGCAACAGGGACATTCCATTGTGTTTTGGAACGCGGCTGCTGTGGATCTCGTTGGCTAACGTCGGCATGATGTCGAGTAGCCCGCAGGGTTGGTCGACACTGAGAACCGGCTCGCCTTGCGATCGATAGATCATTAGTGGAACCGTGAGATTGTCTTGGCTGAGAATCGCTCCCGAGCCCTTGTGCTCACTGGGCATCCCCACCACAATCATCATCATCGAACGCCCACCGCGTTCTTTTCCAATCGTATAAAACAGACGTCCAATCGCTTGATCGATTTCGGCAACCTGCTTGAGCCGCTGGGCCTCATCTTTCGCGGTGATTGTGAAATTAAACTGGGCAAAGGTCGGCCGACCGGTCGCTCCTTTGATCAGCAACTCTCGCGCTTGGCCGGTAAGAAGTTTCGTGGCCGAGATATCGTCGGCAGGATCGTCGTTTTGGTTGGAAATGAGTTTCGCGGTCGCGCTGTTGAGCGAAAGCGATATCGGCAATCCGCTTGTCGGATCGATCGTTGCGCGAACATCGTCGTCGTATTGTCGCCGCTGATCGGCCGAAAGCCACTGCGATCCATCAAACAACAAGGTGCGATAGCCGGAGTTCCAGATCATTTGCGTCATCAGATTGCCCAGCGGCTTGCCGGGGCGGTACCCAGAACCACTTAACAGCATATCTTGCGCGATTTCAGCTGAAGGCCCTGCAAAGCAAGACTGGAATACGGTGCCATGTTCCGCCAGCGATTCCAGCAACGGCGTTCGACCGTCCATCTCGTAAAAACCGACGTCGGCCCTCGATGCACCCTCAATAACAACCATCATGATCAACGGAGAGTGTTGACCAGGGACACGAATCTGCCGGTTCGCATTTCGCAAAGCGGTTCGAATATCGGACTTGATGCCGGTGAGTCGACGGTCCGCATCCGCGATTTGTTCTCGCAGCCCTCCTTCGGAATCTTTGAAGACTTCGCCATGCGAAGCAAGCATTCCGTCCAACGCACGAGTCAGGTTATTCTGCATATCGGAAACGTGCGGATTGTCATCTTCCGGGTTGATGTCGTCCGCGTCGTTGCCGCCGATGTCGGCAGTTGCGGGAAGAGTTTCTTGGGCCAGATTGTTTTCAGGCTTTTCAGAATTCGCCGAAGTCCGCCAAGTGCTGGGCCAGAAGATCGCCCCGGCGATGACAAGCAACGCAAACAGGAAGATCGATCTGCCAATCCAATGCATCAGCCGGATTTCCTAAAAAGATTCAGTATCTGCTAGGGAGTCTTTTCGTAGCGAAACAGGCTCGTCTGCGAAACGAAACGTCCGGTGTAGTCGACTCCAAAGCAGGCCGTCGTGTTGGGTGCCAATCGAGTCGCCGGCAGACAGATCGTGATTTGCACGTAGTCATACGCCAAACCTGGCTGGGCAGGTGCTTGGCAACCTGAGCCAATCGAAACCGATTTGACCACTTCAGTGTCGTTAACGCTGTCGTAAATGCGGTAGTTCAAGTGGACGGCACCAACCGACTGAACCGTCTCGCCCGATCCCAGCAAACCACCTTCCTGAAGGACTTCCGTGATCGCGGTGACCACTTGGGTTGGTGGAGTGCCTGCATTGAAATCGATGGGGAACTCGGCAGCGATCAGCGCGCCAGCCCGACTTGCCTGCTTCAAGCTTTGCTGATTCGACTGCAATAAGCCGAATTGCACAACCGCGAAGAGCAATATCAGTACGACTGGCAGCCCCAGGATGATTTCCAGAAGGCTGGCGGCGCGTCGCTTTCGAACTGGCGTCTGCACCATCAAGAATTAAGTTCCCCCAACAAGAATATGTGATTGTTTACCTATAATCACCGATCCCTTGTTTGCCAAACGATTTTAGTCAAAGAACCTAATCGGCACTATCCTCCTATTTCCCCCATTCGTTCATACCGCGCACCCTGCTTTATTTTTTTCAAAATACCAGGGTTAGCCAGTTGAAACAAGGTTCCACGCTTTTAAACTGAAACCTGTTCCGGTTAGGCAAGTTACGCAGGCAATTCTTCCTAACTGGAAACGTCTTAGGAATTTGTGAGGCTTTTCCTCAAGCCTCCATCCCAATTGTGACCTAAGACGGGCAGCCTACTCTCATGGGTCTCAGGAACCACCATGACTTGGATTACTAAGAAACTACGTCAACTGGCAGGTGACAGTGAAGGCAGCGTATTCGTTGAATACCTCCTTCTCCTTACGATCGTCGGAATCGGTGTAATCGCCGGCCTGGCAACCGTTCGGGGTTCGCTGTTGAACGAACTCCTGGAACTCGCTGAAGCCATCACTCAGTTGACGCCCTAGATCACTTCGACGTCGCAGCAAGATTGAGAAGTCCTAGGAACGTTACGGGGGAACGTACTGGTGCAACCGTTCTGCAAAACCAGATTGAGAATGCGAAGGCCGGGCATCCAAGTGCTCGAAGTCTTGATGCTGTTCCCAATCTTGCTGATCGCTTCGCTGGCGTTCTTCGTTTTAGGACCAGCCGTCACGGTTCAAGAAGCCGTAACGCAGGCGGCGGAAGAAACGGCTCGAGAGGTCTCGAAGAAAATCGGGACCCAGACAACCAACAACATTGCCACCGAAGTGGTGAATGAAGTGCTGTCGGTTCATGGACTTTCTGTCGGCTCGTCATCCGGCGTTCTGGTGATTGTTCAGGAAAACAACCTGGTTACCACCATCGGTGACACCCAGTTGTCGACATCGTATCCCTCGCCGGCGCCAATGGCTTTTGCTAATCCGAACGAAGTCATCGCGACGGTGTACGTCGACGTCGATGCTGCTCCGATTCCAAATGTTCTCAGCTATTGGCAATTTGATATTTCGGGTCGCGTTTTAACTCGTCGTGCGGCCGCATATCGGGATCCCTGATCCGTTTTTTCAATTAGCACAACGATTCGCACGGACTCGCGAATCCATTTATTTGCACGGACGCCATCAGTAACTCAGTAATACTGTCGGCTCCTTTGTCTTCACTACCAGAAACAACGCTGAAATCTGATCAATACGAGCTGGAAGCCCTGCTCGGTGATCGGTTCGTACTTACCTGGCGACAGATGTCTGTCGTCGGCGTGGTATGTGCGTTGTTTGTATTGATCAGTTTCAGCCCGCTTTCTTCGCATACGACCTGGCTTTTGGCGTCGCGCGGCGAGGCGATCCTGACGACCGGAAGTCTTCCGACAACGGACGTATCTCAGTCACTCGCCGAGGGAATGACGGTCCGCGAGACATCCTGGCTGAGTGCCGTCTTCTGGGCATTGGTTGCCCGCCAGTCGCTGGAGGCCGTCTCTTGGGCGACTACCATCCTGGCGACCATTTCAATCGTTACGATTGCCATCACACTGTGGTGCAAGACGAGCAATTCGCTCCTAACCGGCGTGGGAATCGTTTGGTTCGGTGCAATCGCATTGGGATTCCTCGGCCTTGGCAGCACGCTGCTGCTGGTTCTTCCACTTTGGATCGCTCTGCTGCTGGTAACTCTTAATAAAGAAGCCAACCGATCGCTTTTCGGAATGATGGCCTCCATTGTCATCGTGGCGTTGTGGGCGAATCTCGATGCTTCGGTCGGCATTGGCCTGATGCTACTGGGCCTGGTCACGATCTGCCGCGCGATCGAAGGGCTTCGGGAAAGCAAATTCCAACCTTCCCGCCTGATAGGTGATCGACGATTCCAACGGGCAATCGCTACCTTCGAATTGTCGCTGCTCGCCACGCTGCTCACACCGCTGGGTACCGGCCTCTGGGCAGAGTGGGCCCAACATTTTTCCCTCACTGGTAGCCCCTTGATGATTCCAACGGTCGCTGGCGTCTGCTGGATGATCGCTGCGTTGGTCTTCGGAATCGTCCTGCGAAAGCACCAAGGAACCTTACCGCTGGTCGAAATCATTTCGCTGGCCTCTTTTGGTTTCCTTTGCTTGTGCTGGGGCAATTTCGCCATCTGGTTTGCTCCGCTGGCCGTCATCGTTTTGGTACCTCGACTGCAATCCGCGCTCGGTATCCAAGCTGATACTGCCGCCATCGCCGATGCCGACCCGAAGGCCAAGCCGCAAGCACTGCGATTTGCCTACTCGCTGGGGGCCGTGCTGCTGGCTTGGATTGCGTTCGCGATTTCGCCGCTAAGCCAACCATTACTGGGCGGCCAAACACGAACCATTGGACAACTATTCGATTCCTCAGCTCCGGTTGCCGCGACGCGTTATCTTCGTGAGAACCCGGTTCAAGGAATGGTTTTCGCTCCGGCTAATTGGGGTGATCTGCTGCAAAGCAAGCAAGGTGGACGGGCCGACGTGTTCGCGACCACCTCCCTGAGGAACCTGCCGCAACAGGCCAAGTACGACTACAACCGGCTCAACCGGGGTGATTCCGGCTGGGCAGAGACCGCCGATCGCTACAACATCGATGCCTTTATCATCGATAAGCATTCGCAGTTGTCCCTGAAAGAAACCGTCGGCAAGGGCGACGACCACTGGCAAGTCGCCTACGAAGATGACGCCTCACTCGTTTTGCGAAGGAGAGGTGCATGATTCGTAACTATTTGGTCGCTCGACACGGACTTGGCCATTCGGTCACGCTGTTTGTCCTCTCACAATTGCTGCTGCTCTCAGGCATCGCCGCGGCAGCCGTTTACTCGCTCCCGCAGCAGCCGGTCGCGATTCCGCAATTGCAAAACGAGCCACGCTGTGTCGAACTGAAATACGATTGGCCGCAGGTCATCACCGACGAGCAGTTGCAGTCGACCATGTTCAAGCTGCGTCCGCAGTTGAATCACCCTCGGCCAAAGATCAACTTCGTTGACCATGCGGTTCGCTGCTGGGGTCTTCAGTCGACATTTAACGACAAAAACTGCCTGAGCGGGGCCGAAATGGCCGCCATGCTCACCGATCAAAACGCCTTCCAGGCAGCTTGGGGTGCCGAAGAAGCACCGCTGCTGATTGAAGGGGAATTTGGTCCTGGCTTCCGCACACAAGAAGGTGGTGCCACCTCAAGCCATGTCGACCACACGCTGGGAACCCTGGCTGAAATCGGCATTCCGCTGGATCACCCAATCGTGCTGAAGGACGGGGCTTCGCCCAAGTCGGTGCGTGATCTGTTGCTGGCCGCGATGCGTGACTTCCGCGTGAATCAAAAAGAATACGAATGGACCACCGTTTCGGCCGCTTCCTATGCGACCGGTCCGACCGAGTGGATTTCGCAAGATGGCGAGAAAGTCAGCTTCGATCTGCTGGCCCGACGCTTGATGCGGCAAGAGTGGACCCAAGGCGTTTGCTACGGCAATCATCGCCTGTATGCGTTGGCGTTGCTGCTTCAGTTCGACGACCAGGCTGGCTTGTTCCAGGACAAGAGTACCCGGTCGGAAGTGATTGCCCATCTCAGCGAAGCGACGGCTCGGCTGGTGAAGAGCCAGGCGGCCGAAGGCTACTGGGATCAGAACTGGGAAGACGCCTCGCGTTCGCCAGAAGAGATGGAAGCCGGCGGACCGCAAATGCGACGCATTCTGGCGACCGGGCACGCACTGGAATGGTGGGCGATCGCCCCTCAGGAAGTGTTGCCGCCACGCGAAACGATCATTCGAGGCGCCCAGTGGCTGGTCGTCGAAATCGAAAACATGGAACCAGCGTCGGTTGTGAAGAACTACACGTTCCTCACGCACGTCGGCCGGGGACTTTGTCTCTGGCGAGGGAAATTCCCTTACCAGTTGACTCCACTAAGTGAACCACAATCCGCGGACCAATCGCGGTAAGTAACTGCCTTTTAGGTGAAATAGCAAATGTTGACCACGTTAAAGAAACTTTGGCACGACGAAGGTGGTTTCGTGAACTCCACGGAACTGATTTTCCTCACCACGATCGCCATCCTCGGCTTGATCGTTGGATTTACCGCGATGCGTGATTCGGTCGTTCAGGAACTGGGCGATTCGGCTGCGGCGGTTGGCCAATTCAATCAGTCGTACAGCGTGTTTGTTGGCGACCATAACGCCAACGGAAACATGACGGGTCCTCAAATCAACGAGAACAACGGCACAGTGACCGTCACCCGCAATTTTACGTACGTGAATTCACAGGCCACCTTCAACAACTTTGGCTACCAAGACAATCCTGACATTGGTGATGGGCAAGACTCGAACGGTCTGCCCCCCACCATCGTCAGCATCAGCGGCACAACCCAAGAAGGTCAGGCACTGCCTATTCCAACCCCATGAGCATTCCACAATTCAACAAACAGCGTAATCGTCGTCGCGTGGTAACCCGTCGCAAGGGCACAGCCATGGCGATCGCCATCATCCTGCTGATAGTAATCCTTGGCTTGGGAGTCATTGTTGGCGCGACCGCCGTGCGCGACTCGATCGTCCAGGAATATGGTGACATCGGAGTCGCGCTGGACAACTTAGACCAATCGTGGTCGTACCAGCTATCAATTGATCCAGATGGCCAAGGCGGAAATCCACCGCACGTTTGCTCGGCTATGTATATGGATCCGGCGCCTACGTTGACAGACCCCGGCACGCCAGGCAATGGCCAGGCGCCGGCAGGCCTTACGTTCGTCCAGATCCCTGCCAACAACCTGGAAAACCCCGTGCCTAATCCGCCTGGCACGCTTCCTTAACCGATCACTTTTTGTTTTGGAGTGAACCTTTCCGCAATTGAATCGCTTGGGAATCGCGGCGGTCGATTCAGCGCACGTCAGTGGCGGAGAGAACTTTTTTTCGTGTTTTTTACCCTTAGGAGAATGAGCTCATGAGCCTCATTAAGCGTTTGTGGAACGACGAAGCTGGTTTCGTTGTCTCCGCTGAATTGATCCTGATCGCCACGATCACCGTGCTCGGTCTGATCGTCGGTCTGACCGCAGTCCGCGATGCTGTCACCAGCGAACTGTCGGACGTTGCCGGTGCCGTTCAAGACGTCGATCAGTCGTACGTCTGGCTGGGTATCCGAGGTCACTCGGGTTCGGTCGCCGGTTCCGACTTCACCGATTTCCTGGACTTCTGTGATTCGGTCAACGATCCAAATGGTTCGGATGACAACTGCATCACGCACGTTCCGGCCATCAGCGAAAACAGCACGCCTCAGGCTCCGACCGGTAACTAATCCGGCGCCCGAGTCGATGCGATTGACTTGATAATCCAAGACGTCGCCTTGGAACCAAACGCTTCCAACGCGAATGTCCTCCTGATAGTTGCGTTTGCCGGGTTGAATTTCCAACCCGGCGACGCTTCTCATCAAAACGATTGACCTTAGGAATTTACCGCCATTCCTTAGGTCAGCCTGTGTTGGACCCTTAAGAGATTTACATCACGGAGATTTAGCGTCGAACACAGCCTGACTTAAGGCGTGTGAAACGTCCGAATGTTGTTTTTCGAGCACCCCAAACTCATGATTCCACAACTCATCATTTTGCTGTTTGTCGCTGCCTACACCGCCACTGGCTGTGCTTGGGACATGAAAACACGCAAGTTGCCCAATTGGCTGACGGTCAGCGCGTTTGGGCTTGGATTGCTATTCCATATCGTGGCTGGTGCCATGGGCGATCAAGGGGCCCTCAGCGGGCTGCTGTTTTCGCTGAAAGGCTTTGCCACCGGATTCGGCATCTTGTTCGTACTTTTCGCCATTGGCGGAGGTGCCGGTGGCGACGTGAAATTCATGGGAGCGCTTGGAGCTTGGGTGGGCTGGAAAGCCATTTTGATAATTTTTATCGGCAGTGGTCTGGTCGCAGCGATCAGCATGGCTGTCGTATTTGTATGGAGCACTTTCGCCCCGGCTGGACAACCAAACCAGGGCGACACTGAGAGCCTTTCCGAAAAAAGGCACAAGATCCCTTACGCAATTCCGGCAACTATCTCCACCTGGCTCGTGCTGGGAGGGCTGTTCGCCATGAAATGGGCTGCGGTTTAGAGATCTCTAATTACACTGGCAAACTAAGTTAATTTTCGCTGCGAATCATCGCACAATACTCGGAGTAGACGAGCAATGAGGGTAAGTCCGGGAACACTGCTTTTGGGCGTTGTTGCAGTCATGTTTGGACTGCTGGGAGCGTACATCGTCCAGAAGAACATGCAAAAGCCCCAACCGGTCGCTGAAGTCAACGCACCGAACACGTACGTCGTTCCGCGAGCCAGCATGGATCTTCAGGCTGGGCGTGAGATCACGATGGGGGACATCATCATCCACAAGCTGACCGCGGACCAGATTCGCCAGGAAGGCTTGCCGACGTCGTTCATGACGCGGACGTCCGACATCATCGGCCGTACGCTGCGAGTCGACGTCCCGCGCGGCGCATCGTTCGATACGCCTCTCTTCTATCCGGAAGGGACCGGCCCGAGCATCATCGAGCGGCTCGATCCTGGCATGCGTGCCGTGACTATTAAGGTCGAAGCGGACGAAGCGGTTGAAGGTTTCGCCACGCCGGGCAGTTGGGTCGACGTTCTGTATCGCAGCGAAGCCGACGAAGACGAACAACTGCCGGAAATGACCGTCAGCCTGTTGGAAGGCGTTCGGATCATGGCCGTCAACAGCACCACCACCGAAATGCGAACCATCAACGGTAAGCGTCAAGCAATGGAGGAGACTTCGGTCACTTTGGAAGTCACCCCGGATCAGGCGGTTGCCTTGCGAGTTGTCAACGGACGTGGAACCATGGCGTTGGCCTTGCGTCACCCCGACGACATCAACCCGAACGGCCAACTCGCCGGCATGACGATGGACGAACTGTTGAATCGCCCGGTCAACAAAGACCGTATCGAGGTCTTCCGCGGCCGAGCTATTTCGCAGGTCGAATTCCGCGAACGATTCCGCTCGAACTTCGATCCGCAGAAGTTGGCTAACAAAGACGTCAACAAGCAAGCCAAGGCCGAAAAACCGGCCGATGCCGACTCCGTCAAATAGTCGCTGTCTCGCCTGGCAACGCCGCGATTCGCTGGTGAATCGCGGCCACACTTCTTATCGTAAACCTACTGGCCCGGTCATGATTCGTTTTACTTCCACGGAAAAGACGCCCGAGCAACAACCGCTCAGCGAAATCGACTTCCAGCGTCTGAAGTCCGATATCCACGAACAACTGGTCGAATCGCTCGATCTGTCGCTCGTTGCCCGAATTGATGACGAGAGAATGCGGGCCAACGTTCGCAGCCTTTCCGAGGAAGTGATTCAAAGCCATCGCCCGAAGATCGCCAAGGATTTGCATCCGCGTCTGCTGGAAGAACTGCAGGACGAAGTCTTCGGCCTGGGCCCGCTTGAGCCGCTGATGCAGGACCCGACCATCAGCGATATTCTGGTCAACCATGCTCACGAGGTTTACCTGGAACGCCACGGTCGACTGGAAAAGTCCGACATCGTATTTGCCGACGATGCCCACCTGATCCGCATCATTCAACGCGTTGTCGCCAAAGTCGGCCGACGCATCGACGAAGTCAGCCCGATGGTCGACGCCCGGCTGCAGGATGGCTCGCGTGTGAACGCAGTCGTTCCTCCACTCGCCCTGAACGGCCCCAAGCTTTCAATTCGTCGTTTCGGTGTCGAACACCTGCAACTGGAGAACTTGCTGGGCAACGGCACCATCACCCAGCCGATGATCGACTTCCTGCAAGCCGCGGTTCAAGGCCGCGTCAGCTTCATGATCTCTGGCGGTACCGGTGCCGGTAAAACGACCTTGCTCAATGCTCTCAGCAAATCGATTCCGGATGACGAACGTATCGTCACCATCGAAGACTCGGCCGAACTTTTGCTGCAGCATGCCCACGTTGTCGGCATGGAAACCCGTCCGGCCAACTCGGAAGGAACCGGAGCGGTTACTCCCCGCGACCTGGTTCGCAACAGTTTGCGTATGCGTCCCGATCGTATTCTGGTGGGCGAAGTCCGCGGCCCTGAGGCGCTCGACATGCTGCAGGCCATGAACACCGGTCACGAAGGTTCGTTGACCACGATCCACGCCAACGATGCCGTCGATGCTTTGCACCGTCTGGAAATGATGGTCGCCATGACCGGCTTTGAATTGCCGATCGGCGTGATTCGACGTTACGTCGCCAGCGGTATTCGGATCATCGTGCATGTGGCCCGCCTTAAAGGTGGTGTTCGACGCGTCATGCGAATCGCCGAGATCGCCGGCACCGAATCAGGCGAATACCAACTCAACGACATTTTCCGCTTCGAGCATCAAGGCCTTGACGAAAACGGGGTCGCTCGCGGTCGTTTCGTGGCAACCGGATACCGACCGAAGTGCGTCGATCGCTTCCTTGAGTCAGGCGTCGAAATCGATACGAACATTTTTCAGGCCAATGCCTGATTCATTGATCCATAGAGAGTATCCGCCGTGGAGCAACTAGCCCTAGCCCTGAACGCCAACTCGCTGCCGATCTTTGTTTTCGGCGGGATTGCTGCCGCGTTGGGTGCCATGCTGATGGCCATTCGCGACATCTTTTTTCCAAGCGATTCGCGGCTGATGGCCTCGTCGATCCTGAAAAAGCTGCCGTCGCAGGCCAGCGAGATAGACGATTCCGCCGTGAATCGATTCGATGTCTGGATGGAACGGGCCGTCTATATGACGGGCATGAGCACCAGCGTCACGATGGCCGCCCTGCTCTTCCTGTTGATCGGGGCAACCGTGGGCATGGCAGTGTTTGTGTTCACTGAAGATGTCATCTACAGCATGGTCGCCGGAAGCATGGGCGTCGCGGTATGCTTCATCGTTTTGTCGATCGCCTACAAACGGGTCATGAAGCAGTTTGAAGAACAGTTCCCCGGCGCCTTGGACCTGTTGGGCCGAGCGGTACGTGCCGGCGAAAGCCTGGATCAGGCCTTGGTAATGATCGGCGACTCAGTCAAAGATCCGGTCGCGGCCGAGTTCCGCCGGATTGCGAAGCACCTGGAAATGGGACTTTCGCTGTCAGTCGCCATGAAGAGCTTTGCCTACCGCGTTCCGACGATGGACGTGAGGATTTTCGCCTCCGCCTTAAGCGTTCACCGCGAGGCCGGTGGTAACTTGCCGAAAACCCTGGAACGGTTGGCCAGCGTGATTCGCGACCGGATGAGCTATCAGCGTCAGCTGAGAAGCGTTACCGGTGCAGGGCGTATTACGGCCACCATTATCTCGATTCTCGGTCCGCTGTTGTTCCTGTACCTGTTCTTCTTTCAACCGGAATACAGCAGCAAGCTGTGGGCCGACCCGACCGGTCGAATTGTTTTGATCGCCGCGGCCGTCTCGCAGGTCATCGGTCTGGTCATCGTCAATCGCATGCTTCGTAGCCGCTATTAATCGAAGAGTTTCCTATGCCACTAAGCCTGGAAGTTGTCGGAGCGTTTCTCGGAATCAGCATCTTGCTGTTTCTGCCGGGCAGCTTGTTGCTTTGGCTGGGGAGCAATCGGGCCGAAGACTACCTGGAAGCATCCAGCGGTAAGTCGCTCGGTATTTTCACGAAGCTGTTCGCTTACATGATTCCGATTTCGGACGAAAGCCGCAACAAGCTGCAAAGCGAATTGGTCAAAGCAGGCCACTACGGCCGCTATGCTGCTGAAGACTACCTGGCTGTGCGTAACGCGGCCGTTTTTGCCTGGCTCATTTTTATCACCGTCGCCGTCGTTCTGACGATTGACGATCCCGCCGCAACGCAGCAGTCCTACCTGATTGCCGGCGTGATTGTGATGGCGATGATCTGGGGTCTGCCCCGTATCATTCTGTCGTCGACCGCTTCTTCGCGTATCGAGCGGATTCGATTCGGCCTGCCAGACGCTCTCGACATGATTACGATGACCGTATCGGCGGGTATGCCGCTACAGCGAGCAATCCAGCATGTCAGCCGCGAACTTCAGAAGTCGCACAGCGACCTGGCCTGCGAGTTGAGGATCCTGGAAGGCCAGGCAGCCGCTCGCTCGCTCGATTATGGCCTGAAAGAATTTGCCAAACGGGTCGACGAACCAGATGTCACCGCGCTTTCGACGTTGATCCACCACGCCGAACGCCTTGGCGGCAATGTTGCCAATGCATTCCACGAGTTTGCTGACAGCATTCGTGAATCACGGCGTCAACGAGCTGACGAAGCGGGCAACCGGACCTCGGTGAAGCTATTGTTCCCGGTGATCTTCTTCCTGACGCCGCCTATCTACGTCCTGTTGCTGGGACCGGCGGTGATGGAACTACGAGATTTCTCGATGCGGGAAACTCAGCCTGGTGGCGCCCTGAATCAGAGTGCTACTCGAGCAGCCGCGGCAACCGTTAATGATGCCAGGTCTGGCGGGTTTGATCCCACCACGATTAACCTCTCGAACTAAGCGAGAAGCTTGCTTCTAGCGAGTGGTTGCGGTGTGCAACGCACCGAAGATCTGCTGCGAGAACGCTTGAGCTGGCTCGGATTGAACCGCTCCGATTTCCGTCATTGCCGATGCAGGAACTTCTGTACCCGTAACGGGCGGTTGATCGGAAATGTTGTAGATCGCCGGAGATGACTGCATTCCCTGCGTCGGAATCTTCAGTCCGCCAGAGGTTGGCGCCGACGCAGTTTGTGCAGGAGCGGTCGGTGCCGCTGGAGAAGCATTGGTGGCCTGCAGTTCTCCGCTGTATTGAACCTGCTGAACCTGAGATTGCTGCTGGGTGAATCGCGATCCCGATCGAAGCGGGTTTCCCCCCGAAGTTGGCTCCGTCTGGAACGCTTCGGCCGCGACGTAGGAAGAGGCCGCCGGGATGTTCGTATCGAGCTGTTGCTCGGACTGGGCCACCATGTCCTGCTGCTGTTCCGCTTCAGGAACGACATGGGGGCGAACATCTTCTCGCTTTCGGACTTCGCCAGTCATCTGAGCGATTTGAATCAGCGCTTCGGCGGCTGGACGCAGTTTGTTGTCGATATCGAGCGCCCGCATGTAATTCTGTTCGGCCAAAGCAATGTCGCCTCGCTGGCTTTGAATATAAGCCAGGTTCGACAAGGCCTCCGCTTCGCTGCTCACGTCGCGGAAATGCTTCAATGCGATGTCATACTCGCCCATTTCGGCATACACGATCGCGAGGTTCGATCGTGCTGCCTTGTGATCAGGATCTTTGGCCAAGGCCTGTTCCAAGGTAATCTTGGCCTGCTCCGTGCTATCTTGCAGGTAATAAACGTAGCCAAGATCGGAAAGGATCTCGCCAGTGGGTTCGCCAGCATTCATCGCTTGCGTCAGGTAGGCGACCGATTCATCGTATTGACCTTCACGGCCCGCAATGACGCCCATGCGATGGAGCGCCAGTTGGTTATCGGGCTCTTGCTGCAGGATATGCTGATAGATCTTTTTGGCGGTTGGGTAAGATCCATTACGTTCCGAGAGGCGAGCCAGGCTAATTTCCTGTTTGTAGCCTTCCTCCGTAATCGCTTCATTCTTGGCAAACATGTTGGTCATGCCGAGTCTGTTGGTGGCACAACCGGTGAAGCTCACGCTTGAAGCGAAAACTGCGACCAATAACAAACAGCGATTAATCATTCGGCTCGTCATCTCAAAAATGGTGCTTACGTCAACTTGTTGTCGCTTAAGCGGGTTCGATTAGAAGAACCCGCCGCCAAAGCCACCGAAGCCGCCAAACCCGCCGAAGCCACCATAACCGCCATAGCCGTTGCCATTCTGGTTGTAGTTGAGGCTACGTTGGTAAGCTTGAGCTGCCTCCGATCCGGTTAGTCCCTCAGCAAACGCTGGGGCAACAACCACGCGGGTATCGGCGTCTGGCACACCCATTGCAGCCAAGGAGGCAACGATGCAGCGACGACGTTTTTCATCCAGGTCGTCGTTGAAGTGGACCGGGTACGACTCATCTTCGCTCGGATCAAGCGAGGTCTGGCTCCGTTCGACAACGACCGGCAGATCATCGCCTCGCAGCATATTAGCCGCGATTTGTTTGACATGGTCCTGACCGTAGTCGTTCAGTTTCCATTCATTCTTCTTGGGATTGCCTTCCACAAAGTTCGGCTTGAACTCGTGTTGGTAGACAACATACTTCGATGCTTCCGCATTCACCTCTTGGGTGCGGTTGAACTCATCGACCGAGGTACCGAGCATGGTCGGCGGCGGCGGTTCGATACGCGGTGCAGTTTGGCAACCAATCAGGCCAGCCGTCACCAATGCGAGCGTTAGGCCTCCAGCAGTTCGATTCAATCGGGTCATCTATGATATCCTCAAAATGGGTTCGTCGCGGGAACGAAAAGGGGCTGGAATGAGCCGCCTTTGGGCCTTCGTTAGTTGGAAAAACCTTGCGGTCCGGAGATGTAGTAATCTTCGCACTCGTGATAATGACGATTTGCCTTTCTGGCCTGTCGTTGAGCCTTCAGGATTTCGTGATTCTCATGATGAATCTGGTGCCGCATGGCAGGCCATACCGTGCTACGGTAGTCGTAGCCAGGCAAACCTTGGATCTGCTGATGCCAGAAGAACTCTTTATTGGTCGGGTCGGTGATCTCGCTACCTGGCAAAAATAGCGGCAGTTGTTCCTGTTCCAGCGGGTGAACCAGTTCAGGGCTTACGAGAACCACGAGTTCGGTTTCGGTTCGATTGGTGGTTTGTTTGCCGAAGGCGGCACCAACCAGTGGGATGTCTCCCAGCCCGGGCAGACGAATGCGGCTACCGCTTTGTTCATCCTGAATCAAACCGGCGACTGCCAACCATTGGCCTTCGCGAAGATCGACCGTCGTGGTCACTCCGCGAATATTTAGGCCAGGGATACCGTCAACTGAGTTTTGATTGTTGATCGAGCTGAACGATGGAGCGACCTGCAGGCGAATCTTGTCCTTGTCCAAAACGGTCGGCGTGAAGGCCAGCATCGTACCGAAGCCTCGGAAGGTAGTCGAAACGGCACCGATACCGCCGACACCCACCGCGGTCGGAACCGCAAATTCACCACCCGCAATGAAGCGGGCCGGTCGACCACTGATGGTCACCAGGGTTGGCTCGGCCAAGATCTTTGCCAAGCCATTGCTGCTGGTCGCTTGCAGGAATAGTTCGACATCGCCACCATCCAAAATAGCAGACAAGTTGCCCGCCCCAGCATTGATAACGTGGGTGATATCGTAGTTATTGCCCTTAACTTCAAAGTTGAATCCCAGATTGCGAGCGGCAGTTCGCTGCAATTCCGCAATCCGAACTTTCAGCATCACCTGCTGTTCGCCGGGCACCTGAAGCATGTCGATAATGCCGTTGGTCTGTAGGTCTTCGGCACCAGGCAGCTTGGCAGCTGTGCCAAGATTGGCCCCCACCAGGTTGCCGACCTGATCGACCGATTGACCGCCCACGACCGCCAGAATCTGAGCAGCTTCCTGGGCGTCGCGAGCCTGACCTCGCACAATCAGTTTGTCCGCGATCGGGATCAGTTGAATGATGCTATTAGGGAACATCTTATTGATGCGAGCTTCCAGCTTGCCGTATTCGATCTCGGCTCGCATGTGCTCTTCGTTGTTCGAGGCGACTTTGACCAGGTATCGAAGCACCTTGGTAGTCCCATCCGGAGCGGCAAACCAGATGGTCATCGTGGTTTCGCCTGCCTTCAGGCCGATGACTTCCACCTCGGTCGTGCTGAATTCGTTGATTTCAACGACTTCCGGGCTGGTGATGGCAACGCGAGTCATTGGCAGCTTGGTCTGCAGAATCTTCGACCGCGAAGGCTCTACCCGGAAGATTAGTTCCGGTTCAAGCACATCTTGAATAAGGCTCGATTCCTTCATCAGAACAGAATCGCTTGGCTTTTCGATTCGTTGTTCCGCCTTGGGACTCGGAAGTTCGGCCGCGATTTGGGCGTTGGCAGCTGCCGGTAGCATGGCGAAAATGCCCGCCATGGCCGCGGCTGCCGCCGTACGACCGCTGTAGAGAACGGTGAGTTGAAAGAAGCTTTTCATAGATTGTCTACCACCACATTCGCTGGTTAGGAACGGTCGTGATCGGCAAGTTGCGGGACATTGAGGTCACGTCTTGTTGAAATCGAAACGAGAGAACGGACCTCCCGTGGATCACTTACGGTTTCGGATATTCCGATTGTGATAGTTGAGCCGTATTTGCTCCCTCAGCCATTTGTTTCGTAAATACCCCTCCAATCGGCAAAGACGGGACAAGTCGGAGAATCTAATGATATCGCTGGTAGCGTTACCAGCTTGCATGCCAGCAACACTTTAGGAAAGATAGGAAGAATTAAACGGACGCAACGATCTTTTCGGAGAAAGTGGCGTCAGATCGCCGATTTTGAAACAGACGCGTAACTGTCGAATCAATTCTGCCCTGATTCCACTCAATCCACCTAACAAGGTTGAGCTAACTTATGACCACTGTATTTGTGATCGCCGCCGTTCTTCTGGGCGCTGACGGACAACAAACGGGACTCAAACAGCCATCGATCGTTAAACAAGCCCATCCAGGGATTGTCGTCATGGCGACGAAGCCAGCTGAGTCGGCGATTCGTCAACAGCGGTCTACCAGCGGCGGTCTGATCAAGCCGGTTAACTACCAAGATCAGCCGACGTTGACCAAAATGGCCAGCGTTCCTCGCGGCGAAAACTTCTCGCTGCTGCAAGACCTGTCCCCGTCGGACAACGTTTCTCCATCTGATAGCCTGGCTCCGGCCGTTGCTCCGCCGATTCCCTCGGTTCCCAAGCCGATGCCGCCACAACCGATGCCCGAAACCAGCAACTCCCCTGCACCGATCTTGAGCGACAACTATATTGCCGCAGAGGATTACTCTATGGATTCAACGGGCTGTGGCTGCGACACGTGCGGATGTCAGCATGCCCATGGTTGCAACCTGGGTTGCCAAAGCGGTTGCTGCAACGGCGGTTGCGGTGTTGGCGGTCACGGCGGTTTTTATGCTCGCCACTGCCTTCCTTCGCCTTGGCATGCCCCTGGTAACATGGTGCCTCACATCCCCTACGTTGCGTTTCCCAAGACCTACTACTACTTCCGACCCTACAACATGCTGATGATTCCTCGTCAGCAAGCGATTGCCTCGGCTTGGGTCAAGAACCCGCAGCTTCCCTACTCCAACGGGGTCTTCAAGCAGGTTTTTGCCGAACTGGAACCGGTCTTGAACGCAGAAGCGGAAACGATCGAACCAGCGAGTAACTAGTCGCGAATCATCAGGGCAAACAAGCGTCACAGGCTCGACACTTCAATGGGTGTCGAGCCTGTTTGCGTTCGAACTCTTTGGGGAATGCCACGGTTTAGTCGATTCGAGGGAAATGTTCGGGTAGAATGAAAGCCTGCCCGGATCACTACTTTCACCTTCCCTTCTTCGAGAACTTTCCTCATGCGATCTCTGCATCTCTTGGCGCTTGGCCTGGTGCTGCTCGGCACCCATTACGTGGCGGCGGAAAAACCGACCAAGCCCAACATCCTGTTCCTTGCCATCGACGACCAGAACGATTGGATCGGCTGTCTTGGGGGCCATCCCCAGGCGATGACGCCCAACATCGACGCAATCGCCAAGCAGGGAACCGTTTTCCTGAACGCTCATTGCCAGGCCCCGTTGTGCAATCCATCGCGAACGAGCTTGATGACCGGTCGCCGGCCTTCTTCGACGGGAATCTACGGACTGGCTCCCTGGTTCCGCGATGTACCGGAACTGGCCAACATCGAAACATTGCCTCAGTTTCTACATGCCAATGGCTACACAACCTACTCGACCGGCAAGATCTTTCATGGCGGTTATGGTCGCAAGAAAACAGACTCCGAGTTCCAAGTCCTCGGCCCGCCGGCTAGTGTCGGAGCACGCCCAAAACAAAAGCTGGTGAACACGCCCGCCGCGCATCCGCTTGTCGACTGGGGAGTTTTTCCTCACAAGGATGAAGACAAAGGGGATTACAAAGTAGCCTCTTGGGCAGTCGAAACGCTGAACAACAAACCGCAAGAGCCGTTCTTCCTTTCCGCTGGGTTCTTTCTGCCGCACGTTCCCTGCTACACGACGCAGAAGTGGTACGACATGCACCCGGATGACGAGTCGTTGTTGCCGAAGATCATCGAAGACGATCGCGCAGACACCCCTCGCTTCAGTTGGTATTTGCACTGGAAGTTGCCGGAGCCGCGATTAAAGTTCCTCAAGGAAGCGGATCAGTGGAAGAACCTGACGCGTAGCTACCTGGCCTGCACCACGTTTGTCGATGCCCAAATCGGCCGGATCATGGATGCACTCGAAAAGAATGGCTATGCCGATAACACGATCATCGTGCTGTGGTCCGATCATGGCTGGCACATCGGCGAAAAGGAAATCACCGGCAAGAATACCTTGTGGGATGACGGAACGCGTGTGCCGCTCATCTTCGCCGGCCCTGGCATCACGGCTGGTCAACGCTGCACTCAGCCTGCCGAATTGTTGGACATCTATCCAACCCTGGCAGACCTGGTACATACCAAGCAGCCGGAAGGGCTCGAAGGCCATTCGCTGCTTCCACAACTGAAAGATGCCGCCACCAAACGTGATTTCCCGGCGATTACGACCCACAATCACGACAATCACGGCATTCGCACCGAACGTTGGCGATTCATTCAATACGCCGATGGGTCGCAAGAACTGTACGACATGCAGGCCGATCCGAACGAGTGGACCAACCTGGCCGGCAAGGCCGAGTTTGCCCCGGTGATCCAAGAGCTTTCCAAGTTCCTGCCACCCAAGAGCAAACCGCCGGCACCCGGCAGTAAACATCGCGTACTCACCTACACCGATGGTATTGCTATTTGGGAAGGGGAAGAGATCGATCAGAACGGACCGATTCCGGAAATCGATTAGCCGGCCGCAAATTCAAAATGAAAAGAGCCCCTGCCGAGATATCTCGACAGGGGCTCTTTTTTGTTCTTGTGACTACCGCCGAATCAGCCGTAGTCGAGTCAATCCTCGGCGCGACTTCCGTCGCCGCACATCTTGACAATCTTTGGATCGAAGCGACCCACGATGTCGACCAGGTCGCGCTGGGCCGCCATCACTTCGTGGATGTCCTTGTAGACACCCGGCACTTCGTCCGAACCGGCGGACAAGATGTGCACGCCTTTCTGCTTCAACTCTTGCCGAGTCTGCTGAATGCGAAACGTATCGTTCGCCTTCTTGCGCGACATGCAGCGACCGGCACCATGCGAAGCGGAATCGAAGCTGGTCACATCCCCCTTGCCGCGCACGACGAAACCAGGCGTACCCATCGAACCAGGAATGATGCCCAAGACACCTTCGCCAGCCGGAGTTGCTCCTTTACGGTGCACGATCATCTCGCGACCATCGTGCATTTCCTTCCAGGCAAAGTTGTGATGGTTTTCCACGCCGTCAACAATCTCGGCTCCGATCAACTGGCTAACCAGCCGATGGATGACTTCGTGATTGGCTGCGGCGTAACGACCCATCAGGTTCATCGCTTCCCAGTACTCCTGCCCTTCCTCGCTGTCGAGCGTTAGCCACGCCAGGTTCTTGAGCTCTTCGTACTTCTTGGGAAGCTTGGTCCGCGCGATGTTACTGTACGTGCTGCATACCGCTGCCCCTGGGCCACGGCTTCCGCTATGGCTCAACAGCGCGACGTACTCGCCCGGCGGAAGCGTGAACTTTTCGTCCTTCGCACCTGCCTCGCGGATCGTCAAAACACCGAACTCGACGAAATGGTTCCCCGAACCAGACGTACCAAGCTGATGCCAGGCCTTGTCCTTGGACTGGCGAGTCACCTTGCAGATGTTCCAGTTTTCGTCCATCACATCGTGATCTTGCGGCTGCTGATGAACCGATCCGACACCAAACCGTGTTCCCTTTTCCAGGGCACGGCAGCACGCATCGAACCGCGACTCGAGAGCATCAACCTCCAGGTCAAGGACACTCAGCTTCATCCGGCAAGCGATATCGACACCAACCGCATACGGCACAACCGCACCTTCGGTTGCCAGCACACCGCCGATCGGCAAACCATATCCAACGTGCGCATCCGGCATCAGCGCAGCACCCGAAGCGTACGGCAACTTGCAGGCCTCGCGCATCTGGGCATGCGCACCTTCATCGATACCGATTCCCCACGTTCGATAGTCAACTTTCTCGTGCAGCGGCTCAATCGTGTGATCTGCCACCAACTCGGCGGCAAACTCACCGAAGCAGTCGTCTGCCAAATAATCGTCCGGCGCAGCGAGCACTTCCTTGACCTGCCGCTTTAGGTCAGCGCCGCGGATATGCAGCGTCGTCGCGGCGCTCGAAACGGCCTTAACGGCCTGGTTCAAAGCGTATTCCGGAACACCCAATTGCGTTAGCTGACGACGATTCATTTTTCTTTCTCAACTCTACGATTACTTTTCTACTTTTCCTTGATCGAAGAAGTCCCCAAAGAAGGGTCGAAGGTTCACTGTCAGTCGGCCAAAACAGAAGCCGACTGCTCGGCAATGTGCAGGCCGATGTTCAGCGAAGAGGTCGCCGCCGGGCTGGGTGCATTCAACACATGGATGAAGTTACCTTCTCTTTGAATCACGAAATCATCGACCAACGTTCCATCGGGCCGAAGTGCTTGGGCCCTGACGCCAGCCGGGGACGACAGCAGGTGCTCGTCACGAACTTCAGGAATTAGCCGCTGCAGTGCGGCCAGGAAGGCGGAGCGAAACCAGGAACGTCGTATTTCCGCCAGTCCCATCGTCCAATGCCGCAACGACAATCGAAGAAACCCGCTATAGGTGAGCACCTCCCAAAAGTCTTTCAGATTGAAGTCCCACTTGGTATAGCCCTCGCGAGCCGTTGCCAAAACGGCGTTGGGACCGCACTCGACGCCACCATGAATCATGCGGGTAAAATGAACGCCAAGAAATGGGAACGCCGGATCGGGCACCGGGTAGATCAAGTTGCGGCACAGATGTTGCGCTTCGTCAGAAAGCTCGAAGTACTCGCCACGAAAGGGAATGATCTTCACTTCGGGCCGATGGCCACATAGCCGGGCCACGCGATCACTCTGCAGACCGGCACAGTTGATCACCAGCGACGTCTTGATGGCACCTACGGTTGATTCGACAACCGTTTCGTTGACGGAATGTGTTACCCCGATTAGTCGAGCCGCTGTCCGAACCTGGCCTCCTTGCTGCTGGATCAGTTCGCAAAGCCGATAACAGACGCGGCGATAATCGACGATCCCGGCATCTTGGACATGCACGCCGGCGATCGCCTGGCAATGAGGTTCAAGTCGGCGAACCTCGTGCTCATCGATCTTTTCACATCGAATGCCATTCTGCTGACCACGACGATAGATTTCGTCCAGACGTCCCAGTTCATCCTCGCGCGTCGCGACGATCACCTTCCCGCAGATCTCGTGCGGGATGTCATGCTCCTCGCAAAAGGCCTGCATGCGGGCACGGCCTTCGCGACAGTTGATCGCCTTCAATGATCCTGGCCGATAATAGATGCCCGAATGAAGCACCCCGGAATTGTGTCCCGACTGGTGCTGGGCCAGGACTTTTTCCTTTTCCAGCACAATGATCTGCCGATCAGGAAAGCGACACGAAATCTGGTAGGCCGTCGCCAACCCGACGATTCCGCCCCCCACGACCACGACATCAGCCGACAGAGAATCCATTTGGTCGTTCATTGCCTTCAGGAATTCTTTTCCGAGGAGGGCTGATCGCCTTCAATCGTCTTGAGCGGCACGTCGACTTTCTGCAGAACGCTGTCGACCTTGGTAGCAAGCCGCCCCTGGTACCCCTTGCGATAGTCGAGCTTTGCCGTGCACGTAACACGATCGCAGTCGGTAGCCATCGCTTCCAGGCACTGCTGAAGCACCGCCAATACCTGATCGATTTCGCCTTCGATGATCGTTCCCATCGCGTGCAAACGATAATCGAGACCGCTAGCAGCGATAATTTTCAGACTTCGAGCCACATATTCGCTCACCGAGTCCCCTTTTTGCAGCGGGGACATACTGAATTCCAGTAGGACCATATCTGATTCTAACGCCGATTAATTCGTGCTATCACTATTTAGTTTATCAATGGACTATTTCGATAGAAACTGATCTTGGGCCAGACCAGCCCAGACGGTAAACTTCGCCGTCATCCCCAGAGCCCGATTATGCCGATAGGTAGGATTATCGCGGCTGTAACAGACAACTTGCTACCAGGTTTAGCCATAACCTCAAGATGATACGACTCATTCGGATCCCTGTGTTGATCGTGATCGCCATTCTGGCGCTGCCGATTTCGGCCAGTGCCCAGACTGGTGTCGCTTGGCCTGATCCGACCAACATGCCTCCGCCGCAGCATTCATCTTACCTGGAACCGATTCTCGATTTTCCCACAGACCAACCACCGCCGCAAATTCAATCGGTTGCGTACGAGAATTACCTGGGACAACCGAGTTCTCCCAGCGATTTGACGCTACTCAATCCTAACGGTCCGAACACATGGGTCGAGCCTGCCTACGATGACCCCATTTATGAACGCCCGGTGCCGCTGGAAGTTGAAAACGACGAACCGTACCACTGGACACTTTTGCCCAAGGGTATGGTCTACAAGTCCTATCTGGCGGGGGCTCAAGAGTCACGCCTGTCGGCCAAAATCATCAAGATCACTCAAGACAACATCATGTTTGACGGCAATATGGGGGGACGTTTCGGCGTGCTTCGCTACGGCCGTGACTCGTCGTTCCTTTCTGATGGTATCCAGTGGGATGTTGAAGGTTCAGCCCACGTTCGTCTCGATATTCCGGAAGATGTCGACGTTCGCTCGGTCGATTTCCGAGCTGGTACGCAGCTGACTTGGAGTTGGGCGTCCGACCCGCGGCATCGTTCGCGGTTTGGGTATTACCACCTGAGCGCTCACCTGGGTGACGAGTTCCTGCTGAAGAATCCGACCTACAATCGCTTGAATTACGCCCACGATCTTTTGATCTATGGTCACTCGTTCTATTTCACCAAGAAATTCCGTGTCTACGGCGAAGTCGGCTGGGCGTTTTACAACCTGGTCGCCGATCCGTGGGAATTCCAGTTCGGTGCCGAATGGGCCCCCAACGAGCGAACCACCATGTGGGGCGAACCGTTCCTGGCGGTCGGCTGCCACCTGCGACAGGAAGTCAATTTCGGCGGCAGTTTTATCGTCCAAACTGGCTGGGCCTGGGTCGGAGATATTCCGGGGCGAACCCTACGGGTCGGTTTCCACTACCATAATGGGGATAGCACCCAGAATTCGTTTTACAATATCTGGGAACAGCAAATCGGTTTCGGGATCTGGTACGACTTCTAAAGCCTGTGTCCAAACCTCTTCCCGGATTTGATTGCCGCCATATTCCGGGAATTCTATAATTTGGCCAGACCTTCACCTCGCTTTTCATTCCCCCCGAAAGCGAGCCCTTCAAACACACTAGGTGAGGAACAGTTTCCATGCTGTGGAAATACGCCGGTCCTTCTGTTTATGTTCTCCTGCTTCTCTCCTATTGCGCTGCGGCCGCCGAAGTGGCCAAGAGTGAAGATCCCACCGATGCCGACAACGTCTACGCGAATGTCGACGATGAATATGTCGAGTTGATCCAATTGTTCGCCGACACGCTCGACCAAGTGGACCGGAACTACGTGAAAGATGTCGACCGTCGCGAGTTGATGGAAGCGGCCATTCGGGGCGTGATTTCCAAACTTGATCCCTATTCCAACTACATCGCGCCGAAAGATCTCGAGCGATTCAAGACCGGGGTCGAAAGCGAATTTGGCGGGATCGGCATCCAGGTTTCTATTCGCGACGGCCAATTGGTTGTCAGCAGCCCGCTGGTCGGTACGCCTGCCTCCCAGGCGGGTATCATTGCCGGCGATCGCATCACGCACATCGAAGGGGAAAAGACCGAAGGGCTGCCCCTCGACGAAGTGATCAAAAAGCTGAAAGGCCCGATCGGTTCCAAGGTCAACATGACCATCTATCACCCCACGACATTCAACAGCGAAAAACTTTCGGTCGGGCGAGAACTTGTTCAGATCGAAACGGTTTTGGGAGACCAACGCCTGGAAGGGGGCGATTGGGACTACATGTTCGATCATGAAAACAGAATCGGATACGTGCGGATTGCCTCGTTCAGTCGCCACACGGCTGACGACCTGCACACGGCCATCACCCGACTACTGGACGATGGTATGCAAGGCTTGATCCTCGATCTTCGATCCAACCCAGGCGGGCTCTTAAGCTCGGCGGTCGAGATTTGCGATATGTTTATCGACGAAGGAAAGATCGTCAGCACCGAAGGACGCAATTCACCAAAGCGCGTTTGGACCGCTGAAAAGAACGGCACTTTGCCCGATTTCCCGATGGTGATCTTGATCGATCATTTCAGCGCCAGTGCCAGCGAGATTACTTCGGCTTGCCTGCAAGATCATGGACGGGCGATCATCATTGGCGAGCGTAGCTGGGGCAAGGGAAGCGTTCAGAACATTATTGAACTGGAAGAAGGCAAAAGTGCCTTGAAGCTGACAACCGCCGGCTACCAACGCCCCAGCGGTCAGAAGATTCACCGCTTTGAGACGGATACCGAAAAGGATCAATGGGGAGTCACGCCCGACAAAGGCATGGACGTGCATCTAAGCCGCGAACAAAAAGTGGCCTATCACACCTACCGGCGTCAGCGAGATCACGATACGATCGTTCCTCATCCCCCTGCACCGGAGCCCAACCTTTCGGAAATTGATCCGGTGCTGACCAAAGGGCTGGAATATCTCAAGACGAAGCTTTCGTCCCCCTGATCCGCACTGAAACGCGATGAAAATTCTGACGATTGAATCGACCTGCGACGAAACCGCCGCGGCTGTCATTACGGACGATCTACAAGTTCTTTCCTCGGTAGTAGCCTCGCAGGACGAGTTGCATCAGCGATTCGCCGGGGTCGTTCCCGAGATTGCCGCACGGGCCCATCTCGAGCGATGCCTGCCCGTGATCGACGAAGCGATCCGCAAGGCAGACATCCAGCTTGGCGATATCGACGCCGTCGCGGTCGCCAACATGCCTGGCTTGGCCGGTTCGTTGCTAGTGGGTGTAACTGCTGCCAAAACGCTTGCGTGGCTGTTAGACAAGCCGCTGATCGGGATCAATCACCTGCAAGGGCACATCTATGCCTGCCAGGTTGCCTTCCAGAAGCCGATCTTTCCCTGCATCGGCTTGATCATCAGCGGGGGCCACTCGACGATCTATCACTGCAAAAGTGCTTTCGATTTCCAACCGCTGGGTGGAACGATCGACGACGCCGCTGGCGAGTCGTTCGACAAGGTCGCATCGATGCTGGGTCTTCCCTACCCAGGAGGTCCTTCGCTTTCCAAGTGTGCATTGCAAGGTGACCCGAAAGCATTTGCGTTTCCTCGCCCATTCCTCAGCGACCATTCCCGCCTCGATTTCAGCTTTAGCGGTTTGAAGACCGCAGTCCGCTACGAGATCGCCGGGCCAGGCGCCGTCGATTTCAAATCGTTGGAAATCGATCCTCAGAGAAAGGCTGACATTGCCGCCAGTTTCGAGCAAGCGGTGATCGATTGCCTGGTCGGAAAGACAATGCTGGCGATGAGGCAAACCGGCATCGAGCGAATTTGTGTCGGCGGTGGTGTTGCCGCGAATCGCAAGTTTCGGGCAACGCTGGAAGAAGAAGTCGCCCAGGTAAGCGGAGAGCTGCTGATTGCCCCGATGAATCTTTGTACCGACAACGCGGTTCTCGGTGCGATCGCTATCGAAAAAATAAAAGCCGGGCAGGTCGACGATCTTTCGCTCGACGCCGTGCCCGGCTTGATTCGTTCATAATTGGGCCGCGTCACATGTCACGCGGCTAAGGTTACCTTGTTAGGGCAATCGGTTGCGGTAACGATTAGAAGAAACCACCGCCACCGCTACCAATACCGCTACCGCCAAAGCTATTGCCGGTGCTCGAGCCCGAGTTTGTACCTTGGGAACCAGTACTGGTTCCCTGGAACGTGTACGACGTCACTTCACCAATCGCGGAGAAGAGCGGTGTACCGTTGAATCGGACGTAACGACGATCGGCCGAAACCACGGCAAATGCCGAGAAGTTGGTACCTTGTGGCAAGGTCGTGATCACCGGTCGATAACCAACCGAATTGCGAACGCGTTTGGCAAAGTCATTCGATCCGTTGTTGACGTCGGTCACATACTCTTCCGTAGCGGTGGAGCTTTGGCTGGCCGTATTCAGCTTCGAGGCAATCATGTCACGAGTCAGCGCGGCCTGAGTTTCGACCGCAACTTGAAGTTGCTGTTCGCTCAAGGTTTCAGTTCGACGTCCTTGAGGGACGTTGAAGGTGACGAACGCGCCGTCCTTGCCGATATCAAGCTGCTGTCGTTCGTGATGCTGGTTCTCGGTTCCGTAGTTTGTGAAGACATCGACGGTAATCTTGCCGGCGGTCACTTCACCCCAAACCTTACGAACAAGCATTTTGTAGTCACCCTTGAAGCCCTTCGGCACAACGTAAACTTCAAAGGCACCATCCGAACCGGCGTCAGCGAGCGACGATGCGGCATCGCCGAGGAACACGCCGCCGGAGATCGTACGTGGATTGTGCTGCGAGCAAACGCTGCCGGAAGGTTCTTCCACAACCAGGTCGAGATCGGACTGGCCTGACCAGGTCACTTTGACGATCGCGTCGCGAACCAGGGCTTCGCGAATCTGCTCATTGAAAGCCTTGGCATCGTCGGTTCGATTTTCCGCGATCAGCCGATTCAATTCTGCTTTGGCAGTATTGAATGCTTCGCTACGAATATCGAGCCGATCCTTGGGCCATTCCTGCGACAAAATACCGACGCATGCCCAACGGATCGCCTTTTCATCTTCCAGACGCTTAGCAACTGACAGCCCCAAAGCGTAAGGTTCTGGCCGTAGCGGTTCCATCTGAGCGACGTCCTGGTAGAGCTTCAGGGCCCGCTGATCCAACTGCATACGAGCCATCAGCGAGGCGACCACCAACATATGATTGGGGCCGGTCGTGAAATCGACTGCACTCATCAAGGAACGCTCAATGTCTTGCTGAGGAGCATGATCGAGTTCCAAGGCAAGGGCCATGGCTTCGTACATCCATGGCTGAAGCTGTCCGTGTCGCAAGGCGATTTGGATCACACCGGTCACATCGCTGTAACGGCGAGCAGCCATCGAACGGCGAACTTCGCGTCGAATAGCGATCTGCGGGATTTCAGCGTTGGAATCAAAAGCACGTTCCCAGGCCTGTAGGCGAGTTTCGCCTTCTTTGACTTGCAGCACAAAAGGGGCGTTGGTCTCTTGCGCCGGATCAGCTTCTTCGG
This sequence comes from bacterium, assembly GCA_016124445.1. Lineage (GTDB taxonomy): Bacteria > Planctomycetota > Planctomycetia > Pirellulales > Pirellulaceae > Bremerella. The sequence goes on from WGNR01000001.1 coordinate 373,209, forward strand.
CAGGAACTTCTGCTTGAGCCGGCTGGACGTCTTCGATCTTGGCAACAGCTTTCTCATCCGGCACGGCAAACATACCGCCACCCATGCCGCCGCCCATCATGCCGCCGCCCATGCCGCCCATGCCACCCATGCCGCCGCCCATACCACCGCGGCCCATCATACCGCCGCCGCCCATGGTACCCATTCGAGCCGAAACTGGCAGAACGAGGTCGGCAACCGGGTAAACCTTCGTGATCAGTTCGTTCTCAGCTTCACCTGGGGTGGTGATCATCAAAACTTCATTGGCAACGATGTAGGTCAGATCGAGTTCCTTCAGCAACAGGCGAAGGGCCGAACGCAACGAAATACCTTCGATGTTGCGGGTCACAGGAGTATCTGGTCGCAGACCGATTTGCTCCAAGGCCCGGTTATCGATTTGGATTTCGATACCATGCAGCTGCTTGAGGTAGCCAATCACTTCTTCTAGCGGAGCGTCGATGAATTGAATCTTCGTTTCCGATTCCAACTGCTGGAAGATTTTCTGCTCGGCTTTGCCCGTCGATGCCAGGTCAACCGAACCATACTTTTCCTTGCGGTAGTAGATCTCTTCCCAGAATTCGGCCGAAGGATAAACGATCGGGGGTTCGTCGGGGAACGCCACGTGAGCCTTCTCGACTTCGTACAGCGTGTCGATCATTCGCTGATAGCGAAGTTCTCGGAGAGCCGTGATCGAGCGGTAATTGCCAACCACTTCCGAAATGTCGACACCGGCAACGGCAGCCTGGTTGTACGGGTTCATGGCCCGAACTTCCTGGGAGCTCACCAAAGCTTCGGTGTACTTGCCTTCATCCATCAAGGCCTCGAACATTTCCATAATCACGCGAGCTCGCTCTTCATCACGAACCAGTTGCTCCGTGAGAACCTGGCGTTCCTGGGCGATCGCATCACGTTCGGCCTGAGCGGTTCGGCGTGCTTCCACTTCTTCCGAACGTCCCGATGCTTCGCGAATCGCCACGACGATTTGATTTCGCAGGCGAGCACGAACGTCTGGCGTCAGGTCAGGGCTACGTTCGACATTGTCCAAGAGCAGTTTCAAACCATCGCGGGCCTGCTGAGGATCGGTCCCCATCTGCTCGCGAGCTTTCGACAACGCGTTGTGAACGTCAGTCTGGATAATCTGCGAATTGATTTTTTGATTTCGTTCGACGTCGTTGAGGAACTGTGCGTCCCCCTCCGGCCCGAGAGTCAACGAAGACGAAGCGTCGTCCGAACCTTCGTTCTGGAATGCCACGAAATGAACTGGGATAGGTCGCTGACGATAGGCTCCCTTATTCGCAGCAGGTTTGGCAGTCGGCTTAGGAGCCGGCTTTGACATCGTCTGCATCTTCTCGGCGGCAGCCTTCGAGACCGCCAACGCACGTTCATGTTTGGGGTCGATCTTCAGGGCAGCATCAGCCAGGCGAGCAGCACCTTCGACATCGCCAGACGCAAGTGCCTGAGTGGCCAGGCGGGCGTATTCTTCCGAAGAAGCCATGATCACCCGTGCCGTTTCACGCAAACCGTCCGAGCCGACGGTTGGCATGGTCAGACCTTTGTCCTTGCGGACCATTTCCAGCAACTGCGGCAGGTAAGCGTGGTCGTCGCTGGTTGCTTCCGGCTTGGCGGTCCAGGTGTGGTCGAACCCACCACTTCCTTTGACACTAACCGAAATCGGCGAGTCGTCGGCGAGCACACCAACGATGATGCTGTCGCGATCAGCACGAAGCGGTGGAAACTGCTTCGGATAAACTTCTTCCACGTTGGACGAGTACTTGAACGAAGCAGGCCAGACAACCGGAGTCGTCGCAACCGCTGCCAGTTGCACCCCAGCTTGAACGCCGGTCAACTGTCGCCCATCCAGCAGCAGCATGCCGCCGGTGTGATTGGCCAGGACCGCAAGGTTTTCGATGTCACGTTCCGGTCCAATTGCCATCGAAGTGAATGTAATGCGTCCTTTGATCAGTTTGGTAACAACTTCTTCCAGTTCTTCAGGCGAAAGGAAGTTGGCTCGGCTACAGCCATCGCCGATGTACACGATCGAGCGGGTCAGGTTGCCATCTTTGCCGAAAGCAGCCGCGGCATCGTCAATCAACGAAGCCATGTCCGTGGCCCCTAGCGGAGCACGTTGGTCGAGCTTGGCCAGTGCGGCATCGATCTCGCTACCTTGCGGTGCGACAAAACCATTGGTCATCGGCACGGCCATCAGATCGCCAGCGAACAACTGCACGCGGCAATCGCTTGGCAACGCGGCGAACATCGCTTTGGCGCTCTCCAGCGAATCCTTGCGGTAAGGACCTGCCTGGCTGGCGGAAGTATCGACCACCACCACAACTTCAGACGGCCGCGTCTCAGGCTTCTCGGCCAGATTAACGCTCATGGCAAAGTAGCGGGGACCTGCAGCCTTCTGATAGGTTGTGACGCGCGTCGCACCCTCTGCAAACGCAGGAGCCGCTACTAAAACGGCTAGCCCGATTGCCAAAAATGCCGAGAGACACCGCTCGAAGTGCTCACGCTTAGGCATAGTCGAAACTCCAAAATAGAATCTGTGAGAAGTGTTGTTCGATGCGACTCTGTTCCGAATTAGCCGCAGAATTTAGCCGGAAATCCGAACGCAATCGTTCGAAATGGAACAATCCATATTGGGATTGGAAAATCCGCGCAGGGATTGCGGCTCAGTGTGAACCCCAATTCTATTTCCCTACTACAAATACTGCCACCAAAAAACCATGAAACCACCTAAGTTTAGCTGGATTAACATTTTGAGAAAATAGGTGAGACAGGTCGTGCCTGTGGATATCCCCTGATTGGGGACATCCTCTCGGTTTAATCGGTGCGGGCGGTATATCACGTCCAGAGGGATAGGTGAGCTTCACACCCGGAAAACAAGGTTCCAATCCATTTTTGAGACACGGATTAGAGTCGCAGCAGGTCACGCAGTTGCGATACGCGATGGGCCGGAAGCAGCTCGGAACGTCGGAGATTGGCGACTGCAGCAGGCTGGGTAATCGACTTCCAACCCTGCTGAAGCTGCGAAAAGATCGCCACGACATCAATATCGCCGGCAGCGATCGCTCTAACTCCTTGCTGCACAGCAATTTCTACCGATTCCGGAGCCACCCGGGTTTCTTCCTCTTCGGCCAGCATGATCGGGTCGAGGCTCCGCGGCATGACATCACTATTTTCATAGACATAAACCACCGACAAATCGTCCGTTACGAAGACAAACCAGTCGTAGATCTCCGGCTCGAAGTAGTGGTTGTATTCGGCATAACCATACGGATCGAGGTCGAATCGGGTTTCTTCGAGGGCGATCAGCGTCATAACCTCCTCGCCTGTATTTACTTGCGGCAAATCATCGAGTGAGATCTCAGCCCTCTTCGCCTCAGAGGCAGCGGGAAGTTCGGCAACAGTAAGTTGTTTGTTGGCATTGGCTTGCGCCGCGAATTCTGCCTTGATAATCGAACGGAGGTGGGCCTGGATCGTAGCACCTGGGTCTGAATAAATTGGACTGGCCAGCAACGATTCCCACTGCGAAATCATCTTAACTGCCGACTCCTTCTCAGCCACTGGCTGAGACACTTCGGCGAACGTATGATCCTCGGAATTGCTCCAGTCAATTGGTGGGTGCTCAATCGCTTCGGCAACGCGATATTCCGCTTCCAGATGCAGCAGGGGGTTGAGCTGAACGCTGGCAAGCGTATCAGCACATGGGCATTCGATTTCCGACGACCAGCCAAAGCTGGTTGTTTTGCTGGCTCCCAAGGCAATCAGTGCAACGACGATCGGAATGAAAAACTTGCGGCGAGTCATGTCTCTGTTTCCTCCCAGAGGTATCAATGAGAACGCGATTACAACGATTGAGGCGTCCGTGCTTCGCGTTACTGGCGGGCAATTTAGATAGAATAGGGTATCGACGCATTTAAAATGAACCCATTAATTGGTCTGTGGAAGATAGGAAAAATGAATCGAGACGCTGCCGTCACATTCCGTACCTTTTTTCACAACGATCCCCTCTGCCAAATGGTCGACTAGGTTTAATAAGCCCACTTCCGACAGCAACAAACCTTTCGACAATACAACTTCCCCACTTGTTTGGCTCAGCGCGTCTAGCTCGCTAGGAATTCGATCGATACACATGGACTTTTTGCACGCCGCCCATCCTTGGATTGCCATCGGCACGACGGTCGCTGTCTTCCTGGCCATCCAATTTGCGCGCCGCGTGCCGGTTGACTTGATCTTTCTGCTGGGACTTTGCTTTGTCACGTTGACCGGCGTGATTTCGCCCAAGATCGCCATTGGCGGGTTTGCCAGCCAGGCTGTCATCGCGATCAGTGCGTTGCTGGTGGTCTCGGCCGGCCTTCGCAAGACAGGCGTGCTCGATTGGATCGGCCAGAAGATCCTCGGCAACGCCACCGACGAGCGATCGGCGCTCGTTCGCCTGACCGGCCCCATCATCGTTTCGACCGCGTTCATTCTGAACACCGCGCTGGTCGCCATGATGATGCCGGTGATCATCGACTGGTGCCGACAACGCAATCTCTCCCCTTCCAAGCTTCTGCTGCCACTCAGCTACCTGACGATTCTGGGAGGCGTCTGCACGTTGATCGGTACCAGCACGACCTTGGTGGTCAACGAAACATTACGCGACAGCGTGATGGTTCTGGAGAGCGAGATCGAAGACATCCAGCAACAGTTGCTGACTGCGCCCCCTGAAAAGAAGCCTGAGCTCGAACTGCAACTGACAAAGCGTCAACGCATCTTACCGAACGTCCAACCGATGGGATTCTTCGAGATCAGTTGGATTGGCATTCCGTGCGCCTTGATTGGCTCGATTTACATGCTGCTGCTGGGGCAAAAGTTTCTGCCAGGCAAGCAAGACATCATCGAACAGCTTGGCAACCAACAGCGTGAATACCTGGTCGAAATGCTGGTGCAGCCTGATTGTCCGATGATTGACAAAACGGTCGAAGCGGCCGGCCTTCGTAACTTGCATGGCCTGTTCCTGATCGAAATTGATCGCGATGGCGATATCATCACGCCGGTAACGCCGCGCGACTTTGTCCGTGCTGGCGATCGACTAGTGTTTACCGGGCTGGTCAACACGATTGTCGATCTCGAGAAAATTCCAGGCCTGATTCCGGCGGCCGATCGGACGTACGAGTTTCATCCTCATTCGCGCGTCCAGCGTCACCTGACCGAAGTGGTGCTTTCCCCATCCTCGCCCTTGATCGGCACCACTGTTCGCAAGGCAAACTTCCGCCAACTGTACAACGCGGCGGTGGTGGCTGTTCATCGCAATGGTCAGCGATTGCCGAACAAGATCGGTAACATAGTCCTGGAGGTAGGCGACACGTTGCTGTTGCAAACCCGCAGCGATTTCATCTCGCAGCATCGCAACAACCGTGACTTTTACCTCGTTAGCAGTGTCGACGACGCCGAGCCGCGGCGGCATGATCGGGCGCTGCTGTCGGGCAGCCTGATGGTGATTCTGATCGGCTGGCTGAGTTTGACGTCATTCCTATCGGGCTTCGACCTGGTCCAAGGTTGGAGCAGTCCGGCCGTTGCCGCGCTGACGGTTGCCGCGCTGATGATTTTGACGCAGTGCCTTTCGGCTTCTGAGGCTCGCGGGGCGCTTGATGTTCAAGTGATCGTTACGATTGCGGCAGCCCTTGGTCTGGGGAGTGCACTGTGGGAAAGCGGCGCGGCAAAAATGATTGCCGATTCGGTGATTTCGATCGTCGGAACCAACCCGTTCATCTTGTTGCTGGTGATCTACCTGATGACGGCGGTTTTCACCGAAACCATCACCAATACGGCCGTTGCTGCCCTGCTGTTGCCGATCGCAATTGCCGTTGGCCAACAAGGTGACGTCAGCCCGCGTCCTTTCATTATGGCGATCGCCATTGGCGCCTCGATGGCCTTTCTCACTCCAATCGGCTACCAGACTAACCTGATGGTGATGGGACCTGGTGGCTACACGCCCCGCGATTACCTGAAGTCTGGTTTTCCCCTTGCCTTGCTGGTTGCCGTAACGGCCCTGATGCTGATTCCCCGGATTTGGGCATTCTAACTGGCAACTTGCTGCAAGAATTTTACCGTTAAAACACAAAAAACCTTACACTTGCCCGATTCGCCAACGCTACTTAATCTGAGGGTGAATTCAGGCACCCTTCCTGCCGAACAGAGTTCACTATCCCAATCTCCCTGGGCCTTCTGTTCTTTTCCCTCCCAGCCAACGCATTCCTTCATCTTCCTGTTCTACCTGGAGTATTTCTCATGCGCCTATCTACTGTCCCGCGCAACTACCGGGGATTCACCCTTGTTGAGTTGCTGGTCGTGATCGCGATTATTGGCGTTCTGATCGCGTTACTCTTACCTGCCGTCCAACAGGCCCGCGAAGCGGCCCGACGGATGGACTGCTCAAACAAGCTGAAACAACTTGGCATCGCGCTGCACAATCACCACGATACCTACCTCTATTTCCCCGCATTGCGAAACAACAATGGTGGAACTCGCACGACCAATCCGCAAGGAAACGAGGGGCGGAATAGCGGGATGATGTTCATCCTGCCATTCATCGAACAGGGTCCGCTTTACGAGATTCTTTCCCAGCCGGGCACCTTCAGCGGGAATGCGGTTCTCGCTTACGGCCCCATCCGCGAAAAGTATTGGTACACACCCTACGTCGCCAAGATCGACGCCTTTCTCTGCCCTTCAAATCCATCCAATCCAGCCCAGATCTGGGGCTATACATGGGGAGCACGAAGCTACGCGTGCAGCGTGGGCGATTCGATCGCGAACAACCACAACCTCGAAAACACGCGTGGGATCTTTGGCCGCGTCGATACCAACAAGCACTCGCAAATCACAATGGCTTCGATTACCGACGGTACCAGCAATACGGTCATGATGGCCGAACGCGCCTACGGTATCTCGGGCCAGACGCGCAGCATCTTTGGCTTCTTTGCCAACAACGTGAGCGGACTAAACACCTCGCCAATTACCTGCTTGACCACTGCCAGCCAGGGGAAATACCAGTCTTCGCAATCGGTTCAGGAAAGCCGTGCCGCTGGCATCCAGTGGTTTGATGGGTTCCCTGCGTTTACCGGCGTGACGACGGTCCTGCCACCGAACAGCCCTTCTTGCACCAACGACAATTGGGGAGACCAATGGGGTTTGTTCAGTGCCAGTAGCTACCACCCTGGCGGCGCGATGGTGCTGATGGGCGATGGTTCGGTCCACTTCATCTCAGAAACGATCGACACCGGCAATTTGACCGCCCAGGAATCGACCTCCGGTTTCAGTCCTTACGGAGTTTGGGGCGCCTTGGGATCGAAGTCAGGCGGCGAGACGGTCGCTTTGCCGTAGTTCATTAACCTTCCTAGTTCTTGTTACCCCTGCCGGAGACATCATGATGAACCCCACCAGATGTCCTTTCGGCGTCGCCTACGTTCTTTTCTTGGCGACGCTTGTTGGATGCACACAGAGTAATCTGCCGAAGACCATTCCTGTCAAAGGAAGAGTTTCGTACCAAGGCGCACCGGTCGAAGACGCGATGGTTATCTTCAGCCGCGGAACCAGCAACATGAACAACGGTGAAGTTGCCATCGGTCGAACCGATGCCGAAGGCAATTTCGAGTTGACCACGCATTTGAGTGGACAACTTGATGTCGGTGGCGTGATCCCAGGTAATTACAAGGTCACCATCTCGAAGAAGATCCCACCCAAGGGAATGACGATCGAGACCTACCAGGCCAAACTCGATGCCTTCAACAAGGCGACTGAACAAGGACTTCCAGCTCCTCCTGGTAGTCAACCGCCACCGCTGATCGAGATGTTCCCAACCAAATACCGCTCGACAGCCAGCACGGAGCTTGAAGCGGAGGTGAGCGAGAGCGGAGATAGGGAATTCAAATTTGATTTGAATTGATCTATCAACGTCATCCAATCCGTCGGCCCGGCTAGAGACAGGCTCAAACCAGGAAGACACTCCCTGAAGGTGGTGCGAAGAACGAACGCAAAATTGGCCCTCAGAGCGGATTGTGGGATACAATAGGGACGCCCTGTCCAATTAGGTTCGCTGCCGCCGAAGTGAGTGCATGTTCGACTACCAGTTCTCCGTAGAACGCCCCATCTTTTTGGTCCTGTTGGCGCTGATTCCCTTTCTGTGGTGGATCTCGTGGGATGGGCTGAAGTCCAACAATCGTGGGCGCTGGTTGCTTGCCAACGCCCTGCGGACACTGTTATGCGCCGCAATCATCTTGGCCCTGGCCGAAGTCAACGCGGTTCGGACGAATGATCGTCTGACGGTGATCTACCTGGTCGACCGGTCGCTGAGCATTCCGCCAGATCGGCTGGAAACGGTGGTCAATTACGTTCGGTCGACCGCCAACACATTCCGCCAACCATCGCCGGACGATCGCGTTGGCGTGATCAGCTTCGGAGGCAACGCGGCGATTGAGATCCCGCCTTGGTCGAGCGACCTCTTTCTGAAATCGCAAGCGGAAATACCGGTTGATCCTCAGCAAACGAATCTGGAAGCAGCGTTGAAACTGGCTCATGCGGCCTTTCCGGCCGATGCCGCCAAACGGATCGTCATCGTTACCGACGGCAAACAGACCTTGGGCGATGCGTTTCCGATCGCCCAAACCTTAAGCCAGGCTGGCATCGGCATCGACGTTGTGCCAGTGACCGGCTATTCCCGATCGGAAATCACCGTTGAAAAGGTGACCGCGCCGCCGACGATGCGGAAGAAGACTCCATTTCAGGTTCAGGTCGTTCTGAAAAACGAACCTGGCGAGCATTGGGATCCAAGTCGCGACCAACACAAGGTTCCTGGTCGGCTGCGCGTGGTTCGCCATGGAGGCGCTCGCGATCAGGTGGTCGTGGAACAGCAAATCGAACTGGCGACTGGGACGCGTGTCTTTTCTTTTCAGGATCAACTGCCTGACGGAGGTTTCTACACCTACGACGCCGAATTCACTCCACTGGAAAAAGGAAGCGATGGTTTCACCCAGAACAATCGCGCATCGTCGTTTACGCATATTCAATCGTCGGGACACGTGCTGCTTATCGTCGATTCAACCAGGCCCGACGAGTTCGATGACTTTGCCGAAATGCTACGGGCGAACGACTTGCAGGTAACCGTCCAACCGAGCGACCAACTCTTCTCGACGATGGCCGACCTGCAGCCATACGACGTTGTGGTGCTGGGCAACGTGGCTCGCAGTTCCGGCAATACCGAACTAATCACCGCTTTCAGCGATGCCCAGATGCAAATGCTAGCCGACAACACCCGAAGTCTGGGAGCCGGCCTGGTCATGCTGGGCGGTCCCGATAGTTTCGGGGCGGGCGGATGGCACAACACACCGATCGAAGAAGCGATGCCGCTCGACTTTCAGATCAAAGACGCCAAAGTCGTCCCGGTCGGGGCCTTGATGCTGGTCATCGACAAGTCTGGGTCGATGATGGGCCAAAAGATTCATTGGTGTAAGGCGGCGGCCCGCGAAGCTGTCCGGGCCTTGGGGCCGCGTGATTACATCGGTGTCACTTCGTTTGATTCCGAGACCGCGCGCACCGTTCCGCTGCAGAAGGCTGCCAACCGAATGTTCATCGATCAGATGATCTCGCGGATCGCGGCCGACGGCGGAACCGACCTGTTTCCCGCCATGGAAGATGCGTTCCGCCAACTGCAGAACAACGAAGCATCCGTCAAACATATGATCGTCCTGACCGATGGCCAAACGCCACAGGCCGACTTCGGCAAGCTGACCCAGCAGATCAGCAAGAGCGGGATCACGGTCACCACGGTGGCAGTCGGTGGCGATGCTGATGTACGGCTGCTCAATCAGATCGCCAGTATCGGACGCGGCAAGTTCTACCAGGTTACCTCCCCCAAAGCGATTCCACGGATCTTCATGCGAGAAGTTCGACGAGTGGCGCGTCCGCTGGTCTTTGAAAAGCCAAATGGCATGATGGTGCAATCTGCCGACCGTCACGAAATCCTCACTGGCATCCCCTCCGCGTTTCCGACATTCAGCGGCTACGTGATGACTACGCCCAAAGACAGCCCGCTGGTCGATGTTCCGCTCACCGCTCCAGAACCTTCCGGGCAACCCAATGCCCTGCTGGCATCTTGGCAATATGGCATTGGCCGCAGCGTGTGCTGGACAACCGACGTCGGCCAGCGCTGGACCACCAACTGGACCGGCTGGGAAGGTCACGACAAGCTGCTACTGCAAATCGTGCGCTGGTGCATGAGAGACTCAGGCCAGTCCAAAAACTACCTCGTTGCCAGCGAGGTCCACGGCCAGAAGGTCAAGCTGGCTCTTACTGCCCTGGATGACGATGGCGACTTTGTCAATTTCGCATCGCCGCAACTGCAAGGGATTGGGCCTCGCTCTGAATCGGTTAGCGATGCCTTCCGCCAAGTTGCTCCTGGTCGGTATGAAGCGGAGTTCGACGCACAGCACGCAGGTGCCTACTTCGTCGCCGTCTCCCCGAGCCCGGGGCAAACGCCGATTCGCCTAGGAGTCAACATTCCCAACGCTCAGGAATTTCGCGATCACTCGAATCAACTGCCAATGCTCAGCCGGATCGCCGCGTTGACTCCGCCCGGCGGCAAGCCTGGGGAAGTGTTCAATCTGGATGTCACCCCTGAGCAGTTTGCCGAGATCGACGTCACTCCGTTCCGACACGATCTGCCCAAAGCAACCAGCCAGCGTCCGATCTGGTACCTGGTACTGGTCACCGCGGCCTGTTTGTTCGTTGTGGATATCGCCAACCGTCGTATTCTTTGGAACTTTGCCTGGGTCGGCACGCTTTGGTCGCGTTTGCTGAGCCAACAGGGAGCCGTTGTCGAGACAACACCATCGCTCGGTCGCTTGAAAGCGAAGAAGGAAAGCTTGAATCGAGAGTGGCTGGAAAACTTCGACCAGTCGACTGCAGATTCTCCCATTGTCGACACCGTGGCCGCCGATCAGCCAATCGAGGCAGAGCCATCTACCGCCAAAGCCCCTCCAGCGATGCCCACTCAGGCAGAAGGTAGCTATCTCGACCGTCTGCTGCACGCCAAGCGAAAAGTCCGTCGATCGGATGATTCCAAATAGCAACGCTGTCGCCTTACCCGACACGCTTGTCGGCCGGCGCGACATCACGATCGAATGCCCTGCCTCCCAATTCGCAGTTCTTCGCGGGGTTCGACGCCAAATCGAGCCGTGGCACATTCTTTGCTCCGTTTTCTCTTGCGCGAGTACCCGCATTTCCTCAGGAGAGAATCGCCATGAAAACCACCCGTCGCCTGATACTTGCCCTGATCCCTTGTTTGCTTCTAAGTTTCACCGCGATGGCAAATGCCGCCGAGGGAACGATCTCGGACGAAGCCGCAGCAAAGCTGGACGAAATCGTTGGTAAGGGACTGAAGTTTCTGGAAACCAAAGGCCAGGCCCCCGATGGCACGTTTACCCTTCAGGCTGGCCCTGGGCTGACCGCGTTGGCGTTGACTGGGGCACTTCGCAACGGGAAGACAGTCGACGATCCGGTCGTCAGCAAAGGACTGAAAGCGTTGGAAGGTTTCATCAAGCCGGATGGTGGCATTTATGGTAACGGCCGTCTGAGAAACTATGAGACCTGCGTGTCGATGCTTTGCTTCGAGGAGGCCAACGGCGATGGTCGCTATAACGATACGCTGAAGAAAGCCCGGACTTTCGTAACCGGGCTGCAATATGGTGATGGCAAGATGCCCAAGGACGACGTTTGGTTTGGCGGCGTCGGCTATGGCGGTGCCGGACGACCTGATATGTCGAATACCTCTTTCCTGATTGAAGCGCTGATCAAAACCGGCAGCGATGCCGAAGACGAAGCGATTCAACGGGCATTGGTTTTTGTTTCCCGCTGCCAGAACAACGCCAGCAAATTCAACGAGACACAATTCGCCGACAAGGTCGAAGATGGCGGCTTCTTCTATGAGATCCCGCGCGAGAAGATCGATCCCACCAAGGCGCCGGACCGCTATACGCCCGATGGCGGCATTCGCAGCTATGGCTCGATGTCGTACGCCGGTCTCAAAAGTATGATCTACGCCGGGTTGACCAAGAAAGATCCTCGCGTCAAAGCGGTCGAAACCTGGGTGACCGATCACTACAGTGTCGACCATAACCCAGGCATGGGCGACGCCGGGCTTTATTACTATTACCACACCTTCGCGGCAGGTCTTGCCACGGCTGGTCTGACTGAAGTGACCGACGCGGCTGGCAACAAGCATAACTGGCGAGAAGAACTGATCCTCGAACTGGCCAAGCGTCAGAACGAAGATGGATCGTGGGCGAACGAGAACTCGCGTTGGTTTGAAAACGATAAGAATCTCGCGACCGCTTTCGCGCTGATGTCCCTTTCGTACTGCAAGCCAGGGACCGCGGCCCCCGCAGGTGCCGACGCTGGTAAATAAACGCATCGATGTCTGAAGACACTCCCAATTCGTCTTCCGATCGACCCGCATCCAGCAAGTTGGTGACGGGCCTGGTTCGACTGCGCGATGCCACGCTCGGTAAGCATCCGCTCATCCTGTGGCTGCTCAATGCTGGCGTGTTGTTGTTACTCGCGATTTGGATTATCTCGGATGCCCGTTTCTCCGCGACCTGGAGTCACTTGCAGTACGAACTCGGCATGACTGGCGACATGTCGCAATTGGATGAGTTCGCTAATTCGTTCTCCAGCCGCAGCAAGATCTTTGCGTTGGGCACGTTGGTGGTGATCTCGACGATCAGCCTGGCTTTGGTCGCATTTGGTTTGACGATGGGAGCGAAGGGGCATCGCGCTTTGGGCTCTTGGATGATCGCCATTTCGCTGGGCTGCGGATGGCTGGGACTTTTGACCAGTTGGGACGAACTGATCTGGACCGGCAAGCAAATGCGGATCGATTCCCATGTCGCCGCATTCGAACCGATCGCCCGAGATTTACGCCAACACTGGCCGAAGGCGGATGGCCAAAATAAGCAGCTTGGTCCCTTCATGGCCTATCCTGGTGATGGCCCCAAAACATTAATCTTGCTAACCAAGCCGAAGATTGCCGACTCTGGCCCCAGTTTCAGCAGCGTCGAACGAAGCGATGCGGGCGGCGTTCGCTTCCAACTCTCCGGCGACGAACGGGGTGTCTGGCTGGAATGGCATCCTGCGAAAGAAGAACCGGCATCGTTCACCGGCGGCCTGCTCGAACCGCATAATCTCGTTCGCTCGGTAGCCTTGGGCGACGGGTGGTACCTGGTCAGGTACCAGCAGGCAGCGATTTCCTCTTAGACGATTCTAGCCGGATTCTGGGAACATGCTGCGAACGGTCTCGATAAAGAGCGACTCGATCGATTTGTCGCTCCCAATCGATTCGACTAATCGCGGATGGATAAAGATACGAACCTTCTTGACATAGTCGTCGAACTGCCGCTTCGCCAACGTTTCGACCATGGGCGAGACTTCCCCCAAACCGCGATACTTCCCAGTCTTGGTATCAAGCACGTCGATATTGAACTGCACTTCCAACTTGACCGGCGGAGCATCGATCAAGATTTCGTGCGGAGCAACCCGGCGGCCAAGATGCCGCGATAGAGCGGTGGCGAACTGATCGCTCAAGTCGACCAACCAGTCGTAAGGCCGCCGAGCAATCTGGTGGAACAGTTCCGGGCGATCGAAGTGCGAATACTCGAACAGCCGCTTGTAGATCTTCCGCGACGGACCGAACAAACCGTCTAGCAAATCACGAGCCGGTCCGTTGCTTGCTGCCTGAAGCATGGCGTCGATCATTGGCCTCTCGGTCAGACGAAACAGCGCGTCGAGTTCCAAGTGCGGCTGCAGCATGAAGAAGGCTCGCTGCAGCATTGCGGTCGCGCTGCGCACGGTGTGGTGCCAGTAAACTTCGCTGAACATGACGTAGCGGGCAAACACCATCATCTCGGCCGCCGTACGTCCCTTGGCAGTCAGGGCGAGCTTGTCCCCTTCCTGACTGACGCACAAACTGGCAATTAGCCGCTGCTGATCGAAGTTGCGTCCATACGGTACGCCGGCATGCAAACTGTCTCGCTGCAGGTAATCGAGCTTATCGACATCGATCGGCCCTGAGATCACGCTTTGCATCAGCTTCAACTTGCTGGTGCGTCCCTTTTCGGAAAGAAAGCTGACCACGTCACGTGGATTGATGCCCCAATCGTCACGCAGACAATCGGCCACTTCCCCTTCCAGCAAAAAACTATTGGCGAACAGTTCATGCTGCGGAACGCCTGCCAGACGCAAGTCTTCGATCGGATGGCAGAACGGCCAATGCCCCAGATCGTGCAGCAAGGCCGCCACGATCATCAACTCGGCATCTTTGGTTTCGATGACATCAGCAAACTCAGGCACGTGCGCCAGACGCTGCAAATAGAGCAGCATCATCCGGTAAACACCCAGGCTATGCTCAAAGCGGGTATGGTGGGCAGCCGGGAAGACCAGCGAAACCAGCCCCAGTTGGCTGATATGCACCAGGCGGCGGAATTCGGTCGTATCGACCAGGTGGCGAACCCGCGGCGTCAGCGGAACGTCCAACTCAGGAGGGATACGAATCACGCTCGATCGAGACTGAAGCCCGACCACTTCCGGAATTTCAAGCAAATCACTCATGAGCGCCGGTATACCCGAACCGAAGCCGCGAGGAAAGCGGTCGTTAAAATCAACCTTTTCCGTAGGGTCCGCTGAGCGGACGCGGAAACCGTCCGACATTGTCAGTGATTCATGGCCCCAGAAATGGACGCCACCACACAACTTCCCAGCGTTCGTACAGCGAACCCTACGTTTACCGAGCCCAATCTAGGCACCCAGGCCATGTCGGTCTAAAATACTCGATTTCCCCCCTGATTTTTGACGCGGTCTTACTCACCTGCGAGGAACAGAACCTTGTATCGCACACACACTTGCGGCGAATTACGCAAATCTGATGTCGGCCAAACGGTCACCCTGGCTGGGTGGGTCGATACCTACCGCGACCACGGGGGCGGATTGTTCGTCGATCTTCGCGACCGCTACGGCAAAACCCAACTGGTCTTCAGCAGCGATAGTGGTGCCGAGACCCAGCAACTTTCGCGCGGCATCCGGAACGAAGATGTTCTGCAGGTCGTCGGCAAGGTCGAGCCGCGTCCTGATGGCACCGTCAACCCGAAGCTGAACACCGGCGAAGTCGAGATCAAGGTTGAGAAGCTGACGATCCTCAACAAGTGCAAGACACCTCCCTTCTTCCCGACCCAGATGGAACTGCCGGGCGAAGACCTGCGGCTGAAGCACCGTTACCTTGATCTTCGCCGACAACAGATGCAGCAAACCCTGCTGCTGCGAAGCCGCATCATCAAGCAGATGCGTGACTACTTCGACCAACATGGCTTTATCGACGTTGAAACGCCGATCCTGGGCCGCAGCACGCCGGAAGGTGCTCGTGACTATCTGGTGCCTTCCCGGGTACATCATGGCGAGTTCTATGCCCTGCCCCAGTCGCCGCAACTGTACAAGCAGATCCTGATGATGGCCGGTTACGATCGCTACGTTCAGGTCGCGCGCTGCTTCCGCGACGAAGACCTGCGAGCCGACCGCCAGCCAGAGTTCACCCAGTTAGACATGGAGATGGCCTTCTGCGAGATGGAAGACATCATCGGCATCATCGACGGCCTGGTGCAGAAGGTCGCGAAGGACGTGCTCGATATCGATGTCACTGGCCCGCTACCGCGGATGACCTATGACGAAGCCATGGAACGCTTCGGCCACGATGCCCCGGACCTCCGTTTTGGTCTGGAGATTGTCGACGCCACCGATCTGGCCGCCGAAGCGGAGTTCCGCGTCTTCCGGGCTGTGGCCGATGCTGGCAACCGAGTCCGCGGCATCTGTGCGAAGGGTGCTGCCGACAAGTACTCTCGCCGCCTGATCGACGACATGACCAGCATGGTGCAAGACGACTTCGGTGCGAAGGGCCTGGCCTGGTTCAAGGTCGAAGCGGACGGTACGCTCAATTCGCCGATCGCCAAGAACTTCACCCCGGAACTGTTGGCGAAATTCAAAGAACGCTTCGCCGCCGAGCCGGGCGACTTGATCCTGATCGTCGCCGATAAGTTCGAGGTGACCTGCAAAGCGCTGTATGGCCTGCGTAAGAAGCTGGGTGCCGAACTGAAGCTGTACGATCCCGAAGCGATGCACTTCAGCTGGATCGTCGAGTTCCCGATGTTCGACTACGACGCCGAAGAAGAACGCTGGGTTGCGATGCATCATCCGTTCACCGCCCCGCGCCCGCAAGACGTTGAGCTACTGGACAGCGATCCTGGCAAGTGCCGGGCCCTGGCTTACGACCTGGTGATCAACGGCAGCGAAGCAGGCGGCGGTACGATTCGTATTCACGATAACGCGACCCAGCAAAAGGTGTTCGGCCTGCTGGGCATGACCGCGGAAGATGCCCAAGAGCGCTTTGGCTTCCTTCTGGATGCCCTTCAATACGGTGCGCCTCCGCACGGCGGGATCGCGCTAGGGATCGACCGCTGGGTGATGCTGTTTGGTCACCTGGAGAATATCCGCGACTGCATCGCGTTCCCCAAGACCCAACGCGCCGCCGACCTGATGACCGACGCCCCGAGCACGGTCGATCGCAAGCAGTTGGAAGAACTGGCGATCAAAGTGTTGAGGCTGGACGAGGTGAAGAAGTAAGCTAGTTTTCAAGCTTGAACGTGAACTCATTCTCGCCGCCATCGACTACCTCGGCGGTAAGCTCACTCGTTTTTGGGTCGCTGTATTTTTTGGGCAACAGATATTTCGGCGGGCGATTGAGCGCACGGTTTAGTTCTCGTTCCGCCTGGGCGAATTCTTCCGGGGTGACTTCTTCTGGATTTGGTAGTACCAAGACCTCCAGCTTGCGAATCGCGACAGAGTAATTTCCGGGAATGACACCATCGCCAGGCTGATAGGTCCATAATCTAACTTCACCATTCTTGTCGGTGTTCCCGACCGCGCCGCGAATCTTCGCATCGCCAAACGTGACCGTTGCACGCTCGACTGGCTTGCCTTCATAAAGCACGACCACTTTGACAGGAACCCGTTTTGGCAAACCGGAATCATCCCGGGCATAGCATCCGAGCAGACAAAGCAACAACAGCGCCATCGCGACGCTCAAACGAATCATGGAGATCTCTTTCAGGAGGGAATTAAGGCAGGCTGGCGGCCTCGCCGCCGTTGATCGAACCGAGTGCTCCCCAAATGCCGTAGGGACTTCGACCGGATGTGACTTCCGGTGAGGTTGGGTCGCCAGAATCGACCGTGTCGGTCACGAACTGCGTCGAGCCATCCGCGCGTCCGCAAACGACTCCGCCAGGATGGAAACTGCTCGGTGTCCAGATACCCCACGAGGCGTCCGTGGCACCGGTTGTGCAGCGTGGTGAATTCGGAGGCAGAACAGTATTGAAGCCACTGTAGAATACGCGTCCTTCCGCCCAGCGACTGCCCGGCGCCCGATGCACGTATGACTCGGCGGTGACGGCCACCGCGGGGTCGATTTGACCGTTAGGGCCCGAGGCTGCCCAGCAATCGGCTGGGTTGGACGGGTTGGAATTGATCCCGGGCGTCACGGCGACGTTGCCCTTCATCGTTCGGGTCACGGAATTGGGGCCAACAACCACCTCGCTCAACGCAAACGTGTTGCTGGTACCGTCGGTAATGTCGCTAATTGAGCGGTTTTCCAACGGAACGAACATCCCGCGTTTCGACGAACTGGTGGTGTGGTTATTGCGAATACTATCTCCAACACAAAAGTGATAGCTCCGCGGCATCCGGCCACTAACACTCGCCCGGGACGACCAGTAAGGATCGCTGGGGCAAAGCAATTCGGGAATTAGGGTGCTCTGTTGGGCCGGATTCCAATCGGCCGATCCAAACGGAGGAGATGCCTTCGATGCCAATTCCCAAACGGCCGTTTGCTCCAAGTAGGCAAGGATCGCCATGAAACCACTGGGATGGGAAGGAGCGGCCTGCATCTGCATCGCGGGAAACGCATTGAATGCGGCATGGTAATTGTGCAACGCCAAACCAACTTGTTTCGTTCGATTGGAACATTGCATCCGCCGAGCCGACTCGCGCGCCTGCTGGACCGCCGGAAGCAGCAGAGCGATCAATACACCAATAATCGCGATAACGACAAGTAACTCGACCAACGTAAACCCGGTTGGGCGCATCCGCACGCGAATGGAAGGCATGACGACACACTCTCTGTTCAAAGTTAGGGGATTTGGTGAGAGGCAGGCATCGGAAGGGAGCGGGACAACGGATCAGGTCGCCCCCCCAAATGTGTATATTTGTTTTTTTCTAGGTGGTCAAGAAAAAGGTTCCGAGGAAGGTAAAAGTTGAGAGCAAGCGTGCACCAAGCGAGTCGATTCGATTTGGGTATAATATTGGCGAATCCCCGATAGGATCTTCCGCAGGGAATCGCGGTCCCAAGCTTCCCACTTTCTGACCTGGAGACTTGTTCCATGCGCATTGCTGCTTTGTCGCTCGCTTTCCTGCTCGCCGCTGTCTCTCTGGCCCAGGCCGAAATCAAAACGAAGGTCATCAAGTACGAGGTTGGCGACCAGACCTACGATGGCTACCTGGCCTACGATGATTCGATCGAAGGCAAACGGCCCGGCGTGCTTGTGTTTCATGAATGGTGGGGCCTGAACGGATACGCCAAAGAGCGAACCCGCATGCTGGCCGAGAAAGGCTACGTGGCATTCGCCGCCGATATGTACGGCGGCGGCAAGTTCGTCGAGCATCCCAAAGATGCCGGTGCGATGGCCGGTAAGGTTCGGGCCAACGTCGCCGAGTGGCAGAAGCGTGCCGTAGCAGCACTTGATATTTTAAGGGGGCAACCGCAGTGCAATCCGAGCGAATTAGCTGCGATTGGCTACTGCTTCGGCGGATCGACGGCGTTGGAGCTGGCGTACACTGGGGCCGACCTGAAAGCGGTAGCCACCTTCCATGCGGCGCTGCCAACCCCAACCGAAGAACAAGCCAAAGCGATCAAGGCCAAGCTATTGGTCTGCAATGGAGCTGCCGATGGGTTCGTTTCCAAGGAATCGATTGCCGCTTTCAAAGAAAAGCTGGAAGAAGCAGGCGACGATTTGACATTCGTCAACTTCCCCGGCGCCGTGCATAGCTTCACCGTCAAAGATGCTGGCAAGCACAACAACCCTGGCATGCAGTACAACCAGGCGGCCGACGAAAAGTCTTGGGCGATGCTGATGGAGTTGCTCAAGACGCAGCTTGGCTCGAAGGAATAAACGCTACTCGGCGTCATTCGATTCGATGAGGCGAGATCGATCCTGAACCTGGGTTGATCTCGCCTTTTGGTTTTCTTGAATCCTGCCAATCGCGACAGTAACCTTCGCGCCCAAATATCCAAACAAAAACACCCAGAAGATATGGCCGGCCGTATAGAAGTTTTTCTCGTCCGGGATCACCAGGCGATAGAGGTAGGGCTTGCCGGTTGTATTCTTCCAGCCGCCATTGGGAACGCTGACAACGCCGACGATAATTCCGTTCTCGTTCATGATTGCCCCAGTTCCATCTTCGTTTGGCCGCAGCTTACCGGGGAATGGCTTACCATCCATGAAGTACTCTTCGTGGACGATCAGTGCGTAGATGCTGTCCAGGGCCTCGACCGTGGGACATCTTGCGGGCAAATGAAATCGGTCGCGATTGACCTCGTAGGCATTCACCGCCAGGAAATAACCGATGGCCATCACCGAAAACCCGATCGCAAATCGCCGCCAGTCGCCGGTGGTACACCAAATCATGGCAAAGACGAGCATGACCGCAAGCCAGGCCACCACCATCACCACGCGCGAAACAAACATCGGAGCCCAGATCGATCCCATGAGGACTGCCAGGATCGAGAAGATAGTCACAAGCTCGCCAAGCGACCATTGAAACAGCGACTTGAAACCTGACATTCGGGACTCCTGGATTTCGTTCTTGGAACCAGAGCTAGGCGAATAGCTTATTTATTTTTCGGCGCGAGCCGCTCAAACGTTTCTAACCACTTTTCGACGATGGCAGCCTGCATCGTTCCCTCGGCTTCGTATTCTTTGCGAGTCTTTCCCCAATAGAAGCTGATCACGCCGTCCGTAATTGGCCTGGCCTCTTTCAGAAACGTCTCTGCTTCTTCGAGCGAGCATTTGAGCGGAAAGAACTCCTCGATCACAAGCGGCTTGCCGACGTCGTACACCTTCAGTGCTGTGATTGCCTGGTCGACTTTGTCCGCTTGCGGATAGAAATGGACACAAACGAAATCGAGCGGTCCGCCTACCTGATCGCTGTAAAAGAGTGGCTTGGCGGTAGGCCAAACCGTTGCCCAGGGAATCACCCCGACTGTCATTAGTGTCTTCTTGTCTTCGGCCCGAATGGCACCGGTCAGCTTCTTGACCCAAGCTGCTGCGATCTCGTGACCTTCGCGCCCCGCTACGTCGTTGGTTATTCGCTGCACGAAGTAGTTTCCACCTAGTGGCTCACCGACAAGCCATTCTTTCGGATTCTTGCCGCCGCCGAGCACCGGTTCGTTCATCAAGTCGTAGCAAAAGACGGCCGAATGACCGTTGCCCACTTTGGCAATTGCCTGCCAGAAGTTGGCCTGCACTTGCCAGCGATCCGCCTCGTTCATCGCGTCGTACCACTCCGGCACATCCTGCTTGTGGTAACAGCCCAGGCCGGTGATATCGAGGTAAAGCTGATTGCGATCGGCCAAGGCGATCAGGTCAGCCAGTTTCTTCAGGTTCGCTTGGTTCGTCTCGGTGGGCGAATCCATGAACTTCGCAACCTGAAGATGTACGCGAACCACATTGGCCCCCAGCGATTTGATCTCGGCAAAGTCTTCTTCGATCACCTTCCAATCGTTGTGCCAATAGTCCTCAAGCAGATGGCCGTCATTGTCGTGATCGTAATTCACGCCCCAGAGATAGAACGACTTATCGGTTCCCTCCTGCCGAAAGTCCTTCCCATCAGGGGAAACTACGATGCGAGGAAGCGTATCGGCGAAAGCAGACACAGGCAACAACAGCAGAGCTAAGAGCAGGCAAAGAGGAATCGACCTCATGGCGAGATCTCCCACAAAAAATGGCGGCTTGTTTCCAAGCCGCCATTTTAGATGTTTCCGGGGTCGCAAGCGAATCGTTATCGCGAAGCGACATAGATCCGCACGCTTCGTTCCGGCATGATGAACTTGCCGGAGGCTGGCGGACGTGGGCCATTCAAATCGGGATAGACGTCACTTGGCGAAGTGGCTGCCGTGTCAACGAACATTCGCCAGCTGGTTCCTTTGGCAACCGGCGGCAAAATGAACTGCTGCGGCGAGGGACTCGCATTGATCAGCAGCAGGACGTCGCGGCCGACTTGTTCTGGATCGATTTCCCGACTCGGTGCGGCAAACAAACAGGTCAGCATCGAATCGCTGGTATCCCAATCGACCGCCGTGCCCAGGTTGTTGTACCAGTTCACATCGAACAGGCCGCGTCGACCGGTCGGATAGCCGCCCAGGAAGTGTTTCTGACGGACGGTTGCCTGGTCGCGACGGAAGGCGATCAACGCTCGCACAAAGCGACGCATCTCGTCATTCTTCTTGACCAGCTTCCAGTCGAGCCACGAGATCTCGTTGTCTTGGCAATACGCATTGTTATTACCATGCTGGGTACGACGTACTTCGTCACCCATCAAGATCATCGGCACGCCCTGCGAAACTAACAGCGTGCAGAACATATTCTTGATCTGCTGGTTGCGGATCTTTTCAATGCTCGCTCGCTTCGTCGGGCCTTCCACGCCGTAGTTATAGCTCAGGTTATGGTTGTCACCGTCGCGGTTTCCTTCACCGTTGGCATCGTTGTGCTTGTGGTTGTACGACACCAGGTCGTTCATCGGAAAGCCGTCGTGTGACGTGATGAAGTTAATACTGTGGTACGGCTGACGACCACCGGCCTGGTAAAGGTCGCTGGAACCAGCCAGACGCGTGGCAAGCGCCCCAAGCTTATGCGGTTCCCCTTTCCAGAAGCTGCGAATGTCGTCGCGGTAACGACCGTTCCACTCGGCCCAACGCAGGTTCGCAAACGAACCAACCTGATAGGCACCGGCAGCATCCCAGGCTTCGGCGATGATCTTGGTATCGGCCAGCATCGGGTCTTCGGCGATTGCTTCGACCAGGGGCGGATTGGCCACCAGGTTACCGCTTCTGTCGCGGCTGAGAATCGACGCCAGGTCGAATCGGAAACCGTCGACATGGTAGTTGTGCACCCAGTGACGCAGGCTGTTAAAGATCATCTCGCGGACAATCGGATGATTACCGTTGACCGTATTACCGCAGCCTGAGTAGTTCTTGTACTCGCGGCCGCCGTTGGCCAGCATGTAGTAAACCTGGTTCTCGAGCCCCTTGAAGCTGAGGATCGGACCACGTTCGTTTCCTTCGCAAGTATGGTTGTAAACCACGTCGAGGATCACCTCGATGCCAGCCTGGTGCAGGGCTTTGACCATCTCTTTGAATTCGCGAACCTGACCACCTGGCGTTTTGCTGGCAGCGTAGCCACGATGAGGCGCGAAGAACGCCATCGAATCGTAGCCCCAGTAGTTGCCACGGGTCGGGGTCTTGCCGGTCACCATGTCCATGATGGGGAACTCGTGAATCGGCATCAGCTCGACAGCCGTCACGCCCAACGACTTCAGGTACGGAATCTTTTCGATCACGCCCTGATACGTACCGGGGTTCTTCACCTCGCTCGACTCGTGCGCAGTGAAACCCTTAACGTGCATTTCGTAGATGATCGATTCGCTAAGATCGCGCTTCAGGTGGCGGTCGCCTTCCCAATTGAAGCTTTCGTCAACGACCACGCACTTGGGCGGACGAATGATGCCATCGTCGGCTGCCTGAAAGGTTCCAGCCAACGCCTTGGCGTAAGGATCGATCAAACGAGCGCGGCCATCGAACAACATCCCTTGATCAGGGTTGTAAGGGCCTTCCGCTTGAAAGTGATAGAGTTGGCCCGCCGAGATCCCTGGAATGAAAATACTCCAGATGTCTCCCCAACGGTCTGTCTCACGATCGAAGTCGATAATTTCGCTCGGCTCGCGATCGTCGACGTTTTTATACAGCAGTAGCCGCATTGCCGTGGCGGATCGGCTGAATACGACAAACCGGACACCCCGTTCGTGCAAAATCGCTCCATAAGGGAGAACGTGGGAGAATTGCAGTTCCGGATGCGGATGAACCATAAGCATAGGTGACTATCCCGATCTAACCTCCAAGGACCTCGATAAGTGGGTGTGCCTAAAAGCTACCACTCAATTCGCGGCGAACCGGGTCTGTCTCCCCTCCAAAAACCAATTTTTTGAATTCAGTACACGTGATGCATCGTCTGGCGAAATAATAGCTTAGGGCTAAGGCGTAGGTCCTGCGTAGAGTTTGTCGATCGCAGCAATCCAACCATTTGGTTTTCGACCCAGCATGACGGCAAACCGACATCAGACCAGATCCTCCCGTAATCTTAAGGGTCTGATGCCACCGTTGAGCCAAATGATGAAGATTGCCGGGAGCCGCCTAGAAGCAAATTTCCCATTTAGCCGATTTTGCCGCTTCATTTTAACCCGTAAGTCTCACACTTTTGAAGGGACCCACCAATCAATGTGCTAGAGACCAAGGGCGAAATTCTCGGCCATCTGTGATCGGCCCCCCCGAAAGATTTTCCAAAAAAATCTCGGGATCGACATCGAAGCCTTCATTCCGGGTGCGTTGACAACATCGGCGGCGGGTTCGAAAATCGCGTCTTCACGTCGTCAATGCTCGCCCAAACATGAAGTAAAGAATGGCAAAAGCCACCTATAAAGATGCCGGCGTCGATCTCGACGTTTACGCTGAATCGATGTCCCGACTCCCCCGGCTTGCGAAAAGGACCTTTTCGCCCAGGGTCATGCAATTGGACGGTGGGTTCGCCGGGCTGTTCAAGCTCGACTTCGACAACGCCCTCTTCGCACGGAAATACGAAGACCCGGTTTTGATTTCCGGTACCGATGGTGTCGGAACCAAGCTCAAGCTGGCGATCGACAGTGGCAAGCACGACACAGTTGGCATCGACCTGGTTGCCATGTGCGTGAATGACGCCATCTGCTGCGGGGCCGAGCCGCTCTTCTTTCTCGACTACATCGCCATGGGCAAGGATGATCCGGAACTGCTGGAACAGTTGGTCACCGGAATTTCCGATGGCTGCGTTGAGAGTGACTGTGCGTTGATTGGCGGCGAAACGGCCATCATGCCTGACCTGTACCAGATCGGCGACTACGACATGGCAGGCTTCTGCGTCGGTGTGGCCGAGCGAAAGCACTTGATCGATGGCAAAGCGATCGCCGAAGGTGACATCGTTCTTGGCATCGCTTCCAACGGAGTTCACTCCAACGGATTCAGCCTGATTCGCAAAGTTGTCTTCGATATCGCCGGCCTGAGCATGCATGATCACGTGGAAGCATTGGGCTCGACCGTTGGCGAAACACTTTTGACGCCAACCAAGATCTACGTTCGTCCGGTACGCCACGTTCTTTCTCACTATAAGATCAAGAATGTCGTACATGGCATCGCCCACATCACCGGCGGCGGACTGGAAGAGAACCTTGAGCGGATTCTGCCGAAAGACGTTGATGTCGAAATCAACCGGGGAAGCTGGCCTGAACTGGCAGTCTTCAATTGGCTGCAAGAGCTAGGCGAAATTGAAGACGCCGAAATGGCTCGCGTCTTCAACATGGGAATCGGCCTGGCGATGGTGGTCAGCAGCTATTACGCCAGCAACGTGCAAAAGATGTTGGCCGACAATGGCTGCGATGTCTTCGAGATTGGCAAGGTCACCTCAGGCAGTGGCCACGTCAAGTTGGTCTAGACCACTTCCCAGATCCCAAAGCCTCGGTTGTCCAGCCAACATCTGGCTAAGCACGTCGGGGCTGTCTTGCCCTATACAAAACGCCGAGACAATCGCCCTCTTGCCTGGCTCGATCGAGCCAAATGACTCTTCTACTCCCAAAGCAAACGCCGCATCGCTGGTGACCATGGTCAAAAGCTGCTCGGCGGCGATATCGGGAAACTTCTGATGCACGGCTTGAACTTCGGCCCAAAGGTTCAAGTCGGGATTGGACGAACGCGAATCGGTTCCCAGAACTACCCGAATGCCATCGGCAAGCAACGTTTCGATCGGATGCTCCGGGTGATGGAAGAAAGCATGAGTTCGCGGGCAATAACACACAGTCATGGTGTCGGCGTGCTGATGAAGGATTTCCATTCCTTTCTCGCCCAAGTAATTGCCATGCACGACCATCGCCCGGTATGCGCTGGACAATCGTTCGATGTAGTTGGCCGGCTTGCATCCGCCTGGAAAATCGGCGGCCCGAAAGAGTCCCATGTTTTCCAGTATCGTTCGGAACGGCCCGGTGCCCGATTCTAGAAGCTCTAGCTCTTCGAGCGATTCGGCCAGGTGCATTGCCAGCGGCAGTTGGTATTCCTGCGAAAGCGCGACACAGTGGTCGATCAGTTCCCAGCTTGTCGAATAAGGGGCGTGTGGACTGAGCGCCGACGTAACGCTGGAACTCGACCAGCGATAGTCGGCATGCTCGGTGGCTTGCTGCTTCCGCTGCTCGATCAACTCAGGATCGAGCCCCAACGTTTCCAGCATCGAAACGACGTGAACATCTGATCGATCGTAAGCCGCTTCCGCCAGCGGAAGCGTGGCGATCTCGCCAACGACCCCCACGCCAAACCCGGCCGATTGCTTCAGCCCTGCGCGAATCGCCAACGCTTTCTCTTGCGCCAGGTTCTCGCCAAAGCCTTGCCGGTAGCGTATCACCTCGGGAATCCACTGCGAGAACGCCATCCCTTCGGTGCCCAACGGGTGGTCCAAGTTGCTGAATTCCAGATGCGTATGCGCGTTGACCAGCGCCGGCATGACGGCCCAATCACGAAGGTCGATAACGTCGGGCCAGATGCCTGCTTCTTCGATCGAGACAATCTGGTCCCCTTCCACGGTGACCGTCGCATCCTGAATCGGCGTACCATCCATGGTGAAAAGCCAACCGAATCGATAGCGGTGGATCATGACAACTCCTTCGATTTGAATTGCTGCTTCAGCGCCTTCCAGATCGTCGATTGCTCCCAGGCCTCTGGCAACGGGGCGACTACTTCGACCTGCTCGTCGACCATAGGATGCCGGAACTCCAGTCGGCGCGCATGCAAGGCAATGTGATGATGCCTGGCGTCTTCCACATCGGGGCCAAATGGTTGCATGGCACCGTAAAGCCGATCCCCCAGAACTGGCAATCCACGGCTGGCACATTGCAGACGGATCTGATGGTAGCGACCGGTTCCAAGCTCGATCTCAAGCAGGGAATGACTCTCCGTTCGGGCCAATACCTGGTAGCCAAGTTCGGCCGGCTTGGCTCCTTCGAGCGACGCATCGACCACTTCGCCTTGGGCCACATCCGGGATCTTGCGAACGTAATCGGACCATTGTCCCTGGTCCGTTTCGATCTTCCCTTCGACAATCGCCAGGTAAGTTTTGCGGACGGTGCGTTCTCGAAACTGAGCCGCCAGTCGCTGGGCCGCCCTGACATTGCGGCAAAAGACAATCGCTCCTGAGACAGGCCGATCAAGCCGGTGAATGATTGCCAGGTAGATCTTGCCTGACTTCCCTTCCCGATCTTTATAGAACTGGCGAACCAGATCCTCGAGGTTGTCGATGCCCTCAGGTGCCTGGGTCAACAAGCCTGCGGGCTTCTGCACACAGATGCAGGGCCCTTTCTCATAGAGGATTTCAAACGGCGGCATAGTGATCGAGAGGTTCATGGGGCCATTATATCGATTGCCCTAGGATGCTGGTGCGGTTGTTTCGGCGACAAGAAATGAAAAAACGCCAGGCATGGCACCTGGCGTTTTCGTTGGTTCTAGTTCGATCGTAAGAATTAAACCTTGCCGGCAGCCGGAACCTCGAAACCCTTGCGATAATCGCGGGTCAGGTACTTGTCGGCTTCGGCATTGTCGATGAAGGTTTCGGTCTTCGGATCGAAAGCGAGCATCGGGCCGAGCTTGACACCTTCTTTGACGATGTCGACGCCGTTGTCGCGCAGGTGATCCTGAACACGCTGCATGGTTGCCTTGACGTTTTCGGTCGTCTTGATGGCTTCCATGCGTTCCAGGCATTCTTCCGGCGAAACTTCTTTGCCCATCTTGTACGAAATCAAACCAGTGTGGCACAAGGCACTCGAGAGGTGACCTTGCAGGATGTCGCCATTTAGGTGATTCACATCCCGGCTACGAACTGCTTCGACGAAGTTGTTGAAGTGGTTCTGGTCGCCACCACCATTGAAGTCGCGGATCTTGTTGCCGTCCTTATCGAACGCAGTTCCGGAGTGGTAGGTGGTCATGACGACATAGCCGTCAGTTCCTTCGTAGATCACACCGATCTTGGAACCCTTGTAGCTGACGCTGCTCGTCTTCAGCTTCTTGTCGTAAACCAAACCGCGGACCTCGAACACCAGCGAGCGATCGCCGTAGTCGTGAACCACAACCTGGGTGTTGGGCGTGTCGCCGGCATCTTCGTAACCGAACCGACCGCCGTAGCTGATGACGGCGTTGCTGAGCTCATTGACGTTCAAGCCCCAGCGAGCCAGGTCCATCTGATGGATACCTTGGTTGCCCAGGTCGCCGTTGCCGAAAGGCATCTGCCAGTGCCAATCGTAATGGAACTGCGGACGGGTAACCGGCTGCATCTGGGCCGGGCCGAGCCACAAGCTGTAATCAACCGTTTCCGGTGGCTGATAGTTGCCCTTCGGACCGATGCTCTTGCGTGGCTTGTAGCACAGACCGCGAGCAACCTTGACGTCGCCGATCTTGCCGCTGTGGACGAATTCGATCGCTTCCTGCATGCCAGGGTTCGAGCGGCTTTGCGTACCAGCCTGGCAGATGCGGTTGTATTTGCGAGCAGCTTCGACCGCTCGGCGACCTTCGCTCACGTTGTGGCTGACCGGCTTTTCGACGTAGACATCTTTGCCAGCCTGCAGCGCCCAGATCGCTTGCAGCGAGTGCTGGTGGTTCGGGGTGGCGATGCTGACGATATCGACGCTCGGGTCATCGAGAACCTTTCGAAGGTCGGTCTCAAACTTCGGCTTGTGACCGTCCTGACGCTTGGCGACACCATCGACCTTGTTCTGGTGGAACTTCGAATCGACGTCGCACAGGTAGGTGATCACGCAGTCGTCGCGGTTCGAGAAACCATTGATGTGCGAGTTACCCCGGCCATTGAGACCAATCACTGCGACATGCAGTTTTTCATTGGGGCTTTTGCTTTGCTTCTCGGCGGCTGCCAGCGCTGTGGGCGCCATGAACGCTGCGGCAGCGGCGGTGGCAAACATCGAATCTTCAAGAAACTCGCGTCGAGTCTTGCGAAAGGTCATGGGGATAGCCTTTGTCAGGAAAATGAGTGGATAGGCATTCGAGAGAGAGATGGGATTGCCCAGCACGAAATCTGGAGACTAGGCCCGGTGGCAGTGGTAGGTGGCCAGCATCTTTTCCCTGGATTTCGGAATTTCTGAGCTACCTCAAGGATAACTATTCTTAAAGACGCTGACAACTATTTCGGCCCGCCCGGGGTGGTCGCACTGCAATCACCCCGGATGGAGACAGATCGATCCGTTCCAGAAGTTGTCCAGAGGAAGCCAAGCCAGATTCAGAAGGTAAACTTAGCGGCCCCGGAGAATTAAGAATCACTCGTGAAAAGCAGTACCAAACGACCTTTTTGATCAGTCAAAACATCACCCAGTTTTTGACTACTCAAAATTAGCCATATTTAGCCACAGCCCAGTCAGCCAGAGATGGCCAAAGACGATCCAACAGGACCATGGCGTAGCCCGATCGACTCGGTATCACTTCGTGCTTACCGGAGCGTATCGCCCGGAGGGCAGCAAGGGCTACATCATGGGGCTTTCGGGTAAACTTCCCTTCGGCCGGTGCCTTCCCCCGTTTTTCGATCACTGAAGCAGCAAATTCGCTGCTGGTGGTGCTAGGACTAACCAGGACGACATCTACCCCCTTGGTCGACAATTCGGCCCGCAGCGCATCACTAAAACCATGCAAGGCGAACTTGCTTGCACAGTACTCACTCTTCCCCGGAACTGCCCGATGCGCGAGGATCGACGAAACGTTACAGATTGCCGGCGTCTTGCCCTGCTCCAGCATTGGGAGAAACAGGCGAATCAGCTCGACCGGGGCAAAGAAATTGACCTCCATTAACTGCCGCAGTCGCTCCGGCGAAGCATCCTCGAAGCTGCCATACGCACCAATGCCCGCGTTATTGACCAGCACATCGAGGCCCTGAAAATCGTGCTGGGCTTTCTCGAAAAGCTGCTGCCGCAAGGCAGCGTCGGTGATATCACCGGCGACGTAAGCGGCATCACTTCCCTTCGCGTGGATCACCTCCAGAAGCTCGTCCAAACGGTCCGCGCGACGGGCCGTCAGCAGCAACTTGGCACCTGCTTCGGCCGCCAAAATAGATAGTGCGCGACCGATCCCTGAGGATGCCCCAGTGATCAACATCCTCAGGCCATCGAGCTTTCTCCGCATCAGGCAACGTCTCCCACTGCATCCGGCCCCGATTGCTCGGCAACTGGGATATAGGGCCGAATGACGACATCCGGATTCTGGTTCTCGATCCGCCCCAGATGCGCGGTCGGAATGCGGCAATGCACGAACAATCGCTCGTTGCCATATCGCTTGGAAACGATCTCGCCATTGGTGGCCAAATATGCAACCAACTTGCCATTACCAACCGCCGCCTCGATCTCGACATCCGAGAACGATTTGCTCAATGCATCGCTAACGGCGATCGCCAGTTTATCGAGCCCTTCGCCCGAATAAGCACTGACCGGAACGGCCTGCGGAAAGCGGGCCTGAAGCTGCTCCAAACGCCGCGAATCCTCGATCCGATCGACCTTGTTCAGCACCAGCAGCGTATCTTTCTGCTCGATCCCGATTTCCTCGAGAACCTCGTAAACCGCGGCGATTTGATGCTCCGCTTCCGGGTTACTCGCGTCGGCCACATGCAGCAGAAGATCGGCCTGATTAGCCTCTTCCAGCGTCGCCTTAAACGAAGCAATCAAGCGGTGTGGCAAGTCGCGAATAAAACCGACCGTATCACTCAAAAGAACCGGCCCCCAATGCGGCAATCGCCAACGCCGCGTCCGGGTATCGAGCGTGGCAAACAGCATATCAGCCGACAACACCTGGGCGTCGGTCAGCTTATTCATCAACGTGCTTTTGCCGGCATTGGTATAGCCAACCAGGCTGATCGTCATCGATTCATTGCGGGCAGCCACTTGCCGCTCGCGGCGGCGAGCCACTTTGTCGAGATCATCCTTCAAATCACGAATGCGTTTCTCGACCAACCGGCGGTCAACTTCCAACTGCTTTTCACCAGGACCACGCATACCAACACCCATCTTGATGCGGTCCAAGTGGGACCACATCCGCTTGAGCCGCGGCAGCGAGTATTCAAGCTGAGCCAACTCGACCGCCAAGCGAGATTCCTGCGTCTGGGCATGAGTCGCGAAGATATCGAGAATGAGCTCGGTCCGGTCGATCACCTTCCGCTCGGTTTCGCGCTCCAGATTGCGCGTCTGACCAGGGGAAAGCTCGTTATCGAAGATAATTACGTCGGCCGAAGATGCATCGGCGCACAGTTTCAGTTCTTCGATTTTCCCTCGGCCCAGATAGGTTCCGGGATCAGGCTTATCGCGCCTTTGCGTCAACTTGCCGACCACCGTCGTTCCAGCGGTAGTCGCCAGCCCGTCCAACTCTTCCAAGGGATCCGGAGAGTATTCAACCTGAGGATCCAACAGCTTGACCAGGATAGCGTTTTCCTGAGCTACGCTCTGTTTGCGATCTCGTTCTGTCACAAGCGGTGCCTGCTTTTCCTTTCTTTGACCGGCGTCTGACTGACGTGACGACACGGAAGACTTGATTCGCTGCCGACTTCATTCCAGCAGCGTCTATTTGAATTCTACCTAGCCTCAGGCGGTCAGCGAAGATGCAAACCTACCCCCTGAGGAGAAGATTTTGCCGTTACAACCGTAATTTCGACCTCGAAATCGACTCGGGAATAGCGACGGCACAATCCGTCTTTTAAACTAGTTGAGAGACTTTTACCGGTGAAAAGTTCACCCTGACAATTGATCCCCTGCAAGGAATATCCACATGCCCGCACAACTCGGTCGCCGCCATTTCCTCCAAACCATGGCCGCAACGGCCGCCACGCTGACGGCAGGCGCCCCACTGTTCGCCGCCGAAGAAAAGAAGGCTCCCTTCAAGATTTCGCTGGCCGAATGGTCTCTGCACCGCGCCCTGAAAGGGGGCAAGCTCGATAACCTCGACTTTGCCAAGACGGCCAAGGAAGAGTGCGGCATCGAAGCCATTGAATATGTCAATCAGTTCTTCATGGACAAAGCCAAGGACCAAAAGTACCTGGCCGAACTGAACAAGCGAGCCGGCGATCTGGGCGTCAAGCAAGTTCTGATCATGTGCGACAACGAAGGCAACCTGGGCGACCCCGACGAAGCGCGACGCACTAAAGCGGTCGAAAACCATTACAAATGGGCTGAAGCTGCAAAAACCCTCGGCTGCCACGCCATCCGAGTGAACGCTCGCAGCGGCGGAAGCTACGAAGAACAGATCAAACTGGCCGCCGATGGCTTGTCCCGCCTGAGTGAATTCGCCAAGGGCCTGGGCCTGAACGTCCTGGTCGAAAACCATGGCGGACTCTCATCCAATGGCCAGTGGCTTTCCACTGTCATGAAGACCGTCGACATGCCCAACTGCGGCACACTGCCTGACTTTGGCAACTTCCGCGTCAACAAAGACGAAATGTACGACCGCTACAAAGGGGTCGACGAACTGATGAACTTCGCCAAAGCGGTCAGCGCCAAGTCGCACAAATTCGACAAGCTCGGCAACGAAACTGAAACCAACTTCTTCAAGATGATGGACATCGTTGTCAAGAAGCATGGCTATCACGGCTATGTCGGCGTCGAGTGGGAAGGGGGCACCCCTAACGAGATCGAAGGGATCATCCTGACTCGCAGGCTGCTAGAACGCTGTGTCGAAGAACTGCAGGCATAGCAAAGCCGCCAAGCCCTCGCCGCTGGCGCCAGCCTGCTGACACGAGGGACCCGAAAACTAATCCACACAAACCCCGGCTAATCAGTGGCCGGGGTTTTCTTTTTGCGCAAATTCCCCGAGAAAGCAGCCTCCGGGAGACTATTTCCAACTATTTCGAAGAAAATTACCGCCTCCCCAAGGGACATCTCGCCGGATGCGAATTTCGCCCCTGCCTAATTCTTAAGCAAGTCACCCTCTGCTTAAAAAACTCGCGGCCCTGCAATCGTTTTGTGCAAGCACTGCTGGCAGTCGTAAGTGCTTGCATTGCAGTCACTTCTACGCTGGTCTTGACTCGAAACCAATGATTCTGGCATACCCTTATTCATCGCGTGGCGGTACTTGCCACGACGGTGCAAAAAGTCCTCAGTCGTATCCAGGAAGGAGCCTCGTAAATGTCGCAGTTCAACCAAGGCACGAACTCGTATCCCCAGCATCAGCCGGCCCCCCGCCCGGTTTATCCGAGCACCACATTTCCGCCGCAGCAGCATGCTCAGCCGCAGTATCAACCAACTCAGCCGCAGCCGACCGAAAACACCTACGCCACTGCGCGGCCGACCTTCACCGGTTCGCCCCAGGCTCCGGTTCAACCGGCTGCTCCGGCAGGACCAGCAGTTACCATGAATGTCGCTCCGACCGCTACCTTCGACGAAAAGAAGACCGAAGCCCTGCGAATCTCTCGCGAGTTCTTCCGCGGTGTTCCGGATTGGGTTACCTATTTCCGTGAGATCCTGGGCGTTGAAGGCGTTGTTCATCGCCTGTTCCCCCAACCCGAAGAGTTCACCAAGTTCGAGCAATCGGAAGAGTACAGCGAAATCCAGCTGATGATCGTCAAGCTACGCGAACGCTCCAACGTGCAGAGCGAAGCCAAAGAGCCTACCCGTGTGATTACGGTTCGACTGCCCAAGAGCCTGCACGAGTCGCTGCGGGTCGAGGCTCATTCGCGTCGCACCAGCATGAACAAGCTTTGCATCTCGAAGCTGTTGCAGGTCATCGACGACTCGATGATCCCGAACGACTAATTACCTAAGCCGCCCCAAAGAGGCCGTCGCCTGGTGCGATCGTGGCCTGGCTTGAATCGAAAACAACGTACCGGACCCAACTCCAGTACCTGAAGCGATTTATTTGCGCCCCCCTGAAGTGGCCAACCTATGCCAACACGGGGTGACGACGCCAAGGAAATCGATTGCGGCTGAGGACGAAAAGGGCCTGGCATTTTCGCGGAGCGAACCTGCCGGCCCTTTTTTCGTGTCTACCCCCAAAGGAAATTCTCACGAAACCGCTTTGGCATTCTGGCCAAGTCGATTTACAACATATTTAGTGTGATGACTTGGCTTCCCGATTTTTCAGATAACGAGCAAATAAGATGAATCACGGAGACACAGCCGTCGCCACTCCCGAGGCCGACGTTGAAACCAGGTCCCGGCGGCAGCCTCCGTACGGGGTAATCCTGCATAACGACGACATCAACACGTTCCATTTCGTGATCGAGACCCTAAGGAAGGTCTTCGGCTATGAAATGGAGAAGTGCATCCTATTGACCCTCGAAGCTCACGAGACCGGTCGCAGCCTGGTTTGGTGCGGCACGCTGGAAGGTGCCGAATTGAAGCGAGAACAGGTCCTCTCGCGCGGTGCCGACCCCGAAATGAAGGGCCAGGGAGCATTGCCGCTACGAGTTACCCTGGAAGAAATGCCGCAATAGCCGCAGGACCGGGTTGCCCCCGTTTGCGAAATCTGGGACTCCAAAGATAATTTGCGGTATGAATACCACGACCCTCTCGCCCGAAGCTGGGCCAGTCCTGAATATTTCTTCCTACTTGTTCGCGCCGCTTTCCGATTTGAAGACGCTCCGCGACTCGCTGCGCCGACTTTGCCGGCGCCTCGACCTGCGCGGAACGATCCTGCTGAGCACTGAAGGAATCAATCTTTTCGTCGCCGGACCTGGCGAGAGCATTCAAAAGCTGTTGGATGCATTGCGGAAAGTACCCGGCCTGGAAAAGCTGGAAGCGAAAGAAAGCTTCACCAGCTATCAGCCATTTCGGCGAATGCTGGTGAAAATCAAAAAGGAAATCATCGCGTTTGGTGTCGACGGCATCGAACCAGCCACCCGCACCGCCCCCAAGCTTCCTCCACAACAACTCAAACAGTGGCTCGACGAGGGCAAGCCGCTGATGTTGTATGACGTTCGCAATGACTACGAAGTGAAGGTCGGCACCTTCGCGAATGCCGTCCCCGCCGGGATCGACACCTTCCGCGATTTTCCGCAAGCGGTCGACAGCCTCCCAGAAGATTCAAAGGCAACCCCCGTCGTGATGTTCTGCACGGGAGGCATTCGCTGCGAGAAAGCTGGCCCCTACATGCAAAAAGCGGGCTTCCAGGAGGTATACCAACTGGAAGGTGGCATCCTGAAATATTTTGAACTGGTTGGCGGCGATCATTACGAGGGAGACTGTTTCGTCTTTGACCAACGTGTCGCGGTCGATCCGCGATTGCAGGAATCGGCCGTAGCCCAGTGTTTCGCCTGCCAGGCACCCCTAACAACCGAAGAACAGAACTCACCACTTTACATCCCCGGCCAGTCCTGCCCTCATTGCTTCAAGTCGGCCCAGGAAACGATGGCCGCCACGCTGGTCAAGCGGCAGCAAAAGCTGAAAGAGGTTACCACTCCCCTGCCTGGCAGCATTCCGTACACGAACACGCGGCAGCTTTTTGTTTCGTCGGAACAAAAAGGAAAGAACTTGTACGAAGTCTTGGCCGAGAAAGTGCCGGCCGCTTCGCAAGGTTTCTGGGAAAAGATGATCGGCCAGAAGCTGATGGTCGAAATCGTTCAGCATCAAGACCAGCGACTGGTTGAGTATCGCGCGGTCGACCCCATCGTTCCGCTTTCCGCTGGACAACTCTTCGAGCAGCGCTACCCAGGCACCACCGAACCCGATGTCAGCACCGACATTCAAATCTTGTATGAAGATGCCGGACTGATCGTCGTCAACAAGCCGGCGCCGCTGCCGATGCACCCTTGCGGTCGCTTCAACAAGAACTCGTTGATCAGCTTTCTGCAAGAAGTCTACAAGCCGCAAAAGCTTCGCATCGCCCATCGGCTTGATGCCAACACGACCGGCGTGGCAGTCCTGTCGCGGACTAGCGCGATTGCCCGCCAGGTTCAGCCGCAGTTCGAACAAGGCAAAGTCGAGAAGCGTTACCTCGCCCTGGTCCACGGCCACCCCAGCGAAGACCAATTCATTTGCGAAGAACCGATCGGAACGTCACGCGTTCGTGGCGGAGGCCGCCGGGTCGAAGAAGGTGGTCAGGCCGCGCGGACTGATTTTGTGGTCGCCCAGCGTTTCGAGAATGGTACGGCGCTGCTGGAAGTCTCGCCGAAGACTGGCCGCACGAATCAAATTCGGCTGCACCTGTGGCATTTGGGCTTTCCGATCATCGGCGACCCGATGTACCAGCCAGGCGGCGTCATGCAAGAGAGGCAGACGCTGGGCATTGAAGAACCACCGATGTGCCTGCATGCGTGGGAAGTTCGCTTTCTCCATCCGCAAACGGCCGAGATGGTTACCTTCCAGGCACCTGCTCCGGCTTGGGCGAACGAACCAGCCAACTAAGCTGACGGGCTTCCTTCTTCGCGTTTACCGATCCCACCAGAATGTAGTGATCCCTGGTGGCTGAGCGTCGTTTGCCGACGTTCTTCGTCCGACAACTCTTCCGGCATGCGAGCAAAGAAGCCGACAATCACGATCGCAACAAGGCCGCAGATCACCACCGGAGTCACGTGGTATTGAGCTTCACCGGGCATATTGCTGGCTGACGCGACCAGGATTTTCAACCAGGAATGCTCCTGGATGGTTTCTGTCGTGATCACCCCATGGGCGAACACCAGGCTGTTGTGCACCATGTGAAATGCGATCGCCGGAAACAAGCTACGGCACTGGACGGCAACGAAGCCAATCATCAGACCAAAGATCGTCGCTGGGATCGACTGTTGCAGCAGACCATGCAGCAGCCCAAAGAAGATAGCAGCAATCGAGATGGCAGCCCACTTATGCCCCAAGTGACGCATGCCCGAAAGGATAAAGCCGCGGCAAGCGAATTCTTCGCAGACGGCCGGCAGCACTGCGAAGAGCAGAAAGATCCCATAAACCGGCAAGTCGGCCGTACCGCCAAGCATATCTGCCAGGCGATCCTGCAGATCTTGCGACATTGGCAGATTCTTTTGGATAACGGCTCGCAGATACAACGCAAACGGATGCAAACAAACGGCCAGCAGGATCGCCATGGGGATGCCAACGAGCACGTTCCGATCCGCGAAACGCAACAGAAACGTCTTCTTCATGCTGCGAGTGAAAACCCAACCGGCGATCAAGACCGGCAAGAGAATCAAACCAAGCTGGTTGGTCAGCATGTATTGAACCAACTGCCCGGCGCCTAACTTTCCGTCGGGGCCAAGGCTTGGCAGTACATACCTGCCGATCATGTGCGGCAGCGCGAGCAGGATGATTCCCATCACAAACGCAGCAGCAGGCGAAGGAGTTGCCTTACGATCTCGCCAGATCTTTCGCAGCCAGGCCTTCAAGCTGAAGCGTTCGCTTTCGCGGAACAGGACCGACTCGTTATTGAATTGATCGATCGCCCAGCGAATAGAAATCCAAATACAAAAGGCCGTCACGGCCAAGACCGGCAGCGTGTAAGTGGCCGCTTTCAGGTAGTCTCCTTCCATCAGCGACTTCAGCAGGAACGACATCCCGCTCACTGGAATCAGCGACGTACCGAAGTTAAGCTCCGTATCCGGCAGCACCGGCAAGACCACCAGCGGCAAGTTGAGCATCAACAGCGGCAGAAGGTAGTATTGCCCTTCCTTGCTACTGCGAGCCATTGTCGCAATCGCCAAGGCCAACGCGCTAAACAACGCCGCCATCGGGATCAGCGCCAGGAACAGCCAACCGAGCGACCAGATCGGGGGTGGGCCGAAGTTCAACCGATTGCCTAACTCGCTGCCACCCATCTGTCCCATCACAAAAGTCGCCGTGAACCCCATGCTGGCTAGGTTCAAGACACTCGTCGCGATACTAAAGGTCATAATCGCTAACAGCTTGCCGGCCACGATCTCGGAACGAAGCGCCGGACTGGAAAGTAATGTTTCCAGCGTCCCCCGTTCTTTCTCGCCTGCACAAAGGTCGATCGCCGGATAGAACGCCCCAGTCAGTGCCCAGATAACGACGATAAACGGAAAGATCTTCGCCCACAAAAACGATGCCTGGTCGACTGGTTTTTCGGAAAGATCCACCGTCCCGAAACTGAACGGGTCGGTGATTTCCGTCGGGACGTGATTGGCTTCCAGATTGTGCTGAATCAACTTTTCGCGCCAGGCATGCAAGATTTGTCGCAGCCGACTCTCCGCCAGTTTAGAACGTTCGTCCGACGAATTGGTAATTAGCTTCGGCGAAGGAATCTCCTCGCTTTTGCCTGCTTTTTCATTTCCATTGTCCTTCGCGTGCTGAAAGCTTTCCATTCGCTCGCGAAAGCCTGGCGGGAAATAGATGATCGCATCAAGGTTGTCCGCGGTGAGCGACTCTCGCGCAGTTTTCTCCGCCACTTCTGAGTCGACTGTCGCCTCAGAGGCTTCGATGTCGAAACGGCTGGTAACGCCTGACGCTTGGGTCAGTTCTTCGTCGAACTGGTAACTGCTCTTTTCCGTGCCATCTTCGCCCTTGGAAGTTTCGGTAACGAATAGCGACGGCACGCCCGGCAATTCATTCAGGCCGATCACCTTAAGACGTGTTGGATGCGTTTGACGAAACTGCATGACCTGCAGCACCATCAATCCCATCAGCGGATACAACAGCACCGGCAAACCGATCACGGAAAAGAGCGTGCGGCGATCTCGCGCCTGGTCACGCAGCTCTCGCTTTAAGATCAGTTTGACGTTGTCCCAATTCATTGGCCGTTCTTGCCACCCTTAGTTGGCAATTCCTTCCGGTTCACCGATCAAGTAGAAGAAAAGCTCTTCCAGGTCTGGCTGGTGGTACTGCTCGCGAAGTTCATCGATCGAACCTTCCGCCAAGATCTTGCCCCGATTCATGATCGCGACCTTATCGCACAGCTTCTCGACTTCCCGCATGATGTGGGACGAAAAGATGATGCACTTTCCTTGGTCCCGCAGTTCCGCGATGATTTGGACCAGCGCCCTGGCCACAAACACGTCGAGCCCCAGGGTCGGTTCGTCAAAGATCAAAACCGGAGGATCATGGACCAGCGCCCTGGCGATCGAAACCTTCTGCTTCATCCCAGTCGACATCTTTGCCCCCAGGACGTCACGAATCTCGCGCATGCCGAGCCGGTGGAAAAGCTCTTCCATCCGCTCAGCCAGTTGGTCGTCCGGCAAACCGTACAGCTTGCCAAAGTATTCGACCATTTCCCAGGCAGTCATCCGATCGTAAACGGCTGTATTGGCCGACATGAAACCAATCTGTTGACGCACCATGGCTGGCTCGGTGGTTACATCGTACCCGGCAACTTTGACGGTGCCGGAGGTTGGTTCGAGAACGGTGCTGAGAATCCGCAAGGCGGTTGTTTTGCCGGCACCATTAGGACCAAGCAATCCAAAGATCTCGCCAGGCATCGCGAAGAAGCTGATGTGATCCACCGCCGTGAATTTTCCGAGTTGCAGATCGTCGTACGACTTGACGAGATCACGAACGTGAATCATGCGGTGGCCAGTGTCCGGTGGCGACTAGGTTGGTCAGAAAACTTCCGATCATCGTGCACTGAATTCTATCTGACGACGACCCCACTTGGGCGAGCATGGCGAAGATCAAAGCGCAGATCGCCGTTTCGCGGAAGGCATGGCGCGATTGTAACGGTTTTTCGCCGAGGATGCCCGCGACACAATCTTAGTCGTCGAACTTCAGATCGTCTTCGGTCAGCACCTTGAAATTACGGGCGACAAGCGTATCCATCGCGATTTCCGCGTTGTCGACCATCAATGCGACCGCGGCCCGGTTGTTGGGTGTGTAGAGAAGCGGATAGGCCTGGACGATATTCACTTCCGACTGCAAGAGGGCGGTGCAAACCCGTAGAAGTGGCTGTCTTTCGGCAGGCAGCTCAACGCCGATCAAGTCAGACTCGATCAGAGCCAGCCCGGCTCGCTCGAGAATCTCGCGGCCCCCTTCCGGATCGCTCAGCAGAAAACGGACGAAGCAGCACTCCGTAGCGTCGTTGATTGAGAGAGCGACGATCCGCACGTTGCTTCCCTCGAAACGGCGGACGATCTCTAAAAGTTGGCCAACGCGGTTTTCCAGGAAGACCGTAAATTGCCGCAGCGAGGGATAGTCGCGGCCTCGCATCGTACTGAAATTGGTACCTGAGCCGGATCCCGTACTCATCGAGCCCCATTCATGCTAAAAACCAAATTGGCGAATTACATCCGCAACTATAAAACAGCCCTAGGGTTCGGTCAATCGACGCCCCTTTGCGTGGGGAGCCCGCTTGGCTGCTTATTAACTCGAAAGCCAAGGATGCCATGCTGACGGAACATACCATCGAGGTCCGTGTCCGCTACCAGGAAACAGACGCCCAAGGCAGGGTTCATCACGCCAACTATATCAACTATTTCGAGTTGGCTCGAACAGAAATGCTACGTGCCGGGGGTTTTAGCTACAAGCGAATGGAAGCTGACGGGCGGCTTTTGGTCGTTCGCGACATCCAGTGCCGCTACCACCTGCCGGCCGAATTTGACGACCTGTTGCGGGTCACAGTGAAAACCATCAAAGCGAAGGGAGCCCGGATCGAGTTGACCTACGAGATTCGCCGAGATGAAGATTTGATCGTCGAGGGAACAACCCTTTTGGCCTGTATCAGCCGAGAAGGGAAGCCGCCCCGGATTCCCGACGTGCTACGCGTCGATTAGCCGCTGCCCCACGATTTGCATGATTCGGTTGGCGACTTCGGTTTTGCTCCCCTCCAGGCTGGCGACCACGCTGCCATCTTTGGCCAGCACTTCGACCTGGTTTTCCTCGCTGTTCATCGCTTCGGGCCCATTGAGCACCATCAGATCGCAACTCTTCTTTTCCAGCTTAACCAACGCCCGAAACCGCCGATCTTCGGTTTCCAGGGCAAAGCCAACCACCCAGCGGCTTCCCTTTTCGGCCCCTAACGTCGCCACGACATCGGGCGTTTCGATCAACTGCAGCACCAGGGGCTCGCCTGTCTTGGCAATTTTTTGATCCTGGACGAACTCGGGCCGGTAGTCACACGGAGCGGCAACGCCGATCAACCCGTCGCACTGTTTGAATTGCTGCCGGGCAGCATCGAGCATCTCATCGGTAGTGTTGACCCAGATCACCTTGGCCTTTTCGGGATAACTCACCTGGACCGGCCCCGACACGATGATTACCTCGTGCCCGGCGGCAATGGTAGCTTCCGCCAAGCAGCAGCCCATTCTTCCGCTCGAAGCGTTGGTTAGATAGCGAACCGGATCGATATACTGCCGGGTCGGTCCCGACGTCAGAAGAATGCGAGCCATGAAGCTTGAAATCTAAGGGGATTAGTTGGGGAACTTTCCCCATGGTAGCGGGAACTGCCTGCAACGCTACCAGGGCAGGCAAACACCCACCGGCTTGAATTCACCTTGACCCCGGGAAGCTGGCTTTCGTAAGGTTGCCGGCGCTCGGAAAAGGGCCCCTATCGGTTGCATGCGCATTTGGGCAGCATCGACCTAAACCGAGCTTACCCCACCCATGCTTAGGACGACGGATCCATGGCCAAAACGTTGGCAACGAGCCTGATTACAGTGGTCTCGCTGTTGCCAATGTGGATCGAACCGGCATGGGCAGATGGGTTGCTATCGTCGGTCGCCAGCGAAAGCCGGACAGACGATCCCGATCCGCCCAAGAAAAAGAGAAAGCAAAAGCACTCCCATTGCAATGACTACGACGACAACTCGCTTGGTTCGGCCTTGGCGGAATTTGGGATTGGGCTGCTGCTGAGCCCATTCATGCCCAACCAAACGGAGACCGTCAAGACAACTGTCATTACCACCGAAACAGTGCCCCAGAAGGCGATCACGCCACCAGGATACTTTTCGCAGTACCCCTATCAGTACCAGTTCGGATACATGTTGATCGGGGACGAGTGGTATGGCATCGGAAAAACCAGCTCGATTCGCGGTTCGGTCGAATATGGAAACGACTTCCACGACCTGTCACGAATCGGCACCAAGTTGCTGGTCGAAGGGACCTCGCGATGGGGCCTCGATATGCAGTGGGACGAGTACTTTGAGAACGTCGCGACTGGCGGAACCGACCAGCTGACCCTGGGAGATATCAACGCGACATTCCGCCTGGGAGAAGGTTACCATCAACAATTTCGAGTCGGATTAGGAGCCAATTACCTTCACGACGGTCATGGTTCCGAATGTGGAATCAACGTGACCGGAGGCTATGACGTCTACCTGGGAAAACCGTGGATCTGGTCCACCGAGATCGACTTGGGCAAAGTCGGTTCGGCAGACCTGTTTCGCTTTCGCTCGACCTTGGGTCTCCAATGGAAACGAGCGGAAATCTACGCGGGGTACCAGTACACCAATGTGGAGGGGATCGACCTGGATGGCTTCGTTTCTGGCATGCGATTTTGGTTTTAGTTGCTTTACGTGGTGGAAATTGGTCGTCGAGCAGGGCATGATGGTGCCTTGATAAACTGGTTCAATTGTGACGATTACATCGATTGAGTAGACATTCATGCGTCAATTTGCCATTGCCCTGCTGCTGATCCTGGTTGCCAGACCGGCACGTTGTGGCGATATCTTCGTCAACAACGTTCAGGGGGACGATCGCAATACAGGTCGGATCAGTAACCCGGAAGGCGCCGGCAGCGGCCCGATTGCGACGATCAGCAAAGCACTCCGAATTGCCAACAAGGGTGATCGCATCATCATTTCCAATACGGGCGTTCCCTATCGCGAGTCGCTATCGATCCAAGGAGGACGCAATAGCGGCTGGGATTCGTACCCGTTCACCATACAAGGAAACGGCGCGATCCTTGATGGCCGCGCAACTGTTCCGGTCGATGCCTGGAAGCATGTCCAAGAAGACGTCTACTGCTTTGCCCCCATCTACAAAACCTACCAGCAACTTTACCTGGAGGATCGTCCAGCCAAACGGGTCGACCTGAACTCACGCGACGAACTCGATCGGCTCAAGCCGCTTGAGTGGAGCCTGGTAGATGGCATGATCTTCTTCCGCACCGAAGAGACCCGCGGGCCCGGTAGCTACAGCCTGACCTTCAGCGCCCGTCGAACCGGCATCACGCTGTACGAGGTTCGTCACATCCAAATCATGGACCTGACAGTGCAAGGATTTCAGCTGGATGGAATTAACGCCCACAGCAACTGCTCCGACACACAGTTGATTGCCATCACAAGTCGCGGCAATGGCCGCAGTGGTGTTTCGGTCGGGGGTGCCTCGAGAGTGATGCTCGCCAAGTCGCTGTTGGGCGACAACGGTACCGTTCAACTGCGAGGAGAAGGGTTCTCGAAGACGACAGTCATCGACAGCACACTGCTGGAAAACCCAGCTCCAGCCACCTTCATCGATGACGCTCAAATCCAGATCGACGGCAAGGAAGTTAAGTCACTTCCTGAGCCTCAGACGGCAGGCATACCTCGTCCGCTGACTCCGCCAGGTGCTCCAGCGTCTCCTCTTCGGCGGTAGCTTCGGCCATATTCTGATCGACCGACTCTCGGTTGATCCAGTAGATGATCGCCCCGATAAAGGCCAACCCGATGGTTAGCGCTCGGAACCCCAGAGCCACCGTGATGGCACTGGCCTTCGACATCTCATTACCGGGCACGCTGATATAAAGCTCGGTGAACGCCAGTTCCAAGGTTCCCATTCCGCCAGGCGAAAGAGGAATCGCAGCGAACACCATCGCCAACGGCGTGATCACCATCATTTCGAGCAAGGTGGGATGGTTCTCGAACAAGCCAGAGGCCAGGAAGTAAGCCGCCAGGGAAAAAATCGAGTGAACGCACAGGCTCAAAATGGCAATAATCACCAGGTATTTCGGCCGGCTGCGATACATGCGAATCGCGGCGAATGCCCGTTTCATCAACGGACCAACTTTCGGCAGCCCTTCCATGAACTCGCTGAGTCCACCTTTCGAGATGCCTGGGAGCAATAAGATCGGCAACCCAACCAAACCGGCTAGGGTGATACCGTGAACGAAATAGGTCATCGTTCGAATAGCCGGCTTGGCCCCTTCCAGATCCAGGGTCAATGCCGCCAGCGAAGTCACCACGAACAGTGCATAGAGACCGATCAGCCGGTCCATAAAGATCGTCGAGACTGCTTCCGGGCGTTTACCAGGGTTTCCCTTGGCCAGCATATAGCCTTTGAACAAGTCGCCGCCGACTCCGCCCAAGCCTACGAAGTTCAACAGGTATCCGAGAAACCCTAGCCGGAACGCGTCGCGCAATTGAAACGGGATTTCAACCGAGATCACTAGCAAATACCAGCGAATCATCGTCAGCGACACGGCGCAGAACGAACATAGAAACGCAACGGCGACCAATCCCCAGTTCGTTTTTGTACTGAAGATCTGGCGAACCGCCTCGAGGTTTTCGGGGTCACTTACAATGGTCCAGACCAGGTACGAAAGAATACCGATCGGAACCAGGATTCGCAGAATCGTAAACAGATGGTTTTTCACGAGCCGCCTGTGTTTATTAAAGGTAGATACCACTCCGTTAGCTCGCCCATCTAGCAGCGAGAATTTGGCGGAAACTGCACAGGTAGTGTAACTTAGCGGCACCATCATGTCCGCCGTTATTGACACACTGTGAGCCCATTGGTAATCTTACCTCTTTACTACTGAGGCACCGATGCCGATATAGTAAAAATCGTTGGCAAGCAGGCCCTGCCCGATCGCCAACGGCCCTATATTGGGGGATTAGCTCAGCTGGGAGAGCGCTTGCATGGCATGCAAGAGGTCATCGGTTCGATCCCGTTATCCTCCACCTTCCAAAGCCGCACGCCGAAATGGTTGCGGCTTTTTTCGTGCGCAGCGTTTCCAACTGTCTGATATTCCTGAGAACGACTATTTCCTCAGGGCCTCACAAGTCGCCGGCATTTCTGAATTGGCACTTCTCGGGCGTCTTCCCACCAGAGGCGGACTTCTACAATTCCAATAACCGTTGCACTAACCTGACGCTCCCCAGTTCCCACCACGATGAAAACAATGTCTCACCCAGGCTGGCTGCTGATCGTTATAGGACTTCTGATCGTGGGGACTGGGATCGTTTGGCTGCTGTTTCCTTCGATTCCCTGGCTTGGGAAATTGCCGGGCGATATTAACGTTGACTCAGGCAACTTTCATTTCTATTTCCCGGTCGTGACCTGTATCTTGTTGAGCGTACTGCTCACCGGCGTTCTGTGGGTCGTGCGTTTCTTTTCCAGGTAACTGAGATCTCATGGCCAAGTCGAAGACGAGCGCCGGCC
The DNA here is from genome assembly GCA_016124445.1 of bacterium. Classification (GTDB taxonomy): domain Bacteria; phylum Planctomycetota; class Planctomycetia; order Pirellulales; family Pirellulaceae; genus Bremerella. The sequence continues at coordinate 417,957 of WGNR01000001.1, forward strand.
TCTTGATGTATCGGCAGCATCAGGGGCAATGGCAAGTACTGCTGGCTCACCCAGGCGGCCCCTTCTTTCAAAAGAAAGACGACGGTGCCTGGTCGATTCCGAAAGGAGAGATCGAAGCTGAAGAAGATCCCCTCCAAGCCGCCCAGCGCGAGTTCCAAGAGGAAACCGGCTTCGCTTCAACCAAACCATTTCATCCCCTGCAGCCAGTCAAGCAGAAGGGAGGCAAGACAGTCCACGCCTGGGCCTTTGAAGGTGATTGTGATCCAACCAAACTGGTCAGCAACACCTTCTGCATCGAGTGGCCGCCCAGATCAGGCAAGCAGGTCGAGTTCCCTGAAATCGACCGGGCCGAGTTCTTTGATCTGGAAACCGCCAAGGTCAAAATCAATGCGGCTCAGGCGGCGTTGATCGAAGAGTTGGAGCGGTTGCAAACAGACGCGAATCCGTAATTCTTACTTCGCCTGATCAACTTTCGCATTGGGCAACTTCTTCACCTTCGGTTGACGCTTTTTGATCACCTTTTCCGGGATCATTCCACGCATGGCGTCCAGCTTGCCGAAACAAAGCAGCCGGTCGCCGGGCTCGAGGGTGCGTTTCAGACGCGGGTTGGGAATCACCGCCGTGCCTCGGTAGAGAGTCAGCACGTTGATGTCGAGATCGGGGAGGCCCGACTCGTCGATGGTTTTGCCGCAATACTCTGACCCTTCCGGGATGCGAAGTTCGGTGACGCCATAGCCTCGACTGACGGTCAGACGCTGGCGAATGTCGATCTCCGGGAAGTCGACCTGGGCGGCGATGTAGTCGACGATCGCGCCGGCAATGTCGAGCTTGGTGCAGCTTTCGATACCTTCCAAGCCCGGCGAAGAATTCACCTCCATGACCTGGGGACCATCAGAGCTTTCCAGCATGTCGACGCCTGCCACGCGCAGCCCCATGATTTGAGCGGCACGGACAGCCGTTTCGCGGTAACGATCGTCCAGTTCGATGGGCTCGGTGGTGCCGCCGCGGTGGACGTTGCTGCGGAACTCACCTCCCTGGGCAACGCGGCGCATGGCAGCGACGACTTGATCCCCCACGACAAACGCACGTACATCGCGGCCGCGACTCTCTTTGACGAACTTTTGCACTAGCACGTTCTGCTTGGTGCTTTGCAGTGTCTCGATGATAGCTTCGGCGATCTTTACCGAGTCGGCCAGAATGACCCCTACGCCCTGGGTACCTTCGATCAGCTTGATGACCACTGGCGCACCGCCTACTCGTTCGATGGCTGGCAGGACGTCGGCTCGGTCTCGAACGAACGTGGTTTGCGGAATGCCAATGTGATGTCGGCTGAGGATTTGCAAACTGCGGAGTTTGTCACGCGAGTTGGTAATGCCTGACGAACTGTTGGCGGGAAAGACATCCATTTGCTCGAACTGGCGAACTACGGCGGTACCAAAATAGGTGATCGACGCGCCGATTCGTGGCAGCACGGCATCGTAAGAACTCAGCTGCTTCGAACGAAAGTAGAGATCAGGCTCTCCTTTTTCGAGATCGATCGCAAACTTGAGCGTGTTGAGCACTTTCACTTCGTGCCCACGATCGATCGCGGCCTCGCGCAGGCGACGCGTGCTGTAACAATAACGATTGCAGGAAAGGATGCCTAACTTCATGTTGGTCGCGAATCCGTCTCGACTGGTTTGATGGTTCCCATGGGCCCCGATAGCAGAACGGGAAAAGCAATAAACTCTGTTGGGTCATGGTACGGACATTTTGATGTCACGCAACCGAATTGCTAGGGGTCTTGCACTTTCGGCTTCTTCGCTTTGGATTTTGCAGGTTTGCCATTCCCATTTTGGTTTTGGGGCAACCGCTTGGGTGTACCAGACAAGTAAGATGCCCCACAGTCAACTAGCAGCCGGCCACGAAATGCCTCGCGTCCCAGAAGCATGCGAAACCCCATCGCGTCGCGATTGGCCAGAGTAAGCTCAATCTGCCAAATGCTCCCTAATACATTCACATCCGAAAGGATTACGGGTCGGCGCGTTACATGACCATTAGAACTGCGAACTTTCCGAAACTCTAACACCGGTGCCTCGGCAGAGACTACCTCGGCGGTGCTTTTCTGCCGAGGATGCACCTTGAAGCGGACCCATTGCTGGCCATCGCGATCTTCGTACTTCAGATCATACGCATGCAGGGAAGATGATCGGGCGCCCGTATCGATCTTGGCTTTAACCTTGGAAATGCCAAGCTGGGGAAGCTGAACCCATTCGCGCCACCCGATGATCGGCAGCTTGACCAGTTGTGCTTTGGAAGGCATGCCTGAACTCTTGCTGGAGATCTCCATCCACGGAACAGGTGGTGCCGATAACCACCCCAAGCACCGATTTTAGGCAACCGAGACGCTTAGTAATAGTAGTCCGGTTCGTTCCACGGCCGAACGGTGCCGACACCAATCCGGTATCTCATCAACACCGATTGGGTGTCCTGCAGAGTATTCCGCTTCACCGTGCGGCGAAGGTACTGGCAGTAGAGATCCCAAGTCACGTTCTTGGCCATCGTCTCGAAATCAGTAAAGAGATCCTTGGCGTCTTCTTCCAGGGTGAAAATCCCAGGGGCATTTTCCCGCTTCGCATTTTGGAATCGGGCTGCTTCGCACGGATGCGAATCGAACAGGCCGCATTTGCCAGCCGTCATTTCCTTGTGGATCTGCTGCTTGATTGCATCTGACATGCCGTTTATATGGTGCCGGACCAGAAGTGCCACATCGTCGACATAGATTTCGCGTTCGGACAATTGCGAAATCTGCGACTGGGTATGCAGCCAGGCAAAACCAGCCAATTGAATTCGCCAGCTGGTTTCCTGAAACTCATCACTGCCAGCGACGCGGGCCTCGTAGCGATCGGCATCGTATTCCATCTCTCGCAGCAGAAACCCACCGACCAACAAACCAACGTTCATCAGCAATCGCAGCAACTGCCGAGAAACCCACACGCAAGATCGGGCTGGCCAGGTAATGACCGACAGCGGTAGAAACTCTGGACCGCACAGCATGTCCAGGCATTCGTCCCACTGGTCGCGTTCAAAAACGACGCGTGAAAACCAACCGCTGATCGCGCGGATGATCAGAGTCAGCCGCATGCCGGTTCCCTGGCTGAAGTGACCGAACTCGTGAGCAAGCACCCCGGCAAACTGACGCATCGTCAACGAAGCAACCAAGGGAATACCGATAGTCAGCACCAGATCGTTACTGTTCCAAATGCTCCCGAGCCCTGATCGGAAGCTGGCCGAAGCGTTCACATCGTAGGTGACATCAATTCGGGATGGGAAAGGAGCTCCGACCACATCGCAAACCCGAGAAACAAACGCGAACAACATAGGATCGCTCTGCGGGGTAATGCTGCGGGTACGAGCCACAGACGCTGGCGGTGCGAAGAGCGGCTTGAGCATGAAGAAGATGACCACCGCGCTGATGAGCCCAATCGCTGAACCAACCAGGTAAGGCAGCGGGCCTGCCAGGCCGGGGAACAAAGCGTATTGGCCCACCGAGTAGTACCAATAGGTGGCGTAGCAGATGCTGCCGACGAACGTAAAGTAGAGCAACGGTAAGGTGATCATCACCATGGCAACCACGGCGATGCCCAACCGATAGGCGAGGGTCGCTTCAGTCTTCTTGACCGCCGGGCCAAACGCCTTGAGGATCTTGAGGCCGTCCTCCGGGAAATCGGGGGCCTTCAACGGCGAGGTGCGCTCGAAATGCTCAGCCCTTTGGGTTGGAAGTCGGAGCGAGCGATTGGAGGCTGTTTTCCATGTTTCGGAGCCGAGTGGCTCGGCCCGCAAGTCGCCACGGTGTTGCGTCGCGCCAGGGGGCTCGACTGAGGGGTGTGCATTAGGCGTAGGAACTACAATTTCCTGTAGGCATCGCGGACACTTTTGGCAAGTGCCCGCGGCAGAAGCTGAAATCGTCAGCTTCTGGTGGCAATGACGGCAGCGAAAACCAATTTTCATCCGCTTGCGAACCTTGGCTGTAGTTGGGCCAGGCACGGAGCCTGAAACCTTAGGAAAAGACGCTACAAGTTCGATTCGTGCTCATCACCAGGCCATCCCTGGCGCCCCACCGCGCCTCGTTCGAGGTGCACTGCGAGGGGTGCAACTGCCTTATTTTGTTGGGGAGTAATCAACCGGCTGAAGAATCTGACGATCAACCTTGATCACGATCTTGCCGTCCTTCGTCGACTCTTCCCATAATTGTTGCCACTCCTTGTCGTTGCGAAAACCTTCCCAGGCCGCCTTCATCGCATCGGCATCCTTATGAGCGACGACATAAATCAACGTGTTGGGGATTTCGTCAGGGATGAAATAGGCAACATTCGTCATCCCATGCTTCTCAAAAAGCTTCAACTCGCCATCGCGGAACCGCTTTAGCAAGGCCGGAAGTCGCCCCTCGTTAGTGGTATACCTCCGCAACTCAAAAAGTCTTGGCTCTTTAGTCGATTCAAAGTTCTGGGGCGAGAAATCTGTCGGAGTTAAGTATACCGAATCAGGGCGTTTTGCCAGAATTTTGCCATCTTTTTCTGACTCTGCGGCCACTTTTTTCCATTCTGGGTCCTCACGGAACCCCTGCCAGTTCTCGGCGGCCGCTTCTCGATTGGCGTGCGAAATGATGTAGACCAGGGTGTTATCGACTCCCTTGCCTTTGACCGGAACCCAATAAATGTGGTTTTGGATTCCATGATTCTCGAAGATCTTTTTCGTGTGATCGCGAAAACGACTGTGCAGGTTTTCCAGTTTGCCGTCGTTGGTCGTATAGGTTCGCAATTCGAAGACGCGTTCTTCGGCCGACGCATTGGATGTCGAAAGTGCCAAAACAACGCAGGCCAGAGCGATTGACAGAAACGTGGTGCGCATTGTGTGAGAGGTCCCGACGATAGGAGGAGTAAGGAGGAGGGATCTGTGACGCTTATTCTAATGAAATCTATACATGATTTCGCGAGTATTTTTTCTGATCGGCTGAACTTTTTTCTACTCCGGGCGTCCCTGGTAACGACGTGAACCAGCTTCAACGCATGGTCAGCCTCGACCGCTTCACCTATGCTTAACCATTGCTCAAGTGGATCTGATAGCCGCCGGCAGGAAGCTTTTTAGCTTCCTGCGGGAGGAAAGTCCGGGCTCCAAAGGACAGGGTGGTCGATAACGTCGACCGGTCGAAAGATTAGGGAAAGTGCCGCAGAAAACAAACCGCCTAAGTCCCCTCGGGGAACGGTAAGGGTGAAAAGGTGCGGTAAGAGCGCACCAGCAGCCGGGGTGACTTGGCTGGCTTGGTAAACCCCACCCGGAGCAAGGCAAACAGGCGGAAGGAGCTTTGCTCCACGGGCTCGTCCGGCCCGTCATCTACCGCCGGGTACGCTGCTTGAGACGTCGAGCAATCGCCGTCCTAGATGAATGGCTATCCCCACATCCGTGGGACAGAACCCGGCTTACCGATCCACTTGAGCTTTTTGATGCGCGGTGCCCTGCGAAGCGGATATCGTTTTGCGGCTGAGCAAGTTCAGAGGTATTTGCCTTGCCAGGAATCTCTTCGCATCAGTTCCTCATCAATCGCTCTTAGAACCGCTGACTTGTCCAGGCACCAGCTTGGCCCGACAAAGTAATCTGGCGGCGCGTCACCGATCGTTCGTTCGACCAGTACATTGGCCGGGATGCGTTCGAGGAAATCGACCAGCGTGTTGATGTAGTCGTCGCGTTCCATCAAAGTGACTTCGCCCGAAGCGACCTGATCGGCCATCTTCGTATTCTTGACGCAGTACAGGTTGTGGATCTTAACGGCATCGATCTTCAGCCGGGCAACTTCCGCGGCCGTAGCCATCATGTCGGCATGCGATTCCCCCGGCAAACCGAGAATCACATGCAGGCAAATCTCGAATCCCCGGCCTCGGCTGCGCTCGATCGCATCGATCGTGGAATCGTGGTGGTGGCCGCGATTCATCCAATCGAGCGAGCGGTCGTGAATCGTCTGCATACCGTACTCGACGGTCAGATAGGTCCGCCCGGCAAACTCTTCCAAAAGGTCCATCACGTCCGGACCAACACAATCAGGGCGAGTACCGATGCTCAAGCCGACCACTTTCTCGTGATCGATGGCCTGTTCGTATAGCGGCCGCAGCCGTTCAACCGAGGCATAGGTATTGGTTGCCGGCTGGAAGTAGGCAATGAATCGCTCGACCTTGTATCGCCGCTGCAGCCGGGTCATGCCGTTGGCAAGTTGCTCGGTGATATCGCGGATTGGCTCCCGGCGGCTGGGGCTGAAACTGCGGTTGTCGCAGAACGTGCAGCCCCCTTTCGCGACCGTTCCGTCGACGTTGGGACAGGTAAACTTGGCGTCGAGGCTCACTTTCTGGATTCGTTCGCCAAAACGCTGTCGAAGATACCAACTATACGCATAGTAACGGAGTCCGGCCTCGCGCCATCCTCCTTCAACGACCGCAGACAAATCAACTCCTGTTTATGTTCGTTGACTCGTATTAAGTTAGTGCTAAAGTAAAAGCTGCTCCATTCTTATCGAAAATACTTCTATCATCCAGGCACTCCGGAACGAGGCACTTGCAATGTCCCAGAAATTTGGGGAACTCATCCCTGTAGGAGGGGGAGATCCAATTCCATTGCTCAAGAAGACGCTACTGGTTGGGCGACGCGAAACGAATGACGTTGTTCTGCGATTCGCCAACGTATCCAGCAATCACTGCCAACTGTATATCAAGCAGGGATACTGGTTCGTTGAAGACCAAAACAGCCGCAACGGCACGAAAGTGAACGGTAAGCGAGTCACCGATACCGACAAGCGGATCGACCCCGGCAACATCATCGCGATCGCCAAGCACGAGTACGAACTGCACTACGACCCGATCGAATTGGGTGCGACCGGACCGCCGCCGTCGGAGGTCAACATCGCCGAAGAAATCCTCGGCAAGTCGCTGCTAGAGCGAGCCGGCATCGGCAATTCGCGCCGGCGAACCGAATAAGGCACTTCGCTTAACCGAACATGACGATCAGGCCTCGGCTTACTGCCGGGGCCTTTTTTGTTGCCCTGCGTTGTGACCGGAAAGGCCTCTGGTTACATTGCAGTTCGTCTCGCAACTACTTTTTTCTGTCGTTACTCAAGAACTACGCCCGCCATGGAAAACCTGACGAAGATCGCTCACAACGTTTTTTTCACCCTGAAAGACAAGTCGCCTGAAGCCCAACAGAAACTGGTCGAAGCTTGTCAGAAGTATTTGTCAGGACACCCAGGCTGCGTTTTCTTCGCCGCCGGCGTGTTGACCGAAGAACTCAATCGCCCGGTCAACGATCGTGACTTTCAGGTTGCTCTGCACGTGATCTTCGATTCGCTCGAGGCCCAGAACGCTTACCAGGTCGCCCCTCGGCATACGACGTTCATCGAAGAAAACAAAGACAACTGGGAAACGGTTCGCGTATTTGATTCGACCGTCGGCTAATTCCTTCGATTGGCGAAAAGGAAATGCTGGTGGCTGATCTAGAAAAGCTCCGCAATCGCACCGGTGCCGTTCGTCGTAGCGAGATCCCGAAAGTCGTTGTAGCGGCATTAAATCGTGGAGAACTCGAAACGGTCAACCTGGTCGAATTCCTGGTGGTCGATCACCAAAAGCTATTTCGTGCGTCGCGCGATTCGCTTTCGCTCGACGCTCAGGCCGCCAAAAAAATAGCATCGGCCATCAAGTCCCTTTCCGGCGAAGGGATCACACAGCGGCTGTCGGAAACGGGCCGTGCGGTTCACCAGGCTTTGGACGGCAGCGAGCATCGCGAGACTGTTTACCAGCAGATGGCATCCCATCCCAGCGACACGCTACGGAACTGGGCCGCCTACATGGATGCGGCCAACGAAAAGCTGACCTTCAGCCAACGCCTAAAGCGAGCCCGAAAGTTTGCGATCGACCCGAATATGGGCGTCCGTGAAATTGCCTGGATGAGCGTTCGCCAGGCGGCAGCGGATGACATCGTTGATCAAATCGAAAAGCTCTTGCCGCTGGCTCGTAATAAGAATCACCTTGCGCGGCGGTTTGCAATTGAAATCACACGGCCATGCGGCGTCTGGACACGGCATATCGGCCAGTTGAAAACTCGCCCGGAAATTGCCGAGACGCTGTTGGAAACGTGCTGCAGCGACTCGTCCAAGTATGTGCAGGACTCCGTGGCCAATTGGTTGAACGACGCCAGCAAGTCGCGACCTGACTTCGTGCAGGAACTTTGCCAGCGATGGCTATCTGAGCACCAGTCGCCGCACACCGAGCGAATCGTGCATCGTGCTCTTAGAACGCTTCGCAAGAAAGCCGAAGGTTAGCATCCGCGCATAAAAAAACCTCGGTTTCAGGCCGAAACCGAGGTTTCTGTATCTCTACCGCCAGGCACCTTAGTAGGTGACTTCCAAGTTAGGATTCGATTCCTTCAGTTGGTCGACACCATCATCGCCGATCTGCGTGAAGTTCAAGGCCAGCTTCTTTAGATTTGTCAGCGACTCAAGAACCGGCAGCGATTCGTCGGTGACTCCGTTGTTTTCCTTGAGCGAAAGCGTGGTCAACGTCTTCATGCCCTCCAGATACTTGATTGCTTCATCGTTGAGGTAGCATCCATCCAGGTTCAATACCTTCAGCTTTGTCAGCTTGTTAATCGACTCCAGGCCGGGATCGGTGATGAATGTGTTCCAGAGGTTCAGCGACTCGAGGTTGCCGAAGGTATTGATAACCTGGGCCAATCCGTCATCGGTAAAAGCCGTTTCGCTGACGTCGAGATCTTTCAACTTGGTCAGGCCTTTCAACTCTTCCATCTTCAGCCCCCGAACTTTGCCCGACTGGCGGAGGCTCAACTCGACCAATTCGGTCATGCCGGCCAGGTGCTTCATTCCTTCGTCGCTGACCTTGGTGCGGAACAATTGCAGCGTCTTCATCTTGGTGCATCCAGCGATGCTGGCCAGGCCTTCATCCGTGACGGGAACTTCGTTGAGTTCCAGCGTCTCCAGGTTCTTCATATCTTTCAGGTAGGCAATTCCCTTGTCGGTGATCTTCTTGTCACGCAGGTTCAGGAATTTCATCTTGGTCAAATCGGCGATTTCAGCCATGCCGACATCGCTGATCAGAGCCCCTTCGGTTCGCAAGACTTCCATGTTCTTCATCTTGCCGATCGACTTCATCCCCGCGTCGTCGATTTTGCAGTAGCGGATATCAAGGTAACGGGCCTTGGGGAAGGATGCTGCAATGGTTTCCATCGATTTGTTCGTGATACTATTGCGCCGCAGACCGAAGACCGATAGATCTTTGGAGGCGGTCAAATTGGAAACGCCTTCGTCGGTGATCACGCAGTTCTCGAACGAAACGTCTCGCAGATTGGTCAGGTCTTTCATGAAACGGGTGACCCGATCGGTGATTTCCGCTCCATAAAACTTGATCTGCTGCAACTGCTTCAGCTTGGCGATCGGCTCGAAGACCATGTCGTCTTCGACCACGACTGCCGAAAAATCGGCACGGACCACGTTGCCGTTGTCGTCCTTGGTAAGCTTGCCGCCAAGTTCTTCGAGCGCGGATACTGCTTCGGGATCATCGGCTTCAGGTTTGGCGTTTGCGGCAGGCTGGTTGCCTGCGGGCTGGTTGCCGGTCGGTTTGGGTGAAGGACAGCCTACATTGAGCGGAAGGGCAAGCAGCAGGAATCCGAGAATCCAACGTTGAGACATGGAGTGTCATTTCCTTAGAGGACGATAGGCGTAGGTAGGGGAAACTAGCTAAACCTCTTAGGCTACAGCGAAACCGAAGCTGCCGCAACCAACGAAAAAGACCCTCCAGCATTGCTGCCGAGGGTCTTTTTTGATTCTCAGTTGGCATCGCCAAAAAACACAAGATTACTTGTGATCTTTGTGGCAAGCTTTGCAGTTGGCGGCTTCTTTCAGCTTGGAAGCTGCGCCTTCTTTGCCTTCAACGGTTCCTTTGGCAGCTTCCAGCAAAGCGGTCGTTCGCTTCTTCCAATCTTCTTCGCTACCCTTATGCGGCTTGTTATGGGCTAATGATTCGAGCATGGCGATGACCAGTTTCTGGTCTTCTTCGCTCGCTTCGCCCTTGATAACCTTGGCAACCAGGCCACCCTTGAAGCCCTTCTTCATAATCTCTTCAGTGTCGTACTTGGAATCTTTTCCCTTGTCGGCCATAGCGACGCCGCCGAGCACCATCACAGCCAACAGGCCCATGGCAACAAGCAAACCTTTCTTCATCGCAGAATTCTCCAGCAGAGGTAGTTTAAAGGTAGGCTACGGAATCGAAGGATTCCGCACAGACAGCCGTATCATAATCGTCCTCAAAGCAGAATTCTTCTATAGACCCCCTATTTTTCATTCACTTCCTGCAGATTGAGATTGCTTCTCAATAGGCAGACCCCCCGTCTTCAACCCAATTCGTGGGATAGATTTGACCTGATAGGCGGAATTCTTTCCAAGCGAAATCTCTCTCGGAGCACCTGCTCGATGAGCATGTACGAGTTCTGGTCAGAGTCTGGAAACCCAGGCTCCATGGGCTGTATCGACATCAATACCGACCATATCGCCCAACGGAGCGTCTGGGTCGTGATGTTCAAAGTCTTCGTCGCGACGATCATGACGGCCGGGCTATTTTGGGTGCCGTATCATTTCCTGCCGATTTACTTTCCCATCACTGGCTGGCATGTCATTGGGACGCCGACCATCTTGGTCTTGCTCTACCTCGGAATCTCGTTCTTCGTGATTCCTCGCCCAGACACGGACAACCTGGGTTGGATGGGCGGTATGGCCAACGATCCTTTCAAATACACCGACGATTGGAATCGTTCGCTCGTCTCGCTCAATCACACGCTTGCCCCAGGTCGGTTTATCGCCGGTACGATTCTGGATGTGGCTTGTATGGCGGGTATCGTCCAAAGCTCGCCGGTTCCCAAAGATGACGAAGAATTGTTTGGCGTGGCGCACGAAGCTTCCACTGATAACGCCATGTTCTCCATCAATTCCGAAGTCGATTCCCAACCGGTTGAGTCTGATCGGCCCTCACCTGTTGATTACGAATCAATGCCCGTAATCTCGAAGGCACGCTTCACGATCAACGACGACGAATAAATCGCGTCCGATTTCCCCGACAACTGCGATTGCTTGACACTGCCGAGGTGAGCTTCGATATTGATGGCATTGGATCACTCCGATGGCCTTCTGCGGCCACTCTAGCCCCCTCGAAGCCTCCAGTCAGTAAACGGAGTTCGCGTGCAATCGTTTACGTATCATGCCCCCACATCGATTTCCGAAGCGCTCCAGTTGTTCGCCAAGTGCGAAGGAACGATCGCATTGCTCGCCGGTGGGACCGACATCCTTGTTCAATTGCGAGAAAACCATCGTCAGGCAGATCACGTGATCGACGTAAAGCATATCCCGGAACTTCATCGCCTGGGATGCGATCCCACGCAAGGCTTGGTTCTGGGGGCGGCTGTGACTTGTTCGCAGGTTTTGCATAGCGACGCCACACAAGACTATTCTGCCTTGCGGGATTCGGCCCAGATCATTGGCGGTTGGCAAATTCAAACCCGGGCCAGCATCGGGGGCAATCTTTGTAATTCTTCCCCAGCGGCCGACTCGGTCCCTTCACTGATCGCGTTGGGGGCGGAAGTCGACTACGCGACGCTGGAAGGTCGACAAACAATCCCGGTCAGAGAGTTCTGCACCGGCCCCGGCACCAACATCCTGAATCGCCGCGGGCTATTGATCGGGATGCATCTTCCACCGGTCGGGGCAAGGTCAGGCTCGGCTTACGAACGTTTCATCCCGCGTTACGAAATGGATATCGCCGTGGCCTGTGCCGCTTCGTATGTCGAGTTGGACAACGATGGAACGATTTCCGCGGTTCGCATCGCGCTCGGAGCAGTCGGCCCGAAAGCGATTGGTTGCCCGGAAGCTGCGAACCTTCTTGTCGGCAAAGCCGCTGACGACGAACTGATCCAGAAGGTGGCCGATCAAGCCGCCACGATGGCTTCACCGATCAACGACATGCGCGGCACGATTGAATTCCGAGAACACTTGGCATCAGTCCTGGTCAAACGGACCTTGCAGACCGCACTTCGCCGCGCCGCCGGCGAGGTGATCGTCTCACACCCGCACTGAGCTACTCCCCTCGAAAGGTAACCTGATGCCAGGCAACGCTCCTTCCAAGACAGCCCCAGCGAAGATGGCCATTTCAACGACCATCAACGGCCAATCGTACGATTTCCTTTGTGATCCGCGACAAAGCTTACTGGAAGTCCTTCGCGACACGTTGCACCTGACCGGTGCGAAAGAAGGCTGCAACAACGGCAACTGCGGAGCATGCACCGTGCTGATCGATGGCGAGCCGGTCAACAGTTGCCTAGTGCTGGCCGTGGAAGTCGCGGGAAAAGACCTGACCACCATCGAAGGGATTGCCGACAAAGGCGTGCTGCATCCGCTGCAACAGTGCTTCCTGGAAGGTGCCGCCCTGCAATGCGGAATCTGCACGCCTGGCTTCATCGTCGCGGCCAAGGCACTGCTCGACAAAAAGCCGAATCCAACCGAAGAAGAAATCCGCTTTTCTCTGGCTGGCAACCTGTGCCGCTGCACCGGCTACGACAAGATCGTCCGCGCGGTCCAAGCCGCTGCCGAGCGAATCCAGTCAGTCCAGCCATCCGGCGGCACGCCTCAAAGAAAACAAGCCCAGCAACCGCAAGCTCAACAGCAGCAATCCCAGCAACAGCAATAGGAAACGCAGCGATGAACGGATCTCCCATTTCCTACAGCGACAAAAAATACAAAGTCCTGGGCACTCGGCCAATTCGACACGACGGCACCGACAAGGTGACTGGGCGAGCGATCTATACTAACGATGTCTTCTTTCCCGACATGGTGCATGGCAAGATCCTCCGCAGCCCCCACCCACATGCAAGAATCAAATCGATCGACACCTCCGCGGCTGAGGCAATGGATGGCGTACTGGCCGTGGTCACCAGCAAAGACTGGCCGGAACTGAAAGACAAAGTGGCCGAACTGGGAGAAGGCGCCGTCAACCTGGCCGACCTGGCCGGCAATCTGTTGGCGATGGACAAGGTGCTTTACAAAGGGCACGCGATTGCCGCGGTGGCGGCACGTGATGTTCACCTGGCCGAGGAAGCCCTCTCGAAGATCAAGGTCGAATACGAAGTCTTGCCTGCGGTTCTGTGGGTTCAGGACGCCATGCAGGACGATGCTCCGATCCTGCACGAGCATCTTCGCACCGATCACATGGGCAAGCTAGGCGATAAGCCGACCAACATCGCGACCCATCTGCTGTTCGAGCAAGGCGACGTCGACGCAGCGATGGAAAAGGCTGATGTCGTTATCGAACGCGAATTTAAAACGGCTTCGGTCCATCAAGCCTACATCGAGCCGCACAACTCGGTGGCCCTCTGGAATGAAGATGGCCATCTGAAGATTTGGACCTCGACCCAAGGTGCTTTCACCTGTCGGCACCAGGTGGCAGAGTTGCTGCAGATACCGATCTCCAGCGTTACGGTCACGCCCTGTGAGATCGGCGGCGGCTTTGGTGGCAAGATCTCAGTCTATTTGGAGCCGGTCGCCGCCCTCTTGAGCCGCAAGTGTGGCCGTCCGGTGAAGATGGTCATGCAGCGGGACGAAGTCTTTGAGGCAACCGGACCGACGCCAGGCTCGTACGTACGCGTCAAGATCGGTGCGACGCGCGAGGGCAAGCTGATCGCCGGGGAAGGCTACCTCGCCTACGATGCCGGAGCCTACCCTGGCGGCATGATCGGCCCTGGCAGCATGTGCTTGTTCAGTTGCGTTGATCTGCCCAATGCCCGCGTCAACGGTTACGACGTCTGCTTGAACAAACCGAAAACGCAAGCTTACCGCGCCCCTGGTGCCACCCAAGCGATATTTGCCTTCGAGTCGGTCATGAATGAACTGGCCGACACGCTCGGCATCTGCCCGATCGAGCTGCATTTGAAGAATGCGGCGAAAGAAGGAACGAGACGCGTTGATGGTCCCATCTATCCACGGGTCGGCCTGGTCGAATGCCTCGAAGCGGCCAAGAGCAGCGAGCATTGGAATACGCCTCTGGAAGGTCCTAATCGCGGACGAGGTCTCGCAGCTGGTTTCTGGTTCAATATCGGCTTGAAATCGAGCGTTTCGGCCACCGTCAATCACGACGGCACCGTCAACCTTTTGGAAGGGTCGACCGACATTGGCGGTACGCGAACCTCGGTCGCCATGCAATTGGCTGAAACGCTTGGCATCGCCGCGGAAGACGTTCATCCGAAGGTGGTCGACACCGACAGCGTCGGCTACACCGATGTCACTGGAGGCAGCCGCACCACATTTGCCACCGGCCTGGCAGCCTATGAAGTGGGGCTCGATCTGCGGCAGCAACTTTGCCAGCGGGCTGCCATGCTGTGGGACTGCGACGCGGAAGAGGTCAAGTTCGATCAAGGGACATTCTCGCGGAACGGCGATTCGCTAACGTTCCGCCAACTTGCCGAGAAACTGCCAGAGACCGGCGAACCGGTCGTCGGCCGAGCCTCGATCTCGAAGGATGTTTCGACCAATGCGTTTGGCGTTCACATCTGTGACTTGGAAGTCGACCCTGAAACCGGGAAAGTCCGGATCTTGCGCTACACGGCGATTCAAGATGCCGGCAAAGCAATTCACCCCAGCTATGTCGAAGGGCAGCTTCAAGGCGGCGCCGTTCAGGGAATCGGCTGGGCGCTGAACGAGGAATATTACTACAAAGATGACGCAACGATGGCCAACGCGTCGTTTCTCGATTACCGGATTCCGACCTGCTATGACTTGCCGATGATCGATACGATTATTGTCGAGGTCCCCAACCCGGACCATCCTTACGGCGTGCGCGGCGTCGGAGAAACACCGATCGTGCCGCCACCAGCGGCGGTCGCGTCGGCCATCTATCATGCTTGCGGTGTGCGAATGTTCGAACTGCCGATGTCGCCACCGAAACTGTGGAAAGCGATTTCCGAATCGAAGAAGTAGCTTACAGCTTCGGAATCTGAAGCGGGGGTCGAGCCGGCATGCCCATTGCCGGCGGTCGCGGCTGCGGACGATTCAACAGTCGCCGCGTGTCAAAGATGATCGGTTCGAGCTTTACGCCAAACCCACGCTTGATCTCCCAACTGGCTCTCGTTGCCCAGGGTGTTCCGGCATGTTCGTCAATAACGAACTGCAGCACCTCACGCGAGTGAGCGATATCCGACTCTGTCTTATCCGGGGCCGATAAGTCTTTGGCTGTTGCCAGACGCCAACCGCGGAACTCCATGTAAGGAGGGATCGGAGGCAGCTTCGCGGGATTCTCGGCGAACTTGGTCAGGTAGGCTCCATATTCAAACGCACGAGCCCGGTAGGCCAATAGTTGACCGTAAAGCAGGTCGTAGTTCGCACTCCACCGCAACGATGTCGATTGATCCCGAAGATCTCGATTCTTCTCCGCGGCATCGATGGCGCGATCGAGATAGGTGACGTAGGTGATCATCTTCGCCTGTTGCTGGCGAACCTGCTGCCGAAACGTTGGCAGGTCCCGGCTGAAGACCTGCTGGATCTCGATCACGTCCGCAACGCTTTCCTGGTAAGGATTCAAGTCGTAGATGATCTTGGTAACTAGGGTCTTCAGCGGATCGTTCTTGATCTCGTTCACTTGTTCCAGCCGCGAACGCAGATCGGGGCGATACATGTCCATCGTCTTTGGTTCGTACCTCAGATCGATCGAATTGTTGATGTTCGATTCTTCGCCCGGAAGCATGAAGAAGATGCCGCCCGTTTCTTTGGCCATACGCACTTGATCGAACGGGCCAAAGCCGCTGGCCAGTGCATCGGTCCGCTTGCCGAAACCATCGGTCTGCAGTTGTTCGACCATGGCGGCCTCCGGGCCGCGATCGACCGGCAACAGGTGCTGACTGCCATCCAGCGGATGAGTCCATTGGACGTGGGCAAATGGATACCCGAAGACCGCTTCGCGGCCCAGGACAAACACACGGGTATCGGTTGCTTTGGCAATCGAAATCGCCGACTCGAGTTGTCCTTCGTTGTCGCTCGCGTTGCCGCTCTCGTCAGTGACGACAATCAAGGCGATCTTTCGATTGGCGATCTTCGCGTAGCGGCGATGAAGTTTCAGGGCTTCCGCCACGGCCGAGCTGAACATCTCGACGCCGGACGGATCGACCGGCACCGAGGCGATCGCGTCGTCGATTTCATCCAGGTCGCTGGTCGGAGCCTTGGTATGAAGTTCAAATCCTTGTCCGAAGCTGGCGACGCCGGTAGTCAGGGCATCCCCTTTGGAATGTTCGCTGATGCCGACTTCGGCGTAGATGCGGTGAATGCGAGCCCGGATGTCTTTCTGATCATCCTTCATGCTTTCGGACTGATCGAACAACCAGATTACGAGTACCTTGTTTTTGGAGAGCATCCAGATCAGTTCCTGTGAAATCTGATCCATCGCCTCCTGGTAGTCTTCCACGACGGCTTGAGCCGAGCCAACCGAACCAATCGGCATCTCCTGGACCAGGAACTTGGTTTCCTTGGTCACCAGCGAATCGGCCTGAGCGCTGAGCGGCGCGTTCTTAAACTTCATCGGAGGCATCTCCATCGGCGGCGAGGAGAGTGATGCCTGAACCATTCCCTGCAGGCCTTCCTCGGTAACGGCCATGTTGGCCACCTTCATTTCGCTGGAAATCACCTCGGACTGATCGAGCTCGATTTCCAGCGGCTGGAGATGTTCTTCTGGTTCCGCCTCGACAACCGTCAATTGAATCGGATCTTCGGGAGGTTGGACCACGGTAAACATGGCCAAGACGAATAACAGGCAGAAGTGGAAGATCAGCGAAACGAGAAATGAGGCCGAGCCTTGGATTGCTTCCAATCCAAACATAAAAAAACCAGGCTGCCTATCATCTGATGGTGCTAGCAGACCGCCAGACAACTCAGGAGGAGACCAGTTTGCGGGAGGAGCAGGTCGATGCATGCGTACCGGTCGGGCGAGGTGGGGATCTTTCCGCGGAACACTACTTCTATAGTAGGACAAATCGCCAATTGTCGCTATCGATTTCCGCATGCCGAATCGAACGGTATCAGTTTTGCGGGCAATTTCTCCCCCAATTGGCCTGGATGCGATTGAGCGGATTTGATAAAGCACCTTTAATCTGCGCAGTTTATTCGAAAATATTTCGCACCAGACGAGGATGCCGTGTCCGTTCTCCGTAATTTATTGATCGTGGGACTCTTGGTTTGCGTTGGGTACAATGGGTACGTGATCTATCGCAATCAGTTCGCTGCGTCTCCGGATCAAACCTCCGACAAAACGGACGAAGCTCCGTTGTTTTCGGCGGAAGCATTTACGGAGCTGGCTTCCAATCACAGCCAGATCAGCGTGCAGCAGCCTCCCACGGTCGTCGACCCGCACGATGTTCAGCCTGCGGAGACCGATGTCGCCAATCCGGTGCTGGAAACGACTCAAACTTCGGTTCCGGTGATTCCGGTTTCCCACGATGCCAAGATGAGCCGATTCTCGAGCGATGCGTCGTCCAACGAGCCACCCGCGGAACCTCCGACTCCCGAAACCCCACAGCCAACACCAGTCGAAGACATCACCCCGAAGGTTCTAACCTTCGACGACGCCTGGACCGAAATTGAAATGTCGGAAGCGGCTTTTACCTGGGCCACGGCTCTGCGGCAAATTGCCAAGCTATTGAAACGGGACGATCTAACCCCGCAGCAGCGCGAGCAAGTGCTGGCCAAAGGGGACGAATTGGCCCAGACGGTTATCTTCGCCAACAACAAACACCTAGCGATGCCGGCGCAAACCTTTCTGCCAGGCACCAACCTCGAAGAGATCGCCGCCAACCAAAAACTACCACTCCCATTCTTGCGGATGATCAACGGCTGGACGGAAGAACAAAACCCGACGCCAGGCGATTCGATCAAAGTTCTCCAAGGTCCGGTGTCGCTCCAAGTCGACCTGCCAACGGACTCGATCCAGATGACCGTGGGTGACCTTTATGCGGCACGAGTGCCAATTGGGCAATCCAAGGTCAAGACCCCAAGCGATGGCCAGCTGATCGCCGATCAAAAGGATGAAAAGACGAGGCTATCCATCGGTGACGTTCTGGTGATGATGGAAGACCCAACCATCGAGCCGGTCGAAAACTCATTGCAAGTGAGCCCGAAAGATTGGCAGCTTCTGCGATTGCTAACCGGTAAGGATGTGGAAATCACATGGATCGAAAATACTCCGGAGCCAACCGAATCAATTGCTGCGACACCCACAACCTCGGCGGAGATTACTACTGAGCCAGCCGCCCCTAAAGAGCCGATAGATGCCTTGAAAATGGAGGTCTTCGCGCCCCGCGGGAAGATCGTTCGAGGGCAAGCCGCTCGATACGGCATCCAGGTTACCAACTTGAGCGATAAGCCAAGTGATCTGGTGCAGGTCGTGGTCAACCTTTCTGAAGGGATCGAACCACTGGCCGTCGAAGGCAAGCCAGGCCGCGTTGCTCCTGGCCAGGCACTGTTCGATCCGGTGACGATCGAGGCCGGAGAAAGCGTGCGAATGACCGTTAGCATCGAAACGACAAATGCAGGCGAATTCCTGGTCCGACCCGAAGTTCAATGTCCGCAGCCTGCGACACGCTATGCAACCGAACTTCAACTTCGCGTCATCGAGGCGGAATCGGTTTCCGCCGAACAGCAATCGGACACACCAGCCGCCTCGACTGCCGAGTTGCCGATGAACCCGGCCATGGGCGTTCGCTAAAACGCATCTAAAACGGCAACTCGACGCCAAGCTCTGGCTGGCCCTCGGCCAGCTTCAAAAACGCTGTTCCCAAGGCCACGTCCTGGATTGCCAAGCCAACGGTCTTATAAATCACAATGCTGTCGGCGTTGTTACGTCCGATCACATTGCCGGCGATCACATCGCTCAGAGAAACGGCTCGGTCCCAGTCGAAATAACCTTCTTCCTCGGCCAGTAAGTAATCGCCTGCCTCCCCACGACAGGCCTGAATGGAGTCGCAGACCCAGTTGTCAGCGCGGCGAATCGAGACGACATCGAGCTCTCGCTTGAACGCCCAGTTGGCCCCGATCGCACAGACCAATGCTCCTTCGGCCAACAGATTGCCATCGAACACCGGATGCTTGCTGGTTGTTGCCGTAACGACCAATGGCAAATCCTCGACCGCCTCTCGCGGGTCATGAACCGGGACGATTTCCACTGAAAGGCGCTGCGACATCCGCTCGGCAAACGATTCCCGTTTGACCTGGTCTCGCGAATAGATAAAGACCTGGCTTAGTGGCAACTCGGCAGCCAACGCTTCCAACTGAGCTTCCGCCTGCCAGCCGGTTCCAAACAGCCCCAGCTGCGTCGTTGGCTTCTTGGCGAGATAGCGTACCCCGACGGCCGTGGAAGCGGCAGTACGAATCTGACCGAGTCGATCCGCTTCGATGATCGCAACCAGTTGCCCGCTGTCGATGTCGTAGATGCCGACATGAAAACGGGCTCCGATCCGCGTCGTGCTGTACATCTTCCAACCGGCCGTGCCCAGATACTCGGCTGAAGCGTGCATGCCATGCAGCACAAAGCCGGGTGCCCTGGCACGGTGACGGGGCACATTCTCGGCCCCGCCGGTTCCTAGTTGCTGGAAGCTTTGCTCGACCACCTCGATGGCAGTGGCCATATCCAGCAACGAAGCAACTTCCTCCTCGCGAAAGAATCGGCACTTCATATCGCTTCACACTTTCTTACAGGGCATCAATCGTCCAGTTTCCCCAACTTCTTGAAGTCGTCTTTGAGCGATTGATACAAGTCCTGGTACACGGGGAACGCTCGATCGTAATACTTTTTGGCAACTCGATCCGGCTTCACTTCGCTTACTTCCCGAATCGTGGCGGCACAGGCCTCCTGTATGTTTTTGTACGCTCCAGCGCCCGTTGCGGCCAGCAAAGCAACTCCATAAGCAGGGCCTTGCTCCGCATTGAGGGTCACCACCTTCTTGCCGAAGACATCGGCTTGCATCTGCCGCCAAAGTGGTGACTTGGCTCCACCACCGCCGGCACGTACCTGGCGAACTGGAATGTTCATTTCGTTGAGCACTTCCAGACTTTCGCGCAGTGAGTAGGTTACGCCTTCCATGATGGCCCGGGTCAAATGAGCTCGTTCGTGCTTCAGCGTGATACCGATAAAGCAGCCACGTGCGTCGGGGTCGGCATGTGGAGTTCGTTCACCAGCCAGGTAAGGCAGCACCATCAGTCCTTCGCTGCCGACCGGAACCAATTCGGCATCCTTCATCAGGGATCCATAGGGTTCGACCTTACCGCGAGGCCCCCGCATTTCGCTGCACAGCTTTTGCACGAACCACTCAAACGTTCCTGCAGCGCAAAGGGTGACTCCCATCATGTGCCATTTCCCGCGAACCGCATGGCAAAACGTATGCAGGCGTCCCTGAGGGTCCGCAGCCATCTCGTCGCTATGGACAAACATGACACCGCTGGTGCCAAGCGAACTGGCCAAGATCCCTTTCTTCACGACGCCATTTCCTAGGGCGTTCGCGGCGCAGTCCCCCGCTCCGCCGACCACGACGCAATCGGTCGTCAGCCCCAACGTTTTGGCGGCCGCGCTAGTCAGGTTGCCGGTTACGTCTTCCGATTCGTAAACCTTGCCGAGCAGGTCTTTGTCGAGTTCCAACTTTGTTAGCAGGCTGGTCGACCAATCGCGTTTGGCCACGTCCAACAAAAGCATGCCACTGGCGTCACTCACTTCGGTGGCATATTCGCCAGTCAATCGACGCCGGACGTCATCCTTGGGAAGCAAGACCTTGGCAAGTCGCGCGAAGTTCTTCGGCTCGTGATTCCGCAGCCAAAGGATCTTGGGTGCGGTGAACCCAGTCAGGGCCGGATTAGCAACCATCTTGATCAGTTTCGCCCTGCCCCCGGCACGCGATTCAATCTCGGCACATTCGGCCGCCGTGCGTTGGTCGTTCCATAACAATGCGGGGCGGATCACTTCGTCGTTCTTATCAAGGAACACCGATCCGTGCATCTGGCCAGAAAGCCCGATCGCTTTGATGTCAGCCGGCTTGGCTTTGGCCAGCTGCACGACCTTCTTCACTGTCTTGACGGTCGCTTTCCACCAATGTTCGGGGTCTTGCTCACTCCAAAGTGGCTTGGGATGCGAAGCTGGGTAGCTTGCAGAAGCTTCTGCCAAGATCGAGCCATCTTCGCTCATGGCGATGGTCTTGGTTCCGGACGTACCGATGTCGATTCCCAGGTAGATATTCACGGAGGGTCCTCAATAGGGCGATATGGGGCCGATTTTTTCTCTAATCTAGATAATTCAAAACGCCCATTCTGAACTATTTCCTCTGGCGAACCAAGCATCTAAGGGAGGTTGGGTCCCCCAAGTTGTGAAGTTGTTACATCGTCTGGTATTCCAGTCCGGTCATAACGGTCATGTGGGAGTCCGCGAAACGTTCAAATCGTTTTTTCCAAACGTCGATGAAACCAGTAGCTTCTGGCCGTGATTGGGGATGCGGTCAAAAGCCAATTGACAGTAGAATACGCCGGAATCCTGGACAGCTAGATGCCAGGTTCGGATTAGCAATTCGTTCACCAGGAACGCTTGGCTCCCCTGCCCACTTCCTGCAATATGCGATTTCATGGCCCACTCACTTCCACGTGTTGTTCTCGATCTCGAGAAGTCTCGAAACCTATGTTCGGGACTGGGCCAATTTGCCTGCCATCTGGGCAACGCCCTGATGGTGGAAATGAGCGGTCGCAATCTGACCCCGATTCCGTTGGTGGCTGCCCAACCCGGCGACCAATTTGGATCTTCCGATACGATCACCGCCAACCTTTGGCGAAAAGAAATCATCCAACGCTGGTATCGCTGGACTCAGATCGGCAAGAAACCGGAACATGATCTGTGGCATGCGACCCATCAGCAGGCGAAGTTTCTGCCGCTGAACTTGAACACACCGGTCGTGCTAACCATCCATGACCTGAATTACTTGCGAGAAAAAAACGGCTCGAAGATCGATCGAGAGCATCGTCGTATCGCCCGGCTGATTCGCCGAGCCGACGCGATCACCGTGATCTCCAAGTTCGTTGCCGAGGAAGTGCGTTCGCATTTTGATCTGCAGGGCAAACCACTTCAGGTGATCTACAACGGTCGCCTCGACGTAAATCAATTTGTTCCGGCGTACCCGCCGTGGTTGGCGAGCGATCGGCCGTTTCTCTTTTCGATTGGAATTATCGATCGCAAGAAGAACTTCCACGTCCTGTTGGATTTGATCGAGAAACTACCCAACCACCAACTCGTGGTCGCGGGACAAAACGATACCGAATACGCTGCGGAAATTCGCCGTCTGGTTCATCAGCGGGGGCTTGGCGACCGGGTAACCCTGCCAGGTCCGATCAGCGATGAAGAGCGGCAGTGGCTGTATCAGAATTGCGAGTCGTTTGTTTTTCCTTCGCTCACCGAAGGATTCGGACTACCCCCCATCGAGGCAATGACCATCGGCAAACCGGTATTCCTGGCCCGCCGAACGAGTCTGCCTGAAATTGGTGGGGAGAAAGCGTTCTACTGGGATGAGTTCTCGGCAGACCATCTCATCGATGTCTATCAACGTGGTATGCAAACATTCAATAGTACGCCTGACTATGCCGCCCATCTGCAAAAGGCGGCGTCGCGATTTTGCTGGCGAACTGCGGCACGACAATACGTCGACCTATATCAGGCCGTCTTGAACGTCTCCACCGAGCAGCAAGAACAGCCTCGACTGGCTGCCGCTTAGCGGACACTACTGCCAAAACAGTAAAATAAAACGCCCTTAACCCAGTCAGAATGAAGTTTTTTTCTTGACACCGCTATAGCGGGGGATATAACTAAGCTTCGTGACTTCACGAGATTGAGTAGATTTCTCTGAGGTTATGCTCGATCCCCCATTTTTGCAGGCAAAACAGTAGAATTGGTTCCCATTGCCTACCAGGGAACTTCGATCTGGGGCAGGGCATCTTTAGATGTCAGATTGAAGTTCGATTGCATGTCGATCGCCGACAAGTTAATCGTAGACAATGGGAACTTTTTCTCGTTCTTGGCCTCCTCTTCCGGCCACCTGCTCGATACCGACTGAATATTCGTTAAAGTCAGCGCGCGTTCTTGGTCGATACCAACTCCAGACAGGGGGGTGTCATTCACGCTGGAATTATGCGCGCATGGACATTACGACCGCTTTACCTTTGGGTTTGAGTGCTGCTTCGCTAGCTACAGGCATTGCCAAACGCGCCACCCAAAACGTCTTTTCCCTGATGTCTGGCTTTCAGAGCACACCTCCTGAATCTCAGCCTGAATCTTCGACCTCGCTTGATTCGTTGCTTTCGACCAGCGGCGTACTGGGCAACAATGTCGAAGATCTCAACAAGCAATTAGAAGGCTCGCTGCAAGACCTGCAAGATCTACTTCGCCGCACGTTTCATCAGGCCGGGCAAGACCTGCCTGACTCGTTTCAGCTTTCGATCGATGCCAACGGCGAAATCGTCGTGGATGGCAAAAGCGATTTCGCAAAGGTGGCCCAGGGAGTCCTTTCGCAATCAGACGAAGCTCAGGGAATCTTGCATCAGATTGCCACCCAGGCAGCCGCGATTAAGACTGCGTCCGATCAGCAGTCGTTTGCCAGCGATTACAATCAGAACCCGGAAGCTGCCCTCAATGCCTTGCAGCAGTCGAAGGAGGAGTCGACCGGCATCGATATCAACTTCGTCGATGGGCAGCCTGCCAGTTTTCAACTAACGTCTGCCTAGCCATCCTTCTGGGAAGTTTCCGCCATCGTTTGTCGCAAGTACGTGACAACTCGAGCGGCTGCTTTTTCGCCGCTTTGAACGCACTGAGGAACGCCAACTCCGCGATAGGCATTGCCGGCTAATTCCAGACCTGGCAATTCGCTCGCTTCTGCTTCTAATTTCGCCACGCGATCGAGATGCCCAAGGTGATATTGCGGCATCTTTCCCATCCATCGGGTGACTAAGAACTTCTCCGGCTCGCCTTCCAGCCCAATCAAGTCACCTAGCTCGTCCAACACAATCTCTTTCAATTGATCGTCCGAAAGATCGGCCAACTCGGGGTGGCAAGCCCCGCCAACGAAGACCCGAATCACTACTTTGTCGGAAGGTGCCCGGCCAGGAAATTTCGCGTTGGAGAAACTGCCTGCCAGGATCCTCCGGTTTTCGATCTCGGGCACGACAAATCCAAAACCAGCAACAGGCCGCTTGATCTGCTTTTGATCAACCGCCAATATCGCGACACTGCAGCCTGCGTAGGGGATGGTTCGCAATCCATCGGCCAGACTCTCGAACTCATGCAAAGCTTCCGCGGCCTGAGGCGCCGGCAAGGCAACGATGACGGCATCAAACGTTTGCGACATGTCGTTGGATTCGACCTGCCATCCTTCCGCATTGTTTCGAATCGATTGAACGGGCGAGTTGAGATGGATCGACTGGTGACTCAAACGTTCGGCCAGGCGCTGGACAATTTGCTCCATGCCTAGGCGAGGAGCAACAAACATCGAATAACGGGCACCGCTGTGGCTCTGCTGTTGCTCGGCCTTGTCTCGATTTCGCATCCCTTTGATCAGGCTGCCGTACTTGCGTTCCATTTCAACAAACTGCCGTAGCGTTGCTTGAACACTCAGTTTCAGCGGATCGGCCGTGTAGATCCCGCCGATCAATGGCTGCACAAGGCGGTCGTAAACCTCTTGTCCCATTCGCCGAGTCACGAACGATGCCAATGATTCGTCCGTGGGTTCGTTTCGCTTGGGCACGAAGTATTCTCGAGCCAGTCGCAGCTTTCCACCCCAGGAAAGGATCGGTGTCGTCAGGATCGACCAGATCTTGCTGGGGGCCATCAGCACAAACCCTTCCGGCACCGGAAAAAGTTCTCCTCGACGAACGACGTACGCTTTCCGCAGGGCCTCGTTGGTCGGCAGCAACTCATCTTCCATGCCTAGCCGCCGGCATAGCTCCAGGGCGTCGGGAACGTTGGTGATAAAGTTATCGGCGCTGTTTTCCAGCAGATAGCCGTCTTCTGTTTGTGTCGTTTGCAGCACACCGCCAAGGCGATCGGAGGCCTCGAACAGATGAATCTCGCAGACCGGATCGAGTTCCTGGAGTCGATGGGCCGCGGCGAGTCCGGTGATGCCTCCCCCTATTACGGCAACACAGGTTCGGGCACTCGATGAATCGTTCATGGAATTTGGCTTCTATGGGGCGGGCTTCAAGGTGATTCTTCCTATTGTAGGTCGACTCAAGCCAATTGGTTACCCAGGCCTTCGCCGAGCGGGGTTGGCACTGTGGCGGCCTCAGGCGAAGATGAGAGCTTGCTCACAAACGTTCGTACGGGAAAAAGTAGCTGTGCAAATTGGCAACACGCAGATCATCGATACCTTTGCCGAAGCTTTCGGGATGGTCTATACGCGGGTCTTGATTACCGCTTTCGACCAACATTGGCTCGATGCGGCCGCCAACGAGTTTTGCGGCTACGGCAGTAGCGTGATTGCCTGTGATGCCGAAGCAGGCGTCGAACGTCGACTTTCCTCTAACGAAACCCCCGATGGCCGCCCCGGGGTTTCGATCTTAGCGTTTGGATTCTCGGCCGATGCCCTGGCCAAAGCGGTTAGTAATCGGGTTGGGCAATGCGTGATGACCTGCGCTTCGACGGCGGTCTTCGATGGACTTCCCCAAGCCGAAAAGCGAATGCCACTGGGCAAATCGCTGAGGTACTTCGGCGACGGGTATCAGAAAAGCAAAGTCATCGGCGGCACCCGTTACTGGCGGATTCCGGTCATGGACGGTGAATTCCTCTGCGTCGAATCCCTCGGAATCGAAAAAGGAGTCGCCGGCGGAAACATCATCTTCCAGGCAATCGACCAGGCCACCGCACTAACCGCGGCACGCAAAGCAATCGAGTCGCTGGCCCCCATGAGCAACATCATCGCGCCATTTCCCGGAGGTGTGGCGCGCAGCGGTAGCAAAGTTGGCTCAAAGTATAAGGGACTGCGGGCATCGACTTCCGACACCAATTGCCCCACATTGCGGGGGCGGGTCGAATCGCAAGTCGTTGCAGGTGCCAACTGCGTGCTGGAAATCGTCCTGGATGGCACCGGAGAAGAAGCGATCGCCGCCGGAATGAAAGCGGCCATGCAGGCCGCAGCGATCGATGGCGTACTGGCCATTTCAGCGGGAAACTATGGCGGGAAGCTCGGAAAGTTTCATTTCCATCTAAAAGATCTGCTCTGAACGCCCTGCCCAGGCAAACCTGCCGCCGCAAGAAAGCAACTTACCCCGAGCCAGTCTGACCAGCCCGGGGCAAGCAAAGTATTCCGATAGCGAAGCGCGATTTGAGGAATTTAATCTCGCATAGCGCTAACGATGGAATCGCACGAGATTCGACGCTCGGCAATCTGACCAAGATCGTTTAGCGATCGACGTTGGCCAACGTTATTCCAGGCATTGATTTCAGCCAGTTCGGGCATCAGATCGACCAATTGATCGATAAGAACTTCGGACAGGATACCGATATTCGCTTCCTGGGTCCGTTCCGAAATGGCTTTCACCGTCTTCATGATGCGGACCAATTTGGCGCGCTCACGAATTGGGGACGAAAGATTGTTTTGCGGCTCTTCCAACAGGTCAGCGATGGGTACATCGAGGATTTCGGCCCATTGTGAGAGTTGCGAAACGAGAAGATCCGAGTTGGGCTTTTCTTCTTCACGCACCTGAGAAGCAGGCATGCCTAACTTCCGCGATGCGGTACGAAGAGAAACTCCCTGTTGTTTACGAAGCTCGCGGATGCGATGCAGCTTACGAGGGGACTGTTTGCCCGTCTCGGAAGGCGTAAACGCATATACCGCGTGGTCCATGGAGAATGGAACCGTTGCCATGAGAAGTCCTCCCTAGTTCCGGAGGCTCAACAGACTGCCGGTGTACCCAATGTCCGCAGCAACGAGATAAAACGGCACTACACCACAGCACCATGCGCGCGGGCACAAGGAAGGATTGGCGGAATGCTTCTTGTCTGTTCCGTTGAAGGGAAAATCGAGGCCAACGACTATGGGGTGCCTAGTCCCGTCAGTTAAGCCTGATGTGGGAAGCTGATTCAGCCCCAGAAAAGAATCAGGACGTCATCGAACTTCATGAAAAGTGTGCCTGAAAACGTTTCAAGCATCGGAATGATTCCGAAGCTGCCGTGGGTGCCCTCGCCGACTGGAAAAATCGAAAGGTTCCCTTGGTGGGAATAAAAGGAATTTACTGCCTGAAACATCTCTTCAGCACTGGCCGATTCTAGCGAATCCTTTTCTGTGAATCAAGAGTTTGGAATATTTATTGGAAAATAATTCCCCCCAACCTTGCCGGTAAGGGGCAGCATCTAGACGAACCGAAAACTTGCCGCAGCTTGCCCTTTATTCCCCGGTAGCGAATTCCTGCAAACGCTCCAGAAATCGTGGCATTTTCAGGCGAGGAGCAGGTGGCTGAACGGTCTCTTGCTTGCGCTTTTCTGTCTGCGACTTTTCGATTTCCGCCAGCTTGTCATCCGTGAGCGACTCCAACTCGCTGATATCGGCGCCCCAATTAGAAAGGGCACGCAGCAGGTCGTTGTTGAGTGGTTCTGGATCACCTGGGAGCAACGGCTGGGCCGGGACCTTAATCGATTCGGCTGGGATAGGCTCACCTTTGGCGAGTGTGGCATCCATGTGCATGTTCCACAGCGCCACGATATCGTCCGACGTCAACTGACGATCCATATCTTGAATCATCACCACTTCACCGTGGGCTGTCGCCAATCCCAAATCGATGGCGGTCGCTTTACCCTGACGGGGCGAATAGCGTCGGGACCGGACTTGGGGGTATCGGCAGGTGATTTCGTACAGTACTTCTTCGGTACTGTCGGTCGAACCATCATCAACGATGACCAATTCAAAATCGGCAGTCAGGTCCGACAGAATCTCCAGCAGACGATCGACTTCCCCGACAATGCTCGACTGAACATTGTGCACCGGCAGGATAATACTCAACGACTTCTTCACGACCAAACCTCGTGCATTCATGGGGGGGGAAATCGACAACAACAGCCCTGGTCCCACCAACCTGAACCGCCAAACAGCCCGCGATTACGCTACGAAGATCGACGGAGCCTAGCTTACGATTCGGCATCTTGCTTCCAGTGACTACACCGCTAGCGGCTTTGGTCCGGATGTGCCGTGTCTGCGGGCAAGTTGGAATGAAACACCCTGCAACAGCTTTGACGTTTGCCGGGATAACAAGGCGGGACCAAAGCGTGTCTGCTAGGCACCCGGTTGCCGAGTCTGCCCGGGAAGGTCACACTGAATTGACTCTGTTTTCCCTGATCCCCGCCACCTGTTGGTTGAGGTCCCTCCGATGACAATATCACTGCCCCGCGAGCCTGACTTCGACAAAGCGGGTGGCCTGGTGCCAGCCATTGCCCAGTCGGCCGATGACGGCCAGGTTTTGATGATGGCCTGGATGAATCGCGAGGCCTTCCTGGAAACGCTCGCCACCGGCAAAGCGGTCTACTTCAGCCGGAGCCGCAACAAACTGTGGCGGAAGGGAGAAGAGAGCGGGCATCAACAAAAAGTCCGCCAGATTCTGGTCGACTGCGATGCGGATACCGTCCTGCTCAAAGTGGACCAGGTGGGCGCTGCGTGTCACGAGGGATATCGGACCTGTTTCTTTCGGGAAGTAGGTCAAGAAGAAACCACCATCGTTGAACCTCGCCTGGTCGATCCCGATCAGGTTTACAAGAAGTAACTATCCATTTCGACAAAAGAATAACCATGAGCTTCGATGCCAACCTGGACGCCCTGAACGTAGAACTTCCGCCTGCTCCGAAAGCGATGGGCCTGTACAAGCCGGTGATTACGGTCGGCAAGATCGTTTACCTATCGGGCCATGGACCCTTGAGCCCCGATGGAACTTTGCAATTGGGCAAAGTCGGCCAGGATGTCGATCAAGTAGTAGGCTATGCGGCCGCACGGCAGACCGGGCTGGCAATGCTGGCCACGCTGAAGGCTCATCTTGGCAGCCTCGATAAGATCAATCGCCTGGTCAAGACATTCGGCATGGTCAATTGTGTGGATGGCTTTACCCAACAGCCGGCGGTCATCAACGGTTTCAGCGAACTGATGAAAGAAGTCTTCGGCGAAGATTGCGGGGTTGCCGCTCGAAGTGCGATCGGCGTTAACGCCCTGCCCGCCAATATGAGCGTCGAAATCGAAGCGATTTTCGAGCTGAAAGACTAAACGGATTCGTTCAAAGCGCAGTTAACCCCACAGGCTCAATCAGGTTCAATATGGAACGCGAATTCTACGATCGTGCAGATACCATTCGCCAGCGGCTCGTTCAGCTAAAGGACTCTCTTTGACTACGATTCCAAGAAGCAACAGCTGAAAGGAATCGAAGACCGCATGGCCGCTGCCGATTTCTGGGATAACCAGGAAAAGGCCCAGGAAACGGTTGGCCAGATGAAATCGATTCGTAGCTTGGTCGAACCGATCGACCAGTGCCTGGCAGGCCTCGACGATCTGGACGTCATGTTGGAAATGGCGGAAGAAGATCCATCGCTGGCTGACGAGGTCCCTGGCACACTGGAATCGCTCGAGCAAACCTTGGAAACGCTCGAACTGAAGGCGTTATTGGATGGCCCCTACGACAACTGCGGCGCTATCGTCACCATCAATGCACGCGACGGTGGCACCGATGCCAATGACTGGGCCGAGATGTTGTTGACGATGTATGGACGGTGGGCGGATCAAAACGAGTACACCGTCGAACTGATCGATCGGACCGACAATGAAGAAGCTGGCATCAGCAATGCCACGTTTGTTGTTCGTGGACCGATGGCGTACGGCTATCTGAAAGGCGAGACCGGCATGCATCGTTTGGTGCGTATCAGTCCGTTTAATTCTGAAGGAAAACGCCAGACCAGTTTCGCCGCCGTTGATGTTTCGCCCGAGATCCCTGACTCCGAGGAAGTCGATATCGACGAAGATGACGTTCGCGTCGACACCTTCCGCGCCAGCGGCGCCGGTGGTCAGCACGTCAACAAGACCGATAGCGCGATTCGCCTGACGCATATGCCCACTGGCATCGTCGTGCAATGTCAGCAGGAACGCAGCCAGCACAAAAACCGCGCCCAGGCCTGGAAAATGCTGCGTAGCCGTCTCGCGCGAGTCGAAGAAGAACGCCGCGAGAGCGAACAGGCTGCAAAGTACAAGACGCAGGCCAAAGTTGGCTTTGGTTCGCAGATTCGCAACTATTTCCTGCACCCGGATCAACGAGTGAAAGATGCCCGGACTGGATACTACATGGGCAGCTTTCACAGCGTGATGAATGGCGACATCCAGGGTTTCCTTGATTCTTACCTGCGGTGGCGAGTCGGGCAGGAAACTTCCGAAAATTAGAACCTGATCCAATTTCCGCCAGAGGAGCAACTTCCGTGTCAGAGCCTTCGAACGATCCCAACGAACACTTCGTCGAATCGATTCGCGAAGATGGTGTCGGGCTGTTTGTCAATTTCGTCAAGCAGCAAGACCGCTTCGGACATGTTGTCGCCCTTGTCCAGGGAGAATCGTGCACGCCGTTGTTCGCTTCGATTGAAGGCCCCAGCGACGAAGAGTGGCCAGAGAGTCCTCCACTACAGGAAATCCATCTGGAAGAACGTGGACCGGCGACCGTCGCGATGCTGGTTGGCAAAGCGGGGCATAGCCACTGGTCAGTCGCGGTCGAACCGATGAGCGAACCAGGAGCAATTCACTATTCGGTTGCCTGTCGAATGCAAGATCATCCACAATGCATTTGCAGTCGCTATGGCGCGTTGCTGGAACCAGCCGGCGAACCAACCCTTGAACGCGACGGTCCGTGGGTATGGAAAGTCGGCGACGTGGAAGTCTGCGTCGATGTGATTCCACAAGAGAACTTTCCGACTCCCGAACTTCCGGCGAATGCTCGGGGTTTTGAAGTGAACGCATCGCTTGATCATGAACCGTTTCCCAAAACGATTCAATGGCGTTACAAGATCTGGGTTCGCTAGAAGAACCTCAGATTTCAGTCCCGATCGAGTTAAGAACTTCGCCTGCCCGACTTGCGCCAGAGTTGGTTCCCAGCGACTCAAGCAGGTCGGTCATTAAATCTTCAATTCGAGAAACGGTGCCAATCAGCATCGCAGTTTTTTCTTCATCGGACATCTCACCGTCATTCGAGCCGAGTCGTCGCGAAGCCTCGCTCAGCAAGGTCGTAGCCTTGTCCAGGCGTTCGGTCACGAATTGATGACACTCGTTTTCTAATCGCGACTCGGCATTGTTCTTCCAAACCGAATTCGCCAGCCATCGCAAAATGCTTTGCCGACTGAGAATCCCCATGGTCTTGCCGTTTTCACTGATCAGCAATGCTCGTATTGAAACGCGGTTGAGGAACTCCCAGACAATCCGCAGCGGAATGTTTGGCGGATAGCAAATCGGCGACTTTCGCATCACTTCGCTGATCGGAATCTTGTGCGGATTGGGCTGGCTGGCGACGGCGATCAAGTCCTTATCCGAGACAACGCCAACCAGGTTTCCTGATTGATCGACGACTGGTGCTGACGGAATTCGATAGTTCAGGAAGAACTTGCTGATATCGACGACATTCGAATCAGACGTCACCGTGCTCATGATTGGCGTCATCGCATCGGCAGCCACGGCATCGCCGAATATTGGATCTTTCTTGCCGAAAGATGTTTGCCTTGCCGACTTCTGAAGTTCACTGAAACAGATAACGCGGTTTCGACCCTTCGTCTTCGCTTCGATCAGGCATTGATCAGCGATTTCAATGAGATCATCCGGCTCTTCCATTTCCGACAAGGACTCGGCGATTCCGATGCTTATGGTGACGTTAACCACCGCGGAATCGAGCACGATCTCGTGCTCGGAAACGCGTTTGCGGAGGTTTTCCGCCCAGGCTCGGGCCTGCTCGGCACTGGTTTCCGGCAGCAAAGCGCAAAACTCTTCGCCACCGTAACGACAGATAATATCCGACTTTCTTACCGAATCGGCAAAGATTCGTCCCACCTCTCGCAACACCTGATCACCAGCCGCGTGACCATGGATGTCGTTCACTCGCTTGAAGTAGTCGATATCGAAGATAGCACAAGCCAACGATCGCTGATATCGCCGTGAACGGCTCCACTCTTTGACAACGATATCCTCGAACACTCGCCGCGTCGGCAAGCCGGTCAGCAAGTCGCTGTTTGCCAGATGGGTCAAACGCGACTCCAGTTCCAGAATCCGTTGGCCGGAACGCATTCGGGCAACCAATTCGCGACGATCGATCGGCTTGGCGAGAAAATCGTCGGCCCCCGTGTTGAGCGCCATCGTTAGATTGTCACGGTGACCATGCGAGGTCGCCATGATGATGTACATGTAATGCGAACAGACGACATGGCGAACGTGGCGAATCAGATCGATCCCGGATCCGTCGGGAAGTTCCCAGTCGGTCACCAGGAATTGGAAGTCGTTGCTGGCATCTTCTAAGGTGGCCAAAGCATCCATACAGCTTTCAGCCGTCACCACTTCGTAGCCTTCACGGCGAAGAAACTCGCTGACCAAGGTTCGAATAAGCTTATCGTCGTCCACCACCAATACGCGGCCGTGGGCGGGATACTGCTCGAATTGTGAGACAACGGAACTGGTCAATGCTTAGCTCTTCAATGGAAGCGCACCCTCAATCGACAAACCACTACGGTTTTCCCAAGATTACGTCACTTTCCGGTGGCGTGGCTTTTATTTTGCAGATTCCCGTTTTTGATTTCGCCCCTGTTTCGGCGATCCTCAATCGGTCTTTTTTGGACTGTAACGATTATCCGGAAGGTTCCCCTATTAGCAGGTGTATCAGGTATAGGTTCCGCCGCTCGCACTTGGTAGCACCTCGGCATTGGTTTGAGTGATTGCCCCCATTTCGATTGGTCGATTTCGTACTCAGGAACCGATGCACCGCTCCACGGATTGGATTGAGTTGCATCATGGGAAACATCATGGACGGACCGATGGATCGACCTCTACTTTCAACATCTCAGGTTGGGATTGTACTGATTCTGGCAATTCTCCCGATTGCCGGTTGTGGCAGTTCGGAATTGTCGGATGATGTCCAACAGCCCCAAGCAAAGGTCGCTGCACCGAAACTCTTCCATGCACCAATGGACGTACGTCCTGTGGCACAACTAGCCGCCCATCTGGAAATGAGCCAGCCTGCGCACGAAGCTATCGTCGCCCCTTACCAACATCCCAAGCGACTTCCGCCTGTGCCTGGCGTCCCTGGAGAAGTTGATCCAACTCCCCTGGAGACCATTCGCTTTCCCATAAAAATCGAAAGATCGGAATCTTCCGCAGAGTTGCCCCAACTGGAACCGATTCGCGTCGAATCGAGCACCTCGCCTGAGTTTGTCGACTCGTTCTTCTCCGATCCGCCGCTGCCGTCAGCTGCCACACCTCGTGCCGCTACGTTGCCGACTCCGGCAATCATGAAGCCAGATCTCGGAGCAGCACCGCCGCAAAGGATGCCTCCTGATTTTCTGGACGAGACCCCGCAGGTCGCTATCGAAGAGACAACCGAGCCGCTTAAATCTGTTCTCGAGCCGTCGACTGATTCCATCAGCCTGGAACCACCCGAACAGGCAGATGAACCCGTAAGCAATCCTGCCGAGGATGCAGAAGCACTGGTCAAACTCCCCGAGCCTCCTCCAGAGGTCGAAGAGCAGGAACCCCAATTGTTTCACTTTGCTCCACCAGGCAACCTGGCTGTTGTCGAGCAGCCGAAGGTCGATCACGTCATGCTCTCAGTTCGCGGACGCATGAACTCTCTGGTGGACCACGGATTGGTTCTGGCTCAGCGTGGTGCCTACTTCTCGGCTCGTGCGGAATTCATTCAGGCCCTGCGTCTGGCGACCCAAACGCTTGACACCGAAGAGAAATCACAGCGTCGCAGCGAAGCTTTGGCCGACGCTATCACGGCGTTGGACGAAGCAGGCGACTTCATTCCCAACGGTTCGCGATTGGAAGCAGATGTCGATCTGGGCTTGGTCGTCAGTTCGCATCGAACGGGCGTTCTTAAAGGAAAGTCTTTAGAGAACGAAACCGCCCTGACCGCCGCTCAGGAATACTTCCATTACGCCCAGGAAAAACTACATGTCGCGTGTGGCGGAATGCCAGAAGCAGCGCGAGCTTTGGTTGGCTTGGGACGGATTCAACAATACCTGTACAACATGACTGGCGATAACCGCACGTTAATCGTGCCACGTTCGATGGCCCTGTATCAAACGGCATTAGCGACCGACCGTTCCAACTACGAAGCCGCCAACGAGTTGGGCGTGCTGCTGGCTCGCTACGGACAATTGGAAGAGGCCAAGCAAGTCTTGCTGCAAGGCATTCAGTCTTCGCCACAAGCAGAACTCTGGCAGAACCTGGCCTCGGTTCACAAAGTGCTCGGAGAAGTCGAAATGGCCCAACGGGCTACGACCGAAGCTCAATTGGCTCGCCAGCATGCTCCGGAAAACCACCTTGCAGCGGTGCGAATTGTTTCGCCGCAAGAGATGTCTGCCACCGGCCAGGGTAGCGTCCCCATGAATCAGACGCCCGGCGACGAAACGAACGCCCCATTGGCCCGACGCCAAGCAACTTCCTCCCGCTAAATCGAATCGAAGGTCAAGGACTCGACCCCAATGCGAACCTGGATTTACCTGCTCAGTTGTTTGATGATCGCCTGCATGGCTACACCGGTCTGGGCACAATATGCGCCCAATTGCTGTCAGCCAGGCCCGCAACGAGATCTTGTTGGTGTCGACTCGACCGATCCAACTTGCCAGGGAGAACTTCACTGGGACGCCCGCCGTCCCATTCCGTGGCAGGTCTTTGCTCAAGGTGAATACGTTGGCCCGGCACGTACCGCACCGGTACCCGAATACCGCCTGCGGGTTGATGACGAAATCGAATTCGTCTATCGGCTAACCCGTCAGAAGACCACTCGTCCCTATCAGTTGAATGTTGGGGACACCATCAGCATTGAGTCGCTGACCGATGCCAATCTGAACCGAACAATCCAAGTGGAACCCGATGGCTCGATTACGGTGCTGCTCCTAAACCAGTTTCCCGCCGCTGGCCGCACGGTCGCCGAGCTGCAAAAGGCACTCGAAGAAAGCTATAAGAAGTATTACAAGGTTCCTGCGATCACGGTGACGCCCATCAAGACAAACACCAAGCTGGAAGACTTGCGAGCCACCGTCGACGCCCGAGCCGGTGTCGGTGGTCAAGTTCGCCGCAGCCGAGTTACCCCGGAAGGAACCATTCAGCTTCCAGCCCTGGGCAACATCCCTGCCCAGGGAATGACCCTGGATGAACTGAAACGGGAAATCGATGAACGATACGCCCGCACGATCGAGGGAATCGAGGTCACGCCCGTTTTGATTCAAAGGGCCGCGCGGTATGTGTACGTCCTCGGAGAAGTGGCCAATCCTGGCCGCTACGAATTAACCGCACCGACCACGTCAATCCAAAGCATTGCCCTGGCCGGCGGTTGGAAGAACGGTGCCAATCTGCGGCAGGTGGTCGTTTTCCGTCGAGCTCAAGATTGGCGACTCGTTGCGACGATGCTCGACCTGCGAGGGGCGCTGTACGGTAAACGCCCTGCCCCGTCCGACGAAATCTGGCTGCGTGACTCCGACATCGTGATTGTCCCCAAAATGCCGATCAAATGGGCGGACGACTTCATCGAATTGGTCTTCACCAAAGGAATCTACGGCGTGGTGCCGTTCCAAGGGGTGAACGTCAGCATTAACAAGCTGACCACGTTCTAACCCTTCTGGAATTCGATCCTTACGAGAAATCGCTGCCCAAGGCAAAGCTTTAATCAGAGCGGCAGCGAGTTCCTGAAAAATTTGCCGGCGGCGAAACTTGTGCCCCTCAGGTACAGTTTAAATGGTTAGTCCCTCTGCTCGCCTGGTTCATTTTTCAGAGAGTATCGTCTCGTGAATCGCCTATTCGTCGCTGTTGCCCTGACCTGCTTATTTGCTTCGCCACTGCTTGCCCGCGAGTCGAAAGTCGAGCCGAAGCCGATCGGCAAGAAAATTACCGGCTTCGAACTGAAAGACTTCCGCGGCAAAACCCACAAACTAGCGGACTATGCCCAGAGTAAAGTCGTAGTGCTGGCCTTCATCGGCTGCGAATGCCCGGTCGCCAAGCGGTACTCGGTCACCCTGCAGCAATTGGCAGGCGAATTCAAAGATCAGAAGGTCAGCATCCTGGCGATCGATTCCAATCAGCATGATTCAATCACCGAGATGGCGGCATTCGCCCGAATTCATTCTCTGGAGATCCCCTTCCTGAAGGACCTCGCCAATCGACTGGCCGACGAAGTTGGCGCCCGGCGAACTCCCGAAGTATTCCTGTTGGACCAGGACCGAACCATTCGCTATCGCGGTCGGATCGACGATCACTTTCTGGTCGGCAATGTTCGCGATGATTCGTCCCGCGACGACTTAAAGATTGCGATTCAGGAAGTACTGGAAGGCAAAGCCGTCAGCGTGCCAGAAACCGAACCGATCGGTTGTCACATCGGGCGAATCCTGGAAGCGGACGAGACGTCGGATGTCACCTATTCCAACCAGATCGCTCGCATCTTTCAGAAGCGGTGTGTCGAATGTCACCGCGAAGGCCAGATCGCCCCGTTCGCCCTGACCGACTACGACGAAGTCGTTGGCTGGGCTGAGATGATTGCCGAAGTGGTTGAAGATCAGCGAATGCCACCTTGGCACGCCGATCCCAAGTATGGGCATTTCAGCAATGACCGTCATTTGAGCGTCAGTGAAAAAGATACGATCCTGAAATGGGTCGAAGCGGGTGCACCACAAGGCGATTCGAAGCAAATGCCCAAGCCCATTAAGTATGCCGAAGGCTGGACCTTGTCCCAGAAGCCGGAAGTAATCCTGAACATCACTCCTCAACCGGTACAGGTTCCTGCCGAGGGTGAAGTCGCGTATCGCTATTACGTTGTCGATCCTGGCTTCGATAACGACGTTTGGATCAAAGGCGCGGAGATTCGTCCAGGCAACTTGCAGGTGGTGCATCACATCCTCTGTTTTGCCGTCACGCCTGGTGCACTCCGAGAACGCAAGTTGCCACAAGGGGCAGGTGCCCAAGGATTCCTGGTTGGTTATGTCCCGGGAAAGATCGCCCAGAACTATCCGGAAGGTATGGCCAAACGAATTCCAGCCGGGTCGAAGCTGGTCTTCCAGATGCACTACACGCCCAACGGGTCACCCCAGGAAGATCAAAGTCAAATTGGACTGATTTTGGCCGACGAGAATGAAGTCAAATCTGAAATCAAAACGACCAGCGCCGTGAATCGTTGGTTCCGCATCCCGCCGCATGACAACAACTTTGAGATTGAGTCGTTCACTAACCCGGTCGACAATGATCAGACGCTGCTGGTGGGCTTCATGCCGCACATGCACCTCCGCGGCAAGTCATTCCGCTACACGCTGGTGAAGCCGGATGGTACGGAAGAGACGTTGATCGACATTCCCCAATACGACTTCAACTGGCAGACTGCCTACGAACTGGCGAAACCCATCCAGTTGCCCAAAGGTTCTCAGATTCATGCAATCGCACATTACGACAATTCGGAACGGAATCTTTTTAATCCCAACCCGGACCGCGAAGTTGGCTGGGGTGATCAGACGTACGACGAAATGATGATCGGGTACTTCGATGTTGTTGTCCCGGTCGGTTCGGACATCTCACCTCCCAGGACACAGCGATCCGTGGAAGGTCAGACGCCGCAGCAAAAAGCCAAAGCAATCTTCGATCGGTTCGACAAAAACCGAGACGGCATCATCGCCAAGTCGGAGGTGCCACTTTTGATGCTGCGTATGTTTGCTCAGATCGACGCGAATCAGGACGATGAGGTCACCAAGGAAGAACTGCTGGAATTCGGCCGGAAGAATCGCTGACCAGCTGTAGGCTAATCAGCTTTCGAGTCAGCTGGACCGTTCTGGGTAACCACCTGCAAAAAACGCCCGCCGTTGTCATACCAGCCATGTCGGGTAAACCGTGTCCACAGCAGGTCGGTCACGACCGATGCTCGCGCTCCATCTTCTGCTTCGAGCGTAAGGATCACGCGCCGGTACGGCAACGGTTCGCGATGAAAGAAGTCGATTCCTCGCTCGGTGATGTTCTTGCCCACGACCACCGTTGATTGCGCGTTCAGTGGCTCGCCCGACGGATTGATCGGAGTCAGGTAAATCAGATGGGGATAGGGATATCGAAAATCTCGCCGACGTTCGTTCGTGACTACCTTCGGCAAAATTCGGCTAATAAGCCGCCCCACCGCGGCTCGCACCTTAGCTTCGCTGGCCTCGGAACAAGTCGGGACAGTGGTAAAAGCGAACTCGGACTCAGCAGAAACGCAGTTTTGCATGGCGATCGACCTGAGAATACCAGACGAGAAAAGCGACAACCGAAGATCCGACGCCGCTCAAGTTGCAAGTCAGAAGAGGATGCTTGAACTGAGCACTTGGTGCGCGGACGTTCCTCGTTAAAATTGCCCGGGAACTATTGGGAAACGTACATCACAATTTGCCGATGGCAAATTCACGTCATCCAAAAGCTGTGATCGTTCCCAGGTTCGCGGTAAACCACGAACACGGGAATTGCGCAATTAGATGACCTACCCAGGCAGATGCTGACGATATTGACGTCTGAGACGAGCCAAGGTGAGGGCATCGTCGCTCAAATCGGCCAGCGCATCGCGGAGAACATTTTTGACTTCCGTCCACTGACCACGCTCGCTGGCGTCCGCAAGCCAACGTTGATAGATCAAACCGAGACGATGTAAATCACTGCCTTCCGAGGGCTGCGTTTGTAACAATCGGATGGCATCCTGGAATCGGCTTGCCCGGCACCACTGTTCGACGACCGCGTTGATAATCTTCTCCCGGTTTTCAGCAAGCTGCTCATCATCTTCCGAACCTCGGGAAACCTGCTGCAGGATTTCCAACGCCTGATCACACTGATGCTGGCTTACGCATGCGACGGCCCAGTTATTCAAGATCGCGGTGCGGTTCCGATTGGCAGCGGCATCGCTGGGATCGAGTTTCAAGGCGAAGTCGAGCCGTTGGATCGCGAGTGGATAATCTAGCGTCGCCGCAGCCATGCTCGCTTGGTTGTACGGAATCTTAGCGGCCAGTCCTCGTGGCGAAAGCGTCTGTGCTTCGCTTCCGGCAGAGGATGCCGGCGACTGATCGCGATCGTGTGGTTCAAGCAAGAACCAGGTTGGACAAGTTGTTTCAATATCCAAATCAGGACGGCTTAACAGGCGGCACCAGACATGCCCACGCGTTTGCATCGCCATGGTCGGCAGACCTGCCCGGTCGGCTAAAATCTGGTAGAGGATCGTGGCCGAGACACAGTTGTAGTTTCCTTCCAACAGTGCCGCGCTCAAGGCATTCTGATTTTCGTCGTACGTTCCCGTCAGCAGTCGATCGTGCATCGTTTGAAAAACCCACTCGCCGCGCTGGATCATGCCGTAGCTTCCCCATCGGACAGGCAGGTTATCTTCCATCCATGCCAGATGCCCTTGAAGCCGCTGCTGAGCTTTCAATCGGGTTTCTTCGGGCAGATCACCCTCTGCCAGCCAGGCATAATCTAACAGGGTCGCAGGCTGAGGAGCGGTCGGGCAGATCGTTTCCGCAGGGCCGGAGGCCACGATCATGGCCCCTGCGTAGTAGAGAATCAGTGTCCACAAAAGGTGGTCAGAGTCCTTCCAGAATTGAGCCATTCCGTCACCGGCCGGGGATTGGGTTGTCGAGAGAGTTTTACAAGTGTGCGCGCCGCTAGGTGTCGTGAAGCGGGTCCCTTCAAGTTTTTCTTACCCATAGCCCTTTGCTCTGCGGAAAACGTGGCAGATTCGTTACGACCGGCAACGTCCTGATGGGCGTGCGATCGCTGCATGACCTCATTCGCCGGGTGAGATCCTTGCCCGGAGCACGTGGGGCGGTATATTAAGGGATTGAAATCGCGGGTGTAGTTCAATGGTAGAACGAAAGCTTCCCAAGCTTTAGGCGAGGGTTCGATTCCCTTCACCCGCTCTCACATCAAACGCCATGACCGAGACATCGATCGTGGCGTTTTTTGTTTCGAAGCCGTTCTCAGGTTACGATGAGGCAGTTGCACGCCTGACTTCCCTTCCCCGATAACATGCTGAGAATCACCATGAAAACTTGCTTGCCTCTGCGGCTTTTTCTGCTCGCGTTGATTGTTGCCGTATCGACTCCTTGGACCATCGCGGCCGAGGAAACGGTCGACGTCTATATTCTGTCTGGCCAATCGAACATGGCTGGCAGCGGCCAAAAAGCTCAGCTTCCAGAGAGTTGGAAGAAGGGGATGCCATCCGTTCAGTACTGGGACGGCAAACAGTTCGTCGAATTCAACTCGACGGAATTGAACCTGAACGGCCCGACTCGCTTTGGGCCGGAAGTTGGCTTTGCTGGAACGTTCCAATCCCTGCACCCCGATCACGAGATCTATGTCATCAAGTTCGCCCTCAGCGGACAACCCCTGCACGCCGGGTTCAACGGTCCCAAATGGCTGGGCGAAGAAGCTGGCCCGGATCGAAATACCTTCTACCCCGGGCTTTCTGCCGCAGACCCGAACATGGGGAATCATTACAAGCGTCTCAAACAACATTTCACCGCCGCGTTGGAAGCATTGAAGGCAGCCGGCAAAACCCCGCAATTGAAGGGAATCGCCTGGATGCAGGGGGAAGCGGACGCCAAGCAAGAGATCTCGGCGTTGACTTACGATGAATCGATCGCCCTGTTGAAATCTAGAATCGAAGAAGATTGCCAAAGCCAGCCGGTGCCGTTCGTGATGGGGCAGGTACTGCCCCATGTGCCTTGGATGGAACGCTTCACCCATCGAAACGAAATCCGCCAGGCCCAGGCCAAAGCCGACATGCGTAGCGGAGCTGAGGAATCGATTCTGGGCGTTTGGACCGTCTCGACCGACGGAATGCCACTTCTGGAGGACACGGTTCATTTCGATACGACCGGCCAATTAATGCTGGGGACTTCGTTCGCACTTGGCGTAATGGAAGCCACCAACCAGATGAAAATGCTAGCAGCTGACCAGAAGGCGAAATAACCGCTGCTAGCACTTGCGATAATTCACCTCGCCAGCACGACTGATATTGCTGGCGAGGCCAAATCGCGGTAGCTTTCTTCGGTTCCCTCGCGCCGTGCTGGCATTGGGCAATGGATGTGCCACTGCCGCGGCGATCATACCGGGCGCGACTTGAATTGCAGTTCAGGTCGTCTGCCCACCGAAGAGTGCACGACCCAAGCATGAAGTATCTGCTGCTCGCGATTCGCCACTGTGTTACCCATTACCGATGGTCCATCATCGGTTCCCTGGTTTGTTCCCTGCTCGTTGGTGTCTTATGGGGAGCCAACATCGGCGCAGTCTATCCTTTCGCGGAAATCATCTTCGACGGGAAAAGTCTGCACCAATGGGTCAAAGAGGAAACGGTCAACTGCAACGATCAGATCGCCCGGATCAAGAAAGAGATCCAAGATGCTCAGGCCGAATTGAGGCTGGCGAATGACCCAGGATCCGATGCAGGTCTGAAATCGACGATTCACCGCGCCGAGAGCGAACTGGCCGGCTGGGAAGGAAAGCTGTCCAACGTTGAAAAAGCACGGCCATACGTTGAATCTTATGCGCCCAATAGCCCATTCAACACGTTGCTACTGCTGGTAGCCTTTCTATTGGTCGGAACGATGCTCAAAGGGCTTTTCCTATCCTTGAGCATGATGCTTGTCGCCCGAGCGACGCAGCTGACAACCTTGGACCTGAAGCATCAACTGTTCGATAAACTGCTCGATGTTCGGCTGGGCAAATCGAGCATTTCAACGGGCGATTCCGCCACGCGCATGAACGGTGACGTCGGCGCGATCGGTGTAGCGCTGCAAATCCTGTTCGGCAAATCAATTCGCGAACCGATTAAGATGGTCGCCTGCCTTGCCGGGGCGGCGTATATCAACTGGCGACTCTTGATCCTCTCGCTATTGGTTGCCCCAATCGCCGCATTCGTGCTGTACCGTTTGGCTCGGACGATCAAGAATCTGAGCCTCTCGGCCATCAAAATCAATGCCCGGATCACTGGATTCTTCCTGGAGATCATGCAGGGATACTACGTCGTCAAAGCGTACGGCACCGAAGCCTACGAACGGAAACGTTTCGAGGCCAAATCACGCCAGGCATACTGGGAAAACGTAAAGATCCAGTTCTTCAACTCAATGGTTCGGGTCAACAACGAAGTGCTCGGACTCGGGATGGTCTGTCTTTCGATGATTGCCGGCGGATACTTGGTCCTGAACCAGGAAACCCAGATCTTTGGCGTTCCGCTGGCCGACAAGCCGATGGAACTTGGCTCGATTCTCGCTTTCTATGCCTTTTTGATTGGCTGTACCGATCCCCTCCGCAAACTGGGCGATGTCTTCGGTTCCATTCAGGCCGGTATCGCCAGTGCCGAGATGGTCTACCCGATGCTGCACCTGACGCCGCCGATCCAGGACCCGGAAAACCCGGTCGCGATCTCAGGCGTTGGCCGCGATATCCAGCTGAAAGATGTCGAGTTCAGCTACGTGGACGATACACCGGTTCTGAGAAAGCTGAATCTGACGATCCAGAAAGGGGAGGCGATTGCGATTGTCGGTCCCAACGGTTGCGGTAAGAGCACCGTGATCAATCTGCTGATGCGGTTCTACGACCCCGACTCGGGGAGCATTGAGTTGGGAGGCGTCGATATTCGACAATTCGCACAGCACGATCTGCGATCTCAGATCGCCCTGGTCACGCAATCGACGGTGCTATTCAACGAATCGATTCTCGAAAACATCCGCTACGGCCGTATGGATGCCACCGACGAAGAGGTGTTCCAAGCCTCCAAACTGGCCTACGTCGATCAGTTCGTTCATACCCACATGTCGGACGGTTACAACACGCTGTGCGGCGACAGTGGTGCCAGCCTGTCTGGCGGACAGCGACAACGTATTTCGATTGCTCGGGCACTGCTTCGCGACCCAGACATCATCATCATGGACGAGGCCACCAGCCAAATCGACCTGGAGAGCGAGCGACTGATTCACGAAAGCTTGAAGAACTGCATCGCAGGGCGAACGGCCATCTTGATTACTCACAGAGCCAGCACCTTGCAACTCGCCGATCGAATCGTGGTGATGAACCACGGCAAGATCGAAGCGACTGGAACGCATGAAGAACTAATCGAGACGAGCAAGACCTACCGACGTCTGTACGTCGAAGAAGAATCAACTCCTCAGGCCGATACCGACGAAAAGCGATCGGCAGCCTAGCCTGCCGATCACGCTGGACGTCGTTTGCCTGTCTTCTTTTCCAGGAGCTTCCGGGCAGCACGCTGCCGTTTCAGACTGGCCAGAATGTTGGGAATAGGCGATCCATCCTGACTGAATTTAGCTTCCAGTTTCTTAACTTCCTCGTGAGCGGCAACACGGGCCGTTTTCTCCGAGGTGAAGCCCGTCAGATAAGACTGTAGCAGCGGTTCACCGCCATCCACTTTGACACTGAAGAGAACCCGATTCGAGATCGGGCTGGCCGGACGCTGGGTGATTTCGATCTGATAGTCAAGATAGGACTCGACAATCGGAGATTGCATTCCAACACGACGGATCGCTTTCGGTTTGCCGGTGTCGTGGGCACTGTGCTTGCGAAGATTGAACATTGCCAGGAACTCCCTTCCTGAAATAGACGCTCAGAACAACCTATGGGTTGTCGCTCTTCTGATCATGTTTCGGACCGAAATGAATTCGACAGTTGTCGCCACAGTCTTCGCCCGCTTGCTTTCCGAAACGATATCGAGCTGCGGCAACCTTTTGATACAGCCACTTCCAAAACGGTAAGGAACCGGGAATGTGCAACAGCGGCATAACTGGCCAAAGCAAAACCAAGTGCCGCGTCAGGTAACGGAATGCCCCAGCACCGCCATGCTGATTTCCATGGGCATCGATTACCCACATTTGCTCCATCATCTGATCATGGGTCAGATTGGGGGCGATTTCAGCTACCACTGGATCATGCAGCGAGAGAAACGAAAGCTTGCTGGTCACATCAAGCCGATACAGAATCTTGACCCCACCAGTGCAGATCCGGCAATGACCGTCGTAGATCACCACATCCGTATGAGGACGCTCAGCCGGGCTGGGTAGCCCGCCGGAAGCTGTTCGGGTTTC
Source organism: bacterium (assembly GCA_016124445.1). GTDB lineage: Bacteria > Planctomycetota > Planctomycetia > Pirellulales > Pirellulaceae > Bremerella. The sequence goes on from WGNR01000001.1 coordinate 462,371, forward strand.
AGTCTGGGTAGCCATTTTTCGCCACATCAATGCCTTCAGTCACCAGAGAGCAAGAATCGAAACCTTGTAGAAACTCGTCTTTCTGGCAGGTCCGGCCTTCTCAATACTAACTCAACCGCAGTTTCACGACCTATACCACTGCAACGGAGGGGCCGAGATCTGCCGATTTATGTGGAAAATCAGTGGAAAAATCCGCTCCCTTTCCGGTAAACTTACTGATGAAACAATCTCGGACGCGAAATACCGTTCGAGAGCGACTTCTCCCGTCGAAAACCAAAGGACGATGCCCATGGACACGCTGCAAAAACAAATTCGCAAAGCCCAATGGCGCATGATCTTACAACAATTCGTCAAGCGTCTGATCATCTGCTTGTCGGTAGCGATCAGCCTGGCTGCGATCGCGGTTTTGCTCCCTAAGATCTACCCCTTGGGGATCGATCGGCAGGTTTGGACATGGAGCTGGATCGGTGGCGCGGCTGGACTAGGTCTGGTCGTGGCGATCGTTTGGACCTATCTGAACCGAACTTCGGCCCTTTCGGCGGCCATTGAGGTCGACATTCGCTATGGCCTGAAAGAACGGGTCTCGAGCTCGCTCTCGATGGACGAACAATCGCGTGAGACCCAGTGGGGCCAGGCCTTGATGAACGATGCCGTTCGTCAGGTCGAACGTATCGACGTGACCGATCGATTCCCGGTCCGTAGCGGCTGGAACACACTCGCTCCGATCGTCATCATGGCAGGTGCGGTGCTGATTGCTCTGTTCGTCCCAGATGCCGTGATTGATCCCAACACAGCCGAAGCAAACCCCACCAAGCTCGATCCTGATCAAACCAAGGTTGTTAAAAAGACCGCTGACCAACTCCGCAAAGAGCTGAAAGAGCGGAAAGAAAAGGCCGAAGAAAAGGGCCTGGACGAAGCTAAAGAACTGTTCAAAAAGCTGGAAGAAGGGACCAAGGATATCGCGAAGAAGGACAAGGTCGACCAGAAGGAAACCTTGCTCGAGCTGAACGATCTGGCCAAAGAACTGAAGAAGCGTCGCGACCAGTTGGCTTCCAGCGAGGAATTCAAAAAGAAGCTTGAGATGCTCAAAGACCTGCTCAAAGGGGGCTTGGCCGAAGAGTTAGCGAAAGCAATGCAAAAGGGTGACCTGCAGAAAGCAATCGAAGCGATGAAGAATCTGCAGAACAAGCTGAACAAGGGTGATTTGACCAAGGAAGAACGCGAGCAGCTTGGCAAGCAACTCAAAGAAATGGCCAAGAAGATGCAAGAGATGGCCAAAGCTCATAACGACGCGAAAAAAGCCCTCCAAGAGCAAATCAACCAAGCCAAGCAGGCCGGTGATCAGGCCGAAGCCCAGCGGCTTCAGAAGCAATTGGACCAGATGGGCATGCAAGATGGCCAGATGCAGCGGATGCAACAGATGGGAGACCAACTCGCCAAAGCGGCCGAAGCAATGCAGAACGGCCAGCAGAAGGATGCGGCGGACCAGCTGAATCAGATGGCTCAGGAAATGCAGAACCTCCAGGCCCAACTCGATGAGTTGGAAATGCTGGACGAAGCGATGGATCAGATGGAAGCAGCCCGCAACCAGATGTGCAAAGCTTGCCAGGGCCAGCAAGGCATGATGGGCCAACAAGGAATGATGGGACAGATGGGCCAGCAGGCTGGGAATGGTCTGGGCAAAGGTCAGGGCCAAGGTGATCGTCCGGAAGAGGAAAACGACACCGGGGCGTATGATTCCCAAGTTCGTGCCGATCCCAAGGCTGGCAAAGGGGTGATTGTCGACTACATCGACGGCAAGAACCGAGCCGGGCAAACGTTGATCGAGATTAAGAACGCGATGGAATCCGATTCCTCTCTCGGTAGCGATGCGTTGACCGAAACGCGTCTATCGAAAGATCATCAGAAGAACGCCCAAGAGTATTTCGATATGGTCCGCGAAGGCCGCTAATCGGCATCGTTCGCTTTATCAAAATATAAAGCCCTGAAGGGTAGACCGACCGGCGGTCCATCTTTCAGGGCTTTTCTTTTGCCATCAGCTTTATGGTTCGACTAGCCGTTCATCCGCTTGGGAATGGTAAAGCTATACAGAATGATGATTGCACCGCTGGAGATCATGCTCCAAGGGGCCCAGTCAGGCGGCGTGAATGGACGAGGTCCCCCATCACCAGCCACCGTGGCCGTATCCACAACCAAGCATTCGCACCCAACGATGATCAGTGTGATTCCGATTGCCAAAAATAGCGACCGCCACATTGCAAAGTTCCTTCTCTCCTCCGTGTACTCCCATGCAGCCGAGAACAACCTGGCCTGCGATAACTCCGGAGCTTAGGTGACGAACATTCGAACGGTTCGATAGCACGCTTATCGGCTAGCTAAGGGGTGGCCGCTAGCGGAAAAATCATCTCCGCCTTGGAATCGATACAACCGGATAGCTGAACCTGACCGACCGAAAGAGAACCAAGCCTACTCGCAAGATCGAGCCAACATCCTACGCAAAAAGCCGACAACCATTGGCTGCCGGCTCTTTTTTGTACCACTCGGATTGGCATCAACTGCCGCTTATTCAACGACCCAGGTATCGCCCGAGTTGAATAGCTTTTCCAGGTCCGCTTCGCCGCGAGTCTCTTTCGCGTGCTGAACCTGGTAGTTGATGGCGTCGTCGTAGCAAGGAGCATCCAGGTCACGCAGAACCCCGATCGGCTCGGGGAACTCAGGATGCGACATGCGTGTGAGCATGTAGGCCAGCGTCGGCTCGGTCGACTTCGCGTCGTGGAACAACAGGTCGTCCTCGCTGATTCCCTTACCCAGTTCGACCACTTCCGGAGTCATGCCATTGAGACGGATCCCCTTGTCGCGATCCTTGCCGAAGATCATCGGCTTGCCGTGTTCCAGTTCCAGGACGGTGTCCGACTTGCTGTCTTTATCGGTGGCCCACTTGTAGGCTCCGTCGTTGAAGACATTGCAGTTCTGGTAGACTTCGACGAACGAAACACCTTTGTGCCCTACGGCTCGCTCCAGCGTTTCCTGCAGGTGCTTGGTATGCACGTCGATCGAACGGGCCACGAAAGTCGCCTCGCACGAAATGGCAACCGAGAGAGGATGAATCGGATTGTCGATCGATCCCATCGGCGTGCTCTTGGTCACCTTCCCCTGTTCGGAAGTTGGCGAGTACTGGCCTTTGGTCAAGCCGTAGATGCGATTGTTGAACAGGATGATGTTCAAGTTCACATTGCGGCGCAACACGTGCATCAAGTGATTTCCGCCAATCGAAAGCGAGTCGCCGTCGCCCGTAATCACGAACACCGTCAGGTCTTGTCGAGCCGACTTCAGGCCGGTGGCAAACGCCGGGGCACGGCCATGAATGCTGTGCATGCCGTAGGTGTTCATGTAGTACGGAAAGCGGCTACTGCAACCGATACCGCTAACAAAGACGGTGTTCTCTCGGCTCATGTTGAGCGTCGACATCACCTTCTTCATCTGGGCCAAGATCGAGTAATCGCCACAACCGGGGCACCAACGCACGTCCTGGTCGGTACCGTAGTCGGCTGGCTTCAAGACCGGCAATTCAGCAGATGCCATGATGGGTCGCTTCTCTATCATTGTGGTGTTATCGAATCGAAGTTCGTAGGAGTGTGTGGTATGAATTAGCCGAGTAAAGACTCAATCTTCTCGGCAATTTCGGTGGTGGTGAACGGCTTGCCTTGAACCTTGTTCAAGCCCACGGCGTCGACCAGGTATTTGCTTCGCAGCAACAACCGCATCTGGCCCAGGTTCAATTCCGGCACCAGAACCTTGTCGAACTGCGAGATCAACTGCCCCAAGTTCTTCGGGAATGGGTTCATATAGCGAACGTGGGCATGGCTGACCGATTTGCCTTGAGCCTGAAGTCGAGCCACGGCCGTGCGGCAAGCACCGTAAGTACCGCCCCAGCTAACCACCAGCACCTTGCCCGACTCGGCTCCCATCACTTCCTGAGCCGGAACGACATCGGCGATGTTGGCAACCTTCTGGGCTCGGGTCACGCACATGTGATGGTGATTGTGCGGATCGTAGCTGACGTTGCCGGTACCATCTTGTTTTTCGAGACCACCTACGCGGTGCATCAGACCGGGCGTGCCTGGGACGGCCCAAGGGCGTGCCAGCTCTTCGTTCCGCTGATACGGCAGGAACGGTGGATCGTTTTCGTCACGCGGTCCGGGATGCGTAACCCTGATCTTCGGCAGATCCGCGACGTTGGGAATTCGCCATGGTTCGCTGCCGTTGGCGATGTAGCCGTCGGTCAGCACCACAATCGGTGTCATAAAGCGAGTTGCCAGACGCCAGGCTTCGATCGCGACATCGAAGCAATCAGCTGGGCTGGAGGCGGCAATGACCGGAATCGGCGATTCGCCGTTGCGGCCAAACATCACCTGCAACAGGTCGGCCTGTTCGGTCTTGGTCGGCAGGCCAGTGCTCGGTCCGCCGCGTTGTACGTCGACGATCACCAAAGGCAATTCAAGCATCATGGCCAGCCCCATCGCTTCCCCCTTGAGGGCCATGCCTGGGCCGCTGGTCGTGGTCAGTGCCATCTCGCCCCCATAAGCCGCTCCGATCGCCGAGCAAATCGCTGCGATTTCGTCTTCGGCCTGGAACGTAAGCACGTCGAAGTTTTTGTACTTGCTCAGTTCGTGAAGGATGTCACTGGCGGGCGTGATCGGATACGAACCCAAAAACAGCTTCTTGCCGCTCAATTTGGCCGCCGTCATCAAACCCCAAGCCAATGCCTGGTTGCCGGTCATGTTGCGGTAAGTGCCAGCGGGCAGCTTGGCCTTCTCGACCGTGTAGCTGCTGCGGAATGCGTCGGTCGTTTCACCGAAGTTGTAGCCAGCCTTCAGGGCTCGGCGGTTTGCTTCGGCGATACTGGGTACCTTGGAGAACTTCGCGTCGATGAAACGCAGCGTCGGATCCATCGAACGGCCAAAGAGCCAGAAAACCAGCCCCATCGCAAAGAAGTTGCGGCAGCGATCCGATTCCTTGACGCTCAGGTCCAGGCCATCGACGGCGCCGCGCGTCATCGAAGTCATCGGCATCGAGAATACCTGGTAGCCGCTCAACGAGTCATCTTCGATCGGGTTGGATTCATAGCCAGCCTGACCGAGCGCCTTCTTATCGAACGCGTCGCTGTTGAGGATCAACACACCGTTGGACTTTAAGTCGGCCAGGTTGGTCTTCAGCGCGGCCGGATTCATCGCCACGAGGGCATCGACCGTTTCGCCGGGTGTGTAAATGTCGTGCGAAGCGAAGTGAATCTGAAATCCGCTGACGCCAGCCAACGTACCGCGTGGGGCGCGGATCTCGGCGGGAAAGTCAGGGAAGGTAGCGATATCGTTCCCGGCCAGGGCCGAGGTATTCGAGAACTGGGTACCAGCCAGTTGCATACCGTCGCCCGAGTCGCCGCAGAAGCGAACAGTCGCCTCTTCCAATGGCTGGACTTCTTTGACGACCGCATTTTCATCAGTAGTTGTGGACATGATCAATTTAGGTATCCAAACAGCAAACAAAGGTTCTGTAGGAAATTATCAATTCGCGCTTCGCCGCGGCAAATCTGGATGGGGTCCGTCCGGGCGATGGCGACTTTTGTAGGATGGCGGCAGGGCCGGCGTGGATTCGAATTCTCGTGAATAACTAATCAACCAAATCGTACCGATGTCCACCACGCAATTTGGGCTGGCTTGCTTCCCAATTCGGGAAGAACGCTGGCAGAATAGAGGTGAAACCTCTCCGAGTTGCGATCGGCAACTCGGGCCAACCGGCTCCGATCCGCCCCACAACGGCGACCGCTTGCGAGGTAGTTGCCAGACAGACTCCGCTTCGTGCTTCATGGCCCTTGGGCAAGCCCGATGGATCGATCGCTGCTACCAACGACAGCAATCCGGCTTGCATCTGGTGGTTGATTTCCGAAATCACAGGCCGCCGCGACATAGCGACAACTAATTCAGATTTCGACGATGACCACCACTGGATATGAGGCAATCTTGCCGGTTATGCCGATTTTTCGGGGTTCAGGTTGGCAGTTCAGTCTACCAATCGACCTCATTCCCGAGAACAAGCGTGACCGCTTAACCGGGGCAAATTGGGCAGAAATTACCGCAATTTCATCAATTTTGGATATTCTTATCCTGTTTTAGACACCTTGGACCCCGGCAACGCTTGTTTGGGGGCGTGAAACTGCCGCTTTTGCGCGGTCGTAATCGGCGGGAAGTTAGTCGTCGAAATCACCGAAGGGCGGCATCTGGCCATCCTTGGAATAGAACTTGGATAGATCGATCCCGCCTCGGCTTTCCTCTTCAAGCAACTTGATGCGAGCTTCCAAACGTTCCATCCGCCGCATCATCAGCGGCAGCAAATGGAGCGTTTCGTCCATCTTCTGCTTGGTGGGCACCTTCGGATATCCAAGTTGCCGCTGCAGGGCGGAAAACAAAAGGAGCGGGTCTCGCTTGCGATTGGCCAGGGCAATGCGTCCTTCGCGTTCGCCGAACAGTGGCGGAAAGTCGGAGCCCGGTAAGTTTCCGCCCCGGCGAATTTGCTGCGTGATGTAGTGCTCGCTACGGGTATAGATCATGTCCGCTATGTCGATCAAGCCGATGCGGCGTCGATTGATTTCGAGAAAACGCCGCCAGTGCTCGTCGTACATCGGATCTTGCGCCATCGCGGCAAAACCGTCGTCGTACTTCAGGCGATGCCGGCAGATCGACTCGAACTGATACAGAAACAAACATTGGGGCGTCGCATGTTCGGCTCGAAGCTTGACTTCGAGTTTCAAGATCTCAAGCCCAGTCTGAAAATCGAATTTACCTCGATCATCTTCCGACGATTCGATGATGAAGGTTTGAAAGCCGGTGAAATAATGGCTTAGGCGTTTCATCGCCGGGTAGAAGTGACCGCTATGGCGAAGTTCGGCCGCCAGATAATCGATCGCCATCGGCAGATTGGTCGTGACCAGGATCTCGTCCTTGACCGATTTCAGGATATCTTGCATCGGCCGATTATCGGCCAAGCCGTGCTGGATACCTTCGAAGAAATGCCGTTGCTCGATGTACTCTTCGACGTCGAGACCAGGGCTGGCCTGCACCTCGTCACTCATGATTGCCTCGTCACCAAATAACGTTCCGCCGCGCGGAAATAACACGAGTTGTCACCTGGCGAAATGCCTTGTTTAACGAGTTCATTTTAGCAGTCCCCAGCGATTGACGGGGATATCTCGTTCAAGATTTATCGAGTTTGAGATGCCCGTCGAGGAATTTCAATGCTTCTTGATCCGCCTTGGGATCGTTGAAGGTGCCGATATGCCCTCGCCCTTCCGATTTGAAGAAGGTGGTCGCCACGCCAAGTTCGGTCAGGCGATCGTACATTCGCTCCGCGTTTTTGATCGGTACGACTCGATCATCGGTGCCATGAAAGAAGAAAATCGGCGGACACTTGGCCGTCGCGTGACTCAGCGGCGAGGCCTCGACATAGGTTTCAGGAACGTTCTCTCGGGAGCCACCCAGGAAGAACTTCAAACGCTGGCTCTTGAGCGGTTCGTTGGTGAAGTCACAAGGTGCCCCCCCGGCAACGACTGCTTTGAGCTGCGGTTGGTTTCCTGTGTTTTCGGCCCGGGTTGCTGCCAACAGACAGGCCAGGTGTCCGCCGGCCGAGTAGCCCCAGACTCCGATCCGGTCGGTATCGATGTGGTATTCCGCGGCATGCTCGTTAAGCCAATCGAGGGCCGCCTGGCAGTCATCAAGCTGAGCTGGAAAGATATGGGCTGGAGCAAATCGATAGGTAATCGAGGCCACCGCATAACCATGCTTGGCCAGGTAGTTGGCATGCATTGCCATGTGGCTGCGCGACCCGCCGGCCCAGGCACCACCATGAATCATCAGTACGCAAGGGAACGGGCCTTCGCCTGGTGGCAGGTATAAATCTGCTTTCAAGATTTTATCTTCACGTTCGGCAAAGACTTGATTCGGCACGTAGCGAATCACCACGTTTTCGGCCCGAAGGGCGGATTGCCCAAGCGTCAGGCCAACGATGAAAACGAGCAAGATCAACAGGAAAGATTTTGAACCAGTCACAGTCGACTCCGTCAAGGTGAACTACCCCGCCAAACCACGGGTCCTATAATGGGTTATTCCGCTGGGGCTGCCCAATATTAACCCCTATCGGCAATGTTATTCCTCTCACATTTGGCCGGCATCCCCCAATCCATTGGCGATACCGCTGTTTTTTCAGGAGAGTGCTTCACGTGAGCCACCGATTTTCCACCGTTCAAGCGGCTGTCGACGCGATTAAAGCTGGCAAAGTGATTATCGTTGTCGATGCCGAAGATCGGGAAAACGAAGGGGATTTCGTTGCCGCCGCCGAGAAAACGACCCCCGAAGTGGTGAATTTCATGATCACCCAAGGGCGAGGGCTTTTGTGTGCGGCATGCCTGCCTGATGTTTGTGACCGACTAGAGCTGACTCCGCTGGTCGAAAACAACAACGCCCCGCTGCGGACGGCATTCACCACGCCGATCGACCACAAGAACGCCAAAACGGGGATCACCGCCAAGGAACGATCGGAGACGATCATGTCGATGGTCGATCCCGATTCGTCGGTGGATGACTTTGTTCGGCCAGGACACGTTTATCCGCTGCTGGCGAAAGAAGGTGGCGTACTTCGTCGAGCTGGGCATACCGAAGCGTCCGTCGATCTGGCCCGCATGGCAGGCCTTACACCGGCAGGATCTTTGTGTGAGATCTTGAACGAAGAGGGCGATCGGGCCTCGCGTGACGAATTGATTGCCATCGCTGAAAAGTACAATCTCGAAATCATCTCGATCGAAGAACTAATCAAGCACCGCCGCACGAATGAGAAGCTGGTCGAGCGAAGTGCCGAGGCCAATCTGCCAACCCGTTTCGGTGAATTCAAAATCATTTGCTACGATGTGAAATACGAAACCCAGGAACCGATCGTACTGGCGATGGGCGACCTGACGAGTGTCGAAGCCCCGCTGGTGCGCCTGCATAGCAGCTGTTTCACCGGCGACCTGGTCGCATCGCTCCGCTGTGATTGCGGCGATCAACTGGAAATGGCGTTACAACGGATCAGCGAAGAAGGCGTGGGGGCATTGGTTTATCTGCCGCAGGAAGGTCGTGGCATTGGCTTGAAAGCCAAGATCCGCGCGTATGCCCTGCAAGATCAAGGACTCGATACGGTGGAAGCCAACCACGCGCTCGGCTTCAAGAGCGACATGCGAGACTACGGTGTCGGCATCCAAATCCTCAAAGATCTGGGGCTCTCGAAGATTCGGCTGCTGACCAACAACCCGAAGAAGACCGACGCGTTCATCTATGGCGGCTTCGACTTGGAAGTCGTTGATCAGGTGGCGATTCGCCCGGAGCCGAACCCGCACAATCAGAAATATCTGGATACGAAACGGGACAAGATGGGGCACCGGCTACCGTAGCCAAGGCGCTAATCTTGACTTAGTTACGAGCCAGGCAGATGCTGTCGATGATTTGGCCAGCACGGCAAATCGCCAAGCCTGCCATGCCGCGGTTTTCGGCCCAGGCCTCGTTGGGTGTCGAATAATTCCAAAGCTCGTCCCCAGCCTGCATCTGCTGAATGAAACTGGACGCCTGGTTTAAGTAATGTTGCGCCATTGCGGCCACCTTCGGATCTGGGTTTCCGCATGTTTCGACGATTTCTTGCATCGTCGTTTGGGCCGTCAGCCACTCACTTGGAATCGATTGCGAATCCATGTTTTCGGCCTTCCTGTTAGATGTAGAACATTTCACCTGGCTGCTCGCTGACCCGCGTCGCGAGATTGGCAAGCGTGACTTCTTCCAGAATCTTGGTGCGTGCCTGGCAGATCTGGCTCCAGACACCACACAATGCTTCGGTTGCCGGAGTCGGCTTTTGCAGATTCGATTCCGACTGATCGCCGCTGCCTTCGATCACCTGAATGATATCAGCCAGCGTGATTCGCTCTGGCGATTTGGCTAATCGATATCCGCCGGTTGCTCCACGAGTACTTAGCACCAAGCCAGCCGCTTTCAGCTGAGCCATGATCTGAACGAGAAACGGTTGCGGGATGCCTTGGGCTTCGACAATCTCACGTAGGCGCGCGGGCTGGTCGGCTTCAAACCGGGCAGCCAGTTCAATCATCGCGATGCAGGCATATTCACTTTTCGCCGAAACCGTCATGCGTTACTAAGCGTTGGGGCTGTCGTCTAACGTGTGCAAACCGCACTCAGTCTTGCCGGTGCCGCTCCATCGTCCGGCTCGCTCGTCTTCGCCGGCCAACACGGCCCGGGTGCAGGGCCAGCAGCCAATGCTGGTGTAACCTTGATCGTGCAGCACGTTGTAAGGGATGCCGTGGTCCATGATCATTTGCCAGACCCAGCTCTTGGTCTGATTGGCCAGAGGATTGATCTTCACCAAGCCGAACTTCTTATCCCAGCCAACGATGCTGGCCCGAGCTCGGTCTTCGCTCTGATCGCGACGGATAGCACTGATCCAGGCATGATTGCCGGCTGCTCCCCGCTGCAAGACTTTGATCTTCCGATCAAAGCAGCACTGGGTTGGATTGGTTTTATAGAGCGGCCCGCCATGCAGTTGCTCGTATTCTTCGACGGTGTGCTCTGGCTTGAGCAACTCGACGTCGATGCCGAATTTCTCGCGAATCTGGTCGCGAACATCGAGCGTTTCCTGAAATTGGTAGCCGGTGTCGAGATTGAAAACACGCGTCTGGGGAGCAATCTGCGAAAGCAGATAAAGGATGACACAGCCCTCCGGCCCGAAGGCGGTTCCCATTGTCAGCTTGGCTCCAAATCGCTCGGCGCCCCAGCGAATGATCTCCTGGGGAGTGGCGGTTTCCAGCCGCTTCGACACTTCCGCAAGTTCCGCCATCCGCTCAGGCGTGGGCTGAAGCATATCGGAAGTTGTTTCCTCTGCTTGATTTACATTGCTGGCCGACATGGCATTCACTTGAATCGGAAGGTCCCTGGTAAGGCTTGTCAGTTGCATGAGTTAGATGCTCTTCGGTTCATTGTTAACTATCATGACCAACTTAGTCAACAATAGGTACGATGCCGAAGTTTTTCATCGGTTACGCCGTGGTGGCATCTTCAGGGCGATTTGTGCTGGTTTTGCCGATTGCACGGCAATCTGGCCAGAGGCAGATATCTAGAAAGCGGCACTTTCCGAGAGTTTCTCAATCATATTGATCAGCATCAGAGCGGTCTGAGATTCTTCGTCGGTGACGAAATCGGCCCCCACCAGGTGCAAGCGTTCTCGATTACGCTGATAGCGGCAGCGAGCCAGAATGGTGCAGTGCCGGTTCATTGCACGAATGTTTTTGACGATCAGCACGGAGGCCTCGTCGTCCGGCACCGCCACCAGCACCAGGTTGGCATGAGCGATCTCGGCCTCTTCCAGCGTCTTTCGTTTGGTCGCATCTCCGGTCACGGCCCGGAAACCAGCTTGGATCAGCGGGTAGGTATTCACAGAATTCAGATCGACAAAGCGGACGTCGGCCCCTGAGATTTCGATCCGCGAAGCAACCTGACGGGCAACCGTTCCCACGCCGATAACAACCGCTTCGCGAACCGCCTCACGTGCCTCAATCGGTTTTTCTTCTTTGCTGGTTTGCAGTTCAGGATTGTCGTGCAGACTGCGAACTCCCCAGCGAATCAAGCCAGGCGTCAGAATCATGGTGCCGATCGCCAGAACCAGCATCTGGTTATAGTGCGACTCGTCGATCAGCTTGTCATCCATCCCGGCAGACAGCAGCAGAAAGCTCAATTCACCGACCTGGCACAACCCCAGCCCCATCTTCAGAGACACCTTCCAGTTCATGCCTGAAAGTTTCAAGGCCAAGCCCGCTCCAAGCGTCTTCACGGCAATCACCAGTGGAAACCCGATCAAGACAAACAGGGGATCCTGCAGCAGCATTTGCAAGTTGAGCAAACCACCCAACGAGATAAAAAACACCGCGGCAAAGCTTTCGCGAAAAGGAAGCGTCAAGGCATCGACCTGCTGCGTAAAGCGATTTCCGCCCAAGATCAGACCTGCTCCGAAGGCCCCAAACGCAGCCGGCAAACCAAGCATGTGTGCGACAAAACAGCCGCCACCCAGCAGTGCCAACGCAAATAGCAGCAATAGTTCACGACTCCGCAGAAGCGAAAACAGCGGCAACGCGAAGCGATGGGTCATGAAGGCCAGGACCGGAATCGTGGTTAAAAACAGAACGGTGACAATTGCCAAACGAAGAAACTCGAGGTTCGAGTGGGCCTCGGTTGCGGACAACAGCGGAACTGCCAACATCAGCGGGACGATCGCCATGTCTTGAAACAACAGAATACCAACGCTGCGAAGCCCCGCCGGCGACGAGGCAACGTTCAACTCGTGCAGAGCACGAAAGACCAGCACCGTCGAACTCAGTGCAACCGAAGCCCCAAGCAGCGAAGCCGTTTGCCAGGGAAGCCCGATCGCAATCGCCAATATCCCCATAGGAATCGCCACGGCGACCAGTTGTATGAAGCCGGCGATCAAAATCCAGGGACCGACATGCCGAAGTTCTTCCCACGAGATTTCAGTCCCGATCGAAAAGAGAAGAAACAGGGCCCCCATTTCAGCCAGATGCTTCAGATCGTGGTTTTCCGTTTGCAGCATCTGAAGCCCGCCGCCGCCGATGATCGCGCCGGCAATCAAATACCCGACAATCGACGAGAAATGAAAGTAGCGGCAGATCGCTCCTGAAACGAAGCCAGCGGCCAGAATGACAATCAGATTGAGTGCCAGGATCTCAGCAGGTTCCACGAGTCCATGTCCCTGGATCGGAAATACGAAGGTGCGTCCATCATCGTCGGAACCTTAGTTTTACGCCCAATGGGCAGATTTATCGATTGGGCAGGCAGATACTTTCTCAGGAATCGACTGATTAATCGCTGATTGTTGACGTCGCCCCGGTCTATTAAACTGCAATTCCTTTCGCCCCAGTTCGGACTGTCCCGTTAAACCGGTCCAACTTCGTAACCCGATCCTGCAAACGACTGATTTTGAAACCATGTCCAACAAGACCTACCTCGCTGTCGACTTGGGTGCCTCCAGTGGCCGCGTCCTGGGCGGACGCTTCGATGGCAGCAAGCTCGAACTGGAAGAAGTTCATCGTTTCGAGAACGGCCCCATCGCCATGGCAGGCCACCTGCACTGGGATCTCCTGCAACTTTGGCGGAATATTAAAGACGGCTTAATCGCTAGTTCGACGAAGTTCGGCAAAGAAATCGACAGCATCGGCGTAGATACCTGGGGCGTCGACTTCGCCCTGCTCGGCCGCAACGACGAGTTGTTGGGTAACCCGTACCATTACCGCGATCCACGAACCCAGGGAATCTTCGATCGTGCATTCTCTAAGGTCAGCCGCGAAGAGATCTTCGCCGAAACGGGCCTTCAGTTCATGGAAATCAACACCCTGTATCAGTTGATTGCCATGCGAGAGGCCAACAGTTCGATCCTCAATGCCGCGGAAAGCTTCCTGCTGATGCCGGATCTTTTTCATTGGCTGCTGACTGGTGAGAAAGGAAACGAACTGACCAACGCGTCCACCACGCAGCTTCTCAACCCGATCACCAAACAATGGTCGCAAAAGTTGATCGACGGCTTCGATCTGCCGGGGCATATCTTCGGCGAAGTGGTCGACCCCGGCACCGTAGTCGGTCCACTGCGAACGACCGTGCTCGAACAAGTTGGGCTCGAAGGAACCAAGGTTGTTCGTCCCGGCACGCACGATACCGCTTCCGCCGTCGTTGCCGTTCCGGCGAAAAGCTCGCCAGGTGAGATGCCCAATTGGTGCTACATTTCCAGTGGAACCTGGTCGCTGATGGGGGTCGAATCGCCTCGGCCGATCATCAGCGACCAATGTGCCCAGTTCAATTACACCAACGAAGGTGGCGTCTATGGCACCACGCGTCTGCTAAAGAACATCGCCGGATTATGGCTGGTGCAAGAGTGCCGCCGAATCTGGAAACAACGCGGCAATGAATATGGCTATAGCGACTTGGTTCGTATGTCACAGGAAGCGACCGCGTTGGCTTCGTTCGTGAACCCTGACCATCCGGAGTTCGCCGCTCCGCAGGACATGCCTGCCCAGATTCGTCAATTCTGCGAAAGCACTGGCCAAATCGTACCGCAGACCGATGGCGCAGTCGTTCGCTGCGTGCTGGAAAGCCTGGCGATGCGATACCGGGTCGTCCATCGTCGGCTGCAAGATTTGACCGGCACCAAGATCGAAACGATTCATATCGTTGGCGGTGGCACGCAAAACCAACTGCTTTGCCAGATGGCGGCCGATGCGTGCAACTGCGAAGTAGTTGCCGGCCCGGTCGAAGCCACCGCGATTGGTAACCTGATGCTGCAAGCGGTTGCCTCCGGCGACATTGGCAGCCTAGCCGAGGGACGCGAAGTGATCCGCAACAGTTTCCCGGTCACGACCTACGAACCCAAAACACCCACGATGTGGGACGACGCCTTCCCGCGGTTCGAGAAGTTAACCGAGGGAACCTAACGACGACGTTTTACCGCGGCCGCTTAATGTGGCTGCCACTCGTCTTCCAGCAACGCATAGAAAAAGCTGTCGATCCACTGCCCATCTTCAATGCTATCGTGCCGGAAGTGTCCTTCGCGACGCATTCCGACGCGTTCCATCAGTTTCCACGATCGCTCGTTTCGCGCGTCGCATTGCGAAGTAATCCGATGCAAGTCCAGATGCTCAAAGCCAAACTGGATGGCGGCACGCGTAGCTTCAGTCGCTAAACCTTGCCCTCGAAAACTCGCAAGGAGCGTGAATCCAATACTCCCCTGCCGATCGCTGGGGCTGAGAATCGTAATATTGATCGTTCCAATGACTCTCCCAGATTCAATCTCCTCGATCGCCAATAGGTACGGCACACCGGGGGCTCCGATGTAAATCTCGGATTGGGAGTAGATGAGGTACTCGACCTCTTCGGCGGTGAGCGTCCCGTTGGGATCGTATCGACTGTCTTCCTCGTCGCCGTAGATTTCGAACAAATCTCCCGCATCTTCAACGTTAATTCGCCGCAATAGCGTACGCTCGGTTCGAAGCGGAAGCATTGTTTCCTCGTCCAGCGATTCTTCATCGGTCGGCATATCGGTTCTCGATTCGACTGGGTTGTCACCTTCCAGGTAGTCGTTCATAGTACAAACTTCCCAAACCAATTACGATTTCCCCAGTCAAACAGTCACCGTATATTTGTCCGTCGACATCCTAGGAAACAGGCATCATGATCAAAGTCGGAATCGTTGGCGTTGGATTCATGAGTTGGATCCATTACCTGGCCTACCAGAAGGTTCGCGGTATGAGCGTCGCCTCGTTCTGCTCGCGCGATTCGAAGAAACGCAAGGGTGACTGGCGCGGGATCAAAGGCAACTTCGGTCCTCCCGGTGAAAAGATCGACGTCTCGAAGATGACGGTCTACGAAACGCTCGAGGAATTGCTCGCCGACGATTCGATCGATATGGTCGATATCTGCCTCCCCCCTGCCCTGCACGAAGAAGCAACCATCGCGGCGCTGAAGGCTGGTAAGCATGTCCTGGTCGAAAAGCCGATCGCGCTCGAACCTGCCGCTGCCAAGCGGATGCAGAAAACGGCCGACAAAAGCGGTAAGTTGCTCCTAACCGCTCATGTGCTGCCCTACTTTGCCGAGTTCAATTTCGCGCTGGAAGCCGCACGAAGCGGTAAGTTTGGCAAACTGCTGGGCGGGCACTTCACGCGACTGATCAGCGATCCGACCTGGCTCAAAGATTTCTACGATCCCAAGAAGGTCGGCGGTCCGCTGTTGGATCTGCACATTCACGATGCCCACTTCATTCGCTTGTTGTTTGGTATGCCGACCAGCGTGACCAGCATCGGCCGGATGCGGGGCGAAGTGGTTGAGTACTGCAACACGCAGTTTGGCTTCTCCGACGAAAGCCTGGTGGTGACCGCAACCAGCGGCGTGTTGCATCAGCCGGGCCGCTCGTTCACGCATGGCTTCGAGATTCATTTCGAGGAAGCGACCCTGCTGATGGACTTCGCGGTGATCGATGATACCCCGCTCCTCTCGATGCCGCTGACGGTGCTGCCCAAGAAGGGCAAGGCAAAACAGCCCAAGCTCAAAGGGGGCGATCCGATCGACTCGTTTGCCGCAGAGTTGAAAGAGGTCCAGTCCAGCATTGAGTCTGGCACCCCGTCCAGCATTTTGGGCGGAGAATTGGCCATCGATGCCCTGGTCCTTTGCCAGAAGCAGGCCGACTCGGTCGCCAAGGGGAAGACCGTTCGCGTTTAGCGCGATCGTGCCGGTTGTGCCGGCCGAAACCACCAATCTCGGTGTTTTCCAGTTGCCAGTACCCTACGCCTGACCTAGATATCTTCAATCGGTCGGTTCGCCTGGAATCGATCCTGGCTGAGTCACCTTTTGGAGAGATTTCGATGGAAGCGGTTCAAATGATGCTGTATGCCCTGATATGGCTGATCGGGGTAGTGAACTTGGGCTGTTTCTTCTACGTCCTCTTCAAGATGTTCACCAACAACGATGTCGGGCTAGCGCTGATTTCGCTGCTGCTGGTTCCTTGTTCAGGCCTGGGCATGCTAGTCGCATTTATCGGAGGCTGGGCCTACGTGGTCCGCTACGATACGTTCCGCCCGATGGCCTTCTGGAGCCTGCTTTCGTTTGCTCAAATCCTGTTTGCCATCGCCTACGTGCTGCTAGTAATCCAGCAAGATGGCGGGCTGGGTTTGGCTGCGCGTTAACCGCGTTGCTGGCCTGCTCTAAAGCGATACAAAGAATCCCCTCAATTTAGCGATAAAAAGTCTTGCTCGGCGACTGTTCACATTGTTAGAAACATAGAATTGTCTTTAGCACTGCCATCGTTGAGGGGATTACTGTCATGGCTTTTTTGTTTCTCGGTCTCGCTGGTCTACTGGGTCTCGTTAGCTTGGTTTGCTTCATCTTGATCATCATCAAGATGTTTCAAAACGATGATTCGACGATGGGCATCATCTGCATCGTCACCATTTTCTGCGGCATTGGTGGGCTCATCGCGTTTGTGATGGGATGGATCAATGCAGGCAAGTACGGTGCGAGCCAACTGATGCTGGTTTGGACCGGAGCACTGGTTGGAGGCATTATTTGTAACGTCATCGGTAGCGCGATGATGGGCCCAGCGATAGGCCAATAGTGTTTCAACCCAAAGCCAGATTCAAAAACAAGCAAAGGCCGTCCCTGACACAGGGGCGGCCTTTTTCTGTCATATTGGCAGGCTGCCACATCTACCTCATTTCGGCGACTTACCTTTGCACTCAAACCTTTCTGAAATCAACACTTAGGTCCGCAAGGACACTTTCTGGCACGCGACTTGCACCTTACAGCGGCACGCAATCGTTCGCGCAACATTGGCAGGCGGTCGCGGTTTATACCCACCGCGGCAGTCCGGTCCAACCGTTCATATTCCACGGTTCCATACAAGTCCCACATTGGCGTCTCCGCGGATCGCGGAAGACAGAAAGCCCCTAGAATTCTGGAGGAAGGCATTAGCATGGCAACGGCTACGAAAAAGAAGGCTTCGAGCACGAAACAACGTCTGCAGCCACTGGGCGATCGGGTCGTCGTTCGCCGCGACGAACTGGAAGAAAAGACCTCGGGCGGGATCTTCCTGCCGGAAACCGCCAAGAACAAGCCATCGCGCGGCGTTGTGGTCAGTGTCGGTAGCGGCCGTCTGCTGGAAGATGGCACCCGCCACCCGTTGCAGGTCAAAGAAGGCGACAAGGTTGTCTTCAGCACCTATGCCGGTAGCGACACGTTCACCGTAGGCGACGACGAAGTCATCCTGCTCCGCGAAGACGACATTCTGGCCGTCATCGAAGGCTAATTCGGTCGACCGCGGATTGATTTACTCGAAACACCATCCATTAGACGAAATAAGAAACCTTTAGGAGATACCATCGATGGCCAAGATCATCGCCTTTGATCAAGAAGCACGCGAAGCGATTCGCCGCGGCGTGTCGAAGCTGGCGAAAGCCGTCAAGACGACCCTCGGTCCGAAGGGACGCAACGTCATCATCCAGAAAAGCTTTGGCAGCCCGACCGTCACCAAGGACGGCGTGACCGTTGCCAAGGAAATCGAACTGGAAGACGTTTACGAAAACATGGGCGCCCAGATGGTTCGTGAAGTAGCCAGCAAGACCAGCGATGTCGCTGGCGACGGCACCACGACCGCCACGCTGATGGCCGAAGCGATCTTCAACGAAGGTCTCAAGGCTGTTGTCTCGGGCGTCAACCCAATTCAGATGAAGGCCGGCATCGAAAAGGCCGTTGCCGCCATCACGGCTGAGTTGACCGGTATGTCGATTCCGATCAAGAAGAAGGAAGAAATGGCCAACGTCGGTGCCATCGCTTCCAATAACGATCGTGAAATCGGCGAGCTGCTGGCCGACGCCATGGACAAGGTTGGCAAAGACGGCGTCATCACCGTCGACGAAGGCAAGAGCCTGGCCACCGAGGTCGAATGGGTCGAAGGTATGCAGTTCGATCGCGGTTACCTCTCCCCTTACTTCGTCACCAACCCGACCAGCATGCAGGCCGAATTGGATGACTGCTACATCCTGGTCTTCGAGAAGAAGATCAGCAACATCAAGGATTTGGTTCCGGTGTTGGAAGCGGTTGTTCAGCAGGGCAAGCCAGTTTTGATCATCGCTGAAGACGTCGATGGCGAAGCGTTGGCAACGTTGGTGATCAACCGCCTGCGTGGCACGTTCACCTGTGCCGCCGTCAAGGCTCCTGGGTACGGCGATCGCCGCAAGGCCATGATGGAAGACATCGCCATTCTGACCGGCGGTACGGCCATCTTCGAAAGCCTGGGCATCAAGCTGGAAAACCTCGGTCTGGCCGAACTGGGCCGCGCCAAGAAGGTGATCATCGACAAAGACAACACGACGATCATCGAAGGTGCTGGCGACACCCAGAACATCAAGGATCGTATCGCTCAGATCCGTCGCGAAATTGAAAACTCGACCAGCGACTACGACAAGGAAAAGCTGGAAGAGCGTCTCGCCAAGCTGGCTGGCGGCGTGGCCAAGGTCAACGTCGGTGCCGCGACCGAAAGCGAAATGAAGGAAAAGAAGGCTCGCGTCGAAGACGCCCTGCACGCTACCCGTGCTGCTGCTGCCGAAGGCATTCTGCCAGGCGGCGGTGTTGCTCTCCTGCGTGCCTCGTCGAAGGTCAAACCTGACGGCTTGAGCCACGACGAAGAAATCGGCTTCAACATCGTTATCCGCGCTTGCCGTGCTCCGATCACCACGATCGCCACCAACGCCGGTAAAGATGGCAGCGTCATCTGCGAGAAGATCCTCGACAGCAAAGGCAACCAAGGCTACAACGCCCTGACCGACACCTACGAAGACCTGGTCAAGTCAGGCGTCATCGATCCAGCCAAGGTCACCAAGACCGCCCTGGCCAACTCGGCTAGTGTCGCTACCCTGCTGCTGACCAGCGATGCCCTCATCGCCGAAAAGCCAAAGGGTGACAAGAAGGGTGGCCACAGCCACGACGACATGTACTAATCGGTTAGTACCGTCCCCTGAACAAAGAAAAGCCTGCCGGATTTCGATTCGGCAGGCTTTTTTCATGCGCAGATTTCAATTTCGATCTAAGCTGCCCGGCGAAGGCTCACTTGCTCTGAAATCGTCGCGGCTTGGTCTTTCATCTGTGCCAGGTAGTTTAAGCGACCAAGCCGTGCCGCCCCTTGCCAGAACTTGCGAAAGAGCCGGAACCGAAGTTCGCCTGGCATCGGAACGTAGCGAATGGCCATCTCGCGAAACCATTGCCGCGTGGCTTCCTTGACCTGTTTGTACTTCAGCAGAAGGCTATTCCGCAGCAATCGTTCCCGGCTGGCCCATTCAGCACTCGGTTTGTCTTGCTGATCCACTGGCCCGAGGTGACTCGCGCGGCACTGGTCTTCGCCGTATTCGAATAATTCCTGGGCCAACAGCTTCAAGCTCACCTGGTTGCAGTGCGAGACGATCGAACGCTGGGCCACGCCCATCTCTGCGTTCATCGCTTCTAGCGCTCGGCCGAACATTACTTCGGCGAAGTGCCCGAACTCGGCTTGGAAGCCGCCGATCTGATTCCAAAGTTCGCGCTCGATCAACGTCCCGCGAATCGAAATCTTGCACTTCCCTTCCTGCGTCCACTGCCGAAAGTCTTCTTCAAAGATCCGCTGCTCACCCTCTGCCACGTAGTTTCCGTTGATGCCGTCACTGCTGCTGCACGCGGCTGGAAAGCCGGTCTGCCGAACAAAGTCCAAGACCTGCTGCAGGCAATCGGGGTGTGGTACGCAGTGCGATTCGGAAATGTAGAGGTAATGTCCGTCGGCTAGTTCGGCCCCGGCGTTGTAGAGACCACTAACCCGCAGCCCAGGCCGAACGATCCAGCGAACCATCGGGTACTGCTCCGCCAGCAGCGTCATATCATCGGCCGATGTATCCGCCGCGGCTACGATGACTTCTACCGGTTCATCCAGCGTCTGCGAAGTAAAACCACGCAAACAATCGACCAGTTGCCCCCGATCATCCGGCAAGGGGATCACCACAGAGATCACCGGTTTGGCAGACACCGCTAGCACTTCTGGTTCCGTTCTGTTCCCCTCAAACGCCGCCAATCCGTAGGCAGCACGGGGGGGAAGAGTAACAATCCCCCCGCTTCAAAGCAACGCCATCACGGCCGTCGTGGCAGATATCGCCAGTTCGCGCCGGCGATTTCAGCGGCTAATTCGGTTCAATAAAGCAGCAATACCGGTTCGGACGCAACCTCGACAGTCACCGCTCCCTCTTTCGCCTCGATAGTTTCCCGGTTCCCGTCCAGGCGGATCAAATCGACCTTGGGGCTGCCACCAACCGAGACTTTCACCTCCGGCGAAGCGTTGTCGTTCCACAACACCTTCAGGCTTCGCTTCTGGCCGTCTTGAAAGAGAAACTCCTGCGTACCATCGGGGTGCTGCTCTTCGGAGACGAACTTCTTGTCGAGCAAACCATTGATCATGTGGTAGTAGGCGATCGCGTCGAGGCGGGGATTGTAGTTATTGAACTTGCAATCAAAGACGCAGTGGGCGTCGCCGAATTGTCCCCGTGCGTTGCCGTCCTTATCGGGGTACATGATCGTGAACCAACTGACCGTCGCGCCTCCTTCGGCGAAGAAGACGGTGCACTTCTTGATCAGTTCGGTCGCCACGGTGAGCCGGGCCTGGCCTTGGCTGTTGAGTCCCAACTCGGTCGAGTGAATCGGCTTCACGGCGTCGTACTTCTTCATCAACTCGCGATACTCGTGCATCGTGCGGCGGACGTTCGTGTAGTGCTCGTAGATGTGGAAGTCGTACGAGTCGAGATAGTTCTGGTAACCTGCCTTGAAGTATTCTTCGTTCGGTTCGACCGAGGTGCCGATCACATGAATGCTGGGATCAAACTTCTTGACCGCTTCGTAAACCGCTTTGTAGGCCCGGACATTGTCGAGGACGACTTGCCCTTTCCCGTGCGGTTCGTTCCCCAGGGCAATCATCGCCAGGCCTTTGTCGGCGTACGCTTCCAGGAAGCCCGTCATCCCTTGCCGTAGCGACTCTTCGGTGACGGTTTTAAAACCTTCGTCTTCGACCTTCGATGCCGGCGTACCGGTGACCCACTTGGCATCCAGTTTCTGCACGATCTCGAGCCCAGGTAGATGCGGCTTGTAAGGGGGCTGATTCGACCAACCACCCCAAACACCCATCATTCGCAGACCCAGCCGATCGGCCAGGTAAAAGTAATCGGGAATCCGGCTATCCCAGTTGCGAATCGTGAACGGTATTTGCTCTGGCTGAAACTGCTTACTCTCCGCCTTGGGCAAGATCGCGAATCCGGAAAACTCCTTGGTCGGGTCTCCTTCACCTTCGGGAACCGACGCGTGCAGTTCATAGAACTGGCCAACGTTCAAATGCGTGGTATCCAGTCGGACTTTCGCTTCGTATTGCAGCTGCCCTTTTGTATGGGCTTCGACTAGCGGCACATCGTCAGGCTGCAGGACCACGTTGCCGCGATAGTCACGCACTTCTAATTGCAAGCGTGAATCTTCGGCCGAAAGCGGTTTGGCCGTGGGAACGCGGATCTGAAATTCGACGTCGTCCCCTGGATAAAACAAATTGCCAGTCGCCTGGGATGCGATCCGGATGCTTTCAACACGCGGCGCGGCAGGCTGAACGAGAAGCCGAGTGGCGGATAGGTCGTCGACGCTGAAGCTGCCATACGTTTTGTTCAAGCGAACTTCCCACTGGGCCGATGCCGCCTGTTGAGGCAGCGTAACCAGGCGGCTGACCTGCGACCAATCATGCTGGCCACAACCAATGGCGACCGGCAGCGTTGCCAGCAACTTCCCTTGCTGGTCCATCACTTTTAAACGAACGGCTCCATGAAAGGAATTGTCAGGCGAATGCAGATCGGACTTCCAACGAAAACCAACTTCCCAAGTACCTGGCCGAACGGCGAAGCCTGGACTAGTCGCTGACGTCGGCTGGCGAAGCGTTTCCAGCGTACGCCTGAACGTAAGCTGTGAATCGGTCGAAACGTCTCCTTCGGTCGTCCATCCTGCTTGTTGCTTGCCGTCAAAATCGTCCCGCCAAGACTGACTGGAAGGCGTGGCTTCGACGACAGCATCCATCCGAATATCGGCCAGGTCCAGTTGCATCGGCTCTTTGGAGGAGCGAGGATTGAGCATGATCTCGATCAGCTTGACCGCACCATGCCACTGCCCATCATTCGCTCCTCCCCAATGTTCACCGCCGGCGACCTTTTTCGGATCGAGCGTGATCGCATGCCAGGCTCCATCGGCGGTTACCTCGAAGCCATGCCGCTGGTGGGTTTGATTACTGCTGTCGACCAATCGTAGCGAGAACTGCTTCACTTCGCTGGAACGAGCTTGCATGCGAATCAATTTGGTTTCTTGAATGTCGAGATCATTCAGGTTTTCACGAATGCCGACGTAGGCCCCGCCGCCGGTGAAATCGGCCTTCAGTCGCAGTGCAGGTCGATCAGCGGGACCGACGATCGAATCGAGCCCACCTTTGGCCCCGGGGAATTCGTTGCCGTTGTTGTATTGCCAGTTGCCCGTTTGCCCGGCGGGAAAGTCATCGAGATGCACCGTTGTCGCGATGGCAACTTTAGGTGGCGGCGAGGTCAGTGAAACGTTGCGAATCGAAATCGTTCCATCGGTCAATGCTTCACGTCCAGCCAACAACACGAACAACTTCAATGGTTGATGCCAACGACCGTCGTTCGCTCCGCTCCATTTTTCGTATTGGGTCACGATATCAAGCGGCGCACCGGACTCGACCGATTTGAAATAACGTGCGACCGGGAAGGTATACTTCTGCCAGCCACCTTTGTCATTCAAGCGAATCTTGAGCTGATGACACTGACCGGTTCCGTCGATCAAGCGCGTGGTCACTCGGTCGACGCCGCTGGGTGCTTTGATCTCGAACGAAATGGTATCGATCGGCAACTCATCGATCTTTCGAGCAGCCTGAACGTACATGCCCCCTTTTGAAAAATCACCATGCAGCACGAGCGTAGGCTCGTTGGTCTTTTCAAGTTCTAGTTTGCCGACCGCTCCGGGGAATTCCTTGCCGTTATCGAAGGTCCAGCCTCCCAGATTCGCCTGAGAATCGATCAAATCGACCGACTGCTGGGCAAATACAGACGCAGGAGCAAGAAGAATCAACAAGAGAAACAAGGTGAAGCGATTCATCGACAATCGAGGGGGTGAAAAAAAGGTAAGAATAAATCGACGCCACTGGCCTATTTATGCGGTGGAATGATTTGACCATCGGTGCCGCGGCAAAGACAATAATTAGCACCACCATCCCCTCCTCAAGTATGTCCCACCTCGCCGGAAGGTTACATCATGTTCCGCGTTTTTCCTCTGATCGCTTTGGCTCTCACGCTGTTCCTGACGTCCGCGCTGGCTTCCACTTGCCAATCTGCCGAGAAGTCGCCCCCCAACGTCGTGATTATCTTGTCCGACGATCAAGGATGGGGCGACCTTAGCATTCAGGGTAACACCAATCTTTCGACCCCCAACATCGATAAGCTGGCGCACGATGGTGCCCGGTTCGATTGGTTTTACGTTTGTCACTTGTGTGCTCCGACCCGGGCCGAGATGCTGACTGGTCGATTTTATGCACGCACCGGCGTCCGTGGCGTTTCGACCGGACAGGAACGCCTGAACCTGGATGAAAAGACGATCGCCCAGTACTTCAAAGAAGCTGGCTACGCGACCGGCGCGTTTGGCAAGTGGCACAACGGGATGCAGTTCCCTTACCATCCCAATGCCCGCGGCTTCGATGAATACTATGGCTTCTGCTCCGGCCACTGGGGACATTACTTCAGCCCGGAACTCGACCACAACAACACGCTGGTCCGAGGCGACGGGTATGTGACCGACGACTTCACCAACAAGGCGATGGCGTTCATCGAAGCAAACAAAGATCGTCCTTTCTTCTGCTATCTTCCCTACTGCACGCCTCACTCGCCGATGCAGGTACCGGATGAGTTCTACAACAAGTTCGACGGTGTCGATCCGAAGATGAAGAATCGCGATCCTGAAAAGGAAGAAGTCGGCATGACCCGGGCCGCGCTGGCGATGTGCGAAAACGTCGACTGGAACGTCGGCCGCTTGCTGAAGAAACTGGACGACTTGAAGCTGGCCGACAATACAATTGTCGTCTACTTCGCCGACAACGGCCCCAATAGCTGGCGTTGGAACGGTGGCATGAAAGGGCGCAAAGGTTCGGTCGACGAAGGTGGAACTCGCTCGCCATGCTTCATTCGCTGGCCGGCCGAAATCAGGCCTGATACCCGCATCAGCAAGACGGCCGGGGCTGTCGATTTGATACCAACCCTGCTTGATTGTGCCGGAATCGAAACCGATTTCCCCAAACCGATCGACGGCCGTAGCGTTCGACGGCTATGGACTGACGATAGCAGGATTTGGACCGACCGTCCGATCATTGCGATTCGTGGAAACCAGATCAGTATCCGTTCCCAAACGGATCGTCTGGATCCCCAAGGGAAGTTGTACAACATCTTGAACGATGTCGGGCAACACAACGATATCTCGAAAGACCATCCCCAGACGGTCGCTCAGCTAAAAAAGGTTGCCAACAAGTTCAAAGCGGAAGTGCAAGAGAGCTTCTTCGCCAAGGATGACCGGCCGTTCACAGTTGGCTATACCAACAACACGCCGCTGCCTGCGCGCGATGGTGTCGCCCATGGCGGGATCGAACGTAGTGCCCGGGCACCCAATTGTTCGTACTTCACCAACTGGAAAACGACCGACGGAACGATTACCTGGGATGTTGAAGTGGGCCAGCCAGGCGAGTACGAAGCGGTTGTCTACTACACCTGCCCGAAGGAAAACATCGGTGTCGAAATTCAGGCTGAGCTTCTCGGTCAATCGACCTCGGCCACGATCGATGAAGCCCACGACCCGCCGTCGTACGGGCCGGAACGCGATCGATTTAATCGCGGTTCCGAGTCGGTCGTGAAAGACTTTAAGCCATATTCCCTTGGAACGATGAAGCTTCCCAAGGGACGCGGCACACTGACCCTTTCCGCCCCGAAGATTCCTGGCAAAGGTGCGATTGAAGTTCGCTACGTCTGGCTCAACCGCAAGTAACACTTCCACTCGCTTATCAACGTCCAACCAACTTCAGGAGCAGCGACCATGTCGTCACTTCGCCTTTTTGGCACCCTGTTTTTCATCGTGTTATTGACGCAATGCGTCGAGGCGGCTCCGGTCAAAGTGTTTGTCCTGTGTGGTCAGTCCAACATGGAAGGCAAAGGGGCCATCAAGCACCTTGAGCAGTTGTTGGCCGACCCTGCCACGGCAAAGACCTACCAGCATCTGCGAGACGAAAACAGCTGGGTCGAGCGCGACGACGTATACATCAAGTACAACGACGACCGCGGCCAAGGCAAGCTGACCACCGGTTACGGCACACCCACGAATCGGATCGGACCGGAACTCGAGTTTGGCCATGTTGTGGGAGACGCCTTCGAAGAGAAAGTGCTGATCATCAAGTGTGCCTGGGGCGGAAGAGCGTTGGCCGTTGAGTTCCGCCCGCCGAGCTCACCGAAGGGAACCTACACGCAAAGAAACCGGCAGACGAAAGAAATCGAGCCACTACCGGAAGAAAAGTACGGCGAAGCGTATCGCGATACGATTCGCATCGTCAAAGAAACGCTGGCCAACATCGATAAGGTGGTGCCTGATTACGACAAGAAAGAAGGCTACGAGCTTTCCGGTTTCGTTTTCTTCCAAGGTTTCAACGACATCATCGACCAAAAGAAGATGGACGAGTATGGTCAGAACCTCGAGAATCTGGTTCGCGACGTTCGCAAAGACCTGAATGCCCCCAAGATGCCGTTCGTCATTGGGGAACTAGGACAGCAAGGGGTCGAGCCGGAAGCACGTTACGCCGAGAAACACTTCAAATTCCGCAAGATGCAGGAAGATGTCTCGAAGCTGCCTGAATTCCAAGGTAACGTCCGCTTCGTGAAAACGAGCCCCTACATCGTCAAAGATGGCGAGTCGTTTGACGGCGGCTACCACTATTACGGCCGTGCCGATACGTTCTTTCATATCGGCCATGATTTCGGTGATGCCGTCGTCGACATGGTCAAACACCCCCAGAAGTAGACTACGGCTTAGACCGTTTTGCCTGCAAGGTGCATCCAAGTTCGCCGTTGGGTCACCCCACGGCGAACGCGAATCGCTCCGCCTGCCGCTTGAATTGCCTTCCTCAGGGCTTCTTCGTCCACCCGGAGCCCTTCAGATTCCTACCCTAAGCCCCCTAAATCCCACCCGCAACACGCGACAAAATCCCCTTGAAATGAGTGCTTGTCACGTCTGCTCGACTCAGTTAAGATTTCAATACTGAGAATTACTCTCAATTAGCAGGCACACTATGGTTTCCGATATCCCTCTCAGCATGGTTCGTTCTGGATCGATTGTTCGCATTTCGCAAATCGTTGGCGGCTGCGACGACGTAAAGCGTATGGCAGAACTTGGTTTGCAGAACGGGACCGAAGTCGAAATGGTTCAGAGCGGCAGCCCATGCATCGTGCGTGTCGGTCAATGTAAGCTCTGTTTTCGCCAGTCAGACATCCTGAATATCCTGGTGAATTCGGAACAATTCTGATGGCGAAGTTGTCTCAACTTCCGATCGGCCAAGAGGCGGTTATCGCCTCGATCGATGCATCAAGCACCGCTGCCGTCCGTTTGCTGGAAATGGGGATGACCCCTGGCTGCCATGTAAAAATGATTGGCTCGGCCCCATTCGGTGACCCGCTCGAAGTCGAGGTTCGCGGTTATCACCTTAGCTTGAGGAAGACCGAAGCCGACCTGGTTGAAATTGAGAATTGATCCACCCCAGTCCCGCCCCGCACGTTGCTTAGCTTTCCGACCCTGCGTACTGGACCGCTGCTACCTTGCATCGACCAACCAACAAAAACGACCGAATGTCCGTTGACGCTCCCGCAGAAACCTTGACTGTTGCCCTGGTCGGAAATCCCAATACCGGCAAGTCGACCCTCTTCAACGGGCTCTCCGGCATTCGTCAGAAGACGGGCAATTATCCCGGCGTCACGGTCGAAAAGAAGCATGGCTCGTTCATGCATAAGGGGCAGAAGGTCACGCTGATCGATCTGCCAGGCACCTATAGCCTTGCGCCTCGCTCGCCCGACGAGATGGTTACCGTCGACGTCCTGCTGGGCCGACAATCGGACGAGGCAAAACCGAATGCGGTGCTGGTGATCGTCGATGCCAGTAACCTGGAACGCAATCTCTACATCGTCAGCCAGGTTAAAGAACTTGGCCTGCCGACGGTCGTAGCCCTGAATATGTCGGACATCGCGACCCGCAAAGGGATCACGATCGATACCAAGAAACTGAAGAAACGGCTGGGCCTTCCAATCGTCGTCACCCAGGCTCATCGCCGTGACGGGCTCGATAAGCTGCGTGATACGATCGTCTCGCTGGCCGATCGCCCTGGAAAGCAGTCAGACAGCCCCTTCCCACCTGAATTCTGCGAGAAGGTCGACGAGCTACACGCCAAGTTGCAACAGGAAAACGCCGAGACTCCACGCTACCTGGCCGAGCGATTGTTGCTGGATACAAGCGGCTACTTGGAAAAGGAACTGATCGGGGGGGGCGAAAGTCTGCACGACTGGATCAACGAGGCCCGCGAAGAACTTTCCAAGGCAGGCCAACCCGTTCCGGCGATCGAAGCGATTTCGCGTTATCAATGGGTTCAAAAGTCGCTCGAGGGGATCGTTACGCGCGAAAAGGTCGCCGAAGGCTCTTTTACCGATCGGCTCGATAAGATTCTTACCAATCGCGTTGGCGGGGCCATTTTCTTCATCCTGATCATGACCCTCATGTTTCAGGCCGTATTCAGCGAGGCAATTGCTGGAAACCTGACGGCCTTGATCGAAGGGGCGTTCAATCAATTGGCCGACGGGATCGACGCCGAACTGCCCGATGGGGCACTTAAGTCGTTGATCAACGACGGTGTGATCGCTGGGGTTGGCGGCGTGTTGACGTTCCTGCCGCAGATTTGCATCTTGTTCTTCTTCATCGCCATTCTGGAAGATTGCGGTTACCTGTCCCGGGCTGCCTATTTAATGGACCGCTTGTTCAGCAAGGTCGGGCTGAGCGGGAAATCGTTTATTCCGCTTCTCTCTTCCTTCGGCTGTGCCATTCCTGGGATCATGGCGGCTCGCGTGATCGAGAATCGCCGCGATCGGCTGATCACGATTCTGGTAGCGCCGCTGATGAGCTGCAGTGCCCGGATGCCGGTTTACGTCCTTTTGACCTCTGCCTTTATTCCGCCAACAACTTACCTGGGCGGATGGATTGGGTTGCAAACGCTGGTCATGCTGAGCATGTACCTCGTGGGGATTTTCGCGGCCGTTTGCGTAGCGTTCATTTTGCGAAAGACGATCCTGCCAGGCGAAACGCCCCCGTTTGTGATGGAACTTCCCAGCTACAAGTTTCCTTCGATCAGCGGTGTGCTGATGGTCATGCTGGAGAAAGGCTGGTCGTTCGTTCGCCGTGCAGGAACGTTGATCTTCGCCATGTCAATCGTCATTTGGGCGCTTTCGTATTTCCCTCGAGACGAGATCGCCGCAACGGCACCTTTTGCGGAAGAAGTCCTCACAATTCAAAACAAGCTGGCGACCGCAGATCCGGAGGAGGCAACCAAGCTCGAAGCCCGCTTGGGCGTGATTCAACACACCATCGACGGACAATTGCTTCGCGGCAGCTTTCTGGGAAGAGCCGGCCAGGTGATCGAACCTGTCGTTCGGCCGCTGGGTTGGGATTGGAAAATCGGCAGCGCCGCGATCGCATCATTTCCGGCCCGAGAAGTGATCATCAGCACCATGGGCGTGCTCTACAATCTTGGCAGCGAACAGACCGAAGAGTCGGTCGAATTGAAAGAGAAACTTCAAAACGTGAAGTGGCCGGAGAGCGAGCGAAACGTATTCAACGTTCCAGTGGCATTATCGATCATGGTATTCTTCGCCCTGTGCGCCCAATGCGCCGCGACGTTGGCGGTTATCAAACGCGAAACCAATAGTTGGCATTGGCCAATCTTCACGTTCACCTACATGACGGTGCTGGCCTACCTCGGTGCGATGATCACCTACCAGGTATCGGCCGCGTTTCTGTTGAACTAGCGGCCAACTTACCCCTATTTGACTTCCAGGCAACCATCGCAAGGATTGCATCAAGGAGTTTTCCGATGTGGCAAAACGGCATGGTGATATTCATCGTTGGTTCAGCGGTAGTCTATCTGGGCTGGAATATCTTTCGCGGCATCGTCAGCGCCGCCAACGCCTGTGAAGGAGGGGGTTGCGGTGGCTGTGGTGGCGGGAAGAAATCTACGCCAAATAATCTGGTGCAACTGACGATGTCTTCAGCTGAAACGCACCCGCCAGAATCGCAGCAAGACAAGACATCGTCGGGCGATTCCCCTGAGACATAGACTCCGGTAAGCTCTGGGTAGCCTTATTTCAAGCCTGCGTGGGCTTACTCGCTGCCAGAAAGGACACCTATGACCGAACCGATTGCCCACTGGGAGGGTGCCTGGATTCGCCGCAGCGAACTGCTTCTGCCAATCGACGATGCCGGCTTTCACCTTGGGACGACCATCGCCGAGCAGCTACGGACCTTCAACGGCAAGATCTTTCGTCTCGATCAACATCTCGATCGGCTGTGGCGCAGTTTAGACATCCTCGACGTTCAGTCGCCCGAATCGCGCCAGTCGCTGACGCAGATCGTTCATCAGATCGTCGAGCACAATTTCGCGCTGCTGCCGGACGGTGCCGACCTGGGCGTTACCATCTTCATCACGCCGGGTTCGCTTCACCAGGTGAATCAGCCGAACAAGGTAGGCCGCCTGGCGGTTCATACCCAGATGGTTGCCTTCGATTCGTTTGCCGCGCTGTACGATACCGGCCAGGCACTGATCGTGCCCCAAACAAGACAAACCCCGGTCGCATGTTGGCCGCGGGAGCTGAAGGTTCGCTCGCGCGTGCATTACTACCTGGCCGACATTGAAGCCAAGCGAATCGATCCGACTGCCAGGGCGGTACTGTTGGATCAAGATGGCTACGTCATGGAAGCGACAACCGCCAATATTGCGATGTACCATGAAAATACCGGGCTGCAGCTTCCGCCGGCCGAATTGGTCCTGCCAGGGATCAGCATCGCCACGCTCGCCGAATTGGCCGGGAAGCTTGGCATTCCACTGACGCATCGATTGCTAACGGCCGAAGACTTTGCCGCAGCGGACGAAGTGCTGCTGACCAGTACATCTCCATGTGTGATACCGTGCAGCCAGTGGAACGGCCAGCCAATTGGAAGTGGCCAGCCTGGACCGGTATTCAATCGACTGATTGAAGCCTGGGAAGAAATGGTCGGCCTGGGCGTGCGAGAGCAAGCACGCCGTTTTGCAAAGAAGTGAACGACTAGTCGTCGCGCCGCATATCGATCAGTTGCGGGATCTTGCGATTCGCATACCACAGTTTCCAGCCGGCCTCATTGAATTGGTAGTCGACCTGGCCGTCCACCACCTGTTTCAATGCCGCATGGACGGCTGGGTTCTGGAGGTCCTTTTCGATGATCTGCGGTTTCTGCTGCCCAAACGACATTCCACCGCCACCCTGACTGTTAAACGACGCATTGGTGCGACCTGGCTGCGTTCCAGGTGTTATCTGGAATTTGTGCGTCGTAACGAGGGCATCCATCAGAGGCAGGATACTCGCAGGATGCTTAAGCCGCCCCAGGACAAGGGCAGCCCGATTGATCTCGGTGTTGTCTTTGCTATGGAGCTTACCGAGCAAGTAGCTGACGGCGACATCGTTGTTGCGGTTCTCCAGGGCAATGGTGGCCCGATCACGTAACGAATCGTTCGGATCGTCGACGGCAAGCTTGACCAACGTCATGGTCGATTCGGAGGACTTGATGTTCGACAACGCATCGACCAGCAACATGCGAATGGCCTGATTGTCTTCGTCGCTCAGGTTCTTGATCAACGCTTTGCCCGCATAGGGATCAGTTATCTGTTGAATGGATCTGGCCGCTTCCTGGCCCTTGTCGCCGCCGCGCCGCAGCATCCGACGCCACGTGTTCACTTTGGCAACCCATTCGGTTTGCTTTTTCTCTGCCTCGGCCCTGGCTTCGGTCATTTTGACGTCTTGCGGCAGTTGCCAACCCTGAGGTGTATGAACGTAACCACGCTTGCGATACCACTCGTCGTGGGTCATCCACTTGCCGTTGTAGTTGGTGTGGCCCAGGGCCTTGTGGGCCGCCAGATTACCGGGATCGAGCCGTAAGACTTCGTTGATGTGGTAATCACGTTTGTCGGGCAGATTGTTCTTGTCGCACCACTCAGCCATCTTGAAGTGGTCTTCGACCGTATCTTGCATCTTGGGCAGGTATTGCTCGTAGAGCTTGAGCTGTTGCGAGAACGCGACAACTTCCCGAACAGCCGATTTACCCAGCACCATATTGCCGGCATCGGTCTGAATGTCGTACGTGATCCGAGGGGATTGATCTGGGTTCAGAAGGGTTCCCTCGATAGTCCCGCCCCCAGCCAAGCGGAAGACTTCGGCCTGAGCCTCGGCGCAGAAAACCGCGCACAGTATCGCCCAAGCGACCAGCAGAGTGCATAACGGGTTGGCAGATCTCAGATTCAGCACAGGATGTCTCGGGACAAAAAGTGGCTGGAAACCGTATCTCCAAGTATACGAATCAGTTAGCCTTGATACCAAGATTTGGTTTGAGAAATCCGAAATTGCGGGCAAAACGGCTAGGAGTGAACCATTCCTACCGATATTGGGGCCAAATGGATCGATTTGGCAAAAAATCTGACCGCTAAGAAGTCTGGGCCAAGTCGTCGGAGCGGAATGCTTCGATGATCTCAACAGGGACCCGGGCCGGCATTCGCCGTTCAAGATCGACAAACGCCCAGTTCGTTTCGGCGATGGCCAGCACTTTCTGGTCGCTCAACCGGCGGATTTCATACTTCCGAACACAAGATGCCCGACGGAAGGAATCAACCCAGGTAACTACTTCCAGTCGATCATTCTCGAAGGCAGGCCAGCGGTATTCAATCTGATGGGCTCGCACGACCCAACTACAGCCCAATTCGCCGTACTGCTTGTGGCCCCAGCCTTTATCGACCGAGTGAGCCACGGCAGCGTCTTGCATCCACTTCAGATAGACGAGATTGTTCACGTGCCCCTGGACGTCGATATCTTCGGCGACGACCTCGACAGCGTGATGAAAGATGTTGGTAAGCATAAATCAATAAGTGACTAAGCACCGGCCGTAATTCGCCGGGGAGTATGAAACTTGCGAACGTCAATCACGTGCATTCCGGCAGCCGCAGCCGCATCGATCCCCAGTTGAGCATCTTCGTAAACGCAGCACTTCTCCGGATTGACCTCCAAGCGGCGGGCCGCTTCGAGGAAGACATCAGGAAACGGCTTGTGCCGCTGGGTGTCTTCCGAGGCGACGAACGCCTTGAAGTATTGACGCAATTCGAGCTGATCGAGGATTCGATGCATAACCCACTGCATCGCCCCGGTCGCCACCGCCAGCGGAATCTTTTGGTGGTTCTCTCGTACGACATCCAAAACCGGCTCGATCGGCTCGACTTCGGAAATCATGCTGATGAACGCGTTCTCCTTCTCGTGCGCGCACTCTTCAGGATCGAGCGGCACGCCCTGCTCTTCTGACAGCATCGCGAAGATTCGCTCGGTCGGCATCCCCCCCAGCGAATAAAAGCGGTCTTCGGTGAAGTCGAGACCATGCTTTTGAGTCACCTCTCGCCAGGAAAGATAGTGGGCCGGCATCGTATCGACCAAGGTCCCATCCATGTCGAAAATGTATGCCTCGAATTGCATTCCTATCTCGCTTTCGGGTTGTTTTTTTGCCACTAAACAGGTCGAAACCATTGTAAATGGTCTTAGGCCGCAAAGAAGGCCAATTGAGTTGACTTTGCTGAGACCCGCGGACGATAATGTGGCTGCCCACCTCATAGCGCAGTGATCATCCCCTCTCAAACCTCCTTAAGGGTTTTTCTTAATGCGTCTGCTGATTTACCTTTCTTTCTTCCTGACACTATTTCTCTCCACAAATCTGCCTGCCCAGACTAACTGGCCAGAGTTTCGCGGAGCCGATGGAAACGGTACCGATCTTACGGCCAACGTGCCGACCGATCTGTCCGACAAGAAGAACATCGCCTGGAAAGTGAATCCGCCCGGCAAAGGCTGGTCGTCTCCCGTGATTTGGGGAGATCAACTCTGGATCACAACCGCCACCGTCGATGGCAAGAAGCAGTACGCCCTTTGTTACGACCGCAACACGGGCGAGAAGCTGCACGACATTCTGGTCTTCGAGAACCCTGAACCAGATTTCTGCCACGAAACCAACAGCTATGCCTCATGCACTCCTTCGATCGAAGAAGGACGAATCTACGTGCATTACGGGAAGTACGGAACGGCCTGTCTCGATACCAAAACGGGAGAGAAGCTGTGGGAACGCCGCGACTTCCCTTGCAATCACTTCCGCGGCCCTGCTTCTTCCCCGGTCATCGACGATAAGAACCTGTACGTGGCGTTTGATGGATTTGACTTCCAGTACGTTGTTGCCCTGGACAAGAAGACGGGCAAAACCGTTTGGAAGCAAGATCGCAATATCGACTACGGCACCACCAATGGCGATCGCAAGAAGGGATACGGCACCGGACTGTTGATCACGCATGAAGGTCGACGGCAGTTGATCTATCCCAGCGCCGTTGAAACCCAAGCCTACGATCCCGACACCGGTAAAGTGCTGTGGAAGGTTCGACATGGTGGCATGAACGCGGCCGTTCGTCCCATCTATCGACACGGGCTCGTCTACATCTTCGCAGGCGACGGCCAGGACAAAGTGGTTGTCGTCGATCCTTCCGGCAACGGTGATGTCACGTTGACCAATATCGTTTGGCACTCCGGCAAAGGAGTTCCCTTGCGTCCCGGTCCGGTGATGGTGGGGGATTGGATCTTCATGCTGGAAGACAAGGGAGTCGTTTCGTGTCGTGATGCGAAGACCGGCGATACGATTTGGGTTGAGCGAATCGGCGGCAACTACCGTTCTTCGTTGGTCTGTGCCGGCGACAACATCTACGCATTTACGGATGACGGCCATGCCACCGTTTTCAAAGCTGCTGACGAATACCAAGAGGTCAGCCAAGCTGATTTCCCCTCGGGATTTCAGGCCTCCGCGGCCGTTGTGGGCGACTCGCTCTACTTGCGAAGCGTGAAAGGACTGTACTGCTTCCGCAAGCCATAACCTAGTCATTTCAAGCCAGCGATTTTCACTCGATCTTATCTTTATTCGAGAGGACTCTTCGACGATGGCAATCCATCTGCGCGCCTGCGTTGCGGTTCTGTTGGTACTGGTTTGCGGCTGGCAACTGCCGGCCGAAGAATCCAAGGAGAAGCCCAAGCAAACCCGTGAGGAAAAAGTCCGCGGCGATCGCGAGAAGGTACTCGCCGACGGCTACTGGATCTACAACGACTTTCAAAAAGGCCTGGCCCAGGCCAAGCAGACCGGCAAACCGCTAATGGTCGTCCTGCGCTGCATCCCATGCGAGCAGTGCGTCAAGCTGGATGAAGAGATCATGGAGAAAGACCCCGAGCTCCGGCCGCTCATGGACAAGTACGTCCGGGTTCGGATCGTTGGAACCAACGGACTGGATTTGAACCTGTTTCAGTACGACTACGACCAGTCATTTGCCGTCTTTCTGATGAATGCAGACAAGGTAATCTACGGGCGGTTTGGAACTCGTTCGCATCGCACCGACTGGACGAGCGACGTTTCGATTGAAGGTATCGAGAAAGCCCTGGAAGGCGGCCTGAGTCTGCATGCGAACTACCCGGCCAATCGAAATTCGCTGGTCGACAAACAGGGCGAGGCTCCTCTGTTTGCCAACCCGGAGAAGTTCCCGTCGCTCAAAGAGAAATACACCTCGGCTCTGAACTACGAAGGAGACGTGGTCAAAAGCTGTATCCACTGCCATCAGATCGGCGACGCGCAGAAGTCGTTCTTCCGCAGCCAAGGCAAACCAATCCCGGACGAATATCTGTTTCCCTACCCGCACCCCAAGGCAATCGGGTTGATCCTTGATCCGACCCAAAGGAGCCTCGTTGAAGAGATCGTCAGCGGATCGATCGCCGACAAGGCAGGTCTGAAGAAGGGAGACACCATCTCTACCGTTCGCGGCCAACCGATTCTGTCGATTGCCGATGTCCAGTGGGTTTTGCACCATGCTGGCGACACCGATAAAGTCCCCGTTACCTACAAACGAGATGGCGAAATCGCTTCGACCACGTTAGATCTACCCGCAGGCTGGCGATCACAAGATGATCTATCATGGCGAGTCAGCTCGTGGCCGATGCGGCGAATGACGCTGGGCGGAATGGTGCTAGAAGAGGCCTCGCCGGAACAACGCGAACAGGCCGGCATCACCGATCCTGCGAAGATGGCCCTGCGCGTTCGTTTTCTGGGCCGTTACGGCGACTCGGCATTAGCCCTGAAAACGGGCTTCAAAGTAGGGGACATCCTGGTCGGCTACGATGGACACAACGACTTGGTCCGCGAAACCGATTTATTGGCTTACGCAGCAAAGAACTGCTTGCTGGGCGAGAAGGTCAAGATTGACTTTGTTCGCGGCAACAAGCGCATGTCGCTGACACTTCCGATGCAGGAATAACAACGAAACAGCCCCACGCAGCTTTTGCCGCATGGGGCTGAATTCGTTTTCAGTTATCGTGCCGTCTACCTAGTCGCGGTCGCCACGAATACCGGCTCGGCCTTCGAGGAGTCCGTCACGGTCTCCTCGCATTCCGCCTCGATCGTCCCAATCGGAGAAGCGGCGATCGTAGATCCGGCCACCGTTGTTGTTGAAGTAATAGCGACCATCATTGTCGAAGTAGTAACGTCGACCGCCGTTGTACATGAACCGCATGCCGTCGTCATCGCGGTAGTAGTAACCATCGACGAACGGACCGCCACGGAAACCGGTAACCACGCGTGGTTGGTAGTTGTCGTACCAGCCGCCACCATGGCCGAAACCGGGGCCGTTGTATCGATTCCAGGCGTTATTGCGATAAACCATCCAGAATCGATTTGGTGCCCAGTACCACCAGTTGCCGTTGTGCTGGACGAAACGCCAGCGAGCACCGCGATCGTCGCGATCACCCCGTCGCGAACCTGGATCGGCATTGTTCGCCCGCGGCGGGGCGGCGTTGGCATTTCCGTTTGCGTTCATATTGGCGTTGGCGTTACCGCCCAGATTTGCCTTGCCGTTGTTGGTAGCGTTACCTTGAACATTCGCGTCGACATTGGCTTTTGCGTCTGCTTGGCTGCCATCGGGGTTGATGACCGGCGGCGGTGCAGGTGCGGCTGGTTGCGATGCATTCACTTTCGCACCACCGGCGGCGTCGGCCGCGGTGTCTGTGGCAGGAAGCATTGGTTTAACATCTGCCGCGTTGGCTTTCGCATCGGTGGCAGCTTTCGCGGCAGTGTCGCCAGCGACGCTACCAGCTGCGTCGGTAGCTGCCTTGGCCGTACCAGCGGCTTGTGTGCCGAGGTCAACGCCAGGAACTTGTGCCTGAAGCGAACCGGCCAGCATCAATCCAAATGCGATCGACAGACTCAAGATCCAGTTTCGGGGGGAAAAGGTCATAACTACGTTCCTTTCTCGCGGTGAATGGGGAACTTTCGGTGTTTCGTGATGGATCTGCGCGTAGCAAACCTGTCGAACCGAGACGCCCATCACGAATGACTTCCAATCGTGCAACTTATGGGGCAAGGCGCATGCCAATCGGCCCTGGGATGCCAATCCGAGAACTTCGACTATCCCTCATGATTTTCGATTTGCGCTACGATTGCCAGGAAAATCATGACGATCAAGAAACATCTGCCGAGAAGATCAAATGCAACTGATTGGTTAAATGGCAATCAACATGGACAGGAAAGACTCAAACACGAAAAAAGCCGCTCCCTGGGAAGCGGCTTTTCTGTCGTTCGTTCATTAAACCGACCAAGTTAGTCGAGTTCTTTCAGCTTGATGTTTTTCCAAGCGACGTGGTAAGGACCAGCATTCTTGCCGATGCCATGAACTTGCAGACCAATGAAACCTTTCGGATGGGTCTTGTAGATCTCTTCGTCGGTCAGATCTTCGATCTCAGCACCGTTGATCCAAGTTTGGATGCGTGGGCCCTTGGCGACGACGCGGTAGTGATTCCACTCGCCGTTCTTGAAGTGATCGGTCGGCTTCAGACGTTCTTTAGGAGTAAGCCAACCGCGGCCGGTTGCTTCGCCGTAAACGTATCCAGCTTCGGCCGGACCAGCTTCGATTTCGACCTGGGGACCATTCACGCGGCCTTCGTTGGTGTTGCCCTTGGTCTGCGAACGAATCTGAACACCGGAGTTCAACTTGTCGTCGCACTTCACGTCGAATTCGAGTTCGAAGTCGCCATACAGCTTATCGGTGCACAAAAACGAGTTCGGGCTGCCGGTCTTGGTCGTGCCGACGATCGTTCCGTCTTTCACTTCGTAGGTTGCCGTGCCGTTCTTCTGAGTCCAGCCGGTCAGATCTTTGCCGTTGAAAAGATCGACCCAACCTTCTTCGGCCTGGGCGGTGGCCGCGAAGCCGATCATCATCAGGCCGATTGCAAGAGACATTTTTCGCATGGGTAGGAAACTCCTAAACTATGTGAGTGGATGGGGTTTTCAGAGAGGGACCCCCATTATCCTTGGGGCCAACTACCGCTTCAACCGACGCACCGGCGATTGAGCACAAAAAGCCCTCATTCCGGGCATAAGAACCTTAAAACAGCCGCTGTTGCGACTTCCCGTTCTCACCTGGCCCGCGAAATTGGGTCGTATCGAGCGGTACCTTTACCTTCCCCAGCCCATGCTTTTCGCGAAACATCGCGAAGGTCTTGGCAATCGTGCTGGCAATCACCCCTTCGCCGCGCATCCGCGATCCCCACCGTGTATCATTCAACTGTCCGCCGCGACAGGCCTCGATGCGCGATTTCACACGCTCGGCATGCTCCGGCAAATGCTCGTCGAGCCAGTTCACAAAGATCTCTTTTACCGCATGTGGCAACCGCAGCAGCGTGAAGCCGGCACTAGTCGCGCCGCGCGCGGCAACCGCTTCCATGAGTGCCGGAATCTCGACATCGTTCAGGCCGGGAATTATCGGAGCCATCATCACATTCACTGGTAAGCCTGCTTCGGTCAGCTTTTCCACCGCTGATAACCGCGCCGCAGGGCTCGACGTGCGCGGCTCCATCACGCGGGTCAACTTCTGATCGAGTGAAGTAATGCTCAAGTTGACACAAACCAACCGATGCCGCGCCATCTCGCTCAAAAGATCCAAGTCGCGCAGCACCAGCGCATTCTTGCTGATAATCCCCAGCGGCTGCCGGGCCTGAAGGGCAACCTCCAAGCAGCCGCGAGTCACCTCAAACTGTTTTTCGGCCGGCTGGTAACAATCGGTGACGCCTGACATGGCAATGACTTCGCACTTCCACTTGGGCCGACGAAGATAGTCCGCAAACAGGCTCGGCGCATTTCGCTTGACCATGATCTTGGTCTCGAAATCGAGCCCGCTGCTGAAGCCGAGAAACTCGTGGTAAGGCCGAGCGTAGCAGTAGCTGCAACCATGAGTACATCCGCGGTACGGATTCAGACTGTAGGTAAACGGAATGTCGGGGCTGTCGTTCTTGGTGACGAGTGATTTGGTTTCATCCGCGAAGTACTCGGTCTCGATCTTACGAGCCGAGAACTGCTCGACATCACTCGGGTCGAGATGCTCCAAGTCGTCTTGAACTGCCAATAGCTCGAATCGATTGGTGGGATTGCTACTCGTCCCGCGACCAATTGCTTTTCGAACCGGATCCATTGCATGTAACCTTGAGCCACTCTACGGAAGTCAACGCCCACAAGTGTACATGCGCACAGACATTCTTGCCAAGCCAAATTCTACCCGGCAAAAGGTGTCGTCGCCGCGCCACGGACGCCTGGCTCACAAAGGAACAATCCGCCCGCCTGAGGGAACTTGGCCAGTTGCTCTTCGTTAAATCCTTTTCGCGGCGTCGTAATATAGAGCTGATCGAGGTTGTCTCCGCCGAAACAGCATGACGTCACATTCGGACAAGGAATCTCGATCGTGCCGATCAGTTCGCCGGTCTGCGGATTCCAGCGGCGGATGGCAGCTCCGCCCCACATGCCGGTCCAGAGCATTCCCTCGTCGTCGATCGTCATGCCATCTGGTTTGCCGATGCCGAGCGATTCAGGAATATCGACAACCGTGCGGCGGTTGGTGATCGCGCCGGTCTCGATGTCGTAGTCAAACGCATCGACTTTCCGCGTTGCCGTGTCGATGTAGTAGAAAACCTTATGATCAGGCGACCAGCACAGGCCATTGCTGTTGACCACGCCGGGGACGACTGTTTCATACTCAAACAGGCTATCGAACCGATAACAATTGGCATCGCCGGGAGTGCGGGTATCCGAGATCGTTCCGGCGAACAGTCTGCCGCGGGGATCGCATTTGGCGTCGTTGAAGCGATTGGTCTCGGAGTTGGTGTCAGGATTGGCAACCTTGGTAATTTCACCTGTTTCGGGACTGAGCCGAACGATTCCGTCGCGGGTACCGACGATGATATCCCCCTTGGTTGACGCGATCGCGAAACTGCACTCTTTTTCGACTTTCCAGGCCTTGTCAGCACCGGTGGCGGGATCGAAGCGATGGACCTGGCTGTTCTCGATATCAACCCACAACAGCGTCTTTGTGGCAGCGTCCCAGGAAGGTCCTTCCCCCAAAGTTGCTTGGGCATCGAGCACGCATTTCGCTTCGTACGTCTGCATAGGGCACGTTTTCCGTCATACAAGGGGTGTTGTGGGTCTTCGGTCAGACTTTCTAAACTACTAAATTCGCTTGAAGATCAAGCGTCCCTGCCGATCGTAGGCCTGATGGCTGCGATTCGCAACCAGTATCCCCAGTTGCAGAATCATTACCTATGGCCGAAAGCCAATACTCACAAGAACTTCGTGTTGCCGCCCAGGCCGTTGTCGAGGCCAGCAAGGTTTGTCGACACATTCAATCGACCGACGATTTCGACGAACTGTCGAAGAACGATCGCAGCCCGGTCACGGTCGCCGACTTCGGCAGCCAGGCTGTCGTCTGTAAAGCGATCCAGGACGCATACCCCGGCGACCCAATCATCGCAGAAGAAGATTCAGCGGCGCTGCGTCTGCCGGATCAGATTTCCGTTTTGAATCGCGTGGTCAAAGAAGTCGGCAAAGTCATCCCCGACGCAACCCAAGAAGAGGTTCTCGACTGGATCGATCAAGGGATTTCGCGTGAACCGGCTCTGCGAACCTGGACGCTCGACCCGATCGACGGGACGAAAGGTTTTCTGCGGAAGGAACAATATGCCATCGCGCTCGCTTTGCTGATCAACGGCGAGGTGAAAGTTGCGGCCTTGGCTTGCCCCAACCTCGGCACGATCGAAAGCGACGAGATCGGCTTTCTGTTCACGGCGATCGAAGGAGAAGGAGCCTACGTCGCTCCCCTTTCCGATCCGGACGATCGCACGCGGATTTCGACTTCCGGTTGTATCTTCACCAAGGATGCGAGGTTCTGTGAGTCGGTCGAATCGGGACATAGCGACCATAGCTGGTCGTCTGAAATCGCCCAGCACCTGGGCATCGTGCGCGACTCGGTGCGGCTCGACAGCCAGGCCAAGTACGCCGTGGTGGCGCGAGGCGAAGCAGAGATCTATCTTCGCCTGCCAACCAAACCGGGTTATGTCGAAAAGATCTGGGACCACGCAGCTGGCTACCTGGTGATCAAAGAAGCAGGCGGCACTGTCACCGACGTGCATGGTTACCCGCTCGACTTCTCGCGTGGGGCATTGCTTTCGGAGAATCAAGGCATCATCGCCACGAATGGCGCCTTACATGAAGCGGTCGTCACGGCGGTGAAGTCTGGTAACAGCTAGATCAAGCGAATCGAGTTGGGCTGTTTGTCGAGTTCGACCCAGACCACTTCGTTTTCAACGCGAACGGCATATATCTTCGCGTTGAACCGCGGATCGTTGGCGTCGAGATAGACACCGTCCGAAAGCCGAAATCGCCAGTGATGCACCGGGCACGAGACGGCCCCTTCGCAGACGATTCCCTTCGCCAGATTGGCCCCAGCGTGAGGGCACATGGCGTCGATGGCGAAGATCCCTTCGTCAGTCGAGAAGATCCCGATCCAAAGCTCGTCAACCACCACAAGCCGACCACCTTGATGCGGCAAATCGGAAAGTTGGACGAGCTGGACGAATTGAGCCACGCTTGGTTTCGCTTAAGCCGAGACAAGCGATTTAAGACGCTCGTTAGCCTCCGAAAGTAGTTGCTCGGTTTCGTCCCAGCCGATGCAGGCATCGGTGATCGAAATGCCGTACGCAAGGTTGCTGGGATCGTCGCCCAGACTTTGCTTGCCTGGATTGATGTTGCTTTCCAACATCATCCCGGCGATTGCCCGGCAACCTTCGACGCGTTGTTCGAGGACATCACGCCATACGGCTGCCTGCCGGGTATGATCTTTCAGCGAGTTCCCATGGCTGCAATCGACGAGCAAACGAGGCTGCTGGCTACGCTTTTCCAACTGGGCAATGGCATCGGCGATCGACTCAGGCGAATAATTCGGGCCGGAACGCCCACCGCGAAGGATCAAGTGTCCCCAAGGATTCCCCTTGGAATGGATCACACAGGTCGCGCCTTCGCCGTCGATTCCCAAGAAGCTGTGCGGGGCGTTGGAAGACATCATCGCGTCGAGGGCGATTTGAAGGTCACCGTCGGTACCATTCTTGAAACCTATCGGCATCGACAAACCGCTGGCCATCTGACGATGCGTGGGCGATTCAGTCGTCCGGGCACCGATCGAAGCCAGTGAGATCAAATCGGCAATGTACTGCGGCGTAACCGGCTCCAAGGCCTCGGTCGCGGCTGGGATGCCCAGTTCGGCCAGGTGACTCAACAATTTGCGAGCCAATCGGTAGCCTTCGGCGATGTCGAACGTATCGTTCAGGTGGGGATCGTTGATCAACCCCTTCCAGCCGACCGTTGTCCGGGGCTTCTCGAAGTAGACACGCATAACCACCAGCATCGTCTCTGCGACCTGATCCGAAAGCTTCTTGAGTCGGGCACCATATTCCATGGCGCTTTCGACGTTGTGAATGGAGCAAGGCCCAACCACGGCGATTAGGCGGTCATCTTCGCCGGCAAGAATGCTTTGGATCTGCTGCCGCGTTTCGAAGACAAAGTCTTGCGCCGCTTCGGAGATGGGGAATTCTCGTTTGATTTCGCTGGGTGGGGCCAGCTTTTCAATCC
This sequence comes from bacterium, assembly GCA_016124445.1. Classification (GTDB taxonomy): domain Bacteria; phylum Planctomycetota; class Planctomycetia; order Pirellulales; family Pirellulaceae; genus Bremerella. The sequence goes on from WGNR01000001.1 coordinate 505,471, forward strand.
GATGGACGTTGATATTGTCGGTCTGGTGCATGGTCCTGCCTATGGAGGCCGCCTAATCGTTGAGGGAAGACTTCTATCATGTCTCAAGCCCCCGCTTTCTCCTAGGCGGCTGCCTCCGGAGCATGGCAAATTTCGGGCGACTAGGTAGGATTTTGCGGATTTATGCGGAAAATTTTACGATTCCGGCGAAGTGTGGACCTTCTCTTCAGGGCTCGATTTGGCCTGCAAATCGGTCAATAGCGTGTCCGACGTTTGCTCGAATACCCCCCGAGAGTTATCAGGAAGCTTGGCATAGATACCGATCTCGGTCAGCTGATCGCTTTCGGGATTGAAATTGATTCCGACTTTCCGCATGAATGCCCCCAGCGCGATGGTCATTCGCTCGTGGCCTGGAAGCGGGTTTTTGCTGTAATGATGAAACGCATCGTTTAGCGTGATTCCGATGTTTCGTAGTTGCTCGTCGGATTGATTCTGCACAACCAACGCCAACTGATCGCCGATCGTTTCGATATGGATCGAAATCGGCAGCGGCTTATCCGACTTCTTCGGCAACGAAATGACCAGAAAGGTCAGCATCGCGATCGGAATTAAAACGATCATCGCCAGAAACCAGGTCAGCCCAAATCGTGAGAGGCGAAGTTCGTTGGGATCTTGAGTCATTTCGTTCATCTATTAATCTTTCCCTCAGGCAGTGATCGCCGTCTGATCATTCAATTTACGCCCAGAGCCCGCTGACCGGCTACCCACCCGATGCCGCAAACTCATTTTGATCAAGGCCCTCACCTGTTTGAAGGCCGCAAAGCTCGTCTGACAATTAACACCGCATGGTTGATAAAATTGCGCTGGGTGGCCGCGTTCGGACAATTGATTACGATCGCGACGGTTATGTTTGTCTTCGGTGTGGAAGTCCATTGGCAGCCGCTGGCGATCATCATCCTGCTGACTTCTTCCAGTAACCTGCTTCTCTCGTATCGTTTCCAAGTACTTCGCAACCGCGACCTGACTAGCTTGGCCCCGTGGGAATCGTTGCTGTTTGGCGTCATGCTGCTGGACCTCGGGTTTCTGACCGCCATGTTGTTCTTCACCGGCGGGATCTCCAATCCATTCAGTGTCTTCTACCTAGTGAACCTCGCGTTGGCGGCCACCGTGCTGACACCGCGAAACACCGGCATCCTGGCGATTGTCACCGTTGGTTGCATCGCGTTGCTGCTGATCGCCCGGAATCAGATTTCGCTGCTGGGTAGCTGGCATGTGATAGATCTCGAAAACAGCGGCATTCCACTACATATTCTGCTGGACGGAACCTCGATTGCCCTGGTGACCTGCGCGATGGTGATTGTCTATTTCACCACTCGGCTTAATGTCGAATTGCAACGCAAAGAAGCCAGCCTGCGCGTGAACGAAATCAAACAGGCTCGCAGCGAAAAGCTTGAGGCCCTCGGTACCTTGGCGGCGGGTGCCGCCCACGAGCTTTCCACGCCTCTCGCGACGATCGCCGTGGTGGCCAAGGAAGTGCAGCGAGGCCTGGATATGGGCGATTTCCCGGCTGAAATCAAGGAAGACATCGGCCTGATCCGCAGCGAGCTAGACCGCTGCCGGGCCATACTGGATCAGATGTCGACCGACGCCGGGCAGGCGACGGGCGAGCCGATTGTCCAAATAACGGCACAGAAGCTTCTAGAAGAAGTGGTTCAACGGATAGAAACGCAACATCGCGATCGGGTCGCGCTGAAATTGACAGCCGCCGACGAGCAGATCAATGTGCCTCGGCACCTGTTGGCCCAAGCGATTCGCGGCCTCATCAAGAACGCAATCGATGCCACGCCCGCCAACGAGTCGATCGAACTATCGGCAGACGTTGTTGATCAGGACGTGGCGATCACGGTTCGTGATCATGGCACCGGGATGCCGCCTGATATTCTGGCTCGGATCGGAGAACCTTTCTTCACGACCAAGGAGCCCGGCTCCGGTACGGGGCTCGGTGTTTTCCTGGCGAAGAACGTTGTCGAGAAACTTGATGGGGAGGTCCGCATCGAATCGGTACCGCGTGAGGGAACAACCGTGACGCTGCTCATACCTCGTTCAACATCGGAAAATAACGCAAAAACTGCGAAGAAGTCCGTCCGTGACACGTAGGCATTGCCATCGGTATTTTCTATAGTGTACGGACTGCGAACGTCACGATCTGTCAGACCAGTTCCCTTTGTACGATTGCCCAACCAGCGGAACGATGTCGCGACCTACGATGCTACTAGTCGATGACGACGATATCTTGCGGAACCGCTTAACCCGAGCGTTCTCGTCTCGCGGGTTCGATGTCTATGCCGCCAAGACAAAAGAAGACGCGGTAGCCCAAGCCGAAGAAGCCCAGCCCGATCGCGCGGTGCTCGACTTGAAATTGCCGGAGACCTCTGGGCTCGAGATCCTGCGAGAACTGCTTAAGGTCTCGCCCCTCACGCAGACGGTCATCCTGACGGGCTATGGCAGTATCACCAACGCTGTAGAAGCGGTTCGCCTGGGGGCAATTAATTACCTGACCAAGCCTGCGGACGCCGACGAAATTCTGGCCGCTTTCGAAAATCGAGCGACGACCGATCCCCAAATTGAATCAAGTTCCTACAATCCCCAGTCACTCGCCGAAGCGGAGTGGGAACATATTCACCGTGTATTGAACCAGTGTGGCGGAAACCTTTCCGAAGCTGCCCGACTGCTCGATATTCCGAGGAGAACTCTGCAGCGCAAGCTGAAGAAACTTGCACCTTAATGTGCAGATTAAATACACCCCCCAGACTAGTGCGACTTGATGTCACATCGTGACAAACTGCCGTTCATTTTACGATTTACATCCAAGACAGCGGTCAGGCCGATGTGTCTGAGACACTTCCCTGAATGCTGACAAGGTTGCCGTTTACAACATAAGCACAAATCGGCAGTTGACCGCAGAAGCCCCTGAAGGCTTTAGCCAAGTCGAGCCTTATCCTGTCGAATCGTCTCTTTCCCGAGACCACCAACGACTGAGAAATTCATGGACCGCTTTCTATTTCCCCGTTGGGTAAATAAATTCGTTCCGCTCCTGATCGGCGGACTCCTCGTTGGAGCAGCCTACGGTGGAACGATTATCTTCGTGGCCTCGTCCCCCGAGGTTATCAATCGCGGCTATCAGCCAGAGCAGCCCGTTCCCTTCAGCCATAAGCTGCACGCCGGTCGGTTGAAGATGGATTGCCGCTACTGCCACAACACGGTTGAAAAGGCACCGCACGCCGCGATCCCCCCGACGGCAACTTGCGGTAACTGCCACACCGGCCCAGACGACAAGGGTGCCCTGCCCTACGCAGCGATCCGCACCCAGAGCGTCGCCCTTGAGCCCATCCGCGAAAGCCTGAACACCGGCGAGTCGGTCGACTGGATTCGCGTCCATAATCTGCCTGACTTCGTCTTCTTCAATCACAGCGCTCACGTTACCCGAGGTGTCTCCTGCGTCGAATGCCATGGACGTATCGACAAAATGGAACGCGTCGAAGTTGCGAAGCCGATCTCGATGTCATTCTGTCTGGAATGCCATCGTAATCCTGAAAGTCACATCCGCCCCGTCGATCAGGTCACCAACCTGGAATGGGGCATGGATAAGACCGATACGCAGAAGCTTGAAATTGGCCATGAATTGGTCAAAGAGTTGAACATCAAACCATCGACGAACTGCTCGACATGTCATCGATAAAGCCTGAAAACGATAAACCGAAGTATTGGCGCAGCCTCGATCAGCTCGAGGGTACTCCTGAGTTCGAGCAGTTCCTGAAACAAGAATTTCCGGAAGCTGCCGAACACGCCCCGACCGGGATCGGACGTCGCCGCTGGATGCAACTGATGGGCGCTACGTTCGCCCTGGCCACCGGTGCGGCAGGCTGCCGTTACCCGGAAGAAGAAAAGGTGGGATTCCGCTACCCGGAAGAGAAAATCGCCCCCTTCTCTCGTCGCCCCGAGAATCGCATCCCTGGCAAACCACAGAAGTTCGCCACAACGTTGATGACCGCCGGCAACGTTCATCCGGTCGTCGCCACCGCCTTCGATGGTCGTCCGATCAAGATCGACGGCAATCAACTTCATCCGCTGGTCTCGGGTGCTGATCTGCATGCCCAGGCCACACTGATTCACCTGTACGACCCCGACCGCAGCCAGGAACCGGTTCTGCACGAGGAAGGTGAACAGACTCGCCCGTGGGAAGTCTTCACCGCCTGGTGGGAAAACGAAGCGAAGAGCCTCGCCGGCGCCGATTCCTCAAAGCTGGCGATCCTGCACCAAGCGAATCATTCGCCAACCGTTCTCGCTCAGATGAACGAGTTGGCTCGTAAGTTCCCAGAAGCAAAGTGGTATAAGTACGATTCGATTTCTGGCAACACGACTGCTGGCACCCAGTTGGCATTTGGCAAAAAGCTGCGGCCGCAACTCGATATCAGCAAGGCTGACATCATCGTCGATATCAGTTCCGATCTGTTCGGGACACATCCGACGCACCTGAAGAACAGTCAGGAATTTGGCAAACGTCGCGACCCAGCCACTGGTCCCATGAATCGGCTGTATGTGGTTGAGAGCCGTTTCTCCACCACCGGAACCACGGCCGATCATCGCCTGCCGGTTGCTGCTTCCTTGATCCCCAGCTTTGTTGCTGCCTTGGAAGAGAAAGTGGATGCGGCTATCGCTGAAGGTTTGGCCGAACACCCGCCGGAGGAGAAAGTCGAAACCATCGTCACCGCGATGGCCCACGACCTGGTCACCCACATGGGCAAGAGTGTGGTTGTTCCTGGTGAGAACCTCGACGCCGACACTCAGGCTCGCATCTGGCGTATCAACGACAAGTTGAAGAACATCGGCCAGACGGTCACCTTCATCGAAGAACCGAAACTGGCTCGAGACAAGACCGGCACCATTCAAGAGTTGACCGCCGACCTCAAGACTGGCAACGTTCACACGCTGCTGATCATGGGTGGCAACCCAGTCTACGACGCTCCGGCCGATCTCGACTTTGTTGCCGCTTTCGATCGCACTCGCAGCCAAGTCTACTTCGGCGACTACCAGAACGAAACTTCGAAGCTCTGCACCTGGCACCTGCCTGCCTCTCAGGGGCTGGAACAATGGGGCGATGCAATCGCCTACGACGGTAGCTTCTGCCTGACGCAGCCGCTAATCTCGCCGATCTTCAACACGAAAGATCCAGTTCAGTTCCTTAGCATGCTGGCTGGTTCTTACATCGCCGACACGCTGGAAGCGGTGAAAAAGTCGGTTGCGGCGATTTCCCCCAGCTCCCTTTCGGAAGCTGCCTGGGGTAAAGCTCTGCACGATGGCTTCCTCCCCAATTCGGCCAGCAAGCCGGCTTCGGTAAGCCTGTCCTCGGAAATGAAACTGGCCGATGTTTCGCCTGCATCGTGGCGAGGTGGTTTGGGCACCTCTTTGGAGTTGATCTTCCATCCTGGCAGTGGCACCTACGACGGTCGCTTCGCCAACAATGGCTGGCTGCAGGAACTGCCTGACCCAATCACCAAGGTTACCTGGGACAACGTTGTGACGCTAAGTCCCAAGACAGCCAAAGAGCTCAACGTTCAGCAAAAAGAAACTGGTGGCGGCAAAGCCGATTTCCTCGCCATCACGGTGAACGGCAAAACAGTCGAGCTTCCAATTTTCATTCAGCTAGGCCAAGCCGACGGCACCCTAGCCGTTGGTCTGGGCTACGGACGCAAGATGGCTGGCCACGTAGGCGGCTTCGTCGAAAAGGGCATCGACCCGGTCGGTGTCGACGTCAGTCCCCTGCGAACATCGGCCACCATGCATGTGGCAACCGAGGTCACAGCCGAGGGAACTGGGAATTCATTCAAACTGGCTTCGACGCAGGACCACTTTGTGATCGACCTGTTGGGCATGCGAGAAATTGGTCGCCGCGTCTCCGAGTTGGTGCGTGAAGGAACGCTCGAAGAATACGAGATGCATCCTGACTTCGCCCAACACGAAGTCCACCATCCGCCATTGGTTTCCCTGTGGGAAGACCAAGAGTGGATGAAGGAATCTTACGACGGCCACCGTTGGGGCATGTCGATCGACCTGTCGAAGTGCACCGGCTGCAACGGCTGCACGATCGCCTGCCAGGCCGAAAACAACGTTCCGATCGTTGGTAAAGAAGCGGTTGCCGCTGGCCGTGAAATGCATTGGATTCGTGTCGACCGCTACTTCAGCGGCGATGAACCTGAAGATTCGCTCGAAATCAAGGCCGTCACTCAACCAGTGACCTGCCAGCAGTGCGAAACGGCCCCTTGCGAGAGCGTTTGCCCGGTCGCGGCCACGACTCACAGCAAAGAAGGCTTGAACGACATGGCCTACAACCGCTGTATCGGTACCCGGTACTGCGGCAACAACTGCCCCTACAAAGTTCGTCGCTTTAACTACCTGGACTGGCGTGTCACGGAAGATCAGTTCCTCCATGGCAACAAAGAGTTGGCCAAGCTGATTTACAATCCAGACGTGACGGTTCGTGCTCGCGGCGTGATGGAAAAGTGTACCTACTGCGTGCAACGGATCCAAAACGCCAAGATCGACGCTCGTGCCGAACGCCGTGCTTTGGAACCGAATGAGATCAAGACCGCCTGCCAGGAAGCTTGCTCCTCCGAGGCGATCATCTTCGGTGACCTGCACAACCCGGAAAGCGACGTCACCAAGGCTCATTCCAGCCCACGCGCTTACGCCATGCTGGCTGAATTGAACACCAAGCCGCGAACCAAGTACTTGGCACGGATTCGTAACCCGCATCCGTGGCTCGCGCCGGAAATCGAAGAATCCCACGGTCATGGAGGCCATGCTGAAGAAGAGCATGGTCACAAGGACGATGAGCACGGGCATGCCGAAGAAGGCCATGCACCAGCCGAGGGTGACGCGAAAGAACACGCAGAAGCCAAAGAGAAACCGATGGAAGAAGCTGCTGGCGACAAAGAGTAGTCAGCGCAGTTCTGGTTTCCTAAACACGTAAGTTAATAGCCACACTTTCTAATCAAGAGTACGAATGGCCACCGTAAACGAAGTCATAGACACCACGATCGACGATCCGGGCAACCGGACTCCCCTCGTGATTGGCGGGCACGACTACGGCTCGATTACCAAGTTGGTTTGCCGAATCAACGAAGACAAAACCCCGATCGGCTGGTACATCTCGTTCGCCGTCGCCGCTTCGGTGCTGGGGATGTTCTTCGCGTTGATTGGCTATCTGGTCTACACCGGCGTCGGTGTCTGGGGCAACAACACCCCGGTCTACTGGGGCTTTCCGATCGTGAACTTCGTGTTCTGGGTCGGTATCGGTCACGCTGGTACGCTGATTTCCGCCATCTTGTTTATCTTCCGACAAAACTGGCGAACGAGTATCAACCGCTTCGCGGAAGCGATGACGATCTTCGCGGTCTGTTGTGCCGGTATCTTCCCGGCAATTCACATCGGCCGTGTGTGGGTGTTTTACTGGCTGTTTCCGATCCCCAGCTTGCAATTGTCGATGTGGCCTAACTTCCGCAGCCCGCTGCTGTGGGACGTGTTCGCAGTTTCGACCTATGCAACCGTTTCGGTGATCTTCTGGTACACCGGCATGATCCCCGACTTGGCAACGTTGCGAGACCGGACCGACAACCCAATCCTGCGGGTTGTCTACTCTATCCTGTCGCTCGGCTGGACTGGTTCGGCTCGGGCCTGGTCGCGTTACGAAAAGGCTTACACCTTGTTCGCCGCCCTGGCCGCTCCGCTCGTTCTTTCGGTGCATACGATCGTTAGTTTTGACTTTGCGGTCTCACAGATTCCTGGTTGGCATACGACGATCTTCCCGCCTTACTTCGTCGCTGGTGCGGTGTTCAGCGGTTTCGGTATGGTGCTCACCCTGATGGTGCCTGCCCGGCAGCTTTACGGCTTGCACGACATCGTAACGATGCGTCACCTCGAAAACGTCTGTAAGATTTTGCTCGTAACCGGTTCGATGGTGGGTTATGCCTACGCAATGGAATTCTTCATTGCCTGGTACGGCGGCAACCTGACCGAAAAGTTCGCGTTCATCAACCGTGCTTTTGGACCGTACTGGTGGGCTTACTTCATCATGGTTTCCTGCAACGTGATCAGCCCACAGTTGTTCTGGTTTAAGAAATGCCGCACGACCCCGTGGCTGATGTTTGTGATCAGTATCTTTGTGAACATCGGTATGTGGTTCGAGCGTTTTGTGATCACCGTCACTTCGCTGGCTCGTGACTTTCTGCCTTCCTCCTGGGGCATGTTCCACCCGACCCTGGTCGACTACGGCATGCTGATCGGCAGCTTTGGTTTGTTCTTCACCCTGTTTTTGCTGTTCGTCCGCTTTGGACCGATCGTGGCGATGACCGAAGTGAAGTCGGTGATGCCCAAACCATATAAGTCCCCGGTCCACGATGAGCAACACGAAGCCGAACCGGCTGTAGAACCCGCGTAATAACTTACAACTTCCCACTGGAATACCAGCAGGGCCTTTGATAAATGGCACAAGACTCGAACAACTCGGAACCGAAGCAAATTGGACTGCTCGTACAGTTCGACGATCCCGACTCGTTGTTGGTAGCGTGCGACAAGGTTCGTAAGGCAGGTTACACCAAGACCGACGCCTACACGCCTTTCCCACTACACGGCATCGACGAAGCGCTCGGAATCAAGCCGACCAAGCTTCCTTGGATCGTCCTGACACTCGGGATCATCGGCGGAACCGTGGGACTCTTGCTCCAGTACACCACGAATGCTGAGTTCTACCCGTTCATCATTTCGGCCAAGCCTCGCTTCAGCCTGCCGGCCAACATCCCGGTTATCTTCGAACTGACGATTTTGCACTCGGCGTTCGCCGTGTTCTTCGGCATGCTGCTGTTGAACAAGCTGCCGATGTTCTCTAATCCGCTCTTCCGCGTTCCTGAATTTGCTCGGGCCACCGACGATAAATTCTTCCTCGCGATCGATGTAACCGATGACAAATACAAACCGAACAAGACCAAAGAAATGTTCGAGGGTTTCGTCGGACAGACGGGGGTGATCGATGTCTTTGAAGACCCCTCGCCAAACGAACTGCCGGTCGTCATCAAATACATCGGCATCTGCCTGGCAGTGGCCGCGATCATTCCACCGCTGATTTTGTGGTCGGCATTGAATTCCACCTCAGGTGCACCGCGAATCAATCCAATTCGTGACATGGACATCCAGCTTCGTGCGGATACCCAAACCCAAAGCACCGAGTTCCAGGGGCGCCCATCGGTCTTTCCTGACGGACGCGCCATGCGACCGCGAATTCCTGGGACCGTTGCTCGAGGCGAATGGACCGATCCGGTTCTGCTGACCGGTATCGTGCCAGAAACGGCCGAAAAGAATGTCATCTTCCTGCAGGACGAAGAGCCAGCTAAGGAAAACGCCGAGAAGCCTGCTGAAGAGCCAAAAGCAGAAGATAAGCCCGCCGCAGACAAGCCGGCGGAAGAGAAGCCTGCCGACGCTAAACCAATGGACGAAAAGCCCGCGGATGCGAAGCCGGAAGAAGCCAAGCCTGAAGAAGGTGCTGCTCCTACGCCGCCGGCAGAACCTGAGCCGAACTGGGTCAAGTTCGTTCCGATCGAAGTCACCAGCGAAACGATCAAACGAGGTCAAAACCGCTTCAACATCTACTGCTCGGTCTGTCACGGCTACGCAGGCGAAGGGGATGGTTTGGTCTCCCGACGAGCCTTTGAACTCATCGATCAGGCAACACCTGGCATGGCTTGGCTTCCTCCGACCAACCTGCATACCGATGCCGTGATCCAGCAGCCCGATGGCAAGATCTTCCATACCATCACACATGGTATTCGCAAGATGAAAGGTTACGGCGATCAGATTCCGCCGGAAGATCGCTGGGCGATCGTGACCTACGTTCGGGCATTGCAGAAGACACGGACCGGCACGCCGGACGAGATTCCCGCCATCAAAATGAAAGAATTGGAACTGAAGGGTCAATAAAATAGCATGGGCGGTCATCATAAACCAACGATCACGGTGACGGACGACGATTCGATTCGCCTCGGCCCCGGCTGGCAAACGGTCCGCTACATTGGGCTGTACGGCGGCGTGTCGCTTCTGATCCTGGCAACCATCCTTGGAGTCATCTCAGGCAAGGAGTACCTATACTTCTCCTACCTGACAAGCTTCATCTACTTCCTGAGCATTTCGCTTGGGGCGGTCTTCTTCGTTCCGATCCATCACCTGTCGCGTGCAGGTTGGAGCGTTGTCGTTCGCCGCGTCGCCGAACTTCTGTCGCAGAATGTCATCACGATGGCCGTTCTGTTTATCCCCATCTTTGCCTTGGTGGTAACAGGAGATCACACGTTGTTCGAGTGGAACAACCCGGCGCTCTGGAGTATTGATTCGCCTGAATACGATCAACTGGTCGCCTTGAAATTCCCTTACCTGAATCCTGTGTTCTTCGCAGTACGAGCGTTTATCTACTTCGGAGTCTGGATTGCCATCGCCCGTTATTTTTACCTGCGGTCGCTGGATCAAGATTCCAACGGCGACAAGCAAACCACGTTGACCTTGCAGAAGTGGAGCTCGCTGGCAGTTGTCGGCTTTGCCTTCTCGGCCACGTTTGCTTCGTTCGATTGGCTGATGTCGCTTGACCCGCACTGGTTCAGCACGATCTTCGGCGTTTACTTCTTCGCTGGATGTGCACTAAGTTTCTTCGCCTTCATGACGGTGATGCTATTCCTGCTGCAGAAGAACGGGACGATGAGCCACTGTGTGACACGCGAACATTACCATGACCTGGGTAAATACACCTTTGGTTTCACGTTGTTCTGGGCTTATATCGCCTTCAGCCAGTACCTGCTGATCTGGTACGCGAATATCCCTGAAGAAACCGGATGGTACCTGCGTCGCCAATCCAACGGCTGGGCATACGTCGCTATTGCCCTGGTCTTCGGCCAGTTCTTCATTCCCTTCTTTGGGGTGATGTCACGACACGTTCGCCGAAACAAGTATGTGTTGAGCGGCTGGGCTGTTTTCATCCTGATCATGCACTACGTTGACATTTACTACATCGTCATGCCCCAGGTTGCGGGTGGCACTGCTCCACCAACCTTTGGTTTGATTGACCTGTGTTGCATCTTTGGAATCGGCGGTTTGTATATCAGCCAGCTGATTTGGTTCGCCACGGATAAACCGCTGGTACCAGTCAAAGATCCTCGACTCAGTGAATCGTTGGCCCTTCACAATCATTAGTAAGGTGATTTGATGTCGGAAGTCACTGAAGACACTCAAGAACACGAAATCGTCGACGAAGCCGCAGACTCGGAAGAGATCGAAATCGGCGGTCCGCAATACGACGACCTGAATACCCCGGTCATTGCGTTGGTTGGTATCGTCAGCGGCCTAGTTACCTTCATCTGTATCGTTGGCCTGCAAGCGGCCTTCATGCAGTGGCGAACCTATGAGTTCCAGCAGAAGGTGGTCAATGTTCGCCTGACAGAAGTCGACGACATCATCAAGATGCAAAAGCAAAAGCTTGAGCCAGGCTATGAGTGGGTCGTTGTGCCTCCTGCCGAGGCCGAGAAGCCTGGTGAAAAACCGAACGAGACACCGATGGCTGAACCGAAGAAGTTCATCTCGATGCCGATCGATCAGGCGATGAAGGTCGTCGCTCAGCAGTACGAATCGAAATAGCTTAGCCCGTCCCAAGACGGAACAAGGATAGAATGCGAGGTTCAGAGGCAATTCGTTCGATCATGGCGGTAACATTCTGCCTGTTGATCGCTTCGTCGGCGCTGGCTCAGTTAAACGAGACGCCGGAAGCAGTCGAAGATTTGGGTGTCACTGAACACTTGAACGACCAGTTGCCGCTCGATACCCCGTTCACGGATGATCTTGGCCAACCGATCACGTTGGGCGATTACTTCGACGGCAAACGGCCAGTCATCCTGTCGCTCAACTACTCGAATTGCCCCATGCTCTGCCAACAGCAGATCGGTGGCCTGGTTTCAACCTTGAAGCAAATGAAGGAAAGCGCCGGCAAGGACTTTCAGGTCGTGTCGATCAGCATTGATGCGTCTGAAAAACCTGAGCGAGCCAGCGAAACAAGACGCCGATACTACCAGGAATACGATCGCCCCGGCACTGCCGAAGGCTGGCACTTCCTGGTCGGAAGTGGAAAGTCGATCCTGGCCATTGCCAAGGCAACCGGATTCAAATTTCGTTACGTCGAGGAACGCAAGGAATACGCTCACCCAGCCGTGCTGATGCTTTGTACGCCGGATGGACGCATTTCTCGCTACATCTACGGAGTTCAGTTCGACGAGCCAACATTACGGTTGTCGCTGGTCGAAGCAAGCGAAGGAAAAATTGGTCAATCGATGGATCAACTGATCCTCTTTTGCTTCCACTACGACGAAACCACGGGGAACTACGCTCCCCAAGCAACCCGACTGATGCAGTTGGGCGGCTACGCCACGGTGACATGTTTGTTGATCGGCTTGATTCCATATTGGTTATTCAGGCGAAGATCGCTCAAATTAGCCTAACGACCAATTGCCGCCTCCCTGCATTGTCACCATTTCGATCCAAGTGACTTAGTTACGATAAAGACAGCACGCCATGGCCCACATTACAGGCTTAGACATGCACTCGATCCTGGCAGACACTTTGTTCTTCCCGCCCGAGCGTTCGACGTTCGCAGGGGATGTGGACGGTCTGTTCAACTTCATCTACTACCTGTGTTTGTTCTTCTTCGTCCTCATCATCGCGGCGATGACTTACTTCGCAATCAAATACTGTGCCCGGCCAGGCCACTCCGAAAAGCCGTCGCCGTCGCATAACGAATCGCTCGAAATCACCTGGAGCGTGATCCCATCGATCTTGGTCGGGGTGATCTTTTTCTATGGCTTTACCGGCTATCTCAACATGCGGGAAGCTCCGGAAGACGCCTACGAAATTCAGGTCTACGCCAAGAAGTGGCAATGGTCGTTCAAGTATCCCAACGGCGCGGAAACTACCGAGCTACACCTCCCAGCGGGTAAGCCGGTGAAGTTCCTTGAACAGTCGGCCGACGTACTGCATAGCTTTTATATCCCTGCCTTCCGCATCAAGATGGACTGTGTTCCAGGCCGCTACACGTCGACCTGGGCTATCCCGAATGCAACTACCGGCAGTGGAATTTCGATCGATGGTCACCAGCCGTACCATCTCTTCTGTGCCGAGTATTGCGGGCAACAACACTCGCAGATGCGAGCGTTGGTCTACGTCCACGAACCTGCGGAATTCGAGGCCTGGGCAGAGAAGGAAGCGAATTTCCTGGAAACCAAGCCGCCGGCGGAAGCGGGTGCGATTCTCTTCCAGCGTAAAGGTTGCGTCCAGTGCCATTCCGTCACCGGGGATCGATCTACGAAATACCTCGGTCCTCCGCTCAATGGTCAATGGGGAACGGAACGTGACGTGATTCCGCGTGGTTCCAGCACCCCTGAGAAAGTTATGATGGACGAGAACTACGTCCGCGAATCGATCCGCCAGCCGATGGCGAAGATCGTGCAAGGTCGCAAGCCCGGCATGACCGTTTTCACGCCATCACTTTTGAATGACAAACAAATTACAGCGATTATCGCCTACCTGAAATCGCTTAAAGACGAGAAGTAGCCGTTTTTCCAGAGCAGAATAAGTCATGGCCACCATAACTCCTGATACACAAATCGACATCGGTCATAACGACGACCCGAATTCGAATTACCTGACCAGTTCGAGAGGATTCCTGTCGTGGGCGCTCACACTCGACCACAAGCGGATCGGTGTGATGTACCTGGTCGGTATTTTCGGTGCGTTTTTCCTCGGTGGTGTCTTAGCCTTGTTGTTGCGTTTGCAACTGCTGATGCCGGAGGGCACCTTCTCCTTCATTTCGCTGGACCGCTATAACCAGTTGTTCACGCTGCATGGAGCGGTGATGACCTTTCTGTTCATCATCCCCAGCGTTCCGGCGGCACTGGGCAACTTTGTGCTTCCGCTGATGGTCGGAGCGAAAGACGTTGCCTTCCCCCGGATGAACCTGGCCAGTTTCTATCTTTGGGTTTTTGGCGCCATCTTCTTCCTGATTGCCCTGGTAACCACCCAGCTCGATACCGGCTGGACGTTCTATACCCCTTACAGTATCGAAACCCAAACTAACGTGATCGCTGCCACATGTGGTGCTTTCATCCTGGGCTTCAGCTCGATTTTCACCGGATTGAACTTTATCGTTACCGTCAACACGATGCGTCCGCCAGGCATGACCTGGTTCAAGATGCCCCTGTTCATGTGGGCAATCTACGCGACGGCCATCATTCAGGTTTTGGCCACGCCAGTTCTCGGGATCACGCTACTGTTGCTCACGGCTGAACGTGTCTTGCACATCGGTATTTTTGATCCCTCGATGGGCGGCGACCCGGTGTTGTTCCAGCACTTCTTCTGGTTCTACTCGCACCCGGCGGTTTACATCATGATTCTGCCTGGCATGGGTATCATGAGCGAACTGATGTCGGTCTACAGCCGCAAGCCGATCTTTGGTTACACCTTTATCGCTTACAGCTCCATCGCGATCGCCCTGCTTGGCTTCCTGGTCTGGGGGCATCACATGTTCGTCAGCGGACAAAGCCCGATGTCGGCGGTGATCTTCAGCGGTCTGACCTTCAGCGTGTCGATTCCGTCCGCGATCAAGGTGTTTAACTGGGTCGCGACGATGTACAAGGGGAATATCAACCTGGCCACGCCAATGTGCTACGCCTTGTCGTTCATCTTCCTCTTCTCGATCGGCGGTCTGACCGGTTTGTTCCTCGGTGCCTTGGCTACGGACATTCACCTGCACGATACCTACTTCGTTGTCGCTCACTTCCATTACGTGATGATGGGCGGAACGGTCATTGCCTTCGTCGGTGGTCTATATCACTGGTGGCCGAAGATGTTCGGGGTGATGTACAACGAATTCTGGGGACGCGTCTTCTGTGCCGTTGTCTTCATCGGATTCAACCTGACCTTCTTCCCGCAATTCATCATGGGCTCGCAAGGTATGCCGCGACGTTACGCTACCTACGCCCCTGAGTTCCAACTTTATCACGACCTTTCCACCATCGGTGCCCTAACCCTTGGTATCGGAATGGTTGGTGCGATTGCCGTGCTAGTGATTTCGCTTTTCAACGGACGCAAGGCCCCAGCAAATCCCTGGGGTGCCGCGACGCTGGAATGGACCTGCACCAGCCCACCTCCCTATTACAATTTCGAGCACGCCCCGCATGTCGGTTCGCCATACGACTACACCGGGCTGAAATATGATCCTCAGGTAGGCGGTTATGTCCGAGACCCAAATGCCGCACCAGCATCCGAGTCGGGACACTAGTTGAAGCCTGCCCTCCCCGTTTAATTTCAACCGTTACTGTGACGACGTTTAGAAACGAAATAGCCCTATGAGCGCCGCCGTCGAAACTCACGACCAAGCCCATCACGAGGAAGGGGACCATCACGGTCACCACCACCCGTTCCAGGCTCACCACTTCGAGACGATGCAGCAGCAATTCGACTCGGGTAAGCTTGGCATCTGGCTTTTCCTCTTCACGGAAATCCTGATGTTCAGCGGGCTGTTTTGTGCCTACATCATTTACCGGTACAACCACCCAGAGGTCTTCCTCTTCGCTCACAAGTACCTGGATACAACGCTGGGCGCTTTGAATACCGTGGTGCTGATCGTCAGTAGCTTGACGATGGCCCTGGCGGTTCGGGCAGCCCAGAAGAGCCAGCAAAAGCTACTTGTAGCGATGCTGACCTGTACGCTGATCCTGGCCGGCGTCTTTCTGGTGGTTAAGTACTTCGAGTACACGCACAAGTTCGATATCGGACTCTACACCGGTAGGGACAACATCTCTTACCAATTGCAAAACCCATCGATGTACCCGGAAGCGCACGATGAGTTGATCAAGATTCAAAAGGCACATGCCGCTGCAGAGCATTCCGCAGAAGAGCACACCATTGCCGAGGAAGAAAAAGCAGCCGAGCACCCGTCGGAGCATTCCTCGGAACATTCGGCTGCCGCAGGTCACGACGCCGGTGAACATGGAGAAGACCATGGAGCCAGCATCGAAGCATTGGCTCACGCCCCGCGGAATACGCAGATCTTCTTCGGTATCTATTACATGATGACCGGCCTGCATGGTTTCCACATCCTGGCAGGGATGGTGGCCATCAGTTGGCTGCTGTACCGATCGATCAAAGGGCATTTCAGTGCATCGTACTTTGGCCCGGTCGACTACGTCGGTCTATACTGGCACTTGGTCGACTTGATTTGGATTTACCTGTTCCCGCTTCTTTACCTGATTCGGTCTTAAGCCGCTTGCGAGCATTCTATGTCTGATCAATCGAACACACACGCCATCGAAGCGGACCACTCCGGCCATCACGAGCACGTCGCGCATATCATGCCGTTGCCGTTTTTGATCGGAACGTTTCTCGCCCTGCTCTTCTTCACCTGGTTGACGGTATTTCTCGCCGACCAAGACATTGGCGAGATCGACATCTTCATTGCCTTGGGGATTGCCACGGTCAAGTCGGTCCTGGTCGCCACCTTTTTCATGCACCTTCGCTACGACAAGGCATTCAACGTCCTGATGCTGTTGTTCTGCCTCGGCTTCGTGGCTTTGTTTATCGGGATTTCGTTGCTCGACTCGACGCAGTACCAGCCAGCGATCGAATCCTTTTACAATGCCACCGCGACGGTAGAACCGTAGCCCCCGCAGTCGGTCGATCACGTTCGAGGACAGGATAGGGTCGGCCGAAGAAAGCGTCGACGCGATGCTCAGGAACTCTTTCACACCGGGTCTCATGCGTCGCGATGAATATCAGGCCAAGTTCGGTTTCTACTTGTTCATCGCATCGCTGACTTCGTTCTTCCTGGCAGGCATGCTCGCCTATGCGATCATTACCATGGCGAATAAGTCACCGCTGCTGACGGTTTCAATTTTCCCGAAAAGCCTGATCTTCGGCACATTGGGCATGTTTGGTGTCAGCTTTGCCATGCATCGGGCTGTCGTCAATGTCCGACGCGAACGGCAAATCCCGTTTCGCCGCTGGCTATACACGGCAGGAATTGTCTCGATCATTTTCCTGGTCTGCCAGACGATTGGCCTCAGGGCTCTGATCGAGATGCACGCCGTCAACCTGAGCGAAACCAAGCAGTTCGGACTGATCTTCTTCCTGGTGCTTGTGCATGCTTTGCACGTGGTGGGCGGGATGACGTTCCTAAGTGGCGTGATTATGCGGGCTCGGCACGATACGTACGACCACGAGAAACATTGGACCGTCGACATTTGTGCCATCTACTGGCACTTTCTCGACGTGGTCTGGCTGGCGATGCTGGGCATCTTTTTTTGGGCCCACTAGCTCGCTTCTTCAATAGTGGCCAACTCTTCCCATCGCCCGAGGGCCGCCATCAGTTCTTCGCCGATCTGTTCCAATCGCTGCGTGACCTTTTTGATTTCTTCCTGCGGCTTTTGATAGAAGTTAGGTTCAGCCATTTGGGCCTGAAGCTTTTCCTGCTCGGCCTCGTAGGCTTCGATCTTCCCAGGTAAACCGTCGAGCTCACGCTGCTCGTTGTAACTTAGCTTCCGGCCGCGACCTTTGCCTGAAGCCTTCTTCTCTGGCTCCGGTTTCGACTCGACAACTGGTTTGGCTTCCACCTTGGGCGTTTCGACAGGAGCCGACATCTCCTTCTTACGCTGAATCAGGTAATCGTCGTAGCCACCCGCATATTCACTTACGGCGCCGTTCCCTTCAAACACAATGGTACTGGTCACCACGTTGTTCAAAAACTCTCGATCGTGGCTCACCACGAGCATGGTGCCAGGGTAATTCACGACTAGGTCTTCCAGCAGTTCCATCGTGTCGGCATCCAGGTCGTTGGTTGGTTCGTCCAGCACCAGCACGTTGGAGGGCTTGGCGAACAATTGCGCCAGTAGCAACCGATTCCGCTCGCCGCCGCTGAGGTACTTAATCGCCCGGTTGGCCTGCTCCGGGGTAAACAGAAACTCCTGCAAGTAACCAACCACGTGCTTCGACTTACCGTTGATTTTGACGAACTCGTTCCCTTCGCCGATGTTCTCGCGCAACGTCTGCTCCGGATCGAGGCGGGCCTGAAGTTGATCGAAGTAGGCGATCAGGACATTCGTTCCGACTTTGACTTCTCCTTGGTCGGGTTTCATTTGCCCAAGCAAGATTCGCAGCAGGGTCGACTTGCCGATACCATTTCGGCCGATGATACCAACCTTATCACCTCGCATGATGACCGTCGAAAAGTCATCCACGATTCGCAAGTCGCCAAATCGGTGCGAGAGGTGATCGGCCTTGAATACCAGTTGCCCGGAACGATCGCCGACGTGGGCCTCCATTTTCACACTGCCGACATGCTTGCGCCGGTCGCGATAATCTTCCCGCATCTTCTTAAGTGCCCGGACGCGTCCCTCGTTGCGTGTTCGGCGAGCCTTGATTCCCTGACGAATCCAAACTTCTTCCTGGGCCAGCTTCTTGTCGAAGAGAGCCTGCTCTTTTTCTTCCGCCTCGAGAGCCGCCGCTTTGCGTTTCAGGAAGTCGTCGTATCCGCATGCCCAACTGTTGACGCGTCCCCGATCGACATCAACAACACGCGTTGCCAATTTGCGGGCAAAGGCGCGATCGTGCGTGACGAATACGATCGATGCCGTCGTGTTGATTAGTAACTTCTCCAGCCACAAGATCGAATCGATATCGAGATGGTTCGTCGGTTCGTCCAGTAGCAACAGGTCAGGCTCGTTCACCAACGCCTGGGCCAACAGCACGCGGCGTTTCATTCCGGCCGAGAGCTTCTGGAAAACCAGTTCTCCATCCAATTCAGTCCGCGTGAGCGTTTGTTCGATCTGATTCTGCAGGTTCCAGCCATCCTGCGTGTCGATTTCGTGCTGCAATTGATCGATTCGCTGAGCAATTTCGTCGCTGGGATTCTCGGCCAATTGATGCGTCAGTGTATGGTATTCGCGGAGGGCTTCAGCCAGGTTACCTACGCCGTCGGCGACTACATCGTAGACCGTGCCGCGGTCATCGGTCGGAACGGTTTGTGCCATCTGGGCTCGCTTCAGACCGGGGGAATAGGCGATCTCCCCCTCGTCTGGGACAACTTCCCCAGCCAATATCTTGAGGAGCGTCGATTTGCCTGCCCCATTGCGGCCCATCAAGCAAACCCGCTGTCCTGGCTCCAGCACCAGATTGACGCCCGAAAACAGGGGCCGGTCGTGGTAAGAATGGCGAACGTTTTTCAGCGTGATCAGCGGCATAGGTTCTGACGGCGGCGGCGAAGTTGAGGATTGGGAGAGTTGGATCGACCATGCTTGGATCGAACGACCCAACGCAATCACTCTATGTTCGCGGAAAAAGGCGGTCCGCAAAAGGGGCACCAGTCCGCAAGTTGCAGGGGCGCTTGGCTGCGATCTCAAGCTACGCGAACTACCTCAAAAACTGATCAGTTAATGTGCAGGAATATCTTGATATTTGTTGATTTCCGTAGCCAAACAACAACGGCAATATTCGGAAAAAAAGGGCTTTCAGGCTTCGTGCTATCAAAATAATTCGCAGCTGCTGACTTACTCAGCAGCTGCTCGCACTGGGCAGCAGCAGAGGAGATAACGATGATATTTGACAAAGAGTTGTTTTTTTGCGAACGAGGCAAATTCACCCCCTAATCTTGCCTGCGCTGTTTTATACCCGCGTACCGTTGCAGTGGCCAGAAAATATTCTTCCCTTAACTCTACTTGGCACGGACATTGCCTGAGAGATGCCCTGAACAGTAACGAGGTTTTCGGTTTGCAGCAGACCTGCCTGGATGGCAGCCGCCGAACCGGTCAATTTTTATCCAAAAAGAGGGTAGGTAATGAGTAAGGGATTTTTGATCGACATGGATGGCGTAATGTATCGCGGCAGCCAGCTGATACCTGGCGCCGATGACTTTATCCGCCAGTTGCGCGACGACGGGACTCCATTTCTCTTTCTGACGAATAACAGCCAACGGACCCGCCGGGACGTGGTCACGAAGCTATCGCGAATGGGCATCGATGTCGAAGAACGGCACGTCTTTACCTGTGCGATGGCCACGGCTCGTTTCCTGGCCAGCCAGAAGCCAAACGGCACCGCCTATGTGCTCGGCGAAGGAGGATTGCTTAACGCATTGCACCAGAATGGCTACTCGGTGGTTGATCACGACCCGGACTTTGTCGTTGTCGGTGAAGGCCGCACGCTCAGTTGGGACATGCTCGAAACGGCTACGCAAATGATTCTGGATGGTGCCAAGCTGATTGCCACTAATGACGACCCCAACTGCCCGACATCGCGGGGAACGCGACCTGGGGCAGGGGCAACGATTGCTTTTCTAGAAAAGGCGACCGGTCGCAAGGCACTTTCGATCGGCAAGCCAAGCCCGCTGATGATGCGAATGGCACGCAAAGAGATCGGCCTGGAAACATCCGAGACTGTGATGATCGGCGACACCATGGAAACCGACATCCTGGGGGGCGTTCAGATGGGCTACAAGACCATTCTCGTTCTCTCGGGAGGTACCCGCCTGGAAGACATTCCGCGGCACCCCTTCCAACCCGATCTTGTCATCGAATCGGTCGCAGCATTGGTTCGCAAGGTCGAAGAACCGGTCTCGTACCGTGTACCAGTCGAGTTACCCGCCGCCGAAGCCGCCCAAGAGCTTGTTGCCTCGATGCGACGGTCCTAAGGCAGAATTCTCTTCTCAATCTCCCAGCCGAACACACAAATCAACGGGTGGCATGCCCTTGTCATTATGCCTGGCGCCCGTTGGTCTTTTCTACTGCAGTTTGGCGTGCTCCATGAGCGATCGCAGCTGTTCGACGCCGATCGGTTTCACCAAGTGTAGATCGAAGCCTGCAGCTTCCGCTTGTTCAGGATGTTCATCTCGGCTGTAGCCGGTCACGGCAACCAGAAGAATCTTTTCGTGCGGGAATTCAGCGCGGATGCGACGGGCAACTTCATAGCCATCCATCATGGGCAAGCCGATATCGAGTAGAACGATGGCGGGGTCAAACTTGGGAAGCAATTCCAACGCTTCCATCCCGCTGCCAACCACTTCGATTTCGTAGTCGCCAATGGCCGACAACAGTTTCGACAGCATGAGCCGGGCACTTCGATTATCGTCGACGATCAATACCCGATGGTTACCGCCATTCTCGCTACCATCCATGGATGCCCCCTCGCCAAACCGCTGCTCTGGCTGGGATATACGCGTCAGATGAATTCATTCCGTTACTCCAATCTGGGGAAACCATTCCGCTATTGTTCCAGACCAGTCTGACAGTCGCAACTATTGGAATCTTGATCCGATTCTGTCGCGACGACGATTCGCCCACAACAGGCCTCCATTGCGGGAATTCGTAATAGCTCTCAATCGGGCTGCGAAACTCCTCGTTTCGGGGAAGAATTCCAGAGAATTTCGTCGGTCTCCAGGTCCGCTCGATCAACCTTTGAGGGATGCCACCTATACTCAGACTAGTTGGAAACGACGCTTCTCCTACATCTTTCGGCACCTTCACACCCACCCTGCTCGGAGACACTGATGAAACGCTGGCTTCTTTGTTGGCCCCTTCTGCTTGCTTTCCTGACCGCAACCCCATCGCTGGTTTCCGCTGGTCCCTTTCGCCTGGTAACGCAAGGCAACGGCAAACTGGCCATCGTCGATAAGGAAGGCAAAATCGAATGGCAAATGCCGTGGGGCGGCATCCACGATATCCATGTGCTGGACAATGGCCACATCATGGTTCAGAAGTTACCCTCGAAGGTCGTCGAAATCGATCCCGCGACCAAAAAGGTGGTTTGGTCGTATGATTCCAGCAAGAGCAACGGCAACGAAGGCAAGCGAATCGAAGTTCACGCATTCCAGCCGCTGGCCAATGGCAACGTGATGATCGCCGAATCGGGAGCAGGTCGCATCATTGAAGTCGACCGTGACGGCAAATTGCTCAAAGAGATGAAACTGAAGCTCGATAGCCCTCATCCTCATAGCGATACCCGGCTCGTTCGCCAGCTGGAAAACGGCAACTACCTGGTCGCGCACGAGAACGACGGCTTCATCCGCGAATACGACGGCAAAAGCGGCAAGGTGGTCTGGGAATACGAAGTGCCCATGTTCGGAAAACAGCCAGCCGGTGGCCATGGTCCCGAAGCTTACGGGAACAAAGCGTTCGCTGCGGTTCGCCTCGAAAATGGAAACACCCTGATCGCGACCGGAAACGGTCATAGCGTGATCGAAGTTACTCCCGAGAAGGAAATCGTCTGGAAGATCGCCCAGAATGATCTGCCAGGTATCACATTGGCTTGGGTTACCACGCTGGAAGTGCTGCCCAACGGACACTACGTCGTCGGAAACTGCCACGCCGGCCCCGGTAATCCACTGTTGGTCGAGATCGATCCGAAGACGAAGAAAGTCGTTTGGCAATTCGACCAGTTCGATACGTTCGGCAACTCGGTCCCCAATTCGCAGCTGCTTGAAATTGAAGGCGACGTCCGACGCTAGTTCGACGGCGGTCCTACCCTAAAACAAAAGCGGCCTCAGTTTCTAGCTGAGGCCGCTTCTTTTTCGAAGGAGAGAGTTACCAGCGTTACTCCGTCGCTCCATGATTATGTTGATGCAGATGCTTTAGATGCTCCGGCATCTCGTAACCGCCAGCTTCGATGAAGCTATGCAAGTCGTAGATTTCCTGCTTCGTCAGAATGTTGAGCAAGCCGGATGGCATCGGCGAGATCTTCGAGGGGGCCATCTGATCGACATCCTCTTTGAGGATCGTGGTCAGGCTGTTGGGCGTGAGCAGGTTGGTTGCGACGCGATACTGCTTGTCGTCTTCTTCCACCACCACGCCGGTAATGACTCGGCCGCCGATCGTCAGGAACTGCACGTTCTGGAACTTCTCGTTGATCTGACTCGATGGCTCAACCATCTGCTGCAGAAGTTGTTTGCCTTTGAGCTTCTTGATCGACTCGGTCAGATCAGGGCCGAGGTTTGTCCCATGCCCAGCTACAACGTGGCATTGATTGCAGCGAGCTTTGACAAATGCCGTCATGCCGCGCATCAGCGTGGCGTCATCCTTGAGATGTTCCGTTTTGTCGAAATCGGCGAAGTCGGTGAACTTCCATTCTTTGACAACCTGAGGAACGCTGGCATCCATCAGTGCCTGGGCGCTGGCATCATCCTTCGCTACGACCATCACCCCGTTCATCACGACCCAGTGCCCTGGGAAGGTACAAACATAGGGATAAATGCCTTCTTCCTTCGGAGCCTCGAAACGCAATACGGCGATCTGGGCTGCTTTGGTCGGGCCAATCATCGGCGTGTTATGAATCACCAGATCCATCTTCTCACGCGGGATAAAGTCTGACTTCGCGTTGGTCGGATCTTTTGCCATCTCGTTCGCCGCCATGCCAACTTCGGCCAACGTGCCTGGTTTGACGATTACGAAGTTGTGGTCCGTCGCATCGGGATTGGTGAAAACGATCTTCACCGGCTGGCCTGGTGCGACCATGAAATGTTTCACGTCGAACAACATCCGTTCCGGCATAGCCGACACTTTGACCAGTTTTAGTCCTCGCTGGGCGTCGAACTTTGCCTCGGCGACGGTTGGCTTCGGCTCTTTGATCTCGGTATCTTCGGCGGCCTGCTTCAAGATCCGGGCAATGTTGTAACGAGGATTCCCCTCCCAGTGAGCCCGCATCGTCTTCGACATCAACGCGCAGTTGATCGCGTAAGCCAGGTGCCCATCCCGCGGGTGCTTCAAGACATCCAGCATCGCCGTGAATGCGGGCTTGGTTCCAATATAGGTCGCGGCAATAGCGGCCTGCATCCGGACGATGCCATTTTCGTCGTTGGCGGCCGCATTGAGCCGGGCCGGCCAATCTTCGACGTAAGGGTACCAGTAGCGAAGCTGCTTGGTCGCCGCGGCCCGAGCCATTGGCACATCGCACGAAAGCAGGTCTTCCAAGACCGAAACAGCGACATTCAAGTCAGCCTCAGGCGTGGCATTGTCCGACGGGACCATGCTGACACAATCGATCCAGCGGTAAGTCCAAATGGCCTCGATCTGGTTGTGCCTGTAGTCGGGATCCGACTTATCGAGCTTAGCGACCCAGGCATCCAGCAGCGGCTTGACCTTCGCGGGATCGCGTGCACCCAGTTCGCGTTTGGCTCGATAACGAATCGAGTATTCCGGACGCTTGAGCAGTTCCAGCAAATCTTCAATCGGAGCATCGGCGATCTGCGGAGGATCTTGCAGCGGGGCTCCCTTCGCGGTGATTCGCCAGATGCGGCCTGAGTGGCGATCGCGGCGTTCATCGCGGAGCGAATACTGAGCATGGCCTTTGATCGGGTTGTACCAGTCGCAAACGTACAAAGCGCCTCGCGGTCCCCATTGCAGGTCAACCGGGATGAAGCTCAGGTTGCGGGAGAAAAGCAAATCGCCGACGTATTCCTCGGTGAATCCATACGGCCCTTCCTGCCACTTCAGAATCTCGACCCGGTTGGTTGGCTTGTAGCGAACCTTGATAAAGCAATCACTCAACTCTTCCGGGAAGGTCGCGAAGTCGACGACCTGATGCCCACATACGCCAGAGTAAGCCTGCAATCCACGCGGGGCGGCGTTCTGCAGCGGGTAAGGCGGATCGATCGCCTGGTGGGCTTCGGCATAGACCGGGTGGCTGGCCATGTGCTGACCCCACTCGTCGAACGAAACGCCCCAGGGATTGGTGCTGTGGTAGGTTCCGAAGCTGATTAATCGCTGTGACTTCGGATCGTAACGGAACCAGCCGCTGTTCTGCTGGCGGACCGGGCCGTAAGGCGTTTCGACCTGGGAATGATGGAAGATCGATTCGCGAAAGATCAAATCGCCGTCAGGCGTCCAGGTAAAGTCATGCAACGCATGGTGCGAGTCCTCGGTACCGAAACCACGCAGCACGGTTTGCTTGACATCGGCGTGGTCATCGCCGTTGGTGTCTTTCAGAAACGACAGATTCGGCTGCTCGGAAACATAAACGCCGCCGTCTCCGAATTCAAACGACAGAGGAATGTGCAGGTTATCGGCGAAAACGGTTGACTTGTCCGCTTTGCCGTCGCCGTCAACATCTTCCAGGATGACCAGCTTGTCGTTTGGCTCGTTGCCGGGATAGACGTGTGGATAGGTTGTCGAACAGCTGACCCACAGGCGGCCCTTGGAATCCCATCGCATTTGAATCGGGTTGACGATATCGGGAAACTCTTCTTCGCCCGCGAACAGATTGACCTCGAATCGCGGATCCATGTTGAATGCCTTCTGTTCGGCGGCGGCGGTCATCCATTGGTTCGCCCCGCGGCTCTGCACCGACATCGGCAGCGGCGGCACGTTGGAGTCGTCGATCTTCTCGGCAACCTGTTTGCCTTGAGCGAGGTCCCAAATGCGCTGGTCCCGATTGGCGACCATCATGTCGAAGTTCCGCATGGCCGGCAGGAAGTCGAGGTAACCGTAGGCCTTGTTGCGTCCGCCGGTGTAATAGAATGTGTTCAGAGGACGAAAGCGGCGGAAGAATTGCCGATTCTTATCGACGATCGTATCCAACAGTGGCTGGCTGACCTCCGGTGCCGTTTCGTCGAATAGCTGCTCGAACAAAGCTGCCGAAAAAATCTTGTCGCCGGCGCTATTCAGATGCACGCCATTGATGGTCAGGTCGCTGCCAGGGCTTTCCATGGCAGAGCTTGTGGCGGTATAGACATCGGCAAATGCGACACCCTGTTCTTTCGCCACGTCGCGCATCACGTCCAGATAGAGCTTGATGTTAGCGTTGTTGCGATCGGCGGCCGGGTTGTTGTCGATGTTTTCGTTGGCAATCGGCGATACCAACACGATCCGGGCAGCACTCTCGCCGTTGAATGCTTTTGATTTGAGCGACGCCAGGTAATCACCGAGATTCTGACGGAACTGGGCCAGACCAGCTGGGCCGGCGAACGATTCATTGAAACCGTAAGCCGCCAGAATGACGTCCGCTTTCTCGTGAACCAGGTGTTGCTCGGTATCGGCAAAGTTGTCCGGGCGAGGCTGCTGATCGATGGCATCGGCCGACCAGGCCAGGTGACGAACCACCAACTGCTGCTTCGGGAACTTGGTCTGCAGCATCGCTTCCAGATTGCCGAAATCTTTCGAGCGTTCAAACAGCGTGTTCCCGATCAAAGCGATCCGGTCGCCTCGATTCAATTTCAAAGGAAGCGAGGTCGTTACCGGATCGGCTTGCTTGGCACGCGGAGCCGTCTTTTCGTAGATCGCGAATGCCGAAAAATCTTCGTCGGTCGTCTTGGGCGGATTCTCGAGCGTCGTGTTTCTGGCATCCTTGGTGTTCGCCTGCCGCGGGTCACGCCCCGCTTCGCGGCGAGGCGCTTTCATATTCGCTTTTTTTTTAACGTCTACCTGAGTCGTCGCAGCCTCGTCGGGCTTCTTCGCCGAGTGATCGGGCAGAATGGGCGAATCCCAACCTTGCAGTTCGGCCGGCTTGACGCCAGGGCGATGTCCTTTGAAGCGGAAGGTAACCGGTTGATAAGGTCCCACAAAGTTGACGTTCAAGTCTGGTTTGATCTGCGACTGCATCCCAGCAGCCCACAGACAGCCGTTGATCATCATCCGCCGGAAATCTTCATTGAGTAGGTCTTCCGAGGCGCCATAAGTCGTCGTGAAGACGCGTCCCTTGTTGCCGGATTTGAATTCGTATTCTCGAACCCAAACACCGGGGCAGGGCTTCTTGTCTTTGGCGACCGGCGAATCGATCGTCATCCCATCCAGCGGCTGGGCCATCGCCAGAACGGTGCTATCGGAGGTCGGTTCGGTCCAATAACCGCCGGCCTGCACCCACGGGTTCTTCACGCCGCGTAGAATTGGATGATCCTTCTCGGCGGGAACAATATCCAAACGAGTGCTCATCGCATGATTCTTGCCGTAGTGACCTGCCCAGGTTTCGCCGAGGACCTGACGACCAAACCCATCTTTGAATTCTTCCCCTGGGTAGCGGAAGTCAAACTTCGCGAAGGGGGAATCTTTGGGGATCTTGAATGCATGCGTCGAAGTTCGCATACCGACGACAGGGCCGCCGCGTTCCAGGTAATCGACAATCGGCTGCATTTGCTCGGCCGGGAAATCTTGGAAGCGAAGGAAAATGACCATCAGGTCCGCATCCTTCAGTGCTTCCGTCCCAGGCATGTAGCTGGAACCTGGCGAGATCTCGCCGGTGTTTTTATCGAGCGAGAACAGCACGGTGCATTTGAAACCAAAGTGCTTGGCCAGGATGCGAGCCATTGCCGGAAGCGATTCTTCCGAGCGGTATTCATGGTCGCCAGCGAGAAAAACGATGTGCTTCCCTTTGCCGATGCCTGACTCGCCTTCATAAACGAGCGGATTGGCCGTGACGGCCTGGGCGGCAAGAAGTAGGAAAGCAAAGGCAAACAGAGCAATGCGATTCATAAGCTTTTTCGGGGGGAAGCAGGGTGAGAAATGAGAAGAGGAGCCGAGGCTTGGCCCGCTCTTAGCGTACTCCAGCCAACTACCGCACGGCAACAATGCAACCTGCCGCAAATTCTTTTCAGAATTGCCGGTTGTGGCGTTTTTGTGTAATTCAGACGCGAATTTGCCAGAGAAAGCCGATTAATTCAAATTAAACGGCTTCCAGCCCGCTGAAGGTGCCAGTCCCCGTCGAGAATTGGTCGTATTCGAGCCCCAGGTGCTGCAGATAGCTGACAAACAGATTGCAAAGAGGGGGTGCCTTCTTGTCCTCCCCGAAGGCCAAGTGCTGGCCATGACGGAAATGGCCGCCAGCCGCGATCACTGGCAGATTCGTGTTGTTATGGCTCGAAGCATTCCCCAGGTTCGAGCCGAACATGATGGCGGTCTGGTCCAGAAGGGTATTATCCCCTTCCTTCACGTTATCGAGCCGCTGCAGAAGTTCGGCGAACAACCGCATCTCTTCCAGTTCAATAATGGTCAGCATTTCGATCTTATTCGGATCGCGGCCATGGTGACTTAAGTTATGCCAGCCATCGTCGACCCCTTTGAGCGAAACGACCTCGTTGCCGCCGGCACCGACCAACGTGATCAAACGGGTCGAGTCGGTTTGAATCGCCAGGAAGATCATGTCATACATCAGCCGTAAGCGTTCAGTCAGATTGGCCCTGTCGGTGATGTCTTCGGGCTGCTTGCGATCGACGACCGGCTTGGGAAGCTTCGCCCAGGCTTCGGCCTGAATCAATCGCTTCTCCAGTTCGCGAACGCTGGTGAAGTATTGATCCAACGTCTGATTGTCTTCACGACCAACCTGACGGGTTACCTTTTTGGTTTGATCTTGAACCAGGTCCATGATGCTTTGCCCGTCTTCGATACGGCGCATCTGCTCTTCTTTTTCCTGTTGGGTTCCTTCCAGGAAGAGCTTGGCAAACAGCTTCGATGGTCGGCTTTCCGATGGAATCTGCACACCACTGCGCGTGTAGGACAAGCTGTTAGCTGCAATCGCCAGTGTCAGCGAGCCGAAGCGTGTCTTGTAGCCAATTTGTTCGGCGGCGAGTTGGTCGACCGAGATCGTATTTTGAAAGCTCGGCTGGCCTGGGTGAGCCGCACCGGTCAGAAAGCTCTTCTCGGCGGCGTGCCCTCCGTCGACATCAGGGTGCATGGTCCCGGAGATCACGGTGAACTTCTCCCGCAAGTCTGCCATCGGCTTCAAGTACGGAGACAATTCATAGTCGCGGCCAGCTTTCTCAGGGAAAAGATTCGGCGTGTGGATTCCCAGGGGAGCACAAATCGCCAACATGCGCCGCACGTCGCCTGCCGACTTCGCAGATTCGTCGGCCAGCAACCGCGTGACTCCCATTCCGCCTAACAGCGGCAAGCCCATCGCGATACCGGAGGCTCGCAGAAAAGTTCGTCGGCTAAGCGGGGCACGCATGGCAAATCCTTTGTCGAACAGTTTTCAAAAGGCAATTAGGGAGCAAGGAACAAATCACTATCGACCACTGCTTGAATCATCGATTGCAAACCGCAATCGTGATCACGCGAAGCCGCGACGATCGCATCAGTCGATTGCCGCTGCGGCAGACCGACCTGACGCCCGGTCGCGTAAACCAACAGCTTTTCGGCCATGGCCCGAACAACCAGCGGCCTGTCGTCGACCAGGCATTTGCGGTACGACTTGAAATCGGCAAACTCGCGGCCGTCCGCCAGTTGGGAGAAAGTTTCGACATCGGGACCTTGGCGATATGACTTGTTGCCTTCGATCTTTTTCCCTTCGCCTACCGAGCGATAGAAATCACGCTGCCCGCCAATCGCATCGAACTCTTCCAACGCGAAACCCGCCGGATCGATCCGCTTATGGCAGCTCGCACATTCAGCGTTACTTCGATGTTTATCCAATTGCTGACGAATCGTCGTCGCTCCACGGATATCAGGTTCGACTGCCGGAACTCCTGGCGGCGGTGGCGGAGCGGGTCGTCCCAAAATCTTGTCGAGGACCCACACGCCGCGAATCACCGGCGACGTGGTCGTGCCGTTGGCGGTCACTTTCAGCACGCTGGCCTGGGTCAACACGCCGCCGCGGACCGAGTCGGCAGGTAGTTTCACTTTCTGAAACTTCTCGTGCCCACGGACCTCGTCCAGTCCATAGTGATCGGCCAGACGCTGATTGACAAAGGTCCAATCGGAGTCGACGAAATTGGTCACGCTCAAATCTTCGTGCAACACATGATCAAAGAAGTTCCGCGTTTCGCCCAACATTGCTTCCAACAGCAGCGGGTCATACTCCGGGTAAAGCTTCTTGTCAGGCGTCGTGAATTCGATCTCGCGCAGGTCGAGCCACTGCCCGGTGAAGTCGTTGACGAAGTTTTCGATCTTCGGATCAGCGATCATCCGCGCGACCTGTTGATGGCGAACGACCGGATCGCTCAGTTTGCCTTCGGAAGCCAGTTTCAACAGCTCTTCGTCCGGCATCGTCGACCACAGGAAGTACGACATCCGCGATGCGATGGTGTAGTCGTCAACAACCGGCTTTCGATTGACCAGCAAAAACTGAGGGGCACAAAGTACGACCGTGACTCCAGACCTCGCGGCTTGTTCAAACGTGCGGCCCTTTTCCAATCGGTTGAGTGCCAGGTCGATGAACGGCTGCATTTCTTCCTCCGACACCGGTCGGCGAAACGCCCGGGGAATGAAATCCTTGAGCATCCGCACCAGGTCGTTCTTCGGATCGGTCGAATCGACCGAGTGCGACTTCACGTTCTTACGATGCCGCATCCAGACCGGCCATTCTTCTTTCATCGTGATCGTGTCAACGTCGCCAAATAGCTTCTTGGTCGACTCTGATGGGAAGCTTTGATCGAGCGGGCCATACGTTTCGACCCAGGCAATCCCAACGCCGGGACGCGTCTCGAACTTGTCTCGCCAGGTCACATGTTCCGGCCAAACGCGCGGAACGATGTGAATCGTATCGCCTGCCTGCATCCGCCGTGTGAACTCAATAACTCGTGGCTCTTTCGGCGTGCCGGACGCGTCGAAGATGCCGACGAAATCTTGCGTGTCAGGTCCAAACAAAGATCCCACGTACAGAGCGACCGAAATGGTGCGCTGGTTTGGCTCATGCGGCCAGATGGCGACGCGGCAACGATAGATGCCGTCTTCGATCGGGTGAGCCGAGTCAATCCGAGCCGGAGGCCAGCCAGGCGTGAACTTCACCAGGGAACCATCGATTTCAATGACGCCTCCCTTCTTCTTGTCGACCGAGTCGATGTTCTCTTTGATCGCCATCAGATCGGCCCGCCGCGTCTCGGGCGGAAGTGGTTTGATTCGGCGAATCGCTGCGTCAAACGCGACGTTAGCCGCTTTGAGATACTCTTCCATCAAGACCGAAGAGAAGCTCAAGCCGTCCGCCCCTTTGTCGAATCCTTGCACGCTGCCATCTTCCGGCAACAGATCGACCAGCGGGACATCAACGCCCAGAAGATCATGAATCGTGTTTTCATATTCCTGGCGATTGAGCCGGCGCAACGAGACCGGCCTCTCGACCGAGGACGAAACAGTCTTCACGATCCCTGCGATCAGCGTTCGCTTCTCTTGGTCCGAAGGCTGATCCTGCGTGTCTGGCGGCATCTCTCCCCGTTCGACCGCATTGACTACCCGTGACCAGACGTGGGCGTTATCGAGCGATGCCGAGGGAAACTGGAGCGTATCGAGCCGAATCTTCGCCTCTTGGGCATCGGGGCCGTGGCACTCGATGCAGTGGTTCTTGAAGAGCGCACGAACCTCCGCATTGTCCGCCGCGGCGGCAACTTGGGGGCAGTAAACCAGGGCAGCAAGCCCTAGCAGGTAGGGGAGAAGGCGGGGATTGTTCATACCTTAAGTATAGCAAAGAAACCAAGAAATCTCACAAGATTTCACCAACCAGATGAGAGGCTTTCCCCTGTATGACCTCAGCCGCCGGTTGGTTTCGTGAGAAGTTGACGATTATTGCAAGGTTAACCAGATCGTTAACACTCGCTGATGTTCACCGCCAAGCCACCTCGCGAGGTTTCCTTGTATCGCGAAGACATATCGGCCCCGGTCCGCTTCATCACGCGGATGACCCGGTCGAGCGAGACGAAATGGCTGCCATCGCCCCGCAACGCCAGCCGGCAAGCATTGATCGCTTTGACGGCCCCCATCGCGTTGCGTTCGATGCAGGGAACCTGAACCAGGCCTTTGATCGGATCGCAGGTCAGGCCCAGGTTGTGTTCCATGCCGATCTCGGCCGCTTCTTCAACCTGGCGCGGCGTGCCGCCTCGTACTTCGGTCAATGCCCCGGCGGCCATGCTACAGGCCACGCCAACTTCACCTTGGCAGCCAACTTCCGCCCCTGAGATCGAGGCGTTCTTCTTGTACAATGCTCCGATCGCCGCCGCAGTGAGCAGAAACTGATGGATCTTGTCGGTGGTCGACTCGGGACAGAAGCGATCGAAATAGCACAGCACCGCCGGGATGATCCCTGCCGCACCGTTGGTCGGCGCGGTGACCACTCGGCCGCCGGCTGCGTTTTCTTCGTTGACGGCAATCGCGTAGAGATCGACCCAATCGAGAATATTGAGCGGATCGCGCATGTTCGCTTCCGGGCGACCGCTTAACGTCTGGTAAAGACTGGGAGCTCGCCGTCGTATGTTTAACCCGCCTGGCAGAATGCCTTCTTGGCGGCAACCGCGTTCAACACAACTTTGCATGACCTCCCAAATCCTTTGCAAGCCTTCGCGGATCTCGACCTCGCTGCGGAATGTCTTTTCATTCTCCCAGGCAATCTGGCTGATCGGGCAGTTGTTGTCTGCCGCCAATTGCAACAGTTCAGCAGCCGAATTGAAGGGAAACGGGACAGCCGACATTGGCTGGGCGATCTGACGGCCCGCCGAGCCCTCACGAATGACAAACCCGCCGCCAATCGAGAAGTAAGTCTCGCTCAGCAACGGCTGTTCGCTCTCGCGCGAAGCGAATGCGTGAAAGCGAAGGGCATTGGGATGTCCTTCCAGGAAGGTTCGTCGGTGAAAAAGAAGGTCATCCTTCTCGAAGAACGGGATCGTTTTTTCACCAGCCAACTTCAGTTGATTATGTCCGCGGACCCCTTCCAGCTTGCAGGCAACCGTCTCAGGATCGATCTGGTCGGGGACTTCCCCCTGAAGGCCCATCAACACAGCAATGTCAGTTGCATGGCCAATGCCAGTCAGGGCCAACGAACCATAGAGATCGACCTCAACCCGTCCAACCGCATCGAGCTTGCCTTGTTCGCGGAGCGAAGCCAGGAACATCTCGGCGGCCCGCATCGGTCCAACACTGTGCGAACTGGAGGGACCAATACCGACCTTGAAGAGATCGAATACGCCGACGAACGCCTGTTCAGGGGACGTTTCGGACGGATTGGCAACATCGGTGGTATTTGCTGACACGACTGATTTCCTGGCGAACGTGAATCGAACCGCTCTAAGGAATTGTGTCTTATCGCGCAGAATTGGAAAAGAGCTTTCGGTTGCCAAAGACCCATTCTTAGGCTGAGAAAACCAGGAATTAACGTAGTTCTCACTAACGGCGGCTTATCAGCCACTTGGTGCGCGTCAGGCCAGAATGTCTTTCACAACGTGGCCATGGACATCGGTGAGGCGGAAATAGCGTCCCTGGAATCGATAGGTCAGCTTCTCGTGATCGATCCCCAGCAGATGGAGCATCGTCGCATGCAGGTCATGCACATGGACCGGGTTTTCGACGATGTTGTAGCAAACGTCGTCCGTTTTACCGTAGGCAAATCCACGCTTCACGCCCGCCCCGGTCATCCAGAGCGAGAAGCAGCGAGGATGATGGTCACGGCCATAGGTGTTGGCATCGAGCTTGCCCTGGCAATACGAAGTCCGGCCAAATTCGCCACCCCAGACAACCAACGTGTCGTCGAGCATGCCGCGTTGCTTCAGATCCTGAATCAACGCTTTGGTTGGTTGATCCGTGTCATGGCACTGCCCGGGGAGTTGCTTCGGCAGCGTGAAGTGCTGATCCCAGCCCATATGAAACAGCTGCACAAAGCGAACGTCGCGTTCCGCCAGCCGCCGGGCGAGCAAACAGTTGTAGGCATACGTTCCCCGCTTCATCACATCGGGGCCGTAGGCATCGATCACATGCTGCGGTTCGTCCGAGAAGTCGGTCAGGTCAGGCACCGATGTTTGCATTCGGTAGGCCAGTTCGTATTGTTGAATCCTGGTATGAATCTCCGGATCGCCAAACTCGTCGAGCTTCTTCTCATTCAAACGAGACAGATCGTCGAGCATTCGCCGACGCGCCACCGGATCGAAGCCATCCGGGTTGCCCAGGTAGAGCACTGGGTCGCCCACGCTCATCAGCTTGACTCCGCTATAGGTCGATGGCAGAAAACCGCTGCCCCACAACCGATCGTACAGCGGCTGACAGTTCGGCCGGCCGGTGCCGCGCGAGACCATGCTGATGAACGTTGGCAGGTTCTCGTTCATCGTTCCCAGGCCGTAATGCAACCAAGATCCAAAGCTGGGCCGGCCTGGCAGTTGATGCCCTGACTGGAAGAAGGTCATCGCCGGGTCGTGGTTGATGGCTTCGGTCTGCATCGAGCGGATCAGGCACATATCATCGGCCAGCGAAGCAATGTTGGGAATCAATTCGCTGCCCAGTTCCAGCCCTGATTCTCCTTGCTTGGTGAATTTGTAGCGCGAACCTGCCAACGGAAACGACTTCTGCCCGGCCGTCATGCCGGTAACCCGCTGCGTCATCTCGACGAAATCACGCAGGTCCTTCCCTTCGTTTGTCGCCAGAGTTGGCTTGGGATCGAACAACTCTTGCTGGGAAGGAGCACCACTTTGAAACAGGTAAATGACTCGTCGCGCCTTGGGTGGCACATGGAACGCTTTCATCACACCAGTAGGAGGTGCAAAGTTTTCCGGCTTCTCTTTCCCCAGCGCGTCTTGCCCCAAGAGCGATGCCAATGCGGCAACGCCAACGCCGGATGCCGTACGGCCAAAGAAATGGCGCCGGGTTAGCATCATGCGATTTTCGTTGGCTGCGTCGAATGGTTTCATGATCGTGCCTTTATGGCGGAAATCGATATCGTTTGGATGGCTGGTCGAAGCTTTTGGCTACTCGACCGTCATGAATTCGTCCAGGTTCAAAATCAAATGAGCCACCGCCGTGTAGGCGGCATGCTCGACCGGATCGAGCGAAGCATCGCGCGGCGAAGCCCCAACGGCAAGCAGCTTCGCGGCCTGCTCTGGATTGTCTTTAAAGTGCTGACGGAAGAAGTTGAGGTTTTCCTGCAGGACCGAAAGAGTTTGTTCGTCGGCCCGCAGAGCAATTGCAAAGTGATACATCGAAGCAATGCGAGCCTGATCCCCTTGCTCGTCCGATTTCAATACCCGCTCGGCCAGGGCACGTGCTGTCTCAATGAAGGTCTTGTCATTCATCAAGACCAAAGCCTGGAGCGGGGTATTGGTCCGCCGAGCCCGCACGTTGCAGACCTCTCGTCCGCCGGCATCGAAAATCGTTTGCCGTGGCGGATTCACGGCCCGCTTCCAGTAGGTGTACATGCTTTTGCGATAACGCTGGTCGCCGGAATCTTCTCGATACCGGGTCCCTGCGCTGGCCGCGACCGATTCCCATAGACCTTCCGGTTGATATGGTTTGACCGGCGGGCCGCCAACCTCTGGATTCAACAATCCACTGGCCTGCAGCGCGATATCGCGAACTGTAAAGCCATCGACTCGGAACCGAGGCCCGCGAGCAAGCAGACGATTCGAGGGATCGATCTCGTGAAGCTTTGCCGATTGAACGGAGGACTCTTGATAAGTGGCACTGGTCACAATCAGGCGGTGCATGGCCTGAACATCCCAGCCAGATTGAATGAACCGAATCGCCAGCCAATCGAGCAGTTGCGGATGGCTGGGGACTTCCCCCTGCAGACCAAAGTCTCCGACCGTCTTCACCAGCCCAGTGCCAAAGTGTTCCTGCCAGATTCGATTAACAATCACACGGGCCGTCAAAGGATTCTCGCCTGAGGCAACCCAGCGGGCCAGTTCCAAGCGATCTTTGGGCTGCGAGGCATCTTCGCTCGCCAGCAGCGATGTCGGCACACCGCGCGAAAGTGGATCGTCTTTGACCGGCTCGTTGTATTGACCTCGATTGAGCAGATAAATCGGTGTTGGCTCGCCGTCGCGTTCCTGCATCACCATCACCGTAACGTCATTGCCGAGTTCCGCGTTTCGCTTCGCCTCGGCTTGCTTGAGCTTCGCTTGTGCTTTGGAAAGAGGCTGGTCGAGGCTCTCGTAGTAGGTCCGCAGTAAAGCCAACTGCTTGGCGGATCGCTCCTTGGAGTTTAAAGCGGCTTGAATTTCAGGCGACGGTCCGGAGTCGCCATCGAGACTTGCATTCGGATCTGCGGAAAAGGAAACCCTCAACTTGCCGATGACATGGTCCGCAAACTGACTCTCGAATCGCAGTTGGATCGTCAATGACTGTTGATCCTCGATCTTGAGCGTCTCGCCCAATTTGACCATCGCCGAAACCGGCTCAGGCTTCACGTTCGGACCAAACACCGCCCAACCGGTGTTCGACTTCTTGTCCAGGATGTTTTTCACGGGATAATCGGTTTGCTCGAACGTCGCGGCGACCGACTCAAGCGGGACTTCTTTCCCCTGATAGAGGATCGAGAACCTCGAAAGGACGAAGTTGCCATTCACACTCGGTGCCAACTGCCGCGGCTTGGTCAACGCAGGGTCAGGCAGGGTTTCAAGCCGCAACGCGGCAATTTCCCCCTGGCCAGGCCGCAGGGTGATGTCGTACACGATTGCCTGGCCGCCGCCACTTCCCTTGGCGTAGTGAACTAGCTGTTGCTCGTCGAAGGTCAGATTGCCAGGTCCGGTCAGCTTGGCCTCTTGAATCGCACCGATCGACCAGGTCTCCTTGCTCGCTTCTGCCGAACTGTCGTAATCGGCAAGCCATTTCTGCATTCGCTCGTCGAGCCCTGACTTGGCTGCTTCCACTTCCTGTGCGGCCTCTTCGATGGCCGCCAGCGTGGTTGGCTTGACCTCGGCGAACGGAGGATCTACTTTCATCAGCGGATTGGACTTCTTTCCCTGGCCGGTTCCACGCTCGCCAATGTTGTTGAAGTATCCGAAGAATTGGTAGAACTCGCGTTGGCTGAGCGGGTCGTATTTATGGTCGTGGCAACGGGCACAACCCATGGTCAGCCCCAACCAAACCGTCGAAGTCGTCTCTACCCGGTCAATCACGTTCTCCGTAAAGAACTCGTCCGCCAAGGCCCCGGCTTCGCCGTTCTGACGATGGTTGCGATTAAACACGGTCGCCAGCTTTTGCGAGTCAGTTGCTTCGGGCAACATGTCGCCCGCCAACTGCTCGATGGTAAATTGATCGAACGGCATATTGTGGTGGATCGATTGAATTACCCAATCCCGCCACGGCCAGTTGGTTCGTTCGTTGTCGTTCTGGTAGCCGTCAGTATCGGCATAGCGGGCCGCGTCGAGCCAACGCAGTGTTTGCCGCTCAGCGAAGTTGATCGAACCGAGCAACTCGTCAACTGCTTTTTCGTAGGCCTGTGGGGTTGGATCGGCCAGGAAGCGTTTCTGCAGGTCTTCCGGAGGCAGCATCCCGGTCAGCGTGAGTGAAGCTCGGCGAAGCCTCGTGGCCGGGTCCGCCGGGTCTGACGGCTGCAGCCCTTCTTCGATCAATCGCCGAGCGATGAATTGATCGATCGGGTTGGCACTCCACTCCTTCTTCGTCGCTTCGGGCCAATCCGAATCTTCGATCGCCTTCTGCGGAAGTTCCGGTTTCTTCAGCGGCGTGAAGGACCAATGCCCTTCGTAGGGGGCACCTTGTTCGATCCACAGATCGAGGATGCGTTTGTCCTCGGCCGATAGACTGCGATTGCTATCCGGCGGAGGCATCACCAACGACTTGTCATCGCTGTGAATGCGAGTATGCAGTTGGCTGGCCTTTAGGTCACCAGGAACAACGGCCCTATACCCCCCTAAATCGGCAAAAATGTTCTTTTGGCTATCTAGCCGTAATTCAGAGTCCTGGTTCTGAGAATCGGGCCCGTGACAATGGAAACAGCGGTCGGCCAGGATCGGCTGAACTTGCCGTTGGAAATCGATTTTCTCCGCACCCAATGCCGGCGAGGAGGCCACACTAAGAGTGGTTAGAATCAAGAATCCGGCAACCATTTGCCCAAAATGGGGTAAACTCAAAACTGTAGTCCTTCACGGGGTATTTCGGGGGAAATCGGGGCGGGATGTACCATCTTACTCCCAATTTGCCACAAACCTGCCATTCAATTCCAGCGAATTATTTCCCTTGAATTGCCGACAGGTTGAACTCCCGTGCGGGAGTAAGGTTACAGATCGCTACCTAATCCAGGCAAAGTCGTTGTGGAAAAAGATCGTTTTCTCACATTGTTTCTCCGGCACGAACGCGAGTTGGCTGGCATCGCGCGCGCATCGCTTCCGGACTGGAATGCGGTCGACGATGTGCTGCAAGAGTCCAGCTTGGTCATGTGGCGGAAAATCGATCAGCTTCAATCCGACGACGAGTTTATTCCCTGGGCCCGGATGATTCTCCGGTTCGAGGTTTTGAAATACCGCCGGAGTTGTAGCCGAGATCGCTTGCTGCTAGACGACGATTTGATCTCTTTGATCGCGGTCGAAGCCAGCCACGAACCTTCCGAGCAGATCCAAGAGCAGCGAACTGCCATCCGCGATTGCCTGCAGAAGTTCAGTCCGGAACACCAGAAGCTATTGCTCGCCCCGTATTCGCGAGACGAAGCGGTCAAAGAAATCGCCGAGGCCGCCGGCAAGACAGCCAACAGCCTATACAAACGCCTGGGCCGATTACGTACGAAGTTGCACCAGTGCGTTCGCCTGCAAATGAGGACCGCTTGATGAACGAATCGCCTGATCCGATTCATGAGTTGATCGAACGCTATTTCCTCAATCCATCCTCGTTGAGCGATGCCGAGCAGGTAACCCTTAGCGACGTACTGCGCAGCAACCCTGATGCCAGAAAGCATTTTCGGCTGGCGGCCCATGTCGATGCTGAACTCCGCTACGAGGCCAGTGGCGAAGCTCAGCCAACGCCACCACCCACTTCGCCATCAGGCAGCGCTGACACATGGCCTAAGTGGATCGTCGCCATCGCAGCGACTTTGCTTATAGGTCTGGCACTTGGCTACGTAGCCTGGCCGTTGACGACAACTCGATCGAAGCCGGTTCCAGTGGCTCGGGACGGTAAAGCCATTCCTGCTCAGCCGAAGCCCGTGAAGCCAACCAATCGCCCGATCGCGCTGCTCGATGTCGGGCACAATCAGCGTTTCGACGAATCGCTCGCTCCCCAAGCTGGTAAGTTCTTCCCTGGCAAGTTTCGCCTGATCGGTGGCGAGATCACCTTGGCATTTGAAAATGGTGTCTCGGTTTCCGTGGAAAGCCCCGCCACGTTTTCGATCATCGACTCCTTTCATATGGAACTGGAAAAAGGTCGAGCACGGGCCATCGTTCCGGAAACGGGGCATGGCTTTATCATCGAAACTCCGAAGCTGCTGGTAGAAGACCTGGGCACCGAATTCGGCGTTTACGTCGACGAGGATCAGAACCAGGAACTCCACGTCTTTGCTGGCGAAGTTCGCCTGAAAGATCGCGACCAGCCAGCAGAGTTGTTGACCGAGAACTCGGCGATTGCCTGGAATGCCCAGGATCAGCGACGCAGCATTGCCGCCGACGATCATGCGTTCGCCACCAGCATGTCGATCGGCTTCAAACGCTGGCTGGATCATAGCCTGAAATTGCGAAACGATCCGGCTACACTCTTTTACTTCGACTTTGAAACCAATTCGCGCCAAAGCCGAGAAGTGATCAATCGAGCCCCTAGTCAGATCGTTCCGGATGGTTCGCTCCATGGCGGAATCTGGGCAACGGGACGCTGGCCGGAAAAGGGAGCGATGCTGTTTGAGAACCATGGAGACCGCATAGATCTGGATATTCCGGGCGAATACGACCACCTAACAATCATGGCCTGGGTTCAAGCCAATCGATACGACAACGCCCTGCAAACCGTTTTCAATTCCATCGACTATGCACCCGGCCAGCACCACTGGAACCTTACCCGCAACGGCGAGTTGCGGATGGGAATCAAAGACCAGGTCAACTACACGTCTCTCGAAAAACTGCCCCGGAACCGCTGGACCCATGTGGCCGCCCAGCTCGACTCGATCAAGAAAGAATCGATCTACTACATCAATGGCAAAGAAGTGAAACGCTGCCCCTGGAACGAGTCGGTTCCGCTTAACTACGGCCCTGCCACGATTGGGGCATACGGCTCGATGAACCGCGCCGGGCAATTGACTTACAGCCGAGAGCTGCGCGGGCGAATCGATGAAATCGCCTTGTTTGGCCGCATCTTAAGTGCCCAAGAGATCCAAGAGGCATACGAAGCTGGCAGCAGCTTCCAGTAAACCCACCGATTCTCTTGATCGACACCGGCGGACGAAATTGCTGGGATTTCGCCAATGGATGGGTTACCATCAACATGGTGAGCACCGCTTTTCCAATAACCCCTTTCGCTTCCTGTTTCCCGCCCTACCTTCAACCCTTCAGGACACCATGCGCAACACGATTCTGCCGCTCGTACTATGTCTTGGACTCGCTTGGACCGGCCTGATTAATGCTCAGGAATTTAAGCTAGAGAAAAACGATCATATCTCCATCATCGGTAACACCACCGCCGATCGATTGCAGCACCACGGCTGGCTGGAAACCTACATCCATGCCCTGCACCCGGAATTGAATCTGACTTTCCGCAATCTCGCTTTTCCAGGCGACGAACTGAAACTTCGTCCGCGCGAAGACAACTTCGGCAGTCCCGACGAGTGGCTGGCAAAGAACCAGACCGACGTCGTCTTTGCATTCTTTGGCTACAACGAAGCCCTCAAAGGGCCGGAAGCTCTGGAAAGCTTCAAGCTTGACCTGGCTGACGTGATCGACGGAATGCTGGCCCAGAAATACAACGGCGAGTCAGCCCCCAAAATCGTGATGTTTTCGCCAATCGCCCACGAAAACCTATACAACCGCAATCTCCCCGACGGCACGAAAAACAACGTCAACCTGAAGCTTTACACCGAAGCGATGCGGGACGTCTGCCAGGCGAAGAAAGTGGTTTTCGTTGATCTGTTCACACCGTCGCAGCAACTTTACACCGATGCCAAAACGCCGCTCACGATGAACGGCATCCACTTGCTGGATCATGGCAACAAGGAGATCGCCGGAGTTATCATTCCCAAGCTCTTCGGCAAACCAGCCCCGGCCAGTGATTCGGCCCAGTTCGCCAAGCTGCGTGAAGTGGTACTCGACAAGAACTATTACTGGTTCAGTCGCTATCGTACCGTTGACGGCTACAACGTCTACGGAGGGCGCTCGAAGCTGGCTTGGTTCGGCCAGTCCAACGCCGACGTCATGAAACGCGAGATGGAAATCTTCGACGTGCTGACCGCCAACCGCGACAAACGTGTCTGGGCTGTGGCCAACGGCGGTGACCTGGAATTAAAGGACAACGACCTGCCTGAGGAACTGCTCGTCAAATCGAATCGAACCGGGGATCTTGCCGATGGAGGTTTCTCGTATCGCACGGCCGAAGACGGTTTGAAAAAGCTCTCGCTTTACGAAGGGCTGGAAGCGAATGTCTTTGCTTCGGAAGAAATGTTTCCGGAGTTGATCAACCCGGTCCAAATGGCTGTCAGCCCCGCAGGGGATCTCTATGCTTCGGTCTGGCCCAGTTATCCTCACTGGAACCCGACCCAGCCGCGTACCGACAGAATTGTCTGCCTGCCCGACGACAACGGCGACGGCGTAGCCGATCGATGTGTGGTCTTTGCCGACCAGCTGAATAGCGTAACCAGCTTTGAATTCTGGGGCGGTGGAATGATTGTTGCCGCGCTGCCAGAGCTTTGGTTCCTGAAGGATACCGATGGAGACCTGAAAGCCGACGTCAAGATTCGCATCTTGCAAGGTCTTTCCAGCGCCGACACTCACCACTCGGCCAATGCCATGAACTTGGGACCGGACGGTTGGATTTACTGGTCACGGGGTGTGTTCAACGTTGCCACGATGGAAACGCCGACGAGAACCTATCGCTCGACGCAAACGGGCGTCCACCGCTTCAATCCGCGAACGTTTGAAATGGAGTTTCACTTTCCGATTGGCCCCAACCCGCACGGCGATGTCTTCGATCAGTGGGGCTATCAATTCGCCAACGACGGAACGACTGGGACCGGTTCGTATGTGAACATCGGTAAAGGAATCGGCAACAAGCAGTGGTTCAAGAAGCGAGTCCGCCCGGTTCCTGCCACGGGCCTTCTCGCCAGCAGCCATTTCCCCGAAGAGATCCGAGGCAACTTCCTGATCTGCAATTGCATCGGTTTCCTGGGCGTGCTGAATCACGAGATTGAGTACGACGGGGCCGATATTCACGCCAACGAAGTCAACCCGATCCTGGTTTCGGCCGATCCCAACTTCCGCCCCAGCGACGTTGAAATTGGTGCCGATGGCGCTCTGTATGTTGCCGACTGGGCCAATGCGTTGATCGGGCACATGCAGCACAACATGCGTGACCCCAATCGTGACCATCAACATGGCCGTATCTTCCGAATTACTGCCAAAGGTCGGCCGCTGGTCAAGCCGGTTCGCCTGAAGGACAAGCCGCTGCCGGAAGTTCTCAGTGCGTTCTACGCCAAAGAGAACAGTACCCGCTATCGCGCTCGCATCGAACTGAGCGGTCGCAAGTCGGAAGAGGTTCAATCGGCGATCGAAACGTTCGTCGCGACAAAAGACATCAGCAATCCCGACGACGCCCAGGCCATGCTCGAATGTTTGTGGGTCCTGGAAGAACATCGACTACCCAACTTGGACCTGGTAAAGAAGGTCTTTCGAGCCGCAGAGCCACGCGTGCGGGCCGCTTCGGTCCGAACGCTGGGGCACTGGGCTGATTCGGTCAACGGCTGGGAAAGTACTTTGAAAGCGGCGGCCAACGATCCCTCGCCGCTGGTTCGAGCGGAAGCGATCAAGTCGGCCGTCGAGTTCTCCGGTCCCAGTTCCGCCGAAGTGGTTTTCGAGGCCGCCTCGCAGCCGATGGATGAGGAACTGAACTACCTGTTGAAGTACGCTCAAAGCCAGATCAATATCGATCAGCTAATTGCCGATGCAATCCAATCAGGCCGCAAGCTTTCGCCTGCCGCGGTTAGTTACGCGCTGGAGAAGGCCAGTTCCGATCTGCTGCTCAAGATGGATCGTACCGACGCAGTCTACCAGGCGATTCTCAGCCGCGGAGACATTCCGCTCAAGAGCCGTCAGGAAGCTCTCGCAGTGCTGGCCCCTAAGAGCAATCGCTCACAATTGGATGAACTGGTTGCCTGGATCTCGACCGCCGAAAAGGAGAAGCTGCCCAGTCTTTCTGACCTGGCCAAGATGCTTCCAGCGACGAGCCCCGCTGAACTTTCCAAGTCGCATGCCCAGCTGAGCAAGTTGGCCTCGACCACCTCGGTGCCGGCAGTTCGTCAGGCCGTTTATACCAGTTGGATTCAAAGCGGCGGAGCAGAAGCTGCCTGGCAGCAGGCCATGCAGTCCCCTGCCCTGATGACCGACTTCCTGCGGAGTGCCCAGAAGGTCAAAGCATCCGCGGCGGCTGCTCCGTTGTACGGCAATATTCGGACGCTCATGTTCGAACTGCCAGAAAGCCTGAAGCCGACCAGCAATGCGGTGAGCCAATCTACCGAAGCAGTGGCCTTCGATTACTATCAACCAAATCCGCCTGGCAAGGATGTTGCGATCGAAACACTCAATGCGATCAAGCCAACCTTCTCTGGCCGGATGAGCAACTTCAACAAGTACGTCCCTAAAGGTAAGCAGGACGCGTTCGCCACCAAGCAAACAACGGCGATCGTGATTCCGGCGGATGGCAAGTACACGTTTTATCTCGCCTCGGATGATGGATCGCGACTTTACATAGACGGTTCGCTGGTGATCAATAACGATGGCCTGCATGGTATGTCGGAAAAGA
Source organism: bacterium (assembly GCA_016124445.1). Lineage (GTDB taxonomy): Bacteria > Planctomycetota > Planctomycetia > Pirellulales > Pirellulaceae > Bremerella. Next base: position 549,177 of record WGNR01000001.1, read on the forward strand.
GTGCCAGCGTTGCGTTAAATATGGGTCCGCACGAAATGGTCGTGACCTACTTCGATAACGGCGGTGGCGACGGCCTGCGAGTGATGTGGGAAGGCCCAGGCATCAAGCGGCAGGAGATTCCCGCTTCAGCCCTTCGCCCTGCGGGTCAAGTTGACTTGCGTCTGGCAGCAATCCAAACGATCTCTGGCTGGCCGGGACATACGGCCGAGAAGATCACCGACTTCGTCAAGTTAACCGAGTCCGAAGACCTGCTCGAACCAGGGCTCCGGGCACTCGCCAGTTTGCCGCCATCAGTCATTGCCAAAGAGTTGAAGCCAGCGACAAATGTTCGCCTGCTGGAGGCCTTGCTCTCGATGGCCGACGAAGCGACTCCGGTCGAACGTCAATCGCCGGCGTTCAGCCAGCTGTTGAATTTGGGGGATGCGATGGTTTCTGCCAGGATGACCCCAGGCCAGAATCGGCACCTGGTCGACCTGCGAAACAGCATTCCGGTCAAGGCTGATCCCAACGTGATGGCACTGGGCAAAGAGATCTTCCTGCGGGAAAGCCACTGTGCAACTTGCCATCAACCGCACGGCCAAGGCCTGCCGAATCTCTATCCACCGATCGACGGCAGTTTGTGGGCCATCGGCAACGAGGATCGCTTGATCGCGTTGGCGCTGGATGGAATGCACGGCAAGGTCGAAGTCAAAGGCAAAGTTTACAGTTCGCCGCCACTGCCGCCGATGACCGGTTTCCGGCAGCTACTCAATGACGAAGAAATGGCCGCCGTGCTGACCTACGTGCGTAACTCTTGGTCGAATCGCGCCAAGCCGATTGATGCCGCCCAGGTCGCCAAGATCCGCGACATCGACCGCGGCGACGCAACGTTTTGGCACGTCAACGACCTGATGGCAAAGTACCCACTGGAAGATGGCCGCAAGCCGATCGAGTCGACCGGAGGGGATGGCTGGATTCCGAAGTTCGTCAAAGAGTGGAAAGTGGACGACCTCGATCCGAATAAGGTCGCGGCTACCAAGCGAAACTTTGCCGTTGGCCAGACCTACTTCAATCGATTGGGTTGTGCCCAGTGCCATAAGATCGGCGAGTCAGGCGGCAACTTCGGTCCGAACCTGGCCGAGCTAACCAAGGAAAAGAAAACGGCCAAGTACATCTTGGAATCGATTGCGGACCCTGCCAAGGTAATCGACCAGAAGTACCGCATGCAGACTATCCTGACGGTTGACGGCAAGGTGCTCTCCGGCCTGGTGGTCAAAGACCTGCCGAATGAGTTACACCTGATCACCGATCCGCAAAAGGCCTCGATGCCGACCATCATCAAGAAAGACGACATCGAAGAACAATCGGCCACCGCCACGACGATCATGCCAGGCGGCATGCTTAACTGGTTGACCGAGGATGAAATCTACGACCTGGCCGCCTACGTTCTGGCTGCGGGGGACGAGAACAACAAACTTTTCCAAGACAAGTAAACGGCGTTTCGATCTTGGAAACTTTTTAGATCAGAGGTCCCTGCGGAACAATCGTTCTGGCAGGGACCTTTTCGTTTCTAACCAATGACCAGATGGGCTCGCTGCTGCGAGACAGTAAACGTCCCAATATTGCCGCTATTGAATTCGATGTAGTCGTTTTCGATTCCATCCGAGAAGATCACCCCATCGGTCGGCATTTGCGAACCAATTACCATTTCCTCTTCCCCGCCTAGCACACCTATTACCTGGCTGGCCCCCGAGTGACGACTGACAAATGGTTCGCGCACAGCCCAGATCAGTCGGCGTTCGTCGCGGGCAAGTGAAAGAGGCGACACTCGATTGCCGGTCACAAACTGGCTGACGCCAGAGGCCATATTGAAAACCGACGAGATCCAGCCGGTGGAACCTGATCCGGTTGAAATCAATACACCGCTGGAAGATTGCGATTCGCTGGCGCTATCCACGTTCAATGTATACCGCGCTGAAACATGGCTGCGGCAACCGATGAAGAAGTCGTTGAACGCCAGCATCCGTTGTCCGGAAATGGTATTCACTTCGGCCAAGGTAACCTGCTGGATGCGGTGTCTCTTCTTGAACAGTCTTTGAACCGCTGCTCGAGCTTCGTTAACTTGAAACGGAAGCAGTACGCCATCGTAGACCGCAGGGTCGGGGTTCACGCCAATCACCGGCAAGTCGCCAACATATTTGGCGGTATTCGCCACCAAGCCATCTTGCCCCAACACGACTACCGCCAGGCACCTATCGAAATCGAAATTCGCCAGAAACGAACGATCCACTCTTTGGACCGGGTAGCCTAAGCCACTCAACTGCTTATTTAGTCTCCACAACGCTTCGGAATATTGATCATCTTCGCGCCGGTACGCGCCCGCATCCGCAAGCTGCTGGGCATCTGCCGCCATGGCATCCAAGTCGTCGTCCGTGACGGCGATTCCTCGTCTTGTCCGCAACTTTCGTCGCCGCTCGACTTCGTGATCGACGGCCGCCTCCATCAGGAAATCTGCCTGACGGGCAGTTCCCCATCGTTGTTTGAGCCCCTGCAAACGGGTCTCACGCGTGACCAGGGCAATCGATTTCAGGTTAAGTCCCATCGACCAGTTCCTTATCGATTGCGACGACTACGGACCTGCTTCTCGCCGGTGCCTGTTCCGTCCTGTTCCGACAGTAATGTCGAAAGCAGATCAGGCGAGATGTTCAGATTGCCAACTTTTTCGGCGTTATCGGCCAGGTCGCGGAAGGCGAGCGCGATCATTTGATTCGCATTCAAACCGCCTGGGGCCGCGGCCAGCAATGTTCGCCAGTCGACTTCTTTGAGCGGATCGAGCATCGCCTTCAGGGCATCGGCCTTGGCTTGCGACTCTTTCCGCTCGTTGTCAATCTTGCGGTCGACCAGGTTGGTCCGTTCCTGTTCGATCGCGATATCGGCCGCCAGTTTGGTTTCGCGAACTTGGCGTTGCTTCTGCTGGACTGCGATCTCGGTATTCAGTTCGTTTTCCTTGATCTGACGTTCCAGTTCGACCGCTGTATTGCGACGAGCATAGATCGCTTCGTCCGCCTCCAGCAGCAGTTTTTCGCGAGCTTCGGCCTGCAGTGCCTTGGCCATTTCCGGTGTCGCTTTGATCGAAAGGACCGACAGGTTCATCACCTCAACTCCCAGCATGGCAACCGCTGGCGATTCAGCCAATTGTGAAAAGACCTGGGCGACCAGTTCGTCGCTGCTGACCAATAGCTGCCGCAAGGTCTTTTTGAGCGTAAACGCCCGGGCCAACGTTTGCGTTGTATGCACAAGTCGATCGTTTAGTTTCGCCGGGTCTTCCGATCGATAGCGTCCCCAGGGATCGGTGCTGTAATCGAGTATCTTCGCAAGCTTGCCAGGCTGGGTCACGCGGAAAGTCAATTCGCCTTGAATCGTCGAATCTTGAAAGTCGGCCGTCACTTCGTTGAAGACAAACGGCACATCGATACTCGCCAGCGGAATCTGAACCAGCGTAGCGTTCGGAGAGAAGTAGAAAAACGAAAGACCAGCCCCTTCGCATACCGGCTGACCGCCCCGGAATAGCATTACGTGAGTCGAAGGGGGCGCCTTGACGTAGCTGATCCCTAACATGGCATGGTTCCTTCAAAGATGAGAGATCGCGGCCAGAATGTTGGCCGGCCACCTTAGTGTATTACTTACACCTTTCTGGGTCAATGATTTTGCAATCGATTTTTTCCGGGGGACTTCGAAATAGAAAAACGCCGAAGAATGCCTCCTTCAGCGTTTTCTTAATACGTCAGATTCTAGTGATCGCAGCGTTACACCTTGGAGACGCTTGGAACCTGGAAGCCTTTCCGGTTCTCGTCCTTCAAAAGGACATTGGCCTCTTCAGAATGTTCGCCCACAAATTTTTCGGTCTTCGGGTCAAACGAAAGCATTGGGCCAACGGTGTACTTCTCGTCCCCTTTGATGCCAACCCCCTTGGACATGATTTCGTGCAGACGGCCAAAGTGCTCGGCCGCATCGGCATCGTCCCCGAACTTGCCTGCTTGGGCATTGAACGGAACCTGCTTGCCAAGACGGTACGAGTTGTTCATCACGTGTCCCAGCACGCAAGCATAGTGGGCATCGTTAACGTTGCCGTTGGCCATACTCGGGTCGTTGGCGCGGACGGCCGCAATGAACGATCCCCAATTTCCGCCAGGGGTGACGTGGCCTCGATCGACCTTCACCTTTTCACCCTTGTCGCTCCCCTTGGGATAGTACAAACCACGGACGATTCGGCCGCCATCCTCGAAATAGTACTCGTTCTCGACCTGGTGTTCGTATCCTTTGTAGTTTACGTTGCGAACATTGAAGTAGACGTACTGACCGTTGGGGTATTCGGCCAACGCAAACATTGTGTTGGGGGTTTCTCCCTGGTCGTGCCACTCGAAGCGGCCGCCGATCGCCATCGTTCGGATCGGGTGGGTCTGATCTTTATCAATCGCCCAACGAGCAACGTCCAACTGGTGCGTTCCCTGGTTATTGAGGTCGCCGTTGCCGGTCTTCCAGAACCAGTGCCAGTTGTAAGGATGATAGTTCCCGTTGTAATGGGCGACTTCAGCCGGACCTCGCCATAGATTCCAATCGAGGTTTTCTGGCGGCTGCGAATCAGGCTTATTCCCGATCCCTCCACGCGGCTTGCAGCAGTAACCGTACGAAATCTTCAGTTTGCCAAACTTGCCGGCCTGAATCGCTTCGGTCAGACCGGCAATTCCAGCGTCGCTGCGACGCTGGGTACCGTGCTGAATCACAACGCCATATTTCTTCTGGGCTTCTACGGCGACGCGACCTTCCTCGATGTCATGGCTCATCGGTTTTTCGACGTAGACATTTTTGCCAGCCTGGGCTGCCCAGATCGTAATCAGCGAGTGCCAATGGTTGGGAGTCGCGACCGAGATGGCATCCAGATTCGGATCTTCCAAAGCTTCGCGAACGTCTTTAACCCCTTTCACCTTGAACTTGCCATCGGTCTTCTCTTGAACCGATTTCAAGGTTCGAGCCAATACCTTCTCGTCTGGATCGATCAAGTAAGCGATTTCGACATTGTCTTGCCCGAGCCAACCGTCGATGTGACTGCGTCCCCGGCCATTCAAACCGGCCACGGCGATCCGAACACGATCGTTGGCACCTTGTACGGCCCCTGAAGCCGCTGTCCCAGTCAGAATTAAGCCAGCACCAGCGGCGGCTGACGTTGATAGAAACGTACGACGATTTAGCGAAGACATGACAAGATCTCCAGAGGATAGGGAGTGGAGCGAAAGGGGGGAACACGCCGGCAAGCATATTCAGGAAGTGTGAGTTGCATTGTGACGCCTGTGCAGCGTTGCGTCAAATTTTCGACCTGCGCATTTTCATAACTCAATACGCTAAATGAACTTTCGTCACTGGATTTCGATTGACCTAGGCGAAAAGATATAAGTATGATGATGGCTCCCACCTAAACTACCATCCAACATCCCCACCTCACCTCTCGCCTTCTAACCCCCGCGTAACGATGATGTTTCGATCGGTAACGTGCGTTGTTGTTTGGGCCGTCGTCATGGCCTGGAGCGCCACATCCCCAATCATCGCAGCCGAGGCACATGATGCGTTCGAAAAGGCTATCGGACCGTACGTGCAAAAGAACTGCGTGAAGTGCCACGGCCCCGAAACTCAGAAGGGCGATTTCCGCGTCGACACGCTCTCGCACGATGTGGGTGGCGGCCCTTCGGTGAATCGCTGGCGCGAGGTCATCGAGAAAATCAACAACGGCGAGATGCCCCCGGAGGATTTCCCCAATCGGCCAACCGCCGAAGAGGGTGCCCAGGTAGTCGAATGGTTGGCGGCTCGAATCGACGAAGGCCGGGCAGCTCGGCTCGCCAAGCGTCAGCCTGTTTCGTTCCGCCGTTTGTCTTGCGTCGAATATGCCAACACGGTCGAAGATCTGTTGGGCGTTCAGTTTGGCGTCGCTGATCCTGGCGGGCTAAATGAAGATGCAGAATACCAAGGCTTCGATCGAATTGGCTCGGCCCTTTCTTTGTCGGCATCGCACATCGAGAAGTACTACAATGCCGCCGAAGCGATCCTGGATGAAGCCTATCCTGACAAGCCGGTTGAAACGAAGATCGTTCGCAAGAGGGCCCACGAACTACGAGGGGGCCCCAGTTCGCAGCAACTCAAAGAGTTCGAGGAACAAGGCCTGCTCGACAAGATCCGTGTCGACATGTGGCCAGGCCACGAAATCCAAGGCGGACGCCCAGGTCCCAGCGGCGATATGCTGAAAAACGGTGGCTACTTCAAAGTTCGCATTCAGGCCAGCGGCATGAAACCGCCGGGTGGGCGAGCTCCTCACTTGACCTTCTACGCCAACAAGGTCGATCGCTTGCTGTTCGAGCAAGACATTATCGCCCCGGAAGATAAACCGATCGTTGTCGAGTTCACTTGCCACCTGCCCCCAAACAGCAATGCCTTTCAGTTAACTAATGACGTCCCAGGGCCGTCGAATCTTCCCCGTTCCGGACGATCAGGTGCCGTCCCTTTCTTTAGCTTGAAGCAAGGCCGCATTCCATGGCAGATCAAGCTGACCGACGAGGATGGCGTACCGCTCTATCCGTTCCTGATTGTTGACTGGGTCGAATGGGAAGGGCCGCTAGTCAGCGATGAAACGGCCGCCAAGCGTGCTCGCTACATGCCCGGTGAAGACGCCACCATCGATCAGGCACGTGAGTGTGTAACCCGTTTTTGCGAAGATGCCTTTCGCCGGCCGGTTACCGCCAGCGAAGTCGATCGCTACATGGCAATCGTCGATAGCGAGATAAAAGCTGGCAGCAAGGTTCCGGCCGCCGTCAAATCGGCCATGCTCGCCGTCCTTTGCTCCAAAGATTTCCTGTTTCTTGTCGAAGGCAACTTGCAGCAACCCTCAGAGAACCTCAACGACTTTGAGCTGGCCAACCGCCTTTCGTACATGCTGTGGAGCACGATGCCAGACGACGAGCTAGAGTCGCTCGCCCGGGAAGGCAAGCTAAGCGACAAGAAGGTGCTCAAACAACAAGTCGATCGCATGCTGGCCGACCCGCGTGCCGAGCGGTTCTGCGTCGATTTCCCACGACAATGGCTGCAACTTCACAAGCTGGGAATGTTCCCGCCGAACAAGGAACTTTACCCTGAGTACGATCCGCATCTGGAACGAAGCATGGCAGGTGAAACGACTGCGTTCTTCCGAGAGGTGCTCGACAATAATCTGAGTCTTCGTGAATTCCTCGACTCCAATTGGACGATGGTCAATCCGCGCCTGGCAATGCACTACGACATCGACGGCATAGAGAAAGATCAATTCCAGCGGATCACCCTCGATAAAGATGCTCATCGAGGCGGGCTCCTTACGCAGGCCGCCATTCTTTCCCTGACATCGGACGGCACGCGGCATCGACCAGTGCACCGTGGTGTCTGGGTCATGCAATCGATCTTCGGCAAGTCACCACCTCCGCCTCCGGCCAATGTTGACCCAATCGAACCGAACCCGGTCGATTCCCCGAAGGCGACCATTCGAATGAAGCTGGAAGCCCACAAGCATGATGCCAACTGTGCGGCCTGCCATCGCAAGATTGATCCGCTGGGTCTGGCATTTGATAATTTCGATGCCATTGGCCGTTGGCGAACTGAAGAGAAAGTTCCCAATGGAACTGGTGCCAATCCCAAAGTCGACGCCAGCGGCGTGCTACCGGACGGGCGTGAATTTGCAGGGCCTGCCGAGTTCCGCCAATTGCTGGTCGCGAACGTCGACGAGTTCAACGAAACCTTCATCAAAAAGCTGGCAAACTACACACTCAGGCGAACCATGACGGTTGACGATCGCAATCAGTTGCACGCGATCGCCGCCCAGAGTCAAGCGGCTGATTACCACGTGCGTGATCTGGTCGAAGCCTTCATCCTTTCCGACTTGTTCCAGAAACGGTGACCTATGAGCTATATCAACTCCCGAAAGTGGAAGATCAACCGCCGACATGTCCTCCGCGGCATGGGTGCCAGCCTGGCGTTACCGCTCCTACAGTGCATGGATCCAGGCGCGCTAATGGCGGAAGAAAAGGCGGCCGAGGAAAAAGGGCAGAGCAAGCCGAAGCGAGCTGTCTTCATTTATGTGCCTAATGGCGTCAACACGCTGACATGGCAAATCCAAAATGCCGGTGCCGACTACGAACTATCCGGCCCGATGAAGTCGTTGGAAGAACATCGCCAGCAGATCACTCCGATCAGCGGTTTGCACCATCCCAATGGTCTCGGCCAGGCACACGAGTGCGACAAGATCTGGCTCACCTCGGCCAAGATCAGCCAGGAAGGCGGGGCATTCCGCAACTCGGTCTCGGCCGATCAGGTGATGGCCCAGGGAACGTCGCAATACACCCGTTTTTCCTCACTGGAATTGGCGATCACCGGCGGCTCACTGGCCTGGTCCCCGGACGGCATTCCGCTTCCAGCAGAACGCCGTCCGAGAGCCATCTTCGATCGTTTGTTCGGAGTCGAGAAAGGTGGCCTTGAAGTTGCCAAACGCAACCTCAGCCGACGCGGCAGCGTATTGGATGCAATCCTGGACGATGCCGACTCGTTCCGCAAACAAATTGGCAACGAAGATCGCAACAAGCTGGATGAATACCTGCACGCGGTCCGCGACGTCGAAAAGCGAACCCAGCGAAGCTACGACTGGCTGGAGATTCCCAAGCCGGAAGTGGCGGCCGAAACCAAAGCCAAGCTGACTCGCGACATTCCCAATACCGAAGCAGGCGACCTGTACCGAACGATCTACGACCTGATGGTCCTGGCCCTTCGTACCGACATGACCCGGGTCATCACCTGCATGAGCGGCAGCGAAAGCAATGGCCTGGCCATTCCAGAAATCGGCGTCGCCCAGACACGGCACGAACTTTCGCATCACAACGGCGATCCCCAGCAACTTCGTCGCTTGACCGAAACTGATACCTTCCTGGTCCAGCAGTTCTCGTACTTCCTCTCGCGACTCAAGTCGTACCAGGAAGAAAACGAAACGCTATTGGATCGCACGATGGTTCTCTTCGGTAGCGGTATGGCTTACGGCCATAGCCACGGCAACGCCAATCTGCCGATGATCCTGGCAGGCGGTGGCGGGCTGGGACTGAACCATGGCAAGCACGTCGACTTCAATCTGCCGACCTTGGGGCAATACAACATGGCCGAAGCGCAGAAGCATTACCATGTTTGCTCGCGTCCGGTCGACAGCGATGCGTTGCTCAGCAACTTGCTACTCACCATGATCCAGCGAATGGACGTTCCGATCGATCGGTTCGGCGACAGCCATCGCGTGATGACGGAATTGTTGGGGTAATCTCTCGTGCGTAAGAAAATCCATTGGCTGATTGGTTTGTTCGCCCTGGTGCTGGCGCGTCCGGTCTTTGCCGAAGAAGCTTATCGAACCGACGCCAATCAGGACGAAAAGCTACCTTGGTATCAAACCGTGCCTGGCGAGTTTCCGCCTGAGGGTTCGGCTCATTACTTCACCGGCGAATTAATCAAAGTCGATCATATTCACCGCACCGGCACGCTGCGTGTTTCCCGAACCGACGCCCAGCGACGCAGCCATTGGGATCTGCCGATCGACTTTCGCATGCTGCCGTATGGTTCGCTCGCTTATCACGGTGCACCAGCATCGATCCGAGACATTCCTCTTGGGACGCACGTTCACGCCTGGTTCTACTACAAGGACAAAGACGAGCAGACGCGGTCACTTTTTTACAATCGCAAGAGCATCGAAGATGGGTTCACCAAAGCTTTTCGCCTGGAAGATGACTTCACTTACTACCGCAACAAGAAGCAGCTTTGGGAAGTCGACGCCGTCGACCTGCAAAAGATGAAGCTTCAGTTGGTATCGAAGTCCCCTGAGAAGGACGAGTCGACGAAGATCGAGTTGGACCTGACGCCTGCTACGCGGGTTTTCGTTGGGCAAAAGGTCGGTAAGCTCGTAGACATTCAGCCGGGGCAACAGGTTCTATTCAATCTGACCTGGGCCACACTATACGGCACCGGTCGCTGCACCGATCTTTGGCTCGACGAAGAGGCCCGGGACATCGCCGCGGCACAGCAACTGGAACAACATCGGCTCCATCAAAAGTACCGCGGATTGGCCGGCATCATCGACGCAGTCGACAATCAGAAGCGGATTTTGACGATCACCCTATTCGATGGCATCGATGAAAAACTGCTGGAAGACTTCCAGAAAGATCGCACGGCCCATGTCTTTGTCGCCGAGCCAACGCTACAAACGTACGATCAAGTCAACGACCGCAAAAGCGGCCCAATCCTTAGCCGAACGGAAGTTGAAAAGAGACCAGGCAGCAGCGGCGTGCAGATTCAAGTCCAGCCTCAGCTGCTGCTGGAAGGGTACCGACCTGGCCGAATTGTCCGCGTCATGCCAACCAACTGGCCATTGGTTACGCTTCCTACAGAAGAGAACTTGTGGCCAGAACGCGACTAGGAGAGCAAATAATCTCAGCGCATAAGAAAAGCCTCGTTCAACGAACGAGGCTTTTTTGTTGAACCAACTTCAAGAGCAGCCTATTCGGACAGCTTCTCGATCAGGTATTCGGTCGAGTTAGCATACTTAGGATCTTTGACGCCTGGGTGCTTCAGGAATACTTCCACACCGGCATCCTTCAGCCGCTCTTCCAAGACCAGGCCCATGACGCCAGAGTGGGTCGGGTCCTTGGGGCTCGATCCCATTACCGGCACTTCGCCGCCGTAGAACATCGCGATCGGCGGGTCATCTTTGCTGACGTGTTCGATCGGCGAATATTCTTTGATCCACGGCATGATCTCTTCGCGTTTTTCCATCACGACATCCAGATTCGGCAAACCGAATGCGTGGGCTCCATAGCGATAGTTGGGCATCCACTCACGAAGCTCTTTCGGATCGAGCGAAACCTGGGCACCGTTCACTGCCGCGCAGTAAACACGAGTCGATTCGCGCGCGATCGGATCATCGCTCTTAGGATCGGCCATGTCATCATGGAAGGCAAGCCATAGCGAGGAACAGGCTCCGGCCGATCCACCGGTCAGCCCGATCTTCTTTTTATCGAGGTTCCATTCCTTCGCCTTCGAGCGAACAAACTGCAAAGCTCGAGCAGCATCTTCCAGCGGAGCTTTTACAGGAGGCTTCACCCCCTCTTCAACGGCGTTCTTCACATAGCGGTAATTGATGGCGACGACCGAGATACCCTTGTCCAAAAAGGCCTTCGGATTGGTCTTCTTGTCACCACCTTGCCAGCCACCGCCGTGAATGTAAAAAACAACCGGCGTCGGCTTGTCCGACTTGGCCTGGTAGAAATCGAGCACTTGGCGCGGGTGCTCTCCATATTTCACATCTTTCAGCTGCAACGGTTCAGCAGCACTGGCCATTTGGACCAGAAACAGAATCATCAGGGTAGATAAAAGAGACTTCATTCGGGGAGGCTCCTAAGAGGGAATTCGAGGGGAATGTGATGCCTTATTCTCGTTGAAAAAAAAGAGCGATGCTACAGGCAACGACAAAATCTCGACCTTCCAACATAGAAGTTCGCGCAGAAAAAAGCAGTGTTCCTTCCATCGTGGGTGACGGACGGAACACTGCTTTGCGACAACTACCTGCAACTACTGCACGACATCTTCGACCGGCAGGCCCACCGATGTAATCACATCGGCGGCAGCCTGGGATAGCTCGTTGTAGAGATCGAGCCGGGTTCGTTGATTCTGAATAATGCTGTTGCGGGCCTGAACGACACGAGTGATATCGACCTCGCCTGCTCGAAACTGGCGGTCCAAACCTTCCAGGGCTTCGGGGGTTTTAATCGGTTGGTCGAGCCCTGAAACCTTCAAGTTGTCGTAGGCAATCCGATAACGCTGCCAGGCCGCTTCCGCTTCGAGATTGGCTCGGCGGAACAATTGTCGCCAGACGACCGTTTGCTGATTCAGCTCGTAGATTCGCTGGCGTTCCAGTGGACGGCCTGTGTTCAAGACCGGGATGTCCATTTGAAGCTGGAAGCCGAGATAGGTTGATTGATCACGGCTGCGTTGATAGTAGGGACCAACTTGAATGTCAGGTATCTTCGCTGCTGAAGCCAAGCCCAGGTTGGCTCGGGCCGCATCCACGTTGGCCAGCGCAGCCAGAACATCGGGACGCGAGGCGGCCCAATGCGAGATCATCTCGGGATCGTTCATCTTGCATGGCTGATCACCGCCGTCGGCGACCAGGGTTGGCATCTTCCATTGAAGGTCGGTCAATCGATCGGCCAGCATCAAATCGGTTTCCGGCGAAAGCCCCAGTTGCCGCTTCAAATCGCGTAGCGAAGTTTCATAGCTCGCTTTGGCCAGCCGCAGTTGCTGGGCCGTCGACTGGGTATCGATCCGGACGATTTCGTAGTCGGCCTCCGACGCCTGACCGGCTTCGAGTTGCTTCTTCAACGTGTCTTTCAACACCAGGTTGTTTTGATGGTTCTCTTCGGCCAGTTGCAACAAGTCGCGTTGATAGAGCGCCGTGAAATAGAATCGCGCCGACTGCCCGACGTTTTGTAGTTCCGCCGAGTGAATCGACCAGCGAATCTGGTTCAGGCTCGAGGCCGCATTCTGCTCGCGGAATTGCCGCTGATGGGCGAGTTCAATCCGCTGCATGAGAAGAACGTAATGGTACATCGTTCCTTGTCCAGCTGCTGGTGCATCCTGGTAAGGAGTCGCACGAACCTGAACGAAAGGATTGTACGGGTAAGTCTCTGCCACACCCAACACGCCGATACCGACACCTTCGCTGCGACGAAGTGCAACCAAGTCAGGATTCTGTGCCAAGCCGGTCGAAATCGAATCCATGAGGTTGAAGTTCGATTCACGGACGGGCTGGTTCAAAAGGGAAACCGGCTGTGGCGGGGGCTCAATGGGATCCAATCGTGTTGCAGCCAACGTCATAATCGACTCTTCGTTCTCGATCCCAGAGACAAGCTCCACTTCCTTGGTCTCGATCGCCGGTGCGGAAAGAGAGGCGGCAACGGTGATATTGGTCGGAGAAGCAGGCGCCAAGGCTGCTTGCGGTCTGGATACATCTGCGCTGCGGCACCCAACCATTGCCAGAAAGATCACCCCAATCATATTTCCCAACTTAGGCATTCTCGCGCTCCGATCGCGTGCTTAGTCCCTAGGGGGCCGCTTGGGGGCGCATCATTGGCGCATACTCGATCCCACGGCCATTCTTAGAGGTAAGGTCGGACGTGTAGGGGTAGTAGCAGCAGCAGCGAATGTAGCGGAAAACCGGAGTTAACATACCGATGTAGGATCTATAACGGTTGTACCGGATGTTGCGCTGGGACTAGCTTTCAGCGGTTGCCTGGTGCGGTTTGGCAAACAGCAAATAGAGCGGCGGCAAGATGAATAGATTGAGGATCGTCGACGTCACCAAGCCGCCAATGATCACCACGGCCAGCGGGTATTCGATCTCGTGACCTGGCTTGTTGCCCGAGATGGCCAGCGGCAGCAGTGCTAGCGAAGTCGTCAGCACGGTCATCAAGATCGGCAGCAAGCGTTCCTCGGCTCCCCTAACGACCAGGTTCAAACCAAACGGTTCCCCCTCGACTGCCTGAAGGTGCCGATAGTGACTGACCAACATAATTCCATTTCGAGCGGCGATTCCCAAAACGGTAACGAACCCAATCAACGATCCCAGTGATAACACGCCCCCCGCGATCCAGGCCGCGACAACGCCGCCAATTAAAGCGAAAGGAATCGTGAGCGCAACGATCATGGTAAGCCGCAGCGACTGGAAATCGATGTACAGAATCAAGATCATGCCAATCAGTGAAACCGTCGACAGCGCGAGCAATTGATTCTGCGATTGCTGCCGGGCAGCGTACTCGCCGAGAAACTCTGGGTGATAGCCGCGATCGAAAGGCACCTTCAAGACGGCCGCTTCAATATCACGAGCCACTGAACCTAGGTCACGACCAACGGCGTCGCAGCTCACGTCGATTCGCCGCGAACCACCTTCCCGCTTCACTTCGTTGGGCGCAGGCACGATCGAAACGTCCGCCAGATCCTTCAGTGGCACCTGACCACCGGTAGGTGTGTCGATTCTCAAATCATGCAGTGCCGTCAGGTCGCTGCGGGCTGCTTCATTTCCCCACACGACGACGTTGTACTTCCGCTGATTCTCGTACACTTCGCCCACCTTCGTTCCCCGCAAGATGGTGGTCACGGCGCGACGAACCTGACCTGGGGTCAGACCGAAGCGTTCGGCCGCATCAGCACGCAAGCGAACGTCGACTTGAGGAACAAGCACTTGCTGCTCGACCTTGAGATTGCCAGCCCCGTCGACCTTTTCGATCGCGGCCGCGACCTCTTGGGCTTTCTCGCGGAGACCATCCAAATCGGGGCCGTAAATCCGAACCACGATACTGGAACTGGAGCCGGTTAGAACTTCCTTGACCCGTTCACGAAGGTAGGTCAGCACGTCTCGATAGAGGCCTGGGTAGCTTTCGATTGTGTCCTGGATTTCCTTGTGCGTCTTCTCGTAGTCGGCGTTTTCGTCGATGCTGATCCACAGCTCCGTGAAGTTTGGCCCCACCACTTCGTCCGCAGCTTGGGCTCGACCGATATGGCTACCGAAATTCCGCACACCAGGGATTGCCCGCAGCTCTTCGCTGGCCCTGATGGTAACTCGATCCATGGCCGTGATCGACGTCCCAGGACGCTCGACAAAATGCATCAGGAAATCAGTTTCCTGGAAGCTGGGCAGGAACTCTTGTCCCAATTGAGTCGTCAGCCAGAAGGTGCCCAGGAACGAGATCGCCAGCAGGACAATCGCTCCGGCAGGACGCCGAACAAACCACGGCAGCATCGCATGGTAGGGCTTGCGTAACCAGCGGCTCAGCGGCGGCTCGTGGGCTTCCTTGTTTCCGAACGGCAAGATCATCAGCGACAATGCCGGCGTGACCAGCAAGGCGACCAACAGCGAGGCCGTGATCGCCAACACGTAGCCCAAAGCTAACGGCCTGAAAAAGGCACCGGGCAGGCCTTCCAGGAAGAAGATCGGCAGGAACACCAGGATGATGATCGCCGTCGCGTAGACCACCGCACTGCGGACTTCGAGCGAAGCACTCAACACCACGCGAAATGGCGATTGCGGGTGTCCTTCAGCCGCGTTTAGCCGCAGTCGGCGAACGATATTCTCGACATCGATGATGGCATCGTCGACCACTTCCCCCAGGGCGATCACCAAGCCGGCGATGATCATCGTGTTGATGGTCAATCCCCACCAGTACAAGACCACGATCGTAGCAACCAGAGACAACGGAATTGCCGTCAAGCTGATCACAGCCGTTCGCCAGTCGAACAGGAAGATCACCAGCACGATCACCACCAGCACGCAGCCGGTCAGCAAGGCGTTAGTCAAGTTGTCGATCGAACGTTCGATGAAAGTGGCGGGACGGAATATCGTCGAATCAATGCTCACCCCTTTCAGACCAGGCTTCATCACATCGAGTGCTTCTTCGACCTTACGCGTCACTTCCAACATATTGGCGGCCGGCTGCTTCTCGACGATCAGCAGAAGACCGGGCACATCGTTGATGATCGCGCTGCCGATCGGCGGCGGCGATCCGGTCGTCACCTCGGCCACGTCTCCTAGCTTAAGCACCGCACCGTTTTGATAGGCGACGACAGTCCGGGAGAGATCTTCCGCCGTTTTCACTTGAGGTAATTGGCGAACAGCCAATCGTTGATTGGGCGTATCGACGAAACCGCCAGCATCGAGCACCACGGCATCGCCAGCCGAGCGAATCACCGCATCGAGCGTAACCTGATGGTCTCGCAGTTTCTGCGGGTCGACCAGTACTTGAAGTTCTTTATCACGCTGTCCCCAGATTGCCACGTTGGCCACGCCAGGAATTGCCATCAAACGAGGACGTATCGTCCAGACGGCTAGTTCGCTGAGTTCCTGCTGATCTAGTTCGTCCGACCAGACGCCGATTTTCATCATGCGGCTGAGGGATGAAAGAGGCTGCAGGATGACCGGCTGCTTGGCGACGACCGGTAGCCGAGGCGTTTCGGCGGCCAGGCGTTCTTGAACCAGTTGCCGCGTTCGATAGACATCGGC
Source organism: bacterium (assembly GCA_016124445.1). GTDB lineage: Bacteria > Planctomycetota > Planctomycetia > Pirellulales > Pirellulaceae > Bremerella. Next base: position 565,303 of record WGNR01000001.1, read on the forward strand.
GCCATAGTGCAGCAGTAGCCGAATCGATGACAAACCCATCACCGATTTCGAACGAACCGTCTCCAGCCCGGGCGTACCGACCAAGGCATTTTCCAACGGGAACGTGACCAGGTTTTCGACTTCCTCGGCCGACAGGCCAGGGGCTTCGGTCTGAATCTCGACGTAGGGATGCGAGAACTCGGGAAACACATCCAGTGGCAAATGCGGTACCAGACGGATTCCCACCACGATCAACAGGATGGAAAGTGCGACGACGGCGACTCGCAGTTTCAGAGCGGATTCGACTAACCAACTCATGGTAGTACCTCAGTTGACTTGTTCATTCGATACGGCAGCAAATAGCACAACGAAAGGAATTGGCGAGCGTTAGTGCGATGCACCAAATTCCGCTCCAGCCAGTTCCGCGGCTCCTGCCGTAACGATTTTGGCACCCACCTCGGGGCCACTCAGGATGACTGCCTGATCACCGTCAATCCAGGCAATCTGAATTCGTCGCCGCACGAACGTTTGCGGGCCCGTTCTTTCGTAGACCCACTGGCCGCCATAGATATCATGAATCACCGAATTCCACGGGACTGCCTTCTGCGCGGATTCCTCTTTCATCGGAATATGCAGCGCCACCTTTTGCCCTGGCTGAAAGCGGCCATCCGGATTGGGCAACAGATAGTAGAGATCGACCGCGGCCGCAAGCGGCACGGCAGTCGGCGGCGACGCGATTGGGTGGACTGTCACGTCATCGTCGGAAGGGCGACCGTCAATCATGGTGACCCGGGCAGGCCTTTCGGAATCGATTTCTTTCAAATCGCCGACATAGATTGGGGCTTTCACCCACAATACTTCGTCGTTCATCACCTCGAACAACGGTGCCCCAGCAGCAACCATTTCACCAGGGTGAGCTTGAACCGTTCGCAAGATGCCATTGATCGGCGTCTGTATGACGATCGGCTTGAGCGTGCCTGCTTCCTCGTCGAGAACCACACCGTTCACTTGTTTTTGTCGTTCCTGGGCGGCGGCCAATCCCTTCTGGGCAAGTTCTAGTTGAGCCTGGGCTTCGTCGACGGCTCGCTTGGTTCCGACCTTGTCCGCCAGCAAACGCTCGGCTCGACCGAGTGCGATTTTAGCGGCATCGACTTGAACGGAAGCCTGTTGCACGGCACCCTCGGCATCGATTCTCGATTGAGCCAACGTGTTCTTTGCTTCGGCGAATCGAATCCGTTCGGCGGGCGTAAGCACAGCACGTTCCGGCGAGAGCATCGGGTAGATCGACATGATCGAATCGCGTGCTTCAACTCGGCAGCCAACCTGCACTTTCGCCTGCTCGGACGTACTTTGAAGCGTACCTGCCAGCGGAGACGACACGATCACCGCAGCATCGCTCGGCAACGTCACATCCGCGCCGTAAGGCCGACTTCGCACCATATCCCGCTTGACGACTTCTTCCGTTTGCAGACCCAGGCGACCGATCGCTTCGTTGGTCAAATGAACCACATTTAGATCGGTCTCGGAGACGTGATGTGATGTCGAGGAAGGAGGTTCGGCCTTCTTGTCATTCTTAGATCCGCCTTTACTGCAAGCAGAAAAACAGACCAGGCCCGCCAGTATCGTCAGACAAACGACGCGGTAAAACACAGTTAGATCATTGGAAGTCATGAACGATTTCCTCTTGGGCCGCTAACTCAGGTGGGGGTATTTGGTAGGGAAACCTGCCGGGCGTTGCCGTTTTGTTCGGCATCGACGCCTGGTTTCGATCGTGCGTCGTGCCGACTGAAGCTAATCGTCACCTCAGTCCCTTCGCCGATCTCGCTCTTGATTTGAATAACACCTCCATGCGCCGATACAATCGACTTGGCGATCGACAAGCCCAGTCCTGATCCGCCGACTGCTCGATTGCGGGAAGGATCGACACGATAGAATCGCTCGAAAACATGGCTCAGATGTTCGGCAGGAATTCCTGGTCCATGATCGCGAATGACAACCTGGACTTGATCGCCAACATTGGCTGATTCTACTTCGACCATCGTCCCGGAAGCCGAATACTTGATGGCGTTCTCCAGTATGTTGAAGAAAACCTGGCTCAGGCGAATATCATTGCCGGAGACAACCGCGTGTGAGCCACAATTCGCTTTCAGATGGACTCCGCGCGACTCGCCCAAGGAGGTCAAGGATTCGACGACATCGAGAATAACCGGATCGATTTCCACCGGCTCGAATCGCATCGCATCGAGTCCAGCGTCCTGGCGGCTGAGTGTCAGCAGTTGATCGGCCAAGGTTCCGAGCCTGGTCGCCTCGTCGACAACGACCCGCAGCGTTGATTCGTATTCTTCTGCCGTGCGTGACTTCCGCAGGGCGAACTCCGCTTCCGAGCGAAGGATGGCAAGCGGTGTTCGCAGTTCGTGCGAGGCATCGGCCGTAAAGCGGCGAATCTCGTCGACCGCGACTTCCAACCGGGCAATCAATCGATTCAGCGTGCCAGCCAAATGCCCCAGTTCGTCGTGCGGATTGGTAACTTCGATCCGGCGATCCAGTTGTGAAATCGTGATCGAATCGGCCACGCCAACAATGTGCTGCACTGGCGCCAAGGCCCGCACCGCCAGGAAATAACCGCCCAACAGTGCCAGCACGAGCCCCAGCGGTAACAGCGCTGCCATCAAAGCCAGAAGCGTCTGAATATCCGCGATCACCGGATCCAGCGGCGTAAGAACGCGGACAATCAACTTCCCATTCGGCCCATCGGCTGTCCGGCTGGAAACGCGATAGTAACGATCCTCCATAACTCGGAACGTTCCATACGTTTCGCTACTCTGATTGCTAGGTGTCGAAGACAATTCGTCGATCACTTCGCGCGTGACGTTGGAACTGGCGAAGATCACCGCCTGGCTCGGCTCGTAGACAATGAAGTCAAACGTTTCATGCTGACGAAAACGTGCTTGCAAGCTGAAGTTGAGTTCCTCAGGCGTACGAGCGATCTGAGATTCCAGAAATATCTCTTGCAGTTCTTCGTGCAACTGAGAATCCAACCGAGCGAGAAGCTGATGATAGCTCAGGGGAAGCAACAAGCCGCAGAAAACGAGCAGAATCAAAGACAACGCAGCCGCATACCAGAAGGTCAGACGCCAGCGAATCGGAAGTTTCAGCATGGCACCTCACCCAAAACGTAGCCTTGCCCGCGCACGGTGTGCAGAATGGGCGTTCGACCTTCGGCTTCCAATTCTTTTCGTAGATGGTTGATATGTACCTGGATCACATTGGTCCAAGTCGTGGTCGGTTCTTTCCAGACATCGCGCGCGATCATCTCGCGTGTGACGATCTCGTTACCATGCTTCATCAGGTAGATCAGAATCTCTAGCTGGCGATTCTGCAGATTCAAATCGATGCCTTGGCGCTGGGCCTGGCGATTGATCAGGTCAACGCTGATTTCGCCGAACGACAATTGCGTCGCATCTTGACTTGGCCCACGCCGCAAGATGACGCGGATTCTGGCCAACAGTTCGTCCCAGGCAAATGGCTTCACCAGGTAATCGTCTGCTCCAGCGTCGAGTCCGGTCACGCGATCCTCGATCGTGTCGCGCGCGGTCAAAACCAGCACTGGAGTTGTATTGTTCTTTTCACGAATCCCAGAGAGCCACTCGATGCCACTGCCATCGGGCAGCATGACATCCAGAATCATCATGTCGACTTCGTCGGAAAGCTGCTGCGATGCCCGAGTAAGCGAATCGGCCGCCAGCGTGGCATAGCCCGATTCTTCGAGAGTGCGAACGATACTTCCCAGCAGCCGCGGTTCGTCTTCAACGACTAAGATGAGCGACATGAAGAAATACTCTGCGCATACGAAAGACCAGCGATTGATAAACCTCGCACAATCTTACCCTCCAGATGCCACCCTGACCGGGTAGTTTAACTCGAATTAACGGGCTCAGACGCATGCCTGAGATCCGGTAAATCCTCATGATTGCGCGAATTGCTGCGAGCATCAACCAACACCAATATCTAAACATTTCGCCGCTGCATCGGCAAATCTAAAAGCTAAACGCACTGGCGGACTCGACGTAAACGTTTTTATCCACCTCCGAGATGAATTATACTGACGGCGCTCGGTCTACACCCAACACACCCCCTTAAGACCTCCCCTCCCATGAAATCAATCCTTCACCCATTCTGTGCCTCGTTTGTTCTGTTTCTTCTTTCTGCTCCGGTTTTTGCGAACGATTGGGGACTGTACCAAATCGTTCCGGCCAGTGCGCCCAAGATGGTGCTCGAAGCGGTCGATTCCGGCAAAACGGATGGCACGATCGTTTCGATCAACAACCCGAAGGACGCTGCGAATCAAAAGTGGCAGATCATTCCCAAGCAGCCTGGCTATTATGCGTTGGCACCAGCCCATGATTCTTCGCTAGTTCTGACGGCTGCCGATGGAGGAACGAAAATCGGCACTCAGATCATCTTGCAGAAAGATACCGATCAGCCGTTTCAACTCTGGTCGATCGTCAAGCATGACACTGGAAACTATTCGCTGATCCCAAAGCATGACCCCAAGTTGGGATTGGATCACCTCGGCGGAAGGCAGGCAGTCGGAGCTAAAATCGACCTTTGGCACTACCGCGCCAACGATCGACATCTGCAGTGGACGATTCGCCCTCTTGCTGGTAGCGGCATCACCTCCCCGCAACAGGAAGAAGCCGCAAGCTACCAACCTCCCGAGATCGATCCGAAGGATATCCTGCCAGGCGAAATCAAACAGTTCCGCTTCACCGAAAGCAAAATCTTTCCTGGCACGGTGCGCGACGTCACGGTCTTTGTTCCCGCCCAGTACGACGGCAAGAAGCCTGCCTGCGTTTATGTCAAAACCGACGGGTACAATCCGCGCGAGAAGACACTCTTGGAAACGATGATTGCCACTAAAGAGATCCCGGTGACGGTTGGCGTATTCGTTCGTCCCGGTGACGTTCCCGCGCCAATGAAAGGAACGCTTGGCCGCCGCAATCGAGACTTTGAATACGACGGCGTCAGCGACAACAACGTTCGCTTCCTGGTCGATGAATTACTTCCCTACGTCGCCGAGCACTACCAGTTGAATCTTTCAACCGATGGCAACGACCGCTGCATGGCGGGCGGAAGCAGCGGCGGAATTGCCGCGTTCACGGCCGCCTGGAACCGGCCCGATGCTTTCAGCCGCGTCTATGCAGCCAGTGGAAGCTGGGTCGCTTTCCGCGGGGGAAATGAGTTTCCCACGATGGTCCGCAAGTTCGAAGCCAAGCCGATCCGTGCCTTTCTGACAACCGCAACGCACGACATGGAGAACTGTGCCGGCGATTGGTACTTGAAGGACCAGGAAATGGACAAGGCACTGAAGTTCTCCGGATACGACTACCAGTTTCGCGTCATCGAAGGACCACACGTTGCCGGCTACATGGATCATTGGCGCGAGGCGATGGCCTACCTCTGGCGGAATTGGCCAGAGCGAGTTCAAGCAGGCCCCAGTGCACCGCGGGCTCAAGAGGTTTTGATCCCCGGCGAAGATTGGGAACTCGTTGCGGAAGGTTTTAAAAGCACACGTGGTCCCGACTGCAACGAGATCGGAGAAGTCTTCTTTGCCGATACCTCCGCTAACAAGATCTACAAGATTGGTACCGACGGGAAAGTATCGGACTTTGTCACCGATTCTGGTCAAGCGCACTGTTTGACCATCGGCCCCGATGGGTTGATTTACACCATCTCGGAGAAGTCAGGCAAACTGATGTGCTACGACGAGGCCGGCAAGGGAACGCTGGTCTTGGACGACATACTGGGACATTCGATCCTCGCGCGGCCCGACGGAAGCCTGTACGTCACCACCAATGGAGACCGGCCGAATGGCCCTGGCAGCGTTTGGTTGGTGAAAGATGGAACCAAGACCAAGCTCGATTCCGGAATCAAGTTTGCCACCGGCATGGCCTACCGGCCTGATCGTTGGCTGTTGTCCGTTGCCGAGGGACACTCGAAATGGGTTTACAGCTATCAGATCGATGACGAAGGAAAGCTGATTTACAAGGAAAAGTTCTTCCACTTGTACGTTGCTGACTGGGACGACGACGCAGGGGCCGAATCGCTTTGCTATTCGCTTGAAGGCCGTCAGTTCATCGCCACCCGTAGCGGCATCCAAATCAGCGCCGACGATGGCCCGACCCAGATCATCTTGCCGGTGCCAGATAGCAGCCGAGTAACAGGCGTCTGCTTGGGGGGCAAAGATGGCGATACGTTGTATGCCTTCTGCGGGAACCGTGTCTGGAAACGAAAGATCAAACAGCATGCCATGGGGGCCTTCACCCCTTGGACGAAGGTTAGCGGTACCAAGCTTTAGACGGGCCTCGACTGGCTATCTGGGACGTCCTTTCCGTTGAACAGGTGCAAGCTCGCGATCCCCGGACAAGACTCCAGCCTTAAACCCTGCCATATTTACCACTTACCGTGGCCCTTCAAGGATCCCGTTGGGCAAAAAAATCTTCGTGCTTCTCAAGGAATCATATGGTTTTGCGCATGGAGCACCGATATACTGGTAATCGTATAGGTTCGCCCTCAACACCCTCCCTGCATTACCCACCGTTTTCTCTTGCAAGCGCCGCTTCAGTCCCTCATTCCGAGCGGACTCGCCGTTGAGCTTTAAAGCGTCATCGCAAGAGAGTCTTGCCAGTTCACTTCGTGGAAGGATCGAAGATGCTCAACCGTAGAAGACTACTACAAAGCATGGCAACCGGCGCTGGTGCCGCATTGGGTCTCCCGCTGATCCCTCAAAGCCTCTTGGCCGCGACGACAAGCAGCACACCCACCACCAGTGACACCACGCCCAAACGTGTGATCTTCTTCATGCAGAATCAGGGCTTCGATCCGGCTACCTGTGTTCCGAAGGGGATGAAGAACAGTGGCTCCTTGGCAGGCGTGGAACTTCCCGAACCAATCAGCCCGCTGGAACCTTACAAAGAGCGGCTGCACATCATCAACGGTTTGCATGGCAAGCACACCAGCCCGTCGCATAGCGCCTTCTTCGGGGCCCTCGGTGGTTATCGTGGAGGCGATGGCGTTCCACCTAGCGGGGCAACGATCGACTACGAGTTGAGTAAGGCGTTGCCACAGACGCTATTGCCTCATCTTTGTATCGGCATGGATTCAATCGAAAACATGACCACCAAGCCTACCCTGGCGACGCTATCGGCGAGCGGCGCCGGGCAGCCGATCTTCATGTACTCGGATCCGAACCAGCTTTACCAGATGCTGTACGGCAGCATCTCCTCAGGCGACATTCGGCTTCAGCACGAAGCACGATCGAACGTCTTCGACCAGATCGAGAAGTTGGCAGCCGCCAAAGGACAAACACTTCCGTCGGGTGAACAGCAGCGATATGGCCAATATGTTCGCGGTTTCCAAGACATCAACGGGTTGCGTGATCGACTAAGCACTGTTTCCGGTCACTTGCGGAAGTTCGCCCCAGAGGTTGACGAGCGGTACACCAAGCCGGAACATGAAACCGACTGGCACGATGTCCTGCTCGACCTGGGCATCTCGGCACTCACGTCCGGCATCACCAACACGCTGACGATCGGTTCTGGCCGCGGCGAAATTTTCGGAGCCTGGAAGGGTTTGGGCATCGATCAACAAGGCCACAACCTGGGGCACATGAAGCAGCCTGACAATCCGATCTGGATCAAGATCCGCCAGTACAATAGCCGCATGCTGGTGCGTATCATGCAGGCCCTGGAAAGCGTGCCGGAAGGGAGCGGCACGATGATGGACAACACGTTGATTGTTTACACCAGCAACAACGCCGACAGCCAACACACCAGCGGTGCCAACTGGCCGGTCATGCTGCTCGGCAACTTGGACGGTGCCTTCAAGACCGGCTGCTTCACCCAACTGGATGGCAAACGTCCGATCAATGCACTCTATACCTCGATACTGCGTACCGCTGGCGTTTCATGCGATCGCTTCAACATGAGCGATAAACTCGCCAAGCAGTTCGATCAAGGTAACGGTCCCCTCAAGGAAGTGCTGGCATGAGCAAGGGGGGATATGTAGCAGCGGCCGTAGCAATCTGGTGCGGCCTGCTGTCGGCGGCCAATGGCGAAACCTATACTCCAGGCAAGAAAGTCAGCAAAAGCTTTCGCGGCTTCGTCAAGCCGTTTCTCACGAACAACTGCGTCGACTGCCACAGCGGATCCGATCCGGAGGGTAACTTCTCGCTCGAAGACCTCGGCCCTGTCGACGAAGTCAACGCGGACGCGTGGAATCGGATCTGGTCTCAGGTCACCTTGAAGCAGATGCCGCCTCAAGATGCCGATCAGCCCGAGGTCGTCGCGAGGCTACAGTTTTCAGACTGGATCGTCGCCGAACTTTCACGAGTGCTTGCTGATAAGGGAGGCTTCCGCGCACACCTCGATCCCGGCAAGGGCAACTTCGTCGATCATTCTTTGCTGTTTGGCCCGCTTCCTGAAGAAATCAAGCTCCAGCCAACATCATCGCCCGCACGCATCTGGCGTCTGACTCCGCAAGAACACATCACCCGTCTGAACGAGTTGATCAACACCGAGCCGGAATACGATCCCAAACGGCCTGGTCTAAGAACCCATGGTGACTCCGTCCCCACGAATCACGGCGGAGAGCTGAAACTCTACTTCGGCACCGATCGCATCATCCGCTGGCAAGGCGGCACTGTTGCGTATGCAACCGCAGTGAAGAGCGTTCCGGCCGTTTTATCGTCGGCCCGCAATCATGGTTTGAAAAACTATCCGGACTTCTACACGGTCAACAGTGCCGAGGCGACCCAGATCGCAGATGTCGCCGAGGACCTCATTCGTTACATGGCGTACGGTCCACTCAGCATCGCCGAACCGTATCAGATCACCGACGATCCCAATTCGATCCGCGACAAAATGAAGGGCGATCTACGCGGGCTGCCGACCTCGCTGGTTTACAGCACCAAGGTCGTTCGTCCGCTGACCCCCGTCTACGACCTGATGAATGAAGAAGGGGTTACCAAAGAAAAAATCCGGGCTGCAGTCGACTACCTGTTCGAGGCAATGACCTTCCGTCCGCCCAGCCAAACGGAATTGGACGCCTACGTGGAAATCGTTCAGCAGTCGATCGCCAAGATCGGCAAGGAAGATGGCGTCATGCTGGGTCTGTCGTCGATCTTTCTGGACCGCGATGCCCTGTTCCGCCCAGAACTTGTCGAATATGGCCAGCCTGATCAGTACGGTCGCGTCATGCTACAGGACTGGGAATTAGGCCTGGCAGTCAATCATGCCCTGAGCTACATCAAGCCTGACGAACAACTCCGCCAGGCAATTGTCGATGGACGCATGCGGACCCGCGAAGATGTCAAGCGTGAAGTCGAACGCATGCTGGCTGACGACAGCATCCGCAAGCCGCGCGTCCTGCAGTTCTTCCGCGAATACTTCGACTACGACCTGGGCGGCTACATCTGCAAAGACAACCGGGCTCTTGCCGAAACCGGGGCAGGCGGCAGAGATCACTACCGCTCGATGTTTGACGCGACGGCAAGTACCGATCGCTTGATCGAGTTGATCCTGAAGGAAGATAAAGATGTTCTCAAAAGATTGCTGACCACCGATCAGGTCGTGGCCACTGATCGCGACAACCTCTACTTCGGCCGTAAGAATACCCGAGAAGAAATCGCAGCGGCAATCGCGCTGGACAGGAAAAAAGAAGCGGAGCGTGAAGCGGAACTGAAGGCCTGGAAAGAAGCCCATCCTGACGAGAAGCCCCCAGCTTCGCTCACCAAGAAAAAAGACAAAGTCAATCACCAGATTACAGAAGCCCACCTGACCGGCGAGAAGATTTTTGCTCGCGTCAGTCGCCGCAGTTTCGGTTCCGGTTCGATGAAATCTGATCGTATCCTCGCTACCGTTCCGGAAGGCGAACGCCTTGGTATTTTGACCCATCCAAGCTGGCTCGTTTCCCATTCCGACGCGATGGACAACCATGCAATCCGCCGTGGGCGTTGGGTTCGTGAACGACTGCTTGGCGGTGGCATCCCCGACGTGCCGATCACTGTCGATGCCATGTTGCCGGATGAACCAGACCACACGCTGCGGGAACGCATGCGAGTTACCCGCGAAACTTACTGCTGGACCTGCCATCAGAAGATGGACCCGCTCGGTCTGCCGTTCGAGATGTACAACCATGGCGGCATCTTCCGCACGACGGAACTCAACAAGCCGGTTGATACAACTGGCGAGATCATCGACTCGGGCGATCCTCAGCTTGATGGCGAGGTAGCCAATGCGATTGAGATGATTGAAAAGATTGCCTCCAGCGAGCGGGCCCAGCAGGTCTTCGTCCGCCATGCCTTCCGGTTCTGGATGGGGCGTAACGAAACACTGAATGATGCCCCAGTTCTTCAAGATGCCTATCGGGCCTACAAAGAGAGCGGCGGAAGCATGAAGGCCCTACTGACCTCGCTATTGACGTCCGACGCGTTTCTCTACCGCACTCGCAGCGGACAAACACTGGCCAACGCGAATTGATCTCAGCGTGCAAACGTGAAGCCGACGGCTTATTTGCCGCTGTCTGCGATCTGATAGTCAGAGCTCACGACCAGATCTCCTGCGACCACGTTCATAAACCAACCGGTCTCGCCCGGCGGTAGCGTCGCAGTTGCCTGCCATTTGTTTCCGTTTCGGCTCAGGGTTGCTTTGGTTTGGTTCCACTTTCGCAGGCCAGTTGCCCCGCTTTCGGTTGTCGAAAGCAGCATGGCTTCGTCGATCGGTCGATCGCATTCGAAGGTAACGCTGCACTTTCCATCTTCGACCGACATGTCAGTTTCGCGACACCAGGGCTGACCCGTTTTCACTACGGACTCGGCAAACGCATACGATTCCGGTCGATTCCAGGCGGCACCATGACCATGTCGCATGCCTAGCACGAGCGAAACCATTCGGGTCCCCGGGGCGTTTCGATAGTTGTTCGCTTGGCGATCGAGCGGAAAGTGCAAGTCGCCTGGCCATGAATACCATAGGATCGGCATCTTGGCCCGGGCGATCCGCTGCATCGGATCCCATACCTGTTTGTAGACCTGGTTGTCGCTTAAGGCTCGGCCGTATTGATTTGGGGCCACCGCCAGATCGCCGCAACCGTACGTTGGAATCGCGAACGCAAATCGCTCGTCGATACCGACGACCGTGCTGGTAATGATTCCTCCCCAAGAAATCCCCATCAAGCCAACCTTTTCCGGATCAACTTCCCCCAGCGATCGGAGCAGCGAATTGGCCAGAATGGTATCGGCCACCGCATGGTACATCCACTGATCGGAAAGCGGTCGATCCGAGTCTTGATAGATCCCTTCCCGCCACGGCCCAGGCCATGCATGCTGCTTCCAGCCGGTCGGAATGACGCCGCTCTTGGCACCGGGCGTCTTCACGTCGGTTTGCCCCTCGACGGCGATACTGATCGCAGCGAAGCCATGGTCGTTCCAATGCTTGACCCAATCCTTGAACGCCGTTCCACCACCGCCATGAACCAATACGATTCCAGGCGCCTTCCCTTCGGTTTTCTCGGGCAAGCCAATCCAGGCGAACACCTTCGTCGGGTGTCCTTCATATGGTAACCCGTCGAAATAAATCGCCTTGATATTCCCCTCCGCCGCAAATCCATCCGCCGCGATCACCTTCGGAGCGGTTGTCAGATTTGCGAGATCAAGCACTTGCTGCCGCTCAGCGTCAAAGTCGCCTGCCTCCAGCGAAGTAGAAATAAAACCGATGGCCAACAGCGCGAAAAGTGTCTTTCTCATTTTGGATAGATACCAGTTCATGCGGTTTCCCATCGACTTTGAATCCAATCGTCGGCAAAGCGTTCCATACGATTAAGAGAGCTTTTACGACACAATTCTCATCTCATCAGAGAACGGAAGTCAAGGCAACGAAAGAAGTTGTCAATATTGGCCGCGAAACAGTTCGCGATCGACCTCAGCATTCGATAGAATAGCACTACGCGATCCCCGTCGCAGATCCTCCCCTCTTCCCGCCCTTCCTACCTCCAATCAACAGCGACTCGTGGAACCAGCAATGAATGAACTGGGATTGATACCACCATGGAATCGCCTTCTGATCGTCCTAGTCCTATTGGGGTCGGCTCATAGTAGCCAGGCCGAAGAGATCTCGTTCCAGAAACAGATCGCTCCGATCCTACAAGGCAAATGCATCAAGTGCCACAACGAAAAAGACGCCAAGGGAGGCTTGTCTCTTTCCCGTCATGCTCAGGCCATCGCAGGTGGCGAGAGTGGCGAAGTGATCGTGCCGGGCGATGCCCAGTCGAGCTATCTGCTTGAACTTCTGGTTTCGGATGATGGTCGCCCCGAGATGCCCAAAGGCGAGCCGGCGTTATCCGCCGATGAAGTAGGCAAACTTCGCAAGTGGATTTCCGAGGGAGCCCACTGGCCCGAGGAGATCGTGATCCAGCCGGAAAAATGGTGGTCGCTGAAACCGCTTCAGCGACCTGCGATTCCGAAACTGCCTCCTGCCTATCAGCAGTGGGTCCGCACACCGATCGATGCATTCATCGCGGCACAGCATACAGAAAAGAAAATTACGCCGGCTGTCGAAGCAGACCGCCAAACTCTCATCCGTCGCTTGTCGTTTGATTTAATTGGCTTGCCGCCAAGTCCGGAAGAAATTGACACGTTCGTCAAAGACCCTCGGCCTAATGCTTACGAGCAACTGGTCGATCGCTTGCTTGCTTCGCCACAATACGGCGAACGCTGGGCTCGCCATTGGTTAGACGTGGTCCATTACGGCGAAACTCATGGCTATGACAAAGACAAACCTCGAAATAACGCTTGGCCTTATCGCGATTATGTGGTTCGCTCGCTCAACGAAGATAAGCCATATTCCCGGTTCATTCAGGAACAAGTCGCCGGCGACGTGCTCTTTCCCGGCACGGTCGATGGGATCGAAGCGCTCGGATTTCTCGCGGCCGGCCCTTGGGACTTCATCGGTCATATAGAAGTCCCTGCCAGCAAGATCGACGGCAAAGTGGCTCGACATCTCGATCGCGACGACATGGTGCAAACGACGTTCGCGACCTTCAACAGCATGACGGTCGGTTGTGCCCAATGCCACAATCACAAGTTCGATCCGATCAAACAGGAAGATTACTACCGGCTACAAGCGGTGTTCTCGGCATTGGATCGGACAGACACACTCTACTATCGAGACCCACAGCAACTTAAGGACTGGCAACAGCTGAAGTCACAGCAGGAGAAACTGGCCGCCGAGAAGACGCAACTCGATGGGCAATTGACCAAACTGACTGGTGGTATCTGGCAATCAACAGACCCCAAGCCCAAGCCAGGTACCTACCCGCCGCAACATGGCTATCACAGTGCGATTAGCCAAACGCAAGATGTTGTCCAATGGGTGCAAGTCGATCTCGGCCAGCCGCAAGCAATCGACCTGATCGAATGCGTTGCCTGCTATGACGATTTCAAACAAATTGGCCCAGGCTTCGGTTTTCCAATTAGGTTTAAAGTCGAAGTCTCGGACGATCCTGATTTTCATTCCGGCATTCGAGTCTTACTTGACCAGACTCAGAAAGACTTCCCGAACCCCGGCTTAACGCCGCAAACGATCGATGGCGGGGGTCAGACGGGACGTTATGTTCGCGTGACGGCCACAAAACTGGCGTCGAGATTCAACGACTTCATCTTCGCTTTGAGCGAGTTAAAGGTCTTTGATGCAGCAGGCAAGAACCTGGCTCGCGGCAAGACGGTCACAGCACTGACTTCAATCGAAGCCCCGATTCGCTGGACGAAGGGAAACCTGGTCGACGGCATCCATCCTCTTGCTCCCACCAACCCTTCACGCCTGACGGCCTGGGAGCAACTGGCATCGTCGAAGTCAATCGAGTCGATTCCGCAAGACCTGAAGCAGCGTTACCCGCACCTGCTTACCGAACTGGCCAGCATCGACAAGCAGATTAAATCAATGCCTTCGCCCAGCAGGGTCTACGTGGCAACGATTCATAACGGGTCAGGCAACTTCCGTGGCACGGGCCCCGACGGTGGCCGCCCGCGGCCGATTCACCTTTTGAATCGTGGCAAGATCACCGATCCCGGCGAGTTGGTCAGACCTGGCACGCTTGAGTGTATCGAAGCACTGCCCGGCGACTTTCCCCTTTCGCTCGATTCATCCGATGCCGATCGACGCGCAGCATTGGCGAATTGGCTTTCCGACCCACGAAATCCGCTAACCTGGCGTTCGATTGCCAATCGCGTCTGGCAGTATCACTTCGGGCAAGGACTAGTTGCGTCTCCCAACGACTTTGGACGGATGGGGCAAAAGCCGACCCATCCGGAACTTCTCGATTGGCTGGCGGTCGAATTGCGTGACGGCAAGCAATCTCTCAAGCACCTGCATCGCTTGATCGTAACCAGCGCGACCTACCGCCAGATGTCGACCAACGAAGTCTCTTACGCCGGGATCGACCAAGAGAATCACCTTTATTGGCGGATGAATCGCCGTCAACTCGAGGCGGAAGCGGTCCGCGATTCGATCTTGTCGGTTGCTGGGCAACTCAACCTGACGATGGGTGGCCCCAGTTTTCAGGATTTCGTCATCGAGAAGCCGCAACATTCGCCCCACTACCAATATCATCTCCACAATCCGAACGACCCCGCTTCGCATCGCAGAGCCATTTATCGATTCCTGGTCCGTTCGCAGCGCGAGCCGTTCATGACGGCGTTTAACTGTGCCGATCCTTCGATGCAGGTCGCCACGCGAAACCGAACGGTCACGCCGCAACAATCCCTTTCGCTGTTGAACAACAAGCTCGCCTTGGCCATGGCTCAGGCATTTGCCGAAAGGCTTGATGCGGAGGGGAATACTCTTGAAGCGAAAATCGAGCGAGGCTTTCGCTTGGCCATCGGTCGTGCGCCAACCGCCCAGGAACAAACCGCACTCGTTCAATACGCCCAGGCCAATGGGCTACCCAGTGCATGCCGCGTGATTTTTAACCTGAACGAATTCGTATTTGTCGACTGATTATCATGAGTTCTTCCCCCAAGCAAACGGCATCGGCTTTTCCTCACGGCTTGCCCGGCAGTCAACCTGCTTCGCGGCGTGATTTCCTGTGGCAATGCGGAGGCGGGCTCGGTGGCATCGCGCTCGCTAGTTTGCTAAAGCAAGACAACCTTCTGGCTGCGCAGCCGACCTCGGGAATACTGCATCATCCGCCGAAGGCGAAGCGAGTCGTGCAGCTATTCATGGCGGGGGCGGCAAGCCATATCGACCTGTTCGACTTCAAACCGGAACTCGTCAAGCATCATGGCGAACCTTCCGACTTCGGCGAGCACGTTGAAGCATTTCAAAACGGCTTGGGGCCCTGGCTTCGACCTGTGTGGGACTTCCAGCCCTACGGCGAATGTGGCAAGCCCTTGAGTTCGGCCGTATCCGCGCTTGGCTCCGTTGTCGATGAAATCGCTTTCGTCCACAACATGGTGGGCAAGACTGGCGTGCATAGCCAGGCCACCTTGCTTCAGGCCACCGGGTTCGATCGCCCTGGTTTTCCTTCAATGGGTTCGTGGGTCTGCTATGGCCTGGGAAGCATGAACGAGAACCTTCC
Source organism: bacterium (assembly GCA_016124445.1). Lineage (GTDB taxonomy): Bacteria > Planctomycetota > Planctomycetia > Pirellulales > Pirellulaceae > Bremerella. The sequence goes on from WGNR01000001.1 coordinate 580,909, forward strand.
CGCGTTTGTCGTCCTGCCAGATCGCCGCGGCCTGGCCTCGAATGGCACCAAGAATTGGGACGCAGCGTTTCTCCCTTCGCAAAACCAGGGCACCGTCGTTTACCCGGCCCGAGAAGTGCCAATCGACGATCTGTTTCCTTCTTCGAAATACGGTTCCTACATCACCACCAAAAGCGAGGCCCAAGGGCACCAACTGCTGGGCTCGTTGAACCAGATGCATGCGGAAACTCGCGAAGATGATCCGCGACTGGAGGCCCGCATCCAAAGCTACGAATTGGCCGCGAAGATGCAGTTGGCCGCGCCAGAGGCGTTTAATCTGGCCGAAGAGTCGCAGCATACGCTCAAGATGTACGGCCTCGATCCGATACCGTCCGAGTTTCCTACGACGATTAATCCAGTCGAGGAAGCGGTTGAGTTCGGTCGCAAATGCCTCGTGGCCCGGCGGCTGCTGGAACGGGGCGTTCGCTTCGTTCAGATATGGTCCGGCAACGACAATGGCTTTCCGCGACGCAATTGGGATTCGCACGAAAATATCGAGCGCGACCATGGCCCGCTCGCTCAAGGGATGGCCCAAGGTGCTTCTGCACTGATTCAAGATCTCAAACAACGCGGAATGCTGGACGATACGATCATCTTGTGGACGACCGAATTCGGACGCATGCCTTCCTCGCAAGGAGGAAGCGGTAGAGACCACAATCCTTACGTCTTTACCAACTGGCTCGCCGGCGGTGGTATCCGCGGCGGAACGACCTACGGCCCGTCAGACCAATGGGGATACAAGCCGCTGGATCGCGACAACGCGACCCAGGTCTACGATATCCACGCGACGATCCTACATCTGCTGGGAATCGATCACACCCGCCTGACTGTCCGCCACAACGGTATCGATCGCCGGCTGACCGATGTCCATGGTCATGTCATTCATGACTTGTTGTCGTGATATCGATTTCAGATCGTTCTTTGATCCATTTCTCCTGTGCTATTCGCTGGCAGCGACTACGCTGGAAACCTCTCGGATGCTGCGTGGAAAAATCGCTGTTCATCGGCAACAGCGTGGACAAGTCACCGATCCTGAGCGGCTTCGAGGTTTCGTTCGCCAAAGTAACCGACCAGAAGATCGCCGATTGCTGGATCTCAATCGCGGTCTGAATTGTCAGCACATCCGCCGACTCTTCTTTCACCTCGAATCGCGCCAGGTGCCGGCCCGATTCTTGATCGTGCTTAAACTCGGCTTCGTCGAGCCTATCCTCGGTGCGGATCCAGGTCCAAGGATTCTCTTCCTGCTTGTACCGCAGCAATACGCCTCCGAGACGTCCCTTTTCGTGCAGGTAGTTCGTAAGAAACGAATCACCTTGGTATTGAAGCCTGGTGATCGCTCCTTTCTCAACTGAAACATCGAACGACGACTCGGCGTGGCAAATGCCCACCATCGCGTTGACGCAGCAACACGCCAAGATGCTGAGGCTCACCAATGGTTTTCGTGTAAATGCGTTTAACATGATTCCCATACCTTGCTAGGACTGACGGTTCGTCGAATCTGATCTCTCACGACAAGCAGTTGATCACTTCGATGACAATTCGAAGCTGATTTCGTTGTTCTGTCCGCCAGTGACATTCGCCTTCAAACATCCGCGTTTGCTGAACTTCTTCGGAACAAGTACCGGCGGTTTCGGCTGGCCTGGAAAGGGTTGATTGCTAATGGTGACAAGATGTTCGCCGATCTCCGCACCCTGCATATCGTTTGTATAAACCAGTTGGTACTGCCCAAGTTCATTCGTTCGTCCAAACGAATTGCGGCCTGAGTCCTCGGGCTTGAAACTGATGAGTGCATCGGCAACCGGCTTACCGTCCACAGTCACGGTGCCGTGCACTTCGGCAACGTTGCTATTGGCTGAGCTAGTGCATCCTGAAATCGCGGAGCAGAGTAGAGCCGTTAATAGGCACAAGTAAAGTTTTTGAAGCATGGAATCCCACTCCGTAGATCTTCGAGCAAAGAATTGGGAAGTGTAAGAAATCGGGCCGAGGCGAGACGATTGCCGCGACCCGATGGCCTGTTGAACCTGTGTTAGAAACTGGTCGTGACCGTGTTGCCATCCTTGCGGTTGGCTAGGTTTTCAAGCACGGTGTTGTCCAGAATTTCGTCCGGCTTGCAGTCGATGGTCTCGGGAATGAAGTGGACCGAGCCGTCGCAGAAAGCAAACTGCACCCCGCCTGGATGATGGCTGCTGAAACCGCCTCGTGCCCACATCGTGTAGTAGGCCGAATTGAGCGGATAGCCGACCGTTCCCATCGCTCCAGCACAGTCCCAACCATCGGCCCCACGATTGGGGAAGCCAAAAGGATTGGTGCCAACACTTGGGGCAAAGCTACCCGGAATCGTGTCGACGTCATCGGAATCGTAGCCGGCTGGCTCTTTGACCAACGAAGCTCTTTCCCCGATCATCAACGTGTTACTTGTGCCGTCAACGACCTGGGCAAACGCAACCTTCGATTCGATTCCGAAAACCCCGTTGAAGGCATTCGGACCGGCACCAGCCGTGACCGGACCCCACCAATCGGCACCGTAGCGGATCGAAGAGGCGACACCGGCGTAATTCCCTTTGGCACAATTGATCGACGGATCGTTGACTGGCGAACCACTCGTCGTCGAAAGCAACCCGACCGTCCCTTCGACCGGTACGAGGATCTTTTCCCCTGGATCGGAAGGACAGTTCAACGCCGCAATCGGCTGGCGCATCATGTCAATCAACACGCGGCCGGTCGTTCCGTTGACACCACTCCCCACCGTTGCCGCTTGATCCAAACGGGTTCGGCCAGGTTCGATCGCCTGGTAGAGATTGTTCATCTCGATGAACGGCATCAGGTGAAGCGTCCAAGCCGAATAGTTCGCGTCCTGGTTTCCTCCAGAATTCTTGTACCCGATTGCCCCAGTTGGAAAGCAGTCGAACGTGTCGTGATAGTTATGCACGGCAAGCGCGAGTTGCTTCAGGTTGTTCGTGCATGACATACGGCGCGCTGCCTCGCGAGCCTGTTGAACGGCCGGCAAAAGCAAGGCAATCAAAACCCCAATAATGGCGATGACGACCAAAAGTTCGACGAGCGTAAACCCTCGTCGGAATCTCGAAACGGACATGGATGCCTCCAATCAGAATAAAAAGAATGATGTGAGGCATGATGGGCGTGCCGTCTATTTTGTTGCAATTTCAGAATCGCTTCCATGAAATATTTTTCAAGCAAAATCGATTCCTTACACCTAAAACACTGGATAAATCGCTTACCCCAAATCGGTACGCCGAATATTTTTTGTATTATTTCGACACAAGAACTGTTAATTGCATCGATCTTCTGCTCGCTATTCCCAATGGTGGATCATTAGTGATCCCCTTTTGTCCATCGACGAGACTGAACGGGCAGGTTCTTGTCACCCAGGTTGGCCTCAATCCGGATCTAGTCTGCGCGCCTCCAAGCGGCGATATCTTCGTCGAACGATTCTTGAGCCCGCGCGTCAGCATCAAGACCTGAATCAGTGCGATAGCGGTGCGAATGGTCTAGCAAAATCACTGGGATGGCAGCATCGGAGGCTGGGCTAACGACGGCAGAATGCTAGCGTCGCTGGTAGTGATAGCTATCAGAACTGCAGTTCCCTTACCCTGCGCATCCCATCACGCCACTTCAGTTTTCCGAAGTTCGCCAATTATTCGTTCGGAGCCGCGCGGTTTTGCTGCTGCTCGAAAAATGCTATCGCCGATAGTCCGACTAATAAGTCGATTGCTTGCTTCTCTCCGGCATTCTACGGCTTTATTCAATAACAGAGAGAACAGGTTCATCGGGGATGGGGGAAACTCAATGCGGCATTTCATTTTTGTTCTACTAGTCGGGCTACTGGTTTCGTATGAGACCCAGGCATTTGCCCAATCCATCGAGTCGCCAGTCGACTCATTCGGAGTTGACTCATCCGATACTGCTCCCTTGGTTCCAACGGAGCTGATGACCGAGATCTCTTTCGAGCAATCAGCCGATCAGCCCATGGCTGATTCGATTCCTTCCGTTCCGATGGAAGATTCGACTTTGCCCGTTTCGATGGATTCGATGCAAGCGGCTCCCGTATGCGACGCCAAGAAGATGGCAGCAGTCAAGAAGAAGTTTGCTTCGGCTTACAAGCCCGTCTTTTACGACAACGACTTCAGCTACCTCTGCGATCCATGCTATTGTGACCACTGGCCAGGCGAAAGTCTGAAGCGGATGTGCCTGTTCAATGGCTGGGGCACCTTGGATATTGGTGGTCAGTACCGCTTCCGTCATCATGACGAGCACAACATGCGTGGCCTGGGCCTCACCGGTCGCGACGACCAATTCAATCTTCACCGCACGCGAATCTTCGCGAACCTGGAACTAGGCGATTCGATTCGCGCCTATGCCGAATTCATCGACGCCGCCAGCTTCCACCAGAACTACAGCCCTCGTCCGATTGAAGTCAATCGAGCCGACATGCTGAACCTGTTTGTCGACGCCAAGTTGTACGAAACTTCTGATTCGTCGCTCTGGTTCCGCGGTGGTCGCCAAGAGTTGATCTATGGTGCTCAACGAGCTGTGTCGCCACTGGACTGGGCCAATACCCGCCGTACGTTCCAGGGTTACAAGGGTATGTACAAGAGCGGCGACTGGAATATCGACGGCTTCTGGACCAATCCGATCTATCCCAACGCCTACCGTTTCGACAGCCCGAGCCAGGATCAGCAGTTCTTCGGAACTTATGCGACCAACAAAGATTGGCACGGCAAGACCCTTGAACTGTTCTACCTGGGTTACTTGAATCACACGCAACCGAATAACTTTGAATTCCACACCTTGGGCAGCCGCATTCAAGGCAAAATGGGTGCGTTGGACTACGAGGGCTGGGGTGCCTACCAGTTTGGTTTGAATACCGACAACTCGGCCCACTCGGCCGGTGCGTTTACGCTTGGCTTGGGCCATACCTGGAAAGATCATTGCTGGAAGCCAGGCCTCTGGGCCTACTACGATTGGGCTTCTGGTGCCAATCAGCGTGGAGCAGGCAACGGATACCATCACCTTTTCCCGCTGGCTCACAAGTACCTCGGCTTCATGGACTTCTACGGTCGTCGTAACATCCAAACGCCGAACGTTCGCTTGACTCTGAGCCCCAACGATAAGGTTACGTTCGCGCTCTGGTACTACTACCTGCAGCTGCAGAACATCAACGACACGCCTTACTCGGTTGTCATGACGCCATACAATCCGGCCAATGCCCCAGGCAGCCGAGAACTTGGCCATGAACTCGACTTCACCATGACTTATAACCGAACGCCACGAGACAGCATTCTGGTTGGGTACTCGCACTTCTTCACCGGTGCCTACTACCGCACGACAGCTGGTGTGCCGACAAGTGCCGATGCAGACTTCGTCTACATCCAATACCAGGTGAACTTCTAAAGGCTGGGATTAGCCGAACAGATTTCGCTCGGAATGGAGCTGATTGACTTCGCTCAAAACGCGATGCGTTACGGCGACATTCAACAGCTCCGGAACCGAGCGAACACCTAGCTTTTGCATGATCCGAGCGCGCCGCATTTCGATGGCCCGCTCGGTAACCCCTTGGTGTTTGGCCATCACCTTGTTCGAGAGTCCTTCCAAGATCAGTTGTAGCGTTTCTCTCTCTCGTTTCGTGAGGCTCGCGATCTTGCCCTCGACCTCGGCCAGTTGCGCCTGCTTGTTTCGCCACTGGGCATCCAGCTCCAACGCTTTGCCAAGCAAGGCGGCAAGCATCGCGTGTTCGAAGGGCTTTTCCAAAAACTCGATCGCCCCGGTTTTCATGGCCGCTACCGCCGTCGTTACGTCGGCGTGGGCGGTAATGAAGATGACCGGCAGCCGCCGCCCCGTGTTGAGCAGTTCCTCGTAAAGTTCCAGACCTGTCTCACGCGGCATCTGGATATCGGAGACGAGACACCCCGGCATATCACCCTTGTAAAAGTTGCGAAACTGGGGGCCGGAACAAAACGTATCGACCGCATGCCCCATTGCCGAAATGAGCAGCTGAAGTGATTTTCGCATTTCCGGGTCGTCATCAACGACAAACACGGTCGGTGCTGGTACCGACTTGGTCATGTTGGGCCTGATCTATTGGCAAGGTAAAACAAACAGCGGCCCCGATTTGTCGATTCTCGACCCATAGCTTTCCGCGATGTTCTTGAATGATCGACCGGGAAATGGCCAAACCCATTCCCAGCCCAGACGGCTTGGTCGTAAAGAATGGCTGGAAGACCGTTTCGTCAACTTGAGGACCGAAGCCCGGTCCGCGATCGACGACTTCAATCAGTAGGTTCTGGTCTGCTGCCGTCGCGTTGATCTGCAACTCACGCTTTTCGCTTGGCGCGGACTGCATCGCCTGAATAGCATTTTGAATCAGATTCAACAACACCTGTTGAATCTTCGAGGCGACGACGCATACCTCTGCGTGCTCGGGCAAACACAATGTCAGCTTCACTTCGTTTCGGGCAAGTTCGTGGTGACAGAGTGCCAGAACCTCTTCAATTAATTCACTGACCTTCACTTCGCACAAGGGCGTTTGTCCTGGCCGCAAAAAGCTGCGCATGCCGCGAACAATCTCTCCCGCTTTCTGGGCGGCTCGCTCGATGCACTGGACCGGTTCAACTAGTTTCTCTCGGTCTGGGCTCTCGCTCTCAAGTACCAACTTGCACGTTGCCGCATAGTTCGAGATCGCGGCGAGCGGCTGATTGATTTCGTGTGCCAGGCCGGTTGCCAATTGCCCCATCGACATCACGCGCGACGTATGTGCAAGTTGTCCGGAAAGCTCATGGCTGCGTTGCTCGGCCTCTTCGCGAACCTTGATCTCTCGTTCCAAAGCCTGGTTCGCATCGGTCAACTCTGCCGTTCGGGCTGCCACGCGATCTTCCAGCAAGTCGACCTGATCGTGGATGGTTCGAGTCGCAGGCCGAAGCACCAGGTGCCCCAAGGCCAGCATCAGTCCAATCACGCTGATCGTTGCCAGGAGGCCTAGATAACGAAGATTGGTTGCCTGGCTTTGAGCTTCAACTTCATACATCCCCACGATTCGATCCATCTGAGCCAGGTATTGCGATTCATGCCTCAGCAACGTGGCAACCGTCGCCGGAGAATCCTTACCACGTAGCATCGCCTCGGCCGCGCTGACCATGGCATCGAAGTGAGGATCGAGTTGGGCGAATGCTTGTCGAATTTCGGGCGACGTGGTTTGCGGTAATCCGAGAGCAGCATTCCCATCTAGAAGTCCAACGTGAGCCGTGCGCCATTGATCGAGCGTCTCTCGCAGCTCTTTCTCGCTTTCCTCTGGCTTATGGGTGGCTTGGATTACCAACGCCAATTTCACGAGACGTTGGCTAAGCATCCGTTGTCGGCCCGCAACGTTGATCTGTGGGGCATAGACACTCAGCCGTGCCAATTGCGGCTGTAGAACCGCCTGATCAATCACGAGCAAGGCCCCCACGCAGAGCAAGATGCTCCAGTAGCGGCGCAGCAGGATCGCAGTCAGATCCTGTGCCCGATGCTGAATACGGGTTTGAAGTTTTTCGGAATCTACGGACATCGCCAGGCAGATGAACTAATCGGTGATCAAAAAGGTTAAGGCACGCTTAATGCAAACCTTGTTCCGATAGTGCTCGTTGTCGCTGGATGACAAAAGAACGCAACTGTATAGCGTGTAAGGAGGTTAAGCCTCTTATACATGTTCGGTATTCCGAACCGTTGCAAACGCCCAGTGCACGATATTTTGGCAGATCGCATACGAATTGGGCACGTTTGCCCGATACCAATCGATCAGATCGGAAGGATCTGTTCGGATCTCCGAAGTAATTTTCATTTCTTCCATTCAAGGAACGTTCGCTGCTTATCCCCGTCCCAACGAAGTCCCTCTCCAAGTTCATTCGTGGTGTCCCAATGAGGACATCCAATCAAATCAGAGACTCGTTTTTGGGAGCATTCCAGTGAGTAACGGTAAGGCAACGCGGATTTCATTATTCAATTTTTCGACGCCGCAGATGCGGGCGTTCCACATGACGTGGTTCGCATTCTTTCTCTGCTTCTTCGCCTGGTTTGGGATCGCACCGCTGATGGTGTTCGTTCGCCAGGAAATGGAATTGACCAAGCCCCAGATTGGCTCGCTGATCATTGCCTCGGTCGCCATTACGGTGGTTGCTCGCTTGTTCATTGGTTGGCTGTGCGATCGCATCGGCCCCCGCGCAGCCTACACTGGATTGCTGCTTCTGGGATCGATCCCGGTGATGAGCATTGGTTTCGCAACCAGCTTCGAAACGCTTTTGATATTCCGCATGATGATCGGTGCCATTGGTGCTTCGTTTGTCATCACGCAGTATCACACCTCCCTGATGTTCGCTCCGAATTGCGTCGGTACGGCCAATGCAACCACAGCCGGTTGGGGTAACCTCGGCGGTGGTGTGACCCAGTTGGTAATGCCGCTGTTGTTCGCGGGGATTGTTTACATGGGCTTTAGCGACGCCATGGGCTGGCGGCTATCGATGGTGGTTGCCGGGGCCGTGTGTGCGTTGACCGGGGTTGGCTACTGGTTCCTGACACAAGACACGCCGGAAGGCAATTTCAAAGATCTTCGCGAGAGCGGCAAAATGCCCGAGAAGAAGGCGGTCAAGGGTACGTTCCTGGAAGCTTGTCGTGATTCGCGCGTCTGGGCGTTGTTTGTTGTCTATGGAGCTTGCTTCGGTATCGAACTGACGATCAACAACGTCGCGGCACTCTATTTTGTCGATTACTTCGAGTACTTCAAAAACATGGAAACGGCCGATGCCGCCAAGCTGGCGGGTCTTTGTGCTGGTCTGTTTGGTTTGATGAACCTGTTTGCTCGTACGGCAGGCGGTTACGTCGGTGACCAATTCGGCAAGAAGTGGGGCCTGTCAGGCCGCGTTAAGTGGCTGTTCATCGCCATCTTCTTTGAAGGTCTCTTCCTGATGTTGTTCTCGCAGATGAGCATCCTGGTTCTGGCCCTGCCGGTCATGCTGATGTTCAGCCTATTTGTTCAGATGTCGGAAGGTGCGACCTTCGCGGTTGTCCCGTTCATCAATAAGCGAGCCCTGGGCTCGGTGTCAGGTATCGTCGGTGCCGGTGGCAACGCTGGTGCGGTGGCCGCTGGCTTCCTGTTCAAGTCCGCTGTTCCCTGGCCGTCGGCACTGTTGATTCTGGGGTGCGTCGTGACGGTAACCTCGTTCCTGGCACTCTTGGTGCGATTCAGCCCAGAAGCCGAAACGGCGGTCCAGGCAGAAGAGGCTCTGGCCGAAGAAGCAGCGGGCGAATTGGCACCGACTGCGTCGTAGTCCGCGTGATGAGAGTGTCGAGGTAACTTCGTTATTCCTCCAAACTTGGAAAAGCAAAATGGCCCATCCCCTTCAACAAGGGAAACTTGACGAGAGCCGCCCCGCCAATGGAGTTCTTTCCATGGCGGGCAGCTTGGCCAAGAGCCTGGGAGGCTACTTCCGAAGCCCCGGCACGCAATCCGAATCAAACGAGAATTCTAAAGCGATCGGGAACGGTCCCCATCGTTTTAATGGCCAACACTCCGATTTCGAAAACCCTGAACCGATCGCGTCTGGTGCTGAAAAGGACGCTGGCATCGGCCTGATCGAGCATCTGCTCGGCGAACAGCAGGAGCTAACCGCCGTCGAGCGGTTTTCGCAGATCCATAAGAATCTCGAAACTCCCGCTGGTGAGAAATACTACCGCGACCTGATTCCCATCCAGCCTCCCGGAGTTGGCGAGCAGTATTCGTTCGAGGTTGACCTCGATGTCTGCTCCGGTTGTCAGGCATGCGTCGCCGCCTGCCACAATTTGAATGGCCTGGAAGAAAACGAGCTGTGGCGCAAAGTCGGCCAGTTGGTGGGTGGCTCGAAAGAACTGCCGGTGCTGCAGCATGTGACAACGGCGTGTCACCACTGCGTCGAACCAGCATGTATGCATGGCTGCCCGGTCGAAGCCTACGAAAAAGATCCACTGACCGGAATCGTCCGCCACTTGGACGACCAATGCATCGGCTGCCAATACTGCACTTTGCAGTGCCCCTACGACGTGCCGGTCTATAGCTACTCGAAGGGAATCGTTCGCAAATGCGACATGTGCCATCAGCGGTTGGCTGTGGGCGAAGCCCCCGCTTGCGTTCAGGCCTGCCCGAACCAGGCGATCCGCATTCGCACCGTCAACCAACAAACGGTCCGCGACGAAAGCGAACTCGACACCTTCCTGCCTGGTGCGCCTGACCCCAGTAAGACGATTCCAACAACTCACTACAAAACCAAGCGGGTCATGCCGCGCAATGTTCTGCCGGCCGATTATTACAGCGTCCAGCAACAACATGGGCATCTTCCGTTGGTGATCATGCTGGTCCTGACCCAGATGTCGGTTGGGGCGTTCTTCGTAGAATACATGATGCACTCGGTGCTGGGCATGTTCAGCGAAACGGTCTCGGCCGAAATTCGCCCGATTCACCTCGCCGCCGCACTGGGGCTTGGCATGCTGGGTTTAGGAGCAGCCATCTTTCACCTGGGAAGACCTTTTTACGCTTATCGCGCGATGCTCGGTTTGCGGACATCTTGGCTCAGCCGCGAGATCCTGGCGTTCAATATATTCGCTGGGATCGCGACGGCATATGTCGGCGCGGCTTCCCTCGATCTCGTGGGGATCCACATCTCGATGGGCTTGCAGCATGCAATCGCCTTGGCCGCAACCGTATCGGGGATCGCCGCGGTGATCTGCTCGGTGATGATCTACGTCGATTGCCGGCGTCCTCTGTGGACGCTCGATCGGACCGCGGCCATGTTCCTGCTGACAGGACTGGTACTCGGCATCCCCACTTCGCTGGTTGTTTCGGCCATTGCCGCTGCCGTTTCGCCAGAGCTTGACATTCAAACAGTGATGGGCGAATTCGGAAAATATCAATGCCAGGCGTGCATCCTGGTCGTCACGGTGAAACTGCTGCTGGAACTGAGCATCTTCAAGCATCTCTTTGATTGGCAAAACACGCCCCGGCGGCGAACGGCCCTGCTGCTTCGCGGCGAATTGGCGCGAGTTACCTTCATGCGATTTGCCTTCGGAGTTCTCGGCGGCATCGTGATTCCACTGGTGCTTATGAACGACTTTGCTTCTCCGTACCAGGCACCGCTGGTAATCGGCGGCGGGTTAGTCTCGGTCGGACTGTTAACCGCAGGCGAACTGCTGGAACGTTACCTATTCTTTGTGGCATCGGTAGCACCGAAAATGCCAGGAGGGCCGGCAAAATGACCCCAGATGAACAACTGCTTACACTGTCTCCCTCCGAGCGAAAGCTGGCGGAGGAAGATACCCGGCCGGAAACCTTCCTGCGGGCCTATCGCGGAACGCTGACCAAAGACCTGGTGCTCGAACCTGGTAAGTTTGGCCTCGGCAAGGTTCCGAGCAAACTCAAGCCTGACGCCACCACTCAGATGGTCTGCGGCTTCTGCTCTACCGGCTGCGGATTGAACGTTCACCTGAAGGATGGTGAAGCAATCAATCTGACCCCTGGTACCGAGTACCCGGTGAATCGCGGCATGGCATGTCCAAAAGGCTGGGAAGCTCTTTCCGTCCTTAAGACCAACGACCGCGGAACGACGCCGTTGATTCGTGGCGAAAACGGTCAACTCCGTCCCGTTGACTGGGATACCGCCCTCAAGGCATTCAGCTCGCGTTTCAAAGACATTCAAGCGAAGCATGGCAAAGAGTCGGTGGCCTTTCTGAGTACTGGCCAGATACCAACCGAAGAAATGACCTTCCTCGGCGCTCTGGCCAAGTTCGGTATGGGCATGCTGCATGGCGACGGCAACACGCGTCAATGCATGGCGACGGCGGTGGTGGCCTATAAACAGGCATTCGGATTCGATGCTCCACCCTATTCCTACGAAGACTTTGAAGAGTCGGACGTGCTGGTGTTCGTTGGCTCGAACATCTGCATCGCTCATCCGATCATGTGGCAGCGGGTTCTAGCGAATAAGAATAATCCTGAGATCATCGTCCTCGATCCTCGCCGTACCGAGACCGCCATGGCAGCCACGCAGCATCTGCCGCTGCGTCCCAAATCGGACTTGGCCCTGTTGTATGGCCTGGCTCATATCCTGCTGAAGGAAGGCTGGATCGAGCGGGAATACATCGACCAGCACACCAGCGGCTTCGACGAGTTCGCCGAGTACGTGCAAAAGTACACGCCAGAATATGTCGCATCGGTTAGCGGTATTCCAGCCGAGCAACTGATGCGGGTTGCTCAGACAATCCACGAAGGCAAACGGGTTTCGTTCTGGTGGACAATGGGAGTCAACCAAAGCTACGAGGGAGTTCGCACCGCTCAGGCCATCATCAATCTTGCTCTGATGACCGGCAACATCGGCCGACCTGGCACCGGCGCCAATTCAATTACGGGCCAATGCAACGCGATGGGCTCGCGTTTGTTCAGCAACACGACCGGCTTGTTAGGTGGACATGACTTCGGGAACCCTGAGCATCGTCAGAAAGTGGCCGACATCCTGGGCATCGATCAGGCCGTCATCCCTGACAACGCAGGCTGGTCGTACAACGAAATCATCGAAGGCATCCTCAGTGACAAGATCAAAGGTCTGTGGGTGATCTGTACCAACACGGCTCATTCCTGGATCAATCAAAACACCTGTCGCGAGATCCTCGATCGGCTCGACTTCCTGGTCGTTCAAGATATGTACACAACGACCGAAACCGCCGAGTTGGCCGACCTCTATCTACCGGCTGCCGGCTGGGGAGAGAAGGACGGAACGTTTATCAATTCCGAGCGTCGCTTCGGCCTTTTAAAGAAGGTTGCCAGAGCACCTGGGCAAGCCCTCAGCGACTTCAACATCTTCCGCGCGGTTGCTCAGTATTGGGGCTGTGGCGAAATGTTTGCCGACTGGACCACTCCGGAAGCTGTTTTTCAAACGATGAAAGAGCTCTCGGAGGGACAACCGTGCGATATCACTGGGATCGAAGATTACCAAATGCTGGACCAATGCGGCGGGATTCAATGGCCTTTCAAAAAGTCGAGCGACGAAGCGAACGGCTCGACCGCCGAGAACCTGGACCAATGGCAACAGCGCCGCTTGTTTGAAAATGGCCAGTTTTACCATGCCGACGGCCGGGCCAAGTTTTTGTTTGAAGATCCTCGCCGCATGCCAGAGGAACCAAACGAAAAGTTCCCTTACCTCTTGCTGACCGGTCGAGGGAGTGCCGTCCAGTGGCATACCCAGACACGTACCGGCAAATCCAACGTGCTGCGTCAACTCGCTCCGGAACGCGTCTTTGTCGAGATCAACCCGACCGACGCCCGCCGCGAAGGCATCCAGCCCAACCAGGAAGTGATTGTGCAATCGCAGCGCGGACTGATTCGTGCCAAGGCCTACCTGACCCCTAACATCCAGCCCGGCCAGGTATTCATTCCGATGCACTACGAGGTAACCAATCAGCTCACCCATTCCCACTTCGATCCCTACTCGAAGCAGCCCTCTTACAAGGATTGCGCTGTCCGAGTGCGGAAGGTCGAACCATGGGAACAATCCCATGCCCCATCCCATCACTAAAACACGACACGTCTAACCGAATTGAATCATTGACGCGATATTGTTGAGGAGAATCTCGATGGCTAGCGACGGCCGCTCTTCCCTGGCGCACGCCCAATTGGAAGGGTTTAGTGAAGAACAGATTGCCTACCTGGGCGAATTGATCGAGCAACTCGATCTGATCGCGGTGTTTTCGGCTCCGCCTGCAGACGAAGGCGGCGGAGTACCTCAGTCCGTTTACGGAACGCCGCTGGAAGATCTTTGCACGCAGGAACGCTTGAAGTTAGAGCAGCACCCTGACGAGATGTGGCCCAAGCTGCGAGCACACGCTGCGGCTGCCAAGATGCCGGAGGGGGGCGACACGTTCATGTTCAAGCATCATGGCTTGTTCAACGTTCAACCGGCCCAGGCAGGTTTCATGTGTCGGCTAAGAATCCCAGCCTGCAAGCTGAAAGCACATCAGTTTGCGGGGCTGGGTGACCTGGCCGACCAACTGGCGGGCGGCTACAGCCATGTCACGACTCGCGGCAACCTTCAGGTTCGCGAGATCCAACCGCAGAACATCATTGACGTGCTCGAGCGGCTCTACGATCTGGGGCTGACCTGCAAGGGAAGCGGTGCCGATAGCGTCCGAAATATTACCTGCAATCCGACCGCCGGTTTCGACCCGCAGGAACTGATCGACCTCAGCCCATACGCAGTACGCCTGCATCACCACATTCTCAACACGCCATCGCTGCACGGAATCCCCCGCAAATTCAATATTGCCTTCGATGGCGGTGGCATCATTTCCACCGTCGCCGATACCAACGACATTGGCTTTGTCGCCTATCAGGTGAAAGAAGAATACCTGGCCGAGCATCCGGAACTCAGCGAAATCGCGCCGGACGGGATTATTTGCCGAATCCTTCTGGGAGGCATCACGGGGCATTCCGACTTTGCGATCTCATCGGGATTTGCTTGCACGCCTGATCAAACACTCGATGTTTCGCTGGCGATCCTGCAGGTATTCATTGAAAACGCCGATCGGACCAACCGTAAGAAGGCACGCTTGAAATACGTGCTCGATGCCTGGGGGCATGAAAAGTTCACCTTGGAATCGGAATCGCGGCTTCCTTTCGATCTGCTCCGAATCCCCGAAGATGCCCTCGTCCCGCGCGGCCCGGTTGCGCGTCAGGCACATATTGGCATCCATCCGCAAAGTGATCCTTCTCTGAAATACCTGGGGGTTTCACTGACTTTGGGCAGGATGAGCGGCGACCAGATGCGTGGTCTGGCCGACGTTGCCGCTCGCTACGGCAATGGCGACATTCGTTTGACCGTCTGGCAGAACGTATTGATCCCCAATGTACCGGAAGCGAATATCGAGCCCGCCGTAGCGGCGATCCGAGCCCTCGGCTTCGATGTCTCCGCCTCGGCATTCTCGGCTGGGATGGTTGCCTGCACGGGTCGATTCGCCTGTCAGTATGCCTCGGCCCACACCAAGGAACATGGGCATCTGGCCGTTCAACACTTGCAAGAACGTTTTCAGCTCGACCAACCAATCAACATTCACCTAACCGGTTGCACGCATAGTTGTGCCCAGCACTACATCGGCGACATCGGCCTGCTGGGGGCTTCGACTGAAGATGGCCGCGAGGCTTACCAGGTCTACCTGGGGGGCGGATCGGACCAGGACAAAGGAATCGCCCGATACCTGCACGGCCCCGTCGCCGCCGACGAGCTGAACGACTTTCTGGCTGGCATCATTGCCACCTATTTGGAAGCACGTAGCGAAGGAGAATCGTTCCTCGAGTTCACTCGCCGCCACGATGAGTTGACGCTCCGCGAAATGTTTCTGTCTCCCCAGGCAGCGGAGTTGGCCCAGCAAGCGGTCCCGCTCGCCAATACCGATTCCATGTCAGATACGCCACTGACTGGTATCACCGATTCGATCCAATCTCGCTAAATATTGACCAGGCAAACGATCCATGAACCAATTACTAGCTCCGGAATCCCCCTTCAACCAAGAACAACGCAAGTTCGTCGAAGGCTTTCTCACCGCGCTCCATTCGGTTCGAAAAGCCCACTCGGCCCAGCAGTCGCAGACCGACGCCCCAGGGGCGCCGCTGACGATCTTGTATGGATCGCAGTCCGGAAACAGCGAAGCGTTGTCGAAAGATCTTCGCAAAGCCGCCCGGAACCGCGGCTTTGGTCCGGACGTAATGGCCCTCGATAGTTTCGATTTCGAGAGCGTCGGCGAGATCCAACATCTGTTGATCATCTGCTCGACCTTCGGCGAAGGGGATCCACCGGACAATGCGAAGAAGTTCACCGATTGGCTGATGTCGGATGAGGCTCCACAGCTTCCCAATTTGAGCTATAGCGTTTGCGCGATGGGGGATCAAAGCTACACCTATTTCTGCAAAGCTGGGGTCGATATCGACAATCGCCTGTCGGAACTTGGTGCTCAGCGATTGGCCGACTGCGTGCTGTGCGATGTTGACTACGACGACGATTTTGCGGCCTGGAAAGAGGCGGTCTTCGAACACCCGTCCATGATCGAAGCTGCCGAGGAAGGCGGTGCACCAATCGGGGCTGATGAAGAAGAACCTGAGGGAGCCGCTCCAGGCAACTGGTCAAAGGTGAATCCTTTTCCAGCAACCCTATTACGCGTCCAGCGGCTTAGTGGAGATGACTCGGCCAAGGAAGTCAATCATATCGAAATCAGCCTGGCAGGTTCTGGTCTCGAATACGAAGTGGGAGATGCCCTTGGCGTTTGGCCGGTGAATTGCCATGAATCGGTCGAGGCAATCTTGCAGGCAGGCAATTTCACCGGAGAAGAAGTCGTCGACTTCAAAGGCGAGGCCCGACCGCTACGTTGTGCCCTGCTCCGCAAGGTCGATCTGCAGGTTCTCACGCCGGCGGTTCGCCAGAAGATGGACCTGCCCTGTGAGGACGACTGGCTGCGCGATCGGCACCTGATCGATGTTCTGGTGAACTTTGCCCCGCAGGTTTCCGCCCAAACACTCGTCGATTCGCTCAGGCCACTTCAGCCGCGGCTTTACTCGATTGCTTCCAGTCCCAAGGCGCATCCCGGTCAGGTCCATCTGACGGTTGGTGCCGTGCGATACGAAATGCATGGGCGAATATGCAAAGGAGTCGCGTCTACCTACTTGGCGGACCGGCTTCATCCGGGCGGAAGTGTCGGCGTCTACCTGCAGAAGTCGGCCCATTTTCGCCTGCCTGAGGATCCTTCGGTTCCGATCATCATGGTTGGTCCAGGTACTGGCATCGCACCGTTTCGGGCCTTTTTGGAAGAACGAATTGCCGTCGGTGCGACCGGCAAGTCTTGGATCTTCTTTGGCGACCAGCACCAGGCAAGTGACTACCTCTATCGGGGATGGCTCGAACAGTCGGTTTCCGATGGCGTGCTCAGCAGACTCGATTTGGCCTGGTCACGCGATTCGGCCGACAAGGTCTACGTGCAGCACAAAATGCTGGACGCAGGGGCCGAGTTGTTCGATTGGCTAGAAGCAGGTGCTCACTTCTATATCTGTGGAGATGCCAGCCGCATGGCCAGCGACGTCGATCGAGCTCTGCGGCAAATCATAGCCGAGCGCTCTGGCGGGAGCGCAGATGACGCGAACGCCTACGTCGATCGCTTGATTCAAGAGCATCGCTACCAGCGCGACGTCTACTGATTGCAACGGGTTTCTTGATCGAGGTTTTGGGAATCGAAAGCCCCTGGAGTACTTTCGCAAGGTAGCAGGCGGCTGGATACTGGTTACCGATTCCCAGGGTTCCTCACGCAAAGATCCTGACTTCTCGCTTAGGGTGGCTATTCGGCCCTGCTAAGGTTGCGAGCGGTTCTATGCGCTCCTATACTGTCCAGGCTCTGGGCAATTCATCTGGAACCCTCACCCTTGCTCGAAAAACCTACCTGCCATGGCTGAAAGTATCGAAGTCGAAAACGATGAACAAGATGGACCTGACTGGTACGGGCTCTCGGTGGCTGTCATCGCCGTTGCGCTGCTGGCTCTGTTCTGGTCGATGCAATGGACGTTGCCGTTCCTGCTGATTTCGGTGGTGGTGATTTCGATCGTTATTTGGCAGGCATGCGATCCTTTTGCTGACGCAGCTCAGTGGATCGGCACGACACTAGGCATTCCTGGCTCGGTCCGCGGTGCAACGCTTGATGCGGTCGCCAGTAGTTTGCCGGAACTATTCAGCGGTATCTTTTTCGTCACGATCGCCATCGCAGCTGCGAGTCCAGACAATTTGGAAGCCGCCGGCGCCGAAGGGTTTGGAGCCACCATTGCCACGTGCGCCGGAAGTGCCGTGTACAACATGATTCTGATTCCGGCAATCGTCACCATGACGATTGCCGCATTTCGCAAATCACGCCCCACGATTGATGTCGAGGACGAAGTACTGGCCCGCGACGGCGTTTGGTTTCTGATCTGCGAAATGGCCCTGCTCGTGTTCCTGTTCCAGAATGCGATGTACTGGTGGATGGCCTTGATCCTGATGGGCATGTACGTCGTGTACATCAGTCAGCTCTACCGAGACACCATGATCTACCGGCAGCGCGTCAAGCACATTGCGCACTACTTCAACATCCACGGCATCAGCGCAGAAACGGCTACGGTGGTTTCGGAACTTGGCAAGGAAAACCATCGAGTCCATCCGCTGCTGGTCGACAAGATCCGCGACGAGATCGAATCGGGTGAAGTCGAAGGAGAAGAAGAAGTCGAGGAAGCCCCCGAAGGAGCCGGCATGCTGTTTGGGTTCTTCGAAGTGCCTCTGAATATGGCGACCGCGATCTTGATTCTGGTCGTCAGCACGGCGATCGCCGCCGGGGCCTGCTATTTCCTGGTCGAGTCAACACGCGGAACAGCCCACGCACTCGGCGTTCCGACATTCTTTGTCGCGGTGATCCTGGCCGCGGCTGCTTCCAGCGTTCCCGACACGTTCCTGTCGATTGGTTCGGCCATGCGAGGCGATGACTCAGGTGCTGTTTCCAACGCATTTGGCTCGAACATATTTGATATCTGCATCTGCCTTTCCATTCCTCTGCTGGTCAACTCGTACCTGACCAACTGGGACGCGGTTTCGCTAACTCAAGATGGCAAGCCGATTGCTGGTTTGGTAGGACTGCGTATCAGTCTGTTCGTGCTCACCGGCATTACGCTGGGAATCATGTGGCATAACCGCCAGTTGACCTTCCGCAAGTCGTTAATCCTTTGCGGATTGTACGGGCTGTTCATTGCCTACGCCGTTTTGGGCTCGCTGGGAATGCTGGGTGGTTAGATTCCTGCCCAAGATCATTTCCGTTGTTAAGAAGATTTCAATCGATGATCTTCCAGCCAGTGGCTGACGTCGTCCTTGGTTAGCTTCCCGGACGTCACCCCCAGCGTTAGATCGGCCAGTTCACCTTCCTCGGCCGAGATCTCAATCTCGTGCCAATCGAGAAACACTAGCGCCGCGACGGTGCCGGTTCGCTTGTTGCCATCGGCGAAAGGATGATTCATGACCAGGTGAAAGAGATAGGCGGCCGCCATTTCGAACGGGAATGCATGTAGATACGCGTCGCCATACGTTGCCTGCGGCTGTGCAATGGCAGATTGAAGCAAGCCAAGATCCCGGATCGACGCATCGCCGCCATAGCGACTTACCTGGTCGACATGAATAGCCAGGACATCTTCCAGCGTTAGAAATTCGATCGATGCCATTTACTGGGCCAGCTTTTTCAAATCGGCCTCGAAGCGTCCGTTGATCTTCTTGAGACTCGCTTCGAGCTTTTTCTGGCGACTCTTCGACCGACAGGGAGTGATCAGCAGTTGATCGCCATTGGTGCTAATCTCCAACTCGGTTTCGGCGGTGATCTGCAATATTTCCAGAATCGGCTTATCGATCACCAGTGCCAGGCTGTTGCCGTGTTTGATCAGTGTCTTTTTCACGTCGATGATCCTCTAAATTTCGTATACACAAAGTGTATACCACGATAACCCCATCGACAAACAGGAATGGCAAGATCCACTAAGAATCAAACTTAACGTCCGTCTTCTTCAGGACTTCAGCCAGCTTGCCACCCACCTTGGGCGAGACGTTGGTGCGAAGCAGATTAAGCTCCTTCAGTTGCTGCATTGTCTTTAGAGAGCCTAGCGCTTTATCGGTCACATGCTTGGAATTGAACAGGTCCAGCTCGCGCAGATTCTTCAGGCGGCTGATGACCTTCAAGTGATCGTCCATAGCACAGTTGCGTAGCCGTAGCGTACGTAGGCTCTTCAGCGCTAACAGACTTTCGAGACTTGCTGACTCGATGGTCATCTTTCGTAGATCAAGCGATTCCAATTCCGCGAGGCTCCCGAGGTGCTTCAAGCCGTCGGCGGTGAAAGCCTGACCTTCCAGGGCCACCTCGCGCACATTGGGGATTAATGTCAGAAGTTCCAGGTCTTCGTCACCAAGTGCCTTCTCAGCCCAATTGGTGAAACGAACGCCCCCTTTGACCGATTCAAACTCACCTCGTTTCTTCTGCAGTGCCTTCCGTGCCGAGGCCGGTGAGAGCTTCGAGGTGGGTTTACTTTTCGCTACGGGCTGGGAGACTTTCTTGACCGGTTTCCGAAGTCGCTTGGCAAGTTGGGAACAGCCTTGTTTCCATGCTCGCCATCCGGTGTCGTCGGCGATTTCCTGGAGTGCCGAATTGGTTCGCACCAGGTCGACCACGTCAGCGGCCTCTTCGGCACGCACTTCGTCAGGCTGGTACTGCTGCTTAGAAATCCACGCGGTCACTTCGTCCGGCACCGGGATCGTGCCGGCCTGGCCTCTTGCCGCGGCAACGATCGTGGCTGCGGCTAACGCCTGATTGCAAAGCGGCAACCCGTCGAGCCATGATTTTTCGGCCTTACGCAGTGCCTTGCCAAGCGTACTTGAAATGGGCGTGATCGATTTACCGCTGGTCAATTTGCGGACGAACTTGGCCGCTTCGTCGTCGTCGAAGGGATTGAACATGATGAGAGCCCTGAGGAGAAATGTCGTTTGATTGCCGCTGAAAGGGGGGTGATGGCTATCGAAAAAGGGCAACGACATCATATCGCTTGAAACGGGCTCATTCACTACTTGTTCAGGTTCTTCTTGAAAAACATATCGGCCTTGTCAATCGCTTCATCGAACCAGATCTGCTTGCCTAGAAACGGGTGCGGGGCATCTTTAATCACCGTCAGGCCCTTGGCAATATTCAGCTTCTGCATCGCCTGGCGGAATTGATCGGCGTGGGTGCTCGGATCGTCGCGCTCTCCGGCGATGAACCAGCAGGGCGGGTCGCTGGCATCAAGGTGATTCAGCGGCGATGCCAGTCGATACGTTTCCGGCACGTCGCGCTGCGCCCCGCTGAGGAACTGTCGCCAGATCTGTCCGCGATCCTCAACTTCCGAGATCTCCTGGGTGCGCTGCGACATCAAGTCGGTCTGGGCACCCATCGGAACGGCTGCCTGGATGGCACTGCTGAACTGCTGGTTGCCTCCCTCTCCTTCCAGTTCTTTAACACCCGCTGAAGTAGCGAGCAGGGCCGTCAGGTGGCCGCCGGCGGAAAGCCCGATCGCACCGATCTTGTCTGGATCGATGCCATACTCTTTGGCGTGGGCCCGCAGGTAGCGCACGGCGGCCTTGCAATCATGGATCGCCGCCGGAAACGGTGCTTCGCCGCTGAGCCGATACGAAATCGTCACCGCAACATAGCCCCGTGCGGCGAGGGCTTTCGCAAGATTCTCGTGACTGCCACGATTCCCTTTCGCCCAGCCGCCGCCATGAATACAAACCACGGCCGGCAAATCTCCCCAGGCATCTTTCGGCCGGAAGATATCCATCTCCAGCGTACGATCACCGTATTGGGCATAGGTCACGTTGCGTTTGGCATGGAGACGGTCCTCGGTTATCCGTGGGATTTCCGTTCGTCCGTCAGCCCTGGCCTGGGCAACTTCTCCGGCAGGCCGCGCGTCGAGACGCATTTCTTCCTGAAACATGATGGCCATGCCGCGCAGCTTGCGGGTAATGTCCCGGTCTTTCACGAGCGTTGTTTCACCAGGGTCTTCCGCCAGATCATAAAGTTCAAGCGACGGGTTCAAGTACAGCTTCCAATTCTTCCAACGCACGGCGGCCAATGCCCCCTGGCTACCATGGTAGAAGAACGCATCGTTGTACTCGCTTCGATTGATCAGCGGTGCCCATTCGCCTGCTGGCTGCCAACGGCGCCGTAGCGGAACGTCCGCATTGAGCGACTTTTTCATCCCTGGGGGCGGAACAAATTTGGTTTCGCCCTTGAGCAGTGGACTGATATCTCGCCCGTCGATCACGCGATCTGCGGGAACCTTGATTCCGGCGAAGCTTGCGAGCGTCGGATACCAATCCATCGCCCGCACGACCGCCGACGATTTCGCGCCGGCTTGCAGCCCCAAACCAGGTCCCCAGGCAATCGCTGGTACACGAATGCCCCCTTCATAGGTCGAAAGCTTGTGCCCTCGAATCTTTTGCTCCGGCGTTCGGCCTGGCCCTCGACCATTATCCGAGGCATAGATCACGATCGTGTTGTCGTCGATCTTCAAGCGTTTCAGCGTGTCGAAAATCCGCCCGACGTTGTAGTCAAGTTCCTGGATCGCATCGCCATATTCACCCCAGTTCGAGCTTCCCTTGAACTGGTCGCTCACGCCCAGCGGATTGTGCAACATCGTGTGCGGTAGATAAAGAAAGAATGGGTTGGCTTTGTTCTGCTCGATGAAGCCAATTGCTTCGTCGGTGTACAACTTGGTTAACTCAGCCGGATCGGCAGGACGTTTGACGACCCCCTCATTTCGCATGAGCGGAACGCCCCCTTGGTCCTCGAAGTACACCACCTCGACCGGGTCAAGATTGTGAAGCAAACCGAAGTAATAATCAAACCCTTGATTCCGCGGTAAAAACGGTTCGTGGAAGCCAAGGTGCCACTTGCCAATACAGGCCGTTTTGTAACCGTTCTGCTTAAAGAGTTCGGCAATCGTTAGTTCGTCCGGATGGATGCCCGACGGGGAATCGGCCCGATGCACCCAGATTTCATTGCCAACGCGTCGCGGGTAGCAGCCGGTCATTAGCCCGGCCCGGGAGGCACTGCAAATAGGGGACGCAGCATAGTAGTCGGTGAACCAAGTTCCTTCGCTGGCCATGGCATCGATGCGCGGCGTTTTAACTTCGGTCGCCCCATAGCAGCCCAAATCGTAGTACCCCTGATCGTCGACAAAGATGAATATGACATTCGGCGGCTGATCGGCGGCAGCTTCGAGCGAAGCTGCGTAGATCAACGGCATAACCGCGAACAGTGCCAAACGCAGAATCAGGAAGCATTGCGAGCGCATGAGAGGATACTCGAATGAGGAGGAATGAAAGGAAGGAAGGAAGGAGAACTGGTTAGGCGATTAGGTCTTCAATTACTTTGCCACCGAATTGACTCAATTGCTTGAAGCGGCCAGCGTGATAGTAGGTCAACTTGTTGTCGTCGAGTCCCAACAGACGCAGCAAGGTGACGTGGAAGTCGCGGACATGGCGAACTTCTTCGACCGCCTCCATCCCGGTTTCGTCGGTAGCTCCGATCGTATGGCCGGCGTTGCAGCCGCCGCCTGCCATCCAGATGGTCATGGCATTGGCATTATGGTCCCGGCCATAGGCGACGCCTCCCCGCACGCCGTTGTCAGGCGTACGCCCGAACTCTCCGCACCAGACGATCAGCGTGCTTTCGAGCAAGCCGCGTGACTTTAAATCTTTGATGAGTGCCGCGATCGGCTGATCGACACCCCGGATCAGGTTTCCGTGGGCCCGCTCGATGTAGTCGTGACTGTCCCAGGTACCATTGAAAAGCTGAACGAAGCGGACGCCCTTTTCGACCAGCTTGCGAGCCAACAGGCACTTGCGCCCGAACGAATCGGTTTCGGCTTTACCGACGCCATACATGGCCAGTGTCTTTTGCGACTCATCCGAGATATCGATTGCATTGGGGATTTCGGTCTGCATCCGAAACGCCAATTCGTAACTTTCCAGCCGAGCCGCTAGTTCTTTGTGTTCTGGGTGCTGCTGAGCGTGGCGCTCGTTCATCGTTGCGAGCAAATCGAGATTCATGCGCTGACGTTCGGCGGAAACTCCTTTGGGAGGCGACAAATCGAGGATCGGCGAACCTTTCGGACGCAGCGGTGTTCCCTGGTAAAACGCAGGCAAATAGCCATTGCTCCAGTTCGGAGCGCCTCCCTGGGGATAGGAAACTTCGGGAAGCACGACAAAGCCTGGCAGGTTCTGGTTCTCGCTTCCCAGCCCATAAGTGACCCATGCCCCAATCCCGGGATCACCGCCGAATCGATTGCCGCAGTTCATTTGATACATGGCGGTGGGATGATTGACACTGTCGACCTGGCACCCGCGAAAGAAACATAAGTCATCGGCGACGGTCGAAAGGTGCTGCCAGTTTTCTGACATGTCCGCACCGCTTTGGCCATGCTTTTGGAACTTGAACGGGCTTTTGACGTAATAGCGTTTGCCGCTTTCCATCGCCGATTTCTGCTCGCCGCTGCGGGTGAACTGCTTGAGGTGCAGTTTCTCAAGCGCCGGTTTCGGATCGAACGTATCGATGTGCGACGGCCCTCCTTCCATCATCAGGAAGATGCAGTTTTTGGCTTTCGCAGGGAAATGTCCCTGCTTGGGCGCCAGCGGGTTTTGTTTGGCTTCGGCCTGGGAACTTTCTGCCAGGAGCGATGCAAACGCGATACTCCCCAGAGAGGTTCCGAGTCGAAACAAGCTTTCACGTCGATTGATATGGGGCATGATGGTTCCAAGTCTCAATAAACGTAGATGAATTCGTTGGAGTTCAAAATCACCAGGCAAATATCGCCCAGGGCGCGAACGTGGCGACCGACATCCGCCGGTTGCAAGTCTGGTTGAAACTCCTGGTTGGCCAGCAGTTCTTCTTCAAAAGTAAAACGTTCGCCCGTGTTTTCCTCGACCGCCTCACGTTTGACTTTTAGCGGCACTTCGGCACTCGGTCGAGCCTCGATCGGCATTGCAGCTTCAAGTCGTTTCCAGTGAGCCTGAAACTCGGATAGCTCCTGGGGCGTTGGCTGTCGGCCAAGGGCTAACTCGAAACAACGCTTCAGCGCCGCGGCATCCCGCTGCGGGCCCTGCCCCTCGGCCTCGTTCCAAGCCCGATCGGCTAGGGCCAGCGCACGCGAATACGAATTCTGGCCGTTGAACAAACTGAAAACCTGCGGCGTGACGGTCGACGATTCCCGTCGCTCGCACGAAAAGTCTGGGGCCGGTGAATTGAAGACTTCCAACATCGGATGCAGCATGCCACGAAGCTTCAGCACATAAATCGAACGGCGATGCCGCTGCTGCGGCTTGGGATTGGGAACCCAGGCCGATGCGAATGTTCCCATCACCTGGCGCGGCTGCAGGGCAACTTCTTGATTGATTTCAGGCCGGCACGGAATTCCCCCCATCGTTGGATTCAACTCGCCAGTCACGGCCAGCATCGAATCTCGCAGTTCTTCGGCGGTTAGCCTCCGCGGTTGAAAGACCGCCAGAGAAGTTCCGAGAGGATCGAGTTCAGCAAGCGATTGGGGAGAAGGATGCTGAGACGACCGGCAATAGGCATCGGAAAGCATGATGCGGCGATGCATCTTCTTGATCGACCAACCATCCGCAACGAACGAAGACGCGAGGTAGTCCAGCAGTTTCGGATGCGTTGGCCTTTGGCCGGTCGAACCAAAGTTGTTCGGGTTGCCGGCGATCGCCTTGCCAAAGTGCCATTGCCAGATGCGATTGACGATCACGCGGGTGGTCAGCGGGTTATTGGCATCGGCCACCCACTGGGCGAAATTGGCACGGCGGCCAGAGATGTCGTTGGGTATCTCCGCGGAAACCAGATCATCGATAACACTCAGCGTGCCGGGTTCGACCAGAATCCCCTTCGCAAATGGATCACCGCCGGAACGAACGCATGACGTTTCCAATTCACCATCGGTGCGATCCTGTGGCATTCTGAGCGGGGAGGAGACGTTCACCAGCGTCGGCGTGTAGCCATCGTAGACGGAGAGGGCGTAAGGTTCGTAGCGATCCATTTCCCACGACAAACGTTGCAGGCCTTTCTTGGCGACCCGGTTAATCCCAAACTCGTGCGGGGTAAAACCGATCAACTTCGGCGGGAAATCGCTTTGAGGCACGCCACGCTTCATCAGGCTACTTCGCGCGGTATCGAATGGATTGAATACTTTGCGGGTCTTCGCATCGGCCAGAGCTTCTTCCCACCGCTTCTTTTGATCTACGATCTTGGACTTTTCTTCCTCTCTGGCATTGACCAATCGCTCGGCAAACCAGGCTTGGGCGTTCTCTTCCAGGACGCTTTCCAGGTGTTTCTGGGTATCTCGATATCCCTGGCGTTGGCGAATCAGGAATTGCTTTTCATCGAACCCCTCGATGTTTTCGACGTCCAGGAAATCTGCCTTGCGTTCGGCAAGCTGAGTCGTGGCGAATACGGCCTGGATACTGTAGTAGTCCCGAGTCGGAACCGGATCGAACTTGTGATCATGGCACCGTGCGCACTGCAACGAGTGCCCCAGGAACGTTTCTCCGACGCTGTTGGTGACGTCGTCGAGAAACCGTTGTCGGGCAATCCTGGCGACTTCCATCCCGGTCAGTTCCCACGGCCCCATTCTCAGGTATCCAGCCGCGATGATTCCTTCAGGATTATCCGGCATGATTTCGTCGCCGGCGATTTGCTCTTTGATGAACTGATCGTAAGGCTTGTCATCGTTGAACGAGCGAATCACGTAGTCGCGATAGCGCCAAGCATTGCCTCGTTCAAAATCATTAGCAAACCCGGAGGAATCGGCGTAGCGAACGACATCAAGCCAATGCTGTGCCATCCGTTCGCCATAGTGCGGCGAGCCGAGCAAGCGATCGACAACCTCAGCAAATGCCTGATCGTCCGGTCGCTTGTCTGCTAGAAACGCCGATACTTCTTCAGGCGTCGGCGGGAGACCGGTCAAGTCGAACGTTGCCCGGCGAATCAATTCACGACGTGACGCAGGCGGCGCCACCGTCAGGCCTTGCGGAAGTTCTTTTTCGATGAGAACATCGATCGAGTTGGCACGGTTGTCGGAACCTTCAATCTTCTGAACGGGTTGATAGGCCCATAGCCCGGCTGGATCGTATTTTCGATTGGTCCATTCCGAGGCCAGACCGCCAGAGGTCTTGACCGTGATGCCATCTTCGACGCTCCAAGCTTTGGCGTACTCGCTGTGAATGGCCGCCTGGCGTTCGCGGGAAGGCCACTTCGCCCCTGACTTGATCCAATCGTGCAGCCAGACAATTTGTTCCTTCGTCAGGCGCTCCGCTTCCTTGGGAGGCATTGCCGAGAACGATTCGTCCTCCCTGGTAGCGGCCAGATAGACAGAACTGCTCTTAGGGTCTCCAGGCACAATCCCAGGTTCTTCGCTATCGCCGCCGGCGGTTAGCGCGGTCAGCGATCGAACGTCGAACCCGCCTTCGATTTCATCCGGCTTATCGCCATGGCAACCAATGCATTTTTCGCGTAGCAGCGGGGCAATCCGGCGAGCAAAGAGAACTTCGCTTTCGTTGTATTCGTCTGCCGTGCCCTCCGCCAACACCGGCTGGAAGGCGGTAAGCACGCAGGCCAAAACGAGCACGCTGGTGATCGTTCGCATCATTTCGGAACCCCCAACTCATACAAGTTCTTGATCTCTTCGCCCGACAATGGCTCTTTGAAAATCAAAAACTCATCGACTCGTCCATTCAAGTTTCGAACCGGAAACGGGACCCCTTCGGCAGGCAATCCCCAGTTGCCAATCTCGCATCGACCGAAGGTGACCTTTCGGCCTGAGCGATGGAATTTGCTGGTACTCCGACTGACTTCTTCGCCGTCGAAATACTGCACCCCTTCGCCGGTCGTTGCGTCAAAGCTCACCGCGACATGGTGCCAGCGACGACCACCGGCACCGAACACCGGCGGCGAACGGTACATCTGGTTTTGCCGATCGCCGGTTGGCAAGGTGCCGTCCTGCGTCGGATCTTTCATGTAGCGGACCGAGAACATCATCCTGCCCTGTTCATCAATCTGCCAATGCGGTTCGCCATCTTCGTATCCGTCGGCCAGCAATAGCGCATTGTACTTCCGATCCAACCCATCGACACGAATCCACGCCGCCATCGTCAGGCCATCGTATTTGCCGTCCCCCAGGTTGATCCGCACCCGATCGCCAGGGCTTTTGAATTCCATCGCATCCTTCGTCGGCCAGCGGCCCTCGACCCAGCGTGTTCCAACCGCCGAGCCTGCCAGGCCGGGATGCTTGGGAATCGAAAAGTTATTCACCAGTCGATCCCAGCGTTTGTCCTGCCAATGCTTGAACAAATAACATCCGAGAATACGCTCGTCGGACCGCACCGATTGCATCGAATCCCACCAACGTGCCGACAGGTCCTTATAGAAGGTATCCATCCGCTGCTCGAACTGCATCGCACTGGGGAAATCGGTCGGCGCCGCTTTACCGGCCACCGGGGGATGATCCTTCGAGGTTTGCAGGCTTTCACCTTCACGGATGATTTTCACGGGCGAGCTTGCCAGGTGTGCTTCGACTTCGCCATCGAAGACGTGCAATGCCGACGCATCTCCCTGGACATCAACCCCAAACTCAGTTCCCAGATCGACAACTTCCATCCCCGGAACCAGCAAGCGAAAGCCAATCGCGGGTGGAGGGACATGCATCGTCACTTTGCCGTCGACGCAATGCGCTTCCCAGGCACTGACGAGATCGACCTCGGCGGCATCTTCGATCAGCATGGTCGCGCCGCTGAAAAAGTCGATCTGCAGGCCGCCGGACAAAAGCTTCAACTTTCCGGGCGGTAACGAATCCCCTTCGCGATAGTGAACCCCTTCCGTGAAGCGAGCATCAACGATTCGCGTCAAAACGGCGCACCCGTTTTCGATGTCTTCTTTTGCTTCGCCTGGATCGGTCGTTACGGTTGTCTCGGTTGGCAACTGCGGGCTACGACCACGCCCGATTCCGAATCCAAGGGCAATCAAAAGGGTGGCTGCAATCGCGGCCAAGGCCCAACGTGTTCCTCCGCTCGGACCAAACCAACCGGCCGCCGCAGATTTCGCGGACGGTTCTTGGACTGGTATTTCCGATGTATGCAACTCGCTCATCAAGCGCAAGTCGGCATCCAATCCGCACAGATCGACAAACTGATTGCGCCGGTAGGTCGATCGCTCGAGTTCGGTTTGCAGTTCGGTCGAATCGCCTTCGGTCAATGAACCATCAAGCCAAAAGGAAACCAGCTGCCTGAATCTCTCGTCGTTCATGACATTCCCTCTGTGGCAAGGGTTTGTTGGACGCAGTCGAGCAGCTTTTGCCGAAGCCGCTGGATGGTCTTGTAGATCGCTTGTTCCGGCCGCGACTGCTGCCGTGCGTACTGACGAATCGTAACGCCAGGTTGATGCACTTTCAGGATCAACTCGCGCTTAGCCGCGTCCAGTTTTCGAAGACATTCTTCCAATGCTTCGCGCCGATTGGCATCGCTGGCGGTCAGGGTGCCTGTCGCGTCGGCTAACTGCTCGGCCAGGT
Organism: bacterium; assembly: GCA_016124445.1. GTDB lineage: Bacteria > Planctomycetota > Planctomycetia > Pirellulales > Pirellulaceae > Bremerella. The sequence goes on from WGNR01000001.1 coordinate 610,148, forward strand.
TGTCGGAGAAAACCAACGGGCTGCGTGCGAGCGATCGCCGATACTTGAGCGCCTCGAAACGGGCAATCGTCATCAGCCAACCGCCAAATCGATCGTGGCTGTCGAGTTCGTCGAACTTTTTCCAAGCAACCAGGCTCGTTTGCTGCACGACCTCTTCGACATCGTGCCATGACGGAACGAGCCGGCGCACGTAGACCTTCAGTGCCGATTCTTCTTCGATCAGCAGTCGCATGAAGGTTTCGTAGTTCGATTCGCTACTAGTCACGAGTTACTCGCTTGAGAGCCTCCAGCATCGCGGCCGCACTGAAGAGATGTTCCCTAAATCCTTGGCTGAACAGGACTTTCGATTGCGGAACCAGGAGGTTCCAGGCAGGCGTACGAGAGTACTCTCCCGCAATGGTTCCAGATTAGACAAAAAAACGCCGAAAATCAGAGATTTCCGGCGAATTGGAAAGAGATTCGAGATTTCGTACCGCTTTCAGCGTTACTTCTTGGCCGACCGCTTGGCATGTCGCTCGTAATCCTCGTAGCGAATCTTGGCGATTTGCTTGCGATCGGGCGTGCGTACCACGACACCTTCCGGGCGGCCGCCTGCGTTTTCGTCCAGCGCCACTTGCGTGCGGGTGATCATCGACTTGAGCCACGCATGCGTGTCGTTGATTGCCGTCGGGATGGACTCGACAACAGCGATTCGTGGCGTCAGCTTAAGTCCATGACGGGAGGTAAACGCCTGTAAATCGTTCTCGGTCAGGAACTGCTGTCCAGAATTCTCTCGCCACAACGAGATCGCATTCAATTCCTGATCCAGCTGAATCATCGGTACGTTGGCGACATCGAAGACTCGGTAGCCAAACTCCTTGTTGCTGGTGTACTGCTTGGCCGCCGCGGTTGTCTTCCCGCCGTACGTTTCAAAAAAGATGACGGTAATGTCATCGCCACTAGACTCATGCTCGGCACTGAGTCGATCCGCCACCGGCCGTAGAGTATCGACAATTCCCAGGGCCGGGTTATGAACGAGATCTCCTTTGGCATGCAAAAGTTCTTCGCGACTCCCGATCAGATAGGTTCCGTCCGGCCACAAGATGATGCGGCTGTTCGTTCCATCGACCTTTTCGGTCACCACGATCTCATTGCTCTCGAAGCAGACCGTTTCCTCCAACAGCATTCCACGTTCACCCATGGCGTGAAACGTAGGAATCGACGGATACTTCGTAGCGCTATTCAGTTTGGATAGATCGATGTTGCGAAGTGAGGTCATCAGGTACCTTTGACAAGTTGGGGGGTACTAAAAGTTGCCTACATGACCGACCAGCCCGTTTCCTGGTTCGCCTGGGAATCGAAAAAAGGGCATGTTGGTAAATCGTTTAGACCATCCGAAACCAACCAGACATGTCGCAACTTATTGGCTTTCTAAGATAAAATCGTGACCAGACCAAACTTTATACCGTAGACTTCTTCGTCATTTTGTTTGCATGACCCAACCAACCGGTGAAAGGTATCCCATGAATCGATTCACGAAATACTTGTTGCTTTCTCTTGGCTTGGTCGTGATCGGCAGTTTGGGCGTTGCCTGGGCGCACGAAGATGGGGTACTCAAGGTCACGGTATTGGCCAAATCAACCAAGTCATGGGATGACAAGTTGCTGCCTGCCTACCCTGCCGGCCAGCCTGAGATCACAATCCTGCGAATCGTGATTCCGGCCGGCGAGAAAACTCCGCTGCATACTCACAGCGTAATCAACGCTGGCGTGCTGCTTCGTGGCGAACTGGTCGTGCACATGGAAGGTGGTCTCAGCAAAACGCTCAAGGCTGGCGACGCGTTGATCGAACTGGTCAACAAGCCTCATTGGGGGCAGAACGACGGCAAGGTCGACGCCGAGATCATCGTCTTCTACGCGGGCGTCGAAGGAAAGCAAATCACCCATACGATCGACGATCACGAACACCCAACCAAACCATAGTGACGACTGCGGTGCATTCTACTTCGCAGGTCCCGTCGTTTTGCCCTGCCGAAGTTCGTAGGGCACGATGACATGGCTTGGCTTGTGCGCGTCGCCGGTGTCGATGGCATTCATTAGCAAATCCATCGCCTTTCGTCCCATCGCGTGCCAGTCGAGTTGCACGCACGACAGCCCGATGACTTCGCCGCCACCGCCGCCAAAAACGCTCAAGTCTTCCGGCACCAATAGATCGCACTTCTCGCCCTCTTCCACAACCAGGCTGGCCAGGAAGTTATTAAAACAAATCACCGCCGTCGGCATCGGCGACATACTGAGGAGCGTTCGCACGACTTCCGCCGCTCCTTCTCGATTGATTGCGACCGACAGTTCCCAGGCTCGGCGACAACGCAAACCAGCTTCCTGCATCCCTTGCCTATAACCGCGCTGTTGCCAGGGATTGAGGTCTTGCTGATGCCATTGGGCCAGGGCAATCCGTTGATGCCCCAGGCTTGCCAGGTATCCAACTGCCTGCTTGGTACCGCTGAATGTATCTGGCCGTACCGAACTGAATTTCGGTAAGTGCAACTCGTGATCCAAGAGCACGGCGGGGATATCCATCCCGGTCAGTCTTTTAAGAATCTTCTCTTCCGCAATCGAGGCAAAGATAACGCCTCGGATCTTCCCTTGAGAAAGAAGATCGAACATCGCTTCGTTCAGCCCTGTGGTGCGTGCGTTGCGAGCCAGGACATGGTAGCGGGCCTCGCTGGCCAGGCTGATCGCTCCTTCCAACATGTAGCCGCTGATCGATTGCGTGATGGTCTCGCTCTCACCTCTCTGGTTGCTGAAATCAGCTTGAAGATATCCGACCGTTCTCGAGGTCGTTTTGAGCTGCGTGGGAACCTTCGGCGGATTGATGAAGGTTCCCCGGCGGCGATGTTTCACCAACACGCCTTCGACTTGCAACGTTTCCAGCGCCAAACGAACGGTCTCTCGACTGACTCCTAGTTGCTCGGCAAGTTCAACCGCGGTCGGCAAACGATCCCCTGGAAAAACTCCATCCTGGATCGCTCGCCGCAAGGTTTGCTCGACCTGGGCAATCAACGTGAGCGGCCGATCAATCCGATCCAAACCATCGGGTGCCTGGTTCACTTCAGAATCTGGGCGTGTTGGGGAACTTTTACGCTTTGGCTTCCCTGTTTTTTTCGACATGAGCGATTCTGCCACACGAAATGACACAAAAACAATTCTTTGGCATAAGTGCAATCTTATCCGAAATCAGGCTACTGCGTGATAGGATACGGGCAGCTTTTTCGCCTCCAACAAATATAGTGGGCGTGATTGCCCCACCTTATCAACCCCGCGCGACCTGCCGCTTTTTTCGAGCAAGAGTTTTTCGATGAAGCGTTACCATCGATATTTGATGCTGGTTTTGCTTGCCGCCACTGCACTTCCTGGCGTAGCGCTGGGACAACAGCGTCTCCGCGATGCGATCGATCAACACGTCGCCCAAGCCTGGAAAGAAAATGGGATTACCCCTGCCCAGCCGGCCAGCGATGCCGAGTTTCTGCGGCGAGTTTATCTCGATTTGCTGGGGATCATTCCTACCTATGAAGAAGCAACCACGTTTCTCGACGACACCAATCCCAACAAGCGCGAGAAGCTAATCGAGCGGCTTCTAAATCACGACCGGTTCGGGCTTCATCAATCTGACGTTTGGGACATGGTTTACTTCGGCCGCAATCCGCCGGGCTTTGGCACGAAAGAGCGCGATGGCTTCCAGAACTGGCTGAAGCAGCAATTCGATAAAAATGTTCCCTACAACGTTTGGGCGCGAGAGATTTTGAAGGCGGAGGGAAACACGGTCGATCAGGGGCCGCCGATGTTCTTCGTGCAATACAAGAACCAGCCCGAAGATGCGACCGAGGCGATAACGCAAAAGTTCCTTGGAATTCAACTGCAATGCGCGCGATGCCACGATCACCCATTCGATGATTGGTCACAATTAGACTTTTACGGCACGGCAGCCTTCTTCGCTCGTTTGCAGGTCGTCGATCTGGGTAAGAAGAACAAGCAGACGGCCTTTGCCGTCGGCGAAAAGAACCTGGGCGACGTCATGTTCACTGGTCCCGTTCAAGAGGACGAAGTGGGCAAGAAGGGGACTCCGGTTCAACCGAAGTTTCTGAAAGGCGATCCTCTCGACGAACCGAAGTTGCCGGAAGATTTCAAAGAGGATCGCAACTTCAAGAACGGCCAGATGCCGCCTAAACCGAAGTTCTCACGTAAAGATGCGTTGGCCGACTGGATTACTCAGCCTGAGAATCCTTACTTCGCGCGAGCCGTTGCCAATCGGGTTTGGTCACAGTTCATGGGCCGCGGGATCGTTCATCCGGTCGACAACCTCAGCCCAGCCAACCCGCCCAGTCACCCGGAACTACTCGACGCGTTGGCCAAAGGAATGGTCGACCATCATTTCGATTTGAAGTGGTACATCGGCGAGATCCTCAACAGCAAGACGTATCAACTTTCCGCCGGCGGCAACAGTGATGAAGCGAAACCGCACTGGTTCGAGCGAGCCCGGTATCGCCCCCTGTCCGCCGAGGAACTGCTGGAATCGTGGGTCGTTGCCACCGACTACGACAAGATGCTGCGGGAAAGCAACCAGAAATCGGAAGGCCGATTGAACGTCCGCGGAATCACTTGGAACTACCTAGTCGAGTTTTTTGGCCAACCGAGCGACGGCGAAGGCATCTTTCACGGCGGCTTGGACGAACACCTCTATCTCAACAACGGTCAGGTTCATCAGTTGATTTCGGATCGTCCTGGCAGTCTGCAAGAGGCGATCACAAAATCGGAAGCCCGCTGGGACGAACGGGTCGAGCGAATCTTTCTTCAGGTTTTGTCGCGTCCCCCAACCGCGGAAGAAACCAAACAGTTCGTTACGTTCCTTTCCGCTGAAGACGACCCGCGGGGACGACTTCACGACGCGATCTGGACGCTGATGACCTGCAGCGAATTTCGTTTTAACCATTAGATAACCCCGTCCAATAACGGTCCAAAGCACAACGGTTCTTCAAGGTAAAAACCATGGAACGTCTTTGTCCAAGCCACGAACACCTAAGCCGCCGATCACTCTTGAAGGGTTCCCTGGCGACGGCGGCTGGCGCGAGCGTGATGAATTGGGGCGGCTTATTCAACAACGATGCGATGGCCAACGAGGTCAAGAAACGGAGCAAACACTGCATCCTGATCTGGCTCAACGGTGGCTGCAGCCAGTTCGAAACGTTTGACATGAAGGTCGGGCGTCCCTCGGGCGGGCTCTTTCGCGAAATATCAACCAACGTGCCAGGCACTCGCGTGTGTGAACTGCTGCCCAAGATTTCACAGCGGATGGATAAGCTGACCGTCATACGCTCGATGCGGACTTCGCAGATCGACCATCCCGGCGGAATCCATTTGATGCACACCGGTTGGTCGCAAACGGCCAGTACGCGTTTCCCGGAAATCGGAGCGGTGATTGCCAAGTACTGCGGCAACCCTGACTCCGATCTTCCGAGCTTCATCAAGGTCTCTTCCAATCGTAGCGCCGGAGCAGGCATCCTGGGACCGGAGTACGAACCGTTTAATCTTGGTATCGAAGGAGACTTGCCCCACTTCTCGACGTCGCCAATCTCCAAAGAACTAGAATCTCGCCGGCATAGCTTGCGTGACTTTGTTGAAACGAGGTATGCCGAGAATCATCATGCCGAGCCCGTGCAGATGCATCGTGAGGCGTACGATCGTGCTCGCCGGCTCGAAGCGGTACGCAATACCTTCCAACTGGACGAAGAGTGGGAAAAGTACGCCGACAAATACGGCAACTCAAAGATCGGGCGAAGAATGATGATCGCCGCCCGGCTCGTTGAGGCGGGCGTTCCGTTTGTCGAAGTGGGACAAAGCGGATACGACACGCACGCCGACAATTTCGAGGGACACAAAGCCCTTCTGCCGCCAATGGAACATGCCTGGGCGGCCTTGCTGGACGACCTGGAAGATCGCGGGCTGCTGCAAGATACGCTCGTTGTTTGGATGGGTGAAATCGGTCGGACACCCAGCATCAACAACCGCAGCGGACGCGATCATTACGTCCGCAGTTGGACCACCGCGCTGGCAGGTGGCGGCGTCAAAGGAGGTCTGGTTTACGGCGAGTCAGACAAAGATGGCTTGGACGTCATTTCCAACAAGGTAACCGAAGGTGACTTCTTCGCCACGATTTACACCGCCCTGGGTATCGATCCCACGACGGAGAATTTCTCCGGCGTCCGCCCGATACCACTTGCTCAATTCGGGCATCAAGTGGTGAAGGACATTTTGGCGTAAGGCGCAAGCGATGCAAATCAACAAACCGATCCACAAATGGCAGCTATCTTTTGAAGGCGATTGGCCGACATCGGTTGCCTTTCTCGGCAACAGTAGCCGCGTAGCAGCCGGCAATCGCGGGGGGCAGATCCTGGTGTGGGAGTTGCCAGACAGCGCGCCCGAACGTGAGCAGACTGAACAGGAAAAGAAAGACAAGAAGGAACCGCAGCCGCCTGACTTCGCGCCAGTTCGTTTGCTGGTTGGTCACACCAACGGTATCACCCATCTGCGAACAACACCGGATGGCAAGACGCTTTACTCCTCGAGCCTGGATCACACGATCCGGGTTTGGGATAGCAACGCCGCAGAAAGTGGCAAGACCGAGCTTGTACTCGACAGCAAGACCCGGGAAAGAAACACCAAGTACAAGTCCGAAGAGGTTAAGAAGCAAATCCTCGAAGCCCCCGGCGTCACGGTGGGGACGATTAAAGAGTCTCATGTTTTAGAAGGGCACTCCGGCTGGGTCTGTGGGCTCGATATCAGTGGCGATGGTCAAAAGCTGATTAGCGGCGATGACAAGTGCCTGAGCATTGTCTGGGACCTGAAAACCCGCAAGCCGATCAGCCAGTGGCATGGTTACCACCGAGTATGGGTTCGCTCCGCGGCACTTACCCCCGACGGGCAAACCGCCTTCATCGCTGAGTACTCCGATCGCTACAGCAATTTCGACGCCCCGGCTGCCCAGGCCAGGCTTTGGAATACCGGCGATGGTTCCATGAAGCTTGATTTGCTGAAGATCTGGACGCCTGACGTCAAGGATAAGGATCGGACCGACTCCTACAATTACCGGCAAGCCTGGACAAAGCTTATCAAACGGGGCCTCGTCTGCGCTGACATTTCGCCCGACGGCAAATTGCTGGCCACCGGCCAAGGAGGCGAGGCAGATCCTGGCCAGATCCATCTGGTCGATCTGGAAAGCGGCAAGATCGTGCGAACCGTCTCCGGCCATAAAAATGGAGCATGTGACGTTAAGTTTTCAGCCGATGGCAAGTATGTCCTTTCGAGCGGACGGGATACTCAGGTTCGCATCTGCCAGGTATCCGACGGAAAAGAGATTGCCGTGCTCGGCAAAGAACGGGGCGGGCAGTTCAAAGATTGGATTTACGCTATCGCGATCTCGCCAGATCAGAAGTACGTCGCTGGCGCCGACATCGCCGGCATGGTCCACGTCTGGCAGCTTGCCTCTTAAAGAGGTCAGCCCGTTTTCTTCAGGAAGCGCCGGCGAAACCACATGACGGCACGCTCCACGATGCCCGGCCCTCGAATCGGAAGATATAGCCCTCGCATCAGAACGCGGCCACCCGGCGACAACGGCGTAGCTGCTGGAAAGGCCGAAACGACAACACCAAACTTCTTGCTGCGAAACGTCATCTCATCAAACCCGTCCCAGAATTCGGGCGAGTGGAAGTCACAAGAGTTAGCCAATGGACAATCGATAGGTACGATTCGGTAGGCATCCCAAAACATTTCGACATACTCGGGATCAACCAGTTCGGCAATTTTCTGATCGTCTATTTCAACGTACCAACCATAATCTCGGCCGTAGTTCGATTCCCATATGAGCAAACGACTGTGGAACTGATCGAAGTAGTCCATGCTCTAATCAACGAATTCATCGCGGCTGAGCCAACCCAGATCAATTTCTTCGGGCAAGAAATACCTCGACAAGTGTAACCGGCCTGCCAGACCGTCTCGGGTGGCATTCACGAATTCCCACCGAATGTGCTCCGGCGAAGTTCGGAAGATCCTCGCTTCTTCCGATTGCTCGAAATAGAGGTCTCCGTCGGGCAAGATACGGCAAAGCCCCATCATTAAGGTGAACGACTCGCTCTCTTTCAGCACTTCTCGATACGGGGAGGTAATCTCGTCGGTCTGCGGATCACAGACGTAAACTTCCGAATAATCGCGGTACTTGCGGTAATTTGTCGCCAGGCTGTTGTTGTTGAAGATCGATAGCCGGCCATCAGGAAGAACATCGACATCGTGCTGATAGATCCAAGGCCCTGTCCGCAGCCAGACAATCTTCTTGGTACTGGGGCGATAGAGAAACACGGTCGAGATATTTCTCAGGCTGAATGCGATGTCTCCGCGTTTGGCGATTCCGGCATCGGTAAGCACCGGCTGCGCGTCGTTCAAATGCAAGGGATCATCGCTGTCTGTCGGAATGCCAAACATCAGCCCTTCGTAGTTGTTGGCAATCAGGATATCGGCGATGTTTTCCTGGCGAAGGACCTTTCCGTTAGCAGGGTCGATGACGTAGTAGCCATCGCGCGGGAAAGTTCGGGCATGCGTTATGTTGACGTCAGGCGGCAAGGTGCTTTCGCGAGGGAGCAAGGTGTTGCCGGTGACGACCAGCATTCCGTCTTCATTGAGTTCGATCGAATGATGGACCACACCGCGGCCGTCCCAGATCCACTCGATCTTGCTGTCCTTATCCAGACAGACCAACGGCCCCCAACCTGAATGGATAACAATCCGGCCATCACTCAAGAGCAATGGATCGTAGCTGCTAAACCCTTCCTTCGAATGATAAAAGGCATGCAAATAGTACTCGCCCTGAACCAGTGGCGATTGCTTCAGGATCTCGAGAATCGGAGGCACCCAGCGATGCAAGACTTTAAAATCGCTCAGCCGGACTAGTTCGACGATGGTCTGGTTATCGTCCAGACTAAAGCGAGAAAGAATCAGGTATCCAGGGTCCTTGTATCCTTCCTCCCTGGTCACAAATCCGTTGACATCCGGAAACTTGTTATCAATCTCCAGACGATGCCGCGTGATTTTGTCGAAAAGCGTCGGCAATTCCTCTTCGACTGCATCCTCCGACAGATAGACAAAGTCGTAGGCTTCTTTCAAGGCTTGAAACGGGAAGACCTCAAAACGGCCGATCGCAAATCCCCAGCCGCACATCAGAATCATGAGAATCCAGACGATCCCCAGTATCGAGGCCGTTTTCGCATTCAGTCGAGCAATCATGCTCGTTAATTCCCCAGGGTGATTATTGGGTGATGGTGAGCCACTCTACCTTTAAACCACCGCACAGGCGGTTCAAGGTCGGTCAACTTCGCCAAATCCCAAAAAAATCGCTGCCGCCTTTCGCAGCGGCTTCCTCCGTTTTCAATAGAAACATCAACGGCCACTGTTGCGTGGCCGTTGTATTCCTTAAGTATAACTCCTCTGCCGACTGCCAGGGGATTTAATTCACCGAGAATCTTTGCGTCCGGAGTCGGTTTTACACAGATCGAAGGACATCTGGGCGGATCGACACTTAGTAGTTAACTGCCTCGCCGCCCGCGTAGGTCAACAGCGCCTTAAGAATGTCGTTGGTTAATTCGTTCTTCAGACAGTACCGAACGCTTCCGTCGTAACGCGCTGCCATAAAACCTTGGATATCACCCGGCAACAGCGATTTCATCGGGGCGTCAACGTCTATCTCGATATCTGCAGGCTTCGTCCAAATGACGGCATCCGCCTCGGGTACTTCGACGACAGCGAAGGTGTTGGAAGTGCCATCGGTGATATCCTGAACCTTCAGGTCCCCTTCCTTGCTGGCTGGCAGGCCTTTACCAAGTGGGCGCTCGTAGCGAGTTCGCCCTTCCGCAGCCAACTTGTGATCTGCGGATGTAGCGTATGGCATGGGCATCTGTTTAATCAGCTTTTGGTTATGCTCGCTATTCCATGGTTCATCCAGGTGAAACTGGTTATAGAGCGCTTGCTGTTCGATATACGGCAGGATATGCACGCGCCATGAGAGGAGCGGCTTGCCGTCGGCGCCGTACGAATCGGCTGGCATCTTTTGGTACGTGTCGTAGTAATTCCACATTGCCAGCATGATCTGCTTCAGATTATTCGCCGAGCGACTTCGGACATTGCTTGCCTGGAGGTTGGCGATCATCGGCATAAAGAGCGCCGTACCACTAGCCAGCAGTACCTGCGGCGACGTACCTGGCTTGCCAACCGTAGTCATCACCACCTGATCCTTAGTGCGGACAGGCTTCAGGGCCGCCAGCAAGGTATGACTAATCCGATCGGTATACTGCAAGAACGCCTGGCCTTCGGGACTGTCAGGGTTTGCCGGTTGGGCCATCTGCCGGGCTAATTTCGTAACGGTCTCCAATAGTCCTTCGACGGTTTCCTCCAACTGCATTGCATTGGCCTCGTTAGGGGCGGCCAGTTTCAGCGTGACGCCTCCTTTTTCCATGTCGAGATTGCAGATCAATTGGGCATGCGAAAGCTGCTCTGGCAACTCTTTCATTCCAGGAAACATGTCAAAGCGCGGGTCGGCTAACAGAAAACGGGCCATGTCTCGAATTGGCTCAACGACCAACAGGGCCTGAAATTCGGCATCCTGCAAGTCAGATTGCAAAAGAGCCGCCAAGGGACCTGCGACCGGCTTGGCCTGCTGCGAGACCATCGCTTTCACCGTTTCAGGCGTTCCCAGCAGGTAGATATTTTCGTTAACCGGATAGACGTCGAGCAAAAATCCATTCGTCCCTTTCAGGTATGGCTTGTTGCTTTCAGGCCAAGCTGCCAACTCAAGTTGCCCATCCTCGCGCAGGGCTGGAAATAGAGATTCCAGCGGCGCGCCCTTGGCAAGCCTCACCACGGCCCCCGCCAAAGGTTTGCCGTCCGGTCCTGGAGCGGTGGTGAAGGACAACACCGATTGAACGTCTTGGAGCGTTACGCCGGTAAACTCTTTCGATTTAACGGACATGACTTCCCAGGGAACCATCTCCAGCAGCGGGCGCGTGGAGACCGCTTCCGGTTTTACGACCACACCCAACACGGCATTGGGAGGTACAAACTCGATGCCGATGGCATCTTCTGCGAAAAGAGCGTGAACAGAGGGGACAACGGAAAACAGCAGCGTGAAAAAGAGCGTTCTAAGTTGCATGAGATCGATCCTGAAAAGTTTTCGATGGTCGAGGAATTCAATCGAAGGGGGTCACGGTTGTCGCAGGGTAATTTGAAAACGGCTTGTCCGGTTCCCCGCATCACCTTCCAGTATCGCCTCCAGCGGTTTGTCAGCGTGCCACTTGTAGATCAGGGGGTGATTGTTGAACGGGTTGTTGGGAATTGGCAAGTAATCGACCTGATCTAGCGATTCCGGCAACTTGCCATGGGTGGCGGCATAATCGCGAATAGACTCCACTGCCTGCAGCATGGTATGCCAGCGTTGCAGACGAACCGAAGCCTTTTGAAATTGTTGCGTGGCCGGCAATAACAGCCTTGCCAGGAGAAGCGGGTCGCCCTTGATGAGTTCGTTGGAAAACTGGTCGCCGGGGGGATAGAACTTCTTGGCCTGATAGTACGGAAGCCCCAGCGGAGCGAAGAACTCGTCGCGGAGTCGCTCGTAGTTGTTCACCGAATAGAGCAAAATTGCGCGGCTGCCAGGCATCGTGTCGACCTCGGCTTTGTCGTAGCCCATCTCCTTAACCAATTCCTGTTTAACCCGCGGTACCTGGCTGAACACGATGGTGCGGTAGGCTAGCATCTCCCAATCAGACTGACGGCCTTCTTCCAAACGCATAAAACGCGTGATGACGTCAGATAGTTTCCGGTCCCAATAGGCGCGGTCGCCAACGTCCTTGTCTTTCTTTGCTTCTTTCAATTCAGGAAAGACCGCCAAAATGCTGTCTTGCTCGACATCGATCGCGTTGCGAATTTCGATCAGCGGGCTGGGCTGATTCACGATCGACCAATACAGGTTTGGCGCTGAATCGACCGAGATGGCGGACAATAACTGCTCGTCCATCATGGTACCGATGGCAATTCCGACCAGCGAGTTGACGATGAAGTCGTGATTGCCAACATGCCTGGCCATCGCGAAGCCCGTTTGAAGATCAGTGATCGCGTCATCAAACCTTCCCTGTGCCAGCCGCAACCGAATACGCAGCGTCAGCAACCGGGCCATCGTTCGCATCTCTTGAATCTCGGGCAGCAATACCGAGAAAATATCGACGCCATTCTCGTGCGTCGGCAGGCTCCAATCGCAGAAGCTTCGTCGAGCGGCAAACGAGACCTCCTGCAATGCGGACGCATGGGAGTTGACGACTTGCTCAACTTCGTCGATCGGCAGTTCATCCAGAGGCATGTTCCGCCACCTATCAATTTGTTCCCAATACTTGACTTGGTCTTTCACATTGGCCAGATGCTGACTGGTCAGCAGGATCGCTCGGTGATATAGCGGTGCAGCGTTACCCTTAAACTGTTCTGAAAAGGACGGATAAAGCCGATACTTCATGATTGGCGGCTCGGGCGACTTCGCGCTGATCGAAAACGTGAATGTCGTTACTGGATCTTCCCCAACGTCATGCTGAACCCACTGGGCCAAAGCGGACGACACCGATGCACAAAACACCATAACCGTGATCGACATCAAAAACAGTCGGTTTTGCATAGGAAAAGATGGTTTCATCTCTGGGGCTCCCTAAGAGCAACAAGCATTTGAAAACTGGGCGAAACGGGCAATTCTTGGCTACGAAATAAAGACATCATTCCGGAATCTGTATGCGGTCGGTCGCTGACAACGTTGGCTGGTCCAGCATCGGCATGCGACCTGGCTTGGGCAGCAGGAAAGTCGTCTCACGAAACGTTCCTCGAGCGGCCGATCCAATCGACAAATCGCCCCCAAAAGCCATCGTTGCGGGAGACGCCGCCGGCAACGGAATCAGTTGCCCCCAGACCGATGGCTTTCGCGGCGTTGGAACAACATCAGCAACGGACTCGACCGTTGGCGGTGCTGGAGTGATTGGAGGTAATGGATTTGGTGACTCGTGAGCCAGCGAAGGCCCCTTTTGCTCGTCGTTGCTCTCGATCGGAGAAGTTGGCTGCGAAGCGACTGGCGTTGTATCTGTCAACGAACCACCAGGCAGCCAAAACCATTGTCCGCACACCACACAGGCCAGCACGGTACACGCGACATACCACCTGTAAAGCACGCCGCGTTGTTCTCGCAACGCATCCTGGCGTCCTGCCTCGAACAAGATCTCGTCGCGACCTATCTGCGCGGAACGAGGCATCAGTTCCGAAAGCTGGGCTTCGAAGGGACTTAAGTCTTCGGGTTGGTTCGGCTGGGACATGGTTGATTCAATTCCGACTGTAAGAATTCGATAGCTTGTTGGTATTCCCGATGGATCGACGATTGCGACGCATCGAGCAACTCGGCAATCTCGCGAAACGTGAGACCACCCCAGATCCGGGCAACCACGATTTCACGTTGCGTCTGGGATAGCCGCTCAAGTGCCTCCGAGGCGGTCGCGCCATGCAGGCTTCCTGGCAACTCTGGCTCGAACCACGATCCGCGAAGCGCGGCAAATTGTTGCTCGCGATCTCTTCGCCGACGCTCTCCACGGCTCTGCATCAGAGCCTCGTTCCGTACGACCCGATATAGCCACGCGCCGCAATCTTTGGGAAGCGATCGCTGCTGGATCAATTTCACAAAGGCACATTGCACGGCATCTTCCGGGTCGGCACAAAGCTGTCGGGCATACAACACCAATGGGCCAGAATGTTGGTCGAGCAACAGCGCCACCTCTCGAGCAATGCTCGCTGGGCGATTTGGCGACTGACCCGATGCTTCCGACAAGATGCTGCTCCGACGAGGTTTATAGATAAGATGCCGCCCAAGTCCGCATTTTCCCAGAAAACTCGGAAAAGTCGAAACCGTTGTCCTGGCAAAGGGAAATATTGCCATCAACCTGAAAACAACCGGCCGAAGTCGCCGCTTCTTCCGGCCCACCGCCGCGGTCCTTTTCGTTCCATCCATTGCTTTCACGCCGTGATTTTCGCAACTACAATGGGCAGGTCCCTCCCGAGATCCCCTGTTCACTTCTTCGAATTGAGGTCACCCCATGAGAAAACGGCTCTTCAGCTTCGTATTGACGGCATTTGTTCTCGCATTCCCGCTGACCGCGTGGGCCGAGGTCACGCTTCCGAAGATCTTCGGCACGAACATGGTTCTGCAGCAGGAGCAACCGATTCACATCTGGGGCTGGGCTGCTCCCGGCGAAGAAGTCAGTGTCGACCTGGCTGGTGCCACCGCTTCGACCAAGGCAGACAACCAAGGCAACTGGCATACCGAGCTTCCCGCTCGCAAGGCGGACGGCAAGAGCCTCACACTGACGGTCAGCGGCAGCAACAAGATCACCATGGACAACATCCTGATGGGCGAAGTTTGGCTTGGCTCTGGCCAGTCCAACATGGAATGGCGAGTCAGTGGGGTGAATGACGCCCAAAAGGAAATTGCCGACTCGAGCAATCCGGAGCTTCGCCTCTTCCTCGTCCAGCGAGCCAAGAGCGAAGAGCCAGCCAAAGACGTTGTTGGCCAGTGGCAGGTCAGCAGCCCGGAAACCGTTCCTGCCTTCTCGGCCACGGCCTACTTCTTCGCCCGGGAACTCCAGAAAGAACTCAAGGTTCCCGTTGGCATCATTGCCAGCAGCTGGGGTGGAACGCGGATCGAGCCGTGGACACCAGCCAACGGCAAAGGAGCCGTTCTGTACAACGCGATGATTCATCCGCTCGCGCCGTTTTCGATTCGCGGGGTGATCTGGTACCAAGGCGAATCCAACGTCATGAGCAACGCTGGCCTGAAGTACTACGACATGAAGAAGCAGCTGATCGACGATTGGCGCGAAGTCTGGGGCAACGATGAAATCTCGTTCTACTACGTGCACATCGGTCCCTGGTCTGGCCGCTATGCTCCTGGTGAACTTCCGAAGCTGTGGGAAGCCCAGACAAAATCGCTGACACTGCCTCACACCGGAATGGCCGTCATCACCGACGCGATCGACAACCTGGCCGACATTCATCCCAAGAGCAAACAGGTCGTCGGTAAACGTCTCGCCTTGTGGGCTCTGGCTAAAGATTATGGCCGCGACATTACCTATTCCGGTCCGCTCTATAAGTCGATGGATGTCGAAGGCAACAAGATTCGCCTTCACTTCGCCTACGCGAAAGGACTTGCCGCGCGCGACGATAAACCGCTGAGCGAGTTTATGATCGCCGGAGCCGACGACAAGTACGTGCCTGCCGAAGCCACCATCGACGGTGATACGGTCGTCGTCCACGCCGATGGCATTTCCGATCCCAAGAACGTCCGTTTCGGGTGGCATAAGACCTGTGATCCGAACCTGGTCAACGGGGCAGGCCTCCCTGCCGCGCCGTTCCATACCGACAACTGGCAAGGCGGAACGGGCGAGTAACTAACGAGTGACAAAGCGCCGAGCTTTTCGACCGACTCCAACGTCGAAAAGCTCGGCCGTCACTTAATCCTGGCAAATGTGGAATCGTCGCTAATGCAACGACATCGTAGTACCTGGCAACTCTTGATTGCCGCGGCATTGTTCAACGCAGTCGCGATCAGCGCCGCATCCGCCCACCCGGTTCCGGAAAGCCCCTCGTGGTTGACCTATGAAGGAGGCGAAGGCCCCGGCAAGGGGAAGCATATCGTCTTGATTGCCGCCGACCAGGAATACCGCAGCGAACAGTCGATGCCGATGCTGGCGGCTATCTTGTCGAAGCATCATGGTTTCGACTGCACGGTCCTCTTTGGTGTGAACGAAAAAGGACAAGTCGATCCCACGATGCCGGTCTATCCCAAGAAAGGGGAAGAGGATTCCTTTCAAACGCACAACATTCCCGGTCTCGAACATCTGGAAAAAGCAGACCTCGTTATCTTCTTCACGCGGTTACTGACCCTGCCCCCAGATCAATTACAGCACATCGTCAACTACCTGGATTCGGGCAAGCCGATCATTGGCCTGCGCACGGCCAATCATGGTTTTCGTAGTCCGCTTCCCTACAAGACCGACGGCAAGCGGGTCAGCATCGGGCAGATCCTGGGTGGTTCGTTCATGTCGCATCACGGAGCCTGGCATCGCGATTCGACGCGGGGAGATATCGTCCCCGAAATGAAGGATCACCCGATCCTGATAGGAGTCAGCGATATCTGGGGACCATCGGATGTCTACCGAACCTTCAAGGAAGGGGGCAGCCTGCCGGAAGGCTGCACGGCCTTGGTGAATGGGCAGCCCTTGATTGGCCGCGAACATGGGGGCCCGTCCAATCCCAAGAAGGAGCCGCTACCGGTTGTCTGGTTCAAAACCTGGAAGACCAGCGACGGCAAAACGGCTCGGGTCTTTCAATCAACGATGGGCAGTGCCCGGGACCTCGAAAGCGCCGGCCTTCGCAGACTTATCATCAATGCTTCGTACTGGGGCCTCGGGATGGAAGACAAGATTTCGGCAACGCGAAGCGTCGACTACGTTGGCGACTACAAGCCGCTTGTCAGTGGTTTCAACTATCCCGAGCTGGGCGTCGTTCCGAGAATGCCTGCCGAGTACCGGTCGCCTGAATAGGCAACTTTTGCCGAAACAGGCGAGACGCGGCCATCGGTGCTGCTATAATGCAGGTCCATTCCTTCGAATACCTTCGGCCAATCGACGGCCTATTCCCTCCTATCCTGGGTATTCGGATTGACCTCAATCTCCGGCAACTATCATGCACACCTCCTCAACCAACCGGCGTGGCTTCCTGGCATCGACAATCTTAGGCGGATCGGCAGCGGCCCTCATACCGTTTGCGCATCAGGCCGCGGCCGCGGAGACTTCCGAGCGAAGCCCCGCAAATGATATTGGCATTGGCTGTATTGGCCTGCGATACCAGGGAAGCGTGATCGCCCTGAAAGCCTCGATGTATGGCAAGATCGTCGCGGTCTGCGACGTCGACAGCAACGTACGAGATCAGGCCAAAGCCAGTTTCGGCAGCACGCCCCATGCCTCCGAAGATTACCGCGATTTGCTCCAGCGGAAAGATGTCGATGTCGTCACGATCGGCACACCAGACCATTGGCATACCAAGATGGTGATCGATGCCTGCCGGGCCGGGAAAGATGTCTACTGCGAAAAGCCGCTCACGCTGACGATCGACGAAGGCAAGCAACTGCAAAAGGTCGTCAACGAAACAGGCCGCGTCGTTCAGGTTGGTTCCTGGCAGCGTAGCGATCATCGCTTTCGCCAGGCCGTCGAAATGATTCGCCAGGGAAGAATCGGCAAACTCAGTCAAGTCGAAGTCGTGCTGGGCAAGAATAAGACCGGCGGCCCGTTTGAAGCTCGTAAAGTTCCGCTCAATTTGAACTGGGATCTGTGGCAAGGACAAACACCAGACGTACCCTACCTGCAAGAGCGATCGCATTACACCTTTCGTTGGTGGAAAGAATACTCCGGCGGGCAGATGACCGACTGGGGTGCCCATCACATCGATATTGCCCAGTGGGCGATCGACAGCTTGCCGGTCGAGATCTCAGGGGCCGCCAACTGGCCCACCGTTAAAGATGGCTACAACGTCCCGATCGATTTCAACGTAGCCTACCGTTATGCCAACGGAGTCACCATGACGGTCGCCGACGAAGGCCGAAATGGGATCTTGTTCACGGGAGATGCCGGCCGAATCTTCGTGAACCGGGGCACGTTATCGGGTGCGCCAGTGGACGAACTGGCCACCAATCCGCTGCAGCGTTCGGATTGGAAAGTCTACGATTTTGACAACCTCGATCGTCCCGAGCGTGCAGGCAAGCTAGATGCCATCGTGAACCACATGGGCAATTTCTTCGACTGCGTCAAAGCCCGCAAGACGCCGATCTCCAGCATCGAAAGTCAACATCGTAGCGTCAGCACTTGTCACTTGGGTAACATCGCTCTGCAACTGGGCCGGCCACTCACGTGGGATCCCGAAAACGAGTCGTTCCCTGATGACAAGGCGGCAAACGCCCTGTGCAGCCGGGAACAACGTAGCGGTTTCGAGATCGTTTGACGATCACCTTGTCACCCAAGAAGAAAGCCACGCGGATGAATCTTGATCGCAGACAATTCATCGCAGCTTGTGCTGCTTCAGCAGCTTTTCATTCCATTGCAGCAGGTGCGGAATCTCGATTTCAGTTCAATTACCTGCTTGGCTCGTGCATGTATGGCTACACAAGAGTCGAAGAGATCGTGCCAGAAGTCCACAAGACCGGTGCCTCCGCTCTCGACATCTGGCCGAAACCTCACGGAGACCAGCGCGAACAACTCGATGCCATGGGGGAAGCCAAGTTCGCCGAGTTGCTCAAGAAGCACAACGTCAAACTAGGCTGCATCACTCAGTACCATCTCGGTCCGTTCGGGCTGAAAGATGAAATGAGCCTCGCCAGGCGATTAGGCTGTCACACGATCGTCACCGGCGGCAAAGGCCCCAAAGGACTGCAAGGTGCCCAGCTGAAAGCTGCCGTCGGTACATTTGTCGAACAAATGAAACCACATCTGGCCGTGGCCGCTGAGAATAACGTCACGATTGCGATCGAGAACCATGGCAACAATCTCATTGAGTCGCCTGACTCGCTGAAATGGCTGATAGAGCTTTGCCCTGACAAGCACCTGGGAGTAGCTCTGGCCCCGTACCACCTGGAACAAGATACCAATTCGCTGAGTGAATTGATCAAATCACTCGGCGATCGGATCACCGTGTTTTATGCCTGGCAGCATGGCATGGGGTGCATGACCAAGCTTCCGAAGGACCAGGAACTTTTGCAGATGCCTGGCCGGGGTAATCTTGATTTTGCACCTCTCGTCGAAACATTGAAGTCGATCGACTACGCCGGCTGGACCGAGATCTTCATGCATCCGGTCCCGCGAGGAATCCCGATCCTGGAAACAACCCGGCAAGTAACGGCCGAAATCAATCAAGCACGCGACTACCTGGAAAAGCTCCGATAACGCTTACTCTCACAATGCATCGGCCAGGGGGCATTGCACGGTTCGACGTGGGGAGTGTGGTTTCTAGCTTGGTTTAGGCATCGAACTCAGATAGAATAAAAGTCCTCCAAAGAACAGTCCCTATTCACGCCGATTTCCTTTCGGTCACGCATTCCGATATTCCCCTTCCTTTGTTCGGCAAGAAGCCTTTCTTCATCTCATTTCACCAGCCTTGAGATGATTGCTTGCCTGCCAAACTGCGCCTTCTCCTCCACATCACACGGTTCAGAATCCGATCGTCGCTGAAACCTCTAGGCGGCATCGAGGAGCGAGTGAATGACAACGTGTGCGATCCTGCCTGCGAAGTTCCTTCCATTAGCCGCAACCTGGTTGCTGATAGTAACCTGCCTGAACGTATGCTCGGTCTCGGCGGCCACTGCGGACGAGGCTTCGGCTAAGTACGAGTCGCATGTCAAACCACTTCTTAAAGCTCGCTGCTATGCCTGCCATGGGGCATGGAAGCAGAAGGCTGGATTGCGTCTCGATACGGCGAAGTTCATTCTCCAGGGAGGCGACAGCGGCGAAGCGATCGTTCCAGGAAATGCAAAAGCCAGCCCGATCCTGGACCGCGTTGCCACCAACGATGTTTCCCAGCGGATGCCTCCAGAGCACGAAGGCGAGCCGCTCAAAGCGGACGAGATCAAGCTGATACGCGATTGGATTGAAGCAGGTGCTCCTGCTCCGGAAGCTGAAGAGCCTGAGCATTCCCCCAAAGATCATTGGTCGTTTCGCCCCATCGAGCGACCTGCCCTTCCGCAAGTCAAGAATGCCCAGTGGGTTCGTAATCCAATCGATGCCTGGATTGCTGCCAGGCATGAGCAGCAGGGGCTGGCACCGCAGAAGGAAGCTCCGCGGATTGTTCTGCTGCGTCGTGTTTACCTGGACCTGATTGGCTTACCACCTACAACCGAAGAAATCGCCGCGGCCCAGGCTGATACTTCACCCCAATGGTACGAAAACATTGTCGATAAACTGCTGGCAGATCCTCGCTACGGAGAACGTTGGGGACGCCATTGGATGGATGTATGGCGATACAGTGACTGGTGGGGGCTGAACGCCCAGCTACGCAATAGCCAGAAGCATATCTGGCATTGGCGAGACTGGATCGTCGAGTCGCTCAACGAGGATCGTCCCTACGACGAGATGATTCAGATGATGCTCGCCGCGGATGAACTCGCCCCGAACGATCCGCAGGAGCTTCGAGCCTCTGGCTTCCTGGCCCGCAACTTTTTCATTTTCAATCGCGATCAATGGATGGACGAGGTCGTCACCCATGTCAGCAAAGGGTTTCTGGGACTGACGATGAATTGTGCCAAGTGCCACGACCACAAGTTCGATCCGATTCGCCAGGTAGACTACTATCGGATGCGGGCCTTCTTTGAACCGTATCATGTGCGAACCGACGTGGTGCCGGGAGCCACCGTTTCGGACGATGGGATTCCGCGAGCTTTCGACGGCAAACTTGATACGCCGACCTATCTCTTTATCCGCGGCGATGAGTCCCGCCCGGACAAATCGCACGCCATCGAGCCGGGCGTGCCCGAGATTCTTGCATTCGGCGAAATCGATATTCAACCGGTCGAACTTCCCGTCCAGGCATGGCGACCTGAATCTCGCCGCTGGGTCCTGGACAACTACATTGCCGCGGCTGAGGAATCCCTGAAGGCAGCCAAGAAGAAGCAAGGGGAGACTGCCGAAGCGGAACTACTAGTGGCTGAAGCCAATTTAAAATCCATTCAATTGCGAGCGGCTGCAATCACGGCAGAAATCGAAGGGGACGATGCAGCGCGGCAACAGACCAGGCAAGATGCCATCCAGGCCCAACGGGAGCTGGCATTCGCCAAGGCCCGCCTCGAACTCCTTTCCGCGGAAACGAGCCTGGCCAAGGTAGCCGAGAAGGATCGTAAAGAGGCCGAGAAGAAACTGGCCACGGCCAAGGAGTCGCTGAAGAAGCAAAGTGATCTCCTGAAAGCCGAAATCAAGCCGGAGGATAAAGTCGAGCCGTTTGTCGGGGCCAAGTGGTCAGCCACGAGATTCGGCAGCACGCAGCGTGACGACCCCGAATTCGCCTTTCCGTCAACGAGCACCGGACGTCGCACGGCACTTGCCCGCTGGATTACCGACAAGCGTAATCCGTTGACAGCTCGCGTCGCCGTGAATCACCTTTGGAACCGGCACTTCGCAGCACCTTTGGCCCCGGTACCGTTCGACCTGGGCCGCAACAGTGCGCCAACGCCCTACCCCGAACTGATCGACTACCTGGCAACCGAACTGATCGATCATCAATGGAGCATGAAACATCTGCATCGGCTGATCGTCACCTCGGCCACCTATCGGATGTCATCGTCGCAGGCAGGCATGGAGGCGAACCTGGCCAAGGACCCAGACAACCAATTCTGGTGGCGACGCCGGCCGATCCGGCTTGAATCGCAAGCGATTCGCGACTCGATCCTCTACCTGGCCGGGACGCTCGACCCGACGATGGGTGGTCCATCGGTACCGACCAAGGAACAAGCCAATTCCAAGCGGCGCAGCTTGTACTTCTTCCACTCCAACAACGAACGCAACCCGTTCCTGTTGACCTTTGACGAAGCGGAAGTCACCGAGTGTTACCGGCGCGAACAAAGTGTGGTACCTCAGCAAGCACTTGCGATGACCAACAGTGACCTGGTGCTTCAATCTGCCCAACAAATCGCTCAGCGAATTTCCGCGTCGGCGATGGATGACCAGCAGTTCGTTCGCCAGGCATTCGTGACCATCGTCGGCATCGATCCGACCAAACGAGAGCTCGCCGCCGGTTTGAAGGCACTACAGGATTGGAACCAGGTCGCCGGCGACTCGGGTGACAAGGCTCGCGGCCACCTGGTCTGGATCCTCTTGAATCACAACGATTTCATCACGGTTCGCTGATCGAGTCAGAAAGCGCAATGGCAACGAACATGAATCGACACACGCAAAGCACCCCTCCGCGAAGAAGCTTTCTTACCAACATGGGCCTTGGCTTCGGCAGCCTGGCACTGGGAGTCATGCTCAACCAGGATGGTGTTGCCCGGGCCGATTGGGCGCCGCCGACCGGTGTTCCTCATTTCCCGCCGAAGGCGAAGAGTGTCATCTGGCTGTTCATGAACGGCGGGGTCAGCCAAATGGAAACCTTCGACCCGAAGCCGATGCTGACCAAATATGCTGGGAAAACAATCGCCGAAACTCCGTTCGCCGACACGCAAGATCCCAAGAAGCTGGCCATCGAACGCCTGGTGGCCCCCGACGGAAACGGGCGACAGCGAAACAAGTTGTATCCGCTGCAAGTCGGCTACAAACGGCATGGACAGAGCGGCATCGAGATCAGCGATTGGTTTCCACACATCGCCGGCCAAGCGGATCGCCTGGCGGTCGTTCGTTCGATGTGGACCACCGATAGCAATCACGGCGCTCAGGCCCAATTCCATTCCGGCCGGCATCGCAACGACGGCAGCTTTCCGACGCTGGGTGCCTGGGTGCACTACGGGCTTGGCTCGCTCAACGATAACCTGCCGCAGTTCATTTCGATCGGTAAGCGAGAGTATTGGAACAAGCGCGACGGCTACTACCTTGGCCCGGCGCATGATGCGGTGCCACTCAGGATCGATCCCAACAATCCATTAGATTTCAGCCGTCCCGGCACGCCCATTTCGCCACAGAGCCAACAAATTGGGCGCCAACTGCTGGAAGAGCTGAACGACCTCCGAGGCGAACAATACCCCGACGATCCAGAGATGGAAGCTCGAATTGCTTCGTACGAGTTGGCGTTTCGGATGCAGTCGTCGATCCCCGAAGTGGTCGACTTCGCCCAGGAAACGGCGGAAACCAAATCTCTTTACGGCATCGACAAGCCACACAGCAAAGATTTCGGAATGCAACTGCTCGCGTCACGACGTCTCGTCGAACGAGGCGTCCGTTTCATCCAGATTCAGCATGGCGGCGGGGGGGCTGGTGCTTGGGATTCTCATAGCGGCCTGAAAAAAAACCATGGCAAGTTGGCTTTGGCAGTCGATCAGCCGATCGGTGGGTTGTTGGAAGACCTGGCTCGTCGCGGGCTCCTGGAAGAAACCTTGGTCATCTTCTGTAGCGAATTTGGCCGCACGCCGGGGAGCCAAGGCTCCGATGGACGCGACCACCATATTTTCGGTTTTACCGTTTGGATGGCAGGCGGTGGCCTGAAGGGTGGCGTCGTACATGGTGCGACCGACGAAATCGGATTTCATGCCGTCGAAGATCGGCACTATGTCACGGATGTCCACGCTACCATTCTGCACCAACTCGGGCTCGATTCACGGCAACTCGAAATCCCAGGCCGTAAACGGTTGGAGATCGATCACGGAAAACCGATTCGCGAGATCATTGCCTGAGATTTGGCTTAAGCGATTCGGCCGCTTCTCTTTCGAGCAAGTTTTTCGTGGGATTTCGCCAACTTTCGCGTTAAATGCCCCGAATCTCGGGAAATAACCTGGGAGACAACTCAATATGCTCATGAGCGATACCAGTCGACATACGCGATTTTTGCGCGAATTTGCCTGCCACGAGGAGGCAATCCGCGCCTACGTTCGCCGGCTGGTTCCTACTCGCTGCGATGCGGACGACATTTTTCAAGAGATCGCAATCGTCCTGTGGGAGAAGTTGGATGAATTCCGCCAGGAGGAAAACTTTCGCTCGTGGGCCTTTGGGATTGCTCGCTACAAGGTACTTAGCTGGCTGCGTGACAAGGGACGTCGTCGAATGGTGCTCGATGCCGATGTCATTGAGCTTATTGCGGAAGAATCGGAGCGTGAAGACCCGTACTTGGAAATGCAACGAAAAGCCTTTGATTCATGCTTCGACAAGATCCCTGCCGAGCATCAACAGCTGATGACGGCCGCTTATCAACCCAACGTGACCATTCAGGAATTAGCCGCCACTAGCGGACGCACAAAAGCTGGTTTTTATCAGTGGCTTTATCGCATGCGGCAGATGTTGCTCGAATGCATCCAACGTACGATCGCCAGCGAGGCGAACCCATGACCAATCAAACCGAATTCCAACGCTTGGTCCAAGACTATCTCGAAGGACGGGCGAATGCCGACCAGGTCGCGCAACTCAACGATCGCCTTCGCGAAGATGCCGAAGCGCGACGTTTGTTTCGCGAAATCATGAATCTCGATTCTGCCCTGCATCAGGCCTCGATGCGTGATGCGAACGCTCCCCATCCTCTGCCTTCGCTGACCGATTCATCTGAATTGACATCGTCGGCAAGAAGTCAGAACGCACGAGTTCATCCTGTCAGACGTTGGGGCGTTTCTATTCTTGCGGTCGCCGCTACGTTGTTGCTCGCCTTTTGTGGTTTGCCTTGGCTGATGGGCCCGCAGCAATACGCGACCGTCGAGGACGCCGCCGGCGTTCGGAACTTGAGCACAGGCGATCGTGTAGGGCGCGAACCCTACCAAATCGACACCGGCACAATCGAACTGGTGACCGGGCGCGGGGCACGTGTTGTGATCGAAGCACCTGCCAGCTTTCGCTTCGAGTCCGAACAATGTCTGCGGCTTAATTATGGCCGGCTGGCTGCAGACGTCCCAGAGACAGCACACGGTTTTACGGTGCTTACGTCAAGCGGCAAAGCAATTGACCTGGGCACCAAGTTTGGTGTCGATGCCCCCGAGGCAGGAGAGGCCGAAATTCACGTATTCGAAGGGGAAGTGGTCGCCCAATCAACCGACGGTGGGAATCTTCGAAACCTTCGCAGCGGCGAGGCTTTCCGGCTTCAGACCGTTGAGGGCAAAGTGAGCGCGTTTCGTTCGGCTGCCTTTATCCAGCCTGGGGAAGTTACTTCCTTGGACGCAGCCTTAAGGGCTGGTCAAGTAGAGCGTGCGCACCTGGCGACTGAAAAGCTGCGCCAAGATCCCAGCCTGATCGCCTTGTTGGATTTTGAATCGAGCTCACGCCGGCCCGGCGTTTATCGAATGGTTCAAGGACGATGGCCTGGTTCCCAGGCAGCGGAGTTCGTCAATGTTGGCGATCACATGAAGCTGGATGTTGGCGGAGATGAGCCGTGGCCTCAACTCACGTTGGCTGCCTGGGTGCGGTTGGATCATCTCGGCGAGCCATACCAGTCGCTACTGCATACCGACGGCTGGGACGACGTCAACGCCGGTCAGGTGCATTGGATGGTAACGCGTTTGATGACGATGCGGCTTGCCTTGCGAAACAATAGGCTGGCCCCTGAAGCCAGCACAAAGGCAGGCTTTCCGGATTCCATTACCGATGTGTCTTCCGAGAAAGGACGCTGGGTCCACCTGGCAGCCGTTTATGATGCCGACGAAAAGATCGTTCGATTCTTTTTGAATGGTCAATTTGATGGCGAGACGAAGCTGTCCGTCGCGCTCCCTGCCAAACTAGGTCCCGCCCAGATAGGTAACTGGAATACCAACGATCGAACGCTCAGCGGTCGTATCGACGAGATGCTCATCCTCGGCAGGGCGATGGACGACGAAGAGGTAAAAGCTCTCTTCGAGTCCGGAAACCCCTATCGTTAAAACGATCTGGAGAACGGAAATTCCCCCATGGCAAAGGTTGCTTTTTTGCGATTCCAGGCAAGAGAATCCATGAAACAATGGATGATCATCGCGATCTTCTGCGGACTGCCACTCGCCGCCAGCCAGGGGGCCGAGCCGGTAGACTTCGTGCGCGACATTCGCCCGATCCTGCAAAACCATTGCTACGAGTGCCATGCCGCCAAGATTAAAAAGAGTGGACTGCGGCTTGATATCCACTCCGAAGCAATGAAGGGAGGAGAGATCTACGGCGAGGCGATTCACCCAGGCAAGCCGGAAGAGAGCCCCCTTTGGCAGTTCGTGGCCAACGACGACGCCGATCTCGTGATGCCCCCCAAGGGCAACCCTCTTTCAAAAGCAGAAGTTGCCACCCTTGCCCGCTGGATCAAAGAAGGAGCCGTTTGGCCCGAAGGTGTCGACACCGCAAAGCTGGAAGACCGGGGCGACCACTGGTCATTCAAACCAATTCAGCGGCCAGCAGCGCCCGTCGTTGCCCGAAAAGAATGGCCCAGAAATGCGATCGATAACTTTGTGCTCGCGAAGCTCGAGTCGAAAGGACTTTCTCCGGCACCGGCGGCCAGCCGAGTCGACTGGCTGCGGCGAGTCTCGCTCGATCTCGTCGGACTCCCACCAACTCAGGCCGAAGTGCAAGCGTTTCTCGCCGATCAAGGCGAAGACGCCTACGAGAAGGTTGTCAGCCGCTTGCTTGATTCGCCCCGCTACGGAGAACGTTGGACGCAGCACTGGTTGGATGTTGTTCGGTACGCCGACACGCATGGTTTTGAAGTCAACACCGAACGCCCCAACGCGTGGCCCTATCGCGACTACGTGATTGAAGCATTGAACCACGATATCGCGTACGACCAGTTCGTCCGCGAACAAATTGCGGGCGACGCAATGAACGCCGACGCGGCGACCGGATTCCTGGTAACGGCATCGGTACTTTTGCCAGGACAGATCGGCAAGGATGACCTCTCAAAACGATTGGCCAGGCAAGACTCGCTCGACGAAATCGTTACGAACATCGGTACGACATTTCTCGGCCTGACCATCCAGTGTGCACGGTGCCACGATCATAAATTCGACCCGCTCTCGCAAGAAGACTATTACAGCATGCAGGCCTTCGTGGCTGGCGTCGAATACCGCGATCGCGAGATTGAAATCCCAATCGGTGATATGCAACGGGATCAGCAAAGACGCTGGACCGAACAACTAAAGGCACTTGCCATCAAGCGGGTTCAACATGTGCCAGTCGCTGGGTCTAAGCAAACCCGGGCAATGGTGAACTCCTTCGAGAACATCGATCGCTTTAAACCGGTGGTTGCCAAAGCGGTTCGTTTTCATGTGAAACAAACCAATCGCCTGGAACCATGCATCGACGAGTTGGAAGTCTTCAATACCGATGGCGTCAACGTCGCCCTGGCCAGTACCGGTGCGAAAGCAACCGCCTCAGGCAGCAACGTTTCGCCAAATCGCCATGAACTGAGGTTTGTCAACGACGGCATCTACGGCAACTCCAATAGCTGGATGTCGAACGAAATGGGAGGGGGCTGGGTCGAGGTCCAATTGGCAAAGCCACAACCAATCGATCATGTCGTCTGGGGGCGCGATCGGCTCGGTAAATTCTCTGACCGGTTGGCGATCCAGTACATGATCGAAGTACAAGACGCCTCGGGCAATTGGCAAACGGTTGCCGATTCAAGCGATCGAGCCGCGTTTGTCCAGGACAAAAACGCCCACGAACCGATTGCGATTGAATCATTGCCAGAAGACAAGCAGCAAGAAATCCGCACGCTGAACCAGGAAAACGCCGCGCTTTTGGCGAAGCTACAGAGCATCGATGGAAAGCAAGAGGTGTTCGCAGGCACATTTCGCAATCCAGATGAAATCCGCGTGCTGGGACGAGGAAGCCCCGAGTTGCCCAAACAAGTCGTATCACCAGCGGTTCCGGTTGTCTTGGGAGACTTGTCGATCTCCAGCGAAACGCCGGAACAGAATCGCCGCCTGGCCTTAGCCAAGTGGATTACCTCTCCAGACAATCCGCTCACGGCCCGGGTAATGGCCAATCGAATCTGGCAGGGGCATTTTGGGACAGGTCTTGTCGAAACGGCTAACGACTTCGGTCGCAACGGCCTTAAGCCCAGCCATCCGGAACTACTCGATTGGCTGAGTCGCGAATTGATGGATGGCGGGTGGTCCCTGAAGAATATCCATCGCCAGATTGTTCTCTCGGCCACCTATCGACAGTCAAGCCAATTCAACGAAGAAGCTGACAAGATCGATGCCGGCGATCGCCTGCTCTGGCATTTTCCGCCGCAGCGGATGATGGGAGAAGTCGTACGAGATTCGTTACTATCGCTCTGCGGCGATCTCAATCTGGAAATGGGAGGCCCTGGCTATAGTCTCTTTGACAAACGAGGTGGATTGACCGGGTTCTCACCGATCGAATCTTTCGATTCCAATGGACATCGACGCATGATCTACGCTCACCGTGTGAGACGGGAAAGGGATGCCGTCTTTGGGGCGTTCGATTGTCCCGATTACGGTCAGAGCACTTCACGCCGACGCGAATCAACCACATCGATTCAAGCCCTGAATCTTTTCAACAGCCGTTTCATGATTGAGCAATCGCGAGAGTTGGCGAAGCAGATTCAGCAAAGTCATCCCACCACCGAAGCGCAGGTGATCGCAACATTTGAGCTTGTGCTATTGCGTCCCCCAAATTCAGAAGAATTGCCGGAAACCATTTCGTTTGTCGAGCAACATGGTCTCGATTCCCTGTGCCGGGTGCTCTTCAATAGCAACGAATTCCTATTCATTCGCTAAAAGAAATCCTATGTCTTCCCAAGCCCCTCAATTGACGTCGTCATTCAATTGGCTCGATCGACGCAGGTTCCTTTCCCAAGCGGTTAGCGGCCTGGGTGCGGTTGCGTTGACGAGTCTATTCCAGCAAGAGGGGCTGTTTGCCTCAGGTCCCACGGCGATCGATCCTTCCCGTCCTTACCAGGCACGACCGTCTCACTTCCCGGGCAAAGCCAAGAATGTCGTCGTGATCTTTTGTGCCGGAGGCGTAAGCCATCTTGATACCTGGGACTACAAACCGGAACTGGAAAAACGCGACGGCAAGCCGCTGGAGAATGGACCGGCGGTGACCTTTCAAGGACCGGCCGGCAACTTGGCCAGGCCGCAATACAAGTTTCGTCCGCGCGGCCAGACGGGCAAGATGGTATCGGACATGTTGCCCCACTTGGCGGAATTAACCGATGATTTCGCGTTTGTCCATTCGCTGACCAGCAAAAGCAATACGCATGGCCCCGCTGAAAACTTCCTGTCGACCGGCTCGGTCCTGGATGGATTTCCCAGCATCGGTGCGTGGGTTACCTATGCGCTGGGATGCGAGACTCGCCAACTGCCGGCGTTCGTTGCCATTCCCGATCCGCGCGGAGTACCCCAGAGCGGCACCAACAATTGGGGCTCCGGTTTTCTGCCGGCGGCGTTTCAAGGGACGCCGTTCAATGCCACCAAACCGGTTCGCCATCTTCAGCCATTTGATATTCCCGCAGGCACCGACGCGGCGACCCGGCATTTGCTTGCCAAAATGAACGAAAGGCACTTTGCGGAAAACCCACACGATTCAAAACTGGCGGCGCGGATTGCCAGCTATGAGTTGGCCGCACGGATGCAACTGAGCGTTCCCAGCATCATGAATCTGAACTCGGAGCCGGAACATATTCTCAAGCTGTATGGCGCTGATTCGGAAGACAAAACCAAGGCCGCGTTCGCCAGAAACTGCATCCTTGCCCGGCGGCTGATCGAACAGGGCGTGCGCTTCGTTCAGCTATTCAACGGTGCCTATGCCAGCGGTGGGAACCTGAACTGGGATGGCCACAATAAGCTGAAGCCCCAGTACGACAAGCACGCCCACATCCTCGATCAGCCCGCCGCAGGCCTGATCCGGGATCTAAAACAGCGGGGACTGCTGGAGGATACGCTGGTTGTCTGGTGCACCGAATTCGGCCGGATGCCGATGTTCCAAAAGGGATCGCAGGGCCGAGATCACAATCCGGATGGCTTTACCTGTTGGATGACCGGTGCTGGGGTCAAGCCTGGCATCAGTCACGGCGCGACGGACGCCATTGGAAAGGTGGCCGTCGAAGATGTTCACCCTCTGTACGACCTCAATGCGACCATCCTTCACCTGCTGGGCTTGAATCACGAGCAATTAACGATCCGCCACAACGGAATCGACCGACGCCTGACGAACGTTGAAGGACACGTCATTCATGAGATACTCGCTTAAGACCAGCCGAACCGTTTGGGGCAGCGTAGATTAAGCCAGTTTCGTTTTCCCTGGTATGGCGATTTCGATTGGCGGGGCGTCTCCCCAGGCATACGCTTCGGGGGAAAGATCTTGCTGGGAATTGAATGCTTCTTCCCAAGTCACTTCCTGCCCGGTGTAGGTGGCCATGCGTCCCATGATCGCCAGCAGCGTGCTCTTGGCCATGTATTCTCCGTTGTTGAGCGGCTTGCCGGCGCGAATACCGGCGAAGAGTTCGTCATGCTCTACCTGATACATGTTTTTGACTTTGTCGCGGAATCGCCAGGTCGATTCGTTTTTGATTTCGAGCCGGCGTTCTGACACTTCAGCCGATCCCTTGGAGCCGGCGACCTTGGCAGTCATTTCGTTTTTACAGCCAGCCTGTTGTCGGCAGTGACTGAAGATCCGAGCCCCATTTTCGTATTCGTAGGTAACGCCGTGGTGATCGTAGATATTGCCGTACATGGCATCGGTGCGTTGCTGCCGCCCGCCCATTCCGATCGCTTTCACTGGGTAGCCCTTCATGATCCATGCACAGACGTCAAGATAGTGCACGTGCTGCTCGACGTTGAAGTCGCCTGACAACCAGGTGAAGTAGTACCAGTTGCGCATTTGCCAATGCATGTCGGTCCAGTCAGGCTGCCGGGGCCTGACCCAGATCGTTCCGCGATAATCGTTGGCCATCAGAGTGTGGATGTCGCCGATAGCGTTGTCGTGAATTCGTTGAATCGTGTCGCGAAAACCATGATCGTAGCGCAAGCAAAGTCCGGAGACGACCGAGAGCTGCTTCTTCTTCGCCAACGCACAGGTCTCGATCACCGAGCGGACCCCTGGAGCATCGACTGCGACCGGTTTTTCGGCGAAAACATGCTTGCCAGCCTCAATGGCCGCCTTCAAATGGATTGGGCGAAAGTGGGGTGGCGTTGTCAACAAGACAACATCGACACCACTCGCCAAAACGTCCTTATAGGCATCGAAACCGACGAACTGGCGCTCTGGCGGCACGTCGATCTTATCCGCCAGCATCTCCAAAGCAGATAAGGACTTAAGGCATCCGGTCAACCGGTCCTCAAACGCATCGCCCATCGCAGTAAGCTTGACATTGGGATCGGCGAGCAGGGCTTGCTGTGCCGCCCCGCCTCCTCGCCCACCGCAGCCGATCAGCCCGACTCGCAGCTGATCGCTACCGGCGGCATGGACCGGCGCTGGTGCGACCAACGGCAAGGCTCCACTAGCCAGCACGGCACCGGCTGTCGTCTTGATGAATCGGCGTCGACTGGCATGCCGCTGTCCTGATTGGTGGGGCTGATCCATAGGGAATCCTTTGCGTGATCGCGAAAGCTAGTTCGCGCTAAGTGGCTTGATTTCAAAGTTTCGAAAATAGATCTCGTTCTTCTCGTTTTCCAGCAGAATCTTGCCTGCCGAGGGAAAGACGTTGTAGCACTCGTTAACGGTTTGGCCGTTGATTTTGACCGTGATGCGATCGCCCCGGCAGATACATTCCACCTTGGTCCATTCGCCCAACGGGCTCGCGACATCATTCTTGCCGCGCGTATCGCGAAGTTCCTCAAAACCAACTTCATGCTGGGACCACCAGAACTGTTTCCCTGCGTACTTGGTTGGTTTGCCTCCCTGCTTCCAGCGTGTTCGTCCATCAGCGGCCACTACCGTGTCGCTGGTGATATCGACCGGGATCACTCGCCCTTGTTCGTCTTTACCGCGGATAACAATAAAGTCTCCTTCGCATCCCTGAGCCAGTTGCACTTCAATCGAAGCCATCCATTTGCCGCCGGCATTTCCCTCGGGGCCAGTGGCATGTAGCAAGATCCCGGAATTCCGTACGTACTTGGAACCGTCGGTTCGCTCGCCCCATTTGTACTCGATGCTCAGATGATAGTTCTGATACGAATCGACCGTGGCCAGATAGCCGATTGCCTCGCCTGAGATATGAATCGTGCCATCTTCGACCGAGTAGTGACGAGTCGAGTTGTTACGATCCGATTCCTGCACCCACTGGGTGAAGCCGCTTAGATCCTTGCCATTGAATGGGTGAATTACCTGGTCACTTGGCTCTTTCAGACCTTGTTCGTCCGCCACGGCACCGCAGGCCAACGCCGCGATGACGGAAAGACTCAAGAGAGTTCGGGCGAATACTTGCGATCGCATGGCGTTGGCTGTCGTCATGAGTGGAAACAACGAACCGAGAAAGGAAAGTTCTTTCCTTTGAGATTAGCACGACTTCGCCCGCGGAGCGAACACTATGGCACTATTGCCAAGGAGTTGTCTTTGTGTCATTCCGCAGCATAGATACAATGACCACCAACAGTTAGTGCCGCTTGCCATGGTGCTCGATGTGCCACTGGGCCGGATCAAGTCGATAGTAATCCCGGAGCACCGCATAAACTTCACTGTGGTGCTGCAGCAGTGGATGGGGATGCTCGAAGAATGCCTCGGTCAGAACCGCAAAGAACTCTGCCTCGTTGGTCGCGCCATAGCAATCGATGAACCCGCGGTGGCCACGATTGCAGGCATCCACCAGACGCTCGAATTCTGGTTCCAGGACGGCTGCCCAACGCTCGAGCTGTTCGCTGGATTCGAGCGGCGGTGTGCCATCGGTAATACGGCCATTCATCATGTCAAGCTGATGGGCAAACTCGTGCAGCACCAGGTTGTGGCCAGGGGTTTCCAATCTTCCTCCGGCCAGAGCATCTTCCCACGATAGTACGACCGGTCCGCGATACCAGGCCTCGCCGAGACGAGCCTGGCCGTTGCTCTCGACGATTACACCGGCGCGACTGATGTTGGTCTGCGGCGCGACGTAGCCATGTGGATAAACAAGAATGGAAGGCACATGATCGAAGTAAATATCCTCGGCCATGCCAACGACCAGCAGGCATGCTTGTGCCGCGATCGTCACTTTAATCTCGTCCGTCAAGGTCAGGCCACCACAGCCCTCCCAGTTCTTCTCGGCGACAAAGACCTGGACCAGCCGAGTGAGCTTTGCCTGTTGCTCTGGCTGAAGTTGGCGAATATGGAAGACGTTGCTTGCGATGAACTCATTCCACTGGCCAGGAAATGGATCGGCAAGAATGCGTCGTCGACGACGATTAGTAAGCCACTTGAAAAACATACTGGTATCCCGACCCTAAAAAATCACCGCCCAAAGAATCTGTTTCGGCCAACCACAGACTCACGCTTTATCGTTAAGTGGATCTTAGCAATTGGCATGCATCATCCGTGAAATCTGCCCGTACCTATTATATCGACAAGCCTCGAAAAAACTTGCCGCAACCACCGGATAGAAGCCGCAGGCAATGGGCGCTCGGCTTTTTAGCCTTGAACGACGGGGACGTCGAGTTCACGCAGAATCGCAGCGATTTTTTCACGTTCCGGGGGAAGAAATTTGTGAAAGGGCTGTGCCATGCAATCGTCGCAGATATTCAAAAGCGACAAACAGCACTTGGTCGCCTTGATATATTTCGAGGCATATTTACCGACCTCGTAAATCCGCTGGAAATCGACGATGCGGTGATGCAGTTCGGCCAGCCTGACGCTATCTCCGGCGACGATTGCCTCGTAACATTCGACAAAGAGTCGCGGCAAGACGTTGGCTCCGCCATTAACGCCGCCATCTCCCCCCAATTGCATCGCCTCAGGCAGCAGGGCTTCGGGGCCGATCAAGATCGACCAGTCAGGACGCAATTGTTTCAGGGCGGTCGCTTGGGCGAAATAATCGAGGTCGCCGCTGCTATCCTTCAGTCCGACGATACCCTCTAGATCGCTCAGTTTCTTCAGCGTTTCAATCTCAAACCACACTTTGGTCAACGCCGGCATGTTGTACAGCATCAGCGGTAGCGGCAATTCGGCAACCACGTTTTTCACGTAAGAATGCAGTTCTGTCTGCCCTGCCGGAAAATAATAAGGAGTCGATAAAACAACCGCCGCCGCGCCGGCATCTGCCGCATGTTGCGACAGCGAAATCGATTCGACGAATGCCGTATCGGTAATGCCGACGAGCACCGGGACGCGATCCGCTACTTGCCGACAAACGGCATCGACAAGTTCTCGTCGTAAACGGTAGCTGAGACTTGGTGCTTCACCGGTACTTCCCAGAATAAACAGACCATGAACACCACCAGCCAGGACATGCTCGATCAATCGTTCCAAGCCGGCATGATCCAACTCGTCGTTCCCCAATAGCGGCGAGACCAGAGGCGGAATGATTCCATGAAACTTCGACATAGCGGAACTCACAATGGTCTGTTCAGTTAGTTGGGAGGACAATCGTTGCTGGTCTAGGCAGCCGCTAAACCTCTTCTTGCGGCTGCGGATCTTGCTGCTGCTCAGGATCGGCACTCGGCGATTTCAAACGCGATCGGTCGAGCATGAGCGTCAACACAAATCCGACCAGCAAAATGGCGAGCGTGCCGAACACGGTTACCAGGAACGAATTAAACGGGCTCTTGGCAGAAGCCCACGCTTCGGGCCAAATATCGGTTTGCGAAACAGTCATCCATAGAATCACCGCCACGCCAGCAACTACCGCGATGATCGCGGAAGGATTGCGGGCTCGCCCGGAAAGGAAGCCAAGCAGAAATAGCCCCAGCATTCCGCCGCTGAATATCCCGGCCAGTTTCCACCAGACGTCGAGGATGCTTTTGACTTCCATCATCGCCATCGCGGTGGCGGTTCCCAGCACGCCCCAAAAAAAGGTACTGGCATACAGGACGACCATTGATTCTTTGGCATCCGCTTCGGGACGATAATAACGCCTGTAAAAATCGGCCAGTGTCAGCGTGGCGGCACCATTCAAACTGGTCGACAGGGTGCTCATCGCGGCAGCAAAGATCGCGGCCACCAGTAAACCAGAAACACCCGTCGGCAGTCCCGAAACGATAAAGAACGGAAAGACTCCGTCCCCCTTCCCTTTTAGGATGTTGGCCTGCAAATTCTCAGGCAATAGTTCCGGCTGAGCGCTGTAATAAGCGAAGAGCGACGTTCCGATCCACAGAAAGAGAATCGAGATCGGTAGATAAACGATCGCCCCCAACCAAACGGAGCGGCGTGCGTCGCCGTCCGACCTCGCGGCGATGTAACGTTGGATATAGCTTTGATCGATTCCGAAGTTCTGCAGGTTGATAAACAAACCATAAACCAGCACCACCCAGAATGTCGGCTGATTCAATACCATCTGCATGCTGCCAAGGCTGAACTTGTGATTTGCTGACGCGATCTCAAACAACTGTGTCGGTCCTTCCGGCATACTCAGCGGAATCAGCACGGCGCAAACGATCGCACCGGCGGCCAAAACCAGGCTTTGTAGTGCGTCAGTCCAGATCACCCCTTCGATACCACCCAGAAGCGTATAGAGCGTCGTCAGTCCGCCGGTCACCAGAATCAACATGGGAATATTCCAACCCAAGAGTTCGTGCAGCGGAAGAGCCAAGAGATACATCACTGATCCCATGCGGGCCACTTGCGTCAGCAGGTAACAAACCGCGGCATACGTTCGCGCCCAGGGGCCGAATCGCGTTTCCAGGTGTTCGTACGCGGAAATGGCATTCCCTTCGCGATAGTACGGCACAAACCAGCTTGTCGCGATCCAGGCAGCGATCGGAAGCGAGAGACTGAAGGCGAGCACATTCCAGTTGCTCGAATACGCCTTACCGGGCAGTGCGATGAAGCTGATACTACTGACGTAGGTGCCAAAGATCGAAAGCCCGACCACCCAGCCAGACATCGAACGGTTGGCCGCCATGTAGCCGTCAGGATTGCTGCTTTTGCGATAGAACCAAGCGCCCAGACCGACAACGCACACCAGGTAGACGACGAGCACGCTCACGTCGATCACAGAAAACTGGTGCACGAAAATCTCCTCGCTTGGTATACTGATAAAAGCCTAGCGGCCTGTATCCCGCTGGTATCCCAGCAGTATGGATGGTGAAATTGGGGCATGCAACCCCGCCATCCGCCTTTGTCGAATGTTTCAAAGGCGATCGCAGGCTGCCAGGAATCCCACGATCGTTCGTTTATATCGCTTGGAAGTGCAGAGAGAGTTATGGAAAAGGTTTCCCGGCGACGTCAGGCCTACGACTACATTCAACAGCGAATCCTCTCCGGAGAATTGACCGCGGGAAGTCAGATCTCGGAACTGGCTTTGGCCAAAGAAATCGGCATGAGCCGCATGCCGGTCCGCGAAGCAATTCGGCAGCTAGAAGTTGAAGGACTCGTGCGGCAGGTCCCTCGCTTCGGTACGATTGTCCACACACTCGATCGAGCGGAGATGGCCGAACTATACGAGGTTCGCGAAGCCTTGGAGAGCCACACCGCCGAGACCGTTGCAGGCCGTTTGTCGGACGAAGATCTCCAGATGCTTTCGCTACTCTGCAAGAAGCTGATGCAGGTAGCTCGCGAACTTCGCGACAGTAAAAAAAGGACCTTTGGCCCTGAGCTGCTGCAAAGTTTTCTGGCGGCCGACATGGGTTTTCACATGGTGATTCTCCGGGCCGGTGGGAATCGCCGGATGATGAAAATCGTGGCGGACTTGCGCGTGTTATCGCGGATCTTCGCCACGCAGCGTGAACCACACGACCTGAAGATTGTCGTCAACGTTTATCGCTTTCACCGACGAATCTTGCGGCAGCTCAAAATCGGTAACGGCCCGATGGCTCGCTATTGGATGCAGGAACATATCCGGACCAGCCGCCGATTGGCGCTCGAATCATTCGATCGCCGCCAAGCCCTGGGCGAAGCAAAAAATGCCATGCCTCTTGTGCTGCCGCAAGACTTGCTGGAAGAGTTGAATCAAATCGAAGCAGGCGAGTCGTAGCCGGTCGTTGATTGGCCCCGCAGGCCTGATTTCCAAACGAATCGAACCGCATTTAAGCCATGCCGAGTGGAGTCTGGAAAAGCTACTTGATTTCACATTTCCCATGACCTATCCTGGGATCCCAGTGGGATGCAATGCTTCGCCGGCGTTGTCTATTGGCCCACGTCGCACGTGATCTGCCGGAGTTTGAGCCGACCATGAGAAATACGCCCCCCTGCGTGCTTTCCTCCCTGTTTGTCCTGCTAGTTTTTTCGATCAATGCCCATGCCGAAGAGCCGCTGGAACCGGTGCTCTATGGTGACTCTCGATTGAGCGTCGACCTGGGAGTCGGCTTATGGGCCTGGCCGATGCCGATGGATTGGGACGGGGACGGCGATTTGGATTTGGTCGTTTCATGCCCCGATGTTCCGTTCAATGGAACGTATCTGTTTGAAAACCCCGGCGGCAACCGCAAGATGCCTGTCTTTTTGCCGCCGGTGAAGGTGGGCCAAGGCATGCATTCGCTTCAGGTCTCATACGTCGATGGCGCGGCTCGGGTCCTTTCACCTGGTACCGAATATCGGAACTTTGTGCTGAAGCGATTCACCGACAAGGCCTCCATCTATC
The DNA here is from genome assembly GCA_016124445.1 of bacterium. Classification (GTDB taxonomy): domain Bacteria; phylum Planctomycetota; class Planctomycetia; order Pirellulales; family Pirellulaceae; genus Bremerella. The sequence goes on from WGNR01000001.1 coordinate 647,584, forward strand.
CGAAGACAAACATCCATAAGAACAAGGTCCGCGCCAATCAATGGCGTTACGTCGACTACGACGCTGACGGCGCGTTGGATTTGGTAGTCGGCGTTGGTGATTGGACGGACTATGGTTGGGACGATGCATTTGATGCGAAAGGCAACTGGACACGCGGACCGCTGCATGGCTACGTCTATTGGATTCGCAACCGAGGAACCACTGAGAAGCCGGACTACCAAGAACCGGTGAAACTGGAAGCGGCCGGCTCACCGGTTGATGTCTTCGGAATGCCAACACCTAACCTGGCCGACTTCGATGGGGATGGTGATCTTGATCTGCTGTGCGGCGAGTTTCTCGATGGCTTCACCTACTTTGAAAACACCGGTACCCGCAGTGAGCCTGATCTGGCCAAAGGTCGCAAGCTGACGGCCAATGGTGAGCCGTTGAAGATGGATCTGCAAATGATCACGCCAACGGCGATCGACTGGGACAAAGATGGGGACGTCGATTTGATCGTGGGGGACGAAGATGGACGAGTTGCGTTCATCGAGCATACCGGCAAGATCGTCGACGGAACGCCCCAGTTCCTGCGACCTCGATACTTCCAGCAACAAGCTGATCGGCTGAAGTTCGGCGCGCTGGTTACGCCGTACAGTGTCGACTGGGACAAGGATGGCGATGAAGATCTGATCGCAGGCGACTCGGCAGGCTATATCGCATTTATTGAAAACCTCGATGGTGGCAATCCGCCGAAATGGGCTCCGCCGCGAAAACTGGAGGTGGATGGCAAACCGATTCGCGTTCAGGCCGGCCCTAATGGTTCAATCCAAGGACCTGCCGAGGCGAAGTGGGGCTATACCACTTTGAGCGCCGCCGATTGGGACCATGACGGGCAATTGGATCTGGTGGTCAATTCGATCTGGGGCAAGGTCCAGTGGTATCGCAACCTAGGAGGTTCGCCGGCAAAGCTGGCCGCCGCCCAGCCGATCGAAGTCGAGTGGCCAGGCAAACCACCCAAGCCCGCCTGGAACTGGTGGAATCCGCAAGGCAAAGGACTCGTCACCCAGTGGCGGACCACGCCCTACGTGATCGATCTGAACCAAGATGGTTTGAACGATCTGGTCTGCCTTGATCAGGAAGGCTATCTGGCACTGTTCGAGCGAAAGAAGGAAGGCGAGAAGCTCACGCTTTTGCCAGGCAAGCGAATCTTTACGAACTCCAAGGGAGAACCGCTACGCCTAAGTTCTCGGACCGCCGGTGGCAGCGGCCGACGCAAACTTTGCTTCGCCGACTGGGATGGAGATGGTCGGTTGGACCTGCTGGTCAACAGCGCCAACGTCGACTTCTTCCAGAACGTTTCGACCGACAAACATCCGTGGGCCTTCGAGAATCAAGGCCAACTCAGCAAACAGCGCCTGGCCGGACATACCACCAGTCCGACCGTCGTCGATTGGGACCAAAACGGCAAGCCCGACCTGGTGATCGGTGCCGAAGATGGTCATTTATACTATCTGAAAAACGCGAAGCTTCGCACGCGTTAGCGTTTTTCCGCTGCAGGCGGCAGAGCTCCCGAACGGCGGAAGTTGTCGACGTGGAACTGGATCAATTCGAGTCCCCGTTTGTCGTAGATCTTCTGGGCGCTGTGGGGTGCACCTTCCACGATGATGCGTTGGAATGGGATCTTGAGCGACTCGAGGAACTTCATGTACTCGAGGTTGTTCTCGTAGTTGAAGCCTGCAGTGCCGACATGCAACAGAATGTGTAGCTCCGGTTCTTTCGTTTTGGCATATTCGCGGGCCAGGTCCCACGTGTTGTCACCGGGGGCGAAGACCAGGTTTTCGCTTTCGCGGCCATTCTCTTCCGAGATCCGTTTCTCGGTTGCATAGCCGGAACCGCCAGGTGCGGCGGAACAGAACAGGTCAGGATGCTTGAACATAATCCGCGTCGTTCCCCTGCCTCCTTGCGAAAACCCTTCCAGTCCGCGGCCGCTACGATTGGCGATCGTACGGTAGGTTTTGTCGATATGCGGGATCAACTCTTTCACGAACACATCTTCGCCCATCGCATTCTTGCGATCGGCCATGTTGTAGTGACTGACAGGGCCTCCGTTGACGAAAACATAAATCATCGGCGGCACGCCTGACTCGGTCATGTATTGATGGAAGTACTTGGCCAGGCTAACACTTTTCACCTCGCTACCGGGCCGCCCGCCATGCAGGTAATAAACAACCGGGTAACGGCGGTCGGTATCTTTTTCATAACCTGGCGGCAAGTAGATGCAGTAGCCGACCTCCTCGTTCATCGAAGGGCTCACGAAAACGTGATGCTGCACGCCAGGCAGTTCCGCCTTGAGGGGATTAACCCACTTGAACGGCGCCGGCGGCTTTTTCTTCTTGGTCCCCTGGGCGTTTGCATCACCGAGGCCAAGCGTCATCACCAACATTGCGATCATCAAAGGAATGATTCGACACCACATTTTGGCTACCCCGTTGTTATTCTGATTTGATCATTTGGCTTGAGTTGGAATCGGTACTCTATCTTAATCTCTCAGCCCGCAGGCTGAAGCTGGCGATCGACCCGCTCGACCAAATCACAGCCCCATAAGAATCTTGTTCCACGCTTTGATCGACTTCTCCAGGTTCTCTCGCTTGTCGCCTGGCACGGCATAGCATTGCAACGATACGGGCCCGCGAAAGTCGAGCTTCTTGAGTTGCTTAAACAAACGATCCTGAGGGAAATCACCTCGATCGAGCGTTTGAATCAGCTCGCCCCAACCTTGGCCGCCGACATCTGCGCCTGATGTACTTACCGCAAACAGGCGAGGTCCTGCGTTGGTTAGCACTGTCTCGAGATCCTCCGCGTTCTCCCCTTTCAGGAAATGACAAAGATTGAACATAACGCCCAGGTTCGGGTGATTCACTTTCTTGATCAAATCCAAGGCTTGGGGCATCGTGGCAACGGCGAAACCATGATGGGGATAAAGGGCGACGCGGATATTCAACTGGGCCGCCATTTCAGCAGTCTGCCTGACCGCTTCGACCGTTTTCGGGGTCATCTTCCGGATGGTCAATTCGATCATCGCGCCGCGATTTGCCAAGGGCCGAACCAGGTCGGCAGCGATCGGCGTGTCGTCGACATTCAGATAAATACTAAGTACTTTTAGCCCAACTTTGTCGTAAGCGGCGATTCGCTCGGCCAGCTTTTCTCCTCCAGCGTTTACCTGGCTGATGCCATCGTAGCCGAGCTTTTTGACTGTTTTCGCCTCGTTGTCGTAGTCCCCAAATTGCACTCCATTTTCGAACGCATAGAACTGCGGATGGAACGAATCAGGTTCGGCTGATTGAGCGAAGCCAAAATTGGCGTTAAAAAACAGGATGCTCAGCCAGATTGCGTATCTCAACTTCTCAACCTTTCGTCATTCGTTCCTGATGTATTCCGGCGCAACTTCCTACCTTCCGCCAAATCGATGCCCACAACTTTCGGCACCATGCTCATTTGGTGGAGATGCTCGGTTTCTCAAGCACACTTGATGTGAAGTACAATAGTCAGCGTAATCTCGTCTGCCTCAGGCGAGTTTAACTCAAATCAAAGCCCCCCGCGAATCGAAACCCTCATGATCCATCCCACCTGCAAGCTCCTCGTCCTATTGCTGCTGTTATTGGCAACTCACGCGAATCTTCGTGCGGAAGAGCCACCTGTCAAAACGTTGATTCTGCCAGGCGAATCGTTCCTGATCGAAGGCCGGCCTGCTTTCATCCTGTGGCCGGCTGTGGACAAACGACGCCAGCCGCAACCTTGGGTCATGTATGCTCCAACGCTGCCTGCTTATCCGGACCAACATGAAAAGTGGATCCATCAGCAATTGCTTGACGCTGGCGTTGCCGTGGCGGGTATCGACGTCGGCGAGGCGTATGGCAGCCCATTCGGTCAACGAATGATGGATGCCCTTTACCAGGAACTTACCGAGAAACGTGGCTTCGCGAAAAAGCCATGTCTGCTTGCTCGCAGCCGAGGGGGACTATGGGATAGCAGCTGGGCAATTGCCAATCCGGACAAGGTGGCCGGTCTTGCCGGTATCTACCCGGCGTTTGACCTGCGAACCTATCCAGGCCTGAAGCGAGCAGCCCCGGCTTACGAAATGACGCCTGAGCAATTGGAGGCCAGCCTGGATAAGAATAACCCGATTGCACGAATCGATGTGTTGGCCCAAGCAAAGATTCCAATGTGCATCATTCATGGGTCCCAGGATACGGTCGTTCCTTTGAAGGAAAACTCCGGCGAGGTCGTGAGGCACTACGAACAACAGGGCGAAGCCGACCTGATCCGATTGATCGCTATTCAAAACCAAGGGCACAACTTCTGGCCCGGCTTCTTCCATTGCGACGACGTCGTCCAGTTCGCCATCAGCCGGGCCAAGTCACCTGGCAAAACGCCGAACTCGGAAAAGAAAGACTTCGTCACCCTGAAAGACTTGCCCTACGTTCCAAACGCGGGAGATTCGCAATTGCTCGACCTTTATCTTCCTTTGACCGCCAAGCAAAAGACTCCAGTCGTTGTCTGGGTACATGGCGGCGGCTGGAAGCAAGGGAGCAAAGATCGCTGCCAGGCAAGTTGGATGGTCGCGAATGGCTACGCCGTCGCCAGTATCAACTACCGTCTGCTGGACGAAGGCCAATGGCCGGCGCAGATCGATGACTGCCGCGCGGCGATCCGCTGGTTGCGAGTCAATGCCAAAGAGTTCAACCTGGACGCCGAGCATATCGGTGTTTGGGGCGGTTCGGCCGGAGGTCACCTGGTCGCCTTGATGGGAACGCTCGACACGCCAGCCGACGAAAAGATCTCAAGCCGCGTCCAGGCAGTCTGCGACTGGTACGGACCGAGCGATCTTTTGACGATGCCACCCAATGTTTTGTCGGCAGGGCGAACCGAAGAAGATCTGGCCAAGTCCAATGGCGCACGGCTGTTGGGCGGAACAGTTCGAGATCGGCCAGAGTTGGCCAAACAGGCGAGTGCCTTGTATCAGGTCAGCAAAAATGACGCACCGTTTCTGATCATGCATGGCGATAAGGACCCTGGCGTGCCGCTCGATCAAAGTCAGCGGCTCAACGAGAAACTTCAGGCCGCAGGTGTTCCAACCAGCTTATTCATCGTCGAAGGCGCAGGCCACGGCGGAAAACAGTTTCAAACACCCGAGGTCAAAGAGCGTGTCCTGTCGTTCTTCAACGAGTACCTGCGACCTGCGGTAACGGAGACAACACGTTAATAAGAAGAATCATGAAAACGGCTTTGACGATTTGTCTCTTGCTATTCGCATCGGCCGTCGGTCAGGCCCAACAAGTTGTTAGTGATGATGCCCGGCTCGCGGAACTCGACAAATTCTGGGCTGAAGTATCACGCGCGGTGAAGACCGGAGACTTTGAAGCTTACAAGGCAACCTGCCACGAAGAAGGCGTGTTAGTCTCAGGCGTCAAAAAGACGAGCCAGCCTCTTTCGGAAGCGTTGGCTCGCTGGAAAAGCGGGTTCGAGGAGACGAAGTCTGGCAAGCTTCAGGCTTCGGTAGAGTTCCGATTCTCTGAACGACTGGGGGATAGCACAACGGCGCACGAAACTGGGATCTTCCATTATTCCACAGTCGATACCGAGGGCGTGTCGCAAGACGCCTTTATCCATTTCGAGGGACTACTGGTCAAGCGAGACGGCAAGTGGAAGACAGTCATGGAATACCAGAAATCAGAAGCCACTCTCCAGGAGTGGCAAGCCCTGAAATAATCCAGCGAGACTGAAAACCGAAAACAAGCGGTTACGCGGGCCGGCGGGTGCTCTCGGCCTTATCGCTCTAACTACTCTTTTGCCGATTGGGAAGTTTTGTTGGGATCTGCCAAATCGTCGACGATCTGAACGGCACAGCCGTCAGGCAAACCATAACCGCCGGCGATGGCGACCTGGTCGCCTTCGGACAAACCTTGGGTTACCTGAACCAGTTGGTTCGTTTCGACCCCAACTTCAATTTCGGCTTCCTGGGTCTTGCCGTCTTGAATCAACGTAACCACTGTTGTGCCCGCATTGTCGCCAATCGCCGCTACCGGCACGGCCAGGGCATCGGGAATTTCCGGCAGCCATACCCGTGCCTCACAGATGAGCCCCGGCCGCAGTTGGCCACCTTGGTTGTCAACCAACGCGAACATGTTGACATTGCCGGTCAACGGATCGGCCTGGCCGCTGATCCGTGTAACCGTTCCTTCAAATGTTCGATCAGGAATTGAAGTCAGGTTAATTTCAACTTTTGTGCCCTCGGTGACTTTCCCAAAATCTTTGTTCGGGATGCGAAGCTGTACGAAAACTTTGGATAGGTCCATTACCGTCGCCAAAGGAACCGCCCGATCGAAGAACTGCCCCTGGTGGGCTAACAACTGCACGACGACGCCATCGATGGGGCTATTGATCGTGCACCACTCCAGCGTCAGCTTCGCATGTTCCAAGTCAGCCTTGGCCGCTTCGAGAAATGCTTGAGCCTCTTCGACCATCTCGGTCGGCGTTCCTTCCTGAAGCAGTTTTAAGTGGGCGTCAGCCGATGCCAGGGCAGCTTCGGCAGATTGGACAGCCTTCTGCTTCGATTCGTATTGAACCGGAGAAATCTCGCCCCGTTTCCGCAAATCTTCCATCGCCACCAACTCGGATTGCAGGCCGTTGGCGGTCGCCTTGGCTTTGTCTCGGTCTTGCTTGGCGACTTCGAGTTCCTGGGGAAGATAACCTCGTTTGAGCCGCTTGAGGGCGGCCTCTTTTTCAGCGACCACGGCGGCGGCTCGTTCGATATCGGTATGTGCCGTTCGATCGTCAAGATGCACCAGCGGCTGGCCAGCTTGGATCGCCTGGCCTTCGACGGCATCGAGCTTGACGACCCAGCCGCCCAATTGCGGCGAGACCATCGCGGTATGCTCGGGTATCGCCATCACGGTTCCCACCAATTCGAGCGACGGGTGGAGCGTTACCCGCCGAACATTGGCCGCTTGAACCGGGACCGATTCGATAACTTCGACGAGATCAGAAGCCTGGCTATCGGATGCGGCGAAAAAGCTTTTGAACCATAACGCGCTGCCCCCAAGGATTGCGAGCAAGGCGATCACGACAATCGACTTGGATATAGTATTCGAGTTCATGTTCATTTACTCAGTCAGAGCGGGGGAGGTATCGGGGCTATGCCCGGAAGTATCGAGGCCAAAGAGTTGCACTAGCAGGTAATAAAAGACCGGGGTCGCCACCAACGATAACATCAGGGACATGCAGAGCGATCCAATCACGGCAATCGCCATCGGACGCAACATATCCGCACCAGCGCCAATGCCATAAGCGAGAGGCAACAGACCCAAAAACGTTGTCAGAGAAGTCATCAACACAGGGCGAAGTCGGCGGCGGCCAGATTGCACCATCGCTTCCTTCAATGGCAATCCTTGGTTACGAAGATGCTCGACGTAATCAAACATGAGGATGCCATTCTTATGCACAATTCCCATGGCGATGATCGCCCCGAGAATCGAGACAATGTTGAGCGAAATCCCGATGAGCCAAAGAGCCCCAACAACGCCTACCAAAGCGAGCAGGGCTCCCATCCAAATTGCCAATGGGGCGAGAAACGTCCGGAATTCAAGCATCAACACCGCATAAACCAAGACCAACGCCGCAATCAGCACGAAGGTTAAATTGCGGAACGATTCTTGTTGCTGTTGATACAAACCGCCAAATTCGATCGATGCTTCCGGAGGCAACGCGACCGATTTTTTGAGTTCCTCCTGGATCGCCGCCATGCCGTGCCCCATATCGATCCCCTCGAACCGGGCCGAGACAGCCACCAATTGCCGCAAATCTTCCCGGTGCATTTCCAGCAGGCCGGGTTCATGTTCGACCTGGGCGACATCACGTACGGTCAAGTTCGCACCGGTCAGTGAATGAATCGGCAAGGTCGAAAGCGTCTTCTCTCGTTGATGTGCTTCCGGTTTGGAAAGAACTCGAACGTTGTAGATTCGATCCCCTTGCAGCACGTAGGACGAGACCGTCCCCAGCATCGTGCTTTGGATCTCAGTTCCCAGCATCCGAGGTGTCATCCCTATCCGTGCGGTCACGTCCAGATCCGACTTCAATCGCATGGAAGGGCCAGCGACTACCAGACCGTCCTCGACATCGACAACGCCTGGGATGCCTTCAATCGTCTGAGCAATCTCTTCTGCCTTCGCTTTGAGCAGGTTGGTGTCGGTCGAGAAGATCTTGATTTCAACCGGCCTGGGCGACCAGGTCAGGTCACCAATCAAGTCACCCAGCACGCCAGGAAACTCAAAGCTCAACGCAGGCTCAGCCGCGTTGCACCTGGCTCGCAATTCTTCGATAACCTCTTCGGTCGAACGATTCCGGTCCTTCTTCAATTTGACCAGGAAATCGCCGGTGTTCGGTTCGGCGATCGCCAATGCCAGGCGGGCACCGGTACGACGCGAGAACCCTTCGACCTCAGGCGTCTCGTTCAAGATCTGTTCGACGTGCCGCAACATGCGGTCGGTCTCGGTCAGGCTGGTGCCTGGACGCGAATAGTAGTCGATCACAAACGCACCTTCGTCTTGGGCCGGAAGAAAGTCCGACTCCAATTCTCCGTACAGCCAAATCCCTGTTCCCGCGACCAATGCCATGACGAGCGTGGTAGCCGCAGGTACGCGAAGCAGTCCCGCCATTACCCAGGTATAAACACCAATCAACCGTCGCAAGATGGGCCCTCCCTGCTCCAGTTCGTCTTGGGTCTGCCCCTTCTTCGGCCGAATCAACAAGCCAGCGGTGACCGGAGTCCAGGTTACGGCCAGGACCAGGGATATCAGTAGCGCGATCACCATGGTGACTGCCAGGGCTCGGAAGAAAACGCCCGGCACGCCATCGAGGAACGCGAGCGGAATAAACACGACAACCGGCGTCATGGTACTTCCGACCAATGCCGGCCCCACCTCACGCATGGCGTGCTGCACGGCGGCGGCCGACGAGTGACCGGCCAAGATCTTCGAGTAGATCGATTCCACCACCACGATGGCATCGTCGATCACAATACCGACCACGGCCGCAATGCCGCCGAGGGTCATCAGGTTGAAGCTCATTCCCAACAGCCGCAGGCCAATGAGCGTCAGGATAATCGTGACCGGGATCACCATCGCCGCGACGATGGTTGAGGATAAACTTCGCAAAAACGCATAGAGCACGATCACGGAAAGAATCAAACCAAGGATGATCGCTTCCCAGACGCTGCCTACCCCTTCGCGCACGAATTGCGATTGATCGTAAAAGAACGACAAGTGCATGTCAGGCGGCAATTCAGCTTTCAGACGCTTCATCTCCCGATCGAGATCATCCGCGATTTGAACCGTATTGCAATCAGGCTGCCCGTAAATGTTCAGCAGCACCGCATCTTTGCCGTTGGCGGAAATCCGATTGAATTGAGGGGCTTCGCCGCTGCGGACGACACCGATATCGCGAATCCGAATGGGTGCTTGATTCACCCAACTGATGACAACTTCTTCGATCTCTTCCGGCTTGTGCAGGCGATTATCGACCACCGCCAGGTACAGCTGATAGTTCTCTTCATGCATGCCCGCCGACGTAAACTGATTGGTCTCGGCCAGTGCTTTGGTGACCTGGCTGAATGTCAGTTGATTGGCGTCGAGCTTGGCGGGATCGATGATGACGTGAAACTCTGGGACTCGTCCGCCGACGAGATTGATTCGGGCAACTCCGTTGATGCGAAGAAAACGGGGATAAATGTCATACCGGGCGGCCTCCCACAGGTCCGTCTTGCTGCGGGTATCGCTAGTCAAACTGATCCCCAGAATCGGGAACGCCGAGAAGGTCAGCCGATGGACCTGGATGTTGGCCGTGGCGGGTAGGGTGTTGCGAATCTGTGACAACCGGCCCAGAACATACTGTTCGGCCTCGGTCATGTCGGTCTGCCAATCGAAGAAGACATTAACCGCGGCAGATCCTCGCCCGGTGGTCGAGCGGATGTTCTTAGACCCCGGGATATTCTTCATCGCCTCTTCGACTGGGCGAGTGACCGTGGCCATCATTTCGTCGCCGGGGATCACCCCGTTGTCGATCAAAATCACAACGCGAGGGAAATCTGTTTGCGGGAAAACGGACGACGGCATCGTCAGCCCGGAATAGACACCCGCGAAACACAACGCAATCACAACAAATAGGATCACTTTGCCAAACCGCAGCACGATCCCTGGCTTATCTTGGTCCACGGGATCCGGTGACTCGGATTGCATAATCTTCTCTTTTTAAGGACGGCTACGAGCACCTTTCGTGTCAACGATTCGCTCGACCGGCAAGGCGGTAGCCTGGATAACATTTGCTGACGATTGTGCCAGTTCGTTCAGCAAGTCAAGGTAGGTTCTGCGATCCTGCAGCAACGAATTCTGCGTTGCATACACGGTCAGCACATCGGTCTGACCAGCCTGAAACTGGTCGTTGATCTCTTTGAGATCGGGAGGCATTCTTTCGCTGAATGGGGAAAGGTCAACACGCGACTCAGCCGCCAAACGCCGAGCACGTTCGTATCGATCGATGGCGGTTTCAGCTTCGCGGGCCGCGCGAATCTTAAGTTGGTTATAAACGCGGCTCTGTTGCTGCCATTCCGCGGTGCGCTGGCGTGCCAACGGCACCCCGGTGTTCCAAACCGGCAAGTCCATTTGCAAGCGGACACCGACGTCGGACGAGCCGTTCGCGTTCTGGTCGAGGATCGGCCCCGCTTGCACGTCGGGGATAATCGCGGCGTGTGCCAGGCGATAGTTGGCGCCAGCTGCGCTCGCTCCCGAAAGAGCAGCCATCACATCCGGACGACCTTCCACTAAGTTGCCGGCCAGGTCCGACAACTGCACGCTGCCGTTTGGTTGCGATGGGGCAACTTCATCCGAGAACGAACTCGCAGGCATCCAGGCAAACGCGGCAAATTCCTCTTGAAGCGATAAAGGTTCGCTTGGTTGCAGGTTCAGTTGTTGCCGTAGGGCCAGCAGTGCGGCCTTGTAAGTCGCGTCGGCCAATCGGGCCTGATTGCGTGACTGTCGTGCTGCCACCTTGGCGGTGGTTACTTGAGCCGCAGAACCGAGACCGGCATCAAACCTTCGCCTCACAACACCGAGAAGTTCCTCGTTGAGTTGGGCCGTTTCCTCTGCCAGCTTGAACAGTTCCTGTTGATAAAGGGCGGCAAAGTAGAGCCGGGACGTTTGCGAGACGTTCGTCAGCTCGGTTTGCATGATCGTCCATCGCACCTGATTCAAGTTGGCTTCCGCGATCTGTTCACGAAAAGCCTGCTTGTGCGTTAATTCAAAACGCTGCATCAACCACACGTAGTAATTCGTCTGACCACCGCGCCCATCCGGCGGTCGCAGCTGCGATTGAACGAATGGATTCCAGATGTACGTCTGGGCAACTCCCAAGGCGGCGACACTGACCTGGTCCTGACCACGAGCGGCGATCAGGTCTGGATTCTGCGTTAACGATGTCTCAATCGCTTCCTGCAGCGATAAATCTGACGTTGGATAGATCGGTTCCGGCGGCGCTAGTTGCTCCAAAACGGTTCCTTGAACTTGCTGGTTGTCGCCCTGGTACCCCACCGTATGGATCTCAGGCGGTTGGGCTAAGCCAGCAACCTGGGCCGGAGCAGGCCGTTGCGGCTGGCCAGCGTAGCCGTGGTAGATCGGTTTATCGACCAAATGGCTATCAATCGATGTCATCATCTCCGTCGACGAGACAACGTCCGCAGCTGCCTGGCCCTCTGCGTAGCGAGGGCCGCCGCTGCTCTGGCAACCAGCAAGCAGTGCCAACAATACAACGACGCCTAAACCTGTTGGTGCATGGGGGTTTGAGCATCGAAACATCAAATTGCTCTCCAATTCCGCTTGTCCAGAACGCCAAACCGGTCAAGAAAATGCTGCCAAACCATTCTTGACGGTCGCACTTCCTTACAGATGAGGCGGACCAGCCAGCCTCAACTCATTCTTCGGAGAACCCCTACGGCCCGCAACAGCCTCACATTCAACATAAGCTGCAATTAACCAAAAACCGGACTGGATAAGACTTTCCGACCGAAGATCTGTGTTTCAGGGAAAGTTTGCCGAGCGTTTGGTTTAGGTCACATAGACACGATGCCACGGAGCTAGCGCCAGCATCCGTGTCCAGAAAGACCTCGACAGTGGTCGCCAGAACGCGACCCTACTGCTGGCTTAGATTTTCGACTTCATTGACGGTGATTCGCTGGTCGCCGTCTCGATCGAGTGACCGGAATGCTTCTGGACCTCCGACAAATTCGGTAACAGAAACATGCCCGTCTTGATTCCGGTCCATCAAGAGAAACCAGTCGGGACCTTTTCGCTCAACCGAGCCGATTGGCGACGTAGGCCGCCCCAGGCTGACCGTCACCAGGAACTGCTGCGGGAGATTATTCAATTCGACCCGGTCGCCATGAATGCAGCCTGATTCTTGCAGGCGTGACGAGGCGTTAGCTAGTTCTCGTCGCGATAAGGCTCCATTGCGATCGGTATCCAGCAATTCAAAGAGTCCTTGGCCGCAATCGATCGCCGTGATCAGCACCAGGCCTGTTCCAATCTGCTTTTGCAAATCGAGCCAGGCATTGACTTCCAATTCGGTCAGCAGTTGATTCTCATCGCGATCGCACATCTCGACCATGGCGGGCCCGAGCGTTCTTTTCGCTTCGGAGCATTCTTCTGGTGTCAATTGCCCGTCGTGGTTCGCATCCGCTTTTTGAAACGATTCCAGTGTGAACTGGCAGAGGTTGTTAATAAAGGCTTCCGATTGTCCTGGGTCGGTTCGAACCGTGATCCAGCGTCCCTCCAGTTTCAGACCGCGGATTCCTGTCGACTCGGCACCCGATCCTACCCCAGAAATCGCCATGGTTGGGTCTGTGTCTGCCTGCTTGATGTTCAAAAACCATTGGTCGACCGGTGGCTCTTGCCTCCATTTTTGAATCGATGCGAGGTCGGCAAGCGACTCGGGGAACCCATTTTGTTTCATCAGTCGTTGCGTCCAGACAAAGTCTTCCTGTTCACGCGGCAATAGGGCCATCGCAAAATTCGCCAGGGAGTTTGGTAGTCTCGAAGTTTTGTCGCGTTGGATTTCCAGAAGTTCATTCCCTGAGGTTCCCGGGTAGAAGATATCGTCAACCAGTTCGCCAGCACCTACCAACTGGTCGTCGTTTTGATCCAGGCGATCCAAAATCGATTCAGCCTCTTGCCATTCGGCGAGATCGACCTGGCCGTCCTCGTTGAGATCTAGCTGTGATAACAGAGAAGCGGTCAACTTGTCGGTGAAAGGTGCCCGACCGATACAGACGGTGGGCAATCCTATCCCTTGTCGTCGATAGTAGCTCTCGATTTCATCGGCCATCACTTCGCCATTGCGATCTTGATCAACAGAAGTAAACGAAGGAGCCGTCCCAATCAGTGGTGCGAAACCGCTGAAGGTCGCCTCGCGCAGGGCACGTGTGGAAGGAAGTCGTTTTGCTTCAGCGGTACTCAGAACGCCGTTCTGGTCAGTGTCACAGTACTGAAAGATTGCCAGAAACTTTTGTTTCCAATGTTGCGAATAACTCTGACCGAAGCATTCGACTTCGACATCAATTCTCTGCAGCTTACCGGAGTCGAGCAGGGCGATTTCCAAGGTCGGGACATGTGCTCCTGAATCTTCTCCGTTCGCAGTAGCTGAAATGGCCAGGCTAACGGCCAGGGCGAATGCCATCCGCAAGTTTCTCATAGAAGTTCCTCGATTGGCTTCGCTTTGGGATCGGCAACCCGGATTGGCCTTCCGACGTTGGACATGTTTTGTTTCATCGGATCGATGTCGATTGCTTTGCAGATCGTGGCAATGACATCGGGTACCGTGACAGGTCGATCAGCCACTTCGGTACCGTCCGCGTTGGTAGAACCAATGGCCTGGCCACCACGAATTCCGCCGCCGGCCAGTACCGTTGACCAAGTGTGCGGCCAATGATCGCGGCCGGCACGACCATTGATCCTGGGAGTCCGTCCAAACTCTCCCTGGCAAAGGACGACTGTTGAATCAAGCATGCCACGTGCCTTGAGATCACCCAGCAGGGCAGCAAATGCGGTGTCGAGCGTATTAGATAGCTTGGCAACCGTTTCAAAGTTGTCGTTATGCGTATCCCAGCCACCGAGAGTCACCTCGACAAACGTGATTCCCTGCTCGACGAGGCGACGTGCCATCAGGCACCCCTGTCCGAACGAATTGCGACCATATTGATCCCGCAACGTTTCCGCTTCATCCTCCAGGCGAAATGCGGCGGTCGCTTCAGGGCGCATCAGGCGAATCGCCTTGTCCAAAGCGGTACGCAGCGCGTCAACGACCTGGCCGGAACGATCGGTACGGAATCGCTTATCCATCTGGGCTAACATATCGATTCGCTGTGACTGCGTTTCCGCAGAAACGTCCGCTCCTCGTTTCAAATTGGGCACTACCAACTCTTCGCTGCCGCGTCTTTCTCCTCCAATGACCAGCGGCGAGTAGTCCGGCCCGAGAAAACCACCCCCAAGTGTCGATCCGCCACGCCCTGGCGAGATGCTGACGAAGTTGGGCAGATCATTTTCTCGGTTGCCAAGTTCATGAGAGCAGAGCGAGCCAAAGGTAGGAAACTTGATCGCTCCCTGAGGTGTATAGCCGGTACGAACAAATTGTGTTGCCCGGCCATGATCACCTTCCTTGCTGGACATGGAACGGATAATTGCCAACTCATCGGAACGCTGGGCCAGTTTCGGCAAATGCTCCGAGATACGCATGCCTGGTGTCGCCGTAGCAATCTCTTGGAACTCGCCCCCATTTTCATGGCCTGGCTTCAAATCCCACATATCGATCGTGGCTGGGCCGCCGCTGAGCCAAAGCAGAATGACCGACTTGGCCGGCTTGTTGGTACCAGGCGTCGCGGCTGCGAGCGTTTGCAGCCAACTGCCGGAAGCCCCCAGTCCAACGCCCAACGCGGCCAGTCGCAGGTAGTCGCGACGGGTCAGTTGATTATGTCGAGCCATCGGTACTTCTCCAGAACCTAAGGGAAGCTTGCACTTTAGTGATTGGTGTTGAATTCGGACGTATTGAGCAGCACCCACATCATGTCGCCCAGCGCTTTCGCCTTGTCGTCGGTTCGCTTCAGGTGCGTCGAGAAGATCTCGAGTTCCTGGTCGTCAGGCTTTCTGGCCAGCGTCGCGAGGTAGAGCGTATCGATCCTTTGCTTGTCGCTCAGAAAGGGAGCGTTAGCCAGCACGCGGAGGATGGGGCTTTTCTGAGCGTCAACGATTTGAGCCGTCGTCTCG
Source organism: bacterium (assembly GCA_016124445.1). Classification (GTDB taxonomy): domain Bacteria; phylum Planctomycetota; class Planctomycetia; order Pirellulales; family Pirellulaceae; genus Bremerella. The sequence continues at coordinate 662,928 of WGNR01000001.1, forward strand.
CCGTTCATCAGTGCCAACGACTGCAGGATGGAACGCTCGGCCATGGAAGCGTCTTCGACGAAAAACCGGGTAATGAATCGCCCCCCGTCGTCTCGATCGGTGGCCGCATCGAGATCGGAACGAACGACCGCCATTCCTGCCGCTGTCTGAAGACTCTCGTAAAGTTGTTCGCCACTGAGCCCCCGAACAGGCATCCGGGCATAGGTATGAGGATCGACCGTATCCTCCTCACCGACCGAAGCACGGCTGGTGCGCTGGTAGGATTCGGTCAGCACCATCGCTTCGCAAAGCAGATTCATATCGAAACCGCTTTTAACGAACACGTCGGAAAGCTCGTCGAGAATCTCCGGCTGTAGCGGCGGGTTGTCTTCTGAAATATCGTCCAGCGGTTCGACGAGTCCGACTCCGAAGAAATGGGCCCACAGCCGATTGACGGCGTTCTTGGCGAAGTACGGGTTTCCGGCGTCGGTTACCCAATCGGCTAACATTTGACGGCCACTATCCTGGTTCAGCTGATCGGGCCAAGGAACTTCATCCCCAGTGAAAAGCGTAGCGCTGACCTGAGAATTCGATTCCGGAAGTTCGATTTGAAACTGGTCCGATGTGATTGCTTGGTCGGAATTTGGCCGGGCAAAGAAGGCAGCCGTTTCCCAAAACTGCTCTTGAGTCCAGCGGCTAAAGGGATGATCGTGGCATTGGGCACAATCGAGATTCAGCCCCAGGAAAGCACGTGTCGTATTGGCGGCCAGGCTGGCTGGTTGATTCTTGCTGGCGACCAGAAAGCTGTCAGGAATGCCTGATTGCTTTATGACGTTCGTAGGCGACCGATCTTCGATGTTCACGGTTAACACTCGGCGAACGATCTCATCGTAGCGGGCCTCACTGGTCAGCTGCAAAGTCAGCCAACTTTCAAAATCGCCGGTTAGATTATCAAACTGAGGCGTGTCGGCTTGCGGTATCCAGGTTCGACGCCAAAACGTTGCCATATGCCGGGCATGCGATCCGGAATGGACAAGTTCGCGGGCTAGGACCGATCGTTTGTCGGTGGCATCGTCATCCAAAAACTGGCGGGCCTCGGCGACCGTTGGAATCCGCCCGACTAGATCAAGGTAAACTCGCCGCACGAACTCGGCATCGGAGGCCTGTTGTGAATGGACGATCTTCTCTTCCCGCTGATATTGCCGGATCAGTTGATCGAGCCGCTGAGCAAGTTCAACCGCCGTGGGAGGCTGATCCGCGCCAGCGATTGCCATGGTCCACGGAGCGAACCAGACAAGCAGCGAAAGGTATAGGGCACCAGGTTTCATGCAGATCGCTTTCGACAAGCGCAGGGGAATTTGCAAATACTAAAACGAACGGGGATCGATCGGCTGGCCGTCGTCGCGGGTAATGAGCCGCCCCAAGGTCAATCCATCAAGTTCAGGCGTGACAAACCGAACCGATCCATCGCACAGCAGGATATTCGCCCCTTCCGGATGGAAGCCATAGATTCCGAAGAAATTGTTGCAGTTCACTGTGCAGTCGGATGAGTCACCGCTTCCGCCGCGGACGGTCCCGGTTTCCTGGTCGAAGACACCAGTGGAGATCGAACCGAATCCGGCCCAAGCGCCGCGTGAATTCTCGCCACCTATCGGCGAGGATTCGTTGGTCTTCTTGCCGAGTTTCCATTCGTCCGGCATCCCCCCTTTCTCGAAGACTAGAATCGTGTTCGATAGTCCGTCGGAGATGCGGTGAAACGGCAACGTTGCGTTGTCGGTCATTGCCTGGTGCTGATTTCCCCGGACCGCTGCCGGCCAATTCACGCCATACCCGGCACGGGGCATCGAGAGACCGTTGGACGCAATGTAGTCGTTTAAGCCTGGCCGAAAAGTGAAGACCAACGCCTTGTCAGGGTTTCGCGAACCTGCTGAGGTGCTTGCAGTCACCGTCAATTGCCGATCCTTGGGGGACGCTGGACAGACGAACGCGTCGATCGTCTGCTGGGCGACCGGCTGGTTGACTTTGTCGTAGTAATCAACATCGCTGTTGTAACGTGCAGCCAGGTCCGGTTTGATGAAAGGGAGAATCTGCCCGCCCCAGCCGCCATAGGGATGATTGCCTCCCAGGCCAGTTCGCCGAGGTGGAAATGCCTCTCGGACGTCAGAGAATTCATGAAACGCGACATTGAGCGTCCGAAGATTGTCCTCGCAAACCTTTCGCTCGGCATTTGAGGCGGCCATCTGCCAGGCAGGTAGCAAGAACGCCAGCGCCATCAGCAACACCACCGTTGCGACAATTGCATCCGACAATTGGTAACCATTACGAGCCTGATTCATTTCAATTCTGTGCTTTTCGTGAAGGAACCGACTATCAATCGTTAGCGGGATAGCTCAATCGGCGAGAGTTCGTTGTGCCCCTCTTCGATCGTGACAGTAGCGGCAGGGTTATCGACTTGGCGGTATTTACCTCGCAGCAAGTCAGGGCCTTCGATCGTTTCTTCCTGGGCAACGATCTGCTTGGGCCAGAATGCCGTAACGACATATTCGCCCGGCTGCGGTAACGTCCACGAAAACTGGCCGCCAGCCTCGGTCCGAGTCGAACTTAATGCCTCGGCCGGCATTCCGTTGGCATCGTGAAACACGACGTATAGTCCATCGGCGGGTTTGCCATCGACGGTCACGGTACCGGTGATCGAAGGAGCCTGATCCGTCTTACCGCACCCGAAGATGACAAGGCATACGGCAACTGTCGCCAGGAACGCGATGTTCCGATTGGTCCAACGTAAACGCGACGGAATCATGGCTGAGCAACCTCGCCACCATCGCGACTCACCAGCGACATCAGAATCTTTCCGTCCATGCCCTCGTTGAAGAACTGGACGCTTGCGTCTCCCATTCCCACGGTTGCGCCGCCGGGATGGAATCCGAACAAACCTTGGGAATTGTTGCAATTCACCGTGCAGCCAATACCCGCAGGCGTTGAACTGTTGGTTGGGTAGGTGCCCGGCGTATAATTCGCATAGGTTTGAATCTGGAACGCACACCAGCCGAGCCAGGTCCCCCACGCGCCAGGCTGGTCCAACGTAACGTCCGAGTCTGGCATCGGCATGCCAACTCCTTTGACGTAATGCTTATCGTAGCCGGCATGTTCCATGATCATGGTGGTATTCGAGAGCCCATCGATCGTGTCCCGCATCTTCGAGCCTGGTGCGTAGCGATTAAGGATCGGCGAAGGCCGGTCGGCACCAGGGAAGTAGAACGCATAGCTCGACGAACTGATCATGTGGTTTACCCAATAATCAGATGCCCAGCCGGTCATGATGTTTGGGTCGTTGGGATCAGACGTATCGCCACTGGTCGTAAGATAATTTCCGTAGCTCGAACCGGTATGGCTTGAGGCGCGCATCTTGATCAGCCCTTCGACTGGATTCGACGGGCAGCGAATGATGGAGACATACGTGTTGGCAGCTTTCTGATTGACCGGATCGGCAAACCCAGCGGGGGCGGTTCGATCGAACAGGTCGGTCAAGTTGCCCTGTTCCAGAAACGGCAACACAAACACCGTCGATCCATACTTCGGACTGCTCGAACCACGAGCCGGCGGGAACTCAAGATAGGTGTCGTGGAAATTGTGATACGCCAGAGCAATTTGCTTGGCATTATTGATACATGAACTGCGTCGAGCGGCTTCGCGGGCCTGTTGAACGGCCGGCAAGAGCAATGCGATCAAGATGCCGATGATGGCGATCACGACCAGAAGTTCAACTAGTGTAAACCCTTTCAGTGGGCTGCGTCTCACGTTTTTGTCCCATCGGTGCGAGGAAAAATGGCAAACCAAAGCTGCAATTCAGGTGAAGTGCCCGAAGGTTTGCAACTATCGTTCCAGAAACCACTTTAGGTTCCTCAAATCCCAAGGGCTGAGGCAGTTCCGACGGTGCTGGGCAGTGAATCGGACCGGTAGACAGGCAGTTTGCAGATCGGAAGTTTATCGCCAAAACCTCTCCGGAAATCATATTTACCACCTCGCTCGATGGCACCGATGTCGCGCCAGGCGACACCTTAGTCGAAATGGCTGACACACAGTGGCACCCAACAAAGTCTTTTGGCTGTGCCACCGTGTCACCAATTATGCACATGGATCCCGCTGCCAGGTCTGGTCCAGAGAAAGATTGCTACCCCTTGAACCTGCCCAGAAGAACCTGCACCGTTTAAGTAGCTGCGCCTTTGGCCGCTGCCTCCTTCATGACATCGGCCAGCGTCGTATAGGTCACCGTCCAGGCTTCTTCCACTTCTGGGGTGAACTTATCGCCTAGCCCCTTGCCAAGCGTCCACAACAGGGCTGCGCCGACCGGTTCGTATTGGTCATCTTCAACACCATAGCCGACATGGCGAACTCCCAACTGCTGGACAGAAGGAACAAACTTTTCCAAGTCGTTCAAGGCGGCCACGGCCAGAGAGATCATCCGCATCAGTTTCTTCCCTTGCTCCTCCATATCGCTCTTGAACAGGTCTTTGGTTTCCGGGGCGATTTCAAATAATCGTCCATAAAAAAGTTCGGCGGCCTGCTTCGCGATTGGCTGAACTTCCGCCCAACTGGTTTGAACGAGTTCTATTTGTTCTGGGGTCATTGGTTTCTCCAGTTCAATTCAAATGTGGTAGTTGAGTTACTTGTTAAGCGGCACGCGAACGATCACGCCACCCATGACATCGCCTTCTTTGAAGTCTGGGTAGTCCGCTTCTCGGTTTTGATGATTGTTGTGGCACTCCCAGCATGCCTGGGCGACTGCTTTGTCGGGATAGACCGCGGTGTAGTAGGTCTTGTCGCCGATCTTTTCTTCGCCATAGAAATTCTTGCCGGGGTTTTCGGCGACAAATTCAAGCCCTTCGATTTCCATGGGCGATACCGCCTTGTTTTGTGGATTGAGCGGCCACTTGCTTTTCAAGGCGTAGCTGAAGCCTGCTTCCGGGTTCTCGGCGACTAGCTCGGCCCCCATACGAAACATTTGCGCCGGCAGCGGAATCTTGTGCTCTTCGTCTTCCCAGTACTCACTGGGAGCAACCGGAGCATTCTGTTTCTTCAGTCGCGTTACCACATGCTTCGCGTAGACAGTGCGATCTGCCATCATGACGGCGTGAACAGAGTCGGCGAATGTCTGAGGCGAGATACCCTCGGTTTTTGCGGCTTCGCTCGCCCTTGTCGGCGCGGCAACCGTTTCGCTGGAACCGCAGCCAGCCAGGGTAGCCAGAGCGCCGCAGCCAATGCCCAACAGCGCGGTCGAGATCGTGATTGTCCTTAGGCTAATCATCTTTTCGTTTCTCCAAGGAAGGATAAAAAGTACCTACTGCTCTTACTGAGAATTCCGCCTGTTGAGTCGTTCTTGGCGCTCGCGCTGCTTGCGATCAAACCAATCCTTGGCCATCTGAGCGCTTTCGATATGCTTCGCCGGGCTACCTTCGAAGCATTTGTTGATTAACTGAGGATCCGCCAACGCGTCGATTGAAAACTCAAGCCCATGGCAGTTCATGCAGACGGAACGAACCATCTTTTCGTTCGGCTCGAGGTTGGCGTTTTGATTGTGATTGACGACGATTCGCCCCGCCCCTTCTTCGCGCGGCATATGGCACGTCGCACAACTGACGCCACTGCCGGCCGGGGATTTGCCATTGGTTTCGGCGGTCCATAATTCAAAGTGGCTGCTCCGGGTGTAGGCCAGCGAATGATCGTCGTTGTGGCATTCAAGACATGCCTGGACCGCGGCCAAATGGGTGTCGTACTGATGGGCCGGATGACACGAGTTGCAAGTTAACAGCCGATGCGCCGCCGCCGACTTCATCGGTAGACGCGCGTCGCATACCTGCATTGGTGGAAAGTTGTCGGCGACTCGCATACCGTGCAAACCGCCAAGCCACCCTTCGGCCTCCGGCTTGTGGCAGCCAGAGCACACGTCGAGCGCAACCGATTCGCTCCAGGTCTGCGGTACTTCGGTATCACCGACTTCCACCGGCGGCTGATGACACCCCGAGCAATTGACGCCCGCGGTCGAATGGCTTGATTTGAGCCAGCCTGCCAGTGCGGTTGTGATTTCATCTGCCGGCAGCTTGCTGTCCTGGTCAGCGGCCGTAAGCGGGCTGCCAAGTTGCTTTCGGCTTTTGAGCCAGTCGTGATAATCTCGCGAGGGCACGTGCGGGTTCTCTAAAACATCAGGTTCGCCGAAGTGCTTGACCAGAATGTTTTCGTAAAGCGCGCGATTGTCGTGATAGTTATGGCACCCGGCGGTCTGGCACGAATTGAATGCAAAACCCTGGTGGCTCGGGCGATCCTCGAAGATGGTTGTATGACAGTGGTAGCAGTAGTCGGTCGGCAAACTCAAACCCATGGGATACGTCCGCTCAGGAACGTGCTCTTTATGACAGGTCAGGCAATTGGTCGCGTCCAGAACCTTCAATCGCTGAGCGTTGACTGGATCGATGAATTTGGTGGCCGGGTGGGTATCTTTGCACTGTTTCAATTCGGCTACGTGGCACCCGACACATGCGTCCTGCTTCATTTCAAACGACGTCGTATGGCATGCATGGCAGTCGAGTTCGATCTGGTAATGCCCATGCGTGGTCTTGCCAGGTAGGAAGATACGCTTCGCCGGCGAGCGATCCGCCGTCAGGGCATACCCCATAAACCCGCAGGCGAGCAAGGTGGCCAAAATCCAGTAAACCCAGACCTTTTGCACCAGGCGTTGGACGATATTTCCTGTCGAACGAAGCATGCAATTCAAAGTTAAAAGTAGTAAGTGGCTACGATGTGAAATAGCAACAAGGCCGGCACCGGCCAAAACAGGGCGATGTGTAGGTAGGTCATGCGAGGCCGCCACCGACGAACCAGCATGGCCATGTTGCCGGTCGTACGCGTTTCGAGGACGGTAAGCGCTCCGGTCGCGGCCCCCAGCAAATTCATAAAGATGAAGGTGATCGCCAAAGCGAAATTCAGGTTCGAGCCCAGGCTCATCCCAGTGTGGGCGATCATGCCGACAACACAGGCCGTTCCCAGTGCGGCATGCGCGAACCGCCAATTGGCAAAACTCCCCCACGTGATCCAACGGATTCTTTTGCGAAGTGAGAACACCAGCCCCAACAACATGATCGCGACCAGCGTGTAGCCCGTAATCTGCTTCGCGATCGAATCCCGCCATAAGAGATCTATCTGGTGCCAGGAGTCTTGCACCGACTCGGCCGCGGCCATGGACGGCGTGAAGGTGATCGCAAGCAGTAAGACCGCGGCAATCGCCGAAACAACCATCATCGCGGGCATTTTGGATGCCGGGGCAACGGACTGACCCACTCCGCATAATTCAGCCAATAGTGGTTGGCAGCTACCGCAAACGGTCGAGGCACGCGTATGGGCTGCGATCGCTTCGACCGAGTCATGACCTTCGCCGATCGCTTGTTTCAATTGGCCGCAAGTTACGCCAATACAGCTGCAGACGGTCGATTCGTCTGGCCACTGGCTAATCGGCAGCGGCTGCGAATCAGTCAGCAGGCGTCCCAATCGTTCAAAGCGACGAAGTTGCCAAGGCCATAGCCCTTTCCGGGCCTCGATCATGTCGCGCACCGTATTCACCTCTGGCCACGGCCCCACCGACATCGCACCAATAATGCGAGAGTTTTCGACCAGCAGCTTCCGGCAGACGTTGTCGTCTTTATAGGTGACAATCGAACCGCCAGGCGAAGCATCCAAGCTTAATCCCAGCGTCGCGACTTCCACGCCCATCAGCTTCAGGGTGGCGGACGTATCGGCTCCGGTGAACAGATCCGTTCCTTCGGTCAGTTGGCTTGCCACGACTTCCGCCATGCGGTAGCAAGGACCAACCAGTCCGTAGATAATTCCACGATGCAAAGCACATTCGCCGATGGCATAGATCTTTGGATCAGAGGTCAGGCAGTGATCGTCAATCTCGATACCGCCCCGGTCGTGGACGCTAAGGCCAATTTCGCGGGCCAGTTCGTCTCGTGGGCGAATGCCTGCGGAGATAACGATCATGTCAACAACCAACGATTCGCCGTGGGCGAAGTTGATTTGTAATCGGCCCTCAGGTAGCCGCTCGATCGATTCTGCCCTGGCAACCAGCCGAACGCCGACACCAAGCGATGCAATCTTCTCTTTCAGTAGCTGCGAACCGTCATCGTCGAGTTGCCGAGGCATCAGGCGACCGGCAACCTCGAGCACATGCGTTTGCACACCCAAATCGAGAAGTGCCTTGGCGGCCTCAAGCCCTAATAGCCCTCCTCCCAAAACAGCGGCGGACGTTGCCGTTTGGCTGGCGGCGGCAATTGCTTGAAGATCTTCGATCTCTCGATAGAGAAAGACGTTTGGCGAATCGGTGCCAGGGATCGGCGGGACGAAGGGGCGAGAACCGGTTGCGAAGACAACTTGATCGTAATGGATCTCGAAACCGCTTTCAGATCGAACCGTCTGATGGCTGCGGTCAATCCAGCAAACAGGATCTCCAACGCGAAGTTCGATCCCCTGTTCCGCATACCAGTCGGCGGGACGCATCAGAAGGTCTTCATCCGATTTCCCACTCAGGTACTCCGTCAAATGAACGCGATCGTACGCCGGGCGCGGCTCACCGCCGAAGACGGTAATTCGGAGATGCTGCGCAGCGTTGGCTTCTACCAGGCGGCGGCAAAGCTCGAAGCTTGCCATGCCATTGCCAACGATCGCGATTTGCGATGAACGCCGATTCACACTTCAGATCCCATTACGGATTAAATTGGACAAACTTGTCCAATAGCAAGAAGTGTGCCGCAAGTTAGATGGTCATGCCGGACCACACAAATTGCACCGATGTGGGCAAATTGTGATCAACACTGCTACTTTCCCCTGCAACCGACTGCCTGAATCGGTGCAGCCAATGCTGAATTGGCATGCAATTCAAACCGAGGAATCGTCCAGACGATTCGATTGCAACGCGATGGCTCAAGTTGGGCATATAGATCAGATGGAAGCCGCGACACGAACGCCCCTCTTTGCCAAATCCACCTACCAGACAAATGACGTAAGCATCGTCTATGACGATATTTACCGTTTGCCGAACGACTTCCGTCTGTTCCAAGCATTTACCAATCTCCGCAAACGGCAGCCCCTGAAACTTCTGGCCTGATCAGCGACATTCGGCTTAGGTCGTATCATTAAATGTTGGGAACAAGGACCGGCGTTCCAAGTCGGCCAAGCTCCTGAACTGGTGGGCATTAAGTAAGATAGAAATGAGTGATTCAATCAAAACTGCGGTTGTGCCGATTTCGAGAATCTGAAATGGACAAAGAGACATCACTAAGCCTGCTCTTGCTATTTTGCATCTTGGGTTGCCAGGCTGCGGGAATGGAAGAGTCGCCGCAATCCAATGACGATTCGAGCAGCGGCCAGGCAGCGGGCCTCGTCCGACTGGATGAAGAGGCTCAAGAGGCAATCGATATCGAGGCAGCGCCGGCGAGTGTTCAGACGGTGCCAGAGGTGATGAAATCAACCGGCTGGCTGATGACCATCCCAGGTCAAGAGGCCGTGATGAAGGCTCGCGTCACCGGCGTCTTTGAGGTGAGTTCCGAGCAACCTCCCATCGTGATCGGGCGCAAGGTTACCAGTGGCGAACAACTTGGCAAACTGCGGACAGTACTGACGCCTCAAGAAGAATCGCAATTGGTCATCGCCAAGGAAGAGGCAGACGTTCTGATGAACCAGGCACTCGTATCCAAAGAGTTGGCCGAAAGCCAATTACGAGGCATTCAGAAAATGGATGCCAACAACGCGATCTCCGGAACCCGTTTGCTGGAACTTCAAGAGACGATCGCCCGGAACGAGGTCGCGTATAAGGAAGCTCGCGATAAACTTTCGTTCCTCCCGAAAGAGCCCTACTCCGACGAACTTCATCTGCGTCCTCAGGCGATCACCTCACCCCTTTCAGGGCAGATCAGTACCGTCAACGTGGTACCGAATCAACTTGTCATTCAAGGCGATCCACTCTGGTCGGTCTCGGATTGGTCGAGCCTTTGGATCAAGGTCCCGGTTTTTGCCGAAGATCTACCACGTATTTTGGAAGATGCTTCCGCCTCGGTATTTCTGCCCGAGGCACCGTCATCCTTAGCGGTAACGCCAGTGAACGCCGTCGTTGCACCGGCGACTAATCGCAGATCCTTCGATATCTTCTATCTGGTCGATAACTCAGAAGGAAAGTTGCGCCCTGGGCAGCCGCTCTCGATCGATCTACCGGTCGGCAAGCCAAAACCGCAAGTTACCGTTGCCCGTTCCGCAATCGTCTGGGATGGCATGGGCAACGCCTGGGTCTACATCCAGTCAGACGAGGAGACATTCCACCGCCGCAAAGTCGAACTTGGTCCGATCGTCGGTGATCAAATTGCTATCAAGCAGGGTATCGAGTCGGGAGAACAGGTCGTCGTCAGGGGCGCCCAATCGATCTTCGGGGAAGAGTTCAAGAACCAGCTCCAAGCCGAGGACGACGACTAGCATGCTGTCGCGACTCATTCAGTTCTCGCTCGAATTCCGTTTGATCGTCATGCTCCTGGCCGGAGCGTTGATCCTGGTAGGTGCCTATACGGTTGAGCAGTCCCCATGGGACGTGTTCCCGGAATTCGCCCCGCCGCAAATTGTCGTCCAAACCGAGGCCCCTGGGCTTTCGACCGAAGAAGTCGAGCAGTTGGTCACGATTCCAATCGAGTCCGCGGTCAACGGCGTCAGCCATATCAAGACCCTCCGCTCGTCGTCGGCCCCTGGGCTTTCGGTCGTTAAGGCGATCTTTGAAGACAGAACCGATATTCTCGACGCACGGCAATTAGTAAGCGAACGGCTGAACGAAGCGTCACCCCAGCTGCCCAGCATTGTCGGGACGCCGCGCATGACACCGCTGGCCGCGTCGACGAGTCGGCTTCTGATGGTTGGACTGACTTCGCAAAATCATTCTTCCATGCAGTTGCGAACGATCGCGGACTGGACCTTCCGCCGAAGGCTGCAAGCGGTTCGTGGCGTCGCCCATGTCGAGGTGTTTGGAGGCGAAGTCAAGCAGTACCAGGTACTGGTCGATCCGACCGAACTACGCCGTCATCAAATCACTCTCGAGCAAGTCACGCTCGCTGCCAGAAACGCCACTGGGTTCGGCGGTGCTGGATACATCGAGACCCCCAATCAACGGCTTACGATCCAGCAGCGCACGCGAATTGCTTCCCCGGACGACCTGGCCGCGGTTCCGGTAATGATCGAGGAAGGCGTCCCCTTAAACTTGGGACATGTCGCCGACGTCGTCATCGGTCCAGCCGACAAGCCAGGCGATGCCACCATCAACGGTGAGCCGGGAATCCTGCTTTTGATTCACAAGCAACCCTCTTTCAACACGCTGACCGTTTCGCAGGATGTGCAACAGGCCGTGGAGGAACTGGCCCAAACCTTGCCGGACGGCGTTCAGTTGCATCCGGTACTATTCCGCCAGGCCACTTTTATCGAACGGGCAATCGGCAACCTCACCACCGCAATCCTGATTGGTTGCGTTCTGGTTGTGTTGATCCTGATCGCCTTTCTCTTTCAATGGCGAACGGTCGTGATCAGCCTGACCGCGATTCCGCTCTCCCTTCTCGGAGCGATCCTGGTTCTTCGCGGCCTTGGTTTTTCTCTCAATGCGATGACACTGGGAGGCTTGGCGATTGCCCTGGGCGAAGTTGTTGATGACGCCATTGTCGATGTCGAAAACGTCTTGCGAAGGTTGCGAGAAAACGCTCGTATCGGCTATCCAAAAACTTCGCTACAAGTGGTCCTGGATGCGTCACTGGAAGTTCGTAGTGCCGTAGTCTATGCCAGTTTTATCGTCGTCCTGATCTTTGTGCCGGTCTTCTTCATGGGAGGTCTGGCAGGCACGTTTTTCTGGCCGCTCGGCATGGCCTACATCTCGGCGATTTTGGTTTCATTGGCGGTGGCCTTGGTCGTTACGCCAGCCATGTGCCTGGCGATGCTTGGAAGCACGTCTGTAAACGACGATCGAGACCCTGCCTTGGTGCGAGGCCTGGTTGCCATCTATCAGCGAATCTTGCCATTCTTTTTGCGGTTCCGATGGTCGACCATGGCCTCGGCCATCCTGCTTCTGCTTACAGCTATCTCCGTTCTTCCCTTCCTGGGAGGCGAGTTTCTACCCAATTTCCGCGAATCGAATTTCGTCGTTTTCATGGCAGGCAAGCCGGATGAATCACTACCGGAAGCAGTTCGCGTGGGCGAAAACGTTGCCGATCGCTTGCAACAGATTCCTGGCGTTGTCAGCGTTGCCCAGCAAATCGGACGGGCCGATCTTTCGGAAGATACCTGGGGGCCGAACATCAGCGAGATTTGGATTGTTATCGACAAGAATGCGGACTATGACGAGGTACTCGCTGACATTCGAGAGAGCGTTGACGATGTGCCTGGACATGTGTTTCAAGTGAAACAATTCCTGCGTGAACGCATCGACGAGGTGATCACCGGTTCGACAGCCGATCTCGTCGTGCGAATCGTCGGCCCCGACTTAACGGTGCTTCGCCAGAACGCACAAGCAATCTCGAACGTCCTGCAGCCGATCGAGGGCGTTGCCGATTTGCGAGTCGAGCAACAGGTAGAGGTCCCGCAAATCCAAGTGATGCTTCGCCCGCAAGAGATTGCCCGCTACGGCTTCTCGGTAGGCCAGTTGAATCAAGACATTCAGACGCTGCTACGAGGTACCGTCGTCGGCCAAGTCTACGAGCAAGATCGTGTCTTCGACGTGATCGTGCGAGCAACGCCTGAGCTGCGCGGCAGCCCGGAACAGATAGGGAGGCTTCACGTCGATTCACTCGCAGGCGAGTCCGTTCCGCTGAGTGCATTAGCCTCGGTTGACCTGGTAAATGGGCCGAATGCAATCAATCGCGAGCAGGCAAGTCGCCGGATGCTGGTGACTTGCAATGCTGAGGGGCGAGACGTCGTCAGTGTCGTGAAAGACATTCAGCAAAAACTAGAACCGATCAAAGCGACGCTTCCCCCGGGATACCACTTGGAACTGGGAGGAGAATACGAGGCCCGCAACGACGCGCAAACCAGGCTGCTCCTGTTGAGCTGCGTCGCATTGCTGGGAATCTTCGCGCTGCTGTACCTCGACTTGAAATCGGCCAAGCTGGCCTTACTGGTGATGGTAAGCGTTCCTTTGGCCTGTGTCGGCGGAGTCGCCAGCATGTTGCTTACCGGAGGCGAAGTCTCCCTAGGCTCGCTGGTTGGTTTCGTTACGGTGTTTGGTGTCGCGGTTCGTAATGGCATCCTGCTGATCAGCCACTACCAACATCTTCAGCAGGACGAAAAGATGGCTATGGGTCACGACCTTATCATGAGAGGTGCCTCGGAGCGACTTGCCCCAATCCTGATGACAGCTTTCAGTACGGCGCTGGCCTTGCTGCCGTTGATTTTGTTTGGGAACCTGCCAGGCCATGAAATCGAATATCCCATGGCCGTCGTTATCGTGGGCGGCCTTCTCTCGTCGACATTTCTGACCTTGATTCTATTGCCGGTTTTATACGAATTCTTCGCGACAAAACCGAAGTCTATTGATTAGATCCTCATCAAAAGCATCCGTATCGCCAATACGGTAAGTCACGTATTCTTCATCCGGCTAGTCGATCTATCCCTCATTTTTAAATCGATATTGTGCTGCACTGTCGGTATAATCTCGAGTGATACCTGCCAAAAACACTCCTCCCCTTCAGTCGATATCGATATTGCCATGAATCGGATTGCCCTGCCCCACGGGAAGTTGTTTCCACTTGCCTTCCTGTTTGCGATTTGCGTCGCGCAATTACCTATGGCATTATTGGCCGCGCCGCCCAATGTCGTGATTCTGTTCACCGACGACCATGGCATGCTCGACGCAAAGTGCTACGGCTCGGATGATCTTATAACGCCAAACATCGATCGACTGGCTGACGAAGGCGTCCGGTTCACACAGGCCTATGCTCATTCGGTCTGTTGCCCGGCCCGGGCGGCCTTGATGACTGGACGCCATCCGCAGCGAACCGGCATCAGCGGTTGGGCTCGCGGTAATCGAACCGGGCTCGATGGGGCAAAGTTCTTTATGAAGCCCGAAGAAGTCACCATTGCCGAAGTACTCAAGGGCTCCGGCTACAAAACGGCGCTCTTCGGCAAGTGGCATCTGGGTGCTGCGATTGGCCATGGGCCCTTGGATCAGGGCTTCGATCGCTTCTTCGGCCACCTCGGAGGATTCATCGATAACTACCGACACTACTTCCTGCATGGCCACGGGTACCACGATCTTTGGAACGGAAACGAGGAGATTTTTCGACGGGGCGAGTACTATCCCGACATGATGGTCCATGAAGCCGTTGAGTACATCGAGCAAAACCGCGACGCGCCTTTCTTCATGTATGTCGCCTTCAACCTGCCCCATTACCCGGAGCAACCGATCGAAAAGTTCGCGGATGCCTATGCCGATATGCCGATGCCGCGTCAATCGTATGCCCGAGTCATTTCGTCCGTCGACGAGCACATCGGTCGTATTCTCAAGAAGCTGGATGAAACGGGCCTCGCCGACAACACCATCGTCATCATGATGGGCGACAACGGTTACTCAGCCGAAAACAAACCTGGCATTACGGTCGACAATCACGCCAGCGGCTTTCCCAAAGGGCATTACTACAGCGCCAATGGCGGCGGTGGAAACACCGGCAAATGGATCGGGCACAAAGGAAACTTCCTGGAAGGAGGGATTCGTGTGCCTGCGATCATTCGTTATCCGAAGGCGTTACCCAGCGGCGAAGTACGCGACCAAGTGGTGACGGTGATGGATTGGTTCCCAACTATTTTGGAGCTTGCCGAGATCCCCAAGCCTGATGAAGTCGCTTTCGATGGCCGGAGCGTGCTCCCAGTCGTTCGCGATACCAAAGCACCTTCCGCTCATGATGTACTGCACTTCGAATGGATCAATTCCTGGGCAATCCGCAGTGGCGACTGGAAACTGATCGGGCATCAAAACAACAAGAAAAAGGGGCCTCCAAGTTACGAGCTGCGTAACCTTGCCGATGCCGAACCGGAGGCCAAAAACTATGCGAAAGAGCTTCCAGAAGTCGTCGATCGCCTCGCCAAACTACACGAGCAATGGGCCGAAGAGATCCAGGCGACCGGATTGGACTAGCCCTCCCACAACGACCACAATGGACCATGTCCGCAAACGTAGTGAGCCCCTCTTAAACCGCTAACGCAGCATAGAACGATGCCGGGTATCACACGATACTGGTTGATGCTGAAAAGGCCGAAAGACACAACCGCGAAGCGATCTGGACGCCGCGACAGCAATACATCTTCTCACAACTCACCCGATTCCTCCGCGAGCACCTCATGTTCAAATATCTCGTGACCCTTGTCTTGGTTTCATCCACAGCCATTTTTGTCGATCACGCCAATGCCCAGAATTGGGTAAAGCATGTGATTGCCCAGCAGGGGCACTGCAATACCGCCGTTGCGTTGGATGCCAACGGCGACAAAGACCTTGATGTGATCACCAGTTTCAATGGCCGTGTCAGTTTGTTTATCGCGCCCGATTGGAAGAAGGAAATTATCCTGCATCGGTTCACCGTTGGCGGCGGCTGCATTCATAGTTCGACCATAGATGTCGATGGAGATGGCGATCTTGATTGGGCAGGCTCGCTGGCCAATGGTCATCCATTCTGGCTGGAGAACCCTGGGCCACTTGAAGCACAAAAAGGTGCATGGACCGCGCGAGAGATCGATCCCGAGATCACCGGGATTCATTGCATACTCACTTCCGACATCGACAACGACGGGAAAGATGACCTGGTCATCAACAATTTTATGCCTGACGAGGGACTTGCCGATTCGATCGCATGGCTTAGCGTTCCCAAGAACCCGTTAACTGCCAAACAGTGGGATCGCCATGTATTCGCCGCAGGGGACGCGCGCGGTGGTAGTCATTACATGGGGGCAGGCGATATCGATGGTGATGGCTGGAAAGAGATCGGTGTGGGGGCCAAAGGGGATCCATTCGCCGATGGAAACTGGTTCGCCTTTTGGACCAATCCCGGTAAAGCGGGCGTCAACGGAAAGTGGAAAAAGACCATCCTCGCTGAAAACCAGATCGGGGCAACCAGCGTTAGCCCGGCCGATGTTAACGGTGATGGCAAAGTCGATTGGATCGCCACGCGAGGTCATGGGGTGGGCGTTTTGTGGTTTGAGAATCCCAGCTGGAGAATTCACGAGATCGATACCACGATTGAGCAACCGCATAGCCTGACTGTGGCCGATCTCGATCAGGATGGCGACCTGGACGCGGCAAGTTGCGGGTATGGAAGCAAATCGGTCCGCTGGTACGAAAACGACGGCCACGGACATTTCACAATCCATATCATCGACGACAACGAGGAAAGCTACGACCTGCGGAGCGTCGATATGGACGGCGACGGAGACCTGGACCTGCTGAACGCCGGCCGCGCCTCGGCAAACGTCGTCTGGTACGAAAACCGAACAAAGTAGCTCGAAGCTTGAGAGCTACCCACTGGACACTTCCCTTCACCCGACTATGTGATCGGCACAATGAACGAAAACACTTTCTGGGACATCATTGAATCGTTTGATTGGGAAGCGACCGGTGACGATGAAGAGGTCATGGAGCCGGCCATTGCCGCCCTGGCGGCGCTCGACAAGGACTCGATTTACCAGTTCGAAGAAATCCTTGCCGAAAAGCTCTACGCCCTTGATACGCGAGAACACTGCCGTGCCTGTTACGCTGGCGAACTCGATCCCGACAACGGGGACGACTACATCTCGGCGGACGACTTTCTCTATTCTCGCTGTGTTGTCGTCGCCAACGGTCGCAAGTTCTTCGCATCGGTCCTGACCGACCCAACCCAAATGCCGCAGGACATGGAGTTCGAGTCGCTGTTATCCTTGCCCTCGGAAGCATATGAACGCAAGACGGGCGAAGAGTACGATCATCTCACCGCCCTCAGCTACGAGAGCTTCCAGAACACGGCAGGCTGGGCACCGAATGCTAACACGCGACCAGGGAAGTCTACCGGCGACAACGTCCCACCAGGCAACCGGCGTCCAACGTAGCTCTTGCCAAGTCCAGGGAGAATTGCTGGCTACGGCTTCTCCCAGATCGACTTCAATTCGTACGCTTCCAGCGAAACAAGTTTTGCCGTTCCGCCGAGTGCGGTGACAGATACTTCCGTTGCATCGATCTTTGCCGGTCCGCGATCGCAGATGAAGACGCGACCATCATTACCGATGATTTCAGTCAACGAGTGGTCGGCCAAAACCTGAACGCTGATGCGGCCATTGACTGGCTTCAGCGGCGCGTTGTCGAGCTTCTGCGCTTTCGCATCGTATCGGATCGTTCGCCCCGGGAGCTTCAATTCGACCGCCGAAGCAGTTCCGACTTCTGCAACCAGCCGCACATCGAGCAGGTCGCTTCCGACCGGCAACTTGACCGGTTGATCTGCGACTAGTTCCTGCGGGCCGGCCGCGGTGCCTTTCGCGCGAAGGTTTTCGATCTCTTTGACCGGCTTGGCAAACATCCGAATGCCATCTTCGGTCGATCGCAAGGTTAGCCGGTGCGGGAAACTGAAGTGCTGGTTGTACGGGCCAGGCGAAGGGATTCTCAGCCACCCCATCTGAATCTTGCGGCCGTCAGGTGCATTGTCAAACGTTTGCGATGCGTAGTACGGCCCCCAGTGAACCTGATGTTTGCCTTCATGTTCCGGTGTGAACGTTCGGCCGTCGAATTTGCCAATTGCATACTTGGCATCCGCCGCATAAACGACCCATCGGGTGTTGTTTGTGTCACCATCGACCGGAAGCTCGAACAGTTCTGTACATTCAAAGTAGCCTGGCAGGTGACTCTGCTCGGTCCATGTCTTGAGATCGGTCGAGGTATAAAACGCCGCGTTGCGACCATACTTGGGGTCCTCGTCGTACACGACCATCACCCAATGCCCGCCGAGTTTCTTCGCGGTCTCGTTCAGCGGCTTGTCGTTCTCGTCGTAGGCGTACCAGGTAACCTTCGGGTCGCGTCCCTTGTGTTTGACAACCGGATTGCCTTCGTACCACTTAAAGGTCTTGCCGCCGTCGGCGCTGTAGGCAATCGCCTCGCCGGCGCCGGTATCGGTCAAAAAGGCAACGAGAGTCCCTTTGCCCCAACCAGCCGTGTTGTTGGCATCGACAGTCGCCCCACCGGAGAAACACGCACCTTGGGCCATCGTGGAGGGAAACAACTTGTTGGGCTGCTGTTGCCAATGCAACAAATCCTTGCTGGTCGCGTGTCCCCAGGTCATGTTGCCCCACTGCAAGTCAACAGGGTTGTGCTGAAAGAAGAAATGCCACGTTCCATCGTGGTACACCATTCCGTTGGGATCATTGATCCAGCCGACTTTCTGCGTGAAGTGAAACTGAGGCCGGTGCGGCTCGTGATAGAAGCTTTCTTCGCCTGGAATCGTGCCCGACTGTTTGACCAGATTGAAACCTTCCTCGGTAACTTTGCTGGCAACAACACGCGCCGCCTGACCATGGTAATCGTCAATCGTAAAGAAGGCATACCAATCTGCCTTGTCGGCTGAATTCGCAATGCTCAATCCGTATCGGCGGACTTCCTTGCCATCGACAAAGAGCTGAATCTCTCCCTTCGATTTCCCTTCGTTCTGAATCGGAATGATCAGGTAGCGATCTTCAACGGTGAACGATTTCTCTCGCCGCGCCAGTTCCGGCAGCTTGGGCTTTATATCGGACTGCACGATCTGATCGACGTTGATGTGCCCCCAACCGCCGGTCGCATCATCAACGATTTGGATGGTGACCATGCTTCCGATCAGATCACTGACATCCCAGGAAGCAAGCTGCAACTCCTCGCTGCCACCGGGACGTGCGTTGGTGCCGGTGGCGGTACGAACGATCTCGCCATCGACCACCAGATTCATGCAGGTCTTACCAGCATAGCCGCCACCACCGATGAGAAACGTCAGGTACTTCCGCTCGATGTTGATCGGCGGGGAAGTCAGCGTGCCGGTCGTGCGGTCCCCCTTCAGAAACGAATTGACCAGCCCCTTACCTTGAAAGCCGCTGACATGCATCTGCCCCGGTAGCATCCCTTTCGCGGGGCCAGTGCCAAACGCTTCTCCTTCAGCTTTCCACTCGCCGTAGGTTTGCCCTTCGAAGTCGGCGACGAGGATATCCTCACTGGCAAACGTTGATCCGACCATGAGGATGGCCAGGGCAAGCGAAAGGCAAAACTGTTTCATCTGTGGGGCTCCCGTGTATCGATACTGCCGCATGACTCTTGGTTGTCTATCGATTCTCCTTCACCTCACTCGAGAATTCCATACCCGGTGGCCTGCCTGAACCACCGAGATTCATCCTGAACCTGGCGGACTCGCGGTCTTTTAGTCACCGCCAGCTTGCTTCTCGACTGGCTGCTCACGCTCGGCCAGCCAGGCCGGCCAGTTGAGATCGTAGTACGGAGATTCTGGGTCAAGCTTTGCGGCATACGTACGAGCGTTTACGAAGGTGGTCCAATGATACATCGTACTGTTGGAAGCTTTGCGAAAATATTCCAGGGCTTTCTGTCGCTCACCTGAAATCAGCTTTTCGAAACCGAGCGTGAAATAGGCCGTGACAAGGTCGTACTCCGTCTTCTTGACTTGATCGATAAACTCGTCAGCGTTCAGTTCCCCCAACATGTAGCGACAAATGGCGTAATCGTACGTTCCCTTGATCGCTACTTCGCGTCTCTTTTGATAGAAGGCCTTGGCCTCGGCGTGATTTCCGAGAAGCATCGTCGTGAATATCCCTCGCCTGCTAACGGGTGCCTTTAATTTTGCGTCGATCTTGTTGAGATCGACCGGGCCGTTCTCGCCAGCCCGGGACAGTTCAAACATCACTCGTCGCGAGATTGCGTAGTTGTCTTGTGTAACGCTAGCCAGCTTCTCTAATCCGTAGTCGTATTGCTTCGTCTTCAGCAAGTAGGCCCAGTAGGGATCAGACAACCATCCGACTTGGCCGTTGCGCTCGGCATCCTCTAAGACCAATTCCATTTTATTGAGCTGCTGCTTTAAGTAGTTTTCTCGCTGCGCGGGATCCAGGTCGTCGGCAGTGTAGTTGATCCGCAAATCATAGTAATAGAATCGATTGAAATTACCCATAAAGCTGATCGGCCACTTGGCGATCTTCTTCATAAGGACTTCGGCGTTATCTAGACACTTTTCCGCCTGCTGAGCATAATCGTCAGCCGCTTGCTGGTCGCCGTTGTCAATTTCGCAGCGCTGCATCATCCGATATAAATGCGAACGGGTCAAAAGAGCATAAAGACGACAATTCCAGACCATGTAAACATCGTCGCCGCAAATCTTGGATGCGTGGGTCGTATCGCGATCCGCTTCATCGATTTCATCTAGTCGCAAAGCCAGGTCTATCAGACGCTCGTCCGGATTTGCCTTCAGCGGATCGATCGAATCGGTTCTGCCTCGGGCAATCGCTCGCAAAATACCAACCTCAGCTTTGGTAATCCAGAAATCCCCGTATCCTGACATTCCTGCGAAGGCGTCGTCGAGCAGACGCGTCGTTTCTTCGAAGTCGGCAAAGATCAAGACCCTCGCTTTGTAGTATTTCTCTTCGGCTGTTTTGGGCTCGAGAGATATCAAACGCCTGGACTGATTGGCATACTCGGCCCAATCACCACTACTGACGAAGGCCTGGGTCAGTAAGGATTGTATTCTGACATCCGACGCATAACGTGGATCTTGCTCGATTTTGGCCTGCAGTTGTTCGACAACGGTTTTCGCCTCACCTTTGAGCAGATCAACCTCGTACTTGATCAAGTCGGACTCGATGGTCGTACCGTCCAGATCGATAAGAATCTCTTTTTGAGCTTCGGCAGTTTCTGTGTCCCGATTAAGGATCGCATTGTGGGCAGCGATCATCACTTCCTTGCGCCAGGTTTCTCTCGATCGCCAATACTCGCGCGCGCCGACTCCCAGGCAAATTAGCAGCACAACAACAGCCAGGCTCGAGATCGCCTTGTTTTTACGGACCCAACGCATCCCCTTCTCTACCACGCTCGTACGGCGAGCAGAGATCGAGTTGCGATTGACGAAGCAGCGGAGATCTTTCGCCATGTGCTCGGCGGTTTGATAACGCTGGTCAGGATCTTTCTCCATCGCTTTCAGACAGATCGTTTCCAGATCCCGCGGAATATTGGGATTCAACGATCGGGGACTGGGCGGGTCTTTATGCAATACCTGAGACAAAACCTGGTCGCGCTGCTTTCCTGGGAAGGGAGGATGCAACGTCAGCATTTCGTATAGCGTAGCGCCCAGGGAATAAATGTCGGTCCGATGATCCAGCGGCAGACGGCCAGCGGTGATCTGTTCCGGCGACATGTACATCGGCGAACCCATCAGCTCCCCGGTCATCGTCATCCCAGGCTGTTCCAGCATCCGGGCCAAACCGAAGTCGTTGATACTTAGCCGCCCATCCGACGAGAGCAACAGGTTGGCTGGTTTGATGTCTCGATGCACCACACCATGATCGTGGGCGTGCGCCAGCGCGTCGGCAACATCGGCCATCATGCTGGCAAGCTTGTCGAAGTAGTTGCTGTCAGAAGTGAGTGAGGAAGAACTGGTCGAACTCGATCCATTTGCCTGGATATCCGCGATCTTATCGAGAGACGGCTTATACAAGAGCGTCTCGCGGAGAAGATTTGGGGCCTGATCTTGCTGCGGGGAACCTTCCGTGACAGTGGCCGAGGTAGAATCTGCTTCGGCCCGAAGTTCTTTCAGCACGCGATCAAGCGATGGACCGTCGACCAGTTCCATGGCGTAGTAGGGCACCCGATTCTCTTCCCCGGTCCAGTAGATCGGGACGATGTTGGTATGGTGCAGCTTGGCGGCGGCCTCCGCTTCGAGCTTGAACCGCATGATGGCCTTGGTCGAAATCCCCAGCGCTGACGAGAGAACTTTGAGCGCTACGAGCCGATTCAAAGAACATTGCCGCGCCCGATAAACGACCCCCATACCACCGCGGCCCAGTTCGCCCAGGATCTCGAAGTCGCCAATGCGCCGCGGAACTTGTGACGATTGGTCGTCGGCGGTAGCAAACGCGGAATGCGTTTTCAAAAAGCTGCCATTGGACGTACCAGCCTTCAGTAAGGCTTCGATCCTGGCAACGTGGTTGTCATCCTGGCAGACCTGACGCAGATATTCCTTTCGAGCAACTTCCGAATTGATCGCCAAGGCAGCCTCAAAAATCTGTTCCTCGCTCAGTGGCTCTTGATTCACGGTCTTGCTCCAATCAGGGAAAAGGGTGGGCGTTCCCTAACAGTGCGAAATCGGGAACCACATCAACCGAGCAAAATCTTGAGGATTTCAAAGATTCTTGGAAATCTCCAGCTTGAGCCAACCTCGCGCGTATGACCAGTCGGAAATCACCGTGGAAGGCGCGATCCCAAGGGCCTCCGCAGTCTGCGGGATCGTTAAGCCCGCGAAATAACGTAGTTTGACGACCTGGGCTTTCCTGGGGCTCTGTGCTTCCAGTTTCTGCAGAGCTTCGTCAAGAGCGAGCAGGTCCTCGGTCTGGCGATCCTCTTCAGGCTCGTCATTGGTCAGAACGATTCGTTGAAAATCGCCCCCGGCCTTCTGCGATTTCTTCCTGCGCGCCGCTTCTATGAGAATCCGCCGCATGCTCTCAGCCGCCGCGGCAAAAAAGTGGCCGCGAGAATTCCAGTGCTGTGCATGCTCGCCACCAACCAGACGCAGATAGGCGTCGTGAACCAGCGCGGTTGCTTGTAACGTTTGGCCTGGGTTTTCCCGGCTAAGCCTGGCAGCTGCTAACGTACGAAGTTCTTCGTAAACCAGCGGCAAGAGCTGTTCGGCGGCGTTTGGATCGCCATCATCGATCCGGCTGAGGATTTGCGTAAGGTCTGACATTCCAATGAATATACGCATCCCCGTAGGCCAATTCCAGGCAAACATCGTAGCACTTCATTCCTGATCATCAGGGCCGGTTAGACGCAACACTAGAGCAGCCAGAAAGCGCAGTCGATCAGTAGCAATATTGCCAGTTCTAAAGATCAGTGATTCGCCAAGGGTATTTTGATGGTTGCCCAGCGACTCTGCTCAACAGTGGCAATCGGCAGGAAACGATGAAAATGTGGTGAAGCAATCGCCAAAACCTAGGGATCGAATTATGATTGCGCCATGATTAACATCTGCTATATGAGCGTATTTCCAAAGAGCCGAGAAGAACTGTCGTGAAGCCATTGAAACGATCTGCAACTGCCGCTGAGACAATTTCCCAACGAAGCTTCAACGTCGGTCTAAGAGTCCTCACTCTGTTGTTGGCCTTTCCACTGATGTCTGCAGCCGCTCTCGGTGCGGATCGCATCCAAGGAAAAGTCCAATCTGGTAGCGGTCCGATCGCCAATTCTGACGTCTCGCTATGGGAAGCTGGTCCAGACGCACCGCAAATGCTTGCCGAGGCAAAGACCAAGGCAGATGGCAGTTTCGAGTTGACTTTCTTCGGAAAGAAGAGCGACGAAGGTGTGCTCTATCTTATCGCCAGTGGAGGCTCCGCGAACTCCGGCAACGGCAACGAGTACAATCCCGCCATCGTGCTGATGGCAACATTGGGAACCACTGCTCCGCAAAGTGTGACCGTGAATGAATTGACGACGGTCGCCTCGGTATGGACCGGAGCACAACTAATCAGCGGTGATAAGCTTTGCGGCAATTCGCTCAGTCTTCGGATCGCTGCCGGAAACGTGCCGAACCTGGTCGACCTGCAGACCGGCGGCTTGGGCCCGGTAATTCAAGATCCGCTGAATAGTTCGCAAACAACCACTCTGGCCAAATTCAACACGCTGGGCAATTTGATCTCGGTATGCATTCAGAAACCAGAAGCTTGCCAAAAGCTATTCGCCACCGCAACAGCGCCAGGCGGTCCGGCACCGACAAACACGCTTTCCGCATTGCAGAACATCGCGCGAAAGCCTGGGCATAACGCCGAACCTTTGTTCACGCTGTTTAAGGAGTTCTGCCCGGTGCCGGAAGGCAAGCGTTGGCGCGAAGCAACGTTTATTCCTTATCTCAGCTTCGCTCCCCGTGCCTGGACACTCTCGTTGGTGTACGCCGGTGGCGGCTTGAATTCGCCAGGCGGTATTGCGATTGATCGCGAAGGGAATATGTGGGCAGACCTGAACTTCGTCTGCGGTTCTCAATCGACCGTCTTTTCTGGACTTGGCGGAGGCCTGGGCGAGCTTGCTCCCAATGGCCGTCCCATTTCGCCGATGACGGTCGGCTTTCGTGGTGGCGGCATCGACAACCCGGGATTTGGCATCGCGATATCAGGCGACGACAAGGTTTGGGCCACGAGTTTAGATGGCAAGACTATTTCGGTATTCGATCGCAAGACAGGCAAGTCGCTCTCGCCGGAATCAGGCTACAACTTTGGCGGCAAGCTTGGTTCGATGCAGGGAATCATGGTTACGCCTGATGGCGATGTCTGGGCGTGTGACAACGGCAAGAGCCAACTCGTTTACTTGCCTAAGGGGGATGCCTCGAAAGGCCGTATCCTGGGCACAATGATCGATGGCAAGCCGGTGGACGGCAACCTGACCGTCAAAGCTCCATTTCATTTGGCGATCGATCAACAGGACCGCGTCTGGGTGACTAACAGCGGCTCCAACACCGTGGTCCGCTTTCCTGCCAAAGACCCCCGCAAGGCGGAAGAATTCACCGTCGGCTATGCGCCGCGAGCCATTGCCATTGATAGCCAGGGCAACGCCTGGGTATGCAATACGGTCGGGCATCCCGACACGCGTGAGAAACTCGATCTGATCAAAGTGAAACTTCAAGCCGAGATGGAAGCCCGCTTGAACCTGGATACGAAGGCGGACCTGGAAGCCAAAGAATGGATCAATCTGTACGGCATCCTAATGAAATTCCCAGGCGGCGATGTATCCATGATTCGCCCTGACGGCACCGTTCTAGGGCCGTTCGATGGTGGCAAGTCGATCGTCGGACCATGGGGAATTGCCATCGACGGTAATGACAACATTTGGGTGGCAAACTCGACTGGCCGCTCGATTACCAACTTGTGCGGGGCGCGCCCCGAGAACTGCCCACCTGGCCTCAAGCCAGGCGATCCGCTCTCGCCGCCTGGAGGTTATATCGGTGGTCTGCAGGTCCTAACCGACGTTGCCATCGACCCCGCCGGCAACGTTTGGGCAGCGAACAACTGGGACCAACCGGAAGAAGGTTTCAAAAAGAAGCCGGACCTGGCATACTCGACGCGACTAGGCGGAAATGGTGTTGTCGTCTTCTTCGGCTTGGCGAAACCAGTCCGAACCCCTTTGATCGGTCCGGTTCAAGCTCAGTAGCTGCGGATGCCGCTGGTTCCCTACTTCTTATTGGCATCCAGACGGCTGTGCAAAGCTTCGCTGGACTGGGCCTTCAACAGCTTGATGGCCTCGTAGTTCTTTTTCTGCCCGTCAGGATCCATATGCGTGACTTCGGCGGCGAAGAGATCCTGGGCACTCAAGACCAATAAAAAAAGCCGCCGACAATGGGGCTTTGTGGAGAATTATCATCTTCGGTTCCAAACGATTGAGTGAACCGACTACTGGGGTGATTTAGCCCATCAACTGCTTGATCGAGCCTGTCTGAGGCAGCTTCTTACGCGACATCTCAGGGTCAAGGTCGCCGTAATGTTCGATCGGATTGCCATGGGCGTTTAGCAGCGTCGTATACCAGTTGCCCAGGGTCTTGTGACCTTCGGTGCCGAGATAGGGCAAACGAATATAACGACCAGCAATGTCCAGATTGCAGTTATCCCCGGCCATGATCAGGAACGGCGATTCCGATCCGACGCCATGGTGGGTTTCGCCGTTCTCAGGGAAGTACATGATCATCGTGTTATCGAACATCGTGCCGTTACCCTCAGGCACCTGCTTCAGCTCTTCGATGATCTTCTTGATCTGATTGACATGGCTGATCCGAATTTGCTCGCGAGTCTTCCAGGCCGGCACGCCACCAAAGGCTTCGTCATGTCCCAGTGGGTGAATACCGACGCGATCGGTTTCGTTGCCTGGCAACCCCGTGATTGGTGTTCCCAGGTCATCGATCGTGTAAGTCACCACGTTCGTCAAACTTGCTTTCAGCGCGGCGATCAGGACATCGGTCATGGCGGCCTGTTTCTCCGGCGTACTTGCGTTGGGACCACCGTTGGCATGCACCGGCGCGATCTCCGGGAGGTAGTCGGCGAGCGTGCCGGAGAGCTTGATCAGTTCCTGATTACGCCGGCGAATCGCATCGATCGAATTGACCTGCATCTCCTGACGTTTCTTTTCATGCCCCTGGATGCCACTCACCTTGAGGCCTTCACGGCTTTGCAGGAACGACAGCATGTCGTTGTCGGAATTTACCGCTTCCGGATTCAACACCGATTTGAACAGTTCATTGCGTGCCGTCTCTGGGTCGGCATAGCAGTAGTTGCGAGTCTGCGGAGCAGGTGCCGAATAGCCGTCGACGATCCCAGTCCGGCCGCCAGCGAATGAAAGTTCGACATGCCCAAAAGGCGAGGGGAACAGCCTGGCCAGTTCAAAATCGATCGTGGTTCGTTTGATCGCGCTCAGCGTGTTGCGGTTCGACTTGAAGCAGCCCATCACCGACGAAAACGACCAATGGATGTTCTCGCTCATCTTGGCCGAAAGCCCCTGCAAGATCGTCATGTGATCTTTGTGATCATCCAGCCCGCGCAGCCACTTGGGCAATTCGTGCTTGTGCAGATCGACTTCGAGCGGCTCTTTCTTCTCGTCGAGTTCTTTGTCTCGATCGGAAAAATCACGCAAGGCGATTTCCAGCGGCCGGATACCACTCGATTTGCGGATAAAGATGAAACGCTTGGGAATTCCATTGGCGCTGGGCGCGGCGAACAATTGATTGAAGGACGGAGCCAGGGTCATCGCGCCGAGGCCGAGTGCCGACATTCTCAGGAAGTCTTTTCTGGTGAGCACAGTTCTAGTCCTTGATTGCTTTGCGATAAATGAAGGAATCGGATGTTAGCAGCGAAACAACGACGGCATCGAAGCTACCGTTATTGTCAACGTAGGCCTGCTCGGCATTGATTAACGTCTTGGAATCAGAGAGGGTTTCGTTGCGACCCAGGAAATAGCGGAATGCATGACGGATGATCGATTGACGTACACGGCGAGATTTCGCCAGACGATCGGCCAGGTCGAGTGCGTCGTCGACTTCGCCATCCAGCTTGCTGTTGCCAGTTCCCTCAAGGTAACCACTCGAATTGACGGGCAGCGTCTCGTAAATGTCTCGCGTGTCGGTCATGAAGTCCCCTCCGGCTCCCTTCTCGACCAACTTGTCTGGATATTCCAACGATTCTTCCACGCGGAACCGGCCAAAATCATCGTACGCCTCGAAGGCATTTCCCAGAGGATTCATCTGCTGATGACATTTCCAGCAGTAGCTGTCCTCCGTTGCCATGGTCAATCGCGCACGAAGGGTTTTACTGTGGTCTTCGGGAATAACGGCATCAACGGTGATCGGCACGTCGGGAATCGTACCGGCCAGCAACTTCTCGCGGATCCATTTACCGCGGGTGACGGGATCGGTCTCGGTATTCTTCGAGTGGGCAACGAGCCAGGCCGGATGGGTCAACAATCCTTTGCGATTGGGTACATTGGCCGGCTGATTGGTGTGATAGTCCCAATCGTCGAGCGAAAAGTTAAAGAACTTGGCAACGTTGTATCCGGTCATGAAGTCGTTGCCGTAGCCTCGATAAAGATCGAACGGTGCCGCCTCTTGTTGTCCCTTATCGAGCCGAGCCGTGATGGTTGTCATCGACTTTTTAAAGAGCTGGATCGTGTTCCCTTGCCGGTTTCTGGCATCCAGCTTGTCGGGATCGACGCTTCGCATCTTCACTTCGTTGAGAAACTCTCGGTGGTCCAACAGATCTTCCTTTTTGAAGTTCTGCCAGTCGAGGTCTTTGAAGTGGTTATAGATGCGTTTGATCCGGTCCGAGGCCTCCTGCATCCGCTCGTTGTTACCGTCGTGGTAGACGTAAAAATCCTCGGTGGTTAGAAGTTCCTCGAAAACGTTTTGGTCCTTCTCAAGAATGTATTCGACCAGCTGATCGGTCTCGCTCAGGAGCCGCGACGTGGCATTGGTGAGCCGATCGCCGCCGAATCGTTTTTCGTCCTTGAAGATCGTGATCGCCTGGGGATAGCCGAAAAACTCGCGAAAGAACCGCAGTTTCCGAATCGCGGTATCGGTGGTGTTGTCCTGATAGTTCTTATCTTCCAGGATCGGATCGACCAGGTAATACACGTCCCTTTTGTTCAGGATGCGTTTTACCTCTCGCTCGTAATCTTCCCGCGTATTGAGCCGACCGTTCTGAGCCGCTTCGACCAGTTCCTTGTCAGGGCTTTGGTCGGTCAATGCATAGGCAATCGCATAGCTGGCATCGCGTGGAGAGAGCATTCGTCGGCCATATTGATCAGGCCTTCCGCTGCCGAATTCCTGTCGATAGACGAATTCGCTCGATAGGATCAACGTTTGAATCAGCTTCTGAATCGCCTTCTGATTGCCAAGCTTGTTGATGTACGTCTTGGTCAGATCCACATATTCTTCCGCTTCCACGGGATCGGGAGATCGTTCCAGAATGAGCACCGTCAGCTGATCGACCAGTTCGTGCAGCAACGGATCCGATGGTGGCCCCGCTTCGATTCGCGCTTGAATGAAACCTTGTTCCCAATCGGCCATGCACTTGTCGATAATTGCTCCATAGTGATCCCCTTTTTGGCGATGCTTCATGATGGAGGCCTGAACTACCTTCATCTCGTCATCTGCCAGCGGTTTATAGACAAGTGGCTTGAATTTACGCTGGTTCTGCTCCAGGTGATCGCGAATCTCCGGCAGGTAATCCCGCAAGATCGTCATACGGCCTTGGATGTCTCGCGGGTGATCGCCAAAGTAAAACCAGATGTGCTCGCACAAGTCGCGGAATTCGTCGTCCGATTGATCCTTGCACAGCGGATTCATCAGGGCCTGGTAGACAGTTTCCTCCCCATTGAGGTCTTTGAGCATTTTCTGAGCAACGTGAAACGGAGCCCTCTTGTAGGACTCTCCCTTTTTAAGCTGTTCAACCTCTTTCAGTGCGACCGGAACGAACTGCGGCAACATGGCTTCATTTTTGTC
Source organism: bacterium (assembly GCA_016124445.1). Lineage (GTDB taxonomy): Bacteria > Planctomycetota > Planctomycetia > Pirellulales > Pirellulaceae > Bremerella. The sequence continues at coordinate 692,180 of WGNR01000001.1, forward strand.
TCCGTAGTATTCATCGCAGAGCTCGGCGATGAAGTTTTCCAGAAACTCGCGACGCGAAGCCAATGTCGCATTGTGCTGATCCTCGAGCGCCATGATTTCGTTGATGGACGGCAGGTATCGCGAATTACGTTTCACAAGATAGCCGGTAATATACTCCGACGTTTTTTGAGCATTGGTCAACATGCTCGATAAGTGGCCGCCGGTCAGGTCGGTATCTGCGTAGTATCTGACCCCCGAGCGATTTGGCAACAGAAATGGATTGGTCAGACTGAATTGATTGAATCGATGACTGCCAACCGGCGAGACGGTTTCCCCTCTTCGTTTTGCCCGAGCATTGCCCAGTAGCATTCGCTGGAACTTGGCATTGAAAATGTATTCGCTGATCAGCCAACGGCGGTCGTAGGTAAAACCGGGCAGATCCTTGAACTGGCCAGAGAACAGTTTTTCGTGATCGATGTAGTTGCCATACTCTGGCTTTTGCAACTTCTTCTCGAACTTCGACGCATTGTGCTTGCGGAGCTCTTGTGATACCCAGTCATTCAACCGCGATCGCTCGGTCGTCGCTGGCTGCTCGGCATCCTCGGGCGGCATGCGTTTGAGAAAAAGTTGCTCCTGGACTCGGTTCAGCAAGTCGAGCCTGGCATCGAGGTCCAATTTCGCCATCGCGTCGAGCCGGATATCTCCTTCGGCCGAGTCACCGCTATGACAATCGAGACAACTTTGAGATAGGACCTGATCAACATCCTTGGGAAGAGCAAAACTATCGTCAGCTCTCGTGACCGCGCATATACATACGGCGATCACCAATCCGAAGATTCGAAACATCATATTGCGGATCACTTGCGATTCGGCTGTTAAGTCGATGGATTTCAAGCCGCAAAGGACTTGAGAGGGCACAGATGATGGCGGGATAAGGGGATGGTTCGAACCGCGGAGCGTTCCTACGCCTGTTGCGCGAGATTATACGGCGGCTGCTACCCAAGTATAACAAGCCGCTGATCCTTAGTGCAGATGAAAATCGCCCGGTTTTGGGCAACTCTCCAAAGATTTAGCGGAACATTCGCATCGCAAGTTTTATCCTCATGCGAAGTCAACATTCCGGATGCCGCATACCTACAGAACAACAAAAGATGTTGTGAAAAAAGCACTTACGGAATCAGTAAGTGCTTTTTTGGCTGTCAGCCCCACCCATCGACGCTCAACTGGCTGCCTAATTCCTTCGCCATTGCGAGCGTCGACGTTTAGTCCGCAGCTAGTTGGCTAATCGTCGTTGCCAGGCGTCTTGCTTTGTGGAAGGACGGTGCCATCGGGTGCGATGCGATCATCGACTTCCGGGTTGATGGCCAGGCTAACTGCGTGGACTGCCATGCTGAAAGCTTCCTGGATCAGGTCCAAAGCCAGCGAAGTTTGTCCGCGGGCCTGGGCGATTTCCGCTTCCGAAATCTTGTTTTGAATCGACTGATGCTGGTCTTTTGAAATCTCAATTCCGCTCGAAGCGTTATCGTCCAGGTACCGGGTGATCGCCATGTCCCCTTCGTAAACGCTTTGGAATTGACCGAACTGGATCGTCGGCTGTGGCGGGAGGTTAATCTCGACCTGATTTCCCATGGGGGTGTTCATCTCGTTGATGACGTCGTTGTCAGAATTGTCGCTCATCACTTCCGAGCCTTGATCCATGTTGTAATCCATCGCGGCCTGTTGCAGGATCGAACTGCCAACGCTCGTTTCGAGCAGTCCCTCGAAAAGCTTCTTGAATTCGGATCGGTTCTGAGGATTGGGAAGCGACTGGAACAGGCCCGCGAATTGATCGAGCGCCTTGGCGAACGCCTGCGAATCACGCGGCACGCCGGCGTTGGAGAGTTGGAACTGCGAGTCTAGCAGGTCCGCCAGTTCGCTACGAAGTTGGTTCTGATCGACCTGCGTGCTCTCCAGTTCGTCCCAGTTCGGTACGTCGCTGCTGATCGAGACGTCGTCGCTGACCTCGACATCCTGCTTGCCTGTCAGGTCTTCTGTGCGGATACCTGGGCCTTTCAGTGGAGCGAACGATACTTCGCTAGGCATGACCTGGCTCTGAAGCACCTGCTTTTTCGCTTCTTCGCTGGTTTGTTCGACAAATTGGGCGAATTCTTCACGCAACTTGCCCAATTCCGTCTTCGGAGCCGTGGTCTCGGCACGGAACTGTGCCAGCGACATCAGGGTAGATTGAAATTGCCTAATCGCGGTATCGGTGGTAGGCGGGGCCTCCATCGTCAGGATCGAATTCAACTGGCCTTGCAGTCCCTTGGGAACATCTGAGCGGCGAAGAATCTGACGGGCCAACGACTTGGCGTTATTCATCTTTTGTGTGGTGACATCGAGCGGCATGTTTCTTGATCCGCTCCTGAGTTCCTCCATCACAAATCGCAGATCGCTGATCGACTGTGCTTGCTTGAAGGCCGTCGAGCCTTTGTAGTCGCAGTAATCCGAGAATGCGGTGCTCCAGCCAACTTCGTCATTTCTCTGATCGTTCGTGGGATCGGTTTCCCGTGTCAAGACATTCATTTGAGGAACGTGGGGGCTCTGGCTGCTGATCAGTGTGTCGACCTTGCCCTTCATCGTATTGAATGTGTCGGCAGCTTTGACAATTCGCGTCAGGTCGGTCTTGGTGAGTGCCCGTGTGCTGTTGAGGAACGGCTTCATGATCTTTGTGGCGGCCTCGCGATCGCCGGTCGCTTCCGTCAGCGTTTGCAGGACCATTTGCTTCGCCGCGTCAAATTTCTTAGCACGGTTGGTGTTGAACATCGTCTGCCAGAAATGCGTCTTAGAGTGATTCATGACGCCGTCGCGTTGGGGCCCGTGACTGACTTTGGTGTAAAGCGTGTTGTTCTTTACCCGTAGATGTTCGTCGCTACCCATCCTGGTCGCCAGAGTCTTCAATCCGGCCAGGCCCATGTTTTCCGTGGATAGATTTGTCTGATTTTCAATGAAAGAGTTTGAGAAACGAACCTTCGAGTCTCGTGCATTGGCGGTCACGTCCGAATTCATCGAGCCAATTGGCCCCGAGGTCTTATCGTTTTTGTCGTCTCCAGTGTACAACCTCCGCAGGTCGTTGATTTCCATATTTTCAATCGGATTCCGACGCGTCATCTTTCTCATTTTGCTCCGACTGGCTGACGCGAGATTGATGTCCCCGCTATCCGCGATCGTCTTGATTTTCGAGCCTAACTCGCGGATTTCGTCCCGCTTGGCGGTCAGCAAACCCTGCGGATCATTGATCTGGCCATCGCCTCCTGTGAGCCGCTGCTCAAGCTGACTGTAGTCGTCCAGAAGCTGCTTGTAGTCGTTGCACATCGTCATGAAGGAGAGGTTTTCGCTCGAAAACTCAGTTTCGGTGAACATCTGAAAAAGCGGGCCAAGCTCCGGATGACTCATGATCTCCGACGGGTTCATCGTCGTAGCCATCTGGCTGAATTGCTCTCGCTTTTCGGGCGACATCCCCTGCAGAAGTTGCTTTAACTTTTCAGCCTTGGCATCCTGCAGCACTTTGCCAAGGGTTTCCTTGGTAATGGCCTTGTCGTTGATGCTCGTTTTCCAAAACTTCCGTCCACCGCTGTCGAACCGACGAATTCCGTGCTTATCGAAAAGCTGCTGGGCAGCCTTCTTGCCGATGTAGCCCTTCAGCGTCGAGAAAATATCCCGTTTGGCGTCGGCCAAGGCGCTGCGTCCCCGAAAGCTCGTTTCCTTGTGCTGCATCGGGTTCGAACCGGAGTTCGGTTTCGCGTAGACGGTTTTGGTGACGCTGCTGCTGACATGCGTGCCGTCATCCATGCTCTTCTGGAATTGGGACAGACGATCAATATTCATTCCGGACAGGCGTGAAATATCGTTGGGCATGGTGAGGCTCTCTTATAAGTGTGCGACGAGTCGCTGTGATTTGTTGGTTTAGACCTGAATCTGTCCGGACGAAGGCTTTTCGTCGTCCTCGGTTTCACTTGCCTCCTCGGCGATCGGATCGCCGTGCAGCACGTCCTGCCAGGTTTCGCCCGTTTCCAGGACGGTGGCAAGAATCCCAGCCAACTCGGCCGGCGTAAGTTCCAGATGACAGACATCCAGCATCAAGTGGGCATTGCCGTTGTCCCCGTCGGTTCCAAAATGAAACCCGCCTGTGTCCTGCTTCAGAAAGCTGTAGGTCAGCATGGCCTGGTACATCTCAGCTTGCCGCTCAGGCGGCACCGATCCCAAGGACATGGTGAAACTCAGCTTCCGACCGGTTGGATCGCAGGCAACCTCGATGGCCGTTTCGTCATCAAAGACCACCAGCCAGGCGTCTTCCGTGAGGCGCTCGATCTGCTCGATTTCCTCGAAAAGCGGGCCAACTTCGGCTAACAACTGCTCGGTCGCTTGAATTTCACTCATCTTGAGGTCCGGGTTATGGAATGTGGGAATGCTGTCGTACATAACGCTACGCAGGCCGATCAGTAATTCTGCGTGAATCTATTTCAGATTCCTCAATTATTGACGGCTCTGCCCATGGGATGCCTTCGTCACCGCAATGCCCCTTTCGCTCCAAACTCATAAGTCTTTACTAGAATGTGACTTATCAGTTCCGCGACTTTCTCTCAGGCCGATATCATCCCTTGACAGAATCTAACAGGGATTCAACGCGGTTTCAGCAAAAAAGCGATGCGAAACGCGATGAGCTAGCGAGCCGCCTAAAAAGCACTCCCCGAGGTGTTAATAGCCATGACCCTGCGAGCGTATGAAGATTTTCGGAATCATGGCTCTCACTCCAGCTATTTCAATCGAAACAACTCAGGGTTTGGCCATCGGTCGTCGAAACCGCGGACCCGTTCTTCAACCGGTGGCTTGACGTTGGGCCAGTTTTGAGGGCGAATACGGACGATTCGACCGGGGCGAAATCCTTCCAGAATGAGTGGGACTTCAAACTTGATTTGAATCCCACTGTCTCCCAGTTGCGGATCTTCGTTAACCTTCGTGACAGCGGTGATTCGCCCGTCCATGCCGTCGTGATCCGGCCACCAGGTTCGAAGGGTGTTTTCCGCCGCGGCCATCTTGCCGCCGATTCCCGGCTTGAAGTCGGCATAGAGCGACGGATCCATTCCGCCAAACAAGGTTGCCGTCACCGTCGCATGGCCGAATTTCCCGTATTCAAGCGCGTCGACCCGGGCCGGCATCCAGCGAGTACGGATGTGGCGGATGTGAACTCCGCGTTGGCGCTGGGCAGCGACCTTTATCGCTTCGTCGTCGAGCCAAATATCGGCGACATGAAACTGCTGATAGAGGTAACGAGGATGCCAACCCAGGGCAAGCTGAACCGGCTGATCCTTGAACTCCTTTTGGCCGTTGGCAGGCCAAGTTCCTTCTGCGACAAGATCATCGACCCCCAGTAGCTCGCGGCCGCTCCAGATGCGGGTTGAACCATCGATCGTGAACGTGTGCTCACCGCCCAGTCCATCAGCTCCTTCTTCTCGGTCGAGGCTGGCAACCAACTCGCCTTCGGAACCATGCATGTTCACTTCTTTGAGCTTCCACGCTTTTCCCTCGCGCAAGCAGAGACTCGGACCATCCTCAAGCAGAATCGCGTGATTCTCGCGAGGCGCAGTCACATTATTCCCGTTGACGTTAGGCACAGCCGATGTCTCGGGATCCGGCGGCAGATAAAATCGCCCGTAAAGTACGGTACCGATCGGGATGTCACGCAGCTCAGCGGGCGCGCCGTGGTAATAAATCTCGCCATAGGGCAGCATGGCGAAGTTGTGGAGCTGACCCTCGTGATAGTGTCCATCGACATGCAGACGCAGGCTCCCGCGCCGGTTTATATGATCGACGAACACCAATTCGCCGCGGTACATCTTGGCCTCTTCAGGAGGTGGAAACTTCCCGGGCGATGGGCGAAACGGCTCCTCGGCGCGCACAGTACTGACCATCGGCAAAAGGCAAACTGCGAAGGCGATGATTGCGAAACGCGCCGGGATAGTCTTCTTCAATCGATTCATGCTATTTCCAGTTCGCGATTGCTGTCAGCGAAGCTCTCGGTCTCGACACCCATCTTCTGTGCCATCGTCAGCAGAAGATTGCTCATGTGAGCGCTTTCGTTGGCAGGACGACTGCAGAGGTGGTAGTGTTTGCCGGGTTGATCGAGTTGGTATCCGTCGAAGTGCCCTTGGTTCATATCAATGTGACGACCATGCTTCAGCCCGCAACCGGTTCCGCCTGCCAAGACAAGCGGCAGATTGGCGTTGCCGTGACCATGTCCGTAGGCCATACCACTACCAAACAACGACATCGTTGTTTCCAACAGGGGGCGACCGTTAAGATCAGGCGTCTCAGCCAACCGAGTCAGGAAGTAGCTGAACTGCTCGACACTGAAGGTGTCGCTTTGAGTCAGCTTTTCCATGTGGCCTGGATCGCCATTGTGGTGGCTCAGTTCGTGGCGTGATTGCGAGATCCCTAGTTCTGGAATCGGCAACCCCTGCCCTTCGACGCCGCTGCTGAAGGTAATCACGCGCGTGGCGTCGGTCTGGAAGGCGAGCACCATCAGATCGTAGATCGTTCGGTAGTAGTCGCCTGCCTGAGTCTGCGGCACTTCTCGGTCGGTGCGTTGGCGATCCTTTTCCAGAATTTCGGGCCGCGGAACATCGAGCCAGGCATCTGCTCGCACGGCGCGGACTTCGGTCTCGCGGACGGCGTTCAGATATTGGTTCATTCGTCCCTTGTCTTCTTCGCCCATCTTTCTTTCAAGCGAACGGACTTCTTCCAAGTTCGCATCGAGGACGCTTTTCTTGCGGCGCAAAGTACGCCGCTGGGCCGCGGTGCCGTTCTTGGGTTCTTCAAACAGATACGCGAAGATTTCGCTGCAGCGGCTCATCCCAGGCAGCCGGATACCATCCGCAGTCCAGGCCAGCGACTCCCCTTTGTTGGCGATCTCGAGCGAATGAAACCGAGTATGCGGAGACGTTACCTCGGCCATCTTCTGATCGACAGAAATCGTATTGTGATCGGACGGACCAAGGTGCCCGCCGGTGAGCCAGATCTTTTGGCAGTTGTGATGATGCCCCAAGCCGCCTGGATGATGTAAGCCACTGATCGGAGTGATGATACTTCGATGCTTCTCCAACGGCTGAAGCGTTTTCGACAAAGCATATCCTTCGCCGGTCGTCGTAATCTGATAATCCAGCGTGTTGACACCGTTGGGAATATAGACAAACGCACTACGCCGGGGCGACTCCATCTCGGCACCCATTGCGGGACGCATGCAATTGAGCAGCGGAAGCGTAATGAAGCTGCCAAGTCCACGCAGGACATAGCGACGATCGATCTGCCATGAAGGTGTCATCTTATTAACCTTTAAGGGGTTTCCGTTTTGCGTTCTTACCAGCCTACCCAATTTCTATCTTTTCTTCATTATTTCAGACAAAGCAACAGCTCGCACAATGTCTCTTAATTGATAGTTCTTTAGCTTCGCCTCGTTAACGATCGCTTGAACATCTTCTTCGTCATCCACCGTCAGCACACGGCGTAAACCGTACGAGCAAAGATGCTCGACAATTGCCTTGAGGAACTGGTCGCGATCTTCCAGCAGCAGCTGTTTGAACTGTTGGGCATCGGCGAATTTGCGACCGTCTGGCAGCATCCCGCTGGGATCGACCAGCGGATCACCGCCGGTCCCCTTCTCGACATGTTCGTGCGTACGCCACTGACCGATCGCATCGAACTGGTCGAAAGCCAATCCCAATGGATCGATGGTTCGATGGCATGCGGCGCAGCTGGCGTTCTGCGTATGCGCCTCAATCTTCTGGCGAATGGTCGCCTTGGGGCTTTCTGGCGGATTGGGTTCAATCGGATTGACATTTGCCGGAGGCGAAGGAGGAGTCTTGCCGAAGATCGCTTCGCTGACCCAGACGCCACGATGAACAGGCCGCTGCCGCGTACCGTCGGAAGTCAGGCCCAGGATCGCCCCCATCGTTAGTAGCCCGCCCCGATGGTCCTCGGGCTGCAGCTTCACCTTCTGCGCGCCTGAGGTCTTCGGCATGGGCAGGCCATAGAATTCGCAAAGACGCGGATTGGCCATCGTCCAGTCAGACGTGATGAACGTATCGATACTCAGGTTGTTGTCGAATACTTCGCGAAAGTACTGGACCACTTCTTCGCGCATGCTCGCTTCCAACCAAACGTCGTAGTCGGGGTACAACTTGCCGTCCGGCGGAAACATTCCCAGGCGATGAAGTTGCAGCCACTGCCGAGGGAAATCGTCGACGAATCGATCGATCTTCGGATCGGCCAGCATCCGATCGACTTGGTCTTCCAGTCCGTCACCGGTCAGTTGTCCCTTGCTCGCTGCGTCGAACAGTTTTTCATCCGGCATCGAACTCCAGAGAAAATACGAAAGGCGTGAAGCGAGTTCATAGTCATTCAGACGCTGGCGAGGCTGCGTATCCCCTTCGACCAGATAGGTGAAGTTTCGGCTATTGACTACGCCCAATAGTGCGATCTGGTAGGCGGAAGACATATCCTCACCGGCAGCAAGTTCGGCCTCGTAGGCATTCAGATAGGGAAGCAGCTCCTTGTCCGATACCGGTCGCCGCCAGGCTCGCTGGGCGAATCGTTGGAGATGGTTGGTGACAACTTCCAGCGACGCCCCGTCAGGAGGCAGCACGTCGTTGCGGGTCGCTCGTTCCGCATTGCTCTCAATGGGGCCTTCCCACTCGATCCAATCCAGCAGCACGAACGAGAAGATTCCATTGCCTTGTTCGTCGAAAAGCTTAGGACCGGTTGGATTGAGCAACTTGGTCTCGCTGGTATGCGTGAATATGTAGTCGGACCCGCCAAGAATGTTGCGATGATGACCACCCTTGTCGCGCGAGATAATATCCGTGACGACAACGTTGAAATCGAGACTAGTCGGCATTTCCAAAAACACCTCGAACTCGATGATTTCAGGCTTGTCCTCAGTCGCCAGGATATCCAGCTCGATCAGGCCTTCATTTGTTCCTTCGCCGGTTCGTTTGCCGATTCGCAAGTGAGGCGTTTGCCCTCCCGGTGGACGAATACCACTAACCTGTAGCCGCGCCCGATAGAGCCCACTGTTATTGGCGCCGGCGCCAAACCAATTTGGCCGAAGTGCCTGGAGTTCTCTTCCCGGAAAGATCAACGCACGTAGCGGACGTTTGATTCCAAATCGCTTGAGATATTCCTGCTGTCGCTCGCCACCACTGTAACGGATCTCCGCCGCTGTCTTGTGAACCTTTTGGGGCTCGACTGCTTTTTCCGGAAATGCTCGGTTCAGAACAATCTCGGAAGCCCGGTAGTAGCGTTCGACGTGCGAAGGAGAAAGAGAGAGCTGTGAACCAATGCGTTCGAAGCCATGCCACAGCGGATCGGCGTTCAACTCGCCTGGCTGGGCTGGATCGTAACGCACCCCTAGCAGATCATAGACCGTGTTCTGGTACTCGCGCCGGCTGAGCCGATAGTGAGCAACTGGCGGCCGCGCTGCCATGCGTGCCGCGCGGCCGGCGCGGATACGTGAATCTAGCTGCGCGACCACTGCGGCGATCTCGTCTTCAGTTGGTTGCGGTTCATCCTTTGGCGGCATCTCGCCGGCGTTGATTCGTTCGACAATTTCTGCCCAAAGATGGCCGTCCCGCCCTGAGTTGAAATCGCGTGACAGTTTGTCGATACGCAGGTCGCGCTCGACCGTTTCCGGACCATGACAACGAACGCAATGCTTGTTCAGAAATGCCTCAAACGGCTGGGCGGCAGAAACAATTGCGGTTCCAGCAAAGAATGCCAGCGACGTGAACAATAAACGCATCATGTCAGCACGATTGGAAGTAGAGAGGACAGGGGGACTGTGGGTGATGGCGGGAAGCGAAAGCGTGTGAAACATTTGCCATGAATCACTCGCGAACCCTGCAAGCTCTTGTTGGTCGAGCTCAATCGTGATCAAGAGGGTAAGATCACATCAATGTCGGCTCACTTTCGCATCCATCATCCTACTCCAATCAATACCCGCTGGCATAGAGTAAAACAGAAAAGCCTGGTTTACATAGTAAAAAGGCGCAGACATTTCCAGCTACTTCTCATTGGCTATGGGCCGCTGGCAGCCTTAAGGTTTTTATGCCAATCAGGATGTTGTTTTTTGTAAACCTGGAAAGCCATATATTCGTCACGGTCAATTTGCCTGGTTTTGTCCTTGTCGATAATCGCGAAAAGCCATTTCCAATCAGGTTTCGATCGATCCCACTCCGTAGACGAGACCAAACCGTCGCGATCGCTATCGGATGACTGGAAGAATTCATCAACCCATGCATCCATGGTCTTTTTAACGGTTTGGCTCGGAGGTGGTTCTGGCATAGGCAGGTCGGTCGGAATACCCTGGGCTTTCAGCTTGTCCTGCAAAACTTTGACATCGACCGACTGAATTGGCTTGCCATTTTTCGCGGCCAGTGCTGCCGCCATGCCGGACACTTCCCCTAAATGCATCCAGGTCGGTTCAAGGCGAATCGCGCAGAATGCAACGTTACTTGCTGAAACACACACAGGCACAATCAGGTTTTCGCACTCCTGCTCTTTCGGCACGATGGCGCGGTAAGGAATGTGAAACCTCTTCCCCTTCTGCCAGATACGGCCTTCGTTGATGAAACTGCTCTCGTCCACCGCATAGCGAGCAACATGGTGTGAGTCGATAAAATGGGAACCGATGTGGACAACGTCAGACTTCTCACGATCTTCGGTTACGTCGGCCTGCGTCAGGATATATTCACCTTGCATGCGTCGCGCAGCACGGATGTATAAGTACCAGGGCCAGTGGTTGTTGTCCTGCCATTCGTCCTTGCAGAAACCGTAGCGTGCCATATCGTTACGCATGTCGGCCGGTACGCGTTTGTCGGTCTTCAAGAACCAAAGCATTCCGTGCGTGTAGTCGCGGAATCGTTTGTGGATCGCCTCACGCTGCTCGAAAGTTGCTTCGGCCCATGCAGTTTGCTCGCCCGGCATACTCATCGAAACAAAGGAGAACTGGCGGTTGTTGCACTCACGCTTTCCATTGGGCAAGCCATAAAGTGCGAGAACTTGACCAATGTTCTTGATGTGACCTGACTCAATGGTCCGCGCAAGCAGTTCATGGTTTCTGGGATCGTAACCTTCTGGCTTTTCAATCGGCACAAGATTCTTTGGATCGGACGTGAGATTGAGCCGGACGTTGTAGCAAATAGGCACCGGGCTCTCGGCAAATTCGGCGGGCGGCTTGCCAGGCATCACACCGGGTAGCAGCGATCCACTTTCATCGTAGGGTGAAACCTTGACCGGCGGATCAAGGTAGCGAACGCCTGCGAGTGATTCGCCATAAGTCTTTTTTGCCTCTCGACCAACGTGATACGACACACCGGCTGCCGCCATCAGGTCTCCCTCGTAGGTCGCGTCGACGAATACTTTTGCCTGGTATTGCGTCCCGCCGCGTACCGTCAAACTTTCAAGCCGGCTTCCTTTCTTGGTCACTCCCTCAATCAGTTGTTCGTACCGAACCGGGACCTCGGCGGCCTTGAGCATGTCCAGAAACACTTCTTCCGCGATATGAGACTGCCAGATCCGCGGACCTCGGACATTCGGGTTTGTCCCACTTCGCGTCGCCGCCTCTCTGGAAAAAGTCTCGTACAGACCGCCAAAGGTAGCGCGATCCATGTGCTCGGCTTCGTCCCGATTCAGCCCGCTGGTGCTCATGCCGCCGACATGCGGTGTTTGCTCAAGCAGGATCACTGTTGCCCCGTCCCTTTTGGCGGCTATGGCGGCAGCGATGCCCCCAGGCGTTCCTCCGTAAACCACGACATCCTTCTTAATCACCTCGGCGGGCGATTGAGCTTCTGTCGTTGCTGGCGACAAGATAGAAAGAAAACACGACAGGGCAGCGATGCTTAAAAGCAAAACGGTTCTCAAAGCCTAGACTCCTGCTGCAAATCGGGGCAAGCGTGGCGGTATTTACGTCGGTACCGCTTGGGGCAGACCTTTCATATTAGCTACAAGCCGACGCCAACGCGACGACATTGGTCAGCCGCTCTCACGGGATATCGACTTCGAAAAAGGGATTTTACAAGCCGAAGCGCGCCAGGGCTGGACCAATGGCGGAATGATTGAATGGTCCGAAATTCCCTCATCGACAGACAAAGACAAGAATGGAGTCTATTCCGCCGGCGGCTCTTCCGGTGGTTTCTTCAGTAGTTCATCGATCGGCAATTCGTTGGTTGCCGGAGGGGCTTCAATCTCTTCTTCCTCGCTTCGATCGCGAGGTGCTCCGGCTGGCGGCTCGACAATCGGCTGCGTCAGGTAAGGTGACGGCCAGCCTCCGCCTAGAGCGCGATAGATGGCCACGACACCTTGGGCAACATTCCCTTTCGCCTGGGCGGCCGAGACTTCTTGTTGTGTCTTTGTGTTTTGCACGTTGAACACACGATTGAAGTCGATCTCTTCCCCTTCTTTGAATTGCAAGGTAATCAACTCGTTGGTTTTGTCAGCGGCCTCGGCGGCCTCCAGTTGCAGGCGAAGCTGTTCCTGGGCTTTCAGGAATTGAACGATCGCGTTTTCAGCTTCCAGGTTGGCGGTCAAAACCGATTGCTGATAGGCGGCCAGTAACTCTTGGAAGCGAGCATCCTGATATCGGATATTCCCCAAGATGCGTCCGTAGTTCAACACATTCCATTGAACGGTTGGCCCCACCGATCCAAATCCAGAACCAGGACGAAACAGGTCTTTGAATTGGTTGGCGCTGCGACCAAGATTTCCAACGAGCGTGATGTGCGGGTACAACTCCGATTCAGCGATACCAATCACGGCGCTTTGCGATGCCAGTTGACGTTCCGAGCGACGAACGTCAGGACGCTGCAATAACGTCGCGGCCGGAATTCCCAGGGCGATTTCTGGTTTGACATCGGGGATGCTCCCTTCGCCTAACATCTCTTCGATTTTTTCGGGCGGCATGCCCAGCAGGACGCATAGCTGGTTCTGGGCCTGTCGCAAGGAAGATTCTGCTTGGGGCACGAGAGCTTCGGTCTGCACCAGGCTCGACTTGGCTTGTTGGACGTCGACCTCGCTTGATTCGCCATTGCGGAACCGTATTTCCGTCAGTTCGTAAGTCTTACGCTGATTCTCGACGTTCAGCTTGACCAGTTCCAACCGCGTTTGCAGCGTACGGATAGTGATGTAGGTCGCAGCAACATCGGCCACCAGGGTAACAACAACATCGCCATAGTCGAACACTGCGGCATCGAGGTCCGCATCGGCTGATTCAATCGCGCGGCGATATCGCCCCCAAAAGTCGATTTCCCAGGCCAGCGCGAACGACCCCCGCCAGATACTAAAGTGTCGATCGATCCCGCTTCCCGTGACAAAATTGTGCGAGTAGACGGCGTTGGCTGATTGCTGCTGCGGGAATACGTTGCCCACAGCGATCTGACGCAGAGCCCGAGCTTGCATGATACGGGCACCAGCCTGGCGAACGGTCAGGTTTTGCGTGTAGGCCTCAGTAACGAGTTTGTTCAGAACCGGGTCGTTGAAAGAGTTCGACCACCATGACATCGCATTGACTGGATCGTCGAGAATTCGCTTGTCGTCGGCATCGATCCAGTCGGGGGCTACCGGCGCGGCCGGCTTCCGGTAGCTAGGTCCCACCTTGAATCCGTTGGCGATCCAATCCTTTGGGCTGGTGCAGCCCATACATGCAACGGCGATCCAGGCAAGCGACAAAGCAATGCCCAGGCGAAAATTGCAAACTGCAGATGGCCGGAGCACGCCTCGCACCATAATATTCGGAAAACCAGCAACATTGGTAATTACCGCACCTCTCCTGACATCGGTGAAACCGATGCGATTGATAAAATCCGTCAATTCCGGCCGGAACAGCTTAACGCCTGGCCCAGGTTTTCGGCGTTAAAGTTTTCCTCATCGGAATAACCACTATGCCGCCTACGTGGGAAAGCAATTAAAATACGAAGACCGCCCCCCCAGGAGGCGGTCTTCTGGCGGTAGAAGCCTGACTACCTTGGGCAGAGAATTGACCAGTGGTCGATACCTTCTGGCCTATGGAGGTGTTCCATATATATTTAGGGTCAAGCCCTTCTTGTCTGTTTCCCTCCCGACGACCGTTCTTCAAATTGGTACTAACGTATGGCAGCCGATAAGACGAAACTTTCGTACTTGGCTGGGCTGCTTCTCAGGTTAGCGATTCCTTGTGCCATTCTGGCTGCTGGATGGTTCGGGTTTCAGCTACTTGCCGACAAGGTCTCGAAACCGCCGCGACCACAGCCGAAGAAGGTTTTACTGCGATCGCGCGTCGAGGAAATCGAAATTGTCGATTATCCCGTGGTCGTCAAAACCAACGCCGTTGTTCAGGCCCATAACCAAGTCACTCTAGCTTCGCAGGTATCGGGTAAAGTCGCGACGACGAGCCCGTCGTTTGAAGTAGGAGCCTACTTCAACAAAGGGGATATTCTGGTCGAGATCGATCCCAGCGATTACGAAACGGCCGTGGCCATTGCCGAGTCGGAGTTGGAGGCTGCCAAGTCTCAGCTTCAGCTTGCCAAGCTAGTCGAAGAACGCAAGCTGAGACTGGTCGAATCGAATGCCGTTTCTCAGGGAGAAGTGCAAACGGCCTCGGCCAGCCGAGAACAAGCTGAAGCGAATGTTGCCTTGAGCGAAACTCGGGTCAAACAAGCAAAGCTCAACCTTAAGCGAACCAAAATCGTGGCCCCTTTCGATGGTCGAGTGATGTCGAAGTTGATCGGCATCGGACAGTTGGCAGGGGTGAATAATCCTTTGGGAGAAGTCTTCGCTATCGACTTTGTGGAGGTGCGTCTCCCCATTTCTGGCGAACAGAAGGAATTTCTTCAATTGCCTGAGTTCGCTGAAGATGCTCCTGTTCCGGTTCAGTTCCAGGACGGCCTTCTCGATTCGCCAAACACGGTTTGGCATGGGAAGATCGTCCGCACGGAAGGGGTGCTCGATGAGAACTCGCGTGACCTGTTTGCCATCGCGCGAATTGACGATCCGTTCGGACGCAAGTCGGCCGGGCCCCCTCTACGAATCGGCCAACCTGTGATCGCCTCGATTGCAGGGAAGGTTCTTCATGATGTGGCCGCACTACCCAGAGGTGCCGTCCGACAATTGGATCATATTGTGCTGGTCGATGGCGAAGAACACACGCTGCTTCCGCTGGAGGTTGAAGCGATCTGGTCCGATGCCGAGAAGGTGATCGTTCCAGCATCATCGATTCCCAAAGGAATGCTGCTGGCCACAACCCCGATGCCCTTCACGCCAAAGGGGGCCAAGATTGAAATCATTCCACCTGCTGAAACGACGACTTCCATTGCGGAGTCTGCTTCCTCGGAAACTGATGAGAGCGTTGCCAACTGACGCCTGCCCATGATTCGCTGGTTTGCCACAAACGGGATCGCCGCCAACTTTATGATGCTCGCGATATTGGTCGCGGGGATCTATACGGCGTACTACCGAATCCCACTGGAGGTGTCTCCGGAACGGACCATGGAAGTCGTCCGAATCGAGATGACTTACCGCGGCGGCACCGCCAAGGATGTCGAGCAAGCGATCTTGATCCCGATCGAAGAATCGCTCGAAGGCGTTGAAGGGATTCGCGATATCGTTTCCCAAGGTAGCCAAGGCAGCGGTCGGATCTCGGTTGAAGCCGTGCCAGGCACTGACCTCCGCAGGCTTTTGGACGATGTCACCGCCCGCATCGACACAATCACAACGTTCCCTGAAGAAACAGAACGGCCTGAGATCTCGATACCAGATTCATCGAATTGGTGGGAGGTGCTCAGCATCGCGGTTACGGGACGTTTGAGTCCGCACGAATTACGCGAAGTTACTCGCCAAGTGCAGGAAGATGTGATCGCGCTGCCAGGAATCAGTCGTGCGCAGGTAAAAGGGGATAGCGAGTACGAAATCAGCGTCGAGGTCGACACGAACAAGCTGTTGGCATATGGGCTAAGCCTGCAGGATCTGACCACCGCCATCCAACAGTATTCCATCGACCTTCCAGCCGGTTCGATCGAAAGCGACAGCGGCACCTTCATCGTTCGAACTCGCGGCCAGGCCTATTCCGAACAAGACTTCAGCAACATACCGATCCATGCGGCCAACGGGGCAGACGTACTTCTGGGAGAGGTCGCCAAGATTACCGACGGCTTCGAAGAAGGAAGGAAGATCGTCGAATTCAACGGGCGGCCAGCCTTGTTCGTAGAAGTGCTGCGAACCGGCAACGAGAACGCAATTGATATCTCCGACAAGGTTCACGAGTACGTCCGCACGGCCCAAACACGCTTTCCCGATGGGATTGAACTCTTTATCTGGGACGACGAATCGGTCGAGATCCGCGGTCGTTTGACTACCCTGATTGAATCGATGATTCAGGGCGCCCTGCTGGTAATGCTGCTGCTGGGTCTTTTCCTGCGACCAGGTCTCGCTTTCTGGATCGTGGCCGGCATTCCGGTTGGCTTCGCCGGCGGCGTGATTCTGATGCCCTGGTTCGGGGTCACCGCCAACGTGATGAGTCTGTTTGGATTCATCATCGTGGTGGGAATCGTCGTTGACGACGCGATCGTGACCGGCGAGAACGTCTATTTGAAAATGAAGGAGGGTCTGCCTCCGCTGGAAGCGGCCGTCGAAGGAACGCACGAGGTTGCCATACCGGTTACGTTTGGTGCTTTGACGACAATCGTGGCCTTCATTCCGTTGATGTTCTTCGAGGGAAGTTGGGGCGATTTTGCCTCGCAAGTTCCCCCGGTCGTCGCACCGGTACTTCTGTTTTCGCTGATCGAGTCCAAGTTCATCCTGCCGGCCCACCTGAAACATTTACGCCCGGTTCCTCATGACAATCCGATTACGCGCATCCAGACTTCGATTGCCAACGGGTTAGAGGTATTTATCGAACGAGTCTACCAGCCGCTGCTTGAGTTTGCGGTGCGCCATCGTATCTCGGTTTTGGCAATGTTCGTCTCGGCCATGTTGTTGATGGCCGGCTATTGCCTGAGCGGTCGGATGGAATTCATTGCCTACCCGTCCGTGGAGAAGCAGAAGATCTCGGCCGAGTTGGATTTGCCTGACGACACTTCCCTGGAAACGACCACGGTCTACATGAACAGGATCGAAGCGGCGCTGCTTCAGGTTCAAAAAGAATTTGTCGATCCCGGCACGGGGGAGTCGCTGGTTCGCAACATCTCGAAGTTGGTGGGGGCCTCACGAATTCATCGAAGCTTTGACAAGTCGCGAGGAGCGATCACTTTCGAGGTCCTGGCCCCTTCGCTTCGAAGTGCCGCCGGGCCCAGGAATAGCGACATCGCCGTTCGCTGGAATGAACTCATTGGTCCTATTCCCGAGGCAACCGAATTCCGGATTCGTTCCGATTCGAGCATCAGTCGAGACCGTAATGTCGACAACGAGAATCTAAATATCGAACTGCGGGGTCCATCCTCTCCAGAAAAAGCGGAGGTCGCCCGTCAGATCAAAGTGCTTTTAGATCAATACAGCCAGTTCAGTACAACCTGGGCAAATGTCAACTACGGACAAGACGAATTGGAACTGCGACTCAAGCCCGAGGCCGCCCAACTCGGTCTGACGCAGCAGCGTCTTGCTCAGCAGATCCGACAATCGTTTTTTGGCGAGGAGGCTCAAAAACTCCAGCGCGGCATCGACAACATACGCGTTATGGTTCGTCTACCGTTGGCGCAACGGGAAACTCTGCATACGCTCGAGCAAATGCGTGTTCGCACGCCTCGCGGCGCTGACGTACCGCTTTCTACGGTCGCAGAGGTTCTCTTTACCAAAGCACCATCTTATGTCGAACGAAAAAATGGCGCCGAGATCCTTCGCTGCGGGGCTCAACCAGTCGACGCGACGGTTGACATCATGGCGATTGCCGACGAGCTTTCTCCAAAGCTTCAGGAACTTTGCCAGCAGCATAACCTTGGCTTCGAGTATGTTGGCTACGTTGCCGAGGCCGAAGATGCCCAGCGGACAACGATCATTGGGGCATGTCTGCTAGGCTTCGTCTTGTACGGATTGCTGGCGGTCGCCCTCAAGTCTTTGGGACAGCCTTTCTTCGTCTTGCTGGCCATTCCTTTTGCCATCATCGGAGCTCTTCTGGGGCATATTGCGATGGACATCACGCCTTCCTATCTTTCTGTCTTCGGGATGCTCGCCCTGGCCGGGGTTTCGGTCAACGACACGCTTGTCATGGTCGACTACGTGAACCAACGTCGAGCGGAAGGGGCAAGTCTGCAAGAGGCGGCCCTGCAAGCCGGCGCAAGGCGATTTCGTCCGATCATGTTGACATCGGTGACGACCTTTGTCGGCTTGATTCCACTGATGCTGGACAGATCACTGCAAGCACAATTCTTGATTCCGATGGCCGTATCACTTGCTTACGGTGTCATGTTTGCCACGTTGGTGACACTGTTCCTGATTCCATGTGCCCAACTGGCGGCAAACGATTGCGGGAATGTCCTGATTGCCATCAAGCGATGGTATTTCCGGCCATTTACTCAGGACGTTCAAAGCGAAGAAGAAGGCGTTAAGTAATGTCCCGAGACATTCGCCATCGATCTGTAGATAGCAGGTTGTCCCGATATTGCTGCTGAATCCGTCAAAACACGAACGGGTTGTCGTGATTCTTTTCCTCTCAAAGCAACACTGTCTGGTGGCTTGAGAACGGTCTCTTCGTGTGGATTTGGATGGTGCCAGGCGGCAGGGGCGACTGCCCCCTTACCCATTTCCAGATAACAACTTAGAGGCCGCTACCAATTCTCTCTGGCAAGCAATGAGAGACGACCTTCTTGGGGGTATTGGGGTTGTCTGGCTAAAGTAGCGGGCGGTACGATAGCCGATAAAGCAGTCTGGAGTTCAACATGTCCCTCGCAACCGCCATTTTGACGACGCTGGCTATGCTCTGGCATACCGTGGCGGGTTGCTGCGCCCATCATTCGCACTATCCTACGCTCGGGATCGGTGACATCGAGCCTCCTGCCGCAGTGGCGGATCACGATCATGCCGCCATGTTGGGACAAGAATTGCATCGTGATGATCATCACTGCCATCATCACCACCTGCCGCATGCCACCTCGCATAGCGAGAATTCAGACGGACACCAACAAGAGTCGGGTGAATGCAGTCACAAGGATTGCGTATTTTCGGTCTCAACCTCTGACGGGTCTGTTTCGCTAACGAAGCTGATCGGATCGCTCTATTTCGATACGCGGTGCATTCTCTCGTTTGACGAGGATTTAGGTATCTCCGGTGAGCGTGAGACAATCGAAGCGAGACCATTTGCGCCCGAGATGCGTCCGGTCTATCTCCGCTATCAAAGCTTTCTTATCTAAATCGCGCGGTTCTTGCGTCCTCTGACGCCGCGAAAGACGTCGTATCTGCAGAGTGATTCTGTCTGGGAACATTCTGCCGCATCTGATTTGCGTTCAAATTGCGCCACACTATTTCCCCTTGTTCGAACCGAGGGAGGAAAAGATATGAAAACTGCTACTCGAAGCATCATGCCTTGGGCCTTGGGCGGTGCGGCCGCCGCTGTTTTGCTGATTATCGGAGTCGCTACCGCTTCGACCTGGTTGCCACACGTCAAGCAATTACTCGCCCAATCCCCGGCGGATAACCAAGCGGAAGATTCGCACGACGAACATGCGGGGCACGACCACGCAGGGCACTCCGCAGGGACGTCGGTCCAGTTGAGTGCCAACGGCCTGAAGAATGTCGATTTCCAGCCGCTGACAATCGAACTGGGCGACTACACCCGCCGCATTACGGTACCTGCGATGGTCGTCGAGCGACCTGGTCGCACACTGGTCAATATCTCGGCTCCGCTTACCGGCGTGATTACCAAGATCTACCCGGTCGAAGGTGCTTCCGTGACACCGGGAAGCCCGTTGTTCGAGATGCGTTTGACCCACGAAGAATTAGTCAACGCCCAAAGCAATCTGATTCGAACGGCCGAATCGCTCGCCGTCGTGAATCGGGAGCTTGCCCGTCTCAACGGACTCGAGAAAGGTGTTGTCGCTGGGAAACGAATCCTGGAACAAGAGTATGAAAAGCAAAAGCTCGACGCGTCGCTTCGGGCCGAGCGACAGTCGCTGCTGCTGCATGGGCTCAACGAAAAGCAGGTAAGCGACATTCTGGAGAACAAAACGCTGCTGGAAAACATCGTGATCCGGGCACCTGACCACCGAGAAGAAGGTGAAAGCTGCCAAGAGCCGCACAGCTACCACATCCAGAAACTACCGACCCGCGTTGGTCAGCAAGTGCAAGCGGGTGAACTGTTAGCGGTGATTGCCGATCACTGTGAACTCTTTATCGAGGGGCGCGCCTTCGAGGATGATGCCGTTCGATTGCGCGAGGCGGCCAGCCAACAATGGGGTATTAGCGCGTCACTACTGGTGGCAGGCAAAGAAGCCGATCGCGTTGATGGTTTGAAGGTGCTGTACCTGTCCGATCATATCGACGCGGATTCCCGTGCATTTCGCTTTTTCATCGCCCTGCCCAATCGGATCGTTTCTGACACGACCTCTGGCAACCAGCACTTTGTCGAGTGGCGATTCAAGCCTGGGCAACGGATGGAACTGCATGTGCCGGTTGAAAAATGGAAGGAAGAGATTGTCGTTCCGGTCGAAGCGGTCGTCGAGGAAGGCGCGGAAAAATATGTCTATCAACAGAACGGTAGTCACTTCGATCGAGTGCCGGTTCACGTGAAGTTTCGGGATCAGACATCGATTGTGATTGACAACGATGGATCGTTATTCCCCGGAGACGTTATTGCCGCTCGGGGAGCGTATGAAATGCATTTGACCTTAAAGAACCAGTCAGGCGGCGGCGTCGATCCGCACGCCGGGCACAACCACTAGTGCTGGCTTCCTGGTTCGGAATTCATTCCATGGTCTATTTGCTCCGGAGTTAATATCGTGCTCAACGCAATCATTCGCTTCTCACTACAAAACCGTGTGCTCGTCGCTGCGGTTGCGCTCTTCCTGCTGATATATGGCGGGTGGCAGACTTACAGTTTGCCGATCGACGTTTTCCCGAATCTAAACCGCCCTCGTGTCGTCATCATGACCGAGGCGCACGGAATGGCCCCAGAGGAAGTCGAAACGCTGATCACCTTTCCGCTGGAAACGGTGCTCAATGGAGCCACCGGCGTTCAGGATGTTCGAACGTCATCAGGTGTTGGACTTTCGGTCATTTATGTCGAGTTCGATTGGGGAACCGACATCTACAACGACCGTCAGATCGTAGCCGAACGCATGGCCTTGGCGACTGACCGTTTGCCTCCCGGAGCCAAACCGCAGTTGATGCCCATTTCCTCGATCATGGGACAAATCATGGTAATGGGCATGGTCAGCAAGGATGGCAAAACGCCGCCGATGGAACTGCGAACCATGGCGGACTGGGTGGTCCGTCAGCGACTGCTGACCATTCCTGGCGTGTCTCAAGTCATCGTGATGGGTGGCGAACGCAAGCAGTTTCAGGTACTCGTCGATCCCAACAACATGTTGCGGTACGGGGTCACGCTGCATGAAGTCAAAACTGCCTTGAGCGAAAGCAACCAGAATACCGCCGGAGGTTATCTCGACGAACAAGGTCCCAGCGAGCTACTGGTTCGATCACTCGGCCGCGTTACTTCGGTCGAAGAGATCGGAGGCATCGTCATCGCCCATCGCGACGGCCAGTCGATTCGCCTATCGCAAGTTGCGCGAGTTGTTGAAGGCTCACAAGTCAAACGGGGCGACAGTGCGGCCTACGCGAGAGATGCCAACGGCAACTTCTTCGGTGGATCTTCGGTGGTTCTCACCATCTTAAAACAACCCAACGCCGACACACGGCTCGTTACCGAAAAGGTCATGGCCGCATTGGAAGAGATGCGACCATCGCTGCCGGACGATGTGGAAATGTTGCCGGAACTTTACCAGCAGAAAGCATTCATCGATCTCGCCATCGAAAACGTCATCGAGGCATTGCGTGATGGCGGGATCCTGGTCGTGATCATCCTGTTTCTATTCCTGCTGAACCTGAGAACGACGTTCATCACGCTGACGGCGATTCCACTTTCGATTGTGATGACGGCACTGGTTTTCGCCTCGTTTGGACTATCCATCAACACGATGACTCTGGGCGGGCTTGCCGTTGCGATCGGAGAATTGGTCGACGATGCAATTGTCGACGTCGAGAACATTTTCCGCCGGCTACGCGAGAATCGCCATCGAGAAAACCCAAAGCATCCCCTGCTGGTCGTCTTCCAGGCAAGCTGCGAGATCCGCAACTCGATTGTTTACGGCACCTTGATTGTCGTCATCGTGTTCGTACCGCTGTTCGCTCTTTCCGGGATGGAAGGTCGACTATTCGCGCCGCTGGGCATCGCTTACATCGTATCGCTAATTTCGTCGCTTGTTGTCTCGTTGACAGTAACGCCCGTCTTGAGCTACTGGCTGTTGGGCTCCGCGAAGCTTGCCCACGATGAAAAGGATGGACTCATCCTTCGGGTCTTGAAAAGAATCGCCGACAGCGTCATGGCATTAAGCCTGAAAATGGCCTGGCCGATCCTGGCCCTGGCAACAGTTTGCGTTTTGATCGCTGGCTGGGCTTTGCTCCAGCTTGAAAGTGACTTTCTTCCACCCTTCAACGAGGGTGCAATCCAGATCAATGTCGTACTGCCTCCGGGAACGTCACTCGCCAAATCGAATCAGGTTGCCGGAAGGGTCGAACGACGCCTGCAAAAGCTGGATGACATTGTCGCGTTCGTTCGCAAGACAGGCCGGGCCGAATTGGACGAACATGCCGAAGGGGTCAACGTGACCGAAATTGTGGCAACCATCGATCCGAATACGCCGCGATCTCGGGAAGAGGTGATTCATGAAATCAGCGAAGCGTTGGCGGACATTCCAGGGATTGTTACCGCAGTAGAACAACCCCTGGCCCACTTGATTTCGCACATGCTTTCCGGCGTCAAAGCCCAAGTCGCAATCAAATTGTATGGCGACGATCTGGGAGTGCTGCGGCGTGAGGCGAAGAACATGGAGGCCGCGATTTCCGGCATCGAAGGAGTTCGCGACCTGCAGGTCGAACAACAGGTCGATATCCCCCAACTGCGTATCGAAGCCAATCGGTATCGACTGGAACAATACGGGCTTCGTCGTCAGGACATCAACGAGTTCGTCGAAACGGCCATGCAAGGCGACGTTGTCTCGGAAGTCTTGGACGGTCAACGGACGTTCGATCTGCTGGTGCGTCTGGATGAAAAATATCGCGAGGACATGGATTCGCTGCGGCGCCTGGTTTTGGAATTGCCCAATGGCGGAACGACCAAGTTGGAAGACGTTGCCAACGTTTACGTGGCAAGTGGTCCCAACACGATCAACCGCGAACAGGTTCGTCGCCGAATCATCGTGCAGTGTAACGTCAGCGATCGCGGCCTGGTGGATGTCGTTCAGGACATTCGCAACCGGCTCAAGCCGATCGAGGAAAACCTGCCGACCGGGTACTTCACCGAATACAGCGGCCAATTCGAGAGCCAGCAATCGGCATCGCGCATGATCGCGATTCTGTTCATGATCTCGATGGCCGGCATGTTTCTGGTTCTCTACAAAATGTTCGGCTCGATCAATCTATCGCTGCAAGTGATGATTGCACTGCCGATGGCGTTTATCGGTTCGGTAGCGGCTCTCTATCTCACCCAGCAAACGTTGACGGTTGCCAGCATGGTGGGCTTTATCTCGCTGTGCGGTATCGCCTCTCGCAACGGGATTCTGTTGATCAACCACTATCTGCACCTGGTGAAATACGAGGGTGAGGCATGGTCGCAGCAGATGATCATTCGGGCAGGCAAAGACCGTTTGGCGCCGGTGCTCATGACGGCGTTAACCTCCGGGATCGGCCTGGTTCCCTTGGCGATGGCCGCCGGCGAACCCGGTAAAGAGATTCTTTACCCGGTTGCCACGGTCATTATCGGTGGCCTGATCACGAGCACGCTCTTGGAATTCCTCGTCCGACCTGCGTTGTTCTGGACGATGGGCACCGGCGCCGCCAAGCGAGTCGTTCAAGGCCAGGACGAGCACATCGAACTGGTCGAAGAAGACGAAGAGCATCATGGCAACGTGGAGTGTTCCACCTAGATAATTGGATTCCATCCGCCTCAGGTCGACTTGAGTCAGCGATCTCGAGGCCCCAAAACTGACTCCGTTTTACTTTTAGATTTGAAGGGACGACATCGTGAGAAAACTAAGCCCATTTCTAAGTGTGATGCTCGGCGTTCTGGTCGCCATCGGTTTGTCTGGCTGCAACAGCGCGGCCCCTGCCGGCGGAGACGAGCATGCACATTCCGAGGACGATGGGCACGATCATGGTGACGAGCATGCTCATCCGACCGAAGGACCGCATCATGGCGCACTTATCGAACTTGGCAACGAAGAATACCATGGAGAACTGGTTCACAACGAAGAGACCGGCAAGGTTACGGTTTATTTGCTCGACAGCGCGGGCAAGACCCCAGTTGCGATTGCGTCGCCCGACATCACCATCAACCTGAAGCATGGCGGCGAGGCCAGCCAATTCAAACTTGCTGCCGTTGGCGCAAGTGATGGAAAAGCCTCGGAGTTTTCGTCAGATGAGCCTGCGATGGCGGAAGCCTTGGATGCCGAAGGTGCCGAGGGTCAGCTTGTCGTGACAATCAATGACAAGCAGTTTCGTGGTAGCATCGCCCACGATCATGACCATGACGACGCCCATGGCCACGATCACTAAGATTGCCTGATAACGTGGATAGGCCGCTGAGAGACGGTACGATTCTCAGCGGCCCAATCGACAGCAGGTTCCCAAACCGCCGTCTTAGGGTGGATCATCGTAAGCGTTGGTTTTCGCTGGACTTATCCATGCTTGCGCCCGGCCGCATCACAAGCTCAGGCCAGCAATCCGACTTGAAATAAGACACTCCGTAACCTAGGATTGCTACGTGCGGTCTACTTGGTTTTTCTAGCTTGAAACTCGGCATGAGTCACTTCGTCACCTTCCTGATCACGCTCCGCGTCATCCTTTGCCCGCTTCTATGCGAAGTGCAGGGATGCTCGCCGCTGCAGATCGTTATGGGTGAAAACCACGAAGAGGTGGCTTCTACGCATTCCTGTCGCAGCCATTGCTGCTCGGAACCTGCGGCGTCCGAGGAGGATCTCCCTCACGACTCGTGTCCCGATTGTGAATGCTTCTGCAGCCAATCGGCGATTATCGGGATGAAGGTCGATCTGGACGATTTAACCTGTTCGGCATGGGAGGCCTATCTGCCACCCAATAATCAGGGTCAGGCATCGCACAGTCGACTTCTGGTCGATTCGAAGACAAATGATGGGCTACCCCGAGCCGTTCCAGGCCGTTCTATGCGCATAGCCTATGCTTCTCTCTTGATCTAGCGTTTGCTCTTAACCGTTGTGCTTCCGGGCTGGAATTGCCCAGCAGGTTTTACCGGCTCAGCCAATCGCTGCTTTGCCTGGCGAAGTCATTCCGTCCGCTCTTGTTCTTCTTCGTTTATCGATGCCTTCTTTGCGGGAGTTCTGCAAATGGGTCAATCCGTTATCCATACACCACAACCGGAAGCTGAAAGCGATCAGCGAAACGTAACTGCTTCCGCACCAGCCGATCAGAATCCGCCAACATCACTGGCAGGCCGCGTCTTTGCTTTTGCCGGGGGAAGCATTGGGCCGATCCTTGTCATCGCAGCACTGATTGGAATATTCGCCTTCGGGCACTTTACCGATTGGAAGATGCCCAAGTTTGCCGCCTTGCTGGGACAAGCCGAGCCTGCACCGGCCGACTGGTGCGACGAACATGGCGTTCCGGAATCGATCTGCGTGGAGTGCAACGAAACCTTGATGCCGAAGACGCAAGATTTCGGCTGGTGCTCCAAGCATGGCATCCATAACTGCGTACTCGATCACCCGGAGCTGGCTCAATTGGCAAGCGTGCCGAAGATATCGGATGAGGATCGCGCGAAGGCTGACTTGGCCATGACGATGCCCCTTTCCAAAGAAAACAATAGCGGCTGCAACTCGTATTTGAAGCGAATTCAATTTGCTTCCGTCGAAGCCGTCACGCAGGCAGGCGTCGACGTCGAATTGGTAGAACGTCGCCCGATCGAGCAAACGGTATCTGGCAGTGGAGAGATTCTCTACGATCCCACGCGCACGGCAAGCTTCGCATCGCGGGCTCCTGGCAGTGTGCTTCGCGTTGAGAAGAACGTCGGCGACCGGGTCGAAGAAGGAGAAGTCTTGGCGCTGGTTGAATCACAACAAGTTGGCGAACTCAAATCGAATCTCATCCGCGCGCTGGCGGAGAAATCGTTGCAGCGTCAGAATGTTACCCGACTGAATCTAGCGAAAAATGCCGTCGCCGGCGTTCGTCTGTTGGAGGCCGATGCCGCATTGGCCAAGTCCGAAGCTGACGTATTGAGTATCGTTCAATCGTTGGAAAACCTGGGACTGTCCGTCGACATCCAATCACTGGCTCAAATGTCAGAACAAGATGCTTTCGAGCAGCTACGGTATCTCGGCGTTCCGGAGTCGCTTCAGCCGGAGCTGAGAACGCGGACCTCGACCGCTAATCTTCTCCCGGTTCGATCTTCCCTTTCAGGCTTTGTCTCGCAAAGGAACGTCACCCAAGGAGAAGTCGTCGACACGAATCGTTCCCTCTTTCGGATTGCCGATACGAGTCAAATGTGGCTTATGCTGGAAATCCCGCTGGAAGATGTCGAGCAAGTCCAGGCCGGTCAGAAGGTTCGCTTTCTTGCCGATGGCAGTTCGCAAGAAGTAATTGGCCAGGTTGATTGGATCAGTTCGGCCGCCGATCCTCAGACGCGGATGGTCAAAGCCCGTGCCGTTCTTCCCAACCCCGATGGCCGACTGCGCGACAAGACCTACGGCACCGGCAACATTATCTTGCGAGCGGAAGACAATGCGATCGTCATTCCGTCAGAGTCTGCCCATTGGGAAGGTTGCTGCCGAATTGTGTTTGTCCGAGACAAGCATTACTTCGACAGCCCCGAAAGCCCGAAGGTCTTCCATGTGCGTTCGGTACGTCTCGGTGCATCCCAAGATGGTTACACGGAAGTAATCGCCGGCGTCTTGCCGGGGGAAGTCGTCGCCACAACCGGCAGCGATGTCCTGCGTGCTCAACTGCTAAAGAGCGGTCTGGGCGCCGGCTGCGCTTGTTCGGAATAGAAAGAGGATCGACTCGATGCTAAACGGACTCATCGACTTTTCGCTACGACACCGCGCACTGGTCATCATCGCTACCCTGGTTTTCGCCGTGGCTGGTGTCTATGCCCTGCAGCATCTCGATATTGATGCGTTTCCCGACACGACACCGGTCCAGGTCCAGATCAACACAACCGCTCCGGCCCTATCTTCCGAGGAAGTTGAAAAACAAATCACGTTCCCGGTCGAACAGAGCATCAGCGGCCTACCTGGTCTGACGGTGATGCGATCGATCTCGAAATTTGGTCTCTCGCAAGTCGTCGTGACCTTTCAAGATGACGTCGACATCTACTTTGCCCGCCAGCTGATTAACGAACGTCTCGGTACCGTCGAATTGCCGCTGGGAATTGGTCGTCCGCAGATGGGCCCCGTGTCGACCGGCCTGGGGGAAGTCTTTCACTACGTTCTGACCTACGAAGATGTCGATTTTTCGCAAGTCAGCGACGAAGAACGCGTGGCCAGGCTGACCGAGCTTCGCACGCTGCACGACTGGGTCGTGAAACCGCAGTTGCGTTCGGTTCCCGGGGTGGCCGAGGTGAACAGTTGGGGCGGGTACGAGAAACAATACCAGGTCCGACTCGATCCCGATCGGCTGATCAAACATGGCCTAACCTACGAAGAAGTGGCCGATGCCGTTCGCGCCAATAACGAGAACGTAGGGGGCGGCACGATCAGCGATGGCAGCGAGATGCTGTTGGTTCACGGGATTGGCCGAACGGTCAATATCGATCAGATCGAGAACATTGTCATCAAGGCCAATGATGGTGTTCCGATTCGCGTCGCTGACGTGGGCGAAGTCAAGATTGGCCACGAAATACGTCGCGGCACGGTCACGGCCGATGGCAACGGAGAAGCGGTACTGGGCCTCGGCTTCATGCTGATGGGAGAAAACACCCACCAGGTGACGTGGGCCTTGAAGAACAAGCTGGACCAGGTTCGTAGTACGCTGCCGACCGGCGTGACGATCAAAACGGTCTATGATCGAACCGAACTGGTCGACCACGTGATCCATACCGTCCAAAAGAATCTGTTCGAGGGCGGCCTGTTGGTGGTTGCCGTTCTGTTCGTTTTTCTCGGCAATCTACGTGCTGGGTTCATCGTGGCTCTGGCGATTCCCCTTTCCATGCTCTTTGCCTTTTCAGGAATGCTGCAGGTCGGTATTGCGGCCAGCTTGCTTAGTCTGGGGGCGATCGATTTCGGGCTGGTGGTCGACAGTTCCGTGGTGATGATCGAAAACTGCGTTCGTCATTTATCTCATGATTCTGACGGAAGAAGCCGCCTGGAAATCATTCGAGACGCCGCGGTCGAAGTTCGTAAGCCCACGATGTTCGGCGAACTGATCATCATGATCGTTTACCTGCCGATCCTGACGCTCGAGGGTGTCGAGGGGAAACTATTTCGCCCGATGGCCATGACCGTCATCATGGCCCTGGCCGGGTCGATGATCTTGTCGCTCACCTTGATGCCGGTGCTGGCGAGCCTTCTTTTGCCTCACAACATTAAAGAAAAAGAGCCCTGGCTAATTCGCTGGCTCAAGTATCTCTATGCTCCCATCTTGCGGTTTACCATGCACAACAAGTTCGTGGTAATTGGTTCGGCGATCTGCATTTTTGTCGCGGTCTTCGGGCTGATCGCACCTAACCTGGGGGCGGAATTCGTCCCGCGACTTTCGGAAGGGGCAATTACGCTTAACGTGGTCCGACTGGCCGGGACCAACCTGGAAGAATCGATCCGCTACAACACCCGGATGGAAAAAATTCTCCTGGAGAATTTTCCTGACGAGATCGCCCACGTCTGGAGCCGCGTCGGAACGGCGGAGGTGGCAACCGACCCGATGGGGATCGAGTTGACCGACCTGTTCATCACGCTGCGGCCCCGCGAACAGTGGAAGCGTGCCGAGACGCAAGAAGAGCTAACGGTACTGGTGCAGAAGGAGCTAAGAGACCTCCCTGGTCCGCGATTGGCGATGTCGCAGCCGATCGAAATGCGGATGAATGAGATGGTCTCCGGTGTCCGGGCCGACGTTGCCGCGATCCTTTATGGCGACGACCTTGATCTAATGGTCAGCAAGGCGGCGGAAATCGAGAAAGTAATCAAACGAATTCCAGGCGCAACCGACGTCAAAGTCGAGCAGATGACCGGGCAGCCGGTACTTCAAATCAAAATCAAGCAGGATCAGATTGCCCGGTATGGTGTGCCTGCTCGGAACATCATGAACATCGTCCGCTCGCTGGGCAGCCACCACGTCGGAGAAGTTTACGAAGGCCAGCTTCGCTTTCCGCTGATCATTCGCTTGCCCGAGAAGGTTCGGGCCGATCCCAGTGCAATATCCGATATCCTGGTCGCCACCTCCTCCGGGCAGCGGATACCTCTTTCCCGTCTCGCTTCAATTGAGCGAGTGGAAGAGCCCAATACGATCAAACGGGAATGGTATCAGCGACGAATTACGATCGAATCGAACGTCCGTGGACGAGACATGGCGAGCTTCGTCGCCGAAGCGCGCCAGGCCGTTGCCAAGCAAATTGCTTTGCCGCCAGGTCGCTATCGTGTTGAATGGGGCGGACAGTTCGAGAACCTGCAACGCGCCCAACAACGTCTTTTGATCGTCGTACCGATCGCCCTCTTGATGATCTTCGCGCTACTTTACATGACCTATCGCAACTGGGTCGACTCGTTGCGGGTCTTCACAGGCGTCCCGTTCGCTTGGATTGGCGGAGTCATTGCGCTCTGGATTCGCGATATGCCGTTTTCGATTTCCGCGGCTGTCGGCTTCATTGCCCTCTCAGGCGTGGCGGTCCTCGACGATATGCTGCTTGTCTCAACCATCCGTCAACTTCGGCGGCGTGGGCGAACCCTGGACGAGGCGGTCGAAGAAGCGGCAATGACCCGATTGCGGCCAATTCTGATGACGACACTGGTTGCCAGCTTAGGTTTCGTGCCAATGGCCTTCAGCACCGGTATGGGGGCCGAAGTCCAGCGTCCTTTGGCAACCGTTGTGATCGGGGGCGTTTGCAGCGCCATGGTCATGAGTTTGTTGGTACTGCGTGTTCTTTACGTCGTGTTCAATCTACCGGCCGAAAAGCTTAGCTCCGGTGGAGACGAAGACAACGATCATAGAGAATCCGAGCCACAACAACCGACGCATCCGGACTCTGGGCAAGTGCCAGAGACAGTGTCGGTCTAACTAGATTTCAATAACCACGTTTCTAAAGGAGAATTACGATGAAGACGAGGATCTTTGGTTTTTCGAGTATGGGAGTTGGCCTGCTTGGCGTCGCCCTTTTATCGTTACTCGGCTGTAGCAGCAGCCAGCCAACTGCAGCCGACAGCAACGAGCCATCCGAGTTGACCAGCGACGAGCATGGCCATGTCCATGACGAGTGGTGGTGCGCCGAACATGGTGTTCCTGAAGAAGTGTGTGCCCTGTGCGATACTTCGCTGATTGCCGACTTCAAGGCCAAAGGGGATTGGTGCGAAGAACATAATCGGCCCGCCTCGCAATGCTTCGTTTGTTCGCCCGAATTATTCGACGGCTTCGCGGCCCGCTACAACGCGAAATACGGCGAAGATCCACCGAAACCGGAAGACCTGAAAACGGATTCCGGCTCGTAATCACCGGGGCTTGCCCATTTCGTCGCAAGCCAACGGGCAAGCGAGATGCTCCATTAGGCGTGATGATTGGCTGTCACCAAAGGCAGTCAATTATCGCGTCATGAGTTCGGACGGATAGATGGAATCACTTTTTCCTACAAGCGGCCAATATGCACCGAGGTACCACTTCACCTTCATCGTGATGGCACTTTTAGCCATGACATTTGGGTGCGACGCCACGTCTGGCAGTTCGTCTGATTTCAGCAGCAATGTCGATGCGGCCGCATTAGTTCAGGTCACAGACCAAACGTTCAACCAGGACGTCCTCGACTACGACCACCCTGTGGTTGTTTTGATGAGCACGCACTGGTGCCCAGAGTGCGGCAAGGCGAGACCAACCCTGTGTGAGTTATCTAGCAACCTGAAAGGCAAGGTCCGCTTTCGTGAAGTGGACGCTGAGCGCAACCCTTTTCTCTCGCAAAAGTATCAGGTTACTCAATACCCAACGCTCATTATTTTCATCGATGGCCAGGAAACGCATCGCCTGACCGGCACCAAAGAACTGGCGACGCTCAAACAACTCTTGGCGGTGGAATGATACCCTATTGCCCCTGCGATTTGCGAACCCCGTCGCAAGGTACCTTGTCCATCAACTAGGTTCGCAACTTCTACAGAACGGTTGGATATTGGAAGGAACACTGCCCCGGCATATTCCGGAATCAAAAGAGATGATGTATCACTGCGTCCAAGCCAAGTTGGCCTCGGCAAAGGAAATTATGCCGTGAACGTCAAAACCAGCAGGACATTTGAAACGCATTTGACGATCGACGCGAGTCGGCCTGAGTGTATCGAGCACGCGCGATTCTGGGCAATTGAAGCGGGCTTGAAATGGACGGAAATAGAATTGAGCCGCGGCAATCACCAATTGCAGCCTATGATCACGTATTGGGGCAGTGACTCATTGCAGTCGCAACGCCAGGCAGCAAAGCGAATTGAAGAGGAACTGTCTCCGTTAGGCGTTCACATCGTACGATTCAAAACCGAAACGGAGGCGTCCGCATCGCTGTTTGCAAGGTTAGGTCAATACTTTGAGTGCCACATTAAACTGCACCTGAAGTCACCGGAGGACTTGGACGCACTAAACGTTGTGGCCAACGGCAACTCTTCCCACCTCTCGCGCAATGCTCGCAGAGTACGCGACGACGGAACCCA
Organism: bacterium; assembly: GCA_016124445.1. Classification (GTDB taxonomy): domain Bacteria; phylum Planctomycetota; class Planctomycetia; order Pirellulales; family Pirellulaceae; genus Bremerella. Next base: position 724,276 of record WGNR01000001.1, read on the forward strand.
AGAGCGTTTTCTGACACAGCGATCCTATAACTGCGATGGTGTCCAGGCGAAGTGCAAAGAGCAGCATCTGATCGATTCGCTGAATAAAAACGGGTTCGACATCTTGGAAACGGAGTCGGAATTCGTCCTGTTTGATTCAAATTTGAGCCTGGATGCCGGCTGGGAGGATTCCAATGTTTGATTGGCTGAAGAAAATCGTACTGCCTTCGAGTTCCGCTGGGAATGAAGATTCATCAGCAATTGAGGGGGATAAGATCGAGTCTGAGCCTAATGCCCGATCGCCTGTGTTACCGACATCCAAGTTGCAGCCAGAGAGCTTCCCAAGGGGCCCTCATGAGCCTCGCACATTAGCGGCCGAATTGCAGAACAAGCACCTGCAGCGACCACTCTTATTCGAGCCTGCCCTTCGGCAGTACTCCGCCTATCGTGCCGGTGAGCCAGTTTTTACAGACGAAGGCGATGGGACGCGGTGGTTTCAGTTGCGAAGCCGGGTTCTGCAGCACATCCTGATTCAAATCTGCCAATCGACGGTCAGTCAGCATCTTATCTTGCGAGGAAGCCTGTTGATGTCGCTTTGGTTTGGCCACAACGCAAGGCGACCTGGCGACATGGATTGGGTGGTAATACCTGACAGTTGGAGCTACAAATCGCAGGCAACCGTCGACTTGATAAGCAGGATTGAAAAATGCCTGAAGGGAACCGTACACGAAGGGGATGTAGAGTTCACTATTCCGAACAAGGAATTCGCCAGCGACGATATCTGGATGTACGAAAAGGCCCCAGGCAAGCGCTTAATCATTCCGTGGGAGTGCGAGGATGCCGCAATGAACGGCACCGTACAGATGGACTTGGTTTTTGGGGAAACCATGCCCAGCGAGCCGGTGTTGGTCAATATTAGCGCAACTGGCGCACCAACCGTGCAAGTTGCATCGGCCAGTGCTGCGCAGTCGCTTGCCTGGAAAATCCTATGGCTGGAGACCGATGCCTACGGCCAAGGCAAAGACCTCTATGATGCGGTGCTTCTCGCGGAGCACGCCGCACTAGATTCCCGGGTGCTTCGAGAGACCTTTCTTGTGGGAGCGACATTAAACAATTGCTACCCCGATCCACTTAGCAAGTTCGATGCAAACTCGATTAGGAAGTGGTTCATCGAATGGGATGACTTTAAGAAAGAGTATCCGAGTATTCTTGGTACCGAGCAGGAATGGAAAGAGCGGCTAATCACTGCGCTCGGGCCATTGTTTTCACAACTTGAAAACCAATCTTAGCGTTTGGCGAAAGGTGAATCATTGCGATCAGATTCCAAGTCAGGTTCACTTCCCAAATACAAAGATTAATCAACCCTCTGCACGGCAGGCGGCTTCCAGGTCCCGTCGAGGGCCTCGGGCTTTGGCCAGTACAGACGCAGATTCATGCTGAAGCCACCCGACTCGGGAGCCGGAAGCCAATTGTTTTCTTTATCCTTCCCTGGCGAATCCCGCTGAATGTAAAGCGTTAGCGAGCCGTCTTCGTTGAATTCCATCTTGTCGCGGTCACCAATGGCATAACGGTTGATCGGATTGTGAGCGAACAACTGATTGTCGTTGTACATGGTTAACGACCAGAACGCCCGGACAGGTGGGATTCCCTCTTTCGAGAAATGCAACACATACTTCTTCCCGGAATCGAACAGACTGTTATCCGAATCGACGAAAGCGGTCGGGTAAATAGCATCTTCAATCACATTGGCTCCCAATCCCCCGTAGGCGATCAAGGCACGGCGATAATAGTCGGTGCCATACGTACCGATGGGAGAAAGGAGCATTCCCCAGTTGTTGACTACCGTTCCCGCACTTGCCAACCCGCCCGTGAGTCGCTTTTGACAAATGGGAATTGCGTCGGTCAGCGCTGCCCGAATATTCGCCGGCGCCTTGGCAAAGTCGAATGGCTTGCCCGGTTCCAATCCGATGCGTTTCATACGGGCAAGAATTGGGTAGTCATTCGGATGGGGCGGGTTGGCTTTTGTCAACTCGATGAAGCGACCAAAGAACTCTGCTACGTCCATCCGGGCAACTTGTTCTGTTGGTGGATCCGCAGATACGCTCGAATCAATTTTGCCGTTCGGGGGCGTGTAGTTTGTTCCCCAAGCCGAAAGAGGTATAGCCCTAAGGCCAGCCTGAAACTTATGCACGTTGCCGAAGTCCGCCTTGCCGTTGGTTTGCGTTCGTCCAATGATCCATCCGACACTCGTTGGGGCTCGAATGACATACATCGTCTTTGGAAGATCACCCTTCCATTTCGGGCCAACAATCGCAATTGTTTGCTCTGCGGTTCCCGTCGTCCGCTTGCCGGGTGATGCGAACACATCCGTCCACATGTCGATCATGGGAAGCAGGTAAAAGCGTCCGTCGGAATCAGGGACGTGAATCACGAGCGGCTCATTGGTCACGTCGAACCATAGAGTCGAATAGAGTGTGTCGGCGTTGGGCCGCACGACCTCGGTAAAGTTCGCATCCGGAAACTGAGCCGCATTCGCGAATTGATTCATTGGAGCACTCAGATGCGAAGGATCGGGGGTCTCGCAATTGGTGCTGACCTGCCGTGTGACGTCCATGATGACCAAAGGATAGGCATAGTAATATGCCTCCTGCGCGATCTGGGCTATTTCTTCGGATGGCAATTGATCGTCTGCTCTCGCCGACGAAATAGCAGCCAGAGACAGGAACATGCCAATAGCGACTACTGCCATTCGTCGCGAGCGTGCCGGCCAGGAGAAATAGGAATGCCGAGTCATGATATCCTCCGATCTCGTTGCGTTAGAGTTCCGAGCTTTCCGTAATGCCAGTGGCAAATGTGATTTGTTCGCCAGCGCGTAATCATTGTCACGGCACCGAGGCCAGATAGTCATCGGAGAAATAGCAAAAGTGACCTGGCGGATTTCCCGATGGTCACACCCTTTGGCCTGGCCTGACGGTGAAAGGGAGTCCGCTAGATGGCATTTTGGTGGCCGAAGTTCTGGCGGGAATCGCTTCGTCCAAACATCGTCGCAGGTGGTTTGGCGTACTATACTTGCATAAAGCCCAACCAAGAATTGACACCATTGCGAGCAGACACAAATGGCAAAAATCGGCTTGGCCCTTTCCGGTGGTGGTTTTCGAGCGACGTTATTTCATTTGGGAGTCGTTCGATTTCTGAAGGATGTGGATTTGCTATCCAGCGTGACCGATATTGCCTCGGTCTCCGGCGGAAGTATTTTCGCGGCGCATCTTACACTCAACTGGGATCGCTACAACGGTTCGGACGAAGAGTTTGATGAAGCCATCGGCGAGATCGTGAGATTTGTTCAGTTCGACGTCCGTAATCACGTCGTTCGCAGGCTGCCTCTGCAATACCCGGTCCGCCTTTTGTCACAACTGGCCCGGCTGTCGTCGCGCAAATTCACCCCGAATGCCATTCTCGAAGAGTGCTACCAGCGGTATCTGTACAAAGACACTTGCTTATACGAATTGCCTGAGCAGCCGATGCTTCACATTCTGGCCACCAGCGTCAGCAACGGCGGGCTCTCTGTTTTCAATCGCAATGGTCTCTACGTCCAGCAGCGCACTGACGGCAATGAAGTGCGATTCGACTACGTGCCTGGCAAAATGGCGAGCATTTCGCGCGTTGTCGGTGCATCGTCCGCGTTTCCCGGCTTCTTTCCACCGGTGGAATTCACCGCGGCGGATCTTGGCGTACGCGATGGGGAGTTCCCCACCGAGTATTTCACCGATGGCGGCGTTTACGACAATCTTGGGATTCGCGCCTTCAGTTGGCTTAAGGAAACCGGCAACCAGTTTGACGAAGTCTTCGTCAGTGATGCCGGAAAACCATTTCAGATCCTTAGTGACAATTCACTTGGTTTCGTAGGCCAATCGATTCGAGCATCGGACATTCTTTGGGATCGTGTCTGGCAATTGGAGCGCGAGAACTTCGGCAAAGAAACCGGCTTTGCGTTCATTCCAATTACCGAGACCGTTGCTGAAGACGAAGACCCGACCTTGCATCCCGTCGTTCAGCCCGAGGTGCAAACCATCCGTACGGACCTTGATCGGTTTTCCGACGAAGAAATCAACGGCCTGGCACAACACGGTTACGAAGTCGCCCGGAAAGTATATCGCCAGGCAGAAGGACAAACCGCAGCGGCCCCTTCCGGTGAAGGCTGGGCTCCTATTCCCGATAAAAGGCTGCCAGGACCAAAACGGACCAAGAAGTCATCAAGTGGCACTGCGCCTCCTACGGAAGTAGCACGCCACCTCCGGAAGTCAGCCCTACGTCGAGTCTGGTCGACTTTGTTCGACCTGCGCGACTGGCCAAGCTACCTCTACATTGCGCTGGCAATCTTCCTGCTGGGCTATTTGCCCCTGCAGGTTTACCAACTCTATAAAAAGTCCCAAGTCCAGGCACAGGTCATTGACTCGATTGCCAGCGGCAATCCAGACATTCATGATATTCTCGATCTCTTGGATCGTAATCCGACTGCCGATTGGGTCCCGATCAACGTGTTGGATATCGATCAACCGACCACCAAGCAGGAGAGCATCGTCGAGATCCTGGAATATAGCCGGATCGTTGATCTTCGTAACTGGAATCCGCAGAAAAAAAATATCGAAGAGCAGGGAGGCATCTATGTCAAAGACCGCGTGGTGTTGATGATTCCCGAAGATGCGTCGTCAGCGGATCCCTGGGACCCAAAGGTCGTGTTCAGCTATCCTTCGCTGTTCAAAAACATTGAGTTTCGCCAGCCTGAGCAACGGTTCATGGCCGAGATTCGTCGATTAGCCCATCCGGTCATGGAATATGGTGAAGAACGAACTTCGTATGAGGTCGAATATAACCTGCGGGCCCTGCCAAGAGGCGAGCCGACGACCATAACCATCGAGATGTTCATTCGGATTCCGAGCCAGATTACGCGTGCCCCATTTGCCATGCGTTTCAAAACCGACCTGCTGAGCGTTTGGATGCTCTTTCCCGAAGATCGACCCTATTTGAATTATGAACTGGTGAATTATCCCCTCGATAAGAGCAAGCCGCCTACGTTGATGAAATCTCGGTACCGGATCAATCATCCTTATGGTTCGCTCATCGGATGGTCGGTCGTGAATCCGGAAATCGGGCAAGTTTACGAATGCCGTTGGACAAACTAGCAAACGCAAAAAGACCTCCCCGAATCGGCCACTCAGCGAACACCTCGTTTGTCGAGCTAGGTCTTTGCCTGATAACGACTTCCAGAAAGCAGCGGAACGTCCATTTGCTGCCCTGGGGCGACCTGAAAGCCGCGTTGGAGCCTGCCGAAACTCCCAAGGCTGAACACGATCCGCGATCCGCTGGCTCGAGCCCGATTTTACCAGTCACTTCTCGACAACGGAATCGTCGAAAGCCGGGCCGCCCTAGCCAGGTATCTGGGCGTCAGCCGGTCGCGAGTTACGCAGGTTCTGAGGCGACTGGGGCACCAATAACAGAGCAAATCTGAGTACAGGAGTTCCTTCGCAAAAACGTTGCTTGTAGAACTTGAACTACACCAAACCTTTTACGCGGAGGAAATGCCAAACCCGGCGTGCATAGGGCCAGTACAGGACGGATGATAAAGGGTCTGAACCAGGCGGCGTTCAGTATGCCCCTCTTGATACTTGTGGTCGTCCCGGTCAAGGAAGACGTTACCCTGATATCCGTTATCAACCACCACTTGCCGTCTGAACTCGTCAGCCATGGCCATTCCCAACAACCAAGGCCAGTGCGGCTTGTTGCCTTTCACATCTCTCAATTGCTTCGTCCAGTCCCGAAAACTCATATGCTGCTTCCTCATCATTAGGGTTGTTGAACTCAAATTCAGGATGGCAGTATTGCGGGCAATCATGCCAACTGTGGGTCACCGTCTGGCCGGCGTACCCTGGTATTTCGACGAAAAGACGAGGGCATACCGAGTTCGCCCTGGGTACAAGTTCCCGACAAATGGAATTGAACAAGCTGACAGCGCTTCCGAAAAATCTAATCCCCGCCTAAGGATGGCTGCCTCAAAGGCTTTAAAAGACGGTGAAGCGGTGCATTCTGCACCACTTTATCCAGTCGCTGCATCTACATTTTGTCGACACTGAGGAGAAGCGGGCAGAGTACAGCCTGACCCTATTTCCAGAGGTGAGACCTGAAAACATTGGCCAAGAAAATAGAAACGGGACCGTCGCCGAAGGTGGTGACCGTCCCGATGTGTTAACCCCAGAGGCGTTGGTTCGCCATAAGGATAAAAAGGCTCCCCGTGCAAAACCCTCTTCGTGAAAGTTCTCTGTTTCTCAAACGACGGAAGTCGCGAATAGAAAGGGACTTGCCAATTCCGAGTCCCTTTCGGTCCCCAAAATACGAACCGAACGCTCTACGGAAAAAACAGGGGTTCGCCACGCACCCCGAACAGAACCCTTCGCGAACCGAGAATATCATCTACCGGCTGCCTAGCCGTTATCTCTTAACAAGTAATCGTATTCGATTGGCAATCACGAGAATTTTTGAACCTGTTTAGGCGGAGCGTCGGGGTACAAAAAGAATGCCACACCTTGTTTTTCCGATGATTTATAGGTTTTAGCAGCCGTGCGCGAGATTTTCCAGCCGTTATTATTTCTCCTGGCAAGGTCCTTGGAAAAAGATCTTCGGCATCAGATCGAGTTCCTCAAGGCCGAGAATGAAATGCTCCGTCGGCGAGTGCCAAAGCAGAAGATATTTCTGCGGCAGGAGGAACGCGAACGGCTTCTCAAACTGGGACTTGTGCTGGGACCCGCCATTCGCCAAATGATTACGATTGTCGATTACTCGACTTTCCGGCGTTGGGTTCGTAAAGCGGACGGCGAAGATATGGCCAAGAAGACAGGCCGACCTCGTATCGCCGTCATCATTCGCGAGTTCGTCGTTCGTGTTGCCAAGGAGACGGGCTGGGGCTATAGCCGAATCTTAGGTGAGATTCGCAAGCTTGGCCTGGGAAACGTATCGCGCCAGACGGTGAAGAATATCTTGGTCGAAAATGGACTTGATCCAGGTCCCAAACGTAGCCGCGGGACTTGGTCTGAGTTCCTCAAAGCACATCAGGAAACGCTTTGGCAGTGCGACTTCTTCAGCAAACGCATTTGGACGCCGACTGGCAGAAGACAAGTCTTTGCCTTGGCGTTTATCAATGTGGCAACACGAAAGGTTATCGTTACTCCGTCGGCCTTTTCGACCGGAGGTAAGTGGATCGAGCAGCAAGCCAGAGCGTTTCTGGAACACGTGGAAACGGAGGGCTTGGTCTGCACCATTCTCATGCGAGACATGGACAAAGCGTTTTCCGAGAGATTCCATTCGGTGTTCAACGGTCGTGGTATCGAAGTAAAGCCTGTTGGTCCTCGGGCCCCCAACCTGAACGCGTTTATCGAACGCTGGATTCAGTCGCTGAAACAAGAAGCGTTGGACCACTTCATTGTGTTTGGACAATCGCATTTTGACTTCATCGTTCGAGAGTACGTCGCGCACTACCACGAAGAACGTCCGCATCAAGGCATTGGCAATGTGCTGCTCTTACAGCGTGGCGAGCCAGAATGCGAGGGGACGGACGATGAAGTTCCCGCCCTCAGCATGGCTGATATCCAGTGCCAAGAACGCTTGGGCGGGATCCTGAAGTCTTACTCTCGGGCTGCTTGAATTGGGTTTGGGAAATCGATTTGCATCTTGGCCTGCGAGGCTGGTGCGCGCCGATCGTAGATTTAGCGTGACCTTGGTTCGTTGAATCGATCTTTTCGGCTGAAATTGTCATTTTCAGTTGGCATTCGGAATCGTGTTTCGCCGTCATTTCGCTCGGAAATTGCCGCTGTTTTCTGTTGGCATCGTTTTTGTACAGGGCGCCGCATTTTCGCCAACCCTTTGACCTGATTGCAGATGCGGCGACCGAGTGCGCAGCAAAAAAGGCCGCTGGAATGACTCCAGACGACCTTTGTCAAACAGAGCTCCCCCGGCAGGACTCGAACCTGCGACAGGGCGGTTAACAGCCGCCTGCTCTACCAACTGAGCTACAGGGGATCAAGGTAGAAAGCTAAGTTTACTTCTTTCCCTCACCCTTTCAAGGCCAGTCACTGCGAAAGTTTTGGGCCGAAAATGGGTGGGTTGCGGTCGTATCGAATAGGACATTCGGTACTGCAGGAGGTTCGGAGTTGGGAGGGCATTTTCAGGGTTCGGAACGGTCTTTGACCATTCGGACCGAGTTCCCCTTGGCGTTGTACTCGACCTCGGTCATGTAGGCCTTGATCAGCATCACTCCGCGTCCCGAGGGGACGTCCAGATTCTCGTCCAGGGTTGGGTCGGGAACAGCATGCGGGTCGAAACCGGGACCTTCGTCCGTAATGTGGATCAAAACCCGTTCTTTGGCGACCCGCATGTCAACTTCGACCGATTTGTTCGGGTCTTGCTTGTTTCCATGCTTGATCGCGTTAACGATTGCTTCTTCCGCGGCGAGATGGATGCCGAAGGTTTCGTGCGAACCCCATTGGGCGATTTCCAACTGAGTCAGCAATTCCTTGATAAGCCGCTGTCCTTCCGCCGTATCGCTGGGAATGGTTTCCTGGTTGGACCATAGCCAGTTGTTTTCGTCGCCCATAACTAAGAGCATTCTCGAATGGGAGGAGTGTTACGGGAAAAGCCAATCAACGTGGTCGAATTCGTGACTGGTGTCTGCTGGCCGCGAGACAGCTTACAAGGGGATAAATGATAGCATTAGTTTAGCTGGTATTACCTGCTCGGGAAAACAGGGATATCGAAGTTATCCGCGAAACGCCTGGAGGGCGTCCGGAAGGTCGTCCTTGATATCGAACAACTTGTTCAGCCGGGTAATGGCGAATACTTCCATAATCTCCGGACGAATGTTGCTCATTTTCAGATGCCCATCTCGCTGCTTTACCTGTTTATCGAGGCTGATCAGCTTGCCCAGCGCAGAGCTCGACAAAAACTCGACATGCGAGAAATTCAGCAGAATGTTCTGCTTCTTTTCGACCTCTACCAGGTCGTGAAATTCTTGGCCGATCTCTTGAATCTGGGCATCATCCAGAATCTTTCGATCTTTGAACTCGACGACACAGACGCCGTCTAATTCGGATACGCGAAGGCGTTTTTGATCCGACATTGCGATGGTTTCCTTTTCCTGAAGACTTCGCAGAATTCTAACGCAACAGGGTTTGCCTAGACAAAGGAAAATGTGAGCATTCTGAGAATCTTGCAGAGCACGATAGCGCCAGAATCGTCTCAAACGCTAAAGCCTATAATACTTTTCACTTACGCACTGTCAACGACTGGCCGAAGCTGGATCAGACTTGGCAGGCAAAACGGCGACCTGATTATGCCGCTCAGGTACCTCGTTTCCCATCTAAAACAACATGCGTAATCAGCAGGTAATTCCCGCCTCGATATTCGGTAACCGTCCCGGAAACTAGCCAGACAAGCTGTCCGGTCGAGGCTTCCTGACTTTGAACGACCCGCTCCATCATGCGGTTTTCCAGGATCTTGAAGACAACCTCTTCGCCATCGACCTGAAAACTGAGGCGATCGCCGATCCACTCGAAACTACCCTTGGCGTCGACGATTTCGGCCCCTTCGCGAAGCCTTTTGACCTTCTTTTGCTGCTCCTCAGCTTGCTTCACCCGGTCGGCCCCCTCCTGGGCAGTCGCCCAAGGAACCAAAGGTGCCGCCAGAAGTGCGACAAATACGGTAGCCAATAAAAGATTCAACGAGCGGGAAAAGATTCTGGTCACGGCAGAAATCTCGCATTCGGGTCGATAGTTACGTGGTTTTTGAAGCGTAGCTTTTATTTCCGCATGTTGCGTTCGGAAATCATGGAATGTTGCCAAAAGTCCCCATCAAGGTCGAACCTGGCGGGCTTGGCATGACCCCGCATATTGCGCAAACATATCATCAACAATAACTTACGGAATCGCTTACCCGATTACCCACAAGACTCGGCACGAAGCCTGCAAATGAGACGGTTGACTCCAATCTGTGTGAATTCAACTTTCTCCGCAGGCTTCGATGTACGACCCCATTTCCTCATCTTCGATCGGCCCCTTTGTTGTTGCGTTTTCGTTTGCGTTGGGAAGCGTCGTCGCACTTTCTTCTCGCCATGTCTTCGCCAACGACATGGGGACAGGCGCAATTGTCGAATTGACGACCACCAGCGGGAGAACTTTTCGAGGAACGATTGCTCCCGATAGCGATTTCAACACGGTTCGGCTAACCACCAGCCGAGGGTCAATTATGCTGACCCGCCCGATTGCCTGGACTGCGATTCGGCATTTGACGATTGATGATCAGCCCAGTTCTTTCGAGCAATTGGCATCGCTAATCACGATGATCCAGGCTACCAACGAGAAGCCGCCGTTGTCTGAAAACGTTTTAACGGTTGGTCCCTCCGAACTTCCTCGCGATCATGAAGTTTCCGTCGAACAGACGGAGGCGGGTCCTCACTCTGCCCCGATCGCACGATTAACTGCCTGGGCCACGTGCAAGAGTTGGGATCGCGATCCAATGATCGACGGCCTGGAAGTGACCTTCGCGGCGGAAGATGCGAAAGGCCTGCCAACGGCTGCCTATGGTCACCTGGAAGCAGATCTCTACGCGTTTCAGGGGGAAAGCTTCAATATCGTGCCACACGGACAAGGGGCGAAGCTCAGAAAAATCGGCACCTGGCGTGTCCCGTTGGAACAAACGTTTGCAAGGTACGATTCTCGAGTGGCTCAACTTGCCTATCAGTCTCGCTCGCCGGTTACCGACGGCAGCGTTTCGGCAATGGGTATTCTTGTGGTTCGGCTCATCGTCCCCGGACAAGGCACCTTCTCGACGACGCTGGAAGACATTCGTTTGCGTCCCTACAGTGCTATCCGCGATGCCAACACGCTTCGTGGCAATCAACGTTATTTCGGGAACGAGAATCCCCGATATCGCCCACCCGCACGACCGTAGGGCCAGGTTTAAAGTTGATATAGGCCGAGGCCGCTAACCAGGCTTAGGCATTGCCAGACTATGCAGGACCAGCACCGCCCCCATCGAGATCATTGCCCAGCCGAGCCATTGTGGCGGTTTGATTGTCTTTTTTGGGGCAACAAAATTGGCATCTTCGGCTGCGGCGACAAAGGCGGTTGGTACGTCGCTTGGTTCTGCCTTCTTCGATGAGAACTGCTTGGCCAAGAATTGACTTGCATCCTGAGTCAAAGTCACCGAATCGATCATTCGAAACTGGATGCCCAGGGCCAGTAGGACGACCCCAATCATGAAGTATTGGTTGCGGTTGATTTCCACGGTCAGCTCCGCCGATGCGCTGAAACTTGCTTTAAGAGTGGGGTGAAACGGAAGCTTGCATCAACGTTATTAGTCGAATGGACCTCGACTGCGGTGCCAGCAATTCTGCCAGATCGCTGGCTATTACCCATGTAACGATTACTCGGATGAAAGCGAAAAGGTCGAATCATCCGGTCTGGACGACTTCGGTTTATCGCGTAGTTGTAATTCCGCCGCATCCCCTATCAGCGAGGTCCCGGATCGTAACCTAACTATCAGAGGACGCTAAAAAAACGTTGGTTCCATGTCAAAAGTGATCATCTAAGGGGCAATTAAAATGAGCACACCGACACCTTCCCGAGGCCGCGCGGCTAGTATGTGACGACTCGATGCTGATGCGCAAGCTTGTAATCGACTCGCTCACCGCAGATGGCTGGACCATCGTGGGCGAAGCTCAAAATGGGAAGGAAGGGCTCGAAAAGTTCCAGGAATTGAAGCCGGACGTCGTGACGATGGACATCGTCATGCCCGACTACGACGGCGTATTTGGCCTGGAGCAGATCATGCAGAGCGATCCCAACGCCAAGGTGGTGATGATCAGCGCTCTCAACCAGACCACCCTGGTCGCTGAAGCCGTCCGCAAAGGGGCTCAAGACTTCATCGTGAAGCCGTTTCTGCCAGAACATTTGCAGGAAACGATGCAGCGACTATTCGACGCCCAATTGTCGGCCTAGTTCTTCCGCAAGGGCCGCCGGGCGGGTGCCATCTCGCTACTAATTCGTGAATTCCGCTAAAAACTTAGCACGTCGCCTCCTTCAAATACGCGTAGAAAGAGGCGGCACAGGCTGCCGATAGTCGGCTTGTGGCGTTGGTGAAACGGCCCAAATCGGCTAGTCTAACGGAATTGCATTCACGGCAAGCACCGCGCGGAAATGACGTATGGCCCCCAGCGTCCACGAGCCCACCATTCGAGAACATGACGACGAACTGAATAGTTTGTCGTCCATGAGTTTTATCGGCCTGGTATTAACCCAGTTCTTTGGGGCTGCTAACGACAATATCTTTCGGTGGTTTGCCATCGGAATCGGGAAAGAACAGCATCCCGAGCAAGTTGGCGCGATCTTGATGGCGGGCACCGTCTGTATGGTCGCTCCTTATCTCATTTTTGCCCCGCATGCGGCGTTTTTCGCCGATCGATACAGCAAGCGAAGCGTTATCGTTTCGTGCAAGATCGCTGAAATCATCATCATGCTGCTGGGCATCATGTTGGCCTGGAGCGGGCAATTGTTCTGGCTTTTCAGCGTGGTTTTTCTGCTCGGCGCCCAAAGTGCCATGTATGGGCCGGCCAAGCTTGGGGCAATTCCCGAAATCTTAAAGACCAAACATATCTCCTCCGCCAACGGCATCATTGGGCTTGCCACCGTGGTCGCCACCGCCCTGGGAACCGTTGTCGGCAATTGGCTGAGCGACTTCACCCGGCAGGGCGAAACCAATCTTTGGGTTGCCGGGATGATCATGGTTGGATTTGCCGCCGTCGGTATCATCACCAGCGTGTGGATTCAGCGGCTACCGTCCAATCAACCAGATCTTAAATTCCCCTGGAATCCGTTTCGCAGCATTATCGCGGACATGAAAGTCCTGAAAGCGAACAACGCCATTTTTTACGTTGCGTTGGGCAGCACGTTCTTCTGGACCTTGGCGGCGTTGGCACAGCTGAATATCGATCAGTTCGCTTCCGAAAGCGGAACAACCACCCAGGCCGATGTCGGTCCGCTTTTGGCCGTGCTTGTGATTGGAACGGCAGTCGGCTGTGTTCTGGCCGGGTATTGGTCTCAAGGACACGTGGAAATGGGTATCCTTCCACTTGGGGCAACAGGGTTAGCCATCTGCTCGTTTCTGCTGTTCCTTTGCCCGTCACCAATTGTTGGCGCCAGCGGCAATTGGAACTTCGTGTTCTTGATCGCCAGCTTCCTGTTGTTCTCGTTAGGGCTTTCGGCAGGGCTATTCGAAGTGCCGTTGGCATCGTTCCTGCAGCATCGAGCCCCTGCCGAAAAGCGTGGGACGATCCTGGCGGCGACCAATTTCCTGACGTTTGGCGGGATCTTGTTGGTTTCGGTTATCTTTTCCGTCTTGCGGACTCCAGTCTATGAGGGCAATGTCGAGAACGTCGATCAGATTGCCGCGTTGAAGATCTCGCCCGAGTTCGCGAAAAAAGTCGACGCCGCTTCGCAAGCATTTCGGGCCGACCTGGTCGCTGGCCGAGAACACGAAACGCCCCTGGCAATCGCCAAGCAATTAACGTCCAACGAAGACGAGCAGCGTTACGCATTCGCGACGTTGCTGATGACCCAACTGCATCAGGGATTCGTCGATCGCGCCCCGATGGACCGCAGCGAAGTCATCGACAAGTATCCCGATTACAAACAGTTGGTAGCGGAAATCTATTTTCAAGCCGCCAATTTGCCGCTGTTAACCTCGCGTCAGATCTTCCTACTGTGCGGATTGGTAACCATTCCGATCCTGTTCTACATCTTGTATCTCTTGCCGCAGAACTCGCTTCGATTCCTGGTCTGGCTGGCGAGCGAAACTTTCTATCGCATCCGGGTTCACGATCGAGAGAACTTGCCGGCTGAGGGTGGTGCATTGCTTGTCTCGAACCATGTTTCGTGGCTCGACGGCGTGCTGCTGATGCTGACCAGCAGCCGCCCAGTCCGCATGCTGGTCTGGGGAGGCAATTTCAAGAGTCAATGGTTCCGGAGATTCGTCGAATACCACGGTGCTATCCTGATCGATAAAGGCCCCAAGGGAATCCAACGTGCCCTGCAAAAGGGACGCGAGGCGATCGAGAATGGCGAGCTTGTTTGTGTGTTCGCCGAAGGTGGAATCACCCGAAGCGGACAGATTCAAGGGTTCCGCCCTGGCCTGTTGAAGATGGTTGAAGGGACATCGGCCCCAGTCGTGCCGGTTTACATCGACGAGCTTTGGGGCAGCATTTTTAGTTTCAGCGAAGGCAAGTTCTTCTGGAAACTTCCCCGCGGCTGGCAGACCCCCATTTCCATTCACTTCGGCGAACCGATCGAACCGCCGCATGGCATCCATGCGATTCGCCAGGCGGTCCAGCAACTTGGTGCGTTGGCGTTCGAGCGCCGCGTTGACCGTGTTGTTCCACCCGCCAAGACGATGCTGCGGGTCTGCAAACGCCGGCTGTTTCACTCGAAAGTGGCCGACTCAATCGGTACCGATCTTACTGGCGGCGTATTGCTGACTCGGATCCTGATCCTGCAAAAACTGCTCAATCGGTACGTTCTTCAGCCTCGCGTGGAAGAACCCTACGTGGGCATCCTTCTGCCGCCATCCGTTGCCGCCGTGGCGGTTAACGCGGGGATTGCTCTCGATCGGCGGATTGGCGTCAATTTGAACTACACGACCAGCAACGAGGTAATGAACCATTGCATCCGCCAATGCGGAATCAAAACGGTTCTGACCAGTCGCAAGTTCATGGAGAAGTTCGACTGGCAACTCGACTGCGAGGTGGTCTATCTCGAAGACCTGCGTGACAAACCAACGTTGTGGGACAAACTCAGCAGCGCATTCAATGCGTATATTGTTCCAAGTTGGATCCTCGATCGAGTCTATGGGCTGAATAAGATTCGTCCCAACGACACGCTCACGGTCATCTTCACGTCAGGTTCGACGGGCGTTCCGAAAGGGGTTCAACTGACCCACGCGAATATCTCGTCCAACGTTCAGGCGATTCAGCAGATGGTTCACCTGCGGCGAAGCGACGTGATCATCGGTATCCTGCCCTTCTTTCACTCGTTCGGCTATACGGTAACGCTGTGGACGCTGTTTGGTATCGACGTGAAGTCGGCCTACCATTTCAGCCCGCTGGAACCGAAGGCAATCGGCAGCCTGACCAAGAAACATGTCGGTACCGTGATCCTGGCGACACCCACGTTCCTTCGCAGCTATCTCCGCCGAATCGACAAGGAAGACTTCGCGACGCTCGAGATCGTCGTCGCCGGCGCGGAGAAGCTTCCGAGCGACTTGTGCGAATCGTTTGAAGAGAAATTCGGGGTACGCCCGGTTGAAGGCTATGGAGCAACGGAACTGTCGCCGCTGGTTTCGGTAAACATTCCCCCTGCTCGCTCAGTCGACAATTTCCAGATCGATCGCAAGGAAGGAACCGTTGGCCGGCCGATTCCCAACGTCGCGGCGAAGATCCTTGATCTTGAAACAGGCGAAGAAAAGGGAGTCAACGAACCCGGCATGCTTTACATTACCGGCCCAAACGTGATGAAAGGCTATCTCCACATGCCGGAGGAAACGGACGAAGTCTTGCAAGATAATTGGTACAAGACCGGAGACGTCGCCCTGATCGACGAGGATGGCTTCCTGATGATTACCGGACGCATCAGCCGCTTCTCAAAGATCGGCGGCGAAATGATCCCACACGTCCGTATCGAAGAGGAAATCAATCAAATCCTGGGCGACGAAGAAAGCGACGAACTTACCGTCGCCGTGACGGCAGTCGCTCATCCGACCAAGGGAGAACGCCTGGTCGTCGTTCACGTCCACTTGCAGATCTCGCCTGAAGAAATCTGCCGACGGCTAAAAGAGGCGGGGCTGCCCAACCTGTTCATCCCTTCAGCCGATAGCTTCATGGAGGTGGAAAAGATTCCGGTCCTGGGCTCAGGCAAACTCGACCTGCGACACCTTAAACAGGTAGCCGAGTCCCATTTCACCGCCGATAGCTCAGCGGCATCCGAACGCTAGGACTCATTCAGTTATCGAAGGCCGGACTAGCGTCGCAGTTCGGCGAAACGCTTCCTTGGTACCGGGCCTAACGAGAGACTACTGACTTTCTCCACCGGATGGATCGGCTGTACCGGCTGCAACCGAATGGCCTCGGCAGGCTCAGGAGCATTCAGCATGACAGGCGGGTTTTGCGGCGTCGGAGCGACCGCGAGAGGAATCGATTCTGCTGCCGGTTCCTGTTGAGAGAAATGGTGTTGCAGAGTGCGGTCGGCCAAGACCCTCCGCTGGTGAACCCGGGTAACCAGGTCACTCAGTTGATCGCGAACCGTTGGGTCCACCTTCTGGAGCCGGCCAACGAGACTTTTCATCCCTGGCAGGTTCTCCTCGGCGTTCTTCGATATCTTGCCAATGAACGAGGAGGTCTCGGCAAAGTTGTAATCGGCCGTTTTGCCGATCAGTGGATGAAGCGTGCGTGCCAGCAGGTCCGCACCGCGGTTCTCGAAACGGACGAAAACGTCGAGTCGATTCGAGATAAACGATTTGCCTTCAGCCGCCTTGGTGATTCCCGATCGTAACACCAATACGCAATTGGCCATGATCCGAGTCGGTGCCAGCGGTCCCTCGTAATATCCCTGGGCGAAAAACACGCTGGTCTGTCCGTCGGCATAGACGATGTCAACCTTGCTGACAGTGCCGGCGCCATCGTTGGCATGAAACGTTGTGGGACTGAGCCGCTTCACGTCGACCGTGGAAATACCCATCAGTTCCCAGATGTTAACCACCACCTCAGGATAGGTGACCAGGAACGAATAGAGTTCTGGATCGCAAGGAATCACCTGCACCGGCAAGCGACGAAAAATGCTTGGATCCTGCACCACGTTGGCAACCCGGTTTTGATCCTGAGGATGCAGCTTGGTAAACGGGATTTGACGCAGGGCGTCCTTCTTTTCTTCCCGGGTGAAGCTGACGAGTTCCGCTTCGGGCTCTTGAGCTTGGACAACTGGCAGCGGTGACAGAAGACTAGCTGCTACCAAGCCAAGTAAAGCCAGCAACGTAAGGCAGGTGAATCGGGGAAGGCGAAAAAGATTGGATGGCATTCGGACAATCGGCATGCAAGCGTTCCCCCATGGCTTCGCGGCGGCTGAGATGGCCTTACCCTTAATTCGGTTCAATCGCTATGATCGCCACAATCATTCTCAAATTCCGTCCACGAAAGGGTGCTAGCGGCTGCCGATATTCGCAAAACACGCAGCACCTTGCATCAAACCCGAGAGCCATTTCCGATGGATCGAAGTACTCGCTACCTCAGTCAACCGGTTTCGATCGTGCTGCTACTCCTTGTGGTGATTCTGCTATCTGCCGGGGGGGTCTATTTTGCCGCAAGGTGGTATCTGCTGCCTGAGCACATCGATACACTTTTGCTCGAGGCCCCAGAGAACGCCGTTGGGCCCAGAATGGATCAAATTCTGTCCAGTTCTCATGATCGCAAAACAGACCTGCTGATTCGCTGGATGGGTTCTCCCCGTGCTGCCGTGGCGTTGGAAGCAACCCACAGGATGCAGTCGTTAGTCGATCAAATGGAAAACCTACCAGGGGTCGCGATTTCTGCCGAAGCTACACAACTTGCGTACTCCCTGCAAAATGGCCTGCCAACCTTCTCCGATCCAGTTCGCCAGTCGGTCCGAAAGATGGCAATTCAGATGTCTCAGTGGAAGTTCGGGGACACGTCTGCTGAACATGGCAGCTTCCTGGTGATGGTCGAGCAAATCATCCATTCGACGTCTGACATGCAATCTTCTAGCGATGTCGCTGCCAGCGATGAAGCGCTTTCACGTTACCTGGCAAATTCCAATCGAAATAGAAACGGCCTCGCTAGCACTCCTGAGATTCAAGAGGTGGTCGAGGTCGATTTGCATAGTGGCCTACCGTGGCAGGCCGAATCGTTGACATCAACCCCAGGTGAAAGTGCCACTTCCAACGCCAGCGTAATACCAAAGGAGCAACCGCTGGTTGCTAACCATCGCGACTCCATTCAACAGCCGCTCAAGCTTCCGACATTAATAGATGGATCACGTCGATTGGAATCGGATACTCAAATTGTGATGGAAGCCCCTGATTTCAGCCGTCTCACATCGCTAGAGATCATGTGGAAACTGCACGCACAAAATCCTGATACCGTCGAATACGCGCGCAAGGCGCTGCTGTCGCGAAACTTCAGCATGGAAGATCTTCAGTTGGCAAGCCGTCTGACACATCCAGATGTAACGCAGAGGCTGGAATTAGTACGAGAATTACCGCTAACACAACGAGATGACCGCTCTACATGGCTCTACTACTTAACGAAAGATCCTGATGCGGATGTTCGTTATGGAGCGGCCGCGGCCTTGTTAACATCTTCCGATCCTCGACTGCTCAAGCGTCTGAAGGCGGACCTGGCAACAGATCCAAGCCCGCGCGTTCAAACTTTAATTCAGAGATAGACGGCAGTCGCGTTTTCGCTTCCTGGCGAGCAACTTTAGTTGGTCAGTTTGCCCAGCATTTCCATTGCCTGCTTAGCACGACCGACTCCGCCCAGCGAGTCGACAAACTCCTTGGCCGTAATCAGATCGTCCGCAGTGATCTTTCCCGACTTAGTAGGACCATGAGCTTTGCGCTTGTCCATCGACTTGATCGTACTGACATATTGCGGCGTCAAATCTTTGTAACCAGACTTCTTCAAAGCGTCTGCGACGTCGGTCGGAGATGCTTCTGGATTATCCTTTTGGAAATTGCGAATTGCATCTGCCTTCGAGACTTTGTTGGTAGCGCGTTTGGCCATGTTGGTTTCGGTTTCTTTCTATAAGGTTTCTATTGTCTATGATTGCCTTGCTGTTGGCCCAACCTCAGTCTAAACACGTTATACCTTTATGTCGACGGCCCCAAATTTGGAATGCAGTGAAACCGCAACGGCGCCGTTTTTTGCCTGCAAAAACCAGGGATAAACCCTGTACTATTAGACGCCGACTCGGCGTCCCATATACTCAAACGTGCATGTTATAGCTTAGATGCGTGATATAAATCCCAGGGTCGAAAAACTGCGAAATGGCAGTCTCCAAATATGCCATTTCTATTCTTCGAAATTCCTTACACCACAATGAGGGAACGGCATATAGTCGCAAGCTGGGGCAACCTGGTATGGACAAGTTGCCACTTGGCCGGGGGGACATAGTGACATTCAAATCTGTGTCGAAATCAACGCAATAGAATGATCTAAATCGACGCCCAATGGTGCGGACAATCTGCAATCATCTACCTGGTAGCCCGGAACGCTTTGCGTCGGATCTCATCACAAATTAACGAGGCCAGCCTGATAGGGGGTCACGTTGTCAGATGAAGGGTTGCCGTGATATACTCCCGGTTTCACTTTCTGGAAGATCTCCCCAAGTTGCGACTTCACGCTGGGGAGGCCGTTTAGGGGATGTGGCGAAACTGGCAGACGCGCTAGATTTAGGATCTAGTTCCGAAAGGAGTGCAGGTTCGATTCCTGTCATCCCCACTCTTTGCCTCCTTCTGCACGCCATTCTGGCAAGCCAATCAATGATTTGTTTCTGATTCGCATGCCGCTATTTGACAAGCAATAGAAACTCAAATGTCGAAAATCCGAGCTGTCGTCTTTGACATGGACGGGACGATCCTCAACACCGAGATGCTCTATCCGCAAGTATCGACAGAGATCCTTCGTCGTCGGGGTTTGGAACTAACCCAGGAACTCACCGATGCCATGATGGGGCGGCCGGCTGCGGTTGCCTTCCAAGCGATGATCGACTGGCACGAGTTGGCCGATTCGATCGAAACTTTGTCGCAAGAATCGGAAGAGATCTTCGCCGATATCCTGGAAACGTCGCTAGGCTTGATGCCCGGCTTCACGGAGTTGTTCCGCTCGATTCTGGAGGCCGATTTCCCGGTGGCTGTTTGCACCAGCGCATCGCGTGCGACCGCAATCGACCTGTTGGGACGGTTCAACATAACTCCAGATCTGCAGTTTGTGATTGGTGGCGATGAAGTAGAAAACGGCAAGCCACACCCCGAAATCTATCTCACCGCGGCAAGTCGCTTGCAACTCGATCCGAGCGAAATCGTCGTCTTTGAAGATAGCCAAACCGGCTGTAAATCGGCCATCGACGCTGGGACCCACGCAGTCGCCGTTCCAGGTGAACACAGCAATCGACATGCATTTGACGGGGCCCAGTTCATCGCCGATACGTTGCACGATCCTCGCATCTATCAACTACTCATGATCGGTCGGCCTACCTGAGAAAAGGCATCCATCGAAGATCGTCTCTCGATTGGATCGGCTGAACTAGATTGACGAATTGCTTCGTGAGTATATAAACTGCGGATGTCACCCCCCCCTCACGACATGCACAGTGTCGGACACTGCTTCTCCGCATTTAAAGGATTGCCGCGATGAAACATCTCGCCATCGTCCAAATCGACGATGAATTGACCCCGGTCTCTACATCTACTCAGACCGTATCTCTACAACACAGTAAATTGGCCGGACGCAAGTTGATTTCGGCACCGTTGGTCGAATGGCTCGTTCGTCGCATCTCGGAAGCGGAACTGGTCGATGGAATTGTCGTGGCGATGCCCGACGCTCCCTCCTACCGCGAACTTGCCACCTTGGTGCCGATGGATATTCCCTGTCATTTCAGCAGCAAGGCGACCCCACTAGCGCGGCTGGCCGATGCCTCGCACGAATACCCTTCCCAATCAGTCGTTCGCGTGCCACTGGAAACGCCGTTCTGCGATCCAATCCTGATCGATCGCCTGTTGATCATGGCGTTGCAGCACCCCGACAAAGATTACATCGGCTATCGATTGGACGATGGCTGCCCCGTATCGCAGTCGTGCATCGGGCTGTTTGCCGAATGGATTCGCAGCGGTGCGTTGGCCAAAGCCAGCCGCGAAATCAAATCCAAGACCGATCCCTATCGCATTGATAGCTCGTTCCTCAACTATCCGGAACTCTTTCAGATCGAAATGCTGCCGGTTCCGCAAATGCTTGATCGCGATGACCTTCGCTTTTCGATCACCGACGACGAAGACTGGGAGCAGTTGCTGGCGATCGTCGATGCTCTGGGAGCCGATGGCCTGGACTGGCAAGAAGTGGTCCGCATTATCGACAACCAACCTTCCATTCGCGAAAGAATGGCTGAGCGAAATAAACTGATCGCTTAAGCCGTTGGGGCCCAGATTGAAATCGTGGGACGCCTTGGGCGTCCCACTTGCTTGCTAGCGTCGCCAGGCCGCAATTCCGTCATAATCGGCAAATTCGTCTCAATTTACCAGGACGAAGAAGTCGATCATCCTTCTGACACGACCGACTGAATTGATCAGGCTCCCTTCGCAAGGCCGCGACGCCATGAAAAAGCTGCTATTTGTCTTCGCTATGCTTTCGCTGACTGTCCACGCAGGCTGCGCCATGTGCTGCCACCCGTTCGATTACAACTACGCTGCATTCGATGAAGCCCAACTGAGCGGGTCTCGGGCCGGATCCGCATGGGCACCTTATTCCACGCAGTCGGTGATCACCGAGGAAGCTCCATCTGAGGAAATCCTGGAAGAACCATCCGAGGAAGAGGTCCTCTACTACGACGAATCAGCCCAGTAATTTGCGGCTTCTGTCCGATCCCACCAATTCTGCCGCTCACAGGCCGCTTCTTTTCAAGCCTGTGAAAATGGGGTAGCTTGTACCCCAACCTTCTCCATCATCCCCCGGGACTTTGTGTCCCCACACCTCGTTTGCCCCCATGAGCGAAGCTGCGCCTCCGCCCGACGATGCGTCGGATGACATCATTACCACGGTCGATCCGCCGACCAAACTGCTTTCGACTCTGTCCTGGCTCGGGCCTGGACTGATCATTGCCGGTTCGATTGTCGGTTCCGGCGAGCTGATCGCCACAACCAAAACCGGAGCCGAAGCAGGTTTCGCGCTGCTATGGCTGATTGCGCTGGGCTGCGTGATCAAGGTATTCGTCCAGGTCGAATTCGGCCGTTACACGATCACTTCCGGCAAAACGGCCCTCGATGGGCTGAATGAGCTGCCAGGTCCAGCGATTCGCTTCCGAGCGTGGGGGCAACCGTATCGCGTGAACTGGTTGATGATCTATTGGCTATTAATGACCCTATCCAGCCTGGCTCAACTCGGCGGCATTGTCGGCGGCGTCGGGCAGGCCCTGCAGATTAGTGTTCCCCTCACCCAGCAAGGCCGCGTCTTTAACGAGTTCGCCAAGGCGCAGGCCGATATCCAGTTTCAGGAAACCATCATCCGTTTAGCAAGCGAACGGGGCGACGCCGAGGCCGAAGCTAATGGCCGGAAACGTCTCGAAGAACTGGAAGTGAATCTGAGTTCCGAGTCGCGCAGGTTTCTCGATCTTCGCCGCCAGCTTCGACTCGATCAGACTCTGCTGTCGGAAACTTCCGACGAAGATCTGCGAACGGGAATTCAAGACAGTATCAAGCGCACCGAGACCGAGATCGAAGACATCCGGCAATCGCTCAGCAGCAACGACGACAAAATCTGGGCCGGCATCATCGCGGTAATCACTGCCGGCCTGCTCTACATGGGGCGTTATCATTTCATCCAGAACTTCTCGACAATCCTGGTCGCCAGCTTCACGCTCATTACCATCGGCAACCTGATCGTCCTGCAGTTTTCGCCTGAGTGGGCGATCTCAGGCAGCGAAGTCTTGCAAGGCCTAAGCTTCACCCTGCCCAAGGCCTCGATCGCCGGTACGACGCCATTGATCACAGCCCTGGCAACCTTCGGCATCATCGGCGTCGGCGCGCAGGAACTGATTGCCTATCCCTACTGGTGCGTTGAAAAAGGCTATGCCCGCTTCACCGGCAAACGAGACGAAAGCGAAGGCTGGGCCAAGCGTGCGTCAGGCTGGCTCCGCGTCATGCAGTGGGATGCATGGGGATCGATGCTGGTTTACACCTTCGCCACGATCGCCTTTTATCTGCTGGGAGCGGCAATTCTCGGCCGCACTGGAATGAACCCGGAGAAGTCGGAACTGATCCGTACCCTCAGCGTGATGTATGAACCGGTCTTCGGCGCGATCGCCCCGACGCTGTTCCTCTTCGGCGCGTTCGCGGTGCTCTACTCAACGTTCTTTGTCGCCAACGCAGGGCACGCCCGCGTTGATGCCGACGGCGTACGTCTGTTTGGAATCATCGCCCCGTCCGACAAAGCGTTGCACACCACCGTTACCGTATTCAACATCGCATTCCCGCTGGGCTGCTTCACGGTCTATGTGTTGTTTCCCAATCCGGCCCAGTTGATTCTGCTCAGCGGTGTCATGCAGGCCATCATGTTGCCAATGCTTTCGGCCGCCGCCCTTTACTATCGCTACTATCGAAGTGATTCGCGATTACGGCCTGGAATGTGGTGGGATATCGGCCTCTGGAGTTCTTCGCTAGGAATGCTGATCGCCGGTGGGTATTTGTTCTATGCAAAGCTGCCGGAACTCGCCCAGTTGGTTGGGCTGGGCTAAAGCCGCATTGCATAACCGTTAAAACCGAACCAAAGCTGCGTGGGAAAGCCGACCGCGGGCCATTAGGTTCCGACGCGATTGCAGCCTGTCACCTAGGCTTGGGAAGAGCATTTTCCTCCTAAGAAAGCCACGCAATGTCCGACACGGCTGTCCAGTCTGAACCGATTCAAACCGTCGCGTTCGAAGTACCGACCAAGCTGACCCAGGTAGTACATGTCATTAATGGCGAGCACTTCTCGGGGGCCGAGCGGGTTCAAGACCTGTTGGGCAAGTGCCTGCCGCAGTTTGGCTATGCGGCTAACTTTGTCTGCGTAAAGCCTGGTAAGTTCGCCGAAGCAATGACGTCGCGCGACTGCCCGATATTTAATCTACCGATGCGGCATCGGTTTGACTTGTGGCAAGCCAAGAAGCTGGCCGACCTGGTGAAAGAGAATCAGTTCGAGGTCATCCACGCCCACACGCCGCGTACCGCGATGCTGGGCATGGGAGCCGCTTACTTGACCGGCGTGCCGCTGGTGTACCACGTTCACAGCCCCACGTCACGTGACTCGACTCGCAAGTGGCAAAACTGGATGAACCAACGCATCGAACAGATGGCCATCTCTCGCGCCGTTCGGTTGATCTGCGTTTCGCATAGCCTGGCCGGTCACGTGCGAACGCTGGGGATGCCGGAAAGCAAAATCAGCGTGGTCCACAACGGCGTGCCTCAAGTCGGTGAAGTCAAGCCGCGCGATCTTCCGACCGGGAACTGGACCTTGGGGACGGTCGCTCTGTTTCGACCTCGCAAAGGGTTGGAAGTCTTGCTCGATGCGATGGCCCTACTCCGCAGCCGAGGCCACTTGGTTCGTTTGCGTGCCGTCGGTCCCTTCGAGACCCCAGAGTACGAAGCAGGCATCCAAGCCCAGGTTCGCCGGCTGGAACTTGAGAATGCGATCGATTGGGTCGGCTTCACCCAGGACGTGAATGCTCAATTCGCCCAGATGGATCTGTTCGTCTTGCCGAGCTTGTTTGGCGAAGGGCTGCCGATGGTGGTTCTGGAATCGATGGCCGCCGGAACGCCGGTCGTTGCCACCGATGTGGAAGGGGTGACCGAAGCGATCGTCAACGGCCAAAGCGGTATCATCGCCAAGCCTGGCGATGCTGAGAACCTGGCCCAGCGGATCGAGGCCGTGCTGACCGCCCAGGAAGATTGGCAGGCAATTCGCGACCAGGCGATGCTGCGACATGCCCAATCGTTCTCGGACGTTTCCATGGCCCGTGGTGTCGCAGGCGTCTACGAGGAGATCTTGTCAAAATAGCTCGAAAAACTTCGTCTCCTGACACCAATTGACCAACCGTGTCACGCTAGCCAGCCAGACTTCGGAAGCCATTCCACCGTTTCAGGTTACTTCTCATTCCAGGCGATGAGATGTATCCTACCCGGTGCACGAATACCAGCTTCCCTATGGACGGCACGATGGCGATTTCTCGCAAATTTCTCTCCTGGGATCGACCGATCCTGCATTCCGCGGCCGACTGGCTGATCGCGAGCGGGACCGCTTCGCCTGAAGACCTTCCGTTGGTTGATCTTTCGCATCTGCTGGTCGTCGTTCCTGGTGGTTTGGCCGGTCGGCGGCTGGTCGAGCTCTTGATTCAAAAGGTCGAGTCGTCCGGTCGTTCGCTGATCCCGCCCAGTGTGATCACGGTCGGCTTGCTGCCAGAGCATCTCTACGAGGCTCGGCTTCCTTTCGCTTCGGAATTGACGCAGCAGTTCGCCTGGGGAGAAACCTTGCGAAGTTTTTCCACCGAGCAAATCAAACCACTGATCCCATTCCCGCCCGATTCCAGCGATCTGGGAACCTGGCGTGATTACGGCGATGCCGTTCGTCGCGTCTATCGCGAATTGGTTTCCGACGGGCTCGACTTCACCGACGTGGCCGACAAGGCCAACGCCCTGGAAGACTTCACCGAGAAGCCACGCTGGGCCGTTCTGGCCAAGCTGCAAGCTGCCTATTTGAAGCGATTGGATGCGTTCGAAATCTGGGACAAGCAGTCAGCTCGGCTGTATGCCGTGAAGCACAAACAGTGCCGGTGCGACGCCCACATTGTCTTGCTGGCGACGGTCGACCTGAATCGTGTCACCCGACAAATGCTCGATGACGTTGCCAGCGGCGGGGACAAGGTGACCGCACTGGTTGGGGCCCCGGAAGCCTGGAAAGATCATTTCGACGAGCATGGCTGTATTTCGGCCGATGCCTGGGCTGACGTGGCGATCGAGATCGATGATCAATCGGTTGCCCTCGTCGATGGGGCAACCGACGAGGCGGATCAGGCCGCAGGCGTGATTGCTGACGTGGCCGACCAATTCAGCGTAAAGGAGATTATCGTCGGACTGCCCGATGAATCGCTCCTGGGGGAACTGCAGCGAATCTTTCAGTTGCATGGCCTTCGCTGCCGCTTTGGTCCTGGCAGCCCGGTCGTCGCCACGCTCCCATTTCGACTGCTGGAAACGATCGTCGAGCTGGCCCAAACCCGGAAGTACCATGCCTTGGCCGCGGCCGTACGGCATCCGGATCTATTTGAGAGACTTGCGTTTGCCGTGCCTGGGCTCGAGGATCTCGATAAATGGTTCAACAAGCGTCTGCCCAACGAGGTCGATCGTTCGCTGAACGATGAAGCCCTTAAAGCCGCGATAGAAAACCTCGACCAACTTACGGCACCTTTCACCAACCAGAAGTTTTCTTTGACCGGTTGGGCCGATCAGGTACGCGATCTTTTGCTGGCCGTCTATGGCGAGCGAATGATCGATCTTGATTCGGCCGAAAGCCTGTCACTGGCTCGCCCGCTGCAAGCGATCAATGATACGATGCTCCAGTGGAGCGAGATTCCGGAGTCGCTCTCGCAGCCTCTCAATGCCTCGGAAATGCTGCGTGTCCTTAAGAATCAACTGTCGAGTGTCATGATCCCGGCCGAGCACGACCCCGAAGCAATCGAAACGCTCGGTTGGCTCGAACTTCCCTTGATGGACGCGCCGGTCTGCATTGTGACTAGCTTCAACGACGGCTTGATTCCCAGTTCCAACACAGCCGACTTGTTTCTTCCCAACACCTTACGAAAACTTCTTGGGCTGGAGGACGATTCACTACGTTATGCTCGTGATGCCTACCAGGTTCAAGTCATCCAGCATACCCGCAAGAAAGTGGCCTGGATCGTTCCAAAGCGAGGCGCCGATGGAGATCCATTGGCCCCGAGCCGACTGCTGTTCACCGGCGATACGAAAACCTTGCCACATCGTGTCGAGCGTATGTTCGGTACGCCGGAGGTGCCGCACAACCAGGCCAAAGAGGCGACGGCCGACCGGTGCGACCATCGACAGCAGATCGCCATCCCACAGCCTGGCAACCTCACACCGCCCGAACTTCCAGGCTGGGATCAATTCTCGGCGACGGCAATCAACTTGTATCTGAAGTGTCCCTACCGCTTCTTTCTGCGGTATGTCTTGAAGCTGCATGGTGACAACGACCGGGCAACCGAACTGGATGGAGGCGCGTTTGGTAATCTGGCGCACGATACGCTTCAGGCCTTTGGCAAGTCCGACGTGAAGAACTCGGACGACGAACAGGTTATCTTCCAATTCCTGTCGGACAAGCTCAGCGAACTGGCTCAGTCGAGCTATGGCAAGCAGCCGTTAGCGACGATCAAGCTGCAGATCGAGCAACTTCGCCTTCGTCTCAGGGCGTTTGCAGCCAGCCAGGCCCATCATCGACAAGAAGGTTGGCTAATCCACTCGTGCGAGACCGACATTCCTGTCGGCAAGTGCCTGCTGAATGTTGACGGTAAAGAGGTTTCACTCGTAGGTCGGATCGACCGCATCGATCACAATCCAGAAACCGGTGACTGGGCTGTCTGGGATTACAAAACCGGCGATAGCGTTGGCAATCCGGAACTAGAACATCAAAAAGGCCCTCAGGGCGATAAAACGTGGAAGAACGTTCAATTGCCTTTCTACCGCCACCTGGTGAAAGGGGTCGGCGTGAAAGGCGAAATCTCACTCGGCTATATCACACTGGCCAAGCAGGGCGAAGATGTTCGCTTCCGCGTGGCCAAGTGGAAAGAGGCCGACCTCGATCAGGCCGATGCCACGATCATTGGCGCGATTCGTGATATCCGTGCCGGGAAGTTCTTTCCGCCTGGGGAAGTTTCGTACGTCGACGAGTTCTCGCGTATCTGCCAAGACTCCGTCCTCGGAAGATGGGAGCCTGCCCAATGAGTTCTCCATCAACCAGCTTTCCCAACACGCTCATCCGGGCGTCGGCTGGCAGCGGCAAGACCTATCGGCTTTCGAGCCGCTATCTCGGCATCGTTGCCCACACCGGCCGCCCCGACGAAATCCTGGCGACCACGTTTACCCGCAAAGCAGCCGGCGAAATCTTGGACCGCATCATGATGCGGCTCGCCCTGGCGGCTGGCAATTCTAAGAAACTCGACGAGCTCAACGATTCGCTCGAAGGGCCTTCGCTCTCCCAAGACGACTGCCTACGGGCCTTAAGACAGATACCGCAGCAACTACATCGGCTGCAGGTCAAAACACTCGACAGCCACTTCATTCGCCTGGCTCAATGCTTCAGTTTCGAGCTCGGTATGCCACCGGACTGGAGCATCATCGATGACGTCGACGACCAGCGACTGCGGATGGATGCCGTCAATCGCGTGCTGGCGCATCCTGAAACGAACGAAGTTATTCAGCTATTGCACCTGCTAAGCAAAGGGAGCTCCGAGCGCAGCGTTTCAAAGCTCGTCATGAGCCTGGTCAACGATCTGTACGTGATCTTCCTTGAATCGGATGAAACATCGTGGCAAGTCCTGCATGCCGCCGCGGCCCCAAAAGAGAACGAAGTCGAAGCGAGTATTCTGTTTCTTGAAAGCTTCGACGAAAAACCATTTCAGAAAACCATTGGCGAAGATCTCGCGCGTTTTCGCGGCGGTGACTGGAAGAAATTCCTGGATACAGGCATCGCCTCCAAAGTCGCTGCCGACGAGGAAAAATTCTCGCGCAAGATCATTCCCGACGAGTTGGTTCGTGCTTACCAGGTCCTGATTCGCCATGTCCAAAGTATTTTGATTGGCCGGACCGTCGATCAAAACCGCGGTGCCTACCAACTGCTTCAGCAGTTCCATGGGCACTACGAGCAGCTTAAGTGGCAGCAGCGTGGCTATCGCTTCGAGGACGTCACCCGGCGGCTGAGTGACTCGTTGAAGGCGAATTCCGAAATTCAAAATCTGTTTCGCCTGGATCGGAAAATCGAACATTTGCTGCTCGACGAGTTCCAAGACACTTCGCCGATCCAATGGAATGTCATTCGTCCGGTCGCCGAAAAGATCTCGCAGCAGCCCAAGCAGCGTTCTCTGCTTTGCGTTGGAGACATGAAACAGGCCATCTACGCCTGGCGCGGGGGTGTCGCCGAAATCTTCGACGCCGTTCAGAAAGCGCTGCCTGGCATCCATCCGGAAGACATGGATCGCAGTTACCGCAGTTCGCCGGTCATCATGGAGACCGTCAACAAGATATTCGACAATCTGAAGAGCTTTCCAGCCGCAGGCAAGCTGCAAAATGGAATCGACCACTGGCTACAGTTTTTCCACCCGCACGAAACGGCCCGGAAGGAGTTGCCTGGGCATGTCACGCTGGAAACGGCACCGCTTGATGTCGAAGGCAAACCATCCGATGATGAGGTCCTTCGCTTGACGGCCGATCGCGTGGCCGACCTTCATCGCCAGGCACCTCATGTTTCGATCGGTGTCCTGGTTCGCCGCAATACCACCGTTGCCGAGATGATTTACCTGTTACGTCATCGCGGCGTGATGGCCAGTGAAGAAGGGGGAAACCCACTTACCGATTCGGCTGCGGTTCAATTGATGCTGTCGCTGCTGGAGTGGCTGGACCACCCAGGCAACACGGCGGCCCGGTTCCATATCGCCAACTCTCCCCTGGCGGCAATGCTTGGCAAGGAAGAACGCACACCAGCCCAGTGGGAATCGCTGGCCAATCAGCTTCGCCGAGAACTGCTGGTCGATGGCTACGGCCCTGCCCTCTCTCGCTGGGCTGGCCTTCTAATCCCAAGTTGCACGCCCAGGGAACAACGCCGACTGGAACAGCTTCAGCGACTGGCATTCAGCTTTCAATCGAAGGCGACGCTCCGTTCGAGCGATTTCGTGAACTTCATCGAAACGCAGCGTGTGGGTGATTCATCGAGTGCAGCCGTACGCGTCATGAACATCCACCAGTCGAAAGGGCTGGAGTTCGATGCCGTATTTCTTCCGGAACTCGATGCAAAGATCGCCGGTCAGCCCGATAGTTTCGTCATCCAGCGCGAAGATCATATCGGCCCGATCCAAGGGGTTACGCACCATGTCTCGCAGTCGCTGCAAAACTTGTTGCCGCAAAACGTGCAGCAGATGTTTCTCGATACGCAGCAAAAGAATGTTGTCGAATCGCTGTGCGTGTTCTATGTCGCGTTGACCCGGGCCGTGCATGCTTTGCACATGATTATCAAGCCCCGTCCGCGTCCCAAATCAGGTGGCGACGGCCCCGATAAATCATTCGCTGGAATCGCACTCAACGGGCTAACCAACGATCCATACCCCATCGAGCAGCAATTGCTGTACGAAAGTGGCAATCCGAAGTGGTTTGAATCGATCGAGCAAGAGGCCGGGGGCCAAGATCAAGCCGCCACGGCAGTGCGACGCTTGCCGATTAAGCTCAGGCCAGCGGCCGAACCATCGCTAGCCGATTTCGTTTCGCCGTCATCACTGGAAGGCGGGCGACTGCGGAGGGTCAAAGATCTGCTGAAGGCCGAAGCAACCACGGCCGGGATGCACTATGGCTCGGCCATGCATCACTGGCTGGAATCGGTTACCTGGCTCGACTCATTTATGCCGGACAAGCAGCAGATGATCGAATCGGCTCATGCCTTGTACGGAGAATTCAACTACGCCCAAGCCTTCGATCAATTTCATGCCCTACTGGAAACCGACGAGGCGGCCGTGCTACTGGATCGCGAAGGCTACCTGACCAACAGCTGGTGGGCAAAGTCCTCTCCCGGTGATTCGGTATCCGTACATTGCGAGTTTCCCTTCGCGATTACCCGGAAAGATTCGATCCTGCGGGGCTACATCGACCGGCTTATCCTGATAAAACAAAAGGGCAAACTGGTTGCGGTCGATGTCGTCGATTTCAAGACCGACTCATTCGAGGATGAAGCCGCACTGAATGAGAAGATTCGCCACTACCAGCCTCAGATCGATTCGTACCGCCGCGCCGTTTCGCAAATTTTCAAACTCCCCTGCTCTGCCGTTCGCGGCAGCCTGTTTTTCATCCATGGACCGAAGATCGTCTCGTGGCTGGAGGAGCCCCACGCATGACCAAATTTATTCACACGGCCGACCTTCATATCGACAGCCCTCTGAAAGGCTTGGCAGTCCATGACGAAATGATGATGCAAAGCGTGCAGCGGGCAACGCGGACGGCGCTGGAGCGAATCGTCGAATTGGCAATCGAGCAGCAGGTTGCGTTCATCGTCATCGCAGGCGATCTGTTCGATGGCGACTGGAAAGACATGCACTCGGGCCAATGGGCCGCTGGTCAATTCCGCCGCTTGGCCGACCAGAACATCGGCGTCTATTACATTCGGGGCAATCACGACGCCGTCAGCCAAATTCAACGCAAGATCCGCTGGCCTGACAATGTCGTTGAGCTTCCCCACAATAAGCCTGCCACGATCACGCTCGACGACATTGGCGTCGCCATCCATGGCCAAGGCTTTGCTGATCGCGAAGTTACCGAAGACCTGGCAGCCAGGTATCCTCAGCGGGTCGACGGCATGTTTAACATTGGCATGCTGCACACCAGTTTGACTGGCAGCGATCAGCACGATACCTACGCCCCCACCACGATCGACACTTTAAAGGGACGTGGTTACGACTACTGGGCGCTGGGGCATATACATCTTCGGGGCGCCAAACCGCTCTCGCTGCACCCTTACATCAGCTATAGCGGGAATCCTCAAGGACGACACATCCGCGAGGCAGGTGCCAAAGGTTGTTTGATTGGCGAAATCGAAGGAGACACGTTGAAAGAGGTCACCTTCCATCCCACCGACTCCCTTCGCTGGCAGGAACTAGTGATTGATGTTTCCGAGCAGCGTTCGCTCGACGGCGTGATTGCCCAGGCCGCCTCGGCGATCGAAGCTGGCCACCAGCAGCACGAAGGACTCAGCTCGGCTTTTCGCTTGACGATCCAAGGAGCCACCTCGGTCCATGACGAACTCTCGGATCTGATCCGCCGCGGCGAGATCCTACAGGAACTGCATAACGCGGCCGAGTCAATCGACGACGAAATCTGGCTCGAAAAGATCCGCATCGGAACGGAGTCACCCGTCACGGCCAACCCACAAGCGGCCCACGACCTATGGGGAGCGATTGCCGGTCAGTTCGACCAGGTTCATACCAATCCCGAGGGGATCCAGGCGTTCGAGGAACTGGTCAAACCGCTGCTCGATAAGATTGGTGCTGAGCGAATTTCGCTGAGTGACGACGGATCGCTCGACCAACGCTTGACCGAGTGGACGCAGGCCGCCCGACAACTTCTCCGCAGCCGTCTGGGAGGTCCCAACGCATGAAATTGAATCAACTGGAACTCGAAAACTACGGCATCCATATCGAGCAAACGTTCGCGTTTGAAACCAGCAGCCTGCAGGTCATTTATGGACGCAACGAAGCAGGCAAGTCGACCCTGCTGCAAGCGGTGCGGGAACTTCTGTTCGGTTTTCAGCATGCCCGCAGCAACCCGTTCGCGCCCGATTCTTCCAAGAAAAAGATGAAGGCGACCGCCCAGCTGACAACCGCCGACGACCAGTCGGTCACGCTCGTTCGTCGGCAAGGCAACAAAAATACGATTTCCGGCGAAATCGCAGACAACGAAAGCCAACTTGACGAAGCACGCTGGCAGCAGCTGATCAGCGGTGCCGATCAACGACTTTACGAGCATGTCTTTGGCTTCTCGCTGAAAGAACTGGCCACCGGAGAAGAAAGCCTGAAAGAAGCGAACCTGAACGAGGCTCTGTTCGGCGGCGGCTTAGGGCGGCTGCATGACTATCGTCAATTGCTCAAAGACATCGACGAAGAAATCGATGCGTTGTTTAAGAACCGGGGCCAAAAGCAAAAGATCAATGCGATTCTGTCGGATATCAAAGGGCTGAAAGCCGATCTGAAGAATTCGTCGCTTCGCCCCGCTGATTATCAACAATGGCTAAGCGATGCCGAGCGTTGTGAGGCGGAACTGACGCGATTGAATGCCGCGTACGACGAAGCATTCCGCCGCCAGCGTCACTTGGAACGGCTCAAGAACGCGCATCCGCTCTGGATCGAGCAGAACAGTTTGCGAGAGCGACTAGCGAAACTGGAAGCACCGGAAACCTTCCCGGCCGATGCCCTGGAGGAGCTATCGCAGACTCGACGACAAGCGGCGAAGCTGAAGAACGACGTCGACAACCTGTCCCGCGACTTGGGACAAACCGATGCCAACATCAGGTCGATTTCGTTCAACCAGAGCTTGATTGAATCCGGCGAAGCGATCCGTTCATTGCTGTATGCCGTCAAGGAGATGCAAGGGTATCGCCGCGACATGCCGCTTAGAGAGCAAGAGCGTCAAAAAGGTCTGGCCGATGCGGAAGCAAATCTGCGGCGAATCAATCCCAAGCTGAAGCTCGAGCAAGTCGCCGAACTTCAATTGACGCTAGCCCAGCGAAAGAAGATTGAGCAATTGACCAAGACGTACGACCGCCTTCAAACCGAGATCGCCTCGCACTTGCCGGACGTTGAGCGGCTCGACCAGGAAATCCGCGGTATCGAGTCGGAACTCGGACAGATGCCAGAGGTTCAGAACGAATTGTTCGAGCAGCTTCGCTTGAATCTCGATCCACTGCGTCAATCGATCAATCGACAAAACGACTTGCTAAAGCAGTCGCGAAAACTCGCCTCCGATCTACAAAAACGCCGCATGATGGTCGAAGCAGTAACCGGTAGTCAACTCGATTTCACTCAACCGCTGCCGCTACCGCTGGAACCAACCATCCGCCGCTACGAAGAAGAGCTTCAATCGCTTTCCCAACAGATTCAGTCGGCGAATCAGGCAGTCGCTGATACGCAAGAGCAGATCGCGGCGAAAAAGGAAGAACTCCGTCGCCTGGAGCAGAGTGCATCGCTCGTTTCCCAGGAGCAACTCCAATCGGCCCGCGACCAGCGTAACGCTACGTGGAGTTCGATTCGCGCGACCCTACTGGGCAAGCCGAAAGAGACGCCTGCGGAGCAGGGGCGATCGAGTGCCGATCAATTCGAAGAACAGGTCCAAACGACAGATCAATTGGCCGACCAGCGTTATCAACATGCCCAGATGCTGGCCGATCATCAGGCAATGCAGGCCAACATCGAATCGCTCCAGCAGCGACTCGCCGCTCGTGAAAAGCAACTGGCGGCCCTGGTCGCCAAGAAGGAATCGTGCCTGGCTGAGTGGACTGCGGAGTGGAAACCGAGCGGCATCACGCCCAAGTCGCCCCAGGAAATGCTGCCATGGTTGGCAACCTATCACTCGCTGGTCGATACCCAGGCCGAACTATTGCGGTTGGAAGAAGAACTGGCCCCGCATCAGCAGCGAGTCGAGCGAGTGGAGGTGCTCATCGCTCCCAAGGCCAGTGCCGATTCGATGCCAACCCCTGAGGACACGGCTGCCTGGATCGAGGATTACCTGAATCAATGCCAGGCAGAAAACCAGCGACGCTCGCAACTGACGAACAAATTGCAACTCAACCAGTCCGCCCGGCAATCGGCGTTCGACCGGAACGAGAAACGTCAGCAAGAGCTTGAGGCAATCGAAGCCCAGGCCAACCAGGAGCTTTCGCTTTTGGAATGCTTGGGAGACATTGACCTGAAAACGGCGGCCGAATTGATTCAAACGGTTGACAATATCCAAGCTGCCCTTCGCGAGGCGCACGGATTGCAAAAACGAATCACCGACATGCGATCCGGCCTTGAGCAATTTGCGGAGCAAGTCGCAACGGTCGTCACTGCTACGGGCGAAACACTTGGCGACATGCCTCCGGAAACCGCGGTGCAGCGACTGGGGACGCTTCTAAACGAGGCGGAACGTCTCAAAACGTCGAAGACTGAACTGGAAATCAAACGCGGAGTTCAAGCCGATTCGCTTGCGAAGAGCCAGCGAGAGCTTCACGAAGTCGAAACCCGCCTGGCCGATTGGCGAAAACAAATCGAGGTCGAAACGGATGACCAGCTTGAGGTGATTTCGCAGACGGTTCGGCAGCAGCAGTCGCTCGAAGCGGGAATCGTCGAACTCGATAGCAAGTTGGCGATTATTCGCGGTACGGAAGATGCCGAAAAATTCGCCGCCCAGTTGGCCGACCTTGACCTCGATCAATTGGAACTCGAGTTTTCAAACGCCAAAAATGAGTACGCCGAGATTGGCCAGATCCAAGCTGAGGCGAATCAGCAGTTGGGAGAACTCAAACATCGCCTGAGGGAAGTCGACCAGACGAGCCGCTCGGTCCTGGCCCAAGGGAAGATCGAAGCACTGCAATCGGAACTTTCCGATTGCCTGGACCGCTATGGTCCGCTGCTGATTGCCAGGGAAATGCTCGACCGGGCCATGCAGGCATTTCGGGAGGAAAGCTCCGGGCCGCTGCTTGTTTTGATCAGCGAGTTGATCGAGCGGATGACCGAAGGACGGTATACCAAGGTTGAACATGATCCCGACCAGGAAGGGGGGCTGATCCTCAGCGGTCCGAACGATCTGGTGCGGAAACCTTCGGTGCTGAGCACCGGTACCCGCGAACAGCTTTACCTGGCGATTCGACTGGCGTACATTCGGCATTATTGCCAGTCGGCCGAACCGTTGCCGGTGCTGATGGACGACATTCTGGTCAACTTCGACGACCAGCGTCAGTTGGCCACGCTGCGTGTTCTGGTCGATTTCGATCCCCGAATTCAGATCATCCTGCTGACCTGTCACGAGCCATTGGTCGCCAAGGCACATACGCTCGGTGCGTCGGCAAGCGTCTGTCACATCGACGGTGCACCGGTCAAATCAACACTTTCGGGGCCGAAGTCGGCACGTAAAAAGTCTTCCGCCAAGTCCTCGACGCCGAGCCTGTTTGAAAATGCCTGACGAAGTGATCGCCTTCTTTGCCTACGGTACGCTCAAGCGGGGTGAAGTCCGCGAGCGTCATTGGCCTTGCCGCCCGATTGCCGTGCTGCGTGGCTGGACGGTCGGTTCACTGTGGGAAGTTGCCGACTATCCTGGCCTGAAGCTGGAAGGCGAGACCCGTGTACTGGGCGAATTGTGGCTGTTCGATGCCAAACAGGAAGAACGGCTGCTGAAAGTTCTGGACGAGGTTGAAGGCTATCCGTCGCTCTATACCCGCGATGTGGTCGAGTGCGAGACGCTGGACGGACAACCGATCACCGCGACGGCCTACATCTACAACCGGCCGATCCTGCCAACGCATCCCAAGGTGCCCGCCGATGCCCAGGGAATGATTCACTGGACCAGTCAAACTCAGCGGTTCTCGTAGACTTCGGCCATCTTCTGAATGCGAGCCTTGATTGCTTCGCGCGTCGACTTAGGGGAAAGCACTTCCGCTTCCGGACCTAAGGCCATCACGCGAGGAATGATTTCTAGTTCGTGGGCCGCTTTGACGGTCAGCACAATGCTACCGTCGCTTTGCGGATCGATCTTTTGCTCGGGGTGCCAAGGGTCTTCGGTCACCCAATTGGCCGCCACTGCCGAAACCTTGATCTTGAAGTTCATCGGTTTGTGGGAGGCAAAGATCCCGATCGATCCTCCCAGGTGCTGCTCCAGATCGAAGTCTTTCGGCACCTTGAAATAGTCGTCGGTTACTTCCGCCTTCTTGAATCGATCGAGCTTCCAGTGGCGGATTCGATTTTCATCGTCCACGTCCAACTCGCTGGCCGCCGCGACGATATAGATGCTGCCTTGATGAAAGACGATGCCATACGGCTCCAGCCGCCGGATGCTCGGTGATGGCTGACCCGGTTTCTGATAGGCGACTTCAACGATACGGTGCTGATGGATGGCCCGGTTCAGGTTCTTGAGCGTCCCTTCCTGGGCCGAATAGTTCTTCGACGCCAACCCAGTCACGTAAAGCGCCTGGCGATACTTGCGATAGTGGTCCCAGGTCGTCTCGGGAAGTTCCTCTTGAATCTTCTTCCAAAACGATTCAATCCCAATCCAAAACGGCGTGCCAGAAAGGGGCAGCAGCAGATCGCGTCCCAGCGAAAGGGCAATCAGCTCGGTCGCGCTGGCGGTGATCTTATGCATCCCACGGCCGCTGGCCCCCAACTTCCAAACCCGGCCGCGGCCGGAATCGTGCACGTCGATATCGAGGCCGGCAGATTGCAGCGATTCAATATCGCGGCGAACGGTCCGGGTATGTAGCGATGTGAGCCCCAACTCATCGACCAGCGCGTCGCGGATTTCCTCCAGCAGGCAACCGTAGCGGTACCGTTCGAGGATTTGCAGAATCTTGTGCTGCCGAATGAGTTGCTCGTTGCGAGCCATGACAAATGCCTCCGTGCTGGAAAACGGGTAAGCGCAGACCCAAGAGTTTAACCCACCCACGTACAGCTTGCCATCAAGCCTGATCCAAGAAGGTCACTTCTTGAACGTCCGTTTTTCTCGCAGCAGGTGATGGTAATGCTGGGCGAAGCGATGCGATTCGTCCCGTACGTATTGCAATAGCCGCAAGGCGAACGAATGGCGGCTCAGGCGAATCGGTTCGCTCTCGCCAGGGCGATAGATCTCTTCGTCGCGCTTGGCCAGCGAGATCACCGTGGGAGGTTCGATCCGCAGATCACGGAATGCGGCCATCGCGGCATTCAGCTGCCCTTTGCCGCCGTCGATCAACAGAATGTCAGGAAAGACTTCCGAGGTCTCACTCAATCGCTTAAACCGCCGAGCAACCACTTCGTGAATACTGCGGAAGTCGTCGATACCATCGACTCCCCGGATTTTGTAGCGTCGATAGCCCGGCTTGAATGGCAACCCATCAAGGAATTGCACCAGGCTGGCCACGGTGTCACTTCCACCAAGGTGGGCAATATCAACCCCTTCGATCGTCCGCGGCGTAGTGGCCAGGCCCAAGACCTTCCGTAGCCCTGCGAGCCCCTTCTTCGGGTCGACATAAAAGACCTCTGGCTGGGCGTGCGTTTCCAACTCGCCCCGTTCGTCGAGACGCTCGATCATGGTGATCTCGTCGCGCAGCTTGGCCGCCTTTTCAAATTCCAGATTCTTCGAAGCCTCCAGCATCTCGTCCTGCAATTGCTTGGTCAGCCTAGTGCGATTTCCTTCCAGGAACATTTGCAGGCGGCGGATGTCTTTGCGGTACTCTTCTTTGCTGATCCGCAAATTGCAGGGCGCCGTGCATTGATCGATGCTGGCCAACAGGCAGGGGCGGAACCATTTCCAGCGTTCGTCGCTCTCTTCGATATCGAGATCGCAGGTGCGGAACTTGAAGATCCGCTGCAAAACTTGAATCGCCCCCCGCAGCGCGCTGGCACTGGTGAATGGACCGTACAGCTTGGCGTTTTTGTCTTTCGGTTCCCGGGTGAACTCGACGCGAGGAAAATCTTCCCGCTGCGTAATCATCAGATAAGGGAACGTCTTGTCGTCTTTTTGTTCTTTGTTGTACTTCGGCTGAACATCCTTAATCAGCCGAGACTCGGCTAGCAGAGCATCGACTTCGCTCTCAGTCTCCAGAAAGTCAGCATCAGCGATCTCGTTAACCCAATAGCCAGTCCGTTGATCAACCGCGGCTTCGGCCGAAAAGTAGCTGCTAGCTCGGGACCGCAGGTTCTTCGCTTTGCCAACGTAGATGACCCGCCCCTTGTCGTCTTTGAAGATATAGACGCCAGGGGTGGTCGGGAACTTGCGCACCTTGTCCGCAGCCAGCGTGAATGCCACGTGCTCGGCAGGACGGCCTTCGTCGGAAGAACGCTCGCTTGGGGTCGGATCGGCTTCGGGGATTTCGTTTTCTGCCATGAACTAGCTTGGGTAGGGCACAGGGTATCGATCAACGAATTCTATACCCTACCCGGATTTTTGGCAGTACGAACAACCGCAGCGATTGTTCAGGGCTTTCCAATATCACGCACGATTTGGAGGCGTCGACGTGCCGTTTCCAAGTCTTTGCAGAACCGTTTGCCGCTCGCCGAACTGTCCGGGGCCCGACCAACGCTTGCTGCACCAAACCTTGCCGAACCCGAGTCACTCAGGCGGTAAGCAGCATTATTAGCCGTCCGAATTGCCAGTGACATTGCCGAATCATCGTCAGCAAACGCAGACGCCGCCAAGCGGACGGCCTTTATGGCCGCCTCCCAATCGTTGTGAGCAATCACCCATTTATCTGGGTTCGTTCTTCGCAATTCTTCCGCAAGCGCAAGTAACTTCTCCAAAGCTTCGATGTTGCCACGAACATTCTCGAGATTCAAATCCCCCCCCCAGTAAAGCGTTGGCATGAGCTACAAACTATCAGCAAACGCCTTGAGATCGCTCTCAAACGCATCCAGACGGGCGACCATATCTTCCTGGGCGGCGTCCATCAGCGAGAGTTGTTCGGCGGGGACGTAGGTGAACATGTAGAACTTCACCTTCGGCTCGGTTCCCGAAGGCCGCACGGCGACGTAGTTATCGTCTTCCAGGTCCAGGATCACCATGTTCCCCTTGGGGCCGTTGAGCGGCGACGACTTGCCATCCGCGGTGGTGAGGGTGTCGCTGAGATAGTCTCGAACCTGAAGCAGTTTCAAACCACCTACCGTTTTTGGCGGGTCTTGGCGGAACTTGGCCATCAGCCTCTGCATGTTGGCCATCCCTTCGCTGCCGGGCATTTTCTGGTTCAGAAGACGCTCGGCGTGATAACCATGCTGCCACCAGAGCGATTCCAGCTTTTCGTGCAGCGTCTTCCCTTCCTTCTTGCAGTTGGCGGTCAGTTCCGACAACAGCATCGAAGCAACCGCGGCGTCCTTATCGCGGGCATACTGGCCGACCAAGTAGCCATGCGATTCTTCGCAGCCAAACAGGAACTTGTCGGGCCCTTCGGCATCCATCGTTCCGCCAATGAATTTGAAACCGACCTGGAGGTTGCCACAGGTTCGCACGCCATAGCTGTCGGCGATGCGGCGAACCATCTCGGTGGTGACCAGCGTTTTGACGACGTAATGCTCTGGCGTCAGACCGCCACCTTTCTTTCGCTCGGAAAGAACATGATCGGCCAGCAAGGCCGCAATCTGATTACCCGTGAACGTGCCCCAGTCACCCTTCAGGTCGGAAGACTTCGGAGCCGCACAACCAACCCGGTCGCAGTCAGGATCGGTCGCCAGGATCAGTTCAGTCCCGTCGGTCTTGGCCTGCTCGATGATGGCGTCGAACACGGCTGGGTTTTCCGGGTTGGAAACATGTTCCGGCACATTCGGAAAATCGCCATTGGGTTCCTGGTGCGGGCCAAAGATCGAAACATCCTGGAAGTTGTCCGCCGCCAAGGCCGGTAGCACGGCCGACGCCCCTACGCCATGCAGCGGCGAGTATAAAATCTTCAGATCGCGCGGGCCATCGAACTTCTGCTGGGCAACGGCGCTGATGAATGCCTCGTCGGTTTCCTTCGTGCAGATCACCACCTTGCTATCGTTGACGGCCGCGTCGAATTCAACCCCCAATGGAATTTCCTGAACGTTCATCACGTTGTCGATGATCAGCTTGTCGTGCGGCGGCATGACCTGGCCACCGGTCGACCAATAGACCTTCACGGCGTTGTCGCTTGGTGGGTTGTGACTGGCGGTAACCATGATGCCGCACGAGCACTTCTTGTAGCGAACCAAAAACGAAAGTTCCGGCGTACTGCGATAGTCGTCCAGAAAGTAAACCGTGAACCCATTGGAAACCATGATCCGAGCACAAAGCTCGGCAAACTCGCGCGAGCGATGCCGGGTATCGTAGGCGATCGCACACGATAGGTCTCCCTCGACGTTATCTTTCACATACTGGGCCAGCCCCTGGGCACTTTCGCCGATCGTTCGTTCGTTGATCGCGTTCGAGCCGATCGGATACATCTTGCCGCGGCGACCGCCGGTGCCGAAGGGAATGATCGTCCAGAAGGCGTCGTCCAGTTCTTTCCACTTGCCCGAGGTGATGTGCTCGGCAACCTGGTCGGCGTAACGGGTATAGCGGGTTTCAGTCAGCCAGATTTCGATATTTTCGGCGGCGCTGGCAGTGATTTTGCCGTCCGAGGTCGCTTGTTTGACTTGTGCGAGAAGTGTGGTGGTGTCTGTGCTGCTGCCGCTCATGGATTATCCCTTACGTTGGTCTACCGGAATTCCCCGATTTTAAGGCAATGCCCGCATAATCATCAATTGGGCGGGGGCCTTGGGAAGGAATTCTTCACTTTCCCAAAATGCCAAAAGAATCGATCGCACCAAACAGTCCCATTTTGTTTTATAGTAGTGAAACTCGACCATCTTTCGCCGCACCAACCTTTTGACCATCGCCGAAGCAAGATGCAAGAACCGATCATCAGCGTTTCCGGATTACGCGGAATTTTAGGCCTGAGCCTCTCTCCCGAGACAATTAGCCGCTACGTGGCCGCGTTTGTCGAGCAGCTTCCCGAAGGAAGCATTCTGCTGGGGCAAGATGGTCGTCCCAGCGGCGTGGCGATCGGTCAAATCGTCCGGGGTACTGTCAATTTGTTGGGACGCGATATTATCGATGCAGGCGTCGCGGCAACCCCGACGGTGGGCATTCTGCTGAGACAATACCGCTGCAGCGGCGCCATTCAGATCTCGGCCAGCCATAATCCTTCGGAGTACAACGGCCTGAAGCTGATGGGTTCCGATGGCCGGGTGATCTCGGCTGAGCAAGGTGCCCATGTCAAAGCGGCCTATCAATCGCAGCCTCTGACCTGGGCTCCCTGGGATGAGATCGGGATCACGACGTCCTGCGAAGATACGGTCAGCGAGCACATCAAGAAGGTACTAGCCACGATCTCGCCTGCAGCGATCGAGAAGAAGAAGTACAAAGTCCTGCTTGATTCCAACGGCGGGGCAGGCAGTGTTGTCGGGGTCAAGCTATTGGAAGTGCTGGGCTGCCAGGTCGATGTGCTCGGAGGCACCCAGGATGGTAATTTCCTGCATGCTCCGGAACCGACCGAAACCAACCTGCAAACGGTTTCCAAACAGGTTCAAGAGGGCAAATACGATGTCGCCTTCTGCCAGGACCCGGATGCCGATCGTCTGGCGGTGATCGACGAGAATGGTGCTTACATCGGCGAAGAATACACGGTCGCCCTTTGCCTGCAAAACGTTCTAGCAAAGCGTAAAGGTCCGGTCGTAATCAACGGCGCCACCAGCCAGATGAATGAAGACATCGCCAAGAAACTGAAGTGCCCCATCTTTCGTTCGGCAGTCGGTGAAGCGAACGTGACGCAAGAGATGATCCGCCGCGATGCGGTCTTCGGCGGCGAAGGCAACGGCGGCCCAATCGACCCGCACGTCGGTTACATTCGCGACAGCTTCGTCGGCATGGCAAACATCCTGGAATTGATGACGACCAAGAAGAAGTCGATCAGCAAACTGGCCGCCGCCCTGCCCCGTTACGAAATCGTCAAGCACAAGGTCGAGATGAACGCGAGCGAACTGGATGCTGGCTTCGATCGCCTGAAACAGCAATACCAGGACGCCGAATTGAACGAAGGTGACGGCCTGCGTTTTACCTGGAAAAACCGCTGGCTGATCGCCCGGGCCAGTAACACCGAACCAATCATCCGCGTCATCGCCGAATCGAAGTCGCACGAAGAAAGCGAAGACATGTGCATCGCGGCAGCGCGAACGCTACGTGGGATTTAGCTTCCCGCGTCCGCACAGCGGACCCTACGTTCTTGGGCCTATCTTATCGATGCCCATGTAGGGGCGCAGGACCTCAGGCACTTCGATTGTGCCGTCGGCTTGCTGGTAGTTCTCCAGCACCGAGATCAAACCGCGGCTCAGGGCGATCGCCGTGCCGTTGAGCGTGTGGGCGAAGTGCGTTCCCTTCTCCCCTTTCACCTTGTAGCGAATGTTCAAACGGCGGGCCTGGTAGTCGGTGCAGTTCGAGGTACTGGTCACCTCGCCCCATTCCCCTGCTTCGCCACGGCCCGGCATCCAGGCTTCGAGATCGAACTTGCGATAGGCGGGGCCGCCCAGATCGCCGGTCGCCGTATCGACCACACGGTAAGGGATCTTCAGCCCATCAAATATCTTGCATTCCAACTCGCAGAACTTATTGAGTGTGGCCTCGCTATCTTCCGGCAACGTGAACGCGAACATCTCGACCTTGGTGAACTGATGCACCCGGTATAGCCCGCGCGAAGCTCGCCCAGCGGCGCCTGCTTCGGTACGGTAACAATGGCTGATCCCACAGAAGAGTTGCGGCAGCGATTCCGCTTCCAGCACCTTGCCAGCGTACATACCACCGAGAGTGATCTCAGCCGTAGCGACCAGGTTGAGGTCAGTGTTCTCGATGCTGTAAATCTGCGTTTCCGGTCCGCGCGGGATGAAACCGACGCCGTGCAGAATCTCGGTGCGGGCCATGTCCGGCGTGATCGTCGGAACGAAACCTTCCTTGATCAACAGGCTCAGCACGTACTGCTGCAGGGCCAGTTCAAGCAGGACCGCTTCGTTCTTCAGGTAATAGAACCCAGCCCCGGCGACTTGGGCGCCCGACTCGAAGTCGATCAGGTCGAGCTTTTCGCCCAGCTCTACGTGGTCGAGCACCGGGAAATCGAACTTGCGAGGTTCTGTCGCACCGCGGCGTAGTTCCAGATTGGCCTTATCGTCTTCGCCGATGGGAGCGTCGGGATGCGTCAGGTTA
This sequence comes from bacterium, assembly GCA_016124445.1. Lineage (GTDB taxonomy): Bacteria > Planctomycetota > Planctomycetia > Pirellulales > Pirellulaceae > Bremerella. Next base: position 767,821 of record WGNR01000001.1, read on the forward strand.
GGGATCAGCCGCAGAATATCGGTGATCTGCTCGTCCAGCTTGTCGACTTCGCTCGAGGCGGCATCTTTCAATTCGCGAAGACGTTTACCTTCGGCGATGATTTTCGGGCGCTCGTCAGCCGAGGCCTTGCCGATGCTTTTGTTGATCTCGTTGGCCTGGCGGTTGAACTCTTCCGCTTCCTGCAGTTTCGCTTTGCGAGAAGCTTCGAGCGCAACTACCTGCTGGACGTCTGCCGTGACGCCGCGGTCGATGCAGTTCTTTTTGACGAGTTCGACGTTTTCGACAACAAACTTCCGGTCGAGCATGGATGGGGTCTTCTGCTTGGATTCTTACTTGGTGATTTTCGCGAGTTCCGCCCAAAGCTGGGCACTGGCCTGGATGCCGCGGTGAAAGTCGGCCAGGTTGAATTTCTCGTTGGGGCTGTGGGTGTTATCGTCATCCAGCCCCCAGCCCAACAGCAATACATCCGACTTCAGCTGTTCGGCAAAGTTGGCCACGATCGGAATCGAACCCCCTTCGCGGATCAAAACCGGCGTATTGCCAAATCCGGTTTCGATCGCCGCTTTGGCAGCCTGAATGTAGGGGCTGTCGGTCGCGACGACAAAGCCAGGCGAACCATGATGGGCAACCAGCTCCATCTTCATACCTGGAGGGCAGATTTCGGTCAGGTGTTCGCGCAAGGCCTTGGCGATCTTCTCAGGGCATTGATTGGGAACCAGTCGGCAACTGAACTTCGCCGAAGCGACGCTCGGCAAAACAGTCTTGGCACCTTCCCCTTGGTATCCGCTGGTCAGGCCGTTGATATCAAGCGTCGGCCGGGCCCAGCGGCGTTCGAGTGTCGTGTAGCCTTCTTCGCCATGGACCGCATCGATATCCAACTGACGTTTGAAGTTTTCCTCGTCGAAAGGCAGCTCGGCGAAGTTTTCCCGCTCGTCGCCAGACATCGCGATCACGTCGTCGTAGAAGCCAGGAATATGGATCCAGCCATGCTCGTCGATTAGCGAACCGAGCATGCTGCAAAGTGTATTGGCCGGGTTACGAACCGCGCCGCCGAACGACCCGCTGTGCAGGTCACGGTTCGGGCCGGTCAGTTTCAACTCGAAGTAGGCGATACCCTTCAGACCGTAAGTAATTGCCGGCTGTCCAGGGGCGAACTGGCTGCTGTCGCTGATTACCACCACGTCGTTGGCGAGAAGATCCTTGTTCTGCTCGATGAAAGGTCCCAGACTGCCGCTACCAATTTCTTCTTCGCCTTCGATCAGGAACTTGACCTGAATCGGGAGTTCACCGGCGGTCTTGATCCAAGCCATAGCTCCCAAAACGTGAGTCAGCATCTGGCCTTTGTCGTCGGTTGCTCCTCGGGCAACGATGTTGCTATCGCGCTCCGTCGGCTCGAAGGGGGGTGTCTTCCACAATTCGAGCGGCTCAGGTGGTTGGACATCGTAATGTCCATAAACCAGCGCAACCGGCTTGCCCGGTACAGGTGGACTTTGCGCAAAGACGATGGGATGCCCCTCGGTGGGAATCACTTGGGTTTCGAGACCCAATTCGCGAAAACGATCCGCAACCCAATTCGCAGCGGTCTTAACATCTTCTTTATGCCGACTATCGGTACTTACACTCGGAATTCGGAGGAGCTCTTTGAGCGACTCGACGAATGCGTCGCGATGATCGTCTAGGAAAGTTTTCAGATTCGGCATCTCTTATCCAATTTAGACTAATGCGAGCATCATACCGGCTGCGGAATGGCCGAAATTAGCTTCCGACCGGTAAAGACGTACAATATAATACGGCTCGCGGGAAATGGACATCGGATAGCGTCCCCTGCGACCCAATTCAGGGGATCTCGATTGCCCCACCTTCCGTAGATTTTTCGAGAATAGAGCCGTGGGCGACTCCAAAACTTCTGTTGCTGAACCTTGGGAAGAAACAATGGTCACAACCAAGACCAGACCCAAGAAGAAGCACAAGCCGAAGCGCCAACCGCGCTATCATGTCATCCTATGGAATGATGACGACCACACCTACGAATACGTCATCTTGATGATGCACGAACTCTTCGGACATACCGTTGAACGTGGATTCGAGATCGCCAAAACGGTTGATTCCGACGGTCGGGCCATCTGCTTGACCACAACGCGGGAACATGCCGAACTGAAACGAGATCAGATCCATGCCTACGGCAAAGACGAACTGATCGCCCGTTGCCGCGGCTCGATGTCTTCCACAATTGAGCCAGAGTGCTAAAGACGAGCCAGAGTGCTAAAGACGAGCCAGAGTGTTAAAACGCGGGTCGGCGTGCTAAAATCGGGGATTCTCCGTTAGTTCCCGACCTTCATGGGGTTCACACTGCCCCGCAATCTATCTGCCGATGAGCGAACTCAAACTGAAGACCCTCACACTTGGGTGCAAGGTCAATCAATACGAGACCGAATTGGTTCGCGAAGGATTAGTGCGCGGCGGGTATCGAGATGCGGACCAGTCCGAAACGGCTGATGTCTGCGTGGTGAATACCTGTACCGTCACCAATGAAGGGGATTCCAAAAGCCGCCAGGCCATCCGGCGTTTGGCTCGCGATAACCCCGATTCCCGCATCGTCGTCATGGGCTGCTACGCGACCCGAGCCCCCGAGGAACTGAAGAAACTGCCGAATGTGTCGGAAGTGGTGACCGACAAACGCGAGATTCCTGATCTGCTGGGGCGGATGGGAGTGATCGACATTCCAGACGGCATTTCGCGATTCGGTGATCGACATCGCGCCTACGTCAAAGTCCAAGATGGATGTTTGCTGCGATGCAGTTTCTGCATTATCCCCTACGTCCGGCCAGAAATGTACAGCCGCCCGTCCGACGAGATCGTTGACGAAGTCAGACGGCTGGCCGAGAACGGCTTTCGCGAGATCGTTCTGACCGGGATTCACCTGGGACATTACGGAGTGGACCTGAACAAAGGGAAGCCAAAAGATCAGTGGGTTCGCCTGGCTCAATTGATGCAGCAGCTTTCGCAGATCGATGCCGACTTCCGTATTCGCTTGTCGAGTATCGAAGCGACCGAAGTCACCAAAGAACTGATTGAGGTCATGGCAACCTACCCCGATAAGATTTGTCCGCACCTGCATATCTCGATGCAAAGTGGATCGGACTCAGTCTTACGGCGGATGCGGCGGCGATGGGGAAGCCAGCGTTTTGTCGATCGCTGCCAGCTACTGAAAGACGCCCTCGATAAGCCATCGATTTCAACCGACATCATCGTTGGTTTCCCGGGCGAGACCGAAGCCGAATTTCAGGAAACCTGCGAAGTGTCTCGGAAGGTTGGCTTCTCGAAGATTCATATCTTCCCATTCAGCCCTCGACGCGGAACCCCCGCTGCCGAGATGACCGATCAAATTCCAGGCGACGTGAAAGCGGATCGCCGGGCACGCCTGGCCGAGGTCGAGGACCAAACCCGCGAAGCGTATTACCGCAATCTGGTGGGTGACAATCTGGATGTGCTGATTGAAGCGGAAGATCGGGATAATCCGCTTCTTTCCCTGGGCACCTCTTGCCGCTACGCGCAAGTCCATTGCGACCGCTCTTTGGTCGAAATTGGCCAGCGTTATCGAGTCAAAATCGATCGCGCCTCGCCCAATGCCTTATTCGGATCGTTGGCCTAATCGATCCAATCGGCAAATACCCCCAACAGGCGGAAATGCTGTCGCCCCAGTGCTAGCAAACCGATGCTAAATTCCTGTAGGGAACTCCATCCCTGCTTACATAATTTCATTCGGTTTCGCGGGCAGCTACTGACATGACGACTCCATCATCGAAAATCGGTATCAACACCGGCATCCTCCTTGAAGCTGGCACCAACGAAGCAGAAATCCTCGTATTCGAGGTTGGCGGGCAGACGTTCGGCGTCAATGTCGCCAAGGTGAAGGAAGTGCTTGGCATTACCAAGGTCACCGCGTTGCCGGAAGGTCATCCCTCCATCGAAGGCGTGGTCCGCATTCGCCAAGATGTCGTTTCGCTGATTCACCTCGGACGGTTCCTCTACGGCGACGCTCCCGAAGCGGAATCGAAAGAGTCCGATTGCCTGCTTCTACTGGAATTCAACCAGCGTCCGCTCGCTTTCCGTGTGAACCGGGTACATCGCATCTACCGCGTCAGTTGGCAAGCGACCCGACCACTGCCGATGACCATGGGCATGAACGCCCCAATCACCAGCGTGGTACTGATCGATGGCAAATTGGTCCAGATCCTCGACTTCGAGTCCATCGGTGCCGACGTGGCCGGAATCAGCGACGATCGTTCCGACTCACAGGAAGTCTCCCGAATCGAAGCTCCCCAGATTCCGATCGTTTTCGCCGAAGATTCCCGCATGATCTCGGAAATGATCCATGACCATCTGATCGGGGCCGGGTTCTCGAACATCCATGGGTTCGTCGATGGCCAGGCTGCCTGGGAATACATGGAATCGGTCGCCGAAGACAACACGGTTGACGATATCCTACAGACGGTTGGCCTCTTGATCACCGATATCGAAATGCCGCGGATGGATGGATTCAGCCTGGCCAAAAATGTCCGCATGCATCCGGTTCTTGCCCAGATCCCGGTGCTGATCTTCTCGTCGCTGGTTTCCAAAGACAACCAGAAGAAGGGGGATCAGGTCGGTGTCGACTCCCAGGTCTCGAAGCCTCGCTACGGCGAGTTGGTCGAGAAAGCACGGCAACTGGTCGGTTTGTCGGAACTGGTCGAAGCGTAGCCGCTTCAGGTGAAGAATCCGCCAGCCCCAACGGGCCTGACGGGTGCTGCCAACTTGTCTGAACTGTGTAGCTGGTTGAAAGGGAGTGCGGAGCGTTCTGCTAGCGACCGTCCGCTTTCTGTCGCCCATTTCCGCGCGATTTCTCTCAAGATTCGCCTTGTCTTGACCGACGCCCTCTTGCTACTGTTCCCCGACACCTATCGGCCCGGAATTTGGCCGACAACGATGGTCTGATGTTTCTTAAGGTTAAGGGGATCAAGCAAGGATGTTTGTCCACACGATATTGCGTTCGACGCTCACTATGGCACTGGTCGTTTCGGCCGCTTCGACCATTTGTGCTGCGCCTCCTTGGGCCAGCCTGATTCCGTTTCAACGTGTCGAGGCAGACGCTGAGAAAGCGTACGAGCTGACTGAAGAGAACGGTCCCTGGATGATCATGGCTACCAGTTTCTCGGGCCCTGGTGCCGAGCAGGATGCCAAGGACCTGGTCCTGGAACTCCGCAAGGAATACAGCCTGGAAGCTTACATCTGGCACCAGAAGTACGACTACACCGACACCGTCATCGGCAAAGGGTACGACAAGTACGGTGGCCCGAAGAAGATGAAATACATGAACGATGCCACCTACACCAGCTACGCTGTGCTGGTAGGCAACTACGACTCGGTCGATCAAAGCGGTGTGGCCAGCACACTGGAAAAGATCAAGACGGCTCGTCCTCAGACTTTCCAGTCAGGCTACAGCATCAAGTCTGATACGATCAAAACCCTGCGCCGCAAAATCAAAGAAGCGATCGGCACCGAAGAAAAGAAGGCCAAAGGCCCGATGGGGCATGCATTCGTCACGCGTAATCCCCTGATGCCGGAAGAATACTTCCGCCCGAAAGGGGTCGACGAATTGGTGGTTCGGATGAATAAGAACTCGCAATTCAGCCTATTGAATTGCACTGGAAAGTACACCGTCCGGGTCGCAACCTTCCGCGGTGCCGTCGAGATGGACCAAAAGAAGATTCAGGAACTGGCTGCGAAATCTGACAGCCAGGTCGTCAGCGGTGCCCGTCTGGCCGACGCCGCCGCCAAAGCCGAACAGCTTGCCGCCGACCTGAGGGCTCAAGGGGTCGAGGCCTATTCGTTCCACGATCGCTCGGAAAGTATCGTCACTGTCGGAAGCTTCGATTCTGTTGGTACGCCGCGCCGTGACGGCAAGATTGAAATCAATCCGCAGATCAAGCGGATCATGGATGGTTATAAGGGAAGCGAAGGCTCGACCATCAACAATGGCATCACCCCAACCTTCAAGCCAAAGTCGCTCAACGGGATCGTACTGGACGTTCAGCCGGTGCCGGTCGAAGTTCCCAGAATCAGCGTCGCCGCCAACTACGCCCGACAGCCCCTGCGTTAATTCGCTGCGGCCGAACAGTCCAACAACCACCGAGGTTCCTCGCATCTGCGTGGAACCTTTTTTATGCGCCGCTTTCCCGGTACGATGGCAACTCGTACTACCCCAACGAATAGCTCTCTCGGCGAATTGCAAGCGAAAAGAAACCGTCTGATGTCGACCTCGCGACAAATGGTGCTTGGCACCTACAACCAAAAGAAACGTATCGAACTCCAGCGTCTGCTCACTCCGCTTGGCATCGATCTGAAGACGTTGCAGGAATTCCCCAATGCGATTGAGGTGGTCGAAGATGGAAACTCCTTTGGAGAAAACGCCATCAAGAAGGCGACCCAACAGGCAACTCACCTGGGGCAATGGGTTTTGGCGGAAGACAGCGGACTGTGCGTCGATGCCTTGAAAGGTGCGCCGGGCATCTACTCGGCACGTTTCTCGGGCGATGACGCGACCGACGAAAAGAACAACGACCTGCTGTTGGAGAAACTAACCGACATTCCCGCAGAAAAGCGAGGAGCCCACTACGTTTGCCACATCGCCCTGTCGAGCCCCCTGGGAGAAGTAGTCCTCGAATCCGAAGATACCTGCCATGGACGCATCGCGACCGAGCGCCGCGGAACCAATGGATTTGGCTACGACCCGATTTTTATGATCCGGGAATACCATCTGACATTCGGTCAGCTAGGCCCAGCGGTGAAAGGCCTGCTCAGCCATCGGGCCAAGGCATCCCGGGCGTTTGTCGCCTCTTTGAGCCAAATGTTGCGGGAGAATCCCGAAATGTTACGGCAAGAAACAAAATAAGCAGACGCCGTTGGATGATTCGCGGACGTCTGCTCGTATGAAATTAGACCGTGGTATAATCTACATAGAATGTTAACCGGTGGCCGGTCATTTTGACAAGGCGTAATCAACTCAAATCTTCGAGAAATCTCCCATGAATCAGGTCCGAGTCTTTTTACGCGCGCTTGGTTTGTTGGTTCTATTGGCTGCCTGCCTGGCATTCCCCTCGTTTGTGCATGCTGACACCCCCAATCTAAACGTCGAGATGATTCGAGGTTGGGTCAGTCAGCAGATACAACCACTGCTAGAAATCTATCGGCACCTGCATTCCAACCCGGAACTTTCCTTCGAGGAAGTCGAAACGGCTAAGTATGTGGCCGACACCTTGAAACAGGCCGGCTTTGAAGTCACTCCCGAAATCGGCGGACATGGTTTAGTCGCGCTGCTGAAAAACGGTGAAGGTCCGACCGTGATGCTGAGGACCGATCTCGATGCGTTGCCAGTCACGGAAAAGACCGAGCTGGTTTACGCCTCGAAGAAAACAGTACAGCTTCCCGATGGAACCACCTCTGGGGTTATGCATGCCTGCGGCCACGATATCCACATGACCAATGTCATCGGCACCGCGCGCTTCATGGCCGAGCATCGTGACTTGTGGCATGGCACCTTGATGATCATTGGTCAGCCAGCCGAAGAAAAAGGGGCTGGTGCCAAAGCGATGTTGGAAGCAGGTTTGTTCGAGAAGTTCCCGAAGCCTGACTATGCGCTTGCCCTGCACGTTGATCCCAACCTGCCGACCGGCACCATTGGCTATCGTAGCGGTTACGCGATGGCGAATGTTGATAGCGTTGACATCTACATCAAGGGAATCGGCGGACATGGTGCGCATCCCGATGCGACGGTCGACCCCATTGTTGAAGCGGCCCAGTTGATTCTCGACTTGCAAACAATCGTCAGTCGCGAGGTCAATCCGACACAGCCTGCCGTGATTACCGTGGGGGCCATTCATGGAGGCACCAAGCACAATGTCATCGGCCAGGAATGCCACCTGCAACTCACCGTTCGCAGCTACGGCGAGGAGGTTCGCAAGCAATTGATCGAAGCGATCAAACGCAAAGCCAAAGCGGTCGCCTTAAGCTACCGGGCACCAGAACCAACGATCACTGTTGCGGAAGGAACGCCGAGCCTGTTCAACGATAAGAAGCTGACCTGGCGGATCGTGAAAACCTTGAACCATGCCCTCGGCGACGAGCAAGTCGTGCCGATCGAGCCGTCGATGGGTGGCGAAGACTTCAGTCGCTACGGTATCGCCGGCGTGCCGATCTTCATGTTTCGACTTGGTTCGGTCGATGCCGCGAGATTGGCTCGGTTCTCGCAACTCGGCCAGGAACCTCCTTCGCTCCACTCGCCGATCTTCTATCCCGACGCGGAAGCATGCCTTTCGACCGGTGTCACGGCGACTACCATCGCTCTGTTGGAACTATTCCAAAACAAACCGGAAGCGGAGTAATGCGGCGCCGAACATGGATTGTGATGACGGCTGTTTACCTACTTCTATTGGGCAGCGGCATCTGGGGCCTGTTTGCCTTCCGCGATTGGGTGTTGACGACCTATGCCACCCCTGCGGCCACCGAAAACTGGAACGACTTTCGCGAATCTATCGAGGAAGGGCAAAGTAAGCCCCACTCGCCGGTGAAAAGACCACCTCGACGGAGCGAAGAACCACCCTTTAAGGTTCTCTTTTCCAAGAACTTTGGAGCGATCGTGCTCTGGTCGTCGACCTTTCTAAGTATTCTATATTGGAGCGTGGGAATAATGATGGCGGGTGCCTTGCGAACACCTAGTCAGGTTTCCACGTCACCTGATGATGACGTACCTCCTTGATTTTGACACCCAGGGCCTCGAACCATCGAGGTTTTTCGATCGGCGACCTCTATGGCTCCATCCAGTCGGGAATTCGATTCTCAGTCGCCGGAGTTATCGCTGGTTCGGCTCCCGATTCGGGACGATCATGTTGCCCAGATCATGACCGCCGTGCTGGTGCTGGCATTGGCGTATCTTACCTACGCTGGAACCGTCAATATCTGGGTTTCGCTGCTGGTCGTCTTTGCCTGCTTAATTGCGGCTTGGAAAATGTTTCTGCCGGTGAAGATTGAACTCGGTCCGCGTGGCATCATTCAGACAACAATCTTCGGCAGCCGCAAAACACCCTGGCGCGAAATTGCCCGGTACCAATCGCACCCTCACGGTGTGATCCTCTACCTGACTGCCGACGACTCCCCCTTGGCCGGATTTGCTTCGATCGACCTGGCCTGCCGCAAGATGAAAACGGATCTGGAATCGACCGTTCGCTTCTATATGGAATCGCGGCGGCTGCGAACTGGCTCTTCGATCGTGCGGATGGCCGAAGACGCGTCCAACTCTAAATCAGAAGCAAGCTAGTTCGCTAGCCTTCGATGGTCGGTTCAACCGGTTCTTCCAAGTTTGCCTCACCGGCAAAGAAACAGGCTGCCGGATGCGGCTTTCCTTCCAGCGGCGGTGGACTGGCGGTACAGGTCTCTGGCTGAACGATCGGGCAACGATCGGCAAACGGGCAGCCAGGGTAAAACTTGTCTGGCGACGGGACTTCACCTTGCAGGACGATTCTTTTCCGCTTTCTTTCAATTTCGGGATCGGGTACCGGTATCGCCGACAGCAGCGCCTGCGTGTAAGGATGCATCGGATGGCGAAACAGTTCCTGCGATTCCGAGAGCTCGACAATCCTGCCCAGATACATCACACCAATCCGGTGCGAAATGTGCCGCACCACGCTCAGGTCGTGAGCGATGAAGACGTATGCGACTCCCAGTTTTTGCTGCAGGTCCATCAGCAAGTTGATGACCTGGGCTTGAATCGAAACGTCGAGTGCCGAGATCGGTTCGTCACACACAATGACTTTCGGCCGAGCAGCCAAGGCCCGAGCGATTCCGATACGCTGCCTTTGACCGCCAGAAAACTCGTGCGGGTAGCGATTCACAAAGCGCGGATTCAAACCGACGACATCCATCAGCCGCATCACTTCCAGTTTGCGATCGATTCCAGTCTTCAGGCCGAAAATCGATAGCGGCTCGCCAATGATGGTACCGACCGTCATCCGCGGATTGAGCGACGCGTATGGATCCTGGAAGATCATTTGCAAATCGCGGCGATGGATCCGCATGCCGTCGGCCGAGAGATTATCGATCCGCTTTCCGCTCAGATGAATCGTGCCGTCGGTCGGCTTAACCAGATTCATGATGGCCCGAGCGGTGGTCGATTTGCCGCAGCCACTTTCGCCAACCAGCCCGAAGGTCTCGCCTGGCTTGACGTCGAACGACACCCCATCGACCGCACGCACGAACTCGGTCTTCGCAGAGAACAAGCTGCCGCGACGGACCGGGAAATGGACCTTCAAGTCACGAACTTCGAGAATTGGCGTGGCGTTGTCAGGCTGAGACATAGGTGCTGGCGCGAGGGAAAGTCGTTAGTTGATTGCTTACTTTGGAGTTGGCGGATCGAGCGTGGTTACGTCGCGGATACAAGCATGCATCGTGCCGGTACCGACTTGAACCAGGGGCGGATCGACCTGAAGGCACTCGTCGATGCGGTAAGGACAGCGCGGGTAAAACGCACAACCTTGGATCGTCTGGCTCATGTCAGGCGGCTGACCGGCAACCGGGGAAAGCTCGGCCCCGACTTGCTCGTCGATCCGAGGAATCGAATTCAATAGCCCCAACGTGTAGGGATGGCGCGGATCGGTGAACAGGTCGTTCACTTTGGCCTGCTCGACCTTCCGGCCGGCATACATCACCAGCACGTCGTTGGCCATGTTCGCGATCACGCCCAGGTCGTGCGTAATCATCACGATCGCCGTGCCATGTTCGTCCTGCAGCTTCTGCATCAATTCCAGGATCTGGGCCTGAATCGTCACATCGAGGGCAGTGGTCGGTTCGTCGGCGATCAAAATATCGGGATCGCACGAAAGGGCCATCGCAATCACGACTCGCTGCCGCATACCGCCTGAGAACTCGTGCGGGTAATTGAAGACGCGTCGATTGGCCCCAGGGATGCCTACCTTTTCGAGCATCTCGATCGCGCGATCGAGCGCATCTTTGTAGGAAAGCCCCAGGTGCTTGCGGGTCACCTCGGTCAGTTGCTCGTCGATGGTCAGAAATGGATTGAGCGTCGTCATCGGATCCTGGAAGATCATCGCGATCCGGTTTCCGCGAATCTCAGAGAGCTGCTTGTCCGACATTCTAAGCAGGTCCAAGCCGTCGTACCGCGCCGATCCGCTGGTGATCTTGCCAGGCGGTTGTGGAATGAGCCCGAGCATGGCCAGGTTGGTAACCGACTTGCCGGAACCTGATTCGCCGACGATGCCAAGCGTTTCGCCGGCACGCAGTTCGAAATCAACGCCGCGAACCGCTTTGAAGTTACCGTCTTCGGTACGAAACTCAACCGCCAGGTCGCGCACGTCGAGCAGCACCTTGCCCGGCTTGTTTTCGTGTTCGGCGGCATCAGCCATTATGATCTCTTCAGCCACTCAGGTTGCCTCATCGGTTTTTCATTCGGGGGTCAAGCGCATCGCGGAGGCCGTCCCCCAGGAAGTTCAACGAGTAGAGCGTCGATGCCAACGCCAACGCCGGGAAGACCACCAGCCACCAGTAAATCTTGACCGGCGTGATTACCCGCGTTCCTTCTTCGGAAAGCATTCCCCAACTAACGTCCGGCGGTTCAACACCTAGGCCCAGAAACGAGAGAAAAGCCTCGAACAGCATCACCGCAGGAATCGTCAGCGTCAGGTAGACAATCACGATACTCAGCACATTGGGCACCAGGTGCATGAATACAATCCGGAAACCGCTCGCCCCGATCGTCCTGGCCGCATCGACAAACTGTTCGTTCTTCAAACTGATAATCTGGCCACGTACCACGCGAGCCATCGTCAACCAATAGACGGCCCCGATCAGGATATACAGAATCACGATGCGGCTGATTCCGTATCCTTCCAGCTGCTTTTTGACTTCGTCTTCGCTCAGGATCGTGATCACGAACAGCACCAGGAAAATGAACGGTACCGAGTACATGATATCGACGATCCGCATCATCAGGTCGTCGACCAGTCCGCCCGCGTAGCCTGCGATGGCGCCGTAGCTGACACCAATCAATAGTGAAACGAGCGTCGCCACCAGGCCGACAATCAGCGATACCCGAGCCCCATAGAACAACCGGGACAGCAGGTCACGTCCCAAGAGATCGGTGCCGCACAAGCTTGGCACGCACCAATCACCGAAGATCGCCAAGCGAACATTCAGCAGCAATTGGTCAAACGGATTAAGGGTGGTCCACAATTCGCCGACACGCCGTTCGAACTCTTTATCTTTCAGATCGACCAGATTCAAACTTACCGGGGCAACTTCCGGTTCGCCGGCCTTGTTGGTGACTTTGGTGGTAGAAACAAATTCGGGCGGCAACGCAACTCGATTTGCCAGGTCCTGCTCTCGGGGCGACTGAAGCGGGAAAAGTGGCGTGAAGATCGCCGCCAAGGCCAGCAACACCAGAAAGCTGAGCGCCGTCATCGATACCCAGTCGCGACGCAATCGTCGCCACGCATCTTGCCAGAGCGAGATTCCGCGAATCGATTTCGCCTCGTTGTACATCTCGCGATACTTATCGATCGGAGGCAACGCGGCTTCGTACGGGTCGTTCTTGTCAGTCAATTCCAAGGCTTCGGCCTTCTCACAAAGACGTTACTTGTCCAACTTCACCCGAGGATCGATCAACCCGTAAGAAAGGTCAACCAACGTATTCATCGTGAACAGCAGAAACGTGTAAACCATGACGATCGCCAGGCTGACCGGGTGGTCTTTCTGCAGCACCGCTTCGATAAAGTGGCTGCCCATCCCGGGGATAAAGAAGATACGTTCCAAGACCAGCGACCCGGTCAAAATACCGGCCGTCGCCGGCCCCAGGTAAGAAACCACCGGCAAGATCGCCCCGCGGAAAGCATGCTTTAGCACGACCGTTGTCGGCATCAACCCTTTGGCATAGGCGGTGCGAATATAGTCTTGTCCCAGGACTTCCAGCATGCCGGTCCGTGTCAACCGCGAGATGTAGGCCGCGAACGGAGCCGCCAGACAAAGCGACGGCAGCACCAAGTCGATCGGTCGTCCCCAGCCGGCCGCCGGGAATAGTTTCAACTGGAAGACAAAAATGATGATCGCAAACCCGGCTAACACGAAGTTGGGGATGGCGATCCCCAAAGTCGCAATCGACCGGAAAGTTACGTCGATCACTGTCTGCCGCCGCAAGGCCGAGATAATCCCGCTGGCAAAGCCCAGGATCAGGGCAAAGCTAAGCCCCAAGACCCCCAGCGAGATCGAAATCGGCAAGCCTTCCCTCAAGATTTCCAGGATCGACTTATCGATCAGCTTCATGCTTGGGCCAGGATTCAAGTGCAGGTATTCCCACAGCACGATGAAATACCGATAGGTCAGTGGCTGATCCAGGTGGTAGTACCGTTCCAGGTTCTGCTTGATCGCTTCAGGCAGTTGCCGCTCGCTGAGCAAAGCACCTTCTGGCGAAACGGTCCACATCAGGAAAAAGCTGATCGTGAAGACGACCCACATCGTCAACACCATCCACAACATTCGCTTCAGGAGAAACTTGATCACTCCAGGTCCTCCCATTTACGGATGTCTTCACGCAGGGCCTCATCTATCTCCAGCACATGCATTGGATGAAGGTCTTGCAGGTTGGGATAGAAGTTCTTGATGTAAGGTCGAACCATGTTCACCGAGACATAAAAATAAACAGGCAAGATCGGCATCTCCTCGACGAGAATCTCTTCCGAGTCTTTCAGGATGCTGAACCGTTTTTGGGGATCTGGTTCCGTGCTGGCCTCTTCGATCAACTTGTCGTAAGCCTTGTTGCTCCAGCCGGTCTCGTTGTTCTCGCCACCCGACACAAACATGTCGAGAAACGTATTGGGATCAGGATAGTCGCCAATCCAACCGGCCCGGCAGACATCGTAATCGAGTTCCCGCTGCATCGTCAGATAGACACCCCACTCGACATTGCGAAGTTTCACTTCAATGTGCAGGGTCTTCTTCCATTGCTGCTGGATCACCTCGGCAATCGAGCGATGCCCTTCGTTCGTGTTATACAGAATCTCGATCGGCCGCATCCCCTTGCCGTCGGGAAAGCCTGCCTCGGCAAGTAACTCTTTGGCTTTCTCCGGATTGTAGACCTCGGCGTCTGGCCCATCGTAGCCAACCACCCCCGGCGGAACCAAAGAGCCTGCGGGAATCTGTCCGCCGCGGGTGACGTGGTCGACGATCTCTTGCTTGTTAATCGCCAGGCTCAGCGCTCGGCGAACCTTGGGATTATCCAGCGGCGGACGCGTCGTGTTGACTCGATAGAAATAGGTCGACAACATCGGCGCCATCAGCAAATCGTCCCGCTCGTCTTTACGCTCCGGATTCTTATGTTTCTTCACATCCAGCAGGCGCAATTCGTCGAGCGCCGAATTGGGGACAGTCGTCGCCCAGTCGAGTTGGCCGCTCATGTACATATTGAGTTGTGTCGTATCGGATTGAACCGCCAAAGCGTCGATCGTTTTCAGATGAACGTTGTCGGCGTCCCAATAGGTTGGGCTCTTCTCTAAGCGAATCCGATCACGAATGCGCCGCTCCTTGATTTCGTAAGGCCCCACGGTAACGATGTTTTCTGGCTTGGTCCAATTGGGATAGCCATATTGCTCGACGCAGGTGCGATTGACCGGGTGCATTGGATAGAACGAAGCCAGTTCCAAAAAGTAAGGCGTCGGAGATTCCAATTCGATCTCTAAAGTCTTCGAGTCAAGAGCCCGGATGCCGACCTGGCTGAAATGATACAGCACATGCATGGCAGCTTCGGCGTCGGGAAAATCCTTGAGGAACTGACTGGGTGTTCCCTTGACGTAGAAAACCCGCTGGGTGAGTGGACCGTCCCAGTCTGGCTTCCCTTCTTTTTCTGGTACACAATCGACCGTATAAACCAGCCAGGTTAGCATGACGGGCTCGACGTCTTCCCCGTTAAACTTGCCAGTAAGTTTCTCTTCAAACTTATCAATCTTTTTCAGAATGCCCGAGATCATCGTTCCCCGCGGAAACATCTGTGCCTCGTCAGGCCGATCGGCTAATTCGATCTCGACCTTATCCCCTTCGGCCAGTTCGACCGTCGTGTACTTCTTCGCGTTTTTTACATACCACAACTGGTAGGCATACTGAGACCGCGATTCGGGATGCAGGAATCGTAACCACGAAAACGTCCAGTCGTACGAGGTAACCGGATCACCGTTGGTCCACTGCACTCCTTGACGGATATGGAAGGTGTAAGTTTTCAAATCTTCCGAAAGATCGTGTGACGTCGCCAAAGCTGGCAGGGGGATCATCTGCTCAGGGTCGTGGGGGTCCGGCAACTTGCGATAGAGTCCCTCGAAGATGGAATCGATGATTCGCCCTTCAGGGACGCCCGAGCTTTTCGCAGGATCAACGGTCTGAATTTCCGTGCCGTTGGCGAACGTGAACTCGGCGGGGGGAAGAGATCCCATCCTCAGGGCCAGAAACAAGGCCACGAAGAAGAAGAGCAGAAAGAGGTACGGAAATAATCCTCGTATTGACCATCTCATCCAGGGTTATCTCGCTTGAACAAATCGCCAGCCGCAGTGGATTTCAGAGAGGGAAGGCACGCCAGCATCGGATTGTATCAAAAACCGCAACCCCTGACGATATGCCGACTTTGATCATTTCGGCCGCACCAATGGCGCAATCAAATTGCGCTGTTTTTAAGACAAATGTTGCAGTTTGATGTGAATTGTTCGATACTTCCGAAATGAGCGAACCGCTTCGTCACTGCAACCGTACGTGGTGGCGAGGCTCGATTGTTGTGAGCGAGCCGTTAGCGCTTGGTTCGACTTGCGACAATGGGTTTGCTCAGCGCCGGTTGATTTAACTTTACGCGTCTTCGTTGGAAATCTTGTTTTTCTCCGCTTTGTCCTCGTTGGGATGAAGCGAGTTAAGCATTGGCCGCGTCAAGCTATCTCTCGTCAGGCGTGACAACTCCATTTTGAGGCCAGTTAACTTAACTATTCAGGTAGGGGCCAAGCCTTACTATCAGGGAGAAGAACTGCCATGATGTTCTTGGCTACACCAGCCAAAGGACAGCCGCTGTCCAACGGTTACTATTCAGGAAACGATAGTCACCGTAATGGCGCCGAGCCGGCTGACGCCGGCAAGGTCGTGTCACCGTACGAAGCATTGAACGAAGACGTTGCCCGTCAACTCGTTCAAATCTTCAAACTACTTGCCGACGAAACTCGGCTGAAGATCCTTAGCTACCTGATGCAAGCTGGGGAATTGAATGTCCGCTCGCTGTGCGATCTGCTCGATCAAAGCCAGCCGGCAGTCAGCCATCACCTGGCTCTGCTGAAGACCTGCGGACTGATCGAATCGCGTCGTGATGGCAAGAACAATTTCTATCGCGTCATCCCGGAAGAGTTCGGTCGCTTCGCGGAAGTCTTGTTCCGCCGCGTACCAGGGCTCGAAGACGATAAGATCGATTTCGGCGAAGCACACGTTCGGCTGGAAACCGAACCGCAAACCGTTGCTGCCCAGTAAGCATCAAATCGTAAGAACCCTCACTCCTCAATACTGAGGCTCGCAAGAAGGCTGTCTGATCGTGTCCTCAGGCAGCCTTCTTTGTTTCTTGTAATTAGCTGTCGGCAATGGCTTGCTCAATTCGCCCCAGCACGGTCGGCCATCCTTGGCGCATTCCGTCGAATGCCTGATGAGCAAGAGGCGAATTGAGATCGAAACCCGAGTGTTCCAGCTGCAACCGGGTTCCTTCGCCTTCTGGCTCAAGCCTCCAGGTGATGGTTGTCTTCATCGTGCCGGGTGCAAACGAGTATTTCAGAAGCCGAAGCGGCTCGACTTCCAAGACTTCGCAAGGCTGCTTGCCCCATTTGCCCATGTCCAGCTCGAACTGATGTCCAACGATCGGCTGCACGTCACCGGCGGCCCACCACTTGGCATGAAGTTCTGGGTCTGTCAGTGCTTTCCAAACTTTTGCGGGCGGGTGAGCAATAAACTGAGAGAGTTGAATCACGCCTGGCTCGGTCATTCTTCTTCCTCTTCAAGTACATCGCCAAGCACCTGATCGAGACGGTTCATCCGCTCGATCCAATACTGCTCGAACGGCTTTAGCCACGTTTGTACCTCGACCAGACGCTGTGGTTGGATGTGGTAAAGGCGCTGGCGTCCTTCCTTCTCGTCGCGAACCAACCCCGCATTTCGCAGCACCTGCAAATGCTCGGAAACGGCCGGTCGATTGAGTTCAAATTCCTCGACAAGCCGATTGACGGTCGATGCTCTTTCCAAGAGCAATTCCAAGATCCGGCGACGAACAGGATTAGCCAACACCGCAAAAACGTCTGGCGAACTCATGGCGTTAATATACGTCGGATATTTCCGACGCGTCAAGTCGTGACTCGAAATGAAAGCAA
Organism: bacterium; assembly: GCA_016124445.1. Lineage (GTDB taxonomy): Bacteria > Planctomycetota > Planctomycetia > Pirellulales > Pirellulaceae > Bremerella. The sequence continues at coordinate 785,292 of WGNR01000001.1, forward strand.
AAGAGAGTCAGCAAACGTGAATGCAGGGACTAGCCTGCTTCCGCTTTGACAAGCTTGGCTACCAAAGGCTGGACATCCTTTTTATAGGTAAACTCGTCCGCTTCGCCGGTCGCTTCTTCGTTATCAAACCGCTTGACCAGTTTTCCATCAGTACCGAACACGTAAACGGCCGGCGGGGCCGACAGTTCAAGCTTCTTGAGCATCTTTTCCGAATCATCGGCGGCAATGATGTTGTCGCACGTCGCTCCGATCTTTGTCAGAACCGGCATGACCTGCGACGTGTATGTCTCTGGCCCTTCATCCGGCAAACCAAGGTAGTCCAGGCTCACCGTGATGCATTTCACCTTGTCCGACGAGAACTCCTTCTGCAACGCGACCAACCCCGGCAGTTCGCGAAGGCATGGAGGACAACTGGTCGACCAATAATCGACCACGACTACCTTGCCACGATACGATTCGATCAGCATTTGAATGCCGGCGTAATCCATTACCTTCGAGGTGACCATGCCCGGCGCGTCTGCCGTCGAACCTCCGACATCGACCGGCTTACTGACAGAAGTCCCTGAGCCGGAATCGCATCCCAGCAATACCATCAGCATGAGCAGTAAACAGATTTGCGTCTTCATTGGTTCCCCCGCCTCCCGGATTGGTTTTTCGCGCATTACGATATTCTTCGGCAACCACCGAAACCCGTTTTTATCGCAGTGGACCAGCCTCTAGCAACCCGAGCCCCGTTTTCCATGGATTCCGACTTCGAGCATCTGCGGCACAAACCTCCCACGGCGCTCGATCAGCCGCGCGAGTTGATCGTCGCTTGTTGCCCGATGCGCAGCAACGTGAACATTTCTCGCATCGTTCGGGCCGCTTCCTGCTGCGCGATCTCGAAGGTGGTGGTTTGCGGCAACGTGAAGATCGATCCGAAGATTGCCCGCGACGGCGCCGAGAAGCTACCGATTTCGCGTCATCGCAGCCTGGCGCCCGTGCTCAAAGACTTAAAAACCCAAGGCTACACATTGGTTGGGCTGGAACAGACGACCAACTCGCAAGACATCCACCACTTTCAGTTCGTCCGCAAGACGGTGCTGGTGATCGGCAACGAGCGTCTGGGAATCACCGAAGACATTCTTTCGCTGCTTGACGCCACCGTCGAAATCCCGGTATACGGCATGCCCTACAGCTACAACGCAGCGACGGCGACCTGCATGGCGTTGTACGAGTTCTGTCGGCAGTTTCCTGAAGGCTGAAGCCTAACCAGGCAAATCGTCGAAATGGGGCTATACGCGAACCGGTAAGCATCGGTTCGCGAGTTTCGGGAACTTCCTCACAGACATGCCTGGTCGTAGTTGCGAGCATTGTCTGAGGGTAACAATCTGACTACCATGCGGGTTCTCGATTCAGGACATCCCTTTCGCTTGAAGACATCATGGCATTTCGCATCGCTCTGCTGATCCTGTTCGTTACTACCCTTGCCGGCTGCCAGCCAGGCAAGTCCGCTTCCAAACCGCCTGCGGTCAAGAGTCCTCCCCTCACTGTCTGCGTGGTCGGAGACGAGGGGTTGGCCGCATCGATTCGCCGCGAACTGGCGGCCCGGAACGACGAGCCGATCCAGGTTGACGTACTGACCCACGACGAGTTCTATCATGCCAAGCGGATCAGACAAGATGTGCTGATTTATCCTCCGGCGATGATGGGCGAATTGATCGAGCGTGAATGGATCATTCCGCTTCCCAAAGCGACGCTCCAGATCGAGACCCTCAACATCGACGACGTCGCCCTGGGAATTCGAGAAACAGAATGCTGCTGGGGGCGAACTCCGTACGCGCTGCCGCTGGGCAGCCCGGTGCTGATGCTAATGGTCCGCACCGATTTGCTGAAACAGTTCGATCTCGATATTCCCAAAACTTGGAGGGAATATGCCGCCGCGGTCAAGAAGATTCATGAAAGCGACTTCCTGACGCAAAACAATACGGTCGCCGCGGCCACACTCGAGCCGCTCGACGAGTCGTACCTGGCAAGCCTCTGGCTGGCTCGCAGCGCGGCTTATGTTCAGCACAACGAAAACCTCTCGACCTACTTCGATTATCAGACTGGCGATGCCCGAATCGATACGCCAGGATTTACGCGCGCGGCGAAAGAACTAGCCGAGATCGCCGCGACTATTCCGGATGATTTCAATTCGCTGACGCCCCAATCGACCACCGATGCATTCATGGCCGGCAAGTCGGTCATGGCCCTGGGCTGGGTCGACAAACAAACCCTGGTGCCCAACACGGTGCCGGAAGACATCGAGTTCGCCCTCATCCCTGGCTCAACCGAAACCTACCAGGTCGGTTCCGACAAATGGGTTCCGAACCGAGACGACAAAGTCGTCAGTGTTCCGCTGCTGTCGACCTCTGGCATGGTTGGTTCGATATCGGTCAACAGTTCCCAGAGCGTGAAAGCGGCCAATCTGTTGGCCATGCTGACCAGTCCCGATGTCATTCCGCTGGTTTCTCCCGCTTCCCGGCGAACCACTCTCTGCCGAGCCTCCTCCTTACCGTTGGCAGCCAACTGGATGCCGCCGGCGCTGCCAGGCACCTCGATGCGGCAATACGCCCAGATATGCCTGAACCAGCTTCAATCGCCCGGCCGGCTATCGTCACTGCGAATCCCCAACCGGGAAGCATATCGAACGGCAGCTGCCGAAGCATTGCGAAAAACGATGCAGGCTGGCGAGGCCGAGATCGAAACCATCTGGCAAGAAGCCGCCAAGAAATGGGACGAACTATCCGAAAAACAAGGCAAATCCAAACAACTCAAGGCCTTTCGGAATAGCAACGGCAACGAATGACCAAAGCAGAAAGCAACCCAGATTTCGCCACGTGCGGATCTGGACGCACCGGGAAAGCCAACCTAGAATAAAACACCGAAACGGGGCTGTAGCTCAGCTGGGAGAGCGCTGCGTTCGCAATGCAGAGGTCGTGAGTTCAATCCTCATCAGCTCCACTTCTAAGCCATTTAAGAAAAGGGACTTACGCATGCACCCTCTCTTTGTTTAAACTAGTTGTGATACGATTTTTGACCCCAAATCGGTCCCAATCGTATCACTGATCGTATCACTAGTTTCGACGTTAGAGGGCTGATTCATGCCGCGGAAACGCGAGCTTACTTGGCAGGCTGGCGCTGGCGACCGTCCAGGCCGCTGGAAGAAGATCTATAAGGGCCGTACTGTCTATTGCGGCACCTCCTCTGCCAAGAGTGACCTAGAAGCCTACAAGAAGGCCCTAGAGGTCTGGCAGGAAGAGAAAAAGCGAATTGATGCCGAGATCGCCTCTCAGCCTAAGCCGAATCAGCCTGACTACGAGGAGGCGATCCGTGATTGGGAAAAAGTACTCCAGTGGAGCCAGACACACAGCGACCTCGCCAATGCTGCCCTGGCCCGAGAGAAGATCGGCAAACTCCAGAAACGCCTGGAAAGCCCGTCGCCTCCTCCGCTCGTCTATGGTGACCAATTCTGGGACAGCTTTTCGCTTCCTGAAACGATCTTGGAAAAAATCGCCATGGCTATTTCGCTTCCAGGCTTAGGCAGCTCACCTAACCCGACCAGCCGTTCCACGGTCGATCCCAAAGCTCTCCATGGGGGCAGGGATATCTTCGTTTCCGACAAGCAAGCCAAGCGAGACATCTGGCGCGATCGCTTGAGTATTCAAGAAGAGAGGCCCGAAGAGCCAGAAAATACTGTCGAAACCTATGTCAATCAGTTCCTAGAAAAGGAGCGACTCCGCGTGGAGGCAAAACGCCTCTCCGCTAGCCGATTCACATCCAAACGCAACAATTTATTCCGCTTCCGTGATTGGATTGGCAGTAGGACAGCCATTGACGCAATCGATGGGGCGATGATTCAAGCATTTCATGCAGAACTTCTCCGCCAAATAGCGGCCAAGACACTTGCCCCTGACACAGCCCACGGTCGACTTGGTGACACGAAAGGATTTGTTCGCTGGCTGTGGCGGATGAACATCCTGAATGAATTGCCTCGGGTTATGGAGCCAGGCTCCAATGAGTTGCATATCGGAAAGCGTGTTGCTTCACCCGAAGTATTCACAATCGATGAAGTCAAGAAGCTTCTCACGAAAGCAACCGACCGGACCAAGCTGTACATTCTCTTGATGTTGAATGCTGGCATGTACCAAACGGACATCTCCAACATTCGCCATGCGGAAGTTGACTGGGTGGCCGGCACGATCACTCGAAAACGAAGCAAAACAAAGCATCATGTTACCGTGCCTACTGTCCGCTATCGGCTTTGGGAGGAGACGATTGAACTTCTAAAGAAGTACAGAGAGAACAGCGGCGAACATGTGCTGTTGAACAAAAATGGCAGCCCCCTGGTGCACCGCGGTCTAAAACCCAATGGCGATCCTCTCACCAATGACGCCATAAAAAACTCCATTGATCGGGTTCGTCGCAAGCTAAGCATTAAGAAGCCAATAAAGCTTTTTCGTAAAACAAGTGCGAGTCTCATCCGTGGCAATCCTGAGTTTCGCGGATTGGAGGACCTTTTCCTCGGTCTGAGTCCGAGAAGCATTTCCGACAGGCATTACGCCAAGGCACCGGAAGACTTGCTGGCGGAAGCAACTGATTGGTTAGCTACCCAATACGGAGTCAAATAGTGTTCATACATCCTGCTCCAAAAGGTAGTTCTGACTTGAGGCGTTTCTTATTCGCCATTTTGTGTGATGTTGATTAGCTCACTTCCATGGCCTGGCGGTTTTGCTCGGTACATCTTTTCACGGATTCCTTCTAGAGCAAAAATCGCGGCATTGTCACCTTCAACGGAACGCGAAGATTTGTCTATCCGTTCATCACGGACTGAAAGATTTCCGTGAGAGGCACACTGCAAACAAGAATGTGCCAAGCGTGAGTTCGATAGCCATCAGACCAAGTAAATCCTCCAATACGCTGACGGATACCCCCGGAACCTGAAACCTTACTTCAGATCGGAAATAGGGCTGCAACTTGGCATCTCTTCTCTCGGGGTGTCAGTCGCATCAAGAGGGGTGGTCATCGACCTATAGCTCTATTGAAACTAGAATGATCTTGGGTAAATGACACCAGTACACAGCATCGACAGATAATCAAATCATGGCCAAACGCACCACCAACAAGCCTTCCAAGGCCAACGCCATTCGCAATTATCACAAGGAAAATCCAGGAGCATCGCCGACTGTGGTTGCTGCCGCGTTAAAGAAATCGGGATATAAAGACGTAACTCCACAATACGTGAGTACTATCAAGTCGATGGACAGACGTCGAGCCAACGGATCGATCAAGTCGGGCAAAATCACCATGGAAGACTTGATGGCCACTAAGGAATTCGTTACCCAGCTCGGTGGTCCCAAGCGTGCTAAGCAAGCCTTGGATATGCTCAAACAATTGGCCCGCTAATTTCGGGTGTAGTCAATCATGGATCGTTTGGGTCAGCGTTTCTGGCAATAAAGCAAGCACCGGCTGCGTTTAGAAGAAGAGGGCACCTTGTTCGGTGCCCCCAATAATCCGTATTTGTACGCTTTTTGAGAAGTTCAAAGAGCGTACAAATTGTCCGAACCATCGTCTACTTCTGGAAATAGACGACGATCGATTTCAGGCGGATCTTCTATAGAGCCACCATTTTCGCCTAGGCCAAAGTTAGATTGGAGCTTTGCGTAGGCCATGCTTGCCGAACAACACCGTCCAATTGGCCGTCGAATTGTAGCTGGTTGCCGGCATAATACTGCTTCAAAAAGAACGCCACATCGGCTCGGTCACATTGTTCCCGAAGACTTCGCACCGCATCTGGGTCCATGGGGCGCCTTTTCTCCACGGCAGCTCGTTCGCAGCCCGTGATCACCCAGTCGAGGTCCGATGCCCACGGCGTGATGTTGATGGTTTCCAGCAGGGGTTCCGCTGAGACAAACCGAACAGCTGCGGGGATCTGGATCAAGTCGTCGAGGCGGTTCGTGTATGCCTGACTCTCGACCGTGACACCAAGCCAGACGTGCGGCCACCCCGTTCCCCAATCGTCAGGTAGGCATCGGGCAATGCGATGCGATCTTTTGGTCAAAATCTGCCAATCGAGATGGCGGCATTGACGGATGACATCCCAGGCTTCGCTACGCCACCTATCGGCCTTCGCATGAAAGAAATCAGACATTGAGCAGGTAAAGACTCGATATCGTCTTCCCAACCTTGCGGCCTTCCGGTCCCAGCTAAACGCCTTCTTCCAGGTAGCTTCCGACGTCCGAATTGGGCCATGAAATGGCTCCCGACCGGAACGCCGCATGATTTGTCCGATGTAACAATACTTACACGCAGGGCTTACCTTGTGGCAGCCCCACCAAAAGTTCATGGAATGATCGGTCCAGCCGATATAGGAAAATTCCATCAAAATGTCTCCTAAAGTTATTGCCAGTTGGTTCTTCTGGCTTGGTACTGATTGCTTACTTGGCGTAAGTTGATCCTCGGATGCCCTACTGCCAGCTCACGTTCATGCTTTGACAGCCAAGTTTGAAGTGGACCCCAATTTTAGGACCACGGATTAAGATAGAAAATCGCGTATTGATCGGTGAAAATAGGCTTGAAATTGGAGTCTTGTAACCGAGGACGAAACCGTGGCACGGAAACGCCGTTCCTTCACTCCGGCTTTTA
>WGNR01000018.1 GCA_016124445.1 bacterium
CAGGCAGCCGAATCGTTCGATGCCCAGGGCGAGTTCCTGAGCGCAGGCAAGAAGCTGCTCGATACGAAGAATCCGCGATTCAAAGCCGTCACGTCCGTGCGGAATCGGATCCGAGGGTTCTGGACGTCGATGAGCTTGCCGTTTCCTGAGCCTGGCATCCGCCTGATTCGCCAGGACCGGGTCGAGACATTCCAGGACTGGATGAACCAGTTGCGTGATGAACTCGCCGAAACAGTTGAAGCTCTGGACGAAGATTACTTCTCGCTAAAAGCGGCGGCTCGGCAGCGGCTAGGTCGCCTGTACAACGAGGCGGACTATCCGATCTCACTTTCTGGCCTATTCGACGTGACCTGGGATTTTCCGAATGTCGAGGCGCCGAACTACCTGCGGCAGCTTGACCCTCAGCTATATCAGGCCGAATGCGATCGTGTTCAGGCCCGGTTCGACGAAGCGATTCAACTGGCCGAATCAGCCTTCATCGAAGCGCTTTCCAGCCTGGTGTCTCATCTGACCGAACGGCTCTCTGGCAACCAGGACGGCCGTGTCAAAGTTTTTCGAGATTCGGCCGTCGGTAACCTGAATGAATTCTTCGAGCGATTTCGTTCGCTGAACATTCGCTCGAACGATCAACTCGACTCGCTCGTTTCGCAGTGCCAGGACATTGTCCAGGGCGTTCAGCCCCAGACGCTAAGAGATAACGCTCAGGTACGACAGACGGTCAGCCGTGAACTATCGAGCGTCCAGGCCACATTGGACGAATTGTTGGTCGATCGGCCTCGTCGGCGAATTATCCGCTCCCCGAAGTGAGGTGCCCTATGCAACTTGTCATCTCATCCACAGGGACAATTCGTTGTCTCTATGACGAGTCACTCGACCTCCATGCGTTCGGCAAACTATCCATCTCGCGAGGCTCCCATGTCGAGCCGAACGAAGATGGCCAGTGGATTGCAGATCTCGCACCAGTCGGAGGGCCACATCTTGGCCCCTTTAAAAGTCGCAGTATCGCACTGAGTGCTGAGGTCCGTTGGCTGGAAGAACATTGGCTCTCTTCAAGCAACGATTAGCACACCCAATTTATCTCAAACCTTCCATGGCCCTTGCTGGATTGCGATCCGGCAAGGGCTTTTTCTATTTCTTGACCTAAGGAGAAATGAGTCCATGCAAGCTTCAGATTTTTATCGCGCCGTTGCCAAGGCAACTGGCGAGAGTGTTTCCACGGTTCGTCAACTTGGATTTTCGCTAGTCGAAGAACCCTCTGACGACCTGGATGACGAAGTCTGTTTCGGTCCGAACGTCATCGACTGGGACGAAGTCGAGTTTTTGAGAGCTTGGGGGTTTTCGGGGAGTGAGCCTTATGAATCGAAAACAACCTAATTACCAAACTTCGAGAACAGCCGTGTTTTCACGAATAACGCATCCTCGGAATTTAGCGGATCAAGTTGATCTGCGTTTGATCCGAGGTGGTCAGCAGCGGGGGCGGCGTCAGCAACGATACCATCCTGGTTGTGCGAACTTACGACGCTCGGACAGGTAGTTTATCACTTCGAGAAATGGGAGACTCTATGGAGACAATCGTGCAGGCTGCATTCTGGGCCTTCGTTGCCTGGGCGTGCTACAGAACTGGAAAGCAATTGGGAAGTAGAAAGGGATTTCACGCCGGTCGTCGGCGTGGACGTTCACCACGTCGGTAGAGGTCCAACAAGCAAGCCAATCCAGAAGGGCCGCCCGGTGGGGCGGCCCTTCCTCTTTTTCTTTTAGCTATCCGGCAAAGAGATTTACGACATTTAGCAGCACCAATTCGTGCAACCGCAAAAAGTAACTCCATAGCAGCAACAAATCGTCATCGCACAGCCAGAGATTGCTTTTTCATCGATCACAACGAAGGCATTCCCACAGGGGACACAACATGCTGAATATAAAGTCACGCTTTGGTGGTCGTATACTCCAACGGCAGCGAACAGGCTGCGTTCCAAGGAATACCATGCGGACGCCAACTTCTCAGAAGCCTCGTGGACGATCTCGCGTCCTCCGTCCAATTGGTTTCCTATAAAATGCAGCGCCTCTTTTCGTACTTCATGGGGAATCTCGTTCGAGCTGAAAGATTCATCGCGAAGACAGAGAGGGTTGTACTGGCGTCCTCGATCCTTCTTAAAGTCTCGAACTGCGTCAACGATATAAACCACCCGGCCGAGGACTTCCCCGAGATTCTCTGCTTGGCTCTTGGTGAATGTGGAGTCGCATCGTGCTGCAATTTCTCCAGCCACCTGTCCGTACGCCTTGCCAGTCAATTCTGAGGCTATATCAAGTTCGGTGACGGCCTGATTTTCAATAGTTTGCTGCTGTTGGATGGTTTCCTCTAATTGGCCCACATCGAATCCAATGTCTATAAGCCTGCGCCGGGCACGCTGAAAACTTTTGCCAAAATAGGCATCAAGTGCCTTGGTCTTCCATGACGGTTGGTCATTCAGGTCATCCTGTACCTTCGTACCCAGTGTGAAGATGCTGATCGCAGCCAGTAATTGCTGTAATTCGGTCCCTCCATTCTTGCGAAGTTGACGAGTCCCGCCTCGTAAGCAATTGACGACGGGGAGTGAGCCTTCTTCAGTGTGAAGGCGATTATCCAAGATCCACCAGAGCGTGGAAATATCGTGAACGACCATCGTCCGCGATGTGAAGCCGTATTGGCTTCCGATCAAACCGCAAAGCCCACAATAGGCAGAAGCGTGCCGATGCCGGGATTCTGGAGGAAGCAGGCTTCGGTCAGGTTTCAATACTCCAAACATAAAGCTCCTCAAGCAAAGGGATGTTCAGCCAGCCAAACCTTCAAAATATCCCAAAATGGGATATTTGCAACTGGAATCTATCGTCGCCTGCTTCGGATCCCCTGGAGCGGTCGTTGAATGGAAAAGAATCTCTACACGCAGCGTCAGTTGCGCCTACAAGAATTACTACGTGAACTTCGGCAAAACGCGGACCTCACGCAAGAAGAGGTTGCGGCACGATTAGAGCGGCCTCAATCTTTTGTCTCGAAATACGAGAGTGGCGAACGACGGCTCGATATTTTGGAACTCTGGGATGTTTGCAAAGCTCTTGAAATTAGTTTGGAGGCGTTCGTCAAGGTTTTGGAAGAACGGCTGCCATGACCTCTTAAGATTAAATTAACTAATTTCTAGCAGAGACTATTGACCGAAATACTAGTGCTTTGCTGCGTACTAGCTAGGCCAGATTCTCTGTATTTAGATACTGCCATCGCATGACCAACACCATTGACGACTGTCTGAATTAAAAACTTGGAATGGACCCTTGCTACACGTAAACTAGATGGATCCCTACTACTGTAGGGTCAATAATCCCCTCATCTGATTTAATCGTGTTGCAGACCATGTCAAGCGACTCATCCACTGATCAGGCAATTGACTGGTACTGCTTTTCGTATTTGACCGTTGACAAAGCAGCGGTTTATCGCGCGATTGTCCAGGTTTTCGCGGACGCGAAGGCGGAATTTACCCTACACCTTCGGCCAGCACAGGTTCGAGAGACGCTCCATGCCCGTAACTGCTTGCTCGAAGCGGACGAGGTTGAAGCGGCACTGCAGCAGTTGGAAGCCTGGGGCAATTTGCAGTCGTACCAGGACCGCTCCGACGCGCCTTCACTTGTCGAATTCTACCGCAAAAGTTTGCTGTATCAGATGACAGCATCCGGCGAAGCTGCCTATGCTTCGACGTTGACTTTCGTCGAGCGTTTGCAACAACAGGCGAAGCTCGATGCTCGGGCGTTGGATCGGATCGGGGAAGGGGCAGGCCAGATGGAACGACTGGTCCAAGGTCTTCGAGAAGACCCAAAGTCCGTGGATTCGGGGGTTGTGCTGACAACGATACGCAGTATTTGCCAGGATACTGATGAACTTACTTCTCGTGCCCAGTCTTTCTTCCGTTGGCTCCACGAGCAAACAGAATCTGACCGTGCAGATCTTGAATCATTCCTTCGATACAAGGAACAGTTAATTGACTATTTGCGGCAATTTGTTAGCGACCTGATTACGCGCGGCTCACAAATTGCAAAACGATTAAGTACGATTCACGATGCAGAGTATGGAAAGCTCGCTCAAATTGCCGCTGTAGAAGAAGTCGGTGATCCGCGGGCTGGCGAAGAAGGCCGACATGCTGAGCGAATTGGTAACGAGCAATCCAAGTGGCAGCAACGGCTGCTGGGATTACGAGGTTGGTTCAGTCGCCGGGGCGGAAGTGCGACCCAACTTGAACAATTGCGATCAGCAGCCAGGGGAGCAATTCCTCGACTGTTGCAGTTCGCGGCGCAGATGAACGAGCGCGAGACGGGCAAGAGCGACCGCGTTGCCGATCTGCGCAGACTAGCGGTTGCATTTCTAGAGTGCCAGGACGACGAACAGGGGCATCGGCTTTACCGCGAAGCGTTCGCCCTTTGCCCAGCAAGGCATTTGCGAATCGATCAGGCAACGATTGACGATCGGGATCAGAATCCCATCTCTTCTGATACTCGTTGGCTAGACGCAGACCCGATTGAGTTCTCGCCGCAACTTAGAAGCACCGGGCGAGAGAGTGCGGCGTCGGCGAGCCGCAAAGCCGTAGATCGATCCCAGGCACTGGCGGCGGCCCGCCGACGTCTAGAAACGGAAATCGGGCGGGTCGATTCGTCGCGTGAAACATTGATTTCCCTGGGGCGTCGGCGGCTATCAGAGATCGGAGAATTAGATTCGGATGCATTCCGTCTTTTGATGGAACTTATTGAATTGGCAATTGTCGATAAGCGGGCAAAAACAACAAGCCGGGACGGGTCTGTTCGTATCACAGTCGAAGCATCCGGTGAAGACGCTCAACATATTGCTACGGTGGCGACGAGTAAAGGGAAGGTAATGCTGCAAGACATGTGGATTGAGGTGCAGCGTGCCAGGTAAGCCGAAGGACCGCCTGACCGCAGCTCGACGCCTGGCAACTCGCCACGAAGTAGTCGAGCAGGAGGAACGCCGCGATGCCATTGCGGCGCTTCTGGCTCAGCCTCTGCTTACGGCGGAAGCAACCAATGCTGAAGACCTTCGTCTAGTTCGGCTGCATGCGGACTGGTTGCGGAAGTGGTTTCGGCGCTGGCCTGGTTGGATGTTGATTATCACCGCGGATATCGCAAGGCTGCGAAAACATCCTTCGCGACGAAATGACTCGACTCGTGGCCTCGTTGACCGTGACGATGCATCGCAGCGAAGCCTGTTTACCCGGAGGAAATACGCACTGCTCTGCCTCGTTCTGGCGACCCTCGAAAATGAACAGCGTCAAACGACGATCAAACAAGTCGCGAGCAAGACAGAAACCGCAATTCGGCTCGATAGTCGCCTCGCGGAGTTGTCTTTTGACTTTGATACGAAGCAGCTTGTGCATCGTCGTGAACTGGTTTCAGTGATGCGATTTCTTCAGCAGCGGCAAGTGCTTACTCTGATTGATCGGGATGATGTTAGCTACGTGCAAAGCGAGAGCGATTGTCTTTATCGCATTCAACGCACGGCGCTTTCATCGATGCTTTGTAGCGTGCGAGGCGCCTCGACGATTTCGAATGCAGATGTCGAAGAGCTGATTGAGCAGCTAAATGACACAGAGATTCCGGAAACCCCGCAAGCACAAAACGAACAGCTGCAACATCGGCTTGTACGGCGGCTGCTGGATGACCCCGTGATGTATTTCGATGAGCTGACGGTTCACGAATATGACTACTTTAATACGCAGGGTGATCGGATTCTGAAGGAATTAAGCAGCACAATCGGAATGGAAATCGAACGCCGTGCTGAAGGAGTCGCCCTTCTGGCTCCGACGGCCGTTTGGACGGATCTCGATTTGCCAGAAGGCGGTACACGTGGTCACGCGACGTTGCTTCTCGCGGAATGGTTCGGCATGCGGCTGCGCAAATGCACAGAGGTACACTGCAGCATCAAGCATGACGAGGTTTTAGACTACGTGCGGGACCTTGCCAAGGAGCATCAATCGCGTTGGCGAAAGAGTGCAGGTACAAACGATGGTGTACACCAGATTTATCGTGATGCGATCGATATCTTGAAGTCTCTGAGATTGATTGAAGTACGCAAGGAATGTGTAATTCCTCGTCCCGCAGTGGCTCGCTATCGACTCGGCCAAACAGAACCGTCGCTGGCAAAGGACTCTGGCACAGAGCAGAGGACACTATTTACGTGACAGGTGATACTCTCCGTGCTATTGATGGCAACCGTTATGAAACTGCGGCTAAGCGGATTCTTTCAGGCGAGTTGCCTGTTCCGGTTCAAGAAAGATGGCAACCGCTTCGCGCCGGTTTGATGAATGTGTTTCTGTTTGAGGATGAGCGATTTCCGTTTGCCGATGGGCGTTTGCTGTTGCGCGGAACGAATGGCACCGGAAAAAGCCGAGTTCTGGCGATGACTTTGCCACTGTTATTGGATGGTTCATTCAAAGCGACTCGCGTAGAACCGGATCGCGATCACAACAGACAGGTCGCATGGAATATCCTGATGGACGAACAGGAGAGCGCGACTGGATATTCGTGGCTGGAGTTCGGTCGATTGGCCAGCGACAATTCAGGTAGCAACGGCGAAGCTTCGCTTCCCCAACAGTTTCTGACTATCGGATGTGGAATGCGGGCCAAACGCGGCCAAGGCATCAAACCGTGGTTCTTTATCACGCAGCGCCGAATCGACGATTCGTTTGCCTTGAAGTCATCGGATGGAATTCCGCTAACGCAGCGACAACTGGCAGAAGAGCTTGGGGCGGACGGCCAAGTGTATGACGCCGCGCAAAGAAGCGACTATCGCCGTGCTGTCGATGAACATCTGTTCCGTTTGGGAGATCGTTATGATGCGCTGATCGAGTTGCTGCTGCAACTGCGGCAGCCAAAACTGGCAGAGAAGCTGGATGTGGTGGGGCTGGAAGCCACGTTGCGAGAGGCCTTGCCTCCTTTGCAGGAATCGCTGCTCAATGACGCTGCCGACGCGTTTTTGGAACTCGATCAGTACCGAACGTCGTTAGAATCTGATCGTCATGCTCTTAAGCAGATTCGGAAATTCCTTAGGCCGTATCGCGAGCACGTTCAGCGAGGTGTAAAGCGTTCGCTTAAAAAGTTGACTTCGGCCAACAGTCGATACGAGACTGCCCAGCGCAAGCTGAGAGAATTAACGGAAGAAAGGGAGCAACATCGCAAGCAACTCGAACAACTTGAGAAAGTTCAACGCCAGCTCAAAATTAAGATTCAGTCCGGACAAGCGGCAATCGCAGAACTGCTCGGAAGCCCAGAAATTCAAGACGCAAGGCGAATTGACGAGCTTGCCAGCAATGCGAAAAAACTCGCCACGCAGGTTGATGAATATGAGAAAGAGTCTGCCCACGCCGAAAATGAATTAGCGAAAGTCGTCGAGTCGCAAGCGTCTACGCGCGAGGAAACAGCCCGCATAGAGAATTTGGTGATTCTTGCATCTGACGAAAGCCGGAGAACTGCGGCTCCGGAAGCGTTGCAAAACCACCATCAGGAAAATATCGCAAGTTGTCTGACGCGGGAGAGTATCGGCCAATTTCTGGCTCGCAAGGCGAAAGTTCGGCGCCGAGTCAAGACCTATGAGCAATCAACTGAGCACCTCGTCGCGCGGAACCACGAAATACAAGCTGCGAATGCCCAGCTTGCCGAAATCAAAAAAGATGTTGAACGACTCGAGCACACATGGCAAGGCAAAGTCGACTTACTTGCAACCAAGATAACGATCTACCAGACGACTCGTGAGGAGCTTTGGAATTCAGTCACAGCATGGATCGATCAGGCCGCGATCCTGCGAGCCTATTTGCCTTCCGTCGAGGCATGGGCACAGCAATTCGACGAATGGCCTGCTGACAGTTTGGAAACTGATCCTTCACCTCGAATCATTGATCGAGCCAGGTCGACAGCGATTGCCAAATTGATTGTGCGGCAGGAAGCATTGAGGCACGAGAGCAAACTGATTCAAGGCAGGCTTTCCCTGTTGCAAGGGGAAGCGGAGCGTTTGGAATCTGGCGAACTGGTAAGGCCACCCGTTCGAGCCCATCGCATGTCGCTTGAGGATGCCGAGAGACAACAAGGGATTCCGTTTTGGCTGATGGTTGATTTTCATCCGAACGTTCCGCAATCAGAGCGAGGAAACTGGGAAGCGGCACTTCACGACGCCGGAATATTGGACGCGTTAGTTGCGCCGGATGGCCGACTCGTGGGCATGGATGAGGCATCGTCGTTGGTACAACTAGCCAGCGAGGAAATGCAACCGCTGGAAGAACCTGTCCAGCTTGCCCGCGTCCTGCAACTAGCGGACTCCCATGAATTGCTTCGCGATTCAAGCTGCGAATATGGTGCTGTCTACGACGAGATGGATGCTGGCAAATGGGAACGTGCTGTCTCGCAGATTCTCTCCGTAATTGGGGTAGGACTCGATGCCGGCAAGACCTGGGTCGCTGCGGACGGGCGTTGGCGCAATGGGCCGCTGCACGGCAAGCTCACCAAAGAGCATGCTCAATACATCGGCCGCGAGGCCCGCGATCGCTGGAGAGAAGCGAGATTGCGCGAATTGTCAGACGAGATTAGCCAACTAGAAGTAGAATCCGAAGTACTTTGCCAGCAGATAGACACCATTGAGGCCACAAAGATACAGGTCGGATCTCTCGTCACAACGTTTCCTTTCAGCCAACCGTTATACGAAGCGAACTCTGCACAATACGCGGCACAAAAGGACGTCGACGAAACGTCCTCACTCTTGGAAACAGAACGTGACAATGTAGTTCGACAGCGCGGAAGGTGCGACGCATTAAAGCGATCGCGTGATGAAGAAGCCGCTGACTTCGGCCTTAGTGCCTGGGCCGACCGTGCGGGTGAACTTGGACGAAGGCTGGAAAAATACCTTTCCCAGCTCGATGCACTCGAAGCCCGCGTGGATGCGTTTCGCGCCGCGCTCAACCACCAGCACGCTGCTGACGTTCAAGTTCAGTTGGCCCAAAGAAGTGTCGAGACCTGTCGCCAACGACTCGAATTCACCAAGTCTGAACTGGGTCAAGCCGAAGAAAAAGTCCGAGTACTGAAGGAAAGCATTGGTAAAGATACGAATCAGATGCTGAAAAAGCTTGAAGCGGAGCGACAAGCCCAGGTACAACGGGAAAGCGATGCCGATAAGCTGGCCAACGTGATCACGGAAACCGTGAGTTCTTTGGCTGTGTCCGCTTCCGAAATCAAACGTTATGAAGGTGAGTCCGGCGAGTTCGATCAGCAGCGTCGTGAGTCCACCGAGGATTTCGCCGAACTTGATCGACACGGGTTGCTTTCGTTAATCGCCGACCAGCTTGAAATCCCAGAGCACCCTTGGGCGATGACCACGGCGATTCGTTTTGCTCGGCAGATCGATATCTTCCTGCAAGATATCTCTGTCGATGACGAGGCTTGGCGAGTCTCACAAACACGTCTGCATCAGGCGCAGACGGAGTTACAGCAAACCGTGTTTTTACAAGATGGCTTGGCAGTCGAGGCCGATCCGCTGCGTGATGGTTTAATGAATGTTCGCTTCGTCTGGCAGGGTGACCGGCTTGCGCCGACAATGGCCGCGGCACGAATTGAGGCCGAAATCGAAACGCGAGAAAGGATTCTGAACGAACGTGAACAGGAAACGCTGGAGAAGTATTTGCTCGGCGAAGTAGCGGAAGGAATCCGTAAGGGGATTGCGGCCGCGGCCGAATTGGTCGAACAAATGACCGCCGAGGTGTCCAAAAGGCCGATGAAAACCGGTATGCAAATGCGGTTTCGTTGGCGTCAGAACGAAGAAGGTCCCGCTGGATTGGCAGAAGCATGTGAAGTCCTTTCCGTCGATTCCGCCACCTGGTCGCCTGAGGAACGAGATCAGATCAAACAGTTCCTGCAACGCATGATTCGTCAGCAGCGCGAAGAAGATGAAACAGGATCGTGGCACGAACACATGGAAGCAGCGCTCGATTATCGACGTTGGCACCGAATCGTTATCGAGCAGAGAAAAGGGCCGGATGCGAACTGGATCCGTCTCACACGCAAGACCTACGCTGGCGGTAGTGCCGGCGAAAAGGCAATTGCTCTAACGCTTCCGCCCATCGCGGCTGCTGCCGCGTATTACCAGACTGCGGATCGCTATGCACCGCGGTTTATCCTTCTCGACGAAGCATTCGCTGGAATCAGTGCAGACAATCGCGAAAGCTGTATGGAACTGATCGTCGAATTTGGACTCGACACAGTACTCACCAGCGAGAGTGAATGGGGAATGTATGCTGGCGTACCACAACTCGCGATTTGTCAATTGGACCGTTTTGCCGATCTTAACGCGGTTGTAAATCGTGTCTTCATTTGGAATGGAAAAGAAAAGCTGACGGCAATGCCGATGAAGCGGACCGACGCGAGTGAACTCTTTGGGGAGCAATAGCTGCGATGTCGGATAGGCTGGTGATGCTGTTGAGATCGGACGAATGTAGCCCGCTGCTTTCTCGCCTACGCAAAAAGTTCCAGCGAGGAGAGTCACTCACCGGACGATGCCGTTTCAGCAACTTAACGCGCGAGCAGGCAACGCGTATTTCGGAGCTGACCGGTGCAGGCCGCCGGGGCGACAGTATTTCCGTCGACCTCGATCAGTTCACCCAGGTCGTAGTCAATACTGGGCGATTCGATTCGCTGGAATCGCTGGTGCAGCTGGCATGCGGCAAGCAATTGCAGAATCTCCGTGCTACGCGCGACGAACATTCAGCCCAATGGCAACGCGTCTGGCGACACTCGGAGTGTCTTGTCGAAAACCTAAATGCATCACTTTCGGAACGAAAAGGGGACCAGTTAGTTGGCCATGGGAGCCAGACTGCGTCGTTCACAGCCAAAACGGTTTCAGAGGCAGTTTCCGCAATGCGGCAATCTGGTTGGCTTCGTCGAACGGCAATACGGAACCCCGCTGCCGCAATGGTACTGCTCGATCAGTCGTTCGCACTGTTAGAACTGCTGCCGGTTCACCCAACTCCGCTCCCAGTATTCGCAGCAAAGCATTGCGGTGATTCCCACGCATTGGACGACAGTACAAATTTGGGACGAATCATGCTCAGACTGCTCACACGGCAATCCGTGACGCAACAAAAGAAAGCATTCAATCGCCGACGAATATGGGAAAGTGTTGGGGTTGTAACCGATGAATTGTCGTCGACAGCATTGGCTTTGAACCTCCCTGCAAGTGGCAACTCGTTGACCGATCAACTACTGCAAAACCACCGTGGCAACGGAATGCCTGTACGACTGACATTCCGACACCTGCGAGTACATCCACCGACATTCGTCGTGCCGTCAAACGAGCATGAATCCCGGATCTATGTTTGCGAAAACCCAAGTATTCTTGCCGAAGCAGCCAATCGACTTGGTGCTGAGTGCCCACCAATCATTTGCGTTGAAGGACATCCTTCGCTTGCATGTTGGGTGCTACTCGAACAACTTTGCGCGAGGCAGTTTCGACTTGCGTACCACGGAGACTTCGATTGGGGCGGAATTCGTATTGCCAACGAGATCTATGATGCCTTCGGTTTTGAGCCTTGGCGGTTCACTTCATCATTTCACATTACCCAAAGCAAGCATCATCGAAAGTTGCGACCACCTGAATCTGAGGCCCTATGGGATCAGAACCTTGCGGAAACGATACGCCGCGCGGGCGTTAGTATAGAAGAAGAAGCGGTGATTGATGACTTGCTTTTCGATCTGCAGTCGGTGTCTTAATGAGAAGGATTGCGGAGTGTTATCGATTCTAGACCTTTGGCTTTCGGACGAATTGTCTTGCTGGAAGGTGCTGGAGGGGGTGTAGTAGCGACTGGATTTCCAATAGCCTGGCATGCAACAATAATGAGGTCCTGAAGTGGACCCCAATTTTCCCATCCATTTCACGGATGGCGCCATCCAGCGTCACCATTCACATTTAGTCGAACCTGCGGAGGTAGTGATCGGAGATATCGAACGTTCTTGGGCGACACCTTATCTACAGAAAAGCTCAGCCTTTCAAGTTGAGGTTGATTTCCAAGCAATTTTTCCAAGTCAATGGTGCTCGGAATTTTCCCTAAACTCAAGTGCTTTAATTTCGTAGATTGAATAGTCGGTATTCCTCCCGCTTCGGAATTCGCTGCATCGATTCCGGTGATTAGCAGATTCTCCAGATTTTTGTTCTTGGCAATTAGTTGAAAACTTGCCAGCGAAATGGGACGAGGGGTGATGGTCAAATCTTTTAATCTCGAAAGGCTAGCAAGACAACTCAGGTCCGTGGGGGCCAATCTCTCGTCATAAAGCAGTTCGAGATGCGTCAATTGAGTCATTCTGCTCAACGGATCGTACACGCCAGATCGCAGATTCGTTTCAGCCGCAATACAACTCAACTCTAACCAGCGAACCTGCTTTAACTTGCTAACAAAATCAAACAACTCTCGTTTGAAATCGCTGCAATCAAGTGAAAGTCCTTCAATCGACATGGAAGCCCATCGGGACTTCGGATGTTCTTGGCGCAGAACCCAATCCGCGCTGCCAGAGAAAACCAGAAACGTTTTGTTCTGGCCAACTGACTCAGGCATTGAGGTGAATTCAATTTGCGCGACAGTTGCATCCTGAGCAGAAGCAGTTGTGAGTTGCGTGGAAGCAATCGCCAGCAATGTGAAGCAGCAAACAATCAATCGCATTTTGTACCCATGAACCTTTCTTTCTGCTTCCAGTTACTACGCCCTCTATTGTTATCACATTCCCAAATGGTATATATGCTACAGGAGCCCCTTTCTTGCCTGCAGGGACATTTAGTTTCTGCGTTAGGACGCGGCTCACAGATCCCTTGGTATTTCATCAGTCGCCGTTCCCCAATTCTGCATTGTGCATCACCTCGGCCCGGCGTTGATATCGGCCCCGGTGTTGTGCCATCTGCCAGTGTGCCACGGGGGCGTTCAAACGATCCGTTCATTCCAAAAACGCAGTTGCACGACTCTGAGCCATCCTGGAATTCTACTCCGTGCGGAGGCCATTCGCCAGCAATTGACTCTTCTCCCCAAAAAATCGGCATGCCAAGTCGTCCGGGGCTAATTTCCCCGGGCCAATCTGGAGGAAGACTATTGAATCCGCAGAAGTAATGGCACTCATGATCAGGAATCCCCGCCGCGATACAGTAGTCGTAACATCCACTTGACCCCAGCCACTCAACATTAAAATCTGCTATCTGACGCTCTCCAACTGGATCAAATGTATTTATTGGAAACCCACCAACATATTGATAAAGATTCCACTGGCTTCCGGTGTACCCAATTGGATCTCTCGTAATCCAGCACCCCAGTTGCAAATGCAAATATCGGTTCCGATTGATTTGCAACCTCGTATTCAGGTCAAGTTCGCGTCCCGTGAATCGCACGGTCCAGTCCAGGTTACTACCGGAGTAAGTGGTGAAGTCGGGATCAAGTTCCTCGCTTTCGCCGTAGGGCTGATACGCGAATCGCTCCTGAACGTCTCCCGAGGCATCCGCCAGCGCGGTCACATTCCAATTCGCATCTTGTAGGGAGTAAAGCCTCTCGTCCAAGGTACCGTTGCCGGTTGTGTCCCGGTCCCGCAGAACAAGGTCGTCGATGTACCTCAGCCCCCACACGAATTGTTTCTCGGCATCGGTGGAGGTGTCGACTCGTTCCTCAATGACTTGC
>WGNR01000013.1:0-172500 GCA_016124445.1 bacterium
AAAAGCCGGAGTGAAGGAACGGCGTTTCCGTGCCACGGTTTCGTCCTCGGTTACAAGACTCCAATTTCAAGCCTATTTTCACCGATCAATACGCGATTTTCTATCTTAATCCGTGGTCCTAAAATTGGGGTCCACTTCACTCCTGGCCCTGCAGATCGAGCAAACGATCCCGCTGAGCCAAGTACTCGTCACCCTCGGTGCCATTGACCAGGAGACGCTCGAATCTGAACTGCGGGAATTCCACCGAATTGCCACGGAGAACTGCATCCCTGATGGCGAGGCCAACTTTCCGGGGGTCGACGCGATTGAAATGGCATTCGCCGAATATGAGCTTCTCTCGTAGTTCCTAGTACTTGCGGATGGCATCCAAAATCTAAAAAGTTTCTGGCCTAAAACGCTCCTCTGTTGCAATCGTTTCATTCGATACAGCCTACATGCGTTAAGCCGAATTTCTGTCGCGGCACGCGAGACCTCTTCTCGCAGGTAGATCTCTGCAACCTAAACCTATGCAAACCATGAAACGAACGTGGGAGAAAGTTCAATATGCCGTTCGACGATCCAGCACTGCTTGCCGAATTTGTTACCGAATCTAGAGAACATCTCGCCGACATTGAAGGCGAACTTCTTCAGATCGAGGCCAACGGAGCCAACATCGACGTTGACCTCGTGAATCAAGTCTTCCGAGCCATCCATTCGATCAAAGGCGCTGCCGGGTTTATGGGCCTGACTCGAGTCAACGAGTTGGCCCATGCGTTGGAAAACGTTCTGGGGAAGATGCGAAACAAGGAGATCACCCCAGATTCGCCCATCGTCGACGTCATGCTGAAGGCCGCCGACGAACTTTCGGGCCTGATCAATAACATTGAATCCTCCAACGATGTCGACGTCTCCGGCCACGTCGAGCTACTAAATCAGATCTTCCAGAATTGCAGTGCACATGTCCCGGCCGCCGAGGTCCCGGTGGAAGATAGTGCCGTCGACACGCCCGCCGCAGTGGCGGAGCAACCCGAACCAGAATCAAAACCGACCCCGGCGACGCCATCGGTTGCCAAGCAGCCGCCCACCGAGCCAACGGCTCCGGTAAAGCAAACTGCGGCTCCACAGGTCGAATCGAGCATTCGCGTTCAAGTTGGCGTTCTCGATCGCTTGATGAACCTGGCAGGCGAACTGGTTCTCGGCCGAAACCAACTATTGCAATCGGTGAACTCCACCGACGGCAATAGCCTTCAGGCTGTTTCGGCTCGGCTGGATCAGGTTACCAGTGAGTTGCAGGAAGCAATCATGCAGACCCGAATGCAGCCGATCGGAAACGTCTTCAACAAGTTCCCGCGCGTCGTTCGAGATCTTTCCGCAAAGCTCGAAAAGCAGTGCCATGTCGTCATGGAAGGTGGCGAGGTCGAAGTCGACAAAACAATCATCGAAGCGATCGGCGATCCGTTGACGCACATGGTTCGCAACTCGGTTGACCACGGCATCGAAATGCCGGAACGCCGCATGGAAGCAAACAAGAATCCAACCGGCACGATCACCCTAAAGGCGTACCACAAAGCAGGCAAAGTCCGAATCGACATCTGCGACGACGGCGGCGGAATCGATACCCAACGCTTGAAGGCAAAGGCGGTCGACAAGGGCATCATCACCAAGGAACGTGCCGCACAAATGTCGGAACGTGATGCGGTCTGGCTCGTGTTTCACCCAGGCTTCTCGACCGCGGAAAAGGTCAGCGACCTGAGCGGACGCGGCGTGGGCATGGATGTTGTCCGAACCAACATCGAGAAAATCGGCGGCTCGGTCGATATCGAATCGACTCTTGGGACTGGAACGACCATTCAAATCACGCTACCTCTGACGCTGGCGATTATCCCTTCGATGCTCATTCGCAGCGGTGGCAGAAGATTCGCGGTGCCGCAGGTCAATATCGTCGAGCTGGTCCGAGTTCGAGGAAGCGAAACGGCCCAGCGTATCAGCAATGTCAAAGGGGCCCGGGTACTTCGGCTACGCGGCACCTTGCTTCCTCTGGTCGAACTCAACCGAGCCTTGAATTTCGCCGGCGCAAACGATAAAGAAGACGCTCCGGACGGGCCTCGACAGATTGTCGTTGTCGAAAGCGGTCAGTTCCGTTATGGCTTGATCGTCGACGAAATTGACGACTCCGAGGAAATCGTCGTCAAGCCGCTGGGTCGGCACTTGAAATCATGTGTTTGCCTGGCGGGCGCAACGATTCTGGGCGATGGCCACGTGGCACCGATTCTGGATGTCTCCGGAATCGCCGCCAAGACCGATTTGCGAACGCACGACCAAGAAACCGTTCAGGATCACTCGAATGAAGATCCTCTCCGCTCCGGCGAACGGCATTCCCTCTTGATGTTCACCAACGGACCGGAAGAACACTTCGCCGTTCCAATGACCTTGATTTCGCGAATCGAACGAATCCGTATCGATCAGATCGATACCGTTGGAGGCCAGGAACTGCTGCAGTACCGTGGGACTTCGCTGCCGCTGTTGGCGATCGATCGGTTGATCGAAGCGAAGTCTCGTGCCGAGACCGAGAATGTCCATGTTGTTGTGTTCCAGATCCAAGGTCGCGAGGTTGGCCTGATCGCCGCTCATTTGAACGACATTCGCGAAGTCGCCGTCGATATCGACGGTACAACGTTCCGCGAGCCAGGTGTAGCGGGTTCAATTGTCCTGGATGAGAAGACCATTCGGATGCTCGATTTGTACGAGCTGACTTGCAAAGCCCATCCCAACTGGTTTGCGGAAAAGAAAATCGAGCAAGCCAACGCTCCCTCCAGTTGCACGATCCTGCTTGCCGAGGACTCTGGTTTCTTTCGCAAGAAGGCGAAGGATTATCTCATGGGAGAAGGCTTCAGCGTCGTCGATTGCGAAGACGGCCAATATGCGTGGGATCATTTATCGGGACCTGATCATGGTATCGACCTCGTCATCACCGATATCGAAATGCCGCGCATGAACGGATTCGAACTCACCTCTCGAATCAAGACCGACCCGGAACTCAGCAACCTCCCGGTGGTCGCATTGACCTCGTTGGCCAGCGACGAAGACCAGCGGCGTGGAGC
Source organism: bacterium (assembly GCA_016124445.1). Taxonomy (GTDB): domain Bacteria; phylum Planctomycetota; class Planctomycetia; order Pirellulales; family Pirellulaceae; genus Bremerella. The sequence goes on from WGNR01000013.1 coordinate 3,081, forward strand.
TGAGGTGGGTGTCGACGACTATCAAATCAAAATGGATCGCGAACGAGTCTTATCAGCCGTCTGGCGACTCTTAAATAAGTACGGCAAGACGAATAAGAAGACGTCGCCAAGTACCGCCAAACCGGAAGGATGTTTCTCATGAGTGCATCAGGCACAATCACGAAATCAACTGGCACCGACCTGCAACTAGCGACGTTCTACGTCGGCGAACTATTGCTCTCTCTGCCGATCGAGTTTGTTCAAGAGATCAATCGCAACCTGGAACTGACCGAAGTGCCACATGCCCCAGAGCATGTTCGCGGAGTGATTAACCTGCGTGGTGACGTCGCCACGGTGATTGATCTCCGACGAATCCTTGGATTCGATCCGGCAGTTGTCAGTTCTCATAGCCGGAATCTGATTGTCCGCGCCGGTGACGAATCGATCGGCCTTTGGGTCGACCGAATTGCCGATATCATCTCGATTTCCAGTGATTCGATCTCGCCTTCGCCTGCCAACGTATCAGGTGCCGATGGACGCTTCTTCAAAGGCGTATATCGCACGGAATCCGAAATCGTCGTCATTTTGGATGTCGACGAAGTCCTTTCGGTCGAATAACTAACTCGCGGGATCATGCCTGGTACTCGATCCCCTGCGGCGATACCGTGCTCGGTGCCATCATGGTTGGCACCGATTGAAATCATAACGTGCCAGGAAGTCTGGATGATCCGAAAGCAAGTTCGATGCGCGTAGTAATTGTGGATGATTCAACCATATTCCGGAAAGTAGTCCGGGATACCTTGGCACAATGCCAGGGCGTTGAAGTCGTCGCAGTCGCATCCGACGGAAAAAGCGCCTTGAAGGCGATCGAACATTTCAAGCCTGATCTGATAACGCTCGATCACGAGATGCCGGTTATGAATGGAATCGAAGTCCTGCGAACACTAAAAGGACAACAGGATCGGCCGGAAGTCATCATGCTGAGCGCAATGACGGACATGGGCGCCCTGACAACAACGCAGGCCTTGCGACTTGGTGCGTTTGACTTTGTGCTTAAGCCTGAGCAGTCCAGCATGGAAGCAAGCTGTGTCCAACTACGACGAGACCTTCTTCCTAAGGTGAGGGTCCTGCAGGAACGCCTGCGAAAGAAGGCCGACGGCCAAGCTACGGACCAATCAGAATCAAAAATCTTCGAGTCGACACCGCAGACGCATCGGTGTATCGAACCATACGAAGCTAAGGTGGTCGGTATCGGCGTTTCGACAGGCGGCCCCGCGGCTTTGTCGGAGCTTCTGCCGAAACTTCCGGCGGACCTTGCGGTTCCGATCTTGATCGTACAGCATATGCCTGCCATGTTTACCCATTCGCTCGCCAGCGACTTGGATCGGATATGCAAGATCAAGGTCTGTGAAGCCAAAGATGGCCAGGATATCCTGCCCGGTACGGCGTATATCGCCCCGGGCGGAAAGCAAATGAAAGTGGTCAATCAGAACGACCAGAAACGCATCTCCGTTACTGACGACCAACCGGAACGAAACTGCAAACCGTCTGTCGATTATTTGTTTCGGTCCATGGCAAGTGTTTACGGACGAGAAGTATTGGCTCTGGTGATGACCGGGATGGGAGATGACGGCACGCTTGGCTGCCGCTATTTGAAACGAAATGGATGCATGACCGTGGCTCAGTCGGAAGAAAGCTGCATTGTGTTTGGAATGCCGCGGCAGATCATTGCTGCCGGGCTCGCGGATCGAGTCATACCTCTGAATCGATTGCACGAAATCATCGAGAGTGCCGGGAACAGGAAGGGAGTCACGCGATGCCGCTAACGCCTGCAGACATCGATGCCGTGTGCGACTTGGTGAACGATTTGTGCGGTATTTGCCTCGATGCCAGCAAGTCGTATTTGATTGAAAGCCGTCTGAGTCAAATCGTTCAGAAACATGGCTTTTCCAGCTATTCGGATATGGTGCGTCAGGTTCGGCTCAGCACCAACTCTATGGTGCGGACGCAGATTATCGATGCCATCACGACGAACGAAACGCTCTTCTTTCGCGATAACTACATGTTCGAGGCACTGAGGCATAAGGCATTGCCCGAGCTGATCGACAGCAAGGCAAACACGGCCTTTCCCCAGCGACTACGAATCTGGTCGGCTGCTTGCAGTACCGGTCAGGAACCCTATAGCCTGGCAATGACATTGGCAGAGTTGATTCCCGACGTCAACGACTGGGACATTCAGATTCTGGGTACTGACATTTCTGATGCGGTCGTGGCTCGGGCCAGTCGCGGTTGGTATGCTCCGCATGAAATCGAACGGGGCCTTTCCCCGGAAAGACTCCATCGATTCTTCGAGCCATACGACAACGGCTGGAAAGTTCGCGACGAGCTTCGGGCCTTGTGCTCCTTTCGCAAACTGAACTTGCTGGAGCCGCTTGCGATGCCGGGCAAATTTGACATGGTCTTTTGCCGCAACGTGGCGATCTACTTTTCACGCGATGTGCAGCGTGATCTCTTCCATCGGATCGCCCAAACCATGACCACCGACGCCTACCTGTTTGTTGGTGCTCAAGAGTTTTTGGCAGACCATGGTCCAAACTTCGCACCACACCAACATTGCCGCGGGACCTTCTATCGACCCAATCTCATCAACATGCCGGCCTATGTTTAAACACGCCGAACTGCTGGATGCGGGCATTCGGGCGAGATAGGATGATCGACATGGACGTAACCAATCTCTTTCAAGACATCCCAAACGACTTACCCGAAGAGCTGTTTCAAACGCTGGCCTCCGAAGGCGACGTGCGAATCGAGCGGATCGTTTCCCAGGGGCATCGTTCTCCCTGCGACTTCTGGTACGATCAGCCGCAACACGAATTTGTACTACTGGTCGAAGGCGAAGCAGTCCTTCAGTTTGAAGGAGAAGACGAGCCGAAGTATCTTATGCCTGGCGACTTCGTCACTATTCCGGCCCATCAGAAACATCGCGTCGAATCGACTTGCACCAAGGGAAATACGATCTGGCTGGCGATTCATTACGGATCATAGAGCAGCGACGCGTTGCCGAATTTCCTGCACCAGTTCTTCTGGCAAAGCACCCTTGGCTGCGGCGGCGATGTTTTCTCGCAAGTGGTCTTCGTTGCAGGTTCCCACAATGGCCGTATCGCAATGTGGATGAGAAAGGGTGTATCGCAAAATCAATTCGGCCCGCGTCATCCCATCGGTCAGAAGGTCTTCCAAGTTGGCCGCATTCCAAACATCATTCAGGGCAGGCCGCTGAATCTCGGCATCAGGACCGCCATGGGCGATGCCTCCGCGAATGATGATGCCTGCCCCTGCTTCGGCCGCTTCGGTAATGATGTCATGATGAACTGGCGCCAGGCACGAATACGCAACCTGAAATGTCTCGAATACACCCAGGGCCAACAGATCTGGCAGGTCAGGTAGCTTGGTTGAAATCCCGATGTGCCGGACAATGCCTTCCTCACGAAAACGGATGAGCTGGTCGATCAGACCGGCTTGCTGGAGCGACTCCGCATCTCCGCCATGAAATTGAAGCAGGTCGACATAATCGGTCTCCATCCTGGTCAGGCTCGTTTCCAGATTCCGCTGCACAACCTCCGGACGCCACGCATGTTTAATCTCGATATGATCGTCGTGCTGGATATAGGCACAGCCGCATTTGGTGGCCAGGTAGTATTCGCTCCGTCGCGAACTGATGGCCCGTCCGATACGTTCCTCGGCAACGCCGTAGTCGGGTGCGGTATCGAGAAAGTTGATTCCACAGTCGAGAACCAAGTTCAAGAATCGTTCAGACGCTTCGTCTTCAACGACACGAACACCCCAGGTGTTCGGTCCCCGCAGCCCCATCGTACCGTAGCCAAGTTGCGTAACTAAAAGCCCCGTTTTTCCGAGAGTTCGATAGATCATGATTCTGGTGCAGTAGAGGAAACTTGTTCGGATTCCGGCTTGTGAGGGGCAGCGAAGATCGCATTGACGCCCTCCCCTGCCCCGGTGCGCACGACCACGATGACATGATCGCCAACGTGAATCTCGGTCTTACCACGCGGCGGGATGAATTGCTCGCTACGGGCAATCAATGCAATCGTCACGCCATCGGGCAGGTTCAACTGGCTCACCAGCTTGCCGGCGGCTGGCGACTGCTCTTCGATCGTGTAGTCGAGAATTTCTCCTTCGACATTGCGAAGCGAATTGATCTCCAACTGTACCGGCGCACTTGGAGGCATTGGTTGATCGAGTCCCAGTTTCTTCGCCGCCCAGGGTAACGACCAGCCCTGGACAAGAGCCGATAGCACGACGACAAAGAACACTACGTTAAACACCAGCGAGGCCTCGTCGATATCGAACAGCAACGGAAAGGTTGCCAGCGTGATGGGCACCGCCCCCTTCAGTCCGCCCCAAGTTGCGAGGGCCATCTCATTCCAGCGGAAACCAAACGGTGCCATGCAAACCGCCACGGCGATCGGCCGAGCGACCAGGATCAGCACGACGGCGATTCCCAAAGATTGCCAGCCGACGGCGATCAGATTACTCGGGAAGCTAAGTAGCCCCAGCACCACGAACATGGTGATCTGCGCCAGCCAGGCTAGCGCATTATGAAACAGCATCGTCCCACGTTTAAAGATGACTCGATTGTTTCCGATCACGATGCCTGCCACGTATACCGCCAGAAATCCACTTCCGCCCAGAAAGGATGCCAAGCCAAAAGTGACCAAGCACATCCCAGTCGCCAATATCGGATAGAGTCCAGCCGTGTCGAGATTCAAACGATTTGTCAACCACACCGCGACGTAACCAAACGCGATTCCGACCATCCCACCAACAATCATCTGGGTGAAGAACATCAAGATCAGGCTGCCACCCCAGCCTACATCAGCCCCCGGTTTCAGCATCTCGATGCAGCCAATGGTCATGAAGATTGCCATTGGATCGTTGGAGCCGCTTTCGATTTCCAATGTGGAACCGAGTTTCTCCGGCAGTGCGAATCCGCCTGATCGCAAGACCGAGAAAACAGCCGCGGCATCGGTTGATCCGACAATGCTCCCCAGCAGCATGCCGTGCAGAATGGGGATATTCAAAATCCAACTGGCGGCCATTCCGGTGATAATCGAGGTGATCAGTACGCCCACGGTTGCCAGAACCAGCGAAGGCTTCCATGCCGAGCGAATCGATTCAACGGTCGTTTCCAACCCACCGTCAAACAGAATAATCGCCAACGCCAACGAACCGACAGCGTGCGCTAGTTCGTAGTCCTCAAATTCGATCCCTCCAAGGCCTTCAGAACCAGCCAGCATGCCAAGTCCCAAAAATAGGACCAGCATTGGGACGCCATAACGCGCAGAGATCTTACTGGTGATCACCCCCAAAAACAGGAGAATCCCGCCATAAAGAATTGCGTCGTCGATCCAAAACATGAAAGCTCGTTCCGTGAAAGTTTCCTGGGAAGCGTTTCAACTTACCGGGTTTCCCTTCGTGATGGAACGGGCTTGCAATTGGTGACTCTGCTGATGGCAGTCGCCCCGTTTTTAGGGGCAACCGTTCGCTAAGAAGTTTAGCGAGTTCGCTTTAGTTCAAACTTCTTGCCTTCCAAAGCTTCTTTGGCAAACTTGCCCCAGAACGGCGTGGGCGTGTATTTCCAGTCGGAAATCATGATCGGTGTGGCACGGGGATGGAGGCACCAGCCGGTCCAATGGATGTGATACTTCTGAATGAAGCCCAGCATGTCAGGCACCCACGTGTAAGGGCTTTCCTGAGCTTCCGCCGGTATGAAACTCATCTTGTTCACGTCGGCACCAACTTCGCCAAGAAAGATTGGATACTTGGCGGCGGTCGGAAGCACTTTCTTCTCCCAATCGGTATGCCAGTTGTACGTGTGCCATGAGTACATGATGCCGTTTCCGTTTGAATCTTCCAGCGCATAGCCTTCGGCGATTCCGGTCAGATCGTTGCACCAGAAGACGCCCCCGGCAATGACAATATTCTTGGCGCCGGTCGAACGGACCGCGTCGACCATGGCCTGCATGCCGATCGACTGGAAACCTTGATTGGCTTTCTTCTCGGCATCGTTCAGAAACGCCGATTCGTCGCTGCCTTCTTTCGTTCCCACGAAGCCACCATTCCGCCATACCTCCCAAGAGATCCCGTGAGGCTCGTTCAACAGGTCAAACAGCACGGCCGGGTGATTCTTATAGACGGCGGCACAGTCTTTCCAGAAATCGGCATGTTCTTGCTTGGGTGCTCGATATCGATGCAAATCGAGCACCACGTAGGCGCCGCGGTTCGCAGCCAGGTTCACAATTCGATCGATGGTTTCGCGGTACTCCTTACCACCATCCTTTTGATAAGGACTTTTGCCGTACCAGAACTCATCTTTGATGGGAACGCGCACGCAGTTGGCATGCCACTGGTCTATCGCAACGACGACCGACTTGATGGGCTGTTTGTCTTGCGGCAAGGTCTCCAGACCGCCTGCATTGACCCCCTGCAACCAAACGTCGTTGCCGTCGGTATCTTGCACCCGATTGCCAACCACCTTCAGCATCTTGGGCCACTTAGCACGATTCGGTTCTTCTACCGGCACGTGGCGCATTTGGGCCTCTTCTTCGCGCAGCTTGGCAGCCGCCAGCAGCGGTGCCGGATCGGTTGGCCGAAGTGTAATGTCATCCAGGTCGAACGTGCCGGACTTCACTTGAAACAAACTTGGCATGAAGATCAACGTGAGGGCATCTTCAGGCACCAGAAACGTTTTGGTCTTCTCAACCCAGCCATCGGTATTTCTGTTGGTATAAGGTGGCGAGGGTTTTCCGGAAAGTTTCTTGCCATCGTTACCCTGAAACTCAAGCATGATGCGGGCATCGAACCAGGGCATCTCGCCGGTCTTCAAATTTTAGATTCGCTGCTTCCAGGATAGCTCGAGCGCCTTGGTTCCCTTGGGAATGTCGTACGTCCGATAGAGCATGGCAAGCTTACCTGCTTCCGGCGATTCGATACGTAGGAACGTGTTGTCCGCTTCGTTTTCCCAGCGAACCGCCCCTGACATTTTGCCCCAATAGAGAGGCAAATCTCCTTTCTTTGCCTGGAACGAACCGTTCGGAATCAGCGAATCATTTTCGTCGAGAATCTTTTGCGCCTTTGCACGACGCTTATCCTCGTCAGCGGCCAGCTTCGCTTGACGCTCTTGATTTCGCTTTTCCATTTCCTGGCGGATGGGGGCCGGATCGATCGACTGCAGCGAGATTTCGTCGAGATCAAACGTGCCTGTCTCGACCTGAAATAGCGTCGGCATGAACTGCAGCCAATATGCCCCCGGCGGAACCAGAAACTCGACTTGGCGTTCTTGCCAGCCGTCGGTGTCTTTGCCTGTGGCTGCTGGTTTGGGAGCAGGCTTCAGTTTCTGATGCTGATCGTCGACGAACTCGAGCATGATGCGGGCATCAAACCACGAGTTCTTTCCCTTCTTCAGATTGCTGACGCGCTGCTTCCAGGAAAGACGCAGGGCTTCGGTTCCCGGCGGAAGCTTCAACTCCTGATACATCATGACCATCTGGCCAGGCTCAGGGCTTTTCAGACGAATGAAGTGGTTGCCCCCTTCCTTCTCCCAGCTGCCGCCTGACTTGACTTGGCCCCAATCGGCTGGCCATGTCGAATCGGCGTTGCCGGTTTCGAAACTTCCGTTAGGCGCCAACTCGGCCGGATTCTCGGCTGGCAACTGCGTGGCGAAAAGGATTGTGAGAAAAAACGCAAAGAGCGATGGGGCAATCAGTCGACGGAAAAACATGGGTATCGAGATTCTCTGTTCAGGTGGACCAGTCCGGGGGACTGAAGTTCGTCTATCTTAATTATGACCGCTCTACCTGAAATAGTTACGAAATCTAGCGGAATTGTTCGAGAAGTTGCGATGCAAGCGAATAGCCACTGAATAATGCCCCTTCGACGCGAGCACCGGAGCACCAATCACCGCAGATGCCCAGCTGACTGGTTTCGTCCCACAGAAAAGATCGTTCCAGCGGCGTTTTCGGAGCGCTGAACCGCCAATGATGGCTGGTCGCATATCGGATTTCTGGCAACTGACAGCCGGTGGCTTCGGTAAATGCTTTGAGCAGTCTTGGGGTGATTTCGTCGGAAGCACGTTCCTGGTATTCGTTCGACCAATCCCCACTGGCATGGAGTACCCAGCATTCTTTTTCAGAATTCCGCCCTGGCTTGCTATTGTTACGGCAAATCCAGCGAAGCGGGTTTTCATGCACAAACGCGGCATCGTAGGAAATCGGCACAGGCTCGGCAAAGTAAACAAGAGTTGCCCAGCAAGGATCAAATTCTTGAGCCAACAAAACTTCGCGTAGTGGGGATACTTCCCCCAGAATATCGAGAGCCTGCGTGGGAGGAACGGTGCTGATCAACAAGTCGAACGGTCCGTGCTGGACATCTTCGGTGGTGGACAGCATCCATCCGCCTGAAGTCTTTTCGGCCTGACTGATTTGCGTGTTGGTTTCAATCGATTGACCTTTGGCCAAATGCTTGCCGAGGGCGTTCATCGCCGGATTGGCAACGTAGCGCACCGTCGGCTCTTGCTCTGGCGGCATCCCTGGTCTTAGCACCACGACATTTCCATTCCAGCGTGCTACGACGTTGCTCTCAAGCCATTGGTCGAGCCAGGTCTGCATTGCTTCGCTACGGATGGTGAAATACTGGGCGCCATGATCAAACGCGATATCAAACTCGTCGACGCGCCGCGTCGCCATTCGGCCGGAAACGCCGCGTGACTTGTCAAACAACGTGACCTCAAACTGCGAGCTCAATAGACGAGCACACATCAAACCAGAAATACCGGCACCAATAATTGCAACTCGCTGCATGATAATCCAGAAACACCTGAGAATTAAAAGTGGAAGACCATGAGACAAATTCACACATAATTGAATTGTCTCGCATCTCTTGCAACCGATTGCCGATCGGAAAACAAACAGAAGTTTGTTCCATTTTAGCGAGAATGTTTTTTGGTTTAGCCCCCTCGGAATTCCTTTGGCTTCCACTTGCCCAGGGTTTAGAATCCGGGCAGGATCCTCCACGTTGATTTTTTTTGCCGATTAACCAAAGAGGAAGGTTGTCGTGGGAGTATCGCTTGCCATTATCGCGCTGAATCGTGGCGCCAAGATATCGTGGAAAGCCTTTCGAGAAGATCTCGGACAATCCTGGCCGACTTTGCCCGAACCGCAGGGCGTCAAGAAGGAAGAGAATACGCTTTCTTTTGATGTCGGGCACATGAGCATCGCCATGGGCATGATGCCGGCGCCGGTACCAGAAGATAGCTGGGTGCATCCCGAATGCCAAAGCTGGATTTGGCCCGATGCCGTCGAAAAGTTACGTGATCACCGAACCCACCTGATCGTCACCGTCGTCGGCGATGCCACTCCGCTGGAACAATCTCAGTTGTTGACCATGGTCGTTGCTTCGCTCGTGGCAACCTGCGGCGCTCCGGCGGGCATTTCCTGGGGAGCAACCGGCTTGCTCGTATCGCCAGAGTTGTTTCGTGAGATGGCTTTGAACACGTTACCGGAACATCTACCGCTTTGCTTGTGGGTAAAAGTTCACGCCGGAAAAAACGAGGATGGCACGACCGCCGGATTTACTCGGGGCCTTTCGGATTTGGACGTCATGGATTTCGTCACCGAGAACGCCACCGACCAGCCTGGCGAGTTGTGCGAACGTTTTCTCGACCTGGCAAGCTATTTGATCGAGAATGGCCCGGTCATCCAACACGGACACACGATCGGCGTAGACGCAAACGAAAAGATCCAGATCACTTACTGCGATTCCCCCTTCGGCCACGAACAACAAGTGATGCGTCTGGATTATTCCTCGAAGAAGGGCAAGTCGTGGTTTGGTCTGGGTTCGTAAAAGCAACTGGACCGCACCACGAAATTAATCTTCTGCCAATGCTGCATAGATCCGTTTGGCCGCATCTTCTTCGGGCGAAAGTACGATAATCTCTCCCTCGTCCTGACCGGTTACCATGCATGCCAGGGCCCTCGTAAACGCGGCATGCATGGGAATGCGATCTCGTTCGATCCAGATGTCGGCCATGTAGAACACTTGCCCGTGGGTCATTTCCTGCGGCACACGATTCCGTCGGCTATCTTTGTAATAGTGGTCCTTGATCAGCTTAGCCATGTTCTGCTGGTAAGCTGGCAAACCTGCCAGTTGGCTCTCTTCCGACGTGTAAAGTTCATAAATCTCGGAAGCCGCTTCGCGCATATCGTCGGCCAGCGACTCCGACGGGTGATCGAACGAAAAGAGGACGACTCCCGGTGCTGAGTCGATACCATCTTCTTCCATGAGTTGGGAGTTTGCCATGACCAGCACCGCCAGGACTGGCTTGCCGTTTTCACGTACACGTTTCTGAATCGCGGCATCGTCTCGCGCGGCATAAACAAACAGAGCCACAACGGCAATGACCAACAGCACGACAACACCTACACAAACCAAACCGCCAATGGCCAACCAAGTCATCGGATTTCCTTGAAGAGAGAAGCGGACAAGATCGAGAGAGGGCCCCTATCGTAGTGAGTTTTTGATGCGGTTGGCAACAATTTCTCAGGCAGCTGGTCGGCTTGATTGGTCTCGTCAAAAACCAATGGCGGACATGCTATTTGTCGGCCGACGGATCAAGAATGCGTTTCAATGTGGCTAAGTCGGATTGGACCGCTGCGGTGTCGCGGTCAAATGCTTCGCTCGACATTCCAGGCTGCCGAAATAGCGTGAAGATGAATTCACTGCCATCTTCAAACGGCACGACCCGCATCGGATTGTGAACGACAACTCCCGATTCCAATTCGACGTCGTGATCCATCACGTAGCATGCCTGGCAATTCGAGAACCGAACCTTGGCCGTTCCAAAGGGAGCGTCAACGATCCAGGCTTCGCCTTCCTGTCGTATCTCAGATTTTGCCAAGCCTGCTGCCCAAATTGGGAGATTCCTCGGATCAGATGCAAATGCGTAGACTTCGCTCGGGGGACAGGCAATGTAAATACTCAAATGACGGACACGATCCATTACGCTTTCTTTCAATTGGTGCTTCGAATTCGCGATCGAATATGCCTTATGGTAACATGACGCGAACGGCAACCGAGTGATGGCAATTGGCACCCGGACTACTCTTCTCTTTTGGGGGATTGATATGTCCATTGCAGTGGAATGTCTCTGTGGAAAGCGTTTCCAGGCCAAGCCCGAGTTGGCTGGCAAACGGGTCAAGTGCCCTGCGTGCGGTTCGGCAATCGATATCCCTGACGCGGCAGAATCATCGGCAACGGCATCTCCTCCGCCTGGTCATAAACGATGCGAGTATTGCCACGAGTACATTCCGAACTCGGAATATTACTCTCATATCGAAAAGCACATGGAGATCCGCGAGGACGGTCAGCAAACCGACTACGCAACCTTGCCGCCGGAAGAGCGAGCGGCAATGGAAGAACTCGAGAATGCTCCACGCTGGTATCGCCATCAGAAATGTGGCCAAGTAACCGGCATGCCGGAAGAGATCATCCAAACCTACCTGGCCAATCCCTGGTTCTACCTTTCCGACAAGACCTTCTGCACCGGCTGCAATACACATGTACGCCAAGAGGAATGCGTCTGGGAGGAAACGGGCGAGAATCTGCAGGTCTACACCGATCGGCTGCGGGCGGCCAAACCGGAACTGCGGCCGGGGATCTTGATGCGATCCATTGTTTGGGTTTTGAATCTGTTTGGGTGAAATCACACAAACTCGCTGGCCAGTTCCTGTTCATTCCATATCTTGAAGACTGCCAACGCGTTATTCTCGTGCGTGAAGCGGCTTGGTATCTTTCCAACACCTTTCAGTTGGGTGAAATAGTAGTGCCGTGACACCCACCAATGCCCCCAAAATAGACTAGACGATCCCCGTCGGTTATAGTGTGTTGAATTGAGTTTTCAGATTCCGCTTATCCCCTCATAAATGGATCCCGCATTCCGATGAAGCTATCTGCCGCTGTATCCACCATTATTTTGCTGGGCGGTTTGTTTTCTCAGATCCCGTGCCGCGCGGCTCAACCTGGCAGGTTGCCGGTACCTACTGCTGAGCAGCAAGCAGAGTCAACCGAGATCATCGCTGAAGCATTTCGAGCGCAATACGAAGAGGCTAAGACAAGCGAGGACAAGCTGGCACTTGCTCAACAGATGTTACTTCTGGCAATGGACACCAAGGATGACCCCAGCGGTCGCTTCACGCTGTGCCGGATCGCCAAGGATGTCGCCATGCAGCATGGAGACCTTCCAGTTGCACTAAATGCGGCAACACTGGTCGGCAAGTACTATGATATCGACCCTTGGGCATGGCGTACCGATGCCGTTGAGTCGGCCGTTGACAAGCTGAAACTCTCCAGAGATCAAAAAGAAGCCTCGGAAATCGTACTGCAGTTGAGCCAGCTTGCCATCGGTGACGATCGGTACGATGTAGCCAACGAATTGGCAGCGGCGGCCCTCAAGTTGGCGAACTCCGGCGGCGATAAAACTCAAATCGAGACCTGCACCCAGCAAGCCAAACGATCTGCCGCAATTCTCGACGGATTCAAGCAGGCGAAGTCTGCCGAAGAGACCCTTCGTTCCAATCCTTCCGATCCAGCGGCCAGTGCAGTTCTCGGCAAGTTTTACTGTTTCGTCCTTGGTGATTGGCACCGGGGACTTAAACTTCTTGCCCAGGGCTCGGAGCCAGATTTGCAGGACATCGCCAAAAAGGAACTCGAGAAGATGGCCGAGCCGCTCGAATTGGGCGATGCCTGGTGGGAGATTGCGGAATCGCAAGATAGCCTGGTCCAAGAACAGATCAAAATGCACGCGGGGCTCTATTACCACCATGCCGTGGCGTCGCTCTCAGGATTGACTCAGGCCAAAGTTCGCGCCCGACTCAGCAGTCTCCCCCCAATAAAGTTCGACGATCCAGTTCTCAAAATGCCTGCCGCTCCAGCTCTGGCAAAGCCAGTCGTTGCTAATACATCTCCGACGACTCCGTCTCCCGCGAAACCAACGGACTCCAAACCTGTGCCCATCAATCCATCGAGGATCACCGACATCTGGCACAACGATACTTACCGTACGACAATGACCCGCCAAGGCAAGTCTTGGATCGAACGCAACGACGATGACAAGAAAGTACGGCTCACGTACAACGAAGTCGAGCGCGATGAAGTGTGGGTTGTGCTTTATTGCATTGAACGCAAAAACCGCATGCGACTCCACAAAACGGGCCGTGCCGAACTGGAAAAGAACGGCCAATGGGCCTGGGTCGCTATGGGGCACTGGCTCAAGTAGTCGGCGTCAGCATTCACTTTTGAGCGAATCGTCCTAAATCGTCGATAGACTCCAGACGCTGGCCCTTGGAGATTATCTGCCGCTACCCCTTCGCCCGAGGATGGGCCTTCTCATAAACGCCCTTCAGCGTCGCCGTGCTCAGGTGGGTATAGATCTGGGTCGTCACCAAACTTTTGTGACCCAGCAGTTCCTGCACGCTGCGGATGTCGGCACCGGCGTCGAGTAGATGCGTGGCAAAGCTATGCCGTAAGGTGTGCGGGCTCGTTCTTAGATCGAGGTCGGTCTCTTTCAGATACTTCTCGAGCATCCGGCCGATGCTGCGGGTGGTGATGCGGTTGCCGAACTTGTTGAGGAAGACCGGTCGCAGTTTAAGCTTTTCGCTCTTGGGGCTCAGTTGGCGGACATCGAGCCACTTTTGCAGGGCATCGAGCGCGAAGGAACCGAGTGGGGCTAATCGCTCTTTCCGTCCTTTACCACGGACTCGGACCAGGCCGTCGCGCAAGTCGAGGTCATTCTCGTTGATGCCCACTAGTTCGCTCACACGCAGACCCGCGCTGTAGGTCGTTTCGAGCATCGCGCGATCGCGAATGCCAGCAGACGATGACTTAGGCGGGGCATTCAATAGCTTGCCGATTTCTACCGTCGTCAGAAAGTGCGGTAGCTTGCGGCCCTTGCGTGGGTTTCGTAGCGGCTTGGCAGGATTTTTTTCAACCAGTTGCTGCCGCTGGGCGAATTTGAAGAAGCTTCGCATCGACGCCAATCGCCGAGCCACGGTGCTGCCAGAGTAGCCTGCTTCGGTGACTGCCGACACGTATCCCCGCAGGTCGAGTGTGGTAATCTCGTCGGGGGAGGGCTCGAGGGCGAAGCTTTCTTCCAGATATCCGGCCAGGGCGTCGAGATCTTCGCCGTAGCTTTTGATCGTCAGGTCGGACGCATTTCGTTCGACCTGGAGATAGCGGAGATAGCTATCGATGACCGTTCGCAGGCCCTGGGCAGACGAACTGGCGGCTCGATCGATCACCCTGAGGGGCCCTGTTAGCTGAACTCGTCGAAATCGAGATGGTCGGCATCGATGCTACCAATGTCGATCGGACCGTTGGCGGGGAATTCAAACCGCGGCTTGACGGCTGATTCGGATTTGACCGGATCGTTCTGATCGACCGCTTGAGCGCGGATTTTTTGGCTCAGCACGGCGGCATCGTACCAAGAGAAGCTCAGTTCCGGGTTGCTGGCATAGCGGCCTAGCGTTCGGAGTGCTTCTGCGCGGCGTGCGTCGCTGAACAAAAACACGTATCGTTCTTCACCCTTGACCAGTGCTAGTACGTTGATCTCTTCCGTCACGTGCCGCAGCCTCCCAGACATTTCCAAAACTCATCCGTGGTAAAGAAGGTTATCGGCTTTCGCCCCACCGGATCGCCAGTTGAGATTTCCCAGCACCGCCACGAAGTGAGAGCATTTCGGTGATATGCGAGTAGCAACAGAAACGAATGAAATCGTTGCTACGATCCAGAAAACCCTGCCAACCGCCATTTCGCGCATCGTCCAGAAAAAAGTAATACTTCTCGGCACGCTCTGTGAACACGGAATCATTTTCACTATAGCTACGAATCTGAGAAATAATCGGGCGATCTTGCTGCATTGCCAGCGGCGGCTGCGTTTTGGGTGCATCGGGAATGAACCCGCTGGGATCAGGCCAGTCAGGCGGTAACCCTTCGACAGCAACTTGCTCCCCTTCCGGAGGCGTTGGCTGCGCGAATTCGTCGGTTTCAACCGGTGTTTGGGTCGCTAATTGCTCGCGAGCTAACGCGAACTCCGCTTCCCAGACGTGCGATTCGGGGATGTATTCTTCAGCAGCCGTGCCCCACGGCAGCCCATATCCTGGCGGAATAGGATGGAAGCCAGGATTGGTAGCGTACCAATTGACGGCCAGCGTCATACGCTTGGGGTAATAAGGAGAGTAGTCGGTCACCGAACCAACGACGACAGCATCGACACCCAACGTTTTACCGAGAGCACGAAGTTGCCCGACGTCGTTGATATCGCCGCCGTTGGCCTGCAGAGCACGCACGACCACGCCGACCGGAACCACTTCAAAACCACGGATCGATTGCAACTGTCCGTAGTAAGCCAGCGTTACCTGATCCATGTCGGCAGTCGGAACATCGCTCTGATTATTGAACGGAATGATCGCGACGCGGGCCAACTGAGGAAACGGATTCTGAAAGCTCGGCTTTTGGCGCACCGTCGGTATGGCAGCGCAGCCGCTGCAAAGCAGAGTCAAACAGGCAATGGCAAACCAGGTTCGCACGAGTGTCATCAATCGGGCAAGTCAGGTAGCCCCCCTGAACTGCACCTTGGCGCAACGACATTTCGCCGGCGCACCAAGACCGATGTCAGTTTCATCGGAACCTCGTTGAGCATCGCTTTATGCGAATCGAATTGATTCCGCAAATTAGAGAAACTTTGCGGCTGCTAGCAGTGCGAGCATCACATCAGCGATCCCATGCTCGACAAACCAATCGGTTCGCGCGAGGTGAATGGTTCTCCGTAACGAGTACCGATTGCCTTGCCCCAGTACGAGGCCTCGTCGTGCAGTTTGTCCAGAAAGGTCGGGTACTCGCTCGGGCGGCCTTCGATAAACTGGCTGTGATAGCAACGAATCGAGGACAGCTTCTGCTCCCAATGCTCGCTGATGTCGAGCACGAACGCCGGTTGCGGGGTCATCTTCAGATGGACGCAGTAGTAGTTGTAGATTCGCTGCGGATGAAAGGGCTCGCCGGGCATCTCGGTTTTGCTGAGCTTGGCCCAGAATCGGGCGGCGTCGACAAGCTGCGTCGCAGCCAGATGATCGGGATGGGCATCTTCCCAGTAAGGGGCAAACAGCCAATTGGGACGCAACAGGCGAATGGCCGAGGCCAGCTTCTCCCGGGCTGCTAGCGTGGGCTCCAAGCTTCGATTAGGCAGACCCAAGTTGTCTCGCCAATCGACCCCTAAAATCTCGGTCGCCGCCGCGGTCTCGGCGGCTCGCTTTTCAAGGCTTCCATACGGAGTAGGCTCGCCGGAGGTCAAATCAAGGATCCCGACTCGCCTTCCTTCCGCTTTGAATTTCAAAATGGCCCCTGCCATGCCTAGTTCGGCATCGTCGGGATGCGGGGCGATGACCAGGATATCGAGAGGGACGGCCGGCTTCATTTGATCTGGCACTGTGGTTGGTATTCCTGTATTTAGCGAACCACGAACTGTTGCATCTCTGCCCTTGGTTGAACGTACTCGATGTCTATCCGCACCTTGACTATTTTGTTGCTGGCAACCCTGCTGCCGACTGGCTGTCGCGCGCCATTCTGGGCCAAGTCATCACCGATAGTCGAGAAAGAAGAAATCGTCGATACCTTCACTGATACTCAGGATGACGAATCCAACGAGGACAAGGAGGAAGAACTCGATTCAAAAGGCCTGGCCAAGAAAAATGGCCGATCTCGCGATCCCGGCACCGGCCTCTCCGACCGCTCACGCGAAATCGAACGCAATCTAGGCTTCCGGTAAACCCTCTCTTTGTCCAACTTAATGTTGGATGCCGTACAGCGGGCCAAGTTTCGCGCGGAGGTAGCGAATCAGCGGGGTCGAATCGATCGGATCGCCGCAAACTCGCTCGACCAGTTCAGCGGCTGGATAGCACTGGCCTTCCTGGTGCACGTTCTCTCGCAACCAACCTAATAGCGGAGCGAACTCACCGGCGGCAAACATGGCGTCCAAGTCGCCCAAATCTTCGCGAGCCTGTTCGATCAACTGGGCCGAGTAGATATTGCCCAGGCTATAGGTCGGGAAGTAACCCATCAGCCCGGCACTCCAGTGAACATCTTGCAGGCAGCCATCGGCATCGTTGTGCGGCGTGATCCCCAATTGCTGCGTGTACTTCTCATTCCAGGCCCCCGGCAAATCTTTCACCGGCAGGTCGCCTGAAAGGAGTGCTTGTTCCAATTCGAATCGAATGATGATGTGCAGGTTATAGGTCGCTTCGTCCGCTTCGACGCGAATCAGCGATGGCGTGACTTCGTTGATCGCAAAATGGAAGTCACCAATCGGTGTATCGGATAACGCTTCCGGGAACGACTTCTTTGCTTCGCCGTAGAAGTGGCTCCAGAAGGCATAGCTGCGGCCGACGATATTTTCCCACAATCGCGACTGCGACTCATGGATCCCGAGCGAAGCGGAGTTGCCGGGTGGAAGCCCGAACCAATCCTTGGACAAGCCTTGCTCATAGATTCCGTGCCCTGCCTCGTGCAACGTCGAGAAGAAGGCGGACGGGAAGAAGTTCTCGTCGTAGCGGGTCGTGATCCGAACATCGTACGGACCGATGGTCGTGCAAAATGGATGATGAGTCACATCGAGACGACCGGAGGTAAAGTCGAAGCCGATCTTGCTGGCTGCCTCGGTGCCAAACTTTTCCTGTTCAGCACGCGGATAAGTCCGTTTCAGAATATCCATGTTGGGCGAGCGTCCGCTCTCTTTGATCTCCGCAACCAAAGGAACCAACTGGTCTTTCAGGGTATTGAGCACCTCACGAACCTGGGCCGTTTTTGCTTCCGGTTCGTAGAAGTCCAGTAGCGCGTCATACTGCTCCCCTTCATATCCGATCGCTTCAGCCATTTCGCGGCTCAAGCTGACCAGCTTATCCAGGACCGGTTCGAAGGCACCAAAATTATCATCCGCTCGGGCCTTCACCCAGTTTTGCTGACCGATGATGCGGGCATGGCTGAATTCTTCGACCAGTCGCTTGGGAAGCTTGACCTGTTTCAGGTAATCGCTTTTCAGCCGACGAATGGTTGCTTCGGCCGGGCTGTTCGCCTCTTCGACCAGCGGTGAATCGATCAACTGCTCCAACCATTCACCGACGTGCGGATCGGTATTTCGATCGTGAATGATGCCAGAGAGCAACGAAATCTGCTCGGCGCGAAACTCGCCTGCGTTTTCGGGTAACATTACCCGTTCGTCCCAACCAAGCAGATGGCCGATGTTTTCGAGCTTGGCAGTCTCGCGATAATGGTCGCAAAGTTGTTGGAATATCTTTTGATGATCTGCCATCGTTTCTACCCCGTATCTTTCAATTAGGCCAACAACTTGGCGCCGGTCTTCTTGCCGCATGCATCCAGGATGCGAGCAATGGTTGCGTCAGCCTCTTCCCCGGTCAGTGTGCGGTCGTAGGCTCTTAACGTAACGGTAAACAGGACCCGCTTCTTGCCGGGGCCATCCGCCTTCGGATCGCGGAAGATTTCCTGGAAGTTGATCTCTTCGATTAGTTCGCCGCCGGCCTCCAGACCAACCTCTTCCAGGGCAGCCCAGCTGACATGCTCGTCCACAATCAGGTTCAAGTCGCGGTTCATGGCTGGATGCGTGCTGAAATCCTGATGCTGCGGAATGAGGACCGCAATCTTCATCAGTGCCCCTAGGTCCAATTCAGCCACCGTTGCAGCTTGTTGCAAACGGAATGCCTTGCGGGTGGCCGAGCTGACCACGCCCAGGTAGCCCAACGTCGTGTGGTCGACGGTCAGGTGTGCTCCCTGGCCTTCCTCGAACATCGGATCGGTGAACGGAATCGACTTGACCTGGATGTTCGGATTGAGCATCGCGATCAATGTTTCCACCACACCCTTCATGTCATAGAAGCTGCGGCCACTGCTGATCCCGACCATGTAGCGTTCGTCGGGCAGCGCTTTGGCCTTGGGCAGATAAACCTTGGCGATCTCGTACAGATCAATCTCGGAATAGCTGAACTTCTCGTTATTCCGACGAGCGCCCAACAGGCTTGGGATCAAGCTGATCCGCAGGCGATCTTCTCCTTTGACCATCGGCATACTACTGGTCAAAGGTTCGCCCAAAGACCAGCCTTGGAAGGTCTTCGCCCAGACATCGTTGACCATGCTGCGTGTGAGGGTTTCGTCGAATCCCATCCCAAGCATGGCGGTACGAATCTTGGTGCGAATTCGATCAAGATCGCTTTGATGCGACGCACTGAGCGAAACGCCGGCGTGTTCTGGAATCTTATCGTAACCATGAATCCGAGCGACTTCTTCGACCAAGTCGATCTCTCGATCGAGATCGCGCCGCCAACTGGCAGGAACGATGGTGATCGACTCGCTATTCTGGTGCGTCACATCGTTGCCAAGCTTTTCGAGAATCCGTTGAACTTCCCCCGGTGGAACTTCAATCCCCAGGACGCGCGGAATCTGCGATAGTCGCAACGTCACCTTGTGCCGGGCTGGGGGAAGCGAACCGGCATAGACATGCCCTTCGCAGATCGTTCCACCAGCAGTCTCGGCAATCAGTTCGCAGCAGCGGCGGCTGGCCCAATCGATCATCTCGGGGTCGACTCCCCGTTCAAAGCGATAGGAAGAATCGCTCTTCAGCTTCAAACGCCGCGAAGTGGTTCGCACCGGCAACGCCGCGAACTGAGCCGCTTCGATCAGCAGATCGCTAGTCATTTCGTTGACTTCGGTCTCTTTGCCTCCCATCACGCCAGCCAGGGCGACAGCTCCGCCTTCGTCGGCGATAACGTAGTCGTCCGAACTGAGGATATATTCGCGATGGTCGATCGCCAGGAACTTCTCTTCTGGCATGGCCTGACGGACCGAGATCGTATCCCCTTTGAGCTTGTCCAGGTCAAACGCATGCAGCGGCTGGCCGATTTCCATCAGCACGTAGTTGGTCACATCCACCACGTTATTGATCGTCGGCAAGCCAATCGTCTGCAAGCGATTAGCCAGCCAAGCCGGGCTTTCGCCGATGGTCACGCCGACAATGCTGCGGGCAATGTATCGCGGACAAAACTCTTCGTCCTCGATCTGCACGATCGTGGAACAGGCACCACCTACGGCATATTCTTTGATGTCAGCGTGAGGAACCTTCAGATCGAGATCGAACAGCACGCCCACTTCACGAGCGATACCGATGTGGCCGAGCCAGTCGGGGCGGTTACTGGTGACTTCCAGGTCGAGACAGCGGTCGTTGTCGACCGTCGCAGCCCCGTCGAAGTTCAGCCCGGCCAGGGTCAATCGATCGCAGACTTCCGCTTCGCTGATATCGAGATCGAGATAATCTTTCAGCCAATCCCAGGAAACAAGCATGATTCAGTCGTTCTTCGCAGTTGCTTGAAGGTCGATGTTTTGTGATGACGCTAGCCGAGAATTAGAACTGGGCCAGGAATTTCGTGTTGCTGTCGTATAAATATCGAATGTCATGGATGCCGTGCCGCCGCATGCAGAGACGTTCGACCCCCAGGCCAAAGGCGAACCCGGTCACTTCTTCCGGATCGTAGCCGACCGCTTTCAAGACGTTCGGATCGACCATGCCGGCCCCGCCGAATTCCAGCCACGTATCTTGCCAACGCATGTCGACTTCAACGCTCGGTTCGGTAAACGGAAAGAACGAAGGGCGGAAGCGAATCTCGACATCGCCACCCAAGTAACTGGAAGCGAACAACCTCAGCACGTACTTCAGGTCGGCCATGGTTACGTTGGTGTCGACCAGCAGGCCTTCGATCTGATGGAACATCGCGTAGTGGGTCGCGTCGATTTCGTCGGGACGATAAACGCGCCCCAGCGATACGATCCGGATCGGCGGCTTATGGTTTTCCATCACCCGAATCTGCACCGTCGATGTCTGGCTGCGCATCAACTGGTTGCCGCCGCCGGTGCCTGATGCCGCGACGTTCAGATAGAAGTTGTCCAGCGGATCACGGGCCGGGTGTTCCAGCGGGATATTGAGGGCCTCGAAGTTGTGCCAGTCATCTTCGATCTCCGGGCCTTCGACCGCAGAGAAACCAAGACGTCCCATGATGTCTTTCAGCTCATCGATCGTTTGGGTGATCGGATGAATGTGCCCCAAGCGAGGCCGCACGCCAGGCAAGGTAACGTCGAGCTTTTCCGACTTACCTTTGCCCCCGCCCCCCATGATCGCTTCGGTAGCGGACTGGAACAGTTCTTCCAGGCGAGTCTTCACCTCGTTGAAGCGTTTTCCAGCGACCGGCTTGTCATCTTTGGGGACTTTACCGAGATTCTTCTGGACCTCTTTGAGCTTGCCGCTCTTGGCGCCCAGATATTCAACGCGCGTCTCTTCCAGGATTTGTTTGTCGACCTCGCGAATGGCATTCTCGAAGGAATGGGCGGCCGATTCGACCAGGTCGTCCAACTGTTTGATGAAATCGTTGAGTGACATGTTGCCTGTAAACTTCGTGCGTTTATGAAACAAGCCGCCGAGTTGTCCTCGGCGGCTTGTATTATTGCATCTAGGTTATGGGCTGCCCATCCAAGGAGGGCCAGCCGATGGTCCGCGTTAGGCCGCGAGGGCAGCTTTGACTTGTTCGGCCACGGCGTCAAATGCACCTGGGTCATGAATGGCCATCTCGGAAAGGACTTTCCGATCGAGGTTGATGTTGGCCTTCTTCAGCCCGTAAATGAATTCGCTGTAACGCAAGCCACGTTCGCGAGCGGCCGCATTGAGACGGATAATCCACAGCTTGCGGAATTCACGCTTGCGGACCTTACGGTCGCGGTAAGCGTAGACGCCAGCTCGGACCAGGGTCTCTTTCACGGTACGCAGCAGATTGCCACGACCACCGCGATTACCACGTGCCTTCTTGAAAAGGCGTTTCTTGGACTTGTGACGGGCCTTGCCGTAAGTCGTTCTCATCGTATTACCTTTCGTCCACTGGGCCCCGGTTTTGCCGGTGTTTGGTGCCCGCGTACTGAAAATCCGCCTTCAACGGCGACTCGCCCGATGCAAGTCAGCTCGATCGGCGGCGGAAACCCACCGTCTACAGGCTGTACTTGCCGAGCGCTTCACGCAAAGCCACCGATTCGGCTTCCGCCAGAACGGTCGTACCGCGGAGATTACGCTTCCGCTTGTGGCTCATGCGGTTGGCCAAGTGGCTGGTACCACACTGACGGTGCTTGATTTTGCCTTTTCCGGTGATCCGGAATCGCTTTTTGGTACCCTTATGGGTCTTCATCTTGGGCATAATGCCAATCCCCAATGAACTATGGGAGACTCACTGTCCCCACAGGGACAATCTTCACTTGAGTGGAAACCCAATATTCTAGGGACATCTCCTGGAATGCGATAGGGGTAGGAAGTGGTTTTCGAAAAACGGGCCCGCGATTGACATTTTCGACGCAAACCATTGCAGTAACAAGTGTTAGCTAAACCACGCCGGTCAAATCATTTAATCAAACGGGGCAAAGACGCAAGCCCCCAGGCTGCTTCGAACAAATCGACTTCCAGTCCGTTTTGAACAATTCACAACCGAGAAAAGCCCTATGGCGCGTGAAACTATCCTCGCACTCGATCTTGAAGGAACCCTGATCTCCAACGCAGTCAGCCAGTTTCCACGCCCAGGCCTGCGACAGTTCCTTGGCTTCTGCGGCGCCGCATTCGAGTCGGTCTACCTGTACACGGCGGTTCGAGACGAACGATGCGGTCCAATCATCCAGAGACTGGTCGAAGAACGGTTTGCACCAGACTGGCTGCTTGGGATTCCACTCGTCCAATGGGATCGAAGCTTGAAGGATCTCGGCAACATTCCAGGCGTCTCCGTAAACGACTGCCTGATTGTTGACGATAACCCCGACTACATCCTGGAAGAACAACGATCGCAATGGATCGCGATCGCGAAGTTCGAATCACCCTATCCCGATACCGATCGAGAACTGGAGCAGGTCCAACGACTTCTCGCGGAACGGCTCGCGATCGGGTGAATTCGGTCGAAGCCTGACGACAGCAACCATTCGGACTACTTCGCCGGCAGCGGTTTGATGCGAATGTTTTTAAACCAGGCTTCCGACAGGTGCTCCTGAAGCAGGATGACACCTGGGCCGTTGGCGAACTGTTTGACGCTGCTTAACTTGCTCTTCTTGACCCTCCCCTGCCAATCTTCACTGCCGATCGTCGCTTCGAGGATCTTTTGCCCGTTCAGCCAATGTTCGATATGGCCGTTGTCGACCACGATCTTGGCGTGGTTGTATTCGCCGATCGGCTTCAACTCTTTCACCTTGGCATCGGGCTGGTAAAGGTCATACAGAGCCCCGGCGGTCTTTTTCGGATCTCGGCCGTTCTTGTGGTTCTTGTCGTCGAGCAATTGGTATTCGCGGCCGAAATAACCGACGCCGAACTTGGAATCGGACTCTTTCGCCAAATACTTCACGCCGCTGTTGCCACCTGGGGCAATCCGCCAATCGAATTCCAACTCAAAATTCTCAAACGACTGAGTCGTCTTGAGATACCCAGAACGCTGCTTCCCGACGATCACATGAATCGCGCCGTCGACGATTTCCCACCCCTTGGTGACCGGCTTGTTATCCAAGGTGACCCAGCCATCAAACGTCTTGCCGTCAAATAACGAGATCGAATCCTCACCCCTCGCGACTGAGGCGATGAAGGGAATCACCAACAAGGCCAAGAAAAGTCGTGACATGTTTGGGATGCTCTTGAGTGTGGTGAACGGGAAGCCAGGTTGGGCCGGTCTTGCAGAATTCATCGTAAGAAGAGAGACGTGGACAAACTAGAGACTGTCAACCAAATAAAACTTTGGTAACCAACGACTGTTCGATCCGACTTCCCGAACACCAACAACCACCAAGCCCTTGAGAGTGCCTGTTAGCAGGAACGAGAATTGGCAATCTCTAGAGATTTGTTTTACGATCCAAAAACCAACTCATTCAGGATGCTCTGTAACAGACAAAGAGGATAGGCGGGAATTCATGCATGTACTTCGCATTCGCTTCGCGGCGACTTTGTGCCTTGCCATGGGATTGTTGCTATCCGGTTGCTGGCAATATTCAGAGCACATTCGTATCGTGCAATCGAAGGAGACAACCTATTTCATAACTGATTCCAAGGACGTGGCCCAAATTACCTACGGACAACTTCTCGATGAGAAGTGGCGTCAGCGTGCTTCTGAAGGCAAGAACAGTGCTATTCCGCTGCTCCTGGCAACGTGGCCCTTTGAATCAAATGACACGAATCATGAACTCGTACGGAGCGTCCTAGGTGGATTCGAGATTCCCCAACACAACGAAGATCTGCTTGGCAGAAGCCTGATCGATGAGGTCATCGATTGGCTGGAGCAGCAGCACCCCGTTGAAGTACGCGCACCGGGGCAAAATTGCATTCCTTCGCTGGCGGTTCTGGCTGCCAGGCTTGCCCCCTGGCAACCGGAACAGTTTCCCCCTCTTGCTCACTGGATCGAAAGGGAGAACGACAGGCTCGATATATTGAATCAGATGCTTGAATGCCCAGAGTTTTATTGCCCTGACCCAATTCGCCTGGGTAAAGAACCGAAAACGATCCGGGAATCTAGTCGGTTTTGCTCAGAGCAGATCGAAAGAGCGGCAGCAGCCCTGGAAATCAGAGCGATGTCCTCAATTGCCCGAGGTAAAACCGAGGAGGCCTGGAAAGACATTCGAACCGTCTACACACTTTCAGCACTGGGAAACTGGCGGAACACGGGCGACGCAGAAGCGAGCTTTTTGGTTAGGCGACAGGCATTCCATGCGACCACGGTCTTAATTTCCCATGGTGAATGTGACTCCGAAATGCTGTCGCAAATTGATGCCTTCCTCGCAAGCTTGCCCAATCATCGGCGGATACTCGTAGATGTCATTTTGTACCAGCGACTGGTGACGATAAGTTCGTTCTTAGACTTCTATCTACGTGGCGACGCCAAACAAGATGCCGTCCTGGATGTCGACCTCATTCGGCAGGTCGAGATTAATCCAAACGAGGCTCTGATTGGGATCAACCAATGGTTCGACGAAGTCGACCTTTTAACTGCTTCCAACCAAGAGGATGTGACCGCCCAGGCATATTCAGCAGAAACTTACCTGGACCGAGCCAGGAGACGGCTTGTTAGTGCCCAGCGATTGCAATCTGAAGGTTTAGCGGAACGCTCTCGTGTACTTGGCGATGAATTCTTCTCGCAGTCGACGGTCGCCAATAATATTTGTAGCTGGATGATGTATTGCGAGAGTCTTGATGTGCATAGGGATTTACTGAGACATGCAATCGAATTGGAGCGATTTAAATGCCAACATGGTGATTATCCCACGACTCTCAATGAAATCGCTGGTGAATCGTCGTCTGAAAAGTTCGAAGACCCGTACTCCGACGTTTTACTATCTTATTCTCGCCGCGATTCAGGTTATTGCCTGTACAGCATCGGCTTCGATCGCAAAGACAACGGAGGAAATTCAGGGGATGCGACAGTCGGGTTCATTCGTGATGGAAATTGGCAAGAAGGCGTGATGCCTGATGGGGAAGAGTCCGGAATGGACATCGTAGTCCGCGTCCCTGTCCCCCTTTTCAAAGCATGTCATTCGCGCGCCCCAGCCTCCACGACCGAGGCACTCTGAGAATCTCCTTGATTCCGAGGAAAGGCATCGCAAGTAGTCTTGGACATCAAGCACAACACAACTTCTTGTGGTATTTGGGGTTGAACAAAATAGACCACTGGAGCAAGCCTAGCCTAGTCACTCGAACTTTCGCCCGAGGGCATCTAGAATAGGAACCTCCCCCAGCCCCTTACCCCACTGGCAGATCGAACCTCTTGATGGATGGCCCTTTTCTTACCGCCTGGACAATTCGCCTGGCTTTGTTGGTCCTCGCTGCCAGTTTGCTGCTGCGGATGATCAGGCCTTGGTGGGCAGTTTCTGATGGGGTTCGCCGAGGCATCTGGACGCTAGGCTGTGGTTTGTTTCTGGCTCATATCGTGGCCGGGATGCAGTTTTATCACCACTGGGATCACGGTCATGCCTATGCGGAAACAGCCAGGCAGACGTACGAGACGCTGGGCGTTCATTTCGGCGGTGGGATTTATGTGAATCACCTGATGGCGATTGTCTGGACGGTGGATGTGTTGTGGTGGTGGCTGTTTCCTCGGTCGTACCAAACACGCAGCTCGCGTTGGGAACAATGGATCGTTGGATTCTTTCTGTTTATTGCTTTCAACGGCCTGGTCGTGTTTAAAGAGGGTCCTTTGCGGATCGCCGGCCTGATTGGGTTCACGCTGTTGGGCCTATCCTGGCTGGCAGTTTGCCTGGCCCCTCACCCGAAACAACCCTTGGTCAAATCGACGGAATCGTAGTCACGCATGGAAAACTCCGTGGAGCAAACTCCCGAATCGCTCAAGGTCGCCTACATCACCGCAGGCGGCGCCGGGATGTTTTGCGGAAGTTGCATGCGCGACAACACCGTCGCCAGGGCAATGCACTACCAAGGGCACGACGTCCACTTGATTCCAATGTACACGCCGATTCGAGTCGACGAAGAGAACGTCAGCGAGAAAACCCTCTTCTATGGCGGCATTAATGTCTACATGGAGCAGAACGTTCCCGGGTATCGGTTTCTGCCCGGCTTCATGACGCGGTGGCTCGACCAGGAATGGATTATCCGCTGGGCAACCTCGAGGGGAATCGAAACCGATGCCAAGCAGCTAGGGGCGCTGACGCTTTCGGTGCTGAAGGGGAAAGAGGGCAACCAGCGGAAAGAAGCGATCCGACTGGCCAAGTGGGTGCAGCACGAGTTGGGCCCACACGTCATCAACTTCAGCAACATGCTGATCTCGGGGGCGGCGCCGCTACTCAAGGAAAAGACAGGCCGCCCGGTCGTCGTAACGCTGCAAGGAGATGACATCTTCATGGACGATCTGCCGGAACCGTACCGCAGCAGATGCTTCGAGCAGGTACGTCAGATCGTGCCTCACATCGACGGATTCATCGTCTTTAGCCATTTCTATGCGGACTACATGTCCGAGTACTTCAGTATCCCGCGCGAGAAGTTCCACATCGTGACGCTAGGGATCGACCTGGCCGACTTTCCGCTGGAAGCGACCGAGCGATTAGACCCAATCCACCGCGAACCAACCGTCGGCTACCTGGCCCGGATGGCTCCTGAAAAAGGCCTGCATGTGCTGGTCGATGCCTTCATGCATTTGCGATCGATCGACGGCATGGATAACACGCGGCTGAAGATCGCCGGCTGGGCCGGCAAGCAGCAGGAACCTTACGTCAACGAGCAACTAGCCAAGCTGAAGTCAGCGGGCCATATCGAGTCGTGCGAGTACCTGGGAACGATCGATCGCCAACAGAAACTTGACTTCCTTAGCTCAATTGACGTGCTTTCGGTGCCGACGACCTACCGTGACCCGAAGGGGCTGTTCGTGCTGGAAGCGCTCGCGGCCGGCGTGCCGGTGGTTCAGCCGGAGCATGGTGCGTTCCCGGAACTGATCCGGGCAACCGGCGGCGGGCATTTGGTTCCGCCACTCGATCCGGTTGCGTTGGCCGAGAAACTGGCAGAAGTTCTCTCCGATCGACAAGCAACCCATCAAGCGGGAATTGCTGCGGCCGAACACGTACGCACTCGATTTAATTCAACCGTAGCCGCAGCCGAGACGGTTGAAATCTACCGGATGCTGATTGGTTCGTAACATCGAATTTCAGTTCAGACGGCGCATCAAAAAAGGCCGCTCTTGACTCAGAGCGGCCTTGTATGCTTGAGGCCATGGCAGAACTTGGAAGGTTCTTAGCCTGCTTTGGGCGATACGGTCGCCATGATGCGGCGGCCCATTTGCTTGGGTGGCGATTCGAGCTTGCCCACTTCCGACAAGAGTTCGATCACCTGAGCCATGACTCGGTGCCCTTCTTCGACGTGAGCCATTTCACGCCCTTTGAACTGGACCGATACCTGGACTTTGTCTTTGTGCTTCAAGAAGCTGATCGCTTGCTTGACCTTGAATTCAATATCATGGTCACCAGTCTTTGGTCGCAGGCGAATTTCCTTCGTCTTGGTGTGGTGCGACTGGTTCTTGTGCTGCTTCTTGCTTTGCTGGTACTTGTACTTTCCATAGTCCATGATGCGGCACACAGGCGGCTTAGCGCCAGGGGCCACTTCTACAAGATCCAGGCCCGCTTCCCGGGCGATGGACATGGCTTCATCAGTAGGCAGAACGCCTAACTGTTCTCCGTCAGCAGCAATGACTCGAATGGGGCTGACTCGGATACTGCCGTTGATTCGAGTCTGGTCGCGATTCTGATCGCGTTCCCGATCACGGGACGAATTTCGCAGGGCGATGGCTATTGATCCTTCTTATGCTAGGAAACGGGTAGGGATTGTTGCTCAAAGAGACGCGTGGCAACCCGTAGAATCGTACCACATCGTCCTCATCTTATCGTCATTTTTCGACTTCGTTAACGCATGAAAAGCCGATTCGGCAAGATTTGCCACCTTTTCGGGTGGCAACGACGGGCTAGATGCCCTCCCACCAGCCTCTTGCCGAAAGCTGGCGAACTGGACGCTTTGCGCCAGAATGTATTTTCTGGATTAATACTCGTCGCTGGTCGCTGCGGCGGAAGTGCCCAGTCCGGCTGAACCCTTGAACACCTGGCGGACGACTCGGTTCTGGACTTCATCGCGCAGTTTGTCGATCGCCTGGGCAATCTTCATCGATCCGAGGTCACCATCGATCCGGTCGCGAACCGAGACTGATTCTTCCTCCATCTCGCGGCCACCGATGATGAACATGTAGGGGATCAATTCCAACTGAGCCGCTCGGATTTTGGCTCCGATCTTCTCGGGCCGATAGTCGCCGCTGACGCGGAAGCCTGCGTTGCGAAGCTCTTCCTCGACCTTCCGGGCATACTCTTCAAACTTCTGACTGACGACCAGGATACGTACCTGTTCCGGGGCCAGCCACAGCGGAAACGCTCCGGCGAAGTGTTCGATCAGCACACCCATGAAACGTTCGAGCGATCCAAACGGTGCTCGGTGAATCATCACCGGGCGATGCGGCTGGTTATCGGGCCCGATGTATTCGAGATCGAAACGCTCTGCGCTGGGCAGGTTGTAGTCGAGTTGAACAGTTCCCAATTGCCATTCTCGGCCCAGACAGTCGTTAACCACGAAGTCGGCCTTGGGACCGTAGAACGCGGCTTCACCTGCTTCAGCTGTCGCGGTGATACCCATGTTTTTGCAGACTCGCACCAAAGCGGATTCAGCCTGATCCCAGACTGCCTCTTTGCCGACATACTTCCCGCTGTCAGGATCGCGGAAGCCAAGTCGAACGCGATAGTCGGTCAGTCCCAGGCTGCTGAGCACATACTGGGTCATCTGAATGCACTTGCGAAATTCGTCTTCGACTTGTTCGTCAGTGCAGAAGATGTGGGCATCGTCCTGAGTAAAACCACGCACGCGGGTCATACCGTTCAACTCACCAGATTGCTCGTAGCGATAGACGGTACCAAACTCCGACAAACGATACGGCAACTCACGATAACTTCGTGGGCGCGATTTGTAAATCATGATGTGATGCGGACAGTTCATCGGCTTGAGCAGGTACTCTTCGTCCTCTGCCTGATGAATCGGCGCGAATTGGCTGTCTTTGTAGTACGGATAATGTCCCGAGATCTTATACAGATCGACCTTGCCAATGTTGGGAGTCACAACCGGCAAATACTCAAACTTCTTGAGCTGCTCGCTGACGAATTCGGTCAGCAGGTTCCGAATGATGGTCCCCTTGGGCGACCACAAAATCAGCCCCTGGCCGACCAGCGGATTGATCGAGAACAGATCCAACTGCTTGCCCAGCACGCGATGATCGCGGCGTTTGGCTTCCTCGATCTTGGTCAGGTGTGCTTCCAGGTCTTCCTTGTTGAAAAAGGCGGTGGCGTACAAACGTTGCAGCTGCCGGTTATTGGAATCGCCCTTCCAGTAGGCGCCTGCGACCGACAGAATCTTGAACGCACCGATCGCTTTCGGCTTGGGAATATGCGGGCCACGGCACAGATCGATGAACTCGCCTTGCTGATAGAACGACATCGAGGCGTGATCTTTCAGGCCGGTCTCGATGTGCTCGATCTTGTATTTCTGGCCCAGGTCTTTGACGACCTGGAGCGAATCGTCGCGATTGCGCTCGATCCGTTCGAACGGTTCGTCTTGCTTGATGATCTTTTTCATCTCGGCTTCGATCGCCGGGAAGTCTTCCTCGGACAATTTGTGCTCAAGATCGAAGTCGTAGTAGAAGCCCCCTTCGATGGTTGGCCCGAACGCCAATTGAACCCCATCGAACAAACGCATCACGGCGCGAGCCATGATGTGAGCACAGCTATGGCGCATCACGCCGAGTGCTTCTTGGTCCTTCTTGGTCAACAGCCGCAGATGAACGCTGCCTTCTTCGGGCAGCTTGGTGTCGAAGCCGACCACTTTTCCGTCGATCTCGCCGGCCAGGGTCGCTTTGGCGAGACCAGGGCCAATATCAGAAGCGACCTCCATGGGAGTGACTGCGTGATCGAATTCTTTTTTTGATCCGTCGGGAAGAATGACCTCGAGCATGATGTGTTCAGTTTCTTATCCAAATGGCGCGGTCCGAACCGGCGGGGACATCGAAACAAAGGACGTCGCAAGAACCGCTTGATCGGAATGTGGGCTTGGCCCGCGAATCCAATAGCCGGGCCAGGCACCGAGCGAACCTTGGGCAAGGGACTCGGCTCTCTCCTAATCTAGAAAAGAAGAGGGCAGGGGCATGCAACCGGTTCGCGGCAAGAAGGGTATAGATTGACGGAAGTTACGTCGTGATGGAAGTCCAAGTAGGTCAATCGATCACAATCACAGAGAAAAACCAGGGCAAACATTTGACCCTGCCACAAGTTGCAAAACCCCGTTTTTCGCTCCAGCCCCTTGACGGGTCCTCGGCAATGATGGCAAACTACGCGTTTGGCTAAAGCCCCTTGGGCAAAGTCACTGATATATGCTTGCACAGCTTCCGCTTTTCACGTGCAAGTTGAACGGGCGATTGGCTCAGTTGGTTAGAGCACTACCTTGACATGGTAGGGGTCACAGGTTCGAATCCTGTATCGCCCACTAACGCGAAACGGAACCCAGATTTGGGTTCCGTTTTTCATGCGCTGCCACATATTTTTCGCTGCCAAGCCTCTATCCCCCGAGCTTGGCCACCTCTTCCAGAATTTTGGAGTCGTGTCCGTCGACGCTGACTCGCTTCCAAACTTTGGCGACCTTTCCGTCGGCATCGATAAGAAAAGTACTTCGCTGAATGCCCATCGAGACCTTGCCGTACATGTTCTTCTCGCGCCAGGCCCCGTACTTCTCGGCGACCTTGTGGTCTTTGTCCACCAACAGCGGGAAGTTGAGCTGGTACTTATCGCGGAATTTTACGTGACTCTCCTTGTCATCGGGACTTACGCCAAGAACCTTAACGCCGTGTTTTACCAAGTCAGACTGTCGATCGCGAAACGCACAGGCCTCTTTCGTACACCCCGGGGTGTCATCTTTTGGATAGAAGTAAAGAACAACGATTGAGCCCTTCAAGTCAGATAACTTGACTTTGGTGCCATCATCCGCTGTCATCGTAAAACTAGGGGCTTTTGCCCCCTCTTCAACCCAATCTGCCATTATCGGACTCCATTTCTCTGTAGTGGTTCTAATTTGCTTCTTAAAAATGCCCACCGATTGCTCACTATTCCGCTTGCTGGTGAACCGTAGCCTGCCCGTTATCCAAACTGCATTTCGGCTCCGTCAATTGGGAAGTGGCGAATTTACCGGGAAATCTTTAACGATTCTGCCACGAATTAGTTTTTTTTGGGGGGCACACTGTATATAACAGACGGAGTGACGGAATTGCAGTTCCCCGTTGCTAGCTTCGTTGGATCCATGACTCCTAATACTCCACCAAGGGCGGATTGGTTGGTGGCGGTATGTCTCTGCTTCTATCAGGCAGCTTTTCCCAATCCCACTTGCGTGTGTTGAAGCTTGGTCGAAATCGGCCACATTCCACTCGCATTGCCGGCGGAAAATCAATCAAATCCCCTGTTTCCATAGTTTGAAATGAGACCGAAGAAACCCCATTACCGCGGTTCGAACGCTCTCTCTCGGCGCCGGTCAGCGCTGCAGCTATTGGAACGACGTGATCTTCTGGCGGCTGATTCGGCAGTCGTGGTTGAGTTTACGGTGCTTACCGACGACTCGACTCCAACAGATAAGATACAAGATCGAACGACAACGTTACCGGATACGATCCATCGCACCAACGAATGGGATCATTTCGTTGTGGAAGTCTGGGTACGGGGACAAGGTGCCGATCCGGTCAACGTTCAAGATTTATCCTTGGACCTGGGATACAAGACCGATCTGACTTCCGCCGTCGCAGTTGACTTTGGCCACTCATTCGAAGGCACTTCGTCCTTCCAGATAAATGACCAGGCCGGCGCGGTTAATCAGGTCCACGGAACAACCGCTGGGGTTACACTGACCCCAGACGACCGCGTCCTGTTTGCTCGCGTTCACTTTCAGGCAGTGAAAGACGCCGGCGACAATGTCAAGCTCGACCCTGCGACGGGTGACGTTGGCCCTCATTCGATTCAGCTCGTTGCTCAAAACATTACTGCCAACGACGCCGGGGCCGACCTACTGGTCCAGCAAGATCCGATGCCAGAGATGGGATTGTATCCGGTAATTTACGACCTTAACGACGATCAAAAGGTCGGCCTGGCGGACTACAACATCCTCCTGACACAATTCGGCAAGACTGCGGATACCCCGGGGGCTGGCATGCAGTGGTACGCCGACTTCGATAAATCCGACAGGGTTGGTCTGAGCGACTACAATTTCCTGCTCACGAATTTCGGCCAGAACAGCGATATAGAATCGGTCACGCTTCCTGCGAACTACCCTGATGCCTGGATCCAGCCAGACTCAACGACTACCGGAGACGGTGGAGGCAGCGGCGGCACTGGAAGTGGCGGCACCGGGGGCGGTGGTACGAACGATCCTCCTCCGCCACCACCAGTCTTCAACTTGAATGACTTCGCCCCCAATATCATTCTGCCGGGTGCGAACGACGTTTTTCAGTTGTTCATCGGTGCCGGTGTCTGGGACCCTAACTTCCAGGTCAATCTCCTGACCGGAAGCGCTTCACTCAGTGGCGCTACGGAAGATACGCCTGGGGACGCCATTCTTTCGATCGTGCTGGACGACCAGGAACTGTACGAGACCGAGATCGAAATCGTGCTCGATGGAGAGTTGATCGATACGATCACCGAGTTCAACGACTATGCGGCACTTATTACCAGCTACGTCGCCGAGGTGGTTGATTCGTTGAAGACGATGCTGATCGAATCGTCGAGTTCCGAGTAAAACCGCCCCTTCCATTAGTAGTGAGGCGGACGTTCTTCTTCTGCCGAGCGCGGCTGATCTAGTGCCGCATGAAGCTGTTCGATTCTCTGATCGGCTCGGGTCAGCAAACTTTCCAATCGCTCGATGCGCTTGTGCTGGTCCAGAATCACTTCATTTAAATCGGCAACAATTCGCTCGAGATGGGCGTGTTTTTCTTCAAGCCTTGTAATTCTTTCGACGGCGTTTCCCTCGGACATCTCTTGTCTGCTTTCCACATGGGGGACAATCTTCTGCGTAAACACCCTTTAATGGATCATGATATTCACATCGACGTCAACCGTTCTTGTAATCTTCACCGAAATAGGGTTGGCCCCTTGATTCAGCCGAGACTGATTCCGCAGCGATGGGCCATCGCACGCCCCTCCGCTGCGTTGACGAATCCGATATTTCGCACTTAAAATGCTTGACGTAATGAATTAGTCCATCATGCGATAGGTTATTCGGGAACGCTCCAAGTGCTTCAATCGAAGTCACGTGCAAGGACTCCCTACGCTTTCCATTCGCCGCAATTGAGTTGGCCAGAAAGTACTGAACGAACATGTCAATCTCCACGACCAGTATCGAGCAATTATCCATCAACGCCATCCGCACGCTGTCGATGGATGCCGTCCAGCAAGCCAACAGCGGCCACCCAGGCACACCAATGGCCTTGGCACCGGTCGTTTATTCGCTGTGGAGCAAACATCTGAATTACGATCCGGCTAATCCCCATTGGGAAAGCCGCGATCGATTCGTTCTGTCGTGCGGCCATGCTTCGATGCTGCTGTACAGCACATTGCACCTGGCTGGTGTCAAAAAGGCGGACGGAGCCAGCGAACCTTCGATCACGATGGACAACATTCGCAACTTCCGCCAACTCGATAGCCCGTGTGCTGGTCACCCGGAAGTTCACGAAGCCGCTGGCATCGAAGTCACCACCGGACCGCTCGGTCAAGGCGTCGCCACGAGCGTTGGTATGGCGATCGCCGCCAAGTGGCAGGGTGCTCGCTACAGCGAACTGTTCGAGTACGACGTCTACGCTCTGTGCAGCGACGGCGACTTGATGGAGGGCATCTCAACTGAAGCTGCTTCGGTTGCCGGTCACCTGAAGCTGTCGAATCTGTGCTGGATCTACGACGACAACAAGATCACGATCGAAGGCGACACCGACCTGGCCTTCACGGAAGACATTTCAGCCAAGTTCAAAGCGATGGGATGGCACGTGATCAATGTGGCCGACGCCAACGACCTGGAAGCGCTTGATGCTGCCTACACCGAATTCAAACAGGTCACCGACAAGCCAACTTTGATTCACCTGCATAGCATCATCGCCTGGGGTGCTCCGACCAAGGCCAATACGCACGGTGCTCACGGAGCTCCACTGGGTGAAGAAGAGATCGCAGGGACGAAGAAGGCTTACGGTTGGACCTGCGGCAAGTTCGAGGTTCCCGCTGAAGTATATGAGCACTTCAACGAAACGCTGGGGGCTCGCGGTGCCGAAGCCAAAGCCAAATGGGACGAGGACTTCGCCGCTTTCAGCAAGAAAAACGCCGAGAAAGCAGCAACCTGGAAGTCGATCGTGTCAGGCGAACTTCCCGCAGATTGGGAAAGTGCCGTTCCCGTCTTCCCGACCGATGCCAAGGGCGTGGCAACACGTGCTTCCAGCGGCAAGGTCTTGAATGCAATTGCGGAAAAGGTACCAGGGCTACTGGGTGGTTCGGCTGACCTGGAACCATCGACCAAGACCGGGCTCAAGTTTGAAGGTGCCGGCGACTTTGAACCTGGCACCTACTGTGGCCGCAACTTCCACTTCGGCATTCGCGAACACACCATGGCCGCCATCGGCAACGGAATGGCTCTCAGCGGTTTGCGACCTTACGTTTCGACCTTCTTCGTCTTCAGCGACTACCTGCGACCTTCGCTTCGCTTGTCAGCGATCATGCATGCTCCGGTGATGTACATCTTCACACACGACTCGATCGGTGTGGGCGAAGATGGTCCGACACACCAACCGGTTGAACACCTGTCCGCGATCCGCGCGATTCCGAATGTTGCCGTCTTCCGCCCCGGTGATGCGAATGAAGTGTCCGCTTGCTACAAGACCGCGATGAAGCTGACCGACCGTCCTTCGGTGCTGGTCCTGACTCGGCAAAATCTCCCGACCCTCGATCGTGAAAAATATGCTTGCCCAGACGGCTCGGCAAAGGGTGCTTACGTCATCGCGGACTGCGAAGGTACTCCGGAAGTGTTGCTGATGGGTACTGGCAGCGAATTGTCCCTGGTGGTTGAAGCGTACGAAAAGCTGACCGCCGAAGGGGTGAAGGCCCGTGCGATCAGCGTTCCTTGCTTGGAACTTTTCTACGAGCAGGACGCCGCCTACCAGAGAGAAGTCTTCCCTTGTGGTGTGACCGCTCGGGTAGCGGTCGAAGCGGGCGTTCGCCAGTGCTGGGACCGAATCCTGGGCTTCCAGGGCGAGTTCGTCGGCATGAGCAGCTTTGGTGCCAGCGCCCCAGCCGAGCAGCTGTTCGAGAAGTTCGGCATCACCACCGATCATGTTGTCGCAGCGGCCAAGAAGTCGATTGCTGGCTAGATCTCAACAGCAACCTCAATGCTGGAATCTGAAACAATCCAAACCCCTCTCCGGCCATGGTGAGGGGTTTTTCATGCGCCCCAACAATCCACAAGATCCGGACAATCGAAACTCTCGGAAGCAGTTGGGCGCCGGGAAGGGGTGCAAATCGGATGCGTTTTTGACCTGCCACCGGTCCTAACCTATAGAACAGTAGGCCATTCCGCGCAACAGATTATCTCAACATGGCAGCCGTGCGGGGGCCTTGAGAATACGCATGAAGTTGGACACGTCTCATTTAGTGAAATCGATCCGAACATGGACGGCGTAAATTCCCATCCTCAAGAATTCGCGAACTTGGAAGAAATTGCGAGCAAAGCCTCTTCGCAGCGGGAGCGTGCGCGCGAATTTCTGGAACAACATCGCCAGGGCATCAGCGAAATCGAGCAGCGGATTTCGCAGCAGTTGAAGCAGATCTCGCAAGGCCTGGTCGAGAAAGAAGGCATTCTTCAGAATCGTAATTCCGAGGTCGAAGCTTCCGCATTAAAGCTCGAAAGCCAAACAAGCGAACTGGCCTCGTCGCTCGATACGCTGCGTTCTCGGGAAGAAGCTCTCGAGGCGGAACTTCAACGATTCGAAGCGGAAAAAGGAAGCCGCGAATCCTGGGAAACAGAACGGCAGCAGCTACTCGAAAAGCAGCAACAACTTCGATCTGAGCTCGAAAATGCCAGCCAGGCGAAAACGACGCTCGAGCAACAAATGCAATCGCAACAAGCGAAGCATACCGAAATGCTTTCGCGATTGGAGTCGGCGCAGGAAAACGGTCAGGCTGCCGAGGAACTCCGAAACCAGCTCAACGCTCAGATCAGCGAGCTACAGTCGCAACTAACGCAGATCACGCAGGAACGTACCGACGTACAAAAGGAACTTGAGACGGTACGGCAGTCGGCCCAGCAGCATGAAAGCCGATCTAGCCAACTGCAGCAAGATCTTGGCGGCCAAGAGCAGCGTGCGGTAGAACTGCAGAATCAGCTCAACGAAGTTCAAACAACCAAACAAAAGCTCGAACAAGATCTAACCGCCACACGCAGCCAGAATGCCGATCTCGAAGGCAGCTTGCAACAGGAAAAACTGCGAGCCGACGACCTGGAAGGCAAGCTGCAACTTACCGAGCAGCAACGAGATCAAGCCAACGCCCAGCTTTCGCAAAGCGACAGCGAACAGGCACAGAAGGCGGCCCAATACCAGGCGGAATTGCAGACCGCCCAGTCAACCATCCAGCAGTTGGAAAGCGAACGCAATCAACTGACTGGCAAGGTAGGCCAGATCGAAAAAGAGCTCACCGACCTCAAGAGCTCGACGGTACCGCGATCCGATCTGGAAGCGAAGGAATCCGAACGGCAAAACCAGGTGGCCGCCAAAGACCAGGAAATCGGCGGCATTCGCCAACAGCTTCAGCAGGCCGAACAACAGCGGGAAGAGCTAAAAAAACAGCTCAACGGCAGCCAGGCAGAACAAGCCGAACAAATCAGCCAACTCCAGTCGCAGTTGGAATCTTCGCAATCGAGCGCCAAGCAGCTGGAAGAAGCACGACGGAAGCTATCGGACCAACTGGCCCAGCTTCAAACGGAACTCGACCACGTCAAGTCGGCCAGCGTCGACAAATCGCAGCTAGAGTCGGCTCAGGGCGAACACGAACAAGCCTTGGCGGCCAAGGAAGAAGAACTTTCTGGCCTTCGCGAACAATTGAAGTCTGTCGAAGAAGCACGCGACCAGGCACAACAGGCACTTGAAGGTGCCCAGCAAAACACCGATGGGCTCGAGCAGCTCTCCGGCGAATTGGAACAGGTCAAGCAAGAACGCGACGCGTTGGCCGAGAAGTTGGAACAACGTCAGGCCGAACATGGCGACCTGAACGACCAGCAAGATCAGCTTCGCGCCGAGAACGAGTCGCTTCGCAAGCAAGTCGAAGAAGCCCAGGGCGAACTGGAAAGCCAATTGGCCGCTTCTCAGGTTGCCTTGCAACAGGCCCGCGGCGATCACGAACAAAGCCGCGAGCAAGTCAGCACGCTTCGCCGCCAGCTCGAGTCACTGCAAGAGGAAGCCAGCAAGCTTCGCGAAGAAAACGAGACGCTTCAATCGGACGGAAGCGGCGAAGGTTCAGACGAAGCGTTCGCGCAGCTTCGCCAGGAACGCGATTCGCTTCTGGAAAAGATCGCCGATCTCAAGCAGCAAATCGAATCGGGCGGTGTGCCTGACGACGAACGCGTCGAGTCGCTGGAAAGCCGCTTGAAGCTGACTCTGGACGACCTGAAGGATCTGAAGAAAGAGAACGCCAAGCTGGCCAAGGACTTGGAAACCGCCAAGAAGTCAGGTAGTAGCGTCGTGGACGATTCCGGAAGCGACTGGGAAGCGACCAAACGCCGTATGCTGGCCCAGCTGGAAGCGGAATACAGCGACGACGATGCGGACGAAGCAGCCGAGCGGCTATCGATTCAGGAAGCGATCGACAACGGAAACCTGGCCATCGAAGCCAAGCAGCGCGAGATCGAACAATTGCGCGAGCAGTTGGAACAGGTCGAATCGACCGCCAAAGAATCGGGAGTCGCCCATGGCGCCCATGCCATCGCCCAATTGCTGGACCAGGACGAATTGATCGCCCAAGAACGAGAAAATCTGAAAACCTTGCAGGAGCAGTGGAAGGAAAAGCTGCGCAAGGCCGAAGTCGATATCTCCGTCGAGCGAGCTAAAATTGCCCGCGATCGAGCGGAACTGGAAGAAAAAATCGAGCAATTGGAAAACGAGAAGGCCAAACTCTCCAAGGCATCTCCAGCAAAATCGGGCAATGAGAAGCAGGCCAAGGGGAATTGGCTGTCGCGTTTGGGCCTGAAAGAAGGGGATTCCTAAGCATTTCGCCCTGCGTTTGGCCCCCAGCCAGTGGGCCTGGCGGGCCGATTTGGGCTAGTATCCGCGATTTGAAATCGTAGGATGGTAAAGTTTCTGTTGCCTCTGGTAATTGGCGGCACCCATAGAGACTTCATTCTGAGCTCGATGTCTAAGTTTACGCACCACATCTTCGTCTGCGGAAAATGCAAGCCGCATAAGAACCACCCTGATCGTAAGTCCCACGATCCCGCTGCCCTGCGGGCTGCTTTGAAAAAGGAAATCAAACGCCTGGGACTCAAAGCTCAGGTCAGGGCCAACGATTCAGGTTGTCTCGACCAGTGTGATGACGGTCAAGTGATCGTGATCTATCCGCAAGCGATCTGGTACGGCGGCGTCACCTTCAAGGATGCCGAGCGAATCATTCACGAGACGATCCTGGGAGGAAAGATCTTGGAAGATCTACTGATTCCCAGCGAACGGCTTGGATGCGGCAAGGCGAAGAAAGTAATTTCGGAAGCGAACTCGCAACAAGATCCTGCGACCTAGGGGGCAAGCCTACATGCGTATTGTGATTTTAGGTGCCGGAACGGTCGGGACATGGATTGCCGATCTTCTGTGTCGCAATAACCACAGCGTCACCGTAGTCGAGTCGAATTCCGAACATGTCCGTTCGATCAACGCCGAACTCGATATCCGCGCCATTCATGGTTCCGCCTCGGAGTCGGCAATTCTGTTTCAAGCCGGGATCATCGGCTGTGACTTGTGCCTGGCGGTCACCGGAGACGATGAGGTCAATATCGTTGCCGCCAGCATGGCCAAAGCCATGGGTGCCCGGCGATCGGTGGCCCGGGTCTATGGCCGCGTTTTCCGCGATCTGAGTACCTTCGACTATCAACGCCACTTTCGCATCGATCGTTTTTTGAGCCTGGAACATCTTTCCGCGGTCGAATTCGTCCGCGCTGTTCGTTCCCCTGGCAGTGCCGTGCTGGAGAACTTCGCCCGCGGCGAATTGGAAGTCCAAGAGGTCATCTGTGACGATCCCGCCCCGGCAATTGGCAAACCGCTGAAAGAAGTCAACCTACCCAAAGGAGTGCGAGTCGGCACGATCCAGCGCAACGGCAAGACCTGGATCGCTGGGGCAGGCGATTCGATCCAGATTTCGGACCACATCACGTTGATTGGAACTCGCGAAGAGATCGACGGTGTTAAATCGAAATTTCAAGTAAAAGCGACTCCGGTTCGATCGGTCGTTATCGCAGGCGGCGGCGAAACAGGTCTGGCGTTAGCCCGCATGCTGGAAGGGCAGCGTTACCATGTGACCCTCATGGAAGAGAACATGGAGCGATGCGAGTTTCTGTCGCGACTGCTGGAACATACGACCGTCGTTCATGCCGATGCGACCCGCAAAGCTGTTTTGGAAGAAGAACGGGTCGGCAGCACCGACGTCTTTGTCGCCACAACCGGCGACGACGAGAACAACATCATGGCCTGCGTCGAAGCTCACGAGATTGGGGCTCGCGATTGCATGGCGATCGTGCAGCGGCCTGACTACGCCAATGTCGTCGAAAAACTAGGAATCAACCTGGCGGTCAGCCCGCGAAACGTGGTTGCCCGGCAAGTGCTGGGCCTACTCAACAGCGGACCGATCATCTCGAAAAAGAGCCTGCCAGGCGGTGGCATCGCCATTGTTGAATTCGAGGTGATGCCGGGCGTGGTGGCGACAGAACATGTTATTGCCAACCTCAAGCTGCCGCCGCACTGTCTGATTGCGGCGATCATGAGTTCCGATTATGTTCGGGTCGCATCGGCCGAAGATCGCCTGACCCCCGGCGATACGGTCGTCGTGCTGGTTGAAGAGTCGGCGCTCGACGCGGTCGTCAAATTGTTCGAGGGATCTTCGTAGTGAGCGTTTACCTCAACCACCCCGTCTGTCGCTGGCACCACGTTTAAAGAGCATCATGAACTATCGCCTGGTGTGCCGACTACTTTCGATCGTGTGCCTGATCATTGGCGTCACGATGATCTTCAGCCTGCCGTGGGCCTGGCCTGCGATTGGGCATCGCACCGATGAAAACTTCCAGCAGTTCGAGACGCGCGGTTTTTTGGGCCTGGTCTACTCGATCATACTATGCATCATCAGTTGGGCTATCTTGTGGCGTATCGGTCGCAAGGCTCAAGGCGAACTCTACCGCCGCGAGGCGATGGCGGTCGTCGGACTGAGTTGGATCGTTGCGACGGTGTTGGGCGGCATGCCCTATCTGCTGGCTGGTGCCAGCGGAAAGCTGGCGGTGCGATTGTTCGATTCACACTTACTGGAGCCCCAGGTCTACGGCCAAGATGTCGCTCCATTGACGCCGGAAGAATATGCCCTGGTCCAGCCCCTGGTCATGGCGGGTGCTCGTGGGCTATCGAAAGAAAGGCTGCAACAGGAATTCCTGTTCCGGTACCACGAAATCACCGGCGACGAAGCACCTCCGCGAAGTTTGGGAGAGGTTTTCGATCAACTTACCGAGTTGCCGCATTGGCATGGAGCGCTCATCGCCCCTGGCGACGAACCAGACGCACCGATCGATCGTGCGCTGAACTATCGGATTCGCCCCGTTGCCATGAATCTGGCCGACGCGATGTTTGAGTCGCAATCAGGCTTCAGTACGACCGGAGCGACGGTGATTGCGAACCTGGAAGACCCTATCTCGATGCCGCACTGCATCCTATTCTGGCGAAGCAGCACGCACTTTCTGGGCGGGCTGGGCATCATCGTTTTGTTCGTCGTGCTTCTGGGCCAAGGTTCGGCCGGCAAAGCGCTGATGCGAAACGAAATGCCAGGGCCAAGCAAGGAAGGCTCGCATTCAAGAATGCAACATACGGCGTGGACATTCGCCGCCCTTTATTGCAGTTTGAATTTGCTGCTGACCTTGCTGTTGTGGCTGCTGGGGATGAACTTCTTCGATGCCGTTTGTCATGCTTTCGGTACGCTGGCGACCGGAGGATTCAGCACCTACAACGCCAGCCTGGGACATTTCTACCAGGTCGATCCGGTAAGTGGCGTTTGGATTGAATACGTGGTGATCGTCTTCATGATCCTGGCCGGCTCTAACTTCACGCTCCTCTATTTCCTGGCGATCGGCCAGGCACACCGGTTGATAAAAGATATCGAGTGGCGCTACTACATGGGAATTATCTTCGGCGTCACGATCGTGGTCATGGCATTTGGCCTGGTTTACGACGACTTCATCACGGATCCGGAAACGTCTGCCGCTTCGGAGGTTTCCTACGCGCTGCGATATGGGCTGTTTCAAGTTGTTTCAATCATGACAACAACCGGCTACGGCACTCACGACTTCGACCAATGGAACAGCTTTGGCCGAGGGGTTTTGTTCCTGCTGATGTTTGTTGGTGGATGTGCAGGCAGCACCGGCGGTGGATTGAAGGTGATTCGTCACATTCTGTTTCACAAGATCTTGTTTCTACAACTCGAAAAGTCGTATCACCCTACCGTCGTTCGACCGCTGCGGTTGGGAGGCAAGCCGGTCGTCGATCCCGATTTGCAGACCAATATCCTGGTCTACTTTGGCATCATCCTGGTGCTGTTCGTCTTTGGTTGGTTGGCCGTCGTTACCCTGGAACCGGATGTGACCTGGGGAAGCGCCCGGCAACACACCGAGCACAAATTGATCGACAGCGCCACGGCCGTTGCGGCAACGCTCAACAACGTGGGACCAGGTCTGGGTATCATCGGCGCAACTCAAAATTACGCCAACTTTACCTGGTGGACTAAATTCCTGTTTACGGCCTTGATGATGATCGGCCGCCTGGAAATCTTTGCCGTCTTAGTGCTATTTGTGCCAGGTTTTTGGCGTTCTCGTTGACATTGGGCGAAAGGGCCAACTGCTTGCACCAATGGCGAGCTAGAACTTTAATAGAGTCATACCTCCTCGCGCTTCTCCTGGAGAGACCCTTCCATGCGATATGCCCATTTCTTCCTACTGCTGGCCATCGGCCTGGTTCCGCTCGAAGCGCAGGCTCAGGGAGCCAAAGGCAAGCAACCAGAACCGCTGGATCTTCCGTCCGATCCGCGCCTGGTTGAAATCCATCGTGAGTTTGTCACCAAGGCGGAAAAGCTGGGTGATGAATATGCCCGCAAGAAGGACTGGGAAAA
Organism: bacterium; assembly: GCA_016124445.1. GTDB lineage: Bacteria > Planctomycetota > Planctomycetia > Pirellulales > Pirellulaceae > Bremerella. Next base: position 46,227 of record WGNR01000013.1, read on the forward strand.
GGCACGCGTTGTTTTCGCCGAAGTATTAAAGCTGGTTCCCAACTACCGACCAGCTGTTGAAAAGTTGAAGGTGATCAACGGCGAACTTTCTCATGCGAACGTCAAGGTCATCACCGTCGAAGCGAAAAGCGGCTGGATCGATACCGGAATCAATCTGGTCGAGGGTACTCCACTCGCATTTCGGACCGAAGGCGAATGGATGCTGGTCCACGTAAGCGACGCTGACGGATTGGATATCCCCAAGGAAGCTCGCGATTACAAGCTAGGTTCGCTCATCGGCGCCATCGCCCAATCGTCCATTCCGGACAAAAACAACCGTCCGTTCACGATTGGGAAGCAAAAGCAGATGAATGCCCCCAACAGCGGTCGATTGCTGCTGAAGATGCACGATCTCTTCAACGACGATAACCGCGGCCAGATTCGCGTCGAAGTCCGAGGCAATTTCTAGTACGACGCACATTTCTCGTAGGGCAATGCATTGACTGAAACAGAGCCGCACCCCCAGCCGCGAAGGACGCTGGCTACCAAAATCGGCTTATGGCTTGGCCCGGCTTGCGCACTTTTGCTATGGGGCCTGATGCCCATGGGCTACCTTCTCGATCCCGAGCAGCCGCAGCTCAACGCGATGGCTGGCGCGTTTCTCTGGATGGGAATCTGGTGGTTGACCGAGGCCATTCCGTTGGCGGCTACTTCACTATTGCCGCTGGTTTTGTTTCCCATGCTGGGCATTCAACACGTAAAACAGGTCGCCTCGGCCTACGGCGACCACAACGTCTTTCTCTTTCTAGGCGGCTTTCTGATCGCATTGGCGATCGAGCAATCAGGCCTGCATCGGCGCCTGGCCCTCTCGATTGTTTACCTGGTCGGCGATAATCCCGTCAGGCTGCTACTGGGGTTTATGTTGGCGACGGGGCTGATGTCGATGTGGATCTCCAATACAGCTACGACGTTGCTGATGCTGCCGATCGCAGGCAGTATCCTCGCCGTATCCGATGTCCGCCTGAGCGACGAAAACGCCCGGCGTAATCTAGGCATCGGTCTGATGCTGGGGATCGCATACGCAGCAAGCATCGGCGGCGTGGCAACGCTGGTTGGTACCCCGCCCAACATCGCGTTCGCCTCCTATTACCAAGACCATTTTCCAGATGCACCCCAGGTCTCGTTTCTGGCCTGGATGCTGATGGCATTCCCCTTCTCTGCCCTGTTCCTGCTGGTCTGCTGGTGGTTGTTGGGGTACATCCTCTTTCCAGTGAAAGCTGCCGACTCGATTGGCGGCCGCGAAATGATTGCGCAAGAGCTTCGCGACCTCGGAGCGCTCAGCGCCGCCGAATGGCGGGCCGGCCTGGTTTTCCTGGCCACTGCCCTGCTCTGGACTTTTCGCGAACCAGTGGAAGGCTGGGGTTGGGGGCAGCTGTTTTTGGACGAGCATGGCAAGTCGATGGTCAGCGACGCCACGACAGCAATGGCGATGGCCATTATCTGCTTCATCGTGCCCAAGGGGAAACAATCAGGCCCAGGGCCGCTACTGACATGGGAAGCCAGCATCAAAGTTCCTTGGGGCGTGCTGCTTTTGTTTGGTGGCGGTACCGCGCTCGCCAAAGCAGTGAACGCATCGCACTTTGATCAGTTCCTGGGGTTGCACATGGCGGCTGCGATGAGCGACATGTCGCAGTCCATGATGGTCGTTGTCACAGCAACTGGCATGATCTGGCTCACCGAATTCACTTCGAACCTGGCGAGCGTGCAAACCTTCAACCCGGTGTTGGGAAGCGCCGCTACGCAATTGGACGTGGCGCCGCTGCTCTTGCTCATTCCGGCGACACTCGGCGCCAGCTGCGCTTTCATGATGCCGGTCGCCACACCCCCCAATGCCATCGTGTACGGATCAGGCCGAGTTCCTATCGACAGCATGATTCGTGCGGGTGTGGTTTTAAACCTAGTTTCCATCGTTCTCGTTTCGCTGACCGTGTTGATCCTGGGCCGGATGTTCTACTAACCGCGAATAAAGATGGGCACATAAAAAAGGAGGCCTGATTTCAGGCCTCCTCGCTTGCGATTGTTTTTTTGGGATGCTTACTTCGACCCAATCGGGAACGAACTGACAACCGGTGGCAAGTAGCTCGAAAGGTAATATGCCTTCGGAGCGGACATCTCCAGCATGTCGTTCAGGTTCATTGCTTTGCTTTGAGCGAAACCAATATCGAACAACGACGTCGGCTGCTTGTAGGTCACCACGCGGGTCTTCTTTACATCGATCTTGGCCAACTCAGCGGCCCGGGCAATCGCCTCTTCGACAAAACCAATCTTGTCGATCAGGCCGGCGTCGAGCGCCTGCTGGGCGGTGAAGATTTCGCCGGTGGCCAGCACGTCGAGTTTCTCCGGGTCTTTCTCAAAGACCGGACGGCCTTCCTTGACGATGTCTTTGAACCGCGTGAACGACAGGTTCACGTACTCTTGCAGAATGGCTCGGTTCTCTTCCGACATGGGCCGAGTCATCGTCAGCATCTGCTTACGCGGGTGGCTCATGATCGAGTCGTCGACGACGTTGTAATCCTTCATCAAGCCCGACACGTTGTAATGCGGGATGATCACACCAATCGAACCAGTGGTGGTGGTCGGCTCGGCGAAGATTGCGTCTTTCTCGTCCTCGACCGCCATCGAGACATAGTACCCGCCCGATGCGGCGATCGCCCCCATGCTGACTACGAGCGGAATGTCACGCTCTTTTTTCAGCTCTTTGAGGTGATGCAGAATGTAGTCGGAACCGGTAACCGTTCCGCCGGGGGAATCAACGCGGACGACGACTGCTTTGACTTTCTTGTCCTTTTTGACCAATTCAATCTGATCACGGACGTAGCCTTCCCCCTCCATGATCACGCCTTTGACGTTGATAATGGCGATCTTGTCGTCGGAGGTCTTGCTGCCGGAAACGAATTTCTCGGAAACCCCATCGGTTGTTTCGTAGTACTCAGCCGAGCCGATGGCCAGGCTTAAAATAATGGGGATACAAAGCAGAAGCCCGAACCACGCGATACAGGCCATAATTCGCCATAAGAACCCGCTGGATATCTGGTTCTGAATGATGATCGTTGGCTGAGCGGGTTGAGGTTGGTGGGAAATCGGTTGGACGATGTCCGAGGATTCCTTATCGGCCATAACTAGTTAATCCTGCCTGGTAAACGGATGGGAATGTCGAAAGAGAAAGCCGCCGAAATGCCGGCGCAGACTTTGTTATTCTACGTTCCTGCAGAGGGGGGGCAATTTTGTCAGGTCGATCCTGCCGGAAATCGTTCAAATTCCATGCGATTTTGACTCTGGTGTTGTCAGATCAGGGCAAATCCCGGTAAGCTACGCCGGATTATCGTGATCATCATCGTGTTGGTCCTTGAACATCCCAAAAGGCAGGTAAAGGAGTCGAGCCGTGTTCGTTTCCGCTTCGACCGAGTGTTTTCCCGACTTACCCTTGCGTGAATGCATGGAAAAGCTGGTCGACTTGGAGTTCAGCGCCGTCGATATGACCTTGGACGAGAACGGGGAGCATCTGCGTCCCTCGACCGTGGTCGACAATTTGCAACATGCGATCGACGTCTGCCACGATACACAGCGGCTGGTGATTTCCAATTTTCGGCTTCTTTCCAATGCCCAAGGCAACGACCGCTATCACGAATACGAAGCGATCTGCAAGCTGGCCAAAGCGGTCAAGGTTGCCTCCATCACGATCCCCAGCGGCGAGTTCGGCACGCCCTTCAACGAGGAAGTCGAACACCTGCGCGAGATGGTCGCGATCTCGGCCGTCGAAGGAATCGTGACCAGCATGCACACGCATGTTGGCTGCCTGTCGCAAGACTGCGATACGATCCAAGTGCTGTGCGACAACGTGAAGGGCCTCGGCATCACGCTCGATCCCAGCCACTTCATCTGCCGCGAAGATGGCCCCAAGAGCTACGACAAAGTGCTCAAGTATGTCCGCCACATCTACCTTCGCGACACCCGCCAAGACGAAATGCATGTTCGAGTCGGGCAAGGGGAAGTCGAGTACGGCCGAGTCATTCAACAGCTCGAACAAGCAGGCTACAACCGAGCCCTGACGGTCCACATGCCCCCGCTGCCTGATACCGACCAGATGGCCGAGATGCGCAAGATCCGGTTGCTGCTGGAAAGCTTGCTGTAGGAAGTTCGGACAAGACCGAACGGACTAAGAGGGAGCTCGGCGACATCATCCGGTACCAGTGGCACCAGATTGAAACCTCTCGCCTAAATCTCTTCATCGATCGCTGCCAATGCCTCGCCGCAACTGCCGGGCAGAAGGATATCCGCGATTTCGTCCAGCCCGGTTGGATCTCGATTCACGATCACCAACTTCGCTCCGCGGCGTTTGCCCACTTCCGGCAGGCCTGCCGCGGGATAAACGACCAGCGACGACCCAATCGAGAGAATGACATCCGCTTCCCAGCACCATTGGTAGGCAAGTTGCAGAAGCCTTTCCGGTAACGACTGCCCGAAGGAAATGGTCGCATGCTTCAGGCGGCCATCACCGCACTCTGGGCAAAGCGGGACCTCGTTGGTTTCGCGGAACTGCTCGACAAACGGATCGACCGGGAAGTGGGCGGCACAATCCAGACAGTAAACTTCGCGGGCCGTGCCATGCAGTTCCATCACTTCACGACTGCCTGCCAATTGATGCAGGCCGTCGATATTCTGCGTGATGATGCCTCGGATGGTTCCCTGTTGTTCCCATTTGGCAAGCGTGCGATGTCCAATGTTTGGATCGGCTTCGGCGAACTGCGTGTGGGCTTCGACTTTCTGGGTCCAATACTCGTGGCGCGCCTCGGCTGACTCGCAGAACTCGTCGAAATAGACGGTACGATACTTGGTCCAAACGCCGCCCGGCGAACGGAAGTCGGGAATCCCGCTCTCGGTGCTAATCCCGGCGCCAGTGAAGACAACCGCCGATTGGGCCTTACGAAGCCACAGAGCGGCCAGCTTAATATCGTCGTTCATGCGATTCGTTCTAGAAAAAGTTGGACCTTATTGCGCTCATCGTACCACCGAATGGCAGGGAATGCCTTGAAATTGCGCTGCGGTTATGGCATCTTCAACCGATGCTTTCTTCAAGAAAAAGAAAACTTTTCGAGCACCCTCCCCTACCCTTCCCCATCGTTGTTGAGCACCCGGAATGATTCCGTTTGATTTCTGCCTGATCGGTGATTCGTTCATCTCGTCTGACCAGTACTCGCTGCTTTGCCTTTTCGTGGGCATGGCGACGGTGCTCGGTCTGATCATCATTGGCCGGGCGAACGCATTTCTCGCGCTGATCACCGCGGCAATGGTCGTCAGCTTGATGGCCGAAGGACCGATTCAAGATAAGTTCTCACGCGTTGCCTCCTCCTTTGGCGGCACCGCAGGCGGTGTGGGAATCGTGATCGCGTTGGCTGCGATCATTGGCAAGTGCATGTTAGATAGTGGCGCCGCCGACCGAGTGGTTCGGGCCTTTATGTCGGTCTTTGGCGAAAGACGCTCGCCGATTGCTTTAATGGGCAGCGGTTTTGTGCTGGCCGTGCCGGTCTTCTTCGACACTGTTTTCTACTTGCTGGTGCCACTGGGCCGTTCGATGTTTCGCAAGACGGGCAAGAACTACCTGCTGTATGTCATGGCGATTGCCACCGGCGGTGCGATTACGCATACAATGGTTCCCCCGACGCCTGGTCCGCTGGTTGTTGCCGATCAATTGAACGTCGACAAAGGGTTGATGATTCTGATCGGCGCGGCAATTGCCCTTCCAGCCGCGATCGCCGGTTTGTGGTTTTCCCACCTTATGAATCGAATCATGCCGCTGCCGATGCGGCCGCTGGGAAGCGAGCCGGAACCGGAACCGATCCCGGACGACAAGCTTCCATCGCTCTGGATTTCACTCGCTCCTGTTCTCTTGCCGGTGCTTTTGATTTCTACCAATACGGTGCTGACCACCTTGGCCGACGCCGAACGGGCTGCGCAGTTTCAACAAGGCGATATTCTCAATTGGCAAGCGTTTCGCGGACGAATCCAAAATGATGTGGCAGCCGATGCCGAAACCAACTTCGGCAAGCACACTGTGGCCACGATTAAGGGCGATGGCAAAAACGCCGAGCGAGCCCGCATCGCAGAACTGCTGCTGCAAAGCGGCGACTTGAACGGCGAAGAAGAGGAAGAACTTCGCGCAGGGTTGAATCGTTTCCTGCTGCTGGATAAGAGCTACCCAAAGAATCAGGATGCGTTCCTCGGAACGAAGCTCTCCAGTACGGCCAAGTCACTTGCTGGTAAACCCGCGGCACGCATGGCCCCGGTTACGGCTGAACGAATGAATCGCGAAGTGGTGGAATCGGTTTACAACAAGGAAGTGGTTGCCCGGCATATCTGGGAAACTTCCAAGCGGAAAGCTGCCAACATTTCGTCAATGATTGGTGATCCCAACTTCGCCCTGCTCATCTCGGCACTGATCGCCATGGGCACGCTGGCCGTGCAGCGATCGTTGTCTCTCAAGGAGCTTGCCACGTCGGTTGAAATTTCGCTGATGAGTGGTGGCTTGATCATTCTGATCACGGCGGCAGGCGGCGCGTTCGGCGGTATGCTGACGGTGGCCAAGGTCGGTGACGCGATTCAAAACCTGTTCCCGGTTGGGTCCGATGCCGCGTCGGCCAAGTTGTTGATCTTGTTCTTGGGATTTGGAATCGCGGCCGTTTTGAAGATCGCCCAGGGCTCCAGCACCGTCGCCATGATTACTTCCAGCGGCATGCTGGTCAGTTTGGCTTCGCCCGAGGTGCTGGGCTATCATCCGGTCTACCTGGCGGTAAGCATCGGGGCCGGTTCGCTGATTGGTTCGTGGATGAACGACAGCGGCTTCTGGATCTTCGCCAAGATGAGCGGTCTGACCGAGGTCGAAGCGCTGAAGACCTGGACTCCCCTGCTCTTGGTTTTGGGCACCGTCAGTTTCGCTTGCGCCGTGCTTATGGCACTTGTTCTGCCAATGGCTTAGCGGTCACAGGGTGGTCATTTGCAGCAGCATTGCTGTCAGAATCTCGAAATCTGGCCTGTTTTTCCGCCTAAAATGAACCTTTCAGGCAGCAATCGCATACAATACGGTGCGATAGGAAGGCCCGACATCGGATCGGTTCAGGAAGTACCGCAGCGCCAGGAAGCGCGATCGACGTAACGCTTGGAATTAGGCTCAACCCGATTGACCGGAACACGGAGTTCGGGCTGTAGCGTTTCTAGGGAAGATATCCCACCAAAAACAGTCGTCGATTTTTTGACCAGGCCAAATTCGTGATCTATAGTGGACTGGGTCGAGTTATTGGCCCGTCCTTCACGAGATTTACTCCCCCCAGTTGCCGGTATTTCGACTCTTTATCAGTTGCCCGCTGATCTCTCCCCCTGGGTGCTGAAACACGTCGTACTGTCGCCGGCAGCGAAGGAAACTGGACGCTGCGACGGACTATGCACACAGTAAACGAATTCAAAAAGTCAGCGATCGCTCTTTTGATCGCCTTGATCTTCCTCGCCCCGGCAACCACCTTCGGCCAGGTCCGCATTCCGGACGAAGCCCGCATCGACGACGCGGCGTTTCGCGAAGTGATCGCCAACGGTGAACAGCTCGAACGTCAAGGACGTTGGGGCGAAGCGCTCACGCATTATGAAGACGCCCTGCGTCTTCATGGCCACGACACCAGCGTGCAGCGTAAGGCAAACCTCGCTCGGCTGCACTACGATGTCGGCCGTCGCTATACCGATCAAAGCTACGTTCGCTCGGTTCAGCAGATGACCCGGGAAGACGCTCTGAAGCTCTACGACGAAGTCCTCCGCAAGATCCAATCCAGCTACGTCGATTCGCCCCGCTGGAGCGAAGTCAGCCGGGAAGGGCTCAAGCAGTTGGACGTCGCGTTGAAAGAAGACGCCTTCAACCGTAAGAACCTAAAGAGCGTCGATCAAAATCGCATCGACCAGATCCGCCAGATGCTCAACGCGAACGTCAAATGGCAGGATGTCACCACGCCCCAGCAAGCGGTCGAAACGGCCAACTACGCTGCCGAACTGATGTGGCAAAACCTGGGCGTCGCCCCGACCGCCACCATCCTCGAATTCGCTTGCGGCACGGCTGCTACGCTTGATCCTTACACCAGCTTCCTGACTCAGGATCAATTGACCGAAGTCTATTCGCAAATCGAAGGCAACTTCGTCGGACTGGGCGTGGAACTGAAAGCAGACTCGGGCAACCTGTTGATCGTCCATGCCATCGACGGCAGCCCGGCTCATCAGGCTGGGATTCGCTCCGGCGATCGCATCGTCGCCGTCGACGGCCAACGAACCGAAGTCGTTTCGACCGACAAAGCCGCCGACATGCTGAAAGGTCCGATTGGCTCGACCGTCCGCGTGACGATTCTCAGCCCAAACCAACAACCTCGCGAAGTGGTCGTCCGCCGCGATCGCGTCGAAGTGCCGAGCGTCGATAATATTCACCTCGTCGACCAGCAATCGAAGATCGGTTACTTGAAGATCACCAGCTTCCAGAAGAACACGCCTGCTGACCTGAGCCGGGCCCTGTGGCAGTTGCATCGCGACGGCATGCGAGCCCTGGTGATCGACCTGCGTGGCAACCCTGGTGGACTGTTGACCGCTTCGGTCGACATGGTCGATCTGTTTGTCGAACAAGGGACGATCGTCTCGACTCGAGGCCGCAATGCTCGCGAAGACTTCGATTACACCGCTCACATGCCCGGCACCTGGCGAGTGCCGCTGGTCGTGCTGATCGACTCGAATTCGGCCAGTGCCAGCGAGATCTTCGCCGGTGCCATCCGCGACCATCGCCGCGGCACGGTCGTCGGCCAACGCAGCTACGGCAAAGGATCGGTGCAGGGGATCTTCCCGCTGGCAACCGGCGGAACGGGCCTTCGCTTGACGACTGCCAAGTTCTTTTCGCCCAGTGGCCGTGCCATCAGCCGCAACGGCGTGCTGCCTGACGTCAATGTCCGCGTCGCCGCCAAGCCGAGCCTGACCGAAGTAAAGACCACCCAAAATGGCGATCCGGTTATGGATGCCGGAGTGGTCGCTGCTCGACAATTGCTGGGCGTGGCGGGAATCTCGGGACGAACGCAAGACCAACGCTAGGCCGGTCACTGGTTGGCTGGGCAAGCGGTAATCGCTACGATGAACTGCCTCGGGTAGCCGGAGATTTGCTCCGGCTACTTCTCCGATCGTGCGTCTCGTGGCAAGGCTTCGCATCTTGTTTTTTCCGTGGCTGGGGAAGTTTGTCGTTCGCTTCTCGCTGGCGATCATCGCCTTCTGGACGATGCTGACCCTCGCCGCCGTGATCCTGCCGCCTCGCTGGAATGATGTGACGCTGGATGGCGACCTGGCCTTTCTGCCTGCCAATATGCCGAGTGTCGAGGCGGAAAAGCTCTTTCAAAGTGCCTTCCCGCATCGCCAGGCGAAGAGCCAACTGGTGTTCGCCATCTCGCGAGACGATGCACCGTTGGACGAAGACGATCTGCGCTTTGCCGACCACCTGGCATCGCCGCTGCAAAATGCCCAGGGAATCAGCTTGTTCCGCACCGAAAGCGAGTCCGAACAGGGCAGGGCAGGGGAGGAGCAAGCGAAACCATTCGAGTATGCCATCGATGCCTGGGACGAGTCGGCTTTGCTCGATTCACACAATTGGTACCCTCTCTGGAATCTGGCGTACGTGGCCCAGAAGACCGGCGATACCGATGCCATGCAGCAGTATCAAGCCCAGGCCATTTCCATCAATCCAGAACTCAAAGGCAAACCGCTCGCGTTGGTGCCAGAGGATTACGAGAAATGGAACCAGTTTGATGTCCTCACGCGGCATACACAGATCCGCGGCAACATGCTGACCAGCAAAGATGGTCACGCGGTGCTGGTGGTGGTCGAGTCGCGGAACGAATTCATGGCGACCGATAACATCCGCGTTCTGCAGGAAGCCACCCAGTACGTCTACCAGTGGCGTGAAAAGGCCAAAGAGGCAGGCCTCACGCATCTTCAAATAGGTGTAACCGGCAATGCCGCGATCGGCGGCGAAATGCTGCTGGCCGCCAAGCAAAGCATCGCCAATACCGAGCTCTACACCATCTTGCTGGTCATCATCATCCTGTTGGTTATCTACCGCGCGCCAATGATGCTGGCCGTGCCGCTTTTGACCATCGCGGTATCGTTCATCATTTCCTCGTGGGTGGTAGCGATGCTGACGCAGGTACACCTGCTGCCGGGGATGGAGTGGTTTGACTTCAAGGTGTTCAAGACGTCGCGGATCTTTATCGTGGTGATCTTGTTCGGGGCAGGGACCGACTTCTGTTTGTTTCTGATTGGACGCTACCGCGAAGAACTCGCAGAATGCGGCGAACACGCCCAAGCCGTTTCTCGGGCACTGACAGGCGTTGGCGAAGCACTCACGGCCAGCGCGATGACGACGGTCGTGGGCCTGGGCATGATGTTCTTCGCCGACTTCGAAAAATACCGCAACAGCGGCCCGGCGATTGGACTTTGCCTGCTGATCACGCTGTTTACCTGTTTGACCCTTTCCCCGGCAATCATGAAGTTCCTCGGGCCAGTCATATTCTGGCCCTGGGGCGATACCAAGCAGTTTGCCGAACAGAGCAAGCCGATTGGGGCGACCTGGTGGCATCACATGGCAGTGTTCATTTGCCGTCGACCAGGGCTGACATTGACTGCCGTTGTCGTCCTGTTGGGAATCATCGGAGCACCAAGCATCTATCGCCGCGTGACCACCGGCAAGTCGGTTGACGTCTCGTACGATCTGTTTGCTGATCTAGGCAACGATCGGATGGCGAAACAAACGGCGCTGCGGCTTCGCAAACACTTCCCGCTGGGCGAAAGCGGGCCGCTGACGATTTTGCTCGTCAATCCAGATGGCAAGTTCGACGACTACGAAGGAAAGCAGATCATCAGCGACGTTGCGACTGCCATCTATACGGCCAACGACGACATCGTGCGGGTCTTCACCAGTCAGCAGCCGCTAGGAGACAAACCGAGTAAGTTCTCGGTATCGACGGGCAGGGGGTGGAACAAGCTGATGCTGCTCAATCACCGCCGTACCAAAGAATTCTTTCTCGCACAAAATCCCAATCAACGGGGCGAGATTGCGCTTGCGCGGGTAATGTTCGACTGCAATCCGTTTTCCAACCAGGCAATTGGCTTGCTGCATGATGTCGAGACAACCTTGCAGGAGAAGATCAGTACGTTTCCGCCGCCGTGGAACAAAACCAAGATCTACATCAAAGGAACGACGCCTTCGATCCGCGATTTGAAACTGGTGACGACCCGCGATCAAACCCGGATCGAACGAGGCGTGATCGCCGCCGTTTTCCTGGTGTTGGTGGTCATTTTGCGGCGGCCGATGGTTTGTGCCTATATGATTCTCTCGGTGCTGTTCAGTTACTACGTAACCCTCGGCGTGACCGAAACGTTCTTCCGCCTGGTATACGCCGATACTTACCATGCACTCGATTGGAAGGTGCCGCTGTTCTTGTTCGTGATCCTGGCAGCGATCGGCCAAGATTACAACGTTTACCTGGCAACGCGGGTATTCGAGGAACAGAAGCGTCTGGGCAAGACGCCAGGGCTGATTCGAGGCATCACCACGACCGGCGGTATCATCACGAGCTGCGGAGTGGTCATGGCCGGGACGTTTGCATCCATGTGCATGGGCACGCTCTTGGGTGTGATCGAAATTGGTTTCGCGCTGACCGTCGGCGTGCTGTTGGATACATTCGTCGTTCGCACGATCATGCTGCCATGCTTTCTGGCCCTGATGAATCGATTCGTGAAAGATGATGCCGCCCCCACGACATCGACGAGCGTTTGAGCGTCGCTGATTCGTCCTGGGTTTGAGCGAGGTAAGGGGGCTGGGCAATCCAACGCCTGAAGAAATTCGTCCGGTCTCATTGAATCGCCCCATTGAAAGCGCCATATTGTGGATTGCCCTTGGGTGTTTGATCGCTGCTTGTGCACTGACATCCGTTGATCGAATCACCCAACATCCCAATCTATGCGCCCACGTCAACACTTAAAAAGGGAGCCCACGTATGACGCCTAAAGAAGTCTTAGCAATGTGCCGCGAGAACGACGTGAAGGCCGTGGACTTTCGGTTCATGGACTTTCCCGGCCTCTGGCAACATTTCACCATTCCGGTGAACCACCTCAGCGAAGACACCTTCGAGGATGGCCTGGGTTTCGACGGATCGAGCATCCGCGGCTGGCAGGCCATCAACGAGAGCGACATGCTGGTGGTGCCGCAGCCCGATACTGCGTTTATCGATCCTTTCACCCAGTTGCCGACGCTGGTCCTGATCTGCAACATTCAAGACCCGATCACGCGTGAAGACTACTCGCGCGATCCCCGCAATGTCTGCCGCAAAACAGCCAACTATTTAAAGAGCACCGGCATCGCCGATACCTGTTTCATTGGCCCGGAAGCGGAGTTCTTCGTCTTCGACGACGTCCGATTCGATCAACGTGCCGAACATGGCTTCTACCACATCGACAGTGTGGAAGGGGAGTGGAACCGGGGCAGAGTCGAAAATCCCAACCTCGGTTACAAGCTGCGTCACAAAGAAGGCTATTTCCCGGTTCCTCCGGCCGACTCGCTGATGGATCTGCGCAACGAAATGATGCAGACCATGATCGAATGCGGTTTGAACGTCGAAGCCCAGCACCACGAGGTTTCGACCGCCGGTCAGTGCGAAATCGACATGCGGTTCAACGAAATGGTTCGCATGGCCGACGATCTGTTGATCTACAAGTACGTGATCAAGAACGTGGCCAAGCGGAACAATCGCACGGTAACCTTCATGCCCAAACCGGTCTTCGGCGATAACGGCAGCGGCATGCACACGCACTTTTCGTTCTGGAAAGACAACGAACCGTTATTCGCAGGCAACGGTTACGCTGGACTCAGTGAGACTGCTTTGCATGCCATCGGCGGCTTGCTGAAGCACGCTCCGGCGGTGCTGGCATTCACCAACCCAACGACCAACAGCTACAAGCGTTTGGTCCCTGGGTACGAAGCTCCGGTGAACCTGGCCTATTCGCAGCGGAATCGATCGGCCTCGTGTCGGATTCCAATGTATAGTCCCAGCCCGAAGGCGAAGCGGGTTGAATTCCGTTGTCCCGATCCAACCTGTAATCCGTACCTGGCTTTCGCCGCGATCACGATGGCAGCCATCGACGGGATTCAGAACAAGATTGATCCTGGCCAACCGCTGGACAAGGACATCTACGATCTTCCGCCGGAAGAGGCTGCGTCGGTGCCCAAGACGCCAGGTTCGCTCGACGATGCCCTCGATGCACTCGCCGCCGATCACGAGTTCCTGCTCCGCGGCGACGTGTTCACCAAGGACGTGATTGAAACCTGGATCGAGTACAAACGAAAGAACGAAGCCGACGCCATTCGCTTGCGTCCGCATCCTTACGAGTTCTGCTTGTACTACGACATCTAATTTCGCATTCCAGCGGAATCAAGAAACTGAAACGCCCACGTATCGGCGGCGATACGTGGGCGTTTTTTTATCTGCAGGGAAGGGCAGGGGAGTAGCTTACCATTCGTCCGTATTGCGAATGGCCTGTTCCAGGATGGTGATCACGGTGTTGGGATCGTAAGGCTTGCGAACGTAAAAGCTGGCCCCACTGCGGCGAATCTGACGGATCGTCGCGTCGTTGCCGTTGGCGCTCAAAATGATGATCGGGATCTCGCGCGTTTGCAGCGAGTCGGTCAATTGCGAGCAGACATCCAGGCCGCAAACATCAGGCAGATTGACATCCAACAGGATGGCGGTCGGCTGCTGTTGGTTGGCAAGACGAACGCATTCGCAACCCAAATGGGTGACGATTGGCTCGAAACCTCGCTGCTGGACGAAATGAGCCAACGCGTCGCAGATATCAGGCTCGTCGTCACAAATCAGGACCTGGCCGCGAAGTTCCATTTCGGCGCAAGGATCCATTTCGGGAATCATTTCTGCAATCATTAGACGCCCCTCATTGCCTGTCGTTCTGGTAACTGAAAGCTGCTGGCAGAGCGATCTCCGAACTTCACTTGGAAGCGTATCCGCCGTGATGTTGCCGCCGCGCAGAAAATCGCTCTATACGAGGATGCCGCATGCCGTGATGTTGTCAAACGGCAACGGTTGCGAAAAGACAACGCCTTATGCCATGGTGCCGGAATAACCCGCAAGATCGGGCCAATCCAAGAAGTTACCGGCCAGTCCAATCAACGTCGTTAAGCTTGGCCAGGGCTAATTCCAGGGCATGCGTACCCAGGCGGCTATGCCCTTGCGCCTTGACCGACAGGTACAACTGCTCGGCCAGGGCCAGTCCCGGCAGGGAAAGATTCATCTTGCGGGCTTCAGCCAGGGCGATGCCCATATCTTTGACGAAATGCTCGACGAAGAAACCTGGGTCGAAGTTGTTGCCGATGATTCGCGGCCCCAAGTTGGAGAGCGACCAACTCCCAGCCGCCCCCGAAGAGACGCTTTGCATCACCGTTTCGAGATTTAATCCGGCTTTATGGGCATACAGCAGCGCCTCGCAAACGCCGATCATGCCGGTGGCGATCAGCGTTTGATTGACCATTTTGGTGTGCTGCCCTGCCCCGGGCCCACCCTGGCGAACAATGGTTTTGCCCATCGCTTCCCAGCACGGCTGCAAAGCGGAGACGACTGCTTTATCGCCGCCGATCATAATCGACAACCGAGCTTCCTTGGCCCCGACGTCACCGCCAGAGACTGGAGCGTCGATGCTGCTAACTTGCTTCGACTGGGCGGCCTCGGCGATCTCGATGGCCAATGTTGGCTCGCTAGTGGTCATGTCGACGATCACATTGCCGGGCTTGCTGCCAGATAGAACGCCCTCTTCCCCTAAAATGACTTCGCGGACATCGTGCGGGAAACCTACGATGGTAAACACCACGTCACTCGCCTCGGCGACCTGATTCGGCGAGTCAGCCCACGCGGCTCCTTTGCCAATCAGGTCTTCCGCCTTACCTTTGGTGCGTGTAAATACGGTTGCCTCGAAGCCTTGGTCGATCAGGTGCCCGCACATACTGCTTCCCATGACGCCGGTACCAATCCAGCCAATCTTGGTTTTTCCAGGTACGATTTCAGGTGCGGGCATGGCGAGCGGCTTTCAACGGAGAATAAAGATGGTCGCAGACCTGCTGTACGATGACGATCATCGGCAAGCGAGCGACGAAGATGGAGAGCGGAGTCAGAAGGGCGAGATCGATCTACTGGCGAGGAAACTTCGGGCGATTCATGATTTCAGCGAAAATGAACGCGTTGCGAACCTTCGTCGGATCGCGGAACATTTCGGCGAAGGGGACTCCAGCGGCGGCGACGCCCTTGGTTTCGCTGTCGTAATTGTACTCTTCCGCTTCGTCGTACTGCGGGCCTGAGTCCTCGAAAGATTCTTGCGGTTCCTCGATGTAAGGGTGATGCTCAGCCATTGAGCTTTCATCGTCTGGAATCGAAGGATGCGTGCCGACCTTCGACTCCAAATGGTGATCTCGCAGAGTTGTTTGGACCGCTTCGGCCTGTACGTAGCCACCCTCTTCGTGCTCGTCGACCATCATGGCAGGAACCGTGTCGGATGGTGCCTGACCGCCCGATTGGCTTTGCCGTAAGAACTCGGCGATCTCACGTTCCAAGTCGGTCTGAGGTTCGCGCTTTTTTCGGCCCTGTCCTCGGTCGTCCTGCACGGCACTACCTCCCAACATTTTCAATAGGTAAGGGCCAACCATAAAGACCAGCACCAGGCCGATCTTAATCAGCACCTCGATGCCGTTGGCTTCCGCAATGAGTTTCCAAAATCCCACAATCGGATCCCGGTACGTAATTACTTTACTTGTTCTGCACTACTTATTCTGTGCTGTTTGAGCACCGCTGGAAACAGCGATCGACTTTCGCATGTCGGTATCGGCCTGGACGTTCCGCAGCGAGTAGTAATCCATGATACTCAAACGGCCAGTCCGGAATGCCTCGGAGATCGCCTTGGGAACCTCGGCTTCGGCATCGACCAGCATAGCGCGGGCATTTTCGATTTCCGCCAGGTTCTCGCGCTCTTCGGCAACGGCCATAGCACGGCGGCCTTCGGCACGTGCCCGGGCAACCCGGGTATCGGCTTCCGCCTGGTCCGCTTGCAGGCGGGCTCCGATGTTTTCGCCGACGTCTATATCGGCGATGTCGATCGAAACGATCTCGAACGCGGTATTGGCATCCAACCGACGCGAGAGCACTGCCTTGGAAATCAGGTCAGGATTTTCCAACACCTGGGAATGCGTTTCGGCCGAACCGATCGCGCTGACGATGCCTTCGCCGACACGACCAATGATCGTTTCTTCCGTCGCACCACCGATCAGCCGCTGCAGATTGGCACGGACCGTCACTCGGGCTTTCACCTTCAGTTGGATACCGTTCTTCGCCATCGCATCGAGCGAGGTTCGTTTGGCGTTGCGTGGCGGGCAATCGATCACTTTCGGATAAACGCTTGTCTGCACCGCCTCCAACACGTCGCGTCCGGCCAGGTCGATGGCGGTTGCTTCGCGGAAGGTGAGTTGGATCGTCTTGGCCTTATTGGCCGCGATCATCGCTTTGATGACCTGGGGCACGTTACCTCCGGCCAGGAAGTGTGCTTCGAGCGCCTTAGAGGTAATGCCGGACGAGTCGCCCAGACCGGCCTGAACTGCCATGATTTTGCCCCGCACAATTAGCTTGGCATTCACATGGCGAAACGACATGCCGAGCAGGTCGAAGATCGTGATCCCAGCCCCGGTCCAGATCGATTGAATCCACAATCGGAAGTAGAACGCAAAGATGCCGATGACGATCAGCATCACCAGCACCAAGGCCAAAAGGCCAAAAATGAGGGCGTTAGTCCTCCAGTCGGCCAGAAGAAGCGTGTGTTGCAACAAGTTGATCATAGGGTGGTAATCTTCCACGGTGCCACAAGTTGGGGAATTAGACCCCTGTTATGCCATTCTGGGCGCGAAAGTCAAGCAAACGGGTCGTCTTCGAAGATTTCGTCATTACGCGAAGTTAACGATTCCGTTTCGCGGTCGTCCTCAACGATTTCCGGCGTCTCGTCCGATTCATCGATTCGGGTGACAAAAACCCGATTTCCTTCGACTTCGACCACCTCGATCAGCTCGCCCCGATCGACCACCGGACCGACCGCTACGACATCCCAGCGTTTGCCATCGATCTCGGCGATTCCGCTGGGCAAAAGATCGCTTTTCGCGATTCCCTGCCGACCGACCAGGTGAACCGGCGACTCCGCTTGACCCGAGGAACCGTCATCGACCTTGGTATCGAGCAGGATCATCTTACCGATCGGCGTGCGAGGCCAGATTTCGACCGCCAGGCTAAGGACAAACGGCACCAGAATGACGGTCAAAACCAGCAGCCCGGTTGCCACTCCCAGGTCGCACTTCAAAAACCCATACACCACCGCCGAAACGAGCGCCACGACTCCAAAGAAGCCCAGCACGCCGGCCGTCGGGAGCAAGACTTCCAGAAAGAGCAGCGCGAACCCGAACAAAAGGATGAGTATTGCGATCAGAATCGGGGACATGTCGGGATTGTTACCTATGCACCTGGTGCCATCTCTTCTGCATTAACCATCTTCCGCGTTAGCGTGCCGCTCGGACAACGGCGTAGTTGCCGCGAACTTCGACGACAACCAATTTCTGACCTGATTCGATCGCGTCACCTTCCGAGGTGACGTTGACGATCTCGTGTCCGATCTTCGCTTTGCCGCTGGGACGCAACGGGGTCAGCGCTTGTCCGGTGTTTCCCACCAGATGCGAAAGATCAACGATCGTCTCGCGGCGGCGGATTTCTTCCATCTCTTCTTCATCGGGCGCGTTCAGGATCGATTCGTTCAGGTACGGGGTTCGCGGCAGGATATATTTGGCCAAGAATGCCGCGGCGATCATCCCGCCAAACAGCACCACGACACTTCCCAGACTGTAGGGCACCTGATCAAGTTCGTAATCGGTCGTCGGCCAGATGAATGTCTGCATCGCCAGGACAACCGAAGTAATCACCATCAGCCCGCCGCCCAGCCCGAATATACCAAAGCCAGGCAGTACCAGAACCTCCATCAAAATGAAGAACAAGCCGCCGACAAACAGCATCGCCTCCAACCAACCGGCTGTTCCGTTTAAGAACCTGCTCCAGAAGAACAAACCGAAACAAATCACAGCGACAAAACCAGGCACGCCAATTCCGGGTGCCTTCAGTTCGCTTATCAGGGCGATCACACCAACAAACAGGCAGAAGAACGCGAGGCTAGGACTGGCCAGAATTTCGATGAATTCGTGCGCCCAATTCTGTTTCGGAACGGCCAGTTCAGCTGGCAGGCCGTAACGCCGGGTAACGTCGGCCAGGCTCGTTGCGCTCGAATCGGCAACGCCCCAATCGAGGGCTTGCGTTCCGGTTAACTGCAATGGCACGCCAGGCTCGGTGATCTCCTTTCCCTTCTGCCATTGATCGGCATTGGGAAGCTCGGCCGCTTCACGCGGGCAAAGGAACTTGGTCAAACCGGTCCCTGGCTTGTCGTAGCGATAAACTTCGAGATCAGGCGAATTCATCGCCGCCCAAACCGACCACGAGCGGCTGGCTTCTGGCGACACACTCTCCAAGTAGTTCTCCAGATCCTTACGTCCCGTTTTGGTGTATTGATAGTTGCCGGCGCCTCCCAGCTTGGCGTCCGGGGCAATCGAAATCTCGTCACATGCCATGGCAATCAACGAGGCGTTCGAGGTTGCTTCGTCCTGGATCAACGCCACCGTGTGCACTGAATCAGGCAGACCCAGCAAATAGTTCACCATGTTTTCGCAGGCAATCGGATCCCCCCCTTGCGACTTCAGATCGATCAGCACGAAATTGACGCCGCCGGCGATCGCGTCTTGCATCGAAAGCGAGGTCCGCTGAACCATACGGTTGGAGATCTCGCCGTCCATGATGAAGCGGGCCGCCTTCCAGTCTCGATCGAGCCCGATGTCCTGAGCCAACTGGTTTTCAGGCACGCCTAGCACTGCGGCTAACTGACGATGGTCCTGGCTGACATGGCTGATGAGTTGCAGGTCTTGTCGTAGCTGCGTCGCGGTGAACAGTGCCATTTGTCCGCGAGCGACTAGTTTCTGGGAAGTGGCGACGCCCCCTTCCTCCTTCAACTTGTCGTACTCTTGGCCATCGACGAAGCGGCGGTCGTTTACTCGGTAGATTTCCAGGTTAGGATCCAACATCCCGAGTGCCAGCTCAGGCGGCAGCACGCTACGGAAGCCAGCGATCTCTTTGTAGGCCAGTCGCATCGTTTCCGAGATCGAGTTCTCGTCGATCCCCGCGTTGCCCAACTGGGCATCGGGGTGCATCACAATCTGTTCGCAGGCCAGCGGGATCAGGACCGCGTGTCCTTCGATCGGGCCTTTCAGGTAGGCGACCGTCTTGAGCCGCGTCGCCGCTTTCGAGGTCAAAAACCGAGCGATCGCCAGACTGCGTTCGAATTCGCTGCCGCGCGTCGAACCATCGGGCTTGCCTTCCAGTTCCAAGATCACCACCGGCCGCTCGTCCTGATCGGAAAGCCGCGAGAGAAGTTTCTGCAGGCTTCCTTTGACGTTGGTATCGACCGAGCCGGTAATTGGCAGCGGCACCCCAAGACGAACGGCAGAGAGCTTTTGAACGGCGTCTGCGTCGATCTTCTCGTTTTCGGCCTGATCTGGCTGGACTTTGTCCTTCGCCCGTTGGTCGTTCGGTTGCGAACGTCCCACCGAGGGGAAAAGTAAAACCAGAACCAGGAGCAGAAACTTCTCTGCCCGACAGATCCAGGTGCCGCGAGCTTTGAACATGCGGAAACCTATCTAAGCAGGGAACAAACGCGTCGTGTTGGGCCAATATTTTTCAGCAATTGAATTATAGCGCGTCGTGAAAAAGGGCAAAAGAAAATCCACCCTCCCGATTCGTGAAAGAATCGAGAAGGTGGATATTGTGCTAATCGAGGCGATTTGGGCTAGTTGAAAACTACCTCGGAATTCCCTGATTGGGACGAGTGGCGTTGGCCGGAACTTGCCCGCCAGGCTGCATCGGTACCTGGTTCTGCTGGACAACTCGTGTCCAGCCACTGGGAAGCGCTGGTTGATAAAACGATCGTGAGAACATTTGTTTGATATTGTCGGTAATACCACCCTCTTCGTAGGTCTTGCGATCCTCGAACATGTAAACCGTTCTCGAAAAGTTAGGCACATTGGGCGGCTGAGCATCCGGATTGTAGTTGCGATCGAACACTTCGATGGCAAACGGAAGGAACTCCGCTCGATCGATCAGGATCGAAATGAACTTGTACTCGGCCGCATCTTCGGGACGCTTGGGCCAGGCTTCCAGCCAGTACTCGTTCGGGTTATTGGTTTGGTGCGGCGAAACTCGCATCCAGAAGCGAGCCAGGATATCTGCCTTTTTCGCACCGAACAAAAACGGCAACGGGCCGTTCGTAATCGCCTGACCTTGCTGCTCTGGCGGCAGTGGCCAAACCTTGAGTTGCTTCGATGGCACGTCGAATTCAAATATCGACTTGCCATCGCAAACCCAATGTTCGTTCACTTCGTTCGGTCGGACCTGGTACTGGGCCGGCTGACCATCTTTGGGGGGTGTATAGTGCTGGATCGAAGAGACCTCAAACAGCCCCTTATCAGGCTTTTCATACTTAATCACCCCTTCACTGATGGTCTTGAAGGTGTCTTTGTTCGGCGGGCCGAAGACGGTGTCGTACTCCCACCGCTTGAACTTCGCTTCGTAGTGGTGAACCTTGCCGCTGCGGAACTCCCAAAAGCCAAGAATCTGGTCAATAAATTGAGCTTCTTGTTGACTGATCTGGAACGGAGCAGGCAACTGCTGCTGACCACCCATTGGCTGACCAGCGACCATACCAGGCTGCGGATTGCCCTGGGGCTGCCCATTTTGAGCAAGGCCGAGAGGTTGGCCAAAGTTGTTGGGGGCCTGAGCGAAGCTGACATTGCCGGCGATGGCCGAGAAGACCATGCACGCCGCGAGGAAGATTCCATTCTTCATCGAGGTTTTCCGCTTTCGAGGGGGACCAGATCGGACTGGGCGAACCAGCCATGGGGGAAACGAATGAGGATCGTATCAGATCGCCAACATGCAACCTAGATCGAATCTTCCTGGCGAGCTAGCAGCGGGACCAATTCGTCCAGATGTCGTGCGATATGCGTGGCCAGCTCGGCACCTTGCATCCCTTGGTGATCCTGCCCGCCGGTATACAGAATAGACGCGCAACCGGCATTCTGGGCGGTAAGCAGGTCGAGATAAAAATCACCCACCATCACGACCTGACTGACCGGAAGTTGCCAGCGACGGCAGATCTCTTGAATCGCCCACGGATCTGGCTTGTGCGGCCCATCTTCCCGGCAGAGGACCACATCAAAGAAATGCTCGATTCCCAGCTTGGCCAGCGTATGCTGCGTGGTCGGTCGGCTATTGCGTGTCAGAATTGCCATCAATCTGCCTTGCTGCCGGATCGCTTCCAACAGCGGCTGGGCTCCTTCGATCAATCGAGCTCGGTCCGCTCCGGCAAATTCGTGGCGATGCAGGATTTCTTCCTTAGTTCGTCGGTCGTCATCTGTAAGGCGCGATAATTGCTCCAAAATGGGAAGACCGGCGGTCAGGCCCATTTCGCTTCGCATGGCGGTAAAGTCGAGCCCGGAGTCGACAAGCGTCCCGTCCATGTCGAAGATAACGCCTTGGAGTTGGCCCAGCACACTCATGTTTGCCTGCGATCTTAAAAGGATGCCGATTCGATGAAAGTTGCCGTATTTGGAACCAAGTCGTACGACAAAAAGTTTCTTCTAGCTGCCAGCGAAGGAACCAACGTTGAGTGGAAATTCATCGAGCCTCGACTAACCGCCACCACCGCACCGCTGGCCAATCCATTCGAGGCGATCTGCTGCTTCGTGAACGACGAAATCTCGGCGGATGTGCTCGAAATGCTGGCCGTAGGCAAGACGCGACTGATTGCGATGCGATGCGCCGGTTACAACAACGTCGACCTTCACAAGGCCCACCAGTTGGAGATCAAGGTGGCTCGCGTCCCCGCGTACAGCCCGTATGCTGTCGCCGAACATGCCGTCGGACTAATCCTGGCTCTCAACCGAAAGTACCACAAGGCCTACAACCGAGTTCGTGAAGGAGATTTTTCGCTGGCCGGTATGCTGGGCTTCGATCTGCATGGACTGACGGTTGGCGTGATCGGAACCGGCAAGATCGGGCAACTCTTTGCCAAAATCATGCATGGCTTCGGCTGCAACCTGTTGGCCTTCGATGTCCACCCGTCGGACGAGTGCACCCGGCTAGGCGTGAAGTATGTCGAAATGCCAGAGCTTTTGGCCCAATCCGATATCATCTCGCTGCACTGCCCTCTCCTGCCTTCGACCAGGCATTTGATCAACGATGGCGCCATCGCGCAGATGAAACAAGGAGTCATGCTGATCAATACCAGCCGTGGCGGTCTGATCGATACCACGGCCGCCATCCGCGGATTGAAGTCCGCGCAGCTAGGTTCGCTGGGCATCGACGTCTACGAGGAAGAAGCGGATCTGTTCTTTGAAGACATGTCGGAAACGGTGATTCAAGACGATGTCTTTGCCCGGTTGGTGACGTTCCCCAACGTGCTGGTCACCGGGCATCAGGGTTTCTTCACTCAAAACGCTCTCGAAGCGATCGCCCAGGTCACCGTCGACAACATTCGGCAATTCGCCTCAGGCGAGCCACTGAGCAACGAAGTGGCCGTAAGCTAAAGGGTCACGCTGGCCAGCTTCAGGATCGCGTCGAATTCCTTCTTGCGGACTGGCTGGACCGAAAGACGGGAACCTTTGCGCATCAGTTCCATATCGGCAAGTGCTTTCACGCAGGTAAGTTGATCTCGGCCGAGGGCTTCGGGGAATTTCTTTTTCAACTTAATATCGACCATGAACCAACGAGGGTTTTCCGGCGTGCTTTTGGGATCGTAGTGGTGGTCGTTCTCATCCCACGAAGTGTGATCGGGATACGATTCCTTTACCACTTCCGCGATGCCCACGATGGCCGGGGGGTCGGCATTGGAATGGTAGAACAGCACCAGGTCCCCTTTTTTCATGTCGTCTCGCATGAAATTCCGGGCCTGGTAGTTACGAACACCTGACCAGAAAGTCGTCTTTTTCTTCTCATGAGCCAGATCGTCGATCGAATAAGATTCAGGCTCGGTCTTCATCAGCCAGTAATTCATCGTCAGTTGCTATCACTCTTGGAAGGCAGCGGGCCGGAGCCCATTTTTATGTCCGCAGCAAAACGGTTAGGATAAACCACCGGTCCCATGGCTGTCACGGGGCTGAAACGTGAACTTGACTCACAGGCAACAATTCCGGACAAACGTCGCGTTTTGAATTTCCTCCGGTTTTGAGAGTCCTTGGAATTTGAATAGCTTATCGAGAAAGAGCGACCATTTCCTGGCGATTCCCATGTTCGCCGCAACGGTGGGAATGCTCACCTTCTTTGCGCTGACAGTTCAGGAGTTTCTGACCGAGTCAGAACAATCGCAGACCCGGCTGCTGGCCTTCTTCTGGCTGACGCTGTCCTTCTATCCCATTTTCTGGATCGAAGCGACCTGGCACTTTTGGATTGAAAGCCCCCGACGCTGGTGGACGCTGTTGACCTGTGCCGTGCCGCCCCTCCGGTTGGCCCGCCGTGACATGCAGGAAGGAACATCCATGTGGTTGCCGGTCCTGGGCTGGCGGCATGTCGACGAAGACTTTCACGAAGAGATGGAACGCTATTTGAGCATTCCAATGATTCTGATTGCAGTGGCGATCCTACCGCTGCTGGCCCTCGAATTTGTCTGGACCAGCCAGATGGAAATCCATCCCTGGCTGCGTGTGACGGTCGAAACCGGCTACAGCATCACTTGGCTGGCATTCACGATGGAATTCATCGTGATGGTTTCAATCGTTGATAAGAAGATCGAATATCTCAAAAAGCATTGGGTCGATTTGTTGATTGTCTGCCTGCCGCTGGTCGCGTTCCTGCGAGTCTTCCGCATGACGCAGCTCCTGCGTCTGCAGCAAGTCACCCGGGTAACGCGTATCTATCGCATGCGAGGTCTGGCCGTTCGCGTCTGGCGCGGTCTTTTGGCGATGGACGTGATCAGCCGTCTGCTCCGCGTCTCGCCAGAAACCAAGATCGAGGCGATGCGGCAACTGATCGAAGAAAAGCAACGCGAGATCGAAAAGCTGGAAGAAGAAATCGAAGAATTGCAGGCCACGCTTCAGCCCTGTTCGCAATCGGCACCCGATGCAACGGTACCTGAATCAGAAGCGGCCTAACGCCCGACCAATTCTAGGGTTGTCCAGATGCTGGGGTCTTCGTCGATGGGGAATTGCGTGTTGACGCTTTGGGTTTGCCAGCCCAGTTCGCGATCCATCACCGCGTAGAAGAAGCCAAGCTTGTCGTATTCGCTCGGATCGTAGCCCGTCAGGCTGGTCGCCGGAACGCAGCATTCCAGCAGGTAACCATCTTTGGTCAATGTTGCTCGGACCCGAAGATCGCCGGGACGGACCGGGTTGGCGTTTTCGCGAGCACGGTTAATCAGCAGTTGATCACCCACCGGGTTGCGATAGCTTGGCCCGCCGCCAATCGGCAGAAAGACAAACCGGTGGCAAAACCGCGTGGCGCGGTGAACGTTGTGCGTGGCCCTGGTATCGATCCAGACCTGAAAGCCATCGCTCTCGTCGACACGGCTTTCGCGGCACCAGACAGGTTGCCGCTTGCCTTTGACCTGGACTGAAAACGACACGCCTCGTTCGTTCCAGCCTCCACGTACGTCGGCGAATTGCTTGCGGCTGTCGAGTTCGCCAAAACCACGCAGTTGGTAGTCGTCTGTATAAGCCAGCGGACGATCGTGCCAGATCTTTTCGCGGTAATTCAGCGGCAGCGAGTAGTGAAACAGGAAGGATGGTGAGAGGACCGATTTCGCCATGAGCTTGTCTGTTTCGCCGTTCGAAAAGTTCGCATTTCAAGAAGTTCGCAGGGACGACCTGGGCCGGCCTACACTTCTGGTTTGGTTCCCGTGAAGATGTAGTACGGGGTCTTAAACCAAAGCAGGTAGGGCACCTTGGCCCGGTTCTCTTCCAGTTTGGTCGTTTTGAAGTGCCGCCGCAAATAGGGGAGATGATCACGTGACGGAAATACATTGTCTGAAGCGAACCAGACGGGCCAAAAGCTGCGTGAAAACCACTTGTGCCGCTTCATATCTTCGTCGGGAAATTTCCGCGAGACATAAAAGTCGACCACCCCGATCGTCCCGCCTGGCTTCAGAATTCGCAGTGCGTTGTCGATCGCGGCGAACCAATCGGGAATCATCGTCAGCGAATACGAAAAGGTCACCACGTCGGCGTAGCCCTCTTCAGGCGTCCAGGTTGTGGCGTCCGCTTCAACCGTCTTCACATTGTTCCAACCACGTTCTTCGATCCGCTGATCGCAGACCTTCAGCAGCGACGACGCCAGATCGACCACGTAGGCTTGCTTGAGCCCTTCGATTCGATCGGCGATGAACTCGAGATTCGATCCCGTTCCGCCCCCCATATCGACCCAGACGGCATCGGCCGGCGGCTGAATCGACTGGTACATCTCCTCCCGCCCTTTTAGCAGGCGTTTGCGGAAATCATCGTAGGCACCGGCCTGACCGCTGTAGAAATTATCGAGGCGTTCGGCGTGATTCTCACCGCGGACCGGTTTGACGGCCAGGTGATATAAGACTTTCAGGTCTGAAGCCAGACTCATTGGCTGCTCCGCGTGATGCCGGTCTTAAGGTGGCAGGTCGTTTCTCTAGGCGAGCGAAGAAGTCCGAACCTAGGCCGCGATGTCCGCGATACGGAAGGCACCATAGGTGTGAACGCGATCTTTGGCATGGAGCTCGTCGGCCAGTTCCTGGTTATAGGTCAGCAGTTCGCCAACCTGTTTCTTCTGGCCGTTGTGGGTGACCTCGACTTCGTCAACGAAATCGGTGTTCAAACCGCCGGTTCGCCAGATGATACGGGCATCTTCCTGCCCCTGCATTCGCTCGACAATCGCCTGCCACTCGTTTTCAAGCGCGAAGTACAGCTTGTCGGTCAGCCAGTCCTGGTGATCCAGCAGCACCAAGCGATGAAGTGGGTTATCGCCGTGCTTTTCGAGAAAATGCTGCACCGATTCGGTGTGCGTGCTAACCTTATGAACCAGCCCGTCTTTCAGCTTCTGGAAATTGTCAGGCTTGAGGTACTCAGGCGAGCAGTCCTCGGTGTATTGCCCGGTCACGTAAACCCGCCAGAAGTAGTTGTCGTGGATCGGCAGCTCCGCGAAGACGGCACGCATATTGTCTTGAACAAAGTCAACGATACCGTTGGCATACTGCTTTTCAAGGTGCTCTCGCTGGGCACGCGGCACACCAACCAGACTCCAGGTTGTATCGCGGCTCATCGCGAATTTGAGCGGGCCAGTCCAAAGCTTCTTGTCGATGATCGTGAAGATCTCGCGTTGTTCTTCCAGGGTCTTCGCGTCCAGCAGATCGAGAACCTTGGATCGCATCCGCAGCACGTTGTCGACGTACATGTTCACCACTTTGGCGAACGCACCGGATGTGCCACGGAAGTAGAAGCTGCGGCGACGGCGCGGGCGGAAGTATTTAATCTTCCGATCCCAATAGCTGCGCGACCATTCTGGCAGCGAACCGCGCAATTTCTGCTTGTACGTTTCTTTGAAGTTGAGCAGTTGCCCTTTGCCGAACATGGAGAAGAAGTCCTCATACTCCAAGTTCTGGATCGCAGCTTTCTTCAGATCCAAAAGAGCGTTCTGTCGCGGATTCATA
This sequence comes from bacterium, assembly GCA_016124445.1. Lineage (GTDB taxonomy): Bacteria > Planctomycetota > Planctomycetia > Pirellulales > Pirellulaceae > Bremerella. The sequence goes on from WGNR01000013.1 coordinate 73,173, forward strand.
TCCACGGCGTAAACGTGATTCGCTCCGGCCAGCACGTAGTCCAGTGCGTTGCAGCCAGCCGAGGTAATCACCATCACGTTGTGATGCGGTTGAATCTCGAGGGCAACCCGATCGAGTCGAGGGTCTTCCCAGCAAGTGTTGTAGACTAAATTGTTACGGTGAACGAAGTTAAAGACGCGACCTCGAACCCAGCTAACCAATGCCATCTCGGCCCTCGAACATTTAGATCGGGCAAGGAAAGGGTGCCCAGTGATAGGTGTACCCGGCCAACACTCGGTGCCTGAAGATCAGCACCTCGCAGTAACTCATTGATTGTAGGGGGTTGGCGAGCAATCACAAGCGGCGCTGCGACCTATTTCCCCTCCATTTCCCTGCTTCATACATAAGATTTACCCATTGTCCGGTTCCCATCGACGCCTTACCAGCGACGTTAAGTCACACCCAGAAAGGGGGTCCACCCGAAACAGAGTAACCATCGTTACCAGGTATTAGTTCGCTCATTTCCCGGTTGGATTGATAGAAACAACTGCTCCGCGGCAAATTTTCTAAAAGCGGCCGCGACAACTCCCGGCAAGTCCTCCGGCTCTCCAACTTCGACCATGGCGTTTTCAACCGCATCGCCAACCCGCAGCCCGCCTTCCAAACGTGCGAGAACATGGTATTCGAAGCGGGTTAATGGAATTCGGCGAACCACATACTCTCTTCGCGATAGCGCCAGCCACGACGGCTGAAACTCCGGGATCTCTGCATCCGGGCTCTGTTTTGCTTGGGTAATAAAGTCGTTGATCGGAAATGGAAACGAGTGCAGCCGCAAGCATGGCACTGTCTTGAGCCGAGACTCCCAGAATACCTCAGGCGACATCCCTTCGAGCGTCTGCGGCGACACGGCCGCTTGCCTCTCGAAGCCTGGGCCGTCGAAGACCTCGTCGATGCTCCGCTCGACAACCGCCAGGCCGACCAGGAACTCTTCGAAGGCGAGCGTATCGGTTCCGTAGTTAGGGCTGGTCTTCTCGAGGAAATCTGGGAAGTGATCTCCCAGGCGATTCAGCGTGTACGATGTCGATGGATATTGCTGCAAATAGGAGACGGCAAATTCATAGAACAACTCGTCACCGACAGTCTGGGCGAAGATCGGGAAGATCGACTTCAAGCATTCGACCAGCCGGGCATGGTAGGCGTTGGCATAAACTTCCAGCCGCTCAACGCTGGTCCGCTTCTCGCTACGAGTGACGACCGATTCGACGTTGGCGACTTCGACGTCGATATGCTGCCTGGCTGCTGACGAATCGATTCCATTGGCAACACCACCTACATGCGTGATGACGGCCTGCATCCATTTCTGAAGAACCGGCAGATCGGCTCGGTGGGACTTCGACGAGGCCATGCGACTAGCTCACCTCGTGCTCGATGCGATGTGCTGGGTGCGGAACTTGGCTTCCGTTGCTCTTTTCATCAGCCGTCGGAGCAATCGGTTGCCCCTCGATGAGTTTCTTTGCCTTGAGCACTTCCGCGTGCAGCGTATTGAAGTCAGGGATATTCGCGTCCCATTCAAGCAGCGTCGAAACGCCCCCCGTTCGCTGATGCGCCAGGCAGAACAACTTCCAAACCGGATCGATCACGTGACCATCGTGCGTATCGATGCAGTAATCGCCCATGTTGGTGTGCCCCGCCAAGTGAAACTGCACGATGCTTTCCCATGGCAGGCCTTCGATGTAACGAGCCGGATCGAAATCGTGATTCACGGCCGAAACGTAAACGTTGTTCACATCCAGCAGAAGGCCACAGCCAGTTTCCTGAGTGAGGGCCGTGAGAAACTCCCATTCGGTCATCGTCGATGCGGCAAAGGTCACATAGCTGCTAGGGTCTTCCAAGACGAGCGGCCGCTCGAGAAAGTCTTGCACCTGGACAACCCGCTGCGCAACGTATTTCAGCGTTTCTTCGTTATACGGAATCGGCAGCAGGTCATGCGTATTTTTGCCGGCGACCCCGGTCCAACAGACATGGTCCGAAATCCACCGGGCATTAATCGCCGCAGAAAGCGTTTTGAGCTTGTTCAGATACTCGAAATCGAGCGGATCGGTGCTGCCGATCGAAAGCGATACGCCATGCATGACAATCGGGTATCGCTCGGCAATTTGATCCAGGACATGTCGCGGTCGCCCCTGGGAGTCGATGTAGTTCTCGGAAATGATCTCGAACCAATCGACCGCCGGCCAGTTTTCGAGAATGTAATTGAAATGGGGATGGCGCAGACCAACTCCCAGTCCAAGATTCTCGTAGCCAAGACGCGGCTCTGGCATCAAGCGGCCTCCACCATCGCACAAAGAAGCCGAATTAGGATTCGACCTTAGGAGCAGGCTTCAGTTCGACCCCCTTCTCTTTCATCTTCTTGGCGAACAGTTCGCGCGCCTTGTCCCACATCTTGCCTTCGATCGGAACGGCGCAGTGGCCTTTGGTGGCACATTCATTCGCCCCAGGGGTATCGCCGCAGCCCCCTTGTCCTTTGCATTCGTTCATTCCGCCACATGCGTGATGAGCGATGGTGGCGCAGTTGCCGGCACCGGCACACTCGTTGGCGCCTTTGACCCCTTGCCCCTTGCATTCATTCAAACCGCGGCAAGCATGCTTGGCGACGGCAGAAGTCGTATCGCCATCGTTGTTCCCGTCTGAGGTCTCGTTAGCGTCCGGCTTGGGCTTGCCTTCGGAACTGCAACCTAAAGCACCAATCGACACCATGCCCCCCAAGGCTGCGGCGGAAAGCTTGTTGAAGTCACGTCGAGAGTATTCTTTGGAAGCCATAGCCGGTATCTCCTGATCGAGTGAAGTAGGGTGTGTCGCTCGACAATTCTAGCCGATTTACGAGGCGAAGTCCGGTAACGCAGGGCACGTTTAGCCAAAGAATTCGACCGCCGCGTGCACCGCGTCGGAAAGCTTTTCGACCTCTTCCCGCGTGTTGTAAAGGTAGAAACTGGCTCGCACACTCGCGCTGATTCCCAGCTTTTTATGCAGCGGCAACGTGCAATGGTGCCCTTCGCGAACCGCGACACCTCGTCCGTCGAGAAACGTTGCCACGTCGCTCGCCGCCAGACCGTCGACCACGAAACTGACAATTCCTGCCTTGGCGGTAACCTCGGGGCCAAGAATCCGCAGACCTTTTACGTCAGACAGAAGTTCGTGCGCGTAAGCCGCGAGCGACTGTTCGTGCTGCAAAATACGTTCTAGCCCGACCTCTTCCAGGTACTCAATCGCCGGGGTCATCGCAATTGCATCGGCAATTGGTGGCGTGCCTGCCTCGAACTTGGCAGGCAGCATCGCTGGGGTGAAGCGATCGATTTCGACCATGTCGATCATGCTTCCACCACCTAAAAACGGGGGCATTTCGTCGAGTAATATCTCTTTACCATACAAAACGCCGACTCCTGATGGCCCCAGCATTTTATGACCGCTGAAGGCAACGAAATCGGCGTCCCATAGACCGACGTCGATTGCTTCGTGCGGAACGGCCTGGGCGGCATCAACCAGCACTTTGGCTCCTGCTGCGTGGGCCGCGGTGATGATTTGGCCGACCGGGTTGATGGTGCCCAATACATTCGAGACCGCCGTGACCGCCACCAACTTGGTTCGTTCGGTCAACAGTTTCGGCAGAAAATCGAGATCAAGCTGGCCATCTTTGGTGATTGGGATCGCTCGAATCGTAGCCCCGGTCCGCTCGGCCAGTTGATGCCAGGGAACCAGGTTCGAGTGATGTTCCATCTCGGTCAGCAGGATCTCGTCCCCTTTTTTTAGGTTCGAGTCCCCCCAACTTCTGGCAACCAGGTTAATGCCCATCGTGGTGCCGCTGGTGAAGATGACTTCGTTTTCCGAAGCCGCTCCGATGAACTGCCGTACGGCACGCCTGGCAACCTCGAACAGATCGGTCGATTCGCCGCTCAGCCGATGTGCTCCGCGATGAACGTTGGCGTAATGCTTGGCATAGACGTCACTTAGACAATCGATCACCGATTTGGGACGCTGGCTGCTGGCCCCGTTGTCGAGATAGACCAGCGGATGCTGCTCGTCATCAACTTGGTGCAAGATTGGGAAATCGGCCCGGATTTGGGCGACGTCTAGCGGGGATTCCACGTTGGAAGTGGTCATTAGGCAAAGGTTCTGTTGAGGCCCGGATAGCCCCCAGCGTGGTGGCAGGCTATTTTTCACATACTTAGGTTAGTTTATTCCTCAGGACCACATCGGACAACGAGCGGTTCGGCCCCTTACTTCAATCGCCAGAACATTTCCCACGGAATCTTGAGCTCAGCACGTTGTCTTTCGGTATCGATCGCAAATCGTGCCGCATCGACCGGGTAGCCGGCAGTTTCCTGGATCCCTGGGATATGCTTTGCCCAAAACTGATTGATCGCCAACATGGCAACCTCACGGTGAAACTTTGCATAGATCGAGGCCAACGCGGTCGGCAGGAATCCTTCTCCCTTCGAGCGAAACTCGATGGTGATTTCGTGCGAGTCAACATCCGCCTCGTAGCGGCTCACCGAGCGAGATTCCTCTTGAATCTGCCACCACGCATCGGGAAAGAAGTGCTGCAGCAGCCCAGCGTAGTAATCTCGCCCGCCATGCTTATCGCACACGATACGAACCGCTTGAGTTGGCTCGGTCGGAATCGATTGCAGCAGCCGACGCACCAGGCCAAGCGAAGCGTGCGACAGAACAGTGCTCTTATTCCCAATTGCCGATAGCCGCTCGTTGAACCGGGCTTCGGTCAGAAAAACGACGCAGACATCGACTAACCTCACTGAGTCGGCTTCGCAGGCCGCCGTAAATCGTTCCTGCTGCTCGGCAATGCGTTCGGAGGAAGCATGCCGCGGCGAGGCATGCTTCCGTTGGTGATACCAGGGAGCATGTTTTGTACGCGGCTGGTCGGTTAGGTCAGGCTCGCAAACCGCTTGCCAAATCGGAATGACCGACTTCAGATGGCTGCCGGTTGCCAGGACTGCTTCTTCCAACAGCGAAAGATCGTTCCGTTTGCCGTAAATCACTTTGGAATCGGCTATCGCCAGCCGATCTGATTTCGGCTTACGAGCGACCGCATCGCCGAGGTGATCGTACAGATCGACCTGGGCCAGATCGTCATGCGAATCGTCGATTTGCCAGAGAGTGCCAGCGATGACCAGCGGCCCCAGGTTAGGGCCATAGCCAGCTTCGTCGACTCCAAGGAGAAATGCCACAGCGATTGCCGATTGCGGATAGTGATTGAAATCCAATTCGCTCGGTTCTAGGCCGTTTTACTGAAATTGCAAGAGGCCGAAGTCTTTTGGAGACAATTCAAAGCGGGGACAAGAGGGCCAGGTCTGGGTTCCTTCACCAATCACGATCCGCTCGGCAGCCATGCCCCAGGCATCGCCTGGGTGGACCGGATCGGCGGAAAGTTCCGAGAGAGGAATCGCCGCTTCGACGGTCCATGATTTGGCATCTTGCCGGGCCGCCACAAACCACTTCGGATTCCAGGCCACGTTACCGGCCAGGCTATCGGCCGAGAGCCCGCGATAGTCGACCGCCAGCTGGTAGGCGGTCGCGTAGTCGCGATCAAGATCGAGGTAAATACAGACGCGATCACTCTGCTCGAGGTCGGCATCTCGCGTGCGAGGCTCGTCGTTAGGGGCCTGATACAGAAAGCCTTTCGACTTCATGCAACGGACGGCCAAGTAAAGGAAATCTTGATCGAAGCCAACCATTATCGCCGCAGGAGCTGCGCCTTTGGGAACCGATGTCGTTCCGGCCAGCAAGTCTTGTGGCTTGCCGGTTTGCCAGATGTGATCGTCCAGCAGACCGTCCAGCACCGGCTTGGCTTCGTCATAGTTGGCCGCGACTATCGGAGCATCGACTCGGGCATTACTGCGACCGAGGACCAACTCCCACTGCGCTCGGCGACACCAGGGATCGTCTTGGCCCAGGTTCAGTAGCCGGCGAAGGTACGATTCGCCCTGACGCGAATTCCCCTGATCGGCGAGCAATCGCTCCAGCACAAACGCCAACGACGGATCGGCCAATGCCTGGGGCATGGTTTGATTCAACTTCGTGATCAACTCGCCAGCGCGGTTTGTGGCTTTGGTCGGTTTGGTATAGTTCCGCGGATCGTTGAACGAAACGGTCGCGACTTCCTCTTCCGATTCGCCGGTCGGCGGAGCCTCTTCGCTGGGAGCGGTCGGCGCGGCAAACTCGACGTTGCTGCGGTTTAGGTAACGAATCTCTTTGCTGGCGTAATAGGCCAAGAGCCACGCCGCTGATTTTTCGGCCAGCACATGCCCTGAAAACTTCTCGATGACTTGATGATGCATATCGGCGGCCAACGTCAGGTTGCCGCTTTGATTCGCCTTGCTGGCCAAATGCGAAAGCACTTCGACGCTCCGTTCTGGCGGAAGTTCTTTCGATAGTTCCAGCATCTGCCCCAACATCAACGCGTTCTGTTGATCGTTCTCGACCGCGTGGTTGATCATGCCCAGCAGGTTGCGGCGTTTTTGCGCGGTTCGCTGCAGTTTGGCCAGATCGACCAGCATCATTTGCTGCGGGTCACGCCGGGCCTCTTCGCCAGCGGGGATCGAAAGCCCAGAGAACAAGTTGGACAAACGGTTCTCCAGCAGGCCGGTCGTTTGCAGGACCTTCATTTCGATGGTTGCAGGACCGTCGGTCAATGCGCCGGTCGCGATCCCGCGGCTGATGCTCGCATGCTCGGAAAGAGACATCGCCAACTGGGGCGAAATCTGCGTGCTATTGAGTGTGATCGGTCCGTTTTGACCTTCCGGAACCACGCTGCAAACGCGCGATACACGCCAGGTTTGCAGGCCCAATTCCGAGAGATGTTCGGGGTAGGCTTGGGAATCATTTGCCTTTTCAATCGCTCGCAAGACAACCTGATTCACCAGGTAGGAAAGGGGCTGTTTGCCGGTTGGATCGGCGTAGTCAGTCAGCACAACCGACGGTCGCCATTGGCGAATTCGCTGCACCAGGTATTTTTCCATCGCGGCGAGTCCCTGACCGTCGTTCGCTTCGTCCCAGCCGGCGATCATCTGTTTTCCGCTGAGCATCAGCCGAGCATCGTCGGCCGGGAATTGCCAGGCCGTATGGCCGATATCGCCGCCGCTGTGCACTACGGCGTCATGCAGCGGTGGCCGCGGCAAATCGGTTTGCTGCCTCGGTCGATTGATGATCTCCATCCCGGTCAAATAGCCTTGGGCGCCGGCATGATGGCTGATCAATTCGTACGGAATAATGTTCGGATCGTGAAAGATCCCCAGCAGGGCGAGCCGCTCGCCACCTTTGCGCTGCACCACCCAGGTTTGGCCGCCATCGGTGGTATGCAGAATGGTTCCCAAGGCTCCGATCGCCCAGCCACTGCTTTCGTTTTGAAAAAAGATTGCCCGGATGGTTGCCGTGGTTGGCAATCTCTCGACCGACCACGACTCTCCGCCATCCTTCGAGTGCAGCAGGAAACTGCCTGGGTTCCCCCCGATCCAAATCTCGTCGCCGAGCCGTTCGACCGCGTAAAAATCAACCTGGCGATCGGTCTGCCGCAGCGGATCGGCGGCGTTGATCTCCCACGACGATCCGGCATCTTGCGACTGCAGGATCAGGCCTCCTTCGCCAACAGCGGTAGCATTCTGCCGACCAGCAACGACGATGTCTTGCATGTCTCGAAGTGGATCGACCTGAATGGTTGGCTTGCGAATTCCTCCGCGATCCGCCAGAGACAGGGTGCCGCCGACGCCTGCTAAAAGAAGCTCGCCATTGGTGAGCGCCGCGAATTTTTGAAAGCGAATGTTTTGTACGCCAGGCAAGCTGCGCCAGCTCCGACCGCCATCGGTCGTTTCGAACAGGCCGCTGGGAAAGACATTCGATCCTTGCCCGACCGCCCAGCCGTGACGGGCATCCTCGAAGGACACGTCGGCCAGCTTCGGCAGCATCTGGTCAGGCATCTTTTCCCACGAGACACCGCCGTCGGCTGTTCGCAGCACGACGCCGGTCGATTGATCACTGTAAGGCTGCTGATAGCCCCCGACAGCCCAGCCATGCTGAAGATCGGCGAAATGTATGCTCTCCAAATGGGCGTCGGTTCCCGAAGGGGCTTGCTCCCAGGTTTTGCCACTGTCTTTGGTATGCCAGATGGTGCCATGGTCACCAACGGCAATGCCGTGGCGGTCGTCAACGAACGTCAAATCATTGAGGGTGGCATCCCCGTACCAGGTATTGGGGACGTCGGCCTGGACTGGGGACGACGTGAGCCCAGCTGCTAGCACGGCGAAAAGGCCGACAGCAATTGCCAGCCGAATCGAGCGACCGAAGGCTGGAATGAATCCGTTCATTCGCAAAACCACGACACAAAGAGGAGGGGAATGGTTGGGTTATTGGGAGGGAATCTTAGAAGAATTCGCAATACCGTGCCAATCCGGTTCGTCCGACTTTAAGGAATTCTCGCGAACCATTCCGCAAAAAGGGCGATAAACAGGGAATGCGTTACATCTTTGTGGGGATAAGCCAATGATGCCGAGATTCGAGATCGCCGCAGGCCTGATGGTTCTTGGCACCTTGATGCTAGCTCCGACCAATCTATCGGCCGCCCCTCAAGCCGAATTCGAGAAGTTGCTTTCCCCCATTCTTGAGCAAGCAGTCCGTCGATCCCTGCCGACTACCTTCAGAGACGAATCGGACTGGAACCAGACCCACGAGTTCACCAAGCGGCTCAAATTTCGTGGCAAGTGGAATCATCTGAAGCTCGAGCGAGTCCGCGAGGCGGAAAACCATGGCGACTGGGTCCGCTACTTCGGAAACATCGAAGACCCCCAGCAAGACGTTCAGATCTGGATTGAGAATCTGAAGGTCGACTCGGTGCATTCAACCTGCCAGATCCATGCTCGCGTCAAGTTTCAAGGAACGGCCGAATACCAACAGTGGCTGCGCGGGGTAAAGCTTCTGGGCGTGAGCATCGTCGCGGAAGGGACCGTCAAGATTCGGCTCGATGTCGAGCTCGATAGCCACTGGGATACCTCACGACTGGTCACTTCGGCCGAGTTCACTCCGAAGGTGGTTGGCGGTCAAATCGATCTCGAGCGGTTCTATGTTCACCGCATCGGCAAAGCCCATGGCGAAGTTGCCGAGCAGATCGGCGAGCAACTGGAAGGCACGCTGGCCAAAAAGCTTTCGCAGAAGCAAGACAAGCTCGTCCGCGAAGCGAACAAGGCAATCGCCAAGGAACTGGAAGACGGCAAAGTCAAAGTCGACCTGATCCAGTTCCTGCGAAAGAAGCTGACCGGTAAGTAGGCCTCTATCTAATGGCACCGCTTTATGTCGCCGCTCGAAGCGTGATAATGGAGGCTTACCATTTTTTAGAAAGCCTTCGATGTTTGACCCACTCGGTTGGATTCCGGAACAACTCGATTTGCTGACTTCGCTCGAACGTCGCCGGGCAATTCATGTCCGCACCACCGAGCAAGGCGCCGAGATCCACTGGAAGGGACGCACGCTGCTCAATTTCAGCAGCAATGACTACTTGAATCTCGCCGCCGATCCACGACTGCAAAAAGCGGCTCAAGAGGCGATCGCCAGAGAAGGGTGGGGGAGTGGTGCCAGCCCTTTGATCAGCGGACGGGGAACATCGCAAGAAGAACTCGAAACGGCCCTGGCCAAGTTTGAAGATACCGAAGCAGCGTTGACGTTCTCCAGTGGGTTCGCCGCCAACGCCGGGACGATCGATGCGATTACCGATCGGGGCGATGTGATCTTCAGTGACGAAAAGAACCACGCGAGCATCATCGACGGCACGCGTCTCTCGAAGGCAACCGTCCGCGTCTATCCGCATCGCGATGTTGACTACCTGGAAAACCTGCTTAAGCAATCGACGTCGTTTCGTCGCCGGCTGATCGTGACCGACACGCTGTTCAGCATGGATGGAACGATCGCTCCGCTGGACGAATTGGCCGACCTGACCGAAGCGCACCAGGCAATGCTGATGGTGGACGAAGCGCATGCGACCGGTGTGTTCGGCGAACATGGCCGGGGACTTTGCGAACAGATGGGAATCGAAGATCGCGTCCCAATCCGGGTCGGCACCTTCAGCAAGGCGTTAGGGGGACATGGCGGATTCGTGGTGGGACGTCGCACGCTGATCGATTACCTCGTGAATCGCTCGCGCCCCTACATCTTTTCGACGGCTGGCCCTGCGGCGAACTGGGCGGCGATGGTAGCCGCGCTGCGAATTGTGACCAGCGAGCCCAACCGCCGGCTTGAACTAATGGCCAAAGCCAACTGGTTGCGAGGCGAACTCAAGCAACTTGGCTGGAGCGTTGGCAATGGTGCGAGTCAGATCATTCCGGTGATCGTCGGGACCGAACAAAGAGCGACCGCGTTTTCCGCCAAACTGCTGGAAATGGGGCTGATGGTGCCCGGCATTCGTCCGCCGACGGTGCCTGAAGGGGAGTGTCTTTTGCGAATCAGCCTGACCTGCGGGCACACGCAGCAGCACCTGGACACTCTGTTAGCTGGCTTTCGCCAACTTCAAAGCTAAGCATAGCTGATTGGCGGCGAATAACCTCGTGCTATGATTCAGTACGCAATCGATTCATCCTTTATTGACGCGGATTAGAACCATTCGAATCATTGGTCTTTTACTGTTTTTGTTCATCACCGTTCCGCTGGTGGAACTGACGCTGCTATTGTGGCTCTCGGCCCATGAAGGCTGGGTCGTGACACTCGGCATCGTGCTGTTTACCGGCATCCTGGGAACGCTGCTGGCGCGTAGCCAGGGATTTTCTACCTGGCAAAAGATTCAACAGCAGCTAGCGGCTGGACAGATGCCTGGCAGCGCGGTGGCCGACGCTGCGATGATCTTCGCAGCTGGTGCCCTTTTGATGACGCCGGGTCTGCTGACAGATGCGTTCGGCTTCTTTCTGTTGATCCCACCCTGTCGCGAGTGGATGAAGCGGAAACTATTGGCATGGGCGAAATCGAGCTTCCACATCCAGGCCACGACAAACGTCAATGGTGAAACGCAAACCTACAGCAGTTCGCCAGGCAGTGGCTCAACAGGAAGTAGTGCGCCAGGGCATTCGCAGATTATCGATTCGTACGTTGTTTCCAACGACGAATCGAAAACGATCGACCAGCAGCGTTCCTAGCACTGCCGTCCCTAGCACACGATTCTTAGCGAGGATGTCGCGGCGGCAGTTCTTCAGCGATGTGCTCCGAGATCTTTCCCTTCGCACGGTAAGTGCCATCTTTGGCAACTGCCGGATGAGGACTTCGCTTCAGGGCCGGTTCGTGGGCACCAACTTCCTCGGGCGAAACAATCATCTGCCAGTAGATCTCGGTTCCCCGCGGAATTTCCGCCAGGCTTAGCACCGTGATCTGCGGGAAGTGCGGGGAAAGAATCTGCCAGAGCCGGTTTCGCAGGTCGGTGGAAACAACCACCGCCACAGGCCGCTGTTGATCGTCGAGCCGATTGAACGACTCGCGAAGATGATCAACCATCCGTTCCATCCAGCCGCGAACCTGGCGTCCGGCGTCTTCGTCGGTCATCTGCAAGAGCGGCGATTCCAATTCGCGATCTAAACCGATCGCATGGACTTTGCCGTCGCTGTCGAGAAAACGCTGCACCATTTGACGTCCCAGGCGTGCCCGGACCATGGCGACCAGCGATTCGATCGTCTGGTTGCGATTGGCGTGTAGCGCCAGGACTTCGACAATCCGAGTGAAATTCTTGATCGACACACCTTCTTCCAGCAAGCGTCGCAGTACCGCATGCAGCATCGAGACGGTCATCGGGCTGGAGCGAACTTCCTCGAACTCGCTGGGGTGATTTTCCCGAAGACGTTCCAGCATTTCGCGAACATCGCTAAGCGTCAGGATTTCGTGACCATGTCGGCGGAGCGTTTCCTGCAGGTGGGTGATCATCAGCATCGTCGGCTCGATCACCAGGTAGCCAAGCTGCTCGGCCTCCTGCTGTTGTTCTTCTTTGATCCAAATGCCTGGGCCACCGAAAGTTGGGTCGATCCCACGCACGCCCTGCAGCGAATCACTGGTCGATCCCATGTCGAGTGCCAGGAATTGGCCTGGGCCAAGGCGACCGCGTGCCACTTCGCATTGATCGATCAGGATCCGGTATTCCTGATCACCCAGCCCAGTGTTGTCCCTCAGACGGACCAGCGGGATCACCATTCCCGTCGTATCGGCCAGATGGCAGCGGATTGCGGAGGTCCGCTGCATAAAGTCGGAACTATCGGGATGGACGTATTTGATCAGACGCGAACCCATTTCGATCGATAGCCGATCGACCATGAGGAAGCTTTCCCAGGGCTCCGCTAGGGGCGGCTTGGGGGGGTCGCTTTCCGCAACCGGCGAGAGCGGTTCGGAATGGTGATCTGGGAGGACCGGAAGGTCCATCAAATCGTCATCGGCACAGCGAATCGCGACGATATGATGAAAATGAACCAGGGCCTCCGAGCCGTCGCCAGAGCCTGTTGATTGAGAAAAATCCGTCAGTGAATTCGACCAAGGGGCATCTTCCGACTCTTGCGATGTCGAAGCATTGATCAGACGGACGCAGTCTTCATAGACTGCAGCCAGTTCGCCACGTAATCTCACGTGGCCAAAGGTCGATACATAAACTTCCCTGCCGATGTAACGAGCCAGAATCGACGCATAATCCATTGAGAACCTCTACTGTCTCAAAGTTGCACGACTTGGATCTCGCAACTATCCGCGAAACCGCTTCCATGTTATGAGCAGATTGTAGACACCGACACTCGTTAGCGGCAACTCAAAGATCAGAAGTTTTCAGCGATTGTGGTCCCCCTTCCGGGCGACTTTTCGGGAAGGAAAAGTTCTGGCGAAGGTTCCGCTAAGGTTGTTGGTAGTGGAGGTTACGACCTGCACCTAGCTGAGACAGCCGCCCTTGCCGGAGGGCTTAACTTCCCGCGAAATCGCTGATTTGCCGGCCTATAGCCCTGCTGGTCTGGCTATTGTGGTCAATTCACCTATTTTCCCAAAAATTTCGCCGGATCAAAAAAGCGGGGTTTTCGTGGTTGAGCGGCTAGGGCAAAATCCTTCGAAGCAATGGATTGTGACCAAGCGGGCGCGCACATCTGCCCTTCGACTCGGCGTTTCTTTTCCGGCGTGCCCTAGGTCTCCTATAGCGGAGAACGCATGATTAGTCAGTCGACGCAGACGCAGTTGAAGCTTTTCGTTCTCGACACCAACGTTATCTTGCACGATGCAAGATCGTTTCAAAACTTTGAGGAACACGACGTCGCTCTGCCGATAACGGTCCTCGAAGAATTGGATCGATTCAAAAAGGGTAACGAGGACATCAATTTCCAGGCCCGCGAGTTCCTTCGCCAGATCGACCAGATGACCGGCGATGTTCTCTCAGAAGAAGGAGCCACGCTCGGTGACCAGCAAGGTCGGCTTCGGGTGGTCATTACCAACGAACTCGATCATCGCCTTCACCAGGTGTTTCTGCATGATTCGCCGGACAACCGAATTCTAAACACCGCCTTACACCTGCAGCATTACGTCAACGATCGCCGGGTGATTCTGATCACCAAAGACACGAACTTGCGGATGAAGGCGAAGAGCCTGGGACTTCAGGCCCAGGACTACATCAACGACAAGGTCGACAGCTTCGATAGCCTGTACTCGGGACGGCGGATTCTGGAAGGCATCACGACCGAACAGATCGATCGGTTCTATCAAGATTCAAGCGGCGTTCGACTGGAAGACTTTCCCGAAGTGATCGATCCGCTGGCCAACGAAAACTTCGTGCTGCGAAACGGCTCGAAGTCGGTTCTGGCGACCTTCAATCGAGAAGACCAGGTACTGCGGCGGATCGAAAAATACAGCCCCTACGGCATCAAGCCGCGCAATGCCGAGCAGGTCTTTGCCATCCGCGCCTTGATGGACGACAACATCAAGTTGGTGACGCTCGCCGGTAAGGCAGGAACCGGTAAGACGTTATTGGCCCTATCGAGCGCGCTGGCTTGTTCTTCGGCCTATCGCCAGATTCTGTTGGCTCGGCCGGTGGTGCCACTTTCCAACCGTGATCTCGGTTATCTGCCAGGCGACATCTCGGCAAAGATGGATCCCTACATGCAGCCGCTGTTCGACAACCTGTCGGTGATTCGCCACCAGTTCAACGATACCGACAAAGAGGCTCAGCGCATCAACCGCATGCTGGAGCAAGAGAAATTGGTCATCACGCCGTTGGCCTACATTCGCGGCCGCAGTTTGCAGCGAATGTATATGATCGTCGACGAAGCCCAGAACCTGACTCCGCACGAGGTAAAAACAATCATCACCCGGGCTGGCGAAGGAACCAAGATCGTCTTCACCGGTGACATCAACCAGATCGATCATCCCTATCTCGACAGCCTGTCCAACGGCATGTCGTACATGATCAATCGGATGAAGGGGCAAGATCTGTATGCCCACATTTCGCTAGAGAAGGGCGAGCGTTCCGAACTGGCCGATATCGCCAGCGAATTGCTTTAAGCAGCAGATTGAACTTTAGGGTTCATTGGTGGGCCATCATGGCGGTCCGTTCCTTGCCCGATCATTTGCGGCAATCGCCGGCATTTTTCCTTGGTTTTGCCGATTCCGCTGATCCTTACCAGCCACTACAATCGGGATTCGACCGCTAAACCCCACGATTGAATTCGAATTTGCAAGGACGTCGCCATGCACAAATATGTGTTCATGGGCGTACAGGGCTCCGGTAAGGGGACCCAGGCCAAACTGTTGGAACACTACCTCGATCTCGCGCACATCGGTGTGGGTGACATCTTGCGGTGGAACATCAAAAACCACACCAAGCTGGCCGCCCGGATCAAGCGTATTCTGAACGCCGGTAAGCTGGTCGATGACGAGATCGTCGAAGAAATCGTCCAGCGGCGTCTCCAAGAGCATGACTGGAACTTCGGTTTCATCCTCGACGGTTTTCCCCGTAACGCCAATCAGGCGGCCTTCTTCCTGGAAAGCTACGACATTGACGCGGTTGTCCACATCGTGGTGCCGGATGACGTCATCAAGAAACGCGTGCTGGCCCGGCGATTGTGCGAGGACTGCGGAGTCGACTTCAACGTAATCGATCACCGCCCGAAAATCGAAGGTCGCTGCGATATCTGCGGCGGCAAGCTGATCCGCCGGGCGGACGATACGGAAGAAGTTCTGGCGAACCGGCTGGCCGAATACCATGAGAAAACCAAACCGGTTCTGGAAATCTTCCGTCGCAAGGAACTGGTCGTCGAGGTGGATGGCACCAAGGCGGTCGACGAAGTCCAGGCAGCCATTCGCAAGGCGATCAACGTCATCTAGGCAACAACTGGGCTGACTCCCTGGGCGAGGGGGATGAACGTTAGAGAATTGCTTGGTCAGGCATGAACTTTCTGGCCCTGATCGCTGTCTGCTCAGAGGTGTGAATTTAATGTGCTTCTGCCGCAAGAGGCCCGTCGAGGGCTCTAGGGTTACTCCACAGGATTAGGGTATAATGCCAGTTTCGACCGAACACCCCCATTCCGTTAGTAAGCTGCCCATGTCCGCCAAAGTCTATATCAACGGCAAGTTTTTTGATCCGCAGGATGCCACGATCAGCGTGTTTGATCATGGGCTGCTCTATGGCGACGGCATTTTCGAAGGGCTCCGAATCTACAACGGAAAGGTCTTCCGACTCGAGCAACACATCCGCCGCTTGTATGACTCGGCGAAAGCGATCCACCTGAAGATTCCCCTCAGTCCGGCCGAAATGACCGATGCCTGCGTCGAATCGGTCAAGCAAAGTGGATACACCGACGGCTACATCCGCCTGGTGGTGACTCGCGGCGCCGGAACGCTGGGACTGGGCCCAGAACGAACCGAGAACCCCCAAACGATCATCATCGTCGACAAGATCAAGCTCTACCCGCAAGAGTTCTACGACAACGGCCTGGAAATCATCACGGCCAGCACGATCCGCAACCACCCAGGGGCCCTTTCGCCGCAGATCAAGTCGCTCAACTACTTGAACAACATCATGGCCAAGATCGAAGCCTCGAAGGCTGGCTGTCTGGAAGCCCTGATGCTGAACCACAAGGGCGAAGTCGCCGAGTGCACCGCCGACAACATCTTTATCGTTCGTAACGGCAATCTGCTCACTCCGCCGACCGATGCCGGGATTCTGGAAGGCGTTACCCGTGAAGTGGTGTTGGAATTAGCCAAAGATGGCGGGATTCCGGCCTTCGAGAAGACTCTTACGCGGCACGATGTTTACGTGGCGGACGAATGCTTCATGACCGGAACCGCCGCGGAAGTGATCGGCGTGGTCAAAGTCGACGATCGCGAGATCGGCGACGGCAAACCAGGCCCGATCACCCGGAAGTTGAAATCGCTCTTCCAGCAACTTACGATGGGCTAATTGGCATGGGCCTCTCGTGAATTCCTACGAGCAGGATCCAGGCCACTCCTACCTGCTCGTAGTCACTTCATGAAGGTCACGCCGATGTCTCTTTACCGCCTCGGATTCGCTTGCCTGCTTCTTGCTGTTGCCACGTCGGTTCAAGCCGCCGATAAACGGAACACTCTTTCGGACGAAGAAAAAGCCCAAGGTTTCGAGTTGTTGTTCAACGGCAAAAATCTGGATGGCTGGAAGCAGAGCGGCAACTGGAAGGTCACTGACGGCGTGATCGAGCGAACCGGCAAAGGGGGCGATGTCGTTTACGACGTAAAGCCGGTTCCTGATGACTTTGAACTTCGCTTCGAGTGGAAAGTCGCCCCAGGCAGTAACAGCGGCGTCTACTATCGTCCAGGGCAGTATGAATACCAGATCCTGGACAACGAGCGTCACCCCAACGGCAAAGTGCCCGATACGACCGCTGCCTCGCTCTACTACTGCATCGCTCCTTCGCACGACGCCACCAAGGAGCCGGGCGAGTGGAATACCGGGCGAATCGTTTGCCAGGGAACCGTCATCCAGCATTGGCTCAACGGCGAGAAGGTGATCGACATCGACTACACCGACCCAAGCCTGGCCAAAAAAGTCGAGAAGCTCCGTAAGCGTGGCGCCGACGTCGCCGCACGCGGGGCGAAGCTCAAACTGCAAGACCACGGTGATCCAGTCTGGTATCGCAGCATTCGCATGCGGGAACTGGACGGCAAGGAAGAACTGGATCACTCGCCGCTGAAGAAGAAATAACTGCGAGGGTTAATAGTCTCGTAGAATCTCCACCGATGCGTTCTTCCCGCATGCTCCCATCACGCCGCCTCCCGGATGGCTGGCGGCACCGCACAGGTACAAACCTTTGATCGGCGTGCGATGATCGGCCCAGCCAGGGATCGGACGCATGGCAAAGAGCTGATGGAAATTCATCGCCCCTTGCATGATATTGCCGCCGGTTAATCCGTAAACGCGTTCCAAATCGACCGGCGAGAGGATCTGGCGATGCAAGACCGCGCCGGGCACGTTCGGGGCGTACTCGCCAATCTTGGCGATACAACGATCGGCGAACGATTCTTTGATGTCGTCCCAGTTGGCATCTTTCAAGTGGTACGGGGCGTACTGCACGAAGATCGACAAGATGTGCTTCCCTTCGGGGGCGATCGTCTTGTCGACCGAAGTGGGCATCGTCATTTCCAAGATCGGTTCTTCGCTAGGGCAACCATACTTGGCGTCGTCGTAGGCCCGTTCGATGTAGTCCATCGTTGGCGAAATGTGCATCGTACCGCGGTGCAGGGGAGAGAGTCCTTTTTCCGGAAACGCCGTGAACTGCGGCGGCTGATCCAGGGCCAGATTGATCTTGGCGGAAGCGGATGCGTAGTCGATGTTCGAGATCGCCCTAAGGAACGGCGCGGGTAGCTGATCAGGCTCCAAGAACTTGCGGAACGTCAGATTGGCATCGACGCCGGAGGCCACGACCTTTGATTCGTAGCTGGTGCCATCTTCCAGCTGCACGCCCTGGGCACCTTTCTCGCCGACCAGAATCTTGGCGACCGGGGCTTCGCGAACGATCGTGACGCCCAGTTCTTCGCAGGTCTTGGCCAAGGCAGCGGCAATCCCTCCCATGCCACCTTCCACAAAACCCCACACACCCCGCTTGCCGCCTGCTTCCCCCATCACGTGATGCAACAGCACGTAGGCCGTCCCCGGTGCCGAGATCGATGCGAACGCACCGATGATTGCGTCGGTGGCCAGCGTGGCACGTAGCGGCTCGCTCTCGAACCAACGTTCCAGGATCGGCCGGGCCGCTCCAGCCAGCAGTTCGATCGCTTCAGGGATTTCTTCCCCCAGCTTGCCGAAGGTGCGATAGAAGTTCCACAGCCTCGAGGTATCCCGTAGCCGCTTGGTGAAGGAGATGCTGCGCCAATCTTTCGGCATCGGCAGTGGATCGGGGGCGGTCTGCATCAGGATCGGTTCGACAACCGCCGCAATGCGTTCCAACAGTTCGTTGTACTGCGGGTAACTCTCGGCGTCGGCCTTGCTGAACTTCGAGATCTGCTGGGCGTTGGCGGCGACGTCGTGCCCAAGTAGCAGATACTGACCGTCCGGCGTGGGTGTGAAGGAAGAAGGATCTCGCGGCAGAATCTTCAAGCCGTTTTGCTTGAGCTTCAGATCGCGAATGATTTCCGGCAGCAGCAGGCTGACCACGTAGGATGCGGTCGAAACTTTGAACCCAGGCCACAACTCTTCGGTCGTCGAGCAGCCCCCCAGAACGTGACGCCGCTCGAGGACAGCGACTTTTTTACCTGCTTTGGCGAGATAGGCCGCCGTGATCAGGCCATTGTGTCCTGCACCGATCACGATGCAATCGAAGTACCCGCCACCTGTCGCCATGCCAACCTTTTCCTTGCTGCGAGAATCCTGAGATTGAGTGCTATCAATCTAGACTTCGCCCAGGATGGCATGAAAAGTTTACCATAGCGGCCTCAAGCCACCCGACCCGGATAATCGGGACAAGTGCGAGCGCTGGTTAGTGAGACCGCTTGTTCGTTAAAGCGGTGGAATGTCGTCGATTCCGGTCAGACGATGAAATTCCTGCAGCTGCTGCTTGGCCGTGACCTTTTCGAGCGAATCGGCCATGTTCTTATCGGCCTTGGTGTACCACTGAGCGGCTCGCCCCAGAAAACCGTTACGTTCTCGGCCGGGTGACATAGCAATTCCAATTTCCCACCATCCCTGGGCGATCTTGAACTGCACTCGTGGGTCGATTGGATCGGTCATTTCCGTTTCGGCGAGGTATTGGAAACGCTCGTCGTTGCATCGCATCAGGAACTGGAATCCTTTTCGCCAGTCGTCGCGATAGACGCACCAATACTTGCCCACCAACAGGTTTCCTTCCTCGTCTAAGGAAGGCAAGTCCAAAGAAAGCAGGCGAGCCTGCAGCGTCTCGTAGGCCTTCTTACCGGCATTGGTCTTTTTCTGAAGGGTGGCCAGCTTCTCCATTAAATCCTTGTCGTCCTGGCTGGCAGCGTAATAGGTTCCGATCTGAATCAATTCGTCGATCGCTGGATAATCATTCTTACTGATCGCATTATCAAGTAACGTTTTTGCCAACGCTCGAAACTCTGGCATTCGGTGGGCCGGGATATTCATCAGGTTCTGCGAACCGAATCGCACGATGAACATGTTCGAGCTGCCTGTGTCGACTTGGAAGCGAGCCTCTAACTTATCGAACGCGTCTTTCACCAGGATGGGACTCTTGGCGAGCACAGCAAATCGATAGGCAATCTGCAACGAAGCACACTGCTTGGCGGGGTCGGCCTTCATGTACTCGGCATGCTGGATCAGCTTGTTGGCCAGTTCGGCTCGCTCTTGAGCCGTGTCAGCTTCACGCGTATCGCTTTGAAACAGGCGACTCAATTCCAACGTTGCCGCGTCGATCTCGATGGTCGTTGGAAGGGGCAACTTCGATGGGTCCAGGTCGTTTCCCGCAGTCGCAGGCGGGGTCACACCAGGGCCGACCGAAGGCATGCTCGGTTGAACAGACGTCGTATTGGTAGCAGGTACCGTTGGCGTCGATGCAACCATCTCGCTCAAGTCGAACGAATTGCTGATGACAAACAAACGATTGAGCAGGTCTTCACTTCCTACCGGAATCGTGTGAACGACCCCGTCGGCGGTCGCTGCCAGGATGCTGTTATCTGGCCAGCCAGTAAGTCCCTGAGCAGGTTTTGTCGGATTGAATTCAAGATCGTCAGGCTTCGTCCAAACGGTACGCTCGGCCGGATCGGCCACTTCGACAACCAGGACGCTTTTGTGCAAGCCGCGCGAGGCCAAGGCAGATACCGGATTGCCGCGGCGTTGTTGGGCAGCGCAGGTCGGCCCAGTAACAAGCTCAAAGCTGGTGCGATCGTCGTTCACGCCGGGGGTCGAGTAGACGAAGGGAATCTCGCTGCTCAATTTGATGTTGGTAGGTCCATCCCAAGGTTCGTTGAGATTGAATTTCTGATAGAGGGCGTCGTAACCCAAGTAGGGCAGCAAGTGGACGCGCCAGCTGAGCAGCTGACGTCCCTGAGGATCAACGGGAGCCGAAGACGGCACCGTTTTGGTGTCGGCAATTTGCTGGGCCATCGCTTGAGCGATCACCGATAACAACCCGAAGCTGCGTGACTTGGTCGCTTGGCGATCAGCTCCTGCGATCGGCTGCAACTGCATCGCCTGCAAGATGGCGAATCGATTTGCCGCGCCCGCAATTCCAGGCGTCTGAGCAACCGCGGCCGGAGCAGGAGCAGGTGTGTTGGGCATCGGTGCGGGACTTGGCGCCGGGTTCGGATTGGCGGCCGGAATATTGTTCGCCGTGGCAGGCGGCTTCGGTTGAACTGGTGGCGGAGTTGTTGGCTTGGCTTCCGGCTGAGGTGCCGGTTTGGGTGCCGGCTGCGGTTTGGGCTTTTCGGCAGGCTTCGGCTCGGCCTTTGGTTTCTCAGGCTCAGGATCTGGTGTCGATCGGCTGAAGTTGAATCGATCTAATTTGTCTTGCGCGGATTCACCACACCCGCTACTCAGTGTGCAGGCGAAAACCACGAGCGCTACCATACCTAGGTGACTTTGAGGTCGGGAATAAACCCAGTTCAGGAAGCCGAAAATCATCGCAAACCATGGGGTTTGAGTTGATAGCAGTTCGCGACTATCAACAGGGAAAAGGGAGTCCACTCTCTGTAAGAGAAGAATGGGTCAATACGTCCAGCGGTGCATTGTAGACGAGTTCTAAAACTGCCAATCGGAACTAGGTGGCAATTAGCGCATTCTTAATATGGAAACAACATTCTCGCTCGCCGACAGATGAGCTGAGGTCAGTTTCCTGCGTAGAGCCGGCCCAGTTGAATTCCCAGCAAGATAGCCCCGATTCCGAGGGATACATTGAGTCCGACATTGGCGGCTGCCAGGTAAAGTTTCCCGTACGGCGCATCTTCGTACAGTAGATAGGTCTCGAAGCTGAAGGTCGAGAAAGTGGTAAACGATCCCAGAAAGCCAGATAGCAAGACCGTTCGCCAGAATCCGGGGAGAATCTGATGATGATGGCCTAAGTACCCTAAAAAGCCAAACAGAAGGCAGCCGGCAACGTTTATCAGCAATGTTCCGACCGGAAACCGAATCGAATCGACCTCGGGAACCATCGATTGCACAAACGTCCCAAGGTAGACCCTCCCCAGGGCCCCCATGGCCCCGAAAAGGGCGATCGACAGAATCAACGTAACTTTGCTCATAGCCTGTAACTCGAAGTGTCGCCTGGTAGCAGATTTAGCCTAACCGAGCGACTGACTTCGTGCGAGACTGATCAGCATCGACTCGGGAAGTTTCTCAACATCGGCGTGGCGCAACATGTTGATCGCCTGGGCGGTTGTGTAATGGGCGTGGGTCGCCACGTGCAGCAGGACATCCATCGCCATCGCCCCCAACATCATCCCTTTAAAGCTGCTCGTGCTCTTCTTATAAATCATCTCGGACAGCTTCTCAGGAGTAAGCTTCGCCAGGTACGCCTTCCATCTTTCGTCAAGTTGGTCCCATCGCTCGTACAGTTGCGGCAAGCTCTGGGCGCGATCTTCCCCTTCCTGATTGCCAGGCAATTTGCCGGCAACATCGCCGGGCGCCAGTGTTTCGACGGTGCCTTCCAACGCTTCAAGCCAGACATACTCGGCCGCGTACATATGGCATAAGGTCTTCCACAGCGTACCTTGGCCGATCTCGTGCGGCTGGTGCAATTGCTCTTCGGTGAGCGATTGGCATGCTTGGCGAAGGTTGTGGTTCGCCCACAGTCGGTGTTCATGAAGACGTTGAATCGGGGTCGCTGCGTTCATCGGTTCGCCTTGAGAAATAAAAAAAGCGGTCTAGCAATGCCAGACCGCTTCAAGATAACCACTTGGATTGAGTCGGACGACTATTTGTCGTCCAGGACGTCAACAGCCTTGAAGGCCTGACCTTCGAGCATCGACAGGCTGGCACCGCCGCCGGTCGAAACATGTGTGACTTTGTCGTCCAGGCCAAACTGACCGATCGCCGCGGCACTATCACCACCGCCGATGATGCTGATAGCATCCGATTCAGCGATTGCATCGGCAACGGCCCTGGTTCCCGCGTCGAATGGAGGCATCTCGAACACGCCCATCGGTCCATTCCAAACCACGGTTTGAGCATCTTTCACCAGGTCCGCATAAATCTTGGCCGTTTCGGGACCGATGTCCAAACCTTCGAAGTCATCCGGAATCTCGCCCGATTTGACAATCACTTTGTTGCAATCACCACTGAAGGCATCGCCGCAGTGGGTGTCGACCGGCAGAACCAGCTTATCGCCACCGGCGGCGATCAGTTCCTTGGCCAGATCGACCTTATCCTTTTCGACGAGGCTCTTACCAACTTTGCCACCTTCGGCCAGCGAGAACGTGTAGGCCATTGCACCGCCGATGAGCACCTTATCGCAGATGCCCAGCAGGTTCTTGATCACCATGATCTTGTCCGAAACTTTGGCACCACCCAGGATCGCCACGAACGGGCGTTTGGGATTGCCGATCGCGTCGGACAAGTACTTGATTTCTTTCTCGACCAGGAAGCCAACGACCTTCGGCTTGACGCCCATGGCTTCAGGAACGGCAACCATCGAAGCATCGGTGCGGTGACAGGTACCAAACGCATCGTTGCAGTAGATGTCAGCAAACGCGGCCAGCTTGCCGGCGAACTCGGCATCGCCTTTCTTCTCTCCCTTTTCAAAGCGGAGATTTTCCAGCACGACCACGCCGCCATCGGTCAGGGCAGCGACCTTGGCGGCAGCGTCGTCACCAACCGTGTCCGCGGCGAAAGCAACTTCTTTGCCCAAGATTTCGCCCAGACGGACTGCGGCAGGCTTCAGGCTGTATTTCGAGTTGTCAGCACCCGGCTCAGGACGACCCAAGTGGCTCATCAGGATCAACTGACCGCCACGATCAACAACCGATTTGATCGACGGCAGGGCCATCTGAATTCGACGATCGTCGGTAATGCTGCCGCTATCATCGAGGGGCACGTTGAAGTCGACCCGCATCAAGACTTTTTTTCCACTGACGTCGACGTCGGCGATCGATAGCTTTGCCATTTGGGATACAAGCTCCGAAGAAGGTTTTCTTATTCAATTGGGGTGAAAACGCCAATGTAACGTTCCCATCGGCATCGCAAAAGGTACGGCCCCAGCGGGCGGCAACTACGACGTTTTTGTCCGCAGTAACCGCAAGCTATTGGCAATCACCGCCAACGAAACGCCTGTATCGGCCAAAATAGCCAGCCATAAATTGGAATAGCCGATGAAGGTCAGCACGACGAAGATTACCTTCACGGCCAGCGCGACAAAGATGTTTTGCCGAATCATTCCCAGCGTGCGGCGGCTATGATGGATGAGCCACGGGACCTTCTCGATTTCATCCGACATCAAAGCGACGTCGGCAGTCTCGATCGCCGTATCGCTGCCGATCGCTCCCATCGCAATGCCGACATCCGCGGCCGCAAGCGCAGGTCCATCGTTGATGCCGTCGCCGACCATGGCCACGACACCATACTTCTCGTGAAGCCGCGATACCGCTTCAATCTTGTCCTCGGGAAGTTGTTCGGCATGCCAGTCGTCCAAACCAACTTCCTGGGCAACCTGGCGAACGACATCGGTTCGATCGCCGGAGATCAGTTCGATCTGCTGGACGCCAAGTTGGTGCATCGACTTCACCGCGCCGGCAGCCTGCTCGCGCAGTTGATCTTGCAAATACAAAACGGCCAGTAGCTGCGAACCTTCACCCAAGAGCACCAGGTTGGTTCCAGGATCAGGTGAAACTTCTTCCAGGAGCGATTCCTCGACGCCTCGCTCGGTTGCCAAGCGCACACTCCCCAGCCAGACCTTTCGTCCGTCGACTTCTCCTTCAATACCGCGGCCGGCGATCTCTTCGACCTGAACCGAATTACCGTTGGGATCGTGGTGCTGCTCGGCATGCGTCAAGATTGCCGTGGCGATCGGATGGGTACTGTGCTGCTGCAAGCCGGTCGCCAACGCGACTGCCTCTTGATGGGTGATGTCCGCCACACAGCGTACCGACGTGACCGAAGGCATTCCGGTCGTCAGCGTGCCAGTTTTGTCCAGTACGATTGCCTTGACTCCGGCCAGGGTTTCCAGCGACAAGCCCCCTTTGACCAGAACGCCATTGCGTGCCGCTGCCGTCAGTGCCGAGACGATACTGACCGGAGTCGAAATCACCAAAGCACACGGACAGGCAATCACCAGCAACACCAGCCCGTTGTAAAACCAGGTGCCCGCCGACTCGACCGACCAACCTTCGAACGTTGGCGGAAGCAACATCACCGCCGCGGACAACATCATCATCGCGGGCGTGTAGTACCGGGCGAATTGATCGACCCACTGTTCGCTGGGGGCACGCCGACGATAGGCCTGATCGATCAATCGAACGATCCGCGTCAACAGCGTCGAACCCGATGTCCCTTCGACGCGGAACTCAAGACTTCCGCTGCCATTGATTGTACCGGCATATAGCGGGTCGCCTGGTTGTTTTTCGATCGGCACCGATTCGCCCGTGATCGGAGCCTGATCAACAGCCGAGATTCCTTCGGTGATGGTGCCATCCAGCGGAATACGTTCGCCAGGGCGGACCAAACAGATCTGACCATCTTGAACTTCGTCGGTCGAAACTTCATCGACGCCTGAATCGGTTCGGACACGAGCCAGATCAGGAGCTAGTGACATGAGCGAATGGATCGAACGCCGAGCTCGGCTGACGCTTTG
Source organism: bacterium (assembly GCA_016124445.1). Taxonomy (GTDB): domain Bacteria; phylum Planctomycetota; class Planctomycetia; order Pirellulales; family Pirellulaceae; genus Bremerella. The sequence goes on from WGNR01000013.1 coordinate 98,426, forward strand.
TTGTTCGAGCACTTCGGAGAGAGTGAACAAAAAAGTCACCATCGCTCCCTCGAAGAAATCCCCCAGCAAGACCGCGCCTGCCACGGCAACGCACATCAAGACATTCATATCGGCCGAAACCCGCCAGGCCGATTGAATCGCCTTGGGCAGAATCGCCCGCATTCCCAGCCCGATCGAGATCAGGTAAAGAAAGCTGGCTACAATCGAAACAGAATGGGAATCTTCTTCGAGGCTAAACAGCTTGGTGATCGAATCCATTTCCCAAGCCTGGACAGTAACCGCCACCAACAGAAAGACGCCGCTCCGGATTAAAATCCGCTCTCGATCTCGGCTGGGGGGCGTCGATTCGCTTTCTTCCTCGGATGGCGAAGCATCGTCAGCAATAGTGCTGGCGGTCATCCCAAGCGTTTGCACCGCTTCGATCAGCCGGCCGGGACTCCATTGCTCGGAATCGTACTGGACATCCATGCGGCCCCGTATGACATCGAAATCAAGCTGCCCAATGCCGGATTGGCTGGCCAGGCCCTCTTTGAGAATCCGGGCTTCTTCCGCACAGTCGAGCTCTTTGATTTGCAGGCTGACCTGGGACTGGTTATCGAGGGTTTCTTGACGGGATTCGCGTGACATCCGGAAATCCAAAGGGGATTTGGAGTTAGGAAAAACGACAGTTTCTGAATCGTAGCGTTCGAAAGCGGTCGGTCAAAGCCTAACCCGCCACTTGGCATGCGGCATTTGGGCATCTAAGCTGAAGGGTTTCGCTGTAGGTTGCCGCCGCAAGTAGGCAATTTGCCTCCCTTTTTGTGGAACCCCACGCCATGTACGTGTTGGCGCTGATTGTCTTCTATTGCGTGTTGATCATTGCCGCGTCCCTATTGGGTGGCTGGCTGCCGGTCGTGATGCGACTGACGCATACCCGGATGCAATTGATGATGAGCGGTGTCGGCGGATTGATGCTGGGAGTCGGCATTCTGCACATGTTGCCGCATGGGATCAGCGAATGCGGTAATTCGATCGATTGGGCGATGGGTAGCCTGCTTTTGGGGCTGCTGACGACGTTCTTCCTGATGCGGCTGTTCCATTTTCACGAGCATGTCCCGGTCGAAGAAGAATACCCCGGCATCGCGGCTGACGACCATCAACATGGCGGGCACCTGCATTGCGAGCACGAGCATAACCATAGCGGGCATCACGGCCATGCCCACGCTGGCTCCGAAGGGAAGATGCGTTGGCTGGGCGTCTTTCTGGGACTTTCGCTGCACACGCTGCTTGATGGCGTGGCCTTGGCGGCCGGCATCTCAGCCGTTTCCCATCATCAGCCGCAGACAATATCTTTGCTCGGGTTCGGCGTTTTTATGGGGATCTTCCTGCACAAACCGCTCGATGCCCTTTCGATCACGTTCATCATGCGTCAGAGCGATTGGCCGATCAGTCTGATCAATATCGTGAATCTCGGTTACGCCTTGATGTGCCCGTTGGGGGTGATCTTATTTTACGCCGGATACAACGGGCTGGAAGATTCGAAACAGTTCATGGTGGGAATGGCCCTTTGCTTTTCGGCCGGTGTGTTCCTCTGCATTTCGCTGGCCGACATTTTACCGGAAGTTCAATTTCACTCGCACGACAAAGCAAAGCTTTCGCTGGTGATGCTGCTGGGTGTTCTCGCCGCGTACCTGATTGGCTTCACCGAGCCAGGCGGCTTGCACAATCACTCGCACGGCCCGACCACACCGTCGGCGGAAACGACCAGCCCGCCGACTTCGGCGCCGAAACCAACCGGAACCTAAGGCCTATGGTTCGCGGCGGATATTCTGATCGATTTCGGGTCGCTTACGCGGCTTGGGCTTGATCGGAACATTCACGAACCAATTCAAGATCAGGCCCAATATGAATCCGACGATCAACATGCCGAAAAACGGATAGGGGGCGGCGGCCGTTTCCAGGCCATGTCTTAAAGACGAACCAAAAACCGTGGCCAACGTGGCAATCGGAAAGAACAAAGCGACCAAGATATTCAGCCGGTGCGCCGAGACCGCCATGCGATGAGAACTGGCGGCCTGTTGCTCGCTTCGCTGGGCAATCAGGAAATCGAGTTCGTTCTTTGCCTCGTTGTAGAGAAGTTCCGCGGCACGTTCCAACTCGTAGCTGCGGTCGCGATAGTTGATCATCGTGCGATCGTTTCCGACAGTCTCGCGTGCCTTCTGAAGCGTCGCGTGCAGATTTCGGGTCGCACGAAGTAGCGGCGTCAACTCGCTGATCACCCGAAAATATTCTTCGCTCGATTGAGCTTCAGCCTCGGCCTTTTCTAAACGACCGATCGCTGTGTGATACTCTTCCAAGTGCTTCAGCATTGCTGAAGGGCCTTGGCCGAGATCGCTTGAGTGCCACTTTCCCTCAGGATTTCGCCAGAAATATCGACCGCTTCGCACGCGGTCGCCCAGTCGAGGTGGTCGATGCAGCACGATCAGAAGGTGGCCGTCCGACTCCATCACACGCTGCCGGCCAGGACCATCGCCAAGTCGCTGATGAAAAATCGGGGGGACTTCCCAGCTAAGCGGTAACACGGTGGCGGTGCTCATCTCTCACATCTCCAGGGGTGGGGCAATCAAGGGTTGAGAAAAATATCGTGCCAATTTGATTTCGTTTACGGAACCAGAAAATAACCGAATTTCCTCGCGATTTCATAAAAAGCTGGAACGAATGCGGGGGAATCTTGTCACGGCCATCGCTTTGAACCAAAATCAATTTGATTATCGCGTCTTCGTCCCGCCGCCACTAAATCGACTTACCGGCTTGCAGGCAGCCGCGAAAGCTCTCCCCTCCGACAAACCATTCCATTTCTGCAAAGGAAGTCTCATGTTGAAGCGTTTGGCCGCTGGTGCCCTTCTCTGTTTGATCTTGTCCGCTGTCGCTACTGCCGCCGAAGGCGAGTGGAAGTCGCTGATGGATGGCAAGACGTTCAATGGTTGGAAGATCAGCGAGAATCCTGAATCGTGGAAGATCGAAGATGGCGCGTTCGTTGCCAATGGCAACCGCAGCCACCTGTTCTATGTGGGCGACGACAAGCCGTTCAAGAACTTCGAGTTCAAGGCCAAGGTCAAAACCAACGAGCACAGCAACGGCGGTATCTACTTCCATACCAAGTTCCAAGAAGGCGGCTGGCCAAAGTACGGCTTCGAGGCCCAGGTCAACAACACCCATGGCGATCCGAAGAAGACCGGTGGGATCTACTCGGTGAAAGACGTCATGAACAATTCGCCGGCGAAGGATGGCGAGTGGTTTGACTACGACATTAAGGTCGTCGGCAAACACATCGTGATCAAGATCAACGGCAAAGTGACCGCCGACTACACCGAACCGGACGACGCCAAGCCAGGCAAGGACTTCACCCGCGTTGTTGATAAGGGCACCTTCGCTCTGCAAGCCCACGACCCAGGTAGCACCGTCTGGTTCAAGGATATCGAAGTCCGCCGTCTGCCAGACTAAGACGGTTTCCCACCAACGCTCAGTCACCTGTAGCAGGCGATGCTGGATCGGCATTCGGTCCTGCTGTCAGGCTCTAAGAATCGGCCGCATCGTTGTCCAAACCATGCGGCCTTTTTCTTTGGCAGTGTCTCTCACTCTTTTCCCAGATCCTCAAACCGCGCCTCGACGCAAACCACCCAGGTATGCTTTTACGGCTTCTCGCTTGACCCCCAATTCGCGTTCTCGCACCCGGCGAAGACAATTTTCAGGAACGCGCTTTCGATTTTTAAACCCGCCTGCATGTCAGAATTTTCCAGTGAAAATAAAGTATTTATGGTTTCGTTATTTTCAGGAAATATTTCGATCTAACCTGTAACATCTAGTGTTAGATCCCATTAGGTGGCGTTCCCCACGTGGCCAAATCCCCAATTTCTGACACCACAACCCCTAAATGCTCCCGATGCTCCAGACAATCTCTGAATCTGCCGTTCGCGGCGCGCGCGCATCCGTTGCTATCACTTCCCTGATTGCCCTCGTGGCGTTTGCCGGTTGCCAATCCGAGACCGACACAGGCGGCCGCAAAGCGATTGCGGGCGAAATCACCTTGAACGGCGCCCCGTTGAAGGAAGGTTCGATCCGCTTCGAGCCCAAATCGACCGAAACGGCGGGCGGTGCTCCGATCGTTGACGGCAAGTACGAAATTGCGGCCTCAAAGGGCCTTCTGCCTGGCACCTATCGTGTCTTCATCGATGCCGTTGAGGCCGACACTCAGACCCGTTCCGCGGACGACCTGATGAATAACCCTGGGCCGGCGCGCAAGAAGCTCATTCCCGACAAGTACAACACGAAAAGCACCCTGACAGTCGAGGTCACCGAAAGCGGTAACAATCACTTCGATTTTCCAATCGATACCAAAAAGTAAGCCGACTTTGGTTGGTTCTATTCGCACCGAGCACCGATCGTGCCCAACGCGGCTATTCGTTTTTTCTCCTTCTCTCGTTCTTTTTCGTCCCCTATATCCCCGTAGGAACATTGAAATGCGCACCTCATTGCGAACCTCCTTCAGAGGTTTCACCCTTGTCGAATTGCTGGTGGTGATTGCCATCATCGGCGTGCTGATTGCGTTGCTGTTGCCGGCTGTGCAGCAGGCTCGCGAAGCGGCACGACGTATCCAATGCAGCGGCAACCTCAAACAATTGGGGCTGGCGATGCACAACTATCACGACGTCAACAACTCGCTGCCGATCGGCTATATCGGCGACACAACCGGCGACGGCTGGGTGAAGGGAATCCTGCCCTACATCGAACAGAACAACATGTACGACATGTGGATTGAAAGTCAGAACTACAACACCGGTACCAATCAGTCCAACGTCTGTCAGAAGCGGATCGACATCATGAGCTGCCCTAGCGATACCGAATCGCAGTGGTACAACAGCATTCCGCAGTACAACTACGCGGTGAACCTGGGCAACACGTCGTCGACGCGAGTTTCGCCGCTTAACGGCGTGACCTTCAGTTCCGGTCCATTCCATAACGAGAACAGCACCAGTGGCAAGTGCGTCACCTACGGCCTGCGTGACATCACCGACGGAACCAGCAATACGCTGATGATGATGGAAGTTCGCCAAGGTCTGGAAGCAACCGACCTGCGCGGACTAACCTGGTGGGGACCTGGTTCCGGCGTGACGGCCCATTATGGCCCCAACACGACTTCGCCTGACGCTCTCAACAGCGGCTTCTGCAAAACGAATCCGATCCGCGGTATGCCATGCCAAGGCTATGCCTCGATCTCGGACTCGTCGAACCCGCTGATCTTCTCGTCACGCAGCCAGCACCCTGGCGGCGTGCAGGTTGTCATGGCGGATGCTTCGACCCACTTCATCCCGGAGACGGTCAATATCCTGACATGGCGTGCCATGGGTACCATGCAAAACGGTGAAGTGTTTACCATGCCGTAACACTACGCTCCATTTCCAGCGAAGCCCGAACGAGAATGGCCGAGACAAATGTCGCGGCCATTTTTGCTTCTTGCTAGTTATGCCGACGCGGCTCAGGTGTATTCGGCTGAATCGCCTTCGACCATCCGGCGTAGCGTGCTGGGGAAGTCGGGCAGGGCACTGCGAACACGTGTCCAGGTCGGCATCTCGTGAGCCATGATTGGGTTCTCGAAGAACTCCTGCCCGCACTGGGTAATCAGCCGGGCAAACCCTTCGACCGATTGTTCTTCGCTATGCCGGTCGAACTCCAGGCCATTGATCACCGCGTCTGCATGGTATTGGCGGATGGCGTCTTGGGCATCGCGCAGATAAGCCGATTCGAGCGTATTGAACATTCCCATGCTGAACACCACACCGCGGCTCGATAGCGTGCGGTAGATGCTGTGCAAAATGTCGGAGGTCATCTTCATCAGGCCGCGCCGGGCGTCTTCCAGCGAAACCGGCTGATGCTTGTGCTCGTAAGGATGGCCCAGGTCAATCTGGCAAATTCGTTTGGGCGATGTATTGCGAAATACCTCCGCCAGCGTGCCAACTTCCAAGCCCCAATCACTCGGGATGCGATTGGCCCGGACCAGCGTCGAGGTGACGGCAAACTCGCCGGAAAGCGGATAGCGGAAGCTATTCAAGAAGACGAGAAAGTCGTCGTTGCCAATAACCCGGATCAGCGAACGCAGCAGCGGCGTCATCAGCAATCGCACCACTCGGCCATGCATTCGACCGGTTATCCGAGCGTAATACGCCTTGCAGAAATCGAAGTCGAACGCTCGGTGTGCCATCGGCAAGCACAGCCGCATGAGCATGTCTTTGTGGTAATTGACAATATCGCAATCGTGCAGCGCCATCGCCTTGATTTCGGGATCGGCCAACAGGTAGCCAAACGCCGTCCAAACGGCTCGCCCCTTACCGGGGACCGAAACATCGAAGCCTGCATCCGTTAATTGCTGAAACGCCGCTTGACCTCGGTTGCCGTCGGTCCACAGCACGCGGCACATATTCCCCAGCCCGGACGTTCTTTGGCGGCACTCGCGATAGTCGTCGATCGAATCGGCGCGGTTCAGTACGACCACAATCGTTTTGAGAAACTTGGTCCCTTCCAGTTCCTTCATGATCGATTCGAACGCCGGAGCACGCATGTCGCTGGCCGTGACCGGAAGGATCAGACCCATTGGATATTCGCTCGTGGCATCGGTTAACGTCTCTTCGAGTTGCTGCGAATCGACGGTACGAAAGTCATGCAGCGTGGAAATCGGACCATGTTGGATAAAATCAGACAAGTCGTAACTCCTGGCCGACGGGGGTTGTTGTGGATAAGTGAAGCTGACACCCGGTCAGGAATCAGGCATTAAGTGTCTGGCTCGGTCAGCCAAACGATCTGGTACGGATCGAGCGTGACTCCGTGTGCTTCGACGACATACGATTGGCTGATCAAGTCAAACTCCAGCGGTTGCCACTTCGGATCGCTGAGGGTCAGATGTTGCAATCGATCGGTCAAATTCGCCAAGACGAGAATGGTTTGATCTTTGGCCGGGCTGATGCGGTAAAACCCAAAGATCGCGTGGTGTCCGGTGTTGAAGACGTGGCTGTCTCCATCGGGATGAAATGCCGGCTGTGCGATCCGGGTTCGCAGCAGGTTCTGGTACCCGGTGAAGATCCGCTGCTGAAGCGAATCGTGCCGCGTGATCTGATTTTCCAGTTCCAAACGCTCGAACTTGCGTCGATTAATCCGTCTGGGGATGCCGCTCTCTTCGACCCCGGCAATGTAGTTTTGCGTTCCGACCAGGCTGTGGAAGTAAATCCCGGGGATTCCCTTCATGGCCAGCATGATCGCCTGGGATGCCAGGAACATCGTTGCGTGGTGCTCTGAGCCAAGTTTTTCGGGATGCCCCATGGCGTCGACGTAGGTCACGTTCAATTCGTAGGGACGCTGCGAGCCATCCGGCATCGTGCGCATACCGACCAGTCCACCTCGTTCGCGGGTGGAGAAAACCAGCTTTTCGATCCGCTCTTCCGGGACCAGACCTTCCAGCGGGCGAACGCCGATACCGTCGTGCGAGGCGGTGAAGTTGAAGTAGGTCGTTCCTTCCGGAATATCATAGAGCGACCCCATCCAGTGATTCAGTGTGGTGGCGTCTTCGTTCAAGTAGGCATCGTACAGCAGAGGCGGCAGGCTGAACTGGTAGACCATGTGCGCTTCGTCGGCCACACCAAAGTAGCTGATGTTCTCGGCGTGCGGCACATTGGTTTCGGTCAGCAGCAGCACGTGCGGAGCGACAATTTCGGTCACGGCCCGCATCAGCTTGACGGCGGCGTGGGTCTCATCCAGATGTAGGCAATTGGTGCCGATTGTCTTCCACAGAAACGCGATCGCATCCAACCGGATGATCCGGGCCCCATGCTCGACGTAGAACAGCAACACATCGATCATCGCCAACAGGACTTCGGGGCTACCGTAATTCAAATCAACCTGATCGGGACTGAAGGTAGTCCAGACATGCTTCTGCCCGGCAGGCGTATCGAAGGCCGTCAGCAGCGGCAAAGCCCTCGGACGAACGACCTGGGTCAGATCGGTACCGGGATCGACATCGATGAAGAACTGGTCGTACGGTTTTTCGCCTTGCAGAAACTTCTGGAACCAATCGCACTTCTGCGAGCAGTGATTGGCCACCATGTCGAATGCCAGGTTGAAGTCCTGGGCCAGGCCAGAGATATCGTTCCAGTCGCCCGAATCGGGATCGACCTGTTTATAGTCGACGACCGAGAAACCATCGTCCGACGTGTAGGGATAGAAGGGGAGCAGGTGGATCGTGTCGATCAGTTCGCCATAGCCATGGTGGACCAGGAACTCTCGCAGAACGGCCAGCGGCGTCTTATCGGGGGCTTGCACCTGGTCAGCGTAGGTGATCAAGACGACGTCGGTTTCATCCCAGCCGGTTCGTTTCGGTTTCGGAATCTTCTCGCTGTACGTCTGAAGAAGTGTTTCCAGCCGCGGCAAGACTTCCTCCGCGACCGACTCACCGTACATGCCCGTAAGATACTTTTTGATCGTGTCGGTTTGTTCTGTTGTGCCGATCATGGAATCTCCCTATCCGATCGCCGCGTCTCGGGCCGGGTTCGCGGCTAATCTTATAAATCGTCCATACCGGTGAAGTTAGTCACCAGAGCCCGTAGTTTGCGTTTAAGCACCGAGTAACTAAAGAACCGTTTACCAAGTTCGAAATTATGCTCGACCACTTCCTCGCGATACGCGGCATCTTCCATCAGGTTGCGCACCTGAGTGACGACATCCTTGGTGAGATATCCGTTCATTGTAACGACTTTAAAACCCTTTGGCTCAATATCGGTCACAAAGATGGAATATCGGTTTACCAGGATTGGCTTGCGGAAGTAGAACGCTTCGATCAACGCATTGCCGAACCCTTCGTACAAGCTTGGATAGCTGATGAAGTCGGCCGCTGCGTAGCAGTCTCCTAGCGTGTAGATCTTGCGTCCTTCGTGGTCGACGCCCCGTTCTTCCCCCACGCGATCCGCAACGAATCGCAAGTCAACGTTTTGTCGATCTGCCATCTCTTGGAGGGCATTTTTGTATTCGTCCCCTTCGTCGCCTGACTCGTGCGTCACCACAAGTTTGTACTGAGGGTTATTGAGTGAATTGACCAAAGAGATCGCATGTTCGATCCCCTTTCGCGGGACGACACGGGTCGGTTGCAAAATGACATAGTCGTCCGGCGATAGACCGATGTCCTCTTTAAAGCTGTGCGGGTAATCGTCGTTGACTGGGGGATCTTCGAAGTCGAGCACGTTGGGAACCAGGATCGACGACTGCCCTTTGCGGTGCGAAAGGTCGGCCTGACCTGGCAGGTTAATCGTGACGTGCTGAATCGATGGAAGGGTTGGCGGAAAGGCCATCGACAGGATGTCGCCGACCGCATTGACCGAAAAACGATCTCGCTCCCAGTAGAAATCGTGATGATGCGCGATCGTGGGGAAACCAGTTTCGGCAATGAACATCGTCAGCGCCACCCCCAACGGAACGTTCATCGGAATACATAGCGCATTCTGCACAATCATCACTTCGATGTTGAATCGCCGGGTGAACTCGTAGAGCGTATGCTTGAGGTATTCGGCCAAGGCAAAAATTCGCCGCGAAACTTCCGGATCGCGGGTAGTCGTTCCAAAGATCCGACGATTGATCCACTGGATATCGGGATGCCCAAAATAAGCGTGCGGAACTAGGCTGGTAATATCGGGATCAGTATCCATCTTCCCGCCATACCAGTAGCTAATATGCTTGTTGTCCCACAGGACTTGAGCCCACTTAGCCGCTTCTAACGACACCCCGTCGGTTCCAGCAAAACGAGTCCCGACAAATCCAATATTGTGCCCAGTGATCTGAGGTGGGTTCATGGTGAATTATCTCGGAAGGCAGGCCAAAATGTCAGAAAGTCTAGTGAGCGTTACATCAGGTTGAATTGGCAACATTCGAGCATCTTCCGTACGCAGTCGAAGACTGCGCTCGTCTCCAGCAAAGAGAGCAGTTTTCATGCCAACTTGCGACGCCGGTTGGACATCATTCAGCATGTCGTTGCCAACATACAGAATATGACACACGTCGATTCCCTGGTCGGCGAAACTCTGGGCAGCGGTCACATATAGATCAGTTCCTGGCTTCGCAACGCGATACTCATAGGAGAAAAAACAGTTCTCCGGGCGAAATCCGTTTTCCTCAAGTGATGATCCGAGAAAGCTTTCCACGATTTTCGGCGTAAAGAACTGGGCATTACTGACAATTCCCAGTCGGTAACCGTGCTGATGAAGGGCAGCTAAAACCTCCTGCATCCCCGGCATCGGCCAGGTCGGATTGACCCGGCATTCAAACTCCAAGGCGAATCGCCGGAAATCAAATCCAGGGGGAAGTTGCAGTTCCCCCTTCTCGATAGGAGCAGTAAAAACTTTTTGCCAAATTTCTTCGATCACCACCTCTGGGTTAGAAGTGCCTCTTTTAGTGGCAACTTTGTGATCATCCTGGATCACCTGGTAAAACGACTCGATCATCTCGTCTGCCGAGACCAGGCAAGTCACCCCACTCGCCTCCAAGGCCGCGTCCAGGGCCGATCCCTTGGTCATCTTCATCGCCGTGCCGACATCGCCGCTACCGCTCACCAACAGCGTTCCGTAGACATCAAAGACAACCGCCTCGATCCCCGGCAACGCCTTTAGGTCTGCCGCGACCTCCGTCGGGATCGGCTCGAGCGGTTGGCTGTTTCGTTTGAGGATCTCTTCGTACTCGTTCATACCGATTCCAATCGCACTGGATGAAGCCGCTCTAGCTTGACGAATTCTTGCAGAATCTGATCGGCCGTTCTCAGCGCCGTAACTGGGCCAGGCTCTTGCCCCTGAAGAAGTTCGTAACGTTCGTGCAGACGCTCTCCCGTTTCTTTCAAACTGAAACGTGACAAAACGATCTCGGCGTTGGCTTGAATCGTCGCTGCGTAGTCAACTTCATGTTCGCACAGCGGACGCATGACGTGTGCGTTTTTCTCGACAATGGCATCTGCCAGTTCTCGATCACCAGCCGCCGCGCGAATCACTTCGGTTTGCGCTTCCACGGTCAGAAGTGCGAAGTCGATCCAGTCGGCTGCCAGCCGCTCGTCTAACTGCTGCTGTATTGCTTCGACGCCAAGAGCTGGCTGGCCGAAGTCGGTAAGCACCTGATCGAATAATTCTTCAATCCGTTGACGGTAGTTCGCCTCGGAAAAGAGTTCGCGCTGGCCGATAGGACTTCGCCTGGGAACCCACAGTGCGTCAGCCAACGTATCAAGCTGAAGCCCTGCCGCTTTGAAGTCGGCCGAGATCTCAGGCAAATCGCGACCGATCAACAGGTTGCCGGTAAGCCACGCCTCGAGAAACACGAGGCCGAATCCTTCAGCCACACTGGTATTGATGATGGCATCGGCCGCGGCCAGGTTCTCGGAAAACGAAAGTCCAGCGTTGCCTCCGACATCGAACTTGCAAGGAAGCTGAAGTTCTTCGGCAAGTGCCTCCCATTGTTCGTAAGGGGCAAGTTCCGCGGGATTGAGCGGGGCCAGCGTAATCCCAAAGGTCGTTGGACCAGGAGCGATAGCTGACCAGAGGACCAATTCACCGACGTTCTTTCGCCGAATGCCACGCACCGGGTAAAGGATGTAACGTTCTTCGGGTGCCACGTCGAAAACTTCCCTCAGTTTCCGACGTGCTTCGATCCGATCAGGTAGTTCCGGAAACGAGTGCACCGGGTTAGGCAGCCAGGCCAACTTCTCGCCGGCGAATCCGGCGCTACGCAGAATCGTTCGGTCACGCGAATTGAGCACCGCGTAGTCGACATGCGGGGCCTGAAAGTAGACCTCTTGCATCGATGTTCCGCGGTTTTCATAAAAAGCTACCTGGTGGCGATAGTTCTCGGGCCGAAAGTCTTCGGCAAAATCGTGCAGCTGCAACAGCATCCGATAGCCGTCGGCTGCCAGTCGTGAAAGCGCTGCCGGCCAGGCAACATTTTTCCCCAGGGTATGGTTATGGACATGCAGCAGCGTCAATTCCGGCGAAAGGCTTCGCCGCTTGAGCATTGCCAGCATGTCTTGATAGGGGGTATCGGCTTCCACCGATACGACTGAGTCGTAGTCGATGCTGGGAACCACTTCCAACTCGACTCGCTCCAGCGCAGGCTCGCTGGCCTCGGGCCAACCAGTCCGGCGACCGCCATAAACGACAACGATTCGCTCGTAAGCGCCATCGACGCCGGCGTGCCGCAGGGCTCGCAAGTGATTCAGGATCACTTGGGTTACCCCGCCGCGGTTGAGGTGATGGTGCACGATTACCAGGTTCATGACGATCCTTCATGGCCTGTTGGCAGACAAATCTCGTTGAAGCATTCTCTGGGGCCTTTTCGACTGTTAAGCTAGACGCGGTAGCCGCGATTATCAACCCGGGCCCCTCCACCGATTTTGTCAGGAAACGCGAACTCTGATGAGCGACGACGTTGAAAGCTTGCTTGCCTCTCTTTCCGAGGGCGATCAACAGGCCGCAGATAAACTGTTGCCGGTTCTGTACCAGGAATTGAAGAGCATCGCCAATCAGCATATGCGGCACGAGCGGGCCGACCATACGCTTCAAGCGACGGCACTGGTTCACGAAGCCTTCCTGAAATTGGTCGATCAGAATCGTGTTCAGTGGCGCGGAAAAGCTCACTTCTGCGCGGTAGCGTCGAATATCATGCGGCGGATTCTCGTCGATCATGCTCGCACGAAAAACGCCGCCAAACGGGGCAAAGGGGCCCAGCGAATCACGCTGGAAGAAGGTTTGGTTGCCGGCGATCCCCAGGGCAACGTTGACCTGGTCGAGTTGGATGAACTGTTAACGGAACTCGCCGACCTGAACCCTCGGCATTCCAAGATCATCGAAATGAGGTATTTCGCTGGGATGACGGTAGAAGAAACGGCCGCCGCGCTCGACGTTTCAGTATCGACCGTCAAAGGAGACTGGCGCATGGCCAAGGCCTGGCTGATGTCGCGACTGGATGACAGTTCGGGCGACTCCGAAGACTAGAGATACGCACCAAGCATGAACGCGGAAGACTATCAAAAGCTGTGCGAAGCGTTCGAACAGGCAGTGGTCTTGCCTGAAGACAATCGCCAGCGTTGGATCAAAACGCACTTCAATGATCGGGAAGATCTGGCCGAACAGCTTCGCCAGATGCTTGCCGCGGATGACAACACCGCTCTCGACCAGTCGCCTATCCACCAGCGGCTGGCCGAACAAGAGTCTACGCTGGCAACGGTCGACCTTGATCCGGAGAAAACGCTGCAAGCTTCCCAAGCGAGCGACGTGGCCGACACGCTGCCTGGCTACGAACTTCTAAATGAACTCGGCCGAGGAGGCATGGGAGTCGTCTTCAAGGCGCGGCAAATCTCGCCGGAACGAACCGTCGCGGTCAAGATGATTTTGTCTGGCCAGTTCGCCTCGGCACAAGAAATTCAACGTTTCCGAGCCGAAGCCGAAGCGGCGGCCAATCTCGCGCATGCTGGAATCGTGCCGATCTACGAAGTCGGGCATCACCAAGGACGACACTTCTTTTCGATGGGATATGTCGAAGGAAGAAGCCTGGCGGAGATCATTCGGACCGAGAAACCTTCGCCCGAGCAAACAGCGGAGTTGGTTCTGCAAATCGCCCAAGCAATGGCCCATGCTCATTCGATGGGGATCGTGCATCGCGACCTGAAGCCTTCCAACATTTTGATCGACGCCGAAGGACAGCCGCACGTCACCGACTTCGGACTGGCAAAGCGAATGGATGGCAATTCCGAAATGACCTACTCCGGTCAGATACTCGGCTCGCCTGGTTACATGGCACCGGAGCAAGCCGCCGGTCGCAAAGATCAAATCAGTAGCGCAACTGACATCTATGGCCTGGGAGCGATTCTATACGCCCTGCTAACCGGCAAGCCGCCATTCGCCGGCAACAATATCCTGGAAGCCATCGACCAGATCTGCACCATGAACCCGATTCCGCCGCGGAAACTGAATTGGCAGGTTCCGCGGGCATTGGAAACCATTTGCCTGAAGTGCATGCATAAGACGCCAGCGGCGCGCTACCACAGCATGAAAGAGTTGGCCGCCGACCTGGAAGCCTATCTCCGGCACGAACCAATTCGAGCCAAACCGCTAGGGATTGGAGAACGGATCATCTACTGGGCTCGCCGGAAGCCTGGTTTGGCCAGCACGTTAGCGTGCGTGATTCTGTTCTTTGCGTATCACGCGGTTAGCTCGTACATCCTTAAGGAGCCGGTCTCGGCGCGGCCTTGGTTTCGCATTTCATCGGTTGGCTTTGCGATCGCCTTTTCGGGCGCGGCTTGGTTTTTCCAGCGATTGTACGAGAGGCCCAGCACTCGCAAAGTGGCGATCTATGCCTGGATGACCTGGAACTTTATCTTGCTGACAGCGCTTTTGTTCCTGGTGCATGGCGCGGCCAGTCCGTTGGCGATCGTTTATCTGCTGTTGATCGCGGCGAGTGCCACGCTGTACGAGAAAGGGCTCGTCGGCTACACGATGACCCTGGCGGCGATTGGCTATCTGACGCATGTGATCGTCGGTGCCACGATTCGCCCGGTTGGTTTTGTCGACTTCTACCAGGCAACCTGTATGATGCTGGCGATCGTGATTCTGGGGATGATCCAGTACTTCGTCGTCCGCCGGATTCGACGTACGCTCGACGAAGAGTAAAGGTGACTAACTGCCGGTGAAGGCTGGCCGCGTTCCGTGAACGCGTAAAATTCGCAGGATTTCGCAAACCGTCCCAGCGTCTCGATTGAGATGCGTATGCTGGGCGTTGACCATGATCTCTGTCTGAACGCCCGGCAGGCGGGCACTCGACACCGGCACGACACCATCGCTGCGGCCATCATGGATGGTCCACCAGCCGCCTCCCAGGATGGTATGCGATGGGATCTCCGGCGCGATTGGCAGTTCGTAGATCCCTTTGAGCAACAAGCTATCTGGATTGATCAGGTCCATGCTGACCGGTACACGGCGGCGGAACTCTTTACGGAATGCCGCCGGGTTGTCTTCCAGTAGCCGTCGATGGGCTTCGATCAGGCTGGGATCTTGATGAACCAGCGACGCGCTGAAATGCCCAATGGTGCTCGATTCGAGCGACGTCCCTTGATGCGGAGTACCAATGAAGATGACCCGTCCGACATTCGGCGAATGAGTGAAGTAAAACTGCCGCTGCAAATAGTCGTGCATCTTTTGAGTTGTTTTCAGCGTTTCCAGCGGCTGAAAAGCCGTGTATTGCCACAGCACGTTGCCGCTATCGGCAGCCTGAAGCTTCGACAGAATGCCTCCCATGCTGTGTCCGATCAAGACAACATTTCGCAGGTCGCGATCGAATCCGCTGGGATCCATTTCTAGAATGATCTCATCCAACTGTTCGCGCAGAATCGCTGCGGTTTCCAAAAACGGCGCGCCCGTTGGATAGGAGAATCCCCAGACCTCGTAGCGGGCTGCCAGGTCTGGGTTGCTATCGATCTCATTGGCAATGCCTGCCCAGGTATAGGGAGCCGAAAGCGCCCCATGGACAAAGACGACTGGAATTTTGCCTTTCTGGTGAGGCTCGAGAATGAACAATCCACGATCAGAAATGTTCCGAGAAGGGTGCAGCGACGCCAGCTTCGATTCGCCCCGGGTTTCGCTGAGCATGTAGGCGTAGGGGGCGGTGAGATCTTTCGCCAATGGAACCTGATGGCATTTGAATTCGACGTCGCCGGAAGTTCGGGGATCGTATAGTTCCAGCCTTGCGACGACCTGCTCGACATGCATTCCGTCGGGAACGGTCGCTTCGGTCGTGGCGTCGTACAGCCCCATCTCGCTCTCAGGACGCAGGATTCCAGTAACTGCGAAGGGGATTTCCGGCGGATACCACTTATCGTTCTCCTTGCGATGGCGAACACAGACCATCGGCACGCCCAAACCTTGCTGGCGATGCTTGGTTAACAAGTAGCGAGACTGATAATTTCCGACGATGTGCCAACGGTCGAAGTCTTCGGCAGTTCGCTGAAAGTTGGCGTACTCGAACTGGACAATGCGGTAGCCACCGTTGACCGGTAGCCGGATCCCGGTGGCTTTATCGATGTGGCCGGTTCGATCGGCAATGAACATCAACCTGGCTAGCGATGAGTGGTAAACCTCCCATGCTCGGGCAGTTCCCTTGGAAGTCTGGGCCTGCGGAGGCATCCGATCCATGTAGCGATAGGCCGCAATCGCCGCGTCGAGATACATGTTCATCGCCGACTCGTCCAATTGCTTGTCGGCATCGACCGCCATCGCATAATACGACTCGGCTTCGCGCAATTGGATGTCAGGCGACTCGGACTCCGGAAGATCTTGCATCCGCGGAGGAGAGACCAGTACTTCACCTTCGCCAAGATCAGGCTTGAAGGTAACTATGCCTGGTTCCAACTGGCCGTCAAACGGCGGGAACATCATGTTTCCAGCCGACGGAGTATCAATGGCTTCGAGGCGGCCAGGCGCGCCACCAACGGATGGCTTGGCAGTCTGCCATTGATCCACGTTGTTATCCGCGGCATCGAACGAGGTATCGTAATAAACGGCCCGCGGCGAGATCTCCTCTTCGAAGGCACAAAGCTGGACGGAGAAGCTCAAGGGTTGCTGGCGATCAGTTTCGCGGATCGGCTGCTCAAGTGGCGGGATTGGCTCGATCGAGGTCATGTCGCAAGGACGCCAACCAATCCCCAAGGGATATTGCGCCTTGGGATTCGATTCGGGACACGGAGCGACCATGTGCGGATCGCTCCAGCGACCTCTCTTGCAAAACGCGCAGCCAGAGGCAACTTGAACAATCAGAACGGCCGCGCAGAGCAGCGCGTATGTCAGCTTCCGGCGGACCACGAGAAAATGCTTCCTGCGAATTGGGTGGGGAGTTAGGAGGATCGCAACACACTCCAAAGTGCTATCACAATCATTTTTCGCCGCGAAAGATTACCCCAAGAAACGAACCGGCGCAGCCAGATGTCTTGACGCAAGCAGAAAATCTTCACGACCCTGCGCCGGAGAAAGCGTTTGTAAGGTTTGTGTCGGTCAGCTCTGCTGGTTGCTTAATTGCTGGCCGAAGCTGCCTGTTTGGGGAACAGGGCCATTTTCCAGCGTGCCGATCGTTCGATGTGCTGCTGAACGATGTCGCAAAGCTCGTCCCGGTTGATTGGTTTCAGCAGGAAATCGGATGCTCCGTTCTCGATGGCGCTGGCCACGTGAACCCAGTTGGAGTGGCCTGTCAAAAAGACAACCTGAGTCCAGGCATTTCGCTGTTTGGCGAACACCAACATATCCATCCCGTTGATGTCAGGCATATCGATATCGCTGATGAGCAGGTCGCAGCAATTGGACGAAATCCACTTCTGTGCCTCGTGAACGTCGACAAAGTCGTACAATTCCAGCTGGTCTCCGAAGGCTCCCTTCAGGATGGTTTTCACCAACCGAACAATGCCTGGGTCGTCGTCGAGGATGACAGTCTTGAGCGTGCGCGTACGCATAAAATTGGTTCCTGTTCCCAGAAGAATCATGTCCGGAGACAACTCTGCTACCAGGAACAGTAGGTTACAATAAGGGGATAGTGCCTCCCAGTTTGCGGAAGCCCGCGGTCAATTGATCGGCCCCTTGAATGATGGAGTAACGGTTATATGGACAATATCGAGTTTGTCGAAGTTAGAACCTGCCAGAGCCACGAAGAAGCATCGGTCATTAAGAGCGCTCTCGAAGAACAGGGAATTGCCTGCTCTTTGGAAAACGACCATCAAGGTGGTTTTACCGGGGTGTTCGCGATCCGGATTCTGGTCCCCAAAGAACAAGAGCACGCAGCGAAGACCTACCTCGACCAGCACCACGCCGAGTAGACGTGCTTTAGCAACTTGCCTCGATGGCAGCTGTCAGGTCGGTAACTGCACTGGCCAGATCGTTGCCTTCGAGCCAAAGTCGCGGGCCATGCACTTGGGCCTGAACAGCCTCGCCAAGATCTTTCTGCAGCCTGACTCTCTCAGGCTGCGTCCACCATCGTTTTTCGACTTCGCCGAACGTCTCTTCTGGGCGGTTCCAATAGACAACCAATCTTGGCGAATTCGCCATGCGATCACTCTTGTCACCCGACAAACCAGTCACGCTGGGCCAGCCATGCCACCAGGGTAGCAGTTGAATCTTCTCGTCTGAAGACTGCGGGGACATCATCGCTTGACTGAGGGCATCGTTTAGTTCTTCGCGACTTTGACATGCAGAAAAGATATCGGCGGGAATGCTAACCTGAAGGTTTTCGAGCTCCCGGCCGGCAGCTTCGGCCAATTGAGATACGGCCGGGCCAGGCAAGGCCGCGATTTCTACAATTGGCGGCGATTGATTCAGATGCAGCCAAAGTTCCTGCAGCGTTACCTGCAATTCTGGATGCACCATCTCAGGGGCAACCTCGGCGGCTGGCTGAATCACAAAACGGCGAAAGCTCATGCGAGGATGCGGAACCCTCAACTTCTCGGTCTCGATGACCATCTGGTCGTACAGCAGCAAGTCGAGATCAAGCTTGCGAGCTCCCCAACGCTGCTTCCGTACCCGGCCATGGAGACACTCGACCTCAATCAACTTTTGATGCACCTGGCTGGGAGATAGCTGGGTAGAAAACCGGGCCGCGGCGTTCAGAAAATCAGGCTGACCGGCTGGGCCTCCGACCGGCTTGGTGACCAGCAACTGACTGCGAGCTTCAAGTTGCAAATCATCGTCCGCAGCAAGTTCGTCGATCGCCTGGGAAAGCGTTTCGCCCCGATCACCAAGATTTGCCCCCAAGGCGATCAAAATGTTTGGCACCGTCGACTCATCTCACTCGCTACGTCTTTAAACCTCACATCGATGAACTTATCTAGCTAAGCAGTCATGGCTATCTGCTCCGGCAGTTTGCTGCCGTTTCCCGATAGCAAAAAAAGCAAGAAGGGATATCCATAAGCAGTCCCGGAGGTCTGTCGCAGTCGCTCCATCGGTCGCGCCCTTCAAGCGTTTTCAGCGGAGAGTAAACCAACCCTTGGTGACAAGTCCCTTTGCCGGCAGGCGCTCTCTCTCAATGAACTGGATAAGCTCTCTCTCCCCATATTCAACTCAATCGAAAGCAGCGTGTCGCCGAAATCCCACCAGCGCGCATAATTCCCTATGGAATGTGCTTGTGCGAGCCGGGAACCTTTGATCAGAACGACCAAATTGCAACGAATGACACGGAGCTACGGAGAGGACGAGAAGTGTAATAGGCGTGATTAACGCCCGCTGGTTCCAATTAACATAGGGACTAATTTTGCGAAGCGACGACGAGTTGTCAAGCAACCAGACGAATCTTTTTTCGACATTATGTTTCCAATGCGATTTCCGCTGGCAAAAAATCTTTTGGACAACAACCGAGATGCGACCAAATCGACAAACTCATCATGAACTGTTAATCTATTCATGATTAATTCCAATTCAACTTGCGACGATATTGTCACAACAATGGCTCGTTCTACTCGCGAAACCAAGCATGGTACTCCAGGTCGCTAGATCATTTGGCGATGCGTTAAAGCCGGTAATTCTGTACGAATCTTTCGCTGATAGGCTAAGTCGATCTCGGCGGAAACCACACCCGGCGTCTGGCAGTCGCCCCTCGCTAGAATTTTTCCCCACGGGTCGACGATCAAAGAATTTCCGAAACAGGGGATGGAATCGGCGTACACACCGCACTGATTTGCCGCGACGATGTAAATCTGGTTTTCGATGGCTCGTGCCCGGACGAGTACCTCCCAATGAGCTTGTCCGGTCTTCGCCGTAAACGCCGATGGCAACACGCAGATCTGCATTCCGTCGACTGTTAGTCGACGGAATATTTCGGGGAACCGCAAGTCATAGCAAATCGCCTGGCCGATGTGCCCCAGTGGGGTGGAAGCAACCGAAAGATGGCTGCCAGGACGAACGTAATCCGATTCCACGACATGAACCTCAGGCAGATTGATGTCGAAGCAATGAATCTTGTCGTAGGTGGCCAAAGTTTGTCCGTGAGGACCAAAAATGATGCTGCGGTTAACAACCTTCAACGGGTCGCCTTCCGCGGGAAACGCCATGCTGCCCGCGCACAGCACCAGTTGATGCTCGATCGCCAGCTCGCGCATGCGGCGCAAGACTTTGCCATCCATCGATTCGGCATTTTCCCTGAGCTGCGAAACCTTGCCGAGAAAGGGAAACAATTCCGGTAATACCACCAAGCGAGCCCCCTGGCTGGCTGCTTCGGCGATCATCGCTTCCGCTTGTGCCAGGTTTGCCGATTTTTCCGCACCTGAGTTCATTTGCAGGGCCGCAGCCACGAAGGGGGAAATCATGGAAAGGTAACCTCCTAGGATTCGATTTCTGTACCAGGCGCACTATACTTGAGGGCGGGCTTGGAAAGTCGACGACGTAACAATCGGCGAGTTCGTGGCAGTAACTCTTTCGGTACGTTTCAAAACGATATGAGCATCCACTCCGAACACGAACAATACGAAATCTCGCGGTTGCAACAGGCCTTGTTAGAGACCTCTATGGATGAGCCACGCCGCATTGAAATCCTGCATCAGCTCTTGGGCGAAGCAGCTTGCTACCGCTTGGCGATCTACGAGATTCCCCACGACTTCATTCTCTCTGTCGTGATCCCCGTTTACAACGAGGTGAAGTCGCTGGAACAAGTTATTGCAGCAGTTCGCCAGTCCGGTTTCAAGTGTGAAATTATCCTGGTCGACGACGGCAGCACCGACGGCACGCGAGACCTGCTGGAGCGGCTGCGGGGCCAGGAAGACTTGAAGATCATCCTGCACGAAAAGAATCAGGGTAAAGGTGCCGCCCTGGCCACCGGTTTTCAGGAAGCCACCGGCGATGCCGTCATCATCCAGGATGCCGACCTGGAATATACGCCCAAAGACTTCCGAGCCTTGCTGCAGCCCATCATTTGCGAAGGGGTCGACGTCGTTTACGGCAGCCGTTTCATTACCGGCCACCGCAACGTTCCCCGCGTGCGGCATTACCTGGCCAATAAGCTGGTGACAATGTGGTCGAACCTGTTCACCAACTTGCTGCTGACCGACATGGAGACCTGCTACAAGGTATTCCGCCGTGAAGTGATTCAAGACATTGCCCCGACACTGCGCGAGAAACGATTCGGGATCGAACCTGAAATCACCGCCAAGATTGCTCGCCGCAAGGGGCTGCGAATTCGCGAAGTACCGATTCGCTACTACCCACGCACCTTCGAGGAAGGAAAGAAGATCGGCTGGAAAGATGGCGTGCGTGCCCTATGGTGTGCGATTTGGTATTAATCCTGGCGAAATCTCGCTAGGCCCATCCTCTCAGCGCGTTCCTTGCCCGCTTCATGACTGAATCTTCGCCTCCGGAGAACGGCTCGCCCTCGGTCGATGCTCATCTATTCCGGAAGGCGCAACGTGCGACACGGCTAACGATGATTGGCCAGATCGCCGGGCAATTGATTTCTCTGCTGGTCCTGGCCGAACTTTATCGACGGGTCGATCCGGTTGAATTTGGCCTGCTCGGCATGTTCATGCCGATCCTCCTGCTGGTGCGTTCCTTTGGTTCGCTCGGCATGGATGTCGCGACGGTCCAGAAACGCAATCTGACCGACCAGCAAACGAGTACCCTGTTCTGGTACCAGATTCTTACCGGTATCGTGCTGACCGCCGTATTGGCGCTGGTTTCTCCACTGCTTGCCTACTGGTACGAAGCAGAGCGTTTGCTTCCTGTTGGGCTGGCTCTTTCGGGCACCGCCCTGCTCTACAACAGCTTTTCCCAGCATCGATCTCTGGCGGAAAAGAAACTCCATTTTGGCAGCCTGACAACCGTTCGGCTTTTGTCGCTGCTCATCAGCGGCGTACTGGCGATCGCAGCGGCCTGGCTAGAATATGGTGTCTGGGCCTTGGTCATCCAGCAATATGTTGAGCTGCTGGTGCTAAACATCGGTTACTGGCTGATCGAGCCATGGCGGCCTGGAAAAAGGTCCAGCTTCGCGGAAGTTCGATCGCTGCTGCATTTCAGCGGGTTCTATACCGCCAGCGGCGTCTTTTTCGCCATCGGTCAGAACCTGGACAAGATTCTGCTGGGGGTTCTGCTGGGAGGTACTCAAACCGGTCGCGAATGGATCGGTTTCTACACCCAGGCCTACAACCAGATGATCCGACCGGTCTATCTTTTGACCGCCCCAGTTACCTCGGCCATGCTGCCGGCGCTTTCGCACGCACATGGACATGAGGTGTTTACCCGTTTGACAGGCAACTTCTATCGCATGGTCGGCATTATGCTGGCCCCTTGTTCGATCGGGATGTTCCTCGTCGGCGAGCGTTTGATGCCGGTGCTGGGGGGAAGCGACTGGATCGAATCAGGCCAACTTCTTTCGATGATGGGGCTGATGATTCTCGCTCAAAGCTGGATCAACATCTGCGGAAGCCTGATGAGTGCCGCCGGCAAAGCGAACATGTTGGCCGCAGGCGCCCTGGGGACATTGGTTGCGTTGGCAACCGGGTGCGGTGTAGCGGTCGCCAGCGGCGAACTCGAGGCTCCCATGATCGCCCAACGCCTGGCCTTGGCAATTACCGCCACCACCGTTTTGATCTGTCCTTTCTATCTCGCCTTTTGCTTTGTTCAGGCCGACGTTTCCATTCAAACGATTGCCTGGAAACTTTTACCTGCACTTGCCGCTTCGCTGGTGATGGGAGTGATCGTCTATGGGATTGGTCTCGCCGGAGCAAACTTGCCGGATGCCCTGATCTTGTTGCTGCAGATTGCGGCCGGTGTACTTGCCTACCTGGCGATTGGCTACCGAGAGGTTCACTGGCTGTGGCGGCAATTGCGTGGGCTAAACACCGAGGAAGAGATCCACACGGTCGTTGATTAGCCGCGATCAGGATAGCGGGCCCAAAATTGACGAGCCGCGGAACTTGGGCCGGGCCATCACCAGTTGGCTAACGCCGATCTGCCGTTCCTGGAAGCCTGCCTCGCAGTAGGCGAGATAATATTCCCAAGTTCGCAGGAAGTAATCGTCCATCCCCAAGGCGCGAATTCGTGGGAGATTGTCAAAGAAGTTCTCGCGCCAGGCTGCCAATGTTTTCGCGTAGTGCGGCCCGAAATCTTCCGCATGAATAACACGCAGGTCGGTATGACGTGCCAGCGACCCGGTCATCAGTTGGTACGAAGGAAGAAAACCGCCGGGGAAGATGTACTTCTGGATGAAATCGATTCCGCGGGAATACTGGTCGAGTCGTTCATCCGGAATGGTAATCACTTGCAGGGCCATCGTTCCGCTGGGCTTCAGGAGCGAGCAACATTTCTTGAAGTAGGTATCCAGGTATTCCCGACCAACCGCTTCGATCATCTCGATGCTGACCAGGTGATCAAACTGGCCTGTCAGGTCGCGGTAGTCCTGTTTAAGCAGCGTGACGCGGTCGGCCAAACCGGCGTCCTCAATTCGGCGTTTGGCGAACTCGAACTGCTGCTGAGAAATGGTCGTGGTCGTTACATGACAGCCGTAGTTCTTCGCAGCGTACTCGGCAAATCCACCCCAACCAGTGCCGATTTCGACCAGACGGCTGCCAGGTTGCAGGTCCAGCTTGCGGCAAATCCGATCGAGCTTGGCAATCGAAGCAACTTCCAGCGAAGCATCTTCGCGCTCAAAGACTCCTGCGGAATACATCATCGTCGAATCGAGCATCAGGCGAAAAAACTCGTTGCTCAAATCATAGTGGGCAGCGATGTTCTTCTGGCTGCCGGATCGAGAGTTCCGCGAACGCCACTGTTGCCACATTCGCCAAGGGCGGAGCCAGAATGAAGTTCGTTGCTCGATTCCCTTCAAAGCATCCAGATTGCGGGCCATAATTCGCAGCAGTGCCGTCAGATCGCTGCAAACCCACTTGCCTTCCAGGTAAGCCTCGGCTGCCGCTAACGTGCCTCCCAACATCATGTGCCGGTAGACACGCAGGTCATCGAGACGGACGACTGCCCGAAGTTCAACGTCGTCGCTCGGACCGAATTG
This sequence comes from bacterium, assembly GCA_016124445.1. Lineage (GTDB taxonomy): Bacteria > Planctomycetota > Planctomycetia > Pirellulales > Pirellulaceae > Bremerella. The sequence continues at coordinate 122,492 of WGNR01000013.1, forward strand.
CCGTTGCCCCAATGGATCGACAATCAAAACGTGCCCTGCCTCGATTCGAGAAAGAGCATGATGCAGAATCCGACGACATTGTCGCGCGACCCAACAGTGGAGGCCCGGCGAGACACGTGACGCAATCGCAGGCAAGGAAGCGACACGTCGCTCGAGGGCTATCTCGGCAGTCGCGGATCGCTTGCCGGAACAGGTGGGCTGCATTCGGAGCGACGGTGCGGGTGAGGATAAACGGGACATCGTTTCCACCAAAGTTTCCAGGCTTCCAGGTAGATTGCGGCAACGACTTTCAAACTCATTGCAGGCATACGGTAGAAGAACCGTCGAAGGGTGCTGGTTGCTAACGGCTTTTTCGCCAGATTCATGCCGGCCTTGAAAATCGCTTGCCCGTGATCGATGTTTTCCAACTCGACAGCCAGTTGGTCATCCAGGCTCTTGAAGGTCCAACGATAGGTCTGGTCCATCGGCATGAAGGGGGAAACATGCATCTGCTTGGCATGCTGGAAGGTCCAAGCCGAAAGTGATTCGTCCCAGGTTGGCTGCAGGAAGTAGAGGTGCTGTTCTCCCCAAGGAGTGTTGTTCACCTCAGCTACAATCTTTGGGGGCCCGGCAGTCTCCTTTTCGTCGTCGATGAAGAAAAAATTGAGTGGGCTAAAGTAGTAGCCGAAGTACCGCAATTGCGTCAGTAAGCGGATCGCACCGTTAGGTCGAGTTCCCGTTCGCATTTCCATGAAGGTACGGACACGCTGATCAAGTGTTCCGGTAAAGTCACGCAAATGCTTTCCATCGGGAAAGGAAATCGCTCGCCAACGATTCTTCGACAGCATCCCGCCTGGACCGACCAGCTCGTCCAGTTCCGCCAGGTCGAAACAGCCCATCGTCAGCTGGTACGAGAAACGATGCTCTCGGGGGACATGTCGGGTGTGGTAAACGGTTCCTTCGTACAAGCAACTTTGCATGTTTCGAGATTCTTTCCAAAGTAAGCAGCCACAGCCAAAGCACTGCGAACCCCGTCCTCATGAAACCCATAACCGCTCCAAGCCCCGCAAAAGTAACTTTGCTGCTTGCCTTGTAGCTGTGAAAGGCGTTTCTGTGCGTCGAGCGAATGGCGATTGAACGCGGGATGATCGAAGCTGAAGGTTCGCAGTATCTTGTCCGGATTGATCCGATCTCCGACGTTCAAGCTCAACAATATGGGGACCGGTGAAGGAACATTTTGCAGCCTCGAAAGATCGTAGGTCACGCTCGCGGCGGTTTGATCTTCGCTGGGCAGCAGGTAGTTCCAACTCGCCCAGGCATACTTGTTTCGCGGCAGGATTGACGTATCGGTATGCAGGACCGCGTGGTTGGGCTGATAAGGGAAATGCCCGAGGATCTCCGCTTCCTCATCGGTCGGCACCGTCAGCATCCGAAGGGTTTGATCAGCGTGCGTGGCAAAGACAACCCGATCGAACGAATCCACTTCGTTCGCATCCGCATTTGAGTCGATCAACACATAGACCCTGCCTCCTTCGCGAATGACCTTTCGAACCGGACAATTCAGACGAACACGACCTTCCAGCGGCTCAAGTAGCTTGGCGACGTACGTCTGCGAACCGCCAACGATGGTCTTCCACTGAGGACGATTGCGAACCTGCATCAAGCCATGGTTGTCGCAAAACCCAAGGAAGAACTGAGCCGGGAAATCAAGGATTGCCGCCGGTTCGGCAGACCAGATCGCCGCGGCCATCGGCAGCAGATATTTCTCTCGAAACATTCGCCCCACGCCACAGCGGTCGAGAAACTGGCCGGTTGTTTCGCCCTCGTTCAGTGAGCCGAGCCGAATGGCATTCGTTCCGAGCCGATTAAACCGCAGGATATCCCACAGCATCTTCCAATAGCCAGGCGAAACGACATTTTGCCAGGCAGGAAAAAGCCCTCGCAAACTGCTCCCTTGGTATTCCAGCGATGTCGCTTCGCAGCGAACGCTGAAGCTCATATCGCTTTGCTGGGCCTCCACCTCGAGCCAATCGAGTAGCTGGCAGAAGTGGGGATAGGTCCTCTCGTTAAAAACCATGAAGCCGACATCGACGTGATACTCTTTCCCCTCGATCTGACAACTCACGGTATTGCTATGCCCACCTGGGTAGTCTGCGGCCTCGAACAACGTTACGTCGTGATCATCACACAAAAGGCGAGCGACAAGGTTCCCGCTAATTCCGCCACCGATCACGGCGATCCGTTGGCCAAGCATGGTCGAAAATCCTATGGGCTGGGATGATGGGAGGAAGCCGGCATTTCCACCGAGGACTTGGACGCAGGAGGCCAAGGAAAGAAACCGCTGGTGCGGCGTATGTAGTCGGCATACTCCGGCCGTCGCGTCTTCACCCGCTTCTCGAGGTGAGCCACGCCAGAAAACCAAAGTAAGCAGAAGGTCATCAGCGCCGGTCCGACCACCGTCCACCAGGCGGATAGATCGACCGAGATTGCCAGAAAGAAGTAGCCGCACCAAACCAAGAAGTCGCCAAAGTAGTTCGGATGCCGGGTATAGTGCCACAACCCGCTATCGAGCACTTTGCCCCGATTGGCGGGATCTCGCTTGAACCGGGCAAGCTGAAAATCGCCAATCGATTCAAACCCGAACCCGACCAGCCAGAAGACAAGCCCCACAACGACCAGCATCGTGTTGCCACCGCTCAGAGTTGGCAGCAATTGAAGCGGCAAGGACACGGTCCACATGATCGTCCCCTGCAAACCGTAAACGACCACCAGGCTGAACAGCGGGAAGTTCCGCCCTGGCTTCATCCGCATTTCGGTGTAGCGCGGATCTTCGCCGTGGCCGACGTTTCTCCAGGCCAGATACCCCGCCAGGCGAAGCCCCCAGACGGTCACCAAAAAGGTGGCCAGCCAGGCCGTTGGTGTGGGTGAAGCAGCACAAAGCAGCGACGACCAGGCAATCAGCACAAAGCCAACGCCCCAGAATAGATCGACAATGCTGGCGTCGCGCAGGTAGAGACTCAGCAGCCAGATTGCAAACATGCAACCAGCCACGAGCGCCGCGTTTACCAATAGGATTCCGGCAAAGTCCATAACAGAAAAACGATTGAAGCCTCGAAATGGTCCTGACTATGGCTAACCGGACTTGATCGAAGGCAATAACCGTTTTCCGTGGAGATTTCTATTTGGCCTTCTGCTTGGCAATCCAGCGATCGATCATGCGTTCGAGAATCGGAAGCGGCAACGCTCCGTTATCGAGGACGGCGTTGTGGAACTGTCGCAGATCGAAACCTTCACCCAATTCGTTCTTCGCCCTGGCTCGAAGCTGCTTGATTTTCAGCTCGCCAATCTTGTAGGCCAGGGCCTGACCTGGCCAGACGATATAGCGATCGACTTCAACGGCCACTTCCAGGTCGCTTTTGCCGCTGTTCTTTTTGAAATACTCGATCGCCTGGGCTCGGTTCCAACCCATGTTGTGGATGCCGGTATCAATCACCAGTCGGCATGCCCGCCACATCTCGAAAGTCAGCTGGCCAAACTTGTCGTAAGGCGTCTGGTAAAAGCCCATCTCTTCGCCCAGCGATTCGGCATACAAAGCCCAGCCCTCGACGAAGGCCGTGTAATGGCCTTGGCGGCGAAAATGGGGGAGATCGGTCAATTCCTGAGCCCGAGCAATCTGAAGATGATGACCTGGAACCGCTTCGTGCAGCGTGAGCGCTTCCATTTCGTACTTTGGTCGGCTATTCAAGGCATAGGTATTAGCCATGAAAAACCCGGCTCGTGCCGCTTCCGCCGAGCCAGGGTAATAGCGTGCCGAAGTTTGATTGGGAGCCTCGTAATCAGGAAATGCCTTGACCCCATAAGGTAGACGCGGCAGGGTGACAAACAGTTTGGGCAACTCGGCATCGACCCGCTTGGCGATATCGCGATAGCCGATGAGCAAGTCATTGGGCTCGGTGTAATAGAACTGCGGATCGGTCTTCAGGAACTTGACGAAATCGTCGAAGTCTCCCTGGAAGCCAGAATCGTGAATCACCTTTTCCATCTCGGCCCGAATCCGCTTGACTTCGCTCAAACCGATTTCGTGAATCTCTTGCGGCGTCAAATCGGTGGTCGTCGAACGGCGACAACGGAAGCGGTAGTAGTCTCGGCCATCAGGCAATGCCGCAGCACCAATCACTTCGGCAGCCTGAGGAAAGTACTCGTCTTCGATGAACGACTTGAACTTCAACATGGCCGGAAAGACACTGTTGGCAATCGCCGCTTTGCCTTCCTGCCGCAGCCGCGTCTGATCGGCCTCGGAGATCGAATCGGGAAACTGCTTGAACGGATCGAACAGCGGGCTATCGGTTGCATCGGCCAAGACCTGGCCGCTGATCTGCTTCGGGATACTACGCAGTGGCTCGGCCGGTTGAACCCAGCGTTTGGCGATTCCTTCTTTGAGCAACGCAACGTCTTGATCCAGGTACCGCGGGTACGCCTTTAATCGTGCCAGGTAGTTCTCGTAGTCCTCGAGCGTTTTGAAGGGCATCCGCTCGACCGTCTGGGCCAATTCAAACTGAGGGCCGTCCAATTGGTCGATCGCCAATAGTTCCGTCGGAAACTTCTGGCCTTCGATCTGGGCTTCCAACTCGTACTCAAACAATTCGTACGACAGCAGGTCCTGTCCGCTCAGCGTGCCGGCGTCAATCCTCTTCAATTTTTGCAGCATCTCGTGCGGATGTTTGTCGCGGGCATCGATCGCCTGACGCGAAAGGTCGGTCCAGCGATCATTTCCGCGAGGATCGCCAAGCGACGTCCCCATGGTCGGGTAGTTGTCCAAACGCCACTGCCAGTCTTCCTCGAACAAGTCATGCAGTTTTTCGGCCGCAGTGCTTTCCTGGGCCGAAAGAAGCGAAGGAGCCAACAACGGCAGAAGGGCCAACGAAAGGAGAACGAGTCGTGCCTGAGACATGGGAGATCCTTGCTGGGTCAAACGAAGCGGAACGTGCGTTCCATTTTGGTCGACTTCGGATTCACAGCCAACCCGGCAAGATGTACGAATTTACGAATCGTTTTCAGAAAAATAGTGCGCCGTCCCCAGCGACGCGATCGCTTCACCAATACGCGACAAGGCAACCGCGTATGCGGCGGTGCGCATGTCGATATTCATTTCGATCATGCATTCATAGATGTGATTGAACTCTCGCTTCATCATCTCGCCAAGCCGCTTTTGAACTTCTTCGAGACTCCAGTAGAAGCCTTGTTGATTCTGAACCCATTCAAAGTAGCTAACCGTTACACCGCCGGCGTTGGCCAGAATATCTGGCACGATCAGTTTGCCCTTTTTGTTCAGGATCTCATCCGCTTCGTTGGTCGTCGGCCCGTTAGCCACCTCCAAGATCACCGAGGCTTTGATCCTGTCGGCATTGTCGATCGTGATTTGATTCTCGAGCGCGGCCGGGATCAGTACGTCGACATCGAGTTCCAGCAGCTCTTCGTTGGTGATCGCCTCCGCTTCGATGGCCTCGCAAACCGAGCCGGTACAATAAACGGCCTGCAGACGATTCGATTCGTTCTTGATCTGAATCAGACTCGGAATATCAAACCCGTCTTCCTTGTAGATCCCTCCGCGAGAATCGCTTACGCCAACAATCTTATATCCGTCGGCATGAAGCAGTTGGGCGATATGTTGACCTGCGTTACCGAACCCTTGGATCGCAACTCGAGTCTTTCGAATGACTAAGTCACGTCGCTTGGCGACTTCGTGCATGCAGTGATAGGCTCCCCGCCCGGTGGCATCTTCGCGGCCCTGGCTTCCACCCAGCGGAATCGGCTTTCCGGTAATCACCGCTGGCGTACGTTGGCGACGGATCTTCGAGTAGGCATCCATCATCCAGCCCATGATCATTGCATTGGTGTACATGTCCGGGGCAGGGATATCGGTCTCGGGGCCGATGAAGTCAGCGACCTGTTCGATGAACCCGCGCGATAGGCGTTCAAGCTCCAAGCGCGAAAGCTCTTTCGCATTCACGCAGATGCCCCCTTTGGCACCTCCATAGGGAAGATTCATCACAGCGCACTTGAAGGTCATCCAGAAGGCAAGCGCTTTGACTTCGGAGATATCAACGCTCGGGGCATATCGCAAACCGCCCTTGGTTGGCCCCCGCGTGTCGTCGTGGCGTACTCGATAGCCCGTAAAAATCCGCAACGATCCGTCGTCCATCCGAACAGGGACCGAAACCTGGAGGATTTGCTTGGGATGCTTCAATCGCTCGAGCGCTTCCGCGTCGATATCAGCAAATTGGAAAGCCTTGTCGAGCCGCGCAATGGCACCTTCAAACAGGTCGAGACTACTCGGGGCGTTCATGAAAGATGCTCCTGGCGGCATGGGGAGATGAGAGGTCCCGGCAAACAAATCGAAGGCAACAGCCCGCGCGGGACGGTTACCTTCATTGTTTCCCTGGGGAATCGAGGAAGCAAGGCGCCCAATACGCTATCGATGGTAGACCATCGGCGGCAGGCCAGCCCCAGGCAAGGAATTGGGACGAGACGCTACCGGCAAGCTTGGCTTGCGGGCCTCGCGTCGCAAAACGCGCCGGACCACTTCGTAATAGATTTCCTCGTGTCGCTCGACATTGCGATCGTTGTCGAACATCTCCAGGAAGCGAGCCCGCCCCGCCATGCCCATTTGTTCGGCCAGATCGTCCTGCGAGAGGATTTTACCGATCGCGTTGGCCAGGGCTGGCGCATTGTTGCTGGGAACGAGGTAGCCTGTTTCGCCGTCGGCGACACTTTCGACCAAACCGCCCACGCGGGTAGCCACCACCGGCTTAAAGGCCGCCATTGCTTCGGGAGGCGTCAGGCCAAAGGGCTCTTTGGTCGGACAGGCAACCAGCAGATCGATCGCCCGCATGACATTGGGAATATCGGTCTGAAAGTCGATCATCCGGAATTGCTGCTGCACGCCCAGACGATCGATATCGGCTTGTACTTTCAACATGTACGTTGGACAGCGATTGCCAATCACCGCGACTTTGGCATTGGGGACCTGCCGCAAAACCTCTGGCAAGGCCTTGAGCAGTAGCAGGTGGTTCTTCCGGGGGCAGACATCCCCGACAATCGCAATCAGCTTATCATCGTCACTGAACCCATGTTCGGCTCGCCAGGCCGCCCGCAGTTGCTGGGCATTGGGCGGTATCGGAGCGTGGTCAATCAACGCCCGGACGGTTTCGATATTACAGGGGCGAACGCGATTCCAGTTGATTTCGATTTTTCGTGTATGCTCGGAATTGGCGACGACAAAATCTTTCAGCGCCCAATAAGCATGAATCTTGTTGTGATGGGCTGTCGCCACGATCGGAATTCGCGTGAAGAGCCGGAGCAAAACTCCGAAGAGTTGTCCGCTGGTATTGTGCGTGTGCAGGACATCAACGTCTTCGTCTTCCAGCCACTGGGCAACCGAGCGAAGATCGTCTAGTGGCCAGCGGCGCAAGTCGGATGTCTTGAATTGCACGTTTGTCCCGGCCAATTGCCGCTGAATCCAAGACCCGTCGCGGCCGATGAACGTGATATCGTGTCCCCGGCGTGCCAGCGCTTCGGTCAAGCGCAGGCACTGGATAATGGCTCCGTTGACGCCAATTCCGGACATTAGTTGCACGATTTTCATGGGAGGCCGTATCTTCTTGGGGGATCTCGACGAGCCGATGGGCCGATAGCAGCATCGACCAGGGGGTGTAAATACCGGAAACCGCAGGGTAAGACAAGACGAAACTTGGGCTAGGGAAGCTGCCGCTGGCAGCAACCAGGCCCTGTTTCCGCGAGCTGCCCGAGACTTATCCTCATCGTGTGCCACTGTGGTAAAGTATGCAGATTGGAAAAACCGATCTCCGAGAGACAGCACTGATAGCACCCCTATGACCCAGTACTCAGGCAGCGGCGGCACCGATACGGCGAACATGGTTATGTTTTGGCCGGAGAATCTCCCCAGCGATGCCAACACCACAATCAACGAAGACCCCAGCGGCTTGATTGAATTTGTCGACGAAATGCGACAGGAAGGTCGTGCCATCTGGTTTCTGTGCGAAGGGGATGGATCGTTTTCGGTGAGGGTGTTCGTCGACGAAGAACCTTCCGCGCAATTGCGGCCGTTTCTGGAAGATGAAGAGGTCTATCCCGATGTCTTCGTCAAAGGAGAAACCTATTTCGGCGGCATGGAATTCATGATCCCCGAAGATGAAGAGCCCGCCAGTGAAGTGCCCGGCATGTGCTCGAAACTTGATATCCCCAACGGCGTTTATCTGGGAACCATCTATCGCACAAAGATTCCCCCTGCGTTCAGTCGCGAGTGGCTGAGAAACCGGATGGGAGCCGGAGCCTATCGTGTACTTCACTGGCAGCAGCTACTCAGCAAGGCCACGATGATGGGTGTTATCGGCGTCTTGCTGGCGTCGTTCTTCTTGCAATGGTTCGCCCTGCTGGCAGCCATCATTCTTGTGGGTATCACCTTCATTCTGGCGGTCCTGCTTTCCAAGTCCGAATCTTGCCAGGCTGCGATCGTCGCGATTGATGAATTTACCGAGGAGTTTCCGGAATACGTCGTTGTGCTCAGTTCGCATTCCGCCGACAAAGACGACGCCCCGGACAGCACCCATCTGGCAATGCCGGTGGGCTAACGTTTCTAGAGGCAAGCCCATGAAACTGAAATGCCCCAAATGCGATGTTTACCTGCCGACGCAGCAGATGAACGTCGACAACGACGTTGCCATTTGCCACGATTGCGGCGAAATATTCTCGATCTCGGAATTGATGGGGGTCGACAGTTCGTTCGACATCAATGATCCGCCGCTGGGAGTCAGCTACGACAATTCAGGAATAGGCTGGCGAATCGCATCGACAACAAGAAACGCGTCCACGTATTTCCTTGTCCCTTTCACGTTCGTCTGGTCAGGGCTCTCGATCGGCGGAATTTATGGCGGGCAAATCGTCCGAGGGGAATTCGACCCGGCTCAGTCCCTGTTGGGTATTCCGTTCATCCTGGGCACACTAGTCCTTGGCTTACTCACCTTGCTAAGTATTGTTGGCCGAAGTGTCGTCCGTCGCGACGAGTTGGACCATGACGCTGGCAGCGTTTTTCTTGGTGTCGGGCCTATCGGATGGACTACTCGCTTCCGCTGGTCAGAAATCACCAATATCGACGAATCACTCCTGGCGAACAGTGAAGGCCAAGACAAGAAACAGATTACACTCTACCGTAACAGCAAAGACATTCATTTCGGCCTAATGCTTACGGAGCAGCGTCGGCGTTACGTGCTACGGGCATTGCGGCAACTCGTATCTAGCCGCTGAGCGCCCGGAAACGGAAAACCTTTGATCCCAATAACATAGACCTTGTCGCAGTTATTCGACCATGAAACTAAAATGCCCCAACTGCCATGTCTTCCTGCCTACGCGACAGATGAACGTCGAAAAAGACGTTGTCATTTGCCACGATTGCGACGAAGCATTTTCGATCTCGGAATTGCTGGGAATCGATAGTTCAAAGGTCACCCGAAATGCCGGTTGGGCCTCCGACGCGGACAGTTCGCTCGATATCGACAACCCACCGTCGGGCGTTCGCTACGATAACAACGGCATGGGCTGGCGCATCGCGTCGACAACGAGAAACATTGGTGCTTTTTTCCTGGTTCCCTTTCTGGTTGTCTGGTCAGGGTTCTCGCTCGGTGGAATCTATGGAACGCAGATCGCCGAGGGTAAGTTCGAGCTAATGCAATCGTTATTCGGCATTCCGTTCGTTCTTGGGACGCTTGTCCTGGGAACGATTGCGATGCTCTGCGTTTGTGGAAGGACCGTCATCCGCCGCGACGAGATGGACCATGATGCAGGCAGTATTTTTCTCGGCGTCGGGCCGATCGGTTGGACGCGCCGTTTTCGCTGGTCCGAGATAACCGATATCGACGAATCGTTTTCGTCCCGAGGAGAAAGGCAGCACTCGAAGCAGATCACGCTCTACCGCGATGACGGCGATATCCACTTCGGGGCCATGCTTTCCGATAAACGCCGACGCTACGTCCTGCGGGCACTGCGGCAATTGGTATCGCGTCGTTGATCATCGAAGCTAACCGCGTGATTGCCAGGACTCAATCAACGCGCGCGCTGCCTGACCGCGGTGGCCAACCGTTGCTGTTGCTTCTTCATCATGCTCCGCCAGCGTTCGATTCGCTCCTTCGACAACAAACAGCGTGTCATACCCGAACCCAAACTGACCGGCCGGCTCAAAGCCAATCTTTCCGCGACATTGGCCAGTCGCTTCTAAAGCGACCGTTCCATTGGGGGCGGCGACGCACAAATGGCAAACGAATCGTGCCGTTCGTTGCTCGCCAGGGATATTTGCCATCCGCTTAAGAAGTAGTGCTCGATTCTCCGCCATGGTTGCCTCGTCGCCTGCATACCGGGCCGAGCGCACCCCTGGCTCGCTATCCAGAGCATCGACTTCCAGCCCCGTGTCGTCAGCCAGAACCCATTTGCCTAGTTGCGTGGCGTAGCCGATCGCCTTCTTTCGGGCGTTTTCTCGAAGCGTTGTTCCATCTTCAACAATCGGTTGAAGCGGGGGGGCGGTGGGCAGAGCATGAAGCAAGATACCGAGTCCCGCCAGAAGCCGCGACAATTCGCGAACCTTGTTCGGGTTCGACGTCGCGATGATCAGTTCCCGGCAATCGGCAAGTGGGCGTAACATGAATCGCTTTTAGATGATGGCCAGCGGATCGCGATCATGCTCGAGCGTGCCCCGAGTGACGCCGACGCGGTTCATGGCATTCAGTTCTCGCCAAACCTCTTCGCCTGCCACACTGCCTTGCAGAAGCTGGCGGTAAAGATCTACCACGCGGGCAATCTCGGCAGGCGGGTCGTCATACAGCAATTCGACGCGGAAGTTCCGTACGCCGAGTTCGATCATCGGCTGCACGATTTCGGCCCCGCTTTGCGGCGTTTTGTTGAACAACGTATTGCGGCAACCGACGTCCGCTTTCAACGGGTGCTCGGCACCGACGCGATCGCGTAGCTGGACTTCGTGCTCGTCGCATGGCCGGCCGCAATTGGTTTTGTCGGTACCTGGCGAAAGAACGCTGCAGAAGACGCAGTGCTCCATGTGAAACATTGGCATGTGCTGGTGAATCACCGGTTCCAGCAAGTGCGCCGCACCATGCCGAGCCATCACCAGCATCTGGTCACGATTCAAATCGTACGACGGCGTAATTCGCACCGCGCCATGCTGACGAAGCCAATCGACTGTCAACTCGTTGGCCGCGTTGAACGAAAAATCGGCCACGCAGGGCTGGCCCAATTCGGTAAAGAACTTCAGCCCCGATAGGTTCCGCACGACATAGCCATCAGCCCCATGCTTGGCCAACGCCTTGAAGATACCCATCTCGCCGGGCTTCTGAATCCGCGGCGTTACCAGAAAGATCTTCGCTTGAAATTCGTGCGTCAGCGGTACCGCCTCTTTGTACTGACGGATGTCTTGGAAGTCGGCGTAGACAATCCCGACGCCGGCGTTCAGGACCGCTTCCAATTGATGCAGCGAACGCGTCAACACAATCAACTGGGCCGGGTCCGGCTCGACGCGGGGCGGTTCGACTTCGGCCTGCATCTGCGAGAGGACCAAATCATGTTCGATCGTGCGGCCGCGTGTTGCCATCTGCTGACGAGCCTCGTCGAGCCGTGCGACCATTTCCTTGCGGAGCTTGCCCAGCAAACTGAGCGGCACCATCGGCTGGCCGGCGATCTTGGCAGTCAGTTTTTCGAGAGCATAGCCGGTTCCTCCCAGCCGCGAAAACTGCTCGGTGAGGGTTGCTTCCGTCAGGGCATGTTTACGAGCTTCTTCAAGTGCTTGCTCCGTCTCAAACTCGAATTGCCCCAACGCTTCGCCTTTAACAACGATCCGAAGTGGCTTGCCGACCTGGGCCGCGGCTTCGATCGTCAGCGGTAGGTCACGGCCATGCAGTTCCCCGCTGAACGACTTGCGAAGTTCGCGCGTCAGGGCCGGATCGTCGCTTTTCCAAACTTTCAAGCCAGGCACCAAGTACTGGAAATCAACCGAGCCGCGAGGAAAGTCGACTTCAACGATCCCGCTGGTCGCCTCGCCGGTAACGCGTCGTCCGTTTTGGCTAACCGTGAAAACGCGGCCACCCTGCTCTTGTCCAGCGGCGCGGTTGCCTTGGAAAACGATCCCGTCGCCTGCTTTCAGTCTGCCGAACAATTCCAGCTTGACCCGTTTTCGCCGATCATCGACCGCAACCAATTCCGCCACCAGAACACCCCGCTTGGCGCTGCTGGTGGCCGGCACGAGCATCTTGTGATCGCAGCCCCGCAGCCAGCCAGGCGAGAACCCACGCGAGAAGCTGAGTTCCATTTCTTCAATCTGACGTGGCGTGAAGGTAACCGGTTTGCCAGCCATCGCCGCATCGATCGCCTGACGATAATGCCGCGTAATGTTGGCCACGTATTCTGGCGTCTTCAGTCGGCCTTCGATCTTCAGCGACATGACGCCCGCTTTGACCAGGTCCGGTACCAGGGCGAACGCCGCCAGGTCTTGCGGGCTAAGCAGATACTTCTGGTCTCCCAGGTCGATATCGGCACCGTCGCAAATCAGTTCGTACGGCAAGCGGCAGGCCTGGGCACATTGACCTCGATTGGCACTGCGGCCACCCAGCGATTCGCTGGTCAAACATTGCCCGCTGTAGGCCACGCACAATGCTCCATGCACAAATGCTTCGAGCGGCATCTTGGTTTTTTCGTGGATCTTCGCGATCTCATCGACCGACAATTCGCGAGCAAGCACGACACGCTCGATCCCGGTCTGCTCGATTTCGGCGATGCACTCGGCACTGGTCAACGTCATTTGCGTCGAGGCATGGATCGGCAGTTCCGGGGCCGTTCGACGGATCAGCCCGACCAGGCCGAGGTCTTGCACCAGCACGGCATCGGTTCCGGCTTCGGCGATTTGGCGAATGATTGGCTCGATCGTCGCAAGTTCGTCAGAGAAAACGAGCGTGTTGACGGTCGTGTAACCCCGGACCCCGTGCCAATGGAGCATCTCCATCAAGCGAGGCAGATCGTCCAGCGTGAAGTTCTTTGCTCTTGCGCGAGCATTAAAGCCTGTTTCGAGCCCGAAATAGATGGCATCGGCCCCGTTGGCAATCGCCGCGCGAGCACAATCCCAATCGCCGGCCGGGGCGAGAAGTTCAGGTCGAGTCATGGAGGAGGCCTGATCGCTCGTCATCAGATTTCGATTGTCGCCCTGCGAAGGAAAGAAGGTGCTCGCGAATCGGTTGATTTTACCGGCCCATCCACCGGGCGGGTAGGTACGAAATGAGCGACTTCACCCGGAAATGCCGCCGATTGGCAACTTTGCCCGACCCAAGAAGGTAAAAAGATGGCCTGCCTGGCAAATGCCAGCAGGCCATCATGCGACGCACGCTTGGATTGTTTCAGGCGGAGATGGTTCAGTCACCCACGCCGATATCGTCTTCTAGCGCTTTCTGAACGATCGCGTTTTCCTGGTGTTCGTGACTCAGAAAACGGGTCGCGAAATCTCGGAAGCGGACATGAAACGTCGCAAGTGTTTCTTCCGGACTGTGGTGCATATCGTCGAGCATCGCATCGACATCGCTCAGCAGCAGCCGGTGTTGCAATCGAAGTTGCTCGCATTCGGAAGCGTAACGAGGAGCGATATTGATCGTATCGCGTAGATAGCCGCCATTTTCTTCACGGGCAAACTGCTGGTACATCATGTCGCGAAGTTCGAGCAAACCTTGGACAAGCGTGTCGGCGGAATCAGCCTCGGCGGTGATTCGATCCGCTTCCTCCAAAAGGTCGTGAAGCAGGGCATGCTCCGTAAGAAGTTGGGTTACAGCCGCATCAGACAAACGTTGCAGGTCGGGCATGGCATCCTCCTAAACAATGAGGAACTGATCGATGATCGCCCCTTTCTGGTTATTTGAGTTGCGAGTCCTGCAATCCGTTCGTGTCCCTTCACTTGTCGTTGTATGACGGAAACTGTGAGGCGTCAATGAATTCCTGGAACGAATACTCTAAAAAGAACGAGCGATCTACCACGTGATCGCTGGCGGCTCCGATTAGGTCGATTACGATCCAATAATTGAGTTGCGGCGGTTGCCCTTGCTTGAGAAAAATGCTGGATTGGGCAGACTTTATCGCGCATTCGCCAGGCCGAAGAAAACGACGCTCGAAGAACAATTCCCAGCCATTTCCATGGCTTTGATTGTTTGCTAGCACGTTTTCAGAAGGGCAACCTATCCCCTGGTAGGGTATACTAGGCGGGATTCCCGCACCGGGGATTATTTCCACGGTTAGATGCCGCAAGGAGTTCCTCTTGGACAACGAAAAAGACAACTCGCGAGATTACGTAGTTCGCCTGTTCTACAAATCGCAGCCCGAGGTCTCGAAGGCCGCTCTTCTCGACGAAATGCAGAAATATTCAGAAGGCTTCGCACCGCGTGACGGCAAGCGTGATTCGGATCGGCTCGACTTTCGGCATCCGAAGTTCGTGACCAATATCGGCGGTAAGTCGGTCGGAGCGACCTGGAGCATTCAAACCGAAGAGATCGAATACCCTGGCGACCTGACTCCCTACATGCCGGCCCTGGAACAATCGTGGCTGTGGGACGATGCCGAAAAGTCGGTGGGCGACTGCGAGCATCAATTGGTCGTCTTGGATCAAACCGCCTCGAACATGCGTCCCCTGGAACGGCTGCAGATGATGCAGAATCTGGTTGCCGGTCTGATAAGCGTTGCCAAATGCGATGCGATTTACTGGGAGGCAACCGAGCAGTTCATCGAACCAAAATCGTTTGTTGAAGGATTGCACGAATTCAAAGCCAAACCTTGGAAAGCACCTGGGGCGCTCAACGTACGAGTAGCCCGGGTAGTGGGCTACGGCGAACGCCGCGACGACGATTCACGTGACATCATTATCGATAGCCTCGGTTTGGGCATCTTGGGCTGGCCTGACTTTCAATGCCACTTCCGGGGACTCGACTGGCGGGAAATCCAGCAGATCATCTTTGAAAACGCCCTTGATGTCTTCGAACACGGGCCACGTCTGCAAGATGGCCAGGCATTCACCAGCGTCAACTCGAACCAGGTTTGGAAGTGCCGCTTTGAAGAGTCTCTGCTAGGCCCGCCGCGAAAGGTGATCGATATCGATCCCGGCATTCCGTACTGTGCCGGAATGCGTTACGCGGTGACCGCTGGGGTCTACGTGAAATAGCTCACGGCCGTAACTTTCTTTGACGATCACCGAATACGCGTGTAACCTGCGTTCGAATTCGGGAATCCTAGAGATCAGATTCGCCAAACAACTGGCAACCCTGTTACTAGGAGAAAACTCATGTCCCGATTGCAACCGATTCCGCTGGAAAGTGCCGAAGGTAAGACCCGCGAACTCTTGGAAACCGCCAAGAAAAAATTGGGCAAGCACATCAATCTGGTCGCTACGATGGCGAACTCTCCTGCCGTTCTGGAAGGCTACCTTAGCTTCTCTGGCGCAATGAAGCACTCGAAGCTTTCCGCCAAAATTCGTGAAGCTATCTCCCTGGCGATTGGTGAAAAGAATCATTGCCAGTACTGCGTTTCCGCACATACCGCGGTGGGCACCATGGTTGGTTACACCAGTGAAGAAACCGTGGGAATCCGGCAAGGCGTATCTTCCGACCCCAAAACTCAGGCCGTGATTGATTTGGCATTGGCAATCGCCGATACGAAAGGCGTTATTAGCGACCAGCAGTTCGCCGCGGCCGTTGATGCCGGACTGACCGACGAAGAGATTTCGGAAGTGGTTGCGTTGGTGGCGCTCAATTTCTTCACTAACTTCTTCAACCACGTCGCCGACACCGAAGTCGACTTCCCCAAGGTTGAATTGCTGACGGCGAATGCCTGAGCGGCGGCCATGTCAATTCGCGAGCTACTCCGATCGAACCGGTGGGTAGCTCGCCTGGCTTGCCTTTCGGCGCCACGTTTCCAATCCGTACACGCCAACGTCATCGGTCGAGAAAGGCTTGAAACCCAGCTTAAGCGCCGGTGAGTCCTTGGCCAACGTGAAATTGAAATGCTGTGGATCGGCGAACTTTGGATCGGCCACGATCGAACCTTGCTCGTGCCCCAGCTTTTGCCATTCGGCGAGCGACTTCCCTTCGAACGTGACCGGTCTGCCGGAGGCATCGAAGTAGCAGTTGTTCGAGCTGTCGTACTTCACCTTGCCGAACTGGCCATCCAGCAGCTGGCCGGTATCGTAGTAGACGATGTTCTTCTCAAAGACAAACGACCGATGCGGCTCAGGCCGCGATGCCCGCAGTTGATCCAACAACGCGAACGCCAGGATGTTGTTTCGCACGATGTTATCTTTGCCGTAGTGCTGGTGAAAACTGCCCGACTTGGTGCGATAGACCAGGTTATTCTCGAACAGGATGTCGCTGCTTCCTTCGTCCGTGTACAGCCCCCAGCCGCCATAGCTGAACGAGTAAATATCGTGCAGCACGTTGCCGCTGACGACCGAACCTTCCGAAGGTCCCAACGTGTAGATGCCTCCCATATCGCTCAGCACGCCGTAGCCCAGGTGATGGATGTGGTTCTTGGAGATCGTGTTGCGTTTGGCGAGACTCTCGGCGTATCCCCATCGCCAACCGACCGATACGCCGCTGTAAAAGTAATCGGCGATCTCGTTGTGGCTGACCACGTTGTCGCCGCTATGGCCGATCCATAGCCCGACCGCACATGGCAAGATGCGGCCGCCGCTGCACAGGATGTTGTTGTCGACGGTAATGTGGCCTGTTTGCAGGTTTGGCTCGTGATGAATGGCCGTTTCTCCGATGCGTAGACCGCCTGCCCCCGTATCGTGAACCCAACAGCGCCGGACCTGGCACTCGTGGCAACCATGCCGCAGCCAGACTCCATAAATCCCGACGTGCCCGATCTCGCAATCTTCCAGCACTACCTGACGGGCTCCGTCGATCTGAACCGCCGCTTCAACAGGCGAGGCGGCCTGACTTGGTTCAAAACCCCTGGCTGGCGTCGTCCAGCGGCTGTGGCAGAATCGCAGCCCGTGGAATTCGACATGCTCTACGAATTGGCCTGACTCAGGGTTACCGTGAATAACCAACAACTTCTCCAAACGCGGGACGATCATCCTCAGCTTCGAAACATCTTCGCCTGGGCGAGGCAGGTACGTGATCGTTCCGTCGGGCGACGCGTACCACTCGCCGGGTGTGTCGAGCGCGGCGGCGAAGTTTTCCAGTCGAATCTGCGAATGCGAGTCGATCGGGTTATGCCCCTTCATCTGCCGGCCGGAGGTCACCAGGGCATTTTCTTCCGGCAGAATCTTATCGATATGTCTCCGCGTGTTGTCCCATTTGTGATAGGCCAGGAATTGAACCTGAGAGACTTCCTCCGGGGTGATCTTGGCCAGGGTCGCTGCAAAATCCGCGGCAGACATTCGAATCGTTTGCCGGGCCGGCTGTTTCGGTTGAACCTCTTCGGTCACGCTGACAACCGATAGCAGCCCTTCGTCCGGTTCGCGGGCCAGCGTTGTTGCGTGACTACCAGCGATCAACTGTTCCGGCATGGGATTGCGAAGCGCTTCCGGCAAGGTTGCTTGCCAACCTTTCGCCGCAGGCTTCCAGCCGGTGACTTCACTGCCACCAGAAAACACCACTGGGGTTTCATCCA
The DNA here is from genome assembly GCA_016124445.1 of bacterium. Classification (GTDB taxonomy): domain Bacteria; phylum Planctomycetota; class Planctomycetia; order Pirellulales; family Pirellulaceae; genus Bremerella. The sequence goes on from WGNR01000013.1 coordinate 140,189, forward strand.
AGGCCCGATAGATGACCGGAAACTCTTTCGACCCGCTGTCGACCGGTAAAAACTCCAACGGTGCGTCGAGCCAATAGGTTCCGCCAGCAACCCAAACGGTGTGCGCTTCGGTTGGCTTGCCATTTACTTTGACGGCACGAATGGCATCGCGCGCGGCGGCCAGCGAGCCGAACGGATCTTGCTTGGTCCCAGTAGCTTGCGGGCGGCCATTGGGGACAACGTACCAATGGGCGGCAGATAGCGGGGAAGAGAATAAAACCAACAGGCACAGCGAGGCAGTGCAAAGCGACTTCATCAGCAGAATCCAGAGGCGGGGGATGGAAGGCGGGAAGGTTCAACAAACTCTATGATAGACCCAATGTTGCCTGCGTTCCAATCAGGGCAACCTATTGGTTGTCGAGAGCGTTAAGCCCTCGCTTGGCTTCGTCGACCAGATTGCTGCCCCACGCCTGCTCTTTCAGCAGTTGAATCACGCCGACATAGATTCTGCGGGCCTCGTCAGGTTTATCCGTGGCGATTGAATTGGCGTATTCCAAACGTTGCTGAATGGTAGCCGTTTGCTGTTTGCTTTGATGCAAAAGTGAGTTGTTCAATTGTTTCAAACGTCGCTCGGCCAGAACCAGGCAGCGGGCAATATCACCTTGCTGCGAATCGGCCGGCCCGAAGGCAAGCAAGATGCCCTGTAATTTGTCGCGGGCCGCCATCGGATCGTAATCGTTAAGCTTCATCGCATCGAGGTAGATCTGCTCGATCGGATGCAAGCCCTGACCGCCGCGGCCAAGATTGGCCGCCAGCCGATAACGATTCTCCTGTCGGCGCAGATTGAGTTCTTCACGAAGTTGAACCACATATTCAGCGCGTTGATCTTCCGGGAATCGTTCGAGGAAGTCGTCCATTTGCGTTGCGACGCCGGCCAGATCTCCTTCCTCGGCACTGTTTTCAATCGTACTGAACAGTGCATCCGCATCAGGCTTTCGCGGTGCGATGAACATGATTCCGACAATGACTCCTAAGGCGACGATTAGTCCTCCGATTTGTAGATAGTTCAGCCACGCATTGCTCCGTTCACGCCGAGAATCTTCCTCCGACTTACGTTGTCGCTGTTCGGCCACCGTCGTAAAACGTGTGTTTGAACCGTCCCCCTCTGCGCGACGTTGGGTAATGATCGTATCGGAAGCACGCGATGGCGTATCGCTTCCAGGGGAAGGTGGAGCGACGCCGGAGGACGCGGCGGCATCGCTGGTGTATTGCATCGTTGGTGCTTCAGCCAACTCTCGGGCCTGAGGATCGATCGTGGGCAGATCATCGACGCGGTCCTTGAGTTGATATTCGCCCCCTGGCGCAACGGGTGCCCGCGTGGAATGATCGGCCAGGTTCAAATCGAAGTCAGTGTCTTCGGGAAGTTCAAGTAGCGCCTCCAACCGCCGACAGAGTGCCCTGGCGGTAGGAACCCGGTTATCGGGGTTCTTCTCTAAAAGCTGGGTAATCAGTTGGGCAAGGTCGTTGGGAATGTTCGTTGCCAGGCGATCGATCGGAATCGGTTCCGAGTAACGCAGCTTGTCGAGGATTTCGGCGATCGTACTTCCTCGAAATGGCGGCTGACGTGAAAGCATCGCGTACATCAATGCACCCAAGCTGTAGAGATCGGCCTTGGGAGTAACTCCTTCGCCAAAGGCCTGCTCCGGCGCCATGTAATCTGCCGTGCCAACAATACCACCCGCCATTGTCACTCCGGTCGCCCCGAAGAGCCGAGCGATCCCAAAGTCGAGAATCTTGACCTTGTCGTGGCGGGTGATCAGCACGTTGGCCGGCTTGATGTCGCGATGCACGATCCCCATGTCATGGGCTTGCCGCAAACCGGAGGCGATTTCCAGGCTGTAGCGGACGACGGTTCGCCAGCTCTTGATCGGTGTCTTGACGATCACTTCCGCCAAGCTGCGGCCATCGACCAGTTCCATCGCATAAAACAGTTCTCCATCTTGCTCGCCAAAACCAAACAGCCGGACAATGTTAGGGTGCCGCAGTTGCAATAGCGTTTCAATCTCGCGTTGGAAACGCTCGCGCAGGCCCTCGTTGTTAGACATGCCGGTCGGAAGCACTTTGATGGCCGCCTTGTCGCCGGTGCGCTCGTCAATGCCACGATAGACGGTTCCCATGCCACCGCTGCCGATGGTCGTTTCCAGACGGTAGGGCCCCATCTTTTTGTCGGTCATAGGGAATTCACTTTTGATGAAACGGGAACGCGCAAGTGGCCAGGTCGAGTCGAACAAGCCTATTATAGCGCCGACCGAGCCAAACTTCGACGACCGATCAAATCCAATAGCAAACCACCGCCAGACCCAACAGAAGGGTGGCTACGCTGTCCCGAATGCTCCACTTGTCGCTGGAAGCATTCCAGCGAAGATGGGAAATGACCGCGCCAGTCGGGCACCCATAGCGACAATAGCCCATCGGCACGAACGCCGAAAACAACAGGCCCCCCAACGCAATCGAGATCGACGCCCAGCCGGCGATCGTCGGTACGTAGGCATCAAATGGTTCCAAATCGGTCAGATTTCCCTTGATCACGGAAAACGCAATCAGGATCGACAATCCCAGCAGCACCGCTGGAACTGCCGAGAGAACCAATCGCATCCGTTTCGGGATTTTCCAGTGCCAACGCGAGAGCCGCAGGATCATCATCTGGGCCGCTCCGTGAGGACAAAGATGATTGCAGTAAACCTGCTTCTTACTGAATAGTGGCACCGAGAATGCCGCGATCGTCACAGCCACCAACCCCAGACACTTTTGCCACGGCACCGGATTGCTGGCCCAACCGACGAACAAAGCCATCGAGAGAATGTCACCAGCGAAAAACCCCAAGTAACCGATCACCACCAAAGCAAATCCATACTGCACCCAGCGTTTCCCACGCAGATCGGTAAACGCGATGATCAGTGCCGCGATCACGACGGCCAGCGTGGCCCCATCGCGCCAACCAATCGCAAACCTGGCGGTGCTGGCCGGCGGGGTTTGTGCCCGCTTTTGTTCTTCCTGATAAGCGGCGGCCGCAATGCCAACGGCCTGGGTTGCCGATTGGCTGGTCATCGTCGCCCCGGAAACCCCTTCGATGCCTGCCTCGGTGACGTTCAACTTGGCCAACTGATCGACATCGTTTCCGGCCAGGTACTCGGGGAACGACCAGTCTTCGCGAACATAGCGGACATACGGATCGTTGTCGTAGCTGCCGCGCAGGGCAACTGCCTTCAATTTGCCTTCCACGTCCATAACGACCAAGACATCAGTTGGTCCCTGATAGCCGACTTGCTGGTCCGCTTTCGGACTGGTTCGCCAAGCCGTGCCGATCGATTGTCCTTGTTCGTCCAACACATCGAACCAGCCGCGCGGCGACTTTTTCGCGACAAGCTGCTTGGCGTTGGGCAGGATCGCCGCCACCTCTTTCAGCTCGATCTCTTGCGGAAAACGATAGTTCGGCGGATCACCTCCCAGCACGGTCGTTATCGACTCGATGATCGCGAGGCTGGTCAGCGTGGCACCTGAAACGGCATCGAGTTTTTCTTCGCCCAACTGCTGCGGCGTGACATCGATGAACTGCTTGGAGAACCAACTTGCTTCCCGTACCGCCTGAAGATGTTCCGGCGTGTCGCGGCTCGAAAGAATCTGCATGCCGCGAATCTTGTTCGCTTGATCGACCACCACCAGGCAATCAGTCGGCCCTGAAAACCCGATGATGTGGTTGGTGGTCGGTAAGGTGGTCACCGCCCAGCCGATTCGCTTGGCCTGGGCGTCGTCGATATAGGCCCCGTTGCGATCGGCTGCGGGAACCAGCGAAGCCGCCTCCGGCAGAAATGCCTGGACCGATTTCAAAGAAATGTCGCTGGGGCCGGTGCTTTCGCGATGTTCGCTCTGCGCGTGCAGCCGAATCAAAACCACGATCGCCGCAATCAGGGCGAATCGATAGCCATGCAGCAAGAAACGCAGGCCCAACGACCTGCGTTTCTTCGATGGTTGCGATGAGGAATCCGTTTCAGCCGACATCGGGGCGAACTAGTTTTTCTCGGCTGGAATCAATTGGATGGCGTCAGCATGGGCATTACCGCGGCCATCGCATTCGACTTCGACGTAGGCTTCCTCGCCTGGCTTGATCGTAACGCTGCCCAGCGAAATGAAGCCGCCGGCGATCGGCGGTTCTTCCCGCATGTTGACGACGGTCTCTTCCTTCGACGCCCCAACCGCCAAGGTCAATTTGGCGGTAGGGGTTCGATTCTCGTGCGGTTGATAGGCGTAGCGAACTTCGTAGATGCCTGCCTTGTCGACCTTGATCGGAAAACGAACCTTGGCTCCTTTCTTGCCGGCATACAGATAGCCGTGGCCAATGTAACCTTTCAGCCCGGTACCTTCTGACCAGCTACCGGTGCGTTCGGCCTGACGATCGTCGATCACGATGCCGGTCATCTTCGCGGGATCGAGTCCCGACGGAGGACCGGTCGGCGACGTGGGGAGCACGTTCTTGGGCATGACAATCTCCGAAGTGACCGTTTCGCGGCGAGCCTGACCCGGCAGCTTCAAAAGCTCATCCATTTCGTCCCAATGCTCTTGGTAGACCTCGCGGGGCGAACAGTTGTGGATCTTGCAGATCGAAGTGGCCTTACCGACGACTTCCCCCATCATGCCGCAGGTCTTCATCACCCGAACCGTACCGAGTGCTTCGTGGGTCACGCTGATATCGCGACCCGCCATGAACAAGTTCGGCACGTTCTTCGAGTAGAAACAACGGTAAGGAACCGGAAAGCCGAAGGAACGGTCAACGCGGTGATCGTGCACGGCGATCGAAATGAATGGGCTTTCGGGGAACTTGTCGGCGAACTCCTTCTTGGGATAGTGAAGGTCGATCGACCAGGTACTGGGAACGCAACCGTCCGAGAACTCGCGTTTGTTGATGATGTCCTCTTCGGTCAGGATGACGTCGCCGATCAAGCGTCGCGATTCACGCGGACCGCCAACATAGGCCAGCCAGGTGAGTTCGGCGTTCTTGTGCTTCTCGGCCCCATCCTTGTTTTTCATCGCGTTGAAGGCACCGTAGACCGCACGCAGGTTCCAGTCGCGAATCGATTCAGCACCGTTGATCGGATCCTTATCGAAGCCACTTTCCCAGAACCACTGTCCGTGATGATCTCGCGGATAAGGAAAGTCCTTCATTGTCAGGTCGAGCGCCCAGGGCGTTTCCGGGAACGTCGTCTCGTGATCGGCTTCGTCCCAGGCCCACATATTGCTCATGCCCATGCGGCCTTTGTCGGTTTGATCGTAAAGGGCACCTGCCAACGCACCGATTGATCCATGGCCGGTCGCATCGCAGAACAAGGTTCCTTCAAACTTGCGAACCTGGCTGGTGCGCGTATCGAAGGCAGTCACCGATGCGATCTTGCCATCTTTCATTTCCAGACCGTTGGCGTGGTGATTGAGAAACAGATCGATGTTCGGTTCGGCTCGAACGATCGCTTCCTTCTTGGTATCCCCAAATTCTTCGTAGGTGCCGGGCGACTTTTTCGCATGGTCGGCGAACTCTTCCACGATCTCGCCAATGCGTGGGTACTTACCACGGCGGATCAATCCCATCGCCCAAACACGAACTTCGCTGCTGCCGTTACCACCCAGGACTGGCCGATCTTGGATCAACGCGACCTTGCAGCCCATGCGAGCCGCGCTGATCGCCGCTCCCATGCCGGAGTAGCCACCGCCGATCACCACCAGGTCGTACGGGCCTTCGGTCTTAATGTCCTCAACGATGCCGAGTTTCTCTTTCCGCCACTTGGCCAACTGTGCGCCGCCCGCCGGAGGAACGGCGTCGAGATCGGTCGTGAAGTAAATCGCATCGCAGCGGCCATCGAAGCCGGTCAAGTCTTTCAAGGAAAGCGTGGCATCCTTGTTTTCCACTTGAACGATGCCACCATCTTGCCAATTCCAATCAGCCCCCTCGGTGCCGAAGGTTGTATCCAGAGGCTTGCCATCGATCGCCAGTTGAAACTTGCCTGGCTGTCCTTCCGCATCCCAGCGAGCAACCCAATCTTTCGTCCGGACGAAGACCCGATAGGCTCCTGTCGCAGGAAAGGTGATTTGTGTCGCGGATTCGTTGACCGGTTTGCCCAAGCCATGGGCCAATAAATAGGGCGAACCCATCTCGCTGATGAACTGGGTATCGAGCTTCCAGCCACCGTGATCCGTGAAGCTTTCGGCTTCGACCAACAGATCGCCAGCAAAGAGAGGGAAGCAGAAAAAACTGAAAACGACAGTCACTGCCGAAAAAAAAGCTTTTTTCATGAGAACAAGGCTACCGAGAGAGGTAAGGGGGGATGAATGAATGCCAGAAGACAAGCTTCGCAATACTCAGTTTATCACAATTAAATTGAGAATCTGCCACCATTGGGAAAAGTCAGGGATTCGATATTTGGCCCGATTCCGCCTGACAAACGCCCCATAAATCAGCTTTTTTCCACTTCCCCCTTGCCTTGCCATTACTTTACATGTAAAGTATATGTATCGGAGACGAACATGACCCCACCAGGATTACAAGACGAAATCAAAAAACGGGAACCCTTCGAGTCGAGGGAACAGGAAGCGATCCTCAATATATTGAAGACCAGCGATCTGTTTCACAATCGAATGGGACGCCTGTTTCGGGAATATGGTTTAACCAGTTCTCAGTACAACGTCCTGCGAATCCTGCGCGGAGAAGGCAAGCCAATGCCGTCGCTGGAGATCGCCAGCCGCATGATTCAGGTGGTTCCGGCCATTACCGGGCTAATCGACCGACTGGAGAAGCAGGAACTTGTCAGCCGGGTCCGTTGTGACAAGGACCGTCGGGTCGTCTACGTCGCAGCAACGCAGAAAGCGCTCGATATCCTGGCGGAAATAGACGAGCCATTGGTCGATGCACACAAGAAGTTGATTGGGCATTTGAACCAGGATGAACTGAAGCAACTGATCGGGTTACTTGAAAAATCACGTGAGCCGGTAACCAAAGACGATTCCTAGCATCTATATTTTTTTTAGCCACTTAGTTTACATATAAACAATTTACCTGGTATTATTTCGGGAGTTTGAACGATGAGTTTTCAGAACAAAGTTGCCCTGATCACCGGTGGAACCTCTGGCATTGGCAAGGCCACGGCAATCTTGCTCGCCAAGCAGGGAGCCAAAGTCGTTGTCGCCGGGCGGCGTGAAGAGCAGGGCAATGCGGTCGTCGACACGATTAAGGCCGCCGGTGGTGAGGCTTCCTTCGTGAAAACCGATGTCACCCAGGAAGAGGATGTCAAAAATCTGGTTGCGGAAACGGTCAAAAGGTATGGCCGCGTCGATATCGCATTCAACAATGCCGGTGTCGAAGCGGTAGGGCCGGTAAACGAGTTCACAGCGGAAGAATACCGCAAGGTTTTCGATATCAACGTACTTGGGGTATTCCTCAGCATGAAGTACGAAATCCAACAGATGCTCCGGCAGGGTGGCGGTGCCATCATCAACACATCGAGCATCGTCGGCCACATTGCCATGCCTGGCGCAAGCATCTATATCGCCTCGAAGCATGCCGTGGAAGGTGCCACCAAGACAGCGGCGCTCGAATTTGCCCAGCATGGCATTCGTATCAATGCGGTCGCTCCGGCGGCGACAGCCACCGACATGATCGACCGATTCGCCGGCGAAGAAGGTTCGGAAGGGAGAGCCGCGTTGGCCTCACTTCACCCGATGAATCGCCTGGCTACCGTCGAAGAGATTGCCGGTGCCGTCGCCTACCTGGCCTCGGACGCCGCATCATTTACCACCGGCATCAGTTTGCCAGTGGATGGTGGCTACCTCGCAAAGTAAAGGAATCGAGTCATGATCGACATCCGAAAAGCGGCCGACCGCGGCCATGCGAACCACGGTTGGCTCGACACCTACCACACGTTCTCATTCGCCGGATACCGAGACCCTGAGCATGTCCACTTCCGTGCGCTGCGCGTCATGAATGAAGACCGGGTCACCCCTGGCCAGGGTTTCGGAACCCACCCGCACAACGATATGGAGATCGTCACCTATGTGCTGGAAGGTGCTCTGGAACATAAGGATTCGATGGGCAACGGCGAGGTCCTTCGGCCCGGCGAATTCCAACGCATGACTGCCGGAACCGGTATCACGCATAGCGAATTCAATCCGTCCGATACTGAGCCGGTGCACCTGTACCAGATCTGGCTATTCCCGGATCGAAAAGGTCATAGGCCCAGCTACGAGCAGAAGCGTTTTCCGGACGAACAACTGCACAATCGGCTGCGAGTGGTCGCTTCACCCGAAGCTGAAGAAGGTTCGCTGTCCATTCACCAAGACGCGCGGATCTACTTGAGCAAGCTCGATGCCGGGGCAACGGTCGAGTACCCGCTTGCCGAGTCTCGCCACGCCTGGCTTCAAGTGCTCAGGGGGCAAGTAACCCTCAATGGTCAGCCGCTCGAAACGAGCGACGGGGCCGCGGTCAGCGAAGCGCGACTGCTGAAGATCGAGGCCACCGGCGATGCTGAGATCATGCTGTTCGATCTGGCCTGATCCCTCAAATTGCGTAGGACCAAACCAAGCACGCTTTAACGAGCGTGCTTTTTCATGCGCAGATGGAATCAGTCCGGGATTTGAAGTATCTTGAAGTCTCCGCGCTCGCCTTCCCATCCCACATCCACGGAGTTCTTCCTGTGCATCGTCTCATTTGCGTGTTGCCCATTTTTGTGTGCCTGTTTGCTTCGGTTCTTCACGCGGAAGAAACCTCGAAGCCAAACATCCTGTTTATTTTCGCAGACGACCAAAGTTACGAAGCGGTCGGTTATCGGGGCATGACCCAGGTCAAAACTCCCAACATCGACGACTTGGCCAAACGGAGTGTTTCATTCACGCATGCCTACAATCAAGGCTCTTGGAGCGGGGCTGTTTGTGTTGCCAGCCGTACGATGCTCAACACGGGCCGCTTTGTGTGGCATGCCAACGACGTCTACAAAACGGCAGAGACCGAACGCTCGGCTGGGCGTTTCTGGTCGGAACACATGAAGAAGGCAGGCTATAAGACCTACATGACCGGCAAGTGGCACGTTCCGGCCAAGCCAGAAAAGGCGTTCGACGTCACCGGCCATGTCCGCGGTGGCATGCCGCAGCAAACACCGCAAGGTTATGACAGGCCCAAGAGCCCCGGCGATACCGAGTGGCAACCATGGGACACCAAATTCGGTGGATTCTGGGAAGGTGGCAAACACTGGAGCGAAGTGGTAGGTGACGAAGCGGTCGGCTTCCTGAAAGCCGCGGCGAAGGACGATCACCCCTTCTTCATGTACATCGCCTTCAACGCCCCGCACGATCCTCGACAGTCTCCTAAAGAGTTCGTCGACATGTATCCTTCCGAGGAGATTGAAGTACCAGGAGATTTTCTGCCGGAATATCCTGAGTGCAAAGAAATCGGCTGCGCGCCGAGCCTGCGCGACGAACACCTGGCTCCGTTCCCGCGGACCAAGTATTCCGTTCAGGTCCATCGCCAGGAATACTTCGCCATCATCACCCACATGGACCAGCAGATCGGCCGAATCCTGAAGGCACTGAAAGAAACCGGCAAAGAAGACAACACCTACGTCTTCTATTCCGCCGATCACGGCCTGGCGTGCGGACATCATGGCCTGATGGGCAAGCAAAACTCGTTCGACCACAGCATTCGTGTGCCGCTGTTGGTTTCAGGCCCCGGCATCAAACCGGGCAAGATTGATGCCCCGGTTTACTTGCAGGACATCATGCCCACCACGCTGCAACTGGCGGGCATTGCCAAGCCCGATCATGTCGAGTTCACCAGCCTGCTGCCGCTAATTCGCAGCGAGAAGAAGCAGTCGTACGACGCAATCTACAACTGCTATTTGGCCCTGCAGCGTTCGATTACCGAAGATGGCTTCAAGCTGATGGTCTACCCAAAGGCGAAGTCGGTCAAATTGTTCGACCTGAAGAACGATCCATCGGAAGAGCACGATCTATCCGCCGACCCTGTCTACGCGAAAAAGAAGCAACAACTTTTCGCGACACTCGAAAAATGGCAGAAGAAGGTGGGAGACAGCCTGGTACTGGATCCTTCGCTGGTCCAGTAATCGGGCGTCGTTTTCCGCGATATCGGTAAGAACCCGTTGATCGTACGAAAACTCGAAACCTTCCGCCCAGCAACCCGGTAGACTAATTCGAGAGGGAGACGAAATTGGACGAATCCCTCTCGAATACTTGAAGTTGTGTTGGCACTTTAATTGCTAACTTGCGACACTCAAGTGATGATTCCTGTCATTGTCTGGGAGTGCTCTATCGTGAAGTCGAAGGTTTTCTGCCTGGTTGTCTGCGGTCTACTGTTTTCAAGCAGCGGCTTGGTTCTGGCGGAAGAAGGCCCGCAAAAAACCACAGAGAAACTGTCAATCAACCTGACTCGGCAGGACTACCAGGGCAATATCCACGCGATTTCTCCCAACTCGCGCAACAAGGTCCGGGTCTTCGCTTTCATCACCGGCGAATGCCCCATCTCGCGCAGCTACTTTCCGGTACTCAACGACTTATATGCTGAGTGGGGAAAGAATGATAAGCAAATTGAGTTTCTCGGCGTCTGGGCAGATGTCACGCAATCTCCGCAAGAAATCGCCGAGTTCGCCAAAGAGTTCTCTTTGAAGTTTCCTATTTTGCTCGATCGCGATGCCACGCTCGGCAAATCATTCAAACCGACCACCGTCCCGGAAGTATTCGTCCTCGATCGTCATGGCAACGTCGAATATCGCGGACGAATCGACGATCGCTACCAGCAACTCGGCACACGCAAACCGGAAGCATCGGAGCATACGCTCAAAGATGCGGTCCACAACGTTTCGCTCGGGCTACCAGTAATCCAGCCGAAGACCAAGCCGGTCGGCTGTTACTACGAACTTCCCCCGACACCCAAGTCAGGCGAAGCGGAACTTACCTTCAACCGTGATATCGCTCCGATCCTCAATGCCAACTGCGTCGTCTGCCATCGCGAGGGAGAAATCGCTCCGTTCACGCTGACCAGCTACCTGGACGCCGCCAAACGTGCCCGGCAGATAGCTCGGGTCGTGGACGACAAGCTGATGCCTCCCTGGAAAGTCAGTCAGAACCATGGCGAGTTCGAGGGGCAACGATCGCTGACAGAGCGTGAGATAGAAACGCTGAAGTCGTGGGCCCAATCCGATCGAGCCGAAGGAGACGCTGCCGACCTGCCGCCGCTGCCGACGTTTGCCTCGGACTGGGTGTTGGGCAAACCCGACCTGGTATTGGAAATGCCTGAAGAGTTCGAGATTCCAGCCGGTGGGCCTGATATCTTCCACAATTTTGTCATTCCCTACGACATCCCCGAGGACAAGCTCGTTGCCACCGTCCAATTCAAGCCGGGCGATCCGAGTGTCGTGCATCATTCGATTTTGTATCTCGACAACAGCGGTCGAGCTCGAGCGCGTGACAAGGCAACGCCTGAGCCCGGTTACTCCACCTTCGGCGGCCCCGGCTTCCCTCCGGCCGGCTCGATCGGCGGCTGGTCGCCCGGCAAAACGCCGCGCCGCTTGCCGGAAGGCTTGGGACGCATGATGGACAAAGGCTTCGACCTAGTCATGCAGATTCACTATCACCCCAGCGGCAAAGCGACCAAGGATCGCTCGAAGGTCGGAATCTACTTCGTCGACAAGCCGAAGCAGGAAGCCTTCGCCATCTGGGCCTCGAACCTGGAACTCGATATCCCCCCAGGCGAGAAAAACTATGTCGCCAAAGCCCAGTACAAGGTTCCGGCCGATGTCACCTTGCTCAGTTGCATTCCTCACATGCATCTGTTGGGGCAAACGATGCATGTCACGGCTCAATTCCCCGATGGCACCACGCAAGAGTTAGTCGATGTGCCGCAGTGGGATTTCAATTGGCAGGAAGAATATGTCTACGCCGATCCCATCAAGCTGCCCAAGGGCACGGTGTTGAAAGTGGTTGCCAGCTACGACAATTCGTCCGAAAACCCCTCAAACCCTAACTATCCGCCCCAGCAGGTTACCTTCGGCGAAGAGACCACCGACGAGATGCTCTACTGCTTCTTTCTGGTCACGACCGAAAAACCGGATGATGTGCGGATCGTGGAAGGGGACTCGCTGCTGAAGGAAGTCATCCGACGGGCCGCTTTCCGGATGAAGTTCGGACGATAAATCCTGAAATTCCCTGACGTTAACAACGCTAGCGAGATCGGCAAATTCAATGGAAAATCAGTCTGATCTCGGTTGACCCTGCCCCTGGCAATCTCTATCTTTCACGCCCCGTCCGCCTCGAATTCTGGCTATTGAATAGCTAGCACTTGGCGGCGAAAAACGAGAGGTCGGTTCATTCTTGAATCTACCCCTCAGCATCTTTAATTCAGGGCGGAACGGAATCGAAATCATGTTGCAGACGACGCGCTCATGGATGGGCGCTTTGCTGGCCGCTTGTACGTTGGCCTGGTTCACCTATCCCATCCAGGCACAGCAAACTGGCAACCAGGGCTACGGTCCGATCCCTATCACGGTCGACTCCGGTAGTTCCAAGGGCAAACTCAACGGTCAACCGATCCGAGGTCCCATTCCGCTGCAGTTCGACGGTGATCCGCCTCCGCCGCCATCGGCATTTCAGCAGGCACCAACCACGCCGGTGAATCAAACGCCGCCAACTTTCATGCAGGGTGCCGTGCCTCAACAAGCGCCGCCTGCACCTTTTTCACCTCGGCCAGCCGCTTCTCGATTTACCAACCAGGTCGAATCGCAGCCAGCGTATCGAACCGCGGCGAATCCACAGGCCGCGAGTCAAACGCCCTTACAACCGAGTGCTCCTGCCGCTGCCGCAGGCGCTGCCCCGGCTGGCCCAACCATGCCTGAAGAAGAATTGACACTAGATCAAATCGAGGCACTTCGCCAGGCGGCGGAAGGTTCGACCGAGCTGGACGAAGAAAAGAAAAAGATAGTCGCAGGTCTGTATCGCGACGCGGCCGCCAAAGTGAAGGAAGCTCAGGACCTAGCCGCCAAGACGGCTGCCATGATGAACGAAAGTAAGTCGGAAATAATCGCCCAGCGGCTGGAAGCACTCAAGCTGAGCCTAGCCGAACTGCAGAAGCGAAAGCAGGAAAGCTTTGCGGATGTGCCCCTGGCGGAGCTTGAACAGCGCCAGGCCAAGCAGGAAGTCGACAACACAACGTATCAGAAAAACCAAGCTGTCGCCGAAAGCGAACCGAAGCGACGCATCGATCGCCGCAAGGAAATCCGCCAATGGATGGCCGACGCTCCCGGCAAATTCAATGAGTTACGTCAGGCAAGCGAGGCGATCTCACCGGACGAAAACCCCTTCATCGCTCAGGCCCTCAAGACCAAGCTGATGGCACAGCGACTTGCCCTTTATCGCCAATACGTGAACGACGGATCGGAACTTGCGAGTTACGATGCCGAAGAATCGGTCAACCTGCTTCGCTACGAACGCGATCTCGCCAGCCAAAATTTGGCATTCGCTCAGCAAACGACTAAAGCAATTGCCGACGAAGTCAAGAAGAAGCGAGCCCAGGCGGCGCAAGAGGCTGTTCAACAGGCCCGAGTTCAATTGATCATGGTGCATCCCGCCCTGCGCAGCTATGCCGAGGGGAATCAACGACTCGCCGAGACATCGCAAGAGATCACACAAAAACTTGAAAAAGTCGTCGAAGATTCAAAGAAGGCGGAAGACGACCTGACAGCGTTGCGAAAACAGTTTCGGTCTACCAGGGAAAAGGTCGACCAACTTGGTTTAACCAGCTCCATTGGCGTTCTACTTCGCAAACAGCGGACAGAGTTGTTTAAGCGATCGCCGTGGAAGAGTGGCTCACCTGATCGTCAGGCACAGATCGAGGATGCCCAGTTCAAGCACTTTGAATACGACGAACAGCGTAGTGCGCTGTTGAATCCCGATGACTTCGTGCAGCAAATCCTGAAGGAATCGGACTTGAAGACCGACGCCGAACGCGTCGAACTTCAAGCAGCGGCTCGAGAAGTATTCGACCGCAAGCAGGAATACCTGGATCAAGTCAACGGAAATCTCATAAAGTATGTCGACGAGCTAATCGAACTCAGATCAACCGAAAAACAGACCGCCGAGGTAATTGTCGAATTCCAGAAATACATCGACAAACGAGTCCTCTGGATTCGCAGCGGCAACATTCTGGTCACCGAGTTGTTGACCGATTCGGCGGACAAGTCGTTCCTGATGCCATCCAACTGGATCGAAGTTGCTCAGGCACTCTGGTCCGATGTCAAACAAAACCCGCTGGTTTACATGATCGTGACCGCCTTGCTGGTTGCCTTGTTGCTAAAGCAACAGAAGCTCAAAAGCGATCTGTGTGAATTCGGTGTGGCGGCCCAAAAGCCGGGCTTCTTCGGATTCTGGCCGACAATTCACAGCATCATCTACACCTTGATATTGGCGAGCGTCAAACCAGCATTCATTGCCTTTGTTGGCTGGCGACTGATGCAGGCTTCGTCGAATCAAGCGTTCGCTATCGCGGTTGGTCATGGATTGTACTGGACAGCCGTTTTGTGGTTCCCCTTGGAATTGTTGCGATACGTTTGCCGCGACAAGGGGCTGGGCGATGCTCACTTCAAATGGCCCGATTCTTCGCTGCTGATGCTGAGCAAAAACCTCGGCTGGATGATGGTGTTGATCTTGCCCCTTTCGTTGGTGACGACAACGTTTTATGCCCTCGACCCAACCCATGGGCACGATGCGATCGAACGGATTTGCTTCATTTTGCAGTGCGTTGTCATGGCCGGGTTCCTGGCCCGCATCCTGCAATCCAGTGGCGTGTTCCAGGAATACCTGGCCTACAACCAAGGAGGCTGGGCCAACCGTTTGAAGTTCATCTGGTACTGGGGCGCCGTCTCCACACCACTCGTTTTGGCAGGCCTGGCTTTCTGGGGTTACTACTACACCGCCCAAGTCATTTCGTGGCGTCTTTTCGCGACAGTTTGCTGCCTCTTGGGAATGTTGCTCCTGCGAGAAAGCTTGATGCGTTGGATCATGTTGGCTCGTCGCAAGCTGAGCATCGCCCAGGCCCGCGAACGTGCCGCGGCGGCGGCTTCCCAGTCAGGCGACTCGGCCGCTGCTTCGCTATCCAACTCGATTTTGGCAGAGCAAGCCAAAGAAGAACTATCCGCCTATAGCGCTCAGACTCAACGTTTGCTCGCCACCGGCATGTTTACCCTTTCGCTGCTTGCCTTGTGGCTGGTGTGGGGACAATTCACGCCGGCACTCAAGATGCTGGACGACTACAGCTATTCCATAGGCACCACCGAGCAAGTTGCTGACGCCGGAGTAACCGGGGACGCGGAAAAGACACCTGCCGCCGATGGCGAAGAAAAATCCCCTTCGGAACAAGTCGCAGCTGCCACCGGAAAGAAAATCACGATCCTGACGATCGGCTTCGCCGCATTGATTATGATCCTAACACTGGTGTTTGCTCGCGACATCCCTGGCGTAATGGAAATGACGATCTTGCAGCGATTGCCGCTCGAGCCATCGGTGCGCTATGCCATCACCTCGTTGACCAGTTACGCAATTGTAATGATCGGCATTGTCTGGACGTTCGGCAGTTTGGGACTGGAATGGTCGCAGATTCAGTGGCTTATCACCGCACTGACCTTCGGCTTGGCGTTTGGCCTACAGGAGATGTTCGCCAACTTTGTCGCTGGAATCATCATCCTGTTCGAGCGGCCGGTTCGCGTGGGTGACATTGTCACGATCGACGATGTGACCGGCGTCGTTTCGCGAATCCGTATCCGGGCCACCTCGATCACTAACTGGGATCGCAAGGAGTATGTCGTCCCGAACAAAGAATTCATTACCGGGCGGCTCTTGAACTGGACCCTGTCCGACACCGTCAATCGCGTTGTGATCAATGTCGGAGTCGCCTACGGCACCGATACGGAAGAGGCACGTCGCATTCTGCTTCAAATTGCCGAGAAGAACCCTTACTTGCTGAAAGAGCCGACCCCGATGGCAACCTTCGAGGGCTTTGGCGACAGCACGCTCGACTTGGTGCTGCGGGCCTTCCTGCCTAATCTCGAGAATCGTTTGCTGGTCATCAACGATCTGCATACCGAGATCGACAAGGCGTTCCGCGACGCCGAGATCGAGATCGCCTTCCCGCAGCGAGACCTGCACATTCGCACCGTTCCTGGTGCCGCTTTGGCATTGGGCATCCCGGAAGAGCAGGAGAACCGCCCGGTTGGCGAAGCCCGTCAGCAGCACCGAGGCGCGGCCTAAACGACCGCCCACAAGCTCATCTAGCGATTGCTAGCCCCCAAGTCGATCTGGCTCAAGATTCCAGATTTCGCTACAAAGCTCGCGGAATTATGCGCGCCTGGCGGAATTGATAGGGTTCAAGCGATGAAAAAAGATCTAGCGGAAACTGAGACCTCCTCGTCGGGATGGACCAAGTGGCGTCCGTTGATGATTTTGTGTGGGCTGGGCTTGGTGCTGATGGTGCTGCCTTCCTTCTTGGCCCAGACGCCGCTGCTACCTTGGGCCATTGGCCAGGCAACTGCCAATATCAATGCCGAAGTTTCGGTCGGATCCGCTTCGTTGGGCTGGTTCTCGCCGGTCGTCCTGAAGGACGTTCGCGTCGTTGATCCTAACGGAGGGCAGATCGCGGAAGTTCCGTCGCTACGAGTCAGCAAGTCGCTTCTGGGACTCATCATTGACTCGAGCGATCTGGGTACGATCGAGATCAATCAGCCAACCCTTCATGTCACCGCAACCCAGGGTACAACCAACCTGGAGCAAATCTTTCCGCCAGCAAAGACCGACGAGCCTGGGAAGTCGGGCGGAGAGTCAACGCCAAAATCATATCGCTTGTTGCTTCGCGATGGGACCGTCGAGTTGGCCGACGGGACCAACAGCCGAACCTGGAAGCTGGAAGACGTTTCTGTTGATGTCGACATACGCGATCCTTCGCAGCCGGCCGTCTGTTCGTTCTCAGCCGACCTCCGAGATCGCGAACAGATCGGTGTCATTCAAGGGAAGGGGACTCTGCCGACCGCCCCCGGTGAAGCCAGATTCTCAGCGGCGACCAAAGGTATGCCGCTGGGAGTTTTTGAAATCTTAGCGACCCGGCTTGGTCAGCCGGTCTCGGCCCAAGGCGAATTGAACGGTCAGATCGATCTGGTTTCGACCGCCAACGGCGCGGCGATGCTCTGCAACCTGGAAGCCGACGGAATCCACCTCCGCCAGATCGACGCGGCCCGTGGTCCTGGCTGGAACAATGGAACTTTGCGCATCAACGGTGAGATCGCCAGTGCGGGCAACCAGTTGGTGGCCAACCAATTCACGATGACAACTGATTGGGGACAAGTCCTGGCCAACGGAAACATCCCGACGTTGGCAGCGAACACGGCGGCTCCCAATTCTTCGATCAATACGCTGCTGGGTGATCGCCCCTGGGAATTGCGCGGCACAATCGATATCGCTCGTCTGGCCGGAGCGTTTCCGGAACTGCTGCAAATCCGCGAGGATGTCCAACTACAAGAAGGACGAGTATCGATCAACCTGGCCAATCAGCTTGATGCGGGTAAGCCGGCTGTTATCGGCTCGGCGGTCGTCTCCAATATTGTTGCTTCCGTTCAGGGCCGACGGGCCGATTGGAATCAGCCGCTTGAGGTTGCATTCGCCGCATCGATGCCGACCAACGAGCTTCAACTCGACTCGTTTTCCTGCCGCTCTTCGTTCCTCTCCGCCGAAGGCAAGACCAACGGACCCGAAACCGAAATCCGTTATACCCTCAACGGAGATGCCCTGACGTCGGATCTGTCGAGATTTGTAAACCTGCAGGGAAACCGGTTCGCTGGCAACCTGGAAGGTTCCCTTCAGATTCAAAACCTGGGCTCAGGTCGATTTGGCCTGGCGGCGTTTGCCAACGGTACCAACGTTCAGTGGCTGCAAGGTGCGCGGCCGGTACTTTCAGAACCGACCCTGGCATCGCAGATTCAATCGACGGTGCTGCTTGATGGCGGCAGCTTGAAACAGATCGAGGCTGCATTCGCCACCCTCAAAACAAACACGACTACGTTGTCGGCCCAAACGTCGACGCCTGTCTTGCTTACTGCGGAAACGATCTGGCCGGTTAAGCTTCAACTTCAAGGCCCAATCGATCCTATCTGGTCGCAGGTTCGCCAGTGGACCGGATTGCAAGACTTCCAGCTAGGTGGAAACGGGCTCGTGCTGGCGAAACTCTCGCTCGGAGAGTCGCTCTGGCAGTTGGAAGGCTTGAACGTCGATGTCGACGGCTTCTCGATCAAGGGACCGCTGACGCAGATCTTCGAGGAAAAGCTGAAGGTCGAAGGAGGAGGTTCCCTCGATTGGAAAACGGGACTGGTATTGGCACCTCAGTTCACGATCGTCGGCACGACGATGTCGGCTCGGGGAACCGATATTTCCATACCACTGAAATCAGGTGGAACTGCGACCGGGCAGTTGGCGTACCGCGTCGACTTGAGCCGCGGTGCCCAGTGGCTATTGCCAACCGAGTGGCTTGGCCAGAGCCGATTAGCCGGCGAAATGGCAGGCACGATGTCACTTTCGGGGAGCGAACAAGGCTTTGTCGTTCAGAACGACGGGCAGATCGCCAACTGGGAAATGATCAGCCCAGGTCCCACGATGCAAGCCGCGGCGGGCGGCCCCGTTCAGCCTGCGGCAGCAAATCGACAGCAAGTTACCTGGCGTGAAGCGAACCTGGCCTTCTCGCAGTCGATCAGCCTGAATCGCCAGGAAGATTCGCTGGCAGTCCATCGCTGCGATCTGAAATCGGCAGGACTGAGCCTTTCGATGGTTGGGGGCATCGGACAACTTTCGACGGTTGGAAATGTCTCGCTACAGGGCGAAGCAAAATACGATTGGAATAAGCTTACGCCGCTGATCGTCGCGTTGGCCGGTCCTCAAATCTCCATTGAAGGCCAACATGCTTCACAGTTCCAATGCTCCGGACCGTTGTGGCCGCCGGGCAATTCGGAAGGCCCCAAGGTTACGCTCTCACCAGCGTGGCAAGGGCTGGGGCAAGTGGCCTGGACGCAAGCCAATCTGTATGGAATTCCGGCGGGCGAAACAACGCTTCAGGCGCAACTGCAGCAAGGAGCTTTGCAGTTGGTCGCCAACAGCCCGGAACTGAGCGGCGGCAAATTGTCGCTGCAAACGCGACTCCTCTTCAACGCAACGCCAATCCAGTGGCAAGTTGCGCAAGGTCGAGCGATCGATAACGTAGCCATCACGCCGCAAATGTGTCAAAGCTGGTTGCGATACGTCGCTCCGGTTGTGGCCGATGCTACCCGGGTGGATGGACGGTTTTCTCTCGATATCAACTCCGGTCGCTTTCCGCTGATCGATCCGATGCAAGGAGAAGCGGATGGGGTGCTCACCATTCATAGTGCCCAGGTAACTTCAGGACCGCTCGCACATAGCTACGTCATGCTGGCTCGCAATATCGAGGCCTTGGTCAACGGAAAGGCAGCGACCGACATCAACCAAGGTGCTGCGACCTTGCTCACACTGCCTCCCCAGCAAGTTACCTATCGAATGGTCAATGGCCGCGTCTATCATCAGAACCTGATCATGCAATCTGGATCGGTTCGCGCGATGACGTCTGGCTGGGTCGATGCCAATCAACAGATGCAATTGGTCGCGTCGATCCCGATCGAAGAAAGTTGGATCGCCAAGGCCCACTGGCTGGGATCGATGCGCGGCACGGCGATCAACGTGCCAATTTCCGGTTCGATGAAGCAGCCAAAAATCGATACCGGCGTTATCGAGCAGCTAACAAAAGGGGTAATCGATAACGCGGCCCGAGGTGCGATCGAACAAGGAATCAATCGCGGGCTGCAAGAGCTATTCAAGGGGCGCTAATAAGCAGCGATTCGATTTCTACTGCTGTTGTTGCTCGACCGGCTGGGCAGCGAAACGGCGGAATTCACCTTCGTCGATGAACACCGACTTTTGAACCAGTTGGAAGATCAAATCGGTCCCTGGCCATCCCATGGCGCTTAGCAGCGTATCAAAAGCATCTTCTGAGCAAGTTCCTTTAAGCTCAGCCGAGTGTAGCTTGCCGTTTCGATCATACAGAACGCCATCCACCTGCCAGTCGTTTTCTCCCACCCAGACGAACGAGCCGTCAGGTTCGAACAACATTCGCGGCAACCGGTTTAATCGACTCTGAGCAAACTCGAAAGAGTTCGCCATCGGCTCGCCGAGCGTAACCGGAGAGATCGCGAGTGTTTGCAAGCGAAGCCCTCGCACACGAATTAGAGGCCCCAGTTGCATTGCCCGAGGGCGAGCATACACCGAGATATGGAATCGATACATTGAGCTGCTAATCAATAGGAACCTGCTCGGCAACCCAATTGAGATAATCACGGGAGCCATCCACAATGGGAATCGCGATTATCCCGGGTACATCGTACGTATGGAGTTGGCGAATCAGTTCGACCAGTTTGGTGACCGCCTGGTTGGTTGTTTTAACCGTGATCAGGCACTCTTCCTCTTTCTGTACGCCACCCTGCCACTTATAGACGGAAATGATCGGGGCAGAGATTTGTACGCAGGCTCCGAGGGAATTCTGGATGATGGCTTCGGCAAGTTTCTCAGCGGCCTGGCGGCTATCGATCGTCGTTTGAACCACCAACGTCTGTGACATGCCCTCGGGTGACCAATTGAAAGAGAACGTAACTTTGTTTGACTGACTTACCTGCCCCTACGAATAGTTTACATGAATGTATATCACTCTGGCCCCTCGCATTCGTGTGGGTTGCCGCAAAGGGATCAGCTCAGCGGCGTACGGCGAGTCGCTTGCGATGATTGACCGATTGGCCCGTTAAGCGGCTGATGCAATGGGCTAGGCGGAGCGGGGATTGAGTGCCCACCCGGCGATGCTAATTTGCCGGGGTAGATCGATCCATCAGACGCGGTGCCACGCGATTTTGGTGTGGCTACGTTTTGCGCAGCGTCGACGCGAATGCGACGAATGGGGGAGGGAGCCGTTCCCAGTATTCCATTCCAAACTTCGTAGGGAGAACCCTGACGTTCGTCTTCACGGTAGAAGGTCAGGTAGGTCATCTTCTCTGAGGGTAGGAACTCAAGCCAATTCTCTGCGGCGCATGTTGGCTGATAGACGCGGCGCCATGTACCGCTATTGAAATAGAGTTGGCTGAGGACATAGCCATCGGCAAAGCTCGCGTCCAGGGGAATGGTTTCGTCATGATGCGTGTGACCAAACACAATATGCTTGGCCCGCCGACTGCGAAACTCCGATTCTTCCATCGCGCGCTTCGATAGCGACTTGCCAATCCCCTGCCTCTTGAGCCAGGAGAGCATGCGCTGACCCCATTGGTCATCATCTTGCAACCGGAACTTCAGCAGCGTCCCCATCTCTTCCAGGTCGCGCACGCCAAGCGAGGACTCCCGGTCGATGCGATAAACCAGCGGCATCATCTGTTCGATCGTACGATCCCAGCAGTTCTTCATTTCGTACTGTAACGAGGTGATCGGACATGAAATCTTCATCATCTGGCGAAGCCAAATAGGTGCCATCACCAACGGACGGACATGATCGAGTTCCTGAATCCCGATTTGGCATGATGCCGGCAACTGATCCCCGAGGGTGTGTCGGACCTCGAAGCGAAAGCGCGTGATCCCTTCAATCAGCAAGATGTCGGCCAGACTGGTTTGATCACGATGCCCAGCAAAACAAAGGCAATCGAAAACATCGCCATGCCGCGCGCAGACACGATGCTGCCGCAATGTCAGTTGGATCTCGCTGTCCTCGAACGACTCATGAGGAAAGGGACGGGCTGGCGTGTTATGCAACCCCAAAGCATCGACGACCGCACCGCGAACCTGGCTCATTTCAGGCCCAGGTAGATGCAGCGGCCAATCGGCATTTCCAACCATGTAATGGATGTTCACAGGTACCGATTGCATTTGATCTTCGTAGGCAGGCTTGCCGTCGGATGCCATCGCCGGCACACGAATCATTTTGCGGGAACTGAAACCTTTGAGAATCGCCGTCGTTTCCAGATTGCGTTCGAGAATCCCTGAGACTATTGCGCTGACCCGTAAAGCGAACTCCCTCTCTTGTGGCCGATGCCATGGTTTAGGGCCGTCGATAAGCCATCGTGATGACCGCATCAAATCCAAAACATCACCCAACAGAACCAGATCGATCTCCTTGATCGGTCGATAGCTGCCGTCACTCCGCCACGATGCGCGCACCGCCATATCCTGGAGTCGCTCGCTGAAGATTCGAAAGGCTCCGGAATCGAGGGTTTCGCAGCTCGTTCCATCGGTCAGATGGAGATCGCTTAGTACGACTAACATACGCATTCCCCGCGGATGTTCTGGTGAAGCCGAAGCATCGTTCCGCGCATGGGTAGCTTCGGTATACCTTCGAAAGAATCGGTTGCGCCGAATGCGTAACGTTAGTTTTATCGCAAGATGCGCTTACAACGCAGGGACGAGAAATGGCATATTCAACGTGTTTTGACGGCAATGCTATCGACTGGCTGGCGTGCTAGCGAACACGTTTTCGCGCCTTTAGCGCTATGTAACGTTCCTCCGGCATTTTCATGCTGGTAACGCGAACGCCGAACTTGTCGCCAATCTTGACCGCTTCCCCCTCGGCGATTTTTTGCCGACCAATTTCAACATCGAGTGTGTCTTCACAAGATTTTTCGAACTGGATGATGGTACCGATACCAATGTTGACGATGTCGTGCACCTTCATGTTCTTCGCCGCGAGGATCACTCGGATGGGCACCTGAATGTGCAAAAGCGAGCGGCTGTAGCTGGGTAACTGCTCAAAGGCCTGAATCCGATTCTTGGCAGGCGGCGGCCCAGCTTGACTGGCAGCAGGCGCCGCGTTGGTTGGAGGAGCAACTGGTTCTGGCGCCGCCGCAGGTTCCGATTCGACGTTTGCTTCAAACACCTTGTCGGGATCGGTGAGCGGCCACAACATCAGAGCATCGTGCGATTTGCCGTCAACTTCGAGTTGCAGGGTAAGCTTGCCAGGTTTCTCTCCTGGTGAACCTGCCTGGCACGCGGCCGCAAGATCGGAGACAGCTTGAACCTTGAACTCCAACGCCATGAACTCTTCTGGCAGAAGAGTCATCCCCAGTTCCTGGCCGAGCGTTGCCAGCTTGCTCTCACCGGTTGGGTCTGGCTGAGTGTACCAATCTGGGAGCAGGCCGCTATCTTCTGAGATCAGAACGAGCGCCGCTTCCGACTCCACGTTCAAAACGATTGCCAACCCCGCGGACGACCACGGCGCCAAGTCAGCACCAACGGCCAGTGGGCCTGATTCGCCGACCGACAATTGAATCTTCTTGTCGAATGCCCGGGAAATAGCATCGGATGCTTCGACCGCCGTCGCTTCACAGGCAGCCTTGACGTCTTCGATAGCGTCGGAGTTGAAAGCAGTCATTTTTTCGTTTCGACCAGCGCGCAGATTAAGGCAACATTCCGTCTCGTTACCTGAAATCGGCACTACAGACGTTAAACTTGACACATTCCCCCTATTTCCTCGATGGTGGCGATTCGCGGGAATTGATGAGGAAAGTTGGCCTTAGGAATGGCTGGGGATATGAATATGCCATAAGATAGGGGGGATAAATGAATGCCGTGAGCTTCTTGCCGAAGTTGCCCAATATGTCGTGTCTATTACCCCACCGCGACCTTGGGCTTAGAGAAACCTCGTGGTAATTCTCTTTGGAACCACTCCCCCTCCCGTTGTCCCCGTGCCAGAGTATGGCTATATTGCCATAAAGCCATGGATCAAAATGCCCCCCAAACCTCGGCCAGGTCGCCGCAGCAATATGCGGCCCGAGCCAAAGTCGCCAAGGCACTCGCTCATCCGAGCAGGCTGTTCATGTTGGACCTACTTGGCCAACGCGACCTTTGTGTCCAGGAACTAACGCAAAAGGTAGGTGCGGATCAGTCGACAGTCTCGAAGCACCTGGCGGTGCTGCGTGATGCCGGATTGATCGAGTCGCGTCGCGAAGGCACCTCCAATTACTATCGAGTCACATGTGGTTGTCTTGACGATTTCTTCCGCTGCCTGGAAGCAGCCGTTAAGCCAGAAACCGAAACGGATAGTTCCGTAGCTTGTGACGAAGGATGTTCGACTTGAGACGTTACTTGGCGGAGTTCATCGGAACCTTCGGACTGGTGTTTGCCGGAACAGGAGCGATCGTAATCAACGACGTTTCGAACCAGGCGATCACCCATGTTGGCATTGCGATCACCTTCGGACTGATCGTCATGGCAATGATTTACGCCCTGGGCGATATTTCTGGTGCGCACATGAACCCGGCGGTCACGATCGGGTTTTGGGCCACTAGGCTGTTTCCGACAAAGCAAATTGGTCCGTATATTGTTGCGCAGCTCGCGGGAGCGATTCTAGCGAGTATTGTTTTGAGGATCTTATTCCTCGATCACGCAACGCTGGGAGCAACGTTGCCTAGCGGCCCCTGGTGGCAATCGTTCGTGCTTGAATTCGTTCTGACGTTTCTTCTGATGTTCATCATCTTGAATGTTGCCACAGGAGCCAAGGAGAAAGGAATCATGGCCGGAGCTGCCATTGGTGGAACGGTTGCGTTGGAAGCAATGTTCGCAGGCCCCATTTGCGGAGCCTCCATGAACCCGGCTCGCTCGATCGCGCCGGCAGTAGTCAGCGGACAGATCCAATATCTATGGATTTACATCGTTGCCACGATTGCCGGCGCCTTGTTTGGTGTCCTGGCATTTCGAGCGACTCAAGACGAGACCGAGTCCGCCAATACTGAAACGACTGAGGATGTTTCATGAAACGAGTGCTAATTCTTTGCACCGGCAACTCATGCCGATCGCAGATGGCGGAAGCAATCTGGAACGATCTGGGTCAAGGGGAATGGAAGGCCGATTCCGCAGGTTCCAAGCCGTCGGGATACGTACACCCGTTGGCAATCTTCGCAATGAAGGAATGGGACATCGATATCTCCGCCAATCAAAGTAAGTTGGCAAGCGATTTTCAGAACGAGCCTTTCGATCTGGTCGTCACTGTTTGCGACAACGCCAAGCAAGATTGCCCGGTCTACCCCGGGGCGAAAGAAACCCTGCATTGGCCGTTTGACGACCCAGCCGATGCGACCGGCACCGATGAAGAAAAGATGCCCACCTTTCGTCGTGTGCGTGACGAAATCAAGGAAAAGATTGCCCACTTTCTTAGGAGCGTATGAGGCAATCCGCCGTAGATTTTCCGGGCCAGTATCGAGTGCACGTCGCCTTGAACGTATCCAACCTCGAACAGTCGCAGCGATCCTACGAGATGCTCTTGAGGACAGCACCCAGCAAAGTTCGACCTCGTTATGCGAAGTTTGAACCGGTTGACCCTTCCGTGAATCTGTCGCTCAATCAGATCGACGAAGCGTTTGAAGTCGAGAAAGGCTCGGCCCATTTCGGTATTCAGGTAAAGTCGATCGAAGAAGTCCATGAGAGCGCGCGGCGGTTCGAGAAAGCAGGCTACAAGACCTTACATGAAGAGGCGACCACCTCCTGCTACGCAGTCCAGGACAAAGTCTGGGTCTCCGATCCCGACGGCCACAAATGGGAAATCTTTGTCGTACTTGATGCCGACGCCAAGGATCAGCTTTATGCCGAATCAGGTTGTTGCGGCCCCAATCTGACGCAACTGCAGTGACATCGAATCACTGCCGCGGAATGGGACGAAACGGCTGGGCAGGCTAGTTGGCGCCGTCTCTCTTCAAGAAGACACGATAGACTGCCAGTAATAGCATTGCACCCAGGATCGAAACCCCAAAGCTGTACAGGTTGAATCCAGTCACCGATCCGTATCCCAACCCGGTGGCAATGAATCCACCTACCATCGATCCTGCGATGCCGATCAGTATGGTTACGATACAGCCGCCTGGGTCGTCACCGGGGAAAAGCAGCTTCGCGAGCACCCCGACCACAAGCCCGAATACGATCCAGGAAATAATCCCCATGATGAAAGCTCCTTATTACTGGGCTGTTGATTTATCAAAGCCCTAAGCACGCACATGCCGTGCCAAAGAAGCATCAAGCCAGCCAGCGCGCATCGTGTCCACGAGCGCGAAGTTCGTCCACGAAACTCTTCGGGCCGTGCGTGCAGAAAACAGCTTTCGGCGAAACCTGGTCGACTGCGGCAATGAGCTGATCGAAATCCGCATGGTCCGACAACGGTATCCAATGGTCGCCGGGCGCCGATCGGCGTCGCTTGGGATCCATGGCCCAGCCGGTAACATGAAACCGCTCGACATGCACCGCACCTGGCAAGCCGCCAGGAGTGATCGGCCGAGGAGGCACAATCACGGCACAACCGGGAATCGGTCTTCCGGTATAAGGACGAACGTCACCAAGATCGCAGCCTGCCTGTTGATAGATCTGGCTGACTTGGTAAATCGACGATTCCTGTAAAACCGGAATCCCATGCGAGGTCAAAATCTTGGTAACTTCCTGTGACTTGCCTAGCACGTATGCCAGGATGACCGGAGTAGCCCCGCGACCCAGAGCCTGGGCCACTTTGTCGATCAGCATCTCGACGACCACGTTCCTGGCAGGTAGGCGATATCGAGGATTTCCAAACGTGCACTCCATGATCAGATAGTCGGCCTGACAAAGTTCCGCAGCCCTGGCCGTGGCCGATTCTTCCAAGCGAAAGTCGCCGGTGTATAGAACGGTTCCTTTTTCATGCTCAGCCAGCAGCATCGCCGACCCGAAGATATGCCCAGCGGAATATGCCGTCAGTCGATGCCCAGCGATTTCGATCGATTCGCCCAGAGGCATCACCTTCGTCGGGACGTTACCAAACCGATGTTGAACCAGCCGGGCGGTTGGCTCGGTACACAATGCCAACTCATGTCGGGCCGCATGATCCATATGCGCATGCGAAATGAACCCAATCGCCTGACGCCGTGTCACATCCACTGCAATCCGGGAGGGAAGCAAAAAAAGCCCCCGATCCATCGCAAATAGCCCAGAAACATGGCCTGGGGCCTTCACGGGCGGTGCCATATCAGCTGTAAACCATTGCTGTCGGTGAGGATCTGTCGAATTGGTCGCTTTTCTTCCAGCCAAATACGATCTAGAATTAAGAGTGAGGGAAGACGTTGAAAGACGATCCCTTCCTTTGTACCTGATTCTTCAAGCTTCCGGGGCCAGTTGCCGATTAGTAATTGGCTCGACCATCAGAGATGGGGAAGCGAAGAGGAAGCTTACACCGGGGGCGAACTGGTATCGACCGGGTAGTCTGAAGTGTAAGTTGCGTGTCGTGGTTGGTCAGCAGGCCACGTAAAAAGCCGACCAAACAATAACTGCAAACGATAACTTTGCACTGGCTGCCTAATTAAGTTGTAGCCCCGACTGATGGTCTTTGTCGGAGAGACCTGAAAGTCGGACGCCAATTCCGACTCGCTGACGGTCACGTGGAGCACGCCTGAGGTTAAAAACTGTTCTCCTCTAGCCTAGTGGGAATCCCGTCGATTGGAGTCCCGTCTGGCGAAACCTTAATAAGTCGAATACACACGTAGATGCTTGCATGGAAATATCGCGGCACGCGGGTTCAATTCCCGCCGCCTCCACTTAAAGGCACTTACGATTCGTCGTAAGTGCCTTTTTCTATTAGCATTTGCGACAAATCGCACGCCCTCAACGAGTTGCGGAAACGCCCATTTTTCTGATAAGGGCACCGATTTTTTCTGATAAGGAGCCAAGGCCGTTCTGAAACGGCCATTTCGGACCATACATGCCGCCGCAGTCAGAAACTCACTCCAACCCCTGTACTGCGGAGGGCATCATGCGAAAGAAGAGTCTGAATTTCGGCAAGGACGGTCAAATTTGGATCAATGTCGGCTGGAAACTCACCAAAAACGGTAAGCGATCTCAACCCAAGTTCTGCCTTGGTGAATCACTCAAGGACGCCGAGCGACGAAACGCACGAATCGAGCAACTCTGGGAAGACATCGAGAGGGTTGAATCCGATCCACTCTGGGATGACTTCACGACCGAGATTGCCAAGAGCCTCGGAAAGGGTGAGCTTCAACATGTCGTAGAACAGCTTCCCACGGAAGATCATGGCGACTACGCCAACCGAATCAATCGACTGGCTCTTCGATACCCATCGGTCAAATTCGTCCCCGGCGATCAGAATGAGTACGACGACGGACAAGATCATCTTGTCACCTTCGCCGAAGATACTCTGGAATCGTTGAAGGAGCAGTTCGGCCTCACGGTGAAGATCGGAGTCGTGTCGTCGGGCACGCTTCATCAAGCAATGGATTGCTTCATCGAGTGGATCAAGAAAGATTACTTCGACGTAGAAGAGGGACATGTCAATGACAATGGGATGACCAAGATCAAACAAGTCGTTGCGTTGAAGGAATATCTGTCCGACATCCCACTTTCCGACCTTGGCTATCAGGCGGTGGATGAACTTTTCAGCACACTTCGACAACGCCCCGTCAGCAAACGAACCGGATCGCCACTGAAAGCCAAGACCTGCAAGAACTACATCGGTGAACTCAAGCGATTCTTGGAGTGGCTGGATTCTGGCGACGAGTTTGCTTGGCAGCTTCCCGCCAAGTTCAATCGGATCAAACGCCAGCCGAATGAACTTGAATCGGATATTGACGCTGAGGCCGCTGACATCTTCACATTCACGGTCGAGCATTGCCGGACGCTATACCGCTACGCCGGGCCATTCGACCGGCTTTGTATCATCCTTGGTCTAAACTGTGCTTACGGTGTCGATCAGACGGCTCGCCTGAAACTCTCGGAAGTCATGTTGGAAGGAGACAAGCCGCAGATTGGTCGAGTCCGCAGAAAGAAAAAGGTTTTCGGGCAGCATCGTCTCTGGAAGCATTCGGTCATTTTGCTGAATTGGGCCATTGAGCGTCGGGAGTCGCTGAAGAATGAAACGTCAATGGACTTCGTGCTGCTCAAACAAAGCGGCGTTCCTTATTGGCGAAAAACGAATGGCGGAAATCGTGCCAGAGACATTCCAAACTCGTGGGATCGGCTCAAAGCACGGATCATTGAAGATCACGCTGACTTTCCTGCTGTGGGCTTCAACACGCTCCGAGACACATCCGTTCATGAAATCCGCAAAATTGGCGGAGCCGAGATTGCCCGTGTCCACGCCACACACAAGCATCACTCATCCGACAAGAATCTTCGCCGCTACAGCAATGCACCGTGGGAGAAGGTTTTCGAGGCACAAGAACGCATGGAACAGCTATTCGCTCCAATGTTTGAAGCGGTTCCTGATCCGACCGTCGTTCCTAAGCAAGCCTACGTGTCGCTAGGAAAGCGAGACAGGATGTTGGAGCTTCGTGAGCATGGACTGTCAGTACGGGAGGTCGCAAAGCAAATAGGCGTGCATCCGATGACCGTCTATCGAACTTTCGAATCGCATGAGCAGCCGTTCAATAAGGTGACCGGCATTCACAGCGAGCCGGAATGACGCTCTGGACCCCTTCCTGACGCAGTGGTAAAATTGCCCCAGAAAGGAACTTCCTCATGGGGCGAAACACTTCTTCTACAACGCCATTCCAACTAATGCCCGACCTGCCGAGTTGGGAGTACGAGGCACTAAAACAGTCGATCCGACAGCATGGCGTCATCGTGCCCATCGTGAAGGACGAAAACGGCACGATCATCGACGGGCATCACCGAGAACGGGCCCGCCGAGAGTTGAAGATCAAGGACATCCCGACGATTACGCTCGCTGGGCTGACCGACGAACAGAAGCGGGACCATGCACTTGTATTGAACATGGTTCGCCGCAAGATCACTCGCAAGCAGATGCGACAGATCATCGCCGCCGAGCTTCGACGAACGCCGGACATCTCAAATCAATGGCTCGCAGAGATCCTTGGCTCAACCGACAAGACTGTGGAGTCGGTTCGTCGGGAACTCATCGCAGGGTCGGAAATTCCGATGCTCGATTCTTACCGAGCCAAGGACGGTAAACGGTATCCCGCCACTCGGCTCTACACCGAGCGTGATAGGCAAGCGGACCGAGCCAGAGCCGCACTCGCCACGCTGGGCGAAAATGCTCCCCGTAAGGCCGTTACTTTGAAACAACTTGAACGTGAGGCCAAGAATGTAGAACGAAAGGGCCGAACACGAGTGAGATACCGAAAACCGGATGACCACGCTCCGATTCGACTCTATCACTCCGACTTTCGAGGTCTTGAACGAATTGCTCGCATCCAGCCGGGCAGCGTGGACCTCATCTTGACGGACGTTCCCTACGACCGAGAGTTCACCAAGCAGTTCGATGATCTTGGGTCGTTTGCTTCACGTGTGTTGAAGGACGGCGGCGTATTCTGTGTCTATCTTGGGGTCATCCAAGTCGCTGATGCGATCAAGTCATTCACACGGCATCTCGAATACCGGGCCACGGCGTTCTCGTCATGGCTTGGAGACGGACCAGTCATTCAGCCTCTTCAATGCGTAACCCAAAGTACACCGGTACTGGTCTTTTCTAAAGGAAAGTGGACCCGAACAACTCGCTGGTACAACTCTTTCCACAACTCGGCGGCGGAGCAAGACCTTCACGAGTGGCAAAAGCCGCTGGCTGACGTAGAGCACTGGCTATTGTCGTTTAGTGATCCGGGCGATTTGATCTGCGATCCCTGTGCAGGCAGCGGCAGTACCGCCGCAGTTTGTCGCCGTCATAACCGACGCTTTGTGGGTGGCGACATTGATCGAGATGCCGTTCGGCTGGCTCAAACTCGCTTGAAGGAAGAAACGCAAGTGTGCGACACGCCCGTCCTGTCGTTAGGAAGGGCAAAGTAAACAGAACGGACCACATCTCAAGAACACGTGAGCCGCCAGATGGTGATCTGGCGGCTTTTTCTTTCTCGGCTTCTGAGGAGCAAGGGATGCGTGTTCTGATTACTGGCGGTCGCAACTTCAGCAACCGTGAGTTGCTTGAAGCAACGCTCGATGCTGTCCACGCTTCTGCCCCCCTGTCTGTCTTGATTCATGGTGCAGCGAATGGTGCTGATATTCTCGCTGGTGAATGGGCTTCTCGAAAAGGCATCGAAGTCGTCGCCTGTCCTGCCGACTGGAAACGATATGGTCGAGGAGCGGGGCCAATAAGGAATCGAGCAATGCTCGAATTGGCTCCCGACCTCTTAGTAGCATTTCCGGGCGGAAAAGGAACAGCCGATATGATTTCCGCTGCCGAGAAGAAGGGAATACCAATCCACCACGCCTGAGTAGCCAACCACATACTTCCCAAAGCCGTCTGAGTTTTCTCAGGCGGCTTTTCTTATGGCCTTTCTGGACCAAGGAGCAGAGTCACAACCCAACCCAAACAAGGGGAGAAACGATGATTCTGATTCGCAAGGTCAAAGACGAGTACGGTTGGCTGGGAAATATGTCGCCTTTTCCGGTCCTCTATGAAGGAAAGAAATACCGAACCACTGAGGCACTCTTTCAAGCTCTTCGTTTCGATGAGGAGAAGATTATCGAGTCGATTCGAGAACAGAAGTCGCCAATGTCAGCAAAGATGAAAGCCAAGAAGCATCGGGATCACATGGTCATTGTGCCATTGAGCGAGGCCGACCTCGAAAACATGAGATTGGTGCTGCGACTCAAATTACTGCAACACCCGAAACTTCGAACTCTCCTGCTCGCCACCGGTGATCAGGAAATTGTTGAGGACTGCACAAAGCGGCCACGTGGATCTGGGGTGTTTTGGGGTGCAGCGAATCGAGATGGCGAGTGGGTTGGCGAGAACTGGCTGGGCCGTCTTTGGATGGATCTCCGGGCAGAGCTTAGGAGCAACTCGAATTCGTCGAAACCGTCATTCTACGCAGCGGCACAGTAACCAGCAGTTTCGCATCGCACAGAAGTCAAGAGTGCGGACCCATCGTGTTCATAAACAACCCCAACACCTTCAACCAGACAGGAGACCGAACCATGCAGAAGAGCAAAGCGAAAAAGGCACCATCATCGAGAATGATTGGTGGGATGACCACAAAGCAGTTTGTCAAACTTCACAACACACGAACACCGCTCCACCCGGATTTAATTCCGTACCTTCACGAAGGTGGAGGCATGGTTTCTGTCAAGCATCCGTTTGTCATCGAGGTCGGTCTGGCTGATGGATATTTCGGCTACGTGAATCATCGGTACTTGCGAAACAAGCAAGCCCTTGCCAAAGCACTTAAATCAAAGGACTGGAACCA
>WGNR01000013.1:177500-185000 GCA_016124445.1 bacterium
GACATGTCGGATGCACATCGCCGAGGGAAAATGCCGCCGACCTTCGTGAAGATCGAGCAGTCCAAATATGGGAAAAGACCACACCTGCACTTCCTCTGGCACAATAACCCAGATCGATTGGTTCTTCGTGGAGTCTTCGTTCAGCTACTCGCACGGCAAGAGATCACAAGCAGTCGGCTACGTTTCTCTGCGGAGCGAATCAAGTCCGTCAACAACGTCTTCCCATACTTCTCCAAAGCCGCAAGCAACTTCACGACGCAGAACCGCACGGTCTTCAGCGTTGGAGCGTTTTTTCACAAGCCAACAAAGGAGATCCTCAGAAAGACGCCAGCACAGATTTGGAACTCGAAGATCGAACACATCGCCCACGATCCGGTGGCGTTCTATTGTGTATGGCAGGGGATCGTCACACCGGAGCAGGTTTCGAACCCTCGGTGGTTATCCTACTGGAACAGGAAGGGGCGGGCTTTGCAGGAGCCGTTTGTTCCCGACGAGTGGAGGGACGAGCCGCTCTGACATGAGACCAGTGACTATCTTGAGGAATCGTCAAGCTTCTTCTTCAGTTCTACAACGAACTCAGAAACTCCGTCTTTCTTCTTCCCCCACGGGGTATCTCGCCAGCCTGAGAATGTCATGTGGATTTCGTGCCTCGCACGGGTTAGTCCGACGTAGAATAGTCGCCTCGGTTCTCGTTTCGACTCAGCCGACGTATCTCGGTAGCCGGGAAGGATTCCCTGATCCATGCCAAATAGGATCACAACATCGAACTCAAGTCCTTTCGATGAGTGAAGCGTCATGAGGTTTAGATGGTCTGGTGTACCACCCTGTCCACCGAAACGTGCAACCGTCCAGTTTTCCAATTTTCCATCTGGCTCACTGGCTGCAAGCAATTTGTCGAGCGTTTTGGTCTCCTGTTTCATTGTTGGGTCAGCAGACAGATGAGAGCGAAGGCAAGAATCAGCCAGAGGCGATAACCATGAATGGAACGACGAATCACCGTCGCCAAGGCCTCGCAAGCAAGCAACAAGCTCGTGCATAGCATCCAAACGACTTCGCTCGCTCGAAAGTGTTCGATTAAAGGCAAGATAATCAGAGAGGATTGATCTCATTGAAGGAGATCCGGCCCTCCCCTTCAATGAGCACCACATCGCACATTCTTCAAGCCATCGTGTGAGAGGCGTTTTGGGATATGCTGCATTATTGTCGATGCGGACAAACTCCAACCCCGCTGATGCAGCCTCGTCTGCAATCACATCGCCTTCGTTTTTGGTGCAATAAAGAACGGCAATCTCGCCAAGTGAAGTCGCCACGCCCGAATCAAGAACGGCAGGAATCAAGGTGTCAGCAATGTACTTTCCCTGAGCGGCCAAACCTTCTTTGCAATAATGAAAGTCAATAACACCAACATCCTCGTTGGCAGATTCGTAGCCTCTAGTTTCACCAAGAGCGACTTCTGAAGCAGAAATGATGTCCTGACGGCTTCGATAGTTGAGCCGCAAAGTAACGCTTTCCACATCTGGGCGAACCGACAGTTCCTTGAGCAATCCCGGTCTTGCACCAGTGAATCCGTAGATGGATTGATCTGGATCACCGACTGCAAAAAGTCGAGAGTTTGCCTCATCGCCTCGAAAGCACAAGCTCAGGACAAGTCGATGCAGGGGAACGCCGAGATCCTGATATTCATCGACTACTAGCACGGGAAACTTCGCTCGCAACGCATGTCGAACCCAATCATGTTTCTCGATGAGACGCAAGCCAAGTAGCACCATGTCGTCATAGTCAATGAGGCCAAAACTACGAAGCTGCTTTTCGTATTCCTCAATGATCCGTGCAGCCCGCTTGTCACTGCCGTACCAATCTTCCGCCTCTCGGTCGAGATGAATTCGCCGATAGTTGTCGCAGGTGAATCGCCATTTGCGGGGGTTCTCGTCTACACTAATAGCGTTTGCCACTCCCCTCCCAAAGCACGTATCCTGTTCGTCATGGGTCGCAACTCGAATTGGCTTCTTCACACCAAGCCCGCCGAGTTCGGCGAACGGATGAACGATGTGCTGAAAGCAGAATGAATGAACGGTACCAACAAAAACTCGACGGGAAGGCTTAACGCCCAAAGTAGCAAGTCGCCGCTTTAGCTCTCTCGCACACTCATTGCTGTAGGTGACGCAGGCTACACCACGAGGATCTTCCACATCCTCGTTTGCGATGCGAGCGAGCTTCGTCGTCAAAACTTTCGTCTTTCCGCTGCCCGGACCGGCAAGGGCCACGAAATTGCCTGTTGATTCGTAGGCAGTCCATTGCTCTTCATTGGAGGCAAGCTGTTCGGCGGCAACTTGGTATGGTAGCGTTGCCATGTCATACCTGCTCCGCAACATGTTCGATGGCCTTAATGATTGAGTCGGGACAACGATTCCCCTTGATCAGAGACGAGAGTCTCTGGGCGAATCGCCCCTTCCCGATCTCGGCGATGTCCTTGAGGAACTGTCCTTCCTCAAGCGACGTGGGGTCATCCCGCAGTGCCGTGGCTCGCTTGATTGCTTGTCCATTCGATGACAACTGTTCTATTGTCGTCGTGACGCTCTTATGTCTTCCACATCGAAATAGTGCAACTTCGAGCGTGTAGTCAGTCACGAAGATTCCATCACTCTCCGCTTCCGTAAAGAATGCATCTTTCTCGTCAGTGTATTCCTTACCGGTATTCAACGCTTGGATGATCTTCCAAACACGGTTCAGAGCAAGGCACTCTTTTCCGTCTTGAGGATCTTCGTCGGTGATGATCGAGAACGGGATCTGAAAACCATCTTTGCCGAGAAGCTTGGCGTAAGGAACGAAATTCGTTCCTTCCACGGAGCAGACCGAGATACCAAGTTCATCGAGATCGAAGCCCCGCAACTTTGCAAGCACTGGAACCAAGTATTGTTCCGCTACGCCTTCAACCAGAATGACGCCTTTTGCGAACAGCAACTCTCCACGAGTCACGTCGAGATAGCGTTCAATGTCATCCGCTTCTTTCGACGCAAGTCCGGCTCCGATTACAGACCGTGCAGTAGCGTGCTGTGGATCTTCACTAGAACGAAGCAGGACAAGCGACCCAAGCGGACTCACGCTGGCGATGTGAGGAGAGTGAGTCGTCAGAAGTATTGTTCTATCTGGCTCATGTTCTTCTTCCTGAGTCGGAAGATGGCTTCGAGGACGCAGAAATGACCTAAATACTCGACGTTGCACGTGTGGATGCAGGTGAGCTTCCGGCTCTTCGATAGCCAAGAACCCGTGGTCACGGACTTTCTCGCTGATTTCAAGTTCCAGTGACAAGAGCTTCAACGCAAGGTAGATCAGGTTTGATGAACCTAAACTCGCCTCGGAGATCCCTCGTAACCCGTCATCAATAAACAGCCTAAGTGTTCGAATTAAACGATCTGTATCAGTTGGTGCAAACGCAAGTGACGGGGAATCCGAGTGTGACGGACCGGCAAGTGTCTTCAACGCTCGCTTGATCTCATCGGAAAGCCCCTTGACCTCACTCGTATCCGCCACTGCTTGTGCTGCTTCAGTCATGGCCTCTGCGAGGGCTTCCTTTGCATCCTCTTCCATGTCACCGGATAGTGAGTCAAGCAAAGGACGAAGCGGCGACCGACGCCAGTTTGCAAGGTCGGATTCCGCATCCCGAAGTGCAGGAAGCACGTCCATCGGCAGTCGTCGCCGCACATCTGACGAGATCAGACGAGTTAAGTCATCACCGCCATAGACTGAAAAATCGTAGTCAGACTCTTTAGTCGGTTCCCCATCCAGATCCGGTTTCGGAAAAAACGCATACGTCAGTCGAGCGACCATTGGTGAATGGGCGACAGAGTAATCGCTTAGGACAGCAAATTGTTTTTCGTTGTCTTCGAAGTCCGTGAGATCCACCGAAATGGTGATCTGCGTGTCTGGCTCAAGCGGCTTCGCTCCATCCCAAAAGTCTTCCATCCGAAGTCTTCGGGCACTGTCTGGTAATGACGGGTCGAGAATAAGTCGAATTGCGTGAAGGAAGTTCGATTTCCCGACTCGGTTTTCACCGACAATGACAAGATGCGAGCCAACCTCAACGTCAAGCTCTTTGAAGTTACGGAAGTTTTCGATTTGTACTCGGCATATTCGCATTGTTTGGCACTCTTCCCCTCACCCAATCTTTACGCATCACCAATTTGCGGTGAATTTCTTGCAGATGTGCAAGAGACGCTTTGCACTTTCATTCAGTCCTCATCAATTGTCATCGATCCGGGGCGAGAAACAATGATGGCGTCGGTAATGCCATCTATTTGACGCAACCCTCGTATCATCTCTTCGTGATGTTCGCTTCGACGTGAATCGTCCCAGATAAACGCTATGATTTCGTCGTAATTCGATCCTTCCACAAGATAAAGGCTGGCATCTTCCGCAATCTGCTCAATCATCTTTTTCGGTGCATCGGAGGATCGCATGAATTTGATTTCAATGATGACACGGAGCGACGGCACACAAATATCGGCACGTGGCTGAACTGGACCGACTTTAGGCGTGGCGTCTTCGTCACTTAAATCAGGAAAGATCGGAGCCAAAATCGCCCAAAGAACGTTCTGGACGTGATACTCATTTTCGATGTGCCACTTACGTGCTTCTGGCGACGTTTTCGTTCTCGGCTTTGATTCCCACGTCCATCGTTTGAAGCCTGTCCCGACACGTCGGAGAAGGCTGCATATTTCGGGCACGGTGACACGACGGAACGAAATAATGGGCCGTGTCCGTCTAATCCAATCTAAGGCCGCCAAGCGTAGCGTAGCCCGAATTGGGTCGAGTCCGCTTGAGGACTCGCTGCATATGGAGAGCAAGGTCTTTTCCTCGTCACCATCCAGATCCTGTTCATGGCTTTCGCTGACGATGCCCTTCGATTGCAATGCGACTCGAACCTCTGCCGCCAGAGCCGTATTCTCCGACAAAGATTCCCAAGTGATGCCAGTATAACCGCAGACTGAAGCAACCAATGACTCTTGCCAATCAGCAAGACCTGATCCGGCAAGCGTTGCCGAACGGCATCGTTGAATCCATTGGCCGCATTTCTGCAAAATAGCCGCATCGCCAATTCCGTTTGCACCAAGCAAGATCCCTGTAAGTGCAACGCCGTCCATGCAGAATCCCATCGGTGTTCCGGCAACAACAGGATCACGCTGACAAATCCACATGATGCCGTCTCGGAGTAAGTCGTCTTGTTCAGCCTTCAACTGGCCAGATGCCTTGGCGAAACCCAAGACGGCTACATGCTGATATGTTCGTTCGGCACCACTAGCGGCTAGAGCCTGTAGCGTAGCGTCTCTTCCATCCAACCTGACGACAGCACTAGGAGCGGCCCAAGCGACGAACGCACCTTGAAGGGTATTGGCGTCCACACCTTCGTCAATTTGCTTCAGGAGGGTTCGCCGTGCATCGTTGATCAGTATTTCAGGAATTGAGGTCACAGGAACCACCGTGTTTCACCGATTCGACCGTACATCTGAGATGGATTCCAAAACGGCACAGTTCCAAGTTTTCCCAACAAGCTCGCTGTCAAATGAGAGTACATCAAGGTGACAGGGAGGGGCGATGGGAAGTAAGATCGCCAAGAGTGACTTGCAAAAGCGTTCACTTGTCGAGTGAGATACGTCAGATCCGAAAATGTTGAACCGTGTCCCAAGCGAAGAAGGACCGGACGAGGTATTCCATCCGACGCCTGTTTCAACTCTCTTGGCCCGGTCAAGGTAACAAGTGCTTCTCGATTCGAGAGTCGCAAATAGCGACCACGCTCTGGGGCGTTCTCTCCCTTGTTGCCAGAGCCATCAAATGAACTCATTCCACTTTCGTTTTCGTCAAAGAGCAAAAACGGGTGTTGTTCAACAACGTGCAGAAAGGCGTAGTCCACTTGGTAGTCGCCTAATGATTCAACGAGCAACTTAACCGCATCCTCTTCCATACGCTTAAATGGCTTAAACGAATGAAACACGAGCCGAACATGTTCCTTCGGTTGCCAGTTCATGCTTTTAGACACTCGCTCCATCGTCTGCTTCAGAGAATCTAAAAGCTCCGCTTCGTAGTCTTCGAAGGGGACAGCCTTGGATACCGTTGACACACAATAGTTTCCGTCGCCGCTAAACACCGTTGTGATTCCGACGACTCGTTCCCTCTCACCAAATCGTCCATCCCCAACGAATGCACTTCCCAAGCCAATGACTAACTCGTGGGCGATTGGCAGATGAGCTTGAATCAACCAAGGCGTACCTCCGAGCTTTGCATATGTCGCAAGCCCCATGTTGTTAAGTACGTACTGAAGTCTATTGTCCGGTATTTCAGTCGTTTCGTACTCGAACTCCTGCACGGGGATATGGTGGCTCAGGAATTCCGCTTTCGAGACAAGGTAGGGATTAGCTGAGCCTCTCAGTTGATGGAAAGATTCTTCGATCTCCACCAATGCGAGATCAAAGCGGACGTTGTGATCTGTCTGCCACTGAATCGCCCGATGTATAGCTTTTCGATAGGCGTCGGCAGATTTGTTCTCAACTTCAAAGAACATTGTTGATTCGTTTTGCAGTGCGTACTTGCGAATGAATCCCTTTGCAAACGGCTGTCGCTTCTGGGACTGTTTTGATCCTTGGTGTTGCGTAGACAGGCCGTTTAAAAATTTACGAACAAACTGCTCGACTCTGCCCTTGTGTGAACGTTGACAAATGACGCAGATGTTTGGCTCGGTGGGCGAAAACACCGGTGCAGAATATGGCCCGTAGTTGTCCATCCCTCGGTCATGCCACTTGTCGGTTTTTTGGCCAGTTGAATCGAAGACGTAGGTGACTGACGGAGCCGTTTCTACAAGTGGAAACCTGTTCTTGTTCTTTTGCGAGAAGAATTCTTGGCACTTCCACTCAACTCCCGGCAAGAGTTCAAGTGGTCCTTTCTCTGCGAGTCCCTTGGAAAAGTACGCTCGTAATCGGTCGAGCCGTTTCATCAGTGACGGCCCCTTGCGGAAAGCAACTTGGTGTCCACGAAGTCGGTTGTCCACTGTTTGATAATCCGACTTGAGTACGTGCTGAAGTACAGCGTCAAATGCTTTGGTTTCAACAAATGCTTCGTCTGCCGGTATAGAGTCAATATCTTCCCGATGGTCTGCGAGATGCAATGTGCCGTCTGTGATGGACTCAACACGCCCCACTAACTCAAAGCGTGGTTGGATTCGAGGGTCGGGTGAAGCGTTTCTCCTTCCAACGTAATGACCAACGAGGGAAAACCCGTTTGCGAGAAGCTGGCCGCAAGTTACATCGATTCGACGACGGGTAGCGACATTGACGCACATCCCGACGAATGGCTTCTGGCGAGCAAAGCTGACGACTCGAATCTCAACCTCGATCAAGGGATTTATCGCCAGCCACTCAGGAACGACTACACCGCTGGGGAGCGACATCCTCAGCAGATCGTCGGCACTCCCCTCGCCAAGAAATGTGATCGGGTTGTACGCAAATACTT
>WGNR01000013.1:192500-206408 GCA_016124445.1 bacterium
ACGCCTTCAAGCTTCTCCTTGTTGGCATCTTCAACAGCGTCGAGAGCTTCGTTGATAACCTCGCCAATGTTGGCGGCATTGCGTTGATCGTAGAGAGACTGAAATGTGCATTGAGCCGGAAGCACAAACCGCTCCCGCTTCAACCGCCGCTCAATCCGCTCCCGTGCCGCCTTGCTGTTGGGATCGCCGTACTCGGCAACAAGGGCGTCATAATGATCCTGCCACACATCCGAGATGTACTTCACGAACAACATCACAAGGATGTAATTCTTGTACTCCGAAGGATCGACCGTTCCCCGGAACGTGTCACACGCCTTCCAGAGAATGCCGTTGATCTCAGCTTGCGAGACCGTTTCAGATTGTTTGCCGTTTCCGTTTGCCATTGTGTTTCCCGGTGCAGTTGGCCTCAAGCGTCAAAGACCTTTTCAAACTTCTTCCTGAGTGCCTTGTTCTTTTCGTCTTTCAATTCGGCGACGTAAGCAACGAAATGCTTCTTGACTTCGGGCGAGAGGACATGGGGGTTGATTTTTACATTGCCCCCATTCTCGACTTCAATGGCGTCAGTAAACCCACCGTCGATCAGCGTCCCCTTCTTTACGAAGGCGTTGTGGTACATTCCGCAGCGAACTCTTGTGTAAATCTTCTTTCGCTTCGCCATCGAAAACTTACCGGGATACACATCATCCACTCCGTAGCAAAACATCTTTTGTGATGCCTTATTACTGGACTTGCCCTGTTTGTACTGAGCAATCATTTCGAAATACGTGAAGAGCAATGTGAGCATAGCAAAACCGGCGTGGTTCCAGTCTGTACCGTTTTGCTCTTTCGCTTCCATGTGATTTCGGATCAATTCGACGATGTTGAGATGCCAGTTCAGGACTCGATCTTCGAAAATCAGAATCTTGTCATCGAGCTTTGGTTTTCCGCCAAAGTCTTTGTTCGTGTAGTTTCGACTGATCTGATGTGACATTTCGATTTCCTCTGTGATGCCAGTTCTTCGACAGGTGTCAAATCAGCACCGCTTTTTGCTGCACCGCATTCGACGGTTGACCAAAATGTACCACTACAATACAGTAAATGGGGCGTCCCGGCAATCGAGACACAAG
This sequence comes from bacterium, assembly GCA_016124445.1. Lineage (GTDB taxonomy): Bacteria > Planctomycetota > Planctomycetia > Pirellulales > Pirellulaceae > Bremerella. Next base: position 193,607 of record WGNR01000013.1, read on the forward strand.
GCGAAGTATGATGCAGTTTGGCGAACGAGTCAGAGAACTCCGAAAGCAGCGTGGGCTGACCCAACAGAAGCTCGCCGTGCTGTTGGAAGTGAGTCTTTCGTACATCAGCAAAGTCGAGAACGAAAGGCTCAATGCTGGCGACTACCCATCTGAAGCATTCGTGCTGAAGTTGGCGAAGGCTTTAGATGCCGACGAGGATGAGTTGCTTCTCCTGACGGATCGAGTGCCAGAAGTAATTCGGAAGCGGATACAAGAACAGCCAAGGGCATTTCGAATCGTTGCCTCTCTCGATGATGCGTCGTTGGAGCGAATGATTGAGTTCGTCGAGTCCGGTAAACATTCAAAGTGAATGCTCGTATAGATAGGTTGTAATATGAGAATCTCCGCCGTCCTTCTTCGCTGGTACAAGTCGTTCAACCTCAATTATGTTGGCTACCCGGATAGGAAGTCGGGAGTGGCTTCACGACCTTGGAACCAGTTGGCACGCAATACTGATTCTGAAGACGACTATCCCTTTATTGAAATACCTCTAACCGACGACATCACCACAATTGTCGGTGCCAACGAAAGCGGGAAGTCTCACCTGCTGAGTGCAATCAGCAAGGTCATCACCGGCAAAGGGATACCAGATGGTTTCGGTGACGGTAGCGAATTCTCCCGGACTGATCTCTGCCACTACACTTCGCCGAGAAGCAAAACCGCATCCGATTGGCCCAACATCGGATTGCAATTTGGGCATCTGTCATCGGCAGAAATGAAGGCTATCGGAGAGGCGGCAGGTAATGAAACAATTGCGAAGCAGAAGCCAACAACAGATACACGATTGACGTTGGTGATTGCTCCACGCCCAGACGAGAGCGTGTGGGCGTATCTCTATTTGGGTGACAATCAGATCAAGCTTGACGAAGATCAGTTACAGAAGGTGCGGAAGTGTCTTCCGAAAGTCGAGTTTATTCGATCTGAGACTGCGTTTTCAGACCAAGTTCCAATTAGATCATTGCTTGCTGCCTACGAGGGCGAAGCCAGCGAGAAGAACGAATACTTTGACTTCGTTGCTGCCCAACGTGCAGCAGCATTCCTAAATTCGTTATCGCTAAAGAAGGGACAAGCCGTCGAAGCTTCTGCGATCACTCAACTACTCGAAGAAAAAGAATCACTTCAAGCATCTCGAATTCATTCGGATAGCTATGAGTTGGAACTGCTCCTGTTTGAAAAGGTGCTCGGCATACCTGTTGAAACAATTCGTTTCATGAGCGAGCTACGCATGTCCGACCGGACACATGCTGATGGCCTTGTTGAACGGTGGAATCGAGAGATCGAGGAGCGGCTGAATCTCTCTCACTACTGGACTCAAGATGATTCGTTCGCACTTCGGCTAAATTACAAGCAAGGAATGATTTACTTCGAGATTACTGACAAGACAGGAGCGACATACAGCTTCAGAGAGCGAAGTTCAGGTCTCCGATATTTCCTAAGCTACTACATCCAAGCAAAGGCATTGGAGGCTACATCCCGTGATGGAAACGTCATTGTCTTAATGGATGAGCCAGATTCATTTCTATCGATTATTGGCCAGAAAAACCTTCTCGCTGTCTTTGAGTCTTTGGTGAAACCAGAGTCGTCTGGACAGCGTTGCCAGCTAGTCTACACATCCCACTCCCCCTTTCTGATCAATCGGAACTTCCCACGGCGACTTCGACTGGTGAGAAAAGGAGATGCTGAGGAAGGTACTCAATTGAGCGACCAGTCAATGCTTCGGCGATACGAACCGGTGAGGTCTGCTCTGGGAATCGACTGTGCCCAAACCTTGTTTATGGGAGCAACCAACGTATTGGTCGAAGGTCCTACGGATCAATACATCCTTTCTGAGCTTATTCGACATTTCGCTCGTCCAGAAAATATCGGCGAGCTACTTGATCTGAATTCTGTTGTGATGGTGTCAGCCGAGAGTGCTCCCAGCGTTGAAAAAGTGTTGAGTGCATCGCAATGGGGAGATGAAGCGGTGCCTGCTACGGTTGTTCTCTTGGATTCCGATGAAGCTGGTGAGACAGTACAGAAGAGGATTACGGGTAAGGCCCGTAAATCAAAGAAACTAATTGATGAACAATTTGTGTTACGCATCGGTTCGATTTTGACGACTGAGAGGGCAATCGTCACCACAGAGGACATCATTCCAGCCAGCCTATTTCGAAGAGCGGTAAGCAAGTACCTCGAACATTGGTGGTCTGACGCAGATCAAACGTCGGTTGCTCAGATCGAGGAGGGCATGGAAAAGGACTCGTTTTTGGCAGAAGGTATCGTCGAAGGAACGAATGCCGTTTTCCAAGCTAATCTGTTCAATACCAAGCGGAGTTATGACAAGTATGGCGTTCTCGAAGAAGTCGTGCGTCTAGTGGCAGATGGCCAACTGGAAGCTGATGAAGAGAAAGAGCTTAAAGCAAACGTATTTGCCATCTGTGAACAATTACGGCGAGCAATTTCAGCGAGCCAACAGGCAGCACGGCGGGAAACAGGAAAACAGGCGGTTCGTCGTTTGGTAGATGACTTCTTCATTCAGTTCAAGCAGGCGTGTGGCGTCTTCGACCTGATATTGCTTTTGGAACGTATCCAGCGAGATCTCCAATTACTTGGAGAAGACGGTGAGCGTTTAGACAACACTATTCGCAAGCTCATTTCAGAACTGCGACGTGCTCGTTCATCCGATCAGCAAAAGTTGGTAGGCGACAAATGGAACGCTTGGTCAAAAGTTCTTCGTGAGATACGAAACAACCCGTTAATGGTTGATGTACGGATTGATGAGGGCACACCGACACTCATCCAGTCAGACGACACCGAATCAAAAGTGACGACCAGCGAAAATAGTAACGGCGTAGAAGTACCGCAGCAGAAAGTAGAACCACTGGTTCAAGAGCAAACTCCTATCGTGAGAGATACGGAAGCAGAGGACGTAGCTTGAATCATGGATGGAAACGAAGAATCGTGTGATGCTGACCTTGCCGAGTTCCAGCCTGCTCGTTTCCCATCCGATCTTGGTCTGCCATCCGGTGACGAGCAACAACTGAAAGATGCTGCCGCTGCTGTGCGGCAAGAGTTTCGAGACAGTTCCCGCTGGAAGCGGCTGAACTGCAAGAAAGTCAGCGTCTTTGCTGAACGGGACCGAGGCACCGTCTACGTTGTCCATATCGGCAAGACCGTCGAGTTCGACTGGACATGGGAAGGTGCAAAAGCCTTTTGCCCGAACTCGCTTGATGATGACCCGACCTATTCTTATCACTTCTACGAAGAGGCCGAATACGAAGATGAGGTTGTCTGGTCGGGCGAGATTGTCGAAGTCGATGAACAAAACGGTTGCTTGTTCGTCGCTCTTGACGATCCCGAAGTGATCCCCACGGTCGGCCCGTTCTTCGTGCGACCCTTTGAATTCTTGTCAGTGCTTGATGCCGTGTATAACGGCAACGATTTCGAGACGGTCCGAGAGCAACTTCCCGAAAGACTCAACGCTACGCAAGGCGATATTCATCCCGCTGTGTCGCTTCCGTCGAGGGCTGGCTTGCCGCATCTCCGTGACTGGTGGCAACACTCGTGGAGCGTGCTGTGGGGACCACCGGGCACTGGAAAGACTTGGACGACAGGTCAGCAGATTGCCAGTGTGCTTGCCGATCCAAGAGAACGCATCCTTGTCGTCTCGACGACGAACAAAGCGACGGATGCCGTTGCGTTGTCTTTAGGCGAGGCGGCAAAAGAGAAGTGCCTCGATGCGTTGGAAAATGAGACGCTGCTGCGAATTGGCAAGGGTGCGTCGTATCTGAAATTCGTCAATCGGCGACTCGTTTCGATGCTGGCTGGAACGGAGTCCGAGGTTCTCTCCCAAATCGACGGATTAGCTCAGCAACTTCCCTTGTTTGATTCGTGGGAAGAAAAAGCCCTCACACGCAAGCAGATTGGCGAACTAAGAACGACGGGCCAAGACCAAAGCCATCGAGTCTTTGTCGATCCAGTCAAGCGGGTTATCGTCGCCACGGCATTCAAGGCGATGAGCTACCTGAATGACGACACAATCCGAAAGATGATCGAGAATGGCGAAGCTCCGTTCACGACGATTTTCATCGACGAAGCGGGTTTGATTTCGAGGACCGCTGTGGCCGCTCTTTCTTTGCTGGCCGCTCGCCGAGTTGTCCTTGTCGGAGACTCTAAGCAGCTTGCCCCCATCAGCCGCATTTCACGAGTGCTTCCCACACGACAGCAGACTTGGCTCGCCAGTAGCGGCCTGAGCCATTTGGAGGAGACGAGTGATGTTCCTGCTGCGGTTCACCTGCTGTCTGAACAACGTCGAATGCACCCCGACGTGTGCAAGGTTGTTTCGTCGTACCAGTACAACGGAGTTCTGAAAACGGCTGAGGAACGAGCCAGTCAGGTGTCAACGCTCTCGCCTTTCCTTGCGGACGTTTCGAGAACGATTTGGTACGTGTTGGACGAGGAGGATTGCGACCTCGCCGCTATTCGGGCTACCCGTGGACCGGGTAACAAAAGCTGGGTTCGGCGAGTTACTCAATCCGTCTTGCAGAAGCTCTTCAACGATCCCAACGTTCGTCAGGCCAACGGATTGTTCATCTCGCCCTTCAAGGCACAGGCCAATGCAGTCGGCGATTGGCTGGCGGAATGGGGAATGAAGTCATGGGAAGCCTCGACCGTTCACAGTCAGCAGGGATCGGAAGCCGACATCGTGGTATTTGATACGGTCAATGCAGGAAACCATACGTGGGGCGTTGTCGAGTGGAAGCGTCTCGTGAATGTCGCCCTGAGCCGAGCAAGGGACGCCGTCGTAGTCATCGCAAGTCAAAGCGAGATGGACGAGCCGTATCTCCGTCCGCTCAAGCGTCACTTAAAGCCGCTCGTCTTGGTCAAGGATGGAGCCGAGTACAGATGGAGCGAGAATGGAAACAACGACTCCACGTCTGACAAAAGTGATTCCGACGATCAATCAAGCTCTCGTATGGGTGATCAGTTTGCGGCACGAAAGGGTATGAAACCGCTGTTCTCACAGGAGCAGCAACGCCTGACTAATCTCGAATTGGACGGAAAGCCTCGACTGGTTCGTGGTGTTGCCGGTAGTGGTAAGTCGGTTGTGCTGTGTAACTGGCTGGCGAAAACGGCGAAGCGACTTCGAGGCAAGAAGGACGCTCGTATTTGGGCCGTCTATGCCAATCGAAGCCTCCACAAACTGCTGTGCGACTCGATTGAGTCAGCATGGGGGAGTCTCAGTGATGGCGACCTGCTGGATCGATCTGACTTCCCTTGGGAAAGCGTCGAGCTACTTCACGTGAAGGATGTGCTGTCGGGGATGCTGCCGAGCGTCCAAATGACGATGGATCAATTCGGCTTTGACTACGACCGAGCCGCAGAAGAGTTCTTGAATCGACAGGATGCCCAGAAACTCGTACCTCGGTGTACGGCATTGTTCATAGACGAAGCTCAAGACATGGGGCCATCAACGCTCAGGCTTTTGTTGTCAGTCGTCGAGCAGGCAGATGAATCTGACGCCAATAGCCGCTCTGCTCACATCTTCTACGACAATGCTCAAAACGTCTATGACACCAAGACGCCGAAATGGTCCGAGTTCGGTCTCGACATGCGTGGCCGCTCGACCATCATGCGAGAGAGTTTCCGTGGAACTCGGCCCATCACGGAGCTTGCCGTCAACGTGCTCCACCGACTTTCAGGAAGCAGCGGCAGACACGACCAGCAGGAATTGATCTCGCTGGGGCTGCTCAAGCCCACAGAACGCAATGGCGAAGAATGGCTGGAAGCAAGGTTCAGTCAGATCGACGGACCGAAGCCCATTTATCACAGCTTTGACCGACGAAATAATGAGATGGCGGCAATCGCCGGACACCTGCGACACCTGATTGAAGTCGATGGGATTTCACCTACCGATATTTGCGTCATTTACAACGGCGGGGCTGGTCGGATTCTCGAATCACAACTTGCCCCGAAGCTGGCCGAGTTTGGCGTGGAGTTGTCCCTTCAGAAGAACCGGTCTTTCGAACGCAAGTCGAACACGTTGCTCGCCACGACTCCACACTCCTACAAAGGCTACGAGTCGGAAGTGGTCGTCATCCCGTGCGTCGATCACTACGTTGCCCCTGAAGGGAAGCTGGTTGCCAACGGTCTTTACGTTGCCATGACTCGTGCTCGATCACTCTTGGCGATGTATGGCATCAATGGCGGCTCGGAAGCGAGCCGGAAAATCGGTGAAGCGATCTCGGTGTGTGTCGAGACTCAGCGAACAGCACCACGAGTGGATTGCGAGGATGAGGAATGAAGATCCTCTTCCTGCACGGTTGGCACAGTTTCGTTGGCGGCGTGAAACCAACGTACCTCAAAGACGCCGGTCACGAGGTTGTCAACCCGGCACTTGATGATGACGATTTCGACGCAGCGGTCCGCACTGCTCAAGCCGAGTACGACCAGAATCAGCCCGACGTGATTGTCGGCTCCTCTCGTGGTGGTGCAGTCGCCATGAATATCGAGTCCGGCAAGACGCCACTCGTGCTGCTTTGCCCCGAATGGAAGAATTGGGGTACCGCCAGAACACTCAAGGCGAATTCGGTCATCCTTCACAGCCGGGCCGATGACGTGATTCCTTTCGGGGACTCGGAAGAACTGGTTGCCAATAGCGGCCTTTCGCCCAAGATGCTCATCGAGATTGGGAACGACCACCGCCTCGCTGATCCTGAGCCGCTCAAGGCAATGTTGGATGCTTGTGATCGACTGGTCAACAAGAAACCAAAATAGAGGAAATCAATGGGACATTCCGAAGAAGAAATCAACGATGCCATCAAGACGCAACGGCTAGTCTGCCAAAAGCTGTTGGAAATCATGGATTTGCAAGGGGACATTGATTCCTTGCTTCGTGACGCACATCCATCACCTTTCGGTTCGGCAAAGTTCAAAGATGCTCGTCCCGAAGCACTCCAACGATTGGTTATGATGACGGCTATTCAATTTGTCAGTTTTGAGCCGGACGAGTGGGTGGAGGGAAATGCGGAATTCCGTGCTGCCGCCGAGAAACTGCTTGAGTTGACATCAAAGCAGCTTCGTTGGCTTGAACGAAAGTATCAATGACGAGAGGATAGCAGAACCTCATTCTTGTGGCTCTTCGAGTTGTTTGACAATTCGCTGGAACGCCTCCCGTGGCTTGCCATATCCGCCATCTTCTTTTTCAGCGATGGATGACAGTAGGAAGTCGTTGAGCGAGTTTGCTATTTGATGCAAGGACCACTCTTCCATCTGCATGGTCCATACCGCTGACAAGTTGAGTTCGTTCATGGAACCTGTGATCGAACGGTTCAACGCTTTGGCAAAAGTTGCTTCTTCGAACGAAGGGGCAATCCACTTCTCAAATACTTCGTTTTGACCGGTGGTCGCCATGTATTCTTCAATGGCATTCGAGAGTCGTTCGGTAAATTTGCTGGCGGGTCTAAGCCGCTTGGCTGGCATGACGCACGAAAAGAGCGATTTCGTGTTGCTGATCAGGACATACTTTTTCCTTTCAACAACAAAGAGTCTGCACGACCAATCCGCCAATGGGTTTTCATGCAGAAGAGATTGATCCAATTGCTTTACGCCCAGCTTCTTCGCCAGTTCTTGAGTTAATCGCAAGATCGCCATATCGGATCGTTCGCCAAAGGGACAGCAAGCGTCGGTCAAATTCTTGGACCACGGTCACAGGTCATGCAGCTTACCTTGATCAATCAGGAGACAAGAATGAACGAAAAGGCTCTACTTGCCAAGCACTGGAAGAACAAAGAACTGAATCTATCCAAGGGACAGCATCGAATCGATAGAAACTTTGTTGTCCGCATTCGAGGGACGGTCGTCAAGCACTCGGATCAGATGATCGCTCCGACCGTCAGTATTCCGCTCGTCACAACGCTGGCACTTTTCTGGGAGAAGGCAGGCATCAATCAGGATGTTGCTCCGGATCTGCTGCGAGAAGCAATTACAGAGGCGATGGACGACGGCGTTGATGACAACCATGTCATCCAGCAAAGGATTGAGCAAGTCGAAACGGCAATCAAGGCCGTCAAGAACGACCTCATCGCTCAGCTTCCCAAGATTCCTCGCATGGGCAAGGTCGTGACCGATGACCTTACTGTCGAACTCGTTCCAGTTCAGGACGATGCACTTGTCGTCGCCTGACTAAGTCTAACAACTCAAAGGGCTGGTCATCTTCATTGGTGATCAGCCTTATTCGTTTCGGCATTGGGTAAATCTTTCCCCAATACTGACTGTCGGACCAACACCCGCCATTGTCACCAACCAACCTTCAACGGGAGAACGACAATGGCAAAGTCCACGAAAGAAATTCAGGCAGAGATCACCAACAAGATTGTCGAGTCCCTAAAGGCGGGGACGATTCCGTGGCGAAAGCCGTGGTCGTCCTCGCCGAACTGCGGTTCACCAGCGAACGTCGTGAGCGGAAAAAGATACAGAGGCATCAATCCTCTGATTCTGGAATTGCATCGGCAAACCCACAATTTTACGAACAAGTGGTACGCCACGTTCAATCAGTGGCGAGACCTCGGTGCCTCAGTAATGAAGCGACCGGACAACGTGAAGCCGGGAGAATGGGGGACGGGCATCATTTACTATGCCCCAATCAAGAAAACCAAGGAAGATCCGAAGACCGGCGAAGAGATCGAAGTCGAGTTCGCCATGCTCAAGCAGTACACGGTGTTCTCGGCTGAACAAGTCGAATTGCCGGACCACCTGCGGCATCTCGTAGATGTCGAACCGGAAACGACGAACGATGAGTTCGTGGATTTCGCACCGGCTGAAATCGCTATCGCTGCGACGGAAGCGGACATACGTTTCGGCGGTGATCGCTGTTTTTATCGCCCGGCGACTGACCATATTCAAATGGTACCGAAGCACCGTTTTGAGCATGAGAAGGAATTCTACTCGACGGCGTTGCATGAACTGTCTCACTGGTCGGAGAAGCGGTGTGACTGGACCGGCAACTATGCTGAAGGAGAACTTCGGGCCGAGATCGCAGCGGCGTTCATGTGCAGCGAGTTGGAGATTCCGCAAAGCGACGACTTGAGCAACGTCAATGCTTACCTGCAAAACTGGCTCAAGGCTTTGAAAGATGATCCTCGTTTCATCTTCAAGGCGTCCACTGCTGCGAGTAAGGCGGCTGACTTCGTGCTGAGCTTCAGTCGAAAAGAAGAGCCGGTCTCCGTCTGATCGGGCGACCAAAGAGCCAGCGACTCACCCTCGCTGGCTCTTTTTGTTTCTACGCCAATCAGTGTCGGACCAATGCAGTTCACCGTGACGGCAACCAACCCAAACGGAGAACAAGCGATGGCGACGGCAACACATCTTGGCGACATGACGATTGATGAAGCGGCGAACGAGTCTGCTGGCAACTGGCGGACATTTGAATGCTTCGTGTGGTGGAGGAAGGATGAGATCGAATCGCCAGATGATTGGATGATTCACTACTCGCATCATCGTGACAGCGGCATTCTGGACCAGAGCAACGCAGAGCAGATTCGAGAAGCACTCGCACCATTCACCGAGGGTGATGACCCCGACGTGGTGGAAGAGTCTCACAGCCATTGGGCTGTGGGGCATATCGATGGCTTTTCGATGCGAATCTTCCGAGACGGTGAAATCACTGAAGCGTTTCGGACCTTCCACGGGTTGATGGAGTCGCTGGCAACGTACCCGATCCTCGATGAAGAAGACTTCAGCAATCGGGAATACGAAGCGACCGTCGAGAACATCGTCGATGCCGCTTGGCGGCTGCGTGACGACTACGACCTGCCGGAGGACTGGCAGTACGAAGTTTATGGCTGGTTGTCCGACAGCGAGTGTCATGAGATCGAAAGCACCAGCGGTCAAGGCGGCTATCCATCGGAAGGCTCATTGCGTCGGGCGATGGACGCCCTCTTCGGGCGAATTGAGGAAGGCGAGTAAACGGACCAGCGACGAAGGATACCGGTCAACCTTGTTCGGTGTCCTTTAATCTAGTGAGCAACTCATGAAACAACGAACTCTCCGAGAAACGATCCAAGACAACCAGCGGCACTACAAGTATGAACGGATGCTGCGGCGACTTCGCCTTCGCATTTTCGAGTACGAAGACGCTGGCAAGCTCGGAAAGGCTCATCGAGTCATCGACAAAATTAAAGCGATTTGTGGACCACGATGGGAGAAGAGAGCGAAACGACAGGAAGAGAAGCGGCTCTCAAGTCTTCGCTGGCAATGAACGACAACCACCGGCCAAGGCGAGTAAGTCTGATCCGATACCAGACCGCCAACAAAGAGGGTCGGAAATTCCGATCCTCGTGTCATCACTGTGGAGATCTCCTTGAAGGATAAACCATTCGATGCCCAACACAGAGCCGATCATTACCAGCCTGAACCACGTGGTCGGGCAGCAACGTGCCGTCACTGTGCTTCGGACCGCACTCGATGCCTACTGGCACGACCGATCCAAGAGCGGCGGCAAAGAAGCCTTCCCCCACCTGCTGATGTGCGGACCGGGCGGCACCGGTAAGACGCTCCTCACCGAGTTGATCGCAAAAGAACTCTGCACCGAATGCCATGTGGAATTGGCTCAAAACATCAGCAACATACAACAGATGCAAGGTTTGCTGATGATGCTCGAACCGGAGCACATTCTGCTGATCGATGAGATTCACGAACTGAGCGAGACAGTGCAGGTCTCGCTCTATCGAGCCATTGAAGAACGCAAGCTGTTCCTCGGTGGCAATCGCAAGCCGGTAACGCTTCCTCCGTTCACCTTGATCGGTGCCACGACTGACGAATATCTGCTGACGCCAAGCATGAGGGACCGCTTCAAGATCCTGCTGCGACTTCAACACTACTCAGAGGATGAGATGGCGTTGTTGATTGATCAGCGAGCCAAGCGGCTCGGCTGGGAGATCGACGCTGTCTCGGTGACACATCTGGCGGCACGATCACGGGGCGTGCCTCGTCTGGCGGTTCGCCTGTTAGAGTCGGCAAAACGAGTCGCATCGTCAAAAAGTATGGACCGAATCGAACCAAAGCACGTGGAAGAAATGCTCGCCATTGAGGGCTTCGACTCACTCGGCTTTGATCCGGTCGAGCAGCGGTATCTGATGCTCCTGAAGGAAAGTCAGGGACCGGTACGGCTCAATGTACTTGCCACGCATCTTGGTTTGCCAAAGCAGACCATTGAGATGTTTGAAAGAGACTTCATTCGTCTCGGCCTGATCACCAAAGGTGACAAGGGAAGGTCGCTGACGCCGAAGGGAATTGAACACTTAAACGGGCCAAGTGCCTGATTTTTTGTGCCGGACCAGTCCGGTTTGTGAAAGGAACAAGTTTGATGAGTGTGGGGACCATGACCGACAATCAACCGAGAGCCGCAATCACCGTGTCCAAGATGTGTTCGCTTCTGGGCATGAGCCGCAGCCAATTCTACTGGCACATTCGCAAGGGGACGTTTCATTCTCCACTCAAGTTGAGTAACGGGCGACCCTACTACAACGCCAGTCAAGTTGAGGACAACCTTAAGGCACGGGAACTCGGCATCGGGGTGAACGGGGAATACGTTCTCTTCTACCAGCGAGATACCGAGACGCCCAAAGCGACAACGCCAGCACAGCCGAAGCCCAAACCGAAGCAGGATCACACCGAGTTAATGGATGGACTGTCGGCACTTGGTTTGACCGGCCTGACGACCTCCGCCGTGGCCGATGCGGTCGAGCATTGCTACCCGCAAGGGACTAGCGGTCAAGACGAAAACGACATTCTCCGCACAGTATTCCGACACTTGAAGCGTGCGGGTGCTGGTTGATTGTCGTTTCGATTGTGGCTTAGGTGTGTTGCGAGACCGTCAGTGTTCGTTCGGACCATGAACGAAGTGTGTCGGAGATTGATCGGAGTCGGTTTGATCTCTGTTGGATGTGCGTTTGAAAGCTGTTTGCTTCCTGTGAGAAAGGTGTGCGAAAGATGACAGAAAGCCGATCCGAAAAGTGTTCGGAATTAAGCAATATAAGTCCCGTTATCTTGCGTTCGCCTGAATCCAGCAGCGAAGTCCTCGGACCGATTAACCAGCAAGCGGACAATGACGAGCAACTCATCGAGATCTGGCTGCATGGTCGTCCCAAGAACACCCACCAAGCTTACCGTCGAGAAATACAACGGTTTCTTGATGCAGTAGACAAGCCATTGCGGTCTGTTCGCCTCATCGACATCCAGCAGTACACGGACGACATCCCACCGTGCCTGAAAGAGTCTTCGGTCAAGCGAGCGTTGTCAGCAATCAAAAGTCTGTTCGCCTTTGGGTTCCGGCTCGGCTACCTGTCGTTTGACATCGGTCGAGCCATGAAACTGCCGACGTTCCGTGATGAACTGGCGGACCGGATTCTCAGCGAGACGGACGTACTGCGGATCATCAGTCTCGAACCTCAGCCTCGGAACCGTGCTTTGCTCCTGACGCTCTACGCTGGCGGATTCCGAGTCTCGGAAATCTGCTCACTCAAGTGGCGTCATTTACAGGAGCGAGACTGTGCTGGTCAGATCACGGTGTTCGGCAAAGGCGGCAAGACTCGGACCGTGCTGATTCCGCAATCGGTTTGGGAAGCCTTGATTAAGCTGCGAAACAGCGAGTCATCAGAAGCACCAGTTTTTCGCAGCCGGAAGAAAGGTCATCTCGATGAGTCTGCCATCTGGCGTATTGTGAAGAAGGCGTCGGAGCGTGCTGGTATCGACAAAGATGTGTCTTGCCATTGGTTCCGCCACG
>WGNR01000008.1 GCA_016124445.1 bacterium
AACACCTGCTATCGGAGGGCAAAGCCAAGATGGTGGCCGTGGTCGCCTGCATGCGCAAACTGCTATGCATCCTCAACTCGATTGCCCGAAATGGGAAATCGTGGGAGGAATGTGTTTGACAAAATAAGACAGTCGCTACGAGAAGTGGTGCCGGAAACCGTGCTAGCCCTCGGCTTCGGCCTGTTTACTCTTCAGAATTCGGTCGAGCAGGCCGTTTACGAACTGCGGGCTATGTTTGCCACCGAAGCGTTTGGCCAGTTCGACCGCTTCGTTGATCGCCACACGGGCTGGCGTGTCCGAGTAAATGATCTCAAACGCACCCAATCGCAGCAGATTGCGATCGGTGGCGGCCATGCGGCGGAGACTCCAGTTGTCGGCAAAGCGTTCCAGTTGCATGTCGATCTTCTTGCGGTGCTCGCGCGTACCGATCAGCAGGTAACGACCGAACTCGATCAGGGATTCGTCGTTCTTCAGGCGCGCTCGCAGAAACTCATCGGCCAGACGGGGATCTGCGTCGGGGTTGAGGTCCTCTTGATAGAGGATTTGAAGAACGACTTCACGTGCTCGACTACGTCTAGCCATGGATGTTTAGAAGGTGCCTCGTCTCGAAATCGACCTGGCGGGCCAAATCGTGTGGGGTCATGCCGACAGGTTTTGATGAATTATAGCGAGCAAGCCAAGTTCAGGGTTTCGCCTCAGGCATATTTCGCAGAAGTCCCATCATTTCCAGCGCCGCTTCGGCGGCCTCGACTCCCTTGTTGCCCACTGCCCCCCCAGACCGGCTGATCGCCTGCTCGACCGTATTACAGGTCAGCACGCCGAAAGCGACCGGAATCTCGCATTCCAGGGCCAGGTTTCCCAAGGTTTGGCTGACCTGGGTGTTGATATGAACATCGTGCGTCGTCTCGCCCCGGATCACGCACCCCAAGCAAATCACCGCCGCGTACTTGCCGCTGCGGGCCATCACGGCGGCAGCGAGTGGGATTTCCCAGGCACCTGGCACCTTGGCGACATCGATCTGGGCATCTTTGATCCCGCGAGCGGTCAAAGTTTGCACCGAACCGGTCAAAAGTTTGTCGGTAATCGAGTTGTTGTAGGTCGAAACGACAATCGCCACGCGAAGATCGCTGGGCTGAAAATCGGTACCGGTGAAAGTGTTGGGCACGCCTGGGGCCTTGGGGCTGAGATCCATCGAGGTGGAGAAAGAGTTGCCTGACGCCCTCGCCTGAAACATCCGGCGAGGGCCTCTTGGAAACTAAGAGCAACGAACCTTGCTTTACTGCACGTTCATGCTCATCAGGAATTCAGCGTTGGTCTTGTTCTTGCTGAGGTGACCCAACAGAAATTCCATTGCTTCGGGGGCATTCATCTCATTCAGCACGCGGCGAAGAATGCAGACCCGGCGGTATTCGTCCGGATCCATCAGCATTTCCTCGCGACGCGTTCCGCTGGCATGAATATCAATTGCCGGCCAAACCCGACGCTCGACCATACGCCGATCGAGAACGATCTCTTGGTTACCGGTACCCTTGAATTCCTCGAAGATGACGTCATCCATCCGGCTACCGGTATCGACCAGGGCAGTGGCGATAATCGTCAGCGAGCCACCTTCTTCCACCTTGCGAGCCGAGCCGAGGAAACGTTTCGGTCGTTGCAGGGCGTTGGCATCCAGACCTCCGGAAAGCAGCTTGCCCGAAGGAGGGCATTCGCTATTCCAGGCACGTGCCAGCCGGGTAATGGAGTCGAGGAAGATCACCACGTCGGTGCCGAACTCGACCATCCGCTTCGCCTTTTCGATCACCATTTCGGCGACTTGAACGTGGCGGGACGGTGGTTCGTCGAACGTCGAGCTGATGACCTCACAGTTGGGGCCCTTCACTTGGCGTTCCATGTCGGTGACTTCTTCGGGACGTTCGTCGATCAATAGCATGATGACATAGGCCTCGGGGTAGTTCTCGAGAACTGCCTTGGCCATGTTCTGCATCATGATTGTCTTACCGGCCCGCGGGGGACTGACGATCAACCCGCGCTGACCGAAACCGATCGGAACGATCAGATCGATGATCCGTCCGCTGATCTGGTCAGGCGTCGTTTCCATCCGAATTCGATCGTCAGGATGCAGCGGCGTCAGGTCGTCGAAGAAGACCTTCTGAGCAGCGACGTTTGGATCCTGGTAGTTAACCGCTTCGACGCGCAACAGCGCGAAGTAGCGTTCGTTTTCCTTCGGCGGACGAATCTGACCGGTTACGATATTGCCAGTCTTCAGACCGAAACGACGAATCTGGCTTGGCGAAACGTAGATATCGTCGGGGCAGGAAAGATAGTGGTAGTCGGGACTACGTAGAAATCCAAATCCATCGGGCAGGATTTCCAAAGTTCCCTCGCCGTACATCAGGCCCGACATTTTCACGCGCTCTTTCAGGAGGCGGAAGATCAGTTCCTGACGGGTCCCGGTAACATCCTCGAGGTTCTCCTTGCGGGCTTCCTCGATCAGTTCGGTCATCGACATCTTTTGCAGTTCGGCGATGTGAACTTCGTTCTGCTTGAGCTGTTCAAGTTGCTCGTCGACTTCGACCTGCTCACCTCGCTGCTTGCCACGGGCAATTTGTTCGGCCAACGACATCGGCTCTGGGCCGTCGTCGTAATTATTGTGGTTCCGCTTGGCCGCACCGCGGGGATTGCGGTGGCCGTCGGCAGAATGGTTCATGGCTGATTCAGAGGATTGGGGAGAGTTGGGCATCGATGGAGTGGTCGGTTCGGTAGCATTATCGGCGGAATCCGGCAAGATACCGGCGCCAAACGAGTTGCCGTCCTTCGCAGCGCGGGACGTCAATTTATTGTTCGAATTGGAATTCGGTTTATTGGATCGATTTGTTGTAGTGTTTCTGTGTGCCATAGGAGATCGTTCTCCGAGAGAAGTTTCCTGGTCGGCAATGAATTAAAGGTGCACCCTCTAATCAACAACCCAGACCGGTTACGTAACGTAGCGGTTCATGAATTGGTGTGAAATGACGTCCGAGGTGGGCGTCAGCCGTTCCGGGAATGAGGAGGAGACTCTTTCGTTGTAGCAAAAGGTCGGGAAGTTCGCGAGGCGATATTGCAAGGAATACGCGTTTGCGTAAATGGTTGTCAATTAAAGGGGTAACGATAATTAGGGCTACCTTCACGGGAGGCAAGTTCTTGACCCCCACTTTTGTTTTAAGGTGGTTAAATTCGCCACTGTAAAGACGCAACAATCCCTGATTGGGTTTGCGACGATTACGAAAATGTTTGACGAAGTTAACGCGGTTTCCCGCGGTGCCCTGGAGAGTTGGCGATAAGCTGCTCCCAAAAGGAACGGATTCTAGCTTGCAGCTGTGGTAGACCCCCGTCGTTGACGATCACCACATCGGCCAGGTTCCGTTTAACCTCCAATTCTTCCTGCGCTGCCTCGCGAATGTCAAACTGTTTTTTTGTCCAATTTCGCGCAACAGCCCTATTCAGGCGGTTTTCGTAGGATGAGTCAATGTAGAGGACATAGTCACACTGGTCGATCCATCCAGCTTTGATCATGACCGGTGCATCGATCACAAATGCCGGCGAGCCAGACCTTTCCGCTTCTGCCTGGGCCGCTTTAAGTTGGGCTCCAATATGTGGATGCGAAATCTTCTCTAAGTCTTCTAGCGCGCCTCGGTGCTCTACGCTATTACCAAACACCAGCTGGGCGAGTTTGGGCCTGGAAATTTTCCCATCTTTGTCGAAGACCCCGGAATTGAAGCGAGCTCGGATCTGCTCTTTCACCTCGGGCATTTCCAGAACCTGGTGTCCTGCTTTATCCGCATCGAACACGACCGCACCAAGCTGACGAAGCTGCTCGGTAACGGCGCTCTTCCCCGACGCGATGCCACCCAAGATTCCGATCGTCTTCATGGTAAAAACTGCCCATTAAAGATTGATCTAGCGAAGGAAAAGGTTACTCGCCGTTTCGAACTTCTGACCATATTCGGCAATCCACTCTTAGGTGGACACTTATCTGTCCAGCTCGACCGGTTCGCATTCCGCCCAGTTCAAGCCAGATTCGACATCCACCACCAGCGGCACATCCAAGGTTATGGCCTCAGTCATTTCCGGCAGGATCAGCCGCACGAGATCCTGGACTTCGTCCCGCGGTGCCTCGAAAACCAGTTCGTCATGGATCTGCAGCAAAAGCCTAGCTTGCAACTGCGACTTATTCAGGGCTCGAAGGACACGGATCATCGCTAGCTTGATGATATCGGCGGCCGAGCCCTGAATCACTGAGTTGACCGCCGTTCGTTCCGGCATTAGAAGCTGTCGGGCAACTTGATCCCGTTTCTGAGGCGAACGCACCCCTTCGATCTTTCGGCGTCGTCCCAGGATCGTCTTGACGTATCCGTCCAGGAAACATTGTTTCAAGGTGTTCTCCATGAAATCGTCGACGCCTGGGTATTTGCGGAAATAAGCATCAATGAATCCAAATGCTTCGTCCTTTTCGATATCCAGAGCTTTAGCCAGACCGAAGGCGCTTTGGCCATAAACGATGCCAAAGTTGATCGCCTTGGCACTGCGGCGTTCGTTCGAGGTGACTTCGTCGAGCGGAATGCCATAGACCTCAGAGGCCACTTTGGCGTGGATGTCCTGATCGTTGTGATACGCCTCCATCAGCGCGGCATCTTTGCTGTAGTGGGCCAACACCCGGAGTTCGATCTGGGAGTAGTCGGCGCAAACCAACACCCAATCGTCCTGACTGGCTTTGAATGCGGAACGAATTTCCTTTCCTTCCTGAGTTCGGATAGGAATGTTCTGCAGATTTGGCTCGTTGGAACTAAGCCGTCCAGTTGCGGCCACCACCTGGTTGAACGAAGTATGCACCAGGTTTGTCTTCGGACAGATCATGGTCGGCAGCGCATCGATGTAAGTATTCTTCAGCTTGGCGTACTGCCGGTAATCGATGATCTTTTTGGGCAGCGGGTCTTGCTTGGCCAATTGTTCGAGCACTTCCGCATCGGTCGACGCGCCGGTCTTGGTCTTTTTGATAACCGGCAAGCCACGCTTCTCAAACAGAATCTCGGCCAGTTGTTTCGGCGAGGCGATGTTGAATGGCTGCTCGGCGATTTCGTAGATCTCTTGTTCCAGGGTCGTCAGCCGATCTCCGTAGGCCTGGCTAAGATTGCTGAGCCGGTCGGTATCGATACGAATGCCGTTGAATTCCATTTCGACCAGGACATCGACCAACGGAATCTCGACATCGTCGAACAATTCGGTCAGGCCTTCTTCTTCCAGCCGCTGCCCGAGAATCTCGTACAATCGCAGCGGAATATCGGCATCTTCGCAGGCATAGTACGAGACCTTTTCCAGCGGCACCTCGCTCATCAGGATCTGCTTTTTACCGGTGCCGATCAGTTCGCTGATCTTGACCGTTTCGTGCTGCAGATAGCGGCGAGCCAGTTCGTCGAGACCATGCGAACGAGCACCCGCCTCCAACAGGTAATGGGCGATCATCGTATCGAAATCGACGCCGGCCAACTCGATGCCAATGCCGCGAAAAACGATCTCGTCGTATTTCAGGTTTTGACCAACCTTCTTGATCTTGGCATCTTCCAAGACCGGTCGCAGGATCTCGACGACATCCTCCAGCGGAAGTTGCGTGTCCCCTTCCGGCGATTGAACCGGAATGTATCTCGCGGTACCTGCATTCCAACAAACCGAGATCCCAACCAGGTCGGCCCAGCGGGGACTGGTGTGGGTTGTCTCAGTATCGATCGAGATTCGTTCTTGCTTGGCCAGCAATTCGGCCAGATCACGAAGCTGGTCGATCGTCTCGACCGACTGATAGTCGAGTTCTGATTCTACGAGCGCGCTGGCAACAGGTTTGCCGGAACTGGCCTGAGGTGAAGCCAACGCGAGAAGCTGCTTCGACAATGTTCGGAATCCGAATTCGTCGCACAAGGCCTCGCACGCTGGTCCATCGACCGGGCTGACCACGCAACTCTGCCAGTCCCACTCGATTGGCACATCGTCGCGCAGGCGAACCAACTGCTTGCTCACCATCGCGAGCTCGCGACCATTGGTGATGTTCTCTTTCCGCTTTTTGCCGGAGATCTTGTCGACGTTGTCGAGGACTCCTTCCAGCGTGCCGAACTGCTGCAGCAGGTCCTTGGCAATCTTGGGCCCGATAAGCGGGATGCCGGGCACGTTATCGACCGAGTCGCCAACCATCGCCTGAAAGTCGACGACCTGCTCTGGCCGAACGCCCCAATCCTGCATCAGCGATTCGGCGGTGTAGAAGGCATCTTTGCGGACATTGAACAGTCGCACGTTGTCGGTGATCAGTTGGCGGCAGTCCTTATCGGTGGTGACCAGCGTGCAGCGGCCTCCTTGGGCATCAACCACCTTGGCGATTGCAGCCAGGACGTCGTCGGCCTCGAACCCGGGATGTTGCAGCACCGGGATATTCATCGCCTCGAGCACTCGGCGAATCGCTTCGATCTGCGACGGCAGTTCCTGCGGCATCTCTTCACGGTTGGCCTTGTACTGGTCGTACAACTCGTTGCGGAAAGTCGGCCCTGACAGATCGAAAGCACAGATCAAATAGTCGGGCTTCTTTTTCTCGAGCAGAAAGACCATGTCCCGAGCAAAACCGTAGACGGCCGCCACCGGCTGGCCAGCCGGACCGGTCATGGGTGGGATGGCATGGAAGACCTGGAAGATCAACGAATGGGAGTCGACTACCCAAACATCTTTGTCATGCAAATCGGTTGGATCGATATCGATGGGAGGCGGCGGCGATGCCTCTGGCGATTTTCCTGAAATTTCTTTCGCCTCGTCCGTGTCGAATTGAAGCGACGTCTGCCGCGTGCGTTTTGTCATCATCCATTTTGCCGTTAAGGTAGCGATAGGTGGCGATTCACAACCACTGTGCACGTAGATTATTGTGCAGTAACGAGTTACGAACAAGAAGCAGGGTCCCAAGGGTCGTTTTTGCCGCGGCAATTAATTTCAACATGACTCCCTGAAAGAACGTTGCCCAAAAACCACCTGATTAAATAATGCAACATTGCCGTAAATCCGTTGTGAGATAACGACTTACGGAAATTCCAAATCGTTGACTTCCTCGCGATGCCCGTGTACACTTGGTCTATTGGCAGACTATATGGCCTGCCGCACCCTCATCTCAATCGTCAAACCGCCCTCAGGTTAACCGAGCCTTGACACGAGTCGTCGTCCCGGTTTCGGACGCAGATTCTGCGTAGTCCCTACCAACGGCCGGATTGGCATGTCGCCTTGCTTTGACTAATTTAGGCAAACTGGGGAGACCGTACTTCCATCACTCGGTTCCCTTTTACTTGTCGCCCGAAGGAGATTTCCGCCCATGGCAACCCGCGAGAACCAAGGTCTTCAAATCGCTGTCATCCTGCTGGTCATGATGGTGGTCGGTTTGGGTATCACAACAGGCGTGTTTTACAACGCGAACCTGAAAGCTCAGACCGAGGCTAAGGACGCCAAGACAACGGCCAACAACGAGTCGTCCCAGAAGCGCGAATATTTGCTGGAACGCAACCGTCTTAAGGTCATGATCGGTCACACCGAAGAAACGACCATGGAAGAGATCGAAACCCAGTTCACCAACGATATCGCTTCGTTTGTGGCGGACGAAAACGGAACGCCCCCAGATGTTCAAGCGCTGAACTATCGCAAGATTCCGGTCGAGCTCCGCAACAAGTACGCAACGCTCGAACAGCAGTTGGCTGCCGCTCGCGAAATGGTTACCCAATTGACCAACGAACGCGACAACATCCGGACCACCACCAAAGCTCAGATCGCCCAAGCGGTTACCGAAAAAACCGACGCCGAGGCTCGCCTCCAGAAGCTGACCGCCGACTACGGAACTTCACGTCAATCGCTGCAGGACGATCAGAAGAAGGTCCTTGCATCGAAGCAAGCCATCGAAGGCCAGGTGGCCGTCGTTCAGGCCAAAGCCAACCAAGACAAGAAGGCGATGACCAAGACGATCGACGACCTCCAGAAGCTCGTGACTGGTCTGCAGAAGGTCAACCAGGATCTGACTCCCAGTATCACCGATCGCCCCGATGGCAAGGTTGTCTGGTCCAACCAGCGTGATCAGATCGTCTGGATCAACCTCGGATCGGAAGACCTGCTGCGTCCTCAGATGACCTTCAGCGTCTACCCGATCGGGCAGGAAAATCTTGCCGACGCCAAGTCGAAGGCAACCATCGAAATCACCAAGATTCATGATCGCCACCAGGCCGAAGCTCGCATCACCAAGATGGACGTTGCCAACCCAGTGATGCCTGGCGATACGATCTTCACGCCGACCTGGACCCCTGGCCGTCCTGAGAAGTTCGCCATGGTCGGTTTCATCGACATCGACAACGACGACAAGGACGATTCGATGCAACTGCGTGAGATCATCGAAACCGCAGGTGGTATCGTTTCCGCGTATGTTGACGAAAACGGCAGCATCAAAGGTAGCTTGACTCCCGATATCCGCTACCTGATTCTGGGTGCTCGTCCGACCGAAAAGACTTCGGAAGGTGCCTTGGCCGCTTACTCGCAAATGAGCGAAGGAGCCCGAGCCAACGGTATTCAATCGATTCGGGTCGACCAGTTCATCGATTGGGCCGGCTACGTCGGAACGGAAGAACTCGTTCGCCTGAACGCCGCCTCGAAGCTGGAAGAGCTTGAAGCTGCCGCCCAGAAGGAAAAGAACGGCTTCCAGCGCCGTCGCCCGTCGGGCGGCAAGAGTGCCTTCTAATCCCGGTGATTGAAAGCCCGCTGAAAACACCTGGCCGCGACGCTCGTCGCGGCTTTTTTTTGCGCCCCTGGTAGTTTCCCCATGGCGATACCGACGTAGGTCATCCCGCCGGTTCCCGTTAGAATGAGCTCGCGATGCCGCGAACCCACTAGACTTCAAACAGCTACGCTAATGGCTAAGGAAACGACCCATGATTGTTACCACGGGAAATGATATTGCCGGCTACGAGATCATCGAATACCTGGGCGTGGTCCGAGGAATCATCGTTCGCTCGACCGGAATCGGTCGCGGCATTATCGGGGGCCTCCGCTCGATTGGCGGCGGAAACATTCCTGAATACGTCGCCGTTTGTGAAGAAGCTCGCGGACATGCCTACGAGCTTTTGCAGCAACACGCGGCCGAGGTCGGCGCCGATGCGATCATCGCTATGCGCTACGACGCCACCGAGTTCATGCAGGCTTCGACCGAAGTGCTGTGTTACGGAACCGCGGTGAAGATCCGGCCAGTTGGTGCGGCTTAGACCGTTCGCGAATGCTCGTGATGCTGGTTCTGATCGGCCGCCAAGGCCTGACGCCACAAGTGATAGCCGAAGAAGTTTTCGCCCAGATCGGTGAACTTGGCCTGGGATTCTCGATACTTTTCAAGCCGCATCGCCGAAATGAGCAGTCCTGGATCGACAAACAGACTGGCAGGCTGCGCAAGTTGTAATTCGCGACACACGCGGCGCAGCAGATTCGTTTCAGCCGTACTCAGCTCATGCTGTTTGCAAAGGTCGAGGAACAGCTTCTGGGGATTGTCCACTCCCCAATTGAAGTCATGTTCTTGCCAGCGAGTTAGAGCCCAAATCATCGAAGCGATCGAAAGCACTACCAACGCCAGGACGAGCAAGTGCGCGATGTTGACGTGGGCCGAATCGGCGCGGAAGTGATCTCCCATCGCCATAAACTCGTCCGCCTTATTGGCCAACAGCGTGAAGTGCCAGAAGATTGTCATCCGTTCCATCTCCTATGAGGTGACCTGGGGGTCGACTGGTGCCAACGAATCCACAGGCGGAACAGACTTGTTTCCGGCAATCTTGCGCAAACTCTCTTCGGCGTTTTCGCGGACACGGACATTTCGGTCCAGCATAGCGCTGCGCAGAGCTTTCACCGCGGTCGAAGAGGAGCAATGTCCCAGCAGCTTGGCCGACTCGGCCCGCAAGAAGTGATCTTCGTGCTGCAGTGCTTTGATCAAGTCGGCTTCCATGTCGACATGGTTTTCCATGATCTCGATCATCCTGAGTGCCCGCAAACGCCGGTAAGCGGCATCACTGTTGAGCTCTTCCGCCAGCAACCGCTGCGTATTGACGTCGATACCTCGCACCAATCGCCCCGAGTTCCTGCGGGCATCGGGACTCATCTTGTCGAAAGCTGCCACATAGCGAGGAAAGTTAAACTCGGCCAACGCCTTGCGAACCGTGTCCTGTACGATCAATTGCGGGCTATCGAGGTGCTGAAGCAGTAATTTGATCGCTCCAGGAATCCCACGCGGCCGCAACTGTCGTAACGCTTCGGCTCTGACTGCGGAGTTGGGATCGCGAATGGCACCCAGGATCAATTCGTTAGTTTGCGGATCGACATAGCTGGCCAGTTCTTCCATCGCAGCCAATCGGCCGTTGGCATCTTCTGACTTCGCGATCATCACCAACAGGTCATAAAGTCGGTCCGATCCCAACGAGGTTGCCATGGCCATGTGAACAGCGGCGGCCTGCTGCAATCCATTGAGCTTCTCCAGCACGTGGCAATGCTCTTCAGCCCAGGCAACGCGCTGCAACTTCGATAGATTGCGGCGGACGGTATCGTTAAGCGTGCCTTGAGCCCGGCTGGTCAATTCCGACATGAAGGCCGGATCGTGACGCATCCCAATAATCTGAAGCACCGGCGCGGCAGGATGCATGTCGGTCAGAGAACTAAGCACCAGGTCGATGATCTCTGGCCGCGAGCTATGCCGCAGAAAGCGAATAATGGCTGCATGCGCGGGATGCTTGGCGTTGTTCCAAGCTTCGCGAAGCAATTGGTTTTCCCGGGTAACCAGCACCAAAAACGCCTCCAGAATCGGAAGCGATTCGTGATGCTCGTAGTCGCGAATGCAGTCCCCCAACGAATCGATTGCCCGATTGCGAACCGATTCGACGTTGGCTTGAATTCCCTCGCTGCGGAGTTTTTTGCGTAACGTCGCGGCCAGGTTCACAAGTGTGCTGCCGGCCGAGTCGCGAAATGTATTTCCTTGATCGCGGACGATCATGGCCAGGGTCGGAATGAGTTCAAATTCAGGGACCTGGTTGAGAATCTCGAGCCCGAGATTGAATTTCTCGCTGTCTCCCGAGTGAATCAGCTCGCGCAGAGCGATCTCCAACGAGATTCCGGAAAGTTCGATCCAACTACGCTGAACCGGAGTAAATCGTTTCCAGCGGTCGACGAGGGCCCGCTGAGCAACCGCATGACGCTGTTCCAAGAGTGCAGAAAGGGCCAACTCGCGCACATCTGAGTAAGGTGAGTCGAGCGCATCAACCAAAACGGGCACAACCGCATGGTTATCCGTTTTTGCAAATAGCTGAAAGGTCTTTTCAATTCCCGAAGGCACGCTTGATTTCCCGCTGCACGAAGAGTCCATGCCATTGCTCCCAGGATCGGAAGCATCCACGCCTACAGGAAATCTAGTTTTCCCAACAACCAAGGGCCGGGAGATTCACCTCGTTTTCGAGAACACCCACACAAAAAGCCCCTACAACCGTAACAACCTGAACGGTTCTGCTTACCAAGAGGGGAAACGACCTTCCGTCGATTGCGCATTGTGGCATATCGCCGACGCAAATCTACGGTTTTGACCGTTCAACATCATAAGCCAGTGCCATACTAGTGTTTCTGCCGTCGAGCGGGGTCAGATATTGAACTGCCGCAGCACCAGATCGCAAAGGTCCGTATCGGCCATGGGCGTTTCGGGATAGACGCCTTTCTGGTTAGCCAGCAATATGCCACGTTGTGCATCGTTTTTCGCCGGAGCCCCGTGCGAACCTTTTACCAGGGTGGCATCCAGCGGAATCGACTTGGTTGCCATGTCGACGTGCAGTTCGACCGGGTCGTAACCAGGCTTGCGATGGATATCGACCGTCCGGGCAAACTTGGGAGCAGCCGCATCGTCCAGCCAGTAGTAGTAGGCCTGCCAACTGTTGGGAGTCGAAATCAAAACGACGTCGCCACTGCGTTCGTGGTCCAGGAAATAGTTGCCGCGGTCTTTGCCGGCCAGCACCTCAGCAATGCCGTCGGCTCCCTGAAAGAGTTCGACCACCTTCTGGATGGTCGCCTCGTCACGATCCTTGACGTAAATGTGCGAGAGTTGGTGATCGGCGACGGCAAACGCATCGCTCACCTGGTAATCGATCGTTTCTCCCTCGTCACCGGTCTGAACTCTCAACAAGCCTGCCTCACGCAAGACGCGATTGGGGTAGGTCACATGATCGACCGGCACAATCGTGTATTCGCTGGCAACCAGAATCAGTACGTCGTCTCCGTACGCCTTTTTCATGCCGGCAAACAACTCGCCCAGGACCACATCGAGTTCTTCCACGGCCTTCAGCGCCGGCTCGCTGTCAGGGCCAAGCTTTTGAGCCTGGTAATCGAGGTGCGGCAGATAGATGTAGAAGAAATTCGGCTTGTGCTTCTCGGCCGTCAGCACGGCCGTATCGGCAATCCACTTGGTCGAAGGAATCGACGCCAACGGTCCCCAGAAGAACTTCAAGGGAAAGTGACCATATTGCTCCAGTAATTCGCCGTAGTATTCGGTCGGCCGGGTGTAGCACCACAGCGACTCGCTGCCGTCTGGATTATGCACCGGGGCTGGCATGCAGACGTAGTCGGCGCCACAGCGTTTGCTCAGCATCGGAAACCAGACCGCCGAAGTGAGCGACGCATCGTGCTGTTTGAGGGTATCCCAAATCTGCGGACGCTGGATCGCTTCGTTCCCCATCGTCCAAAGTTCGACTTCCCCTTTTTCGCGGTCGTACCAGCCATTGGCCACCACGCCATGATCGACCGGCAAGACGCCCGTCATGATGTTCGTTTCCACACACAGCGTGACTGCGGGAAAACTTGGAACGAGCTGAGCCTGATCGCCATCCTTCGTCAAAGCCGACAAGTTAGGCATGCGGGCAACATCCGAAGCCCGTAATCCAGGAATCGAAAGAAGAACGACATGGTCGGCCATGGTGAGATGCTCGATCAGCTAGAGGAAAACATGTGGGTAAACGCCAATCCCGCCACTCTACCCCGATCCAGGTGCAGAGAAAACCAGGGTACACGCTGGCCCAAGGCTCACGAAGGGTGCGATCAAAGCAGCGGCTTGAGAAAGTCGAATGCCTTCTTGGCCATGTTGGGGCCGTCGTGGCTATGGCGGCTTAGTTCGACGTTGATCGGCCCCTGATAGTCGATTTGCTTGAGGGCCTGGAAGATGGGTGGAAAATCGATTTCCCCTTCGCCGAATGGCAGATGTTCGTGGACACCGGCTTTCATGTCTTCCAGGTGAATGTTCACGATGCGGTCGGCGTAGCGCTGAATGTAGTCAGGAATCGGCGTTTCGCCCTGGCAGTACAGGTGCCCGATATCGAGGGTCAACTGGAAGTTGGGGGCGTCGATGCGCTGTTGCAGCTGGTCGAACTTTTCCATCGTATCGATCAACATGCCAGGTTCCGGCTCGAAACCGATCGTGACGTCGCGCTCGGCGGCATAGTCGAGCGTCTGTTCCAGGGAAGCTACCAGGCGATCCATGGCAACATCTTCGGAAACATCGTCCAGCAATCGGCCGGACCAGACCGAAACGCAATCGCTACCGAGCGTTTGCGCCGTATCGATGCAGTGCCGCATGAATTCAAAGCGGAGGTCGCGTCCCTTGGTTTCGGGACTGATGAACGTTGGCTCGTGCTTCATACGAGGATTCAGCAGAAAGCGAGCACCCGTTTCAACGACACTTCGCATCTTGGCATCGGTAATGGCCTGATGAAGCAGATCTACCTGGCGCGTGGCCAGGTACGTATTGCCAAACGGGGTCAGCGTCAGATGGTCGATCGTCAAGGCAATCGCCGAGTAGCCAATCTCGGCCAAGATCTCGACGGCATCGAACGGATCGTGATGCGCAAGTCCATTCGTGTTGTATCCCAGGATCATTCCCAACGGTACCTTCCACCCTGCGGCTGATAGCCTCTGCTGCCCCTATTAATTCCGAAAGTGGCCCTACGTTGAATACATCACGCGGCGCAGGCCCAGCATCGGAACGAGAAGTGCGACGATCACCACCGACCACACCGTTCCGCATATCGTCAGCGTAATCGCCGCGTCGTAAAAAATCAGCGAAAAGATCGCCTGCTGGATTGCCAACTGGACGTATTCTGGCTTCGGTGCGTGAATGGCAAGGACCACGCGCCGGCCAAGGGCCAAACTCAATAATAGCAAAATGCCGCCGAGGCCGAATGCCTGGGTCAATTCGACATCAACAATCGATGGCTGAGCCCACGGCACGGCCCCCACCAACACTACCCCCAATAGCATCAACGCGGCACCAAATGACAGCACAATCCGGTTGCTTTCAACCGCCTCGGTACGAGCAAACCAGGTAACGCCGACAATGTAGAGCCCGATCCCGCCGGCAAACATCCATTGCCCCAGATCAAAGCTCAGCAGTTGCCAGGCATCGCTCAAGGGCAAGTCCTTGGCCAGGCTCATTCCCAGCCAGATATTGAAGAAACGGCAGCCACCCATCAGCCAGGGAGCCAAAATCGTGCGTTTAAAAACGGCATCGTAGGCGATCACACAGACAGAAAGAGCGACCGCAACGGCTCCGCCGCGCCAGGCAATCGCTGCGTAGTCGACATAGAGATAACCGCCCAGAAAGGCGAACAGGCAACCAACGACCAGCATGCCGTAACCTGCCGATGCAGCCACCGCCGGGGAAATCGCACCGGAGGGGATCGGCCGCTCCGGCCGCTGCTGGGCATCAACCTCGCGGTCGTAGAAGTCGTTCAAGACCATCCCAGCCGAGTAGATCAAACCGGAAGCCAACATCAGGCAGATCAGTATGCCGGGGACGTTCAAACTGACGTTACCTGAATTGGCAAACGCTGAAACGATAAAGAACCCTGCCAGAATGTCAGACCAGGCCGTAAACAGATTCGGCAAGCGACATAACTTCGCAAAGGCCAGCCATGGCGGATCGATGGGGATTTCGGTGGGGCTCGAATCGTCCAAGGGGCGTCTCACGAAAGCTCTGCTGACACAATAGAGTATTTGGGGATTGTACGATTTTCAGCATCCACCGTCGAGAACGGGGACGTTGCCTGAAGGCACCAAAAAAAGAACCCCACGCCGGGCGATTGGCGTGGGGTTCGTGTCGGAAAGGAGAGAGCGAGGGAGGGAGAGTCTCGGTTATGCGCTCTTCGTTTCAGGCATCTTGAAAAGTTTCTCGCGGCCTTCGACGATTTCGCGGGTGATGGAGTAATTCGAGCCTGGTTCTTGCTCAGGCAGGTCAAACATGATGTCGAGCATGACCGATTCAATGATTGAGCGGAGACCGCGAGCACCGGTACCCTTGGCCAGGGCACGCTGAGCGATCGCTTCGATCGCTTCGTCGGTGAACTGCAGTTCGGCATTTTCCATCTCGAACAGAGTCTGGTACTGCTTGATCAACGCGTTCTTTGGCTCGGTCAGCACGCTCTTGAGAGCCGACAGATCGAGCGGTTCGAGCGAAGCAACCATCGGCAGACGACCGACCAATTCTGGAATCAGGCCGAATTCGAGGACGTCGTCGCTGGTAACGTTCCGCATCAGTTCGGCAGCGTCAGCTTCGGACTTGAATCCGGATGCCTGGCCAAACCCGATGCTCTTGCGGCCCATGCGGCGACGAACGATGTCTTCGATGCCGACAAACGTACCACCACAGATGAACAGGATGTTGCTCGTATCGATCTGGATATACTGCTGTTCGGGATGTTTCCGTCCACCTTGCGGCGGAACATTGGCAACCGTTCCTTCCAGCATCTTCAGCAGTGCCTGTTGAACCCCTTCGCCCGAAACGTCGCGGGTGATCGAAACGTTGTTCGACGTCTTGCCGATCTTGTCGATTTCGTCGATGTAAAGAATACCTCGCTGGGCAGCTTCCACATCGAAATCGGCGGCATGCAGCAATTTGAGCAGCAGGTTCTCGACGTCTTCACCCACGTAACCGGCTTCGGTCAGCGTGGTGGCATCGCCAATGGCGAACGGTACGTTCAGAATACGAGCCAAGGTACGAGCCATCAGCGTTTTACCGCTACCGGTCGGACCAACGAGCATGATGTTCGACTTTTCGATCTCGACGTCGGAACCTTCGTGACCGACAACCAATCGCTTGTAGTGGTTGTGAACGGCGACCGACAGAACCTTCTTGGCACCACTCTGGCCGATGACGTATTCATCGAGGCTAGACATGATTTCACGAGGGCTGGGGATCTTGTTGAACAGCTTGTTCCCAGCACCGCGGCGGCGGTTCTCTTTCTCGAGGATCTCTTTGCACAGGTCGATGCATTCGCCACAGATGTACACGTTATTGTACACATCGCCAGGACCTTCGACCAAAGGTCCGACCTCGCGATAATTGCGACGGCAGAACGAGCAGAATGCATTTTTCTTGTTGGTGCTATTGTGTCGGGATCCACCACCAACGTCATTTCCTGCGGGCATGAATAAACTCCTTTCGGCTTCGCTTGGAACAGCGTCTGGCAGCTTTGCTAGGAACCTTGAGGGAATCTCGCTGATGCTGTGCCGGCCAGGGCTGTTAAAATTTCCACGTGCTGCTCGACTGGCCATGGCTTGTGGAAGCCGATAGGCCTGGGGGCATCCTTGTCCGCAAAGAGTTCGAGCCGTATTTCTCAACCGCAGGCAACGCTTGTCAGTGCAAGCAATTTCCTACGCTGATATCGATTCGCAAGGGCGAAGAGAGAGTCATTTGGACTCTCATTGGTTGGCCTCCCAGGCACCACACCTCGCAATACGAATCGATCTTTGGAATTGTGCGACGGTGTTGCACAATTCCAGACAAAATCACCCTAATCCGCCTTGCTGGCATCTTCGGTAAGAACCGCCTCTGTTTCTTCCGAACCCGTTATAGGCTTTTGGATTGTGGCTTTGATGTCCGTTGTTATCTTTCGGAATTCCTCGTCCGATAGCTCACCCCGTGAATGCATTTCGCGGAACTTTGATAGCATTGCATCGGCCCCGTGTTGGTCGTCGTCCGAGTATTCGCGCCATTTTCTCACAAGGTGAACCGTTAGTGCCAATCCTAGGATGCTTATCGCAAGTAGGAATACTCCGAATGCTAACTGAAGGTATTGTTTTTCCATCGCCATCCAGGAGCCAACTTGATTCTCCAGCCGCTCAATGCTCCTCCGCAGTTTCCTTCCCAGCCACGTGGAACACCAGCTTTACTTGCCTAACGGATCGCAGGCCCTTGAACACTGTATTATTTCCTGAACACGCCCCGGCGTCCAATCATTCGCCCGGATTGCATTGCCCAATCGGCAAATTGACAACCAGCTCTCCTGATCGATAGGCTTTATCAAACCGTATCTTCTTACGAAAGCGACATTTAGGGCGTCCTATCCATGACACGAGAAGCAACCGTCCAAAGGATCTCCGAAGTCGGCATTGTGGCGGTAATTCGAGCCGAAAACGGAGAGATCCTGGCCGATGTGACCCAGGCCCTAGTCGATGGAGGGGTAACGGCGATCGAAGTTACCTTCACGGTACCGAAAGCTCACCAGGTCCTCGAATACGTGGCAGACCGATTTGGCGATCAAATCCAGTTGGGGGCCGGCACGGTCCTGGATGCCGAAACGGCCCGCATCGCAATCCTGGCGGGGGCCCAGTTTATCGTCTCGCCAATCGTCGATCTGCCGACCATCGAGATCAGCCATCGCTACGACAAGGCCATGATGCCAGGTGCATTGACGCCAACTGAAGTCGTTCGAGCCTGGCAAGCGGGGGCCGACGTCGTCAAAATCTTCCCTTCCGACCTGACAGGCCCCAGTTACCTGAAGTCGCTCAAAGGACCTTTGCCGCAAGTTCGCATGATGCCCACCGGCGGGGTGAATCTCGAAACGGCCGAGGCGTTCCTAAAAGCGGGTGCATGTGCGTTGGGTGTGGGTGGTTCTCTGGTCGAGAAATCCGCAATCAAAAACAACGACATGGACCGGATCCGTGAACTCGCGGGGAAGTACGTCGAGATCGTCCGACGATTCCGGGCTCAATAGTTGTTCCGCTTCTCAGCGGGGGCTACGATGAACCAGGTAGCGACCCTCGATGCTCCTCTGGCTTAGCCCTGGTTCTTATGCCCATCTCGTTTGAATGCCCTCACTGCGGAACCTCGATGAAGGTTCTTGACCAATATGCCGGGCAAACCGGGCCGTGTGCTGTTTGTGCCAAGCAGATTCAAATCCCGGAACTCCCTGAAGATCAAGCAGGAGGCGGCGATAAGGGGAAACGATCTCCCAAACCGGGCGAAGATGGCGTGGCACTGGGAAACTTGCTCGGCATCCTGGGCGGGGCCGTTGTTGCATTCTCGATTCTGTTCCTGTCGGCGGTTCTGATCTTTCGTGTAGCCATACCAGCATTCACGCAAATGCAAATCGATGCCCAAAACCGTGCGTCGCTGGCCAATATTCAGAAGATCAT
Source organism: bacterium (assembly GCA_016124445.1). Taxonomy (GTDB): domain Bacteria; phylum Planctomycetota; class Planctomycetia; order Pirellulales; family Pirellulaceae; genus Bremerella. The sequence continues at coordinate 18,508 of WGNR01000008.1, forward strand.
CGACGCGTTAAATGCCTATCACGACGCCCATGGCACGTTCCCGCCTGCCTACTTCGCGGATGACAAGGGCAAACCGGAGCACTCTTGGCGAGTCATGATCCTGCCTGAGTTGGGTCGGCAGGATCTCTACCGCGAATACCGGTTTGACCAGCCCTGGGATTCCGCACAGAACTTGAGTGTGACGGCACAAATGCCGGACGTTTATCGTTCCTATGGTGATAGTCAGACGCAGCTGAACAACACAACACGTTTCGCGGCGGTGGTTGGCAAACGAACCGTGTTTCCATACGACAAGTCGGTTTCGCGAAGCAAAATACTCGACGATCCTGCAAGCGTCCTGACGATTGTCGAAGTTCAGAGTATCGGCTTCGACTGGACCGACCCAACGGAAGACTACGACGTCGACAGCCCGCAAGGCACCATGGTGATCTTGAACAAGCCTACGACGTCCGGGACCTCTCGGTCGAATCTAACCGGCAACGTCGGCATGCTTAACGGCGACACCTATCACTTTGGCGATGCGACGGCGATTCCGTTTTTGCGTGCCACTTCGACGCGCAGCGGAGGCGAGCCGGTCGATATCAAATTCGAACTGCAAAACCCACCTTGATCGGCAAGGTACATCGCGACTGCTACGAGCCATACGACCGGTATAAATTGCCAGCCTTCGCTGACGCGTATCACAAGGGCGACCCCGTCAAGCAGCATACCTGAACGACCGATAGAGACCTTTGTCGTGTCCTCTATCAAAAAAGGTTGTTCATGCTCAGCAAACCTCGATTGCTTACAGCCGTAGCTGGCATACTGGCGTCGATGCTGGCATCCATCCCGGGCATGCTATCAGCGCAGCAAGCAGGACCGGCCCCGACCAAGGATAATCCGGTTCTCATTCGGCAGAACGAATTTGGTATTCCTTACCAGGTCGACGCTCCTCAAACGACACCCGAAGTGCAGCTAATGGTTTCCAACGACCATGGTGCCAACTGGGTTGGCTACCAGCGTCAATCGGCTCGCAGCGACCGGTTTGTCTTTCAGGCCAGGAACGACGGCGAATACTGGTTTGCAATCCGCACATTCGATCAATCGGGACGCCCGACCACCAGCAACTCGGTGCTCAAGCCTGAACTGAAGGTCGCCGTCGATACCCAGTCACCGGTCGTGAATCTGAATGTGCAAGCTCTCGATAGCGGCGAACTGATCGCTCGCTGGACCGTTCGAGACTGGTCGATCGACCCTGCCCAAGTCCGGCTCAGCTACCAGACCTCGCGAGAGAGCCCCTTTCAACAAGTTCAAATCGATTCAAAATCGGCCTACCAGGAAAACGGAGTCATTGCGGGCGAGACCCGTTGGTTCCCCATTGCCACGAATCGCTTGATGCTGGTACGCATCGACGCCAACGACAAAGCTGGAAATGCCGGCTTCGCACAGCAATCGGTCCCGGTTCCGTTGGTCGCACAGCAGCAACAGTGGAACGGTGTCCCCCGCCCTGCCCCAGGCCAACCTCAAGGGGTTCCCGACTCGTTTGCGGGCGGCAATGTTCCCGTCGATCCATTCCAACAACGAAGGATCGAAATGCCAGAGGCTCCCAAGCAGCCGATCTCCTGGCCCACCAACAATGCGATGCCGCGGCCTCAAAACGCCCCCAATAATTTCGCTTCGGCTCAGCAGCCTAATCCAACCCAACAGCCAAACGAACCGACAGGTCTCGATACCCCGTTCCGTCCGATTGGTATGTCAATGGAACCGCAGGTGGCGAATTCCGCCCAGCAAACCCCAGCCGCCCCGCAGCCAAATCCTTCGCCTGATCGTCCAATGACCAACTTCGGCTTGCCGCCTGGGGTTCAGCCGCAGTCGATCAATCAAAAGGGATTCGCGCTGAACTATGGTGTCGAAACGGTCGGACCATCCGGCATCGGGCAGATCGAACTCTGGGTAACTCGCAACGCGGGCCAAACCTGGGAACCAGGCGGAATCGATCCCGATCGCGTCAGTCCGTTTGATGTGGAAGTGCAGTCCGAAGGCATCTATGGCTTCCGGATCGTCGTCGAAGGTGGCAATGGCCTGACAGGCCGCCGACCGCAACCTGGTGACCTGGCCGATATCTGGGTGAATGTTGACCTGACGAAGCCCGTCGTGACGATTACCAACGTCGTCTACGGCGAAGGACCTCAAGTCGGGCACCTTGATATCGATTGGACTTGCAGTGATGCCTATCTCGCCGAGCGGCCAATCTCGCTCTTCTACGCTTCAAGTCCGGATGGCCCTTGGATGCCGATCGTGGAAGAAGTCGCCGACACGGGCAAGTTCGTCTGGAAGGTCACTCCGGAAGTGCCGGCCGACATCTATCTGAAAGTGGTCGCCGTCGATACGTCCGGAAACGAGGGCGAGTACATCCTGAAGCGACCGATCGCCAACGACGGCTTGGTTCCCCGCGCCCAGATTCGTTCGCTGCAACCAATCTCGCGGCCGCAAGACCACGCCGCCATGCCGATCACGATCCGCTAGTAGCCAATTGGCCCTCGACCGGGTACCTTGGTGCCATGGCCAATACGTTGCATGCTTTCGACTTTCTCGACAACACCGAGGTAGAAATCCCCTCGATCTGCGTGGTTTTCGGACGCGATGCCTTCTTGCGCGGACTGGCAACCGAGAAAGTCCGCCGCGCGGTCCTGGGGGACGATCCTGACGTACCGTACGGCAAACTGTCCGGAAACACGGTGACCTGGGTCGATGTCGCCGACGAGGTCTCGACCGTTAGCCTGTTTGGCAGTTCCGGCCGCCGGTTGGCGGTGGTAGAAGATGCCGATGCGTTTGTCAGCCGCTATCGCGAAGAGTTGGAAAAATTTCTCGAGAAAAAACGTCCTGGCGGTGTGCTGGTCTTACAGGTCGAAAAGTGGGCGGCCAATACACGGCTCTACAAAAAGTGCGACGGCATCGGTCTGCAAATCCAATGCGTGCCGCCTGAACGTAAGTCGGGCAAGAAGAGCTCGCTCGACATGCCTGCCTTGTCCAAATGGTTAGTCCGCCGCGCGAAGACCGAACACGACGCCAAGCTCAATCCCGATGCAGCGAATCTGCTGGTAGAACTCCTCGGCACCGAGTTGGGTTTGATCGACCAGGAAGTCGCCCGGCTATCGCTGTTTGTGGAGCCACACGAGCCGATCGACGAAGGCCTGGTCCGCCAGCAGGTCCACGGAGGCCAACTACAAGAGATCTGGCACCTGGTCGACGCTGCCGTTGAAGGCAAAACGGCCGATGCCCTGAATCAACTGGATCGACTGTTCCAGGCAGGCGATAAGCCTCAGAAGTTATATGGTCAAATTGCCTGGAGCTTGCGCCGGTTCGCGGCCGCGACGCGGATTTATCAACGAGGCCGCCGCCGCGGCGATGCAGTCAGCCTGCGCGATGCCTTGAAAGAAGCTGGCTTTCCCAACTGGCCAAAGGCCCTTGAAGAAGCCCAGCGGCGGCTGCTGGCACTCGGCCAAATTCGTGGCGGCCGGCTTTATCGGCAACTGTTAGAGCTCGACATGTCACTCAAAGGAAGCCATTCACACGAGGCGCGCGGCCGCCTGGCTCTCGAGAAAATGCTGGTCTCCTTCTCCAAAGCACTCGATCCGCCGAGAGCTAGCACTCCGCGCTAGGGTCCACCACCACGAATAGCTGAAATCGCGGCTCGGTATCTCTTGCTTCAAACTTGAGCTTTTTCTACTATCCGCCGGACCGTTTCTTGGAACAAGGCCTGCCGACGCGCGCCAACCACGGAAGCCCAAGCACATGATGTCGAAGATCTACCCACTGAGTATCGTCTCGTTAACCGTTCTGCTAACCGGCTGCATGAGCGGCTGGAACATGGGCGCCAAAGATACCAGTAGCTTGAACAGCTACCTTGACGAGCATGCTGCGAAGATCAAGCCGATGTCGGCTAAGCCGAAGGGCCTCGAGAACCAGCCGCCTGAGAAAAACGTTCTCATGGAGTCGGAAAGCAGTGACGACAGCTACGCCAAAAAGTTGGCGGCGCGGCTGGAAGCGGCCAAGGGCGAGTCAGCCGAAACCCCGGAATCAACCGACTACGCTGCCCGTGTCAACGCGCTTTCGCTTCCCGAGGCAGACAAAAAGCAGATCCTCGACCAGTTCTCCTCGGCCACCGATTCGCAGTGGCAAGAGCTGCTCTCGAAGCTGGAACCTGTCTTCGGCCCGAAAGAATCGGCACCTGCCAAAACACAAATCGCCCAGCAACCAGCCGGCAAGACAGACATGGTCTCGCAATACGCTTCCAAGCTGGTCGATCGTCACCTGACGGCCAAATCGCCGACAGCCGACGAGGACGAGTCTCCCCAGCGATTGCCCTCGATCAACATGCACCAAGACAAATCGCATCTCGCCCAGGCCAATCCGGCTCTCTATCCCAAGACGATCGACCTGGAACGCGGCAAGTCGCCTGAGGCGGCCAATCCCTCGCAAGGCCCCCAGCAGCACATGCGGCGTGATACCAACGTCCAGTTGGCCACCTATGTGCCGGAGATGGACGAAACCCGGGAAGGACTCTATCCAGAAGACCTTCAGGCCGAAGAATTCCGCCGGATGCAACACGATCCGAAGTACCTGCCCAATAAAAAAGCAGGGCCGAAACCGAACCCCGGCGTAGAAGAAACGGTCGACGATTTGTCCGACCAGGAATACCGTGTCATGCAGGTACTGTGGGATCGAGGGCAGGTTTCGCTGGAATCGCTCCATAAAGAGTATCGCCTGAATTACGGCCCAGACACGGAAACCACTTCGCCCGACCCCAGCATGGTGAGTCTCGACGAATTGCACGCAATTCTGTTCGATTTGAAAGGACGGGGCTGGATCGACGATAGCCGGCGCGGCAATACGGTTGCCTATTGGTCAATCCGCGAACAGCCTGATTCGGCGGGCGGAAACTGGGAAAAGTCGCTTGCCGACACGATTAAGAAACTAGAGAGCCTGGCCGGCAACTCCCGCTCGACGCAAGAAGAACGTACCATCGCCCAGCTTCGCCTGCGGATGTTGTACCTGATCGCCGATCGCAAGTCAGAAGCTATGGAGCGAGTCGATGGCCTTACTCCTGAGGAGCAAGAGGTATGGACGCACACCTTGTTCGGCCTGGCCGACTACATGAAGCTGGACGACATTCCCGTCAATCGCCGCCATGCGTTGGCGTTGGGATCGTTCCGCCGCGCGATGGCCAACCTGGAAGCGGCCAGTCCGCTGGAACTTCGCAATCTGGAGTTCATTCAAAGTGTTGAAAGCTTCGGCCAGTTCAAGCCATTCACGACGCACGATTTCCGTCCCAAGCAGGAAGTGTTGCTGTACGTCGAAGTCGATAACTTCTCGAGTCAGGAAAGCGGCGGCAGCTTCCAGACGGTGCTGCAAAGCAACTACGAGATCTATGACAAGTCAGGCCGACGCATCGATGCCCGACAATTTCCCGAAGTTAAAGACCATTGCCGAGTCCGTCGTCGCGACTTCTACGTGCCGTATCGCATTTACATGCCCGAAGAGATCGCCCCAGGCGAATATCGGCTAGAATTGACCGTTCGTGACCCTGTCGCCGATAAATTCGGCCAGGCATCCATCGAGTTTCACATCAAGTAGGAGCACGCATGATCACCTGCGACGTTGCTGTGATCGGAACAGGCGGCGTCGGCAGTGCGGCGCTTTACTATCTAGCCAAATCCGGGACCAAGGTTATCGGCCTGGATCGCTTTACCCCGCCCCATGCCCACGGCAGTTCACACGGTCAGACGCGTGTGATCCGTTTGGCCTACTTTGAACATCCTGACTACGTCCCTCTGCTGCGTCAGGCCTACCAGGCTTGGAACGAACTGGAAACCGCTTCCAACCGCCAGCTCTACTTTCCCACCGGCGTGCTGCAGATTGGCAGTCCCGAGGGAGTCGTCGTTCGCGGTATTCGCCAAAGTGCCGAGTTGCATCAACTGTCGGTCGATTCCTTCTCGCACGAAGAAATTCGCCAAACCTTCCCCGGCATCGTTCCGCCGGAAGGCCATGTTGGCATGCTTGAACGAGACGCAGGATACCTGTTGGTTTCGGACTGTATCGACGCCTATTTGAACCTGGCAAAACAACATGGCGCGGAACTCAAAACCGAAACGACCGTCCATTCATGGACCTATCGCGACGGGCAGTACGACCTTGAAACTAACGGCGAGCTGATTCACGCCAAGCAGATTGTCGTCTGTGGCGGTGCCTGGGCGGCGCAATTGATGACCGATCTGAAAGTGCCGCTTCAGGTTCTGCGCAAGCATCTGTATTGGTACGAAAACGACTTCGACGGCTATCGTCACGATTCGCAGTTCCCGGTCTTCCTGTTTGAAACCAAGGCCGGCATCTACTATGGCTTCCCCCAGATCGATGACTACGGCGTAAAGCTCGCCCGGCATGACCAAGGCCAGCCAATCGCCACGCCAGCGGACCATTCGCAGGACGAGGATCTCGATGATCGCCTGCAAGTCGAAACGTTTGTGAAGTCGTGCCTGCCGAAGCTATCCACGCGGCTGACCCGACAAGCGGCCTGCATGTACACAATGACCCCTGACGAAAACTTTCTGCTGGGCACCCATCCCGAACACGAAGGCCTGCACTTTGCAGCCGGGCTATCGGGGCATGGGTTCAAGTTTGCCTCGGCCCTCGGGCAAATCCTTTCCGACCTGGCAATCGACGGGCAGACTTCCTCTCCGATCGAGTTCCTTTCTCCAGGACGATTCTCCTAGATCATCGCTCCGAGTACGTAAGTGCAACCTAGAGTTAGGTACGTGACACGCTGCGCTGCTGCGCATAGGTTGCACAATCGTTAGAACCGCTTGAATCGGAACTCGGAAGTTACCATGAGCCAGCTACAGTTGCCTCCTCAGGTCCAACAGTACACCCAACTACTTCGTGCCCACTGGAAGATCTGGGTCCCATCCGCCGCGATCTGCTTTCTGCTGGCCGCCACCTATGCGCTGGTCAAACCAGCCGAATGGAGCGCGACTCAGTCGATCGTATTACGCGACGAAGCGGCTGGCCAACTCAGTGGCCGGGGACGTTTCGACAGCATCGATACGATGAAAGCGGCCCAGGAAATGGTCGTGGAAGTGGCCCGCAATCAGGCCGTGCTCGATGCCACTCTGAAAGAGGTTGGCCCCCCGCGAGGCAAGCAAAGCAGTACCTGGCCATCGGTCACCGATATCGAATCGCTCCGTAAGGACGTTTCGGTCAGCCCACCCAATGGCGCGGAATTCGGCACGACCGAGGTTCTGCACCTTTCGGTCACTTCTGAAAGCCGCGAACGCGCCATCAAATTGGCGGCCGCTTTGTCGGGACAAATGGACAAAGCGTTGAAAGATATCCGCAACCGCCGAGCCGATAGCGTGATTGTCGAACTGAAAGATGCCGAAACCCTGGCCCAAAAGGAACTCGACAAGGCAACCGCCGAGCTCAAGGTCCGAGAAATCGAAGTCGGTAGCGACCTGGGTGAACTGCGAAGCCTGAACAATTCCAGTGCCGGCGATGGCAACCTTCGCAATGCCTGGAATCAAATCAAACAACAAATCCGCGATGGCGAAGCGGAATTGGTCAAACTGCAGGAACAACTGAAGCTCCTGCAGGAAGCCCAAGACACTCCGGATCATTTGGTGGCGACCCCAAATCAACTTCTCGTCAGCCAACCAGCCCTGAGTCGCTTGAAAGATGGCTTGGTCGACGCCCAGCTTCGCACGTCGCAACTGATGGGCAAGATGAGCAAGAACCATCCACAGGTTCAGGCAGCCGTTGCGGCCGAGCAGGAAGTCCGCCAAAAACTCCAAGAAGAACTAGGCGTCGCGGTTCGCGGCATTCAAGCTGATATCAAGCTCGCCGAAACTCGTATGAACTCGATTCAAAGCCAGGAAGCCGACGTTCGCAAACGACTCGACTCGCTGGCCTCGATGCGTGCGACCTACGCCAATCTGGTTGCCGACGTCGAAAAATGCAACCAGGTTCTGCGGCAAGCGCATGAGCAACTCTCCGATGCCCGGGCAAACAAGCTGGCCTCGGAAGCGGCTAGTCTGATCACGCACATCGATACGCCAACGACCGGCGAATACCCTCTTGGCCCCAGCAAAACGGTCATCGCCACGGGCGGACTGGTCGGCGGCTTGTTGCTGGGAATCGGCCTGGTGGTTTTGCTCGCTCCATCGCCAGGCAGCCAAGGTCGCCGCTGGACCGATCGACTGTGGGGACGACGGTCGACCGACGTTACCACGCCAGACTCAAACGAACGCCGAGCGAGTCCGCCAACCGCACCAGCGCCGCAACCGGCAGTCAATGCCAGTGGCACCCCGCGAGGTCGACGCGCTACCGATCAAGCTCCGCCGGTCACCTATCCGGAAATCGACCGCCGCACCGGCAACGATCGCCGTGGCATGGCCGCACCGGGGGATCGCCGAGGGCAATAAGAAAGCCAGAGGTCGTCCCCCCTGGCTTTCAGTTTGTCTTCAAGCTTCTCGATCGAGCAGCTTACTTCTGCTTGTAGTCGGACGGCTTCAAACCCTTCTTGGCGCCACCGAAGCCATAGAAGCTGGGCTCGTAGTCGCCAACGATCGAAACGTCCAAGTCCGGCGTGATCTTGTCTTCCATGCCGAGCAAGGCCAATGCCGCATTAACGATCAGGCGACGACCATCTTCGCACTGAAAGTCGACCGCGCTACCGTAAGTGCTGCAGACCGAAGTGCCCGGCTTGCCGCCTTCCCATTGGTACGGCATCGTCCAGACAATTGGCATCATCGGGTCGTTCTTCTTGCCTTCCACCGGCTTGTCTTCCGGTTTCATGCCACTCAGCACGGAACCGTACAGCAGCACCTTCGCGTCGTCAGGCAAGCTCCGAATACCGTATACGTCGGTAGGTCCCCACACGTCATCGACGCCCCGCAAGATCGGGTTGTCTTTCTGCTCCTCGTTGATCACTCCGCGAGTGCTTTGACTTTTGTGGCCGCCATGGTGACTGACCCAGGTTTCGCCCAGCACCTTCTTGCCAAAGCCGCCGGCATTGTTGAAGGAATAATTTCCGTACGTCCCATTCTTCGGCATGCTGAACGCATGGGTTGCCGTCCGAATGCCAATGATTGGTTTGCCCGCTTTCAGGTAGTCGTCCAGGTACTTCATGTCTTCGTCCGGCAGATTGCGGAAGCGAGTCATGATGATGCACAGGTCGGCATCTTTCAGGTTTGCCATCCCCGGGATGTTCTTCTGGTTGTTGGGATCGATCGTGCCATCTTCCGGGTTCTGCGAAAACAGCACGGTGCAGTCGAAACCAAGATGCTTCGACAGAATATTGGCCAGCATCGGCAGGCATTCTTCCGAGCGGTATTCTTCGTCGCCGCTGATCAGCACGATCTTTTTGCCATGCCCCGGCCCGTCGCCTCCTTTGACAGTCAGCACGTTTTCGTCGGCACTGGCCGTGGCAACTGCCAGCGGCATCAGCAATAGGGCAACGAGGGAGGTCCAGAAAGCTTTGGCAGTCATCAGTAAATCCTGGGGAGATTAGGAAGGTGGGAAGTTCCAGTTTGATTCGGTTATAATCGAATGTGAATCACTTTTCACCGTGTAGGCCGGATCAATTCCCTCGAATTTGCCGGCATCCCCTTTTTTTGGATTCCCCTCCCCTAGCCCACCTGGCGATTTCTGCTCAAAGGATTCCCCATGCGACTAATCCCCTGGTTCGCACTGTGTGCTGTTATTTTTTTCGGTTCGTACGAAAACGTTTTCGGCGACACGCCGAAGGTCCTCGATCCGCAGCTCAAACTGGAGTTGATCGCCGAGCAGCCCGACATCGTTACGCCAATCGGTATCACGTTCGCCAAGAACGGCGACCTGCTGGTGATCGAATCGCACACGCATCATCGCAAGCCGGACTATCAAGGCCCGCCCAAGGATCGGATTCGCCGCTTTGCCGATACCAATGGCGATGGCAAGTTCGATACCTGGAGCACCTTCTACGAAGGGACCGAGTTCACGATGAGCCTGGTTGCCGCCAAAGATGGTTCGATCTACGTTGCTACACGGATGGAAGTCTTCCGACTGCGTGATACCAACGGCGACAAGGTTGCCGACCAGCGCGACGAGATCGCGCATCTCGAAACCGAAGGCCGCTACCCGCACAACGGTCTGGCTGGCATCGCGTTTGGACCCGACGGCTTGCTTTACTTCGGCCTGGGGGAAAACCTGGGCGAACCGTACTCGCTAATTGGCAGTGACGGCAGCAAGATCTCAGGCGGCGGCGAAGGGGGATCGATTTATCACTGTAACCTCGATGGAAGTCATCTGACCCACTGGGCGACCGGCGTCTGGAATCCTTTCGGCATGATCTTCGATCCGGTGGGACGTTTGTTCATGGTCGACAACGACCCGGATAGCCGCCCGCCTTGCCGTCTTTTGGAAATCGTTCCTGGCGGAGACTACGGCTATCAGTTCCGTTACGGACGAACGGGCGTTCATCCGCTGCAAGCCTGGAATGGTGAACTGCCTGGTACGTTGCCGATGGTAGCCGGCACGGGCGAAGCACCCAGCGGCGTCGTCTGGTACGACAGCAAACTGTGGGGAACGAGTTGGGGCGATCATCGCATCGAGACGTTTCGCTTAGGCCACAAAGGCGCCGGCGTGCAAGCCACGCCGCAAACGGTCGTTCAGGGAGATCACAACTTTCGCCCGGTCGATTTCGCGATTGCTCCGGATGGTTCGCTGTACTTCACCGATTGGGTCGACCGCAGTTACCCGGTGCATGGCAAAGGACGCATCTGGCGTTTGTCGTGGAAGCAGTCGCCAGGATTTGGCGAGCCGCTGCCCCTTTCCGACCAAGAGAAGCTGGCCGCTGAGCTCCGCAAACAGCCGAACCTGAAAGCCCTCGACTCCGACGATCCTTATTTGCGGCAAGCAGCTGTCTATGGCTTTTCGCAGCAGCCAGGGAAGTTAGACGCAATTGATTGGAAGACACTTCCTACCGGCCGCCAGCGTCTGGGGATCCTTGAAGCAATGCATTGGCATGACGAGCAGCATGTTCCAACGGAACTACTCAGCGAGGCACTGGCCGATAGCGACGATCAGGTGCGAATCTACGCGATGCGGTGGATTGCCGATCGGCAGCAAAAAGAGTTTCTGCCGGAACTGGCGACGCGTTTGAAAACCCACACACCAACCGTTCGCGAGTTTCCGGTGCTGCTCAGCACCATTTCGTGGCTTGAATCGGGAAATGCCGGCGGACGGAACGATATTGTCGAGCAGCAAATGCTGGCCGATATCATCAACGACGCCAAGCAGAGCGACCAACTTCGCACGCTCGCGTTGAAGTTGATCGATCCGAGCAGCCCCAAGTTGAAGCTGGAGCAGTTGACCAAGTTGATCGACTCGCCGTCCCCCGAGTTGGCTCGACAGGCGATGCAGACGCTCTACCTCCGCGGCGGAGAACAGGCTGAGAAAGTTGCCGAGAAGATTGCCTTGGATCGATCACGCGACGCGCAGCTTCGCGCGACCGCCGTGGTCGGCCTCTCGGATCATTCCGATCAGCATGCCCAATTGCTGCAAAAACTGGCCGAGGATGAAAACCCAATGGTTCGACGTGAGGCGAAGCGAACGCTTCAGACCGGAACCATCGAAAGCCCCACACCGCCAGAAAAGCTGGATGACTGGCTCGTCAACATTCAAGGCCCAGGCGATGTCGAAGCAGGCCGGCGAACGTTTCTTTCGTCGAAAGGCGGCTATTGCATTCGTTGCCATCGATTCGACGGCAGCGGCGCCGATGTTGGCCCCGATCTGACTTACATCGGCCAGCGAATGACCAAGCGAAAACTGCTGGAATCGATTCTGCAGCCCAGCCAGGAAATCGCCCCAATGTACGTCCCCAAAGTGATTCTGACCGACGATGGACGGCTGATGGTCGGGTACCCAATCGTCGATCCCAAGATCAACGAGAAACGGCTTTTCGTCGACACCGCTGGACGGCGTTTCGAGGTAGAACCAACCACGATCGAAGAAGAACGTGACTCCAACAAATCGATCATGCCGGCCGGTTTTCAACAAATCCTGGAACCGAACGAGATGCGCGACCTGATCGAGTTCCTGATGACCACTCCGGGCGAACCGAATCAGTAAGCGTTCTTTCGCCCCAGGACAACGAAGACCGTCTCGAACAGAATCTTCAGATCCAACCACAAGCTCCAGGTGCGGATGTACTCGTGGTCGCACTGAACACGGCGTTCCATTTTTTCGACCGTGTCGGTCTCGCCGCGCCAGCCGCGTACCTGGGCCAGGCCGGTGATGCCTGGCTTCACCTTGTGCCGTAGCATGTAGTGATGGATCAGTTTGCGATATTGTTCGTTATGCGCCGAGGCATGCGGCCGTGGTCCGACCAATGACATGGACCCTGTGATCACATTGAACAGCTGCGGCAATTCGTCGATCGAACTGGCCCGTAAAAATCCACCTATCGGCGTCAAACGGCAATCGTTCTTCTGGGCTTGCTTCACTTCGGGACCATCTTCGCAGACGGTCATGCTGCGAAATTTCCAGACCAGGATCTCTTGCCCGTCCAGGCCGTAGCGCCGCTGCCGGAAGAAGATTGGCCCCTTCGAGGTCAGCTTCACCAGCAAGGCAACCAAGGCCATGGGAATTGCCAGCAGCAATAACACGAACGAAGCCAGGACGATATCGCTGACTCTTTTCAAAATGCCATCGACGCCTAACAGTGGGTTTTCATAGACACTGACCACCGGCAAGCCGCGGATATCGGTCCAGCGCGAGTGCAACATCTCGAACACGAAGAAATCGGGCACGATGTAAACCGAGGCGGTCGAATCGCCCAGGTGATTCAATACGTTGCGAATGCGCGACTCGGCCCGCATCGGAAAGGTGATGTAGATCCGCTGGATTTGACCACTTCGAGCTGCCTCGACCAGATCGGACAAATTGCCGACGCGAGTGCCCACTTCCTGTGGAATCTCAGGCAACCTTGACCCAGGACGATCGTCGTAGAAACCAATGATTTTCATTCCCAGGTCGGGCGAATCGTGAATGTTTTCGGCCAGTTGAATTCCTAGTTCGTTAACCCCCACGATCGCCACGCCCTGCTGATTAATGCCATGGGCCAACAGCCAACGCAGGATCGTCCGAATAATCATTCGCGAAATGGTCAACAGCATCGGCGTGATTAAAAACCACCACACCAGTGTGTATCGATGCAATGGATGTTCGAATCGCAGAACCGTCGAAACGACAACTAACAATGCCAACGAGATCGCCCAGGTCAGGGCTCCGCAGCGTACTTCGCGTTCGGTGGAGACGCCTCGCCAATTTCGGTAGACGCCAGTAAACTCGGCCACGACATAAAAGATGGCCAGTGCAGCCAGTCCAACCAGGCGATGGTCGCCTGACAGTTGTTCGCCGGCGGTCATGACGGCCAATACCAGCCCCAACAATATCGCCCCGGCATCGGTCAAACGATAGAGGCCGTCGAGCAGAGTCTTTTTGTGTTGAATTTGCCGGAGAGGATCGCTCATCGATTCTTGCCTGGAAATCGAGCTTAAATGAAACCAGGCAAGTATAGGTTGACCTTCAGATCAGGAGAAAAATGCACGCCGGGGTAGCGTAAGACCGTTGAACCTTTTCAACCGTTCGTATCGATTAAAGCAATCGTAGCGGCAGATCGCTAGAGATCAATTGCCCCCGTCGATTCCTCCTTCGATGGTTCGGCCGGCGGCGGCTGACCTTCGGACGAATCAGGAGCATTCGCGGCGTCTTGCACTCGCTGGATCAGCCGACGAAACAGTCCCGGCTTGGCAGGCTCTTCCGACGGACCGGTTGCGTTTCCTTCGTTCTGCTGGGCTTGCTTTGCCTCGCGGCGCTGGCGAATCTGATCCATCAACCCGCCTTCACGCGTCGCCCCGTTGATTAAAGCCTGTGTCAGGTCGAGCACTTCGTTCACGTCGACTTTTCCATCGGGGTTGGTTGGGTCAAGCTGAAGTTTATCGTCGCCAAGCAGCTTGCGGAGCGTCGACTGGGCGGTTGCCATCAGCGACTTCCCGAGCCGCTGGGCATCGACCTCTGGCTTGTCGAGCGTGCCAACAATCGGAATCTCGATCGTTTTGCCACGCAATGCATCCAGCAGCGGACTTGGCTTTTGTTCCGGATCGACCTCGGCAGAGTCCTTTAGCGGAATTGGCACTTCGGCAATCAGGTTCAAAGACTTGTCGAGCCCGACATACCCGTGCGTTTTAATCCGCAGATTGCCAATGCCAAAGTCGAGCCCTTCGTGATAGATCTGCTTGTCCTTCAAGTGAAACTGAATCGTACAGTCGGTGAAGACTTCGACCGATGGCCCCAGGCCCAGCACCTTGGTGATCTCCTGCACCAGCGGTGTGCCGGTGAGCTGAGCCTTGTGGATCGTCAAGGTCCCTTTGCCAACCGAATTCTGTCGATCGGCCAGCGGGACTTCGATATCTTCCAACGACAACGAAACTTTCCCGTCGACCTTGGTCACCCCAGTCACGATCGGCGCGACGAACTTGAGCATGTCATCACACATCTCCTGGGTCAGTTCCTGCTGATCCATCAAGGTTGCCCGAGGAATCAATAGCGATGGACCTTCCGCGTCGGTGCGGCCAGGACGAAGCTGGGCGAGAAAACCAATATCTTTGAAGCCCCACGGTTTCTCCGCTCCGGGCTTGTGGACTTCCAGCGTGGCGCCGACCACTTCGACGTCAATCGTCCGATCAAGAGCAGACTGAAGTTCCGCTTGATCTACCGAGTGCTTTTCGCCAGCGACATCATTGAAAACATCTGATGACTCATCCGGCAGTTCCAGGGCGATAAGCGGCCGCTCGATCACCAGGTTGCCCAATTGCCGAGGTCGCGTAATTAACTGAAAGAGAGTCACATTGTTAGCGATCCGAGGAACGCCGACATTAAACTTGCCGTCGATCTGCTTGACGTGCAGGCCTTCAATTTCGGTCGGCTGGAACCAACCAACGGAAACGGAATCGATCGAAACAGCAACTTCTTTTCCGTTAAACAGCTGATGCAGGATGAAGTTGCGCACCGGTCCGTACCCAATGAGCATCGGAGCCGCCGCAATCAACGCAATGAGGCCTACCAGCAGCACGCCGGCGGCAGAGAGCAATTTGCCCCAATGTTTGCGGAGCCAATTCATGGCGAGACATCCGATTGCAGATAGAATGATGCCGCCGCGAGCTAGTACCCGTCGCTTGCCGGTGCAAGCGACGGGATCAGCCGGATAGCTTTAGAGAACCGAGTCGAGCGCCGCCAGGGCTGCATCGTAATTCGGTTCCTGGGTGACTTCCTTGCAAACTTCTGCATACACAACTTTGCCGTCGCTGTCCAAGACAAAGGTGCCGCGAGCCAGCAACTTCAGTTCGTCGATCAGCATGCCCCAGTTATTTCCGAAGCTGCGATCCTGGTAGTCGCTGTACTGCTTGATGTTAGTGATGTTTTCGGCGCCGCAGAAACGATTCTGGGCAAATGGCAGGTCCAGGCTGACCGTTAAGGCATTGACCTTATCGCCCAGTTCGCCGAGCTTTTCGTTGAACTTCTTGGTCTGCATCTGGCAAACACCCGTGTCGAGCGAAGGGACGACGCTCAGAATGCTCGGCTTTCCCTTCAGGTCGGCCACGGTGATCGACGTGAGACCTTCCGGACCGAATGCGTGCATTTTGAAGTCAGGGGCTGCCTGACCGACTTGGACTTCTTCCCCGACCAGGGTCATCGGGTTGCCTTTGAACGTAATCGCTCCGGCTCGGCTCATGGGATTTCCTCGTTGCTATCTAGAGTGTTGCCTAATGGAAGCTCCGAATCCGCATTGTGCCGCGCCAGGCAGCAAGATTAAAGAGGGCGTCCAGGCCCCGATCTGCTGGGGGAACCGCAAGAAAACGAAAAAGACCGCCCAGGTTGTGCCGAGCGGTCTTCTCGAATTATGAAAATGGATCGCTGAATCTCAATCGATTGTCCGATGGGGCCGGACCGATTAGAGCCAATCGACTTCCAGTTGGTTTTCAACTTGTTGCACGCCATCGACACGGCGCACAGCCTCTTGGGCCATCTGCTTGTGAAAATAGCTTCCCACGCGCCCCTTCAAGATAACCCGGCCTTCGCTTCCTTCGATGTGAAGGTGACGACTCGGAAAGTGGGGGTTGGCGGAAAGTGCCTGGTGAACGGAACTGGCAATCGCGGTCGCGTCTTGCATCATGGGTGCCTCGGAAATTGGTCGGGAGAGATCGGGAACTTCAGCAAGGTGCTATCACTGCTATCGGGTTTCCCTTAACAAACCTGAACGAATTTGCCGCTGGCGACAGGATTCCGGCACGAGGGATTGCCGATTGATCCGGTTTTAACGAATGCGATGACTAGACGTAGGGTCCGCCTGAAATCGGCTGACGGTCACGAAGTCTTCCCCTCGCCGATCAGAATCCATTTTTCCTTCGTGAACGACCAAAACGCCTTGTCGGAATACAAACGGACGTAGAGAGCACGTTTGATGTCGAACAATTCGATGTACTCAGGCGTGCGTCTCGTTTCGCGGAAGTGCATCCGATCAGCTCCTTTCTTTTCTTCATACCAGCTGAATGCGAAGTAGACGAATTCGCCCGGACGACCAGCCTCATCTTTGGGATAGGTGAACTTCCGGAAATAGATGCCTCCTGGTTCAAAGATGGTCGTCTCCGGGTCGTTGATCTTTTGCAGAACTTTCAACACCTTGGCGATCGTCTTGGCCCGATTGCCCATGCGTTGGTTTTGCTTTTGTTTTTGCTGGGCGAACTGTTGTAGCGTGTCGACGGTCCTTTGCGTTAGTTCGGGGGTGAACGGATATAGATTGTTGTTGTCGATCAAAGTCTGAATGCCATTCAGAGCCCGAGCCTGGTTCTTCTCATCAGGATCGGCAAGGAGTTTTGTCAAGCTATCCAGCCAGATCGGCCCCCATGCCTGGCTTTTGCAGTGAAGCTTCATCGCCTTCCATTCCCACTTTTGATCTTGTTTGAGCTTTTCAATTTGCTCCGCTACGTGGGGCGTTAGTTCTTGCTTCGCTTTTTCTTCCGCCTGCTGCAGTTCCAGTTTCCGCTTTTTCCTTTCGCCTGACCACGTTGCGGAGATGAGTTCCGCTTTTTCCCTTTCGGCCCTGGCCTTCGCGTGTTCTCCGATCTGATCGTAAATAAAGGCGCGATTGCCGTAGAGTTGGCTCCCCATCGGAGCTTTCTGGATGGCGATGGTCATGTCCTCCAGGGCGCCCGCGTAGTCGTGTTGCTTTTCTTTGGCGAAGGCACGAAGGCGATTCCATTTGTGGTTTTTGGGATCAAGTTCGATCAACCTCGTCCAGTCATCGATCCCCTCCTGGTGGTGGCCAATGGCGCCGTACGACTTGGCACGGTTGTAGAGCGCCAATTCCGAATCATGTTTGTACTTGAGACGAGTGGTCCAATCTCCAATCGCTTTTTCGTGGTTTTCCATATCCGTATAAACGATGGCCCGAACGGTGACACGCAACGGATCGCGCGGATTTGCCTCCATGTAATCATTGGCATCCTTCAGAGCGAGATCGAATTGTTTCAATTGCGCGTAGGCTTTCGCACGATACATGTGCATGCAGTCGGAATCAGGGTCATGCCACAGAACGTAAGACGCGTGCTTGACCAATTCCCGCGCCGATTCCTCGTATCCTGACAAAGCGCGGACGTAATGGTATCTCGCAGCAAGCCAGTCGGGATCGGCGTCGACAACGATCTTCAGGTCCTTAGCCGCCGCCCGCTGATTGGCATTGGTGGTGGCCACTCCCATCAGAAGATAGGCTCGTTGAAATCTGGCCATCTTGTGCTGGGGATCAATCTCGATAACCTTGCTGAAATCGTTGAAGGCTGGTCCGGTCTTCCACTGTTCAAGGTACACCTTGCCACGGATGTAGAGGATCTCCGGATTCTCTGGTTCCATTTGAACTGCCTCATTCAAGTCGGCTTCTGCTTTCTCGAATTCATTCAGACTGCTCCACAGATCTCCCCGTTTTGCCAACACGTCAGACGACGGTTTCAGCTTGAGCACTTCGGTCCAATCGCTGATTGCCGATTCGCGGCGGCCGAGCTTCGTGCGAATTCTCGCTCGGGCCTCCCACAGCTTGATGTTGTCCAGCGAGGTTTGCAGCTGGTTAGTTAGCTTCTTCGCCTCGGCATCGAGCCGCTCGCGCATAAGCCGTTCGCGTTCGTCTTCTGCGCGTTTTTTCGCGGCGGCTTCCTTTTCCGCGTCGGTTAGATTGGGTTTCTCATCGATCGGCCCAACCAATTGCTTCAGCCCTTCGCGCCCGCCGTTCTCTTCTGGTTCACAACTGCCCAAAGCCACCGGCAGAGAAATGACTTCCGCGGTAAACACCAAAACAATGGAAACCAGAAACCATCGCGATAGACCGACAACACCACGCATGTCGACAACCATTGGCTAAATGAAGAGAGGAAAGAACTGGAGGGGCAAACCCGCGAGAGGGATCATCAAACAATACCAGCGTAGGGCAATCGATCGTTGGACGCAACGAGAATTAAAAAGGGCCTGCGTCGTGCGTCACCATCGTCTCACCGGTGCAACAAAAAGTCACACTGGCGAAGTCTTACTCACAGTGCTTCCACGTCGGTAAAGTAGGCTCCGCCTGCGTTCCCTTTCGCGTCGAACAATTGCGTCACTAACTCGGTTGGTCCGGCAGGTAGATCCAGTTCAAACACAACACCTTGCGATCCAGCCTCCACCGCCTTCTCGACCGTTTGGCCGGCGATGGTCAATTGAGCCTTCACGGCAACCACAGGCCGTTTCGCTTCCGCAGGAAACTGACGTAGCGTAATGCGATAGCGACCCGCACGCTGAACTTCCAACATCCAGGGGCCGGTGACTTTCGGCAGCTTGTTGATCTGACCTAAGCTCCACGGTGGATTGCCATGCGGCATGTACCAATCTTGCGAGCAAAGCCTGGTTGGGTTTTCGGCCGGATTGCCGACATCGATTCGCACCGGCGTTAAGCGGGGCGAGATCTTATCCCAAAACACGTTGTACTTCTGACGAAGCTTCGCAACCACGCCTGGGTGCATCGCCGCAAGATCGATGCGCTGCGCAGGGTCCTGCTGGATGTCGTACAACTCTTCTTCCTGGCCCGAGTTCACCAGTCTCCATCGCTCGGTCATCACGACAGAAAAATCGTACTGCTGCGGAGGCATCGCCGCGGCATACGCTCCGCCGAGGTATTGCTCGACAAGATGATCGCGTGTCCAAGTGGTGGGTTCTTCCAGCAGAAGCGGTCTCAAGGAAACACCATCAGGCCGAAATTCCTCTGGGACTTCGATGCCACATAGATCGGCCAGCGTCGGAAGCACGTCGATATGGCCAGCCAAAGTTTCGATCTCTCGTTCTTTGTTCAATCCGGCGTGGGGCCAATGTACGAAGAAAGGCACACGATGGCCGCCGTCATAGACCGACGACTTTTTGCCGCGCATCCCCGCGTTGAATCCCAGGACCGGTTCGCTATCGAGCCCGTCGAACTGCGCACCGGCGGCGGTTCCGTTGTCGGTCATGAAGATCAGGATCGTATTGTCCGCCAGCCCAAGCGTCTGCAAGCGATCACGCAAGCGGCCCATGTTGAGATCGACATTAGCGATCATCCCATAGAAGTTAGCATTCGCGACCTCCGGCTTCCCTTCATAAGGCTTGGCCCACTCCGGAGCGACACGATAGGGCCCGTGCGGTGCATTGAGTGCCAGGTACAGAAAGAACGGCTTCGCTCGGTTCTCTTCGATAAAGCGAATCCCCTCGCGAAACCAGACGTCGGTGCAATACCCTTCAAACTTCTCGAACTTCCCGTCCCGTTCGTAGGTGTCATCGAAGTAATCGTTTCCCCAGTAGTCCGAGGCCTGGCCGATGCCGCCACACCGGTGCCAAACGACGTGCTGAAACCCTCGATCCTGAGGACGATGCGGCGCGTTGTCTCCCAGATGCCACTTGCCAATCATCCCGGTCACATAACCTGCCCCGGCAAACAGATCGGCAATGGTTTTCTCGTCTCGATGCAACATCGTTCGCCCCGAACTGGTGCGATACGCCCCGGTGTAGCCGGCATAGTTGCCAGTCATGAGGGCGGCTCGAGTCGGGGTGCAGAAACAACGGACATGAAAGTCGATAAACCGAGTTGACTCCGTCGCCAGCTGATCAATGTTAGGGGTCTTTAGAATGGGATTGCCGTGACAGGCCAAATCGCCATAGCCTTGATCATCGGTCATCACCAGCACAACGTTGGGCCGCTCGGCCGCGATGGCGAGAGTTGAGATAAGAACCGACGACATACCCAGAACGAACAGGGACAGTCTCTTTCGCATGATGCAAGCCTATCAGAAGAAGGGTACTAACTGGTTTCAACTTAACTTGCGGGCGATTGGTCGGCAACTTTCAGTCGAAAGCTAAAGCATTGCTCCGCCACAAACGCAAATAAGCCGGGTCATTTTCATAACCCGGCTTATGTCGAATGGTCGAGAGCTTGCGATGAATACTACCGCGACTTTACAAGATCAATCGTCAACTCGTTCTTCCCCTCGGTTACATCCACCTCAGTCACCTTCGGCACCAGGCCTTGGAACTCACTAACTGGTGGTTTCCATTGACCAGGCTGGGCTCCTTCCGGAGGCCGGACGTTGATTTGCGGCGCCATGTACTGGACTTGATGATGACCAATAACCGCGCCGTCTCCATTCCCATAAGTCGAAAGAGAGAACGTGCCATCCTCGGCAATGTTGGCCATGGCCGGCTTGCCTGATTCGTATTGATCGGCCGCCCCTTCCGGTCGGAAGCAGAGCGTTCCGCCGGTGACCGGTTTTCCGTTGAACTGCACCGTTCCAACCACCGGAGCAACGTTGAACTTCTGATCCTGATCACATCCAGTAAGCACGAGCAAGCAAACCGCGATGCTCGGCAGAACCATGATCAGGAGCCTATCGCATTTGATACGAGTAAACATATCGCTGGATCCTTTTTGGCGACTAAGGGAGTTGCGTAACGTTGCCGTCGTGGCGGTTGGCCAGATAGCCGTAGAGCAGCGTGTTGACGTTTTCCGAAATGAAGTGCACGCCACCGTCCGCAAATACGAACTGTGCACCGCCCGGATGAAAGCTACCGAACGTCATATCAGACTGCGAACCAACTCGAATATTCATCGGATACGACGGCCCGGCAACTCGCATGCATCCGCCAGTTCCCCAATCCTTGTGCGACCAGGTGCCGTCATTGTTGCAGCCGATCCAGACCGGGAAGCTATAACTATTATTTTGCTGCACCGTGACCCCTTGCGATTGCCCCACTTCGCCGAACAGCAGCGTATTGGACAAGCCATCGGTGATTTCACTGAATTTCACGACCCACGTTTCATTGTTGTAGAACGGGTCGATCAACAGTCCAGTAGATGCCGAACCATTACTGCTAAAGTAAATGTTGTCACCCATGTTGCCGCAGTAGCTCGATGCGCCGAATCCATTGTTGTCGGTTTCGGCCAATGCATTGGACGGGCACCTGAAGGCCTCCAACTTCTGCTTGGCCATGCTATTGTTGCTCCACCCAGGATAGGTGTAGCAGCGATTGTAAGGCGCCGAGTCGACATTGCCGGTGTAGCCACCCTTGGGCAGAAGACCGTTGGCCCCTGAGGACTGCTTTGCTTTGACCTGAGCGACGATGAGGTTCTGCAGATTGTCTTGTTCGACGTATGGCAACAAATAGACACCCCACCCCATTCCGTTGTTATCGTCGTTGTGGCACCCGGGTGGAAGGTTGCCGTAGGTATCGTGGAAGTTGTGCGAAGCAAGCCCCAACTGCTTGAGGTTGTTCTGGCACGACATGCGACGCGCCGCTTCACGAGCCTGCTGAACGGCCGGAAGCAACAACGCGATGAGCACGCCAATGATCGCGATGACAACCAACAATTCCACGAGGGTGAACCCGCGGTGTTTCTTAAATAGCGTTAGCATGAATGAGGTGTCCTCGAAAAACGGGTGGGATTGGGAATAGGAGTATTAGTCTTAAATCAGTCTTGCAGTTAGATAGCGACTAAACCGCTACAAACGGGCGTTGAAGGGGCCGCCGAAGCGATTGACCATGCTGCATTGTTTTGCCAGTCAATCGGCAAGGGAGGAAGGAACCGATCTGGTTTGTTTAGGCGTAGGTAAAATGCTCGATCAATCCAACAAAGCACCAATCGGCACGGACCGATCATTGCCATCTTTCAAACTATCCCTGCAGGAGGTTGCGGCGGGAATCTAGGCGGGAGGCAGGAAACGTTGGCGCCGCGCAAGTAGCAACGCGGCGATTCAACTTAGTCTTTCCATTTTAATTCAATGGTCAAGGCCCCAGAAGCACCTAACGAGGGACATCAAATCAGCATGCATGATTTTGGGGAATCATAGCCACCATTATTGTTAACTGGAGAGAGTTTTCTACGTACAAGGTTGAAAATCGCACTAACGATTTGGGTGGATCCATGGATCAAGATAGAGAATTCATTTATTTATATTACAAAAATCAAACACTTGCATTCATACCAGACGCTGCAGAACTAACTCTACAGCTCAGAGCGTAGAAGCTCCCGCTGTTTTCGATCTCCAGAGAATTCCATTCGCGGAGGCGCTAAGCCATTATCGCCTCCGCATGGGCTTGTCATTGAAAAATAGCTCTAAGCAAACATCGAACTTG
This sequence comes from bacterium, assembly GCA_016124445.1. Taxonomy (GTDB): domain Bacteria; phylum Planctomycetota; class Planctomycetia; order Pirellulales; family Pirellulaceae; genus Bremerella. The sequence continues at coordinate 41,260 of WGNR01000008.1, forward strand.
CCAGTTGGAGCGCCTTCTCCATCGCTGCTGGAATTTGCGACGCGTCTTTGCCGCCGGCCTGGGCCATGTCGGGGCGACCACCGCCGGAACCGTCGACTAGTTTGGCGGGCTCTTTGACCCAATCACCTGCTTTCAGTCCGCGCTCGGTTAACGTCTTGCTGAGACCGGCGACGATGGTCACTTTACCTTCTTCACTGGCAGCGAACAGCATGACCGCCGACGAGTCGGTGGCGTTTCGAATCTGGTCGATCAGTTGCCGCATCAGGTTGGCATTCGCTCCAGGAACCTCAACGACGACAACCGACACGTCACCCACCTTGGTCCCTTTGGCCAAGAGATCGTCACCGGAGAGCGTGCCCGACTTTTCGCGTTCGGCCAACTGATGCTTCAGCTTCTCGATTTCAGCCAGCAGTCCTTCGACACGCTCGGCAGACTCGAAGATCGGCACGTTCAATTGGCGGGCCGATTCCTTAAGCATCTCTTTGCGATGGAAGTAATCGACTTGGCTGCCGCCGGAAGCCTTAACTGAGGCAGGCTCCGCAGGCGACTTGCCGCTGCCGTTCACGGCTTTCTTCAGATCGCGAACATAAGTGGTCAATTGCTTGGTTGCTTCGGTAACATCGGGGACTTCGCACTTCAAAGCTTTGGCCATCGCGGTTAGCGTCTGGTCGACCTTGGTGCGGTACTCTTTCGCCTTCGCGCCGGTCAAAGCGCTAATACGGCGCACGCCGGCCGAAACCGATTCTTCGCCAATCACTTCAAACGCGCCGACCTGATTGGTATCAGTCAGATGCGTTCCGCCGCACAGTTCGCGGCTGAAATCACCCATGGTGACCATGCGAACCGGGTCAGGATACTTTTCGCCGAACAGCATCATCGCGCCCAGTTCCCGCGCCTTGGCCAGGGGAACCGTTTCCCATTTGACGATGCCGCCGCCGGTGACTTTCTCGTTGACATCAGTCTCGATAGTGGTCAATTGATCGAGCGCGATCGGATCCATGTTCGTGAAGTCGAACCGTAGGAAATCGTCTTCGACCTTCGAGCCTTGCTGTTGGGCATGGCTGCCGAGAGTCTTCTGCAATGCGTGATGCAGAATGTGCGTTGCCGAGTGAGCCCGTTTGATCGCTGCGCGGCGGTCGGTATCGACCTGGGCGGTGACTTTGCCTTCCGTCGAGATCTTACCTTTGGCCAGATAACCGGTATGCAGGAACAAGTCGCTATCTTTTTGCGTGTCGGTAACGACGAATTCGAAGTCTTTAGAAAAGAGCCGCCCCATGTCGCCGACCTGACCGCCTGATTCGCCGTAGAACGGAGTTTGATCGAGCACGATGATTAAATGATGCTGATCGCCTGTTTGCTCGTAGTCGTCGACCAAACTCGATTCTTCATCTCCTTCAGCCCCAACGACGATCCCTTTGATGACTGCCTCACACGACTCGTTTTCGTAACCGACGAATTTTGTTGAACGAACCGAATTCTTCAGCGACTCAATCGGTCCGGTCTCGAACAGTTCGACCTGTTCGCCGCCGCTCCGTTTGCCGAACTCTTCCATCGCCTGCTTGTAGCCAGCCCAATCGAATGTGAAGCCATGTTCGATGGCAACTTGCTCGAACAGTTCCGGTGGGAAGCCGAACGTTTGGTATAGTTCGGCTGCTTCTTCACCGTTGACGACGGTTCGGTTCGCCCCGCGCATCGTCTCGAAAATCTTCTCGCTACGGGCAATACCGTCATCCAGCGAATGATGGAAGTTTTCTTCTTCGCTCTTAATGACACTTTTGACGCGGGTCACCGAATCTTGCAGATCCGGATAAGGGACCTTCATCATCTCGACAATCTTGTCGACCAGTTGGTAAGCAAACGCCTTGTGGATGCCCATCTGATGGCCATCGAGAACCGCTCGGCGAAGCAAACGGCGGATGACGTACTTCTCTTTATTGGCACCTGGGTAAACGTTTTCATGCACGGCCATGGTGCAAGCGCGGATATGATCGGTAATGCGGCGCAGGCGGCGGCCGTTGTCTGACTCCGGTTCGTACTTCACGCCGCAGATTTCCGCCGCGGCCAGGACGATCGGTTTCAAGATATCGATGTGATAGTTGGTGGAGACTCCCTGCAGCGTGGCGGCGGTACGCTCGAGCCCCATGCCGGTGTCGATGTTCTTGCTGGGCAAGGGTTCGAGGTTGTCCGGCGGATCGCCGACTCGATTGAACTGGGTAAAGACCAGGTTCCAGATCTCGACTTTTTTGCCATTTTTGGGAGTAAAGTAGATTTCACTGCAAGGACCGCAAACACCGTCAGGCCCTTGGCTGGGAGCACTGGCGGGCCAGAAGTTTTCGTCTTCGTCCAGGCGTTCAATTCGATTGAACGGCAAGCCGATCTTTTCATGCCAGATATTGGCCGCTTCGTCGTCGTCTTTGTAGACGGTGACGCTCAGTTGATCCGGGTTCATGGCCAGCCACTTCTTGTCGGTCAAAAACTCCCAAGCCCACTGGATCGCTTCTTCTTTGAAGTAATCGCCAAAGCTGAAATTGCCCAGCATCTCGAAGAAGGTGTGGTGGTACGCGGTCCGGCCGACATTGTCGATGTCGCCCGTACGGAGGCACTTCTGGCAGGTAGTTGCCCGAGTAAAGTCGAGCTTCACACGGCCGAGGAAGTGATCCTTGAACTGGTTCATACCAGCCGGGGTAAACAGCACCGAAGGGTCCCAGGTCGGAACAAGCACGTCGCTTGGGCAGCGGGTATGTCCCTTGGTCTCGAAAAAGCTGAGGTACTTCTCGCGTAGTTCGTCGGTTTTCATGGGGTTTTTTAGTCGAGGTTCAGATTTCAGTGCTCAGCAGCTGGTGTTGTCCAGAGGGCAATATTCTTCCCCAAATTCCAGGACACAAGTTCTTCATGATAAGTTCTTTACCAGTCGGGGCAAAGATGACTCAGAAGGCCAAAAAGCAGGGCAAAGCTCGATTGAAACCGCAAGAACGAAAACAAGGCCGGCCATCCCTCTGTGCAGAGACAGCCGACCTCGGAACCCTGTTTTGGTTAAGGGCTTGAACGATTCTAGGTTATCTGTAGCGTCTTTGGCTTGCTGCTACGGCGGCGTTGGCGCCAATATCACTACATCCAACGCGGAAGCGCTCTCGTGATCCCCGGGAGGACAGGGAATTAGAGTTCTTCTTCGGGAAGTTCGCCATCGGCTTCCGGCCCAGATACCGGTCCGACGACCGGCTCAAGCGAGGCCATCACCTTTTGCTTGATTTCTTCAGTGACTTCGGGGTTCTCGACCAGGAACACGCGGGCCTTTTCTTTGCCCTGACCAAGCTGCATGTCGCCGTAGCGGAACCAAGCCCCACTCCGAGCGACAATCTTATGGGTCAGTCCCAGGTCCAGCACGTCACCCTCGTAGCTGATCCCGTCCTTGTGCATCATGTCGAACTCGGCAATGCGGAACGGTGGTGCGACCTTGTTCTTCACAATCTTCGTCCGAACCCGTTGACCGACGACATCCTCACCATCTTTCAGCTGGCCGATGCGGCGGACATCGACGCGGCAGGAAGAGTAGAACTTCAAAGCACGACCGCCAGGCGTGGTTTCCGGGCTACCGAACATCACGCCGACCTTTTCGCGAATCTGGTTGATGAAGATCACACAGGTCTTCGATTTCGCGATCGCCCCGGTCAGTTTTCGCATCGACTGGCTCATCAAGCGAGCCTGCAAACCGACGTGCGAATCGCCGATCTCGCCGTTGAGTTCTGCCTTGGGCACCAGAGCGGCAACCGAGTCGACCACGATAATATCGACCGCGTTCGATTTGACCAGCATCTCGGTGATCTGCATCGCTTCTTCACCGCTGGAAGGCTGGCTGACCAGTAACGTTTCCAACTGAACACCCAACTTTTTGGCCCAACTAGGATCCAAAGCATGCTCGGCATCGACAAACGCGGCGATACCGCCCGTCTTCTGGGCCTGGGCGACACAGTGCAGGGCCAAAGTCGTCTTACCACTCGATTCTGGCCCAAACATCTCAATGATGCGGCCACGAGGAATGCCTCGGCCCCCGAGAGCCAAGTCCAACGACAACGACCCGGTTGAAATACCTTCAATCGCCTTATGATTAGTCCCCAGGGGCATGATGGCCCCTTCGCCGAACGACTTTTCGATTTGAGCGAGTGTCGTTTTGAGTGTGGTGTTCCCGGCAAACACATCCTTCTTGGCATCGCCACCTTTCGGTGTGCTGTCCTTCCCGGACGATTTTGCTTTCTTGGCTGCCATTTTTCCGTTGCTCTTGGTTGCGACCGTGACCATTTCTTAGGGCTCCTTTATGCGGAATGACTGCAGGTACTGCAAGCGGCCTGGCGAATCAAAGTGCACAGATGAACAGTGTACAAATTTGCATCGGCAATGCAATCGAAGTTCTGCTTTGATTCTGAAAAAAATGATCGGCGATGCTCGAGACACCTAAGGTCAGGCCCAAGAAAGATTTTTCAGAAATCGAGAAACCAGCCGCAAATCGTGCTGCGGCAATCATTTCCCGAAGATGGCCAAATCAGCCAAGCCGACCGCGACCGATTAGCGTGTACTTGGGTCCTATGCGATCGAGTTTGCTGGCAAAGATAGCAACCTCGCTGACGTGGCACTCGCCCAGCGGAAGCTCGGCATTCTCCGTCATCAAAGCTCTCAGGTCATCGACTGCCGAAGTCGAGCGTTTCAAGCGGCCCAGGGTCAGGTGGGGATGATATTTTTTCCGCGAGTCAGGCGGAAAGCCGGCTTGGGCCAAGCTTTCGGTAAGATCTTCCTGCAGCGCAATAAGGGCTTCAGCCCCTTGTTTGGCACCGATCCAGAGCGTGCGAGGGTTTTTGAGATCAGGAAACGCCCCGGTGCCAATCATTTCCAGTTCGAAGGAAACATGTCGGGCAGCCACCTCAATGGTAGTCCTCGAAACTTCCACCAAGTCCTGGCCAGTGATGTCGCCCAGGAAGTTGGTCGTGATGTGCAGGTTTTCCGGCTCGACCCACTTCACTTCGCCCCCGGCGGCCGAGAGCTTTCGAATCAGCTTCTCGGCCCGGCGACGAACGTCGGTTGAAATCTTCACCGCGAGAAAACAGCGAGTCGCTTCCATCTTGGGAGGGACTTCTCTTTCATTCCGTTAGAACGACAGCATCTGACGATACTTATCAAACCGGCCGTCGATCTCATCCCGCGAAGCGCCTTTCAAGCGATCGAGGCTGAAGTCTTCGACAATCAAGCTGGCCACCACGGTGCCGTAGCCCATCGCTTCCTTCAGAGTCTTCGGATCGAAGTTATTCTGCTCGGACAAGTAACCCATCATGCCGCCGGCGAAGCTATCCCCAGCACCCGTTGGATCGACCACGTCGGGCGTCGGGAAAGCAGGCATCACGTAGGTTTCGTTCTCAGAGAAGAACATGGCACCATGTTCTCCCTTCTTGAGCACCACGAATTTCGGGCCCATATCCAGGACCTTCTGGCCGGCGCGGACCAAGTTTTCTTCGTTGGTCAGTAGCTTGGCTTCGCTGTCGTTCAGAACCAATCCGTCGATGCGGCTGAGCAGCTTCTTCAGTTGGTCGTGCTCGATCTCGATCCACAGATCCATTGTATCGGCCACTACCAGGCGCGGGCCGGTCATCTGATCCAGCACCTTCATTTGTGTTGTGGGCGATCCATTGGCGAGAAAGACGAAAGGACAGCGAGCCGCTTCTTCGCTCAATGTGGGGCTGAAGTTTTCCAGCACATTCAAATGAACTTCCAGCGTATCGCGGTCATTCATGTTGTTGTGATACTTACCAGTCCAGCGGAAGGTCTTGCCCCCTTCTTCCACTTCGATTCCGGAAGTGTCGATCCCACGGTCGGCCAGCAGCTGGGTGTGTTCCTCCTGCCAGTCTTCGCCGACAACTCCCACCATGCGAACGCCACTGAAGAAGCTGGCGGCATACGAAAAGTGCGTGGCGGAACCGCCCAGGATGTTTTCACGAACTTCGGTAGGGGTGTGAATGGAGTCGATAGCGATCGATCCGACAACCAGAAGTGGCATGGGGACGTCTCTCGTTTTAACCTAGGCAATGGAAAGTCGTTTTCACAAATCGCGATGTCGGCTGCCCGAAAGATGGGAAGAACTCCCTATTCCAGGCATAATGATCTTCGCAAAACGCCCCATTATCGAGGAATTGCCGGTGACTGCAACGTGACGCATGAAACCAATCGGCAATCTCGGTCATTTTCTTTTAGCGTCCGCTGATGGGTGCTAAATTGCTCGTCTTCCCCCGAAAGGTCAGAGAATTGCCTTTTCGCCCTACCCTTTTTTGCCTGCTAGTCGCCTTTTACCTTCAAACTGCCGTCGGCTTTTCCGCTGAAGAGAAGCGGTTTGTGGCCTGCTTGGAAGATGGACGCATCGTCGAAGATGACGTGCTGCGCAATTGGTATTCCGGCAACGCCATGCCTCAATTGGGCGGGCAAAGCTTGATTGAAGGGGGCAACCCCATGCGATGGATGGTCGATCGGTCGCTTGGCCCCGCTGAAATGCCCAGCGCTTACATCGAATTCTTTTCGGGCGACCGACTCCCTGGACATACCGACTCGTACACTCCTGAAGGCTTGGCCTATCAAACTGTTCTGCCGGAGCATTTCACGCTGTCCCCCAGCTTTCCCTTTCGCAAGTCATCGGACGCCCGCTATCGATCTGACCTGCGTGTGCGACGCGACATGATCCGCAAGATCGTCTGGCAACAGATACCAGCCCTGATCGATCGCTATGTACCGTCTACCGTATTCTTGACCAACGGCCGCGAGATCTCGTTCCGTGCCATTCGTTTCACCGAGGGAAGCATTCAACTCCTCTCAGGACGCGAGCGGATCTCGATTGGCTTCCACGAAATTGCCGAGTTGCACCTTCCCAACGAATCTCCCTGGGAAACGCACTTGCTGGAATTGGCAATCTTATTCCCAGGCGGCAAAACTGATCGGGAAGATCACCAGCGGTTGGTTCAGTGGGAGACGTCCGACGGATTGGTCGCGACAACCAGCGTTGATCGGATCGATGCCGATTCGCGCGGCGATAACAACAACTCTGATCGCTGGAATCATGGAATTCAGCCTGCTTGGTCACTCGACATGATCTGGGTCGAATGCCGTTCGACCTGGATGAGGCGCAGTTGGCGATTTGACGAGATGCCGCTGTTTCGGGTTCCCTACCACGAGACGCGTGAAGAGGCGATGTTCTCCCGCAATGGCTTTTCCGCACGGATCAATCGAGGCGTCTTGGCAGGCACCGCCAAATCAGGCGAACACGCCAGTGGCTGGAACTTCGGCGTCATGGCCCCAAGCCGATTAAGCATCGACTTGCCGCCGCTGGCTCGTGGGTTTCGCGGATCGTTGGGCATCGACCAGGCCGCGCATGATCGAGGCTGTATTCGCGGTAAAGTGTTTCTCTCTTGGGAAAGCTCTCCGAAGTTCGAGTCGAAGCCGATTATCGGATCCGCGGAAGTCGTCCAGATTCCGGAGTTCCGTTGGGACAAGGTTCCTCAAAGTGGACAACTCATTCTGGAAACCGACATGGTCAAGAATGGCCATCCAGCCGAGGCCGATCCATTCGACATTCGCGATATGACCAACTGGATCGAACCGCGGATCATGCTCGATAAGCAGCAACTCCAAGAGGCGATCCTCCAGTTGACTCCCAAGACGATCCTGGCCTGGCAGGGCTGGAAGTTGGAAACCGAACTCGACAAACTTCAATTCGCGACGACACTTCGCCAGGTTCAATACCCCTTCGAAACACCTTCGTGGCGTACGACGGTCGTCGCAAAGGATGAACCGCTTCGTTTGATTTCAACGCAGAAAATCGCCGCAAATCAAACCTGGCTCGAAGTTTCGCTCGCCAAATTCCACGGTAACGACCAACCGACCATCGATATCGTGATCGATGGCATACCGGTTTTCTCGCGCGGAATGCAAAACGTGAACACCTACGACCACGTCAATTCACCCGCACCGTTTCTGGTGAACCTTCAGCCGTTTGCGGGTCACGAAGCAACCTTCGAGATCAGCCAGTCAGTCGGGCCAAAGGATGTTCCCGTTGATTGGCGTGCGATTGCTTTCCTGTCTGAACCGACGTTTCTTGCTCCTATCTTGGAAAACCCAACGCAAGTCCAAGTCGATGCGATGCAAACGATCGATGCCAAGCCAGCAGAGGTTACCTGGCGGAACGATATTCGTCTGTTGACGCGGCCAGCGATCGAGATCCCTGATGGCCCCTGGGTTCAAATTGCCAGCTTCGACCGACCGATCGAAATTCGCGAGCAACCGCTGCCGGGTCAATTTCGCCAGATTCGGATTGCTTTCCAAAAGAAGGGAAAAGGACATGTACTGATTCGTTTTCTCCACGAAAAGGATGACGAGCTCCCGGTGGTTTATGCAGCGGGAATCAGCAAGGCCGGCAAAGGTATCATCTCCATCGACGGCAATAAGCTGGACGAAAACTGGCACGAGGTCACGGGTGATCTGTACTCGAATTTTCACGATCTCGACATCACTGGCATCGCCATCTCTTCGGTCGGCGAAGGAACATCTCTCTGGGACCACATTGTGTTCGCCAACAGCGCCGGAAACTTCGACCGTTTGGTTTCGGTTTCACCGGTCAACTCGAACTGGGACGACTGGGAGAAACGCTCCGCTGATTTGATGCCCCAAGCCATCAAAGGGCTGGTCGAAGTCCATTGCCCCGGTAAGCCGGTTCGTCCTGCTTACATGATCAACCAAGGTGAGGGCATCTTCGCGATGTTGGGGTATGACGACTGGAAGCGGAACGAGAAGGTGGAAGTCGTAAGAAATGACGGCAAAAAGTTCTCTGCAAAATGCCTTGGCATGGACGCAAGCTCAAAGCTCGGGCTCATTAAGCTTGAAAAAATTGAGCAAGATGGGGGTTGGTCTCAGTTGAATCTTTCTGGCAAGGAACGGTTTGAACCCCAATACAGCTATATGCTGATCCAGCCGGACGGTAGGGCAGAATCGATCAACTGGGACATCTGCCGGCCGACAAGCTACTCAAATAATTATGAGATTCTTTCCATCCCAAACCGCTTTGACTGCCGCGTCGGGGCCATTGCGTTAGACGTTAACCACCAAATTGGTGGATTCGTGAAAGGTCTTTCCCCGAACGGGAATCCAGTTTTAGTGAGTGTTCGCCAACTATTTGAGAATCTGACTACCCTACAGAAAGATTAGCAGGCAAGACTGGTCGCCTCGATCTATCGGAGATTGCATCGTGTCCACGTTTAAGTTGTTGACGTTCGTAACCTCACTTCTGGTTTCAGCTGGATGCGGCGAAAGCCGTTCTGCGGTCGTCAAAACGTCTGGCCAAATCTTCATCGATGGTGAACCGTTAACATTCAAGGGCAATGGCACCATTCGAGTCGTCCCCTATGATGGCGACTATGCCACGGGAAGGATCAATCCAGAAGATGGCACGTTCACGTTAACGACATTCAAAGAAGGTGACGGCGTCGTGCCAGGCAGCCACCCGGTTTGCGTCGTGGTCAACACGTTCGGACCTGGAGGCAACGTGCTAAACCTGGTCCCAGAAAGCTATGCTGATCCGACAAAAACCGGTTTGATGGTCACCATCATAGAGCCAACCGACTCGCTCAGAATTGAGTTGCAGAGCAAGCTCCCTGCTGCCCCTTCGTCGGCCGACTCCCTGAAACGGGACGCTTCCGGTTTCTAGGGAACATCCGCGGAATGTAGTGGCTCGCAAGTCTCGAGCCGCGAGCCATCTTGGTCGGTTACCGCGATCTGCCAATTCCCGCACAGGCAAACTCCCGCATGCGCCCCATCTTTAGCCAGCAGGTAAAGCTGCAGGTTGAAGTTAGGCCGCCCCAACTTGTCGACTTCAAATGTCGGGGCATGCCTGGCTACGTGCTCGAGCGTGGCCATTCCGGCATCGCGCGGCGACATTCCCTGCCCCATCAAGTGGACCGCCAGAAAGCTGGAGCAGTTGAGCAGGTTCGCTTCGCCATGGCCGATGCTGCCGCACGAACCATGGTCGTTATCGACATAAAGTCCCGCTCCAAAGATCGGCGAATCTCCCACACGACCACGCGTTTTGAAACAATGCCCACTGGTCGAAGTGACGCAAGCCAAGTCGCCATCTGCATTTTGTCCCGCTAGGTGCACAGTGCCTGCCGGGTGGCGATAAAACTTCGTTAGAATCTGCATTAATTGCCGTGTCTCTTCATCTTCGTCCGCAGGCAGCCACTCCTGATTCGCCTGGTAGGTTCTTTTCCACAAACGCCACAGTTTGCGCGCTTTCTCAGTCAGAAGGTTTTCTGGCGGAAACCCGCAGGCCCGAGCGAATTGGTCGGCCCCTTCCCCGTGCAACATGACACGGCGAGATTGCCGCATCAGCTCAAGAGCCACCTTCGAGACATGTCGGACTTCGCGCAGGCCAATGATCGAACCGCCACGGTGCGTGCGTCCATCCATCACCGCGGCATCGAGCGTGACCTCTCCCTGTTCATTGGGAAGGCCACCGTAGCCGACGGTATGTTCGTCCGGATCGTCCTCGACCAGGCTGACGCCTTCGACACATGCTTCGATTAGCGGGTGCGACTGCTGGATCAGATTCCAGGCCTTTTGAGCCGCCTGCAATCCGTTATGAGAGGCTATGACTTTCATGGTTTCTCATCGCGACGTTCTGGGTATAATTAGGGGGCTAGGAATTTCCTCGGTTCCTTTCGATTTTTTGCATCGTGGTGAGGACAATCCTAGACGTGTGGTCCGCATCCTGTGAAAGGGGGCGGATTAAGGTAAGGCGGGAATCTGTGGAAGCGTTTCGTCTCCACAAATTGGAGAATCAACTGTTTGGGCCTATTGTCGTTTGATTGGCCCTGAAAAGCGACGTCCTTGCGATTCGTTCTTGTAGAAACACTCCAGGAATGAATAGCCTGTTGCCAGTCGCCTTGCCCCACTGCGAGCCCTATGACCACTCCCGCTGACGACCCCAACTGGCCGGCTTATTTGCGGATCAATCAAGATGATGATTCGCCCAATCGACCGCGGATATTACTCCGTACTATGGGAGTTCTGCTGGCGGCAGCTTCATTGGCCATCGCCGTCGCTCCTCTATTTTTCCCGAATGTCTCGTCCAGCATGTTGACTGCCTACCTGCTTTGCCTGGCGTTTATTGTCGGTCTCGATGTCTGTTTCGTAGGTCTGCTCCTCACCTGGCGGACAATCACCCGTTCCCGTTTGGGTGAATGGGTGATCACGATCGAAAGTTTTCAATCGTCCATTTATCGCAACCTGCTACTGGGTGGCGGACTTCATATTGTTTCGATCTTTCTTCTCTGGATACCGCTGCTTAGCAAACGCGATCCCAATCCATCGCTTCAGTCATTGGGCCTGTTTGTGGTGTTGTCCGCAATGGGAGCATTGGCGGCGATGCCCTGGCTGGTGCAGTTCTTTCTCAACATCCGCGGAAACGATTTAGAGGTCCACGAAGAAGGGATGATGATTGGTGGTTTCTATCCATGCCGCTGGAATCGCATCGTCCAGTACAGCGTATGGGACGATGCCGCCTCGCTGGTCGTGCTCGATATTCGTGGAAGGGGCCCGGTCGAAGTCTTCATGGCCCCAGGTGATCGCAAGATCCTGGTCGAGATCTTGAAAGAACATGTCGGACCGCCAACCCGTGAAGGCCGCTCGGATGACCTCCCCGACGACCACCAACAAGGCCAATTTGGCAACCTCTCGGTGTTCAGGTAGTTCCTCTGCCAATCAATTTCAGCTAACGCTGATAATAAAGCACTTCAGGTATTCGCTTTCCAGACAGGTTGCGTTGACCGGATGATCGGGCGCGGCGCCGCGCTGTTCGAGCAATCGGAGATCTCGCCCTGATTTTTGAGCAACGCCCAGCAGCATCATCAGGAACTCTTCCCGACTGACGTTTCCACTGCAACTGCAAGTGACCAGAATTCCACCGGGCCGCAGCAACTGGACCGCATTTCGATTGATGTGGAAGTAGGCCCGCAGCGCCTCGTCAATGGTTCGGCGAGACTTCGTGAACTTTGGCGGATCGAGGATGATCGCATCGTATTGATCGCCGGCATCGACCCGAGCCTTCAGGTAGTCGAAGCAATCCGCCTTCTCAAACGAAACGTTCGCCAGCTGATTGCCAGCCGCATGACGCTGGGCGGCGGAAACCGCCGGGCCACTGCCGTCAACACCATGGACCGAGGCTGCCTTGCCATGCCGAGCAGCGTTCAGCGCGAAGCCTCCGCTGTAACAAAACATATCCAGGACCTTGGCCCTGGGGGGAAGGTAACTCGCGGCAACGCGTCGATTGTCACGTTGATCGAGGTAGAACCCAGTCTTTTGCCCTTCTGACAGGTCGACCTGATAACGCAATTCATTTTCGACAATCACGATCGGATCGCTGGGAAGTTCACCACTAAGCAGTTGCGACTCGATCTCCAGACCTTCCAGCTTCAAAATCCCTGCTTCGCCCCGCAGCGAAATGCTTTTCGGCTGCAGCAAATCGGTCAGGATCGCCACGATCGAATCCAAACGACGATACATACCGAGCGAGGTAATCTGAATCATCAGATGGCCGGCGAAATTTTCCACCACCAGGCCGCTCAGCCCATCCGCTTCGCTATAAACCAGCCGGCAGCCTGTATCATCGCCAACGAGCCCAAGTTCTCGTCGCATCAAAATGGCGCGTTCCAGCCGCGCTCGCCAGAAACTATCGTCCAGCGCGGCACCTTCGTCCCACGAATAAAGCCGAACTCGCAGATGGCTCTGGCGATTGATCAAGCCATAGGCGATGAAGCGATCCTTGTCGCTGACCAGTTGAACCATGTCTCCATCTTCGACATGCCCTTCAACCCTTTCCACCCCGCTGTCACGGACCCACGGATGCCTTCCAAAGAATGGCTGAGCCTTACGTGGGCGGAGCTTTACCTTGGGAATTGAAGCTACATTCGGATCGCCAGATTCATCAGGCATTATGGGCCTTATTCCGATTCAGGTGGAAATGTTTCTTGGGCCAATTTGAGCGTGGCATCCATGCGATGCAAACACGACTCTTTGCCGAGAATCGCCAGACAATCGAACATGCCGGGGCCAACCGTCTTACCGGTAACACTTAGCCGAACGCCATGAATAATGTCACCAATCTTGATGCCTGCCTCGTCGACGAATGCATGCATCTCTTTATCGAGGTGTTCGACGGTCCAGTCCTCGACGTCTGAAAGGTGATTGCGGAAGGTGGCGAGAATCGCCTGCGATTCGGGACTCGAAAGACGCTTATTGAAGCCTTTCTCATCTATCGCCATCTTGTCGTCGTCAACGTAGAAGTAATCCGCATAGGCGAGGATATCCCCCATTACCTTCAAGCGATCACCGCAGGCCACCACAATCTTCTGTAGTTTCTCCATCTCGCCTTCAGCGGCGGGATCAGCCACCAACCCTGCCTTCTGCAGGAAGGGCATCATGCCGGCGGCCTTTTGCTCGACACTCAGGTTTTGCATGTGCCGATCCTGGAACGCCCACAGCTTCTTGGCGTCGAAGCTGGCTGGAGCTTTCGTGACGCGCTGGAGGCTGAAGTGCTTGATCATCTCGTCGACCGTGAAGTCTTCCGTCTTGTCGTCCAGCGACCATCCCAAAAGCACCAGGTAATTGAGAATCGCCGAGGGCAGATAGCCGGTCAGTTCGTAGAAATCGACGATAACCGGATTGAAGGTCTCCGCCGTCATCTCCAGCCCCATCCGCGCGGCGATATCCTGGCCATGTTCGTTGATTCGCTTGAAGTCAGGGTTCTTCAGGTATTTCTCCAGCTTCCGCTTGCTCAGCTTGTTCTTGCTGCCTGGCTCGGCGACATATGGCAGGTGAGCATAGGTCGGCAGTTCATACCCGAGTGACTGGGCAATGAAGATCTGCCGCGGCGTGTTGGGCAAGTGTTCCTCGGCTCGAACCACGTGCGAGATCTTCAGATCGTAGTCGTCGACCACGCTGGCCAAATGGTACAAGCAGGATCCGTCGCTGCGCTGGATTACGTGGTCGTTCTCTTTGGACCACTCGAAAGAGACATCTCCTCGGACAGCGTCGGTAAACTCGCAGGCCCCTTCGCGCGGCATCTTCAGACGGACAACAAAGCTACGGCCTTCAGCTTCAAACTTGGCACGCTCCTGGGGCGTGGTTGCCATCCAGTTACGGCTGTATTGAAATGGCCGCTTTTCAAAAGTGGCCTGATCACGCTCGGCGTTGACTTCCTCAGGGGTCGAGTAGTCGTAGTAGGCGAATCCATCGTCAATCAGCCGTTGGGCGGCGGCCTGGTACTTTTCCAGACGTTGCGACTGGTAGTAGGGCTCGTAAGGTCCGCCAACCTCGGGACCTTCGTCCCAATCGATTCCCAGCCAGCGGAAGCCATCCAGGATCGGTTGTAACGCTTCCGAGACGTTTCGCTGCTGATCGGTGTCGTCGATCCGTAGCACGAACTGGCCGCCCTGCTGGCGGGCCAATAGCCAGTTGAACAGCGCGGAGCGAACTCCACCGATATGGAGATACCCAGTGGGGCTAGGAGCAAAGCGGGTGCGTACGGTTGCCATGATCTTGGGACTTTCGCCTTGATAGGGTGTTCCAGCGGCGATCGGCGATTCCGCCCCTCTAATGGGAAAGGAATGCCGAGAACGATCCCTAAGCTTAGACGCTTCCAGCAAAGCCCGTCAAAGGGGGCGGGCAGGGTTTAGCCGCGATTAGGCGGCCGTGCGGCGTTTCAGCTTTTTCAGCCGCCGGCGCTCCGCTTTGCTGAGCAGATGATCCGGCTTCGATTCGAGCCGCAAGATTTCCTGGTCGTCCGACGATTCCGCTGCGGCATCCGAAGACTGATTGTATTTTCCGGTGATCGTTGGGGCCTGGTTCGGCTGGGTCTTGGGACGCGTTTTGACCCGAGGGTTCATCGTGGTACGTTTCTCAGACTGTTCATCTCCGGGCGAGCTGCTGTTGCTCGCGTCGTTCTCGTCGTCCGCTTGTTTTTTGCTCCCCCACGAAAACCACGACTTTCGTTTCACCGGCTCGTCGGCGTCTTCCTCTGGTTTGGTTTCCGCCGCAATCTTAGGCTTGGCCGGCTCAGACTCTTGTTCCTGGTCGTCCACGTCCTTCTTACCCCAAGAGAACCAACCTCGCTTTGGCTTGGCTTCTTCTGGCTCCTCTTCGACTTTCTTAGCGGTCTGACGTGCCGGTTTAGATTCCTCTTCGGCCGATTCCGTCCCTGGCTGGTCAGATCGTTTGCCAAACAGCGAGAACCAACTTCGCTTCGGTTCAGTTTCCGCTTCTTCGTCGAACGAGTCGTCCTCCGCGGCCGCTTTGGCAGCGCGATGCGGCCGTTTGGCTTGTAGCTTCTCGGCTGGTTCGCTCTTTCGCGGTGCGGCAACACGAGTACGTCGAGTGATTAACCCTTGGGCGTCTAACCAGACGAAACGGACATACTGCACCAGCGCCGCCAGCAGCAAACTAATGCCACCAAGTTGAGCCGCGTGAACTGCAAGCGATGTTGGTACGCTTCCTGGCACTAGCAGTAAATCCAATTGCAGCGTCATGCCCAGAAAGATCAACAATCCGCTGAAAAGGCTCACTACCACGGTCCCACGGCTTTCGCGGATTTCAATCAACGCGCGAAGAGCCATCGAACCATATGCCAGCGTCCAGACAACGCACCACCAACCATCGATTTGTCCGAGAAGACGAACGCGAGTCACCGCTTCCAAGCCGCGTGCAACGTCCGTTCGAAAGTTGAGAACGGAATCTAAGCTGGCAAACAGCAGCAAGGCAGCAAACCACAGCCAGCACCGATAGCGACCGCGATAGTCATCAAGTCGATGACGTCGAATTCGATAAACTAATACCGCGATGACCGCCCCAAACATCAAGGATGCCGCTGAGAAAAACGTTCCCAGGCTATCGACTCGAGAAAGATCGGCCCAACGCAGAATGTTGGCAGCATAATGGTCTAGTGCCAACAGAATTCCAACGGCCAGCAGTAGGCCGACATAGATCGGAATGACCTGGATAACATAGACGGGGACCAAGTCAACGACACGAATGCGGCGTTCTTCGACGGCAGTTCTCGAATAGGTTCGTGCCGAACGACATACCGAATCGGAGGTCGTATCCGTTTCGGACCGGTTGCCTGAATCGCTGGAGCGATCGTCCATTAACGCCCGCCGACGACGCTCGTCGCGCAGGCCATTCCGCCTGAATTGCATTCTGAGATCCATCCCTGGTGAAAGAAATGTCCACTTCCCTGTGGCATTTAATCATCCATACAGTTGTGATTTCGGCAAACTATCGGGGCGTTCTGCATGAATGATGGACAGGAATCGATCACCCGTACGCATTCAGTTGTCGCATCGCGAAAAACAGGCAAATTCCACCTATCTTTTCGGCACTGCTAGCAGCCGAAAACGCGCAGCGCGAGATGACGTCACCCAATCAACTGCCAGCAACCACTGGATTGGAGAGAATGCCAAGCTTTTCGATTTCGACTTCGACCACATCTCCAGGCTTCAGGAAGATTGGAGGCTTGCGGGCCATACCGACACCAGGCGGAGTGCCGGTGTAGATCAGGTCGCCTGGCTTCAGGGTACAAATCTGCGACAAGTACGAAATCAGAAAGTCGATTCGAAAGATTAATTGGCTAGTCGACGAATCTTGCATCGTCTCGCCGTTGAGACGGCATTGAATTCGTAGATTGTGGGGATCTTCGATTTCATCGGCGGTGATCAATTCCGGACCAAGCGGAGCAAAGCTATCGAAAGACTTGCCCAGCAGCCATTGCTTGCCGGGCTTCCCTTTTTGCCAGTCCCGTGCCGAGACATCGTGGCCAACCGCATAGCCGGCGACGTAGTTCATCGCATCTTCGCGCGAGATGTTCTTTCCGGCTCGACCGATCACCACGACCAGTTCAGCTTCGTAGTCGACCTGATCGCTGACTTTCGGTAATTCGATTGGCTGGCCGTCAGCACGCAAGCAGGTCGGAAACTTGTTGAACACGACCGGCTCGTCCCCGACGGTGGCCCCTGTTTCCGCCGCGTGGTCGGCGTAGTTCAATCCGATGCACAGGATCTTTTGCGGTTCGACTACCGGAGGAAGCAAGCGAATTTTAGCTGCTTCGAGCACCCTGCCCTTTTTGGTCGCCTCGATGATTGCCTCGCGATGCGTGGAGAGCATCGGCAGAAGTTGTTTCATTTGCGTCGGAAAGAGCGGATCGGCCCGATGCAAATCGACGTATCCATCCTCGCGTTTCACCGCGGTACGAGGTCCGGTCTCACTTTGATAGCTGATCAATCGCATCGAGCCTGGTTCCCTACACAACAATCGCTTTAACTCGGATGTTTCAACTTATCCGTAAAGCTCAACTTATCGGATAAACCGGACGTCGACAACGAGCCGCCAGGCAATATCTAAGCGCCAGGCGTTCTTCGGACTTCTCTTTTTTTCTCTTTTTGAGGTCGCTGGTTCCCCCTAAGTTTGCTGCTCTACTGATTTCGACGTAACTTTCAGCGCAAACTTTTTGAACTGCCCACGATAGTATCGATTCAGCGACTTCATGTTATGGCTACGGATCCGCATTCCACACCTGGCCCAAGCGAGCCCTCAGGCACTTCACGGGACTCTGTCGAAGACCCGATCCACACCATTTCGAACCTGATTGCCTGGGCAGACGAGCCAGAGGACGACCAGTTCGGCGATTCGGATAACCAACTCATTCAAGTCAGCCTGGGAGTTGCCTCGGGCTTATTCTATTCGCTACAAGCCAAGCACTTCCCAACTGCAGCACACTCGCTACGCGTGGCTAAAATGTGCTCGTGGTGGGCCGTTGCCTTGGATCTGGAACCTTTGCAGCGCGATCAACTGGAAGTCGCAGCGCTGCTGCACGATATTGGCAAGATCGGCGTGCCAGATTTTGTCCTGGCAAATCCTGGCAAGTTGTCGGCTGACGAACAGCAACTGATAGACCGCAGCCAGGAGATCGGTCTCGAAATCCTTTCGACCTGCTGTGACGGTGAAGAGATCCTGGAACTGATCCGCTGCAATTATGCCTGGTACGACGGGAGCAAGAAGCATGGAAACCTTTCCGGCACGTCACTTCCCGTGGAAGCTCGGATGCTGGCAATCGTCGACGCGTATGACTCAATGACCGTCGATCAGATCTTTCGTCGAGCTCGGTCCAACGAACGAGCGATGGCTGAACTGCTTTCGTTTGCCGGAACCCAGTTCGATCCACAACTGGTGCGACATTTCTGCGAATTCATCACCGAGCCGTTTCCCCGAGAGACCGAGTCTCCCCGGAAATGGCTCAAGGTCCTTTCGCCTGACGAGGCCAATCGGCGCTGGCGAGCGAATATGAATGGCGCGATCCCGTCGAAATTGCGTTCGCATGCTCCTTTCCAGGAGAGCTTGTTCCGCAATATTAACGATGCCGTCGTCTTTCTCGATCTGAACTTACAGATCTTGGGTTGGAATCAAGGCGCCGAGCGTCTGACCGGACTGCCCCGCGATGCCGTGGAAGGGCATCCCTGGACCAGCGAACTCCTCGGATTGACCGATCAGCGCGGTCGCAAGTTCCAGCCCGAGTCCGATCCGGTTCGTGTCGCATTGACTTCCAACGTTCAGGCAATGCGACGACTGTCGATTCGCAATGCGGCTGGCAACTTTGTCTCGGTGGTGGCCCACATCATTCCGGTCAAAGGCGAAAGCGGCGAAGGCATGGGTGTGACGGTTCAGATGCACGATGCCACGAGCGTCGAATCGATGGAAGAGCAGATTCAATCTCTGCATTACAAGGCTACTCGAGACCCACTCACGGGACTGTGTAATCGTGCTGAAATGGACCGAGCCCTGGTCGAAATGGTTCAGCGTCATACGACAGCCGGAAAACCTTGCTGCGTGATCATCTGCGATATCGACTTCTTCAAGAAAATCAACGATACCTACGGTCACCAGGCCGGGGATGAGGCACTCATCGGATTTGCCAAACTGCTCGAACAGTATGCCACAACCAATGACATGTGCGCCCGGTACGGGGGCGAAGAGTTCGTCATCCTTTGCCCAAACTGTGATAACGAAAAAGCAGCCGCTCTGGCCGAGCGAATCCGGGGTGAATTGGCCTCCAAGCCGCAAACAGCCTTGGGTGGCAAGAACATGACAGCCAGTTTTGGCGTGACCGAACTGCAGCGAGGCGATACGAGCAATTCGATCCTGAACCGCGCCGATCGCGCTTTGCTCCAATCGAAAGAAATGGGCCGAAACATCGTGACCCAGATTGGCAGCGGTATGAAAGAAGCCCCGATCGGCGATCGGCGCAGCTGGCTACGTCGTCTGTTCATCGCGGCCGAACCGGAAGTGTTGCTCAAGCGAGCGATGAAGACAAACGTGCCGCTGAACCTGGCCGCTGAAAAGATCCGCGGATTCGTGGCGGACCATCGGGCCGAGGTTTTGAAAGTTACCGAAGAATCGATCAAGGTGATGGTCGACGGCGATACCCTGCCATTACAGCGTCGGGCAGCTGATCGTGCCGTTCCGCTGATCATCGACCTGCATTTCAGCCAGATCAAAGTGGATAACGGCAGCCAGCACACGAAAGTCGAAATCTCAATCGCACCGCGCCGCAATCGAGATCGACGCAAGCGGGATGCGATCGAACGAGCACGGCATCTGCTGCTGAGCTTGCAGTCTTACATGGTTGCCTACGAATTCGTCGACACGACGGTCGCCGCCGTGGACGAGCATCCGTCGTGGTGGAGCCGCTTGTGGGGCTCTTCCCGGAAGAGCAAAGCCGAATCTCGCTAGGCTTCGCTCAACCAAATTAAAAGAGCCGCAGCAGGAGATTCCCGCCGCGGCTCTTGTCGTTTCGAAGTGATGATCGGAGTTTAACCGATTAGCTTTCGAAGTTCCGAAGTCAGATCGTCTGCCTTGACCCGCCATTGCTCCAGCGTGTCGCGGTGTCGGATCGTAACGGTCTGGTCCTGCATGCTCTGGCCATCGACCGTGATGCAGAACGGCGTACCTGCTTCGTCCTGACGACGATAACGGCGGCCGACAGCCCCTTTCTCGTCGTAAAAGACGTTCCAATCCTTCTTCAAGCTGCGGTAGATATCCTTAGCCATCTCGGGCATGCCATCCTTCTTGACCAGCGGAAAGATGGACGCTTTAACCGGGGCGATCCGCGGATGAAACTTCATCACGACGCGGGTTTGCATATTCCCCTTGTCGTCAGGTGCTTCGTCCTCGGTATAGGCTTCGCACAGGAAAGCCAGTGTCGCTCGGTCAGCACCCGCCGATGGTTCAATCACATGCGGCACGAAACGTTCTCCGGTGATGTCATCCCGATACGAAAGATCCTTGCCGCTACCGCGATGCTTCGGCTTGCCATCTTCGTTCAGCTCGACCGTCATCGGCTTGGTATCTGGATCGAGCTTACCTTCCATGTGGCTTCGCAGGTCGAAATCGCCGCGGTGGGCAATCCCTTCCAATTCGCCATATTCACCTTCCGGCAGGAACGGAAACGCATACTCGATGTCAGCCGTACCAATCGAATAGTGAGCCAATTCCTCCGGAGTGTGCTCGCGCAGGATAAGTTTCTTCTCGTCCAATCCCATTTCCTGGTACCACTTGTAGCGGCGATCGCGCCAATACATGTACCACTTCTGCGATGAGTCAGGATGACAGAAGAATTCGATCTCCATCTGCTCGAATTCACGCGAGCGGAAAGTAAAGTTCCGCGGCGTGATTTCGTTGCGGAAGCTCTTACCGACCTGGGCGATACCAAATGGAACCCGAACACGGCTGCTGTCGACCACGTTCTTGAAGTTGACGAAGATTCCCTGGGCAGTCTCCGGCCGCAGGAAAGCCGTATCAGCCTCGCCACCCAGCGCGCCGATCGTCGTTTTGAACATCAGGTTGAACTCACGTGGTTCGGTCAGCGTTCCCAGCGACTTGGCGTCGGGGGCGAGAACTTCCTCGAAGCTATCAAGGGTGGTCAGCGAAGTGAGCGGGCCATCCCATTTGAGTTCGTCCGCGTTCTTCGATCTCATTCCGAAAAACTTGAGTGCCTGGCGTTCAATGTCAACTTCCGGCGTTTCGGAATTGGAACCAGCGGTGGCGAAGATTTTCTTCCCTTTCGCTTCGACCCAGCGTCCCTTGATTTGGTCGTAGCGATAGCGGCCCTTCGACTCGCGGCAGTCGACCATGTAATCATGAAACAGATCGTAGTGCCCGCTGCACTTCCAAACCTGGGGATGCATAATGATCGTGCAATCGAGCCCGGTCATTTCGAACGGACTGGGGGCACCTGGCAGTGTATCCAGGTCGTCGTGTCCGGTCACCATATCGCGCCACCAGGCATCCTTGATATTTCGCTTCAGTTCGACGCCCAAAGGGCCGTAGTCCCAAAATCCATTGATTCCTCCATAGATTTCGGATGACTGAAACAAGAAGCCTCGTCGCTTGCACAACGATACGAGCTTTTCCATTTCCATGGCGTCGATTTCTTTGAACTGGGTGAGGGGCGTACGTTTGAGACGAATAAACCGCCTAGTTTACCGCAGAATCGCGGCTGGCGTCTACGTGGGTCGCGGCCGCATTTTGCTCGTCTAGAGTCGCAAAATTGCCTAAAATGTGGACAGCAAGGTAAGACGCAGGTTCGCTCAGGAAATGCCGATGCTTCGGGAAGAGATCAACCCGTTCGAGTCGCCACAACATCAGGGAGCGATGTTCCAGCAGCCAGACGAGGAAGCTGACCGAGTCCGGTTCCAGGTGACTCAGAATGTCACGGTCTCGCCGGTTGACCCGCCAATCAGCATCTCACGTGGTCTGTTCTGGGCTCGATATCGTATCCCTATCGCGCTCGCTTGTATTCTCGGCGGGGTAATGCTCGTGGTCATTACTGTGATCGAAGCAAATCAGCCACGCTTCGATTTCAGCACTTACTTCCTAATCGTGGTGCTTTGCTTGCCAATCTTGTTGTTCTCGGTGAGTGACATGGTTGCCAGCCCTGACCTGGACCGTCCTTTGGCCAGGTGGCTTCGTCCTGCTGAAAAGCGATGTCGCGCGCAGACTTCAACTTGGATTGCTGCGCCGAGTTTCATGTTACTGGAAACAATCCCCGCGGCAGAGTTTCGCCCTACAATCAAAACGATTGTTGACGCAGGCTACCTGGGGATCAGTGACGACTGTCTATTTCTGGAAACAACAGAAGAATCGATCGAAATCCCGATTGAGTCCATCGCAGGATGCGATCTTGAAGTCCCCCAGGGCTTTCTGGCGAACTTCAAGCATGGTTCCGGACTGATTCATCTGATCGTTCAGTTTGAGGATGATTGTAAGAATTTCTACCTGCGTCCTGGCTACACGCGATGGTTAGCCTGGTCGCTCCGTTATCAGGTTCACGCTTCAATAAGCCTCCACGGCCAGATTCTGGAACTCTGCCGGAAGCGAAACCGCCTGCGTCCTTCAGAAGACGCAGTCGTCACCGCGACCATTAGCAACGAGTCGGTGGAATGATGGCGCATCCTTATTCCAAAGAAAAGCCAACGCATGAGGATGAGGTCAACCCGTTTGAGTCGCCGCATCAACTCGAGAAGATGCACAAGGATCTTGATCCGGAAGAGGAACAGTACCATTTCGAGGTGACCGCTAGTGCCGCCATCGAGCCAACAGCGTCTCCAATCGATTTCGAGCGGCTAGTCTATTGGGCTCGCCTAAAGTTCGCGATCGTGATTGCTTGGTTTTCTGCTGCTATTGCCTTCTTGCTCATTCTATCGAGCCAAGCGAATCACCCCTTCTTGCATTTAGGGCTGTATTCACTGATTCCATTGATATTGATCCTGGCTCCCGTCCTAATCTTCTTTGTGCGTGTCTATCCCAACACAGCCATCGACCGGCAGCTTGAACGATGGTTCTCTCAAGTGCGTCCTTTACATCGAAAATCATCCACATTCGTCGCGTCTCAGTATGTCTTTCTCGAGGAGTTAACGGCAGAAAACCGTGCTCCTTCTTTGGATACAATCCAAGATATCGGGCGAATATCGATTGACCAGCACTCACTTACCCTGGAAACGACCCAAAGCTCGATGGCGATCCCACTCGGAGCAGTCGGATGCTGCGAATTCATGGTTTTCGAGGCGTCAGGTGGGAATAAGATGGGGCTCATTAGACTGGAAATTGAGTTCAACAGCCGGACAAAGGAAGTCTACTTCAGGCCAGGCTTGTCGCGTCTGTTACCATGGACGATGGACTACCAGCGCCGAAATACAGCCGGTCTGTTTTGCAAGATCGTCGATTTATGTCTGCAGAATAATCCGGTCCGCCACACAGACCAATCGATCGTTACCGCAACCATTTACCACAGCCAGCCGGAGACATGATGGCGGACAGTTCCAACCCCTTTGCTTCGCCAAAAGCCGATAGCGAGTCGAGCCTTTCCAAACAGTCGCGTTCTGCCGAAATGGATTGGCCGACGGAAGCGGCCGAGGTCGCGGTCTTCCAAGAGATCGAGCCACCTTTGGGCCAATCGATGGAAGAAAGCGTTGCCGGTGCAAGGCGACACGTTATGTACTTCGTAATCGGAAGCAGCCTGGCGACCTTCCTGCCGTTCGCGCTCGTGCTCCCGCTTATCTTCTTTTCATCTTCCAACTTGGTTCCGTTGGTCGGTGCAGTGATCCCCCAACTGATACCGCTCGTTCTTCCTGCGGCCCTTTTTCTCGGCATCTCGGTCCACTGGCAAGCGAAAGAAGACGTTCTGCCCTACCTTGGTTTGCGAAACCTGCTTAAGAAAAGACGAGCCTCGGGCCTTCCATCGGTTCATTCGCCGAACTCCCAACTTGTCGCCATTACCCCCCGTCAAGGGTGGTCGCTTCCGCTTGCCGAGCAGGTTCAGCAATACGCGATCATGATGATCGATCCGTATGCTTCGCGCATCGTGCTGGAAGGTTTTGACCAACGTGTCTGGATCCCTGGCAAAGCAATTCTCAACTGTGCTGTCGATCATTTTACCGTTAGCAAACGAGAGGTTTGGATCGTTGCACTGACGGTGAAAACCGAAAGAGGTCCGCATGAACTTTGCCTGAAGATTGGCAATGCCGAACAAATCTGGCAGTCCAATAGCAAACGTCAGGCAGAAGCGGAAAAATATTGGAATCGAATCCAATTGTTAACCAAGACCTTCTCGATCGACGCCAATTCTTTCCGCATTGAAGCCAAAATCGAATGACGACCGACTCGACCAATCCGTTTGCTTCGCCAAAAGCCGACGTCGAAGCGACCTCTGTACCGGAAGCGGATCAAGTCTATCCGCTTCAAGCGACTGCGATGGCGAATATCGAGGAGGTGCCTGAGCCCTATGCAGGCACGGTTCGTACGTTAGGTGCAAGATTCTTCAATGGCCTGATCTACGTAACCGTTGTTTTCGCGGTCGTCGTCACGTTTTATATGCTTATCATTTACGGCCCCGAGATGATGAACCTGGGCGGGTATGCGTCGGTGGCATTGATCATCGGCTCGATCGCTGTGCAGTATGGTCTGTTTCAGGTCATCCACGTCTTACTGAAAGACCGCTGGTGGGAGGCAGTAGCGCGGAGGCGATTCCTCGACCGACCTTCAGCCTGGGTCGATAGCCATTCGTACCGCAGCCAATACGTCACGTTGACGTCGACCCAGCCTAAGGCGATGTCCTCGTTTCAGCTCGGTTCCAACGAGGCCGAGATTCTGGACGTCGGCCTGATGGAACTCGACCAGACCGCCGGCCAAATTGTTTTGGAATGCGAATTCCGCCGCTATCGTATTCCCCGAGCGTCCCTTCTGGCGTGCAACCTTCAGCAGATTACGCTTGGCACACCCTGGACTCCGGTCGTAAGGCTTGTCTGCCAGACGAAGGACGGCCCGTACGAGTTTTGCTTGCTGCCAAGCGAAACCGATCCCTTGAAGGTCTTCACCATGCGAAACCGAAAGAAGCGGGCCGAGCTTCTGGTCCTGGAGATACTTGGCCTGCCCAGCTAGACCAAAAAGTCTTCCCAGGGCCCGGTAATCGCAAACGTTATCCCAGGCGTCTGAATGTTGACGAACAACCACTTGCCGTCAGGGCTGAAGGTCGAGCCGGCCCATTCTTTGTCGACGTAGCTTCCCTTGATCCCGTTGCGTTCGCCTTTGAGAACGATGTTGTTTTCGGCGAACGTTCTCAAATGGCCATCTTTCGTGAGGGCCAACAAACGCTGCGGAAGCGGGGCTTCGCCAGCGTAGTCATTGTCTTCGCACAGGATCAAGCCGCCTGAGGGGCTCGCGCACAGATTGTCTGGCATGTTGAGGATGCGTTTGTCCTTCGATTCGTACAACAGCGTGACCGTTTCCTGCTGCGGATCATACTGCCAAATCTGCCCTGCCTTGGCCGCTCCGCCGTCGGTGGCGTCGAAGTAGATCAAGTCGTTGCCGTACCAGCAACCTTCCAATCGCGAGAAGGTCGAACCGCCCTGCTTCTTACCCTGCTGGTAGACCGTCTCGACTTTGGTATCGGAGTTGGTCGTTTCGAGTGTCGGATTGGCAATCCGATGCCAGCGAACCGGGTAGCTTGATCCATTGTCAAAGGCGCCTTGTAGGTCATCCTGGCCGATGACCTCAGCCATTTCGAGAACGCCCCCTTCGGCCAGTCTGCCGGGCTGATTGGGGCGATACCGATAGAAGCCGGCACTGCCCTGATCTTCGGTCAGATAGACATAGCCGGTCTTGCGATCAATGGCGACCGCCTCGTGGACAAATCTTCCCATCTCTTTAATCGGCTCGGCCGTGGCAACACCTTCCGACGGTACTTCAAACACCCAGCCATGTTGCCGTTGGAAATGAGCCAGCTTGTTGCCATCTTCCGTACCCGCATCCGATTCTTCGCAGGTAAGCCAACTGCCCCACGGCGTGACACCGCCGGCGCAATTGCGAACCGTACCGGAAATTGCCCCGTAGCTGGTCATCCATTTGCTGCTGAGCGTATCGAAAACCAACTGGGTGCAACCACCGCTCGCAGATGGATCGTAAGGGCTTCCTTCTTTGAATTTGAACGGTTGGCCTGGTTTGCCAAGTTCGTGATTCCGAGTCAGCAGCAGCAAGTGATTCGCTTTGGAAATGACCCCCATGCCATCGTGAGCAGTCGGAGTTGGCTGGCCGTCGGCCATTTGATCGCCGGTCCAGCCATAAGAGATGTAACGAAAGCCTTCCGGCAGTTTCAACAGCGGCAACCCAGTGGTTTCGTCCTGGACCGGGACTAGCGGTGTGGCCTGCTTGAAAGTTTCGCCCAGAGCCGTTCGCTGACTGAAGGTCGTCAGGGCGGTTCCGATGGCAAATGCACCAAAGACAGAGAAAGTATCGCTAAGAAACTCGCGGCGGGACTTGGAATCAGCCATGGATAGTATCTGTGGGAAGCTGGCAGGAAATGAGAGAACCTAATCCCGCAACTTACCGAAGTAAACTTCGCACTGACAAGACGCTTAACCGTAATTTTGCCGAATCGCCCTGGCTTCGACGAGGGTTCCCCCCGGACGAGCGTTTCCGCAAAGCCTACCAAATAGAAATGACGGCTAATTCAGTAAATTAGAAGTTGGGCGTCGGAGGTCGATATTTCGACAGATCGATCGTCTTGAACCAGTCGATCGTCCTTTTAAGACCTTCTTCCAGTTCCGTCGTTGGATCGAACGCAAGGTGTTTGCGGGCCAGTGTGATATCGGGCTGGCGCTGCTTGGGATCGTCGGCCGGTAACTCGGTATAGATGATCTTCGATTTGGAATCCGACAACTTGATCACCAGTTCGGCAAGCTGCTTGATGGTGAACTCGTGTGGATTCCCAATGTTGATCGGTCCGACCTGCTCGGAAGCCATCATGCTGATGATCCCATCGACAAGATCATCGCGATAGCAAAACGAGCGTGACTGCGAACCATCGCCATAGATGGTGATCGGCTCGCCGGTAAAGGCCTGGCGGATGAAATTAGAAATGACGCGGCCGTCGTACGGGTGCATCCTTGGACCGTATGTATTGAAAATTCGCACGATCCGCACCTGAACGTGATTCATGCGATGGTAGTCCATGCAAAGCGTTTCAGCGGCCCGTTTGCCTTCATCGTAACAAGCACGGATACCGAGCGTGTTGACGCTTCCGCGGTAGGTCTCTGGCTGCGGATGGATTTCTGGGTCGCCGTAAATTTCGCTGGTCGAAGCGAAGAAGTAACGTGCCCGGCAGCGTTTGGCCATGCCCAGCAAGTTGATCGACCCCATGACTGACGTCTTCATCGTCTTGATCGGGTTGAACTGGTAATGTCCGGGCGCGGCGGGACAAGCCAGGTTGTAGATTTCATCCACTTCCAGCCAGACAGGATGAATAATATCGTGACGAATGACCTCGAAGTTGGGCTTGTTCAGCAGGTGAATAATGTTCGACTTCTGACTGGTGAAGAAGTTATCGACGCAGATCACGTCGTGCCCCTGTTCTACCAGTCTCTCGCACAAGTGCGAGCCGAGAAAACCTGCGCCGCCAGCCACCAGAATTCGTTTGATGTGAGACATACTCTTCAGGTCATCCTGTTCAGTTGCATTGCATGATTTGCTGCCAACTATCGATCCGACGCTCCAACAGGTCGACGGCCAACCGAGAAATAGGTAAAGCCAAATCTCTCCATCGTGCCCAGGTCAAACAGATTTCGCCCGTCGAAAATGGTCGGCGTCTTCATCTTTTCTTTCAGTCTTTTGAAGTCGGGCGTTCGGTATTCGTTCCACTCGGTATTGATCGCCAGACAATCCGCCCCTTCGATCGCGACCATTTCGCTTTTGCAGTAGCTCTGAATCTTGTCGCCGAAAAGCTGCTTGACGTTATCCATCGCTTCCGGGTCATGGATATGAATTTTCGCGCCTTTGTCGACCAGGTAACTAAGTAGCTCCAACGAAGGTGCTTCACGGATATCGTCCGTTTTAGGCTTGAAAGCCAGCCCCCAGACGGCAAAAGTCTTCCCAGCTACATCGCCGCCATAAAACGTATCGATCTTGCGGACTAAAGATGCCCGCTGGCTTACATTGACTTCATCGACCGCCCTCATAATCAGCGGCTCAAGTTCCAACGTCTCGGCCAGCGAGGCCAATGCACGAACGTCTTTGGGGAAACAACTGCCGCCGTAACCCAGACCAGGAAACAGGAACTGGAAACCAATCCGCTGGTCGTGCCCCATACCAATGCGGACGTCATTGATATCGGCCCCAACCTTTTCGCTCAGATTGGCGATTTCATTGATGAAGCTGATCTTGGTGGCCAGCAAGGCATTCGCAGCGTACTTGGTCAGTTCCGAGCTTTCAGGGCTCATAAAAATAATCGGCTTGCCGGTTCGCACCAGCGGAGCATGCAATGCCTGCAAGATTTCTTCAGCCTGCTTGTTCCGCACCCCACAGACAACCCGGTCTGGGTACATGAAGTCGGAAATCGCTGAACCTTCTTTGAGGAATTCGGGGTTGCTGGCCGTATTGCACTCGCGTCCGCAAAGCTTCTTCAGCATGTCGAACACCTTGCCATTGGTGCCAACCGGGACGGTACTCTTGACGACAACCAGTGCATCTTCTCGAAGATGAGGAGCGATATCTTCGACCACTTTCCATACGGCTGAAAGATCGGCCGCGCCACTGTCAGACTGCGGCGTCCCGACCGCAATGTAGACGACATCGGCGTCCGGGATCACTTCGGCGGCCTTGGTCGTAAAATGCAGGCGGCCTTCCTCGTGGTTGCGAACAACCAACTCAGACAAGCCTGGCTCGTAAATCGGGATGATCCCCTTCTTCAGGCCTTCGACTTTGACCTCGTTAACATCGATGCAGGTAACTTCGTTGCCCAGATCGGAGAAACAGGTTCCGGTAACGAGTCCAACGTAACCTGTCCCAATGACTGCTAATTTCATCTATTCTTTCCCTGCAGCAAAACTAAGCAATCGGTTGATCGCGTTAGTTTACCTACAATCTGCGGTTGAAAATAGGTGAACCCCAAACCAGTCGATCAGGCCGAAATAATGGTTCTTGGCCGCCTATAGGGAAATATTCTTCCGAAATGGCGGGATGTATGTGAAAATCGGGCGAAAACCTCCAATCCCCTGCTCGTCTCACCTCATCCTACCTGATCAAACTTTATGCTTGCTCGCATCATCTTCTGGTCCATTACCGCCTCGTTGGCGGGCTTTCTGTTTGGGTTCGATACGGTTGTCATCTCAGGGGCTGAAAAGTCAATCCAGGGTCAGTGGCACCTTAGCGGCTTCACCCATGGCCTTGTGACTAGCGCCGCCCTTTGGGGCACGGTAATCGGCTCGCTGATCGGTTTTTTGCCGACCGATCAATTCGGACGTAAGAAGACGCTACTCTCAATCGGCGTGCTTTATTTTGTTTCAGCGGTCTGGTCTGGCTTGGCAACCGGCCCGATGACCTTCATCATCGCTCGCTGGATTGGCGGCCTGGGAGTAGGCATATCGACTGTAGCGGCGCCTCTCTACATCTCTGAAATCTCTCCGCCCAACAATCGGGGAAAACTGGCAGGGATGTTTCAATTCAACATCGTCTTCGGCATTCTGATTGCTTACGTCTCTAATGCTCTTATTGCGTACTGGTTTGCTTCAACCATCCCCGAAGATCAGCCCAACGATGCCTGGCGGTGGATGTTAGCCATTGAGGCAATTCCTGCGTTGATTTACTCTTTGTTCTGCTTTGGGCTCACCGAAAGCCCTCGTTGGCTGATCACGCGCAAAGGCGATCGAGAAGCGGGTTTGGCGGTCCTTCGCTCCATCGTTCCAAGCGGATCGCTGGAACAAGCGGAAGAATTGGCTGACGATATCGTCGAGAGCGCCAAGCAATCTGGGCCGATTGACTCAGCGCATTTGAAGCACTTGCGTTTACCAATGTTATTGGCCGTACTCATTGCGTTTTTTAACCAGCTATCCGGAATCAATGCGGTTCTCTACTTCGCGCCACGTATTCTTGAAGAGACCGGGCTGGGCAAGGAAGACTCACTTACCGTCTCGATCGGCATCGGGATCGTTAACCTGATATTTACCTTTGCCGGCCTGGCTTTGATCGATTATCTGGGGCGACGCACGTTGATGATCGTCGGCTCGTTGGGCTATATCATCTCGCTTGGGGGCTGCGCTTTGGCCTTTTACTTCGGGTATCTGATCCTGGTGCCCCCGTTTCTATTTCTTTTCATCGCGTCACATGCCGTGGGACAAGGAGCCGTTATCTGGGTCTTCATTTCTGAAATCTTCCCGACCCGGTATCGGGCCATGGGTCAGGCCTTGGGTAGCTTCACGCATTGGTTCTTTGCGGCCACGTTGACGTTTGTATTTCCGATGATAATCGACGCGAAGGTACCCTCAGGCGTTATCTTTTCGATCTTCTGCGGCATGATGGTGCTACAACTTGTTTGGGTGATCACCATGATGCCCGAAACCAAAGGCGTACCGCTGGAGGAAATCGAACGGCAACTAGGTGTTCACGAGTAAAACTAGCCGCCGGCGAATCGGATTCGTTCGTAAAGATCTTCCAGCCGCCGCAGATGGACATCAGGCGGACTATCGTCGCCATGATTGGGTAGCACGCCGGCCGGTTTCATCCCCAGCGCGACCCCAATACTGTGGACATTTTGCCGAGAATCGGTGTTGAAGATTTCAAGTGGCAATCGGCCTCCGCTGCGATAGCTGACGAACAGATCGCCTGTGAATAATAATCGCGATTGCGGAAGCCAAAACCCCATGTGCCCTCGCGTATGCCCTGGTAAGTGAACGGCCTGAATGCTGGGATCCATCTCCAAACGATCGCCGTCGTTTAGCCAGTAATCAGGCACAAACCTTCGGTACCCTAGCGTTACACGTCCCAAGGCCTCCAGCCAGCCGGTCACGCGTGCCTTCCCTTCGTACTTTGGATGGCCAGCGAAGTGATCGGCATCGAGCCGCGCGCCTGCTACCCAGGCACCCGTCGTCCTGGCTAGGTACGAAACATTCAAAACGTGATCCAGGTGGCCATGCGTAACCAAGATTCCCTTCAAGGGCAGATCATTCCAATCTTGCTCGCGTAACGCTCGTTTCAGCAGACGAATTCCACCGATAAATCCTCCGTCGATCACATACAATCCCCCTTCTCCACGCATCACGTAGAAGTTGAGAGCAGGTGCTCGAACTTGCAGAATACCAGGGTGAAAAAGTCGCATGACCATGAAAGACAAAGGTTGAGAAGTGATCAACTTCCAACATAAAAGGCAACCAGCGGACGCGTAAGGTGATTACCCAAGTTATCACCCGCAATCGATCGCGGTTACCAATGAAGATGGACATCCGCAGATGCTCAGCCACAGAAATAGTTAAAGATGACCTCCAACAAGAGAATTGTGATTGCCGGCGGCAGTGGCTTTTTAGGGGTCTCGCTGGCACATTATCTTCACCAACGCGACTTTGAAATCACGGTACTTTCTCGAACGTCTCCAAAACCCTCGAG
Organism: bacterium; assembly: GCA_016124445.1. Lineage (GTDB taxonomy): Bacteria > Planctomycetota > Planctomycetia > Pirellulales > Pirellulaceae > Bremerella. The sequence goes on from WGNR01000008.1 coordinate 72,805, forward strand.
CCCCTGGCAGCATGTCCGCTGGGATGGACGCTCTTTAAATGATTGGTCCGTTTCGCTGAATGGTGCTGCTGGGCTGGTCAACCTGGCAGGCCGGACAGTCGACTGCATTAAATCACCCGAGCATAAGGACGAGATTCTGCGTTCTCGCATCGAATCGACCCGTGTATTGGGGCAGGCAATGCGAGCGATTGAAAACCCTCCGCCGGTCTGGGTTCAGATGAGCACCGCCCATATCTATGGCGATCCATTAACTGTCGTTTGCAACGAAGACTCCGCTTTTGGGCTTGGCTTGGCCCCAACGGTCGGTCAGGCCTGGGAACAAGAATTTGAATCCGCCCGACTGCCTTCGCAGCGTGGAGTCATCTTACGGACAAGTTTCGTCGTGGGACGCAATCGAGGCGCAGGTGGAGGAGCGATCGCGCGTTTGATTTGGCTCGCACGCATTGGCCTGGGAGGCCGCGTCGGAACCGGCAGACAAGGTTTCAGTTGGATCCACGAAACCGACATGAATCGACTTTTTGAGCGTGGCTTGGAAGATCCTCAAATGCGGGGAGCCTACATTACTTCGGCCCCCAATCCGGTTTCTCAGGCCGAATTCATGAAAACGCTACGAGTGGCGGCTGGCATGCCGATTGGTCTCCCGGCGTTTGCCTGGATGGTCCGGATCGGGGCTCCCTTGATCATGCGTACCGATCCTGAACTGGCACTGCTGGGACGCTATGTTGTTTCCAAGCGATTGGCAGAAGAAGGATTTGAATTTCAGTTTCCTGACGTCGAACCAGCCCTGAACGACTTGTTACGGAAATGATCTACTGAACTTCCACCCAGCTCAAAACACGCACTCCCGTCACCACTCCGGCAGTGCTAAGCGCTTCAATCTCGGCCGGACATAGGGCACGACGGTAAATTCGTACGTCGTCGACGCTTCCGTGTAGGTTATCTCCGGATGGAGCAAACACCCCTTCGCCGATCTTGAAGTCATAGCTACTACTTCCGTAGGAAGAGTAAACTGTTTTGCTGTACGATTGGACCTCCACTCCATCGATGTAGACAGCAACCTTGGTACCGTCGCCAACGGCCGCGACGTGAGTCCAGCGACCAGTCGAGAAAACACCCGCTTGATAAAGATACCCGCCACCAGATGTCCACAGATGGACCTGGTTGGTCGCTCCATTGATCCCGAATTCAATCACGTCGTTTTGCCCGAAGAACGACTGGTTGTAATCGAGTGTGTCCAGTTTCACCCAACCGGCGATCGTGAATTGCGTCAGGTTGTTCAACAGACTTCCTGAGGTAGAGACGGACTGCGACGTGCCGTTCAAATAGACAGCGGTTCCAAACTCGGAGGAATTCGGGCTGCTCACGCCCAGCGTAGGCGAACCGTAGTAGTAGGCATCATTGCCTGCCAGACTGGCATCGTACGCAACGGAACCACTGGTCTCATCGAGCTGGTAATGCGCGATGACTCCAGCCAACTCGACAATTTCTTCCGGTAAAATCTCGCGATTGTAGATCCGAAAGTCACGCAGCGATCCTTTCCAGTACTGGCTCGATCCAGTTCTAGTTCCGAACGAGAGAATCCCTGCGGATTGCTTGGTCATGTCGTTCGCCGAGACGCCGCTCTTATGCAGTTCGCCATCGATATAGATGGCGTAGGTGTCATCCGTGGTGTCGTAGGTCGCCACCATGTGATACCACTTGGCGCTATCGCTTAGCCCCTCGTTCGTGTAGAAACCACCGCTGAAGCTATCAGAACTGACATCGCAGTAGACAACTCCGGTCGCTTCCTGACGCATTTCAAAGTCGTCTTCAATTCCCCACAAACGCCTCAATGTTGAAGAAGGATCTTCCGACTGAAACCAAAACGCAATCGTTCCTTTCTCCGGCGGATCGACAGTTGTCCCCGTCGTGGCAACGTCAGATGCACCGTCGAAATGCAGTACCGTATTGCCGGAGCAATCGCTCGACCAATTCGCCCCGCTGATCGTGGCATCGTTCTGATAGGCGGTACTGTCGTTGGCCGTGCTGCCGTATCCCTCATCGAACTTCCAATGGCCCACCAGCCCGTAGATCTCTGCGATTTCCTTCTCGGTAAGCTCGTAGTTGTAGACCCGGAAGTCATCGATGGTGCCATCGAAGTGTTCCGACGCCCCAGTGCGCGTCCCCAAACTCAGGTAATTGGAACTCTGGCCCGATAATGAGGCCGAACCACTTTTGTCCAACTGTCCGTCAATGTAGACCTTGTACGTGTCGTTGGTCGCGTTGAAGATGGCGACGATGTGATACCACTGCCCAATATTGTCGACCGGAACACTCGTCTCGAAACCGCCTGACGAGGCATTCCCGTCGATGTCAAAAGTAAGGATCCCGGTCGTTTCGAGGCGAGCTTCCCAGGTATCGGAAACACCAAAGGGCCGCTCGCGCGAATTGACAGCTGTGTCCCGCTTCATCCAAAACGCGACGCTGCCCGTTGAAGGTGGGCTGAAATACGAATTGGACCGGGCATAGCTCGAGCCATTGAAATCAAGTGCTCCGTCCCGCGGACCAGTCGTCCAGGTCGGTGTCCCGTTCTGAAAAGATGCGGTGTGGCTATTACCCGACGAGTCGTTAATTGTGGTTCCGCTCCCTTCGTCGAGTTTCCAATGTAGGTAGAGCGAACCCGTTTGGGCAGCCCATTCGATAGCTTGCTGCACCAGCGTCTTGCCATTGCTGTTCAGGTACGACCATGAAAACGCATCCCCGGCAATCGGCAGGCGAACGCGCCGCCCCGCCGCGGTGGAATTTCCCGAGATCGTATTGGCAAGCGCGCCGCCTGCTTCGATTGTCGCGGTTGTGACTTTACCGCTGCTGCTGGTCCGGGCCCAGACGTTCAAGCCTGGTGCCAGGTTGCCTTGCATTTCGGTAAGCGGCTGATTGTTGGACGTGATGGTGTAATAACTGCTTGAAGAAACGAGGTAAATTTGGGTAGCACTTCGCTCGGTGCCAGGTGAATCAGAGAACCCAAAATCATCGTCGAGAAAATTCTCTTCGTTCACGACCCCAATCGTTACCAGACGAAGCTTGGTGCCAAGCGTTGCGCTATCGGTTTCTTCCGAGACGTAAGCAACGTCCGCGGAACTTGCTGCGGAATTGATATTCGATTGGTAGTCGCCTGACCAAACAGTAGTGACGGTATAACCCCAAGACTGAAACGTTGACCGCCGGGCCGACTCTTCGCTGGTTAAGTACCCATTATTGGCAGTCACCAGAAGAAGCTTGAGAGCAAACGCATCGCTCACCAAAGACCCCCAAACGGCAACCATCATGGCAAGCAGAACCAGACGCGAGCATTTCATGATTGGGCTTCCGCAGATCAATAACTTCAGGAGGTAGCGAAACAAATATAGTCCAGGTCCTCAAAGATAGGTCAGCCAGTCAGCAATTCAAATCATCACAATCGATACCATCGGTTCAAATAGTTCGATTTCCAGCAGGATCGACGATTCTCGACAGCCCACGAAAAAACCGCCTGGGCAAACAATTGCCTCAGGCGGTCTTTGATTGATTCAACAAGATCAATGGACATGCGAACTAGTCGTTCAGCAAACCAGAAAACAAGCCGCCAACTCGCTTGATACGGAACATGGTGGCGGTGCCGCTGACTTCGTGCGAGACCAGAATCGCTGGCTCCGTGAACGGGCTGGCGCCGCGCGGAATGAAGTCGATACCTTCCGGCGAGGCATCCAGTTCGTTGCGGATGTACTGCAGGTACTCCGGGTCAAAAGGATTGCTCATGTCGTACATGAACACACCGCTGACGCGTTCCATCCCGATGAACACCAACGTCGTCCCCAGGTCGTGACCGATGTCCAGGGCTTCCGGTTCGGGCCCCTTGTCATCGCTCCGCTTGTCGAACTCGTCGGGATCGTTGTCCTGCGAGTTAAACAGATCCGGAATTTCGGCGGCGGTGATTTGCTCGAAGTCGTTCCCATTGTCAAAAACCTGCAGCGTGTCGCCAAATGGCGTGAAATACCAGATCGAGAATGATCGGGCACCGTAGCTGTAGATCTCTTCATATTCGTCGTTATTATCGGCATCGCCATTGGCAATCGTCGTCTTCAATCGGCCCAGGTTTTCCTTATCCTGCAGCGCGGCCGCATCAGGAAACGCATCAGCATCGAGCGTCAGATCTTCAACGCGTACTTCTTCCGAAAAGCCATCGTAATCACGGGAATCGCCTTCGTTGGCGGTCGCAATCAGCGTGAAACCGAGGAAGTTGGTCGAAGCAATCGAATCCGGCATGTACATACCCTTGGTCGGGTGGGTCTGAATGTTGATCGCATCGTCCTTATCCGAAGCATCAAATGCATTCTTGGCCAGCGTATGATCTTTGAATCCCAGCGGGTTGATCGAAAGAATCTTCTTGGCAGGAATGCTGACTACGGCGATAGCGTTGTTTTCCTGGCAGCCCACGTAGGCCGTTTTCGAGTTGGCCGAAACCGCGATATATTCCGGTTCCATGTCCATGGCAACACTGGCACCTGGGCCAAAGATACGCACGCCAGCCGCCTTCAGGTCAGCTTCTTCGGCATTGAACGACTCGAAGCCTGCTTCGTAGACCTCGGGGTTCGACGGATCGGTAACGTCGATAATCGAAACCGAACCGACCGGATCGATCGTGTAGTCGTCGTTGGGTTCCCCTTCGTTGGCCACCAGAACGTAGTTGCCATCCGGCGTAAAGGTGCACATATCAGGCAGATAGCCAGATTCCGGCTCGGAAAGCACCGAGTAATCTTCGGCATCGACCAGCATAATCTTGCCTCGCACGCCGGTGTCGGAGCCTTCGACCGCAATGGCAACCAGGCCATCGTGAGCCGAAACGCTATTCACTTTGCCGGCCGGAATCGAATAGAGCAAATCGCCTGTGACGGCATCAAGGACGTCAACCGTGTCGTCGTTGATGTTGGTCAGGAAGACCTTTTTGGTTGCGGCATCGTAGGTGCCAATTTCCGACGAACCTTCGCCGGCAGCAGCCGTGTAACGCCACTCTTCAACCAGTTGGGGCGTTCCAAACAAAAACTCGAGAGGCCCAGCGAGCGTCACTTGAGCAGAAACAAGGGAGGCCAGGATGGCCAGACTAAGAGAATACAACTTCATCAATTGGTCCTTCAACAGTGGGGTTCGAAGTGGACAATAAACCGCACAGTTTCCCCAAAATTGTTGATAATCGATGAAGGCCGAATGAATAACGGAATATTGAAGAGGACGAGCCATACGACTCGCCTTAACAGATCAAAGGACCTTGGTTCGTTGGAATTCGGCATGTTAAAGTTTTGGGATTTAATCCGATGAGCATTCACGAATCTTCCTATCTTCGTATGGCGGAGGCCGCCTCGCAGCTCGTGGAACCGAACGAGAGTTGGTCAGATGGTGACGTGCCGCTCGCGACGTTGCGTCATTATGTATTCACAAACCTTTCACATCTCGAAACAGCTCGGGCATGTCTCGGGCTCGATTGCCACGTTCCTTTGGAATACGAGGTCGATTTTATCGAGAAGAACCTACCGAACTTTCAGCACCTGAGAATACTTGCCCGCGTCTTCCGCGTTGAGGGATCGCTTTACGCTCGCGAGGAACAATACGAAAAGGTCGCGAGTGTTGGCATCGACCTGCTGGAACTTGCCAACGCCACCGGACGAGGCGGTCTGAAGGTTGACTACTTGGTCGGGATTGGCTTCAGTAATGCAGGAATAGACCTACTTAGATCGTCAAGGACTCACTACGACCAAACAACGCGAGATCGTTTGATTCGGGCTTTGCCAATAGTCGAATCGCAGCGAGAAACGCTGGATACCGTGACCGAGCGAGATCACCAGTGGGAAATCGCTGTCGATTACCCGAAGGATTCTGACGAAGACTGGGATATCGAACTACCAGCGGAAACTCCAGAAGAGGAAGAAGAAGCCAAGCAACTCATCGCTTATTTGAAAGAATTAGCAGTTCCCGAAGTGAAACAGTCATTTGAGGAAGAGTCGGAATATCGAGCACTCGCGATGATGAGACTTCTGACAATTGACCTGGCGATTCGTTCCTATCACGAACAGATAGGTTCGTTTCCCCAAAACCTCCAACAACTGGCGTCTGGCATCCTGAATGAAATCCCACTCGACCCGTTCACCGGTGAAGACTTCATTTACCGTGTTCGATATCAAGATATTCTTTGGCAAGCCCCGATTGATTTTTTGTTGTATTCACCTGGGCCAATGAAGATCGATCACGGAGGAAGTTTTGGTGTCCCAGCGATGGTCGCGCTTGGCGAGGCAGATCTGGGCCTCGACTATTTCGACTACTTCCCCAAGGAGTAACAGCCAAGCGGCGAGAAGCAACTACCAGAACTTCCACCAAGGCTTCTTCTGTTTCGCTTGCTTCATCTTCTGCCTCTTCTCATTCATCATCTTGTGGAGCATTCCGACTGCCTCGTCCATGGTCTCGTTGCTGACGCCGCGTTCCGGCACAACACAGGGATACATACTCGTTCCGGGAAGTTTTTCAGGTGTAACGCCGTTTTGCAGCGCATTCAAAAGTGCTTGCGATTCGGCGTTGTAGTACGCCAGGGCCTGCCACTTTTCGTCGGGCAGTTTCTCTCGCATTACAGCGCCGATCGCTTTGGCTCGGCAGTAACCAGGCAGGGACATTAACGGGATATCGGTCTCGATCGTGCCATCGCGGCATGCGCGCAGGATGGTCGGGGAATAGTTGACCCCCAAATGTTCGAACTCCAACCGCCCGAATGCAATCGTCGAATACGCTTCAACTTCGTCGACGGTTTCAAGTTTAAAGCCTTCAGCCACCATCGCTTCCGTCAATGCTTCTACGTCATCGTATTCGGTGAAATGCTCACAGAAGAATTCGATCGTGCGGTCAAGTTCGGCTCGTTGCTGGACAACTGTCGAATTGCGGGGAAATTCGAACACGGCGAAACGAGTCATGTAGCCAAAGTTCGCTTGGCAGGGTGGACTTGGCCAATTGACATCTTTATGAGCCACTTCGTGCCCATCGATTTCCAACTCGCGACTCCAGCCATTTTCGCTAGTAAACAAGACCGTCGACTTTGCCAGATGAACGCGTCGCGGTGCGGCCGACTCGTACGCATACCGAAACCACGGCATCGTGTCATCACCAGTCGGAGGGCGATCATCTCCCTCAAACCCTCGCATAATCGACGGCCCGACATAAGCCCTCAGGCCAGGCAAACCGTAGTCGCCAGAAACGTATCCTTCGTTCGGATCGCCATCAATCACGCCTGCCTGGCACGTCATACAGACCGGCTTATTGTCCAGAAAAGATCGGATCGGGCCGGCGACACAAGTCACCCACACAATGGCTGCCTCGCGAAGGGCCTTCTCTCGGTCGTCCCCCATGCCAAACACGCAGGCATCGAGGACTTCGTCATCGCAATCGTGCAAGGTCGCAAAGACATGACAATGGGCCATCCCAGGATCTTGTCTTTCCATCTCGTACACATCTGCTCGTAGCGTCACGCGACCATCGAACAGTTTTAACTGTTCTTCGATGAATTGCGTCCAACCACCAAGATCGCCTCCATGGGCGTTGATTCCTTCCTCGATGATTTCCAGCAGTCGATTCGCGTCAGACACGTTTCAGAATCCTAACGACGAGAAATAGATCTTCAGCGGAAAAGCAACTAATCACGATAACGAATATCGAGCCCGGATTGCAAAGAATCAATCAAGAGTTCGGCAAAACTAAACAAGAACGCCTGACATGCCCTGCCGTCAGAATGGCAACCCCGTTCCAGGCGATGCATTCGAACTAGAATCGCCGTCCTGGTTAACGGCATCTTTCGGCGGATGCATGCGAATCAACAAGTAGTGCTCGGTACGCGTCGTACCGAAATGAACCAGGACCGGGGCTTCGTCCTTAGTCAGGTTGTAGATGCCGGTCTCGAAGACGGTGCCGGTGTTGTCTCCGATGGTAAACGCGCAACGCTGCGACGTTTTGTCGACACGGCCTTGAACCAGGTAGGTCTTGTCGGTCGAGGTGTTGTAATAGGTTCCACTGATAATCCCTTCGCGATCGACCGCCAGTTGAATGACGCGATTGGGCGAGGGATCTTGCTCGCTGGTCGAAATCGAAAACGTTCCCAGTGGCAGGAACTCCTGCTGGCCGGCATCGTTGATGCTGGCCGTACCGACATCGGCCAGTTGAGCCGCCGATTGGGCATATTCGGCCTGGGTACCGACCTGTTGCCCATTCACGTAGACGGCGTTTTTCTGGTAGACGATATTTCCGTCAGGACCGTACGCATAAAAAATCGGCCCGGCCCAGTTCCAAGCAGAAGGAAACCAGCCAGTTACCTGTCCCCAACTGGAGTCTGCCCACCAATACCATCGGTCATGCTTGCTCCAATCGTTTTGGTAGTACCACGGCTTAAGGTTGGGATGATTTCGTTTCCACGAGGCGCTGCCGGACTGACTGGGATCGAAATGATCCTGGATTTTTTGCTGTACTTGGGGATGTGTATTCCACCATTGGCCGAATTGCTGGTTGCTCTTCTTCTGGAAATTTTGGACGTTGCCGGGAAGAATGGGCTGGCCATTGCCCCAGAAATCGTTGCCAGGCTTACCGCCGCTGATGGCATTCGGAGCTTGGCTTGGCAGGTTCGGAATATTTTGGTTGATATTGCTGCTGCTAGGCAAAGCACCAGAAGTTGGCTGGGGGCGGTTTAAGGGAGGCTGGCTTTGAATTCGCCCCGAATCTGGATAGTCGCCCCACATTTGCCCGCCGTTGTATCCCAGACGCTGAGCTTCTCCGGACCAATTCTTCAGGCGATTGAAGTTGTGCGTATTGTTGTCCAACCAATCATTCATCATCGCCGCGCCGCCGCTGTCTGGCCCGAGCACCTGGCCAAGGCGACCTTGAACCTTGTTGGCGACATCGGGAGCATGCTGAGTCCACACATGATCGTTGGCCAGCGGAACGTTTCCCCGGTGCAACCCCTCAAAGCTTTGGATATCTCCACTCGCTGGACCACGATGCGAAGGATAGTGCGGGGCAAGCACCGGCATGCTGCCGTGATCGTATTGGTATCCGTCGTACGCGCCGCGCTGCGGCAAGATATTTGGAAAGTTGTCTCCGCCGCCAGGGGGGCGAACGTCGTTAGAAGGGAGGCTCACGCCGCCATTGGGCATGCGGGCACCTCCCAGATTTCCTCCGCCAAAGTCGCCCGTGTTGATGCCGCTGGCCATGCCGCCCAGCCCTGCGCCTTCAAAGTTGCCGCCGCTGGGCAAATTGAATCCAGTTCCACCGATCGGCCCTGGCGTCTGGAATCCACCTCCCATACCACCAGGATGATAGCCACCCGCGATGCCGCCAGTATGAAATCCAACCGCGTGCACGGTCGCCGGAAGAGCAATCAACCCGGCCACGACCAGGCACCAGGCAATCAGGCTTCGTTTCATCGGCTTTTCCTTCGTATCTCTTCCAGAGAAACAGATTGATCCGTTTTCTTCTTGCGGGACTATTCCGGTTTGCGAACCAACTGATCTGGCCCAATGCTGGGAATCGACAGGCCATCCACTTCGCGGTTCACAAGACTCCATTTCAGCTGATCTTCGGAAACCAGCTCAATAATCTGCGTGAACGATGCCCGGCGTCCGTCGACCAGTTTGACCACCATTGGACAACGCCAGCGTTTTTCATCCATCTGCTCCCAAACCCCTTCGCCGAAACTTCCATCGCCGTCGAATTGCCAGCAGCGAATCGTTTTATGTTCGTTATCCCAACCGATTACCTGGGTTCCCGAGACGTCCGGACCTTTGGGTATGCTTGTGCGGTATTCGCGAACGATGAAGTTCCCTCCGTTGGCAAATTGAAACCGGCTGATCACCTTCGAGCCGTCCGCGTCGTCCTCCCAGGTGCCGATCAACCATCCCAACTGCTGCCGAAGCAACGTCCCTGGAGTCCGCACTCTCTCTGGAGCAACGTCGAACTCCTCGACCTGATCGATCAACCACTTGCCATCCTGTTGGACCAGCAAGCCCGAGAATCTCGAGAAGGTAACGCTTTGATCGGAATGCATCAGTTGTGTCGAGCATTTCACATGGACGACTTCCGCAGAAACTTCGTGAACCTGATTCAACGTGATGACCAACTTGGCCTGAGGATCTTTTTGAAAGAGATCCTGATAAGCGGCTAGAATCGCTTCGCGGCCTTTGACTTCATCGCCTGAGGTTCCTTGCCGATGAACGGCGTCACTTTCCCATAACGCGGCCATGGCCTGGGCATCGTGGGCATTGAAGGCCGTTTGCATTTGCTGGATGGCGGCTTGAAGCTTCGCGAGCCGCTGATTCGCGACGTCGGCCGGCTCTGCGGCGTTAATCACGGCGAAAAGAGAAAATAGCCCGCAGCAACTTCCGATTGCCCCCCAGAAAAGCGTTTTGCCTGCCATGCCTAGCAATCTCATCCGATGGTCTCCGACCGTGGGTAAGTTGTGGATATCGCTCCCGAGCTTGCGAAGCTTTCCTGGGTTATGGGAGCCCTTTTTTTAACGCAGCAACCAATATGATTTAAGATCGAAAAGTTTTGCAACTTCTCAGTAATCATCGCGTTTATCGAGGATTCTCGCGAAAGAAACGGTAAAAAAAGCCGTTATCGCTTCGCCCTCCGTTGGTTTAAACCGGTTGTTTCTAATGGGAAAGGTCTACCTGCCGTATTGTGAAGTTGCGCATTATCGGCTTGTGGCATGGCAAGTCGCCGAGAATAATGGGGCCCGATGATTGAATTCAAACGGTAGAGAACTGTGCCAGTTAGAAGGCTGGAGATGAACTCCCAGGAAGATCGCTCGCCAGAAGTTCCCGACGCGTCCGAATGTGCCGTCTACCTGAAAGCACTCGGAGACCCGGTTCGCCTGCAGATCGTCAAGGCGCTGCAAGCTGGCCCACTGAGCGTAACCGACTTGGCCCTTCTTCTGGAAATGGAAATCGCCAACATCTCGCATCACTTGCGAGTTCTTTTCCACGCTGACCTGGTAAGTACCCAGCGCGACGGTCGGCACATCTACTACCAGCTTAACTGCGAGTTCCAAAAGAACAAATCGCGTGCTGCCAATTCGCTCGACTTCGGATGCTGCAAGATTGACTTGCGGAAGTAGTGCTACCTAACAATCAGCCGAACCCAAAGCAGCGTTCACCGCCGAGATCAATCGACGCCCTTCGTACGGCTTTTGAACGAAGAACCTCGCTCCAGCGTCAAACGCACGCGATTCGTCCTGCAAGCTGGCCGACAGCATGATGATCGGAATGCGCCGGGTTTCCGAATCGCATCGCAATTGAACGAGCGTTTCGATCCCGTCCTGATGCGGCATCTGCACATCCAAGACAATTGCTTGAGGTATGCTGCGGCGCGCGGCCTGAATTCCTGCGTCGCCATCGCTGGCCAAGATCGGCGCGTAGCCAGCCGACCGCAGCCAATACGAAACCCCCTCACGAATATCGTGCTCGTCGTCGATAATCAAAACCTTTTTGGAATCATTCATTCTTCGAACCCCTTAAAAATGAAACCTCGCATGATGAAATCAGCAATTGGTCAGTTCCGGCCTCTCCGATTCCATCGCAACCTGGGAAAGATATTGGTCGAATTCGCTCAGAATATGCTGCCTGGAAACTTGTGGCGACCAGTGTTGAATGAACCGTCGCGAGTAGCCAGGGAGCGGGCCTTGCGGGCGATTTCGATTGAATCGAACAAAATCTCGCTCGGCTCGTTGTTCCCACATAGGCATCTCGTTGCTCTCGATTGGCATGATTAACATCCAGCAGCGAGTAGTTACCCGAAACAGAATATCTTGTCGCCGTAACTGGCAGTTCACGAATCGATCGAAATCATCCGCATCAATCTCAGGGATCGATTCATCGAGTACAATCTCTAACGCTCGAAGGGTTGAACTCCGACCACTGCGAAGAGCCAGCCAGCGGGAAAGCACCTCCATCGGATCGGACAGCGGAACGGTGAACGAAAATGTACTCCCTTTCCCAACTTGGCTCTCAACGGTCAACTTGCCGAGATTTATATGCGTCAGCCGTTGAGCGATGTTCAGTCCCAGCCCGAATCCTTGTACGGTCGAGGAAACCTGATCCTTGAGTTGCTCGAAACGTTGAAAAATCAGTTCGAGCGACTCGCGTTCGATTCCAGGGCCTCGGTCCGTAATCCCGATGCGGACTTCTCCTTCCTCCGGCTGTAGCTTCGCCCAGATCGTAACCGTTTGTCCGGAACGGGAATGCTTGATCGCGTTGATTCCCAGGTTGGTGATTACTCGAATGGCCTTTTCGCAATCGCAATAAACCTCGGGCAAATCTTGCGGACAATCGATCACTAGTTTTACGCCGTTGATCGATGCTCGCTCGCGCAGCAAACTCGCCGCGTGCTCCAAAAGCTGACAAGTGCAGGAAGTTCGTCGCCAAGCCCCCAGCAATCCCGATTCGAGTTTGCTGGCATCGAGAATGTCGTCGACCATGTGGTTCAGATCGTCGGTTCGCAGGGCCACTTTGCCCAGAAGTTTCATTTGCTCCGCTTGAACGCTTCCGGCCATTCCGTCTCGGATGATCGAAACGTAGTCTTTGATCACTGTGAGCGGAGTGCGTAGGTCGTGCGAAACATTGTCGACAAACTCACGGGCCGTTCGATAAAGTTTGGTAAGTCGCCGATTCTTTCGCTTGAGTTGCTGCGACTGCACCGTCAAACGCTTCTGACTTTTCTTCAGTCGACCGACCAGGCGTTTTATCTGGTTAACTTGCTCTTGCCGCTCGATTGCATGCACAATGCCCCGGCCGAGTGAAACACTTGACAATTCATCCTTCTTCCTGAAGTCTTGCGCCCCTGCCGAAAAGATCTCTTTTTCAATCATGCGATCATCGATCGAGGTTAACACGATGATCGCCGATTTCCCGCAGTGTTCGCGTAGTTGAGAAATGGTCCGGAGGCCGGAACTGTCCGGGACGTTCATATCGGCGACGATGGCGTCGAAACCTTGCTGATCGAGATACCCGATTGCCTCCGATACGCGAGTCGCCCAGGTAATCTTGAATAGAAACTGAGACTTCTTGCATTGCCGTTCGATAAGGTTGGCATCGGTCAAATCGTCTTCCAACACCAGAACCTTGTAGACTCTGTACTCATTCATCAGCCACTTGTCCCTTTTATCGGGAAGCCTGGCGATGGCAGGAAACCGACTGGCTCAGAGAACTGCCAGATAATCTCCTGATCAGACTTCCTATCCCGAATCAACTGTGGCAAGACCACGACAAACGTCATTCTCGGCCGCGCAACCTGAAGGTAGACCTGCAGTGATCGGCCGCCAGCGATCTAGCACTACGAGTAACCTAGAACAGTTTCATTTCGTCGCCGATTCCCGAAGCGAGTTTGCGGAATGGCGCATAGTCGGCAACTTAGGCAACAAAATCCCCGAGGAATTCGGTCCCAAACCCGCCCTGCGAGGGCATCGCAACCGGCAGACTCGTTACAACTCCTAACAAGAAGATCGGCGTTGGTCGCGCAGAAGCCAGGAGCCCTCCCATAAGGATGATTGGTGCGGAGAATCAAGATATCTATAATCCGCTTACCATGAATTAGAGACAATCAATGATAGAAGTGGCCCAAACCCAATCTATTGATGACTGCGCACGGAATCTAATGCGAGGTTTGAGCGATTTGCTACGAATGCCGGGGCAGGCCTCAATAGAATGCGCCGCGTTGGATTTCGATTGCATTGATGTCGCCAAACGATATGCTCTTCGTTTAGGACGCAGCGAGTTCCATTATTCCCTTCAATCTTCAACGGATTCATTCAGCCATGGCCTCAAATAATCTGGCCAATGAAAAACAGTTCTTGATCGTCGACGACAGCCTTGCCGACGCACGGGTCATAGAAACGTTGCTGAAGAAGGCATGCCCAGATCCCTTTGGGATTACGCATGCCAACAGTAGTTCTGAAGGGTTAAGTCAATTGGCCGAAAGGCATTTTGATTGTGTCTTTCTCGACTATCGTCTGGAGGATTCTTCTGACTGGGACTCGCTTGAAAGGATTCGCGCCTCCGGCAATGACGTTCCTATTATCGCCATCTCAGGCAACGGAAACGAGCATGTCGCGGTCGAGAGCCTAAAGCTGGGCGCGCAAGATTACCTGGTGAAAGGAACCCTCACTGTCGAAGCCGTTCAACGAGCACTAAGTAACGCGATTGAGAAAGTTACCCTGGCGCGCAAACTTGCCGTGAGCATGAAGGAACTGCAGGAATTCACCCAGATCGCATCGCATGACCTGCAGGCCCCACTTCGCAGAATCGCTCAATTGTCGCAGTTTTTACGGGAAGACCTGGGCGAGAAGTTGGATGATCAATCTTCTTCGAACCTGCGCATGATCGACGTCAACGCACGGCGACTGCTGGATTTGGTACGCAGCCTGATCACCTATGCGCGGCAAGGATCATTCAAGAATCCTGGGTTGGAGGTTCATCTGGGAGACGCGGTTCGATCCGCCATGGAAAACCTCGACGTCGTGGTCCAGGAAACCGACGCCAAGATCGAGGTCGGCGACCTTCCGACGGTTGCTGGGGACCAGACAACGCTCGTATCGCTGTTTCAGAATCTATTATCCAATGCGATCAAGTTCCGCGGGCAATCCCGGCCAGAAGTCCGAATCGATGCCAGGCAGGTAGATTCCCATTGGCTGATCTCCGTGGGAGACAACGGGATAGGGATCTCTCAGGAAAACTTGCAGCGTATCTTTACCCCGTTTCATCGCCTGCATTCTCAAAGTGAAGTCGAAGGCTCCGGCATCGGCCTGGCGACCTGCAAGAAGATTGTCCAACAGCATGGCGGTAGCATTTGGGCCGAATCGGAACCTGGGCAAGGAACGACCTTTTGTATTTCCCTGCCAGAACTTGTCCCGGTTTCAGCTTAGAACCCAAAAGTCGAAATGAAACATGGGAGCGATTGCTTGTTAGCCATGCAGGAGAGCCAATGGCCGATAACCACGTGACGATTTTGCTGGCCGAAGACGACGATGTCGACGCAGAGATCCTGAGCCGCACGATGAATCGACTTAACGTCACCTATCCGGTGATTCGCGTTGCGGACGGACTGCAGATCCTAAAGGTTCTGCGAGATTCAGCAGACACCGAGCAACGCTTTCTGATCCTTCTCGACATGAATATGCCGCGAATGAATGGAATCGAATTTCTTGAGGAATACGGCCGCGCCCCCAAGTTGCACCAGAACATGGTTTTGGTCTTGTCGAATCTCGATGAAAGCCAGTTCGACTTGAACCCATATCGTCCCCTGATCAATGGATACCTCACCAAGGGGAATTTCCAGGAACGGTTTGTCGACGAATTGACCAAGCTTCAGCTTTGATGATGATTGGTGTTTTTTGCCATCGGATTGATAGGCCAGGCTAGCACGGCAATATCGCGAATTTCTGGCACTTTTTGCGATTTGAGCCCCTTTGGTCTTGAGAAATCGCAAGCTGATCTGTAGAACTTTTTCTGTGTTTTAAGACGAGATGTGGGGAAGTGATTCCCGGCAGGTTTCTTTTACCGGCTCGACTGGACGTCACGCTCTTGTCAGTTATGTGACCAACAATTTCTCGGAGATGGGAAGTCTTCGATGATTGTCTGGTCCCACTGACTAAATGCGTCCAAGACCTTCTTAACGGTAATTATCTTGCGGTTGTGGGTAGAAGGATACCCGCTAATGACGTCAGGAAAGGAAACCATTCCATGCTCGTTTTGTCTCGAAGTCCCCATGAATCGATCGAATTCCCTGGGCTCGGAATCCGAGTCAAGATTCTTCAACTCTCCAAGTCTCGGGTACGCATAGGCATTGATGCCCCGCGAGAAGTCGCGGTTCGCCGAGAAGAGTTGCCGCCAGACGATTTCAGTGGGCTGCCAGGCAAGGTTCAATTCGGCAAGACTTGTCCGATCTCGGAACAACTTCGAACGGCGATTTCGGCCCTGGAAAAAGTCAAGCGGGCAGCCGAACTCACCGAGTCCGATCACGTTTTCGCCATGCTGACTCGGATCACGCGCGAGCTGAGTGTGCTCGAAGATCAAGTGGCGCGATTCTCCGAGACGCCCAGCAATCCAGAGCCCAAGCAAATTCGTCGAGCCTTGGTGGTCGACGACAACGAAAACGAAGGCCGCCTGCTGGCTAGTTTTCTCCGTCTGAAAGACTTTGAAGTCGACGCGGTTACCGACGGGGCCGACGCCTTGAAATACCTGGCGGACAACCAACTGCCAGATGTCATCTTGCTTGATATGAACATGCCCAAGTTCAACGGAGGCTGGACGGTCCGCGAAATCCGACGCAATAACCGTTTCGATGCCATCAAACTCTTCGCCGTGAGTGGAATCCATCCAATCGAGTATGGTGTCGAGATTGGCCCCCGCGGCTGCGAACGCTGGTTCCAGAAACCACTCAACCCAAGCAAACTGGTCGAGGAACTGGTCAGTGATGCCACCTTATCGGCGAACGCATTGAACTAAGTTTCGCACGGGGCAAAACGGCTACCGACCGGCCTCGCATCCCAGGTGATAGATCCCGTCAATAACCACATTTTACGGCGGTCCTACTGAGGGTTATCGGTAGCATGCAAGATTTCTATTGCTACAATGCGATGGCGCAAGTAATTCGCATTTTGGGGCAATTGAGAATGCACTCGGAAAACAGGACCGACGAAAACCAACACCCAGACGAAGTGCCTTCGACTCAACCATTCTACGTGGTTGGTATCGGGGCATCTGCCGGCGGGCTGGAATCACTGGAGTTGTTTTTCGACAACGCACCAACCAATAGCGGTTTGGCTTTCGTGGTGGTGCAACACCTATCCCCGGACTTCAAGAGCCTGATGGATCAGCTCTTGGCCCGTCACACGCAAATCGAAATCCATCGTGTTGAAGATGGGATGCAGGTCCACCCCAACGCTATCTACCTGCTGCAGCCCAAGCACGACATCACTATCGAAAATGGTATCTTGCGGCTCACCAAGCATGACCCCGAAATGGGAGTCAAGCTGCCGATTGATGTCTTCTTTAAATCATTGGCCGCAGACCAAGGGGATCGTGCGGTTGGTGTTGTTTTGTCAGGTACCGGCTCGGACGGTTCACGCGGAATTCGCCATATCCACAACGCCGGTGGCCTGGTCGTGATTCAAGACAGCGAATCGGCCGCGTTCGACGGTATGCCGCGGGCATCGGCAGCTACCGGGGTTGCCGATGTCGTTTGCCGCCCGCAATCGATGACCAAAAAGATCCTCGAATTCGCTCGTTCGCCCGAAGATTTCAAACGGGGCCAGATCGAAGACCCTCTTGGAACCGAAGAAGGAGACCTGCCAGCCCTTTTTCGCCTGTTCCGACAACGGTTCGGCATCGATTTCACCCACTACAAAGCAGCCACCATCCAACGCCGCATCGAACGGCGGATGCAGTTATCTCAAATCAAAGACCTGCACGAGTATCTGGGCAAGTTGTCGAACAACACAGATGAGCTGGACTTGCTATACCGTGACTTACTAGTCGAGGTAACTTCCTTCTTCCGCGATGCCGAGGCATTCCGGCTCTTGGAGCGAGACATTATCCCCAAGATGGTCGCTGAATGTGCTGCCGATGATGAATTGCGTGTCTGGGTCGCCGGTTGCGCTACCGGAGAAGAAGCCTACTCACTGGCCATCTTGCTGCACGAAGCGATCGAGAACATGGCGAAGCCGGTCAACGTCAAGGTCTTCGCCAGCGACGTTCACCAGAAATCGATGGAAATCGCCAGCTCGGCAATCTACGCACCCAAAGCAATCGAAAACCTTCCGGCTCGCTATCGAGAAAAGTACTTTTCGCTGCACGGCGACTTCTACCATGTCAAACCCGAAATCCGTCGGATGGTTGTCTTCGCCCGGCATGACCTAACGCGCGATCCTCCATTTACGCGCATCAATCTACTCAGTTGCCGCAATGTGTTGATCTACCTGGAACCGGAAATCCAGCGCCGGATCGTGGCGACATTCCACTTCGGTCTCCGCGTTGGGGGGACCATGATGCTGGGGCCTAGCGAATCGCTTGGGACGTTGGCCAAGGAGTTCGAGACGCTCGACCAACATTGGAGAATCTATCGCAAGCTCCGCGATGTCCGTCTGCCTGAATCAGCTCGGATGCCGCTGGCTCCGCCTCCCAACTCCATCATGAACAGCCAGGCACTTGCTGGGACCAGTTCTTCGAAATCGGAAGATGCCTGGTTTCTCCCTGGTGCCTACGAAGACCTTTTGGCCAAGTATGTTCCGCCGAGCCTACTGGTCAACGAGTTTTACGAGTTGATCCATACCTTTGGAGAAGCACGCAAACTGCTGGTCCAGCCTCAAGGCCGAACGACGCTCGATGTCTCGCGAATGGTAGAAGGTGACCTTCAAACGGCGATCTCCGCTGCCCTGCACCGGGCGAACCAAAAAGACGAGCCGGTGACGTTCAAGAGCGTTGAATCGAAAACGGCCTTGGGCCCCAAACGTCTCAATGTGCGAGTCGAGCCCTATCTGAAAGGCAGCCGCAAACTGTTTCTCATCTGTCTGGAGGAACAAGAGAAGAACACGCAGCTCAAAGAAAATGCGCCCGTCAACACGATTGAGTTCGACGAAGAACGTATTGGCCGGGTCGAGGAACTGGAACGCGAACTCGATCATACGCGCCAGTCGCTGCAAACCACCGTCGAGGAATTAGAAACCAGCAACGAAGAGCTGCAGTCGACCAACGAAGAGTTGATCGCATCGAACGAGGAACTGCAGAGCACCAACGAAGAGCTTCATAGCGTCAACGAGGAACTCTACACGGTTAATTCGGAACACCAGCGCAAGATCGACGAGTTGACCGACTTGAACAACGACTTGGACAACCTGCTGGCGAGTACCGAAATCGGAACGATCTTCCTCGACTCCGAGCTACGAATTCGCCGCTTCACGCCAGCAATTGCCGCGGCCTTTCATGTCGTCGAGCATGACATCGGTCGTCCCATTCGGCACATTACCTACAATCTCGAAAACCCAGAATTAATCTCCGATCTGCAACAAGTCCTCGAGACCGAGGAGAGTATTACTCGAGAGGTTCGCAGCCGGGATGGCCGCTCATATCTCAAGCGGGTACGTCCTTACTTCGACGAGTCGGACAATTGTGAAGGCCTGGTGCTGACATTTGACGACATCACTGCCATCAAAACGGCGGCCTCACTGGCCGAGCAAGCGGAAGAGGATCTGGCCATCAGCCAACGCGAATTGCAGCATTTTGCCTACGCGGTTTCACACGACTTACAAACACCACTGCGGCACGTCCAGGATTTCGTCAACCGTATCCGCGAACAAGACGTCACTTCGGACCAGACCGACGGGCTAGTCTCTGGAATCAGCACGGCAACGCATCGCATGCAGGATATGATCGATGCCTTGTTGACCTATTCACGCGTGCACACCCAAGGGGCCCAGTTCGAGAGAGTCTCACTCGATGATGTCATGGAGACGGCAGTCGCTAATCTGGATCAAGAAGTCAGAGAAGCCAATGCCAGCGTATCCTGGGAGTCCTTACCTCGGATTCAAGCTGATCGAAATCAATTGATCACCTGTTTCGAGGAACTGATCCGCAATGCCATCAAGTTTCGAGGAGAGGTGCCGCCCAAAATTCATATTGGCGCACGAATCCGGAATCTCAATTGGCTGCTGTCCATTCACGACAACGGCATCGGTATCGAACATCGACACTATGAAAGAATATTCGTGATATTCCAACGCCTGGGCTTCAAAGAAGAAGCCGGGGGAGTTGGACTGGGTCTAGCTTTGTGCCGCCGTATCTTGGAACGGCATCATGGCTGGATCTGGGTAGAATCGACGCCTGGGCGCGGGAGCACCTTCTTTGTTGAACTGCCAAAGGTCGGAACCGCTTCCCAGCACGATAATCGAGAAGACGACAAATGAGCGATCCAAACGAAAACGTTTCGAATGAAAACCCCGAAGATTTGGCGCACGGCGGAAATGCCCCGTCCTATGTCGTTGGCGTAGGAGCCTCGGCGGGCGGCCTTGAGGCATTAGAACGGTTGTTCGAAAACATGCCGACCGATAGCGGCATGGCATTTGTTGTCGTTCAGCACCTCTCGCCCGACTTCAAGAGCTTGATGGACGAACTACTTGCCCGGCGAACCGATATCCCCATCTACCGGGTCACCGACGGCATGCGACTTCAGGCCAACGCGATCTATCTGATACCTCCGAAAAAGAACATGGAGTTATCAGGCGGGTGCCTCCACCTGACCGCACAAAACGTGGGTAGTTTGAACCTGCCAATTGATATCTTTTTCAGGTCCTTGGCTAAGGACGCCAAAGAGAAGGCGATTGCGGTTGTCTTATCAGGGACCGGCAGCGACGGCTCGCGCGGAATTCAAGACGTCCATGAAGCAGGCGGGCTGGTTGTTGTCCAATCGATTCAATCGGCCGGGTTCGATGGCATGCCGCGCAGCGCACTGGGAACCGGGATCACCGATGTGGTTTGCCCACCGGATAGCATCGCGTCCCGAATTCTGGAATACATCCAGAGCCCCGCGACCTTTATCAACCAGGAAGCAGGCGAAGAAGACCTGCCCGATTCGAGCGAGTTTGTCACGATATTCAAGCTTTTCCGCAATCAGTACGGCATCGACTTCAGTATGTACAAGCCAACAACGATCGTTCGTCGGATCGAACGGCGTTTAAAGTTGGCTCGCTGCGGGTCATTGGCTGAGTACTCGAAGCTGGTGGAAGGAGACGCACGCGAGCTCGACGTCCTTTACCGGGACCTGCTGGTCGAAGTGACGCAGTTCTTTCGCGACTTGGAGGCCTTCCAGAAGCTGCGAAATTCCGTGATTCCCGGTCTCCTGGACCAGGCGATTGAAACCGGGGAGCTACGTATCTGGGTTCCAGGCTGTGCCACTGGCGAAGAGGCCTATTCCTTGGCCATGCTCGCCACGGAAGCAATCGAACGGCGCGGACTCAAAATCGAGTTAAAGCTATTTGCATCAGATGTCCATCAGACATCGATGGAAACTGCCAGTTCAGGCGTTTACTCCTCAGCCAGCGTATCGCGGATGCCGCTGGAATTCCGTGATCGGTTCTTCACCAGAATCGGCGATCTGTATCACATCTCAACCGACCTGCGGCAGAAGGTAATCTTTGCCCCACACGATATCACCAAGGATCCTCCTTTTACCCGGATCGATCTGATCAGTTGTCGAAATGTGCTGATCTATTTCAACCAAGACGTCCAGAAGCGGGTCATCTCGCTGTTCCATTTTGGCCTGAACGTCGGGGGCGTTTTGTTTCTTGGTCCGAGCGAAAGCATCGGTGAGTTGGAACGTGAGTTCGAGCCAATCGATCGACAATGGCGTGTCTATCGCAAGCTAAGAAATGTTCGCCTGGCCGATACCGGCCCGATTTCTCCGCAACCTCCGCTCACTCGGGTTGTTTACACGCGTCCTTCCTATGTCGCCACGCAAACTCGCGGCGATAAATCGTGGACGGTTCCCGAAGCATATGATCACTTGCTCTCCAAGTACGTCCCTCCGAGTCTGCTAATCAACCAGCACTTGGAACTGGTGCATTCCTTTGGGGATACCCGGCGGCTTCTGGTCCAACCCGAAGGCAAGGCAACCCTCGATGTCTTAAAGATGGTTGAGGGAGATTTGCGCACCGCTATGAACGCCGCCCTTCATAAGGCTTCGACGAAAGAGGAAACCATTGCGTTCGAAGGTGTCCGGGTTCGTTCCGATCTGGGCGAAAGTCTCTATAGAATCGTTGCCGAACCGTATCACAAAGGGTCCGAGAAGATGTACCTGGTGTCACTCGAACAGATGGCGGCCCCGGTTCAGACTTCACAAGATATGGAGCCAGTGCAATTCGACTCCGCCGACCAGTCCGCCCAACGGATCGTTGCGCTCGAACGAGAATTGGACTACACGAAAGAAACCCTCCAGGCAACTGTCGAGGAATTGGAAACCAGCAACGAAGAACTACAATCTGCTAACGAGGAGTTGGTTGCGTCCAACGAGGAACTGCAAAGCACCAACGAAGAGTTGCACGGGGTCAACGAGGAACTCTTCACCGTCAACTCGGAACATCAGAAGAAAATTAGTGAGTTGACTCAGCTCACCGAGGACATGGACCACCTGCTCAAGAGCACGCAGATCGGTACGGTGTTCCTCGATACGGATCTCAAAATCCGCAAGTTTACCGTAGAAGCAAAGGATGCTTTTCACATCCTCGATCAAGACATTGGTCGCCCCATCAGTCACATTGCGCATAACCTGAAGGATGTTGAACTCGTTGAGGAAGCGCGCAACGTGCTCGAAACCCACCGGCCGGTGGAACGCGCGATTGAATCTCGTTTAGGAAAAACTTACCTGATGCGTTTGTTACCGTATGAAGGTACACGCGGTTCCGATGGGGTCGTTGTGACATTGATCGACACCTCAAGAATCTTGTCGCTGCACCGGCAGCTAGAGGAATCGGATCGTTAATCTGAAGGAGATGGCACCCTACCTACGCGGTAAACCGAAAGTGATCCTAGAAACATGTACGGGAAGTACCAGAAACACACGAATTTCCCTTGCACCTATGAATTCGTTTCCTGAAGATTGGGGACCAACACCAACGGCCAGAAAGATATCGGCAGGTTGACGATTAACCGGGGCAGTCTAATCACGTGACGAGTAACGAATCTCATCCATCACAAAATGTCGATGGCCCGTTCATCGTGGGCATCGGAGCATCTGCAGGAGGCCTGGAGGCGCTTGAGCGTTTTTTCAAGAACGCCGATCCCAACCTTCCGGCCGTGTATGTCATCGTCCAGCATCTGTCGCCAGAACAGCCAAGCATGATGGACCATTTGCTGGCACGGCATACCGAAATGCCGGTTCAGCAGGCCAGTCACCAGTTGGAAGTTTGCCCGCGTCATATCTATTTGATTCCGCCGGGCAAGGACATGATCGTTACCGATGGCAAACTTCTGATTGCCGATCGCTCTCCTGAGAATGGCCTTTCATTGCCGATTGACCAGTTCTTCCGTTCTCTGGCTCAGGACGCTGGACGAAAGTCCGTCGGAATCGTCCTTTCGGGAACCGGTTCAGATGGGTCACGCGGGATTTGTGAGATCCATGCCGCCGGTGGATTGGCTTTAATTCAATCGCCCGAGTCAGCTCGTTTCGACGGAATGCCTCGGGCCGCCATTCAGACCGGAGTGGCCGATGCGATCCTTTCCCCCGAAGAAATGCACAACGATCTTAGCCAATTCGTCCATCGACCGTTGGGCGGGCTGGACAGCGATTTTGGCAAGCCAGCAGCAGGAAACTCGACCGAGGTCGATGTCAACCTGATCTTTCGCCTGCTCCGCAATAAGTACGGTGTCGACTTCTCGCATTACAAGGTCGGCACCGTTACTCGACGGATCGAACGCCGCTTGATGCTCAACCAGGTTTACGACCTCTCCGCATATGCCGAGCGTCTGAAGAGTGATGAAGACGAACTGGACAAGCTCTATCGCGACCTGCTGATCGGGGTGACTCGCTTCTTGCGCGATCCGGAAGCATTCGATTTGGTCCATCGCGAAATGATTCGCCCATTGATTCGCCGAGCCAATCCCTTGAACGAGCTTCGGTTCTGGGTCGCCGGCACCGGCACCGGGCAAGAGGCCTATTCGCTGGCCATGTTGGTTTGCGAGGAACTTGAAAAACATCCGCAATCGATCCCGGTACGAATCTTCGCCACCGACGTTCATGATCGCGCCCTGGAAATCGCTGCCCGAGGTTTTTACACCGAAGAGCAGATGCTGGGCGTCTCGTCCGAGCAGATCGCCAAGTACTTCAGCAAGCGTCGCGATGGCTATCAGGTTTGCCCGCACCTGCGCAAGATGATCGTCTTCGCCCCGCACAACATCATCCGGGATGCTCCGTTCACCCTGATGGACTTTGTCAGCTGTCGCAATCTGTTGATCTACCTACAGCCTGAGTCGCAGAAGAAGGCGCTCTCGCTGTTTCATTTCGCCTTGAAAGTGGGAGGACAGCTGTGGCTTGGGCCAAGTGAAACGGTTGGCGATCTGGGAAGAGAATTCGATGTTCTGCACGAACATTGGCGGATGTATCAAAAACGCCGCGATGTGCGGATCCTGGCCAATGAGCGGTCATCTCCGGCCACCGTGGTATCAAGTCGAACGACTGGGAACGGATCAGCCCCCAGTCGCGGCAACCTAACACATCAGATCGAAACCTACGATCGGCTGCTGGACGAGTTTATGCCGCCCAGCATTCTGGTCAGCGTCGACCGAGACCTGCTGCACACGTTCTCGGGGGCGAGCAAATACCTGATTCACAAAGATGGTCGCCCCACAACCGACGTTGTCGAGTTGGTGCAGCCTGATTTGAAAGTCCCGGTTCTAACCGCCTTGCAACGGGCGATTCGCGAGCAGACCCAGGTCGTCCTTTCGGGACTGCAATGCCAAACACTTCCGGATGAAGAGATCAAGCTGATCATCAAGCCTTTTTTCGGCCGATCTGGTAGAAGCAACGAATACCTGATCATGTTCGAGGCAGAGGACCTGCAAAACAGTGGCAAAGCTCAGCCCTCGATCGATCTCGAGGGAATCACCTGGGAGCAAATCCAGGCCTTGGAATCGGAACTTCAATTCGCCAAGGAAAGTTTGCAGTCGACGATTCAGGAACTGGAATCGACCAACGAAGAATTACAGTCCTCCAACGAAGAGCTACTCGCATCTAACGAGGAACTGCAGAGCACTAACGAAGAGTTGAATTCGGTCAACGAAGAACTGTATACCGTCAACGTCGAGCACCAGCGGAAAATCGCCGAGTTGACCGAATTGACCGATGATATGGAGAACCTGCTTAACAGCACGGAAGTCGATACGATCTTCCTCGATCGCGATTTTCGCATTCGCAAATTCACGCCCGGCATCGCCAAGACATTCAATCTGATTCCGCAAGACATCGGCCGCCGAATTGACAGTTTCACCCATAACGTGAAAAACCTGGCCCTGATGGATCTTCTGGAACGGGTCCTGCAGTCAGAATCACCGATCGAGCTGGAGGTTGGCGGTTCCGGCCAGCAGTGGCACCTGCTGCGGATCTTGCCGTATCTTTCCAAGTCGCGTGTCGATGGCATGGTGATGACACTGATCGACATCACCTCGCTCAAGGATGCCGAGCAGCGATTGACCGAGTTGTCTGAGATTGTCAAACAATCGTCGGACGCGATTATTCGCCTGGACTTGGACGGAACCATTCGGACCTGGAATACCGGTGCGACTGAATTGTTGGGCTACGCAGATGGTGACGTCGTCGGCCAGCATATCTCTCTGCTGATGCAGGAAAACGCCGAGCCCTCCGCCCAGTCGCTGCTGCTCGACGTGGCGGATGGCAGATCGGTCAACGATCACTGCATGATCTGGACGACCAAAGGCGGGCGTCGCCTGGAAGTATCGCTCCACGTTTCACCGATTCGCGATATCACCAAGACCATTCGCGGCGCCTCGGCAATCGCGCGAGACATTTCAGAACTTCGCAAGGCAGAAGAAGAGATTCGCGATGCGGTTCGGCGGCGGGATCAGTTCCTGGCGATGTTATCGCACGAACTACGCAACCCATTTGCCGCAATCTTGAATGCCAACAGTTTGCTGAAAGAAAAAGACCTCGATACGGAAACGATGAAAGACGCGCGAGAGGTTGTCGAACATCAACTGCAGCACGTATCGCGTCTGCTGGACGACTTGCTGGATGTGGCGCGGATTACGAACGACAAGCTGGTTCTGCATACCGAGGTGGTCGACATCTCGGAATTGATCCTCGACGTTGTCGATTGCATCCAGCACCAACTCGATGTGTCGGATCAACAATTGGAACTGACCCGCCCCGATGGCCCGCTGTTCGTGGACGGGGACATCGGCCGCTTGCAACAGGCACAAGTCAACCTACTGGTCAACGCCAGCAAATACAGCCCGAAAGGAAGCACGATTCGCTACTCGGTCGTAAGAGATTCCGGCCATGCGGTGATTCAAGTCAGCGACTCGGGGGATGGTATTCCAGCCGAAATCGCCGATCAGATCTTCGAGCCCTTCGTGCAAGCCGAGCAAACCATTGACCGGTCGCAGGGAGGCATGGGGCTAGGCCTTTCGCTGGTGCGCATGATTGTCGAAGCGCACGAGGGCAACGTAAGCGTTGTCAGTGGCAAAGGCCAGGGGAGCGAATTCACGATTCGTCTTCCATTGACTGCGGCTCCTCCTTCCAACGTTCCGGAGACTCAGCGGAAGATACCTGCTGGCACGCGTCTGCTGTTGATTGAAGACAGCGACGGTATCCGTCGAATGCTTTCCCGTTCTCTGGAGTTGAAAGGCTTTGAAGTCGATACGGCCAGTAACGGTATCGACGGACTGGCACGATTGGAATTGTTTCAGCCGCATGTGGCCGTCGTTGATATTGGACTGCCTGATATCGACGGATACGAACTTGCCAGAAGAGCACGCAGCAAGTTTTCCAGCAGCACGCTTTTAGTGGCGGTCACCGGCTACGGCCAAGATGACGACCGTCGGAAAGCGCTTGAATCCGGATTCGATATGCACCTGGTGAAACCGATCGATCCAGGCGAATTGGCATCGACGATTTCACGCTACCTGGCCCCAGATGATTCGCTGACACCGTAAAGCCTTCGAAGATGATACAAATGGAAACGTGGACGTGCAGAAGTACATTTAGGCCACCCATTTTTCGGATAATAGCACTGAAATCCATTGACTCGTTGAAGCGGTACTGATAGTTTAACCCCTAAGGCGTGCGGGCAGCCGATAGCTCGCTTCCGCAACGGACGGCTCAGTCGAGGGTTTTCAGAAGAGTTCATTCAGGGATTGCGAATTCGCAATTTGAACTCTGGGGCAATAGTTTCCTCAATTAGGGGAATTTGGCCTCCTTACCTCTTCTGCACCATAATCCTGTATGGATGCAGCTAAAGGAGACCGTTGTGTTAGTAGTTACGCGCCACGCCAAGGACAAAATCTCTTTTCCTCAAGTCGGCATTACCGTTCACTTCATCCGAGTTCACTCGGGTCATGTGAAAATTGGGATTGATGCCCCTCGCGACATCGCTATCGTTCGCGACGAAATCGACGGCAACGAAACAACCGCATCTCTCGTTCGCCGACAATTCCTGCGCTTGCCACGAGAGATCCGTCATGGCATCCGCAATGAATTACACCAAATCAGTATCGGCCTGCATCTCTACCGCGAATTGATCCAATCTGGTCAGCACGAAGAGGCGGAAGAAGCGTTTCAAGTGATGCAAAGTTGTCTGGATCGCCTGGACGAAAACCAGGTATTCCAACGTCCTACCAAGGCACCGGCAGGGCAAGGCAATGTCTTCCTGGTCGAAGACAGTGACAACGAGCGCGAAATGCTAGCGGACTTTTTGCGGCTGCACGGTTACGGGGTCAACACGTTCGCCAACGGTCGTCAGTGCCTTGATTATTTGAACGACAACAATCCACCGAAGGTGATTCTCGTCGACATGAAGATGCCCGAATGTGACGGGCCGACAACCGTTCGCCATATCCGCTCTGACTCGCGAATCAAGGCAACCCAGATTTTCGCTCTCAGCGGCACTTCCCCCAAAGAGAATGGGCTGGAAAGCGGCTCGCGGGGCATCGATCGGTGGTTTCCGAAACCCATTAACCCGCAAGGCCTAATCAGCGCGATTGATGCAGCATGCGCAAAACCTGCGGACTCATCATTACCCAACTAATCATAGTGGAGCTCGTCAATACTCGTTCTTGATAGCTCGCTAGAAAAAGCTACTTAATAAGAATCCATGTAGCCAGAAGTCCACCGCAAGGAATGCGGAAAGAAGTCCAAGGGAACGTGGACCAAAAGCTTTTGTGCTACCCGACGCCGGGAGAACCGGGTCTTAGACTCGGTTCTCCCGCGCATTTAAAATTGGTCAACGGTCAGTATAACTGATGCTGACCTCCATGCAACGAAGTTCATTTTGGTTTCACCCAGCTTTGGGTGGTACTAAACAAGCGTCGTTCGTAAGACTTTGATCTCGCCTCAAGCTCTTCGGAGGATAGGGGACACGATCGAAGCTCGCCCGGGTTGTTCCTGGCGATCAAAAACCGGCACGCGGGCAGCCGACCGCTCGCAATCACAATGGACTGGGCGTTTCGAGGACGTCATTCCTCATCCCATGATGCTACCGAAGCTTGGCATTGTCACCTGACAGTTCCACGTTGAAGTTGTGCCGGAATCGCTTATTCTGCGCGCTATGTGAATTCATCCATTGTGCCAACCAACTTATCCACCTCTGGGCATCTGCCCTGCCTCGGGGTGGCTTACATTGCACTTGCTGTGGACATCGCTTACCAACGGTGCCCCTGGGAAGTCTTGGTTGTCCTAGGTGTCGCGTAGCATTGCTTAGCGTTTTCTGTGCAAATCTTCTCCGGTTCTGTGCTTCGGTCTGCCTCGAAAAAAGTCTTCCTTCTACGCCCGGCATGCCTACCCATGCAGGCCCAGTAGCAAGGAAGTTCGCGGTGTTTGGCAGGACCAATCCGGATGGATTCGGTCTCACCCAATGGTAAGGAGATGACCATGAATCACGAAGTACGAATCACCGATCAGAAGACCATTAACCTATTGC
Organism: bacterium; assembly: GCA_016124445.1. Lineage (GTDB taxonomy): Bacteria > Planctomycetota > Planctomycetia > Pirellulales > Pirellulaceae > Bremerella. The sequence goes on from WGNR01000008.1 coordinate 101,534, forward strand.
TCCTGGAAGATGACGACGTCGACTTCCAGGCCGTCGAACGTCACCTGTCCAGCAGTATTCTGGACATCAATATTTCTCGCGTGCGAACGCTGAACGAAGCCCGAGAGAACCTCTCGGCGAATCGCTTTGATGTCGTCTTGGCCGATATTCATGTGCCTGACAGCACCGGCATTGAAACCGTCGCACGGCTGTCCGAAACTTGCGGTCCAGCCGTGCTGATGGTTGTCACCGGCTTGGACGACCCTGAACTGGAAAGGGCCGTACTAGATCGAGGGGCCCAGTGGTATGCAAACAAGAATGAAGACAACGGAAATACGATTGCCAGAGCAATCTACGTGACGTTGCACAACGAACGGCATAGGCGGCAACATCGCTTGATAGTCGATCAGATGCGGGCACATCAAAAGGGCTTGGAAGAATTGTCGCGGCAACTGAAGCAAGAAAACGAGCTTTTGCGCAACCTCCAGTCGCTTCGGCAGCATGACCGGGCAATCGATTTCCGGCACCTTTCCAATCACCTCAGCAAAGAGGCATTGGCCATGCTGGCGGTCGAGACCGAACAGTCGAGCCGTGCCAAAAGCGAGTTCCTGCTGACCGTCTGCCACGAACTGCGGACCTCGATGGAAGGAATTCTTTCCATTCACGATCACCTGAAACAGACTCCACTAACCGATCAGCAAACCGTCTGTGTCGATGCCAGTTTGTCAAACGTTTCGACCCTGCTCCGTTTGGTTCGCGAAGCATCCGAAATAGCGAAGATCGAGTCGGGACGTGTGCAACTGCAATCGTTCATGTGCGATCTTTCCGCGGTAATCAAAGAAGTCGCAGCGACGGCTTCCCCTCTGCTTAATCAAGACCAGGTTTCCCTTTCGTGGATTTGCGAGAAATCATTCAATGATTCTGTTCTATGCGATGGCCAGCAGGTTCGCCAGGCACTGATCCTGCTGCTTTCCAACGCTATCAAATACACGTCTCAGGGAAACATCGAGATACACGGCTCGATCGTCTCTTCTGGCCGCCAGGCAGGATGGATGAAGATTGAAGTGTCCGATACCGGCATCGGCATGAATCCAGAAACACTCGAGTCACTCAAGGCGGCCTTTTCGCAAGGCAATCTTCATGCAATGCCGCCGCTCCAGACCCCAAGCCTTGGCCTGGCCCAATGCCTACAGATCGTGCGATTGCTGGGGGGCGAAATGGGCGTGGAAAGCGAGCGATGGAAGGGATCGGCTTTTTCGTTCACGTTTCCCGTAGATTATCCCGATCAGGAAGCCGTTTGCCGGATCGGCCCAGGCCACCAACGTACGCGGCGTCCCCACTTTCTCGATCGTGCCAACGGCAACGGCAGTAATGGCAACGGAGCGCATCACCCAGGCCGCCACGTTTTGGTGGCCCACGAAAGTCGCGTGATTCAGCTTTACCTCGTGGAACAGTTGCGTCAGCTAGGCTACTCCGCCGATACGGCCAAAGATGGAAGCAACGCTCTCTATCTACTGGGGCGCAAGGACTACGATCTGCTGATGATCGATTGCCACTTGCCGGTCTGCGATGTGTTCTCGATCGCCAATCGGATTCGGTCGAAGTCCTCGGCAGATAGGATCGAAAAGTCTCCACCCATCATCGCCATTTCCGATCGGTACGCTTCGGCAGATCGTCCCAAAATCAGCGACCTTGATGGTTTTTTACCTCTCCCATGCGCGCTGCCGAAACTGAAAGAAGTCTTGCTGGAACAACCGGAACTCCAAAGCTCTTAAAAACCGTTACAACAAGGAAACGGCACCAGTCAGAACGTTTTGTCCGCGGCACGATACCAGTAGCCTCGCGTTTGAAATTATTTTACGCTGCAAGAATCTTCCCCGAAGCCTACCGCCGGCGGCACGGCAGGCTTCGGTTTTTATGTTTACTCGATAGGCCACCGCCCGCAATTCGCACAAAAAAAGAAAAATGGCAGAGAAAGACTTCGGTTCCATCGAAACCGACTACGAATTCTTCATGGCTCAGTCGACCGAAGCGGAAAGCGACATCGAGCAATATGTCCGTCATCTCTCCCGGTTCGACGCTGGCAGAACGAGCATTCGTTGGCTCGACTTTGGCTGCGGTAACGGCGAGTTCACGCAGCGTCTTCTTTCGCGGCTGCATTGGTCCCCTGCCCTGTTGCAGTTGACGCTGATGGAACCGGTTCGCCATCAACGCCAACTCGCTGCCCGGCGTCTGGCTGGCTTCAGTCGCCGTAAGGTCGAAACCTGGGACCAATTCCCCGACTCAGACGAACAAAAGTTCGATCTGATTATTTCGAATCACGTGCTGTACTACGTCGACAATCTTCAGGAAACGGTCCAACAGATGGCCCGGCGAATCGCTCTTGGCGGCAAAGTACTGTTGGCCATGGCCAGTTGGGAAAACGAGCTTCTAAAGATCTGGAAAGCAGGCTTCGGCCTCCTCGGCATCCCGGTTCCCTATTACACCGCCGAAGATGTCGAAGCGGCCTGGCGAGATTTAGGCTTCCAAGTCAACAAGACCCACTCCGACTTCGAACTCCGCTTCCCCGATAGCGAAGAGAACCGGCTGAAGATCTTACGGTTCCTGCTGGGGGAATATCTACCCAGAATCCCAATCGGCGAACTACTCAACATGCTGGATCGCTACGTAGATGGGGACGAGTTCTTGATGGAAACGTTCAGTGAGAGCTTTGTGATTCAGTCGGAAGAATGAGAGGCCATCCATGCTGTCGACGGAACATTTTACTTTTCGCTGATGACTTCGATCGTCTTTGTGACAAAGTCAAACAGAGTACCTGTCACGATCAGATCGATAAACGTTCCCGTCACAGCCACCAAAGCCAGGCAAAACAAAACGTCCAATCCCAGGAAGAAAGGTCGCTCACTTACGTAGACGGGATCGACATCAAATGCGGCCAGTTCCCACGGAGAAATATAGCCGCCAGGATAATCGACGTAGTAACACAGCGGCCAACCGTATCCCCTGGAAATCCCTAGCTCTGGATCGAGTTGGCCTTCCTCGCTAGGAAGAGCAATCTCGTGCGAATTCGCATAGGCCAAAAGGCCAGCGACAGTTGCACATGCCAGATATCCAGCAACAGTTCTTGGAATCATGCTTCACACCAAACAGGGCCTAACTCGCTAACCTTTGGGTGAGAAGCTTTTATAGCCCAGGACTCGCGATCGATTCAACGCAAGTTGCTGTTCGCCTTGTTTGCCGTCAGGATTGGGTCGGTAATCGTGAAACGTCCAACACGTTACTCATCCGCAAAATACCGGCGTTTGATATCCTTCTCGGAACCAGGCTTGAAGTGCGCCGGGACCCATTTCTTCCAGTCTTCAAACAAGTCTTGTGGTTTCCATTTGTCGAACGCGTTGGCACCGAACCGATCGATATAGCGTTTTACCGATTCTCGAAATCGGTGATGCGCGAAGACACGCATGAATTCCCCAAAATAGATATCGGCCACTCGCTGGTCACCACGAATCACGACCAGGTGCTCGTCGTTGGCAGACACACTCGACAGGCTCCAGTTGGCCGAGCCGGTCAAAGTCATCGGCTTGGTTCCCAAGGGATCGACGAGCATGAACTTGGTGTGCACCCAATTGACGTGGACTCCGAGCGCGCTGGGCTCTTTCATCCAACCATCAATCCAGTCTACAAAGATCCGTGAGCCAAGTGACATGCCGATATTCGGAAATCGGCGCATGCGTTCGATCTCGGCAGTGGCCGCGGCACGTGAAGCTTTCGTGCCTCCATTGACATACTTATCCAGCATGGCGAAACGCAAGATGCCGTCGTTCTGGTCGAACACCGGCCGGAAGTCCGTGACGATGCCGAACGGAAATGTCATGAACAGCGGCTTGCCCGAGTTCGCCATCTTGATCCACCAATCAAACACCTCTCGGCCATGGTGCGGGGAAAACACCGGCGTGATTTCGTCAGAATCATCTGCCGGCGGCATATCGTTTTCCATTGCGGCCCAGTCCTTGATCGCATCAGGAACGGGATCCGACTTCATCTCGTTCCAGTAGCCGAGAAAAGCCGCCGCTGTCTTCTTATCGTTGATGACATGCCCGACGTTTAGCTGGCCGCACAGCGCATTCTTGCTGATGTTGGTCGAGCCGAGCCAAACCGATACCGGTTTGTCGTCCTTTAGCAGGACGATAAACTTGTTATGCATGAGCTTGGCGTTCTTGCGTTTGACGCACAGCGATTTCATTCCATCAATCGCTTCTTCATTGCGATTGCCGGTGTCGTCATCTTTCGCGTGGAAGATGATCTTTACGTCAGCCTGATTGTCACTGGCCGCCTTCTTAAACGCGTCGAGAACATCGGGCCACGCCTCGTCGCCCTTGGGACGGCTCATCTCAAAGTAAGCCGCTCGCAACCCATAGCGATTATCTTTCGCGCGTCCGATGTATTCGAGCAACCCTGGCAGCAGGTCGCGTCCCAGCCAGGCATACCCTGGTGCTCCGACCTGGTTCAGTTCGCGCCCAGAAAACCGCCGGACAAACGCTTGCGAGGCAATCGCCCCACGATTGAAATGCACTTCATGCTTCTGGCCGGTGAGCGGCTCGGTCTCGATCGAAATGGTCGTCGCGGCCTTCTCTTTCAAATCCCCTGGCTTACCGTACATCGGTATTACGCGGTAGCGATAGCGGTAACCCGGCTTGGCCGAATAGTCTGCCCATTGAAAGGCCTGAAAAGGGTGATCATGGGCTCTGTAGAAAACTACAGAAATAGTTTGACCCGCTAGCGTACTTTTAAACGTAGCAGCTCTCAATGAGCGTTACGAGTAAATCTCCGTTAGATGTTTTGGTCATGGCCTGGGCGGTTGCTAAGCAGGCGTTGCCAGCG
>WGNR01000024.1 GCA_016124445.1 bacterium
AACACCTGTTCCCTTTCCGAACACAGCAGTTAAGCACCACCAGCCGATGATAGTGCCCACCAGTGCGAAAGTAGGTATCGCCGGATTCATTTAAACAAAACAAGCCCCGTCTCATAAGAGCGGGGCTTTTTTGTTGCGCTGATCGGAAGTAAAACTTGGGCAACCTATTCCCTCTCACTCCAACCTCAGATAATTGCCTTGTTCCCATCCTGCTCTAATTCATCACGTGTAATTCGAAGGAACCGTCGCGGCGAGACCTCACCAGTCATCTTGGCCACCGCGGCCGTTGCCGGACTGATCTTGGTAAGTTGCCTGGTTTGCGGCGGACTTGTTTACTTCGGCGTCAATTCGAAGGTAACGGCCCAAATCAAAGAAAAGTACGGCGACAACCCGGACGTCAAAAAATATCTCGGCACCATTAACTCAGCCTGGATCAACACCGCCGCCAGCCGCGAATATGCCGAGAAGGTCGGCAATCCAACCTATGTTGTGTACGACGTTCATGGTTCGGAAGGAGATGGGCAATTGATCATTAAGGCAGGCGAGAAGGAAACCCTGGTCGGAGACCAAGGTTACCTCCGCTTTGAGGGGAACGACTTTGAAGTTTCCGCTACCAAGCCAGAACCTCCGGCAGGAGCGGAACCTCAGGCAGACTAACGAGTGAGCATCAGTCCGACTGCCTATCGATTTGAATCTGAGCTTGCCCAGTTATCTCCCCGGCAGCGCCGCGATCTTGGCGTTTTCTACACGCCTTGGGAAGTCGCTCAAACTATCGTTCGCCAAGTCGACCAGCAACTGAAAAATCGGTTTGACCTACCACTTGGCCTGGCGGACTCGACGACCTGGAAAGAATTGCTCGCCCAATATCCGCAATTCATACGAGACGAGAACGCACAGTTCGATCACCCATTTGTTCGAATCCTCGAACCATCGGCAGGCTCCGGTATCTTCCTCGTGGCGGCACTTCGACGAATGCACGAAAACATTCGTGCCGCGGCCCAAGCAGAACGGGTCTCGCTGAAAACAATTCACCAACGCTGGGAACGATTCGTACGCGATCGATTGCCCGAACAATTGCATGCGATTGAACTGATGCCAAAGGCAATTTTGGCCGCCCGGGAATTGGTCGCCCAATACCTGGAATCAACAGGCCTGTCCGGCAAGTTGGAATCCGCCGTGACGTTCCACTGCGGAAATGCATTGGAATTCGAAGTTCATCAGCAACTTGGTTTGCCAGCGACGGTAATTCTGGGCAACCCTCCCTATGCTGCGGCGTCGACAAATCAGGGAGCCTGGATCAAAACTTTGCTGCGAGGAAGTTCCCACGATCAAAAGAAACTTCGCAGCTACTTTCATGTCAAAGGTATTCCGCTACAGGAACGCAAATTGTGGCTGCATGACGACTACGTCAAATTCCTTCGCGTATCGCAGTGGCACCTCGAACAGGCCGGATGCGGTGTCATTGGCCTGGTGGTGAATCATGGTTTTCTCGACAACGTCACCTTTCGCGGACTTCGCTTCCAATTGCTAGACCATTTCGACCAGATCGAAATCCTGGATTTGAACGGCAATTCCAAGAAGCGAGGCACGGCGGCGCGGCTTTCCCGCGATGAAAGTGTCTTCGATATCGGCCAAGGCGTTGCTATTTCAATTCTCACCCAGGGATTGGCACCCGGCACAAACTCGGTTCGATTTGGCGAACTTTGGGGGCCGCGTGATTCCAAATTGAAGTCGCTCACCACGCAAGCTTGGAGCCAACTGCTTGATCGAGAATTAGAACCGGTTGCGCCGCATTTCTTTCTCGTTCCGCGCAGCCTCGATGTGTCGGTCGAATATTCCCAAGGCGTGCCGGTGACAGAACTCTTTCCGACCAGCACGTCCGCCGTTGTCACGGCTCGCGATACGGTCGTGATCGATCGCTGCCCTGATACGCTGTTGGCTCGAATTGCCGAGTTCCGTGAGACGAAGCTTTCCGATGATGACCTTCGCGCGAAATATTTCCCCAAACCTCGCAGCGGAAAGTACCCCCCTGGCGACACACGTGGCTGGAAATTATCGGCAGCGCGAGAAGCCTTGCGGCGCGATCCTAACTGGCAAGAGCGAATTGCTCCATGTGCCTACCGTCCGCTGGATCGCCGCTGGATCTATTGGTCGAGTGAGATGATCGATTGGCCGCGTGGCGAGGTTATGGAAGCAATGCACGACCCAAACGCCCTGGGACTGGTTGTCCGTCGACAAATGCCGCCTGATCGCCCTTGCAACTACTTTTGGGTTACCAACTGCTTGACGGTCGATGGAATCGTTCGGAGTGATAACCGCGGAAACGAAACGCTCATTCCGATGGAGATTCAAGGAAACGAGAACATCGAGCGCCAACTCGTTCCTCAGGAAATACGTAAAGGGGCCACAACGAACGAACTGTTTGCCTATGTCTACGCGTTGTTTCATAGCAGCGAGTACCGGACTCATTTCGCGTCGATGCTGCAGATCGAATTTCCCCGTGTTTTCTTTCCCTCCAGCACCGCCGCTTTCAAGCAATTGGCCCAACTCGGCACGCGTCTGATCACGCTCCATCTTCAGCCTCAAACAATGGAAACGGAGAAGAGAAGCGATAGCCTGGGACCCATTGCCTCAGGCTATCCCAAACATCGGGATGGCCTGATCTGGATCGATCGAAAGACCCCGTTGGCCGAGGTCGGTTCGGTCGAATGGCTCTTTCATGTGGGAAGCCACCAGGTGCTGCGGAAGTGGCTGAAGGACCGCCGTGGATCCGTTCTGACCAGTGAAGAACTTGGACGGTACCTGCGAAACATTGAGACAATTCGGATATCGATCGATGTTATCGCGGAAATCGATCAGGCCATAAAAAAGCTCGGTGGGTTGCACCGAGCTTTCGAGATTCGTGCGTAGGCGTAATCGTCACTTAACTTATTCTTCTTCGCGAAGCTTCGCCAGAATCGAATAGTCTTCCAGGGTTGTGGTGTCCTGAAGAACTTCGCGTCCGGCGGCGATATCCTTCAGCAGACGCCGCATGATCTTACCGCTACGAGTCTTTGGCAACGCGGCCGCGAAGCGAACATCGTCGGGCACTGCCAGGGCACCGATTTCTTTGCGGACGTGCAGCTTCAAGATTTCGCGGGCCTCTTCTGGAGTCGTCGTCCCCTTTAGGGTGACAAAAGCGGCAATCGCTTCACCTTTGAGTTCGTGCGGACGACCAACCACTGCCGCTTCGGCGACCAGCGGATGCGAAACCAGGGCACTTTCGACTTCGATCGTGCTCAAGCGATGCCCGGCCACGTTGATGACGTCATCGATGCGGCCCATGATCCAGTAGTAACCATCTTCGTCACGTCGAGCATTGTCGCCCGCGAGGTACTTGCCAGGAACCTTCGACCAATAGGTTTCGACGAAGCGTTCCGGGTCGCCCCAGATTCCGCGGAGCATACCAGGCCATGGCTGGGTGATGGTCAGCATGCCGCCATGATTGGTGCCACACTCCGTCAGCGTTTCGTCGTAGATGCCGGGAATAATCCCAAATAGCGGTCGGGTACAGCTGCCTGGTTTGGTCGGTGTCGCCCCAGGCATTGGCGACATCATGATGCCGCCTGTTTCCGTTTGCCACCAGGTATCGACGATTGGACATCGTTCGCCACCGAGCTTCTTGTGGTACCACATCCAGGCTTCCGGATTGATTCCTTCACCGACTGTCCCCAGCAAACGCAGGCTCGACAAATCGTGCTTGTCGACCCATTGATCGCCCCACTTGATGAACGCCCGGATGGCGGTCGGCGCGGTGTAGAGGATCGTAACCTTGTACTTCTCGACGATCTCCCAGAATCGCCCTTCATCAGGATGATTCGGAGCACCTTCGTACATCACGCAGGTCGCACCAGCACTGAAGGGACCATACACCACGTAGCTGTGGCCAGTGATCCAGCCGCAGTCGGCTGTACACCAGTAGATGTCGTCGTCGCGATGATCGAAGACCCACTCGAATGTCTTCTTGGCGTAAAGGTTGTATCCAGCGGTCGTATGCAAAATACCTTTCGGTTTGCCGGTCGATCCACTGGTGTACAGGATAAACAGTGGTGTCTCGCTATCCAATGGCTCGGCAGGGCATTCGGCCGCGGCGGCGTCCATGCATTCGTGCCACCAGACGTCGCGGCCTTCCTTCATGGAAATTTCGTTGCCAACTCGCTTGAGCACGATGCAGTGTTCGATCGAGTCCGACTTTTCCAAGGCTTCGTCAACGATTGCTTTAAGCGGAAGCTCTTTGCCGCGACGCCACCCGGCATCGGCCGTAATGATGACCTTGGCTTGGGCGTCGTTGTTGCGTTCGGCGATCGATTCCGCGGAGAAGCCAGCGAAGATCACCGAATGAATCGCACCGATCCGGGCACACGCGAGCATCGCGATCGCTAGTTCGGGAACCATCGGCATGTAGAGCGAGATTCGATCCCCCTGGGCCACGCCAAGGTCTTTCAAAACGTTTGCGAAGCGGCTGACTTCGGCATGGAGCTCGGCGTAGGTAAGGGTCCGCTGATCGCCAGGTTCGCCTTCCCAGATAATTGCTGTTTTGTCGGCCGTGGGCGTACCGAGATGTCTGTCCAGGCAGTTGTAGCTGACGTTCGTCTTGCCACCGGCAAACCACTTGGCGTTGGGGCAATTCCACTCCAGCACCTGGTTATAGGGTTCGAACCAGTGCAGTTCTTCTTTGGCGAACTTATCCCAAAAGGCAGGCAAGTCGGCTTTGGCCTCGTTCCAGATCTTTTCGTATTCTTCGATCGACTTGACTCGAGCCTTCGATGCGAACTCTTCGGTAGGGGGAAAGAGCCGCGATTCGTGCATCACGTTAGCGATCTGGCCGGTTTTTCCATCCGACATGTAAGATTCATCCTCAAAATGCGTGGTTGATGGAGTCTCTACCGCGAAAGTATCCAAGAGATCGAACTAGTTACGATTTCTCTTCGACTTCCACAGTAACTTTAGGTGGTGCTACGAAGTCTTCTCGCAGCTGCTGGATCTGCTCGACACCTAACTCTCCGGGCTGAAGCCACAAACGGTAATGCAATTGAAGCGGCTCGGCCTGGGAAACATCGGTGGCAAAATAAGAACCGAAACGCCCGTAGTTGCGTTCGCTGAAGCGTGCCGGTTTGGGGTTTTCTGGTGAATCGAGGTAGCAGCACGTATAGCGCTGGCCGAAGGCCACGAAGCTCATCGCATTGAAGTCGAGATCCACGTGCTCTTTGTTGGCAGGCCAGTTGCGGAACTTGCCTGGCTCGCCCTTGCCGTCGGGGCGGACGTAGTACGTTTCGTTGGCTGTCTTGTCAGGCACATGCTGCGTGGCGCGGAACTGGAAACCAGCATGCTGCGGATCGCCATCAACTTTCAAGTTGTCTGCCTTCGCAAGCAGTTCCGAAGTGAAGTCGACGATTTGAACGCCTTCGACATGGTAGACCGTCATCTGTCGCAGTTCGGTCGCGAAGGTCTTGCCGTCCTTTCCGTTCCAATCGATCTTCACCACCTGGCGAGCCATAACCGGCCCTGCCTCTTCACGCACGAACTTTTCGTGCACCTGACTTTCCCCTTTGTTGCAATGCCAGACGTCGGCCGACTTCTTCTCGCCGTCTTGCTCGTAGCTGATGCGATTGAAGCCATAGAAGATGCCGCGGTGATGTTGAAACAATCCGCCCGGCCCTTTGGTCAACAGGTTCTCTCCCTTGGGATCGAACAGGTGATGGTAGACCTTCATCGTTTCGTGACGGCGATCTTCTGTGCTGGTATCAACCGCTTCGTACATATACCGCATTACCGGGCGGTCGCCGAATAGCAGGTCTTTGTGCTTGCCTGGTTCATCTTGAAACTGGTAGACGGTCAAGCTTTCCTCGAGTTCAGGAATCTTGACCGTAAGATCACGCTGAGGACCAATCAGCGCCGCTGGTAGAACAAAATGCAGTTCGCGGGCCAGCGGGTCGGGGTTTTCGTTACCCAACCCAGGCTTGGTCAACTGAGCGATAATCGGATCGATGCCCTTTGCCGTCAACTGAACGACATCGACATCGGCGAATCCCTTGGGCACACTCACATCGACCTTCAGCGGCAGCGGACGCTTGGCATCGCCTTGCGGAGCGATATGTACGTGAAACGAATCAGCCGCCATCAGCGGCGTTACGCAGAAGGCGACAATCAGTACCGATTGAATGAGATGTTTCGCTGCAAACATCAGTCAGCGTCCTTTCGAGAAGGAAGGCAGAAATTTTTTCGATCTTCTATGATAAACGCGTGCCGGATCACAAACCACTAGTCCAGCTTTGCGGGAAACAAACTGGACGCAATCTAGCCAGCCCCGCCTTAGGGTAGGTAGGTTTGGTCAGGCAAGTGGTAGGGACGGAGCCAGAGAGTAGGGCCGTGCCCGGTTAGAAAGGACGCCAGACCCGAAGTCCCAGGCGGAAGATGGTCCAAACGGCGATCACCGCCTTGGACATGCTGATCTTGGAACTGCCGAATTGCCGTTCCACGAATTGAAAGGGAACCTCGACGAAGGAGGCGTCTTGCTTCTTCAAGTGATAGAGGATTTCCTCGAAGAAGGAGTAGCCGTGGCTAAGGAAGGCATCGAAATCGATCTCGCGGAGTAGCTTCACCGGGTAAGCTCGGAAACTGCCGCTACAGTCAGCCATCGGCAACCACAAGAGCCACCGGGTGTAGAGATTGATGGCCCGGCTCATGAAGTGCCGCTTCATGGGCCAGCCTGTGATGCTGCCGCCTGCCATGTAACGTGAGCCAATCACAACCGTTCGGCCCTCAGGGCCATTTTCGTACGCTTCCAGCAACTCATGAATCTTCTCCGGCGGATGACTCAGATCGGCATCCAGATTCACCATCACGTCATAATCGTTGTCGATGGCATACTGCATGGCCGCGATGATCGCGGATCCCAGGCCAGGCTTTCCCCGGCGATGGAGGCAATGGATTCGCGTGTTAATCTGCGACTGCTCCTCGCACCAATCCCCAGTACCATCGGGGGAACCGTCGTCAATCACCAGTAAGTCGACGTTGGGCAAAGTGTCTACAAGCCGCTCGACGAAGATTGGAAGGTTGTCAATTTCGTTGTAGGTCGCAACCGCAATCAGAACCTGCCCCATCTTGTCGGAATTGTCCAATCGAGACGCGGATTGCTGATGCGGAGTTATCGAGACTTTGTCAGCGATTTCGCTCATTACTTTCCAAAACTTCCTAGCAAATCCTCCGGCGGTCAACCGCAGGGGACTTTGATCGGGGCCATGTCTATACTGTTATTTTAACCGCAAGCCCTCTGAAACCGAGACGAAGAACGATGAATTCCGCCGTGGTCACGGCAGAAAAGGCGTCTCCCAGCCCGCAAATCGCGTACGGACGAGAATTCTGGCTGGCATACTTCGCCAATACCGCGCTGATTGTCTGTAATAGTTCGTTGTTCCATTACTTCGACTTTGTCAGCTTTCTGGGTGGCGACGAATACAACCTTGGTATGATCACCGGTATCGGCATGGCAGGTGCCGTCTCATGTCGATTTGCTCAGGGAAAGCTGATTGACCGCTTTGGTACCCGCGTCGTCTGGCTGGGATCTTTGGTCTTATTGATTTGCTCACTGATGGGGCACTTCGCCGTAAGCCGGATCGATAGCTACGAGATCTACTTGCTTCGCATCACTTACATGGTGGGATTGGCAGGGGCGTTTGGCTCTTCGATCACCGCCATCTCACTGAAAGCACCCAAGGGGCGATCAACCGAATTGATCGGCGTCCTGGGTTCTTCAGGCTTCATTGGGCTTGGCATCGGCCCACTGATCGGCGACTTTGTTTTCAATGCGGCTTCGTCGCCGGAAGCCAAGATTCAATTGATGTTCTTGGTGGCGCTGGCGGCAAGCTTTGTTTCGATTGTCTTGACCGTCTTCGCAACCTGGGGAGACCGCCCCCTAGTCTCGCGCGATCATCCTTCGCTCATCTGGCTGATTCGCCAATATCATCCTGGCTGGATGCTGGTCATGGGGTTTGCCATGGGTGTGGGAGTCTTGTTCCCGCAGATCTTTTTGAGGAGCTATGCGACTGAGGTCGGTATGGACTACCTCAGTTCGTTTTTCCTGGTATACGCCATTACCGCGTTTGTCTGCCGACTGCTGACCCGAAAACTTCCTGAGCGAATTGGAGTAAACAACGCCGCTTCGATCGGTATCCTGATCCTGGCGCTTAGCCTGGTGCTGTATGTCTTGGGACGTTCACCCTGGCTACTACCGATACCAGCCGTGATTGGGGGCTTAGCGCACGCACTTGTCTTTCCGGCGATCATTGGTGGAGGAAGTGTGGCGTTTCCCAAGAAGTATCGCGGTACCGGAACGAACCTGATGCTGGTGATGTTCGACGCCGGAGCATTGATCGGGCAACCTGCCATCGGTGCGATGATCGCAGGCAGCCGCAAATTCGACTTGCCTGCGTACCCAATCACATTCGCAGCAATTGCGATCTTGCTAACCTCGATCGCCCTTTTGAATCTGCGGTTCGCCAAGCCGGTGGTCGCTCGAGAAGACGAACTGAGCGAAATGGAAGATCGTTCGATTTGCGTGAACGAATCGGTTTAGGCTTTCTGCATTGCCAGTTTGCGGTAGTACTCGATCGACTTTTCGAGTCCTTCTTCAAAGTCAACTTCGACCTCGTAGTCAATCAACTGGGTTGCGAGCGTATTGTCGGCCATGCTATCTCGCACGTCCCCAGCCCGCGGCGGGTCGTGCTTGGGTTGGATGTCGGTTTCTAGTTGCTCGTTGAGTAGCTTCAGAAGCGTCAGCAGCGAAGTACTCTTGCCGTTGGCGACATTGATAATCCGACCAGCAACGTTCGGGGCCGCCATGGCAGACAGATTTGCGTTGACGATGTTCTTCACGTAGGTGAAGTCGCGCGACTGTTGACCATCACCGTAAACGACTGGCTGCTTTCCTTGTAGCAGCAGCGTGAGGAAGATCGGAATCACGGCCGAGTAGGGACTATCGGGATCTTGTCGCGGACCGAACACGTTGAAGTAGCGCAGTCCGACCGTTTCCAATCCGTACGTGTGATAGAACGCCTGGCAATAGTATTCGCCTGCCAGTTTCGCAACGGCATAGGGCGACAACGGTGCTGGAAGATCGGTTTCGCGTTTGGCCAGGAAGGGTTGGTCGCCATAGGCGCTGCTCGACGCGGCATAGACCACTCGTTTAACGCCTGCCTTGCGAGCTTCGTTCAAGACATTCAGGGTGCCGGTTACGCAGTGCAAATTGGTATCGAGAGGTCGCTCGACACTCAAGGGGACCGAGGCTAACGCAGCCTGGTGGAAAACGTACTCGACTCCATCGAGCGCGGCGGCCAATTGATCGGCGTTGGTAATGCACCCTTCAATGAATGTTGCCTGGGCATGATCCGGCAGATTCTCGCGACTACCAGTACTTAGATTATCGAAGATGACTACCTCGTCACCTCGATCCAGCAAGCCGTCAACAATATGAGAACCGATAAAACCGGCACCACCGGTCACAAGGTACTTGGCCATGGCTATTCAATTCGCTAGGGAAGGGGCGATAGGGAGCGATTCTCCCGAGACCAACATGTGCCCAAGTATAGCACCTAATAATCAAGTCTGGCGCCAATGATGCCAGCCGGTTCGATTCCAACCTGACGGTAGCATTCGACAGCGGCTTGAACTTCCTCAGGGGAAACATAGCCCAGGTCGGCCTGAAGATAAGTTCGAGTCGCCACTTTGGCCATCAGCCATGAAGCCGACATGTCGGGCCCTTCTCCGGCGATCAGCACGACCGGGAACGACTTTAGGATTTCGCGAAGCTGATCCCGCAGCGAGGAAAGGTCCTGTTCGCTGGTGGTCAGGACGAACGACGACTTGCCTGAGGGAATCAATGCAATGCCCGTGTTGGGGTCACGATACGTTCCATCCTGACGGTATGTTTCACGCCGGACGGTTTCGAATAGGCCCGTGCTCGCACGCAATCCGAATGTTTCGGTCAGCCATCGCTCGCGCATCGCTCCGTCGATCATCATAACGTCACACGGCTGCTGACTCAGCCACGATGCCATCCGCAGAACGAGCGGCCCGGACGAGTGGCCTGGGATGCAATTCGCTATGAAGATAACTTGCGACTCGTGCAGGGCAGTAAAGTCGACTGGGCCGAGAATCTGCTGGCTCAGCTCGGCATACTGTAATGCCGTGTCCTGATCCCCTACTTCAGCCATTGCCAGACGTATAGGCTCAGTGGTCGGGAACTGCTTTTGGGACGGGCTCTGTCGGTCCGACTTTGGCAAAAGCGGGCCCGGTTTGGGTGCTTCCGGTGGCGAAGCGCTGCGTAGCATTTGCTCGGCGGCTCGGTGCTTTTGCTCGTTGAACTGCTTTTCGACCAGCGTCAGTTTCTGAGAGAATTGCTGCTGCTGATTGAGTTGATCGCGCAGCTTTGATTCGATCGACCGCAGTTCCGATTCAATGGCGTGGGAAGATTCCTGATGCGAATCGAGTTTGTCGCGCAGTTTCACGATCTCTTCGTCGTGCCGTTTGTCACGCGAAAGCAGAGATTCGCGAACTTGCTGCACCTCTTGAGCGACCGTATCACGTTGCTTCAGTGCAACCGCGAGTTGCTGCGTCAGCTTTTTGATTAGCTCATTTTGCTGTTCGACCTGCGGGTCTGGCTTTCGCTCGACCGGTGGTGCTGGCTGGGGAACTTCCTTCGGCGCCGCCTCTTCATTCTGGGAATCTCGATCCAAAACGATCGTCTGCTGCGGAGCG
Source organism: bacterium (assembly GCA_016124445.1). GTDB lineage: Bacteria > Planctomycetota > Planctomycetia > Pirellulales > Pirellulaceae > Bremerella. The sequence continues at coordinate 10,795 of WGNR01000024.1, forward strand.
ACAGCGCCTTTTGGGATCGTTTTGGTTTGCTCTCGATCCTGTTGCACCGGGGGCGTCTTCTCAGGCGGCTGAGCAGCCGACTCCTCTTGTCGATTCTCCCCAGGCTCCAGAGGCTGAAGGCCTTGCAGTGCTTTCAGGAAACGTGCCATAGTCTTCGCTTAGGCGTGCTCTCGCCGCAATTGAGAGAATAGTTGGCGATAAGTCCGGCGGCGCGGCGGGGGCATCTTCGGATGCTCTTCCTGTTCGGCTCGATCGTTCGATTCGATCACAATGATGTCGCGGTCGTCCAGGTCCATGAAGCTGGTCGAATCAGTCGAATAATCGCGGGTGACCACCAGCGAATCGGCATGGGCGAACTGCGGCTGAACCACATCGACTTCGGCTGGATTGCTATCGCCGCCAACCAGGAATGCGGCAATCTCCGAATTGTCGGGGCTGGTCACACGACGGAAACCAGACAGGTGCTGATCTCCCAGCGAAGCAAACCGATCGAGGACCACTTCTTCCTGCTCGAATCGTTCCTCAAACGGATTCGTGGCATTCTGGAAGATCAACTCAACTTCCGGCTCTTGCTCGGCCACCGGCGAGAACTCTTCCTCAACCTGATGCGGCGAACGTTCTTCAAAGCGAACGACTGAAGGGAACTCGCTGGGGCTGTCCGGATCGTCCAGCGAACCAAACTCGATCGTCGAGTTGCTGCTGTGGGCAGGGTCTTGGCGAAGCTGACGTTTGGGAACCGGCAGCCGTTGCAGGTCCGCCCAGGCTTCTTCGATGCCGTCGCTATCCAGTTGCCGGACATTTCCCAAGGTCGCCAACAACAGTGCGTGATCGCAGATTTGGTTGACGACTCGTGGTACGCCCTGGGCTCGGGCAGCGATCGTTTCGATCGCGGTGTCATCGAATACGACGCGTTTGGCTCCAGCAGTCTTGAATTGCTGCTGAATGTATCGTTGGACTTCAGCTTTCTTCAGCGGTTGCAGATAGGCTCGCGCACCGATGCGTTGGCTGAACGAGACTAGGTAGGGACTCGCCAGGCGTTCTTCCAGTCCCATGCCACCCAGCAGCACCACCGAGATTCGCGACCGTTCCCGGTGGGCAAAATTCGTCAGCAAACGCAGCTCTTCCAGCAATCGGATCGGCAGCAGGTCAGCTTCATCGGCCAGGATGACGATGCCGACGTGCCGGCGGGTGTCGATCCGATCGACATGCTCGGCCAACTGAATGCGGAGTTCCCCTTCCTCCAAACCACGATGCGGCAATCCCAGTTCGTAAGAGATCGCCTGCAGTAAGGCCCGACGTGAACCGCAGTGACCACTGCTCAATCGCACCACTTCGAATTGATCGCCGAGTTCCTCTTCCAATCGAAGGGCGACGGTCGATTTGCCCAGGCCAGGCCCACCAATCAGCGTCGCAATTCCTTCGTCGCGGCGAACACATCGCAAAATGGTCTCCAACGCCTCGGTTTGAGCATCGGTGGGCAGATAGCCTGCCAGCGAGGGGACACTCGGAAATGGGCGATGCGTGAAACCAAAGAATTCTTCGTACATGGTCATCCGTGTCCCGGGGAAAGCAATGAAATCCGCGTCCATGCGGGTGATCGAACCTTCTAGCAATCCTCCCCGTTCCTTACCGCCGTGAAATCAAGGAAACGGGAATTTGAGAAGTGGGGCTTTCTTTGCATCGGCATTTCGTGCCGCATTTCTCCAAACCGAGGACAATGCAGATCAAATGCTATCGTGGCGTGAAGGGCAGAACGCGCAATACTTCGCGAATGGCTGCCATCGGATCGTGTTTCAATAGTTGACTGAACTCTGGCTGCGATTGAGTTGCTAGCACCACCAGGCCGATCAACGACAGGATGGTTATTTCGGCGAATCGGGTCAGCCAGAAAGATACACCCCGTAGCGGCCATGGCTTTGCCGGAGGTGGTTGGGCCGCCGGACCAACCGGCACCGATGCCAAAACCGGAATCGGCGAGACGGCGGCCAGCTTATTCTCGTCCGATACGATAGCAGGCCGCGATGCGGACGAGGCCATTTGGAAAGAGACCAGACCTGCGAAGATTGCCCAACCAAAGAGAACTAACAACGCGGAGGCATTCCAATCGCGGCCGATCTCAGTGATCTGAATCTGATCGTCAGAAACCTCCATGGTGATTCCTGCCAGGAATCCCAATGCCTTGTCGGCCTCCATTTTCAATTTACCCAGCTCCGTCAGCCGGGCATCCATTTTTTGACGTTCCCTCTCAAGCCCGGCGATCTGCTCGTCGCTGGAGGTCTCTTTCGGGAGTTCAGGCTGACTCACCTGTTGCACTGGAGCAGGATCGAGGTATCGAGGAATCCCCGCCAGCTTGGCACTTGCCTCTTCCAATTCATGCTGCTGATTGATCACCATCGGGTGACTTGCGGTCCGAATCTCCAGCAATCCGCGGAGCTTGGTTTGAATCTCGGTCAGTTCCGAGTTGGCTGCCTGCCAGTCGGGATTCAGTCTCCGCTGTTGTGTCTGATGAACTGGACGGGGAGCCGTTTGGGTCGGGATGTGACTTCGCAGGCCACGCAGTTGGGCATCGATCGTGACGAGGGACGAACTGGCTTGTTCGTATTGATCAGAATAGGTTCCCTGGATCTCGGACGATTTATGACGCTTCCAGTCGTTGAACTCCCGCGAGAAGTCTTTCATGATCTGAGCCAACAACTCCGTGCAGCGTTTTTGGCTGGTCGAGTAGAAGCTCAGCGAGATGGTGACCTGACCACCAATCCGGTCATGGGAGATTTCCAATCGTCGACGCAGAATCTCGATGGCGGCGTGATCATCGGCGGCGCCCATTTCGGCTCGCAACTCTGGATCGTGGGCGAGATAGCCGCCAAGCTGCTCGTCCGTGGTGGTATTCTGCAGGATCTCTTCCACCAACGGCTTCAGGTGAGCATGTGCTTCCGGTTCGCGAGAATCAGACGAGACAACGGCAGTGCTCTTGGCCAGAAAGCTCGAATCGCCAGTTCGGCACCATGGCAGGCCCACCGCTAAAACGGCCACGACCACAATCATCGCGCGATACCAGATCCAGGGGCCTCCGCTTCGAGACGAAGGGTGCGCGTATCGTGGTTGAGACATGGTCACCTGGCGGGTCACCCGGGGCAGAAGTTGTTGTAAACTGAACTGCCAGAAGAAACGTGTGTCCTCCTGACATCACCGCTATCTCCTTTGGATCGGCGAGCCACCGCAGAATATTCCGTCTGGTGATACGGTTAACGAATATATGGACTCGGTAGACCATGCCTGCCCACGAATTGCCAGCCCCTGAGATGTTCCAGATCAAGATCTGTGGACTGCGCGACTTTGAGAATGCCGTGGCGGTCGCTCATAGCGGGGCCGACGCGATTGGGCTCAACTTCTTTCCCCGCAGTAAACGCTTCGTCGATACCCCGGTCGCAGAGCAAATTGCCAATGCTGTCCGGGGAGAAGTACAGTTGGTTGGGCTATTCGTCAACGCATCGCTGCAGGAGATTCTGGATATCCACCAGCGGATCGGACTGGACTGGATCCAGCTGCATGGCGACGAATCGGCCAAGTTCGCCCAGCAGGTCTACAGCCAAACCGGAGCACCGATCCTTGCGGCCAGCCGCGGGACATTGTCTCGGTGGGAAGACCTGCCCGATGGGTTTCGGCCGCAAGGATTCCTCCTCGATGCGGCGGTACCGGGAAGCTATGGCGGAACCGGACAGGTTGCCGATTGGTCTCTGGCGAAGGGCTGGCAAGAGAATCCCCAGCTCGAAAACCTTGTGCTAGCGGGCGGTCTGACTCCCGAAAACGTCGCCCAGGCAATTGCTCAGGTAAGGCCTACAGCGGTCGATGTGGCTGGTGGTGTCGAGCTCTCTGGCCAGCCAGGTATTAAAGATCTGGTGAAAGTCGGCCAATTCATCGCGGAAGCCCGTAAGGCATTCGCATCCATTAGGTGATGCATATTGGCGAAACCGTAGCTGATACCCCTGGATTCTCGTTAAGCTGCGTCCCTCATCCCGGGTTGTTAAAAAGTGCCAGCACTTTATCATAGCTGGTTAGTTTTCGCGCTAATTTGTGCGTATTCTTGAGCCCGGCGATTCAACGGGAATGTTGCCTCGCCGGCACCTCAGCCCCGGTTCCCTTTAATACAAGGTGCAGTCCACAGTGTCCCAGGTCGAAAAGCTTCCGTACAAGGTCAAGGACATCTCCCTCGCCAAGCGAGGCCGTCAGGAAATCAACCTGGCCGAAGTCGAAATGCCCGGCTTGATGGCCCTGCGTGAAAAATACCGCGACGAGAAACCGCTCGCCGGAGCACGCATCGCTGGCTGTCTTCACATGACGATCCAGACTGCCGTGCTGATCGAAACATTGGTCGAACTGGGTGCCGAGGTTACCTGGAGCAGCTGCAATATCTTCTCGACCCAAGACCACGCAGCCGCCGCCATGGCCGAAGCAGGTATCCCGGTCTACGCCTGGAAAGGGATGACCGAAGAAGAATTCGATTGGTGCATCGAGCAAACCATCTTCTTCCCCGATGGCCAACCGCTGAACCTGATCCTGGACGACGGCGGCGACCTGACCGCGATGGTCCACAACAAGTTCCCGGAACTGCTGGATGGCATCAAGGGTCTCTCGGAAGAAACCACCACAGGCGTCCATCGCTTGTACCAGATGCACCAGAAGGGTGAACTGAAGACCCCGGCGATCAACGTCAACGACTCGGTCACCAAGAGCAAGTTCGACAACCTGTACGGATGCCGCGAATCGCTGGCCGACGGTATCAAGCGTGCCACCGACGTCATGGTCGCCGGCAAGATTGTCGTCGTCGCTGGTTACGGCGACGTCGGCAAAGGCTGTGCCCAGTCGATGCGTGGCTTCGGTGCCCGCGTTATCATCACCGAAATCGATCCGATCATCGCCCTGCAAGCCGCCATGGAAGGCTACGAAGTCACCACGATGGAAGATGCCTGCGACCGTGCCGACATCTTCGTCACCACGACCGGCAACCGCGACATCATCACCGGCGAACACATGAAGCGGATGAAGAACGACGCCATCGTGTGCAACATCGGTCACTTCGACCTCGAAATCGACATGGCCTGGCTCAACGGCCAAAAGGACGTCACCAAGGAATCGATCAAGCCATCCTCGCAGGAAGGCGGCCCGGTCGATCGCTACACGTTCGCTGACGGTCATGCCATTCTGATCCTGGCCGAAGGCCGCCTGGTCAACCTGGGTTGTGCTACCGGTCACCCATCGTTCGTCATGTCGGCCTCGTTCACCAACCAGGTGCTGGCCCAGATCGAATTGTGGAAGAAGGCCGAAGAGTACCCGCTGGGCGTTCACGTTCTGCCCAAGACCTTGGACGAAGAAGTTGCTCGCCTGCACCTGGATAAGCTGGGTGTCAAGATGACCAAGATGACCCAGGCCCAAGCCGACTACATCGGCGTCCCGGCCAACGGCCCGTTCAAGCCGGATCACTATCGGTACTAAACCGATGGTTCGATTGTAAAAACGAAGAAGGACTCGCTCTCAGGGCGAGTCCTTTTTTGTTGCGCTGTGGTCGTTGTCCGCTTTCGACTTTAGGTTCTGCCCGCCAAATGCCTCGATGTTCTTCAAGACGTAGCGTGCCAGCAACAGATCATAATCCTCGTCGTCGATCTCGTTGTAGGCTTTCTGTGCCACGTCGATGGCCTGGTTGCCCTTTTCGTCGAGTGTCTCGTAAAGGTGATTCCATTCATTGCTCAATAATTCACCTAGCCCTAACGACAGGGCAATTTCTTCAAGATTCGCAGCCTTGTCTACTGCCCCACAATGCTTGAGGGCCTTGATCGTCATTCGCACTTGACCAGGAGTCCTCTGTAGCAAAAAGGAACCGATTCCGTCATTCCAAACATGCAGGTGATAGTCCTTTACCCACCAGTAATATTGCATCGGAAGGGGAAACTTCCTGGGTTCTTCCACCTCGAAGCTTTCCGGTATCTCTGTTACTCCGGCAAGGACTGCTAATGCTCTCAGAGCCCCCAACTGAACGTACTCGTCATCCAAATCCTGGCGAATGCGTTCTTCAGCCTTGCTGTCTGGATTGTGGGCGTAGGATACGAGAGCTTCCTCGTAGGTAGCTAATTGGGGGTTCCTTTTTCTAAGCGGTCTCAAGTCTTCCAGCAAAGGCAAAAGCAGCACAAGTGGAACCGGCTTTTGTGCCTTGTTGAATGCACTCAAGAAGTAACGTAGGCGATTGTTTTCAAGGTTCAAATAGTTCACGGACGCCATTACCTCAGAAGCCCTCTCAGGGTCGATCGAGAACAGAACGTCCGCTAACGGATGCATGACCGACGTAACGGCCGATGGAGTGTTATCCAGCGACTTTGCAAGTGCAGGAAAGACCCCATCGAGAAACCGCTGAGTTCGTTGATCTCGTTTCTCGACGCCTCCGATCCCGAATATTGCCTGACTTCGTACATCCTCCTCTTCATCGCTTAGGGCCTTCAGCATCGGGGCAATTCCTATCGGCGAGCCAAGGCGACCGATCGCAAATGCCGCCTTGGCTCGGAAACGGGGATTCTTGTTCTTCAAAAACCCAGCCAAAGGTTCAATCGTATCCTCTGATTCATAGGGGCTCAGCAATTTGACAATCCGCTCAAAGGGTGATTGTGGATCGAGCGAAATAACCTCGCCCTCTGGAAACACAGTCGTCGCCGTTCGCGGATCTTCGAGTGCTTCGATCAACATTGGCACCGCCTCGTCGCCAAATCGCTTCAAGCCGATTTGGCGAAAGTTGGATTTGGGATCGAAGAGTTGCTCAATCATCTGCTGACCTTCCTGCACGTTCAAATCATTGAATCACTCCCCCATTGTCATCGACAGTGAGTGAGCACTCCACCCTGCGGTCAATAAAGAGGCAGCCCGCCATCAAACCGTGCGATCTTCTGGTAGATTCTCAAACTTTTGGACTTTTCCGGTTATCCGAGGTAGGTTGTTTCACGTGAAACGTACCGATCCTTCACGGTTTGCGTTCCAGCTAGAATGATGCATCCGCCAGGAAAACCGAATCAACTCGACCAATTCGATCCGCCGGTTGCACTGGCGTTGGCGGTTCGATTCTTCATGGGCTTGCTGGTCATATCGAGCATCTTTGTCGCGGTGATCATCGTAGTCGCCAAACCACCAGCGCCCGCGTTGGGTGAAATCGTATTTCCATTCCTCGGCATCCCAGGTTTCGTCGCTTGGTTGCAGTACTTGGCGGGCCATGGTCGTAGTCAATTCTGCGCGATCTTCATTGGCGGAGGTATGCTCATTGTCGCGGTAATGTCGGCCACGGGGTTTGCGATGTGCATCCTCCTCATTTTTATCTGGCAAGCGGCGATCTTCCTCTCGGCCGGTTTGTTCGTCCTGTGCCTGGCTGCCTATTGGCTGGCCTGGCAGAACTGGGCCTGGGTTCAGAAGCTGCGGGGCGTGGAAGAATCGTTTCCTCTCCCTCGAACTCTCTCGATCAAGCAAATTATGCTGCTGACCGTGATCGCGGCAATCGTCTGCGGATTCGCCTCGATGGTTCAACAGACCGTTGAACAGCAATGAGCCTCCGCCCCCGGCATGTCAAAATGGGTGTTTCACGTGAAACAGTAAGGAATACGGAACCTGTTTCACGTGAAACGATCCTACCAAACGCCAAAGTGCCGTTTCCTCGTTTTTCGCTTCCTGTCTAAAATCCGCTCCTCGAAAACGGACTTTCGATCACCACCAGGCAAGAGACACGATGGCTCGCATTCTGTGCATAGCCAACCAAAAGGGAGGCGTCGGCAAGACGACCACGGCCATCAACCTGGCCGCCGGGCTCGCCATGGCTGAGATGCGCACCTTGCTGGTCGATCTCGATCCGCAGTGCAACGCGACCACCGGCGTCGGGCAGCAACCGGCCGATCGCCATCCGTTGGTCTCTGATAGGCCCCTGTCCGAGTCGATCCTGGAGACCAGCATGGAGAACCTATTCCTGGTGCCAGGCAGCCGCAGCTTTGAAGACGTGGAACGTCTGGCCGAAGGGGAGAAGTCGACCTCGGCGGTCCTCACCCAGCATCTCGAGAACGGGATGAAGCAGTTCGACTTCGTGCTGATCGACTGTCCTCCTTCCGTGGGAGCAATCACTCAAACGGCTTTGGCCGCCTCGACCGAGGTGCTCATGCCGATCCAGGCCGAGTACTTCGCCATGGAAGGTTTGACGCAGATGATCAAGGTCATCCGCGATGTGATGCGGCGGCCGCCGGGCCGGCTCGAGTTCGGCGGGATCGTCCTGACGATGTACGACCCAACCTTGGAGCTTACGCACGAAGTCGAACAGGAAGTTCGCGAGTTCTTCGGCGACATTGTTTTCGATACGGTGGTCCCGCGGGATCACTGGGTTTCCGAAGCACCCAGCTTCGGGCAATCGGTACTCACCCACGCTCCTCGCAGTCGCGGGGCACGCGCTCATTTTGAATTGTGCATGGAGGTTTTAGAACGTGACTAGACAAAAGCGATTGGGACGCGGCCTGGCCGCGCTGCTCGGAGACCCAACCGACGAGGCTCCGGAAATCCAGGTCCAACAGGAAGAGCAAAGCGAAACGGTTCCTTTCCGCCCGCGACTGGCGGAAACCGACCTGACCGAAGAAGCCGCGCAGAAGCCGGATGCCAATCGGATCGCACTGGACCTGATCGATCGCAATCCGTTCCAACCGCGGCACAACTTCGACGACGCCGAGATCGCCTCTCTGGCTGAAAGCCTCAAAGAGCACGACATCCTGCAGCCGATCGTCGTTAGGCAGATGGGTGACCGATTCCAGCTGATCAGCGGCGAACGCCGTCTACGAGCGGCAGGCATCGCCGGTTGGGATTCGATCCCGGCGTTGATCCGTGAAGCCGACGACCGCCTGGTTGCCGAACTAGCCATCGTCGAGAACCTGCAGCGGCAAGACCTGAACCCGCTGGAAAAGGCGATTAGCTTCCAGCGTTACCTCCAAGAGCACAATGCCACCCAAAGCGAACTGGCCGATCGGATCAAGGTCGACCGCAGCACGATCGCCAACCTGGTTCGGCTGCTCGATCTGCCGGATCCCGTCAAGTCAGCGGTCCACGCAGGCGAGATCTCGCAGGGCCATGCCCGGGCCCTGCTTCCCTTGGGGGACGAACAGGTCCAATGCGAATTCTGTGCCCGGATCGTCCGCGAAGGCTGGAGCGTTCGTGCAACTGAGCAAGCAGTCCAATCGTTCCTGGACGGAGACGAAGCCACGCCTGCTGCAACTCCGTCTAAGAAGGGCTCTCGCACCAAGTCGCAACAGGTCGTCAGCCTGGAAGAAGATCTGCGGATGGCTCTTGGCACCAAGGTCGACATCAAGCAATCGGCTCGGGGCGGCAAGATCGTCATCCATTTCAAGAACGCGGATGAGTTCGATCGGCTGAATGAATACCTGCTGGCCGATGCCGAAGAAGAACGCCGGGCAGCCTGATGCTGCGTGGGAATCAGTTTAAAGAAGAAAGGCGAGGGTCGCATGACTCTCGCCTTTCTTCTTGCCCTGCCGCAGGCGATCCTGACTGGCTGTCGAGCTTTCGGCACGTGCTAGCGATATTGGACTGGCGTCCTTCCGCAGACCGATCAGACATCGCACAGGTGGGCTGATGAATCACGACTCTCGGGCGCTCTCACTCGCAGAATCCGCGAGCCGAGTCATCGGCCGAAGAAAGACTAACGCCAGTAGAAGTCCTAGCAATCCGCCCAGATAACCTGCGTTGTGGATGTAGGCGACACGCACGAAGGCCCAGCGATCTTCGATCTTCAACTGTCGCAACATCCAGTCCCAATTTCCGAAATCACCATCGGGGCCCCGCCACAATCCAAGAACGTAGCCGATCAGGCCGAACGTGAAGCCGCACAGCAAAATACCAACGATGCCGTATCGAATTTGCCTGAGGGCGATCGCCCGTGGTTGCCCTGGAATTAAGCGCCGCGCCAGAAACCAGGCCGCGAAGAATCCTACCCACCAGGTCGCCAGAAATCCGATCGTGGCGACAAAGACACGATCTCCCCAACCAAAGTCGGCATAACGGAATTGATCGAATTTGAGCTTCGTGAAGTACTCAGGAGATATCGAGTAAGTTATCTGATCGTGCACGATCCCATAGGCACCGGCGATCAGTCCTCCGACGATCGCTACTTGGAGCATCGGCCAGAGATCCGCGAGGTTGATTTTGGGAACCAGGTATTTGAAAAGCATGACCAAGGTGCCAATGAAACGGATACGATCCCAAACGCCGCGTTTCAATCAAGTCTACCCCAAAACGCCAGATTCGGCGCGGAACGAGTTAATGGGTTCTCGCTGGCATCAGGCCGAAGTCGCCTTCATCCCCGAGGGATTCGACGATATGCGGGACAACCGGGCCAACCGCTGGAAGACGTAGACAATGATGGCAACATGAACGCCGACAGCAACTGCCAGTCCGATAAGGTGCTCGGTCCAGGATGCATGGGCACCTGACTCGACCAGGCACCAGATACCAAGTGGTAAGAAGAGTGTCGCGGCCGAGATAACGCCGGGATTGTATTCGCGGCGGCGGATCGTTGTGCCGATGTGTGGAATCGCATTGACGACCGTCAGGTATCCGGCGGCCAAACCGGCCCCAGGTCCGATCATCCAGGCCAGGTATATCGCGATCAGGTCAACTCCCCAGACACCCAGCGAATTGATCCAGAACGTCGCGGCAGGAGTCAATGCTTCCTGTCCGCTGCCAATTGTGCGATTGACGTACAGCCGAAACCGATCGCCGCGATGCTCTTCCCACTGATGCAGCATGTAAACGGGAAGCTGAAGGAAGATCAGCGTCAGGGGAAGTCCGACCGAAAGATACAGGATCGGGACCAGAGCGAACAGAAACACCGAAGCAAACAAACTAGCTGCCGGCCACTGCCAATCACGAACGAGCCACTTCCACATCGGATCTTGTCCCAAGGGTCGGTAAATCGCGAGCCTGAAGCATGGGTGGTCTCTACGATAAGTCACCCTACGTTATGAACGGCCTGCAGGGTTGCCATGTCTTCTGGAATTCTCGCAATTTGTAACGATCGTCCTGATCCTAGCGTGTGATCTTGATCTTAGAAACCACGATAAAGATGAGGCAGAGATGCAAACGCCCCCCCCATTAGGGCTGTTCGATCGCCTTGAGAATTTCGTCCGTTGGTCTTCATCATTTTATACGACTAAGCCACCTATAATCCTGGCACCCCACGAATCTCACTTACGGTTACCGTCTGAGAGTTTCGATCGTTGAAAACTGCCACACCGCACCAAACAGGTCGCGGCTTTACGCTCGTTGAGCTATTGGTCGTCATTGCGATCATCGGGGCACTCGTCGGATTGCTCCTTCCAGCCGTTCAGCGAGCCAGAGAATCTGCGCGGCGGATGGAGTGTCAGAATCATCTCAAGCAAATCGGCCTCGCGCTTCACAACTATCATGACATCCACAGGCGATTGCCCCCTGGCTATCTTTCTCAAGTCGATTCAGGTGGCAACGATCTAGGCCCAGGCTGGGGCTGGGGAAGTTTGATTTTGCCGCAACTTGAGCAGTCGGCTCTGTCACATCGCATCAACTACAGCCGCGGCATCCAGAAATCAGCCAATGTCTCCGTTCGAATTCAATCGGTTTCATCGTTTCTCTGCCCCTCTGATACCGCACCGCCTCAGTGGATGGCGGTAAGTCGAGACCTTGCGACAGGGACGATCTTGGGCAATATTTGCGAAACCGCTTCGGCGAACTACGTCGGCGTGTTCGGCACGTTCGAACCAGGAGTAGGCGGCGATGGAATCTTTTTCCGAAGCTCAGCGATCGGCCTCAGAGACGTCGTCGATGGAACATCGTCGACGCTGATGGTCGGAGAACGGGGCTCTCGTCTGGGCCAAGCAACCTGGACCGGCGCGGTCACCGGCGCTTCTATCCTTGCCGACGGCAGCGACGGCGTCGGAACCGGACCGCCGGAGTCAGCTGCAAGTCTGATTCTAGGGCATACTGGTGATGGCTATGGACCAGGCGATCGGCATTCGCACGTCAATCAGTTCTATAGCGAGCACGCCAGCGGGGTGAACTTCCTTTTCGCGGACGCTCACGTCGAGTTTCTGAGCAGCACGATCGATTACGCCACGTACCAGGCTCTAACAACCCGGGCAGGCGGCGAAACTGTTTCGGAAAGCCCCTGATCCCCGTTCATACCCATCTCAAGGACAAATCAATGCATCAAAATCACCTGTTTCTCGCCCTCTTGATTCTCTTGACGTCCGGCTGTGAAGAAGGATTAGAACAAACTGAAATGGTTCCGATCGACAACGTTCCACAATCGGTCATGAAGGTCGCCCAAGAGAAACTCCCCGGCGTCAAGTTCGACAGTGCCTGGACCGAAAAAGAAGGGGACAAAGTCTACTACGAAGTCCGCGGCAAAACGGCTGACGGCAAGACGCGAGACATTAAAGTTTCGACCGAGGGGGTGGTGGTCGAGGTTGACTGATGGTGATGGATAATCGATTTTCTGCGATCTAAAAAACAGAGAGCCCCTCGCAAAGCGGGGGCTTCCAATGCTGCACGATCGGTCCGTTTTAAAAAAACGCGGATCGATTACGACTTAGACAAATCGATCTCGATCTCGTTGTTTTCTTCAGTGATATCGTAGAAGAGTTTTGATCTCCTCTCGTTAAACTTGCCCCCTAATAGATCTTTCATGGTTTCAGGATCGATATGCGTGATGGTCACTCGATACTTACCAAAGGGGATACCTGTGCCCGACGGCCCCAGAATCGTGAACCGGCCACTATCTTCCAAGTCCGCCGTATACGATGGTACCCCCAGCGATTCGCCGTCTTTATCTAAAAGTGGTTCATCTTCTGAGCTGACTTGATAGAAAGTGACGAGCATCCTTCCCACGTTCTCGCCAGGAGGCAAATTGCCCCCTCCGATGTCAACCTTGGCAGGTTTACCATCTTCCATCAATTGTCCGGTAATTACGATCTCGTCGCTTTTCGGGGCGCCCAGACAGCCAACAAACAGCCCCACTGAAGTTAGGAGCATCAATCCAACGAAAGTACGTAAGCACATAAGCATTACCCGCGCGTAAAGAAGCTGCGTCTAGTGGAATCCAGAGAAAAGCGCGAATCGATCCACTCGATTCGCGCTCAACTCCCCATACCTTAGTCAAGAGTGACGGGCTGACCGTCCGACTTGTGACCCAATTTGTAGAAGGTCGTGTTGGTTCCGCAGCATTGCACGGTAAACGAGATGAAATGCACCGATCCGTCCACCATCAGTCCGTTGAAACCGCCCGGATGCAATCCACCAAAGCGGCCGTCGCCAGATCCACCACCAAATGGATCACGAAGCGGAGCTCGGTCCGTGCGTCGCACGACATCGTGGTCCCATCCAGAAGACCAACCTTCGTTGTCATCACCTTGGTAGTCCAACATCTTGTCCGCACGGAGCCGCTTATCCCCGACCGCTAAAGTGTTCGAGGTACCGTCGGTGATATCCGACATACGATTCGGCTTTCGACGTTCGGAACCAGGAGTATTGCTACCTCCGTTGAACGTACGGACGATGAAGCCGTTATCGTTGCTATTGTTAGCGATGCACCCGGCGTAGTCGGTTTGAGCATGTCCGTAATTGCCAGACGGATTGTACCAGGAGCCCGTAACTGCGTGGACCGTTGGCGGACGCCGACTTGGACAAAAGAAACCTTCAACCGGGGTCGAGATGATTTGTATTTGTCGCTGTGCGATGGTACCACCGTTTCCATTTGCCAAGTTGGCCTGCTCCATAAAAGGAAGGAGCGGAACCATCCAGCCAGCATGTTGTTTTGTGGGACCGTCCAAATTGTTGTTCGTAAACGTCGGTGCCATTCCCCAGTGCTGTCCACCACCAGGAAAGTAACCGTACGTATCATGACAGTTGTGCAACGCGATACCAATTTGTTTCAGGTTGTTGGTGCAACTCATACGTCGAGCGGCTTCGCGGGCCATTTGCACCGCAGGCAGTAAGAGTGCGATTAAAACACCAATGATCGCGATCACAACGAGAAGTTCGACCAACGTGAATCCAGAGAAGCGCTTACGGCAAGACATGTAGTTTCTCCCCGCCTGTTGAAAGGTGATAAGAGGCGTTATCGATGGAAAGAAGAGATAGAAGAGGCAAATCTCGCAGGGGAAATCGAGATACCACAGTAGGCTAATGGAGACGCCAAATCATGTCAAGAAAACACTTGTAAGATTAAAATGTTTTTTCCGTAACGCGAATAAATAGACCACTATCCCACGATATCTTGGGCCACTTTGCGTCAAAAAGGTAAGCTCCCAAATAATAACACCTCAAGCCACCTAAATGGGCCTCCAAGTTCCCCTCTCAATTTCAATGGCAGTAGCCCTCACTTCAAGCTGGAACGTTGGGTTACTTGATTTCCGGTAGCAAATTGCAGCTGGCTTTCTGGCGAATGGCCTCTTTGCGCCGGTTGAAAGACGGGAGAAAGTGTTTGATCAGACGTTATGTTGCATCGCGTGATTGATCGCCAACTTGTGAACTTCAGTCCTTGTGATACCATTCCATGTCCGACTTCCTTCTCGATCCTGATGTCATCTTCCTGAACCATGGCTCGTTTGGAGCTTGCCCACGTCAGGTGTTTTACGAGTATCAACGATGGCAACAGAGACTCGAGCAGCAACCAGTTCAATTTCTCCAACGTGAACTGCCAGGGCTTCTGGCAGATGCTCGTCGTCAGGTTGCGGAGTATCTTGGGGCGAAACCGACGGAACTCGTCTTTGTTCCCAACCCGACTTTCGCCTCCAACACGATCGCCAAGTCGCTTGACCTTGGCCCTGGCGACGAAGTGTTGATTTCAGACCAAGAATACGGTGCTTGTCGTTTCGCGTTTCAATCCGCCGCCCAGAAGAAAGGCTTTCGCATCGTCGAGCAATCGATTCCTCTCCCGGTCCAGTCCAATGAATCAATCGTCGAATCATTCTGGCAAGGCGTAACCAAAAACACGAAGCTGATTTTCCTCAGCCATATCACCTCCACCACCGCGTTGACCTTGCCAGTCGCCCAGATCTGCGAGCGAGCCCGTGATGCCGGTATTCTCACGATGATCGACGGGGCACATGCTCCTGGTCAGATTGGGGTTGACCTGGGTGCCATTGGCGCGGACTTCTATACGGCAACGTGCCACAAATGGATGTGTGCTCCGAAAGGCTCCGGTGTTTTCCACGTTCGCGAAGACCGGCAACACCTGGTCGAGCCGCTTGTCGTCGGCTGGGGATGGGGTCCTGAAAAGACCTTTCACCGAGACAACGAATTCCTCGAGCATCACGAATGGCTCGGCACCTACGATCCGTCGGCCTATCTGACTGTCCCGGCGGCCATCGCCTGGCAGAAGGAATGCATCACCGATGAAGTCCGGCAGCAATCATGCGACCTGGCACACTACGCCGTTGAGTCGGCATCTCAAATCGACGGCATCGAACGCGTTCACCCCGACGCATTCTTTTCCCAGATGGGCCTGATCGATGTCACTGCCCGAAAGTTCGATGCCGAGGCGCTCAAATCACGGCTTTACGACACCTATCGAATCGAGATACCCGTAATTCGTTGGCACGATCGAATGTTCCTTCGAGTATCGGCGCATGCGTATACCACGAAGGGGCATATCGACACGCTGCTTCGGGCACTGCGAGAGATTGAATCGGCCAACTAGGCCGAGCGATTCGGCGGAGCGTGGAAGCGATTGTCCAATTGAGCTCTCCTACAGCTAAGGTTCCACGGAAGCAGAAATATCTTCTTGAGAGGAGGCGGTTGACTCCGAGTGTGGAAACCAGGTTTGAGTCCTCTTACAAAACCCCACCAACATCAACATGACAGGTACCTCAATCAGCACGCCAACCACCGTGGCTAATGCGGCACCTGATGCTAAGCCGTACAGCATGACCGCCGTGGCTATGGCAACCTCAAAATGGTTCGACGCACCAATCATGGCGGTAGGTGCTGCGTTTTCGTACGTCAGGCCAAGCACTTTCGAGGCAACATAACCGAGTGCAAAGATGACGACAGTTTGAATGAATAGAGGAACGGCAATCCAAAGAATAGTCAGAGGATTAGAAAGGATCACTTCTCCCTTGAACGAGAAGAGCAGGACAAGCGTAACGAGCAAAGCGGCAATAGTCACAGGCGTCAGGATATGGAGGAACTTTTCCCGAAACCATGCTTCCCCTTTGACCGCGATGATCCACTTTCGAGATAGATACCCAGCAACCAACGGCAGGGCAACGTAAACAGAAATGGAAAGCAAAAGGGCCTGCCACGGGACGGGAAGTTGTCCAACCCCCAGCAGAAACCCTCCCAAGAAACCATACAGCACAAGCATCATCAACGAATTGACAGCGACCATCACAAGCGTATGCCCGTCGTTGCCTTTGGCGAGATAGCCCCACACCAAAACCATGGCCGTGCAGGGAGCGATGCCTAAAAGTATGCACCCAGCGAGATAGCTTCGCCAAAGTGGCACCTGCAACATTTTAGCGCCATCGACCATGACGACTTCGCCGGCTCCATAGGTGGCGCCGACTTCAAGCTCCACGCCCAGCGGTGGCTTTACGTAATCAACGGCATCCGGTCCGATAAAACCGATGAACACCGTTCCTAAGAAGAAGACGGCGATCGCATACATCGTGAAGGGTTTGATGCACCAGTTGATGAATAGCGTCAGTAGGACCGGCTTTACCGCCTTCCCGGCTTGAACAACCTCGCCAAAGTCGATCTTTACCATGATGGGATACATCATGAAGAACAAGCACAAGGCGATGGGAATCGATACAACGGGTGCGTTGTTTACGTAGAGCGCCATTTCGTCGAGCGATTTCGCAACTCCGGGAGCAATTTTTCCTAGAGCGATGCCCACGACAATGCATAGCCCAACCCAAACAGTCAGGTACCTTTCGAAGAACCCCATTCCTCCGGTCTTCTGCTCGTTCGCCGGACGCCCGTCAGTCATAGAGTTAGTTCCCTCAGCTGAACAAATTCGGCCGCATGCATATATTGAGTCAAAAAACTTACCGACCTAATCACAGCACTTCGCTCTGTCGACGAACTTCAACTTTTCCTCGTCCACAGCAAACTGCGGCTCCATCTTGGCAGCAGCATCAATGCACTCGAATAGCTTCGATTGAAACTTGGTCTTCGCTTGTTTCAAACGATAGTAAAGCCACAGCCCCTCCTTCCGAGACAGAACCAAGTCTACTTTGCGGAGACAGGTCAAATGCCGGGAAGCCGTTGGCTGCGGGATCTCCAGCACTTCGACAAGATCACACACGCAAAGCTCGCCATCCCTTAGCAAATTCAAAATCCGCAATCGGGTTCGGTCGGACAATGCCCGAAATATTGTTTCCAGTTCGATGGTTGCTGCTTGTGAGCTCATTGCATTCGCCCAAACGAATATCGCAGATTGACACAGGCGAGAAAGCGCGATGGCGGTGGCATCGAAGACTCACTTCCAGGTATCAGCATTGATATCAAGTTGCCAGGCTACTCGTAGGTCTTGCGTTTCCATTCCGACGGCTGGCCCGAGTCGAAATCGAATTGCATCTCAATAGCAAAGGTGACCGTCGTTTTCCCTTCCCAGCGTTCAATCCTGATAAACGATGGCGGGTCACTCCCCTGCGGCAGCGCCTCATCTGGGTGGAAGCAGGGATTTCGGTAACCGTCAGTCGAGAGTTCCACGTACCCGAATCGGTCGTCCCGCCGAATCACTCCGGATTGAATTTCGGTTAGGTCAAGGTACTGAACCTTCCACGAACTATCATCACCCCAGACGCATCCCCAAACAAAACCGAATTCGCCACAGGGCCATTCCATGTCGGCGTTCCAGTACTCGCTGCCCGGGATAATGGACTCATCGTGGAGGTCCCACCAATCAGGAACGTAAAACCCAACCGGGCAGAACCCCGTAGATGAAGCTGGCTCCTCCGCGACTATGCTGCCTGTTGCAAGATCCAGCACCGATGTCCCCGTATAGTGCGAAGAGACCAGCGCAAACTCCCGACCACCTTGGCGGAATGGCTCGAATGTGCGCAGTAGTCCGTAATTCCGCTCAAAATCGCATACCTTCTCGGATTCGCCCCCGGCGTCTGCGCGACGGAAAATTTCCACAATCGTACTTTCCCAGGTCCCCGGTCGATTTTTCTTCGGGGTACTCCGGACGAAATAGCGGTCGCGGGGCTTTGGAAGCGGCGGGATCTCAAAGTCGGTCTCGACAATCGTTTCTCGGATAATGAACCCGCGGTTGTGGTATTGATCTGCCCAGTTCCGACCATTCATCTCGCGTCGGAGGAGCTTGGCAATCTCCGTCTCGGCCTCGTAGATCGCGCGGAAAGTCCCGAAAAAGCAGTCCTTCTCGCGGCCTTCATGAACGCCGTAGATGCGATAGACAACATCGCCGCGCATCTAACCCCTCCCAAAAATCTTGATAGCGGAATTGGACCTGCGATGTGACCAGAGCCCAACGTGCAATCGCCGACAGAAACATCGATCCGCTTCCGGCAGTTTATCACTCTGTCTCACAGATTAAACAGAATTAGCGAGTGGCAACTCTTATCGATACATAAAGAAAGCCCTTCGACGTTCTCGCCGAAGGACTTGTTTTGAAGAAACGTAGGGGGTGACAGGACGTCTATTGAACTTTTTTGTGGCTCATTGGGAGACTGGACAAAGTCGTTAACCTCGCTTGTTCAAGCACTTGTGAGTTAAACAACAAAGCGGTTGCCGCAAAGTGCCCCTCGTCATTGCGGTTAAACTGCCTCGGTCGTTAGGACCAATGAGGCAGTTCCTTACGCAGATTAACAGCGTAGCGGGATTACTACTTTGCAGCAGCAACACCAGGCGTCTTGCTGTGCGCGTTCTGTGGAAAGTCAAACGTTAGCACGAGCGGTTCGGATCCCGTGTTTTCGATTTCCACGCCGCCGTTGTTAAGCGCTACCTGAGTGATGAAACCGATCTCGGAATAGAGTTCGCCGAGAACCATGTTCTGGTTGTAATTCACCTCGAGCTTCCCAACCCGGCCGCTGCCGCCGTTGGTATGGAACATCGTCGGACACTCAGGGCAGAAGTTGGTCTTGGCACCCGGCTGCAGGATGAGCCGGAGGATCGAGCACTTTTGTTCGCCGAGCAGTTCGCCGTAGACGATCCATTTGGCGTCGACACCATCGGCACTGAATTCTTCGGCCGTGATTGCCGGACGCGAGTTCTTCAAGACAAAGTCCGGGTCTTGGTTCGCGGCAAAGTCGAACTGTTCAACCAGATAGTCCCAGTCTCCGTGTCGTGACTTCGGATAGTCTTCTTCCCGGCAAGCGTAGAATGCCGCTTCGGCACTGATGCGCCCATCGAGTGTGACGTCCTCGGCCAGGAAGTGCTCGTCCATCGTGACGTGCAGTTCGTGCGTGCAAAGATCGGTCGGCGAATGGAGCACTCCGTTGGGCATCGTGAAGCCGTCATCCAACTTCATCATGGTGTGCGGCGCCAAGTGGCGGATGCCGTTGTACTCGCCCTTGCCATATTGCTTCATGCAAGCGAGGAGCTGGTCCTTGGTCACGAACGAATACAGCCCCATCGCCGTGGTGTGATAGTGCGAAGGGCAGACACCAGGGTTGTCGTACGAATTGATGTCATACACTTCCCACTTCTTCCAGTGAAGGTGGTCCGGAATCGGATTCAGGTTGTCGAATTTCTTCGACACAATCGGCCAGGTCGCAAAGCCGAACGTCGCCTTCGAAAAAGCAGTCACCTTTTCACCCATGACCGCTTCGGGATTGGCCGTGATCAAATCCTGAAGCGAGATCACCTGGCCGTCCGCAGTAAGGACGTGCGCCTCGCCTTCACGAAACGGTGCCTTGCCGGTTCTGGTATCGATGACGCCGGTCACGATGGGAACGGTGCAGCACATCCAGATTTCATCGAGCCCGGTGCCCCCCATGTAGTCAGGGTAGTACGATTTCTCTTCCAGGCGAAGACGCTTGCCAGGGCTGCAAAACGTCCGACCGGCATAGCGGTGGAGCAGTTGCAGCACGCCGCCGTTCTTGTTGAGGCAGTCGTCGAGAACCGCAGCGACGCCGTCACCGGTCCCGTCGATCACCTCTTGCTGAGGGTACTCGTGCAGTTTATCGGTGAGAGTCGAAGGTGAAGCAGCCATGTGCATAGTTCCTCAAAGGACCAGAAAGCGTCTCTGTTCCCAATAATTCTGGACAGACGAAGGTTGTTTTCGTCCTGGCAGTACGCAATCAGACGGGTGTAGGAATGAATTCGCCAAAGTTATAGCAAAACGAGGGGTGGGAACGAAAACTGAGCCGGAGTGACCAGCGGACACGGCATCCAAGAAATGGTCTGCTCAATCCTGTCGATTCTCAAGAGGCCTGATCATGCCCGGCAAAAGGGGTAAGACCCTCGCCAGACTCACTTTAGGTTCACAATCAGGCTTATCGGCCAGCAGTTTTCGACTTAATACCAAATCTAGCAGCGGTGCGTTCTCCTGAACAGAGCCTTGAGCACCCTTGAAGAAGTGTCTTCGGTCGGGCCCGGTCCACCGCCGTTAAATTCGGGGATGTTGGTTGAGGAGCAGGCTTCGCCCGCAAAATCTAGACGATTTGATAGACGATGAGCTTCTCGAATTGAAACGCCATCTACCGACTCAGAAGAAGTAAATGAGGAGAGGAGCCGCAGTACTTGGAAAGTGCCCAACCGAATCCAGCTGGAATCTCAACTTTCTACTTTCTCTTCTCTCCTCTCTGTTTGCCTTCGGCAAGTCGGGGTGACAAGACACCAATTGAACTTTTTCTGGCCGGGGTGAGGGGCTGGGAAGCGGGAATCCGGCGGCAGGTGGATGGCGGAAAGCCTGCCTCGGAATGACCTTGCTTCTGTTGTCGCTCGACAGATTGGTGATCGTCATTTGGCCTCCGACGTTTCTCGCAGCGTCTCGATGACGTGACAGCAATCGGCACGTTCGGTCATCCGGCATTTGTCCAGCG
>WGNR01000014.1 GCA_016124445.1 bacterium
TCCGCCGAGCCTCAAGCTCGGCCGCCGATCCATGAGGTCGCATCGCTCAACTTCGTTTGCAGAACGCCTTGCCGAAAGGATATTCTACAAGGATGACAGGCAGAAAGCACTTATTTGTTTAGGTGCGCAGAGATCAATAAATCCAATTCAAATCATCAACATATGCGAGGTACTTATGACAGCAACAACGCTTGATCAAGCAACCGATCGCAGCAGTCCTTCCGGGCGACTTCGATCGACCATGTGTGCAACCCGGGTCAGCTTTACCTGGCTGGGCACGCAGAAAACGTTGACGCGCGAGCAGCGAGCACAGGCAGCCGAATCATTCGATGCCCAGGGCGAGTTCCTCAGTGCAGGCAAGAAGCTGCTCGATACGAAGAACTCGCGATTCAAAAACGTCACGTCCGTGCGAAATCGGATCCGCGCGTTCTGGACATCGATGAGCTTGCCGTTT
Organism: bacterium; assembly: GCA_016124445.1. Lineage (GTDB taxonomy): Bacteria > Planctomycetota > Planctomycetia > Pirellulales > Pirellulaceae > Bremerella. The sequence continues at coordinate 455 of WGNR01000014.1, forward strand.
CCCGAGCCTGGCATCCGCCTGATTCGCCAGGACCGGGTCGAAACATTCCAGGACTGGATGAACCAGTTGCGTGAAGAACTCGCCGAGGCAGTTGAAGCTCTGGACGAAGATTACTTCTCGCTAAAAGCGGCGGCTCGGCAGCGGCTAGGTCGCCTGTACAACGAGGCGGACTATCCGCTCTCACTTTCTGGCCTATTCGACGTGACCTGGGATTTTCCGAATGTCGAGGCGCCCAACTATCTGCGACAGCTCGATCCTCAGCTATATCAGGCCGAATGCGATCGCGTTCAGGCCCGGTTTGACGAGGCGGTTCAGTTGGCCGAATCAGCCTTCATCGAAGAGCTTTCCAGCCTGGTGTCTCATCTGACGGAGCGTCTCTCTGGCCAGCAGGATGGTCGCGCCAAAGTCTTTCGAGATTCGGCCGTCGGCAACCTGAATGAATTCTTCGAGCGATTTCGTTCGCTGAACATCCGCTCGAACGACCAACTCGACTCGCTCGTTTCGCAATGCCAGCAAGTCGTCCAAGGCGTTCAGCCTCAGTCGTTGCGAGACGATGCCCAATTGCGGCAAACGGTCAGCCGCGAGTTGTCGAGCGTTCAGTCGACGCTGGATGAGTTGCTCATCGATCGGCCGCGTCGGCGGATCATCCGTTCGCCGAAGTGAGGTGCCCTATGCAAATGGTAGTCTCACCCGCAGGCGAAATCCGTTGTCTGTACGACGAAACAATCGACCTGCATACGCTTGGCAAGGTTTCGATCTCCCGAGGTTCATTTGTTGAGCCAAACGAACATGGCCAATGGATCGCAGATCTTGAACCAGTCCAAGGTCCGAAGCTTGGCCCCTTTGATAAACGTAGTGATGCTTTAGCCGCGGAGGTCGTCTGGCTCCAAGAGCACTGGCTCTCGCGTAGCGACTAACCACAACCCTCTTTGAAATGCAATCTTTGCGAGCCCTCGTCGGACAGCAATCCGGCGAGGGCTTTTTTTGTTTCTTGATTCTAGGAGAAAGTCCAACGATGCGTAATTCAGAACTTTATCGATCGATCGCCGCCGCAACGGGCGAAAGTGTGGCCACTATTGAAAAGCTTGGGTTTTCGTTGCTCGACGAGACGGCTGTTGAAACTGACGATGCATGCTTCGGTCCTAATGTTGTTGACTGGGACGAAGTCGAGGTCCAACGAGCAGCGCAGCTACTTGGGAGCGATCAGTATGAACCGAAGGCTGCCTAGGCTGACGTTGCTACGAAAGAAGGCGATACCTCGAAGTTTGTCTTCGTTGCGGCAGGTTGATCGACTCCAAATCCGAGGTGGTCAGCAGCGAGGGCGTCGTCAGCATCGCTATCATCCCCGTTGTGCCCTGATGCGGCAGTTGAGTGCGTGACCAGGTTTATTTTTGCAGTGGAGGTTCTATGGAAACAATCTTTCAGATTGCCTTGTTCGCGGTGTTTGCCTGGGCTTGTTACAAGTCGGGCAAGCATCTGGGTAGCCGCAAGGGCTACCAGGTCGGTCGCCGACATCGGCGTTCGTATCGACGGTAATTCTCATTCCGACGACTAGCAACAGGGCCGCCCGATTCGGGCGGCCCTGTATTCTTTTCTTTTATCTATCCGGTCACATTCATGAAATGTTCCGAAACGTAGTACGAAAATGGAACTCACAATTCGATGTTTTCCAGGAGGGCGTTCCCGTTATTAATCGCTCTACATCGGAAGGCTGGCAGTTCTTGCAGGATACCGGCCAGATCGACCTGCCCTTCGTACATCGGCGTATTGTAGAACTCCGTGTACAGATACTTCGTGTGGTAGCGCAGCGTGTCGCGTCCGCCGCGAATCAGGTCGATCTCCGCACCTTGGATATCTGCCCAAATGAAATCGATTCGCTTTAGCTCGGAATGGTCCCTGTACCACGAATCAAGCGACCGAGTTTGAACCAGTATCTCGCGGGAGAACGTACACCAAGGGAAACGCGCTAGATGCCCGGTTGGCCGACGTATTGATGATGAACGATCCCAATCTAGCTCATTTCTCCTAGGAGGAGACCCGCCGCTGAGGTATAAAACGCTCTCTCCGTCTTGATCTGAGATCGCTATCTGATGCAACGTAACGCGGTCGTCGTCAGATAGACAGAAGTTTTGGACAGGCCGGGGATCTGGCTCAAAGCAATGGATCGTCGCGTCTGGCATGGCGTTGAGTAAACGCGCGGTATCTGCGCCGTTATTCTCCCCGTGCCGAACCCTCTTCATGAAAGTTCTCTTCTTGCTCAAATCCTCTAACTGATTTCTGCGTCCGCATTTAGCGATTCCGAGTCCCTTTCGGTCCCCCCTGAGCGAACCGAACGGTTTACGGAATTTAACAGGGGTTCGCTTCGCATCCCGCAAGAAACCCTTCGCGAACCGAGAACGTTTGCTAGGACCCGACTAGACGTTATGACCGGCGACTGGATTCCGAGAAACGTATGCGTGAGCCATTTTGCGGCTTCTCAGGCGGTACTGCGGGGTGCCAAAAAGAAGCTATCTCCATTGTCATCCACGACTTCCGCATCTTAGCACGATGAAGAACATTTACCACCGTCTGCTCCTTTTGATCGCCGGTTCAACGCAAAAGGAACTGGCCCGGCAGGTCCGATATCTGAAGGTCGAGAATGAAATTCTTCGCTCCAAGCTGCCCAAGCGTGTGCCGCTCTCAGAGAAGGAGAAGAACCGGTTGGTTCGTTTCGGGGCCAAGCTCGGAAAGGCGCTGCAGGAACTAACGACGATCGTCCATCCCGCCACCTTGCGGCGTTGGATTCGCGAGGCCCGGTCGGACCAGCGGAAGCCGGTGAAGAAAGGGCGGCCGCCCACCAAGGAAGAAATCCGCCAACTGATCTTGAAACTGGCCCGCGAGAACGACGGCTGGGGCTATACCCGGATCATGGGGGAAATGAAAAAGCTGGGCGTGCGCCCGCCTTCGCGGAATACGGTGAAGCGGATTCTGCGCGAGAACGGTTTCGATCCGGCCCCGAAACGCGGCGAAACCACCTGGGACGAGTTTCTGAAACTTCACGCCGACACGCTGTGGCAATGTGACTTTCTTTCGGTTCGCTCGCTGACGAGTAGAGGGATGCAACAACTGTTCGTGCTGGTTTTTCTGCACGTCGGTACGCGGCGAATCGTCGTTTCCTCCAGCACGGCCAACCCCGACGCGGCCTGGGCAAAAGAGCAAGCGGAAGCGTTTCTCGCACAACTGCCGAACGAACAGAAAACCGGTTCCATGTGCAGCACGACCGCGACACGAAATTCACGGCCGAGTTCGACGAAACCCTGCGCGCCGCAGGCGGCAAAGTGTTGAAATCACCGTACCGGGCACCAAACACCAATGCCTTCGTCGAACGTGTGATCCAGACGCTCCGCGTCGAGGCGCTCGATCATTTTCTGTTCTTCGGACAAAAGCACCTCGACTACGTCGTGGCGACGTTCGTTCGATTTTACAACGAGCGGAGGCCGCATCAGTCGAAGGAGAACGATCCGTTGCCGGTCGCCAACGGTCCGCCGCCAGACAAACCACTGGAACTGGCGGTCTCAATTCCCTTGTCCGAAGTTCGCTGCGAAGCGCAACTCGGCGGTTTGCTGAAGCATTACTATCGCCAAGCCGCGTAACGACCGACTTACTTCCGCATCGCGCCACATTCTTCTCGCGGTCGGCGTGCGCGCCGATGGCGTTGCCACCGCGCGGCGCACAGAAACTCGCGGCTTTCCGTCGTTGAATTCATTGGATTGAATTGCCAAAGAGCTTGTCACGCCGCACCCGTTTTAGAGCAATCGCAGCGCGGACGACATCAAGCGAACCGTGAATTTACTTTTGGCACAGAACGAGGGCAATCGCATTCCAACAATTGAGAATTGTGCAACCAAATCATATTTTACCTGACGACAACCTCACAGGATTTCGATTCCCCGCCGTAAAACACTCGACAATTGGGATGCCGTTTTTTTAGCTCAAGGACGCGGGCATAGCTGACTGTACCGGGCAGGTTAAGCCAATTTAGCCTGGGCAATCGTTCCAATTTCGGAATACACGAATCGGTAATCGATGTATTGGAGAGCGAGAGCACTTGTAGCTGCGGCATTCTATCCAGGTAGTTGACTGCGTTATTCGTGATGCCCCTACCATCTGCAGATAGCAAACAAATAGAACCACTCGCCGACAGAGCCGCGATGTCGCTGTCTTGAACACCGCAAAGAAGCAGCCGCGCTTGTTTCAGCTGCTTAAGTTCCGCCAGCTCTGAAAATATTTCAGGTGCTACGATGGTGTCCTTCAAATGAAGGGTTTCAAGGTTGGGCATTGCTTTGATCCAAGAGGAACAATACCCCGGCAGGCTCATTTCAGAAACGGCAAGCAAACGAAGGTCCGTAGCAGAAGGTATTCCAGCGCAGGGCTTGATGGTACCACTCCATTGGCATCGCGTAACTATCAAGACCTCGATCCCATTCAACCCTGCAATACAGCGCAGTTCCCGCTGACCCAGAATTGCATCTTCGATCGTCAATGACTTTAGTCGTGCTATTTGCTGGGCCGAGGTAATGTTCTCCGGCGTCACCGCATTGCCGCTTAACCTGAGCGATTCCACGCTCAATCGAGACAATAACTGCTGAAAGCCAAATGAACTCGCCGAATTCTTTCCGATAGTCAACGACTCCAACCCTGGCAACGAACCAAGTTTTTCCAAAACACCGTCGGTTATCCAACTCCCAGAAATTTGGAGTGCCTTGGGATGTAATTGAACGATGTTATCAATCGTGTCTGAGCGTTTAGGTGCTTTGTCAACGCTAACAATGGTTGTTTCCAATGGGATCAAGAAATCTTGGAATAGCTCCCCTCTAAGCGACCGCGTAGCGCCCCGGTTGCGACTAAGCCCGACGTCGACACCGTCCTCTCTAACCTTTGTTACGAACCGACGCAATTCCGCATTACTATTGGCTTGCATGCCGATCCAGACAATTATTGCGCCCGTAATTCCAATTAGGGTGAGCGTAACGATCGGCAGCAGGCGATAGGATGACTTCATTCAACCAACTCGAACTCGTTGTCGATAAAAGGGGTCTCGTACTTGATTATAGGGCAAAGAGCCCCTATCAGCATTTCCAAGGGGCTGTAAAGCCACCACCGCTATACAAGCTTCCTTCGTTTGGTTTTCCGTCAGGAGAAGCAGTCTCAGGCATCCCAGGGATGTCCACATGGCCAATACCGCAGAAGCATTGAGTTGTGATCTTAAACGAGGTTTGAATTGAAGCCCCGTAGAATTTGTACGTGCCAGAGCCTGGTTTTTGATCAAATTTGACGGAATTTTCGCAGCTCTTGGTTATCCCGCCTTTCATCGGCCATGGCAATGGACCATAAAAGTTCTCTTGAGTTATCTTACAAGATTCGCCAGTCTTCAAAGTCCATTCAATGTACCCTTTGGAATCGGTTCTATCATATCCCCCGTAACACGCTTTCAAGCACCCGTTTGGTTGTATTGTCAGATCCGATATTTTTGACGGATGCTCGGGAGAATATGAGAGAGTGACTGCAAAATAAGGCTCCTTTTTCCCATCTGCCTTCGTCTCGCATTCACGTGAGACACTCACGGAAAATTCGCACTTGTTGGAAATACAATCACTTGGGCAGAAGAGCTCACCCGACGAGGAAATTGAATCCGTGCCAAACGCATCCATGTTCTGAATGGGCGAGCTCTTCGCATATTCAAATAGTGATAACCCATCGGTATACTGCAGTGGATCTCGCGTAATCCAGCATCCCAACTGCAGATGCAAATACCGATGCCGATTGATCTGCAGTCCAGTTGCTAGGTCCAGTTCTCTTCCCGTAAACCGCACAGACCACTCTAGATCGCTCCCCGAGTAAGCCGTGAAAACAGGATCAAGTTCAAGGCTCTCACCATATGGTTGGTAAGCGAATCGCTCCAGAACGTCCCCGCCTGAATCCGCCAAGGCCGTCATATTCCAATTCGCATCCTGCATGGAGTATAGCCGCTCGTCGAGCGTCCCATTGCCGGTCGTATCACGATCGCGCAGAACCAGGTCGTCGATAAATTGCAGTCCCCATACGAACTGCAGATCCGCGTCACTGGACGAATCAACCCGTTCCTCGACCACCTGCCACTTGGCAGGTTCGGTAAAGTAGGCGTGTCGTGTCTCATCGAGGCCACCCGACACGTACGATTTCACAACCGTGCGCCATTTGGCTCCGTCGTACTGGTACTCGGCAACCGTATTGGCCCCATCCGCCAGCTTCACCAACCGATTCCAGGCGTCGTAGGTCACCGTGTACGCAATTGCTAAGTCCTTGGGCTGGGGAATCGTCGTCATGTTTCCGTTCCTGTCGTACTCAGGCGCGGCCCAGGCGGGACCGACTGTGCGGGCGATCTGGGTAATCTCATTCACTCGGTTCGCAACCCGCTGCTGATCAAGCGTCCGGTCAGGATCGGCCTGATCGTTCTGCGTGAAGTTAGTCCAGTTGCCGGTTGCATCGAGGCTCCAAGACTGCTGCAGTGTCGGACTTGTAATCACTTGATTGTTATCAACTAGGCGACCGCGATGAAATTTTTTCAAACGCTGCAGACCGTCGTACTCATACAACTCATCGAAGTTCTTGCCGTAGGCCTGCGCGACAAGATCTTCGCGGTGAGTTCGATTGGACTCGCGGTCGTAGCCGTACTTTAGATGCACCAAGCTGTCGCTTGGCCCGCTACCGGAAGAAGATGATGAACTGTCCGCGCCATACTTTGCCCATAGGAGATCGATGATCCGACCAAAGCGGTCGAAGCCCGTGTAAGGATTCGCGCCGCTCCCCAGGGCGTAATCCAGCTTGACCTGTGGCTGGAGATAGTCAGTAGTAACAAAAGTTTTCAGCCCCAGATAGCTGTAGCGGCAGACATCGGCGCCGTCCCAGTGCAGCGTGCGGATGCGCGATAGATTGTTGGCGTGCGGATCGTCGTAGAGGTAATCGAGCACGCGGCCGTTAGGATAGGTCATGCTTGTCGGCCGAGTGGTATTCGCACTGCCATCGGCGTAACCATATTGTACCTTCGGTGTCGTGCCCGTATCGACACTACCATCGTGGGCTTGATACTGCACCGTCAATTGTTCGAAGCTGTTGTATGCGTTTTGCACCTGATTCACAACATTTCCGGAAGTAGCTGCATCATAACTCGTCACCTTTTCGACCAGGCCACGAACGTCATAGGACGTCTCGATCCGACGAACGGCCCCATCAACGCCGCTCGCCAGAACAGGAACACGATCAGCAATACTTCGCCCAAGCAGATCGTAGTCATATTCGTGGACCGAACCGTTCTGGTCGACCATGCTCGCTCGCTGTCCTTGACGGTTGTAGGCGTAAGTTACCCGGTCGGTCGAACTCTCGGCATCGGGATAAATCTCAACCGCCAACAAGTCGTTGGACGCCAAGTCCGAGCTTGCAAGCGTCACTCCATAAAGGTACTGAGTAACCTGATCTCCGGTGTCACGATTTACCGCCATCAACTGAGTCAGTTGCCCTCCCGGTCCATAATGCATGAGCGTCGTCATGTTTTGATCCGCGGCAGGGCAATCGCAATCATCCGACGATACGTAATTGGCGACAGTACGGACAGTGCGCCCGGCCGCGTCTGTAAAGGTACGACTGATCATCCCGGCCGCATCGATCGACTCAAACGCTTCCCCTTGTTGATTGTAATTTGTAAAGTTCACCAATACCGTTTCGGTTGATTCGGGTGGTTGTGCAGTACGCGTTGGTGGTCCAGCATTGTCATTCGTGCCGTAGTTCCCTACCGCGATTTGCCGCCCAATTCCGTCATACCACATCGCCGTGTATCTGTCACGACTTTTAGGCTGAGAACCGCTGGGTCCGTTGAGCGGACCGGTTCCCGTGGCATCGTGATACCGTTGGCAAGCGGTTGTGAAGATAACCTTGCTGGCAGCATCGTACGTGGTAATCATCTGCTCAAAGACAACGTCTCCCGCAACAACGGATCCGCCAGTGAAGGACGACGAACTCGAAGACGATTCGCTGTAGCCGACGTATTCGGCAATTTGACGACCGATACCATCGTAGACCGATTTGGAAAAGCTTTGGGAACCGGCAGGACGGCTTTCGATCACGTTACCGGAAGCGTTGTAGTAGGTGTTTTCCACCAATGAATTGCCAACGGTTCCCGTGTCGGGATTCACCCCGTAGCGGATCGATTGATAAACGCGACCTCGATTGTCGAATTTCGTTTCGCTCCGGGCGATCAGGTTTCCAGCCAAAGACGTGTTGTAGCGATCAACCTGAAACGCCTGATTTAAGTTGTCATAGATGGTTTGCTGATAGAAGTCGATTTCACCATCAATCACAGTTTGCCTGCCGCGGAAATCGTACTGATAGGCTGTTTCGCGGACGGTTGACGCATCGACAAAGGCGGTCGACTGCGTAAGGTAGCCATCTCCTCCAGCATTTCCATCGTCGTACTGACTGGCCGATGTCTGCACCATGTTGTTGTCTGCGGTGCCGCCGCCCGACGGATCGATCGGGGTCGCCATGGAGTCATTCGTGCCAATCCATTGACCGATGACTTGATTGCGGACGTCGAAGACCATTCGCGTGATCGTGCCGCTGGCGCTGGTCACTCGATTTTGTCGATTCATCTCGTCGTAACCGTAAGTCGACTCATCGTAGTTGACGTGAATCGCTCCCTCGCCGCATTCCGGAATCGCATGATAAGTTCGGCGGGCGACCATCTGTCCCTGGCAATCGGTAAGCGTACGCGACCACGCCACCCGCGAGCTTTGCGGAAACCGGTCACTTTCCGACAGTCGTCCAGAACTTTCGACGACCCCCGCGCCCTCCAAGTCGCACGTGCAGTCCGCAGCTTCAAACGCCCCGCGAACCGCCGTAATGGAATCCGCAGTCAATCCGTCGTCAGAAGTGCGCGAGATCTGCACAGGATTGACCAGCGTGTAGACATAATTACCTGGCGTACCGACAGCGTATCCAGTCGCCGAGTAGGTTTCGTCTTCCAGATCGCGATAAGCCATCCAGCGGGCCGTGCGCGTCGATTGCCCTTGCACGTCATGCACAGGGCCGAGCGATTGCGTCATCCGGCCCAGCGAATCGTACTCGTAGTCGGTGACCAGATTTAGCCCGCCCCCGGCGGGAGTCGACCAACCATCAGGGAGCGTCACCTTTGCGCCGTCGACATCCTGAATCTCTTGCGTCATGACTCCGAGCGCCAAGTCATACTCGCGATAAGTGATAAAACCACGCGCGTCGCGGATCCAAATTAAATTGCCATAGCCGTCGAAGATTTCGGTGATTTCCTCGGCTTGGCCGGTTCCGTTCTGGGTGATCGGAACGATGGGCAACGTCACGGTTCGTTGTTCCACCTGCGTTGTACCGTCAAACCAAGTATAGGCAAACGACGTGGTGATTTCGCCAGTTCCATCTTCATTTCGAAAACGGGTCGATTCGGCGACGGGGCAAAACGTCGCTAGGCCGGCTGAACGTTCGTAATACGTCGTTTCGGATAATTTGATTGGCGTGCCCAAGGTTCCTTCCTGGACTTTCGTGAATTTTACCTTGCCAACAACTCCACCGGGAACCGTTGGAGTGGCGGTCGTTGTCGCGTAGAAGTCGTTCAGGTCAATTCGTCCTGCATCAGTTCGCAGAACGACTCCCAGATCAGCGTCGTTATCGTCGTAGCTAACGACAGCCGAAGGATGGGCATGTAGGATTTCATGCGAGTCAGCATTGTATTCGTAGTAGTCGGTCCAGTGATCGCTTCCTGACACGAGGTCAACAAGCAGTTTGCTTTGCAGGTAATTCGTATAGGTGATCTGCTGACTGGCATCAGGACGCGTAACGGTTACCTTGTTCTTCCAGTGATCAACCGCATCGCTATGAGAACTGGTTTCATACGCATAGACAAAGGTCAGCAGGCCCGCTTGGGTGACCGATTTGGTTGCCCGCTGCTGTGCGTCGTATTCGAAGTATTTATCCGCGTATTCGGCAACCTTTGCATCGGATGCAAGAAACGGATCCGTGACCTGTTCATCTTGTTTTAGCCGCTGAAACGCTTGCGGTCCGAGTGCATACTTTAAGCCATGCTCAAACCCGTTTGCTTCTCCATCTTTGTAGTATCGATAGTAACTCGTCTCGTGGTCGACCCACGTTGTACCGCGCAGAATTTGCTCGGTCCCGGTCTTTAGATCCCCCAGGCTGCCGAACTCCTCGTCAGCTTCATAATAGCTGTAGACCATCCGTCGAATTTCGGCAGTCGGATTGATCGAACGTTTCGAAGTAATCGACTGCAGCTTTCCGATATTCGGTCCAGTGGTGAAATAGTCGTAAACGTTAGAATTCGTCACGACACTGCCATCTTGCTGGAATTGCTCGTAGATCTCGGCGACCTGGCCTTCCGTGGTGTAGCTGGTTTGCACGTTCTGGCCACCAGGCGAGGTGCTTCCCTTCGTAACCCCTTTGTTAGAGAAACTAATGAGCCTTCCACTTCGATCGCTAAACGTGTACTGGCAAGATCCGCTCTCGAATACCAGTGAAGCGTTGCTGCCGTGTAGAGGAGTGTAGCTGTCGCCATCCTGAGAAAACCAATATGCTTCACTAGGACCAAAGACTACCGCTATCTTCCCTGCTTCTGGTTGTGAGATATAGGGCTGACTGAGATTGATCCATCCTTGCCCATTAACCGAATCGATCGTCGTGGGCGCTCCATTTTGATACATGACACTTGAATAGGTGGCGGCAGTTCCGCCCAAGGGTGAATTCACACCAGGCTGTTGGTGTTTTACACAACCGCAATCTTCACAGACACCAGTTTCACTATTGCACCTACATTCTTTGCATTCCTCCTCGCTACAGGGAGCGGACTCTGGAGGCGTGGGCAAATTAGGGAGATTGGGTGTACAGCTTGAACTGCTAGAGCTTGAAACGCCCGAACTGGAAGAAGTTGAGCTACTAGAACTCGACGGTGAGCTAGAGGAAGACGAGCTGGAGGATGGCTGAGAACTGCTGGAACTCGAAGACGAAGAGATCCCCGACGATGAAGAACTGGAAGACGACTGCCCGCTGCTGGAACTTGAGCTGGAAGATGAAACCCCCGAAGACGAACTCGACGTCGACGAAGAGCTGGAACTGCTGGAAGAGGATGAGCTGGATGAGTGCGAAGAACTTGACGAGCTACTCGTGCTGGAAGACGACGAACTGCTTGGCACTGAGGACGAACTACTAGAACTGGAAGGAGCAGTCGAGCTGGAGGAGCTCGACGGATTCCAAGGCGCGGAGGAACTGCTTGAGCTGGTTGGTGGCGGAGGTGTTTGAGAGGAGCTACTCGAACTGGCTGGAGGTGGCGGAGCTTGAGACGAACTACTCGACGTCGAAGATGAGCTGCTTGAGCAGGAAGAAGAAGTTGAGGAGCTCGAAGAAGATGGATTATTCGACGAAGAGGAACTACTCATGGTCTAACTCCGGGATGCAGATGACGAGCGGGGTGCGAATCAGATGTCGTATTCTCGCGACCGCTCATACAATGTCAAATGAAATGGTAAATTAGTTCTACAATGTCAATGCGCATGCAAATGAATACGCAGCATAGGCAAGCTAGGTGTTCATGAATGCACATCGTACGCGCTGCTTGCTTAGCTCGAATTCATTTCGCCTGCTGTGCCGCTACGTACTTGATGGGCAATTGGGCATGAATCAATCGAAAGAAGCAGTTGCTGTCGAGCAACGCAGGTGAGAATCTACGCGCCGTTTGTACACTCGTCCAGGCAAAATCCATTTCAATCACGATGCACATATAACAACCAACAATTTGCTTGATTGCCGTACATTCTCAAAGATAAAATCCCACTCAAAATCGCTGGGAGACACTCATCTCGGGATGTCTTAACAAATTACCAATCCGTTCACGTCGATCACAGAATAATTGCAATGATTCAACAAAACGGCTCCGCTCAATTGAACAACGATCAAGTGTCCATCGACTCTTCTTCCAATTGTATTCTTCCAATCTTCGTAATTGGTTATCCGAGTTATGTTGGGGGAGCGGACACAGAGTTATGGCACACGATTAAACTGTGGCGACGAAAAGGCATCCCTGTCAATTTGATACCTACTTGGCACGCTCAACCGGAGTGGCGTGACAAGTTGAGCGCTATTGGAGCAACCACGGTCGAAACAGGCGGTCCCAATTCCCTGGAGAAAGTTCCTGGTCTTGCCGGCTCGACGGTCGTCAGTTTTTGCAATGGCGAGTTCCTGAATCACGCAGAGAAGTTTCGCGAACTCGATTGTTCGATCGTTTGGGTGAACTGTATGACCTGGATATTTCCCAAAGAAATCGAGCATTATGAGCAAAAAGGCGCGTTCGACGCTTATGTGTTTCAGTCCGCTTTTCAGCGTGAAAGCATTCTGCCGCGCCTGCGAGACTTCGAGGTGCGAGATGAACAGTGTTTCCAGGTTCGGGGAGCCTTCTCGGTCGATGAGTTTCCGTTCAGCCCTCTCGCGCATCGACCAAACGAACCTTTTGTACTGGGGCGAATCGCTCGCCCTGACCTCGACAAATGGAGTTCCAATTTCTGGCCCATTTATACGGCCGTACAGTACACCAATAAGCGAGCAAGGGTCATGGCTTGGGACAATCGTCTGGCCCAGAAATGTGGAACACCTCCCGATTGGGCAGAGACACTCAACGCGAACGCGATAACTTCGCGACAGTTCCTCGAAAGCTTGCACTGCATGCTCCCTGTTAATGGCGGCGCCAAGGAGAACTGGCCGCGGTCTGGTCTGGAAGCGATGGCCAGTGGCGTACCAGTCGTTGCCCAAAGCGAGTGGGGCTGGAAAGAAATGATCGAACATGGAGTCACCGGGTTCTTGGGGAGCGATGACTGCGAGTTGGCGCATTATGCGGCGATGCTGGCCCACGATGAAGAGCTTCGTTTGCAGATCGCGCTGGAAGCTCGCAAACGCCTGGTAGAGGAACTGGCTCATCCGGAGACGATCGCCAATCAGTGGGTTCAATTATTTCAGGCGTTGGCTACTCGAAAGAGTGGGGCAACGTGAGCGGCCCTTGCATGAACGAATCGTAATCGAACGCCGTTTCGGTATTGTCCCATCAAGGCCGAGAACGAATCTGCATATTCAAAACGACTAAGAAATGACCCTATGCGCGATCTAAGAATTGCAATCGGTGTATTGACCGCGAAGAACTACGATAAACGACGCCAGGCTTGCCGCGATACATGGGCAGGAACGAATTTGCCAAGCAATGTGGACCTGATGTTTTTAATAGGTGATCCCTCAACAAAACTGCCCTATCGGAAGAAAGATATTCTTTATTGCCCGTGTCCTGACGATTATCCAAGCCTGCCGCAAAAGACGCGTTGGTTCTGTCTGTGGGCATTAGCGAATTGTAACTGCGACTACCTGTTCAAGTGCGACGATGACACCTATCTGGCAGTCGACCGGCTGCTCGAGATCCTCCCAAGTCATGACTATTTCGGCTACGACATCCAGGGCTATGCAAGTGGCGGCGCTGGATACGCTCTGAGCCGCCAGGCAGCATTGGTCGTCGCCGCTCATATGCATCACAAGACCGGCCCAGAAGACCGAATCGTTAGAGACGTCTTGCAAGAGGCAAAGATCCCATTCGTCGCGGATGCTCGCTTTCATGCCTGGAACAACCGTTCTCCTCGACCGGGCAATCAGTTGATTTCTTGCCACTATTGCAAACCCCAACGCCTGCATAGGATTCATCAGCGACTTACAGGAAGTACACTTCCTGGCAAAGAGCGATATCGCCTTCAAGCCAAGCACCCGTACTGGGAGGATGAAATCATCTTATTTGACGACGGCGTCATGGCACGATCCAAAGGGGACGAAGGGGAATATGAACTGGACCTCCATAAAAGGCTACTTCTCCGCTGGGATTCATGGGCCGAGGAACTTTTACTATGGGACGAAAGAGATCATCTCTATCGCTCTCCTGACAAAGACTTCACGGTGAGAATCATTCCTCACTCGCATAGTGCGGACCGGCAAGAGTCTTCCTTTCAGTCATCCGTGGATCACGAGCACAACGTCGTCGATCAAGCACCGCCGGAACAATACATCATGGTTGCCGGAATGGGGCGCAGTGGGACAACTTGGCTCTCCCAAGTCATCAACCACCGGTGCGATTTTCGCGTTCTCTTTGAGCCCTTCTGTAAAGGCAAAGTTCCCGAGACTCTTCCATTTCAGCAATTCCAATACATCGATACACATAGAAAGGTTGATGATTTGGAGGAGGCAGCTCGCGAAATTCTAGCAGGGGTTCCGAAAGGGGCCTGGATTGATCGAGATAATACAACAGGTACATACCACCACCGCCTCATCAAAATGATTCGGTGTAACCTGATGCTCGGTTGGTTATCTCAACTTTCGTCGCAGCCAATTGTCTTGTTGATCCGCAATCCGTTTCAGGTTGCCCATTCCTGGCTTCGTCTTGATTGGACAAAGAAATCGGATGGAAACTGCGACGATTTCGATGCGATCCTCTCGCAGCCTGAGCTCTTACGGGATTATCCTCTCGTGAGCGAGCTCGCCGAGGAAATCGACTCCACGGACGAGTTTCTGCGAATCATCTTTCAATGGTGTGTGTTGCACTATATTCCTCGGCAGCAGTTGAATTCGAGTCAGGCTTTTGTGGTGTTCTACGAATCTCTAATAAAAAACGGTGTGGATCCGTCGACTGGGATCTTCGAATACCTAAATATTTCCGTCGATCGCGAGAAATTAGAGCATGCCTGGCATCGGCCTTCTTCAGCCAACTTCCTCGGGAGAGATTTTAGTGTAGGTAACGCTCGGTTGCTCAACGAGTGGAAGTCGTTTTTCACCGCCGAACAAATCTCGAAGGCCACAGCGATAATCAACAAGTTCGGTTTAGGAGATCTTTACGATAGCGACGGTATGCCAACCGGACGTCCACTGCTTGAAGACTCACGCATCGATCTTTGTTGCGATTCAGAAGTTTGAAGTTCAGCCAACGAATCAGGACAAGTTTCTCCTTCTACCATCAAAGTCTAAAGGCGCCACGGTGGATACCGATCGTTACTCCAATCTCGCTGAATCGTCTCGAACGATCGCTCACCGTCTGTGGGCTGAACATCCTTGCTGGAAGGGGGCCATCCTTTTATACGACGATGGAACCATGTCGCGTCCCCAAGGCGACA
>WGNR01000016.1 GCA_016124445.1 bacterium
CTCTGCCAGAAACACGCCATCCTTGGCTTGTTTTCTCATACAAGAACCTCTCGTTGGTGTTTGTTAGTTTTGCCGAACGAAACATAACCAACAGAGGTTCTTGCGTTTAGATCAATTCAAATTATCGGATGGCCTCACGCAAAGCCGTGACCATGGCACCCCGGCTAATCATGCCAATCAAAGGTTCCAATAAACTGAGGGTCATCATAAATCGGCCTGTTGACCTCGCTTGCATCGTACTCGAAATTGAACTGTGCAAGCACGCCAAAAACTTCTTCGATATTTCGTTTGCGAGCCGCAGCAAGCGCTGCGTCGATGTATGACTCCGAATAGGACAATTCGCGAAGCATGGGCGCCAACGGCGCTGGCTCAACGCAACTCATGCCTTCTTGAAAGTCGCTATCGTAATAGTCAATACCGCAAAACTCTTTAAGTACATCCTTTTCGACATCTTCTGGCTTCTCTGCCTTGCGAAACACCCAAATCGATACTTTTCCGTCACAATCAAAGCTTGTCATCGTCATCCCCTATCATCGCAATGCTGGCGGCAAATCCTTGACGCCACCGATCAACCCATGGAACAAGGTTCTCCTTGATATTATCAATGCTATTTGATCTCATGATAACCTCGCTCAATTCGTTGTGAGCCGTTGTCGAACCACGTGCTATTGCTGTCTGCGCTCGGAGTCTAATATGAAGTCCGACCGATTTACTATGAATTCCGTGGCCATGGCACCGTGGCGCCTTGAGCCACTGCCGACTTCGCCAGAATGATGTTGAGTGCCAACTAGTTACGTAACTTTATTGCATTACAAGCTAGGCATCGTTCCCGGAACCGGTTAGCATCAACTCATGTAGGGGGCACTTTTCGGCGGCTTGAATTCTGCCAATCGACTTGTTGTCATGCGTGGGTTCTCAGTCGCCTCAAACGACAAGGGAGCGAACGATGTCTTCATCTCTATCCGGATCGACTTTGTGTCTGGCCTGTCTGCTTGCAGTTCTGGGTACGTCCAATGTGTCTGCGGAGCTTCCCGAGACGCTGCACTACCCCAAATCGAAGAACTTCGGCGATGAGTCGATTACGGAGAAACCGTTTTTTTCGACGAAGACGACTGAGGAGATGGGGACGGTCATTCTGCTGACGCCTGATCCGTTCGACAAGGTGCTGGCCTACTACGAAAAACAGATGGGAGGCAAACTTGGCAGCGACAACGATAAAACGGTTGGCCTGACCTCGGACAAGCTGGTTGAAGGGTTCATTTCCAACGACGATTCGAAGCAGGGCATCGTCGACAATGGCAAGTCGCCGCCACGCGACGTGCGTCTAGTAACGCTCACGAAGGTTGACAAAGAGCACGTGACGACGCTGGTGCTCAGTCGGGGAAAAACCGATAAGAAAACGCATATCATGTTAACTTGGGTCCGGAGATAGCTATTAATGTCTGCGCATGAAATCGAATGGCAATTCTGACCGATTTGCTACGAGTTCCGGGGCTTCCACTGGGCGCCCCTGTTGGGTTGCCAGCACAGGCGTCAAGAGAGCTATCGTCAGGTAGGGGCATATAGGCGAGCCGATATGATTATCTGGTTAGTCGGTGCGGCGTTCATGCTGTTTGTGACCGTAAGAGACATCCTGCGACACAGGACGGATACCGTCGGTATCTTTCCATGGTGGGCGTGGTTCAATGTTTCGCGAGAGAAAAGGCCTTTCCTCTATTGGGCCTGCATCTCTGGGCAACTACTGATCGTTGCCGGTTGTCTTGTCTTTGCGTTCTGGACGCCTCCCGGTGTCAACTGATCGGATTGTTTCGCGGACTGCCCGCCTGTAGCTAGCACGCGGGCGAAGGGCATTGATTCCAGTCGACGACGACAGCAAAGCCTGCATGAGGCTGCCTGATGCCGGCAAGAATAGATCGGAATTGCTCGATTTTGCCAGAATGATGTTGCGTGCCAGTTAGGCAGGTCCCTATACTCCGCCCGCGAATCTCTCGCGCGAATGGTGCAACTTGTTGATGGGAAGTCAAGCAACGTGATTTCAGCGGCTCACGAAATCAGAAATGGCGCATGGCGATATGCCGTATGGGCAGGGCTTTTGTTGAGCTTTGTCCTGCTGGTGCCAAGCCAGGCTGCGGCTCAATTTGGCTGGTTGAATCCTTGGAGACAAGATTCGGCGAGCCCTAGCCAGCCGCCAGCCGATCCGTTCGCTCAACGCCGAGCCCAAGCCGAACCTCAGTATCGCATGGCCACTCGCCCTGAGCCTGCGGGCGGCTATCCTTCGCCCAGCGGCGGCGCTACGGCCGTTGTTACCGACGAAGTTCCCACGACTCAGCCAACCCCTGGCTACAACTATCCGACGACACAAACGTATCCAACGACGCAAACGCCCAATAGTAATTTCGCCGCGCCTGCTGGCTATCCGCAGAATTACAACGCCAACTACCATTCCGTTCCACCTCAAGGTTACGGACCTCCCGTTGGGCAACCGACTGGGCCTCCGGCGGCTCAGGTTGCGAATCTGCCGCCGGCCAATCCGCCACCTGAAAAGGAAGATCTTTTCAAACCGGCCCGAATTGTGGCGATCGTCAACGGCGAGCCCATTCTGGCAGGCGACGTGATGGGGCCGATCAACACGATGATCAATCAGCGGCTCGAAATGCTGACGGAAGAACAACGGGCCACCGTCTCGCCAGAAGATCTCGATAAGTTCAAAGAACAAGCCCTTCGGCAAATGCTGCCGCCGCTAATCGACGTGAAGGTCGTCTTCCTCGATTTCATGCGCGCGGTACCTGCCAAACGAAAAGAAGAGATGGCAAAGATGCTCGACAAGAACTACGTCAAGTATCAACTGCCTCTCGACTTGAAGAATGCAGGCGTCGACTCGGCCGCCGAGCTTGATTTGAAGCTACGCGAGACGGGTGGATCGCTGGCCAAGAAGCGGCGGCAATTCGTCGAACAATTGGTTGCCCACCAGCAGATTCGCAAACATATCAATTCGGATGAAGAAGTCACGCATCAGCAGATGCTGGATTACTACAACGACCATGCCAAGGATTACCACCAGTTGGCCAAAGCCAAGTGGGAACAACTGATGGTCAAATCGTCGGAATTCCCGACCCAGGATGCAGCGTGGGAAGCGATCGCCAAGATGGGCAACCAGGTGCTGCGAGGTGCTCCGCTGGATGCCGTCGCCAAGCGTGAGTCACAAGGCTTAAAGGCTTCCAGCGGCGGTCAATACGATTGGACCAGCCAGGGAAGTTTGGCCAACGAAACCATCGATCGCGTTATCTTCACCCTGCCGGTTGGTGAGTTGAGCCCGATCATCGAGTCGTCGGAAGGATATCACATCGTGCGGGTCATCGACCGGAAAGAAGCGGGCATGGTTCCCTTCACCGAAGCCCAGGTCGAGATCAAGGAAAAGATTCAGAACGAGCGGGGCCAGGGGCAGATGGAGGCCTACATCAAAGAGGTCAAAGCCAAGGCCCAGATCTGGACGATCTTCGACAACGAGAAGAAGTCGGAAGCGCCACCGGTCCAGCGCTGAGATAACGCTGGTTAATTATTCATTTGCCGGTTGGTTACCTGCCCACTCGAGCGAATGCTCTAAATTCGCCGTTCCTTCCAGGTAGGCTCTTAGAACTGCCAGGACTTGTTCTTCGTCTTTCAGCGGCAGAGAGTGCCGCTCGATCGAAGACGTTATCTGTCCAATCGGTGGGCCTGGTTGTTTCCAGACGACAATCATTTTCCGATCATCTTTGGTGGAATCGGGCGTAAGTTCGACTCGTAGGGACTCTTCCTTATTCAACTCGATGGTGAACGATGGTTTTTTGGCGGGATCGTCCCAGGGGACGTTGTTGTGAAACATGTTTTCGACGATGAGGAACTGCCTGTCGTCCGCGCCGACCGGACCGCCAGCCGATTCCTCTTCCGAACCATCCGCGTTGGTCCACTTGACCACCGCATTGGGAAAAGGCAAGTCGAAAGCATCCATTGCCGCCGCTGGCGATTGTTTCGGTGCGGGTGTTGGTGTCGAGGAAAATTTGTTATCCAAGCAACCGCAAATGGTAACGAGGCTTGTGATTGCTAAGACGGTTCTTGCGAGATTAGAAATCGACATCGGTTGGTGGGGGCTGGGAAGAGTGTGGTGTCAGAGAAGAGGCTACGACGGTCTGACCATCACCTCATGCTACCGCATGAAGGACCCGGATGCTACTTTTTGCGTGGGAGATCGCGCGGGCCAGAGAAGTCACCACCGCGTACCGAACGATCACGGATACGACGAATCGTAGTCGCCGCCTGCGTTGACGCGTTGGTTGTAATCGTATTCTTTTTCCGCCCTGGTCGATCCACCGCCGGAGTAGTGGTCGCCAAAAACGGTGAACAGCGCATCCGACATCGAGCAGCCCAGGCAGGGTACCAGCAAAAGAATTGCCGAGAGTAGTCGAGTTGATTTCATCGCTTGCCCTTGTCGGTTGGAAGAGAGAATCAGCTGGAGGCCAAATACAGGCCGATCAGTCTGGCTGATCAGTGTTCAGGGATCGCTTCTACATGGATTTCGTAGGGGAATCAAGAGAAGCCCAGGCGTTACTTTCTTCAGCTTTAAAGTCATTTTGACAACATGGCTTGGTTCACGTTCCGACCGTATTGGAGAGTTGCGGCGCGAAATCTTCATGATGATTGGTTTTCCAATTTGGGCATTTAATTTGGTAGCCAGGTTTCTTCCCTCCTGAATTGCGTGATAGAAAAACTTTTAGATCCTGGTCGTTTCGATTCCTCTTACTGAACGGTCGTCAATATGTTCGATTTGGAAACCACAATCCGAGAACGCCATTCGACACGCATGTTTCTGCCGGAGCCCGTTCCCAGAGAATTGATCGACGAGGCATTGGAGTTAGCGGCTTGTGCTCCGTCTAATTCGAATATTCAGCCCTGGCACGTGGTATTCGCCGCCGGAACGCGGCGAGACCAGTTGGTTGCCGCATTGCTTGAGGAAACGACCAAGAATCCTCCAAATATTCCCCCGCTGCCTGAGTCGTTTAGGCACTATCGAAGTGACTTGGGACACCAGGTTTATGGAGCGATGGGGATCACCCGAGACGACAAGGCAGGTCACGACGCGGCCGTGCGCCGGAACTGGGAGTTCTTTGGCGCACCGCTCGCAGGGGTCGTATGTATGCACCAAGACCTCAGTTCGGCCGATGCTTTGAGCGTGGGAATGTTTCTGCAGAACCTGCTACTTGCTCTGACCGCACGCGGTTTGGGAAGCTGTGCCGAGGTTTCGATCGCTGGTTATCCCGAGATCTTACGTGATCAGCTTGGCATTCCTGAGGAAATGGCGATTCTTTGTGGATTGGCGATCGGCTACTCCGATCCCGACTTCGCTGCCAATAACCTGCATGTCGGTCGAGAGGCGATTGAAAAGCACGTGATGTTTCTCGAATGAAATCCAATCAGGAAACGGTATTTGATAATGAAGGCATGGCAATGCAACGATGAGCGACCGCTGCCTGGGTTGGCGTTGGGTGAAATCGACGTGCCCAGTCCAGACGTTGGCGAGGTATTGGTTCGGGTTGCGGCGGCTGGGATAACTCCTTCCGAACTTCAGTGGTACCCGACGACGCACAGCCCCTCAGGAGAAAATCGGCGGCATGCAGTTCCAGGGCACGAGTTCTCCGGGGTCGTTGTTGCTGCTGGGGCCGAAGCTGAGATCGAACCAGGCAGCGAAGTTTACGGAATGAACGACTGGTTTGCCGACGGCGCGATGGCTGAATTCTGTTCCGCCCCGTTGTCCGCGATTACTTCCAAGCCTGCGAGTCTCAGTCATGCGGAAGCCGCGTCGGTTCCTATCTCGGCCCTCACAGTCTGGCAGGGGCTCATTGACCGGGCTGATCTTCAGCCAGGCGAACGCGTTCTGATTCATGGCGGGGCCGGAGGTGTTGGTGTATTGGCACTGCAACTTGCCCGCTGGCGCGGAGCTCATGTTGTCACGACAGCCTCAATTCGGCACCTGGATCAGTTGGTCGAATTGGGCGCCCATGAGGTCATCGATTATCGAACTCAGCGGTTTGAAGGACTCGGCCAGACGTTTGATGTTGTCTTCGATGGCGTCGGGGGCGAGACGCTGGCCAGATCGTGGGGCGTGCTTTCCCCAGGGGGACGCATGGTAACCATCGCCGCCCAGAGCGAATCGGAGCAGGACGAAAAGACCAAACAGGCTTTCTTCATTGTCGAGCCGAATCGAGAGCAATTGGGGCGAATCTCGGGTCTTTTTGATTCCCGCACTTTGAAGCCCATGGTAGAAGCGGCGGCGTCGTTCGATCAGGTTCCCGAAGCCTTTCTCGACCAACTGCCCAAGACATCGGGCATTGGCAAGACGGTCATGGTGTTGTAGCCGGCCGTGGGGAAATCGATCAGCCAGCCAACCAGAACGGCCGTTTAGGCCGGATATTCTGCGTCATAGGAAAATCCCCTGATAATTGCCACGTTTTCCCAGGTGTCGGGTGCGTCATGAATCGGTCATATCGCGGGTCGGAGGGTTTGCCGGTTCGGACTGATTAGCATTAGCCGAACTTATGGGAAGCGATTGTTTCAACACGGCCTATTTTGTTGCGCGTCACAATCGAGTAAATTGACGGACGAAGTAATTTGACGAGATCCAGCTTCCGCGCCCCACTCAAGGCCAACTGGGGACCCTCTTTTCGGATCCTTTGCCGCCGCGGAAAATTGCGAGTGTCCCGTCTGATTTGATTCCTGACTACGAAATCGCTCGGTGCCGAGCATGACCCTTTCCACCGCCGGATGAGGTCTAGGCGTGCATCGTATGGATGGGCCGAGACTGGCAACCAGTTCGAATCGGAATCAGCGACGAGGGGACTCTCACCCAAAATGCATCTGGGAACAACTGCGCACGCCCACTGTGAGGAATTCTGCATGTCCGACACTGCCAAGTTGACTGTTGACGGGAAAGACCTCGAACTGCCGATGGTGGTCGGGAGCGAGAACGAGAAGGCGGTCGACATCTCGAAACTCCGCGGCGAGACCGGCCTGATCACGCTCGACGAAGGGTATGTGAACACGGGTTCGACTACCAGCGCGATCACCTATTTGGATGGCGAAAAAGGGATTCTGCGATACCGCGGCTACCCGATCGAAGAGTTGGCCGCCAACTGCGATTTCGTCGAGGTGATGTACCTGCTGATCTACGGCGAATTGCCCACCGAAGATGAATTGACGAACTTTCGCAATTCGATTCGCCGTCACACAATGCTGCACGAAGATATGCGGTCGTTCTATGATGGGTTTCCTCGCGATGCCCATCCGATGGCGATCCTTTCCAGCGTGGTCAGCGCCCTGTCAACCTTCTATCAGGACTCGCTCGATCCGCACGATCCCGAACAGGTCGAAGTTTCGATTCACCGCCTGCTGGCCAAGTTGCCGACCATCGCGGCTTATAGCTACAAAAAGTCGTCCGGCCAACCGTTCAACTACCCGCAGAACGACCTGTCGTACTGCGAGAACTTCCTGCAGATGATGTTCGCCGTGCCGAGCGAACCGTTCCATGTCGACCCCGACTTCGTCGACGCATTGAATCTGCTGCTCATCGTGCATGCCGATCACGAGCAAAACTGCAGCACCTCGACGGTCCGCATGGTCGGTTCGGCCGATGCGAATCTGTTCGCTTCCATCTCGGCCGGTATCAGCGCCCTGTGGGGGCCACTGCATGGCGGTGCGAACGAAGCGGTCGTGAACATGCTGGAAGAAATCATCGAGAATGGTGGCGACGTCGATAAGTACGTCGAGCTGGCCAAAGATAAAGCCAGCAAGGTTCGTCTGATGGGCTTTGGCCACCGGGTTTACAAAAACTTCGACCCGCGGGCCACGATCATCAAAACGGCCTGTGATCGGCTGTTGGCTAAGCTGCAAATCAAGGATCCGCTGTTCGACGTCGCTCAGAAGCTGGAATACGCGGCCTTGAACGACGAATACTTCGTCCAGCGGAAGCTCTATCCGAATGTCGACTTCTACTCTGGCGTGATCTACCGGGCAATTGGCATTCCGGTGCAGATGTTCACCGTGCTGTTTGCCATCGGGCGTCTGCCAGGCTGGATCGCTCACTGGCGTGAAATGCAGAACTCGAAGACCAAACGCATCTGCCGTCCGCGTCAGATCTATACCGGTTCGCAAGTTCGTGACTTCATTCCGATCGAAAAGCGATAGCATCGCTATCAACGCAAATCGAAAGGGCACCATCAGGTGCCCTTTTTTTGTGGCTCACTCGACCGACAATCTTGAGCCAACCTCGCTCAGATCGCCTGATGATGGCAGCGCATGCGGCCGCGTATCCGGAAAGGTTTGCCTAATTAGTCAAACTTTCGGCGATCGCTTGAGGATGATAGTCCGATCTTGTCGATAACACCTCTCGTACGCCCGGGAACTAGGGAAAGTTCACGGCATCGATTAGGCGAGGGAGTAGCGACATGACCATGACCAGGCAGATTATTGGCGCCGCTGTGGCATTTGCCGCCATGATGGCTCCTTCGCTTTTGCTTGCCCAGGCTCCTCCGGTCCGCCTATCGCATACGTTGCAGCTAAAAGCAGCCGTTGGGCGTCAATACCCGCCGGTCGTCTCCCAGGTAGCAATCCATCCGGCTGGCAAGCTGATGGCGATTGCCGGCGACGATCACTTTGTCCGCATCATGGAAATCTCGACCGGGCAGGTGATTTACACCCTCAAAGACCATACCGACTGGGTCCGGGCGGCGCAGTTTTCGCCGGATGGGCAAATGCTGGCGACTGCGGGCAACGACCGCAAAGTTCTTCTGTGGGACGTCAAAGAGAACATCCAACTCAAAGCGGCTGGCGAATTCCCCAGCATGGTCGCTTCGCTCGCATTCAGTCCCGATAGCGCGCGTCTGGCCGTCGCCGGTTTCGAGGACAAGGTCATCATTCACGACGCCCATACCGGCCAGATCCTGCATCGTTTGGACGCCGCAGGTACCGATCAACGATCCGTTTGTTTTTCGCCCGATGGCCAATTCGTCGCGGCGGGAGGACGTAGCGGGATCATCCGGATCTGGAATGCCCAGACTGGTTTGAAGGTCGAAGACATCAAGGCCCACACCGACCGTATTCAATGCCTGACCTACTCGGCCGACGGCAAGAAGATTATCTCAGCCGGCGACGAGCGCAAGCTCAAGGTGCACGATGTTGCTTCCGGCGAGCAATTGGCGTCGATTTCGACTGGCGATGCCAAGGTGTATTCAATTTCGTTGGTCCGGCCTGATACGGTCGCGACCGGCGGAAGCGACAACGAAGTCCGGCTCTGGAGCCTGGATACGTATGAAGAAGTCGACCACGTGACAGGCCACGATGGCACTGTCGCTACGCTCGCTACCCAAGGGCAAACAATGATCTCCAGCGGATTCGATACCACGATCCGCGTTTGGGATCTGGGTAACGTGCGGAATTCCACCCCCGTGTTAACGGTCCCGGTCAGCCGTTTCTCGAATTAATTTGGTCACCATTTTCGCAGGGATGCGAAAGCAAGGCACAGGAGTCGCCTGATGGGTTTCCACTATCGAGACGCATTGCGTCGTTTTCGTAATTTCTTCACTGGCGGCAGGAATGCCGCGCTCAGCCGACAGGTCCGCTTGAACGGAGTCGAGCCACTCGAGGCCCGGCGAGTAATGGACGCCGACCCGATCCAGGTTGGTGCGATCTATCATGAGCAAGACGGTTCGGATGGTGACGTACACGGCGATACGTTCCTGGTGACGTTCGACGGCGGTGCAGCCGGAACGCAATTGACCAAGGTTGTCATCGACGGCGACCAGATCCATAACTTTGGCAACATTCCTGGGCTAAGTGTCGGGGACATTATCTTCGATACGGCCGATGGCGGGTTGGGTGCCGATGCTTCGTTCCCGTTTCAGGTGGTCTCGTCGACCGGTATCGATTCAGTCACGGCGACCGTCACCGATGGTGGGACCACGTTGACTTTGGAATTCACCGGATTCGATGCGGGCGAAACGCTCGAGTTCTCGATCGATTGCGACGAAATCATCATCTACGATCCGAACAACCCTGGGGACAACCTGATCGACCCGATCGCCTCGGGGGCCGAGTATCAAGGAAGTTTGCTGACGGCCGAATTCTCGGCACCGCACTACCAGGATACGACAATCAACACCCAGTTCTACGACAAATACGATCCCCTGCTCCAGGCATCGGGATTGAATTTGCCGGCCGACAACTCCGATGGTCACCGCGACCGAACCGACGGTGCGTTTGGCAGCATCGTACAGCAGCCGTTGCCGATCACGATCAGCGGTACCGTTTATAACGACCCGAACCTGAGCCTGACGCAGGATGCCGGCGAGCAAGGGATTGCCAACGTCAGCCTCTCGTTGTGGCAAAAAGTTAACGGAGTGTTTGTCGATACCGGCTACACAACCACGACCGATGCCAACGGCAACTACATCTTCGGCCAAGATCTGGGGCTTCAGCCGGGAACTTACCAGGTACGCGAAACGCAGCCGTCGGGCTACTTCAGCGTGGGTGCCGTGCCAGGTACGGTGGAAGGTATCACGTCAGGTTCGACGGTCCCCAACGATCCGGATGTCTTGACCGAGATCAGCATTCCGCTGGGCGGAACCAATGCCGTCGACTACGACTTTGCCGAAGCGAAGCCTGTTTCGATTGATGGTTACGTTTATCACGACCGAAACAACAACGGCGTGAAAGAATCGGGCGAAGAAGGAATTGCCGGCGTTCAGATGCGCGTGCAAGGGGTCGACGTGCTGGGCAACATGCAGTCGTTCCTGGTCAACACCGACGCCAATGGCTATTACAACGTGACCGGCATGCCGCCAGGCATTTATGAAGTCACCGAAGTCATTCAGCCGGCGGCCTTCATGGATGGTCTCGATACGCCGGGTACCGTCAACGGGGTGACCAAGGGAAGTGCCGCCAACCCCGGCGATAAGATCAGCACCATCACGCTCAAAGGTGGCCAGGCTGGTATCAACTACAACTTCGGCGAAATCAAGCCGGCCGAAATCAGCGGTCATGTCCATCTGACCGACCCCGACGGTAACTGCTTCGGTGAAGAAGTGAACACCACGCCGGTTGAAGGTGCGGTGATCAATCTGTACGACGCTGGCGGCAACCTGATTGCCACCACCACCACCGATGCCAACGGCGAATACAAATTCTCGAATCTGATGCCGGGCACCTACACGATTGAAGAAATCACCCCGCCTGGGCTGATCGATGGCGGCGACCATGTCGGTACGATCAATGGGATCGAAGTGGGACAAAACAGCAGCAACGATCACCTCAGCGACATCCAGCTCCTTTCGGGCGACAGCGGTGTTGACTACGACTTCTGCGAGCATCTGCCCGCCACACTGTCCGGCTATGTCTATCACGATCGCAACAACGACGGCGTGCGCGATCCGGGCGAAGAAGGCATCGGCGGCGTGCTGGTGCAGCTGTACGACGAAAACGGCATCCAGGCGGGCCTGGCAATCACCGACGACAACGGCTACTACGAATTCACCAACCTGGTGAAAGGTCAGTACCGCATCGAAGAGCTTCAGCCGTTCGAGTACATGGATGGTCTCGATACGGCCGGTACCATCTTCGGCACCACGGTCGGTGCCGCGGTGAACCCTGGCGATCAGATCAACACGATCGACGTCAAATGGGGTGACCAGGGTATCGAGTACAACTTCGGCGAAATCAAGCTTGGGTCCCTCAGCGGTTATGTGTACCACGATCTGAACGTCGACGGGCATAAAGACAGCGGCGAGCCGGGCATCGCGGACGTGACCGTCACGCTGATCAATACCGACACCAACGATACGTACGTCACCATCACCGACGAAAACGGCTATTACGAATTCCAAAACCTGATCCCAGGCAACTACCGGGTTCTCGAAACGCAGCCAATTGCTTACCAGGATGGCCTGGACGAAGCAGGTACCATCAACGGTTCGGTACGCGGTGTCGCCGTGAATCCTGGCGACGAGATCAACAGCATCACGATCGGCAGTGATGAGCACGGCATCAACTACAACTTTGGCGAGTACCTGTACGCGTCGATCTCAGGCAGTGTTTTCCTGACCGACCAGGACGGCAACTGCGTCCACGATACGCAAACGTCTCAGCCGGTTGTTGGTGCTGAAATTCAGCTGTATGACTCCGCAGGCAATCTGCTGAAAACGACCACAACCGATGCCAGCGGCAACTACTACTTTGGCGAACTATTGCCAGGTGCCTACAGCGTGGTGGAAGTCACCCCGCCAGGTCTGATCGATGGCGATGAAGATGTCGGTACGATCAATGGTATCACCGTGGGCACCGTGGGTGGCAACGACAAGCTGGATGCCATCGTGCTTAATGCCGGCCAAAACGGGATCAATTACAACTTCTGCGAAAGCCCACCGGCTGATCTGTCGGGTTACGTCTACCACGACCAGAACAACGATGGCATTCGTGACGCTGGCGAAGCCGGTATTCCGGAAACGACGGTCAAGCTGTTCGACTCCAACGGCAACCTGGTCGATACGATGGTGACTGACTCCAACGGCTACTACCACTTCACCGGGCTATCGAAGGATGTCTATCGCATCGTGGAAGTCCAGCCGACCGGTTACCTCGACGGTTTGGACGCTGCGGGAACGATCAACGGCGTGACGACCGGTGCGGCAACCAACCCAGGCGACGTGATCCACACGATCGACCTGAAGTTTGGCCAATCGGGTATCGAATACAACTTCGGCGAAGTCTTGCCGACCGCAATCGGTGGCTATGTCTTTGTCGACACGAACGACGACTGTATTTTCCAAAGTACCGAAAGCCCAATCGTTGGCGTGACGATGAGCCTTTTGGATGCCCAGGGCAACGTGGTCGCGACGACCAAAACCGATGCCAACGGCCATTACAAATTCGATGGGCTGCCGCCGGGGAATTACACGGTGATCGAAACGCAGCCGTCTGGATACTTCCAGGGCGGGCAGATCGATCGCAACGGACTGGCTGATACATCGGTTCAGGATACAATCTCGAAGATCATCACCCACTCGGGCGAATACCTCGACTATCACGACTTCTGCGAGCTGCCGCCGGCGACTCTTTCCGGCTACGTGTTTCAAGATGGCCAGGTGATCTCGTCGACCAGCGGAACGTTGCCTTCGGATCTGTCGACAATTCGCGACGGTCAAAGAACTGCTGACGATACGATGCTTGCTGGGGTGTTGCTGGAACTGCGAGACGGTTTCAGCGGTGAGCCGATCTACGGCAACAGTTCTTCGGTCTTGCCGGGACTTTATGGCAACGGACCGATCCAGGTTTTGACCGATGCCAATGGGTTTTATCAGTTCACCGGGCTGAAGACTGGATTTTATGCGGTCTACCAGGTGCAGCCCAACGGGTACATCGACGGTATCGATACGGCAGGCACGACCGGTGGTCTGGCCGTGAATCCCGACACGGCGACCAACTCCGCCGCGAGTGCGGAAATCGCGGCCCTCTCGGTTGATCCTGGCAACGATGCGATCATTCGCATTTTTGTCGTTGGCGGTACCGAGTCGCGCGAAAACAACTTCAGCGAAGTGCTCGTGATCCCATTCATTCCGCCGCCGGATACGCCGACTTATACGCCTCCGGTGGCACCTCCGATTGCTCCGGCCGCTCCGTTGGCTCCGCCCTACTTGCCGCCGGTGCAGCCGCTTCTGGTGCCGCTGATCGTGCCTCCTTACGGTGGATCGGCCATCGGGAATACATGGCACTTGAGCATCGTCGATGCAGGCAGCCCGCGTGGTAAGGAACCAGTCGCCACATCGGAATCGTTCTGGCTGACAGCGGCCAGCGGCGAGTTCAATCCGTGGAGTACCGAAAACATGAGCCAGGCTCGTTGGTCCCTGATGGTGGCTGGCGAAAACGGTGAGGATGCTGAAACCCTCCAGCAACTGTTCGGTGCGAAAGGTGCGATCGGCGTCGCCGGTGATTTCAACGGCGACGGTGTGAGCGACCTGGGCGTGTTCATCGACGGACATTGGTACATCGACCTGAACGGCAATGGCCGTTGGGACGAAGAGGACATGTACGCCAAGCTGGGGCACGACGGCGATCAGCCGGTAGTTGGTGACTGGGATGGTGACGGCAAAGACGATATCGGTATCTACGGCAAGGCCTGGCCGAACGATCCTCGTGCCGTGAAAGAAGAACCTGGCTTGCCTGACGTTGCGAACAGTATGCTCTCGGTCGAAAAACCGAAGAACATTCCGCCGCGGCAGGAACATGCTCCGCTGGGAACGCGGGTCATGAAGATCGCACAGCATGGCAAATTCCGCCAGGACCTGATCGACCATACCTTCCACTTCGGTGTCGGCGGCGACCATGCCGTGGTCGGCGATTTCAACGGCGACGGCATCAGCACAATCGCCGTCTTCCGTGACGGTGTCTGGCACGTCGACATGAACGGCGACGGCCGCTGGACCCCGGAAGTCGACGCCGTGTTTGCCTATGGTGAACATGGCGACCTGCCAGTGGTGGGTGACTGGAATGGCGACGGAATCGACGAACTGGGTATCTATCGTGGCGGCAGTTGGATGGTCGACGATAACGGCAACCATCAGATGGATCCGACCGACAAGGTATTCCAGCTAGGCGATTGGGACGACATTCCGGCATCTGGCGACTGGGACGGTGATGGCACCGACGATCCTGGTGTCTTCCACGCCAACAAGGAAGCCGCGGTGACGGTTGCCAATCGCAAGGCCGGCTAACAGTTTGACAATCCAGTAAGGTGCGAGCCGCGAAAAGCATCGCACCTTACTTTCCTTTTTGATCTCCAACGAATCATTGGATTCGTTTTGCCGCGGGTTGACTCGCCCATTCTCGGACCGCAGAATCAGCTGGAATCTAATCTTTTCTCCGGCCGAATATGAACGACACCTCGCTCAGTCTGCTCAATCGCCTCCGCCAATCTCCAGAGTCCCAGTCGTGGACTCGGCTCGTCGAGTTGTATGCACCGCTGATCCGGGCATGGTTGCGAAAGTACGACGTGCAAGAGAGCGATGCTGAGGACCTTGTGCAAGAGGTTATGCTGGCCGTTTCCAAGGACCTCGCCAAGTTCGAGCACAAAGGGCAACCGGGTGCTTTTCGGGCGTGGCTCAAGGGGATTCTGGTCAATCGGCTGCGGAACTTCTGGCGAACGCGAGATCGACGTCGAGAGGTGGGTGGCGATTCGGATATCGACCAACGGCTGGCTCAGCTGGAAAACCCTTCCAGTGAATTAAGCCGCCTCTGGAACGAGGAACACGACCAGTACGTGTTGCGACAACTTCTTCAGCTGGTCAAACCACATTTCGCTCCCAACACGTGGACGGCGTTCTATCGGGTCGCCCTGGCGGGGGAAAAGCCGCGGGATGTTGCCGCCGAACTGGAAATTTCGCTGAACGCCGTGGTGACTGCTAAGTCTAGGGTGCTTAGCAGGTTACGGCATGAAGCCGAAGGGCTTGTTGATTCTTCCTGCGGTTTTGCGGTCGAAGACTAACATGTTTCGCCGCGACCGGTTCTTAATAGATAGCGGCAAGTTGCTCGCGGACGCATGCGTCGGTGTCCGGGCGAACGAGTGCTGAAGATTCAACCACGGAGAGTTCCCGGTGCCAGAGCAACCCAGCCACCCAACGCCTGACCAGCTCAACGCTTACGGGCTTGGTCAACTGCCTTCTGACGAAGCAACCGTCATCGAGAAGCACATCAGCGAGTGCGAACCTTGCTGCGAGACTATTGCCGATCTGGCAGGCAACGACACATTCCTCGGCCTGCTCCAAAATGCCGAGCGAACCGTCGATCAGCAATCGGGCCCGACAAGCCAGAATTCAGACGGCGTTCCTGGACCGCTCGCCGAGCATTCCCGCTACGAGATCCTTGGCCTGGTTGGTAAAGGAGGGATGGGCGATGTCTACAAAGCCAGGCACCGCAAGATGCAGCGCACGGTAGCGCTGAAGGTCATCAAACGTGAACTGGTTCGGCAATCGGAAGCGGTCGATCGTTTTCATCGCGAGGTCAGGGCTGCCGCCCAGTTGTCGCATCCCAACATCGTCACTTCGCACGACGCCGACCAGGCAGGCGATTTCCACTTCATGGTGATGGAGTACGTCGATGGGGTTGACCTTGCCCAGGTTGTTCGGGACCGAGGAGCGTTGCCGATTCGCGAAGCGTGCGATTACATCCGCCAGGCCGCCCTTGGACTGCAGCACGCGCACCAGCAAGGCATGGTCCACCGCGACATCAAACCTCATAACCTGATGGTCATGGCCGATGGAACGGTGAAGGTTCTCGACTTCGGCCTGGCTTCACTCGCACCACGCACGCTGCCTGATGCCGATGCCGCCGAAGCTGACAGCGATTTGACGATCGCCGGCGCGATCATGGGTACTCCTGATTTCATTTCGCCCGAGCAAGCCAACGACGCCCGCCAGGCCGATATCCGTAGCGACATTTACAGCTTGGGAGCGACGTTCTATTTCCTGCTTTCCGGGCGTCCGCTGTTTGCGGAGGGGAGTGTCATGCAGAAGCTAAAAAGCCATGCCCAAGCCGAACCGGAGCCACTTCAGTCGCTCCGCGAAGACGTCCCCCCAGAGCTAGTCGCC
Organism: bacterium; assembly: GCA_016124445.1. Classification (GTDB taxonomy): domain Bacteria; phylum Planctomycetota; class Planctomycetia; order Pirellulales; family Pirellulaceae; genus Bremerella. Next base: position 16,662 of record WGNR01000016.1, read on the forward strand.
GTCGTAAGAAAGATGATTGCGAAGAATCCGGAAGAGCGATATCAAACCCCGGAAGAAGTTGCCAACGTCCTGGAGGCGTTCCTGCAAGCCTCGTCTGGGCAAGAGCAATCAAGCGGAGGGAACCTCTCCGGCGGAGGCGGACAGAACATTGGCACCAGTGAAGGAGGCCCTGACTGGCTGGGGATCGTAGCCCAAGGACTTTTTATCCTGGCGTGGATTCCCGTGTTGCTCATGCTTTTGGCAATGTTTTCGACGGACGAAGCCACCGTTGAGGATGGTTATCGCACGTGGTACTACGTGATCGCCGCGTTTTTCCTGTCATCCATTTCAGGGGTCGCGTATGGCATCCACAAAGTAAGATTGAACAATCGCCAACTAAGTCGCGGCGGTCGAAGCCTGCTTCACTGGGTAACCGTTGGAATTGTGCTGTTTATCGTTTTAGCGGACATCATCGTGTTCGTCCTCCCAGCGATCGGCCTGATGGAAATACTTATCTTGCTGCTGGTCTTGCCTGTGGTTTTATTGGTGGGGTTGGTGGCTGCATGGGCGATTTGGAATAAGGTCATTCGCCCTGTCTTCATTTCCAGCGACCAAAACGACACCACGTCCAACGCGTGAACGCGAACATTCGCAGAATTGAAAGGAAAACAACATGGCTCGCATGCTTCCATTGATACTTCTACTGCTTCCGATCGTGTTAACCGGATGCAATCCACCAGAGGACAAGTCGACCCTCGGCACTCACGTTTTGACCATCATCGATACTTCCGGAAAGAAGCCGGCAGGGGGGACCTCTGGGACTTACGTCGACGATGTTTCCGGAACAAAAGCCGGTTCCTTTGAAAGTGCGAACGGACGATACAAGATCACGCTGGTCAACGAAGTTCTGACGATCAACGGCGACAAATACACGCTCAAAAATCCGAGCGACGAGATCCGCATCGTGGACGACCGAGTCGAGATCAACGGCGTCGAGGCCCATCCCGATACGAAATAACCTCGTCGCCTGGTGCCGCTGGATCCGCCAGTGTGAATTTGCTGAATCGGTCTCCACTTCCCACTGGCGAAGCCAATGGGAACCTACGTCAATCGCCGACTACATTGGCTTCCGGCGAAAGGTTACCGGCGAACCACGAGAAACCTTCTTCGCCGCGGAAGTGAATGCTGCGAATCGCCGTCTTTTCGTCGGGGCTGAATATCTTCACGCGGATCGCTTCGACCGGAATGCTGACCGCGCCAGGCCAGCCCCAAACGAAGCGGCCGTGGTCGTACCAACCGCCGACGCCGCGTTCGATCGTTTGCCATGCGCCGTCAACTTTCGCTTCAATCGCCCAGGCCGCTTGCGGTTGTGGCTGGTTGGGGTAAGCGCCTGACAGGGTCAGGAAGTTGACGCTTACCGGTTGGTCCCACGCCGCCGTCCAGGTGACGGCTTTATCTTCCGGCACCACGCCAAGTTCGGCACCCCCGCCGACGCCGACTTCATGCCAGTTGGATGCATGCACAAATCCTTTGCCTGGTTGAAAGATCGGATCTTCCGCCTGGCCGCGCCGGCCGGCCTCGAAGCTGTCGGAATTGCAGGTGATCTTGGCACTCGCCAGCAGGTTCTGCGCGGTCTTGGGAAGAACGATCTTGGCAGGATCGACGATACCCGCCCCGGCGATCATGGCGTCGCTCGAATCTTTCGGCGGCTTGGTGCGGGTCAGGTAGGCGAACAGATTGACGATTTCTTCCGGCTTAAGTTGTTTCTCGATCCCCTCTGGCATCAGCGAAGTGTCCGAGACTTTCATCATGTCGACATCGTCCCGGGCAATCGTTTCCTGCTTGCCACCTTGCATCTTCAGGATGACACGCGCCGGGCTGTCTTCGACCAACAGGCCGGAAAGCACGCGGCCATCGACCGTCAGCAAGGTGATCGCCTGGTAGTCTTTGCCGATCACCAGGCTTGGGTCGAACACGTTCGACAAAAGCTGCTCGAGGCTCCCTCGGCCGTTGACGGTGATTTCGGGACCAACCTCTTGCCCTTGGCCATGCAGCTTGTGGCATTGCCCGCACAGTTTGTTGTAAACCTCGATACCGCGGTGCGGATCCCCTTCGCGCGAAGTCACCAGCCGTCGCATCTGAGCGACGACAAACGTGCGGGCTGGGTCTCTGCCGGTTTTGATCGTGCCGTAGATCTGAGCGATTGATTGCTTGACTTCGTCGGACGAACTGTTGGCCAGTCGCTGAAGTTGATTGATCGAGACGACTTCCTTCGGCAGTTTGCCCGCCGCGATCTCACTGAATAGCGTCTGAGTCCATCCGGGACGCTGCAAAAGAACCTCGATCACCTTGGGCCGATTAGCCGAAGAGATGGCATCGAGATGCGAAAGCAGCAACTCGCCTACCTCGGCCGAATCGGATTTGCCGAGCGTTTGAATCAAGCGACCTTCTTCGGCTGGATCTCGTTGTTTTTGCCCAAAGTAGTTGGTAACCAGCTTGATGGCCTGGGGATGTCGAGCGGATAGCATCGCGTCGAGTGCGGCGATGCGACGATTGGCGGGCAGCTTACCATTGTTGAAGACGTTGGGAACAATCTTCATGGCGCTGGGGTCATTCCAGGCCAACGCCAGGTTGGCCGCATCTAGGTAGCCAGGGTGCTTGGGACCCGTTGCCAGGATGCTGGCCAGGACCTCGGCCAGGTCGGTCTTCAACTGAGCGAGACGTTCGCCAGACAACTCGCGCGATTGGGCCTGCTGGGCGATGCGTGCCAGGCAGGTTGCCAACTGGGTCTCTTGACCCGGTTGCGAAGCCAGCAGTTTGACCAGCGTGGTGACATGTTCGACGGAAAGACCTGGCGTGCCGAGAATGCGATCGGCCGCGCGTGGCAGCAGGGCCAGGCACGAAGCGCTGTCGTCGTACGGTGCGGTCGCCATCAGGGCCAGGTACTTCGGCGTCTCATTTTCCAATTGCGGATGCAGATTCTGCCAGACGATATGCGGAATGAGTTTGTCGTCCGGCGAGTTTCGCAGTACATCCAACAGCGTGGCGACGGTCGGCAGGTAGTCGACCTGCGGTGCCAGAATCGCAACTTGCAAGCGGACGTCGGGGCTTTGATCGCTCGCTAGTTTTCGGGTGAGGTCGGCCACTTCCGTGCTCTTGGAAGCAACGGTCCCTTGGTAACGAACGCCCCAGCGGCGTAGCTGTGGGTTATCCGACGAAAGCAGCTTCAACAGCATTTCGTCACGGACCTGACGGGCCCCAATCAGGGACCATAGAGCATGCATTCGCGTCTTTTCGCCGGTTGCGTCATCAAGCACGATCGCTTCCAGCTTAGGCACATTGGAAGGATTCCCGCGCTCGGCGAGAACGCGTTGGGCCAGGTCTCGATAGAAGCGATTGGGGGACGCAAGCCGGGCGATGAGTTGATCGTCCGTTTCGCTCGCCAGATCGAACGGCTCGGCTCGTGGCGTGTTTTCATAACGAACGCGGTAGAGTCGTCCCTTCAGCCGGTCGACGTCTGCCGGTCGCGCTCGGGCATCTTGATAACAGTGATATCGATCGTACCAGTCGAGGATATACAAACAGCCATCGGGGCCTGTCTTCTGATCGACCGGCATGTGCCAGACGTCGTTGCCGGTAATAAAATCGGGACGCGGCTTGGCGAAATAGGTCGAACCGTCACGCTCGAGCGTGTCGACATTCACGCAGCCGCCATGAATGTTGCCCATGTACAACCGATCGCGATACTGCTCAGGATACGCGTCACTATCGAAGTACTCGATCCCGCAGTAGGCGGCCATTTGATGCTTGTGGTTAACGATCGAGTCGATCTTCCAGGTATGCGGCGGATAGGGACCCCCTTGGCGATGGTAATAGCCTGACTCGGTCAGGTGCCACAGGTGATCGATCACGCAGGCACTGACAAACGCATCGCCATTGGGGTTGAAGGCGATGCCCCACGGGTTGCTGGTTCCTTCACAGAAGAGTTCGAAGTCGCGCGTTCGAGGGTCGATGCGGAACATCGCACAGGTAAAGTTGTATTCCTTCCCTCGATACTTGACGTGGCTGTGATTGAACACGCCGTTGAGGCCGTACAGATAGCCATCGGGGCCCCAAGTCAACGAGTTGGGTAACTCGTGCGTATCGGTCCGCCCGAAGCCAGTCACGATGACTTCTCGCTTGTCGGCCTTCAGGTCGCCGTCGGTATCTTGCAGAAACAGAATGTCGGGCGCGTTGGCGACCCAGACGCCGCCATAACCGACGGCAATTCCTGAGGGGATATTGAGCCCTTCAGCAAAGATCGTCGTTTTGTCGACTTTGCCGTCATGGTTGGTGTCTTCCAGCACCTTGATCCGGTCTTTGCCGACCCCAGGCGAACTGCGCGGGTACTCCACGCTTTCGGTAATCCAGATGCGTCCCTTTTCGTCGAAGGTCATTGAGACCGGGTTGACGATGTCTGGCTCGGATGCGACCACCTCGACTGAAAATCCCGGCGGGACCGTCATCTTGGCAATTGCCTCTTGGGGCGTCAGCGCAGGTCCCGGCACGCCTGGTTGTCGCCGTGGAATAAACGGCTTTTCGTTTTCAGCTGCCGCCAGGAAATCGGAAACGAAGCCAAACGCCGTCAAAGTGACGACCAACGGGGCAAGCGCGCGTGAAGCAAACATAAGAGCTGATTTGGATTGAGGTGGGCAGGGCAGGAAAAGAGATGGGTTCGCGATCTGGACGATCACATCGGCGTTGGGTGGTTCGGTTCGACCCAACCAATGCCCAATGTAGGTGTTCACCTAGGATAATCAAACGAATCGGCCGGCCGATGTAAAATCGTTGGGGGCGTATGGGAATATGTCGGGTAATCGCCGTAGCCGCGTTTTAGCTGATGTAGGCTGCGGCAATAACCACCCCAAGGACGATCCAGATGCCGAGCTGCTGATCTGGCGGCGCGTAGAAGATCGCAATCCCAAGCCCAAGCAGCGTCAGAGTGGTCCCGATCAAACTGGCGATGCGACGAAACATCTGGACCGACTGCATTTCAGAGGCAGCCCGCTTCTCGGTCGCTCGCAGCGGACCCCATTTGTCCTCTTCCAATTGCTGGCGTTCCGAGGCGAGCATCACCTTGGTGGTTCTCAGCGTTTCGGTCACTTCCTGCAGCTTCTTTTTGTCTTCTGCCGAAACGTATTCTTTCGCGCCCAACTCGTCGACTTGCTGTTGGAGCGGCTGAAGTTCGGAACTTTCGCGCTGTTCGAATTCCTGCTCCGAGATTTCGCGCTGAGCGGCAAGTCCATCGATGCGAGCCTGATCGATGTGATCGCACCCGCGTGTGAAGATCACGCAGAGCAGCCCGAGCAGAATCCCGGACTTGGCAATTTGCATCAACAACGGCGTATCAACATCGGAAGCAGCGGTGGACTCGGCGGGGGGCTTCATGGGGGTGGGGGCCAATTGAGGCGAACTGCCACTGCCAGTTGAAAAATTGGAGTCGCTGGTCCGACTTAATCGCGATCGAAACAAGCCGTCGATCGTCTTCGCAGGCACCCAGTCAGTGTAGCCGGTGCACCAGACGAGCGTTTCGGCCTTGATGACTCCCTCTTCGGCCAGTTGCCAAAAACGAGAAGCCGATACCGGTCCGACGTGTGTGTCGTCGACGGCGTAATACCAGCGCAATTCAGATTGGGTGGAGCTAGAAGCAGGCGAAGGCATTCAGATCAATCCATTCCCACAACGATGAGGCACAATAGGGGTAGGGTCGACCACTGGTCGACGCCTGCCAGAATAACAAATTCCCCAGCGGAAATCCCCAGTTGAAATTGCTAAGATAGCTGGGCAGGCGACTGGTCAGTTGGTTGCATGTGAAAATTCATCCGAGTAAACTCTCGGCAGACAAGGGAACCTGCGCAAACAGGTAACTCCTATTCTATCTCACTGCAAAGCCTCCTGCCATCATCACCCTCCGAACCACGGATTCTCCCTCTTTTTTCGCCGAGGAACTCGTATGAATACTCGTCATGTGACGATTGCTCTCATGTTGTTGGGATTGGCCATTCCCGCTTTTGCCGCGGAACAAGGTCATGATTGGCCGCAGTGGCGCGGACCGGAACGAAACGGCAAGTCGTCCGAAACCGGCCTGATCTCCAATTGGGAGGAGCAGCAGCCTAAGTTGCTATGGATGGCAGAAGGGCTCGGTAAGGGCTTTGCCAGTGTTTCGATTGTCGGTGACGATCTATACACCACAGGTAACTTCGACGATGGTCAGGCCGTCGTTTGTTTTGATTTGAAGAGCAAGAAAGTTGCCTGGAAAGAACTGGTAACTTCGGAAGTGCCGAAGCATGGCTATCCTGGTTCGCGCTGCACACCGACTGTCGACGGCGATGACCTCTACGTCGAGATGTCGGACGGAACCGTCGCGCGGCTCAACCGCAAGTCAGGCAAAGTGATCTGGAAGCGAAGTCTGCGAGAAGACTACAAGGCCAAGATGCCTAGCTGGGGCTTTGCCGAGTCGCCGCTAATTGATGGAGACAAACTGGTCGTCGGCGCTGGCTCGAAGGAAGCCCTGCTCGTTTGCCTGGACAAGAAGACCGGCAAAGAAATCTGGGCCACCCCCCGCGGCGATGCCGACTTGGGCAGCCGAGGTGGTGATGAAGCTGGCTATTCGTCGACCTTGGTTTGCAATGCTGCTGGTCGCAAGCAATACGTGAAGCTCATCGGACGCGGTTTGATTGGTGTCGATGCCGACACAGGCGAGTTGCTCTGGTCGTACAATGCCGTTGCGAACGGAACGGCGAATATTCCGGATCCCATCATCGATGGCGACTACATCTTCGCATCGACCGGCTATCAGACCGGTGCTGGCCTGGTTCACCTGGTCAACAAAGATGGCAAGATTGAAGCGGAAGAGGTTTACTTCCTCGAACCCAATGTCTTCCAGAATCACCACGGCGGAATGATCAAAGTTGGCGACTACATCTACGCCGGCACCAAGCACAACAATGGTTTTCCGACTTGCGTTGAAATGAAGACTGGCAAGATCCAATGGGGTGGTGACTTCCGTCCCGAAGGCAAAGGCTCGGCCGCGATTCTCTACGCGGATGGCAACATCATCTTCCGCTATCAGTCAGGCCTGTTGGCATTGATTGAAGCCAATCCTGAAAAGCACGTTCTGAAAGGGACGTTAAAGCCCGAATACCAGGAGGCTCAAAGCTGGGCCCACCCGGTAATTGTTAATGGCAAGCTTTATCTGCGGGAACAAGACAAGCTGATGTGTTACGACCTGCATCGCTAGGCTTCTCCCCCCCATTTACTGAAGCAGTTGAGGCCATGGATTGTAGTCCATGGCCTTTTTTGTCGTAAAAAAGCATCATCCAGCCAATCGAAGCCGGTATGCGCCCGGAGGTGCTAAGATTAATCTGGAACTATCTACTTTTTTGCACTTGGCGTGCATTCCTTCGGTTATCCCAGCCTTTTCCCCGCGAGATTTCTTTCATGACGATTCAGAAAATGTGGTGCCTTGTTGGCGCCTTGGCGGTCGCTGTCTGTTTGGCCAGCACTGGCTTTTCCGCAGAACCAAAAGCAACCGATCCATCTCATTTCAAAGTCGCCGATGGATTCAAGGTCGAACTTCTCTATTCGGTCCCCAAAGATCAGCAAGGTTCGTGGGTCAGCATGTGTGTTGGTCCGGATGGCAACCTGATCGTGTGCGACCAATACGGCAAACTATATCACGTGGCCGTTCCCGATGCCGGGACCAAAGGCGAAGTGGCTGTCACGCCAATCGACGTGAAGATCGGCGGCGCTCAAGGTTTGATCTGGGCCTTCGATAGCTTGTATGTCGTGGTCAACAGTGGTCAATTTCCTAGCGGCATTCATCGCGTGACCGATAGCGACGGCGACGGCAAACTCGACAAAGTGACTGAACTTCGCCGACTAAGCGGCGGCGGCGAACATGGCCCGCACGCCGTGATGGTTCATCCCGACGGCAAGCATTTGACGATTGTTTGTGGTAACCAGACCAATCTGACCGACCTGGCTTCGTCGCGTCTTCCTCAGGTTTGGGGCGAAGACCTGGTGTTGCCTCGCATCTTTGGCCGTGGCTTCATGCGAGACAAGATGGCTCCTGGCGGCTACATCGCCAAGATCGATCCTGAAGGGAAAGATTGGGAACTGATCGCGGCTGGCTTCCGCAATGAATACGATGCCGCCTACAACCGCGATGGCGAACTGTTTGCCTACGACGCCGACATGGAATGGGACTTTAACACGCCGTGGTACCGGCCGACTCGTATCTGCCATGTCGTCAGCGGTGCTGAATTCGGTTGGCGCAACGGTTCCGGCAAATGGCCTACTTACTACGAAGACAGCACTCCGCCGGTGGTCAACATCGGCCCTGGCTCGCCGACGGGCGTGACTTTCGGCTACGGAGCCGACTTTCCAAAGAAGTATGAAGAAGCACTCTTCGCGTGCGATTGGAGCTACGGCAAACTGTACGCGGTGCATTTGGAACCCAACGGTGCTTCCTACAAAGGAACCACGGAAGAGTTCATCACCGGCACGCCGCTGCCGCTGACCGACATTGTCATTCGCCCGAAAGACAAAGCGATGTACTTCACCGTCGGCGGACGTCGCACGCAGTCTGGCTTGTACCGGGTGACCTACGTGGGCGACAAGAAAGACGACGCAGCCCCTGCTTCCGGTTTGAACGATGCCCAGAAGCTTCGTCGTAAGTTGGAAGCACTACATGTCTCGAAAGACCCAGCCGGCTTGGACCTGGCATTGGCCAATATCGGCAGCGATGACCGTTTCATCCGTCAGGCGGCCCGTGTTGCTCTGGAACACCAAGACCCGAGCTTGTGGCAAGACAAGGCGATGGCCCTGAACGATACCAACTCGGTGATCGATACGGCGATTGCTTTGGCCCGCGTTGGTGATGATTCGCTGCGTGGCAAGCTGTTGGACAAGCTTGATGCGGTCGACTACGACGCAAGTTCGGAAGCCCAGAAACTGGGTCTGCTGCGTGCCTACGAGTTGGTTTTGCTGCGGATGGGAGACGACGCTTCGGTTCGTGATCGCTATTTGAAGCGTCTGGAGCCGCTGTTGCCTGCCAACACGCCGGAAGAAAACCGCATGCTGGCTGAAATGCTGGTTCGCCTGCAATCGCCTGTCGCGGCACCGCGGCTGGTCGCTTTGCTGGAAGCCGCTCCGACGCAGGAAGAGCAGATTGAAATGGCCAAGAGCCTGCGACTGCTGAAGGCAGGCTGGACCGATGACCTGCAAGAGCGTTACTTCCGTTGGTTCGTGAAAGCGGCAACCTATAAAGGTGGCGCCAGCTTCGATCTTTTCGTCAAAGACATCAAGACGGACGCGGTCAACAATCTGACCCCAGCTCGCAAGAAGGCCTTGGCTTCGATCCTGGATCAGAAGCCGGCCCAGACCATGCCCAACTTCAGCAGCAAGCCACGATCTTTGGTTAAAAAGTGGACGGTTGACGATCTGGCACCAGCGGTCGATGCGTCGGCGCTCAAAGGACGCGATTTCAACAAAGGCCAGCAACTGTTCGCCGAGGCGAGCTGCTTTGCCTGCCATCGCTTCTCGCAGCAGGGCGGGGCGATCGGTCCTGACCTGACGGCCCTTTCCGGCCGGTTCAGTCCGCGCGACATTCTGGAATCGATCATCCTGCCTAGCAAGCAGGTCAGCGATCAGTACCAGGCCGTCAAGATTCTGACGGAAGACGGTCAAGTGATCGTGGGTCGAATTATCAACCTGAACGGCGACAACATGATGATCAATACCAACATGCTGGATCCCAACGCCCTGACCAACGTCAATCGCACCAAAATCGAAGAAATCGTCCCTTCGGAAACGTCGATGATGCCAGAGGGCTTGCTCGACAACTTTACCGAGGACGAAATCAAAGACTTGATGGCTTACCTGCTTTCCAAGGGAGATCGCACCAACGCGATGTTCTCGAAGAACTAAGCTTCTCGGTAGCCACAAATTGCCGATTCAAAGCCACGACGTCTTAGACGTCGTGGCTTTTTTCGTATGCACTAGAGCTCGAAGATCGTTTTGAGTACGGGGGGGCAAGGTTTGCATTTTCGAGCGATGAGGGGCACAATTTGAGCCTGTCACGGTCCTCAAATGCTTCTCTGAGGAAAAATGTTCGATGCTGCCGCAAGAATCGGCGGTCCGTGGCGAAGATCTTTGCGAACTACTGATCGAAGACACCTTATCAATACGAAGGAAACCCTCGCGTGCAAAGCCATGAAGTTGACTACAAGATCATCGGCGACGACCTGCAACTCGTCGAGGTAGAACTGGACCCGGGCGAAACGGTAATCGCCGAAGCGGGGGCCATGAGTTACATGGAAGATGGTATTCAATATGAAGCACGCATGGGGGATGGTTCGGAGCCGAATCAAGGCTTTTTCGGATCGCTTATGAGTGCCGCCGGGCGAAAGCTGACCGGCGAATCGCTCTTCATGACCCACTTCACCAATCACGGCAGCGGTAAACGAACCGTCGCGTTCGCAGCTCCCTTCCCTGGCAAAATCATCGCACTCGATCTGGCCAAAATCGGTGGTGAAATCATTTGCCAGAAAGATGCCTTCCTGTGTGCGGCGCTGGGGACCAAGCTTTCGATCGCCTTTCAAAGGCGACTAGGGGCCGGTTTTTTTGGCGGTGAAGGGTTTATCCTCCAGCGAATTCAAGGAGACGGCAAAGCGTTCATTCAAGCAGGCGGTACCATCGTCAAGAAGAAGTTGGAAGGGCAAACGCTGCGGGTCGATACCGGCTGCATCGTGGGATTCACCCCAGGACTTCAATACGACATCGCCGCCGCAGGCAATTTGAAGTCGATGGTCTTTGGTGGTGAAGGCCTGTTTCTAGCAACGCTCAGCGGGCATGGGACCGTGCTGCTGCAAAGCCTGCCGTTCTCGCGATTGGCCGACCGTATCATCCGGCATGCTCCCTCGATCGGCGGTAAAAGCCAAGGGGAAGGCTCGGTGCTAGGCGGGCTGGGTAATCTGTTTGGCGATTAATCCCTCCCGTTAGCAATCATCTCATCGCAGGAGAACTCCTCATGGCGGAAACCAAGAAGTTGGGGCCGGTCGGCGGCTTATTTTTCGGGCTGCTATTCACCGTGATCGGCTATGTCATTGCCTTCTATGTCGGGAAACCGATTCTCGACAATGCCAATGCCAGCAACGATTGGCCAAGCGTTCACGGAGAGATCATTCGGTCTGAAGTTGCCACCAGAAGGTCGGACGGAAAGACGATGTACAGTTTCGACATCGTCTACCAGTACAAGGTCGAAGGCCGCGAACTGAAGTGCAGCAACGTCTATTTTGGAGGCGAAGGGTCCAGCTCGAATTCGTCCTCGGCGTATAGCGTCACTGATCGCTATCCCAAAGGGACCCAGGTCGATGTCTACTACGAGCCCGACCATCCTGCCAATGCCGTGCTTGAACCAGGAGCCCACTGGCAAAGCTACCTGCTTTTCGGCGCAGGCCTGGTCTTTCTGGGCGTTGGCCTTTTGATTGTCGGAAGCTCGGTGTTCTACATCCTCGCGGCCGGAGCGATCCTTGGTACGGCCGTGGCGGCCTGGATGGGCAGTTCCTCGCGAAGCAGCCCAGCGGCCCAGGGAAGCTTCACCTCGTCCGACAACATGTCGCCCACAACCTCTCGCCCAGCCGATCTCGCCTCGGACGATGGCGACGATGGATTTGATATGACGTGAGTCGTCAAGAAACGAAAAAAGGACTCACGCCAAACGACGTAAGTCCTTGCTATTTCAAGAGTGCCGAAGAGAGGACTTGAACCTCCACGGGGTTAACCCCCACTAGGACCTGAACCTAGCGCGTCTGCCAATTCCGCCACTTCGGCCTGTGATGTGTGCTGGAAACAACTATTTATGCCTTTCGGTCGGACTCTTTTCAAGGTCCCCTGTCGGCAATTTTGTGGCCACTGGCCGAGATTCGCCGGAAAAACCGATTCGATCGATCCTTTGCCGAAGCTAAGGGAATTTCAAGCCGCGCTGAGGGTCGCCTGGCGGGCCGCAATGTTGGCGACCAGGGCCGTGATCAGGGCAACGATATTCTCTTGGCCGTACATCTTGGGATCCATGTGAAACAACGAGTGTTCCAGCACATGTTCCAGATCGACACGGCGGAGGTCGTTGCGGTTCAGATAATGCATGTTCCAATCAGGAAAAACTCGCACATCTTGCTCTCCCAACGCGACCTTGTTGATCACATCGTGCCGGGGGTCCTTCTCGATTTGTACCATCAGGTCGAGAAGCCTCTGACGCTCCCCTTCCAGGTATTGCAGAAAGACACCGTGGTCGTAGCAAAGATAGCCAGTGATGCCGAGTCTCGCGTTCTTCAGAGACGCTTTCTGAGAAAGCTCTTCCAAGCGGAGGTCTTGAGCATCGATGGTGCTGTAACTTGCATAGGCGAGAGCAAACACGAGGCTTAATTCCTTCAATTTGTTCGGCCGACGTTCTTCGTCGCCGCTGTGTTCCCCTTCTAATCAAACTAAACAGTTTGCCAAGGTATTCCTACTTGGTTGCCCGGAAGAGCTGGCAATACGATCCCGCTTTCAGGAAGGATCAATCTCATATTGGGGAAGAGTAGCTGAGCAGCATCCAAGCTGCTGGGGTAAAATGACCGGGGTTGGGAGAGCACAATCCCCAGACGAATTCTAACTTTCCAGTGATTCTCTGTTCACCTGGCCCATGGGGCGATTGTATTCCCTGGAAACGTATTGGGGAAACCAGTTAGTATAGAAATTCGAGAAAACCTTCTTAGCTTCCCTCCTAAGATTCTTCCTCGGATCCATACATGCAATTGTATGTATCCACAATTCCTCATTGATATGGCATGTCTCATGCTTCGTTTACGAACGCGCCTGGCGATGATTTTCGTTTCGATTCTCATCGCGATTATTCTTCACTCGTTCCTCTCCGCGCAAGAGATTCCCAAGGCGAGTCCACGTCCATTTGGTATCCAGATAATTGACGGGCAATCAGGACGTGGCGTGCCGTTGGTTGAATTGAGAACAACTAACGAAACCGTACTGGTTACCGACAACGCTGGCTGGGTTGCTTGCGACGATCCAGGTTTGATGGGGCAACGCGTTTACTTTTCGATTCAATCTCATGGATATGAATTTGCGGCCGACGGCTTTGGTAATCGGGGCCGCGCGGTGGAAGTCCTGCCGGGTGAGACGGCTGTCTGGAAGATCCGCCGTGTGAACGTGGCCGAGCGTCTTTATCGCATCACCGGTGAAGGCAACTTTGTCCACTCGACCCGTTTGGGAATCACCAGTCCATGGCGGCATCCCAACTTAAATGGTCAGGTCATGGGGCAAGACTCGACCCAAGCGGTCGTGCTTGGCGATCGGATTCTGTGGACATGGGGCGATACGATTCGTCCTTCGTACCCGTTGGGTAATTTCGCCACGTCAGGTGCCTGGTCGAAGCTCCCTTCCGCTGGCGGAACGGATCCTGCCATCGGCATCGATCAGGAATACCTGGTCGATGCTAGCGGATTCAGTCGACCGATGTTCACCAACGATATCCCTGGCACCGTCATTTGGATGCATGGTCTGTTTACGGTGGAAGACCCTCAGGGAAAGACCAAAGCGGTCACGCACTACGCCATTCGAGAAGGCCTCGGCAAAGTGCGGCGCAGTGGTTTTGCCGTATTCAACGAAGAGACCGATCTATTCGACCAGGTCACTGTTTTCAAGGAAGAGCCTAAACTCTACCCGCGCGGCCAGACGTTCCGGCATACCGACAACGGGCAAGACTACATCTACTTTGCCACGCCCTATCCGCTGATTCGCGTGCCTGCCAAGTGGGATGCTGTACTTGACCCCAAGCAGTACGAAGCGTGGACCTGTCTGCAGGAAGGGGCCGATTTCGATCGCAAGCATCCCCAGTTAGCTCGCGACGCGGAAGGGAAGCTCGACTACGCCTGGCGGAAAGATACCGCCCTGGTCGGAGCGGAAGAGCAACGCCAACTGGAAAAGGACGGGCATATTCAGCCGGGCGAAGGTTGGATTCAAACGACCGATATCGATCGACAACGTGCCATCACGCTTCATCGCGGTTCGGTACGTTGGAACGACTATCTCAAGTGCTGGGTCATGATCGCCAACGAGATCTACGGCGAAGAATCAAACCTGGGTGAGGTTTACTTTCTAACCTCGAAAACACTCCCAGGCCGCTGGCAGAAGGCGAAGAAGATCGTCACGCACGACAAGTACACGTTCTACAACCCGGTCCAGCATGACTTTCTGGATCAAGAGGGTGGCCGTCTGATTTATTTCGACGGAACGTACACGAAGACATTCTCGGCAACGAAGATCGGCACACCGCGGTACGATTACAACACGATCATGTACCGTTTGGATCTATCGGACGCACAGCTCAAGCCGACCTTGCCGCAATAGCTTGAATTAACCTGCGCGGCGGCTCGCATCCCGTGCGGCATCTTTTTCGCTCGAGAGAACACGCAGTTGCGGGCGGCTGACGTCGACGCCGCGGCCACGGCTGCGGGCCTGGATGAAGCCACGTTGGCTTTCGGCCAGGAAGTCAGCGAAATGAAGGGCAGGGCTGGAAGGGAACTCGCGGCGAACTTGTTCGAGCGATTCCCGATTCGTCAGGTTCGAGCGGAAGATAATACGATAGGCTCGCTTCAACTCTGAAAGTTGCTCGGCGGTAAAACCGCACCGTTTCAGACCGATGATGTTCAAACCCACCACCAGGCTGCTGCATCCATCGACGGTCACGTATGGGGCGACATCCTGCACGACGTGAGCCTGGCCGCCAACCATCGCATTGCGGCCAACTCGGCAGAATTGATGGACAGCGACGGCACCGCTGACGTAGGCCCGATCTTCAATGACGACGTGCCCGCCCAGCATTACGTTGTTGGTGATGATCGTGTTGTTGCCGATGATCGTATCGTGGCCGACGTGGGCTTGAACCATCAGCAGGTTGTTGTCACCGATGACCGTATTCTTGCCAGGTGCCAATCCGCGATGGATTGTCACGAACTCTCGGATGACATTGCCCGTACCAAGGATGACTTCGCCCAGGTCGTGACCGGCACGCAAGTGCTGCGGTGGTCCGCCGATAACGGCATGCTCGTGGATTTTGTTGGAAGGCCCCAGCGTGGTGCCTTCTTTGATCGAGACGAAGGAGTTTAACTGACAGCCATCGCCAATCTTCGTGTTTTCTTCGACGACACAGAACGGGCCAATCGTGACGTTCTGGCCAATTTCCGCGGTAGGATGAACGAATGCGGAAGGGTGGATCTGGGTCACAGCAAATCCTTTTGCTGAAGGTCGAAGGTTAATCGCAGTTGTGGGGTTCGTGCGCGGGAAGGTGGCCATCTTGGCCATTTGATCCGCGCTTCAAGTTCCTAAATACGCTATATCGGTAAAACATGTCCACCCCGATCGATCGAAACCGATTATTTGCGCAGGTCTTGCCGATTTTGCGGACCGCTAGCAATGCTCTCTTCCCGCTTTAGGCAGGAGACATGACCAGCTTGGGGGTCGTGTTAAACGAGGCAAGATTCCCCTATAATCAAGGGACGTTTCCCAGATCAATTTGTGTCTTTTATCGAAGATTACGAGACCATGGCTGACACGACTGCCCTGTACCAAGAAGGCGAGAAGCTCCGCGAAGAGGGGAAATACGCCGAAGCGGTCGAGAAATTCAAAGCGATCCTGGCCGAGAAGCCGGATCACGTCCTCTCGCACATGGCGTTGGGGGTAACCTACGGCAATTTGAATCAATTCGCCGAAGCATGCGAGCATGCCGAAAAGGTCTGCCAGCTGGAGCCCAACGATCCGTTCAACTTCACCGCTCTGAGCGTTACCTATCAGAAGGCGTTCGAGGTGACACGCGATCCGATCTATATCCAAAAGGCAGAGCAGGCCAAGGCTCAATCCGACATGTCGCGCGGCGGCATGTAATCTCAGTCGTCGATCTGAATGCCAGCGTCGTCGATGTGATACGGAATGATTTCGTCCGTGGCGGCGCTGCCCCGATGCTTGCTGATATACATCGCCCGGCGGATCTTCGTGCCGTCGAGGTTCTTGCCCATGTAGATCACGGTGTTGGCGCCGCTGATCAGGTCTCCCTCGTCCAGATTGCGGGAGATCAAATGCTCGAGCATCGCTTCTTTGGACGTCTGTAGCATCATGCAGCCGATGGCGCTGCTCTCGTAGTTGTGCTTTTCGGCCGCCTCGCTGTTCTTGCGAAATGACTGGCGGAATAGATCCCGGGCAACCCACATCGGATCTTTTCGCAGTACCTGGTGATAGACGTACTCGAACAGTTCGATCTGGATCGATTCGGCGGGCACGTCGACCGGTTCCAGCCCGTCGATCACCACTCGGCGGCAACCGCGGGTAAAGTTTCCGTACAGGTAGCCGATCGTGGTAGCCAGCTTCTCGTTGATCTGCTTCTGCCAGTGGCCCAGTTCGTCCCAGTCCATCTCGCGGCGTGAGACCCGCTTCCCCTGGTAGTCGAACACATGCAGCATCTCGCCGTGGGTCAGGTCGGACTCGAAGAAGTTCTCCAAGTCTGGCAGCTTGTTGGAATCGGCCGCCAGCGGCGTCCAGCCGAACATTCGCTCGGCGTACTCGACATGGCTTTGCGAGTCGCCCCGGGTGCTCATGTCGAAGAAGATCCCGTTGTGCCCGTCTGCCTGGTTACCGGCGTGAGCAAAATGGACCCCCATTTGCGTCTTGCCGATGCCGGTGGCACCGATAACCAGAGTGAGCGTACCGGGAATCAGGCCTCCCCCAAGATGCTCGTCGAGCTTCGGGAGGCCGGTGGTTTGTCGAACTGAAGGCATAGCCGTAGGATCTGCTGTGCGGGCTGAAGTAGAGGGCCGAATAAGCCTAAAGCCTACCAGCCCTGTTCTGGTCCGCCCAGCGGACCCCGTCAGTCGATTTGTCTACTTCGAGCCAATCAAACCCTTGGCGTTGGTCTTCACGCGGCAGAGATACATATCGGCCGTCAGGTAAATCGTTCCGTCGGGGCCGAAGGCACAGTTGGCTGTACGCTCGCCGGTGCTAAGTCGACCCAGCAGCTTGCCTTCCGGAGTGAAGACCAGGACGCCGCCAGGACCGGTGGCCCAGAGATTGCCGTTTGTATCGACCTTCAGCCCATCGCTCGAACCTGGTCGCTTGCCTTTCCACTTGCTGGCGTCGTAGAACAGTTTGCTCTCGCCCAAGGTGCCGTCGTTCTTAATCGGGAATGCTTTCCAGTGGCAGGCGCCTGAATCGGCAACGTACAGCGTCTTTTCGTCAGGCGAGAGAGCGATGCCGTTGGGGCGGGGGCACTCTTTGGTCATCAGCGTCAGCTTGCCATCTTTCGACAGACGATAGACGCCGCAGAAATCGAGTTCCGCTTCTTTTCCCTCAAGACCGCCAGGCAGGCCGTAGGGTGGATCGGTGAAGTAGAGGTTGCCGTTGGAGTCGAAGACCAAATCGTTGGGGCTATTGAGTCGCTTGCCCTTGTAGTGCGAAACGAGCACCTTGCGTTCGCCGTCGATCATCTGGGTGATGTTGCGATCGCCATGGCAGCACATTGTCAGGTGGCCTTCGGGCGAAATCGCCAGGCCATTGGTGCCTGGTTCCATGCCTTCAAACTTCGGCTTGCCGGTGTAGCCCGCGGGTTGCATATAGACATCGGTTCCTTTGCCGGGGGTGTACTTCACGATCCGGTTGTTCGGGATGTCGCTGAAGAGCAGATAGCCTTCCGGAACCCAGACAGGCCCTTCCGACCATTCAAAGCCGTCGGCCAGAACTTCGATTTGGGCGTCTTTGGGAACTAGCTGATCGAAGGCCGGGTCGAGACGTTCGATCTCGCCAATGGTCTTCTTCGCCTCTTCGGCATAACCAGGCAAAGCGGCCAATAGACAGGCAGAAACAGCAAGTGCAAGAGAAAAGTAACGCATGGCGGGAATCTCCGAGTTGCAGAGAAATTGGGTTGGTGAGTGAAGCCTTATCCTAACTTCCCGCAAAGCGCCAAGCAATTATTGGAGGCTTCTTTCGCGTCAGCGCACAAAAAAAGAGGGAAGCGATGGTTCGCTTCCCTCTTTGGGTTTGCTTTGAGCTGAAATTCAGCCTTACGACTTGATCATTTCCTTAACGGTCATGCCGCTGGGGATCATCGGCAGCACTTGTTCCTGGTAAGGAACTTGAACGTCCAGGACGTACGGGCCTTTGTAAGCGATCATCTCTTCCAAGGCTGGCAGCAGGTCGCTCTTGGCCCGGATCGTCGCTCCGCCGCAGCCGAAGCCCTTGGCGATCTGAACGAAGTCAGGGTAACGCTCGGCCGGGTAGATGTCGCCGCCCTTGCCGTACCATTCGTCGTGATGGATCGGGCCCAGGTAGGTATGGGCACGGTTACCAGCCATGAAGCGGTCTTCCCACTGCACCACCATGCCCAGATGCTGGTTGTTAAGCAGCATCACTTTGACCGGCAGGTTTTCGCAGTAGCAGGTGGCCAGTTCCTGGATGTTCATCAGGAAGCTGCCGTCCCCTTCGATGTCGATACAAAGCGAATCGGGGTTGGCTGCCTGGGCACCCATGGCGGCGGGCAAGCCAAAGCCCATCGTGCCCAGTCCGCTGCTGGAGAGCCAGGTACGCGGCTCCTTGAACTGATAGAACTGGGCAGCCCACATCTGGTGCTGACCGACCCCGACCGAAATGATCGTGTCGCGATCTTGCGTGATCCGCGAGAGTTCGGCGATGGCATGCTGTTGCAGGATACCTTCGAACTCTTTGTTGTAGGTCAGCGGATCGTCTTTCTTCATCTTTTGGCAGTGAGCAACCCAGTCCGAGATATCCTCGGGAGCTTCCACCACTTCGTTGAGCATCTGCAAGGCAGGCTTCAGATCGCTGACGATCGGAATATGGGCCTGCTTGTTCTTGTTCAGTTCGCTCGGGTCGATGTCGATATGAACGATCTTGGCGTCCTTGGCGAACTCGGAAAGCTTGCCGGTCACGCGATCGTCAAAGCGAACGCCCAGGCCGATCAACAGGTCGCATTCGCTAACGGCCAGATTGGCATAAACGGTGCCGTGCATGCCAAGCATATCGAGCGACAGCGGATCGGCATTGGGGAACGTGCCCAGGCCCATCACGGTCATCGTGGTCGGAATGCCGGTCTTCTTGATTAACTCGCGAAGTTCTTCCGAAGCACCGGAGGTGATCACACCACCGCCAGCGTAAATCACGGGGCGCTTGGCTCGCTTGATGGCGGCAGCAACCTGGCGGATTTGTTCCGGCTTGGCCAACCGGGGCTGAATGTTGTAGCCCGGCAGGTTCATCTCGCAGTCCCAATCAGGCACGCACTGTTCGAGCTGAACGTCTTTGGGAATGTCAATCAAAACCGGACCAGGTCGGCCGGTGCTGGCGATGTGGAAAGCTTCCTTCATGATCCGGCACAGATCGTGGATGTCGGTCACCAGGTAATGATGCTTGGTGATCCCTCGGCAGACTTCAACGATCGGCGTTTCCTGGAAGGCATCGGAACCGATGACGGCACGAGGAACCTGGGCGCTGATGGCAACCAGCGGAATGCTGTCGAGCTTGGCATCGGCGATGGCGGTCACCAGGTTGGTGGCACCGGGGCCGCTGGTCGCCATGGCGACGCCGACCTTACCGGTCGTACGCGCAACACCTTGAGCGGCGAAGCAACCACCTTGTTCGTGCCGCGGCAGGATCGTGCGGATTTTGTCTTTGTAGCGCGTCAGCGCTTGGTGCAGCGGCATGCTGCAACCGCCCGGGTAAGCAAAGAGTACTTCTACGCCATGTCGTACCAGCGATTCGATCATGATATCGGCGCCCAGCATGACTTGGTTGTTCGTAGATTTCTCAGTCGTACTCACAGATTCTCTCCGGTGAATGAAATAGATCCTTTGAACCAATGTTCCGGACGCCAAACGTTGAACGCGCCAGACTGACCGCTTCCCTTTTGCGATTGACCCTATGGCCATAGAGAGGGGAAGGGGACAGTGGTCCAAACTATAAGGATAGGCTTTCCGGGCCCAGGGTTCAACCGAATCAGGAGGTTTTCAGCGGCAAAAACCCGCCAATCTGGGGGGCTTTCGATAGATGTCGACCCGCCCTTAACGATCGATTTGGCAGATATTCATAGATCAGCCAAATCGAATGGTTAGATCTCCAGCTTTCAGCGAGCCATTGCCTAGTCAACAAAGCGATAGCGCAGGATGCACCAGAGAGCCGACAGGCCGTCCTTCCAGCCCTTTTTGTTGCTGGCCGACCAATCCTGGGCATGATAGCTCACCGGGCACTCGACGAAGCGATAGCGGCGTTTGGCCAGCTTGGCGGTGATTTCCGGCTCGAAGCCAAACCGGTTCTGCTGGATCGAGACTTGTTGGATCACGCTACGTGGAAATGCTTTGAAGGCGGTTTCCATGTCAGTCAGCTTCAGCCCGGTCAATAGGTTCGAGCACCAGGTCAGCACGCTGTTGCCCAAACGGTGCAGCCAAGGGCCATCGAATTGATCGTTCAAGTAGCGCGAACCATACGCCACGTCTGCTTCGCCAGTGACGATCGGCCGAATGACCTGAACCAGGTCTTGCGGATCGTATTCGAGATCGGCGTCCTGAATCACCACCACTTCACCGGTGACGTGATTCAAGGCCGAGCGAATGGCGGAGCCTTTCCCGCGGTTGCGATCGTGGTAGACGATCTTCACGTCACAGAAGTGGGCCAGCCGGGTCAGGACGTCGCGGGTTCCATCGCTGCTGCCATCTTCCACAATGACGATTTCCGTCCGGAATGGAAGCTGAAGCAGTCGCTGCACCACCGTGGCAATGGTGGCTTCTTCGTTGAAAACCGGGACGATCACCGACAAAAGGAAGTCGTGCGGCAACGGATAATCGACCGCGGACTGGTGATCGTTGTTTTCTGCGTCCAGATGCTCGCAAAGCGATTCGGCTTCGGCGAGCCGGAATTCGCAAGGAGCCAGGTCGCACGGATGATCGTCGATTGGTTCCCACGAAGTCGCGGGATGGGCCGTTGGTTCGGCCAGGAAAGTGGTACTCATGGTTGCCCTTTGGAGTTTGGCGAGCGATCGACGCGCGCCAGTTGCGATGATGGGTTGTTGTCGTCAGTCGGCGGTGGGATTGCTGGCCAGGCGACAAAGCCTTGTTGTTTCGCGTCCGAAATCGAACGCTGTTTGGGGTCGAGGTATTCCGGGGAAAGCGGATCGTTAAACAGATCGCTACGCCCCCAGATTTGAGCAAGGGAATCTTGATAGAGGAGAGTCCAACCTTTGGCCGACTCCATCGTCTTGGCTGAATTAGGCTGGCCGCGATCCAAGAGCACCAGCTTCGGATCCCCCTGGGTCAATGCGGCCGTGGGATCAACCGGCGTCGACAACTTGCGATAACGCATGCCAGGCACGTCGCCCAGGATGAAGTCGAAGTGTCGGTCGACGACTGATTGCGGATAGCATGTTCGGAAACGCCCGTCGAATTGCACGCTCGACTGGCCGTCGCCGCAGCGGGCAGCAATGTAATACTGGGCCCAATTGAACGACACGATCGTTTTGCCGCGCAGATGATGCTCGTTCATGAAGTCAATTGCCGAGACTGGATAGGTATCGCGATCGACCCGCATCACGCTCAATCGTTGCCACAGCGGAAAGGCAAACACCGTTCCGAACAGCAGCACCACGCTCCAGGCAATCGCCGGGTGAGGGCTCGATTGTTTTTCGTTACTGGTTTCCGTCAAGCGACCAAACGCACTAACGGCATGAGGTGTGACCCAGAAGCCAAACAGCATCGCCAAAAAGGGTGCATGCCGCTGATGCATGGCCGCTTGGATCGCCACCAGGGAGATCACAACGAGTTGGGTGAAGTCGAGCGGCTTGCGGGAGAAAGTCAGCGATAACAGCGTAGTGCCCAGCAACGCCAGGAAAGCAATGCTGAACATGTCGAGCGAATAAAGTGGATGCCATTCGGTGATCTCAGGCCGCGGTATTCGCAACGCCTCGAGCATCCAGCCGTGCAGTTCGTAGCTGTAGGGATTCACGAGGGTCGCGAGCAAAATGCCAACTAACATGAGCGCCAGTCGCCGCAGCATGCCAGACGATTGCCAGCCGCGCATCAAGGCAGCTTCGATCATCCGGCAGACGAGGTAAATCGAAAGAACGCCGACGCCTGCCATGAAGCCGCCATGCGTGTTGGTCCATAGAAAACAAAGCGGAATCGCCAGCCACAACAGCCGCATCGAGCGATGATTCCAAGTGAGTGCCTCGGCAGATTCACCGCGACGGAAGCTCGTAAGCCAGGGCAGATTCCAATGTCCTTGCCAGCCAGCGAAAGCGAATTCCAACAATAACAGCAGCAGCGCAAAGAAGCCAAAGCTAAATAGTTGCGGTCGCACGTTCCAGTGGTTGGTCAGGTTCACCGCAATTAGCAGCGAAGCCAGGACCACTGGCACCGGGTTGTCGACCAGGTCTTTCGCTTTCCAAAACGGAATGCTGCAGATCAAAAGGCCAAGCGTTAGCTTCAGCAGCAAGAGGCCTGCGGGGCCAATCGTATCGGCTCCAACGGCGAGGGCCAACTCGCTGAGATTCTCGTGATTGATCCAGGGATAGCCAACGGCCGTATAGCTGTAGGTTGTCGTGCGAGCCAGGCCTTCGACTAAGGCATCGCGGCCATATTGCACGTGCCCCCACAGATCAGGATCGGCACCATTGGGGCTCACGGCGATAGCCGCGGCTAAAAGGGTACCGGCCACAATTGCCCAGGCAGATGAGCAGCGGGACGAAGTTGAATCGGTTTGTGGCGGTTCTTGAGACACAGCACCAAGGCCAATGGAAAAGGAACGGAGAACCCCGATAGGTCAACCATAGGACGTTAAATGGGGCGTTCTTAGCGGTCGCTTCCGAATTACCTTTCACTGGATTACCGTAAAGTCGAAGCAATCGCCCGAAGAATACGCACAGGTGATAGAACCGGAACAAGATGCCCCGAAGCGACTGCCTGACATCCGCGCGCTGGGTCGCGCGGTATACGTGACTGGTAGGGTGCGAGCAGCGAAGCGAATCGCACCGAATGCCGACTCTATTCTCGAAGATGGTGCGATACGTTCGGCTTCGCCTCACTTCTCGCCCCCTACGGGGATTTCTTGCTGGGCGACATCCCTTGCTCTGGCGGCATACTTGGCGAGTGGTTAGGGTGGACATCCATGTTGCTAACTAGATTGATGGATTTTCGAGGTCGGGGTGAACTACCAGATGAGCGAAACAAGCTTCCCCGCGGTGGATACCGAGCCAGGTCACCGAGCTTATACGCCCGGTCTGCTGAAGTGGTACGACTTGATCGTGCACGGCTTTTCGAATCGATGGCTATGGCATTGCCCCACCGCCAGGCTTCAAGAGTGGTTTGATCAGCATGCCAATGAGAACCACTTGGATATCGGTGTGGGAACCGGCTTCTTCCTGGATCGCTCGAAGCGGCTTAAGCCAGGACAACGCATTGGCTTGCTGGATGCCAATCCGAACTGCCTGGCAGTGGCGGCGAAGCGAATCGAGCGTCTGAATCCCGAAGTAATTCAAGCGAATCTGGCCGAGGACTTTCATGATCGGGCCGACCCGTTTCAGTCGGTGTCGCTGATGTACGTGCTGCACTGCCTGCCTGGCGATGTCGACTTCCGCAGCCAGGTCATCGACCATGCTGCCGCCATACTGCTTCCCGGTGGAACGCTATTTGGCGCTACGATTCTCGGCGAGCCGAAACCGAAAGGTTGGCTGGGCCGACGCGTGATGGCCTCGTACAACCAGAAGGGAATCTTTGGGAACCAGCAAGATACGCAGTCATCGCTTGAAGATGTGCTTGCGAAGGTCTTGCAAGACGTTCAAATCGAGCAAGTGGGCTCGGTCGCGCTGTTTGCCGGGCGAACCGCTACTTAGCTAACAGAAACGCGCTGCGCGGCTGGGTGTTGAGCCAGAACCGTGCACTTCGCTTGGCGAACTTGTCGCCGGAAAACGTATCGGTCTCGCGATCGTCTTGAAGACGCCCTGCTGGCGACTCAATAACCAGGCGAGCGAAGTTGGTTGTCTGGGTTCGCTCCGTGAATGCTCGAGCCGCCGCGAACGAGAACCGCATTCCGGGATAGATGGGGGCTCCGGTCGCATCGAGCGACCATTTTTCGAGCGAGACCGGGACGAACAACTCTGCCGAAGAGTCGAAGTCGACATACTTCTTCAAGTCAGGCGGTAAGGTCTGGGCCACATGCCGCGGCAGGAAAAGATGCGTTCGGCCGACATGCGATGCGTACAGTCCCCAGGCAGGCCAAGGATCGCCCAGCCCGATCAATTCCAAGGTGGGAATCAGCAGCACCAACCAACAGACCGTTTGAGCAATCCAGGTTGTCGAGTATTGGGTTGAGGTCGAAGCTGTTTCTTGCGGCTCGTTGAAACCAAAGAGCAAGATTGCTTGCAGCAGGAAGAATATATTCCAGGTCAGTACTCCCCAGCTATGCGACAAGCCAAGCGGACCAAGGACCAGGATCAAGCCGAGATGCATCAAGCAGGCAGCCACCACGCCCACCTTTCGCGTAGGCCGCATCAACAAAAGGGTGAATGCAAGCAGTTCGAATAGGGGAAAACCGATTGCCAGCCATTTCCATTGTGCGATGCTCTCAGCATTCCACGACATACCAACCAGCGATCCGAGCGTTACCAGAAAATCGGAACCTAACTCGTTGACGAAGGATGGATTGAGTTTGGAAATCGCTGAATAGAAATAGATGCTCAAGCTTACCCAGATGGTCAGTTGGCGCGCGGTCCGGGGTGGCGCGAGGCCAAAAAAGATTCCCAGCACCATGAACTGATAGGCCCATGGCTGAAAGCGATGTTGATTCAATAGAAAGCAGCAGAGCAAAAGGAGCGACAGACCAAGCCATAGTTTTGGTGCGAACTTCGACTCAGGACCAGCGATCAGCAAGAATGCAGCTGAAAGGACCACGCCTGCGAAGAAGATTTGATCGACAAGGCTGGGGACATCGCAAAGCAATTGAAAGGCCGGGACTGCCGGAAAGCTGGTCAGATCGATCCAAAGGGGCCAGGTAACGGCGAGCAAGACCAGTAAGAATAACGGGACCAGCCGCTGGTATAAGAAAAAGGCTCGATCTGCTGGAGATCGAGCCTCGGTGGGTAATTCGGTCGTCGTCACAGGCTGTCGCCGCTTAGGAGGAAGTCTCGGCTTTTTCGGGCGACGGCGTGGCCTCGTCCGCTTTCTCAGACGCCGGCTCGGCCGGCTTTTCGTCGCTCGGCTCTGGTGTGGCTTCCGCCGCGGCGGGTTTCTCCGCTTCAGGTTTCTCAGCGGCAGGCTTGTCAGTCGATTCCGGCTTCGATTCTTCCGGCATCGGCTTCTCGGCGGCTGGTTTCTCTTCCGCCGGCTTTTCTTCCTTGGGCTCTTCTGGCTTTGGTTCAGACTTCTCTGGTGTCATCTCCTTCGGTTTGTCGTCGGAGGTTTTGTCCGCCGCCGGGCTTTTGCCAGAGTTGAGGGTTGGCTCGATGAAGCCTTCCGGCGAGTTGCGACGCAGGATATCGAGGAACGGGAAGTCAGGCGTGATGTCTTCGTCAAACTGATTGAGCAGCAAGCGATATTCCTTCATCGAATCTGCCAGGATGTCCGAGGAAGCATCTTCGCGAAGCGTCGGGCTCTCGTCGTAGATTTTGACCCACTTTTCCCAAGCCTCTTCGTACTTCTTGCGTGCGTTGACAAGGTCCGCGTTTTTGTAGTCCTCGTGAGCCTGGTAAACCAATTCACGTGCTTGAAGGGTCTCCAGGGTCTTTTCCGAATTGGCTCGGGCCCTCCAATAGTCAAAGTTCACGATCTCTTTTTGGCGGTCGATGACCCCTTTAACGAATTCATCCTCGTTAATTGTGTTGGCCAACCTGGCGGCGTCGAGCACGCCTGGGGCCTTCTGCTCTTCCATGTAGGTAACGACTTCGAGTCGATTGACGTTCAACTTGGGTTCTGCCGCTTGAACCAACGCGATTTGTTCTTCCGTTCGGTCTGCCTCGGGAGTCTTGATGGCGGCTTGAGTTTCTTTGGGTAACTTCGCGAGTTTCTCCTCGTGGAGCTTGTCCATGTACTCGCCATAGGCGGCATCGAATTGCCGCTTGTTTTCCTCGATGTCAGCACCCAGTTTTTCCGATTCGTTGAGTCGGATCATGATTCCCCAGGTCGATTTCAACTCGTGGTTTCCGAACTCTTTCCATTCGTCTGCCGATTGTTTCCATTTACCTCGGGCTTTTTCGGAAAAGTGCCCTTCCGATTCAATTGCCTCGGCGAAGTTCATCAGCCGCTTGGCGGGATACTGATAGAAGATCGTGGGAGACATCATGCCGATTTGGCCCCCCTCGAGGTCGACCGACTGGACCGCCCACTTGTTCCAAACGCGAGCCACCAGCCAATTGTCAGGCTTTTTGGGGACGATGCCTTCGGTTTCGGCTTCAAAGTCGAGGTTGGCTTTGACGTGCTTGCGAATGTTTTCGTGGAAGGGCTCGTCGTCCGGGAAGATCTCGCGGTATTGCTTTTTCTCGTCGGCATTGCCGAACTTGTTGCCGAAAAAGTGACCGATCGAGTTCATCATCCGAGGTTCGTTGTAGTTGTACTCGGTTCCTTCCATGTGGTAGTTGATCCCACGCTTCACCCACAGGTAGCGGTGCTGGTAGTTGTCGAACTCGCGCGAAACGTTGTACGACATGTTCCAGGCCTG
Source organism: bacterium (assembly GCA_016124445.1). Taxonomy (GTDB): domain Bacteria; phylum Planctomycetota; class Planctomycetia; order Pirellulales; family Pirellulaceae; genus Bremerella. The sequence goes on from WGNR01000016.1 coordinate 43,428, forward strand.
GAATTCCCACACCTTCAACAAGTGTGGATTCAAGTACGAGATCGTCCGGGCAGTCGCTTCCATCATGGTGTACTGCTCGGTCATCTGATATTCGTTCAGGCTGCTCCACAGGAAGGTGATGGCAACGCCATCCAGACCAAGCAAAGACAAACGCATCGCTTCGCTGGCAGGGTCGACCTTACCCAATTGGGCATCGGAAATCCCATAGTCGGTGCGCATTTGTGCCAGCGTTCCGCCAGGTTGATCGGAGGTCGCCGGCCGGCTGATCAGTGAGACCGCGATCAGAATCACGATCATGCAAATGCCGTAAACGATCTTATGTTCAAAAGATTTATTCTTGCTCATGCCGCGATTTCTTTCGATTTCAGAAAGACGTAGCCAACGGCCACGAGGGCGATCAGGAAGCCGATGACCGTGACGGCCTGTTCGGCGACAACCGCTCCCGGGATGTTGTATCCATCGACAACAAACCCGCTGGTGTCAAACATGCCGTAGTCAGGCAACATGTTGACGAACGAGTAGATGACGCACGCAAAAACGGTATCGATCGCTTTAACGATCTGTACCCAGGTCGCGTCGCCAAGTTCTGTCATGATGTTCTGCTGTTGGAATAGTCGCACCATCGCTTCCGCTGGTCCACCCCCGTACCAACCCGTTTTCTCGTGGAAGATAACGTTGCGGGCCAAGGCCTTCACGTCATCGGCGATGCTGCCGTAACCCAGTGCGAGGAACGATGCCAACAAGGCGACTGGGCCGTTGAGGAAGGTGCTGAATACCAGGCCGAAGGTAATCACCAGGACCACCTCGAACCACATACCGACATAGCACTTGATGTAGTTCATCAAGAAGCTGCGATTGTCTTCCAGGATGTAGACCGTGTTTTGAGCGACCCCGAAGTACTGCCCTGGCTCGTCGCACTGGATCCACAATTCGAGTCGACCATCTTCTGCCGTCAAATCATCGATCAGATCGAGTTCGGTCTTGTCGCTGTCGGCATCGGCGTTGGACAGTTTTCTCGGAATGTAGTGAAGATCGGATTCTTCCTTGGCGGTGAACGGAATCGGAACGCTCCGCGCTTCCGTGACGGGATTACGGAAGTAGTAGTTTCCGCGAATACCCGAGGTAATGATGCCCTTGTAGGTTCGGAAGACGCTCAAATTGAATTCGACCGGCAGCATCTCTTGCGTTTCGTCGCCGTCGACAACTTCCGTCAGCATTCCTTGGCTGATGTCTTCAAAGGTGAAGATGGCGGCACCAAACGTACCCCCTTCCACGTAGCTGAAGTATTCCCATTCCTTACCGACGTTGATGCCACGCGGAGAAGCGTTCTTGCCAGACCGGTCCAGGAATTTCACCGTGCCGATATGCCGCACGCGGGCCTGGAACATATCGGTCGGTCCGCCGATGACATAGGTGTCTTCCGGTCCGCCGTTTTCGTTAACGGTGATGTCATGACTGTGTTCGTTGACGCGATCGACTTCCGCAAAGCCATCGGGATAGACCTTGATCTGATGTCGATGGCCCGCATTGACCGTCGTATATCCGACGAGCGCGCCCTCTTCCGATTGCAGCGGGGTCAGATCAGCCGCGTTGACATAGTGAGTGTGACTGAATCCCTGGAGCAGGAAGATGTACGAGGCGAATCCCATCACGACCAGAACGAGCGTTCCGACTGCCACAAACCCAAACAGCCGCCCGAGGAACAATTCGCTGGGGAGGACTGGCTTGGTGAAAATGGTGTAGATTGTCCGCCGCTTGATGTCGTCCGGCAGACTGAACACGCTTAGGGCGATCACTAGCAGCAAGACCAGCAGCTTGGGAAGGGTTAGCACAAGGCTAAGATAGAGACGCACCGGTTGATCGGCACTGGGATTCACGAACCAGCCAGCGAATAACAAGACCACCATGAACAGCGCGAACACGATCAACGCTTTCTTGCGAATCGCTTCCTGAAAGGCAAGCCAACTCATCGCCCACACGCGGCGCGGCGAAATCGCCAGCAGTTCGGGAACTGCTTTCACGGCGGTCCCGAACACGGAGTAGAACGCTTCGAACGGGCCGTTTCGGATGGTCGAGAGAATGAACCCAACGATCAATCCAGCCACAATCAAGGTGACCAAAGCAATCAAGTAGGTCAAAAGGCCGCCGAACTGCTTCCCTGGGATGGGAAGGAGCCACTCACTTAGCGGCTGGATAGTATCTTCAATCCCCATGATGAATTGTTTCTTGCTTGAAGATTCGCGTGGAAGGTTTGGTCAATTCGGTCGGACGATAAGATCAGGATCGATCCGAACCGGCACGCTTGCCAGGTCGGGCTTCGCTCTCGCGAACGATATTCAGGAAGAGTTCTTCCAGCGTGGTGGTCGGGTTCTCGATAGAGATGTTTTGAGCGTGTTCTCGTTCGAGGATCGCGCGAATCTCGGCTTTCGCTTCTTCGCTCACCCCTTTGGCACGAATCTGGGTTTCGTCGCTAACCTTAAGCAACGCATCCACGCGGCCCAATTCCTTCAGCTCGCCTTGGTGCAGAATGGCGATACGATCGGCCACGTCCTGGAGGTCGGCCAGTTGGTGGCTGGTTACCAGGACCGTTTTGCCTTGATCCTTCAACTTCAGGATCAAGTCTTTCATTTCGCGGATACCAATGGGATCGAGACCGGTGGTTGGTTCGTCCAGGAAAAGCAGTTCCGGGTCGTTGATCAGTGCCTGGGCCAGACCGATTCGACGCGTCATACCCTTCGAGTATTCCTTCAACTGCCGACGCTGGGCCATTTTCAAGCCAACCATTTCGATCAGTTCGTTGATTCGATGGCGGCGAACATCGGCTGGCATATCGAACAACTGGCCATAGAAGCTGAGCGTTTCGCGGGCGTCCAGAAACCGATACAGGTAAGATTCTTCCGGCAGATAGCCAATCCGCTCTTTGGTGGCGATGCTGCTGGGATCTTGCCCGAACACCAATGCTTGCCCGCTGGTGGGGAAGAGCAGGCCCAGAAGCAATTTCATCGTGGTCGATTTGCCAGAGCCGTTGGGGCCCAAGAGACCAAAGATTTCTCCCCGCCGGACTTCCAGGTCGAGTGCCTTAAGGGCTCTCACCTTCTGGCGACCCCAGAAATCGCGATAGATCTTAGTCAGATTTCGCGTCTCGATGATGACTTCGCTGGATGACGAGGGAGATGACGATTGTGGTTGGGTTTCTACCGATGCCATGGAACCTGTTTCAAGCCACGGTGGTGGTTTAAGCGTGAAGGAGAATAAATAGAGGAGAATGAAGGGCTGGCTGAGAATGGATTTTCACCAATCTAGCCGGATATCCCCTGTTTACGCAGTCGAGCCAGCTTGGTTCGGCTAGCGACGACAGCTTTTTATTTCTCCTACTGTCAATTGGAGAATAACTTAGGCAAAAGTCCGACTATAAATCGCACCCGATGGAGTGACAAGCAACTAAAGCGGTCAGGTCGCTTGACTTCACAAGAACTTTGTCAGTTATTGTCATCATTCTGCGGCTTTTACGGCTTCGGGGTGAAGATTTGGCAACAACGATTCCTCCAGACCGGATCGACAAGGCAGTCAATTAGGATTTAGGTGTTCCCCTAATATGAGGGGCGGTTCGTGCGGCATGGTGCCCAGCGAATTGATGGCCGCATCACGGAGATTTGGCTGCCTTAGAATTTCAGTATGGATGCAGAACCGACTGGACAACACAGATCGCCAGTCACACACGCAGATGTCGAAAAAAGACGCAAATCTGCTCGGTTTATGAAGAAATTATGGGTATCATGCAGGAACCCGACTTGAGGGTGCTTCTTATCTACTCCGTTTGTCGCGTACTGAATTTCTGAAGGTGGTCGCGTATGAAACGCCGTCACGGTTTTACACTCGTCGAATTGTTGGTCGTGATTGCCATCATTGGCGTTCTTGTGGGACTTTTGATGCCCGCCGTTCAGCAGGCGCGGGAAGCAGCACGGCGAATGCAGTGCACCAACAACCTGAAGCAGCTTTGCCTGGCGATGCATCTGTACGAAGACACCTACAAATGCCTGCCTCCCTCGTGGGACGGCACCGGGCAATGGTCCGGTTTCTGCCGTATTCTTCCGTATATCGAGCAGGGGCCGATGGAAGCAGCGATCCATTGGGGAACTTCGTATACCGCGTACCAGTCCAATGGTGCTGCCGCAAACATCCTGAACGTCGGTATTCCCTTGCCGGCGATCCAGCTCGATATGCTCAAATGCCCGTCGGAAGTCAACTCGAGGGCAGTTGATGTTACAGGAGATGGCATCCCGGATCACTTTCCATCGAACTACGCGCTTTCGATTGGCACGTTCCGCGTTTACGACGGTGCCCAGTCTGGAGATGGGGCCTTTGGAGCAAATCGATTTACGGCGTTCTCCGAGTTCAACGACGGTATGAGTAACACGATGGCGATTTCCGAAGTCAACGCGTTCACCCGGGTTTATCAGGGCAGTAACTACGATAACAGCCTCACTGGCATTCCCAGCTTGAGCGATGTGGCGAACCTGATTAACTCGAACGTCACGTCGGGGACTGCCCCGAGTGGCCATACTCAATGGGTCAGTGGCCACGTGCAGCAGACCGGCTTCACGGCATTCTTTACCCCTAACACCGTTTTCAACGTTGATGGTCGCCTGCAACCGGCCGACTTTGTGAACAACACGGAATCGGGGGATGTCGCGAATAATCCCTGCATGGCTTCGGTTACGGCCCGCAGCTTTCACCCCGGTATCGTGAATGTCGCATTCATGGACGGGAGCATCAGTAAAGTGACCGAAACCGTCGATCTGATGGTCTACCGCACCATCGCAACCCGGTTTGGGGGCGAAGTCTCGCTGCGGAACAAGTTGTAGTTGATAGCAATCAATTGCCCGGACGGTAGGAACTTCAATCGCCCCGAGCACAAATTGCAATCGTTACAAAGCGTGATGCTAGCAACTCAGCGGACTTTTTGGCAGAAAATTCTGCAAGTCTTTATTCTGTAGTATCTTCCGGCGGATATCGGATTTTTCTGGAACGTTTTGGCACGGGCCGTGCATTAGAGATAGTCAAGCTCGTACGATAGTTCCTCGAACAACCCGTGCAACCTCCAACGTCTCATTTTGTCTGTCCAACGAAATGAACGCCCGTTTTTGACAACAACGTCCGTCTCCTGATCCTCGGCCGGTTCGCTTCCCGCAGTGAACCGGCTTTTTTATTTCGAAGTGGGTAATCAGTTTTCCGCAAATTGTCGGGGAACAGATTTCTCTGGCGAGCCGGTCCATTTAGCGGATTTCAATATGCGTTAAGATGTGGGAAGTTTTCGGCCCCTTGTTATCGCTGCATTTCCGAAGAAGGCACTTCGTTGGACGCCAGTCAAACCGCTGATTCGCCTCGATACCAGCAAGCCCTGGAATACCTTTTCCAGCGAATCAATTACGAGCGGACCACTCAGATTCCCTACCGTTCGCGTAGCTTCAAGCTAGATCGCATGCAGGCGTTGATGGATGCATTGGGCAATCCGGAACGCAAGTCGAAGATTATTCATGTGGCCGGGACCAAGGGGAAAGGTTCCACCTCGGGGTTTTTGTCCCACATTCTTTGGGAATCAGGCTATCGTGTCGGTCGATTTACGTCGCCACACCTGGAGCGGCTGGAAGAGCGTTTCTGGATCGATGGCGAAAACTGCTCGGCCGACGACATTGCCGACCTGGTCGAGTGCATCGCGCCGATCGTCGAACGAATGGACCAGGACGCTGGGCCGGAAGATCGACTTACCTTTTTTGAGATAACGACGGCGATGGGATTCCTCTTGTTTGCTCGACAAGAGGTCGATTTCGCGGTCGTCGAAGTAGGACTGGGTGGCAGACTCGACTCGACGAACGTTTGTTCTCCGGCGCTCTGCATCATCACCAGCATCAGTCGCGATCACACCGCTTTGCTGGGCGACACTTTGGCCGAGATCGCTGGAGAGAAAGCCGGCATCATCAAGCCAGAGGTACCGGTGATCAGTGGTGTATTGCCGGAAGATGCACGCCAGGTGATCACCGATGTTGCTGCCAGGCAGAATGCCCCGTGCTTCCAACGAAACGAACATTTCCGAAGTGTTCCTCAAAACGAAGCGAGGCCGCAAGCGGAAATTGGAATGCGTTTTTGCCAGGCATTCGACTTCGAGTGGAACAATCGACCGGCCAAACGTTTCCAGATTGGCGTCAAGGGAAACCACCAGGTTGCCAACGCCGGGCTGGCCATCGCTGCGGTCGAGCTTCTGCGCGAGGCCGGGCATTCAATCGACGACGTGGCAGTCGAAAAGGGACTGCTCAATACCAAATTGCCTGCTCGCATCGAATGTCTTTCCGAAGACCCGGTCGTGATTGTCGATGCGGCCCATAACGATGCTTCGGCGGCGGCTTTGGTCGAAGTCTTGCAGCAGCACTTCCCAGGTCGGCGTCGCCACTTGGTTTATGCCTCCAGCGGTGATAAAGATCACGCGGCCGTTCTGGGGAACATGCTGGAGGTGTTCGACCAGGTTTGGTTCACGAAGTATGGCTTCAGTCCACGCGCGGCCCAGGCAGATCAACTGAAAGCGATTGCCGAGTCAATTCCTCTTCAGCGGCCTGTTTCGATGTACCTGGCAGACGAAGCCAAGGCAGCTTTCCATGAAGCGTGGGAAGCAACCGGTAAAGACGATGTGCTTGTTATCAGCGGCTCGTTCTTCATCGCGGCCGAGTTCAAACGATTTTGGGACCAGATCGCTCGCGGCAAGGCAACCATTGCCTCATCCGCGGCGGGTTAATCATTTGGTATGCCGCTCGATCGTCCCCTTCCAGTCTGCGGGACATCGATTCTGATGTTTGGCCATATGACTCAACAAGAAGTGCTTTGGCCCGAAATGGTCAGACACGACTTGAAGCATCTCGATCGCTTCCGTCCAGCGGCCTTGATCGAAGCTTTCCAGAGCGTCGGAAAAAGATTCCAGCCATGGCAGTTCTTCGGCAACAAAAGTAAAGATCTGTGTCTTCTGCTTGAGCCCAGCCAGGCGAAACCATCCCAGCCGCAGGAATTTGTTCGCCGACATTCCCGGATGTTGATTGAGTTGATTGACGGAATGTTCGTCCAACAGAAGGGGGACCCCCAGCGGCTTGGTCAATCCTTCGATCCGCGACGCCAGGTTCACGGTCGGTCCGAACGCGGTTACTTTGACTTGGTCGCGACTGCCAATCATGCCGGCAACACCGCGGCCCGAGGCAATGCCGATCCCCGCTTTGGGCGGCAACTCGGTGGTCAGGAAATCTGGCCCTGCCAGCGCTTCGGCAATTTGCGTCGCTGCCTGAATGCAGCCCAATGGGTTCTCCAGAGCCGCAGCCGGCCAACCCCAAAAGCCCATCACGGCATCGCCATGGAAATCACCAATCACGCCGCGCTCGGCCAGAATAGCCGACGTAATCTCTGAGAGCGTTTCGCTAGTCTGCTGCAGGTAAGGAATCAAGCGGTCAAAGTGTTCTTCCGCCGCGCTTGAGAAACCTCTCAGGTCGCAGAAAAGTACCATCAAATCGGCTTCACGCGGTGCCAAAAAGGTTTCCAGGTCGGTCGAGACGTGATCGAGCAAACCAGGCGTGAAGAACTGATTGAGCTGGGATTGGCGACGCTCGAGCGCCATGTTTCTCGACAGGTTCGCAAACGTCGAACCGACCAATTCGGCGAATTTGATGTCGTCTTGCAGCAGTTCGACCTCGGTCAGGTTTTCTTCCAAACGCGCTCTTTGGCCGGAAATATAGATGGCGGCTTGCTGCTGCAGTTTGATTTGAATCGGAATGCACATCGCCCAATCGTGACCGGCGATCATCGTGAATTCAGATTTGGCCGATTCCGTTTCGTGTGGCCACACGTGCAGCACACACATTTGCGAGTTGGTCGCGTTCTCGATCAGGGTGTGGCTGGTGCCGCTGGGAGTCGATTCACCATCTCGGCTGTCCCAGGCAACCGGATAGAAGTCGCTCGACTCTCCATCATGTTTTTTTTCCAAAAGCAGCACGTCGGTCGCATGAGGGATCCCACAAAGTAGCTGTTGCAGCGTGATCGTGATCAATTGCTCGTGATCGGTCGAAGCGGTCATCTTCGAGACCATTTCGGTCAGCATTTCGATTCGACCGGGGGTCTGACGAAACGAGGTTCTGCGGATTTCTTCCGGACGAATCGTCACTTCCGTCTGCGGGCTGCGATGCGGCATCGGCATCGTCGGGGTCGATTCCCGCAACAGAAACTCGGTGTGGCCGATCACGAAGTGCTGGCCCGGATCGATATGGAACGTGTCGCACGGCCGAGAATCGAAGAAGATTGGATTGACCGCATCGTCAAACTTGCTGATTTCGAGTCGCGTACCGTTCCAAATCAAGTGGGCATGTTTGGACGAAACCTGCTTGTCCCAATAGACGGGAAACGTTTTGGTAGAGCGACCGACGACGAAAGGTTGATTGGGAACAAGACGACGTCGCCAACGATGCGAAGAAAGCGTATCCCGGGCAAGCAGTTCAGGCATCGATTTTTCCGGGTTATGGTTTTACGCCAGTTTTCAGCGGCGCCGCGATCGTTGTCAATTCATGAGATGGAACGATGCTGCCGGTATCGCCGGTTGCCTTGGCCCCGGTCGGAACGCGCCGCAATGCTCTGAGCACAAAATACCATAGCGTGAGGACCACAAGAATAATCAGGGATACTGCGAGCAAAGCTTGCCGGGAAAGCTGGTTGCCGAGTTCATAGATCGGTTTCACGGCGAACTCATGATCTTCCTGCACCACAACCACCAGGCCAGTCGAGCCTGCCTCTTCGTGCGCCACTTCGGGGCGATGCGGAAGGGGGACGTTTTCGGCGGCGAAGATCCAAGTTCGATCGTATGGCCCGCCTGGGTTGTCCTCGCCGATCGGGTCGTGCCCCACGACGGGAACGCCGTCATTGAACCGGTTCAAGCGAATCCGAAACTTGTCTTCTTGCGAGTACTTGATCGGGATCTTTTTTCCAGCCTTCAGCAAATCGTCGAAGTAGGGATGCTGCAAGATCACACCCTGATTCGGTTCATCGCGTCCGTCGACCAGAACCGCGAATTGATGTTTGGCCGGGTCGAGACTGGTGAACTTCCCGACATCAACGGTCATCGCCACGATGCCAATCGTTTTGCCATTCGATTCCAAGGGTGTCGACATGGCCACCTTCCAGGTGCCTGACGCGGTACTCAGAAACACCGACGAAAGATGTGTCGATGTGATTATCGAAGGGGTCGGAGCGGTCGGGGACAAGTCCTGCATTTGACCGGAGAAATATGTTCGATAGCCATAGTAACCGCCGATGGGCGAAATGGTCGGGGCCTTATCAAATTGCGAGGCGATTTGAATTCCCTCGGCATCGGCGACAAACCAGCTGCCGGTGTTTTTCTGCGAGGGGAGATCGAACTGGGCTTCAATCCGTTTTTGCAATGCCTGGCGTTTAGGGCTTTGATGAAAGGCAATCCGGTCAGGCGTTTGATCCGCAGCTGTCGGACGATCTTTGTGGAGACGGTCGAGAAGGTTGCTCAACTCCGGGTCGTGGATTGTTTCCAAGACCAAATCGATGAAGCTGGGGTCGTGGGCAAGCCGCTCGACCTCGTCAAAGCGATCGCCAATGGCGTTGGAAACGTTTGTCGCGGCAAGTTCGGCGGCAAACTGATTGCTCTCGTATGCCTTGGCAACCATGGCATCTTCCGAGGTCTGCATCGCCGTGCGGTAGTTCTGCCAACCGAATAACAGGCCAATCATCAAAAGCAATGCCGGCCCCAGGATGCCGAGCAAGATCAGCGGGCGACGATAGCGATGCCGCTCGCGTTCATTGAGCGCGTCCAGCACTTCCTGGGCGTTGTGATACCGGTGATGTGGATTGACTGCGATCGATCGATCAATGATTTGGATTAATTCCCGATCGACGCCGCGGATCTTCTTGTGCTCCTCAGGAGGGGGGGAGTTTTCGATGACGCTACGATATTTGTCCAATCGATCGCGAAGGCCATTGGAAGAGTCAATTTCTCCGACACTGGAAGAAGAGCGAAACGGAGGCTCGCCCACGAGCATCGTATAGAGCATTGCCCCTAAAGCGTAAACGTCCCATCGCACATCGGGCGTCGCCTCGATATTGGCTTGCTCGGGTGCCATGAAGAACAACGTCCCCAGGGCAGGGCGCAGGTCGTTGGAGAGCCGCGATTGGCCGAAATCGGCGATTCGTGCCTTGCCGTCTTGATCAAGTAGGATATTGGCAGGCTTCAAGTCGCAATGAAAAATCCCTTTGCCATGGGCATGCAGCAGACCGATCACCACGTCCCGAAAGACACTGATCGCATCGTCCACTTCCATGGCCCCCCCGCGACGGAGTTGATCCTCCAACGATCCGTTGGGGAGATATTCCATCACGTAATAAGGAGGTTCCGCGGTCCAGCCAACTTCCAGCAATTGAACGACATACCGATCGGCAGAAAGAAAGACCAGCTTTTCTACCTCGGCGGAAATCAGGTTTTCGTCCAGCGCACCACGATGGTGGTAGATTTTGATAGCAACGCGCCGCCCGGTATTTAGCGCGGTGGCGACCCAAACTTCTCCATAGGCACCTCGACCCAACAGCGATTCCAGTTCATAGCCTGGGATATCGCACGGAGGTTTACCTTTGGGCCGGCTTAGATGTCTCGCCGCGCTGAGTTGCCCAGGGGTCTGTCGTTGGGTTTCGTCCAGGCTCATAAATCCAGAAGAATTGGTAGGTTGGATAGATCGACTCATTTTACGGTGAATTTCCCGTCGTACCAATCGTTCCCATCTGTTGGAAAGCTACGACAATGGAAAATGCCTTGGATCGTTTACCGATCAACGCTGAAAAAAATTGACCACCAAAGGAAGAAAAATGCCTGAGAGATTCAGACACCTTCGTTCCCTCATTTTTATCGCGGCTTGTTTTGCCAGCATGGCAACCCTTAGCCCCGCAATTGCGGACGAAAACAGCCAGCCGCCGCTCGATGGCGAAGATGGCCGTCCGTTGGCAATTGGCGAGTTCCAGCCGGAAGCAACGCTGAAAGTCCACCAGACCCCTCTAACGCACGCCAAGTTCCCCGTCGTGGACGATCACACCCATTTTCGCTATCGCTTGAAACATTCGCCTGAGCAACTGGACGATTTTGTGGCGGTGATGGATCGCAACAATATCGCACTTTGCGTCAGTCTTGATGGACGCCTGGGTGCGGAATTCGACGAGCATGCCAAATACTTGTGGACCAAGTATCCGGACCGCTTCCTGATCTACGCCAATATCGACTGGCGTGGCAATGGCGATCCCGACAAGCCGGAAACGTGGGATTGCCAGCGGCCCGACTTCGGTCGACGCATGGCATTGGAACTGGCCGAGGTGAAGAAAAAGGGGGCCAGCGGCTTGAAACTGTTCAAGCAATTTGGGCTTGGATACAAGGACGCCGATGGTTCGTTTCTCAAGATCGATGACCCTCGTTGGGACCCTATTTGGAAGGCATGCGGCGAGTTGGGATTGCCTGTGATCATTCATACGGCTGACCCGGTAGCGTTCTTCAAATCGATCGACAAAACGAACGAACGCTGGGAAGAATTGTCGCGACATCCCGACTGGAGCTTCTACGGCGACCAGTTTCCATCACGGGAAGAACTGCTTGCGGCTCGAAATCGCGTGATCAAGCGTCATCCGGAGACGACGTTTATCGGCGCTCACTTCGCCAACAATGCGGAGGACCTGGGCACGCTGACCACGTGGCTAGAGAAGTACCCGAATCTTTACATCGAGCCTGCCTCGCGAATTTCGGAACTGGGACGCCAGCCGTACACTTCACGGGAATTCTTTTTGAAGTATCAAGATCGCATTCTGTTCGGAACCGACGGTCCCTGGCCGGAGCAGCGGCTGCATTACTACTGGCGGTTTCTGGAAACGCTGGACGAATACTTCCCCTATTCCGAGAAAGTACCGCCGCCGCAAGGGCTGTGGTACATCTACGGCATTGGGCTGCCGGATGACGTTTTGAAGAAGATCTACCATGAAAATGCCGCCAAAGTCATTCCCGGCGTGAAGGAGAAGCTGAAGGTCTACCAGGCCAAACAGCAAGCCGCGGCAGGTAATCCAGGCAGTTAGCGATCGAACGAAACAGGGGCCGTTTCGTAAAGGAAGATGAAAACGGTCAATCGCCGCTGGGCAAATCAAGGTTTGTCGCTCGCGACGACTGCGATACATTGGGCAGGCTCTGGCTGCTGCGTCTCTGCCAGCACCGCTAGCGGCAGCCCAAATTCAAGGAGGAGGTAATTCCCATGTCCCGCCACTCATCGATTTTGCTTGCGACCCTGGTTGTGTCGCTTCTGTCAATTCAACACGCGACTGCCCAGCAGCAAAGTCGCGAAGATTTGGTGGTCCGACAGTCGACGACCGTCCTCAACGAAATCATGTCGATTCCTGCCTCCGGTATTCCGCACGTGATGCTGGAAAAAGCGGAAGGGGTTGTCATCATTCCGAACATGATCAAAGGAGGCTTTGTCGTCGGAGTGCGGCATGGACGCGGCGTCGTGCTGGTTCGCGACGAAAACCGGGCCTGGCAACCTCCCCAGTTCGTGACCATGACCGGCGGAAGCGTGGGATGGCAGGCTGGTATTCAGGCAACCGACGTCGTGCTGGTCTTTGAAACGCGCAAGAGCATTGAAGGACTTCTCAACGGCAAATTCACCATTGGTGTCGATGCTGCGGCCAGTGCCGGGCCGGTCGGAAGAAATGCTTCCGCAGGGACCGATCTGACGTTGGCCAGCGAGATCTACTCGTACAGTCGCAGCCGCGGTTTGTTCGTCGGGGCCTCGGTCGATGGGAGTTCGCTGCAGATCGATACACTCGCCAATCGAAATTACTACAGTGGTACCGGCCTGACGCCCACCGGGCAGCAAGCGACCAATACGCCGGTCCTTCCGGCGTCGGCGGTGCAGTTGCTTTCCACGGTCGCTAAGTACGCAGATAACGTCGTCGTGGAACCACAGCAAGTCGGAGGCTACGAACCGCAGCCGCAGCAAGTGGAACTGGCTCCCGCCATGCCGGTCCAAAGTGGAATTGGAATCGATCAACTACGGATGGAGCTCGCCGCGGCCTCGAACCGTCTGGGCAGCGTGCTCGACGACCAGTGGAAGGCCTACCTGGCGTTGCCCAAGGAAGTTTACGAGCAAGGTCCGCATCCCAATCCGCAAGTATTGCAGGCCGCCATCGCGCGCTACGACCAAGTGGCGGGCAATACTGCCTATGCTCCGCTGACCCAGCGGCCTGACTTCCAGCATGTGCATGGTTTGCTGATTACCTACACGGATGCGTTGGCCGCCATGGCCAGAGAAAACGGAGCCATCAAACTGCCGCCACCTCCGGGGACAACCCTGGCGGCGCCGCAATAGGCTTGTCGCAAGCCATTTCAAGAAGCAGCAAAAGGGCGTCGTTTGACGCCCTTTCTTTTTGCGAGTTGTCACCATCCGTGGCAATTAGCTTGCTTAGTCTTAGTGTTCTGTATACACTTATGGTATGAATTCAATCAATCTTTGGCTTATTCATCCTAAACAGGAAATGTGTGCTGCATTTGAGCAGCGATTTGAAGATCTTCCAGGCGTCCGCGTGATCCAATCTCGGTTTGAGGACCTCCCGCCGCATGACTGCTTTGTCACCGCCGCAAATTCTTTCGGAATGATGACCGCGGGTATCGATGCCGCCGTGGTTCGCTACTTTGGAGAGCGAATCATGCGAAGTGTTCAATTTCGAATCATGAACGAGTATCTGGGCGAACAGCCCGTCGGTACGGCATTTCTTTTAGAGACAGGCGATCGATCGATTCCGTTCCTGTGCCATGCCCCTACGATGCGCGTGCCGGGCGGAATTGATGGCACGGATAAGGTCTATTCCGCGACTTGGGCGGCATTGCTGGCGATCTACAACCACAACGCCAAAGATGCGAAGAAAATTGAAACTGTGGCATTCCCGGCATTTGGAGCCGGCTTCGGCGGTGTGAGTTACTCAGAATCGGCTCGACAAATGGCGGCAGCCTATCGCCTATTTCTAGACCCGCCTCATCGGCTTGATTGGGATTGGGTTGCCTCTCGCGAGAAGGCAATCCGCTATGACGGTAAAAAGATCGTTGTCCGCAACTAACGACGCTCGCCCTGGATCGTGAGTACAAGTCGCCGGCCGCTGGCGTGGTTGCGATGCTCGCACAGGTAAATGCCCTGCCAGATTCCGAGATTGAGTCGACCGTCGGTGATCGGGATCGTCACGCTGCTGCCGAGCATGGCGGCTTTGATGTGGGCGGGCATATCGTCTGGCCCCTCCATCGTATGGATGTAGGGAAAGCTTTCTGGGGCGATCTTGGAAAACGCCATCTCAAGATCTTCTCGGACATCGGGATCGGCGTTCTCGTTAATGCTCAGGCTGGCCGACGTATGCTGGATGAAGACGTGTAGAATTCCGACCTCAATTTCGGCTAGTTCAGGAAGCTGGCTGACGATCTCTCGGGTCACCAGGTGAAAGCCACGGGTTTGTCGTCCAAGGGTGATTTCTTTTTGAATCCAGGGCATCGATTCCCCCAAAATGGGACTGTCAGGGCGATAAAAAATGAGAGTGAGGAAAAAACTTTTCGCAAGGGGGCTTGCGGGTTGTTCGCCAAACTTTATCCAACCGGTCAAATTTATGGAACCAGGCCGGCGAACCCTTAGGGGAAGCTAGGCCTCCTCTAATTGGAGCCTAGTGCTGCCGTTGTCCCTTGTCGACTATCGGCCAGCCGATAGATCTGACACCGGCTTGACCGGTGGGCCGCAATATGCGGCGTTTTCCGGGGTTATCGGATCGCCGCAGTGTCGATTTCCCTGTGGAAAATTCTATTGACACGTAAAGCGATCGATAAATAATCGTGTGCTTGATCGAAACCTTGGAGGATCCATAGGGGAGATCAGCGACCTAGATCTCAGGACACCTCGACCCACAAGAAATTACACATTTTTAATGGTCGAAGTGAAGGTCGTCGGCACAGCAAGCCGAGAACTGTTGGGTCAAGAGCCCAACTGCTCGATTTGTACCGCATACTTGTGATGCGGCAACGTGCTGTCTTGCGAGCGAATGGATATTGCTCTGAATACCCACCATGGAATGCCAACAAACGGCCAGCTAGCTCAGCTACTTAGCAAACGCAGCTAATTTTGTCGGCTCTCCCTGTTTAATACAAACCGTTTGGCCTCGAAGGCCGTACGCACATCACACCCAAGTGCGAATCAAGTGGAAAGTAGGTGTTAACCAAGATGCAGAAGATTAAGAACGTTTTTGATGCCATTCTGAAGTTCGGTCACGACGAGGATTTCGTTCCCGATGCTGGTGACGAGTTCATCCCAACCGACGCTCCGGCCGGTTCGGAAGCAAAGATCGAAGTTCTCCGCCGCCGCGTCGAGCAAGGCTTGCCGCTGTGGCACGACGAAGACCGTTGCGACTACTCCGGTTTGACGGGTGCTATCCGTCCGCGTGAGTAATCTCGACGAGTCAACGTATCGAATAATACAAGATGAATGAGGGGTGTTGTAGCACCCCTCATTTTTTTATGCGCTGTCGGTGAGACGTCCCGCTGTCGCGTCTCTCGTAGGATGACTACCAACGTCCAGAACGGCCGGCCATTTCGGTCCGTCTGACGTGCCTGTCCAGCGATCATGGCTCTCGCTTGGTACCGGTTGTAGCCATCCTACTTCGTCCGCAATCACGCCCACCGCCGGCGTGATTAGGCCGCGATACGCATCGGTTTCGGGGCCGGCTGGTCGACTTCCTGGGTGAAGACCAGCGTGATCCGTTCTTCTTCCTCGATGCTTTCCAGATCGTGGACTTCCAGCTCGTCGCGGAGGATCAGCAGATTGGATGGTGCTTGAATACCAAGGCGAACTTTGTCGGCGCCTACTTTGACGACCGTGATCAGAATCTCGTCGCCGAGCCGAAGTTTTTCACCTTCCTTGCGGGAAAGGACTAGCATATGAATAAACCTCCATGTTTATGCGGATATCAGTTTTTGAGGGATTAGCCAGGAAACATGTGACGTGCGGCCAGTCCGTTGGCCGCGGCTACCTTGGTTAGGCAGCCACTTGCAGGGCGGTGGAACTCGATAGCTGCGTTCTCAGGAACCGCTCGCCACTGGCTCCGTAGAACAGAATCGTGTTCGTGTCGGTTTCCCAGATTGCGGTGCATTTGACGCTACGAGGGCCATGCAAGCAGAAATAGATCCCGCAAGGATCATCCGCTCGCACGATCACGCGCTCGGTCATGGGAAAGACGCCCGGCTCGAGTTGTTCTTTGTCACATAGAATCTGGTAAATGTACTGCCGAAGGTGTTCCAACTGCGTGAAACACGGGGTCTCAGCGGTCATAGGTTGGGGAAACTCCGTATCGATCCAGCCGGATCTCAATCGCCATCGAGAATGGGCTGGTTGGGTGGTTTGGGTTAAGTGTTTGCAAAATTAGGTATCGGCACTCTGGGCCGCAAAGTTTGACATAGATAGGCTGGGAAATATGGGAAATATTTGTTCGGTGCGCGAACAAAAAGCCTGAGTGCGGCGAGCACTCAGGCTTGAGTAGAAATCCAAGTTTTTCACACGCCAATCGGCTTACAGTTTTGATTTGCTGTGATGGCAGGCTGAGATCGTCTTAAAGGCTATTTCTCGACCTTCTCGTAGCGCGAAAACGCTTCGGCTACGTCCGCCTCCTCAGTCGTCCCTTCGTGCAGTAGAACGCGATAGCGGAGGTTCATTTCTTCGCCTGGCTTGATGGTGTGATCGCCCGCCCCCTTCTCTTTCTTTTCGAAGTCATGAACGCCGAAAGGATTCGCGGCGAACAGGCCATACGTGCGGACATGCCAGTAGGTCGGATAGTTGTAGCTTGAAGGGTGGTTCATGATCGTGATCCCGACCGTCTTGTCGTCGACCGGACCGTAGTAGTCGACCCATGCCGAACGCTTACCCCACGCGTCTTTGTCTTTTACGCCGCTGTCGTTGACGATCGTGCCCCCCAGCTTTTCGTCGACTTTCATTGTGCCGGCGATTCGCATGCCGAAGGCGCCTTCCTTGGTGTCGCCGAAGGTAACCGGCTCGTCGACCGGTGTCACGGTTACGTCGTAGTCGAAGTACTGGCGTCCTTTGTCGTGGCCGAAAGTAATCGTGCGGCGATCTTTGCAGACCACTTTACCCTCAGGTGTTTCCCAGCGATTGACCGAGACGATCTGTGCCGTGTCGCCATCGGTCACCTTCTCGAACTTCTCGTGGTAGATCTTGCCCGTTACGCCTTCTTTTTCCGCCCAGAAGTCGGTGCCATTCACGTTGCCGTGGGTGAACCAGACGCTGCGATGGTGCGGGTGATCGCTCTTTTCATGCTCGATGGCCGGCTCGATCGGGTAGTGGCGGGTCATCGCAACGCCGCCTGGGCCCAGCAGGGGGTAAAGAATCGGCTTCGCGCCGCTCATCTTCAGATAGCGCGTCAGCAGCTTGCCGTCGTAGTGAACCGTCAGGCCGTCGTCCTCTTGGACGATCTCGTAACTACCGGCAAATGCGAGGGAACTGAATGTGAAAACCAGCAGAAGGCTCAACAGGCGGATCATGCGGGGATATCCTTGCGATTTCAGGGGGGGATGACCAGTGCGGCAATTAGCAACTGGTTTCATCCTACCTGAGAGATATTCCGCATTCCAGCATTGGCCTACTTTTGGGCGGTCGAGAACGCCGGCCGGACGAATTCGTCGAAATCGACCGCTCGGGCCTTCGTCAGGTCGGTTTCCAGCAATTGGATCAGCTTCTCGTCATCAGCATTGGCCTTCCAGCGATACTGATGCATGCTCCGCAGCGAGATCGTCTTGGTGGGGTCGGCATACCGGACCGTCTTGTGAACTTGCGTCGGCAAGGCTCCTCGGGACCGAATCTGATTGTTCAACTCGATCCGGGCCTGGGGGAGATCGCTGGCCGCACAAATGAAGTTCAGCTGGGCCGACCAATCGCAGAACCGGGCGTACGCATCAACCGTCGGCTGAGCCGAAACGGGCTGTAGATCCGCTTCATAAGACAGCGGGTCCCCTTCCATCTTCAATACCTGCGTTTGCGGGTCGTAGTTGGTTTGAAAGCTAGGATCCTTCAGAAATTGCCACAGCGGCTGATCGGGAAAACGCCCATGGGTTTTGAAAAATGCCGATCGCTGCAGCACGTTCTGTGTCGACATCGTCAGCTTGACTTGTCGCTGGGGATCCAACAGGGTTAGTTGCCCCGTATCGAAGTCGATGATCGTAGCTTGCCGGGGCGGCGTAGTGACAACGTCATACACCTTGGCCCCTTTAAAGATGGTTTGATAGGTGACCACCGGCGACCGTTCGTTTCCGCGATAAACTTGCGTGGTGACTTGAAAATCGGCGGCAGAGCTTGCGCCGACGAGCGAAAGCCAAATAGCTGCAGCGGCAGTTAGCAGTGCGTAAGTTTTCACGACAGGTCCACTTCAGAAAGAGGGTTGCGCGGGTAAGTCATCGATGCTTGGCCGAAACCTTACCCAATGACTGCCTGACGCGTCCAGACGAATCAAGCTGTCGCGAGCGTGCTAGCAATTCGCCGACTCTCGCGATCGGCGGCATAGATTGGCTCAGGCGAGCGGTGCCCGGCAAACGACCGCGAGACAACCTCCTGCATCTCGTCGGAGTCGATCCCATGGCCGATCGAAACGTACAGCGGATGCTTTGTCTTGGCATGCGGCAAGATCGTGTAACCAAGGATGTCGTTGGCTTGATCCTTCGCCTCGACGATCGGCTCCCAAACGCCGGGGCTCAACTGGTCGGCGAGCATGACGCCGCAGATCTTCTTCTTGGCGATGCCGATTGTGGGAATCCCGGTCAGGCCCCCCAACATCGTCGCGATGCCCATTCGCCGAGGATGTAGCCGCCCGTTACCATCCACCAGCAATAGATCCGGCAAGGTTCCTTCGGTCTGCATCTGGGCAAGAAGTTCCAGGTGCAGCGGCAATTCACGGAAGGCCAGGTAGCCCGTCACGTACGGAAATCGTACCTCCTGGCAACGGGAAGCGTGTCCTAGAGGCGACGTTCCATCTGCCTCGAATCGGCTGCAAACGGCAACCGCCTGGTGGCCGGTGTAAGAAACATCGAGCCCGCCAATCGTCTGCACTGCATTCAAGTCCAAAGGGGCTGCTTGCGGACAGACGAACTCATTTTGCCAAGCCTTTAGCGCTGCTAGCGGGGCCTGGATTGCCGGCAGTTCGACTTGAAAGCGACCTAGTTCGACCTTTCCGCCAGAAACCACAACCCCTTCGTTTTGCAGCCGACGCTTCTTTTCGGATACGTCGCCGCTGAAATGGAGTCCGATTTCACCGGTCGAACGGACCACACGATGCGAGATCTCTGCCAACGGACAATCGGCTTCCAGCAGCCATGTGGCGACCCAGCGGCTGGCAGCTGTATCTCCCAAAGCTTGGGCCAATTGCCCGTAGGTGGCGACGGAACCTGACGGCACTTCGCGCATCTGCTTCGTGAGCGAGTCAACCAAATCCGGCACGCGCTCGTGAAAGGCATCCGCGACTTGGCGGAGATCCATGGCGGCCATCCCTGCCTTCCCCTAATTACTGCTTGGCGTCGCTTGGAGAAACCGTCTCAGGCGGAGCATTACCACGGAGCAATCCGACCAGGCTGACGCCAAGGGCCGCCCCAAACGTATCGGCCATCAGGTCCTGGGGATCGCAGTCTCGACCGGCCAGGGTTTGGGTCAATTCGTCGAAGATTCCCAGCCCGAACAAGATGCCCACGACCGCGAAAGCAAGCATGGTGGTTCTGCGGAAATTCCACGCCCGCAGGGCAACCATGGCGGCGATGGCCAGGACGGCGTAGATCGTCGAGTGAACGACCTTGTCCGCGTGGGGGAACGCCAACTCGTCGACATCGGCATGCAGCGGAACATGGGTCCCTGCGAACGCGATCGCCCACAATAGAACGAAGGCACCCGTAGCCAGAAGGGGCAGTTTTCGCAGCGACATGCAGGGAGTTCCCAGAGAGGATCACAAAACCAGTCTCCAGACTAGTCAACGCGGTCACACGAAACAACCGTGGTGTGCCTTGCGACGAAGGACGTGAATCCAGTATGGTTTGTAACGATTCTGACGGTTTATTCTGGGGGATGCGGGGCGGCGCCCGAAGTGAAATCCCCAGCGACATTACGAACTTTCGAACCAACACAAGGCACAAACCAAGCATGGCCATTCTGATCACCGGCGGAGCTGGTTTCATTGGCAGCCACCTGACCCAGATCTTACTTGCCCAGTCAGACGAGAAGCTGGTCAGCATCGACAACTTCAACGACTACTACGACCCGGCCCTAAAACGCGAAAACATCAAGCCGGTGGCAAACGAGCCGCGTGTCAACCTGATCGAGGGCGACTTCTGCGATACCGACGCCATGAAGCGGTTGTTCGACGAGTACGATATCGATCAGGTCGTCCACCTGGGCGCCTATGCCGGCGTGCGGATCAGTGTGCAGAAACCGGAGATGTACCAAAGGGCCAACGTCGGCGGCACACTTAGCCTGTTGGAAGCTGCCCGGCATCATCCCGTGAAGCGGTTCCTGTTGGCATCGTCTTCGACCGTCTACGGCAAGGGAGCCGGCATTCCGTTCAACGAAGATGCTCCGCTGGGCATTCCGGCCAGTCCCTATGGTGCGACCAAGCGGGCCGCCGAACTGCTTTGCTTGACCTATCACCAACTGCATGGGATTCCGACGGCCTGTTTGCGACCGTTCAGCGTGTACGGTCCGCGGCTGCGGCCGGACCTGGCCCTGACGATCTTCGCCAAGGCGGTCTACGAAGGAACCCCGATCCCACTATTCGGCGATGGCAGCATCCGCCGTGACTTCACCCACGTCAGTGATATCTGCCAAGGGTTCATTTCGGCGCTGACGGCCGAAGGAGTTGTCGGCCAGGAAATCAACGTGGGGCATAGCGACCCGATCGAGATGCGGCGGCTGATCGAACTTCTGGAGAAATCGTTCGGCAAAAAGGCGATCATCAATCATCTGCCAGAGCGACCAGAGGACTTGCCGGTCACCTATGCCAACCTTGAAAAAGCGAGCCGACTGCTCAACTACCACCCCAAGGTGCTGATCGAGGATGGCATTCAAGAATACGTCGATTGGTACCGAAGTTGGCACGGCTAATGGAATTCGCGTCTTCCGCTTGTTAGGCTCTATCCATAGCCCCAATTCCTTCACTCTCCTGCGGATCGACCTGATGCGTACCCTTGCAGCCACCCTTTGCCTGACGCTTGTTCTTTTGTTTACCTTGCCGCTTTTTGCCGACGAGGCGAAAGCGAAGCCGAAGGTTCGTTCGCTGTTTAACGGCAAGGATATGGAGCTATGGGAGGTACCGCAGTTCGGCGGCGAAGGCGAGGTCGCCGTCAAAGAGGGGTCGATCATCATGAAGCAAGGGGTGATGCTGACCGGCATCACCTACAAGAAGGATGACCTGCCGAAGACCAACTACGAACTGACCTGGGAAGCCCGGCGAACGTTGGGTCTCGACTTTTTTGCCGCGTTGACCTTCCCGGTGAAAGACAGCCACTGCAGTTTCATCCCCGGCGGCTGGGGCGGGGCAGTGGTCGGCCTGAGCAGCATCGACGGCGTGGATGCCTCCGAAAACGAAACAACCAAGTACATCCCCTTCGACGACAACAAATGGTACCGCTTCAAACTACGCGTGACCGACAAGAAGATCGAAGCCTGGATCGAAGACAAACAGGTCATTAACGCCAAGATTGAAGGCAAAAAGATCACGACCCGAAACGAAGTTGACTTGTCAAAGCCACTGGGCTTCTCGGCGTGGCAGAGCACGGGGGAGATTCGGAAGATTGAGATTCGGGAGTTGGGGAAGTAATCCCGTAGGGAATGGCCTGGTTTGAATTGTGGGGGTTCGCGGAAAAGGTTCAGTCCGCTTCGAGTATCAGGGGGAATACTTTCACTGGTACTTCGACGATTGGAGGATTCGGATTTATTCCGAGGATAAGAAGTTCGTGATTGCGTACGTTTTGGGCGAGCTTCGGGACGAAGATCCGATCTTGAAGTTCATAGGATCCGCTTCCCGAGGATTGAACGCGCCGAAAAGCGACCGGTGCTGTTTTGCGTACCCAAGTTCGTCACGGATGAGTGGGCAAAATCGATGGGAGCATTCGTGAATGCACTGATCCGATGGAGTCTGAGAGAATCGCATCGAATCAAGTATTGCGAACCGATTGAAGCCCGAGAAACGAACGGGTAAAAAATCGTTCGGAAGTTGGAAAAGTAGAGATGCTTGGCGTCATTCACACGATCCTGGGTTTTGTATCACTCATTGCAGGCCTGATCGTGCTCGTGCGTCCTAAAGGAACGCAGACCCATAGAATACTGGGGCGAGTTTATGTCTTCGCGATGCTTGGCTTGAACCTGACATCATTTGGTATCTACAGATTATTTGGCGGCTTCGGAGTTTTTCATTGGTTGGCGGTTGGCAGCCTGGCAATGTTAGCTGGAGCCGTAGCTACCGTCTTGTGGCGAAAGAAAATCAAGAGCTGGATCTATTATCATTATTACTTCATGGTGTGGTCTTACGTCGGATTGCTTGCCGGCACGTCAAACGAGGCTTTTGTGCACGTACCATTTCTGAAGAGAATCGCATCCCAGTATTACGCTGTACCCTGGTGCATTGTCGCAGTAATGGGATTTGCCGCGTCGGTATTCACTCCAATGCTTGCCAATCGTGTCATCCTCTCCGTCGAGCGCAATTCGTAGGTGACTTGCGGCGGGTCAGTTCCTGACTATCTCCAGCATATCAGACAATTTCGCTAGTCTTTCGGCATCGGCGTGTCTGCCATCACGTTTGAGAAGGTAGCCCCGTATCCCACAAGCCATGGGGCCATCGACGTCAGCGACCTGACTGTCACCAACCATGATCGATTCTTCCGGCTTGGCATGCAACGCTTTGAGCGCTGCATCATAAATCCGCGGATCTGGTTTGCTCTTACCGACATCGCACGAAAAAATCGTCGCATCGATCAGGTTGTTTAGCCCAAGTCGATAGAATGCCTGCTTGTAAGGGGATGCGAGGTTGGAAACCACAGCGATACGAATGCCGCGCTCGCGGAGCTCTTGAAGTGTGGCAACCGTATCACAAAAGCCGACAGCCGCAGCGATATCTTGGTCAAGATCTGCCTGAAGTTCATTCAGAAACGGCGGCTTCTCAACTCCAAGGTATTCACAGAAATCGGCAAGCGTCGGCTTGTCGACCACCAACGATTCCCGCAGGCGGTTAGCGGCATTGACTGAGCGGCACAGTCTCAAATACGGACGAGTGTGCCGCGTCAGTTGGATTAGCGTTCCAAATAGGTCGAATATGACTGCCTGATACGAACTCATCTTTTTGGCCTGGACCAACCAGCCCCTGCTGTCCAGCGGTACTCAATGTTCTTGACTCTGATGGGGCGGGAATTGCGTGATGATAGGGCCATTGGGTCATCAATCTGTTTCGTCTGAATGCATCAACTGCGATGCAATCTCTTCAACCTGCTGCATTGTAATGCCCTCGCGCTGCTCGACCGCCAGCGGATGGTCGGTTTGCTCCAACTCAATGAAAGGCCGCTCGCCGACAGGTCGCGTATGAACGTGCGTCTTGAGATACATCGCGTCTGGATAGAGCGGCAATGAAGTCGACAGCCAGCCGAAGTAGGGTGGTTCCGATTCTCGGCCAGCCTTTTCCCACAGTTTCCAGGTTCGCCTGAAATTGTCTTTGCTGAGCGAAGTCCACACGCCCCAGATGAATGGCCGCTCGCTATCGACGACGGGTATTTCGAGGCAGCCCCGAATGAAGAAATGCTCCTTATCAACCACACACAACTCGTCAGTCAAGTCGCAGCGAGAATCTCGTTCTGCCTCGGAGATCATGTAGTAGAACGCAGGAGCATTGGCTCCGAATTCCATCGGTAACTCGTCATGATATTTACCGCACGTTTTACAGAAGTATCCTGCCGTCATGAAGACTCTCTCCGGCCCAAAAAGCTCCTGGCCTTTGTTGATTCAGTTCGATCGAATATCAATCTTGCCTTCAAAGATATCTTTCAGGGTGTCCAGGCTTTTGTAGTTGAGACGCTTGGCATGTTGGAAGAACTCGTCCCGCTTGGTGGTATTGCCCAGGTAGTGGTAGGCGACGGAAAGATTTGCGGGGATGGAGGCGAGGTTCTTGCGTGTGGCCCAGGCCTTTTCGCCATATTCGACCGCTTTCTCCGAGTTGCCATCCATCAACTCGATTACAAGCAAGCTGGAATACGCTTCCGGGTTGTCCGGCAAGATATCGATCGCCCGCTTGTACGACTCTCGGGCTTTGGCCATGTCGCCCTGCCGGCGATACATCGATCCCAGCCCGACGTAAGCGTTGTCGGATTGCGCGTTGATAGCGATTGATTTGTCAAAGCACTGCTTTGCAGATTCGAAATTGCCCGAATTCAAATGGGCCCAGCCCAATAGCGACCATCCTCTGAAAGACTTGGGGTGCTCTTGCAAGTACATTTCCAGGTCAATCTTGACTTCTCTGATCTGACCGGAATGAAATCGGGCGTCGATTTCTCGCAACTGCGAAACATTATCGGTCGGATCCGAACCGATTTCGGAACAGCCGGTAAAGATCGACACTCCCAGAAGAGCGATAAAAAATAGGCGGTTCATGAAGGGAGCTCTCGAAAAAATATTGATAAGGTTTTCAATCGATGAGTTTATGGGCCAACGCCGATCGGCACAATTCTTTGCTGGCAGTTGCACGTCCGGACTTGCCAATTGGGATCAACCCACCAAACTTCGGTCCAGCATCCGATAGTTAATCGCCTCGCAAACGTGATCGGCCGTGATCATCGTGGCTTCTTCCAGATCGGCGATCGTTCGGGCCAGACGCAGGATCTTGTCGTAGGCTCGGGCCGAGAGGCCGAAGTTGCTGATGCTTTGTTTCATCAGGCTGGCCGCATCGTCGTCGACGTGGCAGAACTTGCGGACTTCGCGGCTGCTCATCTGGGCGTTGTACCGGGTCTTGCTGCCGACGAAGCGGCGTGTCTGAATCTTGCGTGCCGCGATCACCATTTCTTTGAGCGACTCGCTGCTGGTTCCTTCGGTCTCGCTGGCCAGTTCCTGATACGGGACCGCCGGGACTTCGATCTGGATGTCTATCCTGTCGAGTAAAGGACCTGATATTTTGCCGACATACTTCTCGACCTGGGGCGTTGTGCAGCGGCAGTCGCGGCGCGGGTCGTTGCGGAAACCGCATGGGCAAGGATTCATCGCCGCGACCAGCATGAAGTCGGCCGGAAAAGTAACGCTTCGCAGTGCCCGGGAAATGGTTACCTGGCGATCTTCCAGCGGCTGCCGCATCAGCTCGAGCGTGCGGCGATTGAACTCCGGCAACTCGTCGAGGAAAAGAATGCCGTGATTGCTCAGTGATATCTCGCCTGGTGCCGGATTGCTGCCGCCGCCCACGAGGCCTGCCTCGCTGATGGTATGGTGCGGCGAACGAAACGGCCGCGTCGCGAGCAGCGGCTGATTGGTCGCGAGCCGGCCGGTGGCGCTATAGATCCGCGTCGTCTCGACCGATTCGCTCGGCGTCAGCCCCGGCAAGATCGTCCGTACCCGCTTGGCCAGCATCGTCTTGCCGGAACCAGGCGGGCCGACGAGTAGAAGATTATGCATTCCGGCCGCGGCGATCGTGGCGGCACGTTTGGCGAGTTCCTGGCCGCGGACGTCGGCGAAATCGACGTCGTAGTTGCAATGCTCTTCCAGCAGCGATTGAATCTGCGGCGGGACCGGTTCGATTTCGAGTTGCCCGGCCAGAAACCCGACCGCTTCGGTCAGGCTGGCGACCGGGATTACGTCGATCCCTTCCACCACGGCAGCCTCTTTGGCGTTCTCGGCGGGAACCAGAATCCCGGCCAGGCCTTGCTTTTCGGTTTCGATCGCCTTGGAAAGAATCCCGCGAATCGGCCGCGTCATCCCGTCGAGGGCCAACTCACCCACGATCGCGTATTGATCGAGCCGTTCGCTTTGCAGCTGCCCACTACCGAGCAGAATGCCAAGCGTAATCGGCAGATCGAATGAAGCCGCATTCTTGGGAAGCTCGGCCGGGGCCAGGTTAATCACGACCCGATCGCGCGGGACAAAGAAGCCTGAGTTGACGATGGCCCGTTCGATCCGGTGCACACTCTCCTTTACCGCCGCCTCGGGCAAACCAACCAGCACCGTCTTGGGCAGGGCGGTCGGCGAGACATCGACTTCCACTTCGACCGGAATCGCCTCGATGCCGGCCATCGAGTAAGTCCGCAATTGCGCCAGCATGTCGAGCTATCCTTCCCGCCTGGGTTTTTCGTGAGGGAGACTGGTCCCTCATTGTGGCGGAAGGAAGGCCCCTCTGGCAAGTGGCGGGGTTTGGAGCGAACTGCGGATACGACTTGCGCTGACCCCAAGGCCGCATTTTCACCGGCAAGATGCCCGTGGCACACACTATGTTCGAGCTTTTTTACGTCGCTACCCTACCGTTAACCTTGCCCAGACAAGAGCTAATTTTGGGATTTAAGGCCGAATGACTTTCTCGCGCTCAAGCTTTTTTCGCACGGCTGACTGAATCGACAGTAGTCCATCAAAGTCTGCGTCGAACAGGCGAAGATTGGCCTCATTCATCTCTTTACCACGAACTTTGCTTTCCGCTTCGCCATTAATGATTAGATTCATTATTGCAGTCGCCGGAATGGATACAGGAACGGCCGCAGAGTTGTACCGAACGGTCAGCGCGGTAGAAGGCTTAGAAGAAATTTTCAAGATCGACTTCAATGAGTCGTTGGCATTAACCTTGTCATTCTCGATCTCGCAGCACATCCAAAGGCCAAGTAGAGCCAGTGCGTGCCGATGACGACTCGCTTCGTCTGTGGCGTCTGATTCGATTGCGATAGCGCGCGTAAAATGGACTCGCGCCTCTTTGATTAACTCATGTGATTGTGCTGGATTGTTCTTTGCTTGACGGAGAAGGTGCCAAGATGTTTTCAGATCTGCTCGGGTAAGTCGATCAACTTTAGAATCCATTGATTCGACGATTCCCACATACTCCTTCAGCATATTGACCGCACCTGGAGCGGCAAGCAGTAACTCTAAGCCTTGCGCGTTGGCGAATCGAGGCGATATTGTCAGCAACATCAGGACGGACAGTAAACCTATTCGCATGTTCGAGATGCCCTTGTACGAGGTAAGTAAATCTGAAAATCGCCTATCTCATATGCTTCGGTAAAGCCGAGCAAGTATTGCTGTTGAGAGCTAAATTTTCTCCCCCGGCACGACCTGATAGCGTGTGCAAATCAAACGTGCGGGAGCGAATCCTCATTGTGGCGGATAATTAGCCCCTCTTGCAAGCTGCTAGGATTGAAATGGCTGATTGTTTCCTCGGAGCGTAGCGAATGCTCCCCCTCTTGAAAAAAAACGGCCGGGTCGCACTGGCGTCTGGCCAGTGCGAATGCGGTAGCCATCGCGAAGATCTTTCATTCTGAAATTGCACCTGCTTTATGTGTTTCGGACGGCACGAGGTGACGATGCTGAAGGAAACTGGCGAGACACCAGTGGTACACAGAATGCTTGAGCCTTTCTACTATGCCACCCTGCCGTTTCAGGAATCACTCCTCGGACATCCTTAGCAGTGCCGCCATCACCTCACGCATTTCATTTGATTGGAAAACTTCCCCCAGTTTTTCCTTGAAGTCATTCTCATCTGAGATCTCGCAGCCTTTCCCTTTTACCTTGTCGTATAGTTTCGCTGGATACAGACTGATCGGGTCGAATTCGATGGTGCAAACCCCGAAGGTATAGCTATTCGCGGGAACGTTAATCTCGAAAGTGTATATGTCGCTTTTTTCGCTTCTCTTGACGCCTAACCTCTGTCTGACTCTGCCTTCCAATTTCCCGCGAGTTTTGTTCGTAAGTAAGCCAGCTTGCTCCGTGAGAACGTCACGAGGAGTTCGTCGGTTGTCCGCTGCTGGCAGTTCGCCCCAAAGATCATCTGGCATTTTTCACCTCATAAATTCTCAAACAAAGTCGAAGGCAAACTTCAATGGCAGGTGATCAGACGCAGTTTTCTCATCGGGTCTGCCATTACTTTTTAGTAGTGAGCAAGTACCGACTCTCGAAAGTACTGCCAATTCCTTGTCGAGGAACAATTCGATCAGATCAGGACGAACCAATACCTGATCAAAGATATTCCAAAAGTAGCAAACAGTTGTAGAATTTCGGTAAAAGTAGGTTCCTGGAGGTGTCTTTGCATATTCTGACCACATGGGATTGTAGAAAAACCTTCTATCTTTTCCGTGCACTGTCCTACTTTTTTCCAATGCAACGTCCCGTGACAACACCGCATGGAATGACTCAGAATCAACTAGGCCCTTCTCAAACGGATTCATATTCAAATCTCCAACGACGACGGTCCGCGAGTGCCCGAGTTCCTCCTCCGTTTCGTATATTTGCCTCGCAACTCTTGTGGCTAGGCTGGCCTGCGCGTGTTCATCGAGGTACATCTTGCTACCCAAGTGTGCGGCAACAAGGATGAATTCCTGGCCAATCAGAGGGCGAACAACTCGTATTGAAACGTCGGAATCATCGTAAACTGGTCGAATTTGACTTTTAGGCAAACGACTAAAAATACGGATGATTCTAGACGGGGAGTCGTGGAGTCGGTATCTCGCCTCTCTGGGATTTAGAGCGTCGAGAAGGTTGGATACCGTGTCATGGCACTCCGCCAGGATAACAAGGTCAGCGTCATGTTGATTTGCAAGCTTTCCGACCAAATCGGCTATTGGATTCTTCTTCAAGTTCCAAAACAAAGTTTTAAACATTATGGTCTCGTAAGGCGGCCGGATCGCACGGGAAACGTGCATTCTAGGGTCTTTCATTGGCGTCTCGCCAGTGCGAATGCAGTAGCCGTCATGCAAGCACCTTTTTGTTTAGCTGCTCCGAGCATTTGCAAGTATCGCATAATCTGACCCCAACAGAAAACACTGGCGAGACGCCAGTCGCACACCCTATGATTGAGTTGACGTATGCTTCCTGCCCGCCAAGCTTTTGATCTTGTGCGAATAGTTTGAACCCGCCTGAACTGCAAACCTATGCGACTTTTCCTCCTTGCTTTGCTTGCGCTCACTCCCTTTGGCTCGCTTCGGGCCGAGGGGCATCGCCCTCCTAACTTCATCGTCGTACTGTGCGATAACCTGGGCTATGGCGACGTCGGTTGTTTTGGCTCGAAGGTGCATCGCACGCCGCGGTTGGATCGGATGGCGGCGGAGGGGATGAAGTTTACGGATCTGTATGCGGCCAGTGGCGTGTGTACGCCTTCGCGGGCCGCTTTGTTGACTGGTTGTTATCCGCCGCGGGTCAACATGCATGTCAGCGACTTGGGCGGGGCCGTGCTGCAGCCGGTTTCTCCGAAGGGGTTGGCGCCGGATGAAATTACGATCGCGGAACTTTTGAAGACGAAAGGGTACGCGACCACGATCATCGGCAAGTGGCACCTGGGGGACCAGCTTCCTTTCCTGCCGACGCGGCAAGGATTCGACTCGTTCTATGGGATTCCGTATAGCGACGACATGACGCCTCGGGAAGGCAAACCGTGGCCTGACTTGCCGCTGATGCGGGACGAGGTCGTGATCGACGCGCCGGTCGATTTGAATGACGCGACAAAGCTGTACACCGAAGAGACGATTCGTTTCATCACCGAAAACCGCGACCGGCCGTTCTTCGTTTACCTGCCCCAGGCGATGCCGGGCAGTACCCGGGCTCCGTACGCCAGCGACTCGTTTCGCGGGAAGAGCCAGAACGGACCGTGGGGGGATTCGGTTGAAGAACTAGACTGGTCGATGGGCGAGATCCTCGACGCTTTGAAGCGGCTTAAGCTTGATGACAACACGCTGGTGATCTGGACCAGCGATAACGGTGCCCCGCGCCGCAGTCCCATGCAAGGCTCGAACCTGCCGCTGTCTGGCTGGGGATACACGACGGCGGAAGGAGGCATGCGGGTTCCGACGATTGCCTGGTGGCCAGGCACCGTGCCGGCCGGGACCGAGTGCCACGAGGTCGCCTCGCTGATGGACCTTTACCCCACGCTCGCGAAGCTGGCCGGAGCGAAGCCGCCCGAAGACCGCACTATCGACGGCAAAGACATCTATCCGCTGTTGGCTGGCGAGCCTGAGGCGAAGTCGCCACACGAAGCGTTTTTCTACTTCATGTTCGATCAACTACAAGCCGTGCGCAGCGGCCCGTGGAAGTTGTACCTGCCGCTTGAGCAAGTCCGGGGAGGCTGGCAGGGAGAAAAAGATGCGTTCGCGAAGCCGCGACTTTTCAACCTGGTAAGGGACCTGCAGGAAACCAGGAACGTAGTCGCCGAGCATCCGGAAGTGGTCGAAAGATTGACCTCCCTGGCCGCGAAGATGCAAGCCGACATCGGAGAAGAGAACAGCCCCGGCCGCCGCCCAGCGGGATTTGTGCCGAAGCCGACACCGCGGGTGTTGCCGTAGCGGCCACCCGTCGATTGCTCCCTACAACAGCTCAAGATGCCCAGTAATCTCATCGATCTTCTCGGCGTCGTCTGGGCCAATCGCCAAACAGGTTCGAGTCGGTTCGCCGTGGAACTCGGTCTTGCCGCTATCGGCGATCAAGTGGACTTCGATTCCAGCGGCGACAGCCTTGTCGTAGATTGCCATCAACTCTTCTTCGCTGTTTGCCCGGCAGCAGACTTTCGCGAATGCTCCGGTCAGCCAGGTGCGCTCGACTTCGGAAAAGTCATTTAATGAAACTGAGCCTTGTTCCTGCAAGCGACGACAGATGAATGACATCGAGGCGTGGGCTCCCTGAGCGATCTGCTTGCCACGACGCATCTTCAGGTCGTGTCGCATGACAATCACTTGCTTGATTCTGGTTGGTTCGTTGCTCAATTCGCCGATCCTCTTTCCAAGTCACTGACGGTAGGTTCAACCCGTCAGCGCAACGATTTAAAAGCCATTGAATTTGTTGACTTTTGCTACCGCCTACTCTAGGTTGGTTTTTTTGATTCTAGCAAAACTAACATCCGTCTATATGAGGACTAACTATGGGACTTTGGAGCACGATCAAGGGTTGGTTTAATATTGGCGGCGTGTCAGTCCAGATCGTCGAGGTCGACGATCCTTTTCCGCATAACCACACCATGATGAATGGCAAATTCGTTCTCACCACGAAGACAGCCCACACGATTTTAGGGATCACCAGCGAGTTTTTTCTGGAACGCACGACGAAGGACAAAGAGGGTAATGACCAGACCGAGAAAACATCGCTCGGCGTCGAACGCACTACGGACATCAAGATACGAACCGACTTCCCATTCGAGTTGACGCCTGAAGAGTCCAAAGAGTTAACCTTCCATATTAGTGACATTGACATGGACGGGGTCCTGGGAAAGATGGCCAAGTCTGGCGGCATGATGGGAATGCTGGGCCAAGCCGCGAAGTTCGCTGGCAGTTTCAGCGACAAAGGGATCGTGAGATATTACGTCGAGGTGACCGCCGACGTGAAAGGAACCCCCTTCGATCCTTCGGACAAACGAGAGATTCGCGTGGGTGGTTCCAGCTCTTAAGCGTCGCTTGCGATTAGCCTGCTCTCAACTGTTCGCGCACATCCATCAACGCAAACCCCAGCAGATTCTGCCCCTGCCAGGCTGCTGGATCTTGGACGCGCTCATCATTGGCCCTCAGTCCGATCCCCCACAGGCGATCGTGAGGGCTGGCTTCCACGAGAACCGCGTTTTCCGTTTCGAGCAGGAACTCTTTTAGCTGTTCGTTCTGACTGAACTTGGCCAAGTTGCCTTCGGTGACAAGTCGGCGGGCATTCTGTTTCCAGACGGCATCATTGAAGTTCTTTACCTGGCGGCCGAGTGCTTTGACGTCATAGGGATGGAGGCAATCCAGAATCTGTGCGAGAGACTCTTCATCTTGAAACAAGCGGGCCTTGCCTGCCATCATCCAATGCTCGGCCGTGGGATAAAGCACGCCGTCGACGGTGAATGCGGACTGGTACCACTGGCTCAGGCACGTCTTGATGATCTTCCCTGATCGTGAAGGCCGATGCCCCCAGAAGTAGAGATATTCAAAGCATTCGCCATCGGCGGAGCGTTTTCGCAGGGTCTCGATATCAAGCATGGCCAAGTCGTCATGAAGTGTTTTTTAGGGGGACATCGTTTCAACGGAATGGGTTCGTTGGCAACATCGGCAACCTGTTGTGGCGCGATGATAGCATAGTACGTTCCCCCCCATACCGGTATCTTCCCTCGTGCATGCAAATAGTGCTACACAGATCTTTAGCCAGTCTTCACCCTTTTCGAGTCGGCCTGACTCAAATTCAATCTTTCAGCATTCGTTCGCGATCTGTTAACTTCTTGCCCATACAAATCTCTTCAGGGGCAACTGCAGAGGATCTCTTTTGGATGGCCTTATTCATGCGCACCGTCAGTAAACGTTATCGTGGTTTCCAACCGTTGGTTGATACTCTGGAAGAACGCCGGGTCTTGTGTGCCTCGGGGGTCATGGATCAGGCCATTGCAGTTAATCCCGCGGTGAACCAGGCAGATGCATTGCCGGTACCTGACTTGCAGTTTCAACCAGTTGCATCGAGTGCCGCAGAAGCGGCTGGCGTTGCTGCTGCGAGTGGTGCCGCGGCGGTTGCCGATCCTCTGACGCCGGATGCTCCGCTTTCCGATACGTTTCTCTTGAACAGCAACCCTGGGGCGACACATACGATCTATCTCGATTTCAATGGTGACACGACTAGCGGCACCATCTGGAATACCAACTTCAATCGCGGCCGCGACATTGTCACGCCTGCTTATGATTTCACCGGGGATGCCGGCTTCAGCGATGCCGAACTGCAGCGGATTCAAGACATCTGGAAGCGCGTTGCTGAAGACTTCGCACCATTCGACGTCAACGTAACAACGCAAGACCCTGGTAGCGACGCGCTGATCAACAGCGGCGGCAACGACACGACCTGGGGCGTACGCGTGGTGATTGGCGGTAGCGGCAATTGGTACGCTTCGAATGTCGGTGGTGTGGCCTACGTGGGCTCGTTCAATTGGAACAGCGATACGCCGGTATTCGTGTTTGAAAATAACCTGGGCAATGGTAACGAGAAGTACACCGCCGAAGCGATCAGCCACGAAGCAGGCCACGCTCTGGGGCTTTCGCACGATGGCAACTCGAGCAGCAGCTACTACGCCGGCCAAGGGAGCGGAGAAACTAGCTGGGCTCCGATCATGGGTGTCGGTTACTACCAGAACCTGACCCAGTGGAGCAAAGGGGAGTACGCCGGGGCCAACAACCAGGAAGACGACCTCGCAATCATCACCACTCAGAACGGCTTTGGCTACCGTGCCGACGATCATGGCAATACCGATGGAACGGCCGATGCACTAGCGGTCAGCGGCAGCACCGTCACCGGTTCGGGCATCATTGAAAAGAACACCGATACCGACGTCTTCTCGTTCACCACCGGAGCAGGCCTGGTCGATCTGACGATCAATCCGGCGGCACGGGGAGCCAATCTCGATGTCCTGGCCGAACTGTACGATTCCAACGGAATCTTGGTGGCCAGCAGCAACCCGGCCGATTCGCTTTCAAGCGAGATCACTGCCAACCTGGCGGCAGGGCAATACTTCCTGCATATCTCGGGCACCGGCAAAGGGGATCCGCTGACAACCGGATACACCGACTACGGCAGCTTGGGCCAATACACGATCAGCGGCACTGTGGCCGATGTTTCCGGGACCGATTCGCTGGCAATCGCTCCGCTGAGCGCCGTCAAAGCGGAAGGGAATAGCGGTTCGACCGAATTCACGTTCCAGGTTACGCGGACCGGTGATTTGTCGACGACAAGTACCGTCAATTGGAACGTGGTCGGCAACGGAGTCACCGGTGCCGACTTTGTCGGTGGAGCTTTGCCGGGCGGAGCTTTGCAATTCGACCCCACTGATACAACCAAAACCATCACCGTGATGGTTCAAGGAGACGTGCTTCCTGAAGGGGACGAGCAATTCAGCGTCGTGCTTTCCGGGGCTTCGACCGACACCACCATCACGACCAGCAGTGCCAGTGGCACCATTCTGAACGACGACGTACCGCCAGGCATCACGGTTACGCCAACCAGCGGCTTGGTGACCAGCGAAAATGGAACGTCGGCATCGTTTGACGTCGTGCTGAATTCCAAGCCAACCGATGACGTAGTCATCACGCTTTATTCGTCCAATACGGCGGAAGGAACGATCGACAAGTCGACGCTAACCTTCACGCCAGACGATTGGGACCAGGCCCAAACCGTGACCGTGACCGGGGTCGACGATACCGTTCGCGACGGAACGCAAACCTTCTCGATCGTCCTGGAAGCGGCAACCAGCAACGACCTGTCGTACGACGGGATCGACCCGACCGATGTCTCCGTAAGCAACACCGACAACGAACGACGCGGCCGCGGCAATGGCGGCGGTGGAGGAGGTGGTGGCCGAGGACACCGCATCTTTGGTTTCTCCGGGGCATCCGGGTGGGCCGACGCGGCGTACTTGTCTTTCGAGGACCAATGGACTACATCGCAGGGAATTCTCGACGACGACAGCTCGGGCGAAGATTCTTCCGAAGACAACACTGGTAATTGCCTGGGCAATCGCCCTGTACAGGTTGCTGGTAACGCGGTCAACCGACCGAGCAATAGTGACTTGTTGACCATTGTCAGCAACAACCAATCGCAGCACTCCGGTGGCCATAGTCACTACGAATCGGCCGTGGAGCAAATCTTCGCGACTTCGTTCGGGAGTTGGTTTGACTAGTGCTTTGAGTGCTTGAAGAAAATAATGAGGCCGGCTTCCTGTTGGGAGCCGGCCTTTTTTGTTGGGGTTTAGTTTCTATGGTAGAACATGTTTGCCGGCGACTTATGAATTCAGATTTTCCAGTGTCATGCAGCAAGAGTCCGTAGTCCTGGGTCGAGCTAAATAGAGGATTGAAACAATGGAAACGGTGTCTGACCTACTAGATCAAATCCTCCTGGAAATCGCGGCATCAAAGAACGCTC
Organism: bacterium; assembly: GCA_016124445.1. Taxonomy (GTDB): domain Bacteria; phylum Planctomycetota; class Planctomycetia; order Pirellulales; family Pirellulaceae; genus Bremerella. The sequence goes on from WGNR01000016.1 coordinate 78,626, forward strand.
GTATCCAAGGTAAGGAGCTTACCGCTTTCTGTGGAGTCGCCGGTTCCGAGTACGATCATGAACTGATGGTTGTTGGGCGAGCCGTCAACGGCGGGACAGACGGCTGGAACGCGGAGCAAGTTGCCGACGAAGCCTTTCGTCGAGAGACCATCGAGAATCTGTTGGAGAAACGGGACCAGAAGCGTTTGCAGTGGGTGCTTGGATGTTGGCAGAAGTCCGGACGGAGGTGTAACGATTGCAATGCACGATTTCAAAGACGATCGAAGCAATGTCCTGAATGTAACAGCGATAACACCAGGAAGCTCTACAATACGGCCAAATCGCAGTTTTGGCGTGTGATTCGGAGGGTCGTCCTCAATTTGGAATTTGGCCAGAATTCACAGACCTCGTGGGCGAATCAAGTTGCTTGGACCAACCTATACAAAGTATCTCCGCATGGTGGTGGCAACCCTTCGTCGGCGCTTTGCTCGCTGCAATGGAAGCATTGTGAGAAGATTTTGCGGCATGAGATCACTACTTGGAAACCACGCCGGATCTTATTCCTGGCAGGCTATGATTGGGCGAACAACTTTTGCAAGGCTCTCGGGATTCACGGTAGTGAATTAAAAGAGACGAGATTCGTCCAGTTCACAGGGATTCATTCCGAGACAAATGCGAAAGTTGTCGTCGGGCCGCATCCTCAAGGCAAGCGGGTAAACTGCGAGCGAAGCTATGCTGCGGAACTTGTGAAGTGCTTCGCATGATCAATGGAGACGTGCCACGGGACGCTGGCAATGGCAGTGGCACGTCGTGAGATACAAGTGTCGGCGCTTCCGCCGTGTGGGAAAACGGCGTCACTCTTTCAACAAAGCCTCAATCTTCTGTCGCATCTGCTCTTCCCCGTTCGCTCCTTGCCAGTTGAGTTCTCCCTGCCACCAGGACCGTAGATACCCTTTCTTGTCGATGACATAGACCGAAGGCCACATCGTGTTGCCCCAGGCTTTCCAGGTTTTCATGTCCGAGTCGACCAGGATGGGGAAGTTGAGTTTTTCAGAGGCGGCGCGTTGGCGGATGGCGGTGATGTTGTGTTCGGCCTGGGTTTCGGGGCTGTGGATCCCGACGATCGTGACATCTTGCCCTTCAAAATGATCGAGCCATTTGCGGTAGCTGGGGAAGTTGTGGATGCAGTTGATGCAGCCGAAGCAGTAGAAGTGGACCACCACGACCCGGCCGCGCAGATCGGATAGCTTCATGCCGTTGGAATTAATCCAGGTGGTCGCCTCTTGGAACTCAGGCACCTTGAACGGGCCTTGCGTGACCTGGGAGAAGTCGAAGTCATTGCCGGCCAGTTGCAGCCAACCTTGCTGCTGCTCGCGGCTCAAGACGATGGTCAGCTTCTTCATCTCCTGCTGCCGCAGGTCTTCGAGTTCTTTCTGCGTTTCCGCCGAAGCACCCTTCTGCTGAATTTCCTTCGACTGGCTTTCAATGTCAGTGATGATGCCGCGGATTTTATCGACCTGACCTGGCAGCAGGGCAAGTTTCTGGATCACGTCGTCTCGCAGTAGGGCGGAAGTTCCCTGGGCTCGGCAGGCAATTTGATTGAGTCGCTCTAGCTGGTTGGCATCCAGGATTTCGGCCACGCCTGTTTGGGCCTCGGCGATCAAGGCCATCAGCGCTTGTTTGCCTGACTGGCTTTGGGCAGGGAAGTAAAGGACGTCCAGGCGATCGGTCAGGGTACGAAGCTTATCTTCTTGCGCCAGGGTAAGCCTCAAGTCTTTGTGGACCGCTGGGGAGTGAATGAGCGAGAAATACTTGTGCGGGATCGCCGCCGCGGCTCCAGTAGGCTGAGCAACTTCCGCGGCGTAGCAGCCGCCGGTGTGCAGTAGCAGCGAAGTAACCACGATTGCCGCCGAGGCAAACTTGCATGTTCGCATCATTTTTCTAATTCCGGATGAGGGTACGACTGGCGAGAGAAGTTGTGGCCCGCCGCTATTGTAATCGTACCACCCTGACGAGTAGTGTCTGATGGATTACAAACTTTTTGCGTTTCTGGCGGGTAGCGAAATCGCCAGATAACCGCTTAAGTGTCCGCTAAGATCTCGCGGATTGGTTCCCCTTGGCAGACGGCCATCGGGCGGCCGATGGGGGTTTGGTAGTCTTTCTCGTAATCGATGCCCAGCGCCGAGTGGATCGTGGCGTGGATGTCTTCGACGCGGACGGCATGCTTCGTTTCCGGCGTGATCTTGCTGCCTTCGGGATCGGTTTCTCCGAGGAAAACACCGCGGCGGATGCCTCCTCCGGCTAGGGCAACGCTGAAGCCGTGCGGCCAGTGATCACGACCAGCGGCCGGGTTGATCTTGGGTGTGCGGCCGAATTCGCCTCCGCAAAGGACGATCGTTTCGTCCAGCAAGTCTTTCTCTTTCAGGAGCTTGATCGTCGCACTATAGGCGGCGTCGAGATCGCCGGCCCGGGCAGATTGAAGCTGATGATTGTTGGCGTGCGTATCCCAGCCGTTCAGCGTGACCTGAACGCAGCGGACGCCTGTTTCGATGAGCTGTGTTGCACAGAGACAGCCGCGACCGAACGGCGTGTCGCCGAATTGGTTTTGGATTTCGGTCGGAACCTGATCGATGTTGAACGCTTCGATCTGGTCCGAGGTCATCATCGTCGTGGCGCGACGGATGGTATCTCGATGGAGCGTCTTCTCGCTGCCAAGATCTTGCCGACGGCCTTGGGCGAAGCTGTTTTCCAGCACGTCCAAGTCACTGAGCCGAGCCTGGAAGCGATCTTCCGGAACGCGGCGCGGCAGGTCTGGCAGTTGTCCGCGGGGATCAAACATTTTGAACGCATCGTACTTGTTGCCGAGAAAGCCGCCGCGAGCAGAGAAGGGGCCAGGGAAGATTGAAACATGCCGAGGGATTTCAACCCCTTCGGCGGAAAGCTCGTGGCAAAGGATCGCCCCGATCGACGGATGAATCAGCGTCGGATCAGGCCGGTAACCGGTTTGCATGTTGTAGGTGGCTCGCTCGTGGTCTCCTTCCTTGCTGGTCACGCAGCGAAGCAAAGCGACTTGATCCATCACCTCGGCGGTTAGCGGCATCGTGTCGGCCAGTTTCAGACCTTTCACAGGCGTATCGATCGCTTTTACGTCGCCGCCGATCTTCTTGCCGGGGTGGGGGTCGAACGTTTCGAGTTGGCTCGGGCCCCCTTGCATCCAGAGCACGATGACCGATTTGGGACGCTTGGTGCTACTGTTTGCTTCGGCGGAAGCGGCCAGCAGCCGAGACAGCGGCGTCAGCCAGGCCAGACCGGCGGCGGCACCCAGAAGCGTGCGCCGCTTGAAATGACCCAGCGAACCGCAACCTTCGGGACCCAGAATGTTTTCAAATCGCTTCATGACTGGTCCTCAGTGATTCCATGCAAATTCGGTGCAATTCATCAGGGCCCAGAAGACATCTTCCAGGTCTTGGGAACGGTTGGCTTTGATGTCTTTGTTTTTCAGCCGACCGACGAAGTGTTCCAGTTCGGCTTCGGTTGGTCGACGCGTGAGCACACAAAGGAATGCTGTTTCGACCGCGACCTGATCGTTGGGCGAAAGGGACGCGACCCGGGTTGCCGAATTGCGAATGAAGTTATTCTTCGTCCGCTCTTTGACCAGATTGCCATTCATCATCAACAGCCGCTGCGGGATCGTGCCGCCATCCATGTTGAACTCGTCTTCGCCAGCATCACCATAACGCTTGAGGAAGTCATTCGTCTCGCCGAAGGTCACCAGCTTGGTCAGCACGTGGCTGTCGGCATTGAGGGTATGCAGGGACGATGCCTGGTTAATGCTGCCGATGACCTGTTCCGGTCGCAGCCGTGTGACCGGGTAAGAGGCCCAGGTCGCTTCATGCTCGGCGGTCAGTTCGTGGTCGGCTCGGCTATCACGTTGGAAGGCCTCGGTTGAGGCGATCAGTCGAATCATTCGTTTTAGGTCGTAGCCATGGGCGATGAAATCATCGGTCAGCGGCTCGAGCCCGGCCGGATAGGTGCCTTCTTCGAAGCTTCCGTCGAGAGGGATGTTATCGACGGGTTGCACCAGCGGACGGCCGGTCATTACGGCCCAAACTCGATTAACGATTGCCCGGGCAAACGGCTTGTTTTCAGGATGGGTGACCCAATCGGCCAGCCGTTGACGGAGTGTACCGCCTGATTCTTTCAGGAGGTCTTGGTTGAACGGAACCTGAGCGGGCACGGTGACTTCTTCGTCACCGTAAAGGTATTTGAAGTTGTAGGGCTTGCCCTTGTCGTCACGGATGCCGACGAACGAGTTCTGCGCTTCGCGGAAGAACGAGGCCAATTCATGGAAGTCGCTTTGCTTCAGATCGCCCCCCAGGTTGTCGTCGTGACATTGAACGCAATCGATTCGGGTGGCGAGAAATGCCCTTGTTAAGCGGCCGGCCAATCGAGCAACGTCAGGCTCTTTGGTGCCATCCTGGTCTATCGTAGCGGTGATGAAATTGACCCCAGGGTGATCGGTCCAGAGACCCGTTTCCGCAATCAGGTCGCGGGTCAACTCATCGTAGGGACGGTTGGCCATCAACTGATCGCTAAGCCAGGTCACGAATCGTCGTTTGCGAAAAACGAGAAACGGTCCGTTCTCGGTACCGACGTAGGCCCGGGAAAGCCGTTCGGCCATGTAATCTCCGAAGCGGCGATCTTCCAGCAGATGATTGACCCACCAGGCGATTCGGTCTTCGGCCGGCCGGTTTTCGAGTAAGCGAATCTCTTCGAGCGACGGAATCGTGCCGGTCAGGCCCAACGAAATGCGGCGTGCGATGGTCAGATCGTCCGCTTTCGGGGCAGGCTTCAGGTCGTTGTCCTGCCAGACTTTCTGAAATTGCTCGTTGATCGCAAGCCGGGCTGTGTCTATGCCGTCGGAGACGACAATGGTCGGTCTGTCGATCGCGTTGACCTTGGGCGGAAGCAGCAGCCAATTGGCCAGCGATGCCAATAGCAAGGTGGCCAGGGCGATGAAGGCGATGTTTTTGAGCCACATAGCGATAACCTGCGCTGGAGGGCACATCGGACGAGAAACAACCGTGCCTGGTACTCATTCTTACTGCAAATTGGGGTAAGTTGTTTCCTGTTGTAGCCAATTCTTTCAGTTTTCTCCGATTTCTCAAAACCAGTCCGCTGGGTCGCCAAGTAGAACAGAACAAGGAGATCAGGCCGATCTCTGCTCTTCCTCGGGAACGGTTTATGTCTGTAGCCAACAGCACCTGGCAGAACGATCAGCTTGTGATGGCCGAAGAAATCGCCATCGAGCCGGGGGATTCTCTACCGCTGCCCGATCAAAGCCCCAGCCAGTCGGTCGAGCCGCCAAAGAAGAACATCGTCTGGCGGATCGGCGAAGGATTGCTAAGTGCGTGGGATTGGTGTTTTGGCGTCGTCTCGATGATCGTGATTCTCGCCTTTCTGGCGACCATTCCGATTTTGAACCTGATGAGTTTGGGCTATTTGCTGGAAGTAGCCGGGCGAATCGCTCGGACGGGCAAGTTTACCCAGGGATTCGTTGGGGTTCGTAAAGCGGCCCGGATCGGCAGCGTAGTGGCAGGTGCCTGGCTGATGTTTTTACCGCTACGGCTGCTTTCCGATTCGTGGCAAAGTGCTTGGCTGATCGATCCCAACAGTACGCAAACCCGAAACCTGTGGATTATCACCATGGTGGCAACGGTTGTCGTCGGTTTGCATGTCGCTTGGGCTTGCTATCGTGGAGGTCGGTTGCGGCACTTCTTGTGGCCTGCACCGATATTGTTTTTTAAGACAATCCTGCATGGCGGCATGTATGCCCATGCCCGGGAGCAAACGCTTTCGTTTTTGAAAGAACTCCACTTGTGGCACTACTTCTCGCTAGGTGTCCGGGGATTCTTTGGAACGCTGGTTTGGCTCGTTGTCCCGGTGTTGTGGATGATCGCTGCCCGGCAAATCAATAACCCTGGCGCGGCCTTCGTGGTCAGCGTGCCCGGCATGGTGATTTTCGCATTTGTTTTACTTTACCTGCCATTTCTGCAAGCTCACTTCGCGTCCGAGAATCGCTTTAAGGCGCTATTTGAACTGGGGACCATCCGGCGGATGTTTCGCCGAGCACCGCTGGCCTGGTGGTTGGCACTGCTGGTGACCTTGCTGTTTGCGTTGCCGCTGTATTTGCTGAAGATCGAAATGATCGACCGCGAAATTGCCTGGCTGCCCAGTTTGTTCTTCGTGGTTTTCATCTTCCCTGCCCGGATTTTGGCTGGCTGGGCGGTTGCCGTGGCCAAGAGGCGAGAAAAGCCGGCCCACTTTCTATGGCGGTGGATGGCCCGACTGGCCGCCATTCCGGTGGTCATTTCGTACATCTTCTTCATGTACCTGTTCCTCTATATCTCTTGGCGTGGGGCGGATAGCCTTTTGGAACAGCACGCGTTTCTGGTTCCGGTCCCGTTCCTGGGTGCCTGATTTGCTGCAAAGCGGCTCAAGCGGGTTGCCCCAGTTCGCCAACTTCATTTGGGCCTGCTACTAGGACCACATCTCCGGTCGGGGTAGGATAAAAACATCGGTTCATCTTCTATTTTCTTATCGCCGAAGTGTCTCATGCCTCGTGGAAACCTGATCACCATTTGCGTAACGTTTGCCGTGGCGCTTATCTGTTATCAATCGGTAGCTCAATCTCGCTACGCGTTGATGTTTCAGGAAGGGCTGGAGACGATCGCTGAGTACTACGTTCGTCCGGTCAAAGAAGAGGAACTATTCAACGCGGCCATGACTGGTTTGACGTCGCCGCTGGATCAGAATTCAAGCTACATCGCACCTCCGAGTTATTCCAACCTGCGCCGTGAACTAGGTCAGGAATTTGGTGGGATCGGCGTCAAGGTCGAGTACGACAAAGATAAACGCGAGATGATCATCGCGACTCCGTTAGCCGGTTCGCCTGCCTACGATGCCGGGATTCAGGCAGGCGACGTTGTTGTCGCGATCGATGGTGTCGAGTTGAAGGGCGAAGACTTCGAAGATTCGCTCAAGCGTCTACATGGGGAAGTCGGAAAGCCGGTCACGCTAACCGTGCGCCATATCGATTCGGATGAAACGGTCGATATCTCCATGAAACGCGATAAGATCATGGTCGAGTCGGTCATGGGGGATACCCACGGTAAAGATGGCCAATGGGAATTCCATTTGGCCAGTGATCCCAAGATCGCCTATATCCGGGTTGAATCGTTCGGCGATCGTACGGCGGAAGATTTCGAGGCTGCTCTCGATCAGATTGACGGCAACAGCGAGGGCCTGATTATCGATCTGCGCGGGAACTCAGGCGGGTACCTCGAAGCGGCGACGCACATGGTCGATATGTTCATCGACGAAGGGGACATTCTGACGACGCGAACGCGAAACAACGAAATCCGGAGGGTTTATCGAGCAACCACCGGTAGCACGATCGTCCCGAAGAACTTGCCGGTGGTGGTGATGATCGATCGCTACAGTGCCAGTGCCAGCGAAATCTTTGCTGCGGCCCTGCAAGACCACAATCGGGCGACCATCGTTGGAGAACGTTCTTACGGCAAAGGGACCGTGCAAAGCATCTTCGAGCTTGATGGGGATCGGCGAGCTTTGAAGATCACCACCGCAACTTACTGGCGACCTAGCGGCCACAATATTCATCGCTTCCCTGATGCAACCGATGAAGACGATTGGGGTGTCACGCCCAATCCAGGTTGGACACTGGAACTTGATCAGGAAACGATGAAGAAAGTTGCGCTGGGACGCCGCTTGCACGACGTCGACCGAACGAATTTCGCCAATCCGGAATCGGCTGAAAACCGCGAGATCACCGAAGAAGAGCAGGAACTCCTCGACTTCGAAGATCCTCAACTCCAACTCGCGGTAGAAGCGATCAAGAAGGCCGAAGAGAAGTCCCAAGAGAAGCCGAAGCAGTGACGCCGCTTTGGAAGCAATTGCAAAATAGCTTTGCAAATTCTTCCATCGACCTGGAGGGCTGTCAGGATCTCGTAAGCGAGCGAAACTTTGCCGCCGGAATGAAACTGCCCGTTGGCTCGGTGTTTGGCGACTTGAATCGAATTCGCCAACGAATTACGGTTTTTGGCACTCGCGTTGCTAATTGCAACGACTATCCTCTCCTATCACTCGGTCTTGATGAAAGTCGTTTGGATGGTTTGCAACGTTGACCACTTCCTCTGGCCCCTCGAAGATTGCGATCCGATCGATTCCCTGGAATCGTCAACCCGTCCATTGCTGCAAGATCCGCATCCCGACACTCCCTACGTGGTTCTACTGCTGAAGATGCTCAGCAGCAGTGACGATGCTGCGCCGCCAGAAAACTTCCGGCGCTAATCGGTCTTGGGCTGGCCATTGGCCATCGCCAGGAAGTTGAGGTGAACTTCCACCGATTCCGCCAGACGCTGCGGGTTGTAGCCACCTTCCAGCAAACTGACGATTCGTCCGTCGCACCACGTATCGGCGATTTGCTGCACGATCTGAGTCAGTTTGCCGAAGTCGTCGGTGCTTAGTCCTAGATCACCTACCGGGTCTTCCTTGTGCGCGTCGAAGCCTGCGCTGATCATCACCAGGTCCGGTCGAACATGCTCAGCGAAAGTTTGCAGTTGGCATTCAAAGGAATGCAGCGTTGCCACCGGATCGTTGCCGTAGGCAATCGGAAGGTTGTGGGTATATCCCTTTCCTGGACCTTCTCCCTGGGCATCGCGATCTCCTGAGCCGGGATAGAACGGGTAGCGGTGCATCGAAAAGAAGCCGACGTTTTCGTCTCGCCAGAAGATGTCCTGCGTTCCATTGCCGTGATGAACATCCCAATCAACGATCAAGACGCGCGGTACCTCTAGCTGCTTGACCGCATGCGTGGCCGCGATCGCAATGTTGTTGAACAGACAAAACCCCATGCTTTCGCTAGGGGTGGCGTGGTGTCCTGGTGGACGGATCAGGCAAAACGCATTTTTTGCTTCGCCTTGGACAACCCGGCGGGTTGCATCGACCGCGGCCCCAGCGGCAAGCAGGGCGACATCGTACGAATTAGGTGATACGGCCGTGTCGGCATCAAGCATGCCTCCCCCCCGAAGGCATAATTGCTTGGCCAGGTGCATCATGTCGGTATCGTGGACCAGGGCTAAATGACCGATGTTTGCGGCCGAGAACTCGGGAGTTTGCCAGCTGGACAGGGCATTCTGTTGCCGCAGATGCTCCATACAGGTGGTAAGCCGATTGGGAGACTCAGGATGGTCCCCGGTTTTATGGAGCAAAAAACGGTCGTGATGATAAAACAGGTTGCTCATGGCCTGATGGAACTCTCACGGGGGGAAGCCTGTCAATTCGTTGACACCGTTTCCCGATGGCAACTATTCTTAACCTTGGCGATGTCAGAGGGTATGATTACATAACTCGTCGATTGGGGGAAAGTGTCCCCACAAAATACTCTCGTCAGTCTTGTCTCTGCCAAATCCCAAAGCTGTTGGGGGGCGAGATTCTTCAATCATAGGAACATCGTGGCATGAAACGACTTGCAATTTGTGCCCTGGCAATTGCGTTCATGGCGTCCATCGCGCCTTCGGTCTGGGCTCAAGGCAATAACTACAAGTCGATTGCGGTCACCGCGAAAGATATCGATCCCGATTCTCGCGATCCACAAACGCGTATTCGCTACAGCCAGGCTCGCGTTACCGTGCAGCAGTATCTGCGCGGTCAAACCATGGATGAGCAGGGTCGCCAGTTGATTCGGAAGTTCTTCCGCGAAGCGTACCTGTTCAGTTGGACCCATAAAGAGAACTGGTTGAAGGCTGGCGACAAGCGTAAAGAGTTCCTGACGTCCTTCTACGGCCCTAGCTACGGGGAGCCAAGATCACGGGCGATGATCAACGAGATCATGGTTGAGTTCATGCGCGAATACATCAAGCCAGCTTATCATCCGGTGCTTAGGTACAACGCGATTTTGCTGTTGGGTGACCTACGCGCGACAGAAATGAATCTCAACAATCAGACGCCGGAAGTTCCCTACGCTCCGGCAACCGCGATTCTGCTTTCAGCAATTGAAGACCCGAATCAAAGCGACGCCGTCAAAGTGGGAGCCTGGGTCGGCCTCTTGGATCAGGCGAAGCGATATGGCCCAAATCTGGGCGCGATGGCCTCTGGCGACAAAGGCAAGGTGCTCAACCTGGTGATCAAAACATTGGGCGAGAAGGAAGCCCCGGCTGGGCACGAAGAAGATGCGCATCGCTGGATGCGGAAGCGCGCCATTGACCTTGCGGCGACCATCGGCAACGCGGGACCGAAAGGTTCGTTGGCCAGCGCAATCGACGCAATCATCACTGACGAAGAACTGCCGATCAATACGCGTAGCGAAGCCGCCGCGGCTAAGGGAAAACTTACATTCGACGCCCAAACGGCCAACAGCTTGGATGTCGTCAAACAATCGGCTGAGATTGGCAAAGTAGGGCTCGAAGCCGTGACGGCCGATGTCGAATGGTACGAAACCACCCTTACCGCCTACTACAAGATCTCACTTGCAGGGGGCGGTATGGGCATGGAAGGTATGGGAGGACCTGGAATGCGCCCTGGCATGGGACCAGGAATGGGGCCTGGTATGGGACCCGGGATGGCACCAGGCATGGGGCCTCCTGGCTTTGGAATGGATGGAGAAGAAGTCGAAGTCATCCGTGATCCAATCCTCGTCCGCATCGAAGACATTTTTCGCCGACGTGCCAAAACGCATCTCGAGCAGGCAAAAGAAGGGCTCGTAGGTTCGACCCCGCAGATCCCCGACGATGGCAGTTCGATCCGCGAAGGTATGGTTCGCTACGCCAAAAACGCAGAAGACCGCCAAGTCATCGTCGGACTGGCCAAGTCGATGCTCGCCATGTTGACGGCGGTCGATAACGAAGAATCGCAGGAACAAGATCTGCTCAAGAAGTCACAATCCCGTCTGGATGTCCTGACTCAGGCTGCTCAGACTTTGGCATCCAAGGCGGCAATCGATATCGATGTTCCGGCCGAAGACACCCCGGCGGCGGGCGCTGCAACTGCTCCCGATGTCCCGGGTGGAGCCGCCGTTCCTGATGTTCCGGGTGGTGCACCTGCTTCGCCGATGCCGATGGCCCCGGCGGATGTTCCCGGTGCGGGTCCGGATGTCCCCGGCGGTGCCGCTGCACCTCCGGCTGACGTGCCAGGTAATCCGTAAAGGGCATGATGACCGGACCGTATTCGCCGGTTGCGGCTTACCATGTGTAAAGCACATGGGTGACTGATCTTGCTCTTGCGGTCGCTCCCCGCTAAAAGCGACCGCATGATCCAGTCATACGCTCGGGCCAATACGACGCTTGCTGTCATGCTAGCAGCCGCACTGCCACTCGCTGTGGTTTGTGGGGGATGTCGTAGCGTGATCGATTCGTCGCAGTCCCTGGCTGAACTGACAGCTTCTTCTTCGAAAGAAAAGCCCAAGTCGAGCCTTCCTTCGTTTTGGCTGACCTCGAAACCTAGCGAGGAAGATTCGGCCTCCGATGCTTCGGTTCAGTCTGCAGAAACCTTGCTGGCAGCCAATGTCATTCAGTCGAAGCAAGACTCTCTGCGTCCTCAGCGAGTTGAATCTCGTGGCTGGTATGCAGACTCTGGAATTCCACTCTATTATGCCTTTCTCCAAGGCACTCATCGCTGGCGACATCAAAACCTCGAGCAACTGATCGACCAGCCTGATTCGCCCCATCAGACCCTCTTGGCCGGCAAGCGGTCCAGCAATTTGGAAGTCAGGTCGACCGCTTTGATCGGCCTTATCCGCACTGGCTACGACCAGCCCGCCGACCAACTGGATGAGCTGATTCGCAATCCATCCACCTCGCCGGCAACCAAGGGCGCCTTGCTGGAAGCGATGACCTATCTACCGATTTCAGAGATTCAAGAGACCATCAAAAAGCTCTATGCGGATCGAGAGAAGATCTTGCCGTCGGAGAAAAAGGTGGGCAAAGAACTGGTTTCCCAACTCGACGAGCAATTCTGGATCGCGCTGGCTGAAGTAACACCGTCGATCGAGTCAGATGCACGCTTCGTCGATCAATTCGACCGGCAGTCGCCTGAGATCCAGGCCGCTATCCTCGATTTGCTGCTGGTCCGTCGCGTTCGCCAGGTTCCCGAACCGATCGCCAAGCATTTTGCTCGTTCGTCTACCCAGGCCATGCACCGATTGAACTTGTGGCCGGCCTATTTGCGCAGCGTCGCACCGCTAGAAACGTTGGCCGAAGAGCGTCGATCGGCCGACTTCGCCTCGCGCGAGAGCGCGATCATCGGCATGGGGCGAGACGCCTCCGAAGCAGCCTTGATCCAACTGGAACAGATCGACGACGACGATCCTACCTTGATTCAGGTCGCGTCGGTGATCGCATGGAGATTGACCGATGCCCCGGTTCCCTGGTCTCGTCTGGCGGCCGCATCCTCCTGGCGAGTCCGCCTGGCGGTGGCCCAACTGATACCGCTGGATACGAAAGATCCATCGGTATTTGCCAAGCTCCAGGAGGACAACAGTCGCCAGGTACGAGATGCGATGGCCAAGCGTTCGCCGGCTCGAGCTTTCAAGTCGCAAGCACCGACGGAAACCAACGCGACCGCGCAGCGGGCCAAGCAGGTGAAGCTTACCCCGGATCAGGCGATGGCGATTCTCGAACAGATCGAACAAGCCCAACATGCCCAGCGCGAGACGCAGCGAACCGAAGCCCGCCAGGCACTGCTTCTAGAGCCAGAAAAAGTACTCGCCGCCGTCCAGCATGCCGCCGAGCCGTTGTCTTCGTACGACAACGCCTACTTGTTCGAGGTGCTGCTGCCGCAATGCGATCCAGCCTATCAGGAGTTGCAGGAAGCGATTTCCGACAATCGCCAACTCGCCTTGGTGGCACTCCGCCAGCTCGCCCAGCGAGCCAGTCAGGGGCCGCTGCCAGAACTAATCGTGTGGCGACTTTATCGGAATGTCGAACAGTTCACTCCCATGAACTGGCAGGTAATGATGGAGTTGATTCGCGACGACGAACGGGCCGCTGCTCAGAATATCACACGCAGAGCATTGGCCTGCGAAGACTCTCAGGTTCGCGTTTCCGCGTATCACCACATTGCCAGATTCCCGCTCGACGATGTCGAATCGCAACTTCGCGACGGACTGAAGCATCAAATGCCAGCCGTCCGAATTGCTGCGCTCGATGCCTTAAGTGTCGTCGCCGGGGGATCGATTCGAGAAGACGTCATGCAGATGCTGACTGATAGCGATGTCGATGTGCAATTGGCAGCCTGCCGAGCGCTCGACAAGTTGAATGATGCCCGTGGAATCAATCATCTTCGCCGGATGACTTATGCATCAAACAAAGTCGCCCGTCTCGCTTCGGTGAAAGCGATCGCGGCTCGCAATGATCGTTCAGACGTACCGACTTTGATTCGGATGCTGCACGACGACACGGCGGTTCGGGCGGCAGCACTGGACGGACTGTCCAGTATTATTCCCGAGAACGAGCAGCCAACCCAAGTTTCCAAGTCGAATTCTATCGATGCCCAGTGCGTTGCCTGGAAGAACTGGTTCGACCGGCAGTCGTTCGTCGAGTAATACGATTTCTTAAGCTGCCGAGGGTGATCGCTTCGCCCCGGGAACCATTTGTGCGTTATAATTCCTTTTGTCCGGGAGCACCCCCATGTAAACGCTCCCCCCACCTACGGTTACTTGGCCAAGTCAGTCTTTTGGCTGATCGCGGCCTGGGACGAAACGGACGGATACATGGCCCCGAATTCCAGCATCCAGCTTAGCTTCCCCGAGAAGGATATCGCTCGCCTCACGTTCGATCTGCCAGACAAAGGGGCGAACATTCTCAGCCACCCGGTCATGGAGGAATTGTCCGAGCATCTTGATGCGTTGGCCAAACGCGACGACATCGTCGGCCTGGTGATCGATTCGGCGAAACCGGCGATCTTCATTGCCGGTGCCGACATCCGCGAGTTTGCCGCCTCGATGGAAGTCGATACGAAGCGGACCTACGAGATGAGCCGCTGGGGCCAAAACTTGTTTGGCCGTTTGAAGTCCAACCCTTGGGTGACTGTTGCCGCAATCAACGGTACTTGCGTGGGCGGCGGGACCGAACTGGCGTTGGGCTGTGATCGCCGAATTGTCTCGACCCACGAGAAGACCGAGATCGGCTTGCCGGAAGTCAAGTTGGGTATCTATCCCGGCTGGGGCGGAACGGTTCGTCTGTCTCGCTTGGTTGGGCTGGGCAACGCGGTGAAGATGATCACTTCCGGCGAAAGTGTCACGCCGGCCAAAGCCCTGGAACTTGGCTTTGCCGACGACATGGTTCCTGCCGGCGAGTTGCTGCCGGCGGCGATTCGGATGATTCGTGAAGAATCGGAAACGCTTCGCTATCGTAGCGATCGCACCGAACAAGCCACGCCGATCTCGATCAGCGAGACGGAACTTGGGTTCCTGGGGGCGACCGCGTCCGCCTACATTCAGCAGCAAACCAAAGGGCGATATCCAGCGCCGCTGGCCGCACTCGAAACGCTTCTTGGTGGATCGATGGTCAGCGCCGAAGAGGCTCTCGAACTGGAAGCCAACGGTCTGGCAAATATTTTCGGCACCCCGGTCAATGCCGCGTTGATCAATGTGTTTCTGCTAACCGATCGCAACAAGAAAGACAGTGGCGTCGAAGGGGATGGCCCGCAACCGAAACAGCTCAATTCGGCCAGCGTGATCGGGGCTGGCATCATGGGCAGTGGGATCGCTGCCGCCAATCTCAAACGTGGCCTGAAGGTCAAATTGAACGATGCCAATCCCGAAGCCCTGGAGCGCGGCACGAGTCATGTCCTCGATGAAGTCTCGTTCGATAAAGAGATACGCGGCAAAAATGTCGAGCGAGCCATTCACTTCGCAGGCCGGCTGCACAGCACCACCAGCAGCGATGAACTGGTCGACAGCGAGATCGTGATCGAAGCGGTCGTCGAGAACCTGGAACTGAAACGAAAGATCTTCGCCGCACTTGAAGAAAAGCTCCTCCCATCGACGATTCTTGCGAGCAATACCTCGACACTGCCTATCACCAAGCTGGCTGAGAATCTGAAGTATCCCGAGCGTTTCGTCGGCATTCACTTCTTCAATCCGGTTCGCAAGATGAAGCTGGTCGAAGTGATTCGAGGCGAAAAGACATCCGATGAAACCGCGGCCACGGCGGTTGCCTACGCGAAAGGCTTGGGCAAGTTCCCGATCGTGGTGAACGATGGCCCTGGCTTTTTGGTGAATCGCTTGCTGTTCCCCTACATGAATGAAGCGACCCAGCTTTTGCAGGATGGGGTCGATATGAAGCGAATCGACAAGGTTGCCGTCAAGTTCGGCATGCCGATGGGGCCGGTGGCTTTGTACGACATGGTGGGGATTGATACGTCGTTCTACGCCGGAAGGACCATGTACGACGCGTTCCCCGATCGCACGCTGGTTTCCCCCATTTTGCCCGCCCTGATCAAGAACGAGCGTCTCGGCACGAAGAAGGGTGCAGGCTTCTACAACCACGAGAAAAAGAAGAAGGGACGTCCGGAACCTGATCCGATGGCATTGGAACTGATTGCCAAGTACGTCAGTCCGCCCGAACGTGAGATCACCGACGAGGAGATCGAGCACCGTCTGATATTGCCGATGCTCCTGGAAGCAACCCGGGCACTCGACGAAGGTGTCGTCCGTGACCCGCGCGATGTCGACCTTGGTTTGATCTTCGGCATCGGCTTTCCACCGTTCAAAGGAGGCCTGTTGTTCTGGGCCGATACCGTTGGTGCGAAGACGCTGGTCGAGTGGCTCAAACCGCTTGAAGCGCTCGGCAAGCGATTCCTGCCGACTGAGTCCCTGGCAGAAATGGCTAAGCAAGACGGCAAATTCTACACCTAAAATCCTGTCCCCTCGCCCCTAGGGGGAGAGGGTTAGGGTGGGGGGAAATGTTACCGAAAAGCATCCTCTCACGAAGAACACTCGATTCAAAAATGTCGATTCGATTGAAAGCAACAACATGAATCAGGCGGTAATCATAGACTGTTTGCGAACGCCGATCGGGCGAGCTCATCCTGAGCGTGGCTACTATCGTGACGTCCGCAGCGACGACCTGGCTGTCCACTGCGTCGAAGCCTTGCTTAAACGTACCGGCATCGACCCGAATGAGATCGAAGACGTGCTGTTCGGCAACACGCAGCAAACCCTTGAGCAAGGTTTGAACGTCGCGCGCATCATCGGGCTGACGGCCGGCGTACCCGTGACTGCCGGCGGAACAACGATCAACCGGCTCTGCGGCAGCAGCCTGCAAGCACTTAACCAGGCAGCCCACAGCATCATAGCCGGGGCGGAAGATGTGCAAATTGTAGGCGGCTTGGAGCACATGACGCACGTGCCGATGGATCATGCGATTGACATCAATCCGAAGCTGTACCATCACACTTCGGAAGCGGCGCTGATGATGGGCATCACGGCCGAGTTCCTTGCTCAGACGCAATCGATCTCCCGAAAAGACCAGGACGAATTTGCCCTGGCCAGCCATCAAAAGGCAGTCGCCGCTGTCGAAAAAGGGAAGTTCAAGAAGGAAATCATTCCGACCCATGGCCGCGACGAAGAAGGAGCCCGCAGGCTTCTGACCGTCGATCAGTGCGTCCGCCCCGATACAAGTCTGGAAGCACTTGGCGCCTTGCGACCGGCATTCATGCCCGATGGCGGCACGGTCACCGCTGGCAACTCGTCGCCGATCAACGACGGGGCATGTGCCATGTTGATGATGTCGGAAGCGGCTGCTAAGCGACTTGGCCTCAAGCCGATGGCACGGGTCGTGGCGACCGCGGTCGCTGGCGTGGAACCTTCCGTGATGGGAACCGGCCCGATTCCGGCCACGCAGAAAGTGCTCAAGCGAGCCGGTATGACAGTCGACCAAATTGATCTGGTGGAACTGAACGAAGCGTTCGCGTCGCAGTCGCTGGCCTGCATTCGCGGGCTTGGGCTCGACATCGAAAAAGTAAACGTCAACGGCGGAGCGATTGCGATCGGGCACCCGCTGGGATGCTCCGGAGCTCGTATTAGTACCACCTTGTTGCAAGCGATGGCGGATCGCGGCGCTCGGTTTGGACTGGCCACGATGTGCATCGGCGTCGGTCAAGGGATCGCTACCATCTTCGAACGAATCGACTAACCAAGCTGGAGATCTCGGATGGAAGCCGAGAACGAGATTGCCTGGAAAACCTCGATCGCCGAAATGTTTCTGGATCGCGTCCGCAGCGATCGGGGCAATGCAGCCCTATGGTTTCGCCCGGCGGCCGAGGCCCCGTACCAGTCGGCAACCTGGCAGCAGTTGCTGCGTGATGTCTATGTCATCGTCCGGCGGTACGAAGAGCTTGGCCTGTTTTCGCCCGGCGATCGAGTCGTTCATATTCGAGACAACTGCCGCGAGTGGATCACGCTCGATTTGGCCCTCATGTTCCTGGGCGTTTGGCACGTTTCTCTCAGCACGCACATGGCGGCCGATCAAGTCGTTTCGATCGTCGAACATTGCCGGCCGAAGCTGGCGATCGTAGCTTTAGACACGCTCTTTCAAAAACTTCAACAGCATTTCACAGAACTAGAAGTCCAGGTCGTTCGTGCCGACCAAAAATCCAGCCACCTGGCCTCGCCGCTGCATGGTGTGCCGGAAGAATGGGACGTGATTCCTGCGGACGAAATGCTGGCCGATCTAGAGGCCCGCTGTGCTCGGATCGAGCCCGATCAGACCTGCACGCTGGTCTACACCTCAGGGACGACCGGTCAGCCGAAGGGGGTCATGCTGAGCCATCGCAACCTGGCCTTCGACGCCCAGGCAACCACCTATGCTTACAGCGAAAAACCTGCCGATAAACGATTAAGCTTCCTGCCGTTCAACCATCTGTATGCCCGCACTTGCGATGTTTACACCTGGTATGCCCGCGGATCACAGTTGGCGTTGGCATTCGCCCGAGAAACAATCCTGGAAGACTGCCAGCAGATTCAGCCGACGCTCATCAACGGGGTCCCTTACTTCTATCAGAAGGTCGCGGAAGGATTGAAGCTGAGCGGCAAGCTGGAGCAGGCCGGTACGCTGCGAGCCGCACTGGGGGGCGAAGTGCGCATGTGTTCCAGCGGTGGCGCTCCGCTCGCGCCCTGGGTGATCGACGCTTTCGAGAAGCAAAACCTAGCACTGTTGGAAGGCTACGGACTTACAGAGACCTCGCCGGTCATCACCGTATCGACCGAAGATTCCCATCGATCGGGCAGCGTGGGCCGGGCGATCGATGGTGTTGAAATCCGCGTGACGGAAGACGCGGAAATCGAAACGAGCGGTCCGCATGTGATGCAGGGCTATTACCGCAACGAAGACGCGACCCAACAGGTAATGGATGGCGCCTGGTTGCGGACGGGCGACCTTGGTTTGATCGACGACGACGGCTACTTGTGGATCACGGGACGAAAGAAAGAGATCCTGGTCCTTTCGACTGGACGGAAGGTAAATCCCCAGCCGCTGGAGCTGGCGATCGGCAGCGATCCATTGGTGGCCCAGGTCATCGTTTGTGGGGAAGGTCGCAAATGTCTTTCGGCATTGATTGTGCCGGAGCCAGAGCAGCTACGCGAGCGAATCAAATCGGCTCGCTTGTGGTTCTTCTCGAAAGAGAAGGCCCTCAACCACCCTAAGGTTCGGCAATGGTTTCGCGATGCGATCGACTGCCAATTAGCCAACCGGTCCGACTATGAACAGATCGGTCCGTTCACGATTCTGGGCTACGGATTCACGCCAGCCAGCGGCGAACTGACCCCCAAGCTCAGTTTGCGACGCGATGCGATTTTGAAGAATCACCACGATAAGATCGAGCAGATGTACAATCCACCACAAGTGTCGCAGCCCTGGTGGCATCGTTGGCTGCCATAACCTGATGTTGTTTAAGGAGTTGTGCTGATTGTTGCCGGTTTGGTCCCAGCCAAACCTGTATTCGTAACGTAGACTTACTAAGCATGGAAGCATTGCTAAAGGAGCCTTGTTTCTCCTTATGCATCCAATCAACCTTTGGCGGGAGCAGCAACGATGAGAGCCGATACGAACACCACCGATCCAGCGAACACGCCTGAGCAAAAAGAAACATCCTTTGCCGAAACCGCCCTGACACTGGGCGGTAAGAGTGCTGACGAAGCGCGGCGAACCGGCGCGATCGACTCGGCCGATGATCAGGTCGAGAAACTCTTTCAACCGCAGTACCAAACTGCCAACAGCCCAGCTCACCGAGCCGTGTGGGACCGGGGCGTTCCGATCGACTTGTTTCAAGCCACGCCGCTCAACACGCCGCCGGAAGTCCGCAAAGTGATGGACGACAGCCTGGCAGTGGTTCGCGGATTTCGCGAGAGCAAGTCGATCCAGGACGACAAAGGGAAGATCCGCAACGAAGTGCTCGAAGCTCTTGGCGATGCAGGCTACTGGGGACTCCTCGTCGACAAAAAGTATGGGGGTAGCGGTACGCCGTTTCGCTCGTTCGCTCCCTTTCTAACTGAAATGGCGATGATCGACCCGACCCTCGCCGGCTTGGCTTCGGTGCATGGCTGTATCGGTGCCGTCGATCCGGTCAGCACTTTCGGCAACGACGAACAAAAACAACGCTACCTGCCGAAGCTGGCCAGTGGCGAGCGGCTCTCGGCGTTCGCCCTCACCGAGCCATGTGCCGGTTCTGATTTAACCGCCTTAAGGACCCATGCCAAACTTGATGGTGATTCGTACATTCTCAATGGCGAGAAGCTCTTCATCACCAACGTCGTCCCTGGGCGTACGATCGGTGTGGTTTGTTTGATCGACGATGTGCCGAATGTGCTGGTGGTCGATTTGCCGCCCGAAGAGAACGACCAGTTCCAGCTTCGCAAATATGGAATCTGGGCCCTGAAGCATACGCACAACCAAGGGATTATCTTCAAAGACTTCCGCGTGCCGAAAGAGAACCTGTTGCTGCCCGGTAAGGGCAACGGCCTGACGATCGCCTATCACGGGCTGAACTTGGGCCGAGTGAGCCTGTGTGCCAACGCGGCCGGAACGATGCGGCTGATGATGGCCAGCATGATTCCGTGGGTTCACTTCCGCGAAACGTACGGCGAACCGATCGCCAAACGCGAACTGGTTCAGCGCCGCCTGGGCAAGCTGGCCGGGATGATCGTCGCCTCCGATGCCTTAGTGGCATGGTGTTCGACGTTGATCGATGCCGGCTATCGCGGCGAGATGGAATGCATCATCGCCAAGATTTTCGGTAGCGAGTCGCAGAAGGAAGCGGCGATCGAACTGTTCATGAAAACCCACGGTGGACGCTCGTTCCTGCATGGTCACCTGTTCGGCGACAACGTTCACGAATACCTCGCCCCGTGCATCTACGAAGGGGAAGGGGAAATGCTGGGGATGGCGTTCTTCAAATCACTGGTGAAGAAGCACGGCACCCAGTTCTTCGAACCGATCGGCAAAGCCTTGCATGCCGCTGGGATCAAGAAGCCCAACCCGCTCAACCCGGCACATGCCTGGGCATTGAAGGGGGCTTTGATGCCATACGCAGGCTGGTACCTGAAGGAACTTGTTGGGTTCAAGCCGAAGCCGCAGCTTCCGAAGATGCCGGCGGCGTTGAAGGCCCATGCCGAGTTCGCCGCCCATCATCTGCAGCATTCGCCGCTGAAGATCTCAGGCACGATGCGAAAGCATCAACTCAAGCTGGCTGATCGGCAGTGCCGTATGTCGTATCTCTCGCAGAACGTGCAGAACCTGATGACGATACTCGCCACGGCGCTGTACGCCGCGAACCACGAGAACGAAACGGTTCAGGCCGCGGCCGATATCGCTTGCCGCGACTTGAAGCGGAAATTCCTGCTGACCGAGCCGAGCGATCGCTACTTCCGCCGTGCGACGGAAGTGGGCGGAATGGTCGCCGAAGGAAACTTCCCCGGCGTTGACGTTCCCCCGGACGAGATCTTGATGCGGTATGATAAGTAACCCAAAGTTACTTGCCATCGCAGAAGGATCACTACGTTGATCAAGTTCAGTGTCATCTTGCCCGCCGCCGGCCGCAGTACTCGTTTTGGCGGCGGAGAGTTGAAGAAGGTCTACGTTCCGCTATTGGGGCAGCCTGTCTGGTTGCACAGTGCCCGCCGTTTTGCCGCGCGGCTGGATGTGTGCGACGTGGTGGTGGTGATCTCGCCCGACGACCATGACTATTTCCAACAGCACTTTGCCGAAGTCTGCGATGAGGTCGGTATTCAAGTCGTTTTGGGGGGCGAAACACGAACCGATTCGATCGCCAATGCCATTGACGCCTTAAAAGCTCCAGGCGACTTCATCGCCATTCACGACGCGGCCCGGCCAGGGATCGACGACGCGATGATCGATGCCGTCTTCAACGCCGCCGCATCCAGCGGGGCAGCCATCTTGGCCCTGCCGGTCCCAGGCACTTTAAAGCGTGTTTCAAGCGAGAGCCAAATCACCGAAACGGTGCCCCGGGAAGGCATCTGGGAAGCGCAAACGCCCCAGGTCTTTCGCCGCCCGGTCATTCTGGAAGCGTACGAGAAGTTTCGAGGCGAGCCAGCCACCGACGACGCCAGCCTGGTCGAGCGCCTGGGACATCCCGTTTCGATTGTGAAAGGGGCACTGAAGAACTTGAAGATTACTACGCGGGAAGATCTGGACGTGGCCCAGCGGCTTCTGTCAGACGCCACCTGAACCCGGAAGCTCGTTTGTCTGTCGTCCCCGTAGTGAGAGAGGGCGATTTTTTCTAAAATGCCCTCTTCTCTCGGCAATTGAACCTTTCAAGGCGGCAATTTACGGCAAATGAACGACATATTCGCAGAACTCTCGTGGCGGGGCCTGATCAATCAAACCACCGGAGACGATTCGTTCGGCTCCTGGCTCAACGAGCAGCCGCGAACCGTCTACGCAGGGTTCGATCCGACGGCTGAAAGTCTGCACGTGGGGCACATGCTGCCGCTGATGCTGCTGCGCCGCTTTCAAGCCGCCGGCCACAAACCGATTGCCCTGGTCGGCGGTGCGACCGGTATGATCGGCGACCCGAGCGGGAAGAGTGCCGAGCGTAATTTGCTGTCGGTCGAACAGCTGCGCGCCAACGTTGATGCGATCAAAATCCAAATGCGGCAGTTTCTCGATTTCGACGAAGCAGGCAGCGGCGCCGTGCTGGTGAACAACTTCGACTGGATGCAGAACTTCAGCTACCTCGATTTCTTGCGCGACATCGGGAAGAACTTCCCGGTCAACGTGATGATGGCCAAGGACTCGGTCAAAGGTCGGCTGGAACGTGACGACGCCGGTTTGAGTTACACCGAGTTCAGCTACATGCTGCTGCAAGCGTACGACTTCGTGCATTTGTTCGACAAACATGGCTGCACGCTGCAGATCGGCGGCAGTGATCAATGGGGCAACATCACCGCCGGGATCGACCTAGGCCGCCGGATGCGTTCGGCCCAGCTGTTCGGCATGACTTGCCCGCTGCTTACCAAGTCAGACGGGACGAAGATGGGTAAGACCGAGTCAGGCGCCGTCTGGCTGTCGCCCGAGCGAACCAGTCCTTACAAGTTCTACCAGTACTGGATCAATGTCGGCGACGACGATGTCGGGAAGTGCTTGCGTTTTCTGACGGAGCTTCCGCGCGAAGAGATCGAAGCCCTCGATAAGTCACGTGAAGAAGAGGCCCACAAACGGGAAAGCCAGAAACGTCTGGCTGAATCCCTGACCGGGTTGGTGCATGGAGACCAAGGACTTATGGTCGCCCAGCGAGCAACCGAGATATTTTTCGGGGGGGAGATCGACGACCTGAATGATCAGCAATTGAACGCGATTTTCGCCGATGTCCCCAGCCAGCAACTCTCGCGAGATCGTCTTTCCGCCGAAGGTGGATTAAGTATCGTCGATGCGTTGGTCGAGGCAGGGCTCTCGAAGAGTAAGGGTGATGCCAGACGGACGATTTCTCAGGGTGGAGCTTACGTCAATAATCGCCGAGTCGAAGACACCGATAAGTCGCTTTCTGCCGAAGACTTGGCTAGTGAGACGGTTATGGTTCTGCGAAGCGGAAAGAAGAATTACGCGCTTTTGCGGTTTGCCAGTTAGGTTGGCAAATTCGCTAGCTACCGCCGATTCAAATTGACGACGACCTGCGAAACTCCTACCATTCCCCTGGGCGGTCTAAGATCGCCTTGGGGCTTTCCTCTTGCAATCCAGGTCTCGATGGTGGCGCGGAAAAAGACGTTCATTGCGGTATTTGTCGTAGCGGTCGTGATTATCGCGGCGGTGACCGGTTCGATGTACCATGCCACCCAGCAGGTTCCTCAGTTCTATGACGAGGCCCTGCATGTCGAGCCGACCGTCGCCAGCCATTCAGGCGAGATCCTTGAGGAACAGGTCTTCGCATTCACCAACCAGGTGAAAAAGCCTCGCCGCTGGTCGCTGCATCTGACCGACAAGCAAATCAACGGCTGGCTGGCCTCGGACCTCAAAGAGAAGTTCCCCGACGTCTTGCCCGACACGATCGAAGATCCCCGGGTCGCCGTGAAGGGGAACACACTATTGGTCGGTTGCAAGTACAACGGCCAGTCGCTCAATTCGATTCTGGCGGTGTCGCTCGATTGCTTTCTGGTCGAAGGGCAGCCGAATGTGGTTGGTATTCAGCTGCATAGCGTAACGGCCGGATCGCTGCCGATTCCGATCAGTCAGCTACTTACCGAAATCGATACCTACGCCGAGAAAGCGAACATACCCATTCGCTGGCAACAACGCGACGGCGACCCGGTTGCCTTGGTAACGATCCCCAGTTCCGGTCCCGAGATCGATGGTGAGATCCGCGTCGATGCCTTGGAATTGAAAGATGGTGAGATCCTCCTTTCGGGAGAAACCCTCAAGACCGAGGAAGAGCTTGAGCAGGAAGCCAAGGCCGATCAAGAGGTCGCCGAAGTACCTTCTCCGCCGCCATCACCGGAAGACAAGTCTTGAGTCTCCAGCGTTAGCCGCCCGATAAGCTTTCGGCCGGCCACCTGAATCTCGATACGTTTCGCTTCACGAACGATCCACTCGAAAGTCCCTTGATCGGCCTGCGTGACCTCGCCTCGATTGCCCGAAATGGGACCTTCGTAGTCGAGGTAAACGGGGCGGTGATCGAAGTCCGCCAGGGCGGTGATCGGCTGGTTCACCTCGGGGAATTGCCACAAGGTGAACGTCTTGAGAACCTGGCCATCTTCCAGCAGCAGATCATAGTGATCAGGCTTGTTGGCATTTGGCGGTGTTCGGTGATGCAAAAGGGCGAAGCGTGGCATGCCCGTTAGTATACGGTTGTATCTTCTTCGACGGACACCGGCTGCGGCGAATCTTTGCTGCGGACAAACGCTTTGACGACCTTCTTACCCGGCGTTTGCGTTTGCACGTCCAGGTGCAGCGTGACCGAGTCGCCAGCCCGCAGGAAGTTGATCGGCTGGATACCGACCGAAAGTCCGTCTGCCGAAACCGAATGCCGCAAGTTGTTCTGGTTCGAGATCCCCAGGAACCGCATGCCTTGGTCTAGCTGCAGCATGACCTCTACGTTTTCGTCCGGAACATTTCGGGCATTCTTGATCGTCAGGAAGTAGCGAATGTTATTGCCCGACTGAATCCCCTCGGCCAGTTCCACCATCGAAACTTCCAGCTGACCCGTCGCCGGTTGGGGACTGCCGCTGCTAGTGCCACCATTGCCAATTGCGGGAGGTGGTTCACTTGGCTGGGTTGTTGGTGGAAGGACGCGGGTGCATGTTCGAGCCGAATTCGTGACGCCTTGGGCCGTGGTAGCGATAATCGAGTTGCAGGCTTCTTGAATTGGACGATCGGCCTGGACTTCCATCTGCACGACCGCTTGCTGGTTGGGCAGGATCTGATCGAAGACCCATGCGGCACCGCCAGCCGTGTCTTGAGCTGGGTCGGTTCGCTGCAGGATGCGGAACGCAGGGTCGACCGTTTCTTCGATCCGGACACCAGTCAGCGGAACCGAACCGGTGTTGATCAGCACAGCCTGGAACAGGACAGGCTTTCCAGCTTCGGCGACCTCAGGCACTCGGAAATCCAATTGGAAGGTTGGCTCCGGTGCTGGAGGATTAACCGAGACGCAGGCGATCGACTGCTTGCCTTGCACACCGTCGGCGGTGACCGTCAAGCGATGGCAATATCGGCCTGGGGTTTGGGTATCAAAGGTGATTTGCTTGGTGACTTCCTGGTTGATTCCGAGTGTGCCCAAATCGAGTGCGATGGGGCTTGCCGCCGGGAAGATCAAACCTTCGTCGAAGGCATCTTCCAGCTTCAGTCCGGTTAGAGGCCGATCGCCGGTGTTGCGGACTTTGATCTGGAATGGAACCTTTTCGCCAACGGTGACGGTTTCGGGCCCTTCCATCTCTAGGTAGATCGCATCGACCATGACCTGGGTATCGACACAATCTTCACTACGGAGGCCCGGCTCGGCGGTGACGGTCACGCAGTTGTTGATCAGGCCCGACATGTTCACGCGGCAGTTGAGGGTAATCTGGCGGAAGCCGCGGGCTTCGAGGTCGCCAATCTCCCACACCAACCGGTTGCCTTCCTGACGGGCTGCCGGAACGCTCGATTCGTATTGTAGGCTCGGCGGCAGGACAATGCTGGCAACCGTATTTTTGGCCGCCACGTCGCCGCCATTTTGAACATTGATGCTATAAACGGCTCGGCTGTTGAACTCGGCGACCTGAGGACCAGTCATGTCGACTGAAAGCTGTGGAGCACTCCAAGTAACAGTCGTGACTCCAGAACCAAGTGTCAGGTTTTCGGCGTTGCTTTCCGGATCGAGGTTTGGCTGAACAACCGTCACACGAACCTGAGCCGTTCCGGCCTGGTTTGTCATTGGTGCCAGTTCGACGGTTGCGAAGCCATCGATATTGGTGCGCGTACGTACCGCAGTACCTGGTTGCGATCGCTGTCCGTTCACGACGAACGCTGCCGAGGGACCGTCGAGCACTTCGTACATCACTTCCCAGTCGGAAACTGGCTGGCGATTGGTTTGCCGCAGCACGGTCGTGGTCAGCACGGCCGGATTGCCAGCGGGAACGACGACTGGTGCTGGGAACTGCCATTGGGCATCGACCCAATAGATGGTTGCCGTCTGCTGCCGGGCCGGCCAGTTTTCAAACGTAGGGGCCAGGGCGGTAACGCGGCTGACACCTGGCGAAGACGAACTTACCGCCATCCAGGTTTGACCACGCAACACGCGAACGTCGTCGCCAGGAATCTCGGTTCCGCGATCGATCGTCTTATCGCACAGCATCGTGCTGCTGGTAGCGAAATCAGGCCCTTGGACGCCGTAGTCTCGGTTGGAGACCAAGTCGAACATATTCGAGTCGTTCCCAACTTCGGTGATATAGCCGACGCTCTCGCGAGACAGAATCCAGTTCACCGGCCGGCCAGCTTCGTGCAGACATTTTTTGCGATTCAAGCCTGCGACCAGCACGACTTCGGTACCGACCGGAGCGACAACACGCGACGGTGAAAGCTCGAGGGCTTCCGGGTTGGTTGCCACTTTGGGCAGCTTCGGCAAGGGTGTGAGCGGCGTGACGCCGGCAGCCGGACAGGGCGAAACCGACGGAGGCTGTTTGAAGGCAGGCTGCTGATTGAATATGGGTTGATTCATGCAGCCCAGGTTGCAGTTGATCGACGTGGAATCGCGGGCAAAGATACGCTGCCCGGTTGGATCAATGCGGGGAACCTTGATCTGGGCGCAGCCTGAGCTCGCGATCGCAATCGTGAGCGTCGCAAGGAGCAACATTCGCTTCGTGCTTGTTGACCACCGCATGACTGGTTCCATAAATCGGACGTGGAATACCCACCGTAGTTTGCCCAGAAGGACAAGCCGTGAAACCCTAGCATGCGATTAGGCAACATGCGGTGTTTTTTCATCATGCGATGTCTTAAAAAAACAACACGACCCGTACGGTGATGCAAACCATGCGGGTCGTGTCGGTTGTTCAGATTGTCTGATCGGCTTTGAATTAGTGATCGCGGGCAAAGATGCCGGTCGCGTACCAGATACCGTTGCGGCCTCGTTTCATGTCGTAGCCGTAATAGGTGTTCGAGTCCTTGACGGCCGACCAATGGCCGGACGACTGTCGCCAACTATGAACGCATTCGATCGCGGCGTCCTCCAGGCGTTGCCCTGGCCAGCTTTCCGCACAGACTTCTGTTGGCGTCAGCCCGCCTGGCAATTGGGCTTTGATTTGATGGAATCGCGATTCCCATTGATGATGTCCCTGAAGCTGCATGTTGGCCTGATTGCGGCTGTGGCGAAATGTTTCCAGAGCCAACAGGCGGCGGAAGATTCCGCCAGTGCTACGGGGTTTCTCAGGGTGCATCCGCACGGCATAGATCAGCGTTCGCTGGGTTAGCGTTCCAGGCGGCAACTTCAGGATGACTTCCATTTCATCGGTGGTGCGGCCTTGGTTTCCTTTGAAATTGAACTGGCTGATTACCTGCCCGAACTGCTCGGGATCGTTGTTCGTGTAATCGATGATGGCAATTCCGCCGCTACCGTACATGTACGAGAACGCAGCATGGTTCAGCAGGCGGGTTGGCTTGCCGTCGACCTCGACGTTGACATCGACCGGAAGCTTGGCAATGGTGTAGTTTTCCAGCAACTGGGCGATGCGACGGTTCGTTACGGTTTCCGAAAGGAAGGTTCGGGCAGCGCTCGACTCGTCGTCGAAGATGATCAGCATCATCTGCTCGTTGGCCGTGGCAGCTTTCACAGCACTGGAATAATCTTCGTACCAATTCTCTGATGTTGTCTGGGCAAACGCAGGGTTGGACCAAACTGCAATCAACAGGAGGTTCGCCAGCGCGCACAAAGAGCGGATTGAAATGTTCATGGAAATTGGGACTACCTCAAGGATAGAAAACTGAACGTACCGGTTTGGAGATCTGCATAGAACAAGCCGGGTTTAACGGTCAGGGGGGTTACATAAAGAGTAAATTGCTTGATTCCAGCAGTCAATCTACTGATTTCGGCCGTCCGCATTCTGGTGGGGAGATACGTGTATAATTCCGATTAATGTTAAATGGGGTCATGTGGGTATATTGGGAGCAGGTGTTCAGTGCGACATTATTCCCCCGCAGGGGCAGCTTTCCAATACTTTGCCGACATACAAACCTTCACGAGACCACCTAAACGGTATATCTTGTGGACTACTCGAACCTCACTTTTCGCAATGGCCCCTCTACCACGGATGAGGATCATCATGATTTGCAAGCGATTGCATCCAGTCGCGATCTTTCTGCTTTCCGCCGTTTCAGCATTGCTGAACCTACCTTCGGTCGCCCTGGCTCAAGCCCCAGTGGAACCTGCCGACCTGGCGCAAATCGTGGAAAACGCGAAGTCGGAATTCCAACCGATTACCGAAGAACAGGTCGCTACGGCCAAGCAAACGTTGAAAACAAAGCTTGCCGCAGCCGAAAAGTTCCTGTCCAAGGGGTCGGCGGCCAATGCGAAGGCCTGGAAAGCCTTTCTGCATTGGGATGAACTGGAAAAACAACTCGCTGCCGAGCAGCCCGACATGCGATCGTTAGAGGAAGTCTACCGGAAGTTTCGCGGGTCGTATGCGGGGCTTGACAAGTCGCAAATCGTCGAAGCTCGAAAGGCACTAAGGACTTACATCAAC
The DNA here is from genome assembly GCA_016124445.1 of bacterium. Taxonomy (GTDB): domain Bacteria; phylum Planctomycetota; class Planctomycetia; order Pirellulales; family Pirellulaceae; genus Bremerella. The sequence goes on from WGNR01000016.1 coordinate 107,346, forward strand.
CTGGAGTACTTCCATCAGGTGAAGCAGTATCCTCAGATGTACGAAATGCAGCTGAAGACACTCAGCGAAGCTCTCGGCCGGTACGTTAACGAAGCGACCGAGAAAGATGCCGAAGTGATCGGCCCCATTCTTGGCTGGCTAGAACAAGGCAACCAGGTGCCCAACCTGATCAAGTCGATCCGGAAGGACCTCGATCACCCGAACCTCTTTGTTTCCATTTCTCACAACCTAGTGGCCAGTGGGGTTCGTCGACATGTCGATCAAACGAATCCGGTTCGCGAAGTGATTCTGGGTACCAACGTCCGCGGCACCGCTCACATGGTGGGCGACGTCGATGTGCGATTCGTTCCCAGCAATACGCAAGGCCTGATCGAATTGATTCTGAAGGGAACCGTGACCAGCAAGAACGTCGGCACGAATGGTCCGGCCACGATTCATTCGACAGGGCACAGTAACGTCACGGCTACCAAAGTCTTGATGTTCAATGGCAAAGAACTAGCAGCCCAGTCCGCAACCGCCGACGCGACTACGCGAACGACTTACACCGGCATTTATGCAGGGGGTGCCGTTGCCCAGCGCGTCGCTACCAATCGGGCCTACGAGAAAAAAGGGCAAGCCGAGGCGATCGCCGCTCAGCGGACCGAAGCCCGGCTAGAGGAGAACTTCGACAATCAAACTTTGGACCTATTGGCCGATGCGAATACCCGCCTCGAAGAGAAACTCATGCGTCCGCTGAACGGACGCGATGCGTATCCTCAGGAGTTGAACGTTTCGACAACTCCGAAGAGCCTGGACCTGAAGGTAATGTATGCTGGTCAGTCGCAACTGGCGGCCCCGGACGCCGTACCGGAAGTCGACGATCCCCAGGCCGATTTCACGGTTCGATTGCACGAATCGATCATTCACAACTACGGCGAAGTGTTCCTGGGCGGCGTTAAATTGACCGATGAAAAGCTGGTCGAGTTGCTCGAAAAACGGGGCGCTGAGGTTCCCGAAGAATTGAAGATCACCCCTGATACCGATCCCTGGTCGATTACCTTCGATTACACCAGCCCGATCCAGGTCGACTTCAACAACGATACCGTCAAAATTGGTATCCGCGGCCGCCAATTTACCCGCGGCGAAAGCGAAGTGAACCGTACCATCTCGATCAGTGCCGACTACAAGATCGAAAAGGGGGCGGAAGGGACGACACTTACTCGCACCGGCGACGTGGTCGTCGACTTCCCCACTCAGCAGCGACTCGGCCCGCTGGATCTGACGGCCAAGACATTCCTTCGCAAGAAGTTCGAGGCGGTCTTCAAGGAAGAGATCGTGGGAGAAGGTATCAAACTGGAAGGCAAGTTGGAAAAGGCCGGAACGCTGAAGATTTCGACCTTGAGCGTTACCCCAGGCTGGTTTGTCGGAACCTGGAAACTGGAGCCTCCCAAGGCCGCGCCTACCGCTGCGAAGGAAACCGCTTCTGTGGTAAAGTAGGCGGGTAGTTCCCACTTTTTGGAACAACGACCCCTTACCGCGAAGGAGCCGCTATGGAGCGTTGGGTAGAGATTCAGTTCGATTGTCTTCCGCTGCGTTCGATCGATCGGATGGACATTCCGATGGACGCCTCGCCGAAGTTCCAGCAGCATTGTCTTCGCGTGAAAGCGGCCATGGAGAAACATGGTTCGCACAATACCTACTATCTGCACAACGCCTGGTGTACCTACCATCTGTTGAATCATCCGCAGGACGGAATGATCCAGTTCTCGTTCCACGGAACCGTCATCACCGACGAGGCTGACATGGAGACGAAGGGAACGGACCTGAAAGTTGCGCTGATGAAAGAAACGTGTGCGTGGCTCTCGGAACCAATCGTGCATTGGTTCCAGGAAACGGTCCAGCGCAGCGTAGCCGTCGAGTTCGACCGTTACATCCAGGCAGGTGACCTGAAGAAGACCGAAGAACGTATCGCCAAGATCAAAGCCGAGAGTGAATCAGGCGACAGCTTCTTGGGGATGTATCTGTAAGACATCGCTCCCGGAATTCTCTTGCCAGAATGCATTTCTTAGGCCCGGAGGGCCGATCCAATGTAGCCAGGGGCGGCAGCCCCTGGAAACGGGATCTAAAACGTAAAAAGCCCTGGAAGGGCGACCCATCTTTGAAATGATGTTTGGGTCGCCCTTCCAGGGCTTTTGTTTATTGTTGGCATCACAACCAGGGGGTTACACCCCTGGCTACATTGGGTCGGCCTTGCAGGCCTAAGTGGAAATAGGATCCCGCCAGAGATTGACGACCCCTAGTCCTCCAGACCTGCCCAGTAGCCACCTTTGCCGTGGTCGAACATCGCTTCGACGCCCATTCGCGATTCGTCGAATTTACCGTCGCGGTAGACTTCTTTACCGCAAACCCAGGTGCGAACCGGCCAGCCGGTGACTTCGCGGCCCTCGAAAGGAGTCCAGCGGCACTTGGTTTCCATTTGCGGGCCGCGGATCGTTTGGGTTTTGTTCATGTCGACCAGCACCAGGTCGGCATCGTAGCCGACTTCGATCCGTCCCTTTTCCAGGATGTCCCAGACCAATGCGGGGCCTTCACACATCCAGTGGACGACATCTTCCAGCGTGCATTTGTCCTTGGCGACCATATCCAGCATCAACGGCAACGCGGTATCGACGCCCGGCACGCCGCTGGGCGTGTCGGGGTATTTGCCGCACTTCTCGCCCCAGGTGTGCGGGGCGTGATCGGTCGCGACGATCTGGATCTTGTCGTCAAGTAACGCCTGAAAGAGTGCCTCGTTATCTTCCTTCGACTTGAGCGAAGGATTCATCTGAGCCAAGGTTCCCAGGTTCAGGTAGTCTTCGGTATTCAGGAACAAGTGGTGTGGTGTCACTTCGGCCGTGATCACGTCGCCATGGTCCTCGAATATTTCCACCGAAGCTCCACTGCTGACGTGGCAGATGTGCAGACGATGCTTGTATTCCAGAGCCAACTGACAGGCTCGTTTGACCGAGGAGACTTCCGCTTCGACGCTACGGATCTTCGAGTGATCCACCACATTGCGGGTGCCCGCCAATTCCTGCTTCATCTTTTCGATGATCGATTCGTCCTCGGCATGGACAGCAATCGGCAGCTTGGTTTCCGCGAAGATCGCTTCCAGCAGGCCCGGATCGGTCAGGGCCATATCGCCGGTGCTGCTTCCCATGTAAATCTTGATGCCAGGTGTACGGGTCGCTGTTTTCAGCTCTTCCATGTTCTGCAGCGTGGCGCCGATGAAGAACCCGTAATTCACGATGCTTTTGTTGGCGGCCAGCGTCAGCTTTTCTTCCAACAGCTTCTGCGAAACGGTGCCTGGAATCGTATTGGGCATGTCCAGAAAGGTGGTGATTCCACCCTTGGCACAGGCTCGGCTACCGCTACGGAGGTCTTCTTTGCTGGTCAGACCCGGATCACGCATGTGAACGTGGGCATCGATTACGCCAGGGAGCAGGGTCATGCCGTAGGCATAGACGGTCTCGTCGACTTTGACCGATTCGGCCGGATCGATGTCAGCGATCTGGGCACCATCGATCAGAACGGACGTTTTCTGGGGTCCATCCGGCAATACTACCGTGGCGTTCTTAATCAGCGTTTTCATTCAATATCCTGCGGTCGAAAACGATAGGCCCACGCAATAGTAGGGGTGGCCGACCCGAAAGAAATCCGTCGGCATTGAACGTGGGGAGCGAGATTGTGTTGGCAATGGACTGGGTCACGGGAGCTTAGCGAGATCCCCAACTCCAGGCGTAAACGACTACTATAAGAAGTTTTGCCCCCTCGTGAAAGCGGTCCGGGCTCGATGCGCCGCACGACGACTGCCCAGGGGGAGTTACCCTTTTAGGGCCCTCACAATTAAAATAAGTGAGTTGATGATAACTACCCTGCCGGAAGCTGCGTAAACTGGCACCGTTTGTCCTGGATGCTGGTAGCCATGCTGGCCGATCCCACTAACGAGGAACGAAACCCCTTCCCCCCCGCGAAGGTTCGATTAAAACGGTCATGCTGTCTGGGATCACTCTTTTTATTGTTGCCGCCAGTTACCTGATTGCGCTGGGGCTGGAAATTGCGCGGCTGATACTGGGCAATCGCCCGCCTGCCATCGTGCCCGTCATCTTCGCCATCGTGGGACTGGCCGCCCATACGCTCAATCTAATCGGCGAGCAGCACGGCTTGATCGAGTCGGGCCCGATCACCTCGTGGCACCAGTGGTGCCTGATGGCGGCCTGGGTTTTGGCTTCGCTCTATTTGATTGCCGGTTTCGCCCAGCCAGGCACGTCCCTGGGATTGTTTCTGCTGCCGCTGGTGTTGCTGCTGGTGGGTGTCGCCTACGTGATGGACCGGGTCGCTCCTTTTGAAGCGGAAGCGTCGACCGAAACTTGGCTCGCCATCCATGCCAGCGCTTTGTTGGCTGGCACTGTAGTGGTGATGCTTGGTTTTGTCTCCGGAATCATGTACCTGATCCAGTCGTACCGCCTGAAACACAAAATGCTTTCCAGCGAAGGCTTCAAGCTGCCTAGCCTGGAATGGTTGGAAACGACCAACCGCCGGGCGTTGATCGTTTCGACATGCCTGATTGCCTGCGGAATGCTTGCCGGCATTTTGTTGAAGGTCGATCGTAATAGCTTTCCCTGGACCGATCCGGTCATCTGGAGTTCGGCGATTCTGTTTTTGTGGCTGCTGGCCGAGATGATCTTCGAGGTGGTCTATCGTCCGGCTCGACGAGGTCAGAAGGTCGCTTACCTGACGATGGCAAATTTTGTCTTCCTGATGCTGGTGCTGGGACTGGTGCTGTTCGGTCCTTCGAAGCATGCCCGCAACCTGGAAAACACGGCCCAAGTTACCAGTGCCGTCGATTCGCCCGCCGGCGCAAGGAGCATCATCCAATGAAGCTCCACATGATTGGCTGCAGCCACCACAACGCGAATGTCGAAGTTCGCGAGCGACTGGCGTTTACCCCGGAACAGGCCCGCCAGGCGATGCTCCTGTTGCGGCAAACCTTTCCGGAGATGGAATCGGTCATCCTTTCGACCTGCAATCGAACCGAGCTATACACGGCCTCGATCGATCCGACCCAGTTTCCCACCCATCACGACATGGTCGACTTCCTGGCCCAGTTCCATCACCTGGAATCGGAAGCGATTTTCGACAACGTGCTGGAGCGAACCGGCGAAGATGTCGTGCGGCACCTGTTCACTGTGGCAGCCAGTTTAGACAGCATGGTCGTCGGGGAAGCTCAGATTCTGTCCCAGGTCAAACAGGCCTACGAGATGGCGACCGATGCCGATTGTGCCGGAACGCTGACGCACAGCGTGTTTCAGGCTGCGATCCATGTCGCCAAACGGGTGCACAACGAAACGAACATCCACCAGAAACGGGTCAGCATTCCGAGCGTGGCGGTGGGTGAGTTCGCTTCGAGCATCTTCGATCGATTCGACGACAAGAAGGTGCTGATCATCGGCGCCGGTGAAATGGGCGAGGAAACACTCAACTACCTGCGCGACATGGGTGTGCGTGACTTTAGCGTCGTGAACCGTAACCTCGAACGGGGACAGAAGCTGGCCGAAGCGTTCAATGCCAATGCATTCCCTTGGACCGAACTGACGAGGCAACTCGTTCGGGCCGACGTGGTGATCAGCACGACCGGGGCGACCGAGCCGATTATCACCTACGAGCAATTCCAAGAGGTCGAAGCGAAACGCTATCAAAAGGCGATGTTCGTTCTCGACCTGGCGATTCCCCGTGACTTCGACCCGAAGATCGGCGATTGCGTCGGTGTCTACCTGTTTTCAATCGACGACCTGCAAAAGGCCTGTGAAAAGAACCGCAAGGCCCGCGAACTGGAATGGCCCAAGGCAGAAAAGATTGTCGAGGTCGAAACGGTCAAGTTCATGGCGGACCTGCACCACCGAGCGACCGGCCCGACGATCAAACGCCTGAAGCAAGCGGCCAACGAGATCAAGCAGGAAGAACTCAAACGTCTATTGAACAAGATGGACGAGGTCGACCCTAAGCTGCAAAACGAAATCGAACGCTCATTCGACCGACTGGTGAACAAGCTCTTGCACCCGCCGTTGGAATCGCTTCGCGACGATATCGAAAGCGGCGAACCGGGCGGATTATTAGACGCGCTGAAGCGTTTGTTCCGGCTAGATTAGTTGAGAGTGTCGAATTTGACGTGACTTTCTTAAGCGCCAACGGGGCAGCCGATAATAGCCAGGGGCGTCCCCTGGAAATGATGCCCTAAACAAATCAAGCCCCGAAAGGGCGGCCGAAGTACAAATGGTACGTTTCGGTCGACCCTTTGGGGCTGACATTTCGGATGAACTTTGCTTGCCTCAGTTCAATTGAAAGTTCGACGAATCTTCCTCTTTCACAAAGAAGTCGGCAAATTCCGAGCCTTCGTTGGCGGTGCCTTCCATGTCGTATTCGTCGGAGATTAAGCTGCCGATGTAAGCCTGTAGCGTGCGCGATGAGGCTTCGTCGGCATGGTGCGTGGCGACCTCGCTGGCGAAGTTGACCAAGTCGTACACGCGGCACTTGGCCGGCAATACCCGCAAACGTTTTTCGCTCAGTGCGTCGAGGTTCGTCAGGCCATACAGTTCGTTCATGCGGCCGGTCATCCGATGAAAATCGGTCAACACGCTTGACTTGCTGAACGACTTCGAGCGATCCCACTTGAAGAGCAGCTTGTAAAGCTTGTTGCATTCGTTGAGCGAAGCCCACGAAGTTTGCGAGCTTTCAAACCGCTGCCGCAAACCGGCGTACCCTTCGCCATTGTCGTAGCTTTCGAGGGCTCGGCTGATGCAGTGGCCGATGTCTTTGCCCAGGCTGATATCGCTGCGGAACGCTCGGCTGTAACCGATCGCCCCGTTGCTGCACAGCATTCGCAAAAACGAAAGATAAATCTTCGGCTGGCTGAAACCATCGATCGGGGTTTCCATGACGAAGCGATGCTTGAAGCGGTCGCCGCCAATTTCAAAGTCACAGTCGCCGCTGCGAGGCCGATGCGTACTGGTGATGACTCCTTCGCTGTATTTGATCTCTTTGCCACCGTAATGATCCAGGAGACCCTGCACTTCGTCATGGGTGATCACCGGCCGCTTGGGATTGCTGACCGACAGCAGACGCAGGCCTTTGGTACCACGTTCCAGGCAGAAGCGAACCGAGTCGTTCGGGGCCCGCTCTGAGATGCGCTGAAAGACTTCGCCATGATCGAAGTAGCGAAACACGCTTTCAGAAAAGCCGAACCGCATGAACATCGACTTCCAGAATCGGCGAGTCGGGCGAACCGTTTCGCCGTTAAGTTCCAGGCTGTTTACCATAATGCGGCCTGACTTCTGGTCCCGTTGGGCCTGAACGCGAAAGTCACGAACGCGAGCGTATCCGTATTCAAAGTTCCATTTCATCGCAAGGGCTCCAATTCAATACAGGGTCTGGTTTTGGGAATTCCTGTTCCCTCTTCCCCGGAGAACGAAAGGGAAGAGGGGACGCGGAAGGAGGTTCTGGTGGTGTGCTGCTGGAGAGCGGAAGCGTTTAAAACCGATTCCGCCGCTCATCCCACATCGGCCGTGTCTCTTTCAAGGCGGCGACCAGCTTCGGCAGTTTGACGTCGGTACCGGCGATCAGGCGGCGCGATCGCATACTGATCGCTTCGATCTGGCGGTTCATCTTGAGGCTGTTCCACCGATCGCCGGCCCAGACGTATTGCTCGATAGCCGAAGCAGTTTTCAGAATCGGGTGCGGCGTCTGTTGGCACTGCACCACTTGCTTGACAGGCAGATCATCATGCTTGCGGAAGACTCGCCCGCACATCTGAATGGTGCAGGCCTTACTCGAAGGGCGGCAGAAAACAGTCTTCAGGTCAGGACAATCGAACCCTTCGGTCAGAATGTTCATGTTGATCAAGACCTGAGTCTTGCCTGCCACGAAGTCAGCCAGTTGCCGATCGCGATCGCTTTTGGCGGTCACGATTTCGCTGCGAATGCCACGCAAGGTCAGTTCCTGCTGGCACTCGACACATTGGTCGTGGCGGTGGAAGAAGACAATCGACTTCCCCCACCGCTGGATGTCCGCCGCATAGAACTCGGCGACGGCTCCCGGGGTATATTCTGGAATGGTGTAGTGATGGTATTGGCTCAAGTAGCCATCTTGAATGAGCTGATGAATGCCAGCGTCGCGGATCACGTGATCGAAGCAAAGCTTCACCCGGTCGCAGCGAAACGGCGTGGCGGTCAGCCCCAGAATGTATTGTGGGCGAATCGAACAGTGCAGATTGGCCATGCTCATGGCGGCATCGTGCTGGGCTTCGTCGACAATCAGCATATCGACCTTGGGAGGGTCTTTGTCGAACATCGAGATCAGTTCCAACTTCACATCGAAGCCGCGAGCCAGGTTTTCGGCCTGGGCTTGCTTTAGCAGATTGCGTCGCATGGCGACCCAGCCGATCGAGAGGCCGAAGTGTTTTTGCATCCACTGGGCGATCGCCAGGCCCATGACTGTTTTGCCGCTGCCGGTTGGGCTTTCGATCAAGACGGAAGCACTCGAGCCGGCGAATTCGTCGAAGGGATCGGCACTGGCCGAAAGAAGAGATTTGATGGCCTTGGTCGCGATTCGCTGCTGGTAAGGACGGGGCTGGGCATCGACTCCCTCGAACAGATCTTCCAGCACGGCCAGTTCCGCAAATGCCGATTTCGTTTCGACCGAATCTTCCACCCAACTATCCGATGGCAGGCCAATTCCAGTAGCCATATCCGACTTCTCCCTATCTACGAAAGATGATTCTGGTGTCGTGTGCAGCCCGGCGGAAAACAGTTCCTTGCCGCGACACACGTACTATCGAATAGTGGGATGACACGTTGGGTCATCTTCATTTTCGCCAGAAAAGATTTCTAAATATTTCTCAGGTGAAATGCCGTAACTGCCTGGGAAATATGGGCTTTTGGTCGATTCGAAATAAAAAACGCGGAAGGACAAATCCCTCGGCGTTTGAATGAGTTGAACTGATTCGAGAATCGGGAATGACTTAAACCTTCGAGGCTTCCGGAACCTCGAAACCTTTGCGGTTGGTGTCTTTCAGCAGGGCATTCGCTTCTTCGGCACGGTCCCCCACGAACTTTTCCGTTTCCGGATCGAACGAAAGCATCGGACCGACGGTGTACTTCGCGCCGTCTTTGACGCCAACGTCTTTAGCCATGATTTCGTGTAGACGGCCAAAGTGTTCGGCCGCATCGGCATTGTCGCCAAAACGGCCTGCCTTAGCACTGAACGGAACTTGCTCGCCGAGTCGATACGAGTAGTTCATCACGTGTCCCAGGACGCAGGCATAGTGGGCATCTTGAACGTTGCCATTGGCCAGGCTGGGGTCATTTGCACGCACGGCCGCGATGAATGCTCCCCAGTTTCCGCCTGGGGTCACATGACCTGGATCGACCGTTATCTTTTCTCCCTTGTCGCTTCCCTTGGGATAATACATGTCACGAAGGATGCGACCGCCATCTTCAAAGTAGTATTCGTTTTCGACCTTGTACTTGAAGTCATTGTTTTTGGACTTCACGTTCCGCACGTTGAAGAAGACGTACTGACCGTTGGGATATTCGGCCAACGAGAACATCGTATTGGGCGTTTCTCCTTGATCTTTCCATTGGAACCGACCGCCAATCGACATCGTGCGGATTGGGTGTGTCTGGTCTTTGTCGAGTGCCCACCGAGCCAGATCCAACATGTGCGTTCCATTGTTGTTCAAATCGCCGTTGCCTGTTTTCCAGAACCAGTGCCAGTTGTAAGGATGGTAATTGGCGGTGTACTGGTCGACATCGGCCGGTCCTCGCCACAGGTTCCAATCCAGATTCTCGGGCGGTTGGGAAACAGGTTTGAACCCAATCCCCACGCGTGGCTTACAACTATAACCATACGAGATCTTGAGCTTGCCCCATTTGCCCGCCTGAATCGCTTCGCTCAGCCCTGCAAATGTTGGATCGCTACGGCGCTGGGTTCCGTGTTGAATCACGACGCCATATTTCTTCTGCGCTTCGACGGCGACGCGACCTTCCACGACATCGTGGCTCATCGGTTTCTCGACGTAGACGTTCTTACCGGCCTGGGCTGCCCAAATGGTAATCAGCGAGTGCCAGTGGTTGGGGGTCGCTACCGAGATTGCGTCGAGGTTCGGATCGTCCAATGCCTGGCGAACGTCGCGAACTCCTTTGACCTTGAACTTCCCGTCGGTCTTTTCCTGAATCGTCTTCAGGGTACGAGAGAGCACGCTTTCGTCCGGGTCGATCACGTAGGCGATTTCGACATTGTCTTGGCTGAGCCAGCCGTTGATGTGATCGCGTCCCCGGCCATTCAATCCGGCCACGGCGATTCGGACACGATCGTTGGCCCCTTGAACGGCCCCGGATGCAGCAGTCCCGGTCAAAATCAAGCCAGCACCAGCGGCGGTGGATTGCAGGAAGGTACGACGATTGAGGGATGGCATGAGAAGCTCTCCGGAGGATAGGAAGTGGAGCACCAAAGGGAGGGAGCACTCTGAAAAGGTAGGTTCGCGAGTGTGAGTTGCATTGTGACGACTGGGCCGTGGCTCGTCAAACTTTTGCTCTACTCGAGAATCTCGGCTCTAAGAGAACATCTGGAACCGGCCGGTCGCTTCAAAGGCACTTTCAAAGTGGCGAACCTCCGGGCGAGATTGCCCCGGCGGCCAGACGATCGAGATCACATCGAATCTGGCGGCACAATTACCCAGTAAGTCGTGCCGATCCATGAAGGCCAGGGCGGCCCGGGTCAGGCGTTCCTGCTTATCCCGATCGACGGCCTGATCGGGCGAACCCTTTTCGTCGTCCGATCGGGTCTTCACTTCGACGAAAACGACCGTCCGCTGCTGGACCGCCACGATATCGATTTCACCCAACCGCGAACGATCTTGCCGAGCCACGATCTTGTAGCCTTTTTTCTTCAGATAACGGCAAGCATAGTCTTCGCCTCGCTGGCCGAGAGATTTTGGTTTCCACCATGCTCGAAGCCAGGTCAGCATCATCAGGTCTCCGCCGAGGATGGCCAGTCGGGAAGCTGCGAAAGGTCCGGGTAATCTTCGAGCGAGCGGTAGTGGGTTTCGAGTGCTTCCATGACCGCAAGAACCTGATCTTCGCGCCAGTAGCGGCCAGCTACTTGAACGCCGACCGGCAGGCCGGTGCTTTTCGCTTCGATCCTTTTCGCCAACTGCTCGCTGGCATCGACGGGACTGGTGCGGTTGGTTTCCTCGCCCGGTCGAACCCGCGTCGCGGCAACCGTTCCGCAGGGGACACCTAAAAGGTTGGTGAACAGGCTGTAACTTGCCGCCGGCAATAGATCGACGGCACAGCCGCGAAGGGGAGCTGGCGTCGCGTGGATGGGGCACAGCACGACATCGACGTTGGCATGGTCCCAAGTCGCTAAGAGTTCTTCGACCTGGTTGGCTGCTTCCCAGGTAATTTGCCAGAGCGAATCGGCCGAGCGTGGACCTGAAGCTTGAAACAGAGTTGCCATCTTGTGCTTGCCAAACGGCTTGAGCGCCAGCATCGCGACCAGCGGCCGCAGCCAGCGAGGCATTTTGGCCAGCCGGACCAGGCGAGCGACTTCCGGATCAAGCTTGCTGCCGGTTAAGAGTCGCTGGAAGTCCTTGCCGCCGTCGGCGCTGGCGATGGCAAAGTACGACTTCAACATCTCGACCATCCGTGGCGGCTGGAGGGGAACGATAGTTGCTCCCTGGGCTTTCAGGCCTTCGGTACCTTCACGAATGGCCCGAGCGACCGCCGGGCAAACGGGAAAGAAACCGTCATCGTCGAAGACTCCGATACGCAGTTGCGAAAGATCGACCGGTTGGTCATTCATTCCTAGCGGAGGATCGTCGGCATGAGTCCAGCCTTGCTCGGCCTGGCTGCGCATCAGTACCTTCAGACCAAGCCGCAAATCAGCGACATGCCGTGCCATCGGACCAGGCTGAAACTCAAGCCAGCTTAGCCCTCGCAGGTTCTCACGCGCGCCGGTCCGCATCAATCGCCGCGTGGTCGGTTTCAGGCCATGGATGCCGCAGAAGTGACTCGGCAGACGAATGCTTCCCCCAAGATCGCTTCCCAGGCCAAGTGCGCTGCCGCCAGCCGCCAAAATTGCCGCTTCGCCTCCGCTGCTGCCGCCAACACTTCGCGAGAGATTCCACGGATTGTTGGTGGTGCCATAAACCGGATTACGCGTCTCGTGCAGGATCATCATCTGCGGAACGTTGGTGATCCCCAGGATGATCCCCCCAGCCGCGCGCAGCCGAGCGACCAGTGGTCCATCTTCCTTGGGAACCACGGGAGGCGTTGTCATGCCCAGCGTGGCCTTGGCACCTTGGACGCAAAAACATTCCTTGATGCTCAGCGGCACGCCGCGAAGTGGGGCATCGGCCAGATAGCTGGGATCGTCGTCGAGCTTCTTGGCTGTTTGGGTTGCCTCGTCGAAACGCTGCTCGACCATGGCGTTAGTGTGCGGGTTGACCGCTTCGATCCGGTCGATATGGGCAGCAATCACCTCGCTGGCCGAGACGACGCGCGTTTCGACCAGGTGAGCCAGTTGTGCGGCACCATGCTGCCAGAGATGGGGGGATTTTCGTTGCATCCAGTGATTTTAACGAGATCTTGGTACGATGTCTGGGAGATTCAAGGATTTCGTTCGATGCGTGAATCCTTTCGAGGAGAATACCCCGATGCAGTTCCAAACTCGACAGATTCCCGGCAATTCAGGGACCCTGATCAAAATCGTTGATAAGGGAGTAGCTCTCTCGTTTTCCCACGTCGCCAGCCTTTGGCAAAGCGATCCGGAGTTCTGCGACCAATTCAACCAAGTTCTGGCTGAAAGCGATTACGCCGCGTTTCGCTGGGAACTGCCAGGGCTGACCAGCAAGGTTGTCACCGCCCCATTTGAATGCGTTCTGGTTGAAAGTCGGGAATTGCTTCGCCGGCCAGCTAACCCAGCCGCATTCGAAGAGTATTTCCAAAACGCAGCCCAAGACGTTCTCGAGTTTTCAAATATCGGCCGCAATGCGAGGCTGATCGTACCGAAGCCGGTTAGCAACCACGACGCCTATCCCCACTTGGCCGCGTTCGTTCGCCGGGCGCCAGAGCAACAGCGTTTGAATCTGTGGAAGATGATCGGCGACGCGTTGCAAGCTCGACTAAGCAGCAAACCCGTTTGGCTCAGCACGGCAGGCGTTGGCGTGCCGTGGCTGCATGTTCGCCTGGATGATCGGCCGAAGTATTATTCGTTTAGTTTGTACCAAAGCGTTGTGAAAAGATGATTCGTTTAGAAATCCACTACCGAGACAAGATCGTCAATATGGGGCTCCCGGAGTGTGGCGTGTTTACCGCGATCGTGAGTGCCGTGAATCGATCGCCACGTATTTCAGACGCCAAAGACTGTGTTTATTTGCACCTGGGAGGATTAGATTCCATTTCGAATGAGCAGGTCGATTGGGATACCCTCAATCTCGTTCCTGGGGATGCGGTTCAAATCACCGTGGTTGAAGATGGAGAAGTGGATCCACCAACAACGCGGAAACCTTTAAACACTAAAGCGTACCGAGAACAGCAGGAACAAGAAGTCCGATCGGCGGCTGCAAAATATGGCTGGACAATCATCGAAAACCCGTCGAGCGGCGACGAGGATTCCTAGTTCTTCTCAGTTGGCTAACCGGATGTATCATCGGCCGAAGTGTGATTCGTTTCGCGTGGATCGAAAGGTGATGGAATGAAGATTCGTCTCAAAGTTGATTATCGAGATAGGACCGTCAATATGGGAATCCCAGGCGGAGGTGTCCTTCACGCGATCGTAAAGGTCCACAATCGATCCGCATCGGATCCAAGACCCAAAGACTATGTTTCCCTGTCGTTGGCGGGATTAGATACCATTTCGAACAAGCACGTCGATTGGGACCGGCTCGACCTCGTTCCAGGCGATACCATTGAAATCACCGTGCACGAGGATGGAGAGATTGACCCGCCCACAGTGAAGCAACCTCAGCCCCCTGAGGAATATCAAGACTTCCCGAAACGACGTGTCCGTTCAATGGCGGCGAAACTTGGCTGGACAATCATCGAGAACCCACCGATCGACGGTGGGGATGCATAGCCAATTCAGCGGGCCAGGCGTTGATCTCACCCCATCCCGTTCTGAATCCATTTTCCAACCCCAGTCAGGATCATATCCACCGCGATGGTTCCGGTCAGAAGGGCCATGATTCGGCCGATCGTGTCGATGTACCGCTCTAGGATCGGTTCGTAACGGTCGCGAATTTTGTCGTGCAGCCACTTCAGAAAGATGATCGACACGATGCAGACGAATACCGAAAAACCGATCGCGCCGGCTGCTTCGGGAATGCTGACCTTCGATCCGGTAACGATCGACGCGCTGATCGTGCCGGGGCCGAGCATGAAGGGGAGGGCGGTTCCTTCGGCACCTTGCGGGGCATCGCCTCGCAGACCTTTGAGCGCACTGCTGCCGACCATTACCATGCGGATCGATACCAGCAGGAAAACGACACCGCCGAAGACCAGAAACGATTCGTAACGAACTTTGAATATGTAGGTGAAGAGTCGATCGCCTGCCACGGCGAACGCGAAGTAGATCGCGGCGCTCATCAGCCCGGCCCGGGTCATCGTTTTGGTAAACGTCTTCAGGTCCAATCCCTGGATCAAATCCAATAGATAGATGCAGAGAAGGAAGGGATTGAGCAGGACCAACAACAAGATGGTTGAATCAATGAGGGGCTGGCTGAGCATCTTGCATTTAAGCTTCTAAGACGGTCTTTAAGAATTCCTGGGTCCGCTGCTCTGCGGGGGCAGTAAAGATTTCGCTCGGCGGACCTTCTTCTAAGATAACGCCCTGATCGAAAAAGAGTACCCGATCGGCGATCTCGCGGGCAAAGTTCATTTCGTGCGTGACCAGCAGCATGGTCATGTCAGACTTCTTGGCGAGCTTGCGAAGCACGCTCAGCACTTCGTGCACCAGTTCTGGATCGAGGGCCGAGGTTACCTCGTCGAACAGCATCACCTCTGGCTGCATGGCCAATGCCCTGGCAATCGCGACGCGTTGCTTCTGCCCGCCGGAAAGCTGGGCCGGGTAGGCATTCGCCTTGGCATTCATGCCGACCATTTCCAGAAGTTCTGTTGCTCGCTCGTCGGCGACTTGGGGCGAGGTCTGATTGACCAGCTTGGGTGCCAGCGTCAGGTTCTGGTGAACCGAGAGGTGGGGGAAAAGAAAGAAGTGCTGAAACACCATGCCCAGCTTCGATCGCATGCGATGCAGATGAGCTTCGTCTGCCTTCTTTTCGGTGCCGTTGGCAGGCATGGTCCAGACCGACTCGCCATCGAGGATGACATCGCCGCCGTTGGGGGCTTCCAGTGTCATCAGGATCCGCAGTAGGGTGCTTTTGCCTGAACCGCTGGGACCGATGATGGCAATCTTTTCGCCAGACTGAATATCGACATTCAGTCCCCGCAACACCTTGTGGCTGCCGTAGGTCTTTTGCAGATTGCGAACTTGAAGCTGGGGTGGTTGCTGATTCATGTTGTCAAAGCCGTGGTGAGTTTGCGAAGCCACTGGATCCAGATCCCGGTAATCAGGCTAAGCACGATGAAGATCACGCCGACAATCGTCAGCGGTTCCAGGTAGCGGTAATGCTCGTTGCCGAAGACCTTCGCCTCGTTGAGGATTCCCATCACGGTGATCGTCGAAAGGAGCGGAGCTTCTTTCAGCATGGCAATCAGGTAATTGCCCAGGTTCGGCAGAATGGGCGGAATGGCCTGAGGCAGGATCACATAACGATAGGTTTGATAGGGCGTCAGGTTCAACGCTTTGGAGGCATTCCATTGCCCGCGTGGGATTGCGGCGAGTCCGGCTCGGTAGACTTCGGCCGTGTAACAACTGTAATGAACGCCCAGCACAATGATGCCGGTCATCAACGGCGAAAGAGCCTGGCCGACGTATTCGAGCATTACGAAGTAGACGAAAAAGAGCTGCACCAAAAGGGGCGTTGAACGAACGAACTCGACGACCGCCCACGCAGGCCAACTGATCCAATGGTTTTTGGATCTTCGCATGACGGCCCACAGCAGCCCCAGCACAACGGCCAGCGACATGCCTGCACCAACCGCTTCCAACGTGACGACCAGCCCCTTCAAGATGTGCGGCATGACCTGCCAGACAACTTCCCACTTCCACATAGCCTAGCTGCCTCCCCCGTAATCGCGTCCCATCGAGTAACGGCGTTCAAGCAGTCGAAACAGGCCGGTAATACCCGTCGATAGCAAGAAGTAGATCACCAACAGCAGCCCAAAGATTTCAAACGAGCGATGCGTATCGGCTTGCAGGAACATGCCTTGCATCGTGAGGTCGGTGACGGTGATCGTTGAGACCAGGGCCGTACCCTTGAGTAGCTCGATCATCAGGTTGCCGAACGGCGGAATCATGCTGAGAATGGCTTGCGGAAAGATAACGTATCGCATCGTTTGCCAGCGACTTAGGTTGAGTGCTGCCGCGGCCTGGTATTGCCCTTTGGGTATCGACTGAAGACTCGTGCGAACCACCTCGGCACCGTAGGCACCGACGTTAGCCCCCAGGACCAGAATGCCGGTCGTGATCGCATCCAAGCGAATGTTGATCAACTCCGGCATGGCGAAGTAGAACCAATAGAGCAGGATCAACGCGCTCGCGCCGCGGAACACGGCGATGTAGATCGAACTGAGCCAGCGCAAGATGGGATCGGTCGAACGGCTCCAGATGCCGAAGAGCACCGATAGCATAATCGCCACTACGCTGCCGCCCAGGGCAATCAGGATCGTGATCCAGAGGCCTCGCAACAGAAACGGCAAGAGGTCGAAGGGAGGCGGAAGGTCACTCACGGTTGCTGGGCTAACTCCTTTGCCGTGACGTTGCCCGGCAGTGTTGATCGATCAAAGCCAAAAGGCTTCACCAGTTTCAGATGCTCTGGCGAATCGATGAATTTGGCCAACTGCTTGTTAAACGCCTCGCGAAGATCGACGTCTTCCTTGCGAAACCCAAACGCACCGTAGCCGCGAATGGTTTTGCCGTCGATGACTGGATCTTGAAAGTCAGTTGCCTTTTCGATCTCGTCACTTTGTTGTTTTTGCAGTAGGTCGTTCGCTGTCAGGTCGGTCACCGCCACGGCGTCGATTCGGCCGCCTTTCAGGCCCAAAAGGGCACTGGGGTAATCGGCGAAGACGACGATCTGGTCGTTGCGGACGCCAAGGCTCTCGGCATAGCCTTGCTCGACGCTACCTCCCATCACACCGATCTTTGCCGCTGGGTGGTCGTGGACATCTTCATAGCTGTGCAGATCCAGCGGGTTGTCGGCTTTGACGATGAATGATTCTCCGATGGCGTACGTTGGATTGGAGAATGCGATCTCACGGCTTCGCTGGGGGGTGATATACATGCCGGCCGCGATGATGTCGAAACGTTTGGCTTTGAGTCCAGGGATCAGCGAGCCGAAGTCGGTGACGATCGGCACAACATTCTTCACGCCAAGCTTGCTCAAGATCACTTTAGCGATCGCAGGAGCTTCGCCGGTTACCTGGTCGGTTTTCGTATTCAGGTAGCCATATGGGGCCTCATTGGCGAATCCGATCCGGATCGTGGCGGTCCTTTGAATCCGGGCTAAGGTCGTTTCATTGTTGACGTTGGATCGATTTGCCTGCCAAAAGATCACGCCCAGAGCTGCTAAAAGTATTAGCAATGCTAATATTCCGGTTAAAGAGATCTGAGACTTCTCTTCATCGAACATTGATAAGTTCGTTTCGTAACAAATTATCAGAAAACATGTTATGGATTATCCGTGATCTTGTGGAAACCCGTGACTAACCATTGCCCTTCTGCAAGCAATCTGCTAGATTCTAAAGCCAATTAGTTGCTACAGCAACCATTGCTGCAGCGAAAATTGCGAGTCGCAATTGTCTCAATTCCCCTCATGCGAGCGGGTACGATTCGTAATGAAGTGATCCTTGCTAGGAGGTAGATGTCCCGGATGAATATCCGGAAACCGCGCGTCGAAGACGGCGTCAAACTTCGCCAACTGATCGCAGAGAGTGACGAGATGGATGACAACTCGTGCTACCTGTATCTGCTGCTGTGCCGTGATTTCGCCGATACGTGCGTCGTGGCAGAGCAAGATGGCGAGGTGGTGGGATTTGTCACCGGCTACGTTCCCCCTACCAGATCTGCTTCGTTGTTTGTGTGGCAGGTTGTCGTCGCCCCGGTGGCAAGACGCCAGGGCTTGGCGGCCCGCATGTTGGAAGCACTGATCAATCAATTCCCCGGCGAGAGGCTCGAGTGGGTCGAGGCGACCATCACGCCTGACAACCAGCCATCGCGGCGGCTATTCGCTTCCCTGGCACGCAAGCTCCAAACCGAAATCAATTTCAGTAGCTGTTTCCGTGCCGAGCACTTTGGAAACTTCTCACACGATCCGGAAGAACTTTGCCGGGTCGGCCCCATTGGCCCCAACTGAGAGAAAATATGAATATCGTTGACCGAATGGAATCAAACGTCCGAAGTTACTGCCGATCGTTCCCGGTAACGTTCAAGTCGGCTAAAGATCATTTGATGATCGATAGCCACGGCAAGTCGTACATCGACTTCTTTGCCGGTGCCGGTTCGCTGAACTACGGCCACAATAACGATACGTTGAAGCGGGCACTGATCGAGTACATCCAGCAGGATGGCATCACCCACGCCCTCGATATGACGACGGTTGCCAAGAAGCGGCTCTTGCAGTCGATGCAGGACGTCCTGTTTGCTCCGCGCGGCATGGATTACAAGGTGATGTTCCCTGGACCGACAGGGACGAACGCGGTTGAAAGTGCCTTGAAGCTGGCCCGGAAGGTTACCGGTCGCCGCAATGTCATTTCGTTTACCAACGGCTTTCACGGGATGACCCTCGGGTCGCTGGCAATCACTGGCAACTCGGGCAAGCGTGCCGGTGCCGGCGTCTCGTTGCATGACACGACCCACATGCCGTTTTGCGATTACTTCGATGCCGAGACCGATACGATCTCGATGATCGAAAACTACCTGGCCGACAACAGTAGCGGGATCGACAAGCCAGCGGCGTTCATTCTAGAAACGGTTCAGGCCGAAGGGGGCGTCAACGTCGCCTCGAAAACTTGGCTCCGCCGGATCGCCGAACTGGCCCGCAGCTCAGGGGCTTTGCTGATTCTGGACGACATCCAGGTTGGCTGTGGTCGAACCGGGCCATTCTTCAGCTTTGAATTCGCCGACATCGAACCAGATATTGTCTGTCTGTCGAAGTCACTTTCTGGTTACGGTCTTCCGTTGTCGGTCGTGCTCATGAAACCGGAGTTCGACGCGTTTCATCCCGGCGAGCACAACGGTACCTTCCGAGGTCACAATCCCGCGTTCGTGACGGCGGCGACGGCAATAGAAACCTACTGGCGCGACAATCTGCTTTCCAAGGCAGTGCACGAGAAAGCCCGGATAATCAAGGATACGTTCCTCGACCTGGCCGATCGGTACGACGGCAGCGTCCGTGGTCGGGGTATGATCCAGGGAATTGAATTCCCTGATCACTCGCTGGCGAGTAAGATTTCGCAGACGGCGTTCAGTCGCGGGCTGATTGTCGAAACGGCTGGTCCGAACGACGAAGTGCTGAAGGTGTTGCCGCCGCTGACGATCGACTTGGATGCCTTGAAGGAAGGCCTTCAGATCATTACCGATGCGATCCACGAGAATCTGAAATCGGTTGTCACGACCAAAACAGCCGTCGCGGCCAAGTCGTAAACCAAGAGAAATCCGAGGGGGCCT
Source organism: bacterium (assembly GCA_016124445.1). Taxonomy (GTDB): domain Bacteria; phylum Planctomycetota; class Planctomycetia; order Pirellulales; family Pirellulaceae; genus Bremerella. The sequence continues at coordinate 127,206 of WGNR01000016.1, forward strand.
CTACTGCGGTAGGGGCCCTATTTTTTTAGGGACCAATGCGCGTCCCGCTATCCCATCCAACATAGGATCTAACAGAGAGTACGCAGAAATGATCGTTCGCAGCCTTGACGATATCAAAGGGACCGAAAGTGACGTCGAAGGTGGAAACTGGGCCAGCCGTCGGCTGCTGTTGGCTCGTGATGGCATGGGCTTTTCGCTGCATGACACGATCCTGCGGGCAGGGACGACGACGCCGATTCACTACCAGAATCACTTGGAAGCGGTCTACTGCATCGAGGGACATGCAACGGTTGAGCTGGTACCCAGCGGCGAGAAGTTCGAGATTAAGCCAGGCACCGTTTACGCACTGAATCTTAACGACAAGCATCTGCTGACCGCGCATGTCGACACGCGAATGGTCTGCGTCTTCAATCCAGCCGTCGTCGGCAACGAGGTGCACGACGAGAATGGCGTTTATCCTGCACCAGAGACGGCGCAGAGCTAGAGCGAATTTCCACCCACGCCACTGGGCAGTTTCCCCAAAGCTGCCCAGTGGTTTGCTCGCATCCCATCTTCGTTCGCGGCGGCATTGGCGATTGCAGCGATTCCGCCCTGTCAGAATCGAACACCCCAGTACCATCATGCAGAAAAATGCTTCCAACCCAAACGCTTGCAAGGGATCCGTACGCTTCGAGAAATGTTGATCAATGGGAGCTGGCTCCGCGGCTCGATCCGGTTTTGTGGGATCCTGCAACGCCGGGGCCACTTTCGGCGGAACAGCTTGTACGATTCGACGAATCGGGGTTTTACGGGTTTGAACGTCTCCTCTCGGAGGAGCGGGCGAGTCAGCTGCTGACCCGTGCTCGTCATTTGCAGCTTACGCTCGACCCGAATCTGGACGAGGTCATCTCGGAGCCTGCCAGCCAGGAAATCCGTTCGATCTTTCGTGTCCACAGGCTCGACGAAGCGTTCGCAGAGACTTGCCAGGACGAGTCGATCGTGGGCATGGCGCGCCAGATTCTGGGGAGCGAGGTTTACTTGCATCAGACGCGAATCAATTTCAAGCCGGCTTTTCGCGGCAAAGAATTCTTCTGGCATTCCGATTTCGAGACCTGGCACATGGAAGACGGCATGCCCAGGATGCGGGCTGTCAGTATCTCGATCAGTTTAACGGAGAACACTAAGCTGAACGGTCCGCTGATGCTGATACGGGGATCGCATCGTACGTTTGTCCGCTGTGTGGGTGAGACGCCGGAAGAGCATTTTCGCAGTTCGCTGAAGAAGCAGGAATTTGGCGTTCCCAATCGAGAAGCATTGCAGTTGTTGGTCGAACAAGGCGAACTGGTCGCTCCCCATGGACCTGCCGGTTCGGCGGTGATGTTCGACTGCAATACGATGCATGCTTCTGCCGGAAACTTGAGTCCCACGCCACGCACGAATCTATTCCTGGTCTTCAATAGCGTTGAAAACCGATTGGTGGAACCATTTGCAGGTACGCCGCCCAGGCCAGGGTTTCTCGGGGAACGTGACTAAGGCAGACGCCGTTCGTCTCGCGGTTCGAGTTCCGCGGCAATCACCGGTTCGGCAGCCAGGTCGGCTGCTTCCATCAGGTCGACTACTTGCTCGAGCGAATCAACCAGTTGCCGTTGTTGCTCTTCGCCCAACGAAGTTACTCGGCTGACGAATTGTTCCTGCAGCGGCGTCGGAATTCCGGCCAGCCGCTGCTTACCGGTTTCGGTCAGATGGATCAGCACGCGCCGACGGTCAGTGCTGTTGCGAACACGCTCGATCAGTTGGGCGCGCTCCATCCGTTCCAGAATTCGCGAGACAGTCGCCGCGGCGAGGCCAACGCGGCTGGAAACGAGGGCTGCGGTCACTTCGTCACGCTCTAGGGCCAAGTCACGGATGGCACGCAGGCATAGCAGTTGAGGAAGCGTCAACCCAGAGTTGCGGGCCAGCGACCGAGAGTAATGCGATGTCTTCAGAATCACTCGCCGAATGGCCCGCAGCATGCGTTCGACAAGGTCATTTTCTTCCATCGGCGAGTAAGAAGTCAGAGAGAAATCGAGTGGTCCTACAACGTCCTCAATCTAGTCCCCGCTGCTGATTATGTCGATACCTCGCCAGGCGGCTGATCGCTAAGTGTTCCGCGAGTGATCGAAGTGTTACCAGTCTACGGATTCTCGGGCGAACGATAAGGGTTGTCGGGATCGTCATCGGCATGTTGCAGTGGTTTCGGCGTCGGTGGTGTTCCGACCACAACGAAAAGTGATGCAATACGCGGAAGCGTGAAGATTACGGCAATAGCCAGGAAGATCATCACCATCTTGTCACGTTCGCTGCCTGAACCGGGAGCGTAGGTCACGGCGCTGTACAAAAAAGCGATTAACAATGCGATAACGGTCAGGATGGTGCTCAGGGAAATCCACATCTAATCGTAGTCCTGCTCGGGTTCCGCCCAGGCGGTTGCCTCTCCTTTTTCGTCAATCTCGACATGAATCACATGCGGGCGACAGCAAACCGGGCAGTCTTCGACGAACTGCTGCTCATGCCCTTGCGAGATATCCAACGGAATGATGATCTCTTCGCCGCACGCATTGCACGTATAGCTGATTTCTGTCTGCATCATAGCTCAATCCTTTTTGGTTGATTGCTAATCTCCGCCACAGCCACTGCCGCAGCTGCTACCGCAACTGCTTCCTCCACAACTCGTGCCACAGCCACTACCTCCACAACCAGTGCTGCAGCCAAACGAACTCCAACCTCGCTGGTTTAATCGGGACCGATTCACGGCATCGGAAAGGTATCCAAGCATTCCGATGGAAAAAGCGGTCGCACCAAAGATTCCGGCAGCGAGGAAGACTTCGTCCGCCGACATTTTCGAGGAACTCTTGATGCTTGGATTTAAACCCATGTGATGTTGGCGGAGGCTATCGTGGATTTCGTTCCCCTTGGCAGTGCGAAAACCGCGCCGAAATAGGAGCACCATGAAGATAAAGCTGGCGATCGTAATGAGGACGAGATACATGACCGGTTTGTCGCGGCTGATACCAATGCAAATCTTAGCAACACCCAGGCCCGCAATACCGAGCATGATCAGCGGCGGCAACCAGCGGCGGACGATCGGTTCACAAGGGTTCGGTTCAATCAGCCCCATCTCTTGCAGGATGGCACCTTCTTCTTGGGCGAGCGGCACGACTTTCATCACCAGCTTGCCAATTTCTTCCGGTTTACAATCGGGGGCTAGTTCGTAAATCTTCTTTTCAATCGGTGTAGCGTCTACCGGCAAAGGGCTGACGGTGGACAAAAGGTACTGCTTGTTTGGCGGAGAACCACCGGGAAGCTCTCTCATATCGAGCACACCTTGATCCAGCATCTTGGCCAGCGTTGCCAGGACCAGGCCTTTGGGACCTTGGGCCAGATATACCTTCTTGCTGTCGGTATCCACTTCCGGGGGAATCGGTGGGTCATGCAGTGGATAGAGAAATCGAATCCCGGTGGCCAACACCAGGCAGCAGCCAAAGAGCAAGCCGATGAATTTGAGAAACGTGGGACCGTTGAAGTCGAAGGGGGTGAAACCTCCGGGAGCCTCTGCCGCACAGCCGCCCAACGTGATCAGCGGCAAGCCAACTAGCAGGGCGAAGGTCAGCCACTTGAGTGGGTTGCGAGGGATGATGAAATACTCGCTTGCGTTGACCCAGCGGCTATCGGCGGCCGACTCAAACTGTTTGCCGGGGGGCGGCCAGATGTCTTCGGGAGGCCTGCTGCCGAAGTAGTGCTCATAGCTTTCGATTGTTTTGGTGTACCAGTCGTCGAATTTTTCGGTTTCGGATTCTCCACCCAGTGTGGGGCAGTGATGCAGCGGCCGGGGAAGGATCTCGCCGCACATCCGTTCCCAATACGACTTGGTATAGGTTAGATGCAAATGCCAGGCTTGATCGATCGCCTCGCTGGGCGAGATCGGGTGACCAGCGACTGTCGAGAGAAACAGGAACCGGCGGTACTCGTCGATGACCCTCTGGGCATATCCATGCCGCCAGCCGTTCTCGCGCGCAAGCCGCGCCGAGAAGGTCAACGTCGCTCCTGGCTCGTCGAAGCTGAATCGGGCAATCCGATTCCATAACTGGTTGGCTTCGGCTTCCATGACATCGATTCCTGTCGCAAGGAAGAGAAACAGGCAGAATGGGGAGGAGTGGGACTCCAAAGGTTGATGGTGCCTTCCATCGCATATATTTTAGAGAATATCCTACCTGCGATGCGACTCTGAAATTGGCGTTGGCAAGTAAAGTTTGTTTGCTGTCGCTTGGGGGTTGCTTTGTATTGTTTCCGTTCGCTCTGCCAACTTCTCCAGGACCAACTCCATGGCCGATTCCGCACCGGTTTCTCGTCGCCTCTTCATACAATCTTCGGTCGTTACCGCGGCAATGGTCTCGGCTGCCCAGGCGAAGGAATTGGAGGATAAAGCCATTGCATCGCATCAGGCGACTGGGCTACGGTTCGGCGAAGTCACACCTACCTCGGCGATTGTCTGGACCCGGCTGACCAAGAACAGCACACGAAACAACGACGGCGTTGTATTCAAGAAGCGGGGCAAGTCGGAAGAAGCGTTGTCGATGCCGGCCGAGCAGATCGAAGGCGCGTGTCCTGGAATGCCTGGCGAGATTCGCCTGGTCTATGGGACGAAGCCAGATTATTCGGACGCGGTCGAAACACCCTGGGTAGCCGTCAACAAGGAAGGCGATTTCATTCATCAGTTTGCTCTGACCGATTTAAAGCCATCGTCGACCTACTACGTGAAGTCCGAAACCAAGGCCAATGGCGTTATGCATGCTCCGCGGACCGGAACTTTTCGCACAGCTCCGCTGCCCAGCGAAGCGAAGCCGGTTCGTTTCTGTGTGATGACCTGCCAAGGCTATCCGGATCGCGACCACAAGGATGGCCACCCGATCTATCCTTCGATGGATGCGAAAGATCCGGACTTCCTGTGCCTAACCGGTGACTTGATCTACTACGATAACGACGCTCCAAGTGCCATGAGTGTCGATTTGGCACACCTGCATTGGCAGCGCATGTTCAGCCTGCCCCGTCTGGTGAAGTCGTTAAGCCATGCGTCAGCTTACTGGCTGAAAGATGATCACGACACGCTAAGCGACGACTCGTGGCCAGGCCGCACCTACGGAGAAATGACCTTCGCGGAAGGCCAGAAGATTTTCCGGCAACAGGCACCGCTTGGCAGCGATTCGTATCGAACGTTTCGCTGGGGAAAGGATCTACAGATCTGGCTTACCGACGGGCGTGACTTCCGTTCGCCCAATCGCATGAAGGATGGTCCCCAGAAGACGATTTGGGGGCCTGAGCAGAAGGCGTGGTTCAAACGCACCGTTCGCGAAAGTGACGCCACCTGGAAGGTGTTGATCAGCCCGACGCCCATGGTTGGCCCTGACCGAAAGAACAAGAACGATAACCACTCGAACGAAGGTTTCGCGCACGAAGGGAACGAACTGCGGCGCTGGATTCGGGAAAACGTTCCGGATAACTTTTTCGTGATCTGCGGTGATCGCCATTGGCAATATCATTCGGTCCACCCTGAAACTGGCGTCCGTGAATTCAGCGTCGGGGCCGCCAGCAATTCGCACGCAGGGGGCACGCCAGGCCGCAATCCCGATTACCACCGGTTCCATAAGGTTCAAGGTGGCTTTCTGACGGTCAACGTTCAGCGTGAAGGGGACATGTCGGAGATCATCTTTCAACTTTGCGACGTCGACGGCAACGTGGCCTTCGAGAAGGAATTCGAACGCAAGGTCAACGATTAACTTCAGTACGCGGAGCCACAGATGGAACTGTTTGCGATCGAAATCCGCACCGCGCAGTGGCCAGAGATGTTGTCGTGGTATGTCGCGGCGCTGCAGCTGACTTCGAGTGTCCGCAGTGAAGAAGATGGCTATGCCCTACTGGTCGGAAAGGGCTGGAGAATCTCGCTATTGAAGCGAAAGGAAAACGAGGTTCACGCACCGGGCGCGATCAGCCTGGCAATTGAAGTCGACGATCTGCCCGCACAGTACGATCGAATCTCGCTGCTCTTATCGGAAGACCCTGCTCCGGTTGAAATGAGCGACGAGCGGTTTTTGCAGTGGACCATCCATGACCCGGATGGCAATCGAATCAAGCTTTTTCAGTTTGTTTGAATCTATCGGTCAATTAGTTTCGGCGGCGGATTCGCTTGTAACGGATGTTGCAGCCGATCGCCACGGTTTCCTCGACTTCCGGCTTCTTACCTTCCAGCGCTGCCTGGACTGCTTTGTCGACGTAGTTGATGGTTGCCTTTTCAGCGTCGGTATCGTTGTCCATGGCGCCCATATAAACAATGTGACGGTCACTGTCGAGCACAAAGAACTCCGGTGTCCGGGTCGCACCCCAGGCCTTGCCAAGTTCCTGTTTTTCGTCCTTCAGGTAGGGGAACGTGAACTTGGCTTCTTTGGCGCGTGTTTGCATCGCTTCAAGCGAGTCTTCTTCGATCAGGTTGGAATTCACCGCAATCACGGCTACCCGTTTGTCTTCTGACCAACGTTTGGCGAGATCTTTAATGCGTTGCTCGTAGTCGGTGGCATATGGGCAGGTATTGCAGGTGAAGATCACGACCACGACTTTCTTTGCGGCGACGTCATCCCAGCTATGTGGATTCCCGTCGATGCCAGGCAGTTTCTCCCACTTCGGAGCGGTAGCTCCTACATCCAGAACCGGGTTGTATTTACCAGCTTCGAGAGACGTGCCGAGGACAGATAACAAGAGAAAAAGCGTGGTCAATCGAAACATCAGTACTCCTTGTAGGTCAGAGCGGAAACGGAGTGAGCAATTTGCGCAAAGGTAGGGGAGGAATCTGGCGGTTGCGGCAATAGTCATTGTTGCTGTCAACGATTTCGGGCAACATAGGGGGCACTGCGGGACCCGTTTGAACAGCCGCGCCGCTTCAGTTGCATGGAGGATGTAACAAAGTGTTACGTCTCATTGGCATTATTCTAAGTCAGATCGGATCGTTTTTCTTCAATTTATTCGATACCGATGGGTTCCCGGCTCGTTGGTATTGTGGGTCTGCATGGAGTCAGGACCCATCGATTGGTTGGCTGCATATTGTTTCCGACATCGCAATCTTTTGCGCCTATCTGACGATTCCGCTGATTCTTACGTATTTTTTGTTCCGCCGGCGTGACTTTCCGTTTCCGACGCTCGTTGGGTTGTTTGCTCTATTTATCGTGACTTGTGGAATTGGTCATGGGATCGAGGCAATTATCTTCTGGGAGCCGGTTTATCGGCTCTCCGGCGCCGTCAAGGCACTCACGGCGATTGCCTCGTGGGTAACCGTCTTTGCGATTATTCCCGTCATTCCCCGGGTACTGAACCTGCCGGATTTAGAGAAGCTGAAAGAAAAGCTCGAGGCGGAAATTGCGGATCGAACGCGGGCCGAAGTTTTGTTTCGCTCCGTATTCTCTGCGGTTCCCAATGGTTTGGTCGTGGTCGATCAGGGTGGACGCATCACGTTGGCCAACCAGCGAATGATGGAGATGTTTGATTACCACGTCGAAGAACTGGTCGGCCAACCGATCGAATGTCTGGTTCCGGAAGAGATGCGAGAGAAGCACGTCGGACTACGTGAGGCCTATTGCCACGCGCCGATAGGTCGAATGATGGGTGAAAGGCAATACCTGGAAGGGGTAAAGAAATCGGGCGAACGTTTTCCGATTGAAGTTGGCTTGAATCCGGCAGAGATTTCAGGAGAATTGTGCGTAATCGCCTCGATCGTCGATGTCACCGAGCGTAAGGAAGCCGAGAACAAACTTCTGCGGCATACTCGGCAGTTAGAGAAATCCAACTGCGACCTGGACGAGTTCGCTTACGTTGCTTCCCACGATCTCCGTTCGCCGCTTCAAGGGGTCAAGAACCTGGCGAACTGGATTCGCGACGACAACCAAGACAAGTTGTCAGAAGATTCGCAGCGTCACCTCGAGTTGATGCAGCAAAGAATCGGCCGCATGGAACGTCTGTTGGACGACCTGTTGCACTATTCTCGAATCGGTCGAGTCGAGCAGGCACTCTCGCACGTCGATGTTTCGCAATTGCTCGAAAATATAATTGACAGTTTGCCCCGGCCAGATGGTATTTCGGTTACGGTCCAACCTGAAATGCCAGTATTAGAAACGCCTATCGCTCCGCTTGACTTAGCCCTGAGAAACCTGATCCAAAACGCCATCAAGCACCATGACCGCGCGGAAGGCAAGATAGTTATATCTGTCAGTGACCAAGGTGATTTTTTCCATTTTTCCGTAAGTGACGACGGCCCCGGTATTCTGCCCGAATTCCATGACCGAGTATTTAAGATGTTCGAAACGCTACAGCCGCGCGACGATGTCGAAGGGAGCGGAATGGGGTTATCGATCGTGAAGAAATCGGTGGAAAACATGGGGGGAAGAATCTGGGTCGAGTCGCAGTTGGGTCAAGGAGCGACCTTTACGTTCTCGTGGCCGAAACAAGTTCCCAGAGAGGAGCCCGTATGATTCCACAATCACTAAAAATCTTGTTGGTCGAGGACGACGACGTTGACGCCGAAGGGGTCAAGCGTGGTTTTGCCAAAGCCAACATAGGAGCTCCGATCTTCCGTGCCACCAACGGATTTCAAGCGATCGAGGTCTTGAACGATCCGGCGGGACCTTTTGCCGATGCTCCCTACATTGTGCTGCTCGATCTGAAGATGCCCAAAATGAACGGCATCGAATTCCTGGAGGCAATTCGCAGAGACGAGAACCTTCGCAACAGCATTGTATTCGTTTTGACAACATCCAACGATTCTCAGGACCGGGTTGCCGCCTATGCCAATTGCGTAGCTGGTTATATTACTAAATCGAAGGCCGGGGTTGAGTTTCGCGATTTGATTCAGATGCTAGAGTCTTATACTAAGATCGTTGAGCTTCCCATTTGCAGATGAAGGCGGCGTTCGATGAGCGAAGGTTTGGCACCACCCAAGATTCTATTGGTTGAAGATGATTCGGTTTTCCGAATGTTAGTCAAACGACTCGTCGGCGAAGACTATTCAATCACCGAAGCTTCCAGCTTGGACGCAGGTCGACAGGAACTCGCTCAGCAGCGGTTCGACTGCCTCCTACTCGACTTTCGTCTACCCGATGGCAACGGCTTGCAAATGTTGCCGGATGCCATCTTGCTTGATTTGCCCGTTGTCATGATGACCGCAATGGGGCATGAACAACTGGCCGTCGATGCCATCAAGCAAGGCTGTCAGGATTATCTGATCAAAGACGATCTGACCCGAGCGTCACTGACCCGCAGCCTGGCCAACGCGATGCGCCATGTCCAAGCTGACCGTCAGGCGATGCGGAGCCGAATCGCGTTGCAAAAGATCGTGGCCGCCGCTGCCGGCAAATGTCGGGAGGCGACCACGTCGCTGCGAAATATTTGCTGCGACCAAACCGACGGTGCCCCGAAGCGCGAGCCAATGCTCGATCAACTCGACCATCTGATGGATGGTCTGGTTGCCTATTCCCGGCTGACTTCGGTCTCGTGGACCCCCGAATCGATTTCGTTGGGCGAACTTGCCAAAGAGGTTGCCGACGAGTTGCAGATGCTCTTGCCTGATCTCCCGATTGACTTGTCCAGCAACTCGAGCTTGACGCTCAAGTCGGATCGAGACGCCGTGAAAGCAATTTGCCGCGAGGTACTGGTGATCGCGGCTGTCGACAACGTGAATGGCATTTCGATGTTCACCACAACGGATGTCAATGCCGCCACTATCGACGTGAAATTCGCGGCCAACGGTGACGCGGTTCGCTCGATTCAGAGCCAACTCGACGCTCGGATGCAACCAAGTGACCAGTCCTCAGGCAACATGGGGCTGGAGGTCGTTCGGCTGCTGGTCGAACAGCTCGGAGGCCGTATTTCGATGGAAGAGGCATCCGAAAACGCCCAAATTCAAATCCGTCTGCCCAATTCCAGCACACTCTCCGGCACAATTGCCAGCTAGCATGGCCAAACTGGTCTAGGCGTACCGGCTGGTTCAAGTAACCATGCGGCTGTTCGCGACGTATGATTCAGTATGCATACTTCGCCATCTTGGCCCACGGAGATGTTTCCATGAACCATTTCGCACGTTTCGCCGGTTTTCTACTCGTTGCCCTCTGCGGGTTCGTTTCGGTTGCCCACGCCCAGGTGCCCGTTACCAAAGCCAATACAGCAGACGAGGCAGAGGACAAAGTCGATACGCTGGGATCGCACCTGGCGGTCAAGATGATGCTGATGAACAAGGAAGCGATCGTGCTGGGCGAACTTGCCGAAAGGCAGGCTCAATCGCCGACGATCAAGAAGTTCGCCCAGGAATCGGTCGCCGAGCATAAGCAGCTTGAAAAGGCGCTTCAGCCGCTGATCGATCCGGTGCATCTCAAGTCGATCAAATCAATCGATACCATCGTTCGCTATTCGCGCGGCGAACCAGGCACCTGGCAAGAGCGAGCTGACGCCGAGCGGATTCGCGATAATAAATGGGTCCTGCAAGACGAACCATATCGCAAGCCGCCTGAGGCCCAACTGACCAGCACCCCAGAAAAAGCTCAGCCTTCGCCAGGGGAGATCGACCAAGAGGTCGACGTTATTCAGTACAAGTGCGAAGCGGTCAAGGATCATATCCAGGCTGTCGTCAAGAAGCTGGAGTCGTACGAGAAAAGCCAGTTCGACTTGGCCTACCTCCAGCAGGTCATCCGATTGCATGGCTGGATGATCGCCGAACTGGGAGCGATGAAAGCAACCTCCAACGCCGAACTGACGAAGCTCGTCCACGAAACCAAACAACAAGCCGACCAGCACCTGGCCCAGGCCCGGAAATTGGCGGATCAGTTGGAAGGGTATCAGCCTTAGTGTACCTGTCACCCCGCTGGGGCTGACTATTGATCGTTATTCTTGTCCGCTTTCTTATTGTCTGCCCGCTTATAGAACATCATGTGCTGCCAAGGGAGGCCGTCGAACTCCTTGGCGAGTTCAAATCCATTCGCTTCGTATTCCTTGGCGATTTGCTTCTTGGTCATTTTATGAAGCGTTTTGATCGGCACGTTGGGGTCTTCCATGCGGTATTCCAACAACACGACCATTCCGTTGGGCTTCAGCGAATCACGCATCACGGTCAGCATTTCTTCCGGGTGCGAGAACTCATGGTAGACGTCGACGCACAGGATCAGGTCGACTTCGCCTTTGGGTAGCTTCGGATCATCGATCTTGCCCAGGATTGGCTCGATATTCTTGATGCCTTGTTCGTCGGCCCTGGCATGGAGTAAACGCAGCATCTCACGCTGAATATCGACCGCCAGAACTTTCCCTTCTTTGCCGACCATCTGGGCCATCTGCAGACTATAGAATCCGTTGCCGCATCCCATGTCGCAGACGGTCATGCCGGGCTCAATGCCCAGGTTCTTGAGCATCATCGCGCAATCTTCTTCGCGCTGGCGGCTCTCGCGAATCAGCCAGGGGGCACCGGTGTAGTGCATGGTCTGAGCGATTTCTCGCCCCATATAAAACGGACGGCCATTTTCCTTCGTGACACCCTCTTGGGCGAAAGCGGAGAACGGGCACAGCGCGAGCAGTACGAGCGAGAAAGCAAGGGAGCGGAGCATAGGAACCTGGCAAGAGCGACCAGGCAGATTTTACCTAGGCCGCTTCCGAAGAAGGTGCGATATCGGCAAGTCGATCCTCGTTGACAGCAAGGATCGTTAAACGATGGGTCTTAGCAAATTCTAACACGGCTGGCTCGTCAAGCAGAATGGTTTTTCCCGCTTCCAGGACCAACGTGCCTGCTCCAGCGTCGACCATCGTCTGCAAGGTCCCCACACCAACGGTGGGAACATCAAACCGCATATCTTGCTGCGGCTTGGCAACTTTCACCACGGTGAAGCCGCCAGCCTTGCACAAATCGCCAGCCCGGCGAATACAGGCATCGGTACCCTCGATCGCTTCCAGGGCCAGCACGGCCTGGTTCTTAACGGCCACGCTTTGACCGATATCAAGCCTGCCTAGTTCTTTGGCCATCTGCCAGCCAAATTCGATATCCCGCAGTAGTTTTCGACCTGGGTTAGGACCTGAGATCATGCCAAAATTCACGAGCAACTCCGGTGCAAAATCGGTCGCAGGTAAAAAGGTAATGCCTTGCCGGGCAAACGCGTTGACGATCGCCATCAGCAGGGTATCGTCTTTGCGATCGCTCGAGCCCCACAATAGTTGGGCAGCGAACGTCTGAACGCAGAACCAATCGGGGAAGTGATTCCACAGCGCGCCCCGATCGAACAAGCGGACCTTATGAATCTTGCCGGCCATCGTTGCATCGCTGGCCTGATGCCGCTGGAAGTGACCCTTGACTTTGCCAAGCTGGCCCAGGCCAACCCAGGTAGTGCTGTCACAGATTTCTTCCAGGATCGGATCGGCGTGCTCTTTGACCGCCGCGCAAACGACCTTTCGCCCAGAACGCTTGATCGCTTGGGCCACGACGATCGGCAGGTTACCCCATCCGGCCAACAGGCCAACGGGGGCAAGGTCGGGACTGTTCATCTTGGGTGGGGCTTAGCTTGCCTTGCGAATTGCCGGTTCGGCCATCGCTTCGGCTTCTTGTTCCAATTGTTCGATACGTTTGGCCAACGCTTTGATCGTCTTCCGCATGTCGGGCAGTCGCTTGATCGCCATGTGCTCGGCCATGATCTCCTTGAACGGCCCGGCTGGAATGCCCACGGTTTGCTGGCCTTCGGGGATATCGGCGCTCACGCCTGCTTTGGCACCAAGCATCGCTCCGGTGCCGATGTGAACGTGATCGCGAACACCAACCTGGCCTGCCATCACGACGTAGTCTCCTGTCGTGGCGCTTCCGGCGATGCCGACCTGCGAGCAAAGCAGGTTGTGTTTGCCGATCTTGCAGTTGTGGCCGACCTGCACTTGATTGTCGATCTTGGTTCCTTCGCCGATGACGGTTGAGCCATACGTTCCGCGATCGATCGTGGTGCCGGCGCCGATTTCGACGTCCGATTCCAGGACCACGTTGCCTAGTTGGGCAGAAAGACTGTGCTTGCCGCTCGACGAGTCGTAACCGAATCCATAGGCGCCCAGCGTTGCCGAAGCATGGATGATGCAGCGATCGCCTACTTCAGTCCGATCGTAAAGGACCGCGTTTGGGAAGATGACGACGTCGTCGCCAATCTGGCAGCCTGCTTGAATGTGGACGCCGCTATGAATGATCGTGTTGCGGCCGATGGTGACACCGTCGCTGATCACCGATCCGGCACCGATGGTGGCGGTTGGATCGACGAGGGCGGCCAACGAAACGATAGCAGCGCGATGGATGCCGTTTGATTGCTTCTGTTCCCACGGCTGGAAGAAGCGGATCACTTTGCCGAACGCCTCATGGACGTTGGCAACCACAATGCCGTCGATATTCAGCTTGTCGGAATGCTCACGAACCAGCACCGCCGAAGCCTGGCAGTTTTCCATCAGCATGCCGACTTGATCCGGCTTATCCATCAAGGTGATTTCGCCGGCCACGGCATCGCGAATGATATTGGCGCCAGTGATTTTTCGAGTGGGATCGCCGAAGACGGTCCCATCGACCAGTTCAGCCAATTGTGCGAGCGTGGTGCCCATGTGGAATCCTTTCCGAAGCGGGTCATTTGAGTCACAGATCGCCCTAATGTATCCGCTGGGCCACGTCGCGACCAACATCAATTACCGCTTGAAACGGGATGCTATCAGTCGGAGCAGAGCTGATCGGCCACCGTCACCAGAGATTCATGCGCGCCCCATTTTTCCTGGTCGCCTGGCTTACCGTCGCGGTTCAAATAGATGGTTTGCCACCCCAACTGACGAGGTGCGGCGACGTCGTTTCCCCAGTCATCCCCAATCAACAAAATCTCTCCGGAAGGCACGTTTAGCGTCATTTCGACCGCACGATAATACTGCTCGGCCGGTTTTACCCAGCCGATTTCGGACGAGATATGCAGTGAAAGCGGGAAGTCACTCAGATAGTTCTGGACGATCGGCCGCAGTCGATGATCGAAGTTCGATGCGATACCCAAGCGGAAGCCTGCTTCGGCCAGCTTGGCCATGGCGGGCAGGACATCCGGGAAAAGCTGCCAGTGATCCGGCTCGCCGAAGTGATTCCAGAGCGTCTCAAAAACGGCGGCCTCGGCAGATGGCGGAGGAGAAAGCACGAAGTTGACGATTGCCTGCCAGCGAAGAAGTTCGATCGATTCGTCAGTTCGAAGTGGATCCGTGGCGGCTTGCCCCTTCTGAAAGGCCTCGACGTTGTAGCGCGTGAGGGCTTCTCGAAAGCGGGTACCGACCGCTTCTTCGTTCAGGTCAATACCATAAGCCCTGCCAACTGAAGCATACGCCGCGGCGACCGAAGGCCGCGGACGCAGGATTGTGCCGACCGCGTCCAAGAGAATAATCTGTGGACGCGGACGTTGGTTTGCTTCGTCGTTCAGCGGACTAAACCCAAGGGAGCCAGGCGCTGAATCGCTTGATGTCGAGGAAGATTACCGTCGCCATCAAGGTGAGGACCATCGCCAGACCCAGGTAGGTCAGACGCATCATCCACTTCTCGTTCATGGCTCGGCCGCGGATTCCTTCGTACAGCAGGAACATCATGTGACCGCCATCAAGAACCGGAATCGGCAGGAAGTTGACCACGGCCAGGTTGGCACTGATCAACGTCAGGAAGGTTAACAGACGTGGCAAGCCATGCGACGATTCGGAGGTCGCCACGGCCAAAATCGTTCCTGGGCCGCCTAGTCCGGAAAGTTTCATCTCGCCAGAGACAACCTTTCGCAGCACGAGAATAACCTGGCCCATCCCTTCGCCGACTTCACGAACGCCCAGATACATGGCATCGCCAAAACCGGTGGCGTATTGAACTCTTTCCATGGTGTTGAACATCAAGTAGCGGCTTTGAACCATCTCGGTTGTCGAGGCCACACTACCGACCGAAATCTCTTTCCGATCGCCGGACGACTTCTTCTTAACCGTCAAAACCAGGTCGGTATCGGGGTGCGAGCCTTGCAGTGCGAATTGAATCGTCTGCCAGGCGATTTCGTCCTCTTTGACCTTGATCACTTTGCCACCCAGTCTCAATTTGCTGTTGGCTTCTTCGGCAGCCTTACTGGTTGCTTTGAAGTCGACCATCAGCACTTCGTCGCCAGGTTCCAGACCTGCCTTCTCGGCCTTGCTGCCGGGTACGATTTCGCTGACGACCAGGTCCAGGTTGTAGGCGACGCCCAAAGTCTCGAGCCCCATTTGGTAGCCGGGGTGAAACTCGACCGAGAAGCCTTGCGGAACAACCGTTTCGATCTCTTGTGAGATCTCTTTGCCACCGCGATTGAGGACCACTTCGACCGTTTTGCCGGCCCATTTGGTTTCTCGGCTGAGCAGCGTATAGCCGTCGCCAACCGGCTGGCCATCGATTGAGATCAAACGGTCGCCGATCTCCAGTCCGGCCTTATCGGCTGGCGAACCGTCGCGAATCGCCGTGATCGGGCTCATCTGCATGATGATGCCTGTTTCGCGATAAGGGACCGTCGGCAGGTCGACCTGAACGTCTTCGGTCTTCTTCGGATCGTCCGAGCCTTCCACTTTCCGCTTAAGCGTGAGCTTCAGCGGATCGTAGGGGTGATTGGCGGCATACTTCTGATAGGCCAGGAAGTCAGGGATTGCTTCGCCATTGATATCGGCCAGGACGTCGCCAGCATGAAGCTCGCCGGCGAGTTTTTCGCCATAGACGATTTTCAGCAGTTCTGGAGAGACACGTAGCGTCGTGGTATTCATCGCCGCAACGCCGACGGTCGGATAGTCTGCCTTGGATGTCAGGTTGCGCGGCTGGATCATCACCACTTGCCGTTCACCGTCGGGGTGCTGGATCACAAATGGCATCGGGGTCTTGTCACCGTGAGCCAGGATCTGCACCGTCATATCTTTGCGGAAACGCAGGTCTTTTCGTACTTCGCCTTCCGCATTCAAACCGACGATCGAATCCCCTGGGCTAAGGCCAGCAATCCAAGCAGGCGAGCCTGGCTGAACCCAGCCGATTTCGGCCGGCGTGTAGGTCACGCCCATGCCGTAAGCAATCGCGGCGAAGATGACACCGAAGATCAGGTTGAAGACCACGCCTGCCGAGATGATCGCCATCCGCTGTGGAACGCTTTTGGCGGTATAGCTGCGCGGGTTGACGACTTGTTGGGTGTTCCCCTCGTCGTCGGTCGTTTCGATCATCGTGCTGGCGGATTCTTCTTCCGAGTTGCCGGGATTATCGTCCTGGCCCAGCATCTTCACATAGCCACCCAGTGGAATCGTACCGATGCCATATTCCGTTTCGCCCCACTGCTTCTTCCAAAGGGCGGAAATGGTCCAGGGGCCGATCGTGATCGGGACGTCGAAACCGACATAAAACTTGTCGCAGCGAACGCCGCACGCTTTAGCGACCAGGAAGTGCCCCAGTTCGTGCACGAAGATCACGATACCCAGGCCAACAATTCCCAACAGGAAGGCACCCAAACCGCTCACGTAGTTGAACAGGCTTGATCCTTCGCTTGCCGCAAACAGCAAGTGATCCACTTGTTAGACTCCTCTCGGGCCCAAGCATCGAGCTCAAGCAACCGGTTTAATTGTGGGGAAGCTTCAAACGGGTGTTCGTCCAAAACATGACGACCTACCCGGTAAATATCGGTGAACCGAATTTTACCTTCTAAAAACTGCTGCACGGCGACTTCGTTGGCCGCATTTAAGACGGCCCCGCAAGTTCCACCACGCTTGGCCACCTCTTTTCCCAACTTAAGGGCAGGAAATCGCTCGTAATCCGGAGGTTCGAATTCAAGCGAAAAGGGAGTCGCCAGGTCCAATTGCTTGGCCGGACACTCCGTCCTCTGGGGATAGGTCAGGGCCAATTGGATCGGCATTCGCATGTCGGGCGGGCTCATCTGGGCGACCAGCGAGCCATCCACGAACTCAACCAGCGAGTGCACAATTGACTGGGGATGCACGACGACATCGATTTGTTCGGCTGTCAAATCAAAAAGCCATTTGGCTTCTATTAATTCCAGGGCCTTGTTCATCATGGTCGCTGAGTCGACCGTGATCTTGGGGCCCATCTGCCAGGTTGGATGAGCGAGGGCCTGTTTGACGGTCGCTTCGGCCAGCTGTTTCTGGGTGAACTTTCGGAACGGTCCGCCAGAAGCGGTCAGGATGACTCGCTTTACATCTTCGCTGCGGCCAGCCTTCAGGGCCTGGAAGATAGCGCTGTGTTCGCTGTCGACCGGCAAGATTTCGGCCCCAGTCTTTTGGGCCAGTTCCGTTGCCAGGTGACCAGCGACGACCAGGGCTTCTTTGTTCGCAAGTGCGACTCGTTTGCCTGCTTGAATCGCCGCAAAGGTCCCTTCCAGGCCGGCTCTTCCGACGATTGCCGAGACAACGATGTCGGCATCGGTATGGGAAGCGACCTCTTGCAGCCCAGCGGTGCCGGTCAGCAGCGTCGTTTCTTTTGGCAGATGCGACCAATCGAATGCCGCGGCAGCTTTTTCGTCGCTGGCAACGATGAAGCGAGGTCGATATTCGATCGCTGCTTTCAGAAGGTCTGCCAGGCGGGCATGGGCGGAAAGAGCGAGCGGCGCGAATGCTCCTCCGCTGGATCGAATCACATCCAGCGTGCTTCGTCCGATGCTGCCAGTAGCACCCAGGACGACGACGTTCTGCCTTGATGGAGGGGAAGACGAGCTGCTCATGGATTGTTTCTAACGAGATTTAGCTGTGTAACTTCCGATTGTTCCAGAATTTGCCTGTTCGGGAAAGATTACTGCCGAAATGGGTGGGAATAGGGTGTTTGGGAGGATTGCGTGATTATCGCGGGCCAGTCGAAGCTGGGAAACGTTCCTGTTATAAAAGCAGTCGAGGATCAAGTGCTGTTCCCATTTCCATTGATTTCCACTGTCTGCCCACTGAATCTACTGGCATGATTGTCACCATCGACGGCCCGGCCGGGGCCGGAAAGAGTAGTGTCTCCCGTCGACTGGCGGACAGCCTTGGCTTCCAGTTTCTCGATACGGGAGCCATGTACCGGGTAGTTGCCTTGAAGGGCCTGCGAGCCGAGGTCAATTGGGACGATGCCGCGCGGCTGGTGACATTTGCCGAAACACTCTGCCTTCAACTTTCCGGCGGCCAGGTGCTGCTGGATGGGGAAGACGTGACGCAGGAGATTCGCTCGCAGAAGGTGACCCAGGTCACTCGCTATGCGGCGGGAAACGTTGGCGTAAGGCACGAATTGGTTCGCCTGCAGCGTGAGTTTGCCGCAGGCAAAGATGTCGTTACCGAAGGAAGAGATCAGGGCACCCTCGTTTTTCCGCATGCCGAGTGCAAGATCTTCTTGACGGCATCGCCGGAAGAGCGGGCTCGTCGACGGGTAATCGACCTGGCGGCACGGGGCGAGACGGTGGCATTTGACGATATCCTGCAGCAACAAGCTCGGCGTGACGAGGAAGACAGCCAGCGCGAGGTCGGTCCGCTTCGTAAAGCGGATGACGCGATCGAACTGTTGACCGACGGGATGAACGAAGACGAAGTGTTGCAGAAGTTGATCGAAATCGTGCGACGGTGCCAGCATGCCCAGCGATAAGAAGGTGATCGACCGCTCTTGGACGCAGCAGCTGTTTTACAAGTTCCTGCGGATCACGTGCCGTCTGATCGCGATCACGTTATACCACGTCCGCGTTTCTGGCCGCGAAAACTGGCCAACCGAAGGAGGCGCCCTGGTTTGCGCCAATCACCAGTCGTTTCTCGATCCCATACTGGTCGGGCTTTGTTGTGAGCGACAACTTAGTTTCCTGGCGCGAAGTTCACTCTTCAGATTTCCGCTGAAGCCACTGATTGAAATGCTCAATGCAATCCCTGTGAATCTTTCGGGATCTGGTTTGGACGGTCTTAAAGAGACCCTCAAGCGATTGCGTAGCGATGATTTCGTCTTGATTTTTCCCGAGGGAACACGAACCAAAACTGGTGACATCGGCAACTTGAAGCCTGGTTTGCTGGCCGTGGCTCGAAAAGGGCGTACGCCGATTGTTCCGGTTGTTTTCGATGGGGCTTTCCAAGCCTGGCCGCGTTGGCAACTGCTGCCCACCGTTGGCGTAGTCCATGTCCGTATTGGAAAGCCGATCAGTGCTGAAGCGATCGCCGAAATGTCAGACGACGAGCTGCTCAAACAGCTGCAATCACGAATGCACGCGATGTTCCGTCAAGTGCATGCATCGCGCGACCATGCGATCAACCCGCAAGTGGCAACTGTCGACGCGCAAATTGCCTAATCGAATTCTTCTTTCAGCGAAATTGCCGAAACCGACGCTTTCACCCCTCTATCTGTGGTTGCTGCTGAGAAGGGGATTTGATAATTTTACGGGTTCTCACTGAATCGAGCGTTATGAAGGGGATAGTGTTGTCTCCTGCGCGGATTCGACACTCCTAGCATTTCGCACTCGAACAGTCGCCACGGCAACCGCCCAGCCGCGTTATCCATCTATACTGCGGCCACTGCATCCCCAAAACGACTTCGAGCCCCCTTGGTTCAAACTTTAAAAGCATGGTCAATCGTAATCTCATTCGCAATCTTGAAAGTGACGACACCCTCTTAGCAGAAATTGACAGCCTGGCCCTCGGTGATGAGGATGCCTGGCTCGACACGATCGAGTTGGAAGAATCGATCGAAATCAACAAAATTGTCGAGGGCCGGATTCTTCGCATGGACGACGAATTCGTTCTGATCGATATCGGAGGGAAGAGCGAAGGTAGCGTTCCCCGCGACGAATGGGATGATGACGAAGATCCGCCGGAAGTAGGCGCCATCGTCCGCGTGTTGGTTGAAGACGTCGAAGACGAATTCGGCCGCACCGACGACCCGCACGGCATGGTCGCCCTGTCGAAGCGCAAGGCCCGTAAGATCGACGACTGGGAACGGACGATGAAATCCATCGCCGAAGGCCAGGTCGTCAAGGGCGAAGTCATCCGCAAGATCAAGGGTGGTTTGCTGGTCGATATCGGCGTGAACGTCTTCCTGCCAGCCAGCCAGGTCGATATCCGCCGTCCGCACGACATCGCCGACTACATCGGCAAGACGGTCGAATGCGAAGTGTTGAAGATCGACGCCGAACGCCGCAACATCGTCGTCAGCCGCCGTTCGCTGATCGAACGCAAGCGAAAGACCGACCGCGAAACGCTGCTCAAGGAACTGGAAGTTGGCCAGACCCGCAAAGGCGTCGTCAAGAACATCGCCGACTTCGGTGCGTTCGTCGACCTGGGCGGTATCGATGGTCTGCTGCACATCACCGACATGAGCTGGGGTCGCATCGGTCACCCGACCGAGATGGTCAACATCGACGACGAGATCGAAGTTCAGATCCTGAATATCGATCACGAACGTGAAAAGATCGCCCTCGGCCTGAAGCAGCTCACCCCAAGCCCATGGGACGGTGTCGAAGAGAAATACCCGGTCGGTGCCAAGGTCAAGGGTACCGTCGTCAACGTGATGAGCTACGGTGCGTTCGTCAAGTTGGAAGAAGGGATCGAAGGCCTGGTTCACATTTCCGAAATGTCGTGGACCAAGCGTATCAGCCACCCGAGCGAAATCGTCAACATCAACGACGAAATCGAAGTGGTCATCCTGGGCATCAACAAGGAGAAGCAAGAGATCTCCTTGGGTATGAAGCAAACCCAGTCCAACCCGTGGGAAAACATCAAAGACCGTTACCCGGTCGAATCGGTTGTCAAAGGTCGCGTTCGCAACCTCACCAACTACGGTGCGTTTGTCGAACTGGAAGAAGGCATCGACGGCCTGTTGCACGTCTCGGACATGTCGTGGACC
The DNA here is from genome assembly GCA_016124445.1 of bacterium. Taxonomy (GTDB): domain Bacteria; phylum Planctomycetota; class Planctomycetia; order Pirellulales; family Pirellulaceae; genus Bremerella. Next base: position 148,105 of record WGNR01000016.1, read on the forward strand.
CGCAAGATTGGTCACCCGAGCGAAATGCTCGAGAAGGGCCAGGAAGTCGAATGCAAGGTGCTCAGCATCGACGAAGAACGTCGTCGTATCGCTCTGGGCCTGAAGCAACTCGAATCTGATCCGTGGGCGACCACCATTCCCGAGAAGTACCAGCCCAACCAGTTGGTCAAAGGTAAGGTCACCAAGATCACCAACTTCGGCGTGTTCGTCGGCCTGGAAGATGGTCTGGAAGGCCTGCTGCACATCAGCGAGCTTTCGGACGACAAGGTCGAGAACCCCGAGAACGTCGTCAAAGTGGGCGAAGAGATCGAAGTCAAGATTCTCCGCGTCGACACCGACGATCGCAAGATCGGCCTGTCTCGCAAGCGTGTCCAGTGGGCCGAAGACGAAGCCCCGGAAGCTGCCGGTGGTGGTGGCGACCGTGGCGGTGCACCATCGCAAGGCGAACTCAAGGGTGGTCTGGGCTCCAGCGGCCCGATGTTCTCCATGCCTAGTGAATCGGACGACAAAGAGAAAGAAGAAGACAAAGAAAGCGAATAACGCTCTTTGCTTCTCACGCAAATAAGTTAAAAGCCTCGAAGGGAAACCTTCGAGGCTTTTTTTGTAGGGTCAGAAATGAGATTCATGGCCTTCCAAGGGATAGCCAATTAGCTATCGGTGAATGAATCTTTGATCTTGAGAAACGCTTTCGCAGCAGCCTTTGTCTTTTGTGCTTCCATGTGCTTTTGAGCCAGTCCTGCGGCGACTCCGGCAGTGGCTCCCGCTGCTCCAAATGCCATTAAACGAATCGGATCGGATATCCATTCAGGATTTAAGGTTAGCGAAACAATTGAGGTCATGGCGAAACCGATCGTCGCTTTGAAGTATTCCTTGCTCGCCTCGGAAAGGACTTGAGAACTGGTGACCGTCTTATCCATCTCCTTCGATGCGGCATTCAGCTCGTACTCGATCATCTCTCGCATCGACAACGGTTGGTCTTTCATGGACTGTGCTTTTCGCTCGATTTCCGCCAATCGTCTCACAACGGTTTCGGCATCGCCTGACGCTTTCAGAGCGACAAATTCATTCGGCGGCAAGCTGCCTAGGTGGGGCAATAACACAGAGGATTCCGGCATGTAGATTCCTGGAGTCGCATCGCCGCGACTAGCTGCTCGCGTCTTGACTAGCGTGTCGAAAATGACTTCTTCAAGTCCCCCATACATGATCGGCCGGTAGCCAAAGGAGCCTGACATGGCAAGCGTCGCCAAGACGCCGCGCATCGTTTCTGAGGCCGAAACGAGGCGGGCTCCAATGAGTGCATGAGGGTTGAAGTTGCTGATTTCGCCGTACTTTTGTTTCAGTGCTGCAATTTCGCTGTCAGATAGTTCTCTGTCTGAGGGGCATTCGCGTACCAAACTGGTCGCAGATAGTTCAACAATGAACTGCTTGTCGCGCATTCGAGAACAGGCATGGCAATACTCGTCGTTAACTTTTGCCGGAAGAATAAAGAGTTGTCCCGCGCGAAAGAGTTCGTTGAGGTCTGCATACAACTTCAAGTACTTCCGAATCGATGGGATCAGAAATTCATGCCCTTCTGGTGGCGAATTAGCAGACTTGAAATAGTCCAGAATATATTGCAGCCCATCGGGCAGTGCGAGTCTGGCATTGGTTAATAGCGAAAAGTAGATGTTGCTACGAAGTTCTTCTCCCGAGGTTCCCTGAATGCTGTCCCAATCGTAACCGCCGAGTTTGACGCCGAGATCGCCTGTCTGGCTGCAGATTCCGACTGGTTCGTCTTCGACCAAAGGCATCTCGAAGTAGTCAGAATAGACATGGTCATGCAGCATATTCGCTGCCCGGGCGATTGGCTCGAAGCCAATGTCCCGGATCTTGTCAGTGTTTTCTGGTACCAGCGAAAAGCCAATCGCTTCTTCCAGAACCTCGAAATTGGACGTGAAATCACTCATGCTCCAACCTCAATAATTCCATACGGTAATCAGATGATGTTAACCGCGATATTATTATGTACGTCCAACGAGAAAGCAAAACTACGCCCTGATTATATGATCGCGGTATGAGTCGCGCCGAGCATGCTTTTTTTGTAGAGTCCGCTGTGCGGTACGCGGCAGTGCATTTTCGACTTCCAAGACGCGATGGCTCTATTTGTCCCCGTTGCGAATCAGAAGAGTTCTACTGCAAATCGCATGGCAGGATAGCCGAACGGCGATTAGCCTTGCGCGGCGATCGGCGCCGAGGCCAATTGCCGGGGATGAGGAGTTACTGCGCGACCTGGCAGCGAAGTCAGCACGACGCAGATCGTCTCGGTGGCGGGATCGGCCCAGGCCAGCGTCCCGGTTGAGCCGGTATGGCCGAACGTCTCAGTCGAGCAGCCCTTGCCCCCCAATTCCGCGCCTACGTCAAAACCAATGCCGCGCGGTTTGATGCCGGCTGGGTTCTGGTTGGATCGCACCAGCTTGGCGGTTTCTGGCTTCAGCACGGTACCGTTCAGAAAAAGATATTCCGACAAGAACTTCGCCACGTCAGGCGCCGAACAATGGGTCGTTCCCCAAGGGGCACCCAGCTTTCGCCAGTAGAGACTGTTCCAATCCCAATTCTTGGCCGTTGGATCGCCACTTCCCGCTTCCGGCGCGGCAAATTCGGTTTGGGCGGGAACCATATCGTCCAGCGAGAACCGTCCCAGCCCTTGGGCCGACCGTTCCATTTTCAGCGGTTTGAAAACGGTCTCTTCCACGAGCGAGAGAATATCCTTCCCGGCAAGTATCTCGGCGACGTGGGTCGCAAGCAGAATACCCATACTCGAGTATTGGAATTTCGACCCCGGCGCGAACGAAAGTGGCGCTTGCTCCGCATACTCGACAAACTTCTCCAGCTTCGCATGGCTGCGACGGAGGTCAGCGTTGTTGGCCAGTTGATCAGGCAGGCCAGAGGTGTGCGTCAAGACGTGACGCATCGTGACGTTTTCTCTCCCTTGGCCAGTGAACTTCGGCAGGTATTTGCTCAGCTTGTCGTCCAGCTGGAATTCATTTTGATCGTACAGCCGCATCAGCGCCGTGACGCAGATCGGCTTGGATATCGAGCCGAGCAGAAACATGGAATCGGTCGTCGTCCCGGCGCCATAGGCGCGACTTACCGCGTTTCCCATTTGCAGAACATACAAAGTCGCCGACTTCACCTGTCCACTAGCAGTGGCTTGCGTCAAAACCTTGTCCGCTTTGTCCAAACCACCGGGCTGGTCCGCTGCGTAGACTTGCGAACTCAATCCCATGGCAATGCTCCATTGAAGAAAGTGACGGCGGTACATCAGGCAGGCCCTCTTGAAAGGCGCGGGAATCGAGACCGGAATCGGTCAGGGAGGGAATAGGCCAGTTCTAACATCTGCCCAACCTCGCTGCAATTCAGCGGCATGCCGAAGTTGGGTCCGCTGTGCGGACGCGGTATGTGCTTTCAACTTCCAGAGACATCGAAATCCTGACAATCTCAGTGCGAATCGGTATCGTTCAAGCCAATCCAATTTGGATAGCCGGTTCCGCGTCCGCATAGCGGACCCTACTTCAGTAGCCCGAACGAACCGAGGATCAGCCAGGTCACCACTTCGCCAACGATCGCAGCGGACAGGATTACGACCAGGTACACCGTGATCAGCGGCGGTCGATTTTCGTCAGCATCGTAGAACGGCTTGTTCAAGCGGACCATGTGCCGGAACGATCGTCCCTTGATCAGAAACAGAAGGCTGCCGGTGGCGATCACGATCGTCAGAAAGATCAGGCCGAGTCGAAACTTGATCTTCTCGCCATCCTGCACGATCGGTGCCACGAAAACGTAGTACGATCCCACCAGCGATCCAAGCAGGGTGCCAAGTCCCATGGCGCGAACTTGCCAATCAGACATTGCTGGGGATGGGTCGTGCGATGGTTTGGTCATCGAGAATCCAGACGCGCGGCTTCAAGGTTGGTGGTATCGATTGTGATGTGAGAAGTCTAAACGATCGCGTCCGCCATGGCATCCAGGCCCAAAACGGGCCTGATGATCTGAATACCCGGCACAATCGGTCCTCTTTCCCGGGTCTCTACCAATGCGGTGGGCTTGCCGTGTGCATTCGTCATAACCGGAACATTCTGTGCATTGGGGATCGTTTCGCCATGCGGCAAAGAAACTGATAGCACATGGACGATAGCAATGGTGTGACAGCGTGAAAAATTCCCCCGCCACGAATTCGAGAGCATAGAAGCAGCCATGGCCACGAAGACCAAACGGAGTGAAACGGAGTTCGACGATTTCGAATCCGTGCAAAGTCCGCTCGAAACCTATTTGCGTGAAATCAACGAGACCGCACTTCTTTCGGCCAAGGAAGAGCGAGAGCTCGCCACCGCGATCGGCAACGGTGATGTCGCCGCCCGAGATCGCATGGTCCGCGCCAACTTGCGCCTGGTGGTCAACATTGCCCGTGGTTACACCGGCAAAGGACTTGGCCTGCAAGACTTGATTGAAGAAGGCAACCTGGGTTTGCTCCGTGCCGTCGAAGGTTTCGACCCGGCGATGGGCACTCGCTTCAGCACCTACGCGAGCTATTGGATCAAGCAGTCGATCAAACGAGCCCTGATCAACTGTGCCAAGACGATCCGTATTCCGGCTTACATGGTCGAACTGCTTTCCAAGTGGCGACGGGCAACCAATCGCCTGACTGAAGAACTCGGCCGTACGCCAACGCCTGAGGAAATCGCTCGGGTCTTGGGTCTGCAAAAGAAGAAGCTGCCGATCATCAAGAAGGCGATCCGGATCTACAATAGCACACCCCAAACCGATCAAGCCGACAACGGCTGGTCGCTGGGCGAAATGGTCACCGACGAACGCCTCAAGAACCCCGAGGAAGAACTGGTCGAACATGACGACCTGAAGCACGTTCGCGAGATGCTCAAGACGATGGATGGGCGCGAGTCGACGGTCCTGAAGATGCGTTTCGGTCTACATGGCGAAGAACCGCACACGCTTAAAGAGATCGGCGAGAAGTTGGGTCTGACCCGCGAACGCGTTCGTCAGATCGAAACGGAAGCCCTCAATCGCCTCGCTGAAGGGCTGCAAGACCCCCGCGAACGGATGCTGGAAGGCCCCATTCGCCGCCGCTCGAAACGTTAAATAACGGATCCGTCGCGAAACCTCCTGCTTGCCCATTCTTTCCGCGACACTCAATTCGCCGTATATTCAGCACCTGGAACTCATCCCGTTTCAGGTGCTTTTTTATTGGCTTGGAGAGAGCAGCATGTCGGAAATTGATCTCAAGGCGTACATCCGCGATATCCCGGACTTCCCCAAGCCAGGCATTCTGTTTCGCGACATTACGCCGCTGCTGGCCAATCCGCACGCGTTTAACGAAGCGATCGAGCAGATGGCGGCCCATTACGAAGGGAAGCAGATCGACGCGATCGTGGCTGCCGAAGCACGCGGGTTCATCTTTGCCGCTCCGTTGGCATTACGGCTCAACTGCGGCTTTGTACCGGTTCGTAAGCCAGGCAAGCTGCCATTCGATACCCATTCGTTCCACTACGAACTGGAATACGGCAGCGACACGCTCGAAATCCATATCGATGGCGTCCAGCCAGGCCAGAATGTCTTGATGGTCGACGACCTGCTGGCCACCGGCGGCACGATGAAGGCCTGTTGCAACCTGGTCGAAAAGATCGGAGCCACCGTCGCCGGCTGCTGCTTCCTGATTCATCTGAAGGCCCTGGAAGGGGAAGAGCGAATCGCGCCGTTTGAGTCGTTCAGCCTGATCGAATACTAACGGCTACCGTGCCAATCGAATCCCGGTGAACTGCCAACGCGCTTCTGGCGGAAAGAAATTGCGATAGGTTCGCCGGATATGACTTCGCGAAGTGGCACACGATCCGCCGCGCAAGACGTATTGGTTGCACATGAACTTGCCGTTGTACTCACCAATCGCTCCCTCGGCTGGTCGATAGCCAGGGTAGGGTGCGTAAGGGCTGGCCGTCCATTGCCAGGTGTCACCGAACATTTGCCGCAAGCCGTCGCTAGTTTGGGCGGAGGCAGGATGGAAATGGTGCGAGCTGACGAAGTTTCCTTCGATCGGCACGCTTTGGCTGGCAAGTTCCCACTCGAATTCGGTCGGCAAGCGGCATTCTTTCCAGCGCGCAAACGCGTCGGCCTCGAAGTAACTGATATGCGTCACCGGCGCAGCCATCGACAGCGGAACCAGCCCGCCAAGGGTAAACTCGTACCAGCCATCTTCCTCGTGAACCCAATACAGGGGCGAACTCCAATCACCCGTTTGCAACTGGTTCCAGCCCAACGAAAGCCATAGTTCAGGCCGGTGGTACCCGCCATCTTCCATGAACTCGAGCATCTCGACATTCGTTACCAGGCGGCCTGCGATCTCAAAGGGGTGGATCAATGCTTCGTGCCGCGGGGTTTCGTTGTCGTAGGCAAACGATTCTCCGGCGTGACCAATTTCGACGACGCCTCCTTCGAAGCGATGCCAGGTTTGCTCGGGCACCAGGGGCGGTTCGATACGAGGCACTTCTTGATAGATGGGATAGAGCGGGTTTTGAGCGAATACATGCTTCAGGTCGGTAAGCATTAGTTCCTGGTGCTGCTGCTCGTGTTGTAGACCCAGTTCGACCAGCGGCGTAATCTCCTGAAGCAACGGGTCGTCCGCCTGGGAGATCAGTCGCTGGATCTGGTTGTCGACCGTTTGACGATACAGATAGATGTCAGCCACCGAGGGCCGCGTTAATAGGCCGCGTTTGGCCCTTGGAAATTGTTGGCCGACGCCGTTGTAGTATGAATTGAACAGGTACTCGTACAGTGGTTCGATCGGCTGGTAGTTCGGCGCGAAAGGCCGGAGCACGAAGGTCTCGAAGAACCAAGTCGTATGAGCCAGATGCCAACGAATCGGGCTGGCGTCGGGCATCGATTGAACGACGAAGTCTTCGATCTCCAGCGGTTCGCACAGCAGTTGCGAAAACCGGCGGACCGATACGTAATGTGAAAGTAACTCGCTTGTGGTCGACTGCGTGTCGGTGGGCATCGATGCCATGGGAGTTCTCCCGGAAAAGAAACGAAACAAGCTTTCGATCTAAAGTACAATCAAGTGCAGGACGGCAAAATAGTTGTTCGCGTCGGTCCAGGATCGCCGCAGCGTCCAGCCGACCTCCCCCGCCATTTGAGCGAATCCATCGATCGTGTACTTATGCGAGTACTCGGTATGGATCAACTCTCCCTCTTCCAGGCGAACCGATTGACCATCTAGATGTATCGTTTGCTCGACTTGGCTACGCAGATAGATCTCGATGCGGCCTTGTTGCTGGTTGTAGATCGCGTGATGCTCGAACGCTTCGACATCAAGCGTCGCACCAAGCTCCTTCCGCATGCGATGCAGCAGATTCAGATTGAACGCGGCCGTAACCCCTTCGTCGTCGTTATAGGCCCGTTCGAGAATCTCTCGATCTTTCTGCAGGTCGATCCCAATCAAAAGCCCACCTTGCTGGCCGCACATTTGGGCCATCGAGTGAAGCAGCTTTTGGGCAGCTTGCGGTTGAAAGTTGCCGATGGTCGACCCGGGGAAATAGACAGCGCTATGGCTTGGTTTGGCCGAGGGGTTTGGCAAGGTAAACGGCTTGGTAAAGTCGGCACATACCGGCAGAATCTCGATGTCGGGATACTCGTCTGATATCTGCTCGGCCGAAGCAAGCAGGTGTTCGCGGGAAATATCAACGGGAACGTACGCCACTGGATCGATCAGGTGATCGAGCAGCGTTCGGGTTTTGATACTGCTGCCGCTTCCCAGTTCGACCAGCCTGATCCCTTCGCCCAGGCATTGACCCATTTCGCCGGCATATCGCTGCATGATGGTCGTTTCGGTGCGGGTCAGATAGTACTCGTCGGTCTCGCAGATCTGATCGAAAAGCTGAGACCCGCGACGGTCGTAAAAGTATTTGCAGGGTAGCCGTTTCGGCGAGTCGTTGAGTCCGGTCAGCGAGTCGTCGAGAAACCGGTCACGGGCCAGCGTAGTCATGGTTTGCCTGTCGGTCTGTGGGTGTTGCATGTGGGGGCGGATCATCGGCGAGTCGTCCGTGGACTGAAGGAAAGCGGGTAGGCGTTTCCTTCCTTCGGTGCAATCGCTGCGCCGAGACGCCTGATCCTATTTTGGTGGACCGATGTCACAAGTCAGTGCGATGTTTCACGAAGTAGCCGCCGATTGATTCGACCTGCCTGACCGTCAGCCTACCAAGTCGAACGGATCGGTTCGAATGAATTGATGCATCGATCTATCAAGTTCGCGGCGTAAATAGAAATCTTCGCGAGTCTCTTAAGCAACGGTTCGCAACGTTCAAAAATGGCAGGCAGGTAAGCAAGCACGTTTGTAGAAACTAGGGATGAATGTGCAAATACTGCACAACTTACTGGCCAATTTGGCACCACTTTGAATTCCTGTTCGTCGATCTGACCATGTGGACAATTTTTATCCCATTTGCACGAAATCTTCGCTCGCTTAAGGAGGCCCCTTGGGCACGTGGTATGGGATCCGTTCTTCGCTTTGAACATCGTTAGTCAAACGCGTTTTGACCTCTTGATGTGTTAGAAAAATCGCCGTCGAAGTTTGGCACGACTCGTGCATTTCTGGGGCCCCAGTGCGCTATCGGCGCTAGCATGAACGTACCCCACAGGCTCTTGCCATGTCTGCCGATTCATTTCAAGACAAACCAGGTTTGTTCCGTTCGGTCTCTGGGCCGAAGCGATCGGTCTGTCTGTTTGCATTGGCCTGGGTATTGTTTCTGGTCATGCCTGCCGAGGGCCTACTGGGGGCCGAAACCGACCCCATTTTCGCAGCAATGGACAAGAAGGCTCGCGTACATGCCGCCGGAGAATTTGAATCTTCTCACGAGCTTCCTCCGGATCTTAAGAATCTGACCTACGATACCTACCGCTTGATCGCCTTTGAGCATGAGCGGTCGATCTGGAAGAAAGAGACACTGCCGTTCTGGTTCGAATTGTTCCATCGTGGCTATATCTTTCGCAATGAAGTCCAGGTCTCGCTTTTACCGGAAGGAGCGACCTCGGCCGAGCAAGCCCGGCGAATGGATTTCGACAAGTCGCTCTTTCAGTACCGGGGCCAGTTGGCGGGACTCGATCCGCCCAAAGACCTTGGCTACGCAGGGGTGAAGATCATCGGCAAGTTCCCCAAGTCAGAGCATCCATTGGAGATCGCTTCGTTTTTGGGGGCAAGTTACTTCCGAGCCATTTCGCCTGGTCAGTTTTATGGAACGAGTGCTCGCGGATTGGCGGTTGATATCGGATTGGCCAAACCGGAAGAGTTTCCCGTATTCCGTGAACTGTGGATCGAACAACCTGATCCGGAAGCTCGCCAACTGACGATCTGGGCCTTGATGGATAGCCCGAGCGTTGCCGGTGCCTATCGATTCACGATTCATCCCGACGAGACGATGACCATCGACGTCAAAGCCCGAGTTTACTTTCGCCAGGTGCCAGAGCGGATCGGTTTGGCTCCCCTGACCAGCATGTTCATGTGGGGCTGCGGCAAGCCAGGGCCTACCGACGATCCCCGACCACGGGTTCATGACGCGGACAGCCTGTTGATTCAAAAGGGTAAAAACGATTGGATTCGCCGGTCACTTAATCGCTTGGATTTCCCTTCGCTGAGCAACTACGACGTCAAAGAGCTGCATGGCTTCGGCCTGATGCAATCGGAACGATCCGCCAAGCGTTACCAGGACGATGAAGCGAAGTACCATTTGCGTCCCAGCGTTTGGATCACGCCGAAAACCCCTTGGAAAGATGGCACCGTTCAACTATTGGAGTTGCCGTCGGACCACGAAGGGATTGATAACATCGGGGCCTATTGGGTTCCCAAACAGCCAGTCAAGGTCGGCCAGCCGATCCAATTGGAATACCAGCTTGCTTTTCTCAATCAGACACCCAAGCAGCATTCGCGGGCCAAGGTGACTGACTTCCGGGTTGATCGCTCGGATAAATCTTCTCTCCGTCTCACCGTCGTTTTTCAAGGCGACACCATTTCCAAATTCTCCACGGAACGCTCGCTGCAAGCCAAGATTGATGTGCAGCGCGGCAAGGCGGAAAACGTCGTCGTCCGACGAACCGCTGAAAACACCGTGGAAGTATCGTGCAATCTGATTCCAGACTCACCATACGCCATGGAGATGGAGGTCACCCTCAACGACGAGGACGAACTCTTCTCAGAATCGTGGAGATATTTATGTCCCATTTAAGTTCAACCACCGACGTCGGGGTTATGTTCGGAAGCGCAATGGATGCGGATGTCCTGGGGGCGATTGCTTCCAGTTCTGTCCGAATGAACCGATTCAGCGATGCCGATGTGCGAGCTGCTAAAATGGTGGTCGCCGACTACTTGCGCGACCTGGGATTAACCGATCCCGAGTTCATCGCCGTGCAAAGCAAGCGAATCGTTCAGGATGCCATTGCCCAGTTAGCAACCGAATCGGTTGCCAATGGAAAGCGGCTGCGGAAGATTGCGATTCGATTGACCGTCAAAAAACTGGCTAAATGGGTCCATGCCATTGAAGTTGAAAACGATGCCAGCCACGCCCCCATCCCGCCCGGCGTGATCGGCGCTCACCTGCCGGAGCTGTTGTTTCAGCATCCTGAAGGCTTTCTGAGCGAAATGCTGCCGCAAGAGTTTGTTGCGAGTGCCAAGACCAAACGCAAACCGGTCGTTCCACAACCGTGCCCGAAAGAAATGGCCAAGCAGAAGTTGCCCCTGGTTCCCCGTTGGTGGAATCACCTGAAGGGGATGGTCGGCTGGGAGCAGGAACAAGATGCCAACGAAGTTCCGCAGGGTGAAAACAATTCGGATTGCTCAGTGGCCAGCTGTATTAATTGCACGCGGGTTGTGTTGGCACTGCTGACCATCCTGACAACCGGCATTGGGGCTGCCGTCTACTGGGAAACCGTTTCGCAGACCGGCTTGTTTCAGTATCCGTTGGTAGGGTTGTTCATCATGCTCTTCTTCTGGATCGCGTTTAGCTTCTGGACGGCGACCATGGGGCTGATATCGATCCTTAATTCCAAGCGGCAGACGGAAACGCTGCGTCCTGATCAGCCAGGCTATGTCGATGGACTGCCAAAGGCCGCGATCCTGATGCCGATCTACAACGAAGACACGGCCAGCGTGATGGCCAATCTGAAAGCGGTGGCCCAGTCGCTGAAGTCGATCGGAGCGGCCGAGAAGTTTGATCTGTTCATTCTGTCCGATACCACCAACCCTGACATCTGGCTGGAAGAAGAGAGGGCCTGGGCGAAGCTCATGATCGATCTGGCGGATGGCTGCCACGTCTTCTATCGCCATCGCCCCAAGAACATCAGCCGCAAGGCAGGCAACATCGCCGACTTCTGCCAGCGGTGGGGCGACAATTACCCGTACATGATCGTCCTCGATGCCGACAGCGTCATGGCAGGCGAAACGCTGGTTGAGATGGTTCGCCGGATGGAAAACGATCCGAAGATCGGTATCCTTCAGGTTCCGCCGACGCCGGTCAATCGCCAGTCGTTCTTTGCCCGCACGCAGCAATTCGCCGCCCAGGTATATGGCCGGGTCTTTCTCGAAGGATTCGCCCTATGGTCGAAGTGCGACGGTAACTACTGGGGACACAACGCGATCATCCGCATTCAACCCTTCATGCAGCACTGCGACTTGCCGGTGCTGCCGGGCAGTGGGCCGCTGGGCGGAGAGATCCTCAGTCACGACTTTGTTGAAGCTGCCCTGATGCGGCGTGCCGGATGGAAGATTTGCCTGGCGCACGATCTGAAGGGAAGTTACGAAGAGTGTCCCACCACGATGCTCGACTACGCCCAGCGTGACCAGCGTTGGTGTCAGGGCAACATGCAGCACATGAGCTTGCTGCTGGCGGATGGATTCCACCCCGCCAGCCGACTCCACTTGAGCATGGGCGTGATGAGCTATCTCTCGTCGCCGCTTTGGTTGGTGTTTTTAACGCTGTCGTTATTCGCCGCGATGATCAGCGGCGGTGAGGCAGGCAATGCAATCCTGGGCGGGCTGGCAGGCGGACTGTTCGCGGCGACGATGGGAATGCTTCTTCTTCCCAAGGCATTCGGTTTGATCGCACTTTACCTGCGGCCGGAACAAGACAGCACGCCGGAAGTTCGGAAAAATGCCTGGGCCAGCGTGCTTTTGGAAACGGTCGTCGCCATTTTGATTGCTCCAATCATGATGCTGCTACACAGCCAGTTTGTGGTGGCGACCTTGCGTGGCAAAAAGGTGAAATGGAACGCCCAGCAACGTGACGATACCGGCGTGTCGCTCAACGACGCCATCATGATGCATTGGGCCCACACGTTGGTTGGTCTAACCGTGACCCTGGGTCTGGCACTGACGGCCCCAGCGTTTCTATTTTGGTTGTCGCCCGTTCTGTTGGGGCTGGTCTTCTCGATCCCGCTTTCGATGCTTTTGGGCAGCCTGGACTTGGGACGGCGGTTGATGGCCAAGCAACTGCTTACCATCAGCGAGGAAGTCGATTGCCCCGAAGTAATCGCCGCTCAGCGGACGGCACTTGCTCAGGCCCAGCGGGAAAAGAAGCGTTCGACCGAGACCGATCTGTTTCAACTGGTCCTGGAAGACCCTGCCTACCTGGTGCTGCACTTGGGAATCCTGCGTACTGCCGATCGTGAGATCCCGATCGATCGTGACCAGTTTCAGCAGATCAAAACCATGGTCAAGCACGATGGTCTGAAGTCACTGCCCCCTCAGCTTCGCTTTCAGGTGCAGAACAATCGGTACGCGATGGAACAGTTGCACGTTCAGCTTCGGGCCGAACGGCTACCGAAGTCGGCGCTCGCCTATCGGTAACAGGAGGCCGCGGTGGTCGGGCAGTTGGTGCCAAAACAGGCAAGGCGCTATTTTTTGAAATTGCCTTGCTACTGGGCAGCGGGATTTTTAGAAATGGGATAACGTCTCTCCATTTCGCGTCTCGAATCCTCAACTCGCTGCCATGCCTGACGTGCCAGAGTTCGACCTGCAGCTTGCTCATCACCATTTTGCCGCTGAAGCGTTCAACAAGGCCTGGGAGTTGATCGACAAAACCGATCGGACCTCAGAAGAAGACCTGACGATGCTTTGCCGTGCCGCCGCTTCGGTCTGGCATTGGTCGCACCGTGAGGACTTGACCAACCAGGCGCGTTCAGTCGGCTATTGGCAGTTGTCTCGGGTATTCGCGCTGCTTAGCGAGGGAACCATGGCCAAGCGGTGTGGGGAACTCAGCCTGAAGTATGCCAAGGGGACGCCTCCATTTTATGAAGCGTACGCCTACGAAGCACTTGCCCGAGCAGCGGCCCTGTGTGGAGAAATGTCCGCTGCCAAGCGGTATCTCGACTCGGCCGAGAGACTAGCCGAAAAGGTAGAAGAAGCTGCCTCACGAGAAATGCTTCTGGCTGACTTACAGTCGATCGACGGATGACGTTTCGCCGCTGCACCGCGAACTCAGACGGGAAGATTGTACCGCTCGAAGCAGTCTCTTGGCGTCGAGCGGATGCCTATCTTGTCTTGTTGGTAATGAAGAGATAATTCTTACTTCGATACGAGATCGAACGCGAATTGGTTTTTTCCGTCAGGAGTAACCAAGGCGTTCAGCTCTGTTTTTCGGTTATATCTAGCGGGGATGTACATTTCTCCCATCTGCTCAGGCGTTCCGTTCGAGTTGTCGAACTTGCCTGGGATCAATCTGGAGGCCGTAATCGTTACCTCGGATGGTCCTTGTTTCACTTCCAGCTTGTAGGAGCCTTCGACAATTTCCGTCGAATAGGCTCGGCCGTCTCCTTCGGTTTGGCGGAACAGAATACGACCTGTTTCAATCGGCTTCCCATCGAAAGTTACCGTGCCTTCGACGATCTGCATATCAGGAGCCGACGTGCTGGGGCTGCAACCCAGCGATGCCCCGAGAACGAGGCAAACAAAAAGCGCGAGAGAGGTTCTCATGGGGATATCCTACGTGGGGATTTTTGGTTTAGGGGAAATACCACAAAGTGGCCCATGCGGCTTCCAGCGGCATGGGCGGTTTTCCTTGAAGTGAGCTTTTAACAGTGCAGATTAGTATTCGCCAATGACCTGGCCATCGCTGCGGATACCTAGCTTCAACCAGGTTTGGCGGTTGATCGTATCGGCGAAGAAGTGGACTGATCCATCGACCATTACCGAATTCACGCCGCCAGGATGGTAGCTGCGAGCGAAGTTCCAGCGTCCGGGAAGACCGCCGGAATTCCCGTTTTCACACGGGGCATGGCTCGGCGCGCCCGGTACCGATGTTACCGAGCAGGAATACAGTCGGTCGGCCACGCTGGTATTGGGAGTTTCTGCGACCGAGATCCCAAAGGAGCCATGCGGAGCACCTCCCCAATAGCCGCCCGTTTCACCCCATGACGAGACGCCGCTCTTGCGAACGATGCCTTCCATGGCCATGAGAGTGTTCGAAGAACCATCGGTGCAATCGCGGAACGAATTGTGTGACTCACGGTAAAACATTCCGCCAGGATCGGAGCCCACGATGTCCATGCTGGTGACGCTGATCGTGGCAGGCGACGTCGAAGTGTTAAAGCTGTATTTACCGGGGCCACACGACATGCCGTAGTTGCCTTGGAAACTAGTCGAGCTCCCAGAAGCACCATGGCCCGGAGCACCTGGGTCCGAAGGGCACGTCAGAGTGAAGACCTCAGCTGTTCTGACGTTGGCGGCGACGTACATTACGTACTCAGCCGGGTCAGATTCGTAGGCGTCGGACATCGCCCTTTGTTCAATGAACGGGAGAATCCGCTGGTACCAACAATCTCGACGATGTGTGTTGCCGCCTACTTCGGTTTGCTGGCCGTAGGGAAAGATTCCGAACGTGCTCTGATAGTTGTGCATGGCCAAGCCAAGCTGCTTCAGATGATTCACACATTGAGATCTTCTGGCTGCTTCCCGAGCCTGCTGGACGGCTGGCAAAAGCAATGCGATCAGCACGCCGATGATGGCGATGACCACCAGAAGTTCGACCAAGGTGAATCCTTTGGGGGATTCTTGGTTTCGATTCATACAATACGTAATCCTGTTGATAGATATAGAAGAATTAAGATATGCGCAACACAAATAGTGGGGTAGTTCCCCGCTGAAAGCGGGGAAAGGAAACGCATGATAGGATTACGCTTCATCCCTCAGGCACACGTTGTGCCAATTGTCATGCGTGATTCCTGCAACGTTTGACGCGAGAGATTGTTAGTCAGGTAACCTTCTCCCAAACGGCCAGCTAAGGGCGGAAAGGCGCACGTGACATCATCGAGAAAAATGAGGAATTTTATTGGCTACCCCCTGCAGTAATGGATCACGAAAATCCACGGGATTGGGGCCCTGCTAAGAAATTCAGCGGAGAGCGTATTGCTTGTGCGTCATTGAGCTTCCCTGTCTCGATTCCGCTGAGCAATGGGCCAAGAAGGTCGAAGGAACTACCTCGAAAGTGGTGCTATAGAACAATTTGAAGTCGATTCAACCGTAACAAACTATCAGCGTGCCTGTTTGCCTGATTTCAATAGATAGCAAGAGACGGTCGAGTCTGTCCGAACGTAAAGTCGATCTCCGACTAACGCGGGGTGGGAAAATAAATCGATCTTGGTATCAGAAAGCTTCAGCCGGTCGACGATCGGGCAATCATCTTGGGTGGCGTCGACTAGTAGCATTTCACCATCACCGAAGATCAGCAGTCGATGCTCGTCGGCAATGATCGCCGCGTAGTCTCCCAAGGCCTCGTCACGCTGGCGGGATAGCTCTTTCAGGTCGTCCGAGAGATCCAGGCAGTACAGAAATCGATTGACGCAAAAGACGCGATTGCCCACGATCACCGGCGAACTCATGTCAGGCGTTAACTTGCGGTTCACCATGATCGACTCCGGATCGATCGTGCCATCTTCGCGAAACTGGTAAAGCCGGGCGCCGTTGTTTTCGGTGGCGACAAGTAGTCGACCGTCGACTTCAACCGGAGTCGGAACGTTGAAATCTCCTTCGATCGGCGGTGTGAGCGTCCAGAGTCGCTTGCCGGTCTTCGCATCCCAGCCGCCAAGCGAATTGACATCGTGCCCGACGATCTGCCGACGTCCCCCGAGCGTTGCCAGGATCAGCGATCCATACGAAGGTGCTTTCCCAGGTGACTTCCAGGCAAGTTCACCTGACGTCAGATCAAAAGCAACCAACGAGGCCTCTTTACCGCCTGCCTGCACGACCACCGTATCGTCGACGATCAAGGGACTACCGCAGTATCCCCACGGCAGTTCCGCGCTGACCTGGAACATCGACTTCAGATTGTGCTTCCACCGTACTTTGCCGGTCGCCAACTCGATGCAGTGAAGATCGCCCATCGCGCCCAGCATTAAGACCTGATCGCCGACAAGGCAGGGCGTTGTCCGGGGAGATTGGCCGTAGTCGAGACTATCGACCGCCAAGTACTGGACTTCCCACAGCGACTTGCCGGTGGCGGCATCCAGGCAATGAATTACGTCTTGGAAGTTGTCGAAATCACGATGCCCCAAGACAACATACTTGTCATTGGCCGCGATTCCGCCGAGACCGTCACTAGGAAGCGATGTTTGCCAGACTGGCTTCGCTTCGGCCGGAAGCGCGAGAGGAAGGCGTGGGTAATGTCCGTCGCGGGCCGGTCCCCGCCAGCCATCCCATGCAGGCGATGGCAGACTAGTTACTTTTTTTTTGCCGATGTGGAATCTTCGACCGGCAGAAAGCCAACCAGCGATTCCAGCTTCTGGCAAAGTTCTTGGTCGGTGGCGACCTGCATCAAGGCCTTTTCAATCTGCTTTTGCTCGTTCGTCGAAACATTGTTCGTGGCGAAGGCGGTGATGAAGGGGACTTCCTTCGTTTTGCCGATCACTCGCAGGTCACCCTTTTTGATCGTGCCGCAACCTTCCAACAGCGGCGCTGCGTAGCTGGAGATGACCGCGGCTCCCATTGTCGAGCGACCCAGTTCCAGGATCTTGCAGGCCCCGTCGCTGCAGGCCTGCGACGTGGTTAGCTTCTTGGGAAGGGTAACGCCTTCTTTCTTCAGTAGCTCGATTGCCGCGTCATGTTTCTCGGCGGCATCGACGGTTCCGAAGAAGATCTCGTAGTCCTTCAGGTCGCCAGGCTTTTGAGCCGGATCATCCTTTGCTACGACGATCATCCCGTACTGTGTGGTAGAGCCCTGCTTGTCGGTCAGTCGCCCCAAGGGGGTCACTGTCAGGCCCTTTTGCTTGGCGTCGTAGCGAGCGACCGAGTCTTTACCGATGACCAGGTCAATGGTTCCGCCTGCGAGGTCCTTGTCCTTGATCGTTTCCAGCGACTCGGTGAACAACAGGTTCACTGAGCGGCCAAGTTCTTTTTCCAGGAACGCCTCAAGTGCTTCGTACTTCCGCTGGGCATAGCCTTCCACGCAAGGGCAGGAAAGGGGAGCGGCCAGGGGATCCATGACGACCAAGGTCAACGGCTTGTCTTCCGCCAGCAGCGGTGCCGCGAAAATGGCCAGGAACAAAGTTGCGAAAGAAGCGTGACCAATGAGCGAACGCATAGAACATCTCCACCTAGGAGTTGGTATCGGAAAGGGCTCGATTCAGGAGGAAACTAGGTCGTCGACTTCGCTTCTTCTTCGGTCTTTTCGTTCGAGGCTGACTTGCGCTGCATCACGACGATGTGATTCCGCGTGATGTCCAGCATATAGACCGTGTCGTTGTCGGGCGAAACGGCGATTGAGACGTTCTTGCAGCCAGGCACCAGCTTGACGTCGCCGACATATTCTTTGAACGTGCCATCAGCGGCGAAGCGTTTGATGCGGCCGGTGTTCGATTCGGCCGTGTAGACGTCGCCTGCCTTGTTGAAGCAGACGTTCATCGGATTGCAGCAGCTCGTAAAGCCATCCGCGCCGGTTCGATCACGCTTGCCCCATGTCGTCACCAGTTCGCCATCAGGCTGGAAGCGTGCGACGCGATGCCGCGAGTTTTCGGCGACATAAATGCCTGAGGCACAGGCTTGAACGTCCATCTGGCCGCAGCATCCGCGAAGCTCCGAGACGATGAGCTTGCCATCGGTGAAGTCGGGATTGGTTTGCCAGACATTGTAGGTGTAGCCGACCGCGGCCGGAGTCGCGACGTAGACATGTTTGCCGTCGGTGCTGATCGAAGCGACGCGCAGCTTGCGAGATTTCAACGTCTGAAGTGCCTTTTCGATCTTGGCAGTGTTGTCTGGCTTCGGTTGGTCCTTTTCGATTTTCTTTTTCTCTTCCTGGGCCTTCTGGCGTTCTTCCATCTGAGCGATGTGATCGGGCAAGACTTGCAGCAGGCGGATTTCCTGTTCGTTCAGGTCTTCTTTCTTCTGCTTTTCTTCCAATTGCTTGATCATGTTCTGGTACGATTTGATGATTGCTTCATAGGAAACGGGCGGACGGTTGACCTGGGTTTCTGCTTCTTTGCGCAGGTCTTCTTCATGCTCGTTCAGATCAGCCATCTGGGGCGAATCAGCTTCTTTAAGAAGTTTGCCTTCGGGGCTGAACCGCATTAGCTTGCCGTTGCCCGCGACCAGGATCGTTCCGTCGGCAGCCGCGTTGATTGCTTCCGGCTTGATGGAGACGTCCCACGACTTGATCAGCTCACCGTTAGCATCCATCACGCGGATTTCGCCAGGGCCGATTCCACAAGCCGCCAGGATCTGTCCGTTGGCATTCAGGCAGAAGGCGTTGACCTTCGATTCTTTGGGAATCTCGATCAGCTTGACCTGTTGGTGAGTCGCCTGATCGTCAATGTTGATCGGCTCTTCGGGATCTTGGGCGAGTAAGGAAGAGGCGACGATTGACGCCAACAATAGTCCACAAGTACCGACGATATGCCGCATCTCGATCCTCCTTAGATGACGGGGAAACCCCGGGGTGAAAAGTCTTTCCGTAGTTTAACGATTGCCGCGCGATTCTGTACGTAATTCGCCAAGAAAGTGTTTTTATGCCGCGAAAAATCTCGGAAATCTCGTGCGTTCTGAGTGCCATCGGCTGAGCCTGATGTTAAGGGAAAACAAGGGGAAAACGGCGTTTGTGTCGTGATCGAATGGCAGGACGTAACGACCGGGGCAAAACACCGCAGGGATGCGAAGTCGCATCAGGCAGAGTAGGATGGAAGGGCTTCGTCGGACCCCTAATCTCCGCCAATTCCCTCCCTTGCTATACGGATCACCATGTTCCATCGAAGGTATTGTCTATCGCTGTTGTCGCTCTTTGTTCTGGCTTATTGTGTGTCGCTGGTTTCGGCGAAGGAGCCAAAAGCTGCGAAGCTACCTAACGTTGTCCTGGTGATGGCCGATGACCTGGGTCTCGGCGATGTCGGGGCCACCAACTCGCAAAGCAAGATCAAGACACCCAATCTCGACGGACTGGCAGCTGAGGGGCTGACGTTCCTCGATGCCCATACGCCCAGCTCGGTTTGCACGCCAACGCGTTACGGTCTGGTGACCGGCCGATACAACTGGCGTTCGCGATTGGCCAAGGGCGTTTTGAGTGGCACGTCCGATCATCTGATTCCGGCCGATCGTCCCACGCTGGGGCACCTGATGAAGTCGGCCGGTTACCACACGGCGATGTTCGGCAAGTGGCATCTCGGCTGGGATTGGAGCAAGGACAAGAACAAAATCGATTTCAGCAAGCCGGTCGCCAACGGGCCTGATATCAATGGGTTCGATCAATACTACGCCCACTGCGGTTCGCTTGACATGCCGCCGTACGTTTGGGTCGATACCGGCAAGCCGACGGCAATTCCGGTGCGGGAAGAAGGGGTCACCTCCAAGGAAGACAAGTACGGCTGGTATCGCAAAGGTCCGATCGCTCCTGATTTTGAAGTCAAGCAGGTGTTACCGCATCTGTTCGACAAGTCGATGGCCTACATCCGCGAACGCGCCAAGCCGGAGAACGCCGACCAGCCGTTCTTCATCTACTTTGCGTTGCCTGCCCCGCATACGCCGATCGTGCCGCTGCCGCCGTTCAAAGACGCAAGTGGTTTGAATCCTTACGGCGACTTCGTCATGCAGGTCGATCATCACATGGGGCAGTTGCTCGACGTGCTGAAGGAAACCGGACTTGATGAGAACACGATTGTCTTTTTCACCAGCGACAACGGCTGTTCCCCTCAGGCCAATTTCCCACTGCTCAAGGAAAAAGGGCATGACCCCAGTGCCGGTTATCGCGGACACAAAGCCGACATCTACGAAGGTGGCCATCGCGTGCCATTGATCATTCGATGGCCTGGCCACATCGCCCCAGGCGGTAAGACCGAGCAGGTCGCTTGCCTGACCGATGTTTACCCGACGCTGGAAGCGATTACCGGTCAGAAGCGGCAGCCGCTGGGTGGCGAAGATGGCTATAGCCTCGTGCCGCTGTTCGAGGGCAGTGAAACCAACGGCCGCGATACGCTGGTCAACCATTCGATCGGAGGCTACTTCGCCATCCGCCAAGGCGATTGGAAACTTTGCCTGTCTCGCGGAAGCGGCGGCTGGAGTGCCCCCCGCGAACCAGAAGCGAAAAAGCAAGGCTTGCCGGCTATGCAGCTCTTCAACCTGGCCAGCGACCCGGCCGAACAGGAAAACCTGGCCGAGCAGAACCCTGAGAAGGTGAAGGAGTTGGTCGGGCTGTTGGAAACCCAGGTCGCCAACGGTCGCTGCACTCCTGGCGAGAAAGTCGCCAACGACCGAGAGATTAACATCCAGCCGTAGATTCAGTATTAGAAGCAATAGTTCAAACGTAGGGTGCGAGCAGCGAAGCGAATCGCACCAATTGGGCTGTCCCTACTGTTGAAGACGGTGCGATCCGCTCGGCTTTGCCTCGCTGCTCAAACCCTACGAATGATCCGGGCCCGGGCGGACAATTCTTGAACATGCTATGCCGCGGCGGGCGACTTGCTTACAATCCTACGCATGACCACATCGCCACCAGTTCGCCCCTTGTTTATCTCGTTCGACGGGATCGATGGGGCCGGTAAATCAACGCAGCGAGACCTTTTAACGCAGTGGCTCACCGATGCAGGCCACCAGGTCGTTCTCTGTCGCGACCCAGGCACCACCGAAGCCGGCGAGCGGATTCGCGATCTGCTGCTGCATCGCAAGGAACTCGAGCTCCATCCGCGGACCGAGATGCTGCTTTACATGGCGGCCCGGGCTCAACTGGTTGACGATATCGTCCGGCCAGCGATCGCCTCCGGCAAGACGGTTCTGTGCGACCGCTACCTGTTGGCCAACATTGCCTATCAAGGTTATGCCTCCGGCATCGACCCGGAAGATGTCCGCTCGGTGGGCAAAGTGACCGTCGACCGCGTGATGCCCGACCTAACCATTTTGCTCGATCTGCCGGAAGACATCGCGTTTCCACGACTCGGGAAAGAACTCGATCGGATGGAAGCCAAAGGCGTGGCGTTCATGCATCGCGTACGTGAAGGTTTTCTGAAAGAAGCCTCGATCTATCCGCACGTGGCAACCATTGATGCCACACAGGAAATCGATGCAATTCAAACGGCCATTCGCAATGCCGTCACCACCAGGCTCAAGGAAATGGCGAAATGAACTGGGACGACGTCGAGGGGCACGATCGCATCCGACAGATGTTCGCGACCGCCCTCTCGAAAAACAGGCTCGCCAGCACGTTTCTCTTCGTGGGGCCAGCGGCGATCGGCAAAAAGAAATTTGCCCTGATGCTCGCCAAGTCTCTTCTGTGCCAGAACGTACCGGCAGAGCAACTCAGCCCGTGCGGCGCGTGCGAAGACTGCAAGCAGGTCGATGCCCAAACGCATCCAGACCTTTTAACTGTTAGCAAACCGAAAGACAAGACACGCATCCCGATCGAACTGCTAATCGGCGATGGGCAGCATCGAATGGAGTCAGGGCTATGCCACGACATCGCCATGCGTCCGTTTCGCGGCCAACGCAAGGTTGCCATCCTGGACGATGCCGACGATCTGAACCAGGAAGGGGCCAATTGCCTGCTGAAGACGTTGGAAGAGCCGCCGGTTGATAGCGTGATCATCTTGATCAGCCAGAGCGAACAGCGGCAGTTACCCACGATTCGCTCGCGCTGCCAGATCATTCGCTTCGCCCCGCTGCCAACCGAGATCGTTGCTAAACTGTTGCTGGAGCTAGAGTGGGTCAGCACGCCGGAAGAAGCGGAGAAGCTTGCCGAGCAAAGCAAAGGGAGCCTGGCCCGAGCCGATCAGCTTCGAGATGAAAGCCTGCAGGGAATCGCCGAGGTACTGTTGACGACACTGGCCAAGCGAGATTTTCATTCGGTTCAACTGGCAAAGGATGTCAGCGACTACCTGGCAAAGATGGGAGACGACGCCCCGAAGAAACGTGAGGCGTTGTCCCACCTGATCGAACTGGCGGCTGACTTCTATCGCAACCAGTTGGCCAGTTTGACCAAACTAGGCACGGAAGAAGCATCGACCAATCCGGACATCCGCTCTGCCGTCATGGCCATCCCTTCCGGACTGGACGGCGTGGCCGCCTGCCTGGAGCGTTGTGCGGAAGCAGAGATCCAGCTCGACGCCAACGCCAACATCGCCACCCTGGTCGAAGCCTGGCTCGATGATTTGGCAATGGCGGCCCGTACCGGTTTTGTCGAAACGCTGTAACGTCTCTTGTAGGGTGCGAGCAGCGAAGCGAATCGCACCAATCGCGGCGTCCAATCTCAAAAGATGGTGCGATCCGTTCCGCTTCGCGTCACTTCTCACACCCTACCAAGTCTGGTCCTCCAGCGGCCAGAGTTCTTCTTCGCCAGGCTCTAGAAGCTGGAAGCCGCCTGACTCGAACTGTTGCCAAGTCATCTTGCATCCGCAGGTAGGACAGCTCAGGTCACCTGTCTGCCAATGCTCGAAGTCATCTTCGCTGAGATGTTCCTCGCAAACGGGACAGATAAACCACTGGCAGCCGGCTTGAAGAATCACCAGATTGGCATCGACGACGATCACGCCAAAGCAATTGGTGCAGTAAGAGAAACCTGGATCGCCGACCTCGATCAGGCGAAAGCAACGGGAGCAAGGTTGAATTCCGGAACCTGATTCGTCGTCAGGAACGTAGGGCGGAATGGGTGGAAGAACACCGACATCGAAGCCTTCCACTGGGCGAGAACAAGGCAATTCAAACGTAATGATCGGATTTTGAAGCGGAAGGCTGGATGGTGGCCGGCGGCTGAATTTTAGTGTTTTGTAACAGTCGTAGTCATAGAGATCAGACCGAAACGTCATAGGCGTTTTAAGCCTCCCAAAGAGTATCGAAACATTCCCTGCGCACGCAAAAAAGAGCCCTCGTCCGAAGACAAGGGCTCTTTGAAGTTGATTCGATATGGGTTCTCGGCGATTAACGCTTCGAGAACTGAGTACCGCGGCGGGCACCGTGCAGACCGTACTTCTTACGTTCCTTCATTCGGCTGTCGCGGGTCAGGTGACCATTGTCTTTGAGCTGGTGTCCGACTTCGACATCATAGCTCAGCAACGCACGGCCCAAGCCCATGCGGCAGGCACCTGATTGGCCGGTCGGACCGCCACCGCAAACCAGGATGCGGACGTCGACCTTGCTATCGTAGCCGCTGTCACGCAGCGGGCCCATGACCTGGTTCTGGTCCTGCAGGTTGGGGAAGTATTCGGTCAGTTCGCGATCGTTGATCGTGATCTTGCCGCTTCCTGCTTTGAGACGCACGCGAGCGACGCTCGACTTACGGCGACCGGTACCCAGGTGTTCGCCCGTCTTGGGGTCGGTCTTTTTGACGTGAACGACCGGTGCCGGGGTTGGTTCAACCGTATCGGTCGTGGTGGTTTCCACGGCGGTGTTTTCCGCAGCGGCTTCGGATTGCACGTCTTCGGTTTGAGGATCCGCAGTCGACATAACTTGCTAACTCTTGACCAGTGAATTGGGGAGGAAATCTGAAACGGAGGATTACAGCCGCGGCATCCACACCGGCGGCCATCGCTACTACTTACGCTTCTTCTGGCGGACCTGACCCAGGCCTTCCAGCTTTTCCGGCTTCTGAGCCTGATGGCCGTGCTCGGGACCGACGAAGATCTTCAGCTTGGTCAGCATCTTCGTGGCCAATTTGTTTTTGGGAAGCATTCGGCGAACGGCTTCTCGCAGGATATCTTCCGGATGTGCTTCCATCCGTTCCGTAGCTGATTCGCTACGTTGACGCGGGTAGCCCGTGTACCAAGTGTATCGCTTCTGCTCCCACTTGTTGCCGGTGAACTTCACCTTTTCGGCATTGATAACGACGACAAAGTCTCCGGTGTCGACGTGCGGGGTGTACGTGGGGCGATGCTTGCCCATTAGACGCACGGCGATGTCACTGGCCAAACGCCCGACGATTTGATCTTCGCCGTCGACGAGCCACCATTTTTGCTCGACTTGTCCAGGCTTGGCTTGATAGGTTTTGGTCGTCATCGTTCTGTAATTTCGCTAATGGGGCTTGAGCCGGCGTCCTGCACCAATGCTGGGTAGCTCAAACCTTAAAAACCGAGTGGCTTTCGTAAACCAAGTTCCCTCAAGGTGTTACATGCACTATCGGCACCCTGTGGGAAATTAGAAACACGTATCTTATCGCGACGGCTAAAACCTCACAAGGGTCTGCCACGAGAAATCGAACAGGTTCTCCGGCATCGCGCTGAATTGCTGCCCATTCCTTTTGAACTTGGGATTTCCGAAATCCAGCGGCAATTGGAAAATCGATGGGTTCACAAGGAACTTTTAACATGGGACAATCCCCGGTAACGCACGCACTCGGCGGCACATCTATTGCATTGAATGCCGCAAGACAGACACCCAGTTGCTCCCCACAACAGGCCAAAAATGAATGTTGCGATCGTGCGCGAAACCTACCCAGGCGAACATCGGGTCGCCCTGGTACCGGGATCGGTCCCTGCTTTGATCAAGGCAGGTGCCAAGATTCTGGTCCAGAAAGGGGCAGGAATCGCCGCGGGTTTCCCTGATCAGATGTATGTCGATAAAGGGGCCCAACTCGTTGAGAATCGAGAGGAAGCCTTCGCCCAAGGAGACATTGTCTTCCAGGTACGCAGCCTGGGAGCCAATCCCGAAGCTGGGAAGGTCGATCTCGATCTGATGCGCCCCGAGCAGATCGTGGTGGGCATGTGCGACCCGCTGGGCAATCTGGAAGCGATTCGGCAGATTGCCGACAAGCAGGCCAAGCTGTTCGCCCTGGAATTGATCCCGCGGATTACCCGTGCTCAAAGCATGGACGTTCTCTCGTCCCAGGCCACCATCGCCGGGTATCGGGCGGTTCTGCTCGCTTCGATCCATCTTCCCAAAATGTACCCGATGCTGATGACCGCGGCCGGTACGCTCTCGCCTGCCAAGGTTTTCGTGATCGGTGCTGGTGTTGCCGGATTGCAGGCAATCGCCACCGCCAAGCGTTTAGGGGCGGTGGTCACGGCGTACGATGTTCGCCCCGAAGCAGCCGAGCAAATCCAGAGCCTGGGCGCGAAGTCGGTTCAGTTGGAGCTGGAAACGGGCGGCTCGCAAGACAAGGGTGGCTACGCCAAAGACCTGGGGGAAGAGTTCTACCAGAAGCAACGCGAGTTCATGGGCAAAATCTGCTCGGAAAACGACGTGGTGATCACCACGGCTGCTATCCCTGGTCGCAAGTCGCCGCTGCTGATCACCACCGAAGGGATCAAGCGGATGGCACCTGGCAGCGTTGCCATCGACATGGCGGCCGAGCGGGGAGGCAACATCGAACCGAGCAAAGCGGACGAGTTGGTTGAGCTTGAGGGAATCAAGATCTTCGGCCCGACCAATCTGGCCTCGGAAATCCCGAACCATGCCAGCCAGATGTTCTCCAGCAACATCACCAAGTTTCTTTTGAACATGGTGAAGGGCAATCAACTGAGTATGAACATGGAAGATCCGATCGTTTCCGGCACATTGGCCACCAGTGGAGGCGAAGTGGTTCATCCGCGGCTTCGCGAAATAATGGAGCTTCCCCCGCTTTCGCCACTTGAAGGCGAACCTGCTTCGGAGTCCAGCACCCAGGAGAAACCCCAGTGATTCGCAACTTGCTCCTTCTACTGATCGCCTGCTGTTTGGTTGGTACGGCCGCGAGCCAGTTGGCTTTTGCCGAAGACAAACCGAAGGAATCGTCGGCATCCGTTACGCCGGCCGAAGAAGCAGTTCCGACAGCGGAAGCGACGGAAGAAGCTCCGAAATACACGAAGTGGACGGCGTTGGTCGCCAGTGTCACGATCTTTGTGCTGGCGGTGTTTGTCGGGTTCGAGATCATCACCAAGGTTCCCCCGACCTTGCACACGCCGCTCATGTCTGGCTCGAACGCGATCTCAGGTATCTCGATCGTGGGTGCCTTGCTGGCTACCGCACTCAATGCCCAGTGGTTTGCTTCGCTGTTGGGGTTGGTAGCAATCATCCTGGCGACGATCAATGTCGTGGGTGGCTACATGGTGACGCATCGCATGTTGGCGATGTTCCAGCAGAAGCGATAGACAAGATTGCCCACCGGTATACGGATGGGATTCAGCAACATGAAGGTCCTGCGGTGTTCCATTCTCAAATCCTAGTCAACCTGATTTACCTGGTAGCGGCGGTGCTGTTTATCTTCGGCCTGAAGATGATAGCCCATCCACGCACGGCGGTTCGCGGAAACTTGCTAAGCAGCCTGGCGATGCTGATTGCCGTGGTCGTAACCGTCTGGCTGATCGTCGCGGCAAATACTGCATCGTGGGCCGGTTGGCTTCTGATTGTTGTTGGTTTGGTAATCGGTGGCGGAATTGGTGCCGTGCTGGCCCTGAAAGTCGAGATGACGCAGATGCCGCAGCTGGTGGCATTATTCAATGGCTTGGGCGGTGGTGCGTCGGTACTGGTCGCGGGTGCCGAGCTGATTGGTATGACCAATACCGAAGCAACTGCGGACGTCATGCTGGCGACTGGCCTGTCTGGTCTGATCGGGACTGTCACCTTCTGGGGATCTTTGGTGGCGTTCGGCAAGCTGCAAGAGATCTCCTTCTTCGAGAAGGAATTGCCGATTCCTGCACCTCAGGCGGTCAATGCCGTTCTGGCGGTCGTCTTGATCGGCATGATGGTTTTGATGGCGGCCTGGGGCGTCGGTTGGCCTTACATCGTGATCTTCCTGTTGGCCACGATCCTCGGATTCACGTTGGTGATGCCGATTGGCGGTGCCGACATGCCGGTGGTGATCGCACTTTTGAATAGCTATTCCGGACTGGCCGCCGCGGCGACTGGATTTGTGATCGACAACAACGTGCTGATCATCTCGGGCTCATTGGTTGGTGCGTCCGGTATCATTCTGACGCAGATCATGTGCAAAGCGATGAATCGGTCACTGCTGAATGTGTTGTTCGGAACCATGCAGTCTGGCAGCGGCCCGGCCGGTGCCGATCACGAGATGTACGCCACCGTTCGATCGACTTCGGCGGACGATATCGCGATGATTCTAGACAACGCCCAACGAGTGGTATTCGTCCCAGGTTACGGTCTGGCGGTTGCTCAGGCACAACATGCTGTGCGCGACCTGGCCAACATTCTGCAAGAACGTGGTGCGACGGTTGAGTACGCGATTCACCCTGTGGCAGGTCGTATGCCGGGGCACATGAACGTGCTGCTGGCCGAAGCGGACGTTCCTTACGACCAGCTCAAAGAAATGGACGAAATCAACCCAACGCTAGGTCAGGTCGACGTCGCGATTGTGATTGGTGCCAACGACGTGGTGAACCCACTCGCCAATACCGACCCCAATAGCCCCATCGCCGGCATGCCGATCATCGAGGTGTCCAAAGCACGCACCGTGATCGTCATCAAGCGAAGCTTGAGTCCTGGGTTCGCAAAGATTCCTAATCCGCTTTTCGCGGCAGAGAATACGTTGATGTTCTTCTCGGATGGCAAGAAGGCGGTCCTCGATATTGTGGGCGCCGTAAAAGAGTTGTAAGGCGTCCTTAGCCAGCAGCTTGAAGCTCAAAGGCAGTTGGCGACCAGCCTGGCACGATCTCTTCCATTCCTTCAATCACGCCCCACTGATTGCCGTACCAGCGTTCGACCCGCAGCCAATCTTTGGCAGGCACTTCTCTCAAGCAAGCCAGCCAGCGGCCTGGGTGCGAGCCTTCGATCGCGGCGACCCGACGACAGGCTTCGACATTCCGAAATGCGAGTCCCATTTGGTCGCAGTATTGATTCCACGTGACGACTCCGACGGTCGATCGCACCGAGATGCGAAACAGCCCGTCGCAAAGCAGGTCGGTCATTTCGCGTGTTCCCAATAGCCGGTGCCGGGTCGAAGGGCGCTGGAAGGCACAGTTCGCACTGGGCTCCCAAATGTCGTTCGTCGAAAACCAAACCGCTGGCTCGCCTGTCGGCGCCCAATTCGGTGCGTGAGGAATTAGCCGGCCACTTTCAAAAATGGCATCGATATGTTGTCCGTTGGTGTAATGCCAGAACATCACCACGTTCTCCTGAAGATGTGATTCAGTTACTGATCTAATGTTCAGTACCTGGCCGGACACCTTAGGTCACGTTTTGGGGCAGGCCTGGAAAAGAACGATGAAGAACATGGTCAAAAAGTGACCGCATCAGCCGCACGGCTGGTGCAAAACGCACAACTAGAACCGTAGTCCGAGAAACTGCGAAGACTGGCTAATGTGTAGCGGCAGGGGTGACGATGCCTGCTATAGGCGGCGATGGATGCAGCCCCGGCACAATGATGCCATCCTGGAGGATGGTCAAAAAATTGTCGCCCTTGGTCACGGATGAGGTCAGTTCCCATTACTTCTGCACGTGTCCAAGTTACATGCCCCGACCGATTCCCAACTACTTGCGAGTTCACCGCGAAGAGGCCCAATCGGCCGATCCAGTTAAGCAGGAAGCTTACCCTGGGTTGTCGCAGATTTCTGATGCCATGAAGTCCTTAACCGGCTTCGGACTAGCCCTTCGTGACCAGCGATCCTCGAGCCAGGGAAAACGCATGTCGCAAAGCCACGTGAGCCGGGGGGGCAAAATGGCACGCATCGAATTACATGCCGAAGAAGATCGAGCCGTCAAAACGGCCGATGACGCGGCGCTGCTCGAAGGAATGGGAAACCTGGCCGGTGGGCTGGAGTTCCTGCTCGCTGAAATCGATAAGCTGCGTGTCGCCGTTCGTCAGCGAGATGCAGAACTGGCGACGCACATCCCGGTGATCGCTCGTCCAACGGCTGATCATTTGGCCGATCGACTGGAAGCGGCACTCGCCTCGGCAGTGGAAGTTACCGGAGCGACTTCTGCCGGTCTTTATGTCCTGGACGACGCAACGAGCCTGTTGAAGCTACGAGCATCGCACAATTTGCCCGCGACCCGCCTTCTCGATCCAGCCCGACCTTTGGAAGGTGCTTTAGCCGATCTCGAAGCATTGTCTGGCAGTGTCGTCGTTCTGGAGGATACCAAACTGCTGCCGCATTGGCCCTGTCCGGAAGACGTGCCGGCCGCGGTGTGCATTCCGGTCTCTACCTCGACGACTCCGCTGGGTACGTTGTGGGTTTTTGCTGACGAGCATCGCAACTTCAGCGATCGCGAAACGAACATGCTGGAAATCATCGCCGGCAAACTGGCGGTCGATTTGGAACGGGACCAACTGATTGCCGAGCAGCGTGTCTCGCAGAAACTATCGAAACAAAAGGCGAAGATCGCGGATCGACAGAAAGCACAGTTGCCCAACGTGAAGCCGCTGGTCGAAGGGTGGGATATCTCGGCCTGGACCCAGCAAGGCAAAGAGATGGGAGGCGACTTCCATGACTGGGCTGTGATCGAAGATGGCAAGCTGGCGATCTTCGTGGGCGATGCGATGGACGACCACTTCGATGCGGTTATGACATCCACCAGCCTGGCAACCGCCGTGAAGGCCAACTGTCGAATGGCACACAATGCAGAAGTGATGCTCGACCGGGTCAATCATACCTTCTGGGCCGCATCTGCCGGCGACCACTTTGCTTCGCTCGCCTATGCGATTTTCGACCCGATGCTCGGCACGATGGATGCCGGCTCGTGCGGGCATGTGCAAGGATTCGCTTTCAAACACAACTCGGTGCGTCCGCTCTGGGGCGGCTCGATGCCGCTGGGGAGCGGGCCAGAAATCGCTCCGGAACTTTCCAGTGCGATGCTCCAGCCGGGCGAGGCGATCGCACTGCTTTCTTCCGGACTGGTTGAAACGTTGCGGAACCTGGATGGAAAGAACTGGCAGACCAAGTTTTGTGACCTGGTGGTTCGCCATCTGGACCTGCCAACGGATCGCATTTTGCGGGCCGTGCAGGAACGCCTGGGCAGGGCGGCCATTTCGCTTCCACTGGATCGAACGCTGATGCTGGTAAAACGGAAAGAAGATATCTGACCCGTTGCGAACTTCTGGGGGCTACAGGTGTCCCCCACTTGACCTTTCAAGGCTTTCGCGTAGACTGCTTTGTTTGGTAAAACACCAAGAAAGATGGGCTCGTGGCGGAATTGGCAGACGCGCTAGGTTGAGGGCCTAGTGTCCGCTTTAGGACGTGCTGGTTCGACTCCAGTCGGGCCCACTGAACGAGGGTTTGCGAGATGATCGCGAACCCTTTTTTAGTGCGCTGATCTCTTGGAACCGGCAGGGATGCTGCCAGGATCTACTTCGATGGAGCCCCTGCTTTGATCACCGCTTGAACGTACTTGGCGACCATGTCGGGCTCGACGCCGGCGTGCGATGCGATGTCGCGGATGATCTTTTCAAAGTCTTGCCCGGCACCAACGCGATTGAGAATGATCGGCAGGTACGATTCGACCTGTTTGACGATTCGCCTACTCAAGATACCGGTATCTGTCAGCCGGGGAGCTTCCCCTTTTTTGGGCTTCTTAAGTGGTGGCAGTTTGAATTCGGCCATGGGTGTCTCAGCAAGGGACGAAACATTTCAACGCGACGACCCTCATCTTACCATGCAGCCAGATCGATTTCAGCCAATCTTGGCAACCAAATTAAGCTGCCCGGCGGGTCGTTTCGGGAAGAACGTCTGGGTATTGAAATCCAGATCGGGCGTCATTCCATCTTCTGAGGGCGACCGCCACGAGATGGCCGCCGAAGGCGACCGACAGTTTGATCGCGTGCTGAATCCGCTGTTGGCGGCCAACGAGAGGAACGCAGTCCAATTCGACCTCTGGGTCGATGCTCCGCAAGTTGGAGGTTGGAGGCACGAAACCGTCTCGCAGAGCCAGCGTGGTCGTTGCCAGTTCGACGCTGCCGGAGGCGTTGAGCAAATGCCCAATCATTGATTTGATACTGCTCGCACAGAGCCGGTTGGCGAACGGTCCAAACGCGGCGCGAATGCCGCGAGCTTCGTTGACGTCGTTCTGCGTGGTGCCGGTTCCGTGGCAGTTGACGTAGTCGATGTCGCGCGGGCCAAGGTCGCTCGATTTCAGGGTGATTCGCAACAATCGCTCCAAGGCGTCGCTATTCATATCGATGCCGGTCACGTGATGGGCTTCGGCCAGCATGCGGCAGCCGAGGACTTCGGCATAAATCTTCGCGCCGCGGGCCAATGCATGGCTGAGCCGTTCGACGACGAACATCGCCGAGCCTTCGCCAATCACGAATCCATTACGGGTTTTATCGAATGGACGGCAGGCATGCACCGGATCGGCATCGTCCGACAAGACGCGCATCTTGCGGAATCCGGCGACAAAGAGCGGGTCGATCGCTTCGGCACTGCCGGCCAACGCGATATCGCACTGGCGATCGCGGATCGCTTTCACCGCGCAGCCAAGTTCTACAAGCCCACTGGCGCAGGCGGTCGAATGCGAAAGTCGCGGACCTTCTAACCCGAATCGGTGAGCGACGTGATACGAGGGAGTGCAGGGAAAGAATTGTTCGTGAGGAAGACCGCCTGCGACCGGCCATGTTCCTCCTGGTACATCGAGCACGTCGAAGATTGATCGGGCATCCCCCATCCCGGCACTGACGGCACATCCAAAACGTGTACGATCGACTGACTGCATATCGATCCCGGAATCGCGGAGCGCTTCGGCTGCAGCGATTTCGTTCAGAGTGAGGATCTTCAGACGCGGCTCGTAGCCCTCGGGAATATCAACCGGGGCACCCAAGACCAGATTGTCTTCAATGGGGGCGATCCCCGTCATCCGACGAATTCCGCACCTTCCGCGCTGTATCGACGCCCAGGTCGATTCTCGATCCTGTCCCACCGACGTGATCAATCCGATTCCGGTTATCACTACCGGATCTTTAGCGTCCTGCTTGGTCACGTTGCGTATTCCAACCGTCTTAATGACCGCCAACCTCGCCGAACGACCTCCCTATCGTGCGGGCTTTCGAGGCTATCGTGCGGGAAAGTTACCCAATAAGGCATTTAGATTCCAGTTCAGTTTTTGGTGGATGCTGGCAGAAAAAGGGCGGGTAAACCCGCAGATTCAGAAAGATTCACCATTTTTCTCTCAAGAATGGTTGCGAAACGTGCTCCGACGGGTAAACTTTTCGCTGTGGGAAAACGACCCACAAACGAATCAAACTATAAATCTGCGTGGGAA
The DNA here is from genome assembly GCA_016124445.1 of bacterium. Lineage (GTDB taxonomy): Bacteria > Planctomycetota > Planctomycetia > Pirellulales > Pirellulaceae > Bremerella. Next base: position 180,716 of record WGNR01000016.1, read on the forward strand.
ACTAACCCAAAAGGGCGTTTGGCGGGTTTTCCTAAATGAAACCAAATTCACATGGCACCGGACGAGTTCATCCTCGGGGAATACAGCCGAACGCTGGACGACCGCTTCCGACTGTCGATCCCAACGCAGGTTGTCGAAACGTTGTCTCCCAAGGGGGACGACTTGATTCTCGTCAAGGAAAGACCTGGTTGCCTGAGCTTGTGGAATGGTCCCCAGTGGCAAGGCAAGCTCGACGCAGGTGTGAATCTAGTACACGCCAAGATGGCGGCTGGCAAGCTCGAAAATCGCATTGCCGATGTGCAAATGCTCGGCCGGCTGCTTTCAACGCGGCAACGCAATGTCGCGTTAGCTGGAAAAGGGAGGCTGCTTATTCCGGAGGGATTTCGCGAGTTCTTGGGTGTGGAAGCGGGCGGAGAAGTGCTGATCGTCGGCGCTGCCGTTTGCATCGAAATCTGGAAGCCAGATGCGTGGCTGGCCAATCTAGAAGAGAAGATGCCGGAATTCCGAACGCTGCTGGATAACCTCAGCGGCTAGCTAAATCAAATCACTATGGAGTCACTTGTTTGCTAGGGAATGGATCGAACGTCGTTTAACCCTGTTTTGTTCCAAAGCGACTTAGGTCAATCACAAGATACCAGGGATGGCCTTTCAGGCATGGATGCCTACCTTTTATTTCCCTAAGCAGACGACGGCCTCGCGGTTGAGAATAGTCCACTCAACCGCGAGGCTTTTTTTATGCGCTAGGCGAATGCTGGATTCGCGCATTGGCATTTGCCATAATTTCGGGCCGCACACCAAATCCTCTTCATTCACTCTGCGAGCTAACCTATGGCCAACATCGATGAGATTGTCGCTGCCTTTCAGCCCTGGAGAGAAAGCGTCAAGCGAACCGCCTATCGCCCAATTCCTCGCGATGGTCATCATCCTGGGCATCTAAGTCATTTTGGTGGATCACCGATGCTAGCAGCCGATCAGCAGCGGCCAATATGCGGCCGATGCGGCGCGATCTTAAGCCTCTTGATTCAGCTCGATCTTGTCAGGTTGCCGGAAAATAACCTTCCCTGGCAGGCAGGCTTGTTTCAACTTTTCTACTGTCCATCCATGGAGGACGAGAAAGGCAACTTCTGCGATGACTTCGAGGCCTTTTCCGAATGTCATAAACTGCAGGTGATTGAGTCCAATGCATCTCTGGTCGCGACCGAGGCTGGTCCCTTCGATTTTCCTGCCAAAGATATCATCGAGTGGAAGCCATTTGTCGACTTGCCTGGAGCGATGGAGCAAGACCTGCTCGGGCTGCGATTCGACTACGATTTTAAACCCAACGAAACGCACGTATCCGTTCACTGGGACGAGGCAAATCTTCATTTCCTGGACATCGTGGATGAAAACGACAACCTGGCGGAATTGATTTCATCAGCCCAGGAAGGAGACAAGTACCTTGGTTGGCCCAATTGGGTGCAAGGGGTCGAATATCCCAATTGCCCCGAGTGCGGCGAAGAGATGCACTACTTTTTGCAGATCGACTCCGAGAATGGAGTCGACCATATGTTTGGCGACGTTGGGTGCGGACATGTCAGCTATTGCCCCAACCACCCAGATCAGATCGCGTTTACCTGGGCTTGCGGTTAGCGAGTCGTTTCGACGTAAACCATCCGCAACTGGTGCAGCATATTCTCTAGCACGGCATCTTCGTCGGTGCTGAGATTGCCCTTGGTCTTCTCCTGCAAGACGGCTAGCAGATCGATCATGTGCTTGGCGACTTCCGGGTGTTTGGTCGCCTGGCCCGTAGATGGATCGGGGATTTGCCCCATCGCAGCGAACGCCTGGGTTGCTAGCATTGAGATCAGAAAACTGAAATCGGCCGGAGGAAATTCTACGGGCGCACCTTCCGGTGATGGATTCGTCGATTCCGAACTTTCCGCAGGGGGCGCCTGAGGAGCCTCCTCGCTCGCCAGGTTTTCTTTCTCCTGGCGAACTTGTTCTTTCCAGTCGCTGTCGACGTGGATCTTCTTTTCTGGATCGGATGGGTCGGTCATGGCATCCTCTCTGCTTTCCTCTCATCAGGCGAGAGGATTTGGGGCGAGAAGTTTGTTAACGATCGTTGTTAATCGCCATCTGGAAGCGAGGCGTCTACGCGTCGGCTGCCTGCTGCGACGGGTTTTCCGAAGGGGAACCTTCTTTCTTGCTATCGCGGTGGCGGCGAGCGATTGCCGCTCCAACAAAACCGGCAAACAGCGGGTGGGCCTGGATTGGCTTACTCTTGAATTCCGGATGGAACTGAACGGCGACAAACCAGGGGTGTTCATCGATCTCAAGGATTTCGACCAGCGACTTGTCAGGCTTCAGGCCTGAGAAGGTCATCCCATTGCTGCGGAACTGATCGCGGTAGACGTTGTTGAACTCGTAGCGGTGACGATGCCGTTCTTCGATTTCGTCCTGCTGGTAGGCATCGTGCGCCTTGGTATCGGTCTCCAGGGCACAAGGCTGAGCGCCCAGTCGCATGGTGCCACCTTTGTCGGTGATGTTCTTTTGCTCGTCCAGCAAGCAGATCACCGGATGCGGCGTATGTTTGTCGAATTCGGTTGAGTGGGCCCCTTCCAGGTTCACCACGTTTCGGGCGAACTCGATCGCGGCACACTGCATTCCCAGGCAGATCCCCAGGAAGGGAATTCCGCGCTGACGTGCATAGCGAATTGCATCGACTTTGCCTTCGATCCCTCGTTCGCCGAAGCCGCCAGGCACCAGGATGCCATCGAAGCCGGCCAGCATCCGTTCGGCACCTTCGGTTTCGAGCGTTTCGCTCTGAATTCGGCCAACGCGGATTTGCGACTTGTGATGGATTCCTGCGTGATCGATCGCCTCGTAAATCGATTTGTAGGCATCTTTGTGTTCGGCGTATTTGCCCACTACGGCGATGCTGATCTCGTGATCCGGGTAACGCAGCGTATGCAGGATCTCTTGCCAAGGAGTCAGGTCAACCTTGGAAACCTGGGGCAGGCCCAGCTTGCCGGCGATCAAATCATCGAGGCTGTTGTCGTGGAGGCTGATTGGAACTTCATAGATCGAGAAGTCCTTATCCTTTTCTTCGATCACCGCTTCGATCGGAACATTACAGAATAGAGCGATTTTCTCGCGATCGTCGCGGCTGAGGTTTCGCTCGGTTCGGCAGATCAGGATATCTGGCTGAATACCTATCTCGCGAAGTTGCCCAACCGAGTGTTGTGTCGGCTTGGTCTTCAGTTCGCCAGCTGCTTTCAGGTAGGGAACCAGCGTCAAGTGAATGAACAAGCAGTTTTCGCGACCGATCGTCTGGGGAAACTGGCGGATCGCTTCTAGAAACGGCTGGCTTTCGATATCGCCGACCGTGCCGCCGATTTCGGTGATGATGACGTCGGTATCGTCGTCGCCAAGTTTTCGAATGACCGACTTGATTTCGTCGGTGATGTGCGGAATGACCTGGACTGTCTTGCCAAGGAATTCACCGCGACGCTCTTTGTTGATCACCGACATGTAGATCTGGCCGGTCGTATAGTTCGAGTCGCGCGTCAGCGGGCTATTGGTGAATCGTTCGTAATGCCCCAGATCGAGATCGGTCTCGCTACCATCGTCCAGCACGTAGACTTCGCCGTGCTGATAGGGGCTCATCGTGCCTGGGTCGACGTTGATATAGGGGTCAAGCTTCTGCATCTTGACCTTCAGACCGCGTTGCTCGAGGAGCATTCCGACCGACGCGCTGGTCAACCCTTTTCCTAACGAACTGACAACGCCGCCAGTGACGAAGATGAATTTAGCCATGTAGTTACGTGGGCCCTGAGACCGTCCATGCTTTGGGAGCAGAGAAACCTGCCGCGGAGACCAACCCGACCGACTCTGGATTTGAAAATCCAAGCCATTATCTTCACTTAATGACCGGCCAACGGAGATTAAATGAAGCCTAATGGAAATCGAAATCGCGCCGCTAGCTTGAAACCACTATCCTAGCAATTGCCCATCTTCCTGACAAACGCAGCATAGTCGGCCGGGGTGTCGATTCCGATGCTCGGCTCGGCAATGGTTCCCACAAGAATGGTCTCGCCCATCTCCAGAACCCGAAGCTGTTCAAGCTTTTCCAACTGCTCCAGCGGGGAAGGAGGCGTCGTGGCCAATTTCAAAAGAAAGTCACGTCGGTAGGCGTAAATCCCCAGATGTTGAAAAAACAGGGGGGGATCGCGATCAAAGTCGGTCTCGCTTCCGTCGCGAACGTGCGGAATCGGACTGCGGCTGAAATAGAGTGCTCGACCGCTTTCAGCAAAGACGGCCTTCACGCAAGCGGGATCCCGCAACTTTTCTTCACACCGGATTGGGGTGGCGAGGGTAGCCATCGAAACGTCCGGATTGGCCTCCAGCAAGCGTCGAACCATATCGATCGCCTCGGCCGAGATCTCCGGCTCGTCTCCTTGAACGTTGATAAAGATATCGACATCGGGCCGACTTCGGGCAACTTCGGCGACTCGATCGGTCCCGCTGGCACACTGGGGGCTGGTCATGACCGCTTCGCCACCGAAGCTTTGAACGGCCGTTTCGATCGAGCTGTGGTCGGTGGCGACCACGACGCCATCAACACCGGTCGCCAGGCTGGCAGCCTCATAGGTGTGCTGAATCAACGGCTTGCCGGTCTCGGCTAAGAGAAGTTTTTGTGGTAATCGAGAGGAATGCAACCGGGCAGGAATGACCACCAGGCTGGTCAGCGAGATCGCTAGGGCAGGCTTCATATCGTACGAGTCCATTCTGGGGCAAATTCTACGTGTTCCACACGTAACTCTGTGCGTAGCATACGCTTTTTCGCCATCGAGCCAGAAGGTCAGTTTGGGCCAGCTAAGGCAATCGACCTTACGAAAGTTTACGGGATTTTGGTACGTTTACCGACGATTAGTTGCCTGTAGTTTCGCTGAGTTGCAGTCGAAGGGGTTCGCGTCATGTGTGGAATTGTCGGTTATGTCGGAGATTTGCGAGCGGCCGATTTTCTGCTGGAAGGGCTCCGACGCCTTGAATACCGGGGTTACGACAGTGCTGGCATTGCTGCTGTCGATCGTGATGCCAAGTTTCAGGTGGTGAAGACAGCCGGGCGAATCGACTCGCTGGCGGACCGTCTGGCTGAAAACATGCCGATCGGCACGACCGGAATTGGTCATACGCGCTGGGCGACCCATGGCGCGGCAACCGAAACGAACGCCCATCCGCATGTCGGCCCGGCCGGCGAAGTCGTCGTGGTCCACAACGGCGTGATCGAAAACTATGCCGCCCTGAAGTCGCGTTTGCAGCAGAAGGGTTATGTCTTCCTGAGTGATACCGATACCGAAGTGATCGCCTACATGCTGGAGGATGGCTATAAGCAGCTTTCAATTGCCCCCGGCAAATCGCCGACCGATGAGGCGCTGGTCGGGTTGGTTCAAAAGGTGTTGGCCAAGCTTCAAGGTACGTATGGTGTCGGAATTCTCTTTCGCAGTCGCCCCGATTTGATCATCGCCGCCAAGCTGGGCAGCCCGCTGGTGATTGGGGTTTCGGAAGACGCCCATTTCCTGGCCAGCGACGCTTCGCCTTTGGTCGGGTACACCGAAAAGATTGTCTACCTTACCGATCACCAGGTCGCGCTGATCAAGGCCGATTCACTGCAGATTGCCCACCGCGATCTGGGCGAGGTATCTCACAACGTCGAGAAGCTTGAAATTGCTTCTGGAGATGTCGAATTGGGCGAATTCGACCATTACATGCTCAAAGAGATCTTCGAGCAGCCTCAGTCGCTGGAAAACACCATGCGCGGCCGGCTTAGCCTGGACAACGCCACAGCCGTGTTTGGCGGGCTGAACTTGACGCCGCAGGAACTGCGGGGCGTCGATCGGATCCTGCTCACCGCGTGCGGCACCAGTTGGCATGCCGCGATGGTTGGCGAGTACTTGATCGAAGAGATGGCACGGATTCCGGTCGAAGTCGAATACGCCTCGGAACTGCGCTATCGCAATCCACCTGTTACCCGGCGGACGCTGGTGTTTGGGATCACGCAAAGCGGCGAGACGGCCGATACTTTGGCGGCCCTCCGCGAGATGAAACGGAAAGGGCATCCGACGTTAGCCATCTGTAACGTCGTCGGTAGCAGCATCGCCCAAGAGGCGGACGGAGGTATTTACCTTCACGCCGGGCCGGAAGTGGGTGTCGCTTCCACGAAAGCTTACACATCGCAGTTAGCGGTACTCGCGATGCTGGGGCTTTATTTTGGTCGGCTGAATCACCTGAGCTTCGATCAAGGTTACCGAATCATCAAGGCCATGCAGGCTTTGCCCGATGCCATTCGCCAGGCCCTCGATACCCAGGAGCAAGCGAAACAGGTCGCTACGAAATATCAATCGGCCAACAACTTTCTCTACCTCGGACGGTACTTCAATTTTCCGACAGCGCTGGAAGGGGCACTGAAGCTGAAGGAAATCAGCTATGTCCATGCCGAAGGCTACCCAGCCGCTGAACTGAAACACGGGCCGATCGCCCTGGTCGACGAAAACACCCCGAGCGTCTTCATCATGCCTCAGGGTGTCGTCTACGACAAAGTGATGAGCAACCTACAGGAAATCAAAGCCCGTGGCGGCCCTGTGATTGCCATTGCCAGTGAAGACGATCACGAAATCGACAACTATGCCGATGACGTGATTCGCATTCCGACAGTGGAAGAATTCCTGCAGCCGATTGTTTCGGTGATTCCGCTGCAGTTCATCGCCTATCACATTGCCCTGCTGCGAGGATGCGATGTGGATAAGCCTCGGAACTTGGCTAAGAGCGTGACCGTCGAATAGCACGCGTCTTTCAGCACATAAAAGAGGCTGCCTCTGCGAAGCAGCCTCGGTGGGAAATCTGTGCTGGCAAGTTCGATTTAAACGAGTGTTGGTTCCGCCCGGGCGAAGAACTTTGTTTCGAAGCAGGAAATCATCAGGCCGACCCAACCAAACAAAAGGCAGACCGCGCCCATCGGTGCGAAGACCGCAAGCTCCGGTACGTTCAACACCGCTCCGAAGGCAATACCGCAGCCGTACGTCAACGTGCCCAGCGAGAAGCCGATGCCGCCGAGCATTTGTCCCCAGCCTCGCGTGGCGACAAGACCTAGCACCGAAAGCGCGACCGCGTGGATCGCCAGATAACGCAGACCATCCTGGTACTTCTGCCACCGCTGGGCACTTTCCTGGCGATCGATTTCGCTGATCACGATCTCTGGCCGACCTCGCGTACCATCTGGATTGAGCTCGCCAGGCATTTCGATAGCCTTCGACTTCAAGTCGTCGGCGAACTTCTCGATAGCGTACGGCTCCGCAAGGGGACCGGAAACGACTAACACGATACCGAACAAGGCACCGATGATCACATTGTAGCTCAACATAGCAACGCAACCGAATAAAGGCGTTGGGGCAAATACAGGAAGGTGGTGGACCACCGCTGTTCCACAATCTGGCTCGCAGGCCAGGGCCTATTAACGACGGCGTTTTACTTTCGTCGTCAATTCAAAATCGTGATGAACGTCTTCCTTAACATCGATTCGCAGTTCGCATGGCTCCATGACGTAACGTGATGGAATTACCTTCTTGTCTGCCGTAAAGCCAGCCAAGCGGACCGTCTTCTCGCCCGGCGCGCATTCCATTTCGTAATTTCCGTCGATCACCATACCGGTGGCAATTTCATGACCGCCGTCGGCCGGCGCAAGGAAAATACGTCCATCCTGAATAGGATTACCGTCCAAGGTAACCGTGCCTGTCACCGCGAACGTTTCAGGCTTACTGGAACACCCCGAAACAACCACCATTGCCAACCCCAGCACAAGGCAGACGGAATATCTCTGGAAAGAATTTGAAATCATTTCTCAATCCCCGAATAAACACGATGAAATAATAAAGGGTCCCCAAACGGCTCAGCGCCGGGCCACCGCTGGGATGACACCGGCAATGGAACCTTAGGGACAACAGCGTGCAACGGAGCCCGATGACCGGGAAAAAACCACTCCGTTGCTGAGCATCAGGCTGGTCAATCGTCGTTACAGAGAACCAATCGTGTTACCGTCGTTCCGCTGCGACAGATGATGCAGCGTATTCATATTCACGGTTTCAGGAATGAACGAAACCGAACCATCGGCCCGCGTCGTCATGGCACCCCCTGGGTGCGCGCTTCGCAGCGCGAAACCGGTCATCGTTCCAGGACCCGAGGGAGGAAGCGCGAACGTGCTACGCCATGGATTGGTCGTCTCGGTTCCCTGTGGCACGAAGTCAGTCGCCACCGAGTTCACACCGAAGACCGTCGAGAACATCGATTCCATGGCCCAACCATTCCAGTAGTTGCCCAGGGTGCACTGGATCTGCGGGCTCTGACGAATTTCACCAAACATCAGCGTGTTGCTGGTACCGTCGGTAATGTCCTTGAGGCCAATGCTCGACTTCACGAAGAACAGGCCGCTCATATATTGGGGGTTATCGGCGATCGCCTGAACCATCATGTCGTGATTGGCATTGGCGACGTAGTTCCCCTGGAAGCCGTCGTTGCCAATCTTACCGCCATAAGGATCGCAGGGGCAGACGAAGCCTTGGACGACCGTATTGCGGATTGTCTGGTTCCACGTATTAGCAGCCGAGCTGCTCATCGAGGGCTTTACGGCTTCGTACATATTCTTCTGCTCGACGAAGGGCAGAATCGAAATGAACCAAGTTGCGCGGTTGGGGTTCTCCGAACTGTTTTCGATTTGCTGGCCGCTGAATTGACCAAACGGCAGCGATTTGTAGGTGTCGTGATAGTTATGCATCGCCAACCCAAGCTGTTTTAGGTTATTGGTGCACTGAATTCGGCGGGCCGCCTCTCGGGCCTGTTGTACCGCAGGCAGCAGTAGTGCGATCAAGACCCCGATGATGGCGATCACCACCAGAAGTTCGACCAACGTAAATCCCTTCGACTTTGACAACGACATTCGTTCCACTCCAAAAGCAGAAAATGAGATAGATGAAATAAGGCAACGGAATTCCCAAGCAGTAAGAAACCACAACGCTTTGGGCGTCATCGAATCATTGGGGATGCTGGGTGCCGCGATGCCAACGTGTTGCATGTATTGGGTGGGATGGATCTGATCTATTCTTATTGATCTGACAACAAAATCATTGCCAATTCCGTATTTCGAGGTTTCCAATTTGTCGCACCGGTAGGAGAGACAGTTGATTTCCACTGAGACCTTGGTGCCCCACTAATCAATCGGTGTGGAGGTAAGGAATTTTTGGAAACAAATGTTAAAAGGGTGTCGTTGCTCTGAGGATTGGCAATAACCCAAGGTGCGACGAGTACTTACAGGGTCACTTTGTCTGCGGTTTCCCGACATGGACCGACCTGCCGGACCATCCCGAGTGTCATCAAAAAAGAAAAACTCGTTCCGTTCCGCTTGGCCTTAGTGGATTATTTTTGTCAATAGTTCAAATCAGGTTTGGGGGTCAGCCAAGGCTTGTGATAAAACGAATTTGAAGCGGGATGATGTCTTTGGTGCGTCCGCAGTTTATGTTGGGCCGAGTCCAATCGAGCCTTTTGAGACGGATCTTAGGCATTTCGCGCAGTGGATTGAGGCGAGCAATCGGTTTTTGCAACTACAATAAGGATCTTATCGATTGATCGCGTGCAAAAAGGCCTGGAATTTGGTTATCGCCGCTGATGATTGACCACTCCAATCTCTCAACCAAAACGATTGCGCTTTTCCTTCCAAGAGGACACGAGCAATCCGCGCGCATCACCTCAGGTGCGGCCATGAGTGCGGCGGACTATCCTCATATCACCTTGCTCGAATGGCCCTACGACGATTCCAACCCAACCGTAGACTTCGATTTCAGCGATCTTCATTTCGATGGAGCGATCATCTGGGCCTATAGCGGTTCGCCCTGGGCACGCCGCCTACTCCAAATGGGTATTCCGGTGGTGAACTGTGGTAGCAATTGGATCCAGGAAGGTGTGCCGTCGGTCGCCTTCGATTGGGAGACGCTTCAAGACGAGCTGGTCGAAAAGTTTGTCTCTTTAGGGAGAAAGCATGCGGCGATTGTTTCGCATAACCTGGGGAACGATCCATTCAAGATCAGCTGGCTGAAGCAGCTGACCGACCGATTAGGCAGCGAGGCCGATATCTCCACCGAGTTCTTTATTGCTCCAGGAATTCCGAGCGAGGAGCATCAGAGAATGTTTCAACCGGCTCGCGAAGCGGAGATCATTCGTTTTTTGCAAGAAATGCCACAACCGGCCGCCATCTACTGCGACGACGACTATCTGGCGGCCCTGCTCTGCCGAGTTGCACGCGATGCCAATTTTCGCATTCCACAAGACATCGCGGTTATGGGCTTCGGCAACTTCACCGTTTCCAAGGTGTCGTCACCGGCGATCTCGTCGATCGAGATTCATGGACAGATGATCGGGCGTCAAGCGTTTCAGATGGTTCGGCAGCGTTTGGAAACGCCTGAAGCGAAGTTCCCCCAGGTTCAGCATGTCCGGCTGGAGTTCATCGAACGGGATACATTCCGCTTTGAACTCGTCAAAGATGCGGTCGTGGCCCAGGTGAATCGAATCATCGAGCGGGAAGCGTGCCAGGGTATTAACGTCGACGAGTTGGCGCGGCGGCTGGGTGTTTCACGAAACACGCTCAACCGGCGGTTTCAGCAGGAATATGGCATAACGCCTGGCAAGAAGATTCGTGCAATCCGTGTTCAGCAGGCCAAGCAAATGCTGGTCAACTCTGATCATAGCGTTACCAAGGTTGCCGAGCTTTGCGGATTTCCGGAGCCAGCCAACTTCGTGAACTTCTTCCGCCGCGAAGTTGGGCAAACCCCGAACGAGTATCGCAACTCTGCCCAGAAGTCAGAGATCTAACCTCCAATCTATCGGCCAGGCATGCCGCCTCCGAAGGGCGATCCACCTCCAAACGGTGATCCGCCACCATAGGGCGAGCCCCCGCTTGGCGGTCGACCACCGCTCGGCCGACTGCCGAATGGTTGGCCTCGAGAAGGAATCGAGGAACGTGGTGGCGTCGTCGGACGGTTCTGCCCACCGGCCGGAAAGCGGCTTTGTCCGGGCATCGTCGGCTGACCTGGCCATGGAGGCTGATTGGGGCGTCCTGGCATCGTCGAAGGTACCATTGGATCTCTCCTTCCCGGAAATCCTCCGACATTGGTCGGATTGCGAAATTCCGGTTCCATTCCGGGGACGCCTGGCCGTTGATGTTCAGGAAAGGAAGTGAACGGCACTTGGTTTTCCGGATAATACGCTCTCGGTGCGTTCCAATGGGTTGGGACGACGGTGGGCTGATATTGCGGGTGATGGGGAATCATAGATTGCACCGTCTCCGCTCCACCGCTCGCCGCGAACACCATTCCTCCGGTGATCAAAACCACTATCGACGCCGCCAACGCCCCGGTCGAGAGATTTTTACGCCACCGACGTCGAGTGTATTCGTCGATATTCTCGTTCAACTGCTCCCATGGATCGAGTTCCTTCGGAGTGGGCATGGTTTTGTGCCCCAGCGCTGCTTCGACTTTTTCACAGGCCTCGGTCAGTGTTCCCAACGTTCTCGAAACGACTCGGTCAATTCGTTGTAGGGCTTCGATCGAAGCGACCACGACGGCGACGGGATCTTCTTTTTCTGGAAGTTTGTGAACGAGGAAATCACTCATTTTGATTCCACCGTCACGGTGCTCGAAGGGGTACATGACCTCGCCGAACGAGTGTTGGACTTCACGCAAACTACGAAGAACACTGTCGGACAGCCGAGTCACGTTCAACTTTAGTTGGAACGGAAGACTGTGGTATTCGTATCGCGATAAGATTGCCTGCAAAACGACCGTATCGGAAGACATGGTATCCAGAAGCGGCTGAATGCCGGATAGAGGTTTGCACAGCGCGAATACTTTGTCGACACGTCTCCGCTGCTCGACGATCACGCTTTGTTTGTCCGACCTCCAAAGTTCGGGCGTGTGCAAAATCCTGAGGGCGAGAGTCAATCGACGGCGAATCGGTGGGAATAACGCTTTGAGGGCCGCCTCGGCTTCGCTCTCTTTCCGCCGTGCCCGAGTGGAGAAATTCGCAGAGATCTCAGCGTTCTCGATAAACTTCAAATCAATCAACTTTTGGAAGATTGCGACATCTTGATATTCGCTGCGAGCCGCCAGGAACTCACTGTTCGCTTTGTTCAATTGGTCCTTGTGGCTCAGGCAATTCTTGCGAGCGATTGCCAGGCTTTCCGATGTCTTCTTAAAATCGTCCACCGGCATATCGGCGTCTGGGTCAGGGAAAATCGGACGCACGATGATCGATTCAGCCTGCAAGTAACGCCGCAGTGCCTTCTGCGCGATATCTTCAGCGACATACTCGCGATTCAACACTTCAGTTGAGACAAGGCTCGATGCATCGAAGTCATCCTCCAGTACTTCCTTGTAGTGCCTGACCGTCAGTGTCTTGCATGCCTTCGTGAAATCACGCAGCAGCCGGGGCGCTGGTTCCTTGGAAATGGGAATCGTCGGAAGATCGAGATATTTCAACGCATCAATTCTCGCCGGAAGCGATGGGTGTGTATCGAACCAGCGCGTTGACGAGAGAGAAATGAGTTTCAGGGAAACTTCTCTCTGCCTCGAGTTCAAGCGGTTCGCGCTCGCGACAATGTACATGGGAAGATTGTCCGGCAGACGCTTTTCCTGCCACGACGCCGTAAGATCGTCGTTCGTCGAATCAGCAGCCATTCCTAACAGGTGGACGCTTTGCAAAGAATGGCACGCGGTGTCGGTTCCTACCAGGCGTGCCATGTATTGGTCGCAATCGAACTCGTCTTTTCGCGAGATCATGCAGCTAGAGGCCTCGGCGGTTACAAAAAATAACCACAGAATCCGACGCCCAAATGACAACGCGTACCGGATCGGCAACAGCAACAACCGCAGGGACGCCCCTTCCTGTGTGTTCATGGCCAACCAGATATCAAAGCGGTCTGGTTCGTAGATCGCCCGGCAAAAAAGCCGATTCACCATGCCAATGATCGTCCGCAGCTTGATATTTTTTTCGAGAGCGAAGTGCCCCATTTCGTGCGCGACGACTCCTGCCAGCGAGGCCACGCTGCTGGACCCAATAAGTGGGAGGCCCAGGATTAGAATCCGCTTCTTGGGGAATAGTCCATACAGCGGACCGGAGTTGTACACAGCGGCTTCCGCACCCAGGGTAAAATGAACTTCATCGATCATGCGCGTACCGACGCTGTTGCAAATCCGTTGGACAAACTCGAACAACAGCGGCTCGTCCTTTTGCGTTACCACTACCGGTTCTTCTTCGGCAGGCCGAATCCGAAATAGCGGCTTGATTACCAGGGCCAGCAAGATCAGAAGAAATAAGGGCGGCAGCGAGTATAGAAGCACGATCCACACGCTGACGCCAGTCCCCAAGAGCCTTAGGTGACTGATGAAATAGTCCAGAGCGATCCCGCCGACCACCAGGATTAACGTCAAATAGACCAGCGTCAGAAAGATTAAAAACGCCGCGGAAATCCAAACCGAAACGCGATAGATTGGTGACCATTGCACCGGGGGAAGCTCGCGCTGGAGCGAATTAAGCAGGCTTTCGGCCGTTGCTGTATCGGGTTTCGTAGGGGTGGCTACCGACATTGCCACAGACTCCAACAAGGATGAATTGTTCGAGTCCGATTCTGGCTTGTTGTCAAACGCGATGCAAGAACTTTGAGGCCGAAAACAGGATGGTCATCCAGGCTTTTCGGCGAGGATCATTTCGCGACCGGCTTCGAAGGTCCTCCTAGCTTCGCGCGAACGCCGAACGCAGCAAGGCCAGGCTTTTCGGAATTGCCTTGCGGTAGTCTTCCATTCCCTCGAATTCAAGCGAGATGAATCCGCGATAATTGTGCTTGCGTAAAATCTCACCAATGCGAGCATAGTCAAGATCTAACGAATACCATTGCCCGCCGCCGTAGTAGGTTTTCGCTTGCACGAAGACCGTTTTCGGGGCGATCTTTTCCAGGCGTGCATAGGGATCTTCCAGGAAGTTGCCAGTATCGGTGCAGATTTGCAGCCAGGGCGAGTCGACCGCATTCACAATTCGCAGCAGGCCTTCCGGCGTGAGACCAAGTCCCCAGTGATTCTCCAAGGCGAGCATGACACCGCATTTCTCGGCAGTTGGCAGGCATTTCTCGAACGCCTCAATCACCCACGGGTAGGCATCCTCGTTGGTATAGCCCTCGATCGGTTCTTCAATTCCGCGATTCGCCATCAAGGCATCAAAGCTGCCCGACGTTCCCCAACTGCCGGTATTCACTCGCATCACCGGAATGCCCAGTTCGTAGGCGATTTCGATCTGGCCGATCGTGCGATCGATATTGAACTGCCGCTTCTCCTTGTCAGGCGTCAGGAATCCCTGGTGCGTCGACAACCCAACCAGCGGCAAGCCGAGCCGTACGGCATGCCGCTTGTACGACATCATCTGGGAACGGCTTATTAATTCGTTCTGTTCGATTTGATACAGCAAAAGCTCCACGCCATCGAAGCCAAATTCGTCCGCAATATCAATGCACTTATTGAAGTCGCGCAGTTCCTCGTTATGGAATCGCCAGAGCGAGTACGTAGAGAGAACGATCGGCGAGGTCTTTCGGGCACCCGATGTTTCGCCTGGATCGCTATCGGCAGCGCGGCAGGCCTGGCTCAAAGGAATTAGCGAAGCACCAGCGGCGCTCGCCAGGAATGCGCGGCGAGTAGAGGTTGTTGGCGAAGTTTTCATAGGTGTCATCTCGAGCTTGATAAAACTTGAATTACGATTGGCTGCGAACTGGCGGCGATTGTTTTATGGATCGGCCAGGATTGCCCGCAGTTGCTTGGCTTGCGCTTCCGGCATTGCCTTGAGCAGTGGCCGTAGTGTGTAGTTGCCGTACATCTTGCCCTTGTTCATGTACAGCCAGTCAGAAATTTCATCTTTAGCTACGGTCCACTGCTGGCCCATCTTCACGTTGCCGACGACGGCCGGTTCGTTGTTGATTCTTCCGATGAACTTGCCATCTTTGAAAGAGACATCGGTCAACCAGATGTGCTCTCCTTCGCCGTTCTTTTCGTCTTCAATATGAGCCTTGACGGCGAAGTTTTCGCCCTTTTTCTCGCCTAGCACTTTAATGAATTGGTCGGTAGTGGCCCTTGCTTTCGCGATCGCCTTTTCCATTTCCTGTTCGTCAAATCCATCCTCGATAAAAGTATCTGATTTTTGGACCTCTTTGTCACCCGTCGGTTCCGCCTCAACGACTCCGACCAGACAAAAAATTGCCAAGATAAAAAGCAGATTTCTGTACACAGAATTGTTCCCCAAAAAAGGCACGCTGATCTGATACCAGGTCAACGTGCCAGCTTAGATGCACCTCAAGGCAATCGCAAACTCGGGCAAGCCATTTAGGCCGCCGATTTCTTATTATTCTTCTTTCCCTTGTTGGAATTGACTCCCTTGCCGGTCGTCCGTGGCAAAGTGGGAACGTTCTTCTTTGGCAAGTATTTTTGGAACTCTTTCTTCACTCCTGCCAGCGAAGGATCGTCTGCCAGATTCTTATACTCGTAAGGATCTGAATTGTGGTCGTATAACTCTTCGCTGCCGTCGGCATAGTGAATGTAGCGATACTGCTCACTTCGCAAGCTGTGGTTGTTGCGACGGAAGGTAGTTAGCGCCGGTTTGTCCCATGCCATTTCAGGATTTCGCAGTAGCGGCTGGATGGACTCTCCCTCAACGTGCTTGGGGATTTCGATATGGCACAAGTCGCACAGCGTCGGGTAGATGTCCATGAAGTCGACCGGGCGAGTGCAGACCGTGCCGGGTGTGGTCACCCCAGGGACAATCCAAATCATCGGAGCCCGGCAAGCTTCTTCCCACAGGGCAAATTTGCGCCAGTGTTCCTTCTCGCCAAGATGCCAGCCATGGTCGCCCCAAAGCACGACGATCGTGTTGTCAGCGTAGTCGGAATGCTTTAAGCCTTCCATCAACCGGCCAACCTGGCCATCGGTGAAGTTGATCGTGGCCAGGTATGCTTGAACGGCTTCTTTCCAGCGGCCTGACTGTAGCATCTTGGCGTGATCCCCTTCAGGTTTAGCGAATTGAAGACCTGCTTTGGGGACGTCGCTTAAGTCACCTTCCTGGTGTGGCGGCAATTGAATATCTTCCAGCGGGAACTTGTCGAAATACTTCTTCGGCACGCTCCAAGGCATGTGCGGCTTTTGCAAACCAACGGCCAGGAAGAATGGCTTATCTTGTTTCTGCCCGAGTTTCTCGAGAGCGTAGTCGACGACCAGGTAGTCATGCAGGTCTTCATCCGGATTCGACAGCGGCCCGAACTTAATTCCTCCTACTCCATCGTTTTTGGCCGAAGGATGTAGGTTCAGCTTTGGGCCATTCTTTTCCAGGTAATCGGTCCACTCTGCCTTGCGATGGACGCTGCCGTGATAGATCTTTCCGGCCCCATAGCAGTTGTATCCAGCTTTTAAGAATTGGGTGGTGATCGTGATGTCTTCTGGAATGACCGACGCCCAATTTTGGCCGTTGTCGTAAACGCCGGTCGTGCCAGGTCGCAGTCCGGAAAGCAAAGCTGCCCGCGATGGCGTACACGAAGGTGCCGCACAGTTGGCATTGGTGAACGTCACCCCCATGGCGGCCAGTCGGTCGATATTGGGAGTTTTTGTTTGCTCGTTGCGACGCAGATGCCCGACCCAGTGATTCAGGTCGTCGATCGCAATGAATAGGACGTTTGGCCGGGAGGGAGTCTTTTCGGCAGCAAATAGCGACGAGCCGAGAGTCAACAGTAGAGCGGCGCTAAGCAGAGTACGCACGAGTACCATGGGACGGAATTCTCCCGAAATACAGAAGAGGTGGATGGAGCAAGATCAGGTGGAACCTTCATCTTACTTATCCGGCAGGCCAGATCCCAGAGTCGGCAGGCCGCTTCCAACGGAGCAATGGCGGGCCGAAGTTAAAGTCTCAAGCGGATTGAGTTTGCAGGCGTCCGACGTTTTCTACCAGCCGCCGGTGTACAGACGCTTGATTCGCGAGGCCGAGACGGCGCCGCTGACTCGGCGTTTTTCGGCTCCATTGACCACGTAGACAAACTGGGGAATCGAATGGATCCCATACTTCTGGGCCAGGGACGGATTGGAATTAACGTCTACCTTGCTGATTGGATAGCCAGCGTTGCGGAGTTCCTGGTAGGAGGGATCGGCCCGACGGCAGGCCGGGCACCAGCTCGCGGAGAAGAACAGGACCTTGCCGCGAAGGTCGTGCGGGCGCACGTCCGCGTCGGACGGAGTCATTCCGTCTAATGAATACGAGGCCACGGTCATCAGGACCGGAACACAAAAGCAGACGATCGCTAACAGAATGACAATAGCTTTCTGCATGCCATGCTTCCCCAAACTTGCAGTATCTGAAATCTGTCGGTGTCTCTTTTCCAGTAAAGCTTACCCCTGGGCGGTGTCCGGTCTTGGCAGGGGGAATCTGAAGTCAATCGGAGTGGCAGATCGGATTGGCCCGCACGATCGTCAAAATCGAAACGCCATACGGGAGGGAAGAGACGCGAACGGTCACGTGCTCACGTGCTGAATCAACAGATGGAAGGTTGCTTTTTCTGTTCGATCCGAGGTTAGAAGACCGCGCCGGCGAAGTTTTTTCGCGTTCGAATCGCCTTGTTTTCCCGAGAGATACGCACCGTTTTCAATTTTCTTTCACGAGGTCTTCGCGGCCCGTTGACAGGCGAACCTTTTCTGGTAGTATTTGTCTCTTCCCAAGAGGGCAGCGATGCTCACAGGGGCAAAAGCAAAACGCTTTTGCGAGTGTTTCGGCACTCCATTGATCTTTGACAATTTGGTAGTGACCTCTGTTTGAGAACGAAGGTGGTCGTGCTTCATCGGGTTGTTTAGGCAGCCAGGTGGGGCGATCAACTTTGAACTCAAGCTAGTTCAATTTTTTTAATAACTAGTAGCTAGTTCA
>WGNR01000003.1 GCA_016124445.1 bacterium
GGCGGTCGAGGTCAGCTACGAGAAACGGCAGGCGGTCGTCGGCACCGAAGCCTGCTGCGCAGTGCCGAAAGACAAGATTCTGGTAGCCTTGAAGAAAGCGGGGTACAGCGGAACATTCGTTGAGAGAAATCAACCGGCGGCCTGCTGCCCCTTACCTCCACCAAGTACGGGAAACGGCGGTGACACCGCATCGGTTGCCGTGAATGGAGCCGGCATCTTCGCAACGGAGGCGGTCGTTCAGTCTGCATTCAAAATCGACGGCATGACCTGCGAGGGTTGTGCAGCGGCTGTTTCGGAATCGCTGCGGAGCGTTCCCAACGTCACGGGCGTCACCGTCGATTTCAAGTCGGGACGGGCCTTGGTCCAACACCCCGCCTGCTGCCAGCTTCCGAAGGATGCGGTCTTGTCGGCCATCGAAAAGGCGGGCTTCAAGGGAAGCCTTGAGAATGACGCGACTCCCGGCGCCGAGCCGACAGGCAGCAAGTAGCACATTTCAGGTTTGTTGTTGATTCCACATCGGTCCACACTCTCAGAAAGGAGATTGGAATGTCAAAGACGAAGGGACTTGTCGTGAAGGCCATGATGCTCTGCACACTGGCTGCGGTCACAACGCTCACGCCGTACAGGGCGGAAGCTCAGTCGCCGCCCACTCTGACGTATTCGATTGCGATCAAGGGCCTGACGTGCGAGAGATGCTCTGCCAGTGCCCGGAAGGAACTCACTGCCGTTCCTGGCGTGGTGAAGGCGTCGGTGGACCACAAGGCGGGCCACGCCTGGGTGACGGTCCAGGAACCCCGCCGGGCGGTTGGCACAGAGAAACCTCGCCGGATCGGCGCGGAACTCGCCGAGGCCGTCCGGCGGGCTGGCGTTAACCACGGCGACGGCTTCACGCCCACTGTGAATTACCTCCTGACCATCCAGGGAATGACCTGCGAAGCCTGCTCGCAGCACGTCACAGAGGCACTGACCAAGGTGCCCGGCGTGGCGACAGCCACAGTGAACTACAAGGGTGGCTACGCAGTTGTCGTCCCCTCAGTGAAGGCAGGACCGAATCCCCGAAACCTTGTCGGCGCTGTCGAAACGGTCGGCTACAAGGCTGTCGTGCATTCCGGCCCGTAACGCCAAGCATCTGTTGTCGAGTTTCAGTGATCTTCGCCCAGCCCAACCATATTCGGTTGGGCTGGGGCATTACTCATTACACGGAGAGTCGCAATGTTGAGGAAACTGGTTTGTCTCGGTTTGATTGGTTTTGTCCTTCCATCAATGGGCGGATGCCCGTGCTGCGGCATGGCGAATTGCTGCGAGGCGCAGGGGCGAATGTCGTCTATGGTTTTGTCACAGTGCCTGGATCAACGACGAGAAGAGAGTGCAATGAGAATGGATCGAAAATGATATCTCATCTCGAAAAAGTAGGTTTGCTAGGATCGATCTTCGCCCTTCTGTGCTGCTTGGGATTTGGTCCCCTGTTGGCTGTCTTGGGGGCAGTCGGTGTGGGGTTCCTCGTCAATGACAGAGTTCTGGCCCCGCTGCTGGTCGTGTTTCTCGTTCTCGGTGCAGGAGGTCTGTACCTCTCGTTCCGTCAGCATCATCGGTGGCCGCCACTGCTGCTGCACCTTTGCAGTGCCGTAATCCTCTTCGTCTTTACATTCGTCGTTTATGTTGCGGTGATTCTCTGGCTGGGAGTGATCGGCATCGTGGCGGCCGTCGTATGGGACTTTTTGCTGAAACGGCGACACGCTAGTGTAGTGCGGCGTAATTGAGGGTTCTTATTTCAAGCCTTTTTTTCACGCTAAACGTTCCACTGACGGCCAACATGCGACAAATTCTGAGTGCTGATAAGACCCCATCTGTGAGCCGCACTACACTAGGGAATGTACGATTCCCTGTCCACCAGCATCAAAGGAGCAGAAACATGGCTGACCACTTCGACCTAGTAATCCTCGGTTCCGGTTCGACGGCCTTTGCTGCGGCGCTCGCGGCTCAGGGTTTGGGCAAGACGGCGGTGATGACCGAAGAGCGGACCATCGGCGGGACATGCGTGAATCGGGGCTGCCTGCCATCCAAGAACCTTATCGAAGCGGCCAAACTGCTCCACGACGCCCGCCATCCTCGCTATCCCGGCCTGTCGCCCTGCCCGATGGAGCTTGATTTTGCGGCCCTCGTGGCTCAGAAGGATCAGGTCGTCCATGAATACCGCAAGAAGAAATATGAAAGCCTTGTTGATGGGCGCCTCCGCATTGAGACGGGGCATGTGCGGTTCGTTGACCCGCATACGGTCGAGGTCGATGGAAAACGCCTCTACGGCGACAAGGTATTAATCGCCACTGGCTCCCGGCCCGTGGTCCCCGAGATCGACGGTCTGGATCAGGTGCCGTACCTGACCAGCGACTTGTTGACCGTTGATGAAGAGGTCGAACTGACCGACCTGCCGAAGTCCATGTTGATTGTGGGCGGCGGGTACATCACTCTGGAACTCGGCCAGATGTTTCACCGTTTTGGGAGCGCGGTGACGATTCTGGAGCGAAGCCATCAGTTGCTGGCCCACGGCTATGAACCGGAAGTTGGGCAAGCCATCGGGCAGATTTTCTCCGACGAGGGCATCCAGGTCATTACCAACGCGGTCGTGCGATCGATTCGACAGGACCGACAGGAAATCGTTGCGACCGGCTCGGTCGGCGGGACGCAGCAAGAGTTTCGAACTGAGAGGGTGCTTGTGGCGACGGGCCGACGCCTCAACACGGACAGCATCGCCATCGAACGAGCGGGAGTGTCCGTGAACAAGCGAGGCGAGATCGAAGTGGACGAGTTCCTGAGGACAACCGTCCCGCACATCTTCGCAGGCGGCGATGTGATCGGGCGGCAGGTGGGGAGCCAGTTGGCGACCCCCGTCGGCAGTCAAGATGGCGGGATTGCCGCGACAAACGCCTTCGCAAATGGCGAAATGCGGTCCATCGATCATCGAGTCATCCCCCGGTGCATCTTCAGCGATCCTCAAGTCGCCGTCGTCGGCATGACCGAGGAAGAGGCAATTGCGGCAGGCCACCAGTGCTGGTGCAATACGATCCCCATGTCCCTCGTGCCCCGTGCCGGGGCCATCCGAGACACGAGGGGCATCATCAAGATGGTGGCCAATGCCAACACGGACGAAGTGCTGGGAGTGTCGATTGTCGGCCCGAATGCCGGTGAAGTAATTCACGAAGCGGCGATGGCGATGCGCTTTCACGCGAAGATTCGAGATTTCATCGACCTGTTGCACGTCTACCCGACGATGGCCGAGGCGCTGAAGATCGTCGCCATTTCGAGGTTCAAAGACCCGACAAAACTGTCCTGCTGTGCCGAGTGAGCGAAGTGGCGGATTTCGGGTGCGCTCAACCTGTCATCCGATGGCAGCTAAGTCGAGTCGCATCATTCCCGAGGCCAATACATCATGACGCAGACGCCGACGAGGGCGATGGACGCTCCGATTACGTCCATACGGTCGGGCTGATCGCCATCGAAGTACCAGCCCCACAGCAGCGACAAAACGATGAAGAACCCGCCATAGACGGCATAGACCCGCCCAAAGTGGGCCGTCTGAAGCGTGGGGATGACGCCGTAGAGAATCAGCACGACGCCACCGGCGACGCCCCACCACACCGGTTTGTGACCTCGCAGTGATTGCCAGATCAGCCACCCGCCACCGATCTCGCACAACCCGGCCAGGACGAAGAGCAGCACCGAGCGAGTGAGTGAAATCAGCCCTTCCACAATTTTGTTCTCCATAACTTCTCCCTGCATAATTGGTCGCCGATATGGAGTTGCGTACTGTAACACTCCAAAACGACAGAAGATGGGTACATTATCAATACGGGCAGCCGTGAGCCAAGCCGAAAGTGCCGTAATAGGTTAGCCAGCGCAGCACGATAGTTGCTTCACATCCTTGCTGAAGGTCTGCGCCGCGAGCTTCAGCCCCTCAACCATTGTCAGATAGGGGAACAGTTGATCGGCCAGTTCCTGCACGGTCAAACGCGCCCGGATGGCCAGCGCCGCCGTCTGGATGAGTTCTCCCGCCTCCGGGGCCACGGCCTGCACGCCGATGAGCCTGCCGCTGGTGGCTCCGGCGACCAGCTTGATAAAACCGCGAGTATCGAAGTTGGCCAACGCTCGCGGTACGTTGTCCAGCGTGAGCAGGCGGCTATCGGTTTCAATGCCGTCGTGGTGCGCTTCCGACTCGCTGTAGCCCACCGTGGCAACCTGCGGGTCGGTGAACACAACGGCCGGCATGGCGGTCAAATCGAGGGCAGCTTCACCCCCTGTCATGTTGATCGCGGCACGGGTTCCGGCCGCAGCCGCCACATAGACGAACTGCGGCTGGTCAGTGCAGTCGCCGGCTGCATAGATGTGCTGCGCACTGGTACGCATGCCTTTGTCAATGACGATAGCGCCCTGGGGATTGACGGCGACGCCGGCCGTCTCCAGCCCTAAGCCGCGCGTATTGGGCGCACGGCCCGTGGCGACCAGCAACTTGTCAGCGCGAACTTCGTTGTGCCCGGTGGTCAGCAGGAATTCATCGTCCGCATAGGCAACGCTCTTCGCCTGCGTTTGTTCCAGCACTTCGATGCCTTCGGCGCGAAAGGCAGCGGTGACAGCCTCGCCGATGTCCGGGTCTTCCCGAAAGAATAAGTTGCTGCGTGCCAGGATCGTGACCTTGCTGCCCAGCCGCGCAAACGCCTGTGCCAGCTCGACGGCCACCACCGACGAACCGATGACCGCAAGTCGTGGCGGTATCATCTGACTCGCCAACGCTTCGGTGGAGGTCCAGTACGGCGTCTCGTGCAGGCCGGGGATCGGGGGAACGGCCGCGCTGGCGCCGGTAGCGATCAGGCAGCGGTCGAACGCGACCTCACGCTCGCCGCCTTCGGCCATTCGCACGCTCAGCGTGTGGGTGTCCTTGAAACGGGCATCGCCACGCAGCAACGTGATCGCCGAATTGTTCTCTAAGATGCCTTCGTACTTTGCGTGTCGTAGCTCATCGACGCGCGCCTGCTGCTGTGCCAACAGTCGTTCACGCAGAATCGTCGGCGGCATCGCCGAAATACCGCCATCGAATGGGCTTTCCCGGCGCAGATGAGCGATGTGGGCGGCGCGAATCATAATCTTCGACGGTACGCAGCCGATATTCACGCAGGTGCCGCCGATGGTGCCACGCTCGATGAGGGTGACTTGGGCACCGCCCTCCACCGCCTTAAGTGCCCCCGCCATCGCGGCCCCGCCACTGCCGATGACAGCAACGCGCAGCAAACTGTCGCCCGCACTCTGCTTCGTGCTGAACCCCGTCGCGGTTGTGGCAATTGACGCGCGATAACCGAGCGTCGCCACGGCAGCGGCAAGCGATTCGTGGCTTACCGCCGAGTTGGCCGCGATTTCGGCCTGCCCATTCGGATAGGAAACAGTGGCGGAGCGCACGCCGGGCACTTGCTCAAACGCTTCTTTAACATGCTCGGCGCAGGACGTACAGGTCATTCCCTCAATGTGTAGGACGATTGTCTCAGTCATGCTGCATTTCTCCGTGCTTGGCCGTGGATGGATAACCCGCATTTTCGGTGGCCTTTGTCAGTGCCTCGACGTTGGTCTTGGTGTCGTCGAAGGTCACGACAGCCTGCTGCTTCTCGAAGATGATTTCAGTCTTTTCGACGCCAGCTACCTTGGAAATCGCCTTCCTGACCGTGATAGGGCAAGCGGCACAGGTCATGCCGGACACCGACAGGGTGACCGTCTTCGTCGCGGCCCATACCGGCGCACTGACGGTGGCGGCAAGGATGATAAGAGCGGCGAGTATTTTCATAAAGAACTCCTTTCAATAAAATAGTGGCAAAATGTAGGGGAAGGCGAGCGCGACCAACACCAGTACGGCCACGACCCAGAAAATGACTTTGTACGTTTTCCTGACTTGGGGCACGGCGCAGACCTCATCTGGCTTGCACGTTTGGGTCTGGCAGAAGATTCTGCGGTAGGCAAAGAACAGGGCAATAAGCGCCGCACCGATGAAGATCGGGCGGTATGGTTCCAACACGGTCAAATTGCCGATCCATGCACCGCTGAATCCAAGCGCTACCAGCACCAGCGGGCCGAGGCAACAGGTCGAGGCGAGAATGGCCGCGATGCCGCCGACCGCCAGCGCGACGTTATCGTCCTTGTGTTCCGACATGAGATTATCCTTTCGATGATCGGTCTGATGCTGTAACGTTACTCCCGTAGTCATGTACGGAGTCAAGCGATATGAGAAAAGAAGAGGAGAATCTACCCATCGGCAGCTTTGCGAGGGTGGCCGGGGTCAACGTGGAGACCATTCGTTTCTATCAGCGCATGGGGTTATTGCGAAAACCGGATAGGCCTTATGGGACAATCCGCCGTTACGGAAAAGCGGATATCGCGCGAGTAAAGTTTGTAAAGGCTGCCCAACGATTGGGCTTTAGTCTGGATGAAATCGGTCAGCTACTGAAACTGGAGGATGGTACTCATTGCAGTGAGGTGGCCGAGCTTGCTGGCCAGCGCCTGGCTGATGTACGCACGCGCCTGGCGGACCTCACACGCATGGAGGAGGCGCTTTCAAAGCTGGTGAGCGAATGCAGCGGCCAAAAAGGCCAGGTTTCTTGCCCACTCATTGCTACGCTGCACTGCTGCTGAATGAGTTGGGGATTGCTCATTCTGAGGTGCAGGCGCGGCAGTCAAATCAAGGAAGCGATGATACCGGCTCGATGGTAACGAGTGACGACGCAGCAGGCGGATTCCCGCGCTTTCGGCCGGATTTCCCCGGGAAATCCAGCCTATGCAGTGCATAGGGAAGACGCCTGTCATTTTTCATTTGAATCAGACTGGCACGGAAGCCCAATGGAGTCGCCAGACAGCGAGAGCCGTTTTGGCGACGGAAAAAGAGGGTGAAAGCGAAGCAGCGAAGATGGACCACAGACGCAGGAAGAGCGATGCGGTCCAGTACGAAATAGAGCTTAATGCAGGGGATTGTGGGCGGCTCGCTTGGCTCGCCGGGGCTGGGAAACGGCAGCCAAAACCGGCCCGTTGCCGCTTTTGGAAATCGTATATGTAGGACGCCCGAGTTACCCGTGCGTCATGGATGGAGAAGGAGCCACTTCCAGAGGGTGACTCTGGAAATGGCTCGACAACATCAGGTCCAGCATCAGGACGATTCTTCCGAATCCGGTTCGTCCTCGAAGGTCACTTCGATGGTCGTGTTCTTCGGCCAGGGGTTCGCTGTGATCAGGTACCCAAGCCGATTGATCCAGTGCAGGCCCGACAGAATGAACATATCTCCGGCGTTATTGTCGATGAGCGTCCAGACCCGGTAGCGGTCGAAGGACTTGATGAAATCCCATTCGGGGCCGTAGGTCTCGATGAGACAGCCTTTGGCGTCACCGAAGTCCATCTGGGCATGGGCTGCGATCGGATTGGGCAGAGGTCGGAACTGTGTGCAGAATTCATCCTCGGTAAGGGCAATGAAGGTCTCCGTCATGATGCCCTCCCGGTCGCTTCCAGTATGGTTGCAGCGACGATCTGAGGTTGAGCCGCGAATTGAGTGGTAGTCATAACAATCTCCAGATTGTGAAGGTTAAGGGAAACCGGCGGGCAGCAGGAACGCCGCGCCGCCGGTGTATGGTTCAGGCTTCAGCCCGTTCGGATTCTTTGCGGGCCTTCGTGTGGGCCTGCTGCTGACGCATGATCCAGGTATGGGCCTGGTCGAGTAGCTTGGCCATTGTGAGCAGGTCATCGAAACCGAGGCTGTCGGTCTCTTTCCACGCGTCGTCCTGCTTATAGCTGCGGCTGGGAATGACGCTGTACCAGTTGCCTTTCTCGCCTTGGTTTCTCCAGATGGTGACTTGCAATACGCCGATGCGGATTTTGTGTGCTGGTTGTGACATGGTGTTCTCCTTCATTTGAGTTACCGGCCGCGACCATCGCGGCCTGATGGCAACGCAACCAAAGCCGCCCTGGTCCGGGGCGAATGCGCACCGGGCAAGCGAAAGGCCGAAGGCTTCCTTCAGGAAAGCGGCCTTGGCAGCTTGAGCGGACCGGCGGAGGCTTTAAGCGTGCCTGTCAGGAAGGCCGCAGGACGCGGCTGGCTAGGCGTGAAGGGAGAAGCATGAAACGGGCAGGACGTGGATCAGCGTTTCATGCCGTCACCTTTGATAAATCCGGCGTGCATGAGAGCACGAAGAACGAATCGTCGCGCTTGTTCATCTGAAGGATTAGCCTGACCAGCGACGAAGCCATCGCTTGGCACAGGTCGCTTCGGGTCATCGTGACCGAAATGTTTCATCAGCTCACGCTCAACGGCATAACGCGGGTGGACCAAGAGTTTGCTATTGGTGGGTCCGTTGGTCATTTTTTGGTGGACCTCGCGCAAGCCAAAATTATCGTCACTCAATGTGATCAGTGAAGGACAGCGGAGGAGGAACGCAAGCACATCGGCATGACCACCAGATGGCGTAGTTGCAGGAGGCACAAACATACCGCGATCATAAAAGCTCAGTACGGTCTCGATATGTCGGCTAATCGTTTCTGGCGATTGCCCAAAGAGACCGGGGTGCTTGACGGCTGCCTTGAGGTATTCCTGTAGGGTCATTCCATCGTGCTCGAATCGTCCAACTACTGATGTCACGTTCGACGCAATGGTGTCAGGGGATTGCGAAAATAGTTGCGGTCGCTTCAGTGCAGCGGAGAGATACCCCTCTGTAGTCAGTCCATCGTCAGCAAAACGCTCTGCCACGCGGGTAATGTTGGCGATGACTGTTGCTGGCTTCAGAGTAAATACCGGGGGAGCCTTCAGAATGGCCGCAATGTAGTCGGCGTGGTTCAGTCCGTTCTCCGAAAAATGATCTACAACTCCCTCAACATTCCTCGTGATGGTATTTGGATTAGAGCTGAATAGATTTGGCCTTTTGGTCGCTGCGCGGATGTAGTCCTTGAGGGTGAGACCATGCGGTGCGAACTGCTCTACGACACCCGTCACGTGGCCGATGACGGTGTCGGAATTCATGCCAATGAGCGAAGGTTGCTGGACGGCAATCTGAAGATATCGCTTGCGCGTCAACCCCTCGGCGCTGAAGCGAGCCACGACGTTTTCAATGCCGTCGGCCAGAGAAGCCGGGTCTCTTGCCAGAAGCATTGGCTGCTGTTTGCATGCCTGAAGATAGGCTTTGCGCGTCAGTCCGGCATCTGAAAAGCGATCAACGACTTCATTGACGTGCGCCTCAATGGTGTCAGGAGTTAGAGCCGCTAAGGAAGGAAACGATAAAACCAGTTGGATGTAGGCCTTACGCGATAGTCCGTCGCTTGCAAAGCGTTCAGCCGAACGCGAGATATTGGAGACAATGGTGTCAGGCGACTGATAAAATAGTTGCGGAAACTTGCATGCTGCCCGCAAATAGTCTGATTGTGTAAGGCCATCTGCCGCAAGCGACTCGACCACGCGATTGATGTTGTCGCGAATTGTATCCGGGGAAAGATAGAATAGTGGAGGCTCTTTAAGGGCCGCGTTGAGGTACGCACCAGACTCCAGTCCGGCCTCACTCAAAATCTGTCCAACGGTCTCGATCTTTTGCTTGAAGTCAAAAACAGACGACTCTACTCCCAGATGTCCCGACTCTTTCAAGTGGCCGTTGGTATCAAGAAATACCATACGGTTCAGTAACTCAGGTGTGACCTGGTCTTTCTGCTCTTCGGTCAGCGGTAGCTTGTCGAGTTCCTGGCGGATTCGAGGCAAAAAGCGGTTTGCTGCTTCATTCTGATCTTCGGTCACTCAGGTCATCTGTGGCAGTTAACGGGCGTTAACTATAGCGAGATTTGGCTCGAAGCGCAACAATCCCAAACTGTCTGGTTGAGGTGCCCTACGAATGCTGAATTCCTGGCAAAAAGAATTCTTGCCGCAACCATATCGCACTGACATTGCGGTCGCGCGCGGGCGATATTGCGGTTTCCGAATCGCCGGAAACGTAGAGTGAGTGCGCGAGAGCACAAAATGGTTAACGAATCATTAACCAATCCTGTGATACCGTAGAATCAGTTATGATTCGTATCACGCAACAAGATAATGCCCGGTCGGCCAAGTCGTATTATGCAAAATCCGACTATTACAGCGAGGGGCAAGAGATAGTAGGTGCCTGGGGCGGCAAGGGTGCTGCTCGCCTTGGTCTGACCGGAATGGTCGATCAATTCTCATTCGAGCGACTCTGCGACAACCTGCATCCTCAAACCGGTAAGCCATTGACGGTACGGACCAGGTCTGAGCGAACCGTGGGATACGATTTCACCTTCTCGGTGCCGAAGTCGGTCTCACTTCTCTATGCCATGAGCGGCGATCAGGACATTCTGGAAGCCTTTCGTGGTGCGGTGGACGAAACCATGCGGGAGATGGAAGCCGAGATGATGACCCGCGTCCGCCGGGGCCATCAGGATACCAACCGTACAACGGGCAACATGACCTGGGCGGAGTTCATCCATACCACATCCAGGCCTGTGGACGGCCTACCTGACCCGCAGTTGCATGCCCATGTCTTTGTCTTCAATACGACGTGGGATCAAAAGGAAAGCCGTTGGAAGGCCGGTCAGTTCCGGGAACTGAAGCGGGATGCGCCGTACTTCCAGGCGGCGTTCCGCGTCCGGTTAGCCAACAGTCTCCAGGACATTGGTTTCGGCATCACGCGGAAGCGCGATGATTTCGAGATCGCCGGGATTCCGGCGGACGTACTCAAGCGATTCTCACGGCGCACCGCTGTTATTGAACGCATGGCGGAAGAAAAGGGGATCACCAATCCCGACCGCAAAGCCGAGCTTGGGGCGGAATCTCGCGAGAAGAAGGCTGACACAATGGGATTGCAGGCCCTTCGGAAGGAATGGAATGAGCGTCTTTCAAACGGCGAACGTGAGGACTTAGCGTCGGTCCATCGCCGGGAGAAGGAGTTTGCCCGGCAGGATCGTAGCGAGACGATGGCCGTTGATTACGCCTTGGAACATAGTTTCGTGCGTGACGCGGTGCTTCCCGAACGAAAGCTGGTGACCGAAGCCCTGAAACGGGGCCTCGGGGCCGTAACCGTTGAAGATACCGGGCGCGAGATGCAAAGCCGCGCACTGGTGCGAAGCGAGATCGGTGGCCGGAAGATGGCGACCACGAAAGAAATGCTCGCCCTGGAATCCAAGCTGATCGCATTTGCCCGCGATGGCCGGGGCCGGTGCCGACCGCTCGGAAAAGCAGATCGGGAGGTTTCCCGAGAGTGGTTCAATGAAGGGCAGAAGGCTGCGGTTCGCCATGTACTCGGCTCGCGTGACCGGGTGACGATCATTCGCGGTGTCGCCGGTACGGGTAAGACAACCCTTGAGCAAGAAATCGGCGAAGCGCTGGCCGAAGTGGGCGTTCCCGTGGTGGCGCTGGCCCAGTCCGTGAAAGCCAGCCGCGAAGTGCTGAGGAATGAAGCAGGGTTTACCGAAGCTGACACAGTTGCCCGGTTCCTCAAAGATAAGGAGATGCAGGCCGGGGCGAAGAACGGTGTCATCCTGGTGGATGAGGCCAGTCAGCTCGGCACGCGGGATATGCTCCGCGTGTTCGATGCCGCCGAAGAGTTGAGCGCTCGTGTGATCCTGGTCGGCGACCGCAGGCAGCATCGAAGCGTGACGGCGGGCGAGCCGCTGAAGCTCTTGCAGAAGTCGGCAGGTCTCCAAGTAGCAGAGGTGACGGAGATTCTGCGGCAGCAGGGTGACTATAAGAAAGCGGCGCAGGCCCTGAGCGAGGGCCGGACGGATGAGGCGTTTGACGAACTCGACAAGCTCGGATGGATCAGGGAGGTCGATGATTCGGAGCGATACCGAGAGCTTGCCAGTTCATACTTAGAGGCTGTAACGGAGCGGAAAAAGGGCGGTGCTTTCAAGACCGCCCTTGTCGTATCTCCAACCCATGCGGAAGCGGCACGGATCACGCAGGCCGTCCGCGAAGGCCTCAAGGAGCAGGGAAAGCTCGGCCAGGAGCGTGTCGTGTCGGGCTGGGTTCCTTCGCATCTCACCGATGCCCAGAAAGCCGATGCGACGCAGTACGAGCCGGGCGACCTTCTCCAGTTCCATCAGAACGCGCCGGGGTTCACAAAAGGCTCGCGGCTGATTCTGGATGAGGGCAGCAGCGTACCGACGCAGGCTGCGAACCGTTTCGAGGTCTACCGACCGGCGCAGTTCGCCCTTGCGGCTGGTGATCGCATCCGTATTACCGCTGGCGGCAAGACCAAAGACGGCAAGCATCGCCTGAGCAATGGTTCCCTGATGACCGTCCAGGGATTCACCGCTCGCGGTGACATTGTGGTCGATCACGGCTGGGTGATTGACCGTGATTTCGGCCATCTGACGCATGGCTATGTGGTCACCAGCCATTCCAGTCAGGGTGTGACGGTGGATAAGGTGTTTGTGGGCATTTCCAGCCAGTCATTGCCTGCAACTGGTCAACGGACGGCGTATGTCGCCGTGACGCGAGGCAGGCAGCAGGCCGTGATCTATACGGATGACCGTGTGGAACTGCTCAAAGCCTTTGGCAAGCCAGATGATCCGGTCTCGGCGACCGACTTGGCGGAATCGTCGCAGCCAAACGCTGGTAACGGCAACCGAATGAAGGACCGGGGCACATTCATGCGCGAGCGAGCTGTGTTTGCTCCATCAGCGCAGCATTCTCGCAAGGGAAAAGGCTGGGAACAGCCCCCACGACCGGAGTTAGACAATGCACGATGAAAAGATGACACCTCAGCGGCGTTACAACGTCAATCCGCATCTTTCAGGGCATGTGAAACGTGCATCCTTCGGCAATGACGGCGGGGACGATGGCGAAGACTGTTGCCCGGCCTTTGGATATCTGCGCGGCATCCATGACCGCTCAACGGCCATCGAGTTCCGATTCCGAAATGGGAACAGCGCATTCTTTCCGTATAGTTGGCTAGGGCCGTGGTGGTACAACCCGACTGAAGGCTTGCTCATCAAGTTCACGGGCGACGTGGTCTACCTGGTGCTGATCCGGGGCAGCAATCTGGATACTCCGCTGGCTGAACGGTCCATTGATCTGCTGCATGCCGGATTGCACCGGCACCGAGTGGTGTGGATTCGCGAAATGAGCCAGGAAGACATTGCCCAGGTCGGCGAGTCGGGACCGACGATTGATTCGATCCATGTTGTGGAATTTGAATCAAACGCGGAACTCAAGGAATGGCTCGGAAAGACAGCGAGCGGATTCTTAAATTAGCACACTTCCGCCCATCGCCCGTTAATGCATACATTCTTGCATCCAGCAGTAGCGATTGGAGCGATTGACACAGAACCGCATTGCATATCGCTCGCACGCTGCTGGCTTTCTAGCTGTTGCAGGTTCTCGAATGTCCTTTGCCAAGCCGCAGCCTGTTGTGCTTGCGCTTGGGCCATTGCTCCATTTTCCTTTGACGTGAAATCCGCCCATAGCTTCTGCATGCCGACTTGGAAATCCTCTGCATCCATTTTCTGCTTGTCAGCTTTCCGTGCGAATGCCAAAGAGTCTGCCATGTACTGCGTCAGCAAGTATTTGTATGTATACACCGGCATGATCTCGCGATTGACAATTGCATTCTGGCACGATGCAACGTTGAAGTAACTTCCTTTCTTTCCACGCTTGAGATACTGACTCTTGTTGTCGGCGACTTGCGTTTGGTAGTCTTCCCATGTTATGTCTCCAGCCGCATATTCGTCGGCAGCCTTGGTCGCTTTACTCTTGAGCCGATCAAAAGCAGACTTTGAGTACGCTACGGGTCTAATAGTCTGCATATAGATATCGGAATAGCATTGAATCATAGCGACCATCTTGTCTCTTGGAACAGGTCCAGTGTCGCCAGATGAGCATGTGGCATTACCCATGTCGTATGCCTTGTTCCACGCTTCAGCTTCAGGCTTCGACAGGTACTGATAGTATATGCACTGTCGTGCTATTTCCGACTTTGCACGATCTGCTGCCGAATTGAGTTGCATTTGCTGTGCTACTCCGCAGCCCGTTAACAATAGAAGCACTGTGCATACCGCGACAACTTGTTTCATTTGGCCCCCTGTGTTTCAATGACAATGCTGCTTGCACATAGATGCAAATCAGCAACTTGCGAATAGTTAACAGCGAAAGGCACAACTGTCACGCGATTTATTATTCAGAAAGCAGTGAAACAAACCCGGCCGCCGGAGTCATCCGGCGGCCGGCGGCGTTCTGGCGTGCGGGTACGATCATTCCCGGCAGTCCGGGCATGTGCCGACATAGTTTGCCTGCAACAGGTCGGGGGCAGGTTGAATGCAGGTCCATCCCTCGGCGATTGCCTGTTCTTCGGTGCTGATGTCTGCACCTGCATCACAGGATTCGCAGACAAGGCTGAAGACCGGTTCGGGGTGTCCGGCGGTTCGCCGCAGCACACTGCAAATGTAAGCGTTCATCGCCTCGGGCGTGTACTGGTACGGGTAGAATCCGCCGCTGGCAAACCAGCGTTTCAGGGCAAGGGCGAGTTCCCTTGCTGTGTCGAAGTCTCCGTCGCGCATGGCGTGGTACATATCGAGATAGGTTTGGTTCGGGTCCATGTGAAGCCCTCTCGTGTTTGGGACGTTGGGTCAAAGAAACCCGCCCGCCGGGCATCGCCAGCGGGCGGGATGGTCAAAGCTGTCAGGATGCCGGCTGCGGTTGCAGGCCGTGCAGGAATTCCACAGCCTTGCTCGCGTGGGATGCGGCGGAGAAAATCGCCCGCTTGTCGTCCTTCAGTACCTTCAGCCATTCGGCGATATAGGCGGCGTGGTCGTCGCGAATCTCCGGCGTGATCTTAAGGTCAGCACACAGGAAAGCCGATCCGAGTTCGGCGACCAGTTCTTCCATCGCGTAGCCTTCATCGCCCCAGCGTTTGCGGCCGAATTCACGATTCAGGCGGCTTTGATGCCGGGTCCAATGCGTCATCTCGTGGGCGAGCGTTGCGGCGTGTGCTTCGGCATTGCGGAAAGTCTCCAGTGGGGGCAGTTTCACGTAGTCGCCTTCAATCGCGTAGTAAGCCCGATTGCCTCCGGTGCGGATGTCGGCTTTCGTGTTGGCGAAATAGGCTTCCACGTGCTCGATCCGCTCAATGGTTTCGGTCGGTGGTTCGGCCAGCGTGTAATAGTGGCCCGGCAGTCCCTCGCACTGCTCGGCATTGAAAACGGTGTACTCCTTGAGAAACGGAATCTCCGCTTCGGTCTCACTGCCGTCTTCGGTTTGCTCCGTCTTCTTGAAGGTGCTGGCATAAACAACCGGGGAGCCGTGCTCGCCCTTCTTGACGTGTCCGCCAAGTTGCTTTGCCTGCTGGAAGGTGAGCCAGAACGGGCAGGAGTAGCCTTGCATCTCTGCCGATGCCCACAGCATCAGGATATTGATTCCCTGATATGGTTGGCCGCTGTGCCGCAGTGGTCGCGTGATGCGTCCGGCTGCGTTCTCTGCGTTCCAAGGCTTGAGCCAAGGCCGCACGCCTCGCTCAAGCTCTGCGACGATGTGCGAGGTAACACGGGTGTAAACGTCGGTGCGGGTTGTGGTGGCGGTTGCCATGATCGTTGGTCCTTTCTGAACTTTGGAAATGTCCCCTTACGCGAAACGCGCTCGCGTTTTCCGGCGGAAGGGGGGCAAAGCCCAAAAGGAAAGGGGGGAGTGCAGTCAAGGACGACCGGCGTGGAGGGGCACCCGGTCTGCACAAGCGAGGCTTTGCGAGCGCGGAAGATTGGGGAGGAAGCCGCGCCGGTCGCGTGGCCCCGATCCTTGACGGCACGGGGGATTCACCCCCTGTTTTTCACACGAGAGGGCGAGAGGGGGCGATAGCCGTCCGGCAGGACCGGAGCGAAGCGAAGCCCGGAAGCACTCGGTCGCCTGGATGGCGGACGTGCCCAGAGAATTACACGTTTATGGAATAGATTCTGTTTGATGGTGCCCCTGGTCGGACTCGAACCAACACGCCTTGCGGCACTCGATTTTGAGTCGAGCGCGTCTACCAATTCCACCACAGGGGCACAGCACTTTGCGTCGATCGACACCTCACCTTATAGCGGCGAAGGAAGATTTCGCAATTAGTTATTTCAATGCCCTCGCAGTTCTCACGAGTCTTTGTCTGGAACCGGCTTTGCGGGCTTTGGTGGTTTCTGCTTACGCACATTGACGGCGGCGGCGTCGATGCTCGTCTTGATATGCGACGCGTAGTATTTCTCGATCATCTCCACGCTCGTGCGGCAGTTCTTGGCTATCTGGTAGATGTCCGCGCCTTCCATCAGCCGGAGGCAGATATACGTGTGCCGAAGGCTGTAGGCCGTTCGGCGGTTGCCTTCCCGGTCGAATTTCAATCCCTCTTCGTCGAGAATGCGGTTAAACATTTCGCGGTGAGTTTTGGGGAAGATGGCGTCTGTAGCATCGGGATTGTTGCGATTCTTGAGGCGACGGAAAGGCATAACCGCACCGGTCATGCTCTTGCAGTAGCCGACGCCTCGCTTGCCGCGAACTTCGATTTCAAGGATGGTCTCGCCGGTGGCGTCATCGAGGACGATGGCGACATCGCGATACTGAAGTCTGGCAGCTTCGTCCGGTCTCAAGCCAGTGTTGGCCATGAACAGGACGTAGTCGTGCAGTTGGGCGCTTTCCCATGCGTACCGGCTGCGAGTGGGAGTCTTGGCGCGTTTTCTCGTCGCCGTGTAAAGTTGCTTGTACTCGTCGGGTGAGAACCATGCCCGGTGAGAAATCTTGCGGGATGCCTTGAAGGGTTCAGACAGGTCGGGAACCAGCGGGAGCCAGCCATGCCGGTTGGCAGTTTTGAGGACTTGCCGAATGGCGACGATCTCCTGGTGCATCGTGCTTCGAGCCGGCGGCTGGCCGCGTTCGGCTATGGCCTTTTCGCGGCGGTGGATGCGGTACTTCTGCACGACGCCCGGCGTGATTTCGCCAACCACCATGTGGCCGAAGAAAGGAAGGATGTGGTTCCTGAGACGCATTTCCTGCAACTCAACGTATAGCTCGCTGCGTTGCCCTTCGGTGATGATCTGGTATTCGCGAATGAACTGCTCAGCGGCATAGGCGAAGGTCTTGCCGTGAATCAGTTCGCCACGTTTGAGTTTGCCTCGCAGCTCAAGGTACCAGTCCTCCGCGATGTCCTTTGCGCGTGACAGGCTCTCCTCCCGTGTGCTCATACGGTAGTTTCTGCCGTCGAGAAATGTCGCACATTGCCAGTAGCGGCTGTTCTCCCGCTGGTAAAGGTGGAGTCTTCCTCCCATTAACACGTGGTCTGTCATCCTGACTCTCGAAACGCGCATCCTTCCTTGGAAAAACGCGAAAGTGTGTAACTACTGTGTAAGTGTAGCGCAGGTGCAAAATGATGTCGAGAAGATGATGTAAGCGATTGAATATGAAACAGATTCAGATTGGCGTGTTTTCTAGACGTAAATGCTTTTGAGTCTAGCGCGGGTAGCAATAACATTCAGTGGAACAACAATAAAATGCGGATAGAAAATGTGTATGTGTAACAACCTGTGTAAAAAACGACCCGTTTTGCTTGTTATGCGCCCTTTGGAGCGCATAACAATGTGAAAACGGTGTAGCTGGTGGTTGCGATGTGGTCAACAAGGAGCAGTTTGGCAGCCGTGGAGACGGAATGCGATGAAGAATGGCGCGACGGATACGACAAGAGTAGTTAGCCAGGGCGGCGCTGAGTCGTCGAATCGGGTTGGCGATTAGCCTTGATGCGATCCGAGTGCGCTCCCTGCGCTTCGGTCGGCACTTCTTCAACCGAGAGAACGCCGAGGCCAGCCAGTTTTCCGTCATTGTACGCTTGGACGAATCGTTCTGCGTCCTCAGCGCTCATTTCAAGCGTAATCTTGGTCTTTGGGGTGGGTGAATCCTGTTCAGACATAGTTCCTCCATGACACTGTGTCTGACATCTTCCCACGAGAAGATTAACAAAAAGTTACACTTAGGCGTGGAAAGAGTCACTTGGGATCGGTTCGAGACTTCGCCCTCCACTTCTTGTAGCAGGCGCGGCGAGTCTCACGTTTGGAGTTTTTCGGAAACAAGAACGTTTTGGCCAAGCCCTCAGGAATCGCATCATAGTCACCGAGAATATGGAGGGAACAAAGCTCCTCGAATGTTCCCTTGGTACCAGCCTCGATAAGTGAACGTAGGTCTTCTTCGGAAATCTGAATTGTCAGATGGAGACTTCCGGATTGCACATCCACAACGCTAATTGCGCCTTTGGCGTCTATCAGCTTTGAAATATGGCGGAGCAAATCTGACAGTCCATCGGCAGTCTTGACTGCCTCGAACGGGATTGAAAGTACGAGTTGAACCTCGAACCGGGGTTCATTGGAGCCACCATTCGATGGGCTGGGAGTGCCATCATCAATGATGGCAGAGGGCTCGACCTTCAAAGCACCTGCTACAAAAGAGATGGTCGAGATATTGCACGGAAGTCCCTTGAGCATCCGTGTCACTGTCTTTGCATTGACTCCCGCCTTATCTGCAAGGTCATCCTGACTCCAGCCTTTGTTGTGGAGAAGGGTTCGGACTAAATCCGGACGCACTGTGGGCATGACTTCTCGTTTCCATCGGGCGTGTGCCCGTCTAGTTCCTGCGCAGAGTCCCCTTCGTGTCGCCTTCGTTGGAAGGATCATTCCAAAGGTTGCCTCTAAGATTTTTGGTGTAGAGCACGCCTGCCGGAAACCGGTTCGGAGTGCTGAATTCGATAAATTCACCGGACCACATTTTCCTGAAAGAGGCACCCAATGGCAACCCTCGTATCCAAGTCGCTGAACTGGTTCAAGGTCGAGTTCCAAGCCCGACGCTGCTTCGATGAAGCCGAACTCCGGCAACTCGGCGAGTCATTGAAGGTCAAGCAACTCCAGCCGGTGCTCGCGCGTCCAGATGGAATGCTGATCGCAGGCGAGCGCCGTCTTCGGGCGGCAAAGCTGGTTGGCTTGAAGGAACTGCTGGCCGTCGTCTCGGACGAGCCGATGAGCGAATCCGAGCTTCGCATTTTCCAGCTCACCGAAAACATCCATCGGGCCGACCTCAAAGATTCCGAGAAGTGGCACGCCTCCGAAGAACTTCTTCGGCTCAATCCGAAATGGTCCAACAAGGATCTCGCAACCCATCTCAAGCTGAGCGAGGGAACCGTCTCGAAATACCTGGCTGCCGGCAAAGCTGTTCCGGAAGTGCAACAGGCACTGGAGGCGGGCGAGATCGGCATCACCGCCGTCTACGAGATCAGCCGGGCGGCGACCGAAAAACAGGCGGAACTGCTGGAACTCAAACGCAACGGCACGTCCCGCGACGGTCTCGCTTCTCATGTGCGTCGGCAGAAGCAGGAAGACGCGCCGCAGGTGCGAATGAAACGCATCCTGTGCCCTCTGGCATCTGGCGTTTCGATTTCAGCCTCGGGCAGCGAGCTATCGCTGGATGATCTGATCGAAGCGCTTGGCGACGCCCAGAAGGAAGCGCGCAAGGCTCGCGAGCAGGGCCTGGACGCTAAGACCTTCAGCGCCGTGATGAAAGACAAGGCGAAGAAAGGGGGTGCCTGATGGATCGCAACTTTTCTCTTCGCTACGCGATTCAAACCGGCGTTGGAATCGTGGTCCTGTGTTTTGCAGCTTTGCTTGCCAAGCGTGATGACCCGAATGACCGGCCCTTGGTGATTGCTTGCGGGTTGGGTGCGTTTGTGTGCATGGCGCACGCGGCCTTTCGCAATCTGACCAGCGAACCGGCTCCGCTTGCGGCGGCTTCGGCCGACGGCCTTGACCGGATGCTGTTGCGATGGGGGCAGGATGACGCATTCAGCGTTCGCGACCTGCTCAACGGCGGTGTTGCCATCTTTGGACGGACGGGTTCGGGAAAGACCTCATCAAGCGGTAAAGCGCTGGCGGGTGCAGTCGTCGGTTTGCCACGCAGCGGTGGGCTGATTCTGGCTGCCAAGCCGGGTGAGGACCGCCAGATGTGGGAACGCATCTTCGAAGCGGCAGGCCGCCGGGATGATCTGCTGATCTTCTCGCCAGATTCACCGCTCCGGTTCAACTTCCTCGACTACGAGATGCAAAGGGGTGGGCACACTCGCAATATCACGAAATGCATCACCGTGATCGGAGAGACACTTGGCTCCAGCGATACCGACAACCGGGAATCGGCGGATTTCTGGCAAAAGGAGCAGGAGCGGATGATCTACAACGCGGTCGAAGTGGTGAAGCTCGCCACCGGCCGCATCACGGCCCCCGACCTTCAGCGATTCATCACTGGTGCGGCGATGTCGCCGCAACAGTTCACATCAGAAGAATGGCTGGCGGGGTTTCATAACCAGTGCCTCAAAGCGGCATGGGAGAAGCAGAAGTCATCGCTTGAATCGCATGACTACGAGTTGGCCAAGGAGTATTGGCTCAACGAATTCGTTTTCATGGCGGATAAAACCCGCTCGTCAATTCTTACCGGCGTGATGGGCATCCTGCACACCTTCAACACCGGGCTGGTGCGCGAACTGGTCAGCGGTGCGAGCAACATCAGTCCTGACGATCTGTTCGCGGGCAAGTGGGTACTGATCGACATGACTCCATCGGAGTGGGGCGATATTGGCCTTTTCGTGGCAGGTGGCTGGAAGTACCTGACCGAAAAGGCTGTGCTCCGCCGGATCGCGGATGACGCGGCAAATTGCGTAACGATCTGGGCAGACGAAGCGCAGCAGTTCGTCAACAGCTTCGATGCCCACTTCATCGCCCAATGCCGCAGTCATCGCGGCTGCATGATCTATCTGACGCAGTCGCTCCACGCCTACTACGCGGCACTGCCGGGGCAGGCGGGACGTCACCAGGCCGACAGCCTGCTGACGAACTTCCATACGAAGCTGTTTCACGCCCTGGGCGATCTGGAGACAGCCAACTGGGCCAGCGGTCTGATTGGCAAGTCCCTCCAGACCTTCACCGGCGGTTCCATAACGCCGAGCGAAGGCATCTACGACGAACTGATGGGCCAGAGCCGTTACAGCGGCAATTTCTCACAGCACTTTGAATCAACGCTGCAAAGCAATGCCTTCATGCATGGGCTTCGCACGGGTGGTGCGGCAAACAACTTCACGTGCGACTGCTTCGTGATCCGAAGCGGTGAGCCTTTCTCAAACGGCCAGAACTGGCTGGCGACGAGTTTCGATCAGCGCAGTGCTGGTTAAACGCATATTCCATTTTCACTTCACAGTAAAAGGAGACATTAGATGACGAATCAGCAACATGGCGGACCCGGCGACCGCCTGACGATGGCCGGCACTTTCAACGGGCTGAATGTCCTAGCCAATGCCCATGCACTTACCTGCACGGTCTTTCTGCGCACGGATTTTGGCCGCGAAGGCATCGGGATGTTTGGTCTGATCGGCGGTCTGCTCATCCTCGGATATGGCAGTTTCGCGAACTGCTACCCGATGTTCATTTACTTCCTGCTTTGGATCGCAGCGCTCATTTGCCAGCGCGTGCGGTCATTCAGGAACTGGCGGCGCGGGGCCATGATCCACAGCCGGTACAACGGCTATCCCTTCGTCTCCAAACGTCTCTTTCCGCGAATGTCGGAATTGAACGCTCGGGGGGTGGATGCACTCCTGTGCCTCGCCATCGGCGGGGTACTCGCTCAGTTCAGCCAGCCGCTCGGCTTTTTCGTGATGGCCGGCTTCCTTTCGATTCTGTTTTCTGAGGCGGTGATGGTCGAAGGGACGAAGCGCCGTCTGCAAACGATGCGGGACGCGGAGATTGAGCAGCGATACCTGGCAGAGCAGTACAAGGCGGGCAATTTCTGATCATTGAGCACTGAGGAGACTGACCATGTCAGACAGCGACAGCATCTGGCAGCAAATGCTTGCCAAACGAGCCGAATGGGCGGCGGAGCAGCCGTCACTTTCGGCGGAACTGAAGGCAATGGGGCGAGAAGCCATCAAGGACGTGCGCGGCACGATGCACGAGACATTCTTCGGTCAGCCGGAGCACATGTCGGAGATGGGTACGCCCTTAAACCCGACCCCGCAAATGACGACGCAGGATTTGGGCACGGTTTACGGTTCTTACGAGTCCATGCTCGATGCCTACGCGGCGCGTGGCAACGAGCAGCAACAACAAGAGGAGATGGAAAGATGATTGAGAGCTTTGTGAATGATCTGGCGATGGGACTGGCGCTGATCGGCTTTGCCATTTTCGGCGTCGTGTACGTCGTCGGAGTGCTTCTCTACCTGCTCGCGCGGCATTGCCACCGCGACTACAAGAAGCAGGGTGGCGCGAAAGTTGTGATTCCAAAAGTCGTGGGCGGCACGGCGGCGAAGATCGCCGGCAAGGCACTGCGAAAGCGTTTCTTCGGATGAACCAAACTGTCTGTGTTTTTCAACCTCACTTTTCCTGAAAGGAGTGTGCCATGTACACACTGCAAAGTTACCAATGCCCGGATTGCAACCACCAGTTTCATCTTGATGAGGACTTGATCGGCGTGCCGTTCGACTGCTCGACATGCGGCACGGAATTGATGATTCCGCCGACAAGCAGCATTCCGGCAACGGCGCACGTCATGGATGACGACGCACCTGCCGTGCGTCGAAGGCCAGCAACGACACCGGTGGAGATGCGCCTGCCTGGGCAGCTCGGCAGCCTCAAAGCGCAGGTGGATCAACCGACCAGCAACGCGATGGCGACCACCTTCCTCGGCGGTCTTCTCGTTGCGCTCGGGGCGTTTCTGTTCGCCGGTTTCATGGGGAAAGGCAAGTCGAGTTGACGGCCCGACTGCCGCAGGTCTTCCCAGCGGGCGGGACATGCCATCCCGCTCGCTTTCGTCGAAGGAGTCTCCCATGACGCTGGAACAAAGGCTGGAGCGTATCGAGTCGTTGCTTGTCTCGCTCATTCAACGAGAACAGGAGAAGGACTGGTACGGCATTGAAGAGTTTGCGCGGCTTGTGGGGCGTTCGCCGTTTACCTGCCGCGAGTGGTGCAGGCTCGGACGCATTGAAGCCAGCAAGAAGGCCAGTGGCCGTGGTGCATTCACGGCATGGGTGATTTCACACAGCGAATTCCTCCGTTTCCAGCGGGAAGGGCTTCGGAAGCCTTCCCGCGATTCTTAAACCTAATCTGTCAGGTGGTGGCTCTCCGTTATGGTTCGGCGCAATCAACAAACCGATTGCCAGTTGCGAGGCGATGCATCCGAGTGCATCGTTCCCGCCGGGGCACCGGACTGGATCACGCCAGAGTTGATTGAAGCAACGATTCGCGTCTGGCAGCCGTACTACGCGGAGGTTCTTTCCCCGGAAGAAGCCGTTACAATGATCCTTGACGTGGGGAGGTTGTTCGACGCGCTTTCTTCGGGATGATGAGCCATGAAACAGTTTGCGGCACTGGCACGGGTTTCCAGCCGGGAACAGGAACGCGAAGGGTTCAGCCTGGAGGTGCAGGAAGAAGCTCTCAGGCGATATGCGGCTCAGGCCGGCGGCGAAATCGTCAAGTTCTTCAAGATCGCCGAGACGGCCAGCAAGGGCGAGGAACGCAAGACGTTCCGCGAACTGATCGCATACGCCAAGAAGAATGCGGCGTTCCTTGATGGCCTCCTTTTCTACAAGGTAGACCGG
Organism: bacterium; assembly: GCA_016124445.1. GTDB lineage: Bacteria > Planctomycetota > Planctomycetia > Pirellulales > Pirellulaceae > Bremerella. The sequence goes on from WGNR01000003.1 coordinate 23,634, forward strand.
GCATCCCGGAACCTGTTCGATTACGTCGAACTGGAGCGGCTGGAGTCGGAATACAATCTGCCGTTCATTTCCGTATCGCAGCCGACCGAGAACACGCCTGCTGGCCGGATGATGCGGCGGACACTCGCCAACATGGCGAGCTTCTATACCGAGCAGCAATCGGTTGACGTTCGCGAAGGGCTTTCCCGCCGCGTCCGGGAAGGCTGGTTCATCGGCTTGGCTCCCTACGGCTATCGGAATGTCCGCAAGGATGGGCGGGGCATCATCGAGACGGACCAGGAGCAAGCTGCCAATGTCAAACGCATCTTCCAACTCTACGCCTACGAGAATCTGACGATTGACGGCGTAGTCGAGCGGATCAACGGGGAGGGACGCATCTGGCGGAAGTCACAGCCGACATTTCCGCGAAGCTCCGTTCACAACATCCTCAAGGATCGCGCCTATATTGGCGAGATTTCGCACAAGGGCGAGTGGTATCCGGGCAAACATGAACCGCTGGTGGACCGGGCAACATGGAACCGGGTGCAGGCCCTGCTTGGCGGTCACGTCTACCAGTCTCAGACGCACACCTACGCCAGCCAACTCATCCTGTGCGGCCATTGCGGGCACCCGATCACCGGTGAGACGGTCACGAAGAAGAGCAAGAACGGGGAGCGGTACTACACGTACTACCGCTGCACTTATTACAACCGCAAGGGGCATCCCCGCATCCGCGTGCGTGAGGCCGATCTCGAAGAACAGGTACTGGCCATCTTTGACAAGATGAAGGTCGAGAACGAAGACGTGCGGGACTGGTTCCGCATGGTGCTGGCTTCACAAACGAGAGACGCCCAAGCTGAGTCGCTGTCACAGCGTGGTGAGCTTCAGCGTCAGGAGACGCTGCTTGTCCAGCAACAGGACCGGTTGCTCAACATGCGGCTGGCGGATGACATCGACCAAGAGACGTTTGCACGCAAGCAGACGGAACTCCGAGACCGGCTGGCATCAATAAAGCTGCAATTGGACGTGCTGGACCGCTCACACGATGAAACTGCCGAGTTGGCGTCGAAAGTTTTTGAACTTTCGCAAACGCTGCGGCAGCAATGGCTTACCGCCGACTACGCCGCAAAGCGTCGTATCCTCGAAATCGTGTTTTTGAACTGCACGCTCGATGGCGTAACTCTTTGCCCCACAATGAGAAAGCCCTTCGACGTTCTCGCCGAAGGGCTTGTTTCAGAGAAAAGTCGGGGTGACAGGATTCGAACCTGCGACCCTCTGCTCCCAAAGCAGATGCGCTAGCCAGGCTGCGCTACACCCCGAGGACTTTTGATAATAACCGGAGTCCCTGTTTCTGACAATGTGGGCTATTTCGTCATTTATTTGGGCCTCCGTTATCTTTCAAAGAGAAACCTGCAACTCAGAGGTTCGCTCATTTTGCGCGGCGATTTCGCGGGATTCGCGTCTTTTTTGGCCAAACCCGTTTCTTCCCCTCTAACGGGCCCGTAAACTTTTTCTGTTTCTCTTGTCGAAAGCTATTTGGTCCGTTCGACCAGTTTGCAGGGGATGCTCTGTAGCAAGCCTCTTTTCTCAGCCCAATTTCCCTTTTGGCGGCGTTTGCCATGGCCATTTCTGTCCAAATCCCGACATCCTTGCGAGCCGAGTGCCAGGGAAGTTCTCACGTGGAAATCAGCGCGACCACCATCAGCGAGGTGCTATCACAGCTTCAGGCAGAGCACCCGCAACTGTTTCGCTGCATTTGCGACGAAACTGGAGCGGTCCGGCGGCATATCAATCTGTTTGTGAACGATGCCCTGATCCACCGCCAGAATGGGCTGGGAACCAAGCTGAATCCGAAAGACACGTTATTCATCATGACCGCCGTATCAGGAGGCTAACGATGGCCGATCGCGTTGTTTTGTGCATTGGGACCAAGAAGGGTCTATTCGTCGCCGAGGCGAACAAGTCGCGGCGTCGCTTCAACCTGCGGGGGCCGTTCGGCTCTGGCGTGGCAGTCTACTCCGCCATGATCGATACCCGCCGAGCAACGCGGATTTACGCCTCCAGTTGCAATGCCTGGTTTGGCATGAAGCTTCTGGTCTCGACCGACCTGGGAAACAAATTCAAAGAAACGAAATCGACGCCAGCGTTCCCAGGCGACGACGGACGGTCTTTGGCCAACATCTGGTCTCTGGAACCTGGCGGCGGCAGCAAAGAGCTATGGGCCGGTGTCGAACCGGCGGCTTTGTTCCGCAGCGAAGATAATGGCAATTCATGGGAAATGGTCTCTGGCATCAGCAATCACAAACATTCCAAGGAATGGCAACCCGGCGCTGGCGGGCTGTGCCTCCACACGATCGTTCGGGACGGCAATCGAATTCATCTCGGCATCTCGACCGGCGGCCATTATTTGAGTGAAGATGGCGGAGCGACCTTCGAGGCATCCAACGAGGGCGTTGGTGCTGGGTTCTTTCCCAATCCTTACCCTGAGTTCGGCCAATGCGTGCACAAGATCGCCCGGCATCCCGATGCCCCAGGCCGACTTTACATGCAAAACCATGGTGGCTGGCCCGAACGGCCTGGGATCGGGGTTCTGCGCAGCGACGACTACGGTCATACGTGGGAATCGATCGCGGAAGGCCTGCCCTCGGATTTTGGCTTTCCGATCGTCGTTCATCCGCACGATCCGGAAACAATCTATGTCGTGCCGCTAGAACCTTCGACACGTACTTGCCCGGAAGGCAAACCTGCCGTCTGGAGAAGCACCAACGGCGGTCGCAAATGGAAGAAGCTGACCAAAGGCCTGCCGAAGCATGATGGCTACTTCACGGTCCTCCGCGATGCCATGTGCACCGACTCGCTCGATGCGGCGGGAGTTTATTTCGGCACGACGACTGGTCAACTTTGGATGGGACACGATGGCGGCGACGAGTGGAGTTGCCTGTTCGATTCACTCCCACCGATCAATTGCGTCAAGGCGGCGATCGTCTAGGGCAAAAAAACTTTCGCGGCATGTCGAATCCCAGGCGTTGCCTACGACTACCAGGTAAACACAACGCTCTCTTACCCAGAATAAGGATTCCGACGATGCCCAGCATCACACCATTTCTCTGGTTCGACAATCAGGCCGAAGAAGCCGCACAGTTCTACCTGTCCGTTTTTCGAGACGGCAAGATTCTGTCCGAAACTCGCTACGGCAGCGCCGGACCTGGCCCAGAGGGATCGATCATGACGATCCAATTCGAGCTCCAAGGCCAGCAGTTCACGGCCCTCAACGGTGGACCTCACTTCAAATTCAACGAGGCCGTTTCGTTCGTTGTGCGGTGCGAAACCCAGGCAGAGATCGATTATTTCTGGGAGGCACTTTCCGATGGCGGCTCAAAAAGTCAGTGCGGCTGGCTGAAAGATCGTTATGGAGTCTCTTGGCAGATTGTGCCGTCGTACTTGCTGGAACGGATCACCACGGGCGATCCCGCCAAAGCCGAGAAAATGAAAGCGGCCATGCTGAGAATGCGGAAGCTTGATACGAGCGTTTTGCAGACTGCCTACGAAGGCGCCATTTAATCCCCTCAAACAACTCTTGTCCTTTGAAAGGAATGAAAAATGACCGAATCGATACCAGCAACGCATCGAGGACTCATTCCTCACCTGGTCTGCGATCCTTGTAGCGAAGCAATCGAGTTCTACAAGAAGGCCTTTGATGCCGAAGAACGCTTTCGCCTGCCAGATCCTGGTTCCGGCAAGATCATGCACTGTGATTTAGTCATCGGAGAAGCCAGCTTCTTCGTGGCGGACGACTTTCCAGAGCACTGCGGCGGCAAGTCGAGTTCGCCGAAAGGATTAGGTGGCACGCCCGTTTCGCTTCATCGCTACGTCGAAGATTGCGACGCGGCGATCGCCAAGGCCGAAGCAGCCGGGGCAACGATCAAGATGCCCGCTACCGATATGTTTTGGGGCGATCGCTACGGTGTGGTCGTTGATCCGTTCGGACACAACTGGTCCTTCGCCACCCCGCAACGTTCGCTTTCCAAGGATGAAATATACGAAGGCATGAAAGCCATGCGGGAAGGCTGACAGGAATCCTAATAAAGCGTCAGCAATCGTTTCTAAACTCTCACACAACCTCGGTTCAAGCGACCGAGGTTGTTCCTTTTGGCTTTCGGGCGAACTATATTCGGAGTTCAACTCTACTCCCCCCTCTCATATGCTCGTTCGAGATTCAAATCATGGCCCGCATTCGCTCTTCCCTTTGGACCTTGTCTTTTTCGCTTCTTCTGATTCCATCGCTCGCCATGGCTGAAAACACGCCGTCGGCCAGCGAAGCCCTGGCGGCGATGAAAAAAGCTGCCAGCTACTATCGAGAAAAGGTGGCCGTGCACGGCGGCTATGTGTACTTCTACAGTCCCGACTTGCGGCAGCGTTTCGGCGAAGGGGTTGCCTCGGAGGATCAAATCTGGGTGCAGCCGCCGGGGACGCCTACTGTTGGAATGGCGTTCCTCGACGCCTATGACGCGACGCACGATCAGTACTACTTGGACGCGGCCAACGATGCGGCGCAGGCCTTGATGTATGGCCAACTCAAGTCAGGCGGATGGACCAACTGCATCGACTTCGACCCGCGCGGTGCTCGCGTCGCGCTGTATCGAAACGGTAAAGGGAAAGGAAAGAACAACTCGTCACTCGACGACGACCAGACACAATCGGCCATTCGATTTTTGATTCGACTGGATAAGACGCACAACTTCAAAAACGAGGCGGTACACCAGGCCGCCCAAACGGCGCTCGATGCCCTCCTGGCCGCTCAGTTTCCCAACGGAGCATTTCCCCAGGTATGGACCGGACCAGTGGACCAATCGCTGCCAGTGAAATCGGCGAACTATCCTGAGTACGACTGGAGGACCGAAGGCCGCATCAAGAACTATTGGGACATGTACACGCTCAACGATGGCCTTGCGGGAAGTGTGTCGGCCGTGTTGATCGATGCCTATCAAACGTATGGCGACGAGCGTTACTTGAATGCACTGAAGAAGCTCGGGGACTTTTTGATCCTGGCGCAAATGCCTGCCCCGCAACCAGCCTGGGCGCAGCAGTACAACTACGACATGCAGCCGATCTGGGCTCGTCGGTTCGAGCCAGCCGCGATCGCTGGCCGCGAGTCGGAAGACGTCATGGAGACGCTGCTGACCATCTTCGAGATAACCCGCGACGAAAAGTACCTGGCACCAATCCCCAAGGCTGTTGCGTACCTGGAATCCTCGGTTTTGCCTGGCGGTCAGATGGCTCGCTACTACGAGCTTCGCAACAATAAGCCACTTTACATGAATCGCAAGGGCAAGGACTACTATCTGACCAACGACGACAAAGATCTGCCTGATCACTATGGATGGAAGAACAACCCAAAGCTTTCCCGAATCAAGGATCGCTACCGCAAGTTGGCCAATTCGCCCAATGCAACTCCTTCTCGCCGGAAGATATCAGAAAGCGAGGTGCGGCAGATCCTGAGCGACCTCGACGAGCACGGCCGCTGGATTACCACTTTCAAGGATCAGAAGCTGGTCGGTGACCAAAAGTTTCGTCCCGGCGACCAGTACATCTCGAGCCAGACCTTCGCTCGAAACATTGAGGCGCTGAGCACCTACCTTTCCGGACCGAATTAGTCGAGTGTCTTCCGCATGACGAAATTACGGAGCGCAACCCCTTGAATGGTTACCTCCTGGGCCTTTTCAACAACGAATCGAAATGCTTCAAAGAATGGCCTGGCAGTTAGGCTGACGTGGGAGTGCAACTCCGTCAGATTCAACTTCTGCGCCTCGATATGCAGCTTGTCCATCAGCACGCGGCCGACACCCTTTCGCTGCCAGGCATGATGCACGTAGAACATGTCCACCAATCCTGTGGCCTGGACATCGGCAAAGCCAACGATCTGCTCTCCTTCGATCGCCACCCAAGGCTGGATCCCCTCCATGCGCGAAGCCCAGCGCGACATCTCAACCTCATCCGGAGCCCATACCTCGATTTGCTCTGGACTATAGTCTTGGGAATTGACGCAATGAATCGTGTCGTGAAACAGTTGCCACAGCTCCGCGTGGTCGTCCGGGTTGCTCGCGCGGACTTTCAACGTACATTCCCCGAGGAGTTCTAAGAATCGATCACCACACCGCGATAGATTACCTTGCTCCGTGTTGCGCAGAAACGCTCGGCCAGTTGAGGAATGTCGTTAACATGGCCCAACACGATCACGACATCACCGGCCTGCAATACAGTTTCAGAAGGCGGATTGAGAATGGTAGAGCCATCTTGCCGGCGCAATCCAACGATCAGGAAACCATGGTTGCTGCGTAGTTCGATGCTGCTGAGCGTCTTTTCAACCAACGAGGAACCAGCCGCCACAATCAACTCGTCAAACCGCAGTCCGATGCTGCCCAGCTCTTCGGTCATGTCGGCCTGGGTGGTTAGCTGCTCAAGCATGTTCTCGGCCGAAGGGCGAATGATCATTTGCGCTAGTTTCTTCGCCCCGATCGCCGTGGGCAGAACAACGCGGTTTGCACCGCAGCCGATCAGTTTCTTCTCGGTCTTCGGATTCTCGCCGCGGGCAATGATCATGATGTCTGGGTTCATGCCCCGGGCCGTCACCGCCACAAAGACGTTGGTTGCATCTTCGGAAAGAACAGTAGCCAAGACGGTGGCTCGTTTAATGCCCGCCAGTTCCAAGACATGTTCGTCGGTGGCATCTCCGTTGATGAACAGATAGCCCAGCTCTTCGGCAGCGGCGAGGCGGCGTTCGTCGGTGTCGATCACGACAAACGACTTGCCGGCCTTGGCCAGTTCGCGGGCCAGGATCGAGCCCATTCGTCCCACACCGCAAACAATGGTGTGTTTGTCCAAGCGATCGATTTCCATCGACATGCGTCTGGCTCCTAATGCTTTTTGAAGTTCCCCATCGACCACCATTTGCATGAAGCCGCCGACCGTATAAATCACGGCTCCATACCCGGCAATGATTACCATAATGGTTAAGGCCCGAAGCGCCGGAGATTCGACTGGCTGCACTTCTCCGTAGCCCACGCCAAAGATCGTGATGATGACCATATAGATGGCATCATCTAACCGCCAGCCATTGGCCATATATCCGATGACCGCGACCACACAGATCGCGACAAATAGACTGGCCCCGATTGCCATCTTGCGTATCGGGCCGGAAAGATGCTTGATGCGTTTAGGAGGCGGATGATCTGGATCGAGATGATGGGTGACCACGTCTGATGTTTCAAATGCAACTGGTAAAACCCGATTAGGGCCGATCCGCCAAGTTCGCCCCCATCAGATAGAATCGCCGCCAAGAATCGCTTCATGAACGAAAAGGCGCGGCAGCACCTAGATTTTTGAGTCTAACAGCCGGGTCTCAGTTCCGCCATCGGGAAAACCTCCGACAACACACGTCTTGACAAGTGTTGTCGGAACACTAAAAATCAGGAAAATCGCGTCTTTCCAACGACCTCGCCCTGGCATTTCCCACGATGGGGATCCTTTCAACTCGCTGGCTGCCTCGCATTGGGCCTTTTGGCTGGTGGCTCGTAGCGTTCTACTTCGCGTGGCTTCTACTGGTACTTTGGGGCAATTATTGGCACCTGATCGTCTCATATTGGCCGATCGCTGTGACGATGACGCTTGGGTCTTACGTCGCCGGTTCGACCCCCTGGGTGGCGGGACCATCGCGTTTCCTGTTTTGGTACTGCTATTTGACCTGCCGGGCTCGCTCGGTCGCAACTTCGGCTTGGCGATTCAATCGATCGGAATGACGTCGGCGGCGATCTACATTCTGTCCTCTGGAAAAAACGTTGACTGGCGGTTGCTTCGCCCTGCTTTTTTTGGATCGCTCATCGGTACACCATTGGGTGCCGCACTGCTGGCACCAGTTGTTTCCGACCTATGGGTGAAACTAACTTTCGGCGTGATCTGGGCCAGCTTCGGAATCTTGCACTTGGTGAAACTTCGAGAGTTGGTCGCCCCGCACCAGCAAACTGACAGATGGCATACCTACGATCAGCGAATCGGCCTAACCCTCGGTATCGTAGGTGGCATTGCGTCTTCGATCACCGGCGTGGGAATCGACATGATGCTGTATGCCACGCTCGTGCTTCTTTACCGAGCCGATCTGAAAGTGGCGATTCCGACTTCGGTGATCATCATGGCATTCACCTCGATCATTGGCATTGCTGCCAACGGTCTGCTTGGTTGGCTAAAACCCAGCGTTTACCAGATTGATCCTGAGGTGTTCGCCTACTGGCTGACTGCCGCGCCGATCGTCACGGTGGGGGCACCCTTTGGGGCGCTAGTAGTCAGCTTGATCAGCCGAACCCCGACGCTGGTGATCGTGTCGATCTTATGCCTGGCGCAATTTGCCTGGTTGTTGATCCACGAACAAGTAACCGGGCTGACGCTGCTAATTGCGATGTTTGGTGTTGTCGTATTCAACGTGCTGTTTCATTTGCTGTACACACTTGGCAAACGGCCTGAATCAGAGACGGCTCCGATCGTTGAAATCGCCATCGATGAAGCGGAGGGGTAGGCCTCCTCTTTCGCGACCTGTCGATCGCGGTGCACAATACACCAATAGAAACTGATTCAGAGGCTCCGACGCGGAAGGAACTTGCCGGATGAAATCGCCTGAAACCGTCTTTGAAGGCATTCGTTTCAATATCGAACGAGTATGGCAAGGAGAACGCCCCCGCGATGTGATGCGTCACCCTGGCGCGGCGGTCATCTTGCCGCTGGTCGACGACAAGCACGTTTGCCTGATCAAGAACTATCGGATCGCCGTCAATCAAACCTTGCTGGAACTGCCTGCGGGCACCCTCGAGCCAAACGAACCGCCAGAGGTTACAGCTGCTCGCGAGTTGGAAGAAGAGACCGGCTACAAGGCGGACAAGGTCGAACTGCTAACGTCCTATTACCCATCGCCTGGCGTGATGGACGAAAAGATGTACGTCTATTTGGCGACTGGCCTGACCATGCATGCCCCGGCTCGGGAAGAGGGGGAAGAGATCGAGAATCATGTTGTCACGCTGAGCGAGGCGAAAGAAATGGTTCGCGACGGACGAATCGCCGACGGAAAGACGATCGCCGGCTTGCTCTTTTACTTTCAGTTTGCCTCGGTCAGTTAAGGAGGCAGAACCTTGATCGGCGGTTCCCAATAGGGATCGTTCCCTTTGACTTCCTTGAAACCGGCCGCAACCAACTCTTTGTAGGACTGCATCACCGGAATCACTTCCGCATCCACGCGTTTGAACATGTCTGACGCCACCTTCGATCGCTGGCCGGTCTTCGAGATCGCATAGATCTTCACATCCGGATTGGTCGTGTATTTGGCAATCGTGCTGCGGGCAGTCTTATCGAGGGCCACGGTTGATAGCGGGACCGATTCGGAATCGACCAGGTGGAACTTTTTCCATTCCACCTTTTCACGGACATCGAGCAGAATCGCTTTCCCCGCTTCGACCTGTTTGAGCAGCTTTTCCAGGTCGACCTCTTCGGCGACGGCAACCGTTTGGCAAACGCCCAGTGCGCACAGAGCAAACAGCAGAATACGACGATTCATTGCAGGGATCCTCACGACGATTATTCCAGCGAAACGCGGGCTTAAAACTCGGCCCAGCCCGGGGTACGGGGGAACGGAATCACATCGCGGATGTTCCCCATGCCGGTAATAAACTGTAGAACGCGTTCCAGGCCAAGGCCAAAACCGGCGTGCGGAACGGTGCCATATCGTCGTAAGTCCAAGTACCACCAGTACTCTTCGGCGTTTAAGCCCTGCTCTTTCATGCGGCTTTCGAGCACATCCAGGCGTTCTTCACGCTGGCTTCCACCGATGATTTCACCCACTTTGGGGACCAGCACGTCCATGGCCCGGACCGTTTTGCCATCGTCATTGCACCGCATGTAGAACGGTTTGATCGCTCTGGGATAGTCGTGCAGGATCACCGGCCGCTTGAAATGCTGTTCGGTCAGGTAGCGTTCGTGCTCGGACTGAAGATCAACGCCCCATTGGACGCGGTATTCGAACTCGTGTCCCGACTTCTGTAGAATATCGACCGCCTCGGTATAGCTGCAGCGGAGAAACTCGCTTTCGACAATGCTCTTCAGCGTGTCGAGTATTCCAGGCTCGATCCGCTCGTTGAAGAAGGCCATATCTTCTTCGCAGTCGTTCATCACGTCGGTGAAAATCCGCTTGAGGAACGCTTCGGCGACCTCCATATTCTCTTCCAGATCGGCAAACGCAATCTCTGGCTCTACCATCCAGAACTCGGCTAGGTGGCGGCTCGTATTGGAGTTCTCGGCGCGGAAGGTTGGTCCAAAGGTGTACACCTTACCCAGCGAGGTCGCGAAGATTTCCCCTTCCAACTGGCCACTCACCGTCAGGTAAGCAGGCCGGGCAAAGAAGTCTTTGCTAAAGTCGACCTTGCCGTTGACCTTCGGTGGTTGGTCGACATCAAGGGTCGTAACGCGGAACATCTCGCCCGCCCCTTCGCAGTCGGAAGCGGTGATGATGGGCGTGTTCACATAGAGAAAGCCGCGTTCCTGAAAGAACTGATGGATCGAATAAGAAACCCGATTGCGAACGCGGAACACACTGCCAAAGGTATTCGATCGCGTCCGCAGGTGAGCCCATTCGCGGAGCTTTTCAAACGTGTGTCGTTTCTTTTGCAGCGGATAGGTCTCGGCGTCGGCCGTACCGTAGAGATGGACTTCGCTGGCCTGGACCTCGGTCGACTGTCCTTTGCCTTGCGACTCTTTAACTTCGCCCACGACGCGAATCGAACAACCGGGAGTGAGATGCTTAATCTCGTCTTCGTAGTTGGCCAACTGGTTATCGGCGATGACCTGAATATTAGACAGGCAGCTTCCATCGTTCAATTCGATGAAACTGAAGCCCCCTTTCGAGTCGCGGCGGGTCCGCACCCAGCCTTCCAGACACACGGTTTGCCCAACACACGCTGTACTTCGAGCCTGTAAGACCGATCGTTTTTCCATCGCTCCGTCCTGTTCTAAATCCGCTTCCCCATCAACCCCGTCGACAACCGACAAGGACCGGCAAGCTGCTTCCAACTAGGCGGATTCGGTTGGTTCGCTATCGAGCGGCAGTTCTTGACTGCCCCCCTTCTTCATGAAGAATCCACCTACAAACAGGATCAGATAACCAACCACAACGGTCAAGACGAGGGCCTTCTGCTCGAACGAATTCGAGGGAGATGTCAACTTATCGGACAACGACACGTACGCTGCCGCGATCGCCCCCACCACTGAGAAGATCATTAGCACATTCCAGATCAGCCAGCTAATACCCTTCGGCCGATCCTCTCCCAAGATCGACTTGCTGTTCATCATCATAAAGAAAGTGACGTAAGCAATTGGCAGGAACAAAACCGCGAAGCTGGAAACGAGGATCGCCAACCAAACCTTGGCCGGTCCGTCCCAGACAACAAACCAGGAAGCACCAGACAAACCCGCCAACAGGCAGCCAAGTACATGGGCCGCGCCGTTTGGTTTCGTGTTAAGCATTTCCGAAAATGCGTAGCCGTTGATCATCATCAGAATGATGATGGTCGAGAATCCCATTCCGAATACCCCGATGCCGAAAACCCATCGAGAAATAGAATCACCCAGCAAGGGTGCCAGCGACTGAGACAGGAGAAATTCGCTTCGTTTGACCAGCGATGCTGCCAATCGTTTTTCGCTTTCAGGGAGATTCGCGATGCCAGCCATCAGCGGCGGATACTTCTCTTTCAGAAGGACTGCCGCCAGCTTTGCTTTGTCCGTTTTCCCATCTTCGCCCTTGGCCTCGTCGAGGTATTTCTGGGGAATCTGGAGTTCGTCCTCGTTGATCAGGACCCGGGCAGCCATCATTTTCTGGGCACCCCCGTAGACCGGACTCTTTTCCATTTCCTCAGGCGAATTGGAAAGAAACGCCGGGTCCACTTTCCCGTGAAACGCCGCGGCGGATGCAATCACCACACAACTGGTCACCAGGATGTACGGAATGGCCATACCAGTCGAAAGATCGAAGCGAGCCAAACCCCGGAACGTTTTGTCCCAGCCGCGGGCGAGCATCGAATAGGGAAGTAAAAAGGTCATGTTGATCCCAACCGCCGTGGCTGCCGCCCCGATCATGGCGGCGCGTTGATCAGCGACGATCCGCGTGGTCCAGAATGACTGGTAAGGCTCTTCAACCTGACTGGCAATCTCGGCAAGCTTTCCGGTCGGCTCCGAGGCGGCCGACAGATCTGGAATAAATCCGCTGAAGACCTCCGACCACGAGAACGCTTCGCCCGATAGACCAAGCTTCACGACGACGCCAAAGAAACAAATAACAATGACGGCGATCATCGCTTTGAGCAGAATGTCAAAGATCTTAGTCGCCAGCCCTGGCCGCGAATTCATGAAGACCAGAATGCCACCGGCCACCAGCAAAACGCCAGACACGATTGCCTTGGTCCTGATGTCGTCGCCAACCAGACCAGGAGCCATGTTCTTATTCAACGCCGAATAGCAAAGCGCAAACTGCGGCATCAGGAAGATCATGTTGGCTGCCACCGTGGCAATCAGCCATCCCCAGCCAAGCACCGGATTGATATGCGTATTGATCTGCTGAAAGGGCCGCTCGCCGGTTGAGAGCGTGACGTAGCTGATCGCCGAAAGCATCACCACGCCGCAGACAATCGCAACCAATTGCAGCCATAACAGGCTATAGCCGCCCAGAATCCCTAAAAACAGCGCCCCTGAAAGCGAGCCGCCGCCAAGCGTGATCGCACTTTGCAGCCAGCCTGGTCCCGACAGTCGTACCCATGCCCCTAACGTGGCACCGGCACCTTTGGCCTGGGCTTCCTGTAAGATCTCTCGGTCGCTCTCGACCTTGCTCATGTTGTCAGACATTGCGAGTCCTTCGCCCAGAATCGGCGTAGAAAAGGGGCTGGTGGGATGATGGGGCAAACAAAAAGGGGAACGATCCTCGTTCCCCTTGTCGTGAATTTCATCAGACACTAGGAACCGACAGGGTTCTCAGTGCCTCTAATGATGGTTGTCTTTGGGGCCTAATGCAAGCCCTGAGAGCCAAGCCAACGCTCTGCGTCGAGTGCGGCCATACAGCCGGTACCAGCCGCAGTAATTGCCTGACGGTAGTTGTCGTCAGCGACGTCACCAGCGGCGAAGACACCTTCAACGCTGGTATTGGTGCGGAACGGTATGGTCCACTTCAGGTAGCCAGCGTCGTTCATATCGAGCTTCCCTTTCAGGAAGTCGGTATTGGGCGTATGGCCGATCCCCAGGAAGAAACCGGATGCCTCCAACTCCTTCTTGGAATCATCGGCGGTGCACGCCAACTTGGCTCCCGTAACACCATCCTTGTCGTTCCCGAGAACTTCCTCAACTACATGGTTCCAGACAATCTCAACCTTCTTGTTCGCCTTGATCCTGTCGATCATGGCCGAAGAAGCGCGAAGTTCGTCGCGACGATGAACCAAGTAAACGACCGAGCTGAACTTACTTAGGTAGTCCGCTTCTTCAACCGCCGAGTCGCCCCCCCCGACCACAATGGCGGGCTTCTGGCGGAAGCGAGGCAGCGCTCCGTCGCACACAGCACAAGCACTCACGCCGCGGTTCTTGTACTTGGATTCCGATTCGAGTCCGAGATAATTGGCCCTCGCCCCGGTGGCGATAATCACGGAATTGGCTGTGAGCCATTCGTCTCCTTCCAGCCGCTTCAGTTTGAACGGCCGCTCTGAGAAATCGACTTCGATAATGTCGTCGGTAATGACCCGGGTACCAAAGTTCTTGGCCTGCTGCCGCATCAGTTCCATCAGTTCCGGACCGCTTACGCCATGCTTCTGATGCGGCGCCATGTATTGCCGCAAACTGTCATCGATGGCATTGTCCAAGTAGGCACTAAGGTCGCCTGAGGGAAAGCCGGGAAAATTCTCGACTTCCGTCGTCATAGCCAACTGCCCTAAGGGCCCTCGCCCCAAGTCGTAGTGCTCTTGCAGGTCGGCCCCCTCAAACAGAAGCGGGTTCAAATTAGCGCGAGCCGCGTAGATTGCGGCCGTCCATCCCGCAGGTCCGCTTCCGATAATCACGACGTTTTCGATGTTTTCCGACACGATCGATCTATTCCTTGTCTAAACGCGATGCCGTAAATAAAAGTTTTTTATCTCAGTTTCAATGTGAGCTATTCACGCCGCCAGAAGAATGCACCATTATAGGAGTAGCCGGGAATGCTCACTATCCCGGCACCTCTCCCCCGGACACATCCCCTCCTTGGATGCACGGCTGATTAGGCCGTTACACCTTTATTTACGCCTATGTCTACGCTGATTGTCGCCGTTTTATCTTTCGTCGGCTTTATTGTTGCCTATAACACCTATGGGCGCTGGCTATCGAAAAAGATCTTCGAGGTCGACGACGACCGCCAGGTTCCCAGTAAAGAGTTGCAGGACGACATCGACTTTTGCCCGACCGATCGTCAGGTGGTATTTGGTCACCACTTTACCAGTATCGCGGGTACGGGTCCGATCGTAGGTCCGGCGATCGCCGTGTTTTGGGGCTGGCTGCCTGCTTTGCTTTGGGTGGTGTTCGGTTCGATCTTTGTCGGTGCCGTTCACGACCTTGGCTCGCTGATCGTTTCGCTTCGCAACCGAGGCCAAACCGTCGGCGAGATCGCTGGACGCGTGATCAACAAGCGGGCGAAATACCTGTTTCTAATCGTACTCGCATCGGCCCTGATGGTGGTCCTGGCGATCTTCGGCTTGGTGGTGGCAACGATCTTCGCTCAATACCCGCAAACTGTTTTGCCGGTTTGGATCAGCATGCCCATCGCAATCGCCCTGGGGATCTACACTCGAAACAAGAACGCCCATTTGTTGATTCCATCGCTCGTGGCGCTCGCGATCGTCTACGCCTCGATCTATGTCGGCGTTTACTATTGTCCGATTGATCTGGGAGCGATTCTGTCAAGTTCGCTTGGTCCCGATCTTTCGTCGAACCCTTACCTCAGTGCTAAAGTCATTTGGACCGTGATCTTACTGGTCTACTGCTTTGTGGCCTCAGTCTTGCCTGTCTGGCTGCTGTTGCAACCACGCGACTTTGTAAACAGCCATCAACTGATTGTCGCTCTGGTGCTATTGTTCGTCGGGCTATTGGTCGCCGGTCTGACCGGAGCGGCCGACCTGGTCCATTCGACCCCAGCGGTTGCCACTGACTTGCCGAGCGGGGCGCCGCCGATCTTCCCTTTCCTGTTCATCACGATTGCCTGTGGTGCGTGCAGCGGTTTTCACTGCCTTGTCAGTAGCGGAACTTCGAGCAAGCAGGTCGAGAAAGAATCGGACGCTCAGTACATTGGCTACGGGGCAATGCTGCTGGAAGGTGGGCTGGCTGTGATTGTCATTTTGGCCTGCTGTGCCGGCGTTGGGATGGGCGTCTTCAACGAGACTCGCAATGCGGATGGCACCTACAGCTACACCGCCCAGACAGACGCAGACGGTGTACCGCTGGTCGGCAAAGCAGCATGGGAAAGCCGTTATGCCATTTCGAAGGGCTGGACCAACTTCAAGTTGCCTCAGCTGGTTGCCGCGTTCGTTGAGGGAGGAGCCAATTTCCTTAGTTCGCTGGGAATTCCGCTCGAAATCGGGATCAGCATTATTGCGGTGCTCGTCGCCAACTTCGCGGCAACGACACTCGACACGGCCACTCGTTTACAGCGTTATGTATTACAGGAGCTGTTTGCTTCGACACCAGTCACCAAACCATTGTCGGGCAAGTACGCAGCGACTGCCTTGGCGGTCTTGTCGGCACTCGGCATCGCACTATTCGCCACCGATACCCCAGGTAATGGTGGACTTTTGTTGTGGCCACTATTTGGTGCCATGAATCAGCTATTAGCTGGACTGGCGATGATGGTGACCGCGTTTTATCTCTGGAGACGCAGCAAGCCGATATGGTTTATCGCGTTGCCCATGATTGCCATGTTGATCTTGCCCGCCATCGCGATGGGTTTCAACATTTTTCATGAATCCGGGTACCTCGCCAAACAGCAGTGGTTGCTACTGGGTCTGGGCGCAGCCGTGATGATCCTTCAGATATGGATGCTGATCGAGGCCCTGCTGATGTGGCCGCGTGTGCGAGGCGTCCTTGAAGAAGCATTGCCGCCACTGCCTGAGAAGACAAAGGCAGTTCCTCAAGCCGACTACGCCAAGGCATAACCGACCAATACTGCCTTGTGATTCAGAGACGAAAAAAGCCCAGCGGATGGTTCGCTGGGTTTCTATTTTGACTCGCTTCGGACACGCGGATTAGGTTTCCGAATTATCTTCCGTCACAATAGCCGTTGCCACCGACTCGCCGCTGATACCACCAGCCAGATCGGTTTCGATTTTGATCTTCTGCACCACGGTCCCGCCCTTTTCACCAGCGGTGAAGGTCAACGGAAGGAAGTGCAACTTCTTGGCTTCTTCCGGCAGATCGCCGAATTTAAACGAAGCGTTATCACACTCGATCCCAGTGATCCGGAATGGCTTCTTAGCCCTCACGATCAACTTTGCCTCGGTCGTTTCGCCAGGCTTGAGATCACCTAGCGACAAAGCACCTGGGCTGACACTAAGTGCCGATTCGACCTTGCCTTCAACTGGCAGCGAAACGGACGGGCTGCGGCCATCGTTGGTGATCAGAGCCAATTGGCTGGAAATGAATCCAACCGGAGCGTTTTCTTTCAGACGAACTTTCAGGTCGTATCCGACGCGACCGCCGCCACGATTGGTCTCGTTCATTTCGACGGCCAGGTAATCATCGTTGCTGCGAACGTCGGTGATCTGCCAGTCGCTACGGCCAGCTTGGCTGACATGCACCTTGGCTTCACCCGGTTCCCCTTGCTCGACGGTACCGAACTGGACGGCACCTGGCTCGAAGACCACATCGCCCCGGATATTGGATGAAACGTTCAATTGAACTTCGGCATAGAACGGCTTGTCGATTGTGACGGTCACCGTGGCACTTTTGTGCCCCAAAAAGCTGTCGGTATTCAGCTTGGCGACAATCGCTCCTTTTTCCCAGGTTTTCAGCGTATCATTCTTGATCGAAGGGCTGGTGCAGCCGCAACTGGAACGAACACTGGCAATGTGGACCGTTTCCTCATAGATGTTCTCAACTTCAAAGTCATAGTAGACCTTCGCTCCCTTAGCGACCGCGCCAAAGTCGTGCGAGCGAACCTTGAACATCTTGTTTGCCCAGTCCTGGCCCATGCCAAAGGAAGCTATTAGTGGTAAAAGACAAACAGCGAGCCATAACTTGCGAATCACAGTGAGATCCTCCGATATTTGGCGGGCATGGTCGAAATGGGTAGGATGGAGTGCGAGTCGGAATCGCTCGCATCCCATGGGACCAAACCACCAACGATAGCACTTTCATGGGGGCACGATTGAATATATCGCTTCCGGCCGATTCCGGAAAAATCGCTATAATCGTTATACTTTGTCGGCCAAATTCCAACCTGACCCCAGGTTTTTTTTGAAGATACCACAGGCCCCTACCATCGGTTGGCCATATCAAGGCGTTAAGAAGGCCTGCAATTGGCGCTCGATTCCTGGTGGCTGAAATGTTCCCGACTTTCGATAATTGTACGGAAAATCACAGCTTTTCTCCCCTAAATTAGTTCCAATTCATTGGAATCCTGCCCTCATAACTGGAAGGTCTTTTCGATGACTCGAACCCAATTGTTTGCCTTGCCGATCCTGCGCAAGCTAGCTCTGTTTGCCGCCGCTATCATGCTCGTCGGCTGCGAGAGCTCCTCGTCTCAACCGTTTGCCATGGCGGAAGAGCAGCAACCAATCATCGCCCAAGAGGACGCTGGCAATGACAGCAAGCTGAATCAAAAGGCGCCCACTAACCCGTTTCGCAAACGGATCCCTGCGCCTGAGTTTCCCAAAGACATGGAGTGGCTGAACACCAAAGGCCCGCTCGAAATCAAGGACCTGCGAGGCAAGTTCGTCTTACTCGATTTCTGGACCTACTGCTGCATCAACTGCATGCATATTCTTCCCGAACTGAAGAAGCTTGAGCATGAATTCCCCAACGAACTGGTCGTCATCGGGGTGCACTCAGCAAAGTTTGATACGGAAAAAGAAGCCAAAAACATCAGCGAAGCAATTCTTCGGTATGAAATCGAACACCCGGTGGTGAACGATGACAAGCTAAAGATCTGGAATCGCTACTCCGTCAGCAGTTGGCCGACGCTGTACATCATCGATCCCGAAGGCAACGTCGTCTATCTGCAACGGGGTGAAGTTAAAGCGGACGAAATCAAGCGAGTGCTGAACGAAGCGATTCCCTATTACCGCGAAAACAAACTATTGGACGAAAAGCCGATTAAGTTTGATCTGCTCGCCTACAGCCAGACTCCGACGCCACTTCGTTTTCCAGGCAAATTATTAGCCGATGAAAAATCGAATCGGTTGTTCATCGCCGACAGCAACCACAACCGCATCGTCATCTCAAGCTTGGACGGCAAACTGGAAGATGTTATCGGAAGTGGCCAGATCGGGGCCGCCGACGGAAGCTATGAATCAGCCCAGTTCGACCATCCGCAAGGAATGGCCCTCGTTGGGGACACTTTGTTTGTCGCCGATACGGAAAACCATCTCCTACGAAAGGTCGACTTGAAGCAGAAACGGGTCTCCACCGTCGCAGGAACTGGAGAACAAGCACAAAACAGTTGGCCAGGCCTCGCCGACAATGCCACGATCGGCAACCTCCCTGATCGCTACGTCGGTCTTCCGAAGACGACAGCCATCAACAGTCCTTGGGCACTCTTGCCACACGGTGATAGCCTTTATATTGCCATGGCTGGTCCTCACCAAATTTGGAAGATGAAACTGGACGAATCAGAAATCGGCCCCTACGCAGGCAACGGCCGCGAAGACATTGTCGACGGTAAGCTATTGCCGAAGATCCCTTACGAAATGGGCTACTCCTCGTTCGCTCAGCCATCGGGACTGACTACCGATGGAGAGCAGATCTTTGTTGCCGATAGCGAGGGTAGTTCGATCCGTGCCGTGCCGTTTGATCCCACGAAGCGGGTTCGTACCGTGATTGGTACTTCGCGATTCGACTACGGTCGCCTGTTTACCTTCGGGGACGTCGACGGCCCTGCCAGGACCGCAAAACTGCAGCATCCGCTGGGGGTTTGCTATGTTGATGGCACGATCTACGTTGCCGACACCTACAACAACAAGATCAAGGCCGTCGACGCAACCAGCGGCGAAGTGAAAACGGTCGCTGGCACCGGCGAGCCTGGAAACTCGGACGAACCCACTCAATTCGACGAACCTGCCGGGTTATCGTATGCAGGCGGCAAACTCTACATCGCCGATACCAATAACCATCTGATCCGTGTTCTGGACTTAGTAACAAAAAAGGTCTCGACGCTGACAATCGATGGGTTGGCACCGCTGCCGGTTAAAGAGCGTCCTGACGCACCTTAACCTTCCAGCTTTTGAGACGGTAGCTGCATGAATCTGCACACCAAGCATGCCCCCGACCAAGGGGGCATGCAATGCGGATTTCCTTCTGATCGGCTTCTATTACCAATTGCCAACCCCGGGCGGGGTTCGGTAGAATACGCGTTTCGACCCATCTCTCGGAAGTGGTCCATGTGCAGGTTGTGCCTCTAAAGCAGCACGATCTTTCACCGCACGAATCGCTCTCTGGGGGATCTCCAGTTTCGACCTTTAGGCGTATTTTCCGATGTTGGACTCGTTGCAAGACGGCTTACGATCAGCGTTTAAGACGCTGCGCGGACAGGGCCGACTGACCGAATCGAACATGCGTGAAGGCCTGCAAATGGTCGAAAACGCCTTGCTCGAAGCGGACGTCAGCTACCCGGTCGTCAAAGCATTCATGCAGGACGTCAGCGAAAAGGCTGTTGGCCAGGATGTCCTCAAATCGCTCAAGCCTGAGCAGCAGCTCGTTGGTATCGTCCAAGAGGCCCTCGTTGACCTGTTGGGCCCTGTTGATCCGACGCTGAACCTGACCAAAGACGTGACCGTGCTGATGATGTGCGGTCTGCAAGGTGCTGGGAAGACGACCACGTGCGGTAAGCTGGCTCGCCTGATCGGTACCGAAGGCAAGAAGTCACTGCTGTGTGCGGCTGACCTTCAGCGTCCTGCGGCGGTCGAGCAGCTTCACATCATCGGCAAGAGCGTCGGCACCCCAGTTTACAGCGAAGAAGGTGCCACCGATCCAATCGCTGTCTGCCAGAACGCGGTCAAACATGCCCGCGACAATGGTATCGACGTCGTCATTCTCGATACGGCCGGTCGTCTGGCAATCGATCAAGAGCTGATGCAGCAGCTCAAAACGATCGACATGAAGGTCCAACCGGACCAATGCTTCCTGGTGGTCGACGGCATGACCGGCCAGGACGCGGTCAACAGTGCCAAGGCGTTCAACGAAGCGTTGGAACTCGATGGCGTCATCATGACCAAGCTGGATGGCGATGCTCGCGGCGGCGCCCTCCTGTCGGTCAAACATGTCACCGGCGTTCCGATTAAGTTCATCGGCGTCAGCGAACACATGGACGGCCTCGAGCCGTTTCATCCTGACCGGATGGCCAGCCGAATCCTTGGCATGGGCGACATTCTCTCGATGTTCGAGCTCGCTCAGCGGGAATTCGACCAGGAGCAAGTCCAGAAGACCCAGGAACGTCTCCAAAAGGGACAGTTCACGCTGGACGACTTCCGCAAACAAATCAACCAGATCGCTCGTCCAGGCTTGATGACAAAGATGCTTGGCTTGATGCCTGGCATGGGCGAAATCAACAAGATGCTGCAAGGCGGCGACCACGAGCAGGAAATGAAGCGTTTGGGAGGCATCATCGATTCGATGACCCAGGCCGAACGCAACGATCCCAAGCTGATCGACAACAGTCGACGTCAACGAATTGCCAAGGGCTCAGGTGTCTCCCCGCAAGAGGTCAACACGCTGATCCAACAGTTCGACAGCATGGCCACCATGATGAAGGGAATGGCCGGAGGCGGCATGTCCAGCGCGATGGACATGATGCGAAAGCTTCGCAGTGGCGAACTGATGGACCCCACCGGCAAGATGAAAAAGACCAAGCAGGGAACCGGCAAACGGATGACCGCCAAGGACATCCAGAATCAAAAGAAACTCAAAAAGAAGCTCAAAAAGCGGCGTCGTTAACCTCGTCGTTGAGCGGGTAATGTTTTCAGGTTTACTTAGGAGTAACGTAAGTGGCAGTTCGCATTCGCATGAAGAAGATGGGTCGGGCACACCGTCCGTTCTATCGTATTTGCGCCATGGATTCTCGTACCCCGCGAGATGGCAAGGCAATTGAATACCTCGGTACCTACGATCCTTTCGTCAAAGAAAAAGACGCTCGGGTCAACTTGAAATCGGAACGCGTCGACTACTGGCTTGGTGTCGGTGCTCAGCCTTCGCCAAAGGTTGCCGTTCTGATCCGCAAGTATGGCACCAACGGCACGCACCTGGCGGCCCGTGAAGAAGCCTTGGCTCGCATGGCGACCAAAACTGCCTACGTTCCTCCGAAAGTTGAAATCAAAGAACCTGAGCCGGAAGCACCAGCCGAAACAGAAGCTCCTGCCGAAGAAGGCACCGAAGCTGCCGCACCCGCCGAAGGCGAAGCGGTCGAAGCTGCAGCTGCCGCTGACGGTGGTGAAGAATCGGCTCAGGCCGAAGGCTAGGCAGGCAACCTGCTATGCGGTTTGATGTCCTGACGCTGTTTCCTGAGATTTTCACCGGTTATCTAGGCGAAAGTCTCCTCAACAAAGCGATCGGGAAAGAGTTGGTCAATGCCCATATCCACAACCTGCGGGATTGGGCCAATGACAAGCACAACCGCGTCGACGACCGTCCCTTTGGCGGCGGACCCGGAATGGTTATCCGCGTTCAACCGGTTGTGGAAGCCATTGAACAAATCCAGCCGATGGCTGAGAAACCAGGCCGGTTGATCCTGCTGAGCCCCCAAGGCAAGACGCTCGATCAACCGCTGGTGGAAGAGTTAGCCCGGGAAACTCGGCTGACAATGATATGCGGCCGATACGAAGGCTTCGATCAACGTGTGATCGACCTTCTGCGGCCGGAAGAGATTTCGCTGGGAGATTTCGTCCTTAATGGGGGCGAAGTCGCCGCGATGGCGATCATCGACTCGGTGATTCGCCTGATCCCTGGCGTACTGGGTGACGAACAAAGTGCCGTGGACGACTCCTTCAGCGAAGGCAATCGTCTACTGGAGTTTCCGCAGTACACCAGGCCAAGAGAGTATCGCGGTCTGGAAGTACCTGAGGTTCTTCTCGGTGGTAATCACCAGGAAATCCTCGCCTGGCGGAAGGCCCAATCGTTAGAAAAGACAATTCACCGGCGAGCGGACTTGCTCGATAAGCAGTCGCAACCGCCGGAACCAAAATAGACGTTTATTCGCTGTAGCAGAAGGAAACTGGCAATGAGCCAAGATTTGATGAGCAAGGTCGAAGCGGCCTACCAGAAGCCTGAGGTCGATTTCTTTGAAATTGGCGACACCGTCGAGGTCCACACCAAGATCCTCGAAGGTCAAAAGGAACGTATCCAGAAATTCATCGGCACCGTGATCGCCAAGAGCGGCAGCGGCACCCGGGAAATGTTCACCGTTCGCCGCATCGTGGCTGGCGAAGGGGTGGAAAAGAAGTTCCCAATTCATAGCCCACAAATCGCCAAGGTGGTCAGCACTCGCAAGAGCGTCGTTCGCCGAGCCAAGCTGTACTACCTGCGCGATCGCGTTGGCAAGGCAACCCGCCTGCGAGAACGCCGCGTCTAAGTTTCGAGACGCTACAGCGAGATCGAACAAAACACCGTGCGCCCATTGTGGTGCACGGTGTTTTTCTATGCGCCCAACCTAAGCTGAGCCGTAGGCTAAGAATTTGCTGGCCCTTTAGAAGCCACGTAAAATGCACGATTATTCGCCCCATAATAAATGAGGGCGTTCGGAAAATGCTTGCCAATACCCCAGTAAATTCGTTAGTTGCCCTGCTCAAGACGATCCACATTCAATGCCACAGCCCCCTCACATCATTGACGTCAAGCGAAAGACGGGGGAACAGGTCTACGGCTATCTATTGTCTCGAAACTCAAAATTGGTCGTCGTGCGAGAGTTCGATGGGTTTTTACCGGCCGGTTTTGTTGCCATGCCAACGTCGACTGTCGTCGATCTTCTCATCAACGAACCATGGACCCGAATGATTGCAGCCGAAGGTCACGCCAACTTTGCCCAAGCTGCTCCATGGTTCCGTACCGATAGCATGCGATCGGCACTCGAATCAATTCATGAAACGAACGTTAACATCAAGATTGAGTGCAAGAACTGTCCTGACGCCGAGGAATTCGGCCTCCATATCGGTCGGATCGTTGCGATGGGTGATTCGTCTCTCGAATTTGTTTTCTTTGATTCTGTAGGGCGTTGGTTTGATAACTCGTACGCAATCCCCTACGCCTCCATCACGCAAGTAGTTGTGGACGATCCGTATGTCACAACGTTTTCCCGTTACGTCGGACCGTGTCCGGTCGAAACTGAGAAGAGCGGGTAACCATAAGATGCACCGGAGTCGCGGTGGAAGCGTATCTATTACCTCGAAAGTCGAAAGCAACTGCCGCGACTGCGGTGATGTCCATCGTTATACGCCCAGACCATAAAGCCCGTTGACATCATGAACGGACTCATCGGTGTTGGACGAATCAAAGGGAACAGGGGGCTATTTTGGGTTAAGCTCCCCTTGTGCGGTGAAGCCTCGAGGGGGCGATGGATGCACGGGATCAGTCCGTGACTTAGGACCGAAATGGAAAGATCCTTAAAAGCTACCCCTTTATCTGTCTCGGAGAAGTAGGAAAATTGCGTGCATCTACAAATGTTCTCGGATATTATCGGACTTCGCTTAAAAGCCAACCCACTGCAATTGTTTCTCCTAGTTGCGTGACTTATGGCTCTTGACCAAGCAGACCATCTCCAATTGCGTCGATGTAGTATTGTTCGTCGTATGTAACTGTTACGAGCGGGGAAGTGGCGGGCCGTTGGTTCGTTAGAAAATGCCAAACTGCGGAATTGAGCGTTGCGGAAGATGAACTGCATCGCATTCGGTCAGGGATGACGTCGAGAGAGAATTGTCGACAGATGAATGAGTTTGCTCCAACAACTCAATGCGAAAGAAGAATCGTGAACCACGGCAGTTGAACATCATTTCACGATTTGAATTGAGTTGATATAGCATCCGGTGAGAAAGAGAAACCAGGAAGTCGTTCAAATTTGTGAGATAGTGGCAGTGCTTGGGCGATGTTGGCATCGGCGTGGGCCTTTGGGCGTTGTTGTTTCTACAGAGAATTAAGGACTGGATATGTTTGACCAGAATTCTATTGTTCTTCGTGTTCCCGCCGATCTGGCTCCCTCCTTTAAGTCCCATTGGAAAGATCTTAGGTCGGCGGAAGGTTTGGCTCCGGACTATGACCTAAACGAAGGCATCGAAGTCGAACCTTTTGACGCTGCTGCACTCATAGAATGGATCGTTCCATTGGGGCCAATTATCGTACCGGTCATTGCCGCAGCCCTGGGCTACGTTGTAGCGACTCGTGGAGAAATAATAGTCAAAAAAAAGGACGGTACGGAAGTTCGGATTAAGAATATGACGCCCTCGCAGGCCCGAGAGATGCTGGAAACGATTGAAAGTACTTCAAAGTCTGAACGCGATACAGGGGAATGAAACATGATCCCTCGTCCCGATTGGCGAGAATTCAAGCGACATATTCATCGAGACCAGGCGTTTACGGTGAGCGCTGACGATCGTGCTACCGTCAAGAAGGCACTTGGAGTTGTCGCTCCGAAAAGCTTCCGCGATAAGGAGAACCTCTGCGTATTGCCTATTAGTACGATGCAGGCTACGAGTGTTGTGCTAAGGCGTCCCACTGCAATTCTTGCACTTATAGATACTGAGCAAGCGAACGCCTTGGAATTTCTATTGGCCAGGTGGTGGTGGAGCGAACGCCCTATTTTTCACTACATAGAATTCATGATTCGCGCCGCTGAGCGTCTCTATGTTGACGGAGATATCGTCTTGGCCTTGCAGTTGGCGAGGGTAATGAATGAACGACTCGCCGAGTACGTCGAATATCACCAAGAGACCTTCATCCCCCGACCGCAGTATTTTGACGAATTACTGATCGAATTACTGAAAGCTAAGCTGCCGCTCAGCTTTGTTACTGGCCATGAGTGTGGTCATATACTAGGTCGATCTTCATCGTGCCCCTTTAGTCCCATTTTAGATTGGACTAAGGCGACGTATCGTGCTGACAGTGAGGGGTTTCTCCTACCTGAAGTCGTTCACCGTTTTGGCCATGATGGAAAAAAGGAGGGGGATTCGGTACTAGGAATTAGGTTTGCCCAATTGATGCTAGATCGAGAGTTAAGGCAGATTGGGGAGTGCCAAGCCGATATCATCGGGGCAATCGCAGCGACCGAAATAGCGATCGAAAGAGGTGTGACTGCACGTGATCTGTTCGTGTTTCTTTTCCAGGCAATGCAAAGTTTGGAAATGATCAGTGTTCTTCATGAATTACTTTCGACAACTCCGAGGGGCAAGAAGGCATGTGCCATATCCATGCGTCCAACCAATCTGGTCGCACGCCTCTCACTTTTTATGCGTTTTCTCTTAAACGCTCACGTCGGGAAGGTGCCTTTACTGACTCACCACATCGAATTCTGGGCATCTTTGCCCAGTGAATTGGTGAACAAGATTAGAGATGACGAAACCAGCGGAATCTGTGAAATGCTGGCTCACCGAATCTCTATCTTTGCCAGGGGCGGAATTATAATGGGACTTTCCGGTGAATTGCCTCCCCGGCCGAACCTAGATCTTGTTGAAGAGAATTGGGGGCCATTAGCTGGTCAAGGATACTTTCTATCTGCTCACGGCAACCTGCCAGCGAAGTTTTGTCGGATTGAGGAAAACCACGAGTGGAGCGCCGATGAGGCATCAAATGATCCGGTAGCGATAGGTTTTGCCTCGGCCGTCCGCGACATTACCGTCTTATCGTCTTCTGAATCGAGGTTTCCGACCGTCTTCAGCCGAAATGATATTCTGCGCGATGGCAAGGACTCAGATTTTGTTGAAGTATTGCGAAGCGCGCGGTCACAGGTCGTATCTAGGGAACTCAACCCAAATTGGCTTAATGGATTTGATTTGATTCTTTGATCAATGCATATGCAGAAAAGAATACGATCAAAGGTTGTTTTGGTATTGGGGCGCTACACATGGATTGGCCATTTCAAGATTCACCAAATGTTGTCGCTTTCATAAGTGTCTTGTAGAGTGTGAGCAGCGCGGCGAATCGCACCAATTGTGGCAGGCTAACCGGGACAAGAAGTTGCAATCAGCTCGGCTTCGGCCTCGCTAGTCACACCCCCAGCCTCTTCAAGAAACAAAAAAAAGCGACTCGAGATCGAAATCTCGAGTCGCCTCAAACTACCAGGCCAGTACCTTAGACTCTTACGCGAAGAGTCGAAGGAGCCAGATTTGCAACATTAGGCACCGCAACCACAGTCGCTGGCCGGAGCCGCCGAACCGCAGCACGAGTCGCAGCAAGGGGCCGGGCAGCAAACCGTGACCGGAACCGTCTTGCAGACAACCTTAGGGACGCAACGGGTGACCGTGTAAGCGACCTTCTTCGGCACACACTTGGCGACCTTGATGGTCTTGGTGGTGTGAACAGGCTTCTTCACGCAGTAAGGAACCTTCTTGGTGCAGGTCTCTTTGACCATGTGGCACACTTTGTAAGGAACTTCCTTCGTGTGGCATTCCTTGACCATGTGGCACACTTTGTAAGTGCAGGTCTTGGTACGCTTTTCAGGAACCATGTGGCACACCTTGTAGGTGCAAGTCTTGTGGATGGTTTCAGGAACCATCTTGCAGACTTTGTAGGTGCAAGTCTTGGTGTGGTTTTCCTTGACCATGTGGCAAACCTTGTAGGTGCAGGTCTTGGTTCGCTTTTCAGGAACCATGTGGCAAACCTTGTAGGTGCAGGTCTTGGTGCGTTGCTCAGGAACCATCTTGCAAACCTTGTAGGTGCAGGTCTTGACGCGTTGTTCCTTCTCCATGTGGCACACTTTGTAAGGAACTTCTTTCGAGATGGTTTCGTGTTCGTAGCGAACGCATTCCACTTGCTTTTCAGTGACTTCCGGAACCCAAACCTTCTTGCAGCAGGTCTTGGGTGGGCACTGAACTTCAACAACCTTGGATTCACCAGGGCAGTAGACGCACTTGCACTTGCAAGGATCCCAAGTCCAGCAACCAGGTTCTTGGATGCACTTCTTCACAACTGGGCCAGGAATCGTTTCGGTTTTGGTTTCCCAGTGACCGCCACAGACTTTGACCGTCTTGGTGTAGTGAACTGGCTTGCAGACCGTTTCGCAAACGGTTTTCGTCTTGGTTTCCCAGACTGGCTTGCAAACCGTGTAGCAAATGTCCTTAGTCTTGGTTTCCCAGACTGGCTTGCAGACCGTGTAGCAGGTTTCCTTGGTCTTGGTTTCCCAGACTGGCTTGCACACGGTGTAGCAGATGTCCTTGGTCTTGGTTTCCCAGACTGGCTTGCACGTCGTGTAGCAAATGTCCTTAGTCTTGGTTTCCCAGACTGGCTTGCACGTCGTGTAGCAAATGTCCTTAGTCTTGGTTTCCCAGACTGGCTTGCACACGGTATAGCAGATTTCCTTGGTCTTGGTTTCCCAGACAGGCTTGCAAACGGTGTAGTTCACCGTGCGAGTCTTGGTCTCCCAGACAGGCTTGCAGACCGTGTAGCTGCAATCCTTGTAGCACGTTTCGTTGACATACGAAACGCAATCGATTGTCTTGTCTTCATAGACCGTTTCGTAGCACGTCTTGTAGCAGGTTTGTTCCTGCTTTTCGTAGACGACTTCTTTACAGGTCTTGTTGACAGTGTAGCAGTGCTGCTTGCAGCACTCGTAAGTTGCCGGCTCACAACAGCCAGCATTTCGGAAGCTGAACAATCCGCCATAAGCGGCTTCAGCCGAGTTCGCCGAAAAAGCAGCCAACATGACTGCTAAGATCGGCAATCCCAATACAGCTCGCATTTTCCTTCTCCTTCGTTGACAAAACGCCGTACGACTAAGGGCCTGGCCTGGTTTGGGCAAATCCTTGCCGTGTCCTGTGCCCTCGAACATTGAATCGTGCAATATCTCCTGCTATCGCCCGCTTATCTAAAGCACCTACTCATGGCCTTCTTTACGTTCATTATGAACTACCCATACAGCCCATTCAGCACCTAGATGTCCTTCTCTATCGTCAATTTGGGATGGCTGCTTGAGAAAGAACGAATAGGTACTATTCAAAAGATGGGTCGCACGCACCAATTGCGCAGAGTGCAATTGTCTCGATGAATACAACGAATGCGACCATCATTCCCAGTTGGTTCGCTCGTACTGATTTCGCCGTACATCATGATGACGCTGGTTTTACTGGGAATTCATACCAGGCCACCCAGTCTGGCCAACGTCCCTTCCCAGAATTGCGTAGAGACAAATAGCTGGCACAGCTAGCGAAAAGAAAGAATCAATCCAGGGAGCGGTATTTAGAGGAAATATCCTTGACCGCACGGCAACGTGACGTATCTACCTTGAGACGGAAATTCACTCGTTGCTTTCGAGCCGTTCGCTGTCCGCAAAAATGAATAAGAACCTTGCTGGCCAATATCAAGCGAAATGATACGCCCAGGCCAGTTACGTCTGACTCGGAGTCAAAACACATGTCGAAAACGAATAAAGCTGGTTTCACGCTGATTGAAGTCCTGATCGTCGTGGTGATCCTGGCTGTCCTGGCGGCAACCGTCATCCCGCAATTCACCGATTCAACTACCGACGCCAAGAAGAGCAGCGTGCTGTTCAATCTGCACACGCTTCGTTCGCAGATTCAGCTGTACCGAGCTCATCACGACGGCAAAGTTCCCGGCGCGACGCTGAGCGAACTGACTATCGCTACTAAAGCCGACGGGACGGCTGGCGGATCGTTCGGTCCTTACCTGTCGAAACTGCCGGTCAACAATTTCACCAACAGCAGCGCCGTCAAAGCCCTGACCGCCACCGCGACCGCAACGGACGTCGATGACACCAACGGCTGGCTTTACAACAAGAGCACCGGTGAGGTTTGGATCAATCATTCCGACCTCTATACCCAATAACGACGGATTGACTCCGAATTAATCCAAGTGCTAAGAGCCTGGTCGCTGCGGCGATCAGGCTTTTCGTGTTTCTTGATGCCAACGGCCTAGCCTTACCACCCTTGTTGGGCAGTCCGCTTGGAGGTTAGAGTTGAATGACTTCGGCCTTTGTCCCTTTAATAGTTCCTCGTATGAGGGACCCGGTAAAAAGCGGACCTTGGGTCTGGTAATTCACAAACTCAACGCACCTGGAAGCGCCGTTGGGCGACAACGCGACTACGCACGTCATGGCGAAGAGCAAAGAAAACAAAAAGGGGGCTTCGGACCAACGCGTCTCGAAAGCCGTTGTCAGCCGATTGAGCCTGTACTTGCGGGAACTGTCTCGGCTGGAACGTGCCGGAATCGAAACGACCAGCAGCACCAAATTGGGTGAGATGCTCGGCTTTTCAGATGCCCAGGTCCGTAAGGACCTGGCAAATTTCGGCCAATTTGGCTATCCGGGCGTCGGTTACCGCTGTTCGGAACTAACGTCCACGATTCGCCAGATCATGGGTACCGACCAACGCTGGCCGGTGGCTCTGGTCGGCGTCGGTAATCTTGGTCGAGCACTTTTAGGCTACCGCGGGTTCGCCAACCAAGGCTTCAACACCGTGGCGGCGTTCGATCTCGATCCGAAGATCGTCGGAACGGAGATCGACGGCATCCCCGTTTTTAGCCTGGAAAGGGTCGACAAGATCGTCGAAGAAAAGTCGATTCAGTTAGCAATTCTTGCCGTTCCCGCTAACGCAGCCCAAGAGGTTGCCCAGCGATTGGTTGCGGCCGGAATTCGGGGGATTTTGAACTTTGCCGCGGTTACGTTGCGTTTGCCTGACGAAATCACGGTGGTTGGGGTCGACCTGGCAATTGAGATGGAACAGTTATCATTTGCCATGACTTCGCGGATGTCACAATGAGAAGTGCGAACCTTACAATTGACCGAGGGTCCTCTTGTCGGACGCGGCTGGTTTCCGCTACGATGTACTGTCCCTGAAACGGGAATTACCCCCTAGTGTAATGGTAGCACTACAGTTTTTGGCACTGTCAGTCGAGGTTCAAATCCTCGGGGGGTAGCTCAGCACACCAAGCCATTTCGGTGTGCTTTTTTTATGCGCCGGTGCGGACCTATCTCTTGGTGTCTTCATTGCTTGGTGCACTTCAACATCCCTTCCGCGGATGTTTTTGCGAAGGAATTCCTTCAAATCTGTAACATCCAATACATCTCCGGCATCGGACCCTTCAAGGTTCGGAACTTTGCCAACTGTCCCGCATGGCGGGCTAAACGGTACGCCCCAAAGAGGAAATCTCATGTCAGGACAGATCTGGTACCTGAAAGCGTGTCGATTGTTTGAAACGTGCACTTCGGACCAGATTCAAAGCCTGGAGTCTACCAGCCGAGTCAGGAACGTCGGCAAAGGTACTCCGGTCTATTTGCCGGCGGATCAGGCCGATACCGTCCTGGTATTGGCCAGCGGTCGCGTCAAGATCTGCCATCTGACTAGCGACGGAAAGCAATCGATCCTGGCATTCATCGAGCCCGGCGAGATCTTTGGTGAATTAGCCGTGCTGAATGTCGGCAGCCGTGATGAATATGCCGAAGCAGTCGAAGATGCACGGATCATCGCTATTCCTGGTGAAGCGATGCGTCGGCTGATGGAGCAGCATGCCAACCTTTGCCTGGGCATCACCAAAATCATCGGGTTCCGCCGCCGAAGGATCGAGCGGCGAGTGAAGAATCTGCTCTATCTCTCCAATCGCGAGCGGGTCAGCCACTTGCTGCTGGAACTGGCCGAACAATACGGCAAAGAGACCCCTGCCGGGCTGGAACTAACGATCCGGCTTTCGCACCAGGATCTGGCCAGTATCGTCGGAAGTACCCGGGAAACGGTGACCGTGGTGCTGGGTGCCATGCAAACCGAGGGATTGCTTGAATTGGGCCGGCGCAAGATTATCTTGAAAGCTCCGGATCGTCTGGCACATCAAATGGGAGTGGAACCGATTCGTGTCGAATCGACAGACGGACCAAGCCAGCCCCGTTCGGCAACGTTGAGCCACTATTACGGCGGCTGAGCATTGCCTTTCGCCTGGCAATTGGCCAGCGAAATCAAGTTGGGAACTGACGCCATGCCTGATCGCGAACCCTGGGACCCCTGCCCTGCCGGAGAGCTTTCCGGCCTCCAGGAGTCGCTGCAGGCCAGATCTAGGAGACTGCGATCGCGAAGACGATTCCTGTTGGGCGGTTCGGTTGCGGTCACCTTGGCAGGACTGGGCACCTACCTGCTGTCCTCGGGCAGCCAGGCGAACGCGGCACCGATCTCATGTATCAGGGCCAAACAGCTGATCCCCAGCTATATCGACGGAACGCTCAAGGATCGGCAAAATCTGCTATCACTCAAAGCCCATCTGGCCCACTGCCCGGTCTGTCGCGTCTATTACGAGAAGCTTCTTTAGACGGGGCTGGGGTCATTGACGATTTGCGGGTGGGCTGATATTCTCAACGGCTTATCCTCCCCCTCTTGGTGTTCATTAGGGGGAAGTACCCAAGAACCGGGGTGGTTTCCCTACACGGAAGCTGCGACGGGGCAGGCATTCAACTGCGAATCATCCTCCGAAGACTGTGCGGGAAGTGAGGTCTTCGGAAGCCAGGCGTTTCGCGGCACAGGTATCGCTTCCACTAACCTGGTATGGCGCCAGTTTAAGAGCCTTGGATCGCCTTTCCGTTGAAATCCCCTTGAAACGAAAGGATTTTGCGCCATGTCTAGCGGACAACAGTTCGTTCAGGAGCTCGTCGAATGCGGCATTCACTTCGGTCACCGCACCAGCCGGTGGAACCCGAAGATGGCTCCTTACATCTACGCTAAAAAGAATCAAATCCACATCATCGACGTCCGCGAAACCATTCGTGGGCTTCTGCGGGCCAAAAAGTATCTGGCCCAGGTTTCCGAAGGGGGCAGCCTGATCCTGTTCGTCGGAACCAAGCGTCAGGCCGGTGCCGCCATCGAGCGTGAAGCCGAACGTTGCGGCATGCCGTTCATCAACGAACGTTGGCTCGGTGGTACGTTGACTAACTTCCGTACCATTCGCAGCCGCTTGGGCCGTTTGGAAGAGCTGGAAAGAATCATCGAAGGCGATGAGCTGGCCAAGTACTCGAAGAAGATGCAGTCCTCGCTCAACCGCGAATATCGCAAGATGTACCGCAACTTGAACGGTCTGCGAACGATGAACCGCCTGCCCGAAGCGTTGGTGATCGTCGACCCCAAGAAGGAAAAGAACGCGATCCGCGAAGCCCAATCGCTGGGTATCACGACGGTCGCCCTGACCGATACCGACTGCGATCCAGATCAGGTCGATCTGCCGATCCCCGGCAACGACGACGGTATCCGTTCGATCGAAATGTTCCTGAAGTTGATGGCCGACGCCGCCATCGACGGCAAGCACCATGCTGCTCAGCAGACCGAACAGGCTGCGAAATAGTTCAAAACGGGCTCCCTCGGTGAACCCTGAAGGAAGTTAGAATCTCCTTCAAACGTTAACCGAATCGGTATTCGCCGAGGGAAACCCGCAGCGGTAAAATTTTTCACGTACAGCTCCTAACTTAATTAGAGCGACCAATTTCGAGCATTGGAGATAAGACGATGACGGCAATCACCGCCGCAGCGGTCAAAGCACTTCGCGAAAAAACCGGCCTCCCGATGATGGAATGCAAAAAGGCACTCACAGAATCGAGTGGAGACGAAGAAAAGGCCATCCTGTGGCTCCGTGAAAACGGCAAGGTCAAGGGAATCAAACGCGGAGATCGTGCGACGGAATTCGGCCGCGTTGGTATCCACACGGCATCTGGCAAAGGTGCCATGGTCGAATTCAAGTGCGAAAGCGCCCCGGTCACCAAGCTGGACGAATTCATCGCCCTGGCTGATGACCTGGCCTACGTTTATGCCAACAATCCCAGCATCAACACGCCTGAAGAGTTGTTGGCTGCACCTTCCACGATCAAGGAAGGCCAGACGCTGGGCGACATCAAGGATGACATGTTCAACCGCATCCGCGAAGTCTTCAACATCGGCCGTATGGCCCGGGTTGATGGTCCCGCCGGTGGTTACAGCCACAATTCGAGCACCGTCGCCGGCGTACTGGTCGAATTTGAAGGGGACAACGACGAAGTCATCCGCGACATCGCCATGCACGTTGCGGCTATGAATCCTTCGGTCTTGAGCAAAGACGACCTCGATCCGGCACTTGTCGAGAAAGAGCGAGCCATCCTCAAGGCTGCCGCGATGAACGAAGATTCGAGCAAGCCGGAAAACATCATCGACAAGATGGTCGAAGGCCGCCTGCGTAACTTCTACGCTCAGGAAGCTTTGCTCGAACAACCATTCGTCAAAGAACCGAAGATTACCGTCGGCAAGTACGCCAAAGACAACGGCGTAACCGTCACCGGCTTCACCCACTGGATGATCGGCGACGATGCCGGTCCTTCGGAAGAAGGCGGCGAAGAAGGCTAATTCCCCGAGAGAATTAGCTTTCATTGAGACAATGAAGAAATCCCTCGGCCCCGGTGGCTGAGGGATTTTTTTATGCGCTCGGTTCTCCTGCACAACTCGGGCGATCTCGGTTAGAATCTTCCGGAGCCTGCAACTTAGCCAACCATGCCATTGAAGGACGGCCCAACGATGCCTGAATCGAGCGACACCAAGTACAAGCGGATCATCCTCAAGCTCTCTGGCGAAAGCTTCTCGAGGGCAGGCGAGCGCGGTATCGCGATGGACGAAGTCGTGAGCATCTCGCGGCAAATTCGCCAGGCATCGGAACTTGGCTGCCAGATTGCCGTGGTAATCGGCGGCGGAAACATCTTACGTGGCGGCCAATTCAAGAATGAAAGTGCTTCGATCCACGAAGCCACCGCGCACTACATGGGTATGTTGGCGACGGTAATCAACGGTCTGGCCCTGCAAGACGCCCTGGAAAGCCTGGACATCCAAACCCGGCTGATGACCGCCATTCACATGCATGGCGTCGCCGAGCCATACATTCGCCGCCGGGCCTCGCGTCATCTGGAAAAAGGACGCATCGTCATTCTCGCCGCGGGCACTGGCAGCCCATTTGTCACTACCGACACGGCCGCGGCTCAGCGAGCCTTGGAGCTTGAGGCCGATATCTTGATGAAAGCAACACGCGTCGACGGCGTCTACAGCGACGACCCGGAAAAGAACCCGCACGCGGTCTTCTATCGCACGTTAGGTTTTGAGCAGGTCGTCACGGAAAACCTGCGCGTAATGGA
The DNA here is from genome assembly GCA_016124445.1 of bacterium. Taxonomy (GTDB): domain Bacteria; phylum Planctomycetota; class Planctomycetia; order Pirellulales; family Pirellulaceae; genus Bremerella. The sequence goes on from WGNR01000003.1 coordinate 58,186, forward strand.
CGGCACGGCGATCAGCCAATGCCGCGAGCACGGCATGCCGATCCTGATCTTCAACTTTAAAACCGACGGCAATATCCAACGTGCGGTTCTGGGAGAGCAAGTCGGAACGTTGATCGATCCGAACCTGTAAGCTGTTAATCGCCCAAGAATTAGCCAGCCAGTACGAATAGTATCCAGGAACGTTGTGATCATTCGGCTGTCTAACTGGCGAGGCTGGTACCATGCAGCGGCAAATTTTCCCTGCGCGGATTGATTGGTGGATCACGTTGCTTCTTGCGGGACTGGCCATCGCGACCCTTTCGCTTGGCATTGCCTTCTTTCTGATCCCAGACGGAAGCTACTTGGGCGGCACACTGATGCTGCTGACTGCGGCCCTGCTGCAATCGATTTGGATGTGGACCTGGTATGAAATCGGCGAGACCGACCTAAACATACGCTGCGGCCCGCTCTGGTGGCGCGTTCCGCTCGAAGAAATCAACCAGGCCACGCCGTCCGATAGCATTTGGCCGCTTATGGGCGGTCCTCACCTTCGCTTTGCCCTTTCCTCGCAAGCAATCATGATCCACTATGGTGAACGCAAGTGGTTAGGCCTGTTCCGGCCGGCCGTGTTGATCTCGCCTCAGGACCGGCAACAATTCCTTACCTTGTTGAAACAATCGGCTCCGAATCTCCGCAGCGACGACCAGAAATAAGCATCGGTCGATATTCTGGTTGCTTTCCGGCCGACAGAAACTGCCCTGAAGGCGTATCTTTTCATGGCGACTGAGGTGGTGTAGGTTATTCCCGGAGGGCGAATCTGGCCCCCAACGTCAATTAGCGAGGATCATTCCTGCGATAAAGGTTATCACGATGAACGCGGATCAAATTACGGAAGACGCTACCCAGCGTATGGAAAAGGCGATCGACGTCCTCAAGAACGGCCTCGGAGGCGTTCGTACCGGCCGAGCTACCCCAGGCCTGGTCGATTCGCTCCGGGTCGAAGTCTATGGATCGCTGCAGCCGATTAAGCAGATTGCTTCGGTCAGTGTTCCAGAACCAAGCCAGTTGCTGATCCGTCCCTACGACACCAGTGCAATTAAGGACATCGAAAAGGCAATCGTCGCCAGCGACCTGGGCATGGCTCCGCAAAGTGACGGCCGCGTGGTTCGCTTGAATGTGCCGCCGCTTTCGACCGAAGTTCGCAAGAAGCTCGTTTCCCGCATTAAGGAACTTGCCGAAGAATCACGCGTATCGATCCGCAACATTCGCCGCGACGGCAATAAGGCTGCAGAAACCGCTGAAAAAGAAAAAACAATCAGCGAAGACACTCGCGACGACATCAAGGACAGCATCCAAGAGCTGACCAAAAAATACGAAGAACAGGTCAACGAACTGGCCAAGAACAAAGAAAAGGAAGTGATGGAAGACTAAGTCTTTCACCCCTTCGAAGAATTAGATTTCAAAACATCCAAACGGCACGATGATCCACCGAAGGTCACCGTGCCGTTTCTCATTCCTCGCCCCCTACGATTGATCTTCTCAGCAGCTAGCAATCCGTGATGGCTACTGTCGATGTGAATGCCACCAAGATCGACCTTGACCCGAGATCAACGGTCTTCGTATATTCCGCTGCCCGAACCTACTGGTATCGGGTTTTGGAACACCCTCCTTGAATTAATCTTGCAAAAAAATTTTGGAGCAAGCGGAATGACTGGCAAGGATGCTACTCGCCGACTTCCCCTAGGCAAGTCCTGGGTACTGGCTGCCGTGGGATTTGCGATCTTAATTGGTGGCGTCGTCCTTTGGCGACAAGTGAGCGGAGGTCCGCAGCAAGCGGAAGCTCAAGCACCGGCTGCACGCCCACCTCAAGCAGCCCCAGCGGCTGCACCGGCGGAACAAGTCGCCGCCCCGCAGCCCTCACAGAAGATTCAAACGGTTGCCGTGGTCAATCGCGAACCAATCTCGCGTGACTCGCTGGGCCAAGAGGCACTGCGTCGTTACGGCGAAGATGTCCTGGAAAGCTTGCTCAATCGTCACCTGATTGCGATGGCCTGTCAGAAACAAGGCATTCAGATCACTGAGGCGGACATCGACAACGAAATCAACAACATCGCCACGAAGTTCGGCCTCTCGGTCGACCGGTGGTTGGGGCTGTTGCAAGAAGAACGCAAAGTTACCCCAGGTCAGTATCGCCGAGACATCATCTGGCCGACACTGGCCCTCCGTAAGCTGGCAGCCGGCCAACTGACCGTGACCGATGACGAAATCAACGTCGAGTACGAAAAGAACTTCGGCCCCAAGGTCAAAGTTCGCATGATCTCGGTCAACGATCGCGGGCTTGCCGAAGAATTGCGAGCCAAAGCGGCCGCCAATCCCGAAGCATTCGCCGACATGGCCAAGAATCACTCGCAAGACGTCAACAGCGCCGCCGCACGTGGCTTGATTCCGCCAATCCGCAAGCATATCGGCAACCAGGAAATCGAAGACGTCGTCTTCAATTTGAAGCAAGGCGAAATCTCGCCGGTCTTGTTCGTGGCTGGTCAGTACCTGATCTTCAAGTGCGAAGAGCAGTTGCCTGCCGACCAATTGTCGGTCGATCAGCGCAAAGGTGCCCTCAACGACATGCGATATCGCGTCAGCGAGAACAAGATGCGTGAGGCGGCCGCCGGCATTTATGAAAAGTTGCAATCGACCGCTCAGATCGTCAACATCTACAACGATCCGACCAAAGCTTCCCGCATGCCTGATGTGGCAGCCACCCTCAATGGCCAGCCAGTCAGTCTGACCGAACTGAAGGAAGAATGCATTGCTCGCCACGGTGTCGAAGTGCTTGAAGGCGAAATTAGTCGCAAGATCCTCGAACAAGCTCTATCCGCTCGTCAACTCAAGGTTGGAGAAGCGGACCTGGAAGCCGAAATTGTCCGAGCTGCCGACTCCTTCGGGTTTTTGAACAAAGATGGCAAGCCGGACATGGAAGCCTGGTTGAAGCAGGTAACCGAAGAACAAGGCATTTCGGTCGAGCTCTACGTTCGCGACGCTGTCTGGCCGACGGTCGCCCTGAAGAAACTGGTCGACGAAAAAGTCCAGATCACCGAGGAAGACCTTCGCAAAGGTTTTGCCGCCAACTATGGCGAGCGAGCCCAGATCCTGGCGATCGTTTTGGATAGTCAACGACGCGCCCAGGAAGTTTGGGAAATGGCTCGCCGAAACCCGACCGAACAATTCTTCGGCGAGTTGGCCCGCCAGTACTCGATCGAACCGGTCTCAAAGAACAACGACGGCCAGGTTCCGCCTATCCGTCAGTACGGCGGCCAACCAACGATCGAAGACGAAGCTTTCCGCCTGCAGGCAGGGGAAATCTCCGGGATCGTCGCCGCTGGCAATCAGTTCATCATTCTTTATAGCCTGGGACGCACCAAGCCGCTGATCAGCAGCATCGATGACGTTCGTGACGAACTGATCAAAGAACTACACGAAAAGAAACTGCGGCTCGCCATGGCGGACGAATTCGAGAAGTTGCGGGATAACGCCCAGATCGACAACTTCCTGGCCAACACTACCCAGGCCGGAAAGGGATTTGAGGCGGCCATGCGCCAGCGATCGCAGCAGCCACGCTAGTCGATCCACGATTCGACTCGCGTTTCAATTTGACAAAATCCAAAAGGACGGTGCGAAAGTGCCGTCCTTTTTTCGTCTCGGACAAACAGGTGCTTTTTCGGGTGATTTCCCTCGCAATTCGGGGTACTATCTAATACCTCCGCGTTTCTTCACCAACTCGTCTGTGAATCTCGTCGGGCCCCATCCCATGTACGTCGATCGCTTCGTTTATCTCGTTGTTTTGTTGCTGGTAAGCCTTGCGCCTGCATCCCTGCGTTCGGCAGCCCCGGAAGTTAAGGGACACCCGCAACTCAACATGGTGCTGTTCGTCCCAGCTGACGTTGATCCGCCTGCAGGCGTTCAACGTCGATTTACCGAGATTGCCCAATACACCGAGAGCTTCCTGGTGGGAGAAATGGCCAAAGATGGCTATCCCCCGGCCAACGAACAGTTTTTGCCACGCGATGAGAAGGGCAATTACCAGTTTCTGTTCATTCGGGGCGAACACCCGGTCGACAGCGGCAAGTATGACCAGCCTGGTTTTCACCTCGAGGTGATCAACAAGGCGGTCCAGAAATATAAGTTGGGGCGAGATCGACATGTGTGGTGGATCTGGGTCTACTTGGGAGACCCACCAAAGCGATTCTCTAACTATCGAGGCGCTGGCAATTCAATCGAGGGCGGGTGGTCGATGTGCAACTACACCAATTTGCCCGGCGAGATTAACCCCCAAATTGCGCTCGCCGCCGGTTTCAATCAGGAATTCACTTTGAAAGCCTGCATCCACGAGATGGGACACGCATTCGGATTACCTCACTTGGGGCCGATGAAGCGAGATCGCCGCGGAAACACCCTGATGGGGCCGCAGTCTAAGATCTATGCCAGTAAGGTTGACCCACGCGACAAGGCTGTCTACCTGTGCGATGTATCGGCCGCGATGCTGTGGAAACACCCGGTGTTCTCTGGTTCGATCGACAAACGAGGCCAGATGCCAAAGTTCCAGATGACTTCGTGCGAAGGAAAATTCCAACGCTCCGGCCAATTTCTTGAAATCACGGGCCAAATCGAAACCGATATACCGGCTCACAGTGTCGTGGTGATCGACGAATCACCCCAGAACGATGGCGGCTACTTCCGAAAGTCATTCGCCGGTCGCGTCGACCAGGATGGTAATTTCCGGGTCAAAGTCGAAGAACTTGACCACCAACAAGGCAATTTGCAAATTCTTTTCTGCTTCGAGAACGGAATCTGCACCGGCGATGGCAAGTCGCAAGGAGACAAGAGCGGACTGCTTAGAGGCTACCAGGTAACCAATCGCGGCGTCGAATTATCCGGATCAGCGAACTAAAGGGGCCCTGGCGACTCGGCAGATTCTCGGCTGGAGGAGTGAACTTGAGACCTTCCAGCCTGTCTAAAGTCACGAACGTCCGGGCAGGATGGGACGTATCACCTTGGCTTTCTGGATGGACGTTTTTAGAATAAGCGCACCTGGAGTGCCCGCTTTCGTCCGGCAGATTTCATCTTCAACTCTTTGCTGAAACACGACTTTTATGTCCGACTCCGATCCATCTACCCAGCCATCAAATGACCCTCCGTTTGAGGTGCAATTCGCGCAGCGTGTCTACCGTCTGCCCCCTTACATGTTTGGGCGGATCAACGCACTGCTCTACGAAAAGCGGGTCGCCGGAAACGACGTCATCGACATGGGCATGGGCAATCCGTCCGATCCCCCGGCCGAATACGTCATGGACAAAATGTGCGAAGCGGTGAAGGATGTCCGAAACCACGGTTACAGCAAATCGAATGGTATCCGTAACTTACGCCGCGAAGTCGCCGCCAAATACCTAAAGAAATATGGCGTGCGGCTTGATCCTGAATCGGAAGTAATGGTCTGCCTGGGATCGAAGGAAGGGTTCTCGCACATGTGCCTGGCGATGATGGGCCCAGGCGACACCGCGATCGTTCCGGCTCCTTACTTTCCCGTGCATACCTACGCCGTCGCGCTTGCTTCGGGGAACGTCATTTCGCTTGATGTGGCCGACAGCGAAAAGTTTCTCTCGAACATCGCTTACACGTGCGAGCATCTCTATCCGAAGCCAAAACTGCTGATCATCTGCTACCCGCACAACCCTTCGACCGTGACCGTCGAACCGGAATTCTTCGTCGACGTGGTCAAAATCGCGAAAAAATATGGCCTGATGGTGATCAGCGACTTCGCCTACGCCGATGTCGCATTCGATGGCTACAAGCCTCCCAGCTTCCTTTCGGCACCTGGGGCCAGCGACGTGGGTGTGGAATTCACCACCATGAGCAAAGGCTACAACATGGCTGGCTGGCGAGTCGGCTATTGTGCTGGCAACCGCGAAATGATCCGCGGGCTGGGCACGATCAAGGGTTACTACGACTACGGCATGTTCCAGGCAATTCAAATCGCGTCGATCATTGCGCTCCGGGAAGGAGACGCCGCGGTCGAAGCGCAAAGCCTTATCTACCAGAGCCGCCGCGATGCGTTGGTCGATGGCCTGCATCGGCTGGGCTGGGATGTCACGCCACCGAGAGCTGGCATGTTCGTCTGGGCCAAGATTCCTGATGAATGGCTTAAGCGCATGAACACTATGGACTTTGCCATGATGCTGCTGGAAAAAGGGGACGTCGCGGTCAGCCCTGGCAGCGGCTTCGGTCCCAGTGGCGAAGGATATCTACGCTTGAGCCTGGTCGAGAACGAAAACCGCCTGCGTCAAGCGGTTCGCCAGATCAAAGGATGCCTAAAAGAAGCAGAATCAGGCTCGTTTGCCGCATCGACTTAGGCTTGAGGGAAACACTGGTTTCGAGAGGTTTTCGGGACCAGCACCGGCGAGAGCCCCTTCCAGCATGCAAGCAGTCGCCTATAATAGCGGAAATTTGCCCACTCCAAGGGTCTGCACCTACGCAAAAAAAGGAAAGCACCTGCTCGCCGAAACAAGTGCTTTCCCAAAGGCTGTCCAAACTTTCGCTTGGAGACCCACAGCCGTACTCCTTGGTATCGGGCCCACCTTCGGGAAGACTTTAACCGCGTCGTGAAGCGATACGGTTTCCGTTTCTCTGAATCGTTTACGATGTCCGCCGCGATCCCTGATTAGTAACGCATTTGCAAATGACGCAGTCTGCCAAACTTGCCCTGGAAGATGGAACCGTATTCACTGGAACCGCACTCGGAGCAATCGGTGAAGTCACCGGCGAGGCTTGTTTCAATACGTCGATGACCGGCTATCAAGAGATCCTCACCGATCCCAGCTATTGCGGTCAAATCTTAACGATGACCTATCCGTTGATCGGCAACTATGGCGTCAACGCCGAGGACATGGAAAGTGCCACCGTGCACATGGCAGGCTTCATCGTCCGCGAGGCGAGCCGTACCGTCAGCAACTTCCGCGCGGAAGGATCGCTCGACGAGTTTCTGGCGAAGAACAACGTCGTGGGCATGGCAGGCATCGATACCCGAGCCTTGGTGCGTCGCCTTCGTTCGCACGGTTCAATGCGGGCAGTGCTATCCAGCATCGATCTCGACGATGCTTCCCTGGTCGAAAAAGCAAAGCAAAGCGCCGGCCTGGTAGGACGTGATCTGGTGCAGGAAGTCCTTCCGGAAGCCCAGTCCGAGTGGCAGCAGGATCTAAGCCCCTGGATCAAGATGGGGGATCGAAACCGCGCCCTGACCAGTCGCAAAGACCAAGACCTGCACGTGGTAGCACTCGACTACGGCATGAAGTGGAATATCCCACGCCATCTCCGCGATTTGGGCTGCCAAGTCACCGTGCTGCCAGGCACCACTTCGGCTGGAGAAGTGTTGAGTCACAATCCCGATGGGATCTTTCTTTCCAACGGCCCTGGCGACCCGGAACCACTCACCGGCCCGATCTCGACCATTCAAGGCCTGCTGGGCAAGAAGCCGATCTTCGGCATCTGTCTGGGTCATCAACTGCTATCGCTGGCCTGCGGTGCGAAGACCTTCAAGCTGAAGTTTGGCCACCGTGGTGCCAACCAGCCGGTGCTGGACATCGAAACCGAAAAGGTCGAGATCACTTCGCAGAACCATGGCTTCGCGGTGGAAGAAGACAGCTTGCCCGCTTGCCTGGAGATTACCCACCGCAATCTAAACGACAACACGATCGCCGGTGTGAAGCATAAAGAGCTTTCGGCTTTTAGCGTTCAGTATCACCCGGAAGCCTCGGCTGGCCCGCATGATAGCGAGTACCTGTTCCTCCGCTTCCGCGAGGCAATGGACGAACAAAAGGGCGCAGCCGTCTAACGGGATCGCCTCGATCTCATTCTTCCGTTTCGACCGCCGCCGGCGTGGCCTTTTTCCAATAGACCATCGCAAACCAATCGTACAACGCGTGGATGACGATCGGCACGATGATATCGCCGGTGCAATAGAACCAGACGCCCAGGTAAGCTCCCATCAGGGCGCTGATCACGAGATATTCTTCGGTCATATAGTGCACCAGGCCGAACAGGATGCTGCTAATCATGATCGGCACGACAGGTCCAGCACCCGTTCCCACAAGCTTTTGCAGGTAGGCCTGGACGACCCCGCGGAACAAGGCTTCTTCACCCAGCCCGGCGGCAATGCTGATCATTCCCAGTTCGATCACCGTCGCTTCGCGAAACAGCGGGACGACCTTCGTCTCCATGAAGTCTTGCAGATCGTCCAGTCCCAGAAAGGTGGCCCGCTGCATCCAGAAGAAGATGATCACCAGCGGAATCGTCCCCAAGACGCCCAGGCCGATCGCTCCAAGCACCGGCAGCACATGCCCTGTCGCATAGCTGGCACTGTGCCAGGCCGGAATCCCGACGACTGCCCCCAGAATGACTGCCACGACAGCCAGTCCCGACTCGAAAAGCACGGCGGTACGAATGAAACCTTCCGCCCGCTCTCGGGCGGTCATTTCGGGCCCATGGGGATCCTCGAAATCGAAATCATCTTCGTCGTCAAACACAAGGAAACTCAGGCTCGGCTAAATAGAGCAATCGAAATCAGGCCAGGGAAATCGGTCGCTTCGGGTGATCTTCGGACCGGGTCGACCGGTCGCTCCATTGTCGTGTGCTGGCCGTCATGCGCCAAACGGCCAGCCAGGAAGAATCGAGAGGAATGTGAGATTCTCGGCCCGCAATTGCCGCAAAACTAGGGCTGGTTGACGCTTACTTGCGTTCTCAAGTAAACTTTCCTGCTTATATTCCCGCGAATTGCGGCCCTTCTGTAAATAGCTGGCAGGGAAACCTGCGAGTTGTCGCCGAAGGGTAACCCCGAATAAAACCGAACAACACTCCAGCGTTTGCGACAATCAAAGGTTTTCAGACATGGCCAAAAAAGCGGCAGCTAAGAAATCCAAGCCCTCGAAGATGGTGTACTACTTCGGCAAGTCCAAGACCGAAGGCAAAGGTGTCGGCAAGGATTTGCTCGGCGGCAAAGGTTTGAATCTCGCTGAAATGACCTCGATCGGTCTGCCGGTTCCTCCTGGCATCACGATCACCACTCAGGTCTGCGCCGACTACTACAAGGCTGGCAAAAAGCTGCCTAAGGGCCTGATGGACGAAGTTCATGAAGGCATCGCCACCCTCGAGAAAGAACTGAAGAAGAAGTTCGGCGACAACAAGAACCCGCTGCTCGTTTCGGTTCGCTCTGGTGCTGCCGTCTCGATGCCGGGCATGATGAATACGATCCTGAACCTTGGTCTGACCGACGAATCGGTTGTCGGCCTGGCCAACGCCACTAACAACGAACGTTTTGCTTACGACGCCTATCGCCGCTTGATCGACATGTTCGGCGACGTGGTGATGGAAGTCGATCGCGATCACTTCGAGCACGCTTTTTCGGCCATCAAGAAGAAGTATGGCGCGACGCTCGACAACGAAGTCCCCGGTCAGGGCCTGATCGAACTGTGCCAAGAGTACAAGGCGATCTATAAGAAGTTCACCGGCGAAGACTTCCCTCAAGACCCGATGAAGCAGTTGGAACTGGCGGTCGAAGCGGTCTTCAAATCGTGGAACACGACCCGTGCCGTTCGCTACCGCGAAGTGGAAGGCATTCGCGGCTTGCTCGGTACCGCCGTCAACGTCCAGTCGATGGCCTACGGCAACATGGGACAAGACAGCGGCACTGGCGTGGCGTTCACTCGTAACCCATCGACCGGCGAGAACAAGTTTTACGGCGAGTTCCTCATCGACGCCCAGGGCGAAGACGTTGTGGCTGGTATCCGCACACCGCAGCCGGTTGCTGAAATGAGCAAGTGGAACCGTGCCGTCTACAAGCAACTGCTCGGTATCAAAGACACCCTGGAAGCTCACTACAAAGACGTCCAGGACATCGAGTTCACCATCGAAAAGGGTGAACTGTTCATGCTGCAGACTCGGAACGGTAAGCGAACCGGTGCCGCCGCCGTGAAGATCGCCTGCGACATGGTCAAGGAAGGTCTGATCGACGAAGAGACCGCACTGCTGCGAATTCCAGCCAACGACCTGACCCAGCTTCTGCTGCCAAGCTTCACCGCCGATGCCAAGAAGCATGCGGCCCTGCTGACCCGTGGTTTGCCTGCTTCGCCAGGCGCTGCGGTCGGTTACCTGGCGTTCACCGCTGAAGAAGCGGTCGAGCGAACCCGCGCTGGCGAAAAGGTCATTCTGTGCCGAAAAGAAACGAGCCCGGAAGACGTCGACGGTATGCACTCGGCCGTCGGTATTCTGACTTCGACTGGTGGTATGACCAGCCATGCGGCCGTGGTCGCTCGTGGTTGGGGGCGCTGCTGTGTGGCCGGTGCCGGTGAAATCGAAATCGACGAGAAGGGCCGCAAGATCAAAGTTGCCGGCAAGACCTTCAAGCACTCCGACCTGATCTCGATCGACGGTTCAACCGGCGAAGTGATGGCTGGATCGGTCGAAACGAGCGAACCCAAGCTGTCTGGCGACTTTGCCAAGGTCATGAAGTGGGCCGACGAACATCGTACCCTGGGCGTCCGCACGAACGCCGACACTCCGAACGACTCGCAGCGTGCTCGCGACTTCGGTGCGGAAGGTATCGGCCTGTGCCGTACCGAGCACATGTTCTTCGAGGAAGACCGCATCACGATCATGCGTGAAATGATCCTCGCCGACAACGAAACCGATCGCCGCGCGGCACTGGCCAAGCTGCTGCCGTTCCAGCGAGAAGACTTCGTCGGCATCTTCACCGCCATGAAGAACCTGCCGGTCACCGTTCGTCTGTTGGATCCGCCGCTGCACGAATTCCTGCCGCACGATCCCAAGGCTCAGAAGGAAATGGCCGCCACGCTGGGTGTTACCCCGGCCAAGGTCAAGTCGCGCGTCGCTGCCCTGCACGAAGCCAACCCGATGTTGGGCCATCGTGGTTGCCGCTTGAGCGTGACCTATCCCGAAATTCTCGAGATGCAGGTCACCGCGATCGTCGAAGCCGCGATCGAGTGCAAGAAGAGCCGCGTCAACTGCATGCCGGAAATCATGATCCCGCTGGTCGGCACCTCAGCCGAACTCGCTTTGCTGCGTGAGAAGACGGAGCAGACGATCGAAAAGGTCAAGTCGGAATCAGGCTATAGCGGTGAGCTGAATATCCTGATCGGTACGATGATCGAAATTCCACGTGCCGCCCTGACCGCCAACGAAGTGGCCGAGTACGCCGACTTCTTCAGCTTCGGTACCAACGACCTGACGCAGATGACCTTCGGTTACAGCCGCGACGACGTCAACACGTTCCTGCCGGACTACACCCGGTTGGAAATCTTGCCGACCGACCCGTTCCAATCGCTCGATACCACGGGCGTTGGCCAGTTGGTCGAAATGGGCGTGAGCAAGGGCCGCTCTGGCAGCAAGGGCTTGAAGTGTGGTATCTGCGGCGAACATGGTGGTGACCCCGCCTCGATCGACTTCTGCCACAAGGTGGGACTCGACTACGTGAGCTGCTCGCCGTTCCGCGTGCCGATCGCCCGTCTGGCCGCTGCCCAAGCCGCAATCCGTAACGGCAAGAAGAAGAAGTAAACCTCGATCGAATCGAGAGAAAATTAAAGGCCGACCTGAATCTCAGGTCGGCCTTTTTTGTTTGTGGGACATGATTGTCGGTTTTCGGGTATCCTTGGGGATAGTCAGCAAGAGTCAATTACCACGGACGAATCAGAAACGAAGCGAGTTCCCAATAGCCTCTTACAAGGGACGAAGGCCTGTCATGAAATACTCCGTTCTGCCCCTTCTCGTTACGATCGGTTTCTTTCTGCTCAGCATCGGCTGCGAACAACCGAAGAACAATGTGCCTCCCACTACCGGCGACTTTATTAAAACGATCGATGACACTGGCACCGCCCGCGTCCTGGGCGTCGACTTCCACGTTGCTTTAAAATCGTCTGGGGTGGAGACGGACGAGTTGATCAATCTTAAGCCCGACGAACCGAATCGATCTTTCCTACGAAAGATGTTCAAAATGGGTGACGATATCAACATCACCTTGATCAAAGATGGAGAGAAACCGATCACGTTTGAGATGAACAAAATGAATTACGGCACCCTGAACGTCGGTGACAAAGTCGAAATCGACCTGGACCAAAAGGTGACCGTCAATGGCGAAGTGCGCCCATCGCTGGGCCCCGTGGAAGAACCCGAGCCCATGCCGATGCCCAAGTAACCTTGAATTGGTAGGCGCAAAAACAAGCCCTGAAAGGACGACCGAGAACCAAGTGGTTCGTTTCGGCCGCCCTTTCAAGGCTTGGACTTTGTTGTTGCCTGGGTACCGGGGGTTTCCCCCCTGGCTATTTTCGGCTGCCCCATCGGGGCTCAAAACTGAATGATTAGCTAACGCTTACTTTTTACCGGTGTTTTCCTTGATCAGCTTGATCGACGTTTCGGCCAGACGCGTGCCGAAGATATCGTAGCCGTCCTTCGAGTAGTGCAGGTCGTTTTTAATCTTCTTGCCGCCCCGGTTCACACCGTCATTCAAGTCGTCGGTGTCGACCCACCCGTTTCGCGGACTAGATTCGGCGAACTTGACCTGGGCTTCGCGGACTTTATCCCACTCTGGCTTGCCAAGTCCATTATCACTCAAGCGGCCAACGACGAAGTCGACATCGTTGCGTCCCAAATCCTTCTCGAGTTGCTCAAGCAGGCCTTCCAGGCTTGCCTGGTAAATGTCGCCGCTCCCTTCCCTGGCGTCCCGTTCTCCCTGCATCCACAGGAAGGTGACCGTACTGATCTTTTGGCCCTCCGTCGCCGCATTGACCTTCTTCATCAGCCGATCGTACAGATCGCCAAATTGTTGGCCCTTGCCGGCTTCCCCTTTCCAGCCTTTGTACCAGCGCCGAATCGGTTGGCCCCCTTGGGCGTCTTTCACGATGATGACGTTTTCCTTGCCGTACTCTTTCTCGATCGTCGGAACAAAGGTCGTCTTCTCATTCAACCCGGCCATGTTCGATTGGCCCGAGAGAATAAACAGATGCTTGCCGGAATCTTCGGCCTGGGCAGCGGACGAAAGGCTGGTCAGGGAAACAATCGCCGCCAACAAAGCGGCCAAGGCGAAACTTGGGGTGCGTGTCATATCAATACCTCCGAATATGGTTTTACGTACTATGCCCAGGTTCCAGGCCAATGTCAAAAAAGAGGGGGTGAATTCTTGTGGTGATATGTCAGCAAGGCAACGAAAACTGCCGTTGCCTGAACCCCCTCGCTTGGGATAGGTTAAAACGCCCATCCGGCCTTCGCGCCGCCTGTTCGCCTGAAATGGAGTTCCGCCCAATGATGCGTGCCCGGTTGTTGCTAGCAGTCCTCTTCATTTTTTTGACTGTTGCATCGCGTCTCACCGCCCAGCAGCGTTCCAATGTAGAGAGCCTGGGGGATGCGATCGACCACATGCGTTGGGAAAAGCAGTCCAAAGAGCTGCTGATGCAAATCCTTGAATTCCTTAGAGAGACACCGCGAATCGATAGCCATCACGATGCGTGTGGATCGTTCGATATCGATGCCCTTAAAATCGACGAAGATGGAGAGATAGAGACCTTTTCTCGTCTGTCAGTCAGCTTCGAAAACGATGCGGGAACCGTGGTCCTGACCGATACCCTCGGCTTTGTCACCATGGCGTCTACCGCTGGAGAAACCTATGCCATTTCCTCGGAAGGCAAGCTTCAACATTTTTTCTCCCACAACGAGTGTATTCAGTCTCCCGATAATCTACTCAACCTATGGCGTGCCAAACCTGATTCGGAAGCAGATCATTATGTGCTCGATGTTGGGGATATCTTTGAGAAACTTTTTTCCAGTGGCAAAATCGAAATCGGCTATCGAATAAGTTCCAACGTACTCGTGATCGAAAGGGAGGATGGGCCACTGATGCGATTCCGTCTGGCATCGCCACAGACTCAACTCCGGACAAAGTACCCATTTGCTTACGTCGAGCTTCTAACGGCCGACCGCCAGGTAACCATTCGGTACTCACAAATATCTCGCAGCCCGGCCGATATCGATCTTGTTCAAGTCTCGAATATCCCGAAAACGCCAGAACTTGCCCCGCTAATTGTCGAGGGTGATCCACTCAAAACTGAAGTGCCGAGACAAGTTCCCAAGAAATTCCGGAACCTTTGCCGACGGTTTTCGAACGCCGTCACAGGGATCGAAAGGGCTCAGTTCGCCACATTGGCGGATTACAAAACAGTTGTTAAAGAACTACCGATTCACCAAAAGCTTCTCGCCTATATGACGTTGTTTGAGCAATCCGCAGAAGTTGTCGATTCGCCCAAGCCAAACAAAATGAATGTGAAAATGCTTAACCTGAATCACAACCAAGTCATATTCCAGGTCTCATTGCTGATCAACAGGTTTACAGATCGCACGATGCGTGCCAACGACTATCCACTTGCTACAGACGACCCTTGCTTCATTTGGCAAGATGGCGAGCGGATGATCGGGGAAACCGAATTGATGAACCTGACCGTCCATTGCACAGGTTTGATAAAAATGGATCGCCAGCCAACCAAATCGATACTCACGCTGGCCAGTGCCATGGGAGATATAGGATGCCCACCGATCAATGGTCGACGGAATATGTTCAAGGACAACGCCGACGATGATCCGCTATTTCAAGGCATATCTAATTTGAAATGGAAATTGCCAGGCACTCCGGAGCAGGCCGAAGCAGTCGCAGATTGGATAAGGCAGAATCCGCCCGGTGACGAAATGACCAACCTGGCTGTCGAGGCGCTTCTTCATGGCGCCCGCTTCGACAAGATCGATGACGAGCGACTCGAAGCTTGGTTCAAGGAGAAATGTTCCCCCGATAGCGTCGCCTGGGATCGTACTAAGGCTATTACGCTACTTTCTGCCTGCGATGTCGGCCAAGGTTATCTGCTCGAAAAGATGCAAGACGAAGAAACTCCAACCGTCGTTCACCAGCACATTGCCGATGCCCTGCATGCCCGCGTCTCGGCCGTACGGCAGTTGAAGCGGTACGATTTCGTTTCCCGTAAGCGCTGCGAGGAAATCGAAGCGGCCTTAGCCAATGAACGATTAACGGTGACGGAAGCACCCGAAGTCGATCGGCCATCAAAAGTTCCTGGCCCCTCTCGTTATTCGAGGTGGAGTTCCCCACAATAATGCACGCTGGACAACTTTTGACGGCGCCGCGAAGCAATTGAAGCAGTCCTCGCCAAGTTTCAAAGCAATTAAAAACAAAGGGCGACCTGAATCAACAGGTCGGCCTTCTTCGTTTTCAATTGCCGATCGACCTAAGCCGGAAGGTTCAGTTGCAGGCCTTCTCGATCGGCCCACAGGCGCAGGATTTCCAGGGAAGCGGGACCTGGCGGTTCGTTTCCCTTGGCCTTGGCCTGAACGATGACCTTGCTTCGCGGGTCGACTTCGATCGTGACCATCGGCTTGGCTTCCTTCTTCTTGCGAACTCGCAGCGACCAGATGGAAGTGATCCGTCGGACACACTGCTCGACATAAGAGCCGACACAGTGACTCATCGAAATCCCTTCCACAACCAGCGCTCGATCGTCCAGCAGTTCGGAAATCGTCCAGACGTAGCCATCCTTCAGATACTCCAAAGGATCGATCGTGACCGGCGCCCAGTGGTGCCGCTGAGGAACAATCTCTGGCCGCTGGCGGATCAAGTCTTGTCGCCAATTTTCGTGATACCGCCGCAACGAGCGGTAGGTTCGTCCTTTGAGCGAAAAGTTAGGTTGCAGCGGCCGGCTACCGCCGCCAGGTCCCAAAACCTCTTCACCAGGCATGAACCGTTGCTCGTGCAAAAAGTTCACGATCCACCAAGCAGGGCAATACTCGCCGTTTCCGACGTTCACGGCCCTTTCACGAACCATGAATGCGATCGCCGATTCCCAGAAACGTTCGTCCCGGGTCCTTCCGCTGAGGATCGTTTGCCGAGCCAGCAGATTCGCCAGTGGATCATTGCCGCCCATTCCGCGGACCTGAGCCCAGCGCAGCGCTTGAAGCGGAGTCAGATCTTCGGGCGCCTCCATGAAAAACTTGGCCGCTTCCCGACAAACGGGAATTGCTGGCCGCGAATCGAACTGCCGAATGCCGCTGCCGCCTGCCATGTGAAGCAGCAGATCGTAATGCCACCGGGGCACACGATCTGCAAGCCAAGCATACGCCAGGAACCTCGGAACCGGGTATTGCACCAGCATGTGCTCCAGCAGCGACAGAAACAGTGGCCGGAAATTTTCCGGTTCCTGAAGCTCTTCCGCTGGCTGCCAGTCGCTTGGCTTTTGCAGCCAACGTCGACGGAAGCTTGCGATCACGCTGAGTGCCTTGCAAAGGGCCTGCAATTGTTCCGGAGCGCGAAACGGAGGCCTCGCCCCCACGCTCAGCAGGTTGGACCGCTCGCGCACCGCTTGGACCAATTTCCAGTAGGCACGGCGCACGCGTCCCACCGGCTGAAAGCAATCCAAGAGCTTCTCGACTCTTCGCTGTAGATATCGCTTACGAGAATCCATCAGATTTCATACCAATAAAACCGAACTACGGACAAACGAGATCGCACCATGCGTCCCGCGCAAAAGACAGAGTTAGATCAAATTCAATCCAACCGGGCCGAGCTTTTGTCCGCGTATCAGGAGCATCGATAGGAACTCAGTTGAGACCGCTGCCATGAAAGCGCGCGGCTTGATGGTTTTAAAAACAGGACGCGTCACAGAAACGCCCTCCTGGCAAAACTAGAGGCGCCAGTGCGAAAGAGGTTCGCTCAATTTGAAATCAGCAGGCACGCTTAGACCTTTCGTCCGCGAAGCGTCAGCCCTTCCTGCCGCGCCCAACGGATGACAATGTTCGTGGTGCCGGGCGACAACCGGCTGTTGCAAATACCGGAAAGTTGATGGATATCTTTGCGCTGCGGATTCACCTCGATCGTAGCCATTCGTTTTACCTTACCCGATTCTTGCAGCCGCAACGACCAGATCGACGACCTGCCCAAGGCACATTGCGAGGCGTATTCGGCAACGCAGTTTCGCATTCGCAATCCTTCCACGGCCAAGGCACGATCGGATACCAGCTCCATAATCGTGTACTTCTGCTCCCCTTCCCGATGCACCAGCGGTCGCAAGTCGCTGGCAGGCCAATTGTGGGATACTTGGGCCAATTCCGGACGTTTGCGCAGCAATTCCTTCCGCCAGGAAATCATGTATCGCCGCAGTGACTGCAGCGTGCGTCCTTTCAACGAGAAATCAGGCTGCAGCGGATCGGGTCCGCCGCCACGGCCCCAGGAATTCTCTGCTGGCAGAAAGCGTTGGGCGTAAATGAACTCGGCGATGTCCGACGTCTCTTCGAATTGAATCGGTTGATAACGAACGAAAAAACGGACCACCGGCTCCCAGACATCCTCGGAAGATCCTCCATTGCTGAAGCCAATCGCTCGAGCAATGTCTATGGCAGCGGCGAAGTCGGCACCAAGGGCTCGGGCTTGAGCCCAGCGGATCGCAAACAATGGGGGCAAATGGTGAGGCGCCTCGCAGTACCACCTGGCCGTCTTCTTATCGATATGAAAGGCCGGACCACCTTGAAACTGCCGGAGGCCATAACCTTTTGCCATGTGAAAGTAGAGACTTCTGACCCAAAACCCGTAGTTGGGATAGGTCCAGCAATAAGCCAAGTGATCAGGCACCGGATAGAGTTCAAACAGATGCCGCATCAGACTTCGAAACTGAAGTCGCCAACCGTCGCTTTCTGGCCGCCATAAATAGATCGGCCGTACCATTTCCTTCTTGTATTCCGCCAGTTGGGAGATCGTCCGCGTGATTTTGCGGGCATTGTTAAATCCAAACCTACGCCGCGTAAATCTCTTGGGCGAAAGCAGCTCAGATTTGGACCGAATCTGATCGATCAAAAACCAGTAGTCCTCTCGGTACCGACCTTTCGGCTGATAGGATTTCAGGAGCGAGTCGACGGCTTGTTTGGGAGTTGGATTGTTTCTTCTGGTCATAGATTGTGCTTGTATTGGAATTCCACGGATCACCATCCAGGACAAATTGCCCTTGGACTTACGCGTCAACGTGTGAAATTCCCAAGCATTGGAATGCTCCTTTGAGATTGCGGAAGAGGCCACGGCGGCAAGGCAAATCAATCAATGGACATTCACAGAAGAATGCCCTCCTGGCAGAACTAGATGCGCCCGAGCGAAAGAGGTTCGCGAAGATTTTTGACTGGCGTGTTTTAGAGACCCGGTCGTCGTATGTCTTTTATCTCTAGCTTCAATTGCTTTGGAACATCGCTGACATTCAATTCGATTTCTCGAATATTCTCCAGCTTGTCAAGCGAAGACACCTGCGAAAGATCGATCCGAACAAATCGCAAACAAAGTGTTTCCAGGGAAGGTATTGCAAACAACTGTTTTGCCTTCTCGGCATTGATTTTGCCCGTAGAAATCGTCAAGTCACGAATCCCGTTCAAGTTTCTAAGATCAGGCGCACCGTTCCAGTCCGCCTGGCAGTACCTGATCGAAAGTTCCCGTAGCGATTTATTCTCTGCAAATCCTTCGATCGCCTTGGGAGAGACGTGAAAAACTGCCTGATCTAATCTGGGAGTAGCGCTGCACAAATCAACGACCGTTAGGTGCGGTATCCTGGAAATCCTCTCAATTTCTTCGCGAAAGATCGGCGCTTCGTAATCGTCTTTCTCCTCAGACAAAGGAACTAATCTTTCCCCCATATATTCGAGATTCAGATGAACCTCGACCTGTTTCAATGTCTTCATCTTGTCCAGAGCAGACAAATCCTGGGGAATTACGCAATCGCGAATTTTGAGAGCCAAAGGGCCTTCAAGCTGCGCAATTAAATCGAGTAATTGCGGGGTCAGCGTGCCAAGGGTTATCGAGATCTCAGAAACCTTCCCGTAGCTCTTCTCGGGACTTGCAGAATTCCAATGAAAAAAGGGAACCTCTTTGGTTAGCGACACACCTGGAAGGCTCTCGGATATTCCGTCGGTTCGCATACAGATGTTGGCGCCTGCATAATTTGCGATCTTTTCCGCAAGTCCTCGTTCCTTTTCATATTGCGCGAACGCCTCGCGATATTGCTTCATCTCGAACAGATAGGCGTGATACCACCGGGCACCTTCCAGGCTGGCCAGCGCCAGGGGAACGGTCAGTAAGAGTATCGTGCTAAGTGAAAACTGACGGCGTTGCGGCGTGGATTGATTGGCATCCATCATGGGAAGGCTACTCGAAAGAATCAGTCTCAGTGCAACGTGGCGGCCAATGCCTCAGCGGTGGTCAGGTCCCAGGTTGGAAGCTCTTGGAAATCGATTTGTATCGGCCATTGACGAGCCCGGCAGGAACAAGAGGAAAAGGCGTGATCTTCATGATGGTAGATGCTGGAGCAGCTTCTCCACGAATCTTGGATTTCGACGCGTTTGAGCCCTTCGTTTAAGTCCGTCAAATCTTGTTCCGTTCCGCCAACGACCGCCGTCTTAGCAACGTAAACATGCGTGGTCCAGCTCCCCAATAGATGGATGTCTGTCGCATCAATATTTTCGGCAAGTTCCCTCACTCCCGCACGTGTGACTGCTGTTCCTGAGACGTTTAAGTGCCACATAAATACACTATTTAATCTTGTAAGTCCCTTGTCAGTAAGCTTGGTACGCTGAAGGTTGATTTCTCTCAGCGATTTTGACTTGGCAAGTTGCTGAATCCCCTCGTCGGTCAGATTAGTGTATTGAAGCTCTATTTTCTCCAAATGTGGATGTGCCAGGACCAACGGAACTGCCTCGTCCGAGATCTGCGTGTAAGGCAGGTACAACTCCGAAAGATTCGGCAGGCTTGTCAAGTTGGCTAGTGTTGCGTCGCCGATCGCTGTTTCGCTAAGTTCCAGGTGCCTTAGTTTCGAGAGTTGATCGATTCCCCTCAGGTTCTGATCGGTTACGTTGCTGCCAGCGAGGCTGAAGTCGCTCAGAATAGTAAGCAATTGCAAGTCGTTCGTTTGAGACCAATCGATCTGACAGTTTTCAAGTTCCAACTTGGTAAGAGTCGTCGATTCGCAAATGGAACGCATTACCTCGGCAGGAATCTTGACGCCAACCAACTTTAGTTCTCGGATGTTTTCTAATTGATCCAGCGTCGCCCCCTGGCTTAGGTCGATCTGCAAATTCTCCAGAGACAATGACTTGAGGCTGGCAATCCCAAGAATTTGATTGGTCTTTTCGGCGTTCATCTCACCGCCAACTAACTGCAATTCACGCAATCCCTCCCAGGATTCAAGGTCTTCTGTGGAGAGACCATTCCAATCGACTTGGCAACCGGTCAATTTGAGCGTCGAGAGCGTTTTCTTCTGCCCGATTTGCGTTATCACTTCGGAGGATACGGGCAATTGATAGAACGAGACGTCGGTAATATGCGGCAACGAGGCGACAGTCAACATTTGATTTTGAATAAACGCATCATCCGACAATCGCTCCCCAGACGACTCGTTTTGATTCCTTTCCTGATCCATTCCTTTCGAAAGATGCACTGAGAACTTAGCTAAGGTAGTCAGTTTATTGAGCTGAGAGACATCCTTGGGAAAGGAACAACCGTAGAAGTGGATTATTTCCGGCTTCTCCAATTGAGAAATCGTTTCCAACAATTCGGTGCTAACCGAACTGTTGGAAAACGAGAGCATTCCGACCGTGCCGTGAGAACCCTCGAAATAATCTGAATGCCATTGGAACTCAGGAAGTGAATTCCTAAGTCCGCCTCCAGGCGAACTGCGTTGCGGACCGGAGATGTATACCGAAACGGAAATCCCTTGCCAAGCAATGATCTTCTGTGTCAGCGCCAACTCTTTTTCATACCGGGCATACGCCTCGCGCATTTGCCTTCGATCTTCCTCATACGCATGGTGGAAGCGGGCGCCAACCAGACAGATCGCCGCGATAGGAATTGTTAGCAGCAAGAACGTCCGCAGCGAAAACTGACGGCGTTGCGGGGTGGGTTGGTTGGCATCCATCAGGGCAGCCCAAAGTGAAGAGGGGAATCACATAGTTCTTCCAGGGTAGCCGCTACTTTCCAGGATGTCCAACGATCTGCGGCCGCTCACATTCGCAGTG
This sequence comes from bacterium, assembly GCA_016124445.1. Lineage (GTDB taxonomy): Bacteria > Planctomycetota > Planctomycetia > Pirellulales > Pirellulaceae > Bremerella. The sequence continues at coordinate 79,312 of WGNR01000003.1, forward strand.
GAATCAGCGACCACAATCGGCGATCACGGAGGAAGATGCCCAGCCAGACCAGTACTCCGATGATCGCTTGCACGAAGAACGGATCACCAACGCGCCAATGTGTGCAGATCGCTCCGCCCATGTAGCCAGTCAGCAAGATCGCGCCGAGGACCGATGTTTGCGGAATCAGGTAGATTATCGCGACGGTCACTTCCAAGATCGCCAGCGGGTATTGCATTTCCATCCGCAATCCCAGGTCGCCAAAGCCTTTCTCGAGCATCTCGCCACCGGCGAACTTTCCGGCGGCGCTGGCCAGAAACAGCAGCCCCACCAAGGTCGAAAGAACCCGGCCAGTCCAGCGGGCAGCGGCCGGGGTTGTTTTAGGATCGATCGGCGAAGTTTCCGGATTGGTGTCGTTCATAGGTCACTCTCAGGGAAAGGGAAAACTCAGGTAGAAGTTGCCGGGGCTTTGGCTTCACTCTCGGCGATCTCCTTCAGGTTGGTCAAACCTTCGGTGAACTGGTCGCCGCACATCTTATCGCAGTTGATCACCATGTGCAGGCATTTACCAAAGAAACCAATTGGCCCGCGCATATCCCACGTCACCAAGGTGCCGCCATCCTGTGGCTCGAACGTGAAGCGAACATCGTTCAGACAGTTCATCGGAGCGGTCATCTTCAGTTCTATCTGGACCAATTGGTTGGGCACGCTGTCGACGATGGTTGTCGAGCCGGCGCCGGCCCGGGAATTGCCGGACCAGCGATAAACGGCCCCGACACCTTCCGCCGGGCCTTCGAGCGATTTGCTCATGTTGGGATCGACCTTTTCAAACGGCGACCAGGCCTTCCAGGCAGCCAGGTTGTTAACGTGCGGGAAGATTGCCTCAGGCGGCGCGTCAATCTTGAGCGAACGCGCGACGTGAAACTCGCCGGAACGGGTCTGTACGAATATCGCAAGTCCGATCAACAGAACTAACAAACCGCCAGCAACATAAAGAATTGTGGTAAGCATTGTTCGCTTTCTGTGGAAGTGATTCAGGATTTCGATTGTTCGTCCGCCAATCGGTTGGCTGCTTCCATAATCTGCAGGTTCATCGCCTCGTCAGCCGGGCGAATCTCGAAGGGGCCCATCCGCACGCCAGGATGTTTCGACATCAACTGGATCGCATGGTTCAGGTCCCGAGCCTCCAGCAGCAGGATCCCGCCTATCTGCTCTTTCGTTTCCGTAAAGGGACCATCCGTAACGTCGACCTGGTTCTCCTTATAGCGAAGCGTCACGCCATTTTTCGAAGAATCTAACGCACCGCCTCCGGCAAAATAGCCTCCTTGACGCAGCTCATTGTCATACGCCATGCAGGCCTCGAAAAGTTTTTTTGATTCCTCTTCACTCAAATTTCGCCAGGCCTCTTCGTCGATGTACCCCAGACAGACAAATTTCATCAATGTTCTCCTTGATTAGGGTCAGCAATCGGGATTTCACCAGTTGGTCGAACGTGGACGGGGCGATTCGACAGGACCAGACAAGTTTTCTGAAAAGAAATCAGCTCAGCTCGCTCAAGCGACGCTCCAGAAAGCGGCGTTCTGGCTCTTGTTTGACCAGCGACAAGGCCCGGCGATAGGCCTGAATGGCGTCCTCTTTGCGGCCTATCCGGCGGCATAGATCGGCCTTGGCGGCATGGACCAGGTGGTAATCGGCCAAAGAGCCTTCGGCCAAGATCTGATCAATCAGGGCAATACCTGCCTCCGCGCCATCGCGCATCGCCACCGCGACTGCCCGATTGAGCGAGACCACCGGGGAGGGCTCGATTTGCTGGAGAACGTCATACAAAGCAACAATTTCTCGCCAGTCCGTATCCTCAGGCCTGACAGCTTCGGCATGAACGGCGGCAATGGCCGCTTGCAATGTATAGCCCCCGATCCGGCGCGACCCCATCGCTATTTCAATCAGACGGCACCCTTCGACGATGTGCTCTCGATTCCAAAGCGATCGATCTTGATCCTCCAGCAGCACGATATCTCCGGTGGCGGAGGTCCGAGCAGCCCGGCGCGATTCCTGAATCAGCATCAGCGCCAGAAGCCCCAGCACCTCAGGATCGGGAAGCAATTCGACCAGAAGACGACCGAGCCGAATCGCTTCTTCCGAGAGATCTCGCCGCGTGACATTTTCTCCAGACGAAGCCGAGTAGCCTTCGTTGAAAACCAGGTAGATTACCGACAACACTGAATCGAGCCGGGTCGGAATCTCCGGAAGCTTAGGGACCTCAAACGGAATCTCCGCTTCGCGGATCTTTTTCTTTCCCCGGACAATCCGCTGGGCAATGGTCGGCGGCGTACAAAGGAACGCACTGGCGATCTCTTCGGTTCGCAGGCCACAGACTTCGCGGAGCGTTAGAGCGATCTGGGCACTCGGCACAATCGCCGGGTGGCAACAGGTAAAGATCAGCCGCAATCGATCGTCTTCAATTTTTTCGTCATCGATTGCGGCAAAGTCATCGTGCTCGGAATCGAGCTTGCGTGCGATTTCGCCGAGTGATTCGTCAAAGCGAACCCGGCGGCGAATCGTATCGATCGCCTTGAAGCGTCCCGTCGAGACGAGCCAAGCCCGTGGGTTTTGCGGGACGCCTTCGATTTGCCACTTTTCGACCGCGGCGGCAAATGCTTCATGCATTGCCTCCTCGGCGAGATCAAAATCGCCGAGAAGACGCACTAAGGTCGCAAACACGCGGCGAGATTCGCTACGGTAAAGTTCGTCGACGATCTGGTGTAAAGATTGCGGTTTCTCTTCCACCATGGCCTGGTCGGTTCGATTGACTTCAGTTAGGGGGGAAGGGTGCCGCAAAGGTCGAGTGTTAGTCTTCTTCCTCGACCAGCCACTTCTTAGCTTCTTCCAGCTTGGTGTGGTCGAAGTACTTCACCGAGGCGGAAGTGAACGGCTTGCAGAAGACGGCCATGCCAGCTTCCCATTTCGATTCGCCGACGATCGCCAGGCGTTTGATGTCGGCCCAATGTTTTGCGTCGAACTTGATGTCATCCCACAGGGCACCCATCGTCCAACCATGAAAGTCATGCAGTTCGACCAGCAGACGCAGCTTGCCGAACTCTTGAATCTGCTTTTCAATTTCCGGCACGAAGGTTTCATAATCGGCAGCAGTCAGCGTGCCCGAGATGCGAACAATTGTCAGGTCCTTCAGATGCACAAATTCCAAGTTCTCGCTCATCGCTTGTTGCTCCCTTGATTGCAAACGGATCGGTGGGTGTTGATTCGCCCCGCTGGGGTCGCATTCATTTTACGACTCCGCAGAGGGAAGTTGAATCCTACACATCGCCGATTTCATCGCTTTGGTTTTCTAGTCAGTCGTACGAAGGTGCGCAGATTTTTAAAAAAAACTGCGTGGCATCGGGGTTCGTCTTACTGGCATAATGCCCTGGTAGGGTATTCGTTTGCCATCCGCGCTTCAGTCGGCAGGAGAACGGTCGCGATGCAACACTCCAGCAAATCGCCTTCTCGATGGAAAGTCTTCCTTATGCTGTCTGCCTGGTCTCGCTGGCTTCCGGTTCCCAGGTGGAGTTGGTTTCAGGTACGGATCAGCACATTGTTGCTTTTCATCATGCTGTGCAGCGTTTTTGTCGCTTGGATGCGCGATCGAGCCGAGATGAAAGAAGAGATCCTGGAGCTGCAAACGCGGTTCCATAGCATCGGCAAACCAAGCTGGGGTATCGCCCAGGTCCTTGGGCCTCCAGATACCAAGGGTTTCGGCGATATTCGGACGGCATGGGCGTCGAGGACTCCTGACGAGCAGGAAGAATGGATCATCGCCTATTTTGACAAAGAGGTGAAGCCGGAAGAGCTGCGGGTGCACGAAACCTACAATCCGGGCGCGCTGCACAAGGTCTCGATCTTCACCCAACTGGGAAATGAAGTAACGGTCTGGTCCGGAACCGACCCCACGCCGCAATCTTCTGGCGGCGGGGTCTCGAAGATCGCCATGGAAACAATCTGGCAGACCAAGAAGGTGAAGATCTACCTCGATTCGAAAGGGGTACCAGGCTGGAACGAAATCGACGCGATCGGACTGGTCGACACGTCGGGGAATGTTCATTGGGCGAAGATGGCAGAAGCGTCGACTTCGTACTCCGACTACTATCCAGGTTCCAATGTATACCCGTATCAAGGCGTCACGACTGTCGACGTGCCATTTTGCGGTATGACTCAAGTTGGGCCAGTACCGCCAAACAAGGATTAGATGCCCCCCAAGTGATTCAGTAGCCAATCGACCGGGGACATTTCAAGATTGCCGTCGGACAGTTGGTCGATCTTTCCGGCTCGCTCGTACGCCTGATGGATGATCTTCTGACCAGATTCCGATTCACCGATCACGCGCAGTAGCATCGGCGAACCCATCGCCAGGAAGCCAGGCACGTCACCATATTTGGCCCCGCCGGGTAGCAAGTTCGGCGAGCGAATCGAATCTACTTCACCAAAGCGGAATCCATTGGTTTGCAGCAAGGCGAAATCGAACGCATCAGGCTGCCGGGCAATCGCTACCGATCCGATTCCGGCCATATCGCCTTCAAGCGCGATCAGCCCGATCGATTTCGGTTCTCGATCATGGTTCTTCATTGCAGCTGCCAAGGCCAATATGTCGTGGACTCGCATGGCGGCGACGCTGCGGTTGTAGCCGAGCGTGTACGCGGCTGCTTCCCGCTTGTTTTCGACCTTGGGAGTCTGCTTCATCGGTTGGCCATCGGCCTGGAATTCGCCCTGGTAGATCAGATCGACTCCGGCGACTGAGACACCCGCGGAAACCAACTTGGCGACTTCCGCCTTGAGCCGGCCCCCTTCTTCGAACAGACCTGCCTTGCCATTATCGGTTAACCAAATGACCGTGTGGCCGTTCCAGTTCTCTTTTGGAAACAGGAACACGACTGGCAATTGAGTCTTCTTCTCGACGTCTCCCAGCGTGCCAGCCATGAACAGATAGTCTTCCTGCTGCTGCTTGATTTCGATCGAAAAGCTGTTGTTCTCTTTCACGAATTCCGGAGCTGGCCCGACAATCACGTCGAGCGCGGCGGAGACCATCTGGCGATACTGTTCAAACGCGTCGGCATCGCCGGTCAACAATGGCATGATTTGCTCGTTCGACATCCTGGTCCACTGCTCGAGCAAATCACGTTCGTACTTTTCTTCGTACTTTGGTTTGTTCTCGTCGTTCCAAACCGAAAGCTCCTCAGCCCCCAGTTGCTTGAAGGGGCGTTCTTCGAGCGAGGCCTCAAGTCCCAACGCTCGGTTGAATAGCGAGTACATTGCTTTCCGAGAGACAGCGTTGTAGTTGTGACCAAATTCGGTTCTGGCAGTCAGTTCGACTTTGTCTTCGGCATCGAGCAACGCATACAGCTTCTTTAAATCTGGAAACCCTTTCGTCTCCATTTCCACGGTCCAATCGTCCGCAGCCGTCATGCCTTGCGGCTTGGGGGCGAACAACGCGGCGAACTCGACGTTGCCGGTACCGACCCGAAGTAAAGTGCAATTCTCGCAGGTACATCCTCCCTGCATCGCTGTCGAGACCATCACCGCAGGGAAGCAGGTCGCCACGCGGGGATCGATGGCTGAGACAATCATCGTTTGCGTCGCACCACCGCTGGCCCCCGTAACAGCCAAGCGGGATCGATCGACCCGGGGAAGCGTTTCCAAGACATCGAGAGCCCGGATACAGTTCCAGATTTGCAGCCCCATGACCGACTGCAGGTGCGATTCGGCTTGGGGACTGAAGAAACCCCAGCGCTGGTTGGTGTTCATTTCTGGCCGTTGTTTACCGAACTTGTGAACCAGGTCGAACGAAAGCTGCTGGCTGTCGGCGTAGCCCATCATGTCGATATTCAGGACAACACATCCCATGCGAGCCAAATGCACGCAGCGGGCTTGAATCGGATTCTTGGCCGCTTCCGGGTCGCTCTCGGCACCGCTGGCCAACTGCTCCTTGATGCTTTTGTCGCTGGCAACATAGAAGCGACCATTGGCCCAGTGACCATGCGGGCAAAGCACACCAGGAAACGGCCCTTCTTTGCCCAGCGGTTCATAGAGGTTGCCGGTCACGAAGAAACCGGGCACGCTCTCAAACCGTACGTTCGAGACGGCGTAGTCCTCCATTTCGCGGCGACCGACTACTTCGTAATTCAAGTCATTCTTGGGAGGCATCGGCCACAGCCCCAGGGCGACTTTGATCTGGGTACGAACCTCTTCAGCCCGAGCTTTCCACTGAGTGGCACTTGCCGGGGGTGAAAACGGGAAGTACCCGTTCAAATCTTTGGGCGGAGCCAGCCTGGCATCATCGGGGCGTTGCCCGGCAGGCAAAACTCGAATGCCTTCTTGTGACCAAGCAGAGGATGAAGTCAGAAGGGCAAGCAGCACGAAGGTACTTGCGACGAGCAGGGATCGTTCGATACGCATCACGGTTCGCGGTCCAACAGGTGGGAAATGTCGGGGAAAAGAGGTGACTTGCAGTTTACGTCACCCGAGGTCGTGATGCGAGCCTCTTTTATTAGCTAGGAAGCCTTGATCTTTTCCATCTCTTCCCGAGTCTTCGCGATTTCCTGCTCGACCGCCTCGATTTCGCCCGGCTCGTCAGCCTGGGCTTTGACGCCAGCCAGTTTCTGGTTCAGCGTTTGCATCTTCTTCTTGAGAACTTCGAGGCGTTTCTTTTGCTTCTTATCCATGAAGTCTTCCGATCGAGGTCTGGCTTGAAAAGGGTGTGTTGTACTCGCTTCCCTACGACACGGCAATGATCTCGCGCATCTTTTGCATCGCCACCATCGCTTCGATTCCTTGCAAACCGAAGCACTCGTGAATTCGCATGAGCGCGTCGTTGTACCGGTTCTGGGTCACATCGTGCCGGATCTGCATTGCCTTGACGACGACGCTGGGGTCTTGCTCGTAATGGGCCGCGAACGTCTGGGCACACTTCATTCCTAAGTAAGGAGAAATCCCCAGAATCAGGGCAATCAGGTCGCCAGCTGCATCGACCTCTTTCTGTTCGATCAACGAAACAAAGCGTCCAAACTGAGGAGCTTTCGGTAAGCTGACCCCAGGGGCCGGCAGGCCGATCAGATCCCCCCGTTCAACTTGCGGAGCGCCCGTTGCCTCTTGCGGCGTCAACGCGAAATGTGGCAAGCGAGGCGACTCGGGAGGATGTTCCTGGAGCGTCTCTTCTACCTCGACCTGCTCAGGCGATTCTGGTTCGACAGGCAGGTTGGCAATCATCTGGTTCAGATGAGCCAGCTTGTTTCCCATGCGGTCGTAAAGCGTTTCGATCTCGCTGAGAAATGACTCGCCATGGGCGTCGGCCATGATTTCGTCCGCCTGTTCGAGGATCGCCTCGGTCATGCGGGCCAGAAGGGCATCGCGAGCTTGCTTGAGTACGGCCAAAGCCTCGTTGCGGTCAGACATCGCGGTAGATACCTATCGTCGAGAGGGAAGAAACGCCGCCGGCGATGCCGAGCTTTACGACCCACCGGCGACTTTCCATCTTAGTCACTTTCCCCTCAAACGTTAAGATTTCTCGCCTGCCGGGTCGCCCGAGATGACCTCAGGGGCCGGAGAATCGTTAGAATCGGCACCCTTAGGCACCCGATCCGCGATCCTGAGGCTGCCGGCCATCAGCACCAGGACAATCGCCAGCGAGGCATTGGTTTTCAGCCAGAAGCCTTCTTTCTCGCGGAATTTCTCGGCGTTTTGACTCCGACCGCTCAGCAAACTGGCGATGTAAAGGATGACCAACGCCAGCAAGGCCTTCATCCCAGCCACGCCATGGTAGTACTTCTGCGGATAGTCGTAGGTCATCGCATTGATGGTTAGCGAAGCCAGTCCGCTGAGCACTACTAGCCCCGCACAGATCATGACCACTTTGGCCCAACGACGGCGAATCGAGGCTTTTAGTTGGGCCTTCTCGTCGAACTCGGTTTCCTGCATCGCTGGGTACAACGCGAACACCATGTAGAGGCTTCCGCCCACCAGAATGATGGCTGGCAAGATATGGGACCAGCGAAGAACAAGATCAAGCACAAACTGCATCGGGTATTCCTTGGGGCAAATGGTCAATCGATTCGGTGTTGTCGTATTCTAGTCGGTTAGGTGCCATCGAGATGTTCTTTGGCGAACTGAATCGCTTCTTGCCTGGTCGCGATCCGTTTCTCGAGTTGCTCGTCCCGAACCGCCTCAAGCAACCTCTGAAACTGCGGCCCAGGCTTCATACCGGCCTGAATCAAATCGTTTCCGGTCAAGATTGGGTCCGGGTTCAAATCTTCTTCCGGCAAACTGAGGCAAGCCTCGGCATGATCGATCCCCGCCAGATTGCCACCTTTTGCCTCTTGAATGGCTCTTCCAGCGGCGATCAACAGAGGCGCATACTCATGAATCAGCAACCGCTGCAACTTCGGCCAGGCAACCTGATTGGCGTTACGAATGGTTTCCTCATGACGCAAGAGCCACTGGATGGTCTTGGTTTCGTCGTTGGTCAGCTTCCAGCGAAGGCAGATATCGGCCGCCGGTTGAATCGGTTTATGTGGGTGTCCCTGGACAATATCTCGATGGCAGGCATACCGAAATAGCAACGCCATTGCGACGCGAAAATCAGGGACGCCCAGTTTCTCGAGCGATCGGTACGTTTCGCTCCAGCGCAGTGCATGGCCGACCACCGAACCAAGTTCCGGCAGAATCTCATCGAGCAAGGTCAGGTCACGGAGCATACGCAGGCCGATCATGCGATGCGGATCGGACATGATTCGCCGCATCTCGGCAGCAATCCGCTCGGCACTCACCACGTGAATATGCTCGGCATACTGGCGAATCGCATGCTGCGTTTGCAGTTCCAGCACGAAGTCAAACGTCGAGCTGAATCGTACGGCTCGCAACATGCGGAGCTTGTCTTCCTCGAATCGAAGGTGCGCATTGCCGATGCTACGAACCAGGCGGTCCTTCAAGTCACGCTGCCCCCCCACAAAATCGAGGACCTTTTCTTCGATCGGATCGTAGAACATGCCGTTGATCGTGAAGTCGCGTCGGAGAGCGTCTTCCTGGGCACTGGTAAAGCGAACCTCGTCGGGCCGGCGACCGTCGGAATAGCCCAAGTCGGCACGAAAGGTGGCGACTTCGACTTGGCCGCGTCGCTTGCCTCCCTGAACCGTGATCACGCCAAACGAGGCTCCGATCGGCAAAGTGCGGCCATATCCGAAAACTTCACGAACTTGATCCGGAGTGGCATCGGTGGCGACGTCGAAGTCTTTGGACGACCGTCCCAGCAGCGAATCGCGCACGCACCCCCCGGCCCAAAGGGCTTGAAACCCAGCCTTTTTCAAGGCCTGGATAATTTCGATCGAGAATGCCTGGTTGGCGGCAAGGTCGGCTGTCATGGTGAAACTTGGTTGATAGTAACAGGCAGACGGATAAGCGATTCAACTTAACAGATTCGTTACTACTGGACGATGGACGGCACCATCCTTTAGATTCGAGACTACCCGTAAAAGTTCACGCACTGGGAGATTCAATGTCTGACGAAACGAGCCTGCCGATCGAGACAACCTGCCTGGAAGTTCAGAATCTACAGCAACAAAACGCCGACTTTCTGCTTCTGGATTGTCGCGAACAAAACGAATCTGATCTGGTACGCATCTCGGGAGCCACTCTCATTCCTTTGAGCGAGATCCAAGATCGGGTCGAGGAACTCGAACCACATCGGCAGCGGCATATCGTTGTTTATTGCCATCATGGTGGGCGAAGCATGCGGGTCACCCAGTGGCTGCGTGAAACGGGTTTCCCAAAGGTGCAGAACATGGCCGGCGGAATCCATGCCTGGGCCCAGGATATCGATAACAGCATGCTAAGGTATTAGGGCGGTAATGCGATGTCCTCATCGAGCATCCCGTCAGCCCCAAAGGGGCGACCGAAAATAGCCAGGGGTGGAAACCCCTGGTACCCGGTTCCAAAAATACAAAAGCCCTGAAAGGGCGGTCGAAGCTTGATAGTTCGCTTCGGCCGCCCTTTCAGGGCTTGGTTCTTTTTCTAGTCTGCAAACCTAGGGCTTCCGCCCTAGGCTATTTTCGGTCGCCCCTTTTGGGGCTAGCAGGAAGCATCTACTGGTAACACTTCCTGCAATCGGGTTACTTCTCTTCGTACTTCCGCTGCGACACTTCACTAGGCTTGGGGAAGTCTTTGGGAATCTCTTGCGAAACCTTGCCGGTCGCGGCCCACTCGGTGCCACGCAGCAGGGTCGTAATAAATCCGACGCATTCCATCGAGTAGTCGCCATGTCCCATTGGCGTGTGGAACACGCGACCTTTGCCGTAGTCGATTGTCATGATCATTGGTTCGTGGCGTCCTGTGCCGCCGGTGCCGGGGTCGGAATAGGCGGTGGCCAACACGTGCATGTTTTCGGCCGGACCACGCAGCGAGTCGTACAGTTCGTCCTGGGCGTGAGTCCATGCACGAGGCATATCTTTGGTAATCGGGTGATCGGGATCTCGGACGACCACCTGGAATGGATGCTGCTTACCGTGATGGCCGCCGCGTCCTTCCTGCTTGTCACGGACCAGCTTTTCGGAATCGTTGAAGTAGACGTACGGGCCGCTCTTGGCATTGCGTCCGCCCCAGCCACCAAGGCCGATCATCCGATTGTATTCGTCCCAGCCACCAAATGCGTTGTCGGCGGCATGCACGACGACCAAACCGCCGCCACCGGAAACATAGTCGATAAAGGCCTTTTCGGTTTCGGCTGGCCAGCGTTGGCCGTTGTAGTTGCTGATCACGACATCGTAGTCTGCGAATTTTGGAGCGAAGCCTTCAGTCGACTTCGGAGCGGTCGTTGCGACGTCGACGGTAAATCGCCCGGAGCCTTCCAGGTAGGACTTCATCATCTGCGTCGTTTTGGGCCAGACGCCATGATTGTTCTGGCCATCAACAATCAGGGCCTTCAGTTTGGGCTGATCGGCCATAGCGACCGAACAGAATGCTATCAGCAAGAGACAAGCAGCGCTATGCAAAAAAGTACGCATCGACGACTCCGGGAGAATTAAGCCTAGGTGAGTAAGTGGTAAGCCAACTGCCTAAAGTATAAATCAACTCCGGCTGGAATGCGCCAAGCGACTAGAATTCCCAGAGCAAGAGACAAGCGTAGTCGAGATCGTTACGTTTGCGGCCGTTCGGCGTACTATCGTAGCGATCCTGAGCACTCAGTTTGAGTGAAAGACCGTGCCTCAGGGCGATGGTGTAGCTGGCATTGGTCATATGCCGGTAACCCTGCTTGGCTTTCATCGACGGGTAGATATCAAATTCGATCTCCAGTTTCTGCCCTTCCGAAAACTGGTGGGAAAGATCGGTCCCAAAGTTTGCTTCCGGGACAATCCCCTTTTGTGGACTGCCAAATTCCTGGTTAAAACCCGCACCAGCGGAAAGGGTCCAATCGGTTCGATCGGTCTTGTAAGGTTTGTAGCTGGCACCGCCGTTGAACACCAACCGCAGGTCAAAGGCCTTAAACTGGTCGTATTCCAGGTTGGTGTTCTCGTAGATCGACCAGAAGTCGTGGATCTTCAAAGGCCACTCGAGCTTATGCTTCATGTAAGCATTGTTCTGCGTAAGGCCTTTCGGACCGCTGGTGCGCAGATGTTTGAGTTCCGCCGTGAAGATCGTATGCGCGCCTTCACGGCGAATCTTCGATCCAACCCGCAAACTGTTCGATTCGGTGTTACCGGTCTGGCCGTTGAGCCCTAACTCGGCACTGTTTTTCCAAACCGCTTTACCGAGCCAATAGTCAACGTGGTAGTACTCTCCGTAGGGAACGTACTCCAGGTAGCCGTAATTATCTTTCTCTTCCGTGGCGTCATCTTTTTCTTTGGTGTCCGGCTTGTCGACTTCTTCGGCCGCCGCTGGCTTGTCTTCTTCTACCGCTGGTGCTGGTAGCGTTTGCGGCGGGGGAAGTTCTGGCAGCTCAAGCAACGATAAAGATGGCCCTATCTGCGACTGAATTCCTGGCTGCGGCAGCAGGTAATTGACAAACTCGCTATCAACCTGCGAGTCACTCTCGTCCTGCAAGTTCGTTTCTTGCTCGAAATAGCTCAGGCCGATGCCATCCAGAGAAGGCGCATCTTCGGCCTGCACCGGCGCTGCTAGCGTGGCGAGTACTGATAGACCGAGAGCCAAGATGGATTGTGGGGAAAACCATCCCATGCGGGGAACTTCCTAGTTGAACTCCAATGCAGGCGATCCCTGAGAGAAGTCCTATAGGAAAAATCCAAACCACTGCCAAGATCAATGGTCCGCGATTATCGGAGCACCGGCGGCTAGCAACGCGGTTGTCGATTCAAGAAAAAAAGAGCGTCCCTTACTGCGAGCAATAAGGGACGCTCTTCAATGCTGGCGTACAGGATATGACCTCCATGCCGCCGTATCAAACTGCAATTGTCTGGTTGGACGCGATGCCAATTATCGGCACGTGCGTCGGAATCGGTGCCTCAGCGGACCGCCGCACGAGGAGCGACGAGCTCGGCAACACGCTCGGGAGCATCTTGCGTGAGATGCTGCACAAGGTTCTGGAGCTCCACAACACTGATCGGCAAAAGCCGCTGCTGGCTGGCCAGCGTCTGGATCGCTTTCCACGGACTTGCGTGTGAGGACCGAGACGAGCTTGGTTCCGGCAAGCTGCTGCGAACCATCAGCTCCCCCACGCTGGGCTGGCCGTCCTCCATTTTGAGGTTGGCACGGTTCAATTGTTTCTGCATCGTCAAAAGTTGCTCCAAAGATTGAACCGCAAATTGAGAATCGCCACTCTGGCAAATCAAATCGGCTTCAATCTGGATCATATTGTCAGCAACCAGGCGTGCCTTTTCGGTCCGAGACTGGCCTTCGACTAAGTCTTCCTGCATGGCGAAGATATTGCTCAAGACCAGGTCGGCCTGCTTGGAATGCTCGGTATGGACCAGAACTTGATTCTGCATGTTCACCAGGTCGGCCAGCGTCGAACGGGCACGCACGACGTCTTCTTGCGCCAGGATCAACTGCGAATTCAAATTCGCGGACTGGTTGAAGACCACTTCCGCTTCGATGGCTTCGGCGTACTGGTCGGCGACGCGGCTATGCAGGCTCGAAATACGGTCCAAAGCAACGTCGGCGTCGTTCATCGCCACTTCGATATTCGACAAACGGTTGAACTGAGCGATCAGCTTGTCGTTGATCAGGCTCATTTGCTCGGCCATTTCTTTCTGCTGCTTGAGCGAAGTGAGCAGATCGTTGGTACCGGTGACGGTTTTGGCCGCTTTCGCGAGGCGTTCGACCGTACGATCCAAACGCGAAACACGAATGTTGAGATCGTGCAACTGCTGTTCGGACGGGCGAACCGCAAAGATATAAACCAGGATCACACCTAGAATGATCCCAAATGCAAAGGAACCCCAGCTATAAGGTTCGTAGCCTTGTTCCTCCCCATCATGCTCGTGGGGATGATTTCGATATCCTTCCCTCATCTTGTACCTGCCTCCTGCGGCCAGCATTAATCCAGTTTTGCCTGTCGTGTCCGTACGATAGCAGTGGTTATCGTCATGCTTTATGCAAGCGTGCAGGTCTTTTCAGCTTACCTATTTTTATGCGGTCACACGCGTTCCGATTGTGCCAGCTGGATTGGTTGTAGGTCATCGGGGCAGAATTCTCGCCGGCTTCTCTCCTTATCGCGGCCTCGTTGACCACAGGATTGGTCTGGACCGCATCAGTTCGACTTTGCTACCCTTCGCCCCCAAGTCAATCTCGGGCGGTTCACAAAAGGTAACAGACATGAGCAATTTCAATTTCTTTGAATGGATGCGTAACGGGGTCAAGTCGGCTGTTTTGCTGGGCGTTTCGGACGCCGTCGAAGAAATCGGCATGCCGACTGAAACGGACGGTTCGGAATCCAATGCCCTCGCTTTCCTGCAAAATGCCAAATCGCAGGAAAAACTGACCTCCGGTTCAAGCAGTTCCGGCAGCAGCCGTGGCGGCCGTAAGCGCTTAGGCCGTTCGCTGAAGGACATCGAACCTTCTTCGTCCAAATAGTCGAACCAAGCGACTGACGGCGACAAGAAACAGCAAAGGCCGTCCGCCAGATTGAAAGCGGATGGCCTTTTTTATTGCGCCGAGTAAGTCAAGGCTTGCCCTCGATCAAGCGGCCCGGACTTGGGATTCCTTCCGGGTTGTCTTGGAATCTGGCTGGACAGGCTTTGGCTTGCGATTGAACAGTTGCGGGAATGCCTTCTTCAACCGGCCATGCCACCAGAACTTGTTTCGCCATAGGGGAACATGGCGAAATGGAGGCGTTTCCCAGTCTTTGGCCGCGATTCGCTCGTGCATAACCGCCGGGTGCGTTCCGCGATATGGAATGCACGACTGCATGTCGTAAATGTACTCGCCCACTTCTTCCAAAGGCCGCTGCTTGATCTGCGAGACCTGGTTGCCCTTTTTGTCGAAGACGTAGAACTGCTGGAATTGAGCCGCTTTTTCCGCCATCGCTTTCGGGGGACGAACGTATCCGTAATGGAAGACCCGTGCACCGATCAGCTTCGAGATGAGCCGCCGGCCATTCTTGCCAAACCCACACGCGTCGCCGACACTCCGTATCGCCGGATCGTTGCGGACGATACGAACCTGACGGCGGTAACCGAGCGGATCGCGGATGCTGTAATCACCGCGGAAGTGCAGATAGCGAAATCGGATTCCTTCGACCCAGGGGCGGTTTAAGTTGGCTTCCATCGCCCGGCGAATCGCCGGGTAATCAGCCTCATGAATGACTTCGTCGGCCTGAATATAAAAGCACCAGTCGCCGTCGCAACGATCGAGTGCCAGATTGGTTTGATAAGCTAGCACTTCGCCAGCTTTGCGCATTTCTGGATCCCACGGCGTGATCTCGATTTCGATTTTCGGATCGTCGATTGCCTGAAGGACTTCAAGTGAGTTATCGGAACAATCACCGACCTGGATCACGAAGCGATCGACGAGCGGGAGCACCGATTTGATGCTCTCGACGAACGGATAACCGAATCGAACTCCGTCTCTTAAGATCGTAAATCCACAAACACGCATTGGAAGCATCCTTGCGACGCTAGCACCTTGGTCGACGCTGACCAGCGTCTTGAGACCAGGATATTGTTAGTCTTTTCCAATGGGGACAATACCAGATCGCTCGATTTGAAACTAACCCAATCTGGGGCAGTATTACTGCTTTGCGGCAGCTTCCTTTTCCGCGAGCAGGTCGGCAAATCCCTGTTCGTCCAGGACGGTAACCCCTAGCGACTCGGCCTTGGCCAGCTTGCTGCCAGCCTTTTCGCCGGCGACTAGGTAGTCGGTCTTCTTGGAAACACTGCTGGAGGCCTTGCCGCCGTGGTCTCGGATCAAATCTTCGATTTCGTCGCGAGAGTACTTCTCCAGAGTGCCGGTTACCACGAACGTCATTCCTTCGAAAGCGGTCGAACCCGCTTCTCCGCCGCTCTTCTGGGGGCTTTTCATCAGAACCCCCACGCCCCGTAGGTCTTCAATCGTCTCTTGGCCAAAGTCGCTCTGGAAGAACTCACAGACCGAAGCCGCGATCACCTCGCCCACGTCTTCGACCTCGGCGATTTCTTCTTGTGAAGCGGACATCAGGGCTTCGATCGTCCCGAAATGCTGCGCCAAACGCTGCGATCCGCCTGCACCGACATGTCGGATCGATAAGGCATTGAGCAGCCTTGCCAGCCCTCGCGATTTGCTCTCTTCGGCGGCGGCGACCAGCTTATCGCCCGACTTCTTCCCCATTCGCGGCAAGGCGGCAATCTGGTCCGAAGTCAGCCGATACAGGTCGCCGTAGGTTTTCACCAAATCCTCATCGACGAGGATATCGACCAATTTGTCCCCTAGCCCTTCGATATCCATTGCATTGCGTGTCGCAAAGTACCGAATGCGTTCCTTGATCTGAGCCGGGCAGCCTTGCCAGTTGGGGCAGCGGATATAAACGCCTCCTTCGTCCTTGACCAACGTTGTGCCGCACGAAGGGCACTCGGTCGGAAACGCGAAGGGGGGAAGGTCCTTTTTGCGTTCGTGCTTTTCAGTCCGAACGATATGGGGAATGATCTTACCCGCCTTCTCGACCACGACCACATCGCCGATGCGGACATCTTTGCGCACGATTTCCTCGGCATTGTGCAAACTGGCTCGCGACACAGTCGTTTCGGCCAGTTCCACCGGCTCGAGAATCGCGACCGGAGTGATCGCCCCGGTCTTGCCGACCTGAACGTCGATGTTGTTGACCTTGGTGGTCGCTTCGTACTTCTCGAATTTGTAGGCAATCATCCAACGAGGACTCTTGGAGGTTGAGCCAAGCTTTTCTCGTTGTTCGAACCGGTCGACCTTCAGCACCAGGCCATCGACTTCAAACTCGAGTTCGTGCAGCGATTCGATCAGTTCCTGGCAATGCTCGATCGCCGAGTCGAAATCGACAAACGACTGCACGAATGGCGTTGCCGGCAAACCGTAAAAATTGAGTTCCTGCAGAAACTCGGTATGCGACTGAGCCTTCAGCCCTTCCACATATCCCACGCCATGGCAGAAGAGACGCAGGTTTCGCTCCGCGCAAATCCGCGGGTCAAGTAATCGAATCGTCCCCGCAGTTACGTTGCGAGTATTCTTATAGGCTGGCTGCCCTGCCAGGGCCTGCTTTTCGTTCAGCTTCACCAGGTCGGCATTGGTCATGTAGATCTCGCCGCGGACCTCTAAAACCGGCGGGATATCTGCGCCGGAAAGACGTAGCGGAACATCGCCGATCGTCCGAACATTGTGCGTGATATCGTCCCCCACGGTTCCGTTGCCGCGGGTTAGTGCTCTCGTCAGCACGCCGTTTTCGTAAAGGATCGACACTGCGACGCCGTCGATCTTCAGTTCCACCACCCAGGCAATCTTCTCGTCGGGCAAGAGCTTCGTAATTCGCTCGCCATACTTCTGTAAGTCTTCCAAGCTGTAGGTGTTGTCAATCGACAGCATTGGGACGCGGTGCTCGAACTGCTCCAGGTTCGGCACCGGAGCATCTCCGATCCGCTGAGTCGGGCTGTCAGGCGTGATCAGGTCCGGGTGCTTGGCTTCCAGATCCTTCAGTTGGTTGAGCAGCCTGTCGTATTCGAGATCGGTGATCTCAGGATTCGCCTCGACATAGTATTTGCGATCGTGATAGCGGATCTTATCCCGCAGCTTTTCGATATCCTTTTCAGTCGACATATCCAACCTTCCGATCTGATGGCGAGCACTTTCGCGCCGAGAGATGTACTAGAAGAGAACCTTCTGAATACGCGTAAAATCAGTCCTGGCATTCCGGCGGAAATTGAGCGTTATTGGCCGCATTGGGAACCAGACACAAGAACTTCAGCGGTTCCGAGCCAGTGTTGCGGAATTGATGCACTTCGTCAGGTTGGACCAGGATGGCATCACCCGCTTTGATCGGCCGGGGAGATTCGTTCTCCAAAACCACCCCCTCACCCGAGATCACGTAAACCTCATGCTCGTACGGATGGTGATGATGGGGCGTGAAGCCGCCTGGCGCGACCTCGAATTGCCGCATGGCGAACAGCGGCGCTCCGTCTTGCTCGCTGATGAGTTGTTTGACCTTGCAGCCGGCGACTCCGTCCATTTCGACCTTCATGGCATCGCCCTGGTCGATATTCTGAATCTTCATGAGATCCCCCATTCGTGATTTCGAGGTAATACCGAGGAAACACTGCAAACTTATCGCACCCCCCACCTCGGAACAAGCGGACCGATACCCCCTGGTATTCTCTGGCCAAATTGCGCGTTAGTATGAAGGATTCATTTGCCATGTTGGGAAATCTCCAGGGAAAGACGAACCTTGTCGGCACTGCAGATCGAAGCCCGGGGGGTCGAAGTTCATAACCTCAAGAAGGTCGACCTCGATATACCGCATCGCCAGCTTATTGTCTTCTGCGGAGTGAGTGGAAGCGGCAAGACAAGCATGGCCCTCGACACGCTTTATGCCGAGGGACAGCGCCGCTACATCGAGAGTTTCTCGGCCTATACGCGGCAATTCCTAGATCGGCTGGAAAAGCCCGAAGCGGACCGGATCGACAACATCCCGCCGGCCCTGGCCGTCACCAAGGTCAACGATACCAGGTCGAGCCGATCGACCGTTGGCACCGCCACCGAAACGACCGATTACCTGCGGCTGCTATTCAGCAAGATCGGCACGATTGTCTGTCCGAGTTGTAACCAGCCGATCACCAAAGATACCCCTGGACGCGTGGCAGATCATATCTGCAGCGCCGAGGGTACCGGCCGCATGATGGTTGCCTTCCCGGTGATGTTGGACAACGGCGAGTCCGAAGGGGTCATTGAGCAGTTGCGCGAAGATGGATTCGTCCGGGCCATCGTCGGTGGCGAGACGGTTTCGTTAACTCCAGAGCAAGACGAAGCACTCGGCCAGCGTCTGCAAATAGGCGAGCCAGTTTCCGTGGTGGTCGATCGTCTGACCCTGGAATCACTGAAGATTGAACGCTTGCGTGAGTCGCTGGAAACGGGGTTCGCTCACGGCGATGGCGTTTGCGAGATTCTGATTCAACCTCAATCGGTTGGCCCACTGAAAGATCAGGGCACGCTGGTCGAAATCGATGGCCAAACCTGGCAAAGTCTTCGCTTTAGCAGCCAACTGCGCTGCGAGGCCTGCAACCTGGAATTCATCGAGCCCGATCCGCGGCTGTTTAATTTCAACAGCCCGCTAGGTGCTTGTCCCGACTGCGAAGGCTTCGGCAACATCATCGACATGGATATGGACCTGATCGTGCCAGATCGCCGTAAGTCGATCGCCGAAGGTGCCATCGCCCCGTGGAATACGCCTGCCTATAAGCACGAACTGGAAGAGCTGATCGCGCTGGCCCCTGACTACGACATTCCGATCAACACTCCTTATCGTGACCTGACCGAGAAACAGATCAATCTGATTGTCGAGGGGGTTCCGGAACGAGAGTTCGGCGGGCTGAAAGGTTTCTTTGCCTGGCTCGAACGCCGCAAGTACAAGATGCACATGCGTGTGTTTTTGAGCCGCTGGCGAAGCTTCCGCATGTGCGAAGCTTGCCATGGCACTCGGCTTCGCCCGGAAGCCTTGGCGGTTCGGGTTGGGGGAAAGAACATCGCCGAGATTTCGTCGATGAAGATTGTTGATGCGCTCGCGCACTTTCAGAACCTGGAGCTATCCGATTACGAAAGCGCGTTATGCCGCCAGGTAATGCCGCAAGTACTTGCTCGGCTACAGTACCTATGCATCGTCGGTCTGGGGTATCTGGCTCTTGATCGTTCGCTACGTACGCTAAGCGGTGGCGAAGCTCAACGGGTCACGCTGACCAGCACCTTAGGTTCCAGCTTGGTCAACATGCTATATGTGCTGGACGAACCTACCGCGGGTTTGCATCCCAGCGACATCACCCGCTTGAACGAAGCAATTGTCGATCTGCGAGACCGAGGCAATACGGTCGTGGTGGTCGAGCACGAAGAAACATTGATCCGCGCGGCCGACCAGATCGTGGAATTCGGGCCAGGCGCTGGCGAGCGTGGCGGCGAGATCATGTTTCAAGGTTCCCCCTCGGAAATCGAGGAGGACGAAGATAGCCTGACAGGCGAGTTTCTTTCAGGACGCAGAAGTGTCGTCCGCAAGCGTGAGCGTCGTTCGATCACCCATGGCAAGGTCCGCTTAAAAGGTGCGTGCGGCAACAACCTGAAGAACCTGGAAGTCGAGTTTCCGCTCGGTGTGCTTACGGTAGTTACAGGCGTATCGGGTGCCGGGAAAAGTTCGCTCGTCGATCAGACCCTCTACCCGGCTCTTTGCCGCCGAAAACGTAAAGAAAACATCCAGAGTCTGCCCTACGACGATGTCTTCGGCGATGGCCAGATCGACGACGTCGTCCTGGTCGACCAAGGCCCGATCGGACGCTCGCCGCGTTCCAATCCGGTGACCTACATCAAAGCGTTCGACGAAATCCGGAACGTCTTCGCCGGCACAATGCAGGCCCGAACGCGTAACCTGACTGCCAGCCACTTTAGCTTCAATGTCCAAGGTGGCCGCTGCGAAAGTTGTAACGGCGACGGCCATATTGCCATCGACATGCAGTTCATGGCCGACGTCTACGTGAAATGCCCCGAGTGCAAAGGGCAACGGTACAAGAAGGAAGTCCTCGAGATTACATACCGCAGCAAGAGCATCGCCGATGTGCTGAATATGACGGTGCGTGAAGCATTTGTCTTCTTCCGCGGGCAACCGAAGGTGCAGAACAAACTGAACCTGCTCAATGAAGTCGGACTTGATTACTTGCGACTGGGGCAACCGGCTAATACGCTTTCCAGTGGCGAAGCCCAACGTTTGAAACTGGCAGGCAACCTGGCGACGACAAAGAAAGCCCGCACGCTGTTCTTGATGGATGAACCGACAACGGGCCTGCATTTTGCCGATATCGTCCAACTGCTGGACTGCTTTGCTAACTTGCTGCAAATTGGACACTCGCTGATCGTGGTGGAACACAACACACACGTCATGATGGCCGCCGACTATATTGTTGACCTAGGCCCGGGCGCCGCGGACGAAGGGGGCAACGTAGTGGCAACCGGTACGCCGGAAGAAATTGCCTTACATCCTGATTCGGTTACCGGCAAACACCTAGCGGCGGCACTGAAAACCTTGAAGGCGTAGTCATACAGCATCGAATCGGGTCACCGAGATTGCAGAGCTACAGCGTTTGAGCTAGATCGACCAATGACCACTTCCAACGATGATCCGTTCGCCCGGTATGCCCGCCAGATGAGCTACGCCCGCTTCGGTCGAGCTGGGCAAGAGAAACTCTCTCAATCGACCGCGCTGGTTGTTGGCTTAGGCGCGCTGGGATCGGTAATTGCAAACACTCTGGCTCGCTCCGGCGTCGGCACGCTACGAATTGTTGATCGCGACTACATCGAATGGAACAACCTGCAGCGTCAGGTGATCTACACCGAAGAAGATGTCCGGCAAAGACTTCCCAAAGCGATCGCGGCCAAAAGACATTTAGAGGCAGCAAATGCGGACATCCAGATCGAAGCCCACATCGCCGATGTCGATCACCGCAACATCGAGCAGCTTTGCGCCGGCGCCGATGTGATCGTCGACGGTACCGACAACTTCGAGATTCGCTTTCTTCTTAACGATGCCTCATTGAAGTTAGGCATTCCCTGGGTTTATGGAGGATGTATCGGAGCGGAAGGCCAAACGCTCACGATTCTGCCAGGCAACGGGCCTTGTTTGAGGTGTGTCGTTCCGGAGTCTCCTCCGCCTGGCACGACTCCAACGTGTGATACGGCCGGAATTCTTTCACCAATCATCGGGGTGATCGCTTCGCTGGAAAGCATGGAGGCCCTCAAGATCCTCAGCGGCCACGCAGATCAGACTAGCCGAACGCTGAATGTGTTCGACTTGTGGGACAATCGCATTCGCCAGGTCAAGCTGACCGGCCTTGTTGCAAATAACGACTGTCCAGCTTGCGGCCAACAAAATTTTGAGTGGCTAGCTGGCAGCAAAGGTAGCCAGACCGCGGTGTTATGCGGTCGAGATGCAGTCCAACTCAGCTTTCCCGAATCAGGAACGATTGATCTAAAAGCGTTTGCTGAGAAGCTTTTACCGCTGGGCAACGTAGAAGCGAACGCCTATCTATTGCGGGCGACGATTGATAACCATGCATTCACTCTTTTTGGGGATGGGCGATGTATTGTGCACGGCACATCGGACCCCACAGAAGCACGGTTGTTATATGCCCGCTACATCGGGACCTAAGGCGCCGATATTTGATCTTGCACTCAATCTACACATAAAATTAAACCTCAAGTTGATGCGGTGTACCCCACGACCGTAAATGTACCCTCCTGTCACAAAAGGACCTTCCAAGTGACCGTGCATCCACATCATCTGAATTTGGAACCACATCACCATTATTCGGAGTCAGACTATCAGCACTTACTCGATTCGATGTTTGTCAAAACCGACGTAGAGCTTTGGGGCCGCTTACGTAGAGAAATTGCCCACGAGCACGAAATCGAAGAACTGTCGAACACGACCGGGATCAATGACAAGGACTTGATTGAGCAGCTTCTTTCCATGGGGATCAATTCCCACAACATCGCCGTTCTCACCATGTTTCCGATGGTCAGCGTCGCCTATGCCGACGGGATCCTCGGCATTGAAGAACGTGATTTGATTCTCAAAATCGCCGGCGAACGCAATCTGAAGCCTGGAGAACCCGGCTTCGATGTCTTAAATCGTTGGCTCAAGAAAGGCCCATCCGAGCACAGCTTCGCCGCATGGCAAAAATACATGCGAGCCGTTCTACAGCAGATGACGCCTGAGCAGATTGCAGATCTGAAAGAAAACATCATGACCCGAGCTACGGCTGTTGCGACCGCCGTCGGAGATGTTCTGGGTCGGTTTGGCGATCGGACCAACAAGAAGGAACAGGCCCGTCTCGCCGAAATCGAGGCGACCTTCCAGTAGTATAGCGGGGGATACCTCGTTCTTTTTCTGGCAAACATTTGCAAGATTCGCGAAATCTCTGCAAACTGAGTTGTTTCGGAGGTA
Organism: bacterium; assembly: GCA_016124445.1. Taxonomy (GTDB): domain Bacteria; phylum Planctomycetota; class Planctomycetia; order Pirellulales; family Pirellulaceae; genus Bremerella. The sequence goes on from WGNR01000003.1 coordinate 101,918, forward strand.
AGCCCTCACTGCCTCCGAAACGAACTCCTTATCCATACCGCTTTGAGACCCTCATGGAGCATCCCATCGCCCGATTCTCGTTTGCCGCCAGAGTCCTCGGATTGTGCCTGGTGTTGGGATTTCCTTTCACCGCTCAGGCTGAGGAAACTGCTACGCCCGCAGCGAAGCATGGCCTGCAGAAATTTGGATCGACATGGGTCTTCCAGGAAGAGCTGGCGCAGAAGCAACAACTCGATCAGCTTGAAGAACTGATCAAGCGAACGATTCCGCTGCGGCGTCAAATCGACCTGGCGGTTTCTGACAACGCGATACGGTGGCAACGGCAGAAAGCAACGGCCGCTCTTTTGGAACAAGTTGCGTCCGAGATGCGTCGCGGAGCCGTGGGCACTGACGAAGAGAAGAAGGTTCAATCGCAGATTGATCGGCTAAAACGGGCCTCCAAGGAACTTCAAGGCGGAATCGCACCGGATGAATTTGGTGGCCAGCCTCATATCCGAGCAATGCTGGAAACGCTGACACTCGCCCATCAACAAGCTTCAATCGTGGTGGCTCAACTTTCCGTCCGAATGGAAACGATCGAGCAAGACTACGACAACCTGCCTAAATCGGTCCGCGACTGGTTCGATCAACACCCTGGCGAAAACATCGGTCCACTGCTTCGGCGAGAGCAGATCGAACAAACCATTCGCCGCGCTCATGCATCGATCGATCTCGATAGCATTCCGGTCTTTTTAGTTGGCCCCCAAAAGCGATTAGGCGTTGTCCTGGATGATCAATACCCAACGATCGTAACGCTGGTTTCCAAAGACAAACGCCTGATCATCACCTCGAACATGGCCTACTCGATTGGCCTGCGCGAATTAGGCAAGCCAGAGCCTATTTCGCTCCCTGGGGGGAAGGCAACCAAGGCGCGTCGCGGGGAATTACCACAAGTTAGACTAGGCTCGGCGGCACTGCAAAACGTGTCTGTCTACGTCTTGGAACCTTCCGACGAATATCTAGGGGGCTTTATCGGCCTCAATCTATTTCAGGCCTGGGCACCTCGCTTCGCCGACTCTGGTGTCTCGTTGAATCTGGACCCCACCAGCCAGGTATCTACTGCCTCGCGTTAGAACTGCAGACCGACTTCTGCTTGCCGCAATCGAATTAGATTGCGATCGACTTTCGCCCTCGAATTCAGAAGAATTTGGGTGTTGATGCTTCCATTACATTAGATAATGGTGACAATGAGAAACCTGGGGAATCTCCCGTAGACGGATGTATAAATTTTCGATGAGGCGACCCGAAATATCCCCAAACTGGGTTTTCGTAGATTCGGAATAAGCATTATGAATAACCTCGCGTCGCGGTAATATCGGCAAACTTTACGCGGTGGTTAATTTTTGCCCGTTAGAACGCCGATTCGGTACAAGACGGGCTCAGAATTGTACACACCGAAGCTGAGTGTATAATTCATCCAGCCGGTTTGACGCGAAACCTGTTTGTTAGGGAGTATTGGGGTTGGCGGCGAAACCCAAAATCCTGTGTCTCTGCGATGCCAACAACGATTCCAATGTTGTTGATGAACTTCGTCAGGATTTTGAAGTAACCGAGGTGCATAGTCCACTTCGAGTGATTGCCAAGCTTCGAAGTGCCCCCTTCAGCGGTTTGTTCATCTCTACTTCCCATTCGGAAGTTTCCAGCCGCATCAGTAGTCTACTCGAGAACGAGCACATTCTTGATGGAATGCCTGACGGTGTCGCGATGCTTGACCGCGACAACACGATCCTCTGGGTCAACTCCTGCTTGCAGCGTTGGACCAACCGAGGTGATCTGATCGGCCAGAACTTTTACGCCGCGCTCAACAGTCCTGAGATTCTGGGACCTGACTACTGTCCCTTCCACACGGCAATGACCACCGGCGAAGCGAGCGGTTCAACGCTTCGTACGGAAGACAATCGTTACTACCACGTCCACGCGGCACCGGTGATGACACCGACCACGCCGCCAAAAAACCTGATTGTCACGGTCCGCGACGTTACCGATGAAGTCATTCAGCGACAAAAGCTGGACGCAATCCATCGGGCGGGGATGGAACTTGCCGACCTGACCACCGAAGAAATCTTCAACATGGAGGTTTCCGAGCGGATCGAACTGCTGAAGAGCAACATCCTGCATTACACCAAAGATCTGCTCAGCTTCGACGTGATCGAAATCCGCTTGCTTGATCAGCGAACCGGAGAACTGGTACCGCTGCTTTCCGTCGGGATCGATAAAGAAGCTGCCGAACGCGAGCTATACGCCCAAAGCACCAACAACGGTGTAACCGGATTTGTGGCTTCCACCGGCAAGAGCTACCTGTGCGAAGACACCAGCAAAGACCCGTTGTACCTGGAAGGGTTTAAAGGGGCCAAGAGCTCGCTGACGGTTCCGCTGCTGCTGCACGATCAGGTCATCGGATCGTTCAACGTCGAAAGCCCTGAGCCGCGGGCCTTCACCAACAGTGACCTGCAGTTTCTCGAGATCTTCTGCCGCGATCTGGCGGTGGCTCTCAACACGCTCGAGCTTCTGGTCGCCCAGCAGGCCAATACCGCTCAGGCCAGTGTCGAAGCGATTCATAGTGCCGTTGCATTGCCCATTGACGAAATCTTGAACGATGCCGTCAATGTGATGCAGCGGTACATCGGCCACGATGAAGAAGTGGTCGAGAAGCTGAAGAACATCATTCAAAACAGCCGAGACATCAAACGCGTGATTCAACGCGTCGGCGAGAAGATGACGCCTGCCAAGGCCGTCCCCGCTTCCGCCAAACAGGAGCAACGACCACTGCTCAAATCGGCCCGGGTGCTGGTTGCCGACGCGGACGAATCGGTCCGCAGCGCTGCCCATGCCCTTCTGGACCGATATGGCTGCGACGTCGAAACGGCTCATGATGGAGCCGAGGCGTTGTGCATGGTCCGAGCCGGACTGCATTCCAACGGCTACGACGTCATTATCAGCGATGTCCATCTGCCAGATATGTCCGGGCATCAACTGATGGTCAAACTGGGTGGCATCATCAACCCAGTTCCGATGGTACTGATGACCGGTTTCGGTTACGACCCAGGTCATTCGATCGTCAAAGCACGCCAGGCAGGCCTTTTGCCCAATGCGGTTCTCTACAAGCCGTTCCGCCTGGACCAACTAGTTGAAACGGTCGAACGTGTTATGACCGCATTCGCCGGCACGCCGTCGCCCTAATCGCGACATCTCTGCTTCCACCAGCCGCCTCTTCTCGGCGCCTGCCGTATGGTGACCTAGACTTTCCTTGACCGCGCAATAGTCGGTCTGGCGTCTGGGCCACATCCCTCCTATTCTGTAGGCGGAATGAGACGCTTCTGGGGCACTTTCCTTCTAGAAATCGATAAACCATGTATGCACTGATGGCGGTTCTGATGCTGGTTGCTGGCATTGGGCACCTGGCAATCTGGACTCGACTGCATTGCAGCATTCACAGTCTGCCCTTCCCTCAGCGGCTGATTGATATCGTCGAATACACCACCTACCTGATGTCAGTGCTGATCCCGGTGCTGTTCTTTGTCTGGTGGATTCAGCAGCCCCTCAACTGGCGAACGTCCGAAAGCGGCCCGATTCACTACTCGACGCTGTACTACGTCTGGTATTACTACACATCCGCGTGCGTCGTTGCTTTTATCGCGGCCAGCCTGCTGTGGCTGCTTTATCAGCGAGACGCCCAGATCGCAGCCGATTACTTTCAAGAGCGGCAACTCGGGTCGTTCAATTTCGATCCGATGGCACCGGAACTCCTCACGTCGACCAGCACTCGTTTGGCCAGCATGATTCCTGGCAACGAAATCCTGCAGTTGATCGTCGATCGAAAAGAACTCTATCTGCCGCGGCTTCCCGGGGAGCTCGATGGATTTACCATCACGCATATTTCCGATCTGCACCTGAAAGGGCACATGGCCGAAGAGTTCTATCGCAAAGTAATCGCCCAGGCCAATGATTTGGGCAGCGAGATGATCGTGATCGCTGGCGACATTTTCGATCGAGACAAGTGCTTTCCCTGGGCCCGAACGCTGGCCAAGCTCTCGGCCGAGTGCGGAGTTTATTTCGTTATAGGCAATCATGAACTTCGCCTGAACGACCCTGCCATGGCTCGCAAGGTGTTGGTTGAAGAAGGCTTGATCGATCTGGGCGGCACGCAGATGACGTTGACCATTCGCGGATACCCGGTCGTATTGGCCGGAAACGAACTTCCCTGGTTTCCGCCTGCGGCAGATATGAGCACGCTCAACGCGTCCCAATTCGATCAGCCTCCGTTCAAGATTCTGGTTGCCCATACGCCTGACCAGATTGGCTGGGCACGCGGCAACGACTTCGACCTGATGCTCGCCGGGCACAATCATGGCGGACAGATTCGTCTTCCGGTGATTGGTCCGCTGGTCAGCCCAAGCATTTACGGCACTCGCTACGCCGGAGGCATGTATTACCAGCCGCCGACGCTGCTACATGTCAGCCGCGGGGTATCAGGCACCAATCCATTGCGTTGGAACTGCAAGCCAGAGATTACCCAGTTGGTGCTGCGAACCAGATCTTAGTGTTGCCTGATTGCGATCAGACATAGACGCGGCGGTTGTAGATATACCACTCGATCAACAGCACAATCAAAGCCAATACGACGAGCCATTTCCAGTACTCCTTCCGCATCGGCAACCAGGCTTCGTTGCCCTCGATCTTTTCCCATTGGGTATCGATCTCCGGCTTGGGCTGAATCTGGCTTTCCTCGGCATCGAAGATATTGACCGAGAAGTATTGCGAAACGTCCTTGGCGTCTCCTTCTCGCACTTCGTACGTACCAAGCTGATCGGTTTCGCTGAAGGCGAACAGGTTGTCGGCGGTCGGTACGATCGTGCGAACGCGGCCTGACGGCGGCTTGATATGAGCTTCTTTGGCGAAACCGGCCGAGCGAAAGTTGAAACTCTCACCAGGTCGAATGCTCGACTCCCCTTGCCCTTCGCGAACGTCCCCCAGGTACTGAACCAGGTTTTTGACAAAGACCGGGAAGCTCAGCCGCTTGGTCCATTCAGTATTGAAGAAGGTCTTGTCGTCTTCGGAAACCAGGAACGAGAAGCCAAGCACCGCGTCCTCGTAGCTTTTCCGCGGAGCGATCGCCATCAGTGCCCCTTCGTCCGATTCAATCAAAACGGTTCCACCGGGCGGAAACTCAAGTGGTGAAGCCTTGTAGATCGACACGTTGCCGAGATTCACGAAGCTCATGATCGGGTGGCTTTGGGCGATGTCGATGATCTGAGGCAAGACTTTCGCTTCTTTGAACACCCAACCTTCGACCGGCGGCTTTTGGCCGAAGAACACGGTATTAGCCTCCGGCATGTTTTCCGGTGCACAATCGTCGTACACGATCAAATCGTAACGACCGCTGGCAGCTTCCTTGGTGTAGTCCTCGGTCTTCAGGTAGTCTAGGGGAACGATCTTTACATCGGCGATTCGGCGAATCTGATCGGTTCCGAGCGAAAACCTTAAGTAGTTGTTTCCTTCCGAAACAATCAGAACCTGGGCTCGAGATGGCGGATTGATTGCGGCGTAGGCGACGTTGTCGTCCGGGAAAACATCTTCGTGATCGATCTCCAGCCGTAGCTTGCCGACATCGAGACTGCCCAAATCGAACTGGGCGCCGCCGGTTCCATCTTCACCATCGAGCTTGATACGAGCCACATCGAGCAGTGAGTTATTGAAATAAAGATTGGCGGTCACTTCGTCCGGCTCGGTGCCGAACCTTCCAATGCGGCAAAAGACCTGTAGCTCATCGTCTTTCTCCGGATTCCGCTGCGTGCTGAAAGCCAGGATGCCGACATTCGATGAGGCCTCGTCACCAAGCGGCAAATAGATCGGCTCCAGGTTACCAAAGTTAAAATCCGTGATCGTCGGAAAACGGCCGTCGCTCAGGATGTACGCCGTGGCGGGCTTTTCTTCCGCGACCTGAACGTCTCCTTCGTCGAATGCGGCCTGACTTGGATTGGCCAAGCCTGAGGCGACCCGTAACGCTTCCATAATGTCGGTTGTATGCTCGGTCGGCTTGATCGCCCTGACTTTGGCGGCCAGGACGCGCTGATTGTCGGTGAACTGCTGCAGCACATTGGCCCGGTCGGAAAAGGTAACCACCATGCCAACGTCGCCGCTGTCCATCTGGTCGATCATCTCCAGCACGCGTTTCTTCGCTTCGTCCAATCGGCTGCGGCTCGACTCAGCGTCTTTGGCGCCCATGCTGGCCGAATTGTCGATCAAAAAGACGAACCGATCGCCAATCAGTTTCTGCTGTCCTTCCATCCCAGGACGCAGCACGGCCAGGATCAGCAGAAGCACAAACAGCAGCTGCAAAAACAGAAGCAGGCTTTGCCGCATCTTCTGCCACAAACTGTTCACGTGTAGGTCTTCAATCGTCTTACTCCACAAGAAGGTGCTGGGCACCTCCAAGGGCTGACGGCGAAGCTTCAGGAAGTAAAGGGCAATGATCGCCGGCGGGACCAACGCCAAAAGTGTCCACCCAAGCGGGCCAAGCGTATTGATAAAGAAACTTGTCATCGCAATAGCCCCCGTTGCCGCATGTAGCTCGATACCAGTTGGCTAACGGGAATCTCGGTATTGGCCAGCATGTAGGCCATCCCTCGCTTGGCGCAGAAAGTTCTCGCACCGTCGACAAATGCGTCGAGCGTTCGCTTGTAGCGATCCAGCAGCGGCCGACTGACGGTGATTTCGGCGATGTCGCCATCTTCGCAGTCAACCAGTTTCAGATCGCCTTTGATTTGTTCGGCCGGATTCAGTTCAACAGGGGCAAGCGTCTGGACGACGTATACATCCATCTGCTGGGTCGAAAGAAACCGCAGTGCTGGCTCAAACCCGCTCTTATCCATCAGATCGGTAATCAGCACTAGGATTCCCTTGCCGCTATTTCGCAGGCAGAAGTTCTTGGCACCTTCCAGCAGCGGAACGTTCTCTCCTGCTTCGATTCCGTTCAAGTAGTCGAGCATTCGCCAGACGCTATGCCGTCCTCGAAGTATCGGACCTGGGCGGCGGAGTTCGGTTCCCAAAGTTTCAATTCGGACTCGATCGGTACGGCAAAGTCCAACGAAACCGAGCGCGGCTGCCAACTGCTTGGCGTAGGTCAACTTGCTGGGCGTGCCGAAATCCATCGAGGTGCTGGCGTCGATCAGGGTATAGAAGTGCAGATCTTCCTCTTCAAGAAACATCTTGAGGAAAAGCCGGTCGAGCCGGGCATACATGTTCCAATCGATGAAGCGAAGGTCGTCGCCGGCAACGTAGGGACGAAAGTCAGCGAACTCGACGCTCGTTCCTTTGCGTTTGCTGCGGCGTTCCCCCTTCATCCGTCCTCGGAATACCTTGCGGCTGACCAGCTCCATGCGTTCCAGCTGGGCCAGCAGTTCCGGGGAAAGTAAATCGGAGACGATATTCGTCGTTTTCGCCATCGACGGTCGGTGCCTAAAAGAGAATCGAAACGATCACAGGAGCCATTTAGGTTGTGGATGCCATGACGATATCGTCTGACTTCTCAGGCACCTTCTCCAGCAGTTCCAGCAGCACGTGATCGGTATCGAGCCCTTCGGCCTGGGCTTCGAAGTTCAGAATCACACGATGCCGCATCGCTGGCAGGTAAACGCGGCGGACGTCCTCGTAGCTGACGTTGTAGCGGCCATCGAGAAGCGCTCGCACTTTGGCCGTAAGCGCCAACGTCTGGGCACCACGCGGGCTCGATCCCCAACGGAGATACTGATTGGTAATCGGTAGAGCGAGCGGTCCTTCAGGATGCGTCGCCAAGGTAAGGCGAACAATGTAGTCCTGAACATGCTTCGCCAAAATCACCTCACGAATGGTTTGCTGCCACTTCAGAATCTCTTGACCATCCATCACCTGTTCTGGCTCGAACTTGGTTCCCCTGGTGGTTCGTTCGATGATCGTGCCAAGATCTTCCGCCGAAGAATAGCCAACCACCAGTTTGAACAGAAAGCGGTCCAACTGGGCTTCAGGCAATGGATAGGTACCTTCCTGCTCGATCGGGTTTTGCGTAGCCAGCACGAAGAAGGGTTTCGTCAGTTCGTAACGATGGCCGCCGACCGTCACGCAGCCTTCCTGCATCGTTTCGAGCATGGCCGATTGGGTTTTGGGAGTGGCACGGTTGATTTCGTCCGCCAGGCAGATCTGGGTGAAGATCGGTCCCTTCTGGAACTCGAATACGCGGCGACCATCCGGAGTTTCCATCACCATGTTGGTTCCCAGGATGTCGGCAGGCATCAGGTCAGGCGTGTACTGGATACGGCTGAAGTCCAAGTTGAGTGTCTGCGACAGCGTGCGAATCAGCAACGTCTTTCCTAGACCTGGTACCCCTTCCAGAAGGCAATGCCCGCCAACGAACAGGCAAGTCAGCACCCCATGCACAATGTCTTCGTGCCCGACAATCACTTTTTGGATCTGTTCTTTGACGGCCAGATAGCGGTTGCGAAATTCGTCCGCTTGCTGCTGCATCGATTCAGCGACACTCATTCGTATTCCTTGCTGCGACGTTTCCAGGGGGTGTGATTCAGGTAGTAATTCCGTAAAGTGCAGCGCGAGGCCGCTCTATTCCATCGTAATTCAAAACCGCGCCCAGCGGTGCGATTCCGCATGTCACGATCACGTTTTGTCGTCGTCGAGTTGTCCACCAGGACGTTTGCGAGCTTGTTTCTTCGCTTTCAGCAAACGAGACGTGTACGAGTCTTCTTCCTCGGACGATTGATCCATTTTCTTCGGTTTAGTACTCGGGCTGCTACTGGGCGTTTTCGCGGAAAGCTCTTCCTCAACGGCGGACGGCGCCGCGGGTTGATCGAGCCCGACCTCGAACCGGGTCGACGCTTTCTGTTCGTCGTAGTCGGCGGTGGCCCGCTGCTTGATCATGCGCAGGCGTTCCATGCGATCTTCTTCGTCTTCTTTCTCTGCAGCGCCAAAAATGCGGGCATGAACCCATTGGTACGAGTGCCCGATCCATTCGGTTCCGATGGTAACGCGGCGAACGAAAACATCTTCAAAGAAGACCAGCCCGCAAAGTACCAATAGAAATGGCCAAATATGCTGGCTGCTGATCGCCTTGGGTAAATCCTGGCGGAAGGTATCAACCTTCAGCAGTTCTTCCACACGGCCGATGGCGAAATTACCATCGATCACTTGGCCTGCTTCGCCCCCTTTGGGTTTGAGCGCAGCCAAGGCTTCGACCAACGCTGAGTTGAGCCGTTGCTGGCGGAATTCTGCGGAGTAAGGAACATTCGCCCCGGTACGAATTGGTGCCTCGCCAGGCCCCGGCAAGATTGAGAGGAAATAGCTGCCTGACTTATCGGCGGGGAACTCACCCACATAACGGCCTGAAGAGACCTGTCGCAGTTGAAAGTCTTTCGATTCCATTTCCGGGTCGACGGCGGTGCCGGAGAGTTTCAGGAAGTTGACGTACTCGTCATCTTCGTTGGTGGCAGTAACGACGACCCGCACCATGCCATCTTTCACTTCGCTGGCGACGGTAAAGTTGCCTTGATTGTCGGTGGGCCGCATCGTGTAGCGGACCAGTTGGGTGAAGAACTTGTCGTACCCTTCCCAGGCGGTCCATTTGTTGGCCCAGCGTTTGCCTGCGTCGGTGGTCAGTACACCAGTACGACCGACGCCGTAGGTCCAAGTCGCTAACAGCGTGGCGTTGTCGGGGTGTTCGGCCGGAACCGGGGCCACCATGCCGGTATCGACCAGGGCGTTTTCTTTGACCGTTGTCATCACGTAACCATCGAAGGATGGAAACCCTTCGATTCCTTCCAACACTTCGTGCGGGTAAGTGATTGGGATCATACCGGGATGGTCTTTGATCAGCGGCTGGGCAATCCGGCGAGCTTCGCGCTGATAGATTCGCGGCAATGCTTTCGGATCGGTTACCGCGTAATACTTGCCGCCGGTCTGCGTTGCCAGGTTACGAAGCGGCGTGCTTCCGGCTGGGCCGTGGGTACCGATCGCGACGGTCGAGATCTTGATACCTGCGGTGATATAGGCCTTCACGGTGGCCGGATTTGGGGGCGAAGGGTCACCGTCGCTGATGACGATCATATGCTTGATCGCCACGTTGGCTCCTCTGGCTTGAATCGCGTTGAAGCCTGCCAAAGACATCTTCATGGCCGGGTCGAACTGGGGCATGTCGCCAGGTGTCATACGATTCAAGCGGGCTAGCATCTGATTGCGATTAGGTCCGACCGGAATCAATCCGCCTCCCCACATCCACTGATCGTTGCCGCTCCAGTGAATCAATCCGCAGTAGTCTTGCGGACCGAGCGCCTTGAGTGCTTCGCGGGCAACCACTTTTTGCCAGTAATTTCCCTGGGCAAGCTCCGACGCGTGCATCATCATCACCAGGGCCCCGACCGGAACAACCTTGGCATCCTTGATGTTGAAATCGACCGGCATCGCCTTTTCGAGGTCAGTGTTCGACCAACCGCCAGCACCAAACGAACGCGGCCCGCCGATCATCAGCAAACCACAGCCCATTTGCTGGGTATTGCGGACCAGCATTTCGATCTGTTGGTCGCTGAAGCTGGAAACGTCGCCCGCTCCACCACCGCTGGCACGGGGAACGTCGCCCAAGATCACGCAGTCGAATCGCTGAAGTTCGGCCAGCGACGTGAACAGCCCGTTGCTGGGCATCTTTTCGACTTCAATATTGTTCGCCTTGAGGCGTTCGATCAGGTAATCGAACTCACCGGGGTTTTCCCAGTCTTCGATCAGCAGTACGCTTCCTTCACCCCGTACGTGGGCAAACGCAGTTGCCACGTTATTCTGGACCATGGAATCGTCTAACTTGTCATCAGGAACGAATCGAGCTTCGTAGGTGTAGAAGTCGGACTGGTCGATCGTATGCTCGAAGGTCAGCACCTTCTTGCCTGGCTCGATCTCCATCGGCTGTTCGACCAGGACGTCTTCGCGGCTACCATGTTTGCGGACGACGATCACTTTGCCGGCGACTTTGCCATCATCTTTTTCGGTCGGTTCGGTCATGTTGTTAAGCACGACGTTGACCTGAACTGGTTGGCCCTTGCGGATATCGCTGGGGAGCGAGATCTTCTCGACCGCGATTTCGGCGCGGCTGGAAAGTTCGACCGGGACGACGTCAATACCGATGCCATTTTCGGCCAGCTGCCGGGCAACCGCTTGGGCATCGCCAAGCGTTTCGTTGCCATCGGTCACAATGACAATTCGCTTGGCGGAATCTTCCGTGAACGATGCCTGGGCCAGCTTGAGGGCCCCTTCCAGGTTCGACGCGTCGGAGCGAACCTTCATCATCGCTTCCAGCCGGCCCTGCTGAATCGGCAACGAGTCCTCGTAGGGCGGAACTTCGATCGCTGCTTCTCGGCCGAATACAACCACACCGGCACGATCGCCCCGCGATGCATTGCGGTGCTCAACGACATCTTTAACCACGTACTGCACCATGGCGGCACGTTTGTCTCGCGGGATGCTCTCGGATTGGTCGAGCACGTAGACCACCGTGACCCGATCGCTACTGTATTGCAGTTGCATCTCAGCTAGGCAGAAGACCAGCAGCACATACACCAGCGAGCGCAAGCCCAACGCGAAGAATCGACGAATTCGACCGAGACCGGAGATGCTGCGGAAGCTGAAAACCCACAGCAGCGGCAGACCTACTAGTAGCAGTAGGTACAACGGCTTATTGAACGCAACGTCGACGCCGAACATGCGAAAGCGAGACTCCGGAGATTCTTTCACCCGATGAGACGGGGCAGTGAAAAAACACTTTTCAACTACCGTTACGAAAAGTCCTTACATGGTAACGGTTTTGATCGCGTGTGCCCACATTTTACCCACCTAGATTCTGAAAATCGGCAGCTTTCCGTATTTCTCGATCCGGGGTCGCTCAATCTTCCTCGCCAGCCCGATTGCTACGGTACATGACATCGCTGCGAAGGACATATTTCACGCCCTTCTCAATAACTTCTCCCTCGTGCAGCTGAGGATGATGAAAAAACAATGCACTTCCCTTCTCGGGAATTACACGGAATGTCCCTGGGTTGAAAAATCGAGTGCCTCCTCCTTCGAAATCGTCGTTCAGGTAGATCAAGAAGGTGAAGTCACTTTTCTCGGTATCGCTGCGACGATAGCGTCCGTCGACATGCGGTGCGAACGATTGTCCCGGTTCGTATTTGTAGAAACGAAGCCGCTCGTTCAATCCGATTGCGGTTCGGCTTCGCCATGGATCGATTGTCCATGGCTTGGCCCGCTGCCAAAGTTTTTCGGCTGCCACTGGATTGTCGATCATCAGCCGCAAATTATTGCGGATATCTTTCCTCATCACGGCGCCTTGCGAGGTAGTGATGGGCGCATCGACAAACCCAGCGGATTCCGCCAAGGCGATATATTCGTCGCACTCCTCTGGTGTCAAAAACTCGTGGATAACGTAGACATAGTCGAAATGATAGGTCTCGCGGCGCATAGATACGTCCCTGAAAACTCGGTGTAAGTTTTTTGCCGAGAGTAAGACCCAAAACGCCCAGCCGATGTTCGCCATCCCGCTGCGCAGCAGATCGATCAGAGTCGAATCCGCTGAACCCGGTGATTCTCGGAATCGATCACATGGATCCGCCCATAGCGATCAAGTACCAAGGCCCACGGGCTATTAAGTTGTCCAGGGGCATGGCCAGAAGAACCCCACGTGCCGAGACTGTTCCCCTCCAGATCGAACTTTTGCACCCGGTGATTGCTGTATTCGACCACGTACAGGTGACCTTTGCCGTCGAGAACCAGATCGTAGGGGTAGCCCAGTTTGCCGGGCTCGCTCCCCTGCTCGCCCCAAATCTTGATCAGTTTCGCCTCGTCGCCGGTCGCGTCAATGACCTGGATCCGATGGTTGCAGGCATCGGCGATCCAGAGGTGGTCGTTCTTGTCGATCACCATGTTTTGCGGGCGAATAAACTTCCCCGGCACACTGCCGTGACCGCCGAACTGGAAAAGAAAGTTGCCGTCCTTGTCGAACTTCTGAATTCGGTCGTGCTGGCCATATTCCGAGATGTAGTAGTTTCCCTGGGAATCTTGCACCGCTTCGGTAACAAATCCAAATTCTCCGGGCTGCGAACCCTCGACCCCGCCGATGGTTCGCTCGTCGAGCCGCTTGCCATCGGGCGTATAGACCAGCATTCGGTTGTAGTGTGTATCGGCGACTAGCAGATTTCCTTCGAGATCGAACGATAGCCCTGAGGGACGTCCCTTATAGAATTCCGGTATCTGCCAGGCCCGAAGAAAGTGTCCATCGAGATCAAAAACCTGGATTCGGGCGGTCATATCGACGATGAACAACTCGTCGTCAGGACTGATTGCGGCGGCACGCGGCTTCTCGAACAACCCATCCGAGACACCACGTCGGCCCCAAACTACTTCCGGCTCGGTTGACGGTCCGGCAGCAGGCATGCAGCCCAAGACCAGTAGAATTGGCAGGAGGTTGGCCCGGAAGATAAGTCGCGGGGACCGAAAGCAATAATGAAGAGGGGAAGGAATTATCACGGCAACATAGGTTCAAGGGAGGACCGCCCTAGAAATGGCTTGTGAGGCGATCGTCCCATTTCGTATAGTAACTTCTTTCAAAATAATAACTTCTGCGATTGCCTCGCGGAAAGGGTTTTCAGCGATTCGCATCTAGTTTTCGACAGGTCGAACACACAAGCCCTGAAGTCCGACCAATTTATCAGGATGCCCTTTTTTCGCATCGAGAACGGAATTGGAATTGAGACACTTGCTGAAAGCTACTCCTTGAATATCGAACATCGTCCGGGAAACGGCCGCGTGCCTGCCAAAGTCATCGAAGTCAAAGCTGCCGACGATCGACGTGACGTCGTCCACCGTGCCGTCCAAGCATTAGCCGAAGGCGAAATCGTCGCGTTTCCAACCGAAACGGTCTATGGATTAGCTGTCAGCGCGCTCAACCCCAAGGCAGTCGAAGCCTTGCGGCATGCCAAAGGAAGACCCGAGACGAACCCGTTCAGCTTGTGTGTACCAGGCCCAGATACGCTTTGGGACTATGTTCCCCAAGCGACGCCACTCATGGCACGACTTGCACGTCGATGCTGGCCAGGTCCTGTCACACTGGTAATGCCCTGCGGCGAAGGCTCGGTCGTCTCGCAGTTTTGTCCCGAGGTACGCCAGGCGGTTTCCCCCAGCGGATTTGTTGGCCTGCGCGTTCCGGCCCATGACCTGATTTCCGAGGTCATGCATTTCCTGCCCGGTCCGTTGGCTTTGACCAGTGCCAACCTATCAGGCTCGCCTGATGCAATTCACGGAAAAGAGGTCGTGGAAGCGCTGGGAGATCGGGTAGGATTGATTCTGGACGATGGCAAGTGCCGGTACGGGCAACCTTCCAGCGTCGTCAAAGTTGAAGGCAACCACTTCCAGATGTTGCGTCAGGGTGTTGTTTCGGAGAGTGTTTTGAAACATTTGAGTAGTTACTTCGTCTTGTTTGTTTGTACCGGGAATACCTGTCGTAGCCCGATGGCGGAAGCGGTAATGCAGAAACATCTGGCCGACAAGGTCGGTACCACGATCGACCAACTCGATCAAAAAGGGATCCTGGTCGCTTCGGCTGGAATTGCCGCCTACCCGGGCGGACGCGCCGCGCCGGAAGCGATTCAGATTCTGGCCGAACGCGGGCTCGATCTAGCTGCGCATGCCAGCCAGCCGCTGAGTGATCGCCTGGTAGAACAGGCCGACATGGTCCTCACGATGACGGCTGGCCATCGCGATGCGATTCTCGCACGTTGGCCAGGCGCACGGGATCGCGTACAGACTCTGAGCGGCGACGGACGCGACATTGCCGATCCGATCGGCGGTTCCGAAGACGTCTATCGCCAGTGCCTGGAACAAATCGAATCCGAAATCAAATTGCGAGTTAAAGACCTCGATTTAGATAACCTTCTACCTACCTAATCTGTTTGCCAATGCCACGGAAGTATCTCCTGCTTCCGCGTACGGAGGCGTCCTACTGCATAATAAAGTGTGACGGCCATGCGAATCGCCATCGGCAGTGATCATCGCGGATACGAAGTTAAAGCGAAGATCATCGAGCTTCTCAAAAAACTTGGGCACGAAGTGGTCGACTGCGGTGCCCACGATTGCCATAGCATCGACTACCCCGACATTGCCAGCGCCGTGGCGGAAAAGATTGTCGCCGGCGAAGTCGATCGAGGTATTCTCATTTGCGGCTCCGGAATTGGCATGGCGATCACGGCCAACAAGTTCCCGGGGGTCCGTGCGGCAACTTGCCACGACGATCTGACGGCCGAGATGAGCCGGCGGCATAACAACGTGAACGTGCTGTGTCTCTCCGCCGATTTGCTTGGAGAACGGCTGATCGATCGTATGGTCGAGCTTTGGATTACGACCGAATTCGAGAAGGGCCGCCATCAACGCCGCGTCGACAAGATCACCGAGGTCGAACGCCGTTTCAGCAAAGAAAATTAGCCTGCTAAGCTGCTTGTTTCGATAAGCCAACGTCGGCCGAGCCCCTCTTGAGGCTTGATTCTTTCCGGCAACGCATAGCCTACTTTTTAGGGAAAGTAGTCCATTTGCGCCGATTCTTTCCAAGATTTCCGGCAAGGTTTTCCGTTTGTAACGGTCGCAATCGCATCTTCTCCATTTCTATATTTTTTCTCCTCACTTGACGCAGCTAGAAATCTTGATGCGAAATCGATTGCTGATAGAGTCATTTAAGCAGTCATCGAAACCGCATGTCGACATTTTTCAACGTCGGCTTTCGCATCATTTTTGGAAAGTTTGCCAGCAGTGGTCCGGTTCCGTCGCCCCCATCCCGAGGATGTCGAACAATTGCTCTTGAACGCGAAACTTCGCGACGAGCTAGAGCCATTCTTCGACGAATCGCTGCAGATTCTGGACAGCGGTCGGGTACCAATACGCGTAGAAAATGAGTTTCTCGCCGCGATTCTAGCCTGGGAAAGAGCCCCAGTGCTGCCAATCGCCCGGTGGTTTTCGCCGGCCATCGCTCCCCCACAAGCCGAGCATCTCTCGGCAGATGAATTGCACGAAGTGCTGTGGGATATCATCAACAAGTTGGCATCCCGACGAATTTACCTCGACTTCACCGATCATCTAAGCGATGCGGAACTATACCGAGTCGTGATTCGCGACATTCTTCCATCGCAAGAGAAGATGGTCGATTTGACGAGCCATTGCATCTACTTCAACTGCGCCGAATGGGATTACGACCCAGATACCTGGCTTCGGTATTACGCCTCGGAAGAAGAGCGACAGGGCTATTTGGAAGAAACAGGGGAACCATTGCCTCCGGTCGAGAGTTCGCCGTTTCCGCGCAAATTGCCAGGCGATTCCCGCTGAGCGTGGGTCGCTAACAAGTAGATCTGAGGCGGATTTCATCGGATGTCGAAAAGATGTCGGGGCACGGTGAAATCCGCCTTGTTTTTTAGCCTTGGGCGGCCCTCTCTTTTGATTGCCGCTGCAACCATCGCCTGGCGAAGTAAGTTAATACCAGCGGAAGGCCGGCGGAAATTGCCAACGCAATTACCAGCCACTCCTGCTGGGCCGCGACCTGACCGAACGCCGCATAGGCGACCGCGATACCTGCATTGCAAAGAAGCACGGGGGGCCAGAACTTTCGCCAGGAAAGACCTTGTACCCCCAACAAGATGACGGCCGCTTCCGCCAAGATAGGAAGAGCCCTGGTAATCACCAAAGTGGCCACTCCCCATTGCTCGGCGAATTTTTTCAAGTGAACAACATCCGTTTCCGCCATCCAGCGGCGCTGCAGGGATGGCCCTGCCCATTTCGCCAGCCCAAACCCAAGGGCGGCACCAACGGTCAATCCGGCGAAACAAACGCCCCCTCCGGCCAAAACACCCAGTTTTGCCCCGGCAAGGGTGTTCACCAGACTCGACGGAACGGGCAAAAAGACGTCCAGAGAGAGCAGAGAGAACAGTACTAACGCCGTAAGTCCTGGGCTCATTTGGGTTTCCTCCCAAATCTTGCCGGCTTGTTCGAACGAATGCCCCCAGATCAGGAAGGGCACGATCGGGACCGCCAGCACGGCTGCGATCAGTGTCAGAATCCTCAAAAAAGCAGGCATCGTTTTGCGGCTCAATTCCCTGAATTTCTTGGCATCGAAGTTTTGACTTAACTATCATTTTGACTGGGGTAGGATTACCACAGTACAACCACATTCTCCTGAAACCAAGGTTTCGCAAGAGATTATCCGACAGCTTCCTGAAACGGTGAAAAGAATCATGGTCCCAAGAGCAATCCTCGCAGCACTAGTAATGCCGCTATTGGTCAGTTCCTGCTATGCCCAAAACTGGGCTGGTGGCTGGGGAGGTGGCTGGGGCGGCGGTGGTTGGGGTGGAGGCTACTACGCTTCGACCGAAGCCGAAGGCTTCCAACGCGGACTCGCGGATGTGGTCCGATCTCAGGGGATCTACAACCTGACGACTGCCAAGGGCAACGTGTATCAAGAGGAAGCCAACGCTCAATACATCGAAAACCGCAATCGAGCCCAGGAAGTCTGGTTCGACATGCGTCGTCGTAACGATGCCTACCGCGCAGAGAAACGTGGTCCGGCACTGACCAGCGAGCAGATCTTCCGAATCAACGCCCAGCGCGCTCCGAAACGTTTGAACGACGATCAAATCGATCCGGTCACCGGCGAATTGCATTGGCCGCTTCTACTTACGGCGATGATCTACGACCCTTACCGAAAAATCATCGACACCGGGTTCGAAAAGCGATCACAGAAAGGTTCGTTCTCGAACTACGAATCTCAGCAGGAAATCGTCAAATCTGTCGAGTCGATGTACGACGAACTGAAGAAGCGGATTCGCGACTATGAACCGCAGGAATACATCGATGCGAATCGTTTCATGGAAGCGTTGTCGTACGACGTGCGATTCCCAGCCAACTAGTCAGCCGTGCCCTAACGCAGGCACTCTGATAGATTCTGACACCTTGGACAAGCAACAAGAACTCATCTCAATGATATCGAAACTGGAGACGGCGATGATTGCCCGTTTGTTCCTTTTTAGTGCTGCCATGTTGGTTTGCAGCACACTTTCGGCAGCTGAGCCAACCACTGAGCAACTATTGACTGACTTGAATGCTGGTGGCGACAAGTCATATGCGGCAGCTGATCAACTGACCAATGCCCCCGCCAATGTCGCCGTTCCGGCACTGATCACTGCCCTGGGCAGTATTGACGAAGAACTTCAGCGGCATGCCGCCAAGGCGATCGCGACGTTCGGGCCCCAAGCCAAGAGCGCCAACGAAACGCTCACGAAACTGCTTGATAGCCCGATCCCGAAGGTTCGCGCTTATTCAGCTTACGCGTTGGGCAAGATCAATGCCGGCACCAACGAAGTCATGCCTAAGCTGATCAAGCTGGTGGCTGACCGCGATGCCATGGTTCGCCACGAAGCCCTGGAATCGCTGCTGAAAATCGATGCCGATCCTGAAGTCTCGCTTCCGATCATCGTGAAGCTGCTGGAAGATGCCGATCCAGCCATGGTTTTGCCAATCCTCACCGAGATGGCCGAAGAAGGGGATAAGGCACTGCCGCGTCTTCGCATTGCCCTGAAAAACCCAAAGGCTGCCTACTGGGCCTGCCTGGTCGCCTCGGAAATGGGTAAGTCGGCGGCTCCGGTCGTTCCAGAGCTGACTTCCGTGCTGGATAACAAAGATCCTGAAACCCGAATGCACGCCCTGATCGCACTCGGGGAAATTGGTCCAGAAGCCAAATCGTCGATCGATCGCGTCATTCAAACGCTCCAAAATGATCCGGTTCCCGCGGTGAAATACTCCGCGGCATTCGCGTTGGCCTCGATGCAAGACACTAAGGCCACCGAAGTGCTGCAGAAGGCTGCTGAGGGGAATGATGCCTTTCTCACGCTTATCAGCTATTACGCTGTCGCGAAACTGAATCCAGAAGACAAAGAGAAAATGGCTACCGCCGCGACGTTCCTCATCGAGGCGATGAAGAACGAAAACCCCAACGTTCGTGCCGCGGCCGCTCGTTGTCTGGCGAATTTGAATGCTCCAATTGAAATGATCCAACCGATCATGGTCGAAGCCTTGAACGATGCCGATCCTCGCGTGGTTGCCAACATTACGGAAACCGTCGTGAAGCTTGGCCCCCAGGTTCTTCCACGGGTCGTGAATGGCCTGAAGAACGAAAAACTGAAATGGTTTGCCGTAAGCATCATTCGCCGTTGGGGCGAAGCCGCTCCGGATGCGGTTGGTCCCCTGGTCGACGCCTTAAAGTCGTCCGATGATCAAGAATTTCAGGCCGAAGTGCTGATGACCCTCGGTGCCATTGGCGAAAAGGCCAGCAGTGCCGTCGATGCCATTCAACCACTGCTGAAATCAGACTCGCGACCGCTGCAGCTTGATGCCATGTACGCGTTGGGCCGCATCGGTAGTGCCGCCAGCCCTGCCAAGGACGACATCATGGCACTGCTGGTAAGTGATGATAGCTTTACTCAGTTTGCGTCGGCCTGGGCGTTGGCTCACATCGCTCCGGAAGATCCCGATGTTGTCGCCAAGGCGATCCCGGTCCTGGCAAAGCATTTGACTGACAAGTCGCAAGACTACATTCCCGGTGAAGCCGCGAACGCCCTGGTACTATTCGGCGAAAAAGCCAATTCGGTTCTGCCTCAGCTCAAAGAAGCCGCCGAAGCAGGCAACCAGGCTGCTGCCGATGCCGTGAAGAAACTGACGATGTAATCGATTCTCGAACATCGAATGCAATTAAGCGAAAGGCCGCCTCGAATGGGTGGCCTTTCTGCTTGCTAGCGTTGCCACTTTTCGGCAAAATGGCTGCCTGACTTGAACTGATCTTTTGTCAAAACGCTGATTTTGCTAGTAATTTTCGAGCCGACACTATTTTCTTGAGAATGGATGCCAGAAAGAGTTTCGCATGTTAGGCAAGGATGCCATGAAAAACATTTACCTGCGTTTGGCCGTGATTGGAGGCGTGGTTGCCCTGGGCGCCACCGCCATCGGACAATCGATGATGGCATCGCGAGATTCTTCGGACCCAGCGCCGATCGAAATCTCGCAGATCCCACCCGGAGAATCTCC
The DNA here is from genome assembly GCA_016124445.1 of bacterium. Taxonomy (GTDB): domain Bacteria; phylum Planctomycetota; class Planctomycetia; order Pirellulales; family Pirellulaceae; genus Bremerella. The sequence continues at coordinate 122,090 of WGNR01000003.1, forward strand.
CCAGCAGCCGCAACCACCGAGCTTCCCCAGTTCGCACGTGGTATTGGCCTCGAATGACACGCCGACCGAAGCAGCGGCGCATGAATCGACTTCGCCCACGTCACCGGAGCCACCAGCCCCAACCCCGGCCTCTCGATTCCGAATTGGTGACGGCAGCGAAGCCGCTACCCCTGTCGAATCCGAATCGCCGCATGCCGCCGAACCGACTCCCGCCTCATCGGCGGGCCGTTACAGCCGCTTCCTCGGCGATTCCTCCCAGTCGCCAACCGCCGCTGCGGAAACAGCCACTCCTCCGTCACCACCGGTAGGAAGCAGTCGCTTCAGTGTTGGCGATAGCCATTCGACCTCAACCACAAATCCCGCCGCCCATTCGGCAGAAAATCCGGCGGCTAGTTCCATGCCATCCATGCCGCCTGGCCCTCGAAGTTTTGCTTCCGAAGCGGAAAACGCAACCGCTGCGGGAGCAGACGCCGCCGCTTCTCTATCGAACCGCTTCCAAACAGGTGTCTCGACGATCGCGGAACAAGCAACCCAGGCCGCAACCGAAGTAGAAACAGAAGCAGGTGCGGCCGCCGCAGAAGCCTCGTCAACCGCACAGGAAGGGCTAAGGGAAGCCAATTCTCGGTTTTCTACCATGGTCCACTCAGCAGCCGAATCGATCCCCCATCCGGCCGAACCTGCTGGCAGCGCCGCTCCGACTCCGGCACCAGGCACGATGCCCATGCATCCAGGCTTCAGCGCCAGCCCTAATCCATCGACCGAAGGTAGTACCGTAACCCCAATGCCACCCAATCCTGCGCGGTTTTCGGCAGGTCTCGGGTCTACGTCACCTGCTCAACCGCATACAATGTCAGCTGATCCGGCTCATTCAAGCGTCGGCGGTACGCCTCCAATGCAGCCGACTGCTCCGAACTATTCGATCACGCCGCATCCAAGTGTGACGGGGTCGGCATCGCCCACAGGCATGGACCGGACACGGGGGTTTTCGGAAACGCCAGCTACCCCTGTTTCTGCCCAACTAGGCAGTCAGCCACTTCCGGCCTACCCGCCGGCATCTTCGCCTCAGCCAACGCACCTGCCTGAGCCAACTGCCATCGCATCGCGAACGCCAGCAACCCAAGGCATGCTGGTCTCGGCTCGGCCCGGTGACATTCGCCTGGAAGGGGATCAGCAGCCAAGCATTCGGCTCGAAAAGATCGCACCTCCCGAAGTGCAAGTCGGCAAGGTTGCCACCTTTGAACTTCATCTGGAAAACAACGGCCAGGTCGACGCGTCAAACGTGATCGTTCGCGACATGGTCCCGGCCGGCACGAAGCTTGTTTCAACCAGCCCTCAGGCCCAAGTCGGTTCCGACGGCAGCCTGATCTGGGATCTGGGTACGCTTCAGCCGCAAGAACGTCAATCATTGAAGCTCGAAATCCTGCCGCTGGAAGAAGGCAACATCGGTAGCGTGGCCAGTGTTTCGTTCGCTGCGACCGCTTCGGCCAAATCGATCGTGACCCGACCGAAGCTGACCCTCACCCAGGCCAGTGCCGCCACCGTGTTGGCTGGCAATCAACTTGGTATCACCATTACGATCAACAACCCAGGTACCGGGGCAGCAACCGGTATCGTGCTGGAAGAAAACGTCCCGGGCAACTTTGCCCATCCCGCCGGCAAAGAACTGGAATTCGAAGTCGGTACCCTCAAACCAGGCGAATCTCGCACACTTGATCTGGTCCTCAACGCAGTTGCTGCGGGGCATGTTCAAAACATCCTGCGAGCTCGTGGCGATGGCAATTTGTCGGCCGAACATGCACTCGACTTGGAAGTGGTCGCTCCGCAGCTTCAAGTTGCCATGAATGGCCCAGAGCTTCGTTACCTGGAACGACCCGCCAAGTACACCGTTTCGATCAGCAACCCTGGCACCGCACCGGCTCACGAGATCGACTTGGTAACTTACCTGCCCAAGGGTTTGAAGTTTGTCGAAGCCAATCATGCGGGCCAGTACGATTCGACCCGTCACGCGGTCTTTTGGAGCCTGCAGGAACTGCCTCCGGCCCAGACTGGTACGGTCGAATTGGTGGCGTTACCGATCGAAGCAGGCGACCAGCGCCTGCGTGTGGAAGGCTCCGCCGACAAAGGTTTGACTGCCGAAGACGAATCGATGCTTCGCGTCGAAGGCCTGGCCGCCATCTTCTTCGAGGTGGCCGACGTCGCCGATCCGATCGAAGTGGGCAAAGATACGACCTACGAAATCAAGGTCGTCAATCAAGGTTCCAAAGAAGCAACCAACGTTCAGATTGCCGCCGCGCTGCCGGACGGCTTACGGGCAATCTCGGCCGATGGGGAAGTCCCTGGCCAGATCCAAGGGCAGCAGATCATCTTCCAATCGATTGCTCGCATCGAACCGAAGCAGTCGGTCCGACTGAAAATCCAAGCTCAAGGGGTGATGCCCGGCGACCAACGCATCCGTGTTCAGGTCCGCACCGACGGCATTCCCAACCCGATCACGAAGGAAGAGAGTACGACGGTTTACTCTGACCGTTAAGCCTCGCTGACGAACGATAAAAAGGAAAAGCTACGTTTCCAAAAGGACGTAGCTTTTTTTATTGAATCATCTTGTATTCCGGTCTGTCTAGAAGCTCTCAGCCATGTCGCGAGCATGGTAGCTGCTTCGTACGAACGGGCCGCTGGCGACTTTCAGGAAGCCCATGCTTTTGGCCTGATGGCCCAGCTCTTCGAACTCTTCCGGGCGAAGGTATCGGACCACCGGCAAGTACTTCTTCTGGTCAGGCTGCAAGTACTGTCCCAACGTCAGGAAATCGACGTCGACGTCACGCAGGTCGGCCAAAGTGTCCAGTAGTTCTTCCCGCGTCTCGCCCAGTCCCAGCATCAAACCGCTCTTGGTTTTTGTTTGCGGAGCGATCTCCTTAACTTGGCGTAATAGCTCGAGAGTCCAGCGGTATTCCGATTTGGGGCCTCGCACCCGGCGATAGAGCCGCGGAACGGTTTCTGTGTTGTGGTTGAATACCTCTGGCTTCGCTTCCAGCACGCGTGCGAGGGCTTCTTTCGAGTCGATGAAGTCTGGTGTCAACACTTCGATCGTTGCCCCAGTCCGTTCGCGGACCGCTTGGATGCAGCGGTAGTAGTGATCAGCGCCGCCATCGGGCAGATCGTCCCGGGTCACCGAGGTGATTACCACATGCTTGAGGCCTAAACGGTAGGCTGCTTCAGCCAGACGTTCCGGTTCGTCGGCGGATAACTCCTGGGGGGCTCCGCGCGAGACCGAGCAGAAACTGCAGGCCCGGGTGCAAACCGCCCCAAGGATCATGAAGGTGGCCGTCTGCTGCGAGTAGCATTCCATGCGATTGGGGCACTTGGCTTCTTCGCAGACAGTTTCGAGACCCAATTCCTTCATCAGATGGGTCGTCTTATGGCCAGGATCCCCCTTGGGTACGTTCCGCTTCAACCAGCGAGGAAGACGTCGTCCCGATTCGGGAGAGGGAATATCAGAGGTATCGACGATCGGAAGCTCAACTGGCTGCTTGGCGGGTTCGATCACGGGTATGCTTGACTACTTCGGGAAACAGAGGATGGCTCGAGTGCCAGGTTGCCTGGCAGGTACCAAACCGCTCGGCCAAATGGATCGCAACACTGCGCGCGACTTCCCCTATTGTAGGGCAGGACTCCGTTTCTTCCAGGAGACTGCTCATCGTTACCGAGTCTCCGGGGCAAGCAAGTTCTTCGGGATTGGCCTCGACACCCACCTGACTGTGGGGCGTGCAGGTAACATTCAGAAACGCACCATGGCTGGTGATCCAGTTTTGGACGGACACTCCGATGGCGGCCAGCATGCCGCTGCGTCCCCACAAGCCGAAACGCCCTGGCCGTTTGTAGCTGGGAACCTCGTATAGTCGAACGGTGTCTAACAGGCCGTTTTGCAGACGCTGCAGATAGTCGCCAACCGACCAACCGTAGTACTTAAGCGGCACAATCGGATAAACCGCTAGCTGCCCAGGCGTGTGGGCAACGCAAGCACCGCCGCGGCCAATCCAACGCATTTCCAGCTTGCGTTGGCGCATCTCTTGCGAGGTCAGGCGGATATGTCGCCGCGATCCGGCTCGGCCTATACTGATGAGCGGTGGATGCTCGCATAGAAGGCAAGTAATGTGCCCGTCGCTCCGTCCACCTGCTTCGTAGACCAGCCGTTTCTGCAAAGCGACACAAGCGTCAAAGTCAATCGTTCCCATGTGATGGAAGTCGATCTGACCCGACTGCGGTCGGAATGTTTCGGAAGGCTGAAACTCGAATATTTCCACGCGATCGATATACCTAAGAGTCGTCGTTGCGAGGTCTTCGTTGGAGGGGGGGAGATTACCAGGAGAGGCGATTTGAGCCTAGGTCGAACTGTAAAAAACTCCTATTCGTTGCTGTCATTTACCTGTTTGCCGCTTGCCGGGCCAAGATCACCGCAGCAAGCTCTGTTTCCCTGCCGACGATCCAAGTACCCATTCTCCACCCAGAATCGTTTTGAGCGTCGCTCCATCATGGAAAGAAAGCATCGTGGCTAAGAAGTCAAAAGCTGCCAAGAAAGAAGAAAACAAGAACGAGAAGACGATTGGCGAGAACCGGAAGGCTCGTCACGAGTACCAGATTCTCGAACACCTGGAATGCGGTATTCAACTGACCGGCAGCGAGGTGAAAAGTCTGCGCGACGGCAAATTGCAATTGGCCGAATCATTCGCACACGTCGTCGACGGCGAAGTCTTTCTGATGAATTGCGAGATCACGCCTTATTTCAATTCCAGCGAGTATCTGAACCACGAGGCCCGGCGGAAACGCAAGCTGCTGCTACACAAACGCGAGATCATCAAGTTTGCTTCCAAGAGCGAGGAAAAGGGCTTCACGCTCGTTCCCCTGAAGATGTACTTCAAACATGGCCGAGCCAAGCTGCTGCTAGGGATTGGCCGCGGACGCCAGATGCACGATAAGCGGGAAAAGCTGAAGAAAGATTCCGCCAAGCGAGATATTGACCGCGCCATGAAACGTGGTTAGGCCTGCGATGACCCGAACCACCGAGGGGCCCGAACCGTCGGCTAGCATGATGCGTAAAATGTTTGATAGCTATTCTCTTAACACAAACTTGCGAACTAGATGCAGACGCAACTCATTTGCAACTAGGGGTTGGCGCCGGGCGGTGCTCATATTTCAATAAGTACTCGCCAAACGACCAGCCAGAACACTCACCCCCTATTAGCGGCCATGCTTGAGATCAAGAACCTGGAAAAATCGTTCCGCAGTCCGACCGGCGAGCGGGTACCGATTTTGAACGTTCCTCAGTTTAATGTGGCCGCGGCTGAGCAAATGGTCATCGTGGGTCGCAGCGGCTGCGGCAAATCGACACTTCTGCATCTGATTGCCGGGATCGGCCGGCCGGACTCTGGGCACATCGCAATTAACGGGTTGGATATCACCCGGCTTTCGGAAGAAGGGCGAGATCGCTTTCGGGCCGAAGTCATGGGCTACGTCTTTCAGACATTCAATCTGCTGCAAGGCTTTACCGCACTCGAGAACGTGATCCTGGGCATGTCGTTTGCCCGTGGACGGGTCGATCATGGCCGAGCACGAGATCTACTCCACCGCGTGGGGCTCGACCATCGCCTGGATGCCTATCCCCGGACGATGAGCGTGGGTGAACAGCAGCGGGTGGCGGTTGCCAGGGCACTTGCTAATCGCCCTAAGCTTCTGCTGGCGGATGAACCAACGGCGAATGTCGACCCCGCCAATCAACAGGCAATCGTCGACCTGATTCGCGAGACCTGTCAGGAAGAAGAGATCTCGTTGGTGATGGTAACGCACTCGATGGAAGTTGCCGAACAATTCCAACGAGTCGATCCCCTCGAAAAACTGAATCTGGTAGCCCAAGCGAACAAGGCACACGCATGAGTATCTGGCAAATCGCCTGGCGCAGCATTCGCCAACGAGCGCTGGCTTCGTCCCTGACAGCGTTCTCGATGGCTTTGGGGGTTCTCCTGGTCACCGCCGTGCTACTCGTGCATGGACTGATCACCAAGTCGTTCACTGACAACTCAAACCTGGGCTACGACTTGATTGCCGGAGCGAAAGGAGGCAAGTTGCAATTGGTGCTCAATACGACTTTCTACCTAAGCCAACCGGTCGAGAACTTGCCCTATACCTTCTATCAAGAGTTTCTCACCAAGGAGGAGCAAGAAAACGAGTTAGCCCTGATGAAGCCGGAAAATCGGGGAGAATTAAAAGATGGAACGTACGCTAAGAACATCGACTTTGCGATTCCGGTCAACCTGGGCGATACCTATCAGCATTTTCGTATCGTGGGAACATTGCCTAAGTTTTTTGAAGTCTTCAAAGCCGACAACGAGGTCGATCCCAAGTACCATTTTCGTCATGGACGCAACTTCAAAGTTTGGGACGACGAGCATGGCTACTTCGAGGCGGTGATCGGATCTATTGTTGCCAGTGAAACGGGTTTGAAAGTGGGCGATAAAATCGAAGCTGCCCACGGCGGCGATCCGAATGACGTCCATTCTGATTCACCTTTCATTGTGGTCGGCATATTGGCCCCCTCAGGAACGCCCAACGATCGAGCCGTGTTCATCAACATGGAGGGCTTCTATCTGATGTCAGGTCATGCCAAGGTTGAAGAAAACGAACGTCCCGGGGCGGACGTGAGTGGGTCGACGATTTCACGGCGTAAGCCCCTGCCAATTAAACAGCGGGAAGTTACCGCGATTTTGATTCGCACGCATGATCCCGTCTTTGGAAGAAGCCTCAAAAACCGCGTCAACGAGGGGAATGTCGCCCAAATTGCATCACCCGTTTATGTGATCGCGAGTCTTTTTGAGTTTATCGTTAAGCCGATTCAAACCCTTTTGCTGGTCTTGACGATCATGATCTGCCTGGTCTCAGGCATTTCGATTTTGGTCAGCATCTACAACTCGATGAACGATCGCAAAAGGGAAATCGCGATCATGCGGGCTCTGGGCGCTCGCCGAGTCACCGTGATGGGTATCGTGTTGGGTGAATCGATCATTCTTTCTGTTGGAGGAGGAATTCTGGGCTGGATGGGCGCTCATTTACTATTATTCAGCGCCAGTCCCTTCGTCGAAGCCCAAACAGGGGTGCAGATCGGCCTATTTGAACTGGCACCGCTCCCGAGATGGCTTGAAGTCGAAATTCCAGAGGTGATAATAAACAATAGCTGGATCGGGCAATTCTGCAGCATCGAGCTGGTAATTATTCCGGGCTTGTTGCTGTTGGCTGTCCTTGTAGGGTTTTTGCCTGCCTACACGGCATATCGCACCGACGTCGCTCAAGCGTTGAGTTCGTCTCCTTAGCGTATGGCTGTTTACATGGGGCGTATTTCTGTTTGGTTCATTCGGGCAGATCTCCTGGCAGATACTTCCTTCTTGCTTTTTATCTCAAACCCAAGAGATGTGAATCGATGCTCACACGACTCTCGATTGTTGGCGGCGTCTTCATCGTGACGATCGCTTTGCTGACAAGTACCTCCCTAACCGGCGCTCTGGCTTGTCCGTTCTGCGCGGCAGTCTCTCAGACGTTCTCGCAGGAAATCGAATCGATGGATGCCGCTGTGATCGCCAAGCTGGTCGAAGCCCCGGCACCAACCGCGGAAGGGGCTGGCGTCGAAGCAACCTTCGAGATTACTCAGGTTCTCAAGGGGAAAGAGTTCTTGGGCGACACCAAGACAATCAAATCGCTCTACTACGGCGAAGGCCGCCAGGGTCGTCAGTTTCTGCTCCTCGGTACCGAGCCAGGGAACTTGATGTGGTCGACTCCCACGCTGCTGACCGACCGCGGGGTGAAGTACATCAATGATGTGCTCAAGCTGCCAGCCAAAGGAAACGAGCGTTATGTCTTCTTCCAGGATTACCTTGAAGACGAAGATGAGATGCTGGCTCGCGATGCGTTCGACGAGTTCGCCTTGGCACCTTATAGCGTGCTACACGAATTGAAGCCGAAGTTGAAGCACGATCAGTTGGTCAAATGGATCCAGACGCCTGACGTGGCGACCAATCGTCGTCGTCTCTACTTCACCATGCTGGGTGTCTGCGGCAACAAAGACGATCTGCCGATGCTCGAAGAGAAACTGAAGGCGGAAGATCGAACCGGCAAGTCAGGGCTCGATGCTTTGATTGGCTGCTACTTGACGTTGGCTGGCCCTGATGGCTTGCCGCTGATCGAAAAGCAATTCCTCGGCAACCCGGAAGCGGAATACGCCGACACCTATGCCGCGATTCAAGCACTGCGATTTCATGGATCGGAGACGGACATCATTCCCAAAGAGCGACTCTTAAAATCGCTGCATCTGATGCTCGACCGCCCGCCGCTGGCTGACCTGGTGATTGCCGATCTGGCTCGCTGGGAAGATTGGTCGGTGATCGACAAGCTGGTCAAACTGTTCAAGGAAGCGGACGACGAAACCAGTTGGGTACGTGTGCCAGTGATTCGTTACCTGATGGCCTGCCCCAAGCCAGAAGCCAAGCAGTATCTGCTGGAGCTTGAAAAGATCGATCCCGACGCAATGAAGCGTGCCCAGACCTTCTTCCCGTTCCAGTCAAACGCGGTACCAACGCGTGCCGACGGCGAAAAGATGGCCCAGGACGAACTGCTGGCGATGGCCGAGGTCGATGACAATCAGTTGCCTCCTGAAGCAGATTCGCAACCAACAGCCAAGGTCGAGCCAACTGCTCAGCCCGAGTCTGGCAAGATTGGCCAGCAGACCGCCATGGCCAAGCCAACCATCGTGCGAGACCAGAGTTCTCGCGCTGGCGATCGAGCCCTTGCTGCGGCCATCACTGCCGAGCCAGGTTCGAACTCCACGGAGGCTACAAGCGTAGGAATCCTACAGCGTATCTTTTCCACCGCGATTCCACTGGCGATGACGTTTGCGTTAATGCTCGGTATTTCCGGAATTCTTTGGAATCCTGCCAACAAGACTTCGCTATAACAATCAACTTCGCTTCTGTTTCTTCTGTCATCAACGTAGCGTCTCAGACCCAAAATGAGTACTTCCACCGAACCTCAATCGGCCTTTTCCGGTGACGTCGATCCTACCGTTTACCGGCAATACCGCTCGATCAGTTCCTTGGCGGTTACCGCTTTGCTGATTTCGTTGATCAGCCTGGTATCGATCCTGGCTATCGCCATGGTGCCGCTTTGCATCATTGCCCTGGCCCTCGGTATCTGGGCCGTCATTACCATTCGCAATAACCAGGAAACGCAGACCGGCACCTCGGTCGCGCAGGCCGCTATCGTGATTGCGTTGTTTGCGGCATTTGCTGGGACGAGCCGTTACGTCTATGAAGAATACATCAGCCTGCCCGAAGGGTACGAAGTCGTTGCATTCGGACAATTGCAGGAACAGCCTGGTCAGCAAATCGGTCAAGCGGTCCCTGACTCGGCACTAGCCTTGGATGGCAAACAGGTTCTGCTGCGAGGCTACGTTTACCCTCATTCCCAAAAGACCGGCCTGACGCGGTTTGTGATGGTTCCTGACTTTGATACTTGCTGTTTTGGCGGCCAACCGAAACTAACCGACATGGTAGAAGTTCGTCTAGCCGATCCATTGAAGGTTGATTTTTCCTTCAATAAACGCAAGATTGGGGGAACGCTCCGCGTGCATCCGAACCTGAAAAGGATCGAAGACTTGCAGGGAGTCTACTACGAACTTGAAGCCGACTATGTCGACTGAAATATGATCGATTGATGCATTCAACCCGCCTAACTTCCTACCTCGCCTGCTGCTCGATTTTGCCTGGCTTGATTATCGCTGGCTGTCGGCCCGGTAGCCCTGCCCCCTCCTCCGTTACAACACCTAACGCTAACGTCACCGTACCTTCCAGGGAAACTGACAACAAAGCATCTAGCACCATGCCAGATGGCGGGCAGGCAGCCAACACTTCAACGACTCCGAAACCAGCCTCCGGCAAAACACTCGATCTGACATTCGACGACATAAAGTTCGATATCAAGCCCGATGCGCCATTCGAACGCAAAATGATTCCCCAGGCGATCGAAGATCTGAACAGGCAAAAGATCCGTATCGCGGGCTATATGCTGCCCAGCTTTAAACAACGCGACATTAAACAATTCGTGCTCGTTCGTGACAACATGCAGTGTTGTTTCGGTCCAGGGGCAGCACTATATGACTGTATCGTGGTCGAAATGAAAGGACGCGGCGTCGACTTCACCGTTCGCCCCATCACGGTCGAAGGTGAATTCACCGTCGAAGAATTGAAAGATCCCGACGGCAAGACCTTGGCAATCTACCACCTGGCGGGAACTGGCACTCGCTAATCTGACTTCCGATCCGACGAAAGACCTGAAGTGAATCAACCTTCGGCGGAGATCGAGAAGACCTCGCACGGCGCCAATCAGAATGCCGGCATCTGGGCCGTCGGCAATGGACTGGTCTCTACCAAACTGGTTACCTTTTTTGCTCAAAGCCTGGGTGCCGAGTGGGGAGTCATTTCGTGGATCATTGCCGCACCGAAATTAGTTGGAGTCCTACGATGGCTGGCCCCCAACATCTTGAAGTTGGGGTTTGGCTACCGGACGACCTCAACGCTGCTGTTCTTCGTCAGTTCTCTCTTTCTGTTGTTGCTGCCGGCCAGTGTGCTGCCGCACGTTTGGCCCAGCACAAGCGTCGCTCTTACGGTGATCGTCGTTTGCTGGTGCCTTTATCATCTGGCCGAGTACTGTGGCTATGTGATATTCGTTGCCTGGCTGATGCAGTGGGTGCCGCCTGAGATCCGAGGAAGGTTCTTCGGACACCGCGAACGCTGGCTCACGGCCGGCAACCTGATCGGGTTTCTGTTTGCCGGGATCCTCAGCGCGATCTTGAAGAATGTCTTTGATATCGACCAAAGCTGGGCCGCTTATCCGGTGTTGGCTATCTACGGGGCAATTGCCATGGCCGTTTCGGTCTGGCCGCTCAGGTCGATACCTGAACCCTCTCAAGTCGCTCCCCCGGATCATAGTTTTCTCGACGACTGGCGTCACTGGTCTGGTCCTCGAGCCCGTTGGTTTCTGCTATACGGCACCTGGTTTTCGGCTGCCAACGGATTGTTCTCGACCTTGCTGTTTGTCTATCCATATCGGGCACTCGACTTGTCGCTTTTGATTCCGCTGGCCGTGATGGCGGCCATGCGGCTGGGGCAATCGATCATAAGTCGCCAGGTTGGCCGAACGATCGATCAGATCGGCTGGCGGCCGGTGATCCTGGCTGGTCAGGTATTGGTTTCGGTCGGCCCGATTCTGTTTTGCCTCGGAATCTGGGGTTATGTCGCCGGCAACCTGATTTGGATTGCCTATGCCCTGATCAATGTCGCTTTGCCGATCGCCGTTGTGGACGGCAACCGAGATCGTAGCGCAGCGCCTCCGCTGGCGTTCTACTTTGCCTGGACCGGGCTCATCTTTGGTCTGACAGCGCTGGTCGGCAGCAAGATTGCTGACTGGATGGTTCCAATGACTGACAGCTATGAGGCTTCCAACTACCATCTCTATTTCACGATAGCGACCCTCGTGAGGCTATCGGCCATCATTCCGCTTCTGCTGCTCCCTGCTGCAAGCAACCGCCGCAGTTGATAAACTCCAAGCAAACACCTCTCCCCACCTAAGGAATGTCGATGTCTATTCAGTCTTGGACTGGTTATTGCACCAACGTGCATGCCGGCGCCAACTTGCAGCAAACGGAGGACAACCTCAACACGCACGCTACCCGCGTCCAGGAAATTCTGGGCAAAGATCAGCCGCTGGGAGTTGGCCTCTGGCTTTCCAATTCGGCGGCCCAGTCGCTCTTGGAACCTGGCAAACTCGATCAGTTCGCTCAGCATTTGCGTGACAAACAATGGACTGCCTACACCTTCAACGGCTTTCCGTTCGGCGACTTTCATAAATCGGTCGTCAAGCTCGACGTCTACGAGCCAACCTGGTGGCAGGTGGAACGATTGAGCTACACGAAGAACCTGGTCACGATTCTCGATCGGCTCCTCGCCCCCGGTGAAGAAGGAAGCATTTCGACGCTTCCGATCGCCTGGCGAAATCCAGAACCGACTGACCAGCAGTGGAGCGCCACTGTCAGCAACCTACTAGAGATGGTCGACCACTTGCACCAGTTGGAACAGCAGTCAGGCCGCCTGATCTACTTGTGTATCGAGCCAGAGCCAGGCTGCTTGCTCGACACGACCGAAGATGTCATACAGTTCTTTCACACGCGATTGTTCTCGGCGGGAGACCAGGAACGGATCCGACGCTACCTGCGTGTCTGCCACGATGTCTGCCACGCCGCGGTGATGTTCGAGGACCAGTCGACGGTGCTGCAGAAGTATGCCGACGCTGGCATTCTGATCGGCAAGGTTCAGATCTCGTCGGCGATCGAAATCCACTTTGCCGAACTGACCGAAAATCAGCGCGGTGAGGTTTTGGCGGAAGTCGCCGCGTTCGCTGAAGATCGATACATGCACCAGACGACCTCGCGCGATATCGACGGCAACGTCACCTTTTACGACGACCTGCCCTACGCGATTCAAGCAGCCAACGAGAAGATGCCAGAGCTGGAAACCTGGCGGATACATTTTCACATGCCGATCTACCTCGATCAGTTCGGATTGCTACGAACGACGCAGTCGCAAATCAGCGACTTTCTTTCCGAGATTAATCGGTATCCGGAGATTCGCCATTTCGAGGTCGAGACGTATGCCTGGGGCGTTTTGCCGCCGGAACTTCAGCATCCTGAATTGGCCACCGGTATCGCCCAGGAAATCCATTGGCTGCGGCAACAGCTTTCGTCTAGTCGACTCACCTAGAATTTAAGCCCATGCAATCCGCTGAACATCGACAAAGATCATGCGAGTTTACCTGGACCAGTAGCACCGGGCAGAAACGATCGTTTCCGTATCTTTGTTATCAACCGAATGAGCCTACGGACGGATCTAAGCTACCTCTCCTTTTGTTTCTGCATGGCGCTGGAGAACGTGGGAACGACTTAACGTTGGTCCAAAAACATGGCCCACCGAAGATGATCGCTGCGGGCGAAACGTTTCCGATGGTGGTCGCCTCTCCACAGTGTCCCTTAGACCAGTGGTGGGCGATGCAGGAAGACGTAAATGGCCTGGCACAACTGGTTTGGTATCTTCAACAGGAACTGCCAGTCGATCCCCAAAGAACCTATCTGACCGGGATGAGCATGGGCGGGTACGGTACGTTCGCGTTGGCCGCGGCCTATCCGGAGATATTTGCGGCGATCATTCCGGTTTGTGGCGGAGGAGATTGCCAGCGAGCTGAGAAACTGAAATCGGTGCCGACATGGGCATTTCATGGGCGGGACGATGACGTGGTACCGCTGGTGCGCAGCGAAGAGATTATCGAGGCAATTCAGCAGAATGGTGGTGACGCGCGGCTGACGATTTATGACAATGTGCAGCACGATAGCTGGACGGCAACATACGCCAATCGAGAGATCTACGACTGGCTTCTATCGCATACGACTCGCTAACGAAGGTACGCACCATGTCGACGCCTGAAGAGAATCCATTCGCCTCGCCAGAAACCAGCGGCCAGGTCGATCCGACTTTCCAGCCTTCGGAAAGCCAAACCGTCACACCACGGATTTCGGTTGATTACCTGGCTTGTCTGACCAACGTTTTCGAGAACCCCAACTGGCTGGTTACGGTTCTTATTCTGGGATTTGCCCCGTTTGTGCCAATCCTCGGTGGAATTATCGCATTGGGATACGTGGTCGAAATCATCGGCAGCAAAGCTTATGGCCGTGCCCGGGTCTATCCTGACTTTGATTTCAATCGATTTATGGATTACCTGGTACGAGGTCTGTGGGTATTTGCGGTCTTAATTGTCGTCTCGATCTGCTACATGCCGATCATGTTCGTGGGAATGGGCGCCATGATGGCTGCCCAAGCGAGTCGAGATGAAACGATGATGGTGATTGGCTCCATGATTTATTTTGGAACGGTCCTTTTGACCAATGCCATTAGCTTCCTGGTATCGGCACCTTTCATTTTGCGAGCCGGTCTGCTGTGTGACTTTATGGGAGCTTTTGACCTGAGTTGGGTCTGGAGCTTTATTCGCAAGATGTGGCTCGAGCAGTTGATCGGAGCCTTGCTTTTAGGAATCCTGGGCGGATTCATCATGCTGGCTGGCTGCATGTTGCTATGCATCGGCTCGATACCGGCGATGGGTATCGTTACGATCATGATGGCCCTTTTCAATGCCCAGCTTTACCAGGTATTCGTTCACCGCGGCGGCCAGCCGTTGGAATTCAAGCCAGCACAGAAGCTGTAAAGCGAATTCGACTACCAATTAACCCATGCGGCCATCTTCTGCCAGGATGGCCGTGTAAGGCGACTGGTAAGCGGTCTCGGGCGCAATGATCTCAAGGGCTTCGGCTTTGGCTCCCTTGAGATAGAACTTCCGGTCTTTGTACTTGGAAATCTGAATCGGACCGTTTGCCCACCCGGCGAAAACAATCATCGCGATCAATCCAGGCAGGAAGCCTAGTAGCGGCCAGGGGCTGTCGAATTGAATCATGCCAAATACCGATCCGAAGAGAACGGCAAGGGCCACCGCAAAGTAAATCCAATTCACTTGTGTCTTCCAGAGGCACTCTCGACAAAGCGAGTATTCGACCTGGCACTTCTTACGGATGATCATATAGATGATCAGGAAGATCAGAAGCTGAAAGGGAGCCAACACGTAGAGCAGCGGATGAACGTAGTACAGATCCTTCTTTCGCCGTTTGATCTCACCATCAGCGGGTTGTTGTTCACCGCATTTGACACAGATGTGAGGCAACACGATTTTGTTCTGACCCACAATCAAATCTCCCTCGATCACATAGCCTTGCGGGTCGGCGGCAATTGCCGCAGTAGGGCCTTCCACCTTGGGCGAGGCAAATGGATTGAACGAATCGCCTGGATTTTGAGGTTGAGACATGGCTTTGTTAGCTCGCTAGGGAATCGAGAAGAAGCCCCCATTTTAAGGTACAATAGACCACTTCCCCCAGTGGAAATTGCCGCCTCCCCATGAAAACACTGGACTTATCTGCTATACCAAACGAGACTTGAAACTCAACGCTCCTGAACCTCTTTCCCCCGTCAAAGCCCATTCATGTCTGTCGAACTTCGAAATCGCCTCTTTGAGCAACTCGACCAACTCGTTCTGATCGACCCCCACACACACATCAACGCGTTGGATCCTTCGTCGCATACGCTGGCCGACATCCTGGGCTATCACTACTACACAGAACTCGCCCATTCGGCAGGCATGCCGAAAGAGTCAATCGAGGAAGAGGGGATCTCGCCCAAAGAGAAGGTCGGGCGACTGATCGAAAACCTCGGCCCGATCAACAACACGATCCAATACAGTTGGTTCATCGAGATGGCCCAAAAGCTGTTGGGCTTTGAAGGGGATGCGGTCGACAGCAGCAACTGGGAAACGCTGTTTGATTCGGCCGAGGAAAAGATGGCTGCCGACGACTGGACCGAAACGGTATTTCGCGAGAGCCGGCTGGAAGGGGTCTTTCTGACCAACGACTTCGACGACCCTTTGGAAGATTTCGATACCACGAAATACATTCCATGCCTGCGAACTGATGACCTGGTCTTTCATCTGACCGACCCCCGCACCAAGGTACGTCTTTACGAAGCAACCGACGTCGAAGTGACCAACGTCGCGTCAGCTCGGCAGGCGATCGGTAAGCTGTTCGATCACTTCACCAGCAAGAATGCCAAGGCCTGTGCGATTTCGTTGCCCCCCTGCTTTGCGCCTGCGAAAGTCTCTGACGCTCGGGCTGAAACGGCTCTTGCCCGCGTGCTGACCTCGGGAGAAGACGCTGACGAGGCGGATCGCCGGGCGACGAGCAACTTTATCTTCTGGACGCTGGCCGAGAACTGCCAACAGCACAAGCTTCCCTTCGACCTGATGATCGGCGTCAATCGTAAGGTCTTCCCGGCTGGCGTTTACCAGGGGCAAGACCTCTACGACAGTCGCGTATCGTTGATCCAGTATCAGCAGTTGTTCAACGCATTCCCTGATGTGACCTTCCCGGTCTCGGTGTTGGCAAGCGTGACCAATCAGGAACTGGTCAGCTATTCGTGGATCTTCCCCAATGTCGTTGCCAACGGGCATTGGTGGTATAGCAACACGCCGACCTACATTCAGCAGGACTGTGCGGCCCGGCTGGAAGCAATTCCGCGAACCAAGCAGGTCGGCTACTACAGCGACATGTACAAAATGGAATTCGCCCTGCCGAAGTTCGCCATGTACAAGCGAATTCTGGCCAAGGTGCTCGCCGAGAACTTCGTGATCGATCGCAACTGGACCGAAGAAGCGGCCGTTGAGCTGGGTACCCAGGTCCTGCGCGGCAACGTCGAAACAATCTTCAACGTCGGCCAATAACCCGCTAGCAAGACCAAAGAAAAACGGCCTGATTGGATTCCGATCAGGCCGTTCGCGATGGTGGGAACGATATTTCCCAAGATTATTTAGTCGCACACATTCTTCGCGTAACTCTTGTTGCAACAACGCATTACAACTGACACCACAGCCAATACTGATGCTTTCTTCCGGATTTGGGAACGTTTTTTCTCGGTCACCGCGAACCTTTCTACCGACCAACGCATCTAGCTAATAACCCGGCCGACGGTTTATCAATCGCACGCTGGGGGAGTCTTTCTAGTTGCCCGGCTTGGCCTGGCGATTTAAGATTCATGGTCCTCGCACTTGGAAGGTGCTTGGATTTCAACTTCCATTTCATAGTTCTCTCACTGCGCGCTGACGCGTAGGAGGATGAAACAATGCGTTCTAACATCATCAACATTCGCGCTAATTTTGCCGCCGTCGTCGCCCGCGTTTGCGTGGCCGCCGTTGATGTTATTCGCAATGCCTCCGCCGCGAATATGCGCCTCTATGGCCATCAATGGCAGAAATACGGTCCCACCGGGTGGTTTAAACAAACCACCGCAAGGTGTGAACGTGACTTGCCATGTGATGATCTGCGATGTCTTGGCGGCAGCCTAGCCAGCGGTAGTCTACCGGGCGGCCCGTCAACGACGCTCTCGATGCGATTGCTAACACTGCCATCGCTGGGCTTGATACCCAGAAGCTAACGGACCTTCAAACCAAGCAAACCAGCAAGGTTTGGTCCCCGCACAATCTGCGAAGCTTCTGAGACGCTAGGCCCCTGAGAGCCCGAGTTGTCCTGCATTGGTGCGCTTGTCTGCATCCGATTCCAGGCCCCAACTCGTCGCTTTGTTCCTCGTGCCGTGCATTGCCGTCGTTTGCCGCTGCATGCACTGATTTAGCCTGAACTGCCTTAGAGATATACGTCTGGAAACTATGATGAACGGAAACTTGTACAACGAAGATCGGGATCGGATCGTTGATTTGGTCCGTTTGGCTCAGAACGGAGACCGGGACGCTTTCGGCCAGTTGGTCGAGATCTTCCAGCCGGTTGTGTTCGCGATCGCCTTGAAGCGGCTGCGGCACTACTGGGAAGCCCAGGAACTAGCTCAGGACGTGTTCATCCAGGCAATGCAGAAGCTGGATCAGCTGCGTGAGCCGGCCGCTTTCCCGGGCTGGCTGCGTTCGATCGCAGCTCGGATGGCCATCAACCGGGCTGTTCGTCGGCCGCATGATTTCGCGACGGAACCGGAAGCTTTGGCTTCGGTCTGCGTAGAAAACGAAACGCCGCTGCACGCAATCCTGGAGGTCGAGCGTCGGGATAACCTGGCTGTCGGTCTGGGTCGCCTTGGCGAAATGGACCGGAACACGCTCCAGGCGTTCTACGTCGAAGGACAGTCGCTGCGTGAAATGAGCGATGAGTTCGATGCTCCGATCGGAACGATCAAGCGTCGGCTGCACGTCGCTCGGAAGCGGCTGGCCAAGGAGATGGAAGAACTGGAAGCGGTCGCCGTGTAGGCGACCACAACCTTTCTTCTGTCGATTGGTAACATGAGTTGACCGCGCCCTTGGGCTTTACTTTAAGGCCCAGGGGCGTTTTTATGCGCGGCTATGATTTCGCCATGTGATCTGAGTAATACCGCAGCGTCTCTTCCAAAGGATGCCATTTCCGGGCGGCGAGCAGTTTCAAATCCAGCTGATGTTCTTTGCCGTCAGTTGTAATCACAATCATCTTCCGGATCGGCTGAAAGCGAACCGAAACGATCTGGTTCCACGCGATTCGCTGCTGTGTCCATTGATTGCCGTCACGGAATTTCCCATCGATACCTTGTTCGTCCAGCAGCAGCGGAAATTGCTGCAAGGCGCGATTCGAGCGATACCAATGATTGGCTGTCGTCGCCACGCAACTGAGCGTCATGAAGCCAACCAATACGTGCATCAATAGACGGCCATCCCAGGCGAAGCCGACACCAAGGATTACGTTCAACCAGATGAAGCCGAACATGATCGCCAATCCGGCTGCAAACATCGATTGAAAGTTTTCGCGGGAAGCAACGTCGCGATCGCTGACACCGAACTCACGATAATCTTGAAACGATGTGGCCTTGGGGGAAGCGAACGGGTTCTCTGGCAACTCGTTCATAGGCTCACGTCGTCAGGGGAATTTCCGAATCGCAGAAAGCAATATACCTGGCCGCCAATTGCTCCATCGCATCTTTGCCTTCGGCGCGAATCAGTTGAACGCGCGAGCGACGGATGACCCCTTTCTCCAGATGGGATGCAAAGAGCGGAACGCGAACCTGAACCGTTTCTTCGTTGGTTCGCTGGGCCAGAATCGAATCGCAGTCGCCAGGGTAAACCATCAGTGCATATTGGACAGCATCGAGACAACCGATTGCCACTACCATCGGCTCGCTAACGTCGGCTCGATTCTCTGGTTCAAGACCCGGCGGATTCCATCCCCCTTCTGAATTCATGGTGCTGACGGTATTCGCATCGTCGAACCGAAACTTCAACTCGAGCTGTGGGTCGATATCCAACAGCGACGTTTGGCGAGAGACGATCAACTCGACTCCATCCAACTCGGGCAAAACTCGCGAGTAGATTTCGGTCGCAAGTTGCTCCTGGTCGGTAACGTACCTTTCGACCAGGTCGTTGCCGCGGATGTAGAACTCTTCCCGCTGACCGATGCCTTCCAGGCTCCACTCAGCAACCTGCCAGTTCTTCGGCTGCGAGACGAACTTGGCCAACATTCTGCCAGGATGGGCAGCCACCGAAAGCTGAAAGAGATCGGTTTTGCAGCGGTGAATGACGTCGTAGTCAGATATCCAGATCGAATTGCTCATGCAGGCGATTTTCGCCCATTACCGGCAAGGCGGGTAGACCTTGGTCGAGAAATTCGTGCGCCGAGAGAGGCAAGAAATAAAAAACCCCGTCGCTCACCAGAGCAAGTCGACGGGGCCGGAACAGAGAAGAGGCCGAAATTGTGTCTCACAATTGCTCTTAGAAATAAAAAGCCCTTGCGAAACGGGTATGTGCGGGATTTAACCGCTGTTCCGGGGATGATGTAGTAGATGATACCAAAAATCAGGAGGGTGTCCAGCATTATCTGCAAAGATTTCTCGGAATCTGACCGGCAGATATCACCTACATAGATTTATCCCAGCCAGTGATCGTTGAGGCAAGTACCACGCGAGCAGGAATCATGGTAAAACGCACCTGATCGATCGCTTTTACCCGATCCGACTCCCTTCAAGGAAAGCAGCGTAATGTCTTCCTATCTCAAGAGTTGCGAAAAAGCCGCTCGAGCAGCTGGCCAAGTCCTGAACGAGTGGCGCGGAAAATTCAGCGTTCGTGAGAAAGGGAAGTCCGACTTAGTCACCGATGCGGACCTGGCGGCCCAAAATGTGATCGAAGAGATCCTGACCGCCGACTTCCCCGAATTTGAATTCCTGGGTGAAGAAGGTCCCAGCGGTATCTCCCGGCAAACTGGCAGTCCCTTTTGCTGGATCGTCGACCCATTGGACGGCACCATGAATTATGTCCATGGCCTGCCGAACTATGCCGTGTCGATCGGGCTGTCCGAAGCTGGAAGTGTTATTGCTGGCGTGATTTACGACCCGGTTTACGATCGCTGCTTCATGGCCGAAAAGGGGGGCGGAGCCTTCCTGAATGGCGAGAAAATCGAAGTCAGCACTGCTCAGTCGCTCGATGAAGCCCTGATTGCCTTTAGTTTTCCTACTACAGTGGCCAAGGGATCGCCGGTAATCGATGACTTTATCAACGTTCTCACCCAATCGCAGGGGATTCGGCGTCTCGGCTCAGCGGCTCTCAACCTGGCCTCGGTAGCGGCTGGGCAGATGGATGCCTATTGGGCTGCCTTTAACAAGCCATGGGACGTTGCCGCAGGGGCCATTCTGGTCCAAGAAGCAGGGGGAACGGTACTTGGGTTTAACCGGCAGCCATTCAACATTTTCGAGCCCAAAATTGTGGCAACCTCCTCTCCAGCGTTGCAGGAGGCGATGCAGTCTCAGATTCGGCATGATTAAGCTTTGGGGTGTCTTTTCCCTTCTTAAAGTCACTCCAGCCAGTTACGGATGGTATAATTGGACTGACTGGAATCTTTTTCGCAGATTCCGCACCTCCGTGTCGTTAACCTTTCCAGGCAAACGGTCATGGCTAAATAGACTAGTTAACAACGCCAACCAGTTTGGATCTGATCCCATTATTGGGGATCCAGGTGATAGGGATCGTGAGTCGACGGCAGCGAAAGCCGATCTTAATGGTCACTTGTCGAAAGGATCAAACCTGAGCTTCACGGCTCAAAATTGGCCGATGCCCTCTTATCTTGCGGGCATCTCTTCCTCCTCCTCGAATTCTGGACTACCTCTATTTCGATGAATACCGCGCGTCGCGTACCTGGTTCCGTTTGGACGGGGCCCAGCCAACCGGGCTGGTCGCGGGCGTCTGGGTATATCTTGGCGGCTTTGCTGGTTGCCGGATACTTCGGTTTCGGCTCGTCGGCATTTGCGCAAGTCACCCCAGGTCCGGCCAAGATCGAAGAACGCGGCCCCGAGATCTTTTATCTTCCGATGAAAGATGGTTCGATTTCGGAAGGGGGAAAGCTCGAGCGTATCATCGACTTCCCCACCGAGGCATTTCGAGACTGGTACAACGAAGTCTATCTGAATCGCAATCCGAAAGACCTGCCGAAGTATTCGATGGAAAGCGTCAAAGCCGACATCGAAACCCACGACAGCAGCGTCCTTCTGCATGTCACTTATCAGGTCATTCCGCATGCTTCCGGTTGGGTCCGCATCCCGCTTGGATTGCAGAACGCAATCTTGCGCGACGAGATCAAGTCGACACCAGTCATGTCGGTTCGCCCTGAACAACCGGTTACCTACACCGCAAATGCCGGGTACGCCGTCTGGTGTAAGTTCCCGCCGATGAACAAGGTACTTCTTTCGCCAGAGGACCCCAAGCCTGTCACGCTGGAAGTGACGGCACTGCTTGGCTTAACCACGCGAGGCGACGAAACGTCGCTGGAAACCAGCCTGCCAGCCGACACCAAGTGCCAGGTCGCGATCGATATTCCTCAACCCGGAGCGCTGGTTTCGCACAAAGGGAACATGGTGATCAAAGATCCGATGCGTACGGCACCGGAAGGACACAGCCAGCAATTGCTTGAATTCGCTGGAGGCGGTTTGGGGCTTAGCTGGCGGTTTGACGAACAGGCCATGTCGCAGCAACCGGTGATCTTGAAGGTGCATGGTCAATTAACGGCGACCGTCGAATCGGAAAAGACCGTCAGGACCGTTGCCAGGCTACAAGTCGAAAGCACAACGATCGCGTTCGATTCTTTTCAAATCGAGATTGACGAAGACGCAGAGTTTGTCCCCCCGTCGACACCACCAGCCGGCTACACGATTCGGCCACTCGATCCAGATGGCACGACGTTCAACAATCGACTACTGGTCGAGCTTAGCGAAGAAACCAAGCAGCCGGTGTCGGTCACCATTACGACTCAGCAAACCGACCTGGTGCCAGGAGATCGGGACAAGCGGCAGTTCACCATCGGCCAGTTCAATGTGTTGGGAAGCGACATCCAAGATGGAATCCTCAATATTCAATCGGCCGGCAATGTCCACGTGACTTGGGATACACCGCAAGAGATGCGCGAGCAAAATTCGCGAACCAGCGAAGGGGTCAATTATCGGGCCAGCTTTGCGTATGATCGGCAGCCTGCGGCGCTCACATTACACACGCTCCCGATTCAATCGACTGCCCGGGTGAAATCGGATTACGAACTGTTTGTCGGCAAGGTCGACGCGCAGTTGGTCGCCAAGTTCTCGTACCGTTTGCCCCGCACCT
The DNA here is from genome assembly GCA_016124445.1 of bacterium. GTDB lineage: Bacteria > Planctomycetota > Planctomycetia > Pirellulales > Pirellulaceae > Bremerella. Next base: position 144,425 of record WGNR01000003.1, read on the forward strand.
ACACTGACGACCTGGTGGTCAATTTGAATGGCTGGGCGGTCGATCGCGTCGACTCGCAAGGGGCGGCGCAATGGCAAGCGGCCGAAGGGGACACGGATGACCTGGTGTTGCCGCTGACCGCCGAAACCGGCGCCGAAGCGATGAGTGCCGCTCCATATCGGACGATCGAAGTCACCCTTCGAGCACATCGCGACCATGCCAGCCAAGACGCCACCGAGATCAGCCTCCCATGGCTGATTCCCCGGGCCGAACCGTTGGGCTCAGCCACGGTGATCGCGGTTCCGAACAACGACCTGGAAATCCGATTCCAGCCAGAGAAAAGCCAAGGATTCCAGCTAGACCGCAGCCGCAGCCAGGAAGTGGAACTGACCGGAGAACGGGGCACGATCGTTTTACGCGCTTCGCCCAACGATAAGAAGCTGACACTCGGAATGCAGCTCTTGCCGGTCGTTCCTCGCTTGATCATTGGTTCGCGCGCCGAGGTCAAACTGGCCGAAGGGGACGATCATGCCCACATCAAGCAGCAGTTCGATTACGAACCGTTCCACAGCGCACCTGATAAAGCGATCTTCCGACTCCCCAGCAGCATCTATTTCTTCGACGTTACCGCGGCCAAGATCAATGGCGAAGACGTCATCGGACAAAAGGTACAGCAAGGGACTACGCCGACGATGGAATACCCGCTGACCGAGGTTTCGCCTCCCTATCACATCGAGCTGGAATACACGACCCCGCTCGCCGAGTCTCTCCCAGAAACCGGCAACTATCAAATCGAGTTGATGACCCCGACGGCGGAGCAATTGACTCCCCAGGGAGTCGACGTTGATTTCAAACCGCTAGAACTGACCTTTGTTGCCGCGCACGACGTCGAAGTTTTGTCGAAGACCGACGACTGGCAGAGCATGGATCATGAAGAAGAGGGCCAAACGTTCCGACTACCTGGCAGCGATGCAGGCGTCATCAGATTCTCGGCTCCCTTTTTGACGCCTGAGAAAGACGATCGCGTCGTCGTTGATTTTCATTGGCTTCAAGTCGCTCTGACCCCTGACGAGCGCCGCGATCGAGCTGCGTTCACACTCCGAACGTCCTCTCCCAAGCTGCATGTAACCATGCCGGAAGGCGTTCGTCATGTGGAAGTCTATTTCAACGGCATCGAAACCCAGTACAGCCAAAATGGTCGGCAACTCGAATTCGAGATCCCTGACCGAACCGAATCAGGCCGCGATCGCTTGGAACTGTGGTACACCTACGAACCTGGCGACGGAATGCAATCCTCGCTTCTGGTCAACTCGCCGCAGATCGAAAATGCAGTTCTCGGCACCAGCCAGCCGGGCAGGGAAGGTGGCTACAGTTATCTGCAAGTCGTCACACCTGGCATTTGGATGGTGCTTTCGGCCTCGAATCTTTCGGAAGAAATGAACTGGTCTTGGAACAATGGCCGCTACGTGCGAACGCCGCGATTAACCCAAAGCCAGCTGCAAACGATGGCCAAGAGCAACGCCACCAAGTCGGAGTTGCCGCCCGGCATGAACCGAGCACTCTACAGCACCATCGGACCGTTTGAAAACGTGCGAGTTTCGTCGGCCAAGGTCAGCTACTTGATCTTGTTGTTCTCTGGCGCGGCACTCGCGGGATTGCTGGGATTGTTCTACCTGCCACAGGCACGGCATCCGCTGGTGTTTGGCACGGGAGCCATCCTGGCATTGGCCGCGGCGGTTGCCTATCCCGATTTCACGGTGCTACTCGGAGAAATGTCGAGCCTCGGAATCATGCTGGCGATTGTTGGCGTATTGCTCTATCGATTCGCTTCGTATCGTGCCCCTGTCAAATCGGCCGTCCGAGCACGAGCTTCAAGCGATAGTCAGGCCTCGGTGCCATCCGTATCGCAATCGGCGGCCGCTCCCGGGGCTTCCGGCGTCTCGACCGCCTCGATGCCCGCCGCAGTTCCGTCCAGCGGACATTCTCGATGATGGTTTGGGTTCTTAGAAAACATGGAATGCCGTTGGCCGCATTCGTTCTGGCATGCGTCGCGTGGATGGTTTGCGCTGGGACGCTACTGGCTCAACAAGCCGCTCCTGCTGGCAAAATCGAATTCCAACGCGTTTACGTCCCGGAGAACCGATCGGCGGAATGGCCGCGATCCGGCTTCGAATTCGCCCCGCAGATGAAACTGGACGAATTTGAAAACCTGGTCTCGAAGTCGGCCGAAGTCCAGGGAATTAACGATCGCCAGGTGCCGCTTCGTAGCCTGACTTACCGGGCACATGTCGAAGGACGACTGCTGCAAGGGACGGCCGATTTTGAACTAGGCAATTCAGACACAACCGATCCCGGTTTCGTCTCGCTGAAAGGGACGAATCTGCTGGTCTATCAGCCCAACCGCTCGCAAGCCGCCGGCGCGCAGTTTTGGGTTGGTGAGCACGACAAGCATACCGGCATATTCCTGAAGCAACCTCTCTCGGAAGTCCAGCTCGGCTGGAGCTACCAGATGAGCGTTCGTTCGCCCAACGAATTGTCGGCAGAGTTGAACCTGACGTTTGCGTCGCAGGTCGGTTTCTATCTGGAACTTCCGACCAAGTGGGATTTGGCGCTGCGAAAGGGGATCGTGCTGTCCCCGCCGGTTGCAAATAACGAAGGAGACGAACCAACGCGAACATGGCATTTAAGTCCCCAGTGGGACGGAAAGCTGGCCTTTTCGCTGGTATCGAGTGACAGCCGACTGAGTAGCGATACCACGACAGCGACCCAATCGACCCGGTACCAGGTGCAGCACAACCTGTGTGAAGTTCAATCTCACGTTTCGCTGCACTCTCCGCCGCAAGGCCCCTTTGCTCTTTCGATTCCCAAAGAATTGATCGTCACCCGCGCAACCGTAAATGGGATGCCGATCGAGCCAATCGACTTGCAGGAAACGGCAGAAGGGCAACTGCTGCTGGAAACTCCAGCCGAGATGTTCACCTCTGGCGAAACGGCCGCTGTGACGGTTCAAGGGATCATGCCCCTTTCGATCGACGATTACTCGCGGATCGATCTGCCTATTGTCGTTATCGATTCTCTGCCGCCTGAATCGCATGTGGTCGCCGTTCAGTTGGACGAGGGAATCCAACTCTCTTACAGCGTTTTGAAGAATGCTCAACAGGTCGAATTCATTCCCCATAATTCCCTTGGCTATTCCAATTTGAAGTTTCGACTTTTCGATCAGCGGGCGCAAATCGGCCTGCAGCTGTTTCGCCCGGTCGATTCGCGACACACAACATTAGTTCACAAGGCAACGGTCAACGATCTGGTCATCCAATCGGAAAGCACCGTGCATATCGACGCCGGAGACGAACAACTCGATCATCTGGAACTGCCTTTATCGCCAGGATGGCGTGTCGAATCGGTTGCTCAGTTCCCCAGTCTCCAAGCAGTGGGCTGGGAAGAAACGACACGCGATCACCAACGAGTGCTGCGAATCGAAAACAATTCGACGTTGACCGACTTGCAGGTCTCGCTACGGCGGACGCGTGAAAACGATTTTGGGAATCTGCGAATCGAGGACTTTCGTCCGTTCAGCTTGCCTCCGGGGATTGGCAACACCGAGTGGATCTCGGTCAAGCCGGCCGCAGGGTTCGAATTGCGGCTGGAGCCTAGCGGATTGGCCGCGCGGAAATCTCTGAAGGAAGTTCCTGCCGAAATCGCGCGGCTGTTTGGCTCGGACTGGCAGATTCCGGCATTCGAGATCCATGGACGCTCCGATCTTCAGCACCTGCTGCGTGTGCTGCGGAAACGTGCCGCTTACGATGCCGAGATCGATATCCAAATCCAGGCCGATGGGCAGAAGACCCGGCAATTGGCCTCGATCCAACTCAGCGGTACCGGCCTGCCTCCAGAAACCTTAATGGTCTGGTCGACGCAGCCCTGGTCGCCGGAAGTAAAATGGACCACGCCTGATCTGGAACCGGTTCTGTGGACGCAAATCACGACGGCCGACAACGATTCCAACCAGCGCGACAAGAGCTACATCTACGAACTGCATCCCCCGGCCGATAGTTCGTTTCCATTAATGCTGCGGGGAACCTTCCCGGTGAAGTCGGGAACGTTCGAGTCCCCCTTGCTCCTGGCCGCTCCTTCGGCAGAAACCCAAGTGGGAACGCTCTCGTTCACCACTCCGAAGGCTACCCAGGTAACGGCCGATCCGATTTTGCTGCGAAAGATTTACTCCGATCAGCCGTTGGCAACCACCACCACCGAAACGACCCGTTACGAATACCGTCCGCTTGAAATTCGGCGGCTGGTGGCAAACATTCGGCGACTATTGGTCTGCAAATGGCAAGGGACCGATGCTCTCCCGGATATCTTCGCTTCGCGAACCAATCACAGCATCAACATCGAAAACGACGGCAGCTTGCGGATGAAATCGGTCTGGGAGATCGTTTCCCAACAGCCGTCGCTCGCGACGATCAACCTGCCGAAAGATGCCCGGGTTGAACTCGTTCAGTGGCAAGGGCAGCCCTGGTCGCGATGGAAGCAATCGAAAGATCGCGTCGAGATTGAAATCCCCGAGGCAATCATTTCAGGCGATCTTGACGTTCACTACCGTCTTGATCCAGGACCGTTTCACCTGGTCCGCGGGGTGACGCCTCAATTTGCAGTTGCGGACTTCCCAACCTCGACGCAATCGTCTCAGTTTATCCTCGGAAGCCAATTGGATCAGGTCAGCGCATCCAGCACCGATTGGTCCCAATTGGGCCAGCGGATGCGTCGCGGCCTCTGGTCAGGCATGTTTCGGTCTGAATTGCTCGATTCCGCCGATTCCAATTTGGTACCGTTACCCGCAAGTTCCCCAATGCCGGAGGGAACAATCTGGGTTGTCCAGCACGACACGCTACGACTTTTGAGCCTGATCGTTCTGGCCTTCTCACTGTTGATTGGGGCAACGTTGTTCAAGGTCTATCCGCGAGCAATGCTCACTGGGCTATTGGTGCTGGTTGTCTGCGTGGCCTGGCTACCGGAAGTAACCGCCCCCCTTACCTCGGCATGCTTTCTCGGAATCATTCTGGGTGGAATCCTCGGACTGCTTCTGGTCTCACGAACCCACTCTGATAACCATTACGTGACGGCTGGCTCGACGGTGACCGTGACGAGTCTCTGTTTGGCACTAGTGGCGAGTTACTTCGTCGATTCACTTCCAGGAGCCAACGCTGCCGATCCGATGGCTGCCCCGCCGATTGTTCCGGCAGCGACCGCGACCAAGTCGACTTTGTACCCGGTATTGATTCCGGTCGACTCCAATCGCAAGCCAATCGGTCAGGCCTATCTGCCGCTTCCGCTGTACGAGCGTCTCAATACGTTCGCGCAAGCGACCGATGAAACGCGGCCAGGCTGGATTGTCGAAGGAATGAGTTATTCCCTTTCGCTGATTGATTCGGTCGAACCAAGTTCGGAAATCGCGGTGACCACGACGACGGAAGTCGTGACGACCAAATCGAATCAAACCATCCGCATTCCGTTCGATGCGCAATTGGGAAACGGAATCAGTACCGCCGTGGACCAACTCGATTCCACGTCCGATTCCGGCAGCATCCTTCCGAATCCCTACGATGCCGTGACCGGCGAGTTGGTCTTGCCGCTGAAGGAAGTCGGACACCACAAGATCGAAATCAAAAGCTACATACCGATCACGACACCTTCCACCCAGCCGATTTTGCTGCACATCGCAACCCCGGCGGAAGTTTTCACCGCCGTCACGATCGCGGATTCGATGCGAATGGGTTCTCCTAAAATTGAATATGCAGACCAGGAAATCGCCCTGGAAGCATCCAACATTCGCCAGACGATTCCACTGGGGATGGTCAAAGGGTTTGACCTTCAATGGAATGCCAATCAGCGCCAGACATCGTTTGAATTCAGCGAACTGGATCTGCTGGAATTCACCGAAGATGACGTTCATCTCCACGTTCGCCTGGATTTGAGTAATCGTCCTGCCCAGCTTGGGCCCATCCTTTTGAATGTCGATTCGCGACTGACGCTCGACATGCAGCAATCGCTCGACTGGACGGCGGAAGTCAAATCGACCAGCGTTGCCGCAGCCAAGCGAACTTACTCCATCAACCTGCTGGAAGGTGCCAAACCGATCGAATCGATCGAAATGCGGTTCACCTTGAACGGGGCCCAGCAAGTGGGCCAACTTCGGTACCCGAATGTCGAGGTGCTTAACGGATCGCTCCAGCGCCGCTGGGTAGCCGTTTCGGCCAATAGCCAATTGCAGGTCCAAAGCCAGGCTCAGTCTCGCGTCAACATCTTATCGCAGGAAGAATTCCTGAAGCAATGGAAAGAGGAAGATCCGGACTTCCGCTTTGCCGTTGCGGTGGCAACCATCGAGCCGCTCAATTGGCTCATCTCGACCCGGCCGATCGCTACCCGTGGAAATGCCGACCTGCGGTGTCGATTTCAATTCGACGCCGACGGGTACGACTTCGACCTGAAGGCACAGATCGAAACCTATTCCGGCCAGGCCAAGCAATACGTTGTCGATATGATGCCTGGCAGTGAGGTCAAATCGGTGCAGTACCTGGTCGACGGACTGCTGCGGCCGACTCAGTGGCACTACGATCCGAAAACCGGCGAACTGGGCGTCATGTTGCTTACCGACATGAGCGGGTTGCAGGAGCTTTCGATCCACGGACGACATTGGCTCTCAGCCGAACAGCGAGAAGTCACGCTCCATCCCATACAGATCCGCGACGTCCATACGCAATCTTGCCGCGTTCAAATGGTTCGCGATCATTCCGTGCTGATCCGTCCGGCGTTGACCGCCAATCTGATTCCGTTACAGGAAGAATCGGTTGAGCTTACCGACGCTCAAATGATTGCGGTGGGGCAGTGGGAATTGGCCGATTGCACAGTTCCAATTCAGTGCCAGATCATTCCCAACGAAATCATCATCTCCGGAGACCTGCTCACGATCGCCAACCGAGTCGCCGGCACCTGGCAGTTGAACTGGATTAGCCAACTCGACGTTCGCCGCGGCAATGTCGGCCATTTGCAATGGCTTGTCCCCAAAGACATTGATTTGGACATTAACTCCATCGAGGGTTTCGATGTCGACGTGCGAATGCTGCCGGACCAATCGGCCCAAGTTGTGACCATGGTTCCGCGGATGGTGCTAGGCAGCACCCGCGAGTTGCATTGGAGCGGAACCTTGAAAACCACCCCGGGCCGACGCGTTTCGTTTTCTCCGATCCGCTTGATTGGCCAGCCTCGCATCCGGCAATTCGTGGCGGTTCCGCGGCAAGTCGAAGACCAGGAGGTCCTTTGGTCGTCGCAGGAACTGGGCGCCACGGCCGTTTCGGAACGCTGGCTGACGGCCAACACGCCAGATACCCATCAGCTGCTGGTCGCGAATCGGCCTGACTATACGTGCGAAATGATCCAACGCGCTAATCCGACAGGCCAGCCAACCATCGATGCGTTGGAGACAACCATTCAGATCGATCAACGAGGCCATGCTTTCGGTGTATCACGCGTTTCTGTCCTTCCACAAGGAAACAATTTGATCGCGTTTCAACTACCGCCTGAGGTCGAAATCCTGGGAGCGGCGGTCGATTACACGAGACAATGGAAGTATCAGCGCGATCAGGACGGCAAGGTGACACTTGCCCTCAAATCGAGCAGCCTGCCGCAGATCGTCGAAATCGCGTTTCGATCTCGCTTGAACCAACATGCGAATGATCAGTACGAGTTGACCAGGCCAAGCCTGGTCGTTCCGACCCGGGCCAAGGAGATTTTGCGTGTCGCGCTGGCTCCCAATTGGCGGTTTGAGGGAATGTCGTCACAAAACCAGATGGCCTGGAACCGCGACCAGGTCCTTGCCGCTTTCGACTTGAAAGAAGCTTCGCGCGACACCCAGTCGGGACTAGGTTCGCAAGAGATCCAGCGTTGGAACAAGTTGCGGATGGAACAAGCCTTCGCCGCGTTGTCCAGGTTCCAGGATTACCTACGAGAGCGAAATGAGTCGCCGGAAAACACGCGTAAGATCATTTCGCAACTTCTGGGGGACAACGCATCCGATTTGGAAACATGGACGATCGACGATGGATCTCGTCGGTCGCTGGCCAGCCTGTCTCTGATGGACGCAACCTCGGGCAAGCAGCAAACCTATTTGTACTTCCAGATCGATTCTCCCGGTTCACCGCTATCGCTCGTCACCGTCCCCTCGCAGTCTTACTGGGTCGGTCCGCCGATCCTCGTCACGTTGCTGGCGTTGGTTGCGATCGGGCTGATGTTCGTCCAAAGCGCAAACCTTGCCCTGGTAGTGCACCTGGCTCGCGATTGGATGATGCGAAATCCGCAAATCTGCGGCGTGCTGGCCGGACTGTTCTGGTGGATGTATTTGCCTCCGCATTTCATTGGATTGCTGCTGATTGCGGCGGTCGTCTGGGCTTCTCTGCCGATCCGCTCGACGGTGTTTTCTCCGCGAGGCTAAGTCGTTAAACCGTAACAGGGCAAGCTCTGTTCCAGCTAGCATCGACGCTCGGTTTTCCCTCAACGAAATGCGACCTCTTTCGACTTGGCACATTTTGCCAATTCTGTTACCTTACCGCTTCCTCTGATCGACAATCCGACTGGGTCGTTTACGGTGGTGCCTGTCAACGAAGAAGTGAAGGGCAGCCAGACGCTCAGCAATCACCGCTCTCGGCTAATTTAAGCTTTGGCTATTTCGGAAGGAGTCCGGCATGAGTCAAGTCAGTCAACGAACCTTACCTGTTCATATCCGTTGGATGATTCGCCGCGATATGCAAGAGGTTCTCGATATTGAAAGTCTCAGCTTCGAATACGCCTGGAGCGAAGAAGAATTCGTCAAGTGCCTGCGCGAGCGGAACTGCATCGGCATGGTGGCCGAGCACGATGACCGCATTGCCGGCTACATGATCTACGAGATTCTCAACACCCGGCTCCACCTGCTGAACCTTGCGGTGGCCCCGTCACTGCGCCGTGTTGGTGTTGGCCGCCAGATGATCGGCAAGCTGGTCTCGAAACTGACCCATCGCCGACGTCGCCAAATTTTGCTGGAAGTTCGCGAGACGAATCTCCACGCTCAGAAATTCTTCCGCAGCATGGATTTCAAAGCGATCTCGCTGCTGCGAGACTTCTACGAAGATACCACCGAGGATGCCTACCTGATGCAGTATCGGCAGCAGGAACCTGGTGGCTACGCACCCACCAATCGCATTGCTCGACTGGCTGGCTGAATCGGCTAGACGCCGACGATTTCGTACGTCATCGACTCCAGATCGACGATGGCGACGGTATGCACAGCCGCCCGATAAAGGGCACCCGGATTAAGAACAAGCGTCTTGCCTTCATGGCGGGCGCTTTTTTTATGGGTATGTCCGAAGCAGACCAGATCAAACTGCTGCGATCGAATCATTCTTGTCAGTACCGACCCGTCGTCGCCGTGGGCCATTCCGATTCGGCAGCGGCCTAGTTCAAAGTCGGCAACCTGGCCGTAACAGACGCCGCCATTGGTTTCAATCTCTTCCTTCAGCACTTCCTGGCACTCGTCCGTATTGCCAAAGACGTAGTGGGTTGGCCATTTGGAAAAAACTTGGACGACCCCAGTGCTTCCGATATCGCCGCAATGTAAAACCTGTTCTACTGAGAACGATTCCAATGTACTGGCAGCGGCCTGGGCAAACTCGCTATGTCCGTGCGTATCGCTAACGACTCCGATCAGCACCCTGATTTCCCCTCGTCCTGAATACTTTGATCACTCTAACTATCATCAGCCTGATTGCCCTTCTCTGTGTGGCAGTCTTCTCAATACTTTGGCTGCTCGCGCGGCGATCGCAATATACGACCGCACAGTATTCCCTCGACTGGTTGGTGCATATCTTATTGGGTAATCTGTGGCGGACGAAATCCCTCTGCGGGTTTCCGCTTGACCACGAGCGGGGGGCTGTAATCGTCGCGAATCATCGCAGCAGCATCGATCCGTTTCTGATCCATCTGATCGCCGGCCAGTTGGTAAGTTGGATGGTGGCTCGCGAGTTCTGTGAAAGCTGGCTGTTTGGCTGGTTTCTTCGCCAGGCACGAACCATCCCCACTCGCCGCGGCGGGATCGATAATACCTCGATCATGGAGGCGGTGCGGTTGCTCAAAGAAGGAAAGTGGGTCGGTGTACTTCCCGAGGGCCGCATCAATATGTCGGACGAGTTTATGCTGCCCGTTCGCCCCGGCGCCGCATTGTTAGCACGCAAAGCAAATGTGCCGATCGTGCCCGTTTACATCGATGGTGCTCCCTACAACAAGACGGTCACCAGCCCGTTCTTCATGCGAGCCAACGTCACGATTTCCATCGGCCAGCCAATTCATCCCGAGGACTTCGAATCAGACCAAGACTTGATCCTGGCCGCGGTTCAAGCGATCGCCCGGCTGGCCAATCGACCTGATTTCCAACCAGCGCTGGCCGGCCGAAACTGGAAGCCAAAGTCCGGGGAAGAAGCCAACACCCAGGCTGAACAATCGGAAAGTTAGAGATTGCGTCCCTCGGATATCTCGTCGCCAAACACAATGCATTGAACCTTGGCGATGTTCTGATGCAGCGTTTGCTCCGCACTTTCCTGGTCCTTGTCTGCGGCATAAAGGGTGCAAACCGGATGGCCCAGTTCGATTCTGGTCCCTGGCATGGGCAGGTCCGCGGTAGCCGGAAGTGGGAGCGGATTCTTCGGAGAAAGATCTAGCGCCGAGAGTACCTGTCGCAGCATCTCGTCAGTGAATTGGACTTCCTGATCGGCGTATAGAATCCGATTCATGGCCGTAGCGGTCGAGTTTGGCTGCCGCTTGATGGAAACGTCTTCATTCAGGCAAGCCCGCACGTGAGCGTTCATCAAACCCTTTTCGATGCATCGATCATAGAGGGGCATCGTCGCCGTCCAGCGGGGATTAACCTCCAGCAGCGTCGGTCGATCTGTTTGGATGAAATCGATACCCCATAGACCAATCATTTTTGCCTGGTGATGGATCACATCGATCCATTTCATCAGTTCCGGATCGATCTCCATCTCGCTCGTTACGGCGCCGGCGAAGATGTATTTTCCTGGTGCTCCATAGCTTGGCCCGACTTGCAGTTCAGCCAGGCCAATTACCTGCCAGCGATTGCGCGTCGAAAGAACCGCGACCGACATCGGCTGTCCGGCGACCTTCTGTTGCCAATAGAATCGGCGCGACTTGATGGGCCGGGCAGCATCAGCCACGCGTAATCCGCCAGCGGAGCGAAACGGCTTGAGTAACCAATCGCTTCGTTGAAAGTCTACAGGACTTACCTCCCCGATCTTTGCCGTCACGGGGAATGCCAGCTGAACGTTGGCGGCAACTTGTCGCAGCCAGAAGGGATCGCGAACCTTGCGAAGGACTTCCGGGCCATTTCCCAAAAGCGTTTTCTCCTCCGCCAACCGAGCGATCAATCGTGGGTAGTTTTCGATACCGCCCGTATAGCACCAAGCATTAACGTTGCCCCGGCGAAGCCAATCTCGAGCCGACCAGGGATAGTGCTTTAGCTGGGTTACCTGGGCCAGCTGGCGAGTGTCGAAATCGGCAAACATATCGGCAACGGCAATTTCGCCATGCGTGCGCCGTAGCGAAGCCGCCATCGCTCGGCAGCTTGCCCCTACCAATCCAATTGACGTGAACCCATCCATTCAAATTGATACGCCATAATCCGCGCAAACTAAGAGAAATTTCCCGCCTGATGATCTGCCATGACCTACGTTTTTAATTAGCAAGGACACTCGTCCTCTCTCTCCGAAAGAGAGGTTTACCGCTGAACGCCGACCAAATTCGTGTTGCGAAAAGTCAACATAACCGGCAGGAAGCGGACTCCCTGAATCTCGTTTCAACTCCTTTTCAATAACGGGGCATCGCCCCAAGCCGACCAGCTTGGGATCCACTCGGTAACTGCGACGCCAACACCCCCACTGATCCGTTCCAGGAGAGAGTTATGTTTCGCCGATCTTCTTCCCCCGACGAGGAAATGTCGAAGGTAGGTTCTTCGCGGCCACGCGGAATCATCATCGTGCTGACCGCCCTGTTCATGATTGTCATGATGGCGATGCTCGCGTTCAGCATCGATGTTGGCTACATGTACACCATGCAATCGCAGCTTCAACGCAGCGTCGATGCCGCGACGCTGGCAGGGGCGGGCTCGCTGATCGATGGCGAAGGTGCCGCCACCGATGCCGTGCACGAATACCTGGTCCGCAATCCTGTCGGAACGCAATGGAAAGAATACAAGAACCAACCGATCAGCGATAGCGTCGACCACTTCATGACCAACTATGCTCAGGGTCTGGAAGTGAATTTCGGTGATTGGGACGATTCAACGAAGCAGTTGGTCCCAACCAACAATCCCCCGTCGACCGTCAGCGTGACGATGCAGTACGACAATATGCCCTTTTTCTTTGGCCACTTGCTGGGCCGAGATACCTTCAGTGTCAAAGCCCACAGCGCTGCCGCGTATCAGCCTCGCGATATCATGCTAGTGCTCGATCTGTCCGCTTCGATGAACGACGACAGCGAATTCAACGCGTTTGGCATCCTCGGCGAGTCGCTGGTGACCACCAACCAGCAGCAGATGTACGCCGATCTTGGCTCGCCCGTCTATGGCACAATGGGATTCACTCCGCAGTGGGCAGTCGCCAAAGGTCCAGCACCGGCCACTGACGGTCAGGCTCAAGTCACTGTCGAGTACCAATACGACAAGGTCGTCGCGAACTCCAACATGTCGCTGGACAAAGTGCGTGTCCGTCGATCGGACAACAACATCGTGACCTACTATCCCGGTGGCGGCTCTGCGACGCTTTCCCCCGGCAGCCAGGTGAAAGAGGTTTGGGTCTACAGCGGCAAAAACGCCGACAACTCGCAGGAGGTGCATTACTTCAACTTCACCTCGCGAGATACCTTCATCGCCGCCCTGGGACTTGATAACGATCCCTATCCCTACGGTGGCAACTGGAATGCCTATGTCGACTACTGCACTTCCAGCAGTGGCCAGAACGCTTCGCACGGCTTCCGTTACAAATTCGGCTGTCAGAATCTAATCGTCTTCTGGCTCGAGAAACGGCCGATGAACAGCCAGACGCCCGATATGTGGAAGGCCAGCGCCCAGCCGATTTCAGCTCTGAAATCTTCCACGACAATGTTCATCAACTTCATCGAACAGGCCAACTCGGACGACCAGATGGGGTTTGCCGTTTACGACGGGACCGATGGGGAGGGGGTGCTCGAATCGATTCTCCAGAAGGATTTCAACTTTATCAAAGCCCAGGCCAACCAACGCCAGGCCGGCCACTACCACAGCTACACCAACACGGCTGGTGGGATGAAGGTGGCCCGCGAAGAACTTGACGTTCGTGCTCGGCCAGGTGCGTACAAGATGATCGTGCTGATGACCGACGGCGTGGCGAACTGGACCAACGGTGGCTACAACGTCTCGGCGGCTCGCGATGCGGTGATCAACGAGGCCCATCTGGCCGCCGATCGCGGCTATGTGATCGTGACCATCAGCATGGGTGCCGGAGCTGATAAGAACCTGATGCAGGAAATCGCCGACATTACCGAAGGAACGCACTTCAATATCCCTGGGGGTAAAACCGGGGAAGAATATGCCAAAGAGTTGACCGCTGTCTTCCAGAAGATCGCCGGCTACCGTCCTCTGCGATTGGTGCAATAAGTTCGCCAAAACCAGAGGGAACCCGTTCTCTTCCCGCCAGAGGCCGTCGTGCACCGCTGCCCGCGCGACGGCCTCTTCTCCTTTCGAAGCATCCTTGCTGACTACCCCCTCTTACTGTCGCCCCCTTCCGATCTCCCTCGTCTACTTGCAATTCGGGCGGAGTCTGTTATCGTTTTCGCTTGTGGCAAGCGTAAAGCCTTGTTTTGGCTCAGGTTTCAGGGGCTTTCGACCTCGCTTTCGTATCGCTACATTGAACAGATCTAATCGCCTGTTCCGGGGCAACTTCGTACGCTTCGCGGCTCAGGCATCACCCCAAATCTTCATTGTTCAGAAGCGGAGAAAACCGGATGTCGATGTATATCGGAGAAGCCCTGGCTGGGGATGGCAACGAAGTGGCTCATATCGATCTGATGATCGGTTCCAAAGATGGTCCGGTCGGTCATGCGTTTGCTTCCGCCCTGGTCAACCAAACTGCCGGTCACTCCAACCTGCTGGCCGTTTTGACGCCCAACCTGGCCGTGAAGCCAGCCACCGTGACCATCACCAAGGTCACCATCAAGAACTCGAAGCAAGCCGTCCAGATGTTTGGCCCAGCTCAGGCCGGTGTTGCCAAGGCAGTTGCCGATGCTGTCGAACAAGGCGTCATCCCGAAAGATCAGTGCGAAGACCTAGTCATCGTTTGTGGCGTGTTCATCCACTGGGAAGCCCAGGACGACAAGAAGATCTACGACTACAACTACGAAGCAACCCTGCAATCGATCAAGAACGCCATGGCAGGCAAGCCGACCGTCGATGAAGTGATCGCGGGTAAAGAGCAAGCCGCTCACCCGTTCCGCGGTTTCTAAAGGGTCGCTTCGCCAGGCAAGTTGAAATGACCGGCCTGAACGAATTGACATCAAGACAACAAAATCCCGCGCGGTCGCCTCTTCGGCCCACGCGGGATTTTTTATCGCTACTTCGTTTGAAATTCTCCGGCAAGCCTTTTTGTACTTAGTGACACAGCGACCATGAAGAACATCCTTTTGCAACTCGACGGCGATACTCAACCCAGTACGTTTGATGCGGTTGTGGCGGTTGATTCTGGTGCGGACGTCATGTTTCGTCACGGTGGAGTCACTCCCGATCAGGTCGCCGGGCTGGTGCATGGACTAATCTTCACGCGGGCACCGGGCAAGCTGAACCATTCGGCCATTTACCTTGGCGGCTCGAATGTCGATCATGCCGAGCAACTACTCCAGGCGGTTAACAAAAGCTTCTACGGGCCGATGCGGGTCTCGGTGATGATGGATGCCAACGGATCCAACACGACCGCTTCGGCCGCGGTGATCTGTGGCGGCCGGCATCTTCCGCTCAAGGGTGCCCAGGCGTTGATCCTTGGCGGAACCGGTCCGGTTGGCCAACGAGCAGCGCGGCTCTTGATTCGCGCCGGAGCCAACGTACGGCTTGCTTCACGGTCTTTGGAGAAGGCCCAGGCCGTCTGCCAGCAGATTGGCAGCGATATCGAAATCGGGGCACCGGAGCCTTACGCCGCGTCTGACGACAAGTCGGTCGCCGCCGCCTTGGAAGGTGTCCAGCTTTTAATCGCCGCCGGAGCGGCCGGGGTGACCTTGGTCTCGAAAGAGGTTCGCGCCAGCTCATCCGATCTGAAAGTCGCCATCGACCTGAATGCAGTCCCGCCGGTTGGGCTCGAGGGAATTGGATCGCTTGATAAGGGGATCGAGCAGGACGGTCAAATCTGCTACGGAGCGATTGGTGTCGGCGGCACCAAGATGGCCATTCATCGGGCAGCGATCGAGAGACTGTTTACTCGCAACGATCTGACACTGAATGCCGAAGAAATTTATGCCCTGGGAATGGAACTGGAGGGCTGATTTTCGCTGCGTGCTATCACCCTGATCTGGTCGATAAAGAGAGAAAAGAAACGATCGAGATTTACCACGGGAGAGAAAGCATGCGTATCTGGCTTCTCGCACTAGCCTTGCTGGCAAGCTTACTGGTTGGTTCCTCTGCCCAGGCCGCAGGTCCAGCCATGTACTGGATTGTCGCCCCCAATTCGACCGCCGCTCCGATTGAAGTCCCGCGACAGAAAACCCGTTACTCGTATGGATGGTTTGGCGCGAACCAACAGTTCCGCGAGCTAGGCCATCATCACGGGTACTTCAATACCTACGTGGACTGGACGTTCCGGTAAGTCGTTATCGAGCGGCACCTACAAAGAAGCTGAATAGCTGCGTCTGGTCGGTATCGGCGCGATTGACCGGGAAGGCGAAGTCGAGTGCGATCGGCGCCTGTCCCAATGCCGGCACTGAGATTCGCAAACCAAAACCTGGGGCGACATCGAATTCGTCCCAGAGGATCTTGGTCGATTCCTGCACGGTACCAAAGTCGGTGAAGAGCACACCTTTGACCATGTCGTCGGCAGTGATTGGGAACATGTATTCCACCGAACCGAGGAATCGGAACGGACCACCGACAAACACGTCACCCGACTTGGGACCAACACGGCGAAAATTGAAACCACGAAGGGTAGCAAAACCGCCCGCGAAGAAGTTCTCGAAGATTGGCGTGTCGGATCCCGAGAAACCTACCCTCGAGGAAAACCCAAGGGTATGCCGACCAGAACCATCCGCTCGTTCGCCCAGCAGGAAGTACTGCCGGATATCGGCTTCCGCTCGCGAATAGCTGAAGTCGCCAAAGGCCTGTTCCAGATTGAGCTGGATCATGTGACCTTCCGTCGGAGCGAACGCAACGTCACGCGTATCGTGAGTAATGCTCCAACTGCCGGTGTACAACCCTTGGTGGCCGAGCACCGCATCAAGCTGCGGAACGCCATTGACACGAGGCTGACTAATTCGGACGTCTTCCATTCGCAAGCTGACGGTCGTCGAAAGGTCAGGCGTCAAGCGATAGCCTAAACCGACACGGCCACCAACGCGTTGTTCGTGCCAGTCGCGATAGATTCGATTGAACAAGTAGCCGCTCGTATTCAAGCTGACCCGGGTGTTGAACAAGTAGGGTTCGCTGAAGCTGGCCATGTAACGCTGGACCTGGTTACCAGGCATCGCTTCGAGCCGGAACCCCTGCCCTGCTCCGCGCCAGGCTCGCCCATTCCAGATGTCCTCGAACTTCGTGGGAAAGCGTCGCCAGTCGAAGTTGCGTTCGTCGATGACGATCGAGCCGTTGACACCTGAACTGGAGTTGACGCCCAAGCCAAATTGGAAACGCCCCGACTGGGCTTCTTCCAGGCGAATGTCCAAGTCAGCGGAACGGCTGGGATCGAAGCTTGGATTGGTGTTATAGATTTCGTCAGGACCCAACGGCGGATTGAAAATCGGAGCACCACCCAGCGGACGGCCCGAGGGCTGCGGCATGGGATAGCCAGGTCCAGGTCCGCCATACACAGGTTCCGACGGCAGCGGCGGTTCGTTGTACGGATTGCCTGCTGGGTCCGTATTGTAGAAGCCGTTATCCGGGTTCGATGGCTGCTGATACTGTGTCGGCTGAACGTCCGGCTGACGATACGTTGGTTGCTGATACTGCGGCTGTTGTTGATATTGGACCGGCTGTTGTTGGGCTTGTGCCGTCTGTTGGTACTGGGTTGGCTGTGGATAGGGTGGCCGCTGCTGGTATTGCGATGGCGGTTGATACTGTGTGCGTGGTGCCGCCTGCTGTTGGTAGGTATTGGTTGCGCCAATCGGTGCCCCGGAAACAGGCATGCCGCTACGATACTGATTTGGATTTCCCGGCGAAGCCTGATTGGCTGGCTGCTGGTAACCGTTCCAGTTTTGCGTGCTATTGGGATAAGCTTGCTGGGTATTACGACCTTGGCTACTCCAGTCCGGGGGCGGTTGCTGGCCATAGCTACCGCTCCAGTTCTGAGCCAAGACCGGACTACATACCATGCAGCATGCAGCCATCACCAGCGCGAGGCTTGATTTCAGCAGTTGTCCGCTTCTGTCCACCTAGGGATCCTCATTCAGCGTTGGCGCTCGGGGGGGAAATCGAGCTGAACCAGGCTTCTTAGTTGTTCGGCATGGATGAATAAACGGAAGTCGGGTATTGCCGCGGCGCCGGTGCTGGCGCCTCCCGGTACGTAGGCTGTGAATAGCGACTGGTCTGCGGCGCCATTTGGGGCTGCGCCGCAGGCGATGGCTGAGTGTAGCGTGATGTTTGGCCGTAATAGGTCGGCTGTTGTTGACTGGTCGGGGCCCGTGGATAGCTCGGTTGCTGATATGCGGCCGGCTGAACTTGTGGCTGGCGCGGATACCCGCTGCCTATGTACCCCGGGCTTTGGCTCCGAACCGTCCCAGAGCGGCGATTGGCCACTTGCGATTCGATCTCGCTGAGTTCGGGCGGTGCAACCGTGATTGTGGGAGTCACACCCTGACCCGGCTTATTGACAAACAGCTGTGAAGATTTCAAACGACGCTCGTCGTTACGAATCTTCGTGATGTCAATAATATCGCCCGGCTGTAGCGACAACCGATTCAAAACGGTCGAGTGCTTGGTATGCGGGAATTCGCCCGTGATTTCGATGTTGATATCGCCGACACGGTATTGATCCCCTTCACGAATATCGTAGACCAGGTCCAACGTGCCGGGCTGCTCCAGGAAGCGAGGTTCGGCCTTTACGTCGGCATGAATATAGCCCTGCGAGCCGTACAAGTCGGAAATTGCCGCGACATCGGCAGTCATCTTCTTTTGGTCGAAGTAGATACCCTTTTCCATCTTCAACTGGCCGAAGAGTTGCTCGTTCGTGAAACGAGTATGCCCGACGAACGAGATATTACGCACTTCGTAGCGAGGTCCTTCGTCGATGACAAACGTGATGTAAGACCACAAACCGCTATCGCTGTACTTGATGACGCGATTGACGTTGGCTTTGAAGAATCCCAGGCTGCGGTAATAGGACGTTAGCGTTTCGACATCCTCTTCAATCTGAGACTTGTCGAGTTGTCCGCCGATAATGAAGAACCAGCCTCGCTTACTTTTGACCTGGGTCGCCAGCCGGCTGTCCGAGGCGATCGAGTTGCCCACGAACGAGGTGCTGAAGATCCGGGCCAACGGGCCTTCGTGGATCATGAACGCGACTCCCTTATCATTGGGAGATAAACCCTCGACAACCTCAACGGTCGCTTTGCCATGGCCGCGGGTATGGTAGAAGTCCAGCAGCTTCAGCCGGGCTTCTTCGATCACGTATTTGTTGAGAGTCCCTTCAAGTTTCATTTCCGACTTTTTCAGCAGCACCTTGTCGCGCACTGACTCGTTACCCAGAAACTTGATGTAGCCGATCTTCGTTCGCTCTTCGAACTGGAAGGTCACCACAAGTCCTTCTGGGGTGCGATCGGTCAGAATATGGACGTCGCGAAACAGGCCAGAGGCTGCCAAACGGCGGACGTCGGATTGAATCAATTCAGGATCGAACTCACGGCCGACCCGAGATTTGATCATCGAGCGAATACGAGATTCCTCGGTCTGATTATTTCCTTCCAGGCGAATACCAATCACGACCGGACCCGTTGGAGGTGTCGGCGCACTTGGCATCGCTTCGGGCAATTCCGGCAAGATTTCTTGCGCCGCGGCCGAAGAAATAATCAAACTAAAGCTAAAAAGCGCGGTCGTGAAGACGGTGCTTGCAAGCCCGTGGCGAGTCCACTGCATACGGTTAAATCCCTTTATCAACAAGCTGGCTGGCATCCTTGCCTACCAATGCATCCCTATCTCGGAGGAGACTTGGGGAGGCAATGTGGAGAAATACTTGAAACGCCGTGCTCCTGGCAAGACGAATATCTTGCTTGAGTTACGCTGATGAGGGATACGCATCAGAATTTGCGATGGTTCAGGCCATTCGCGACGCTAGCGATGCTCTCAGCCGACCGATTTGGCGGCTCGGTGCCATTCACTTCACGGGAAGAAGTTGAATCGCATCCAAAATCACGAATCCACTAGTGGCTCGATTCTGGACGACGATTTTCGTCACGGCGTCCTTGGAAAGTTCGACGGTACCGATCGGCCGGAACGCCTGACCGCTGGTCATCGGCTTGGTCTGGTCCACCGACAATTCAAATACCTTGTCGCCATTGGTAATCGTCACCGGAACGGCTTTCGCGCGGGTCGGGTGGGCCGAATAGGCCATTCGGACTTCATACTTCCCGCTGGCGGGCACTGTCGTCTCGAAGGTCGCTTGGACCGTGTCCCCCCCTTTCCCGTCGTCGTGCAGATAACCACGATCGATGCAGGGCTTGAAGTTTGTCGAATGCGACCAAGGACCAACCAACTTGGCGTTGGTGTCGTCGAGAACAATTCCCGGCAGCGTCTTGGAAGCGATACTGCTAGCGACCGGAGGATTAGGAAGCGGCTCCAGCTTTGGTAGCTGTAGCACCTGGCCTTGAGCTTCCAGATGTTCGCGAAGATCGCCGTACGGCAGATCCTGGACGCTGGTCCCCTGCTTCGCTGCCATCGCGGCCGCAACCCCGGCACTTTGCCCCAAGATCATCCATGTCGGTTCCACACGAATGGAGGAAATCGCCACATGAGTGCAAGAGAGAGCAACTGGAACGACCAGGTTGTCGCACTCCTTCGACTTCGGCAGGATGGCCCGGTAAGGAATGTGGTAGGCATAGCCATGCCGCCGACTTGGCATGCGAACCGGGAAGATGGTTCCTTCGTCCGCGACGGTTCCATCGGCGAAGGCGACTCGCTGGCAATCATGCGAATCGATCGGAAACGACGACACCACGATCGGGTCGGCCTTTTCCGGTTCATTCAGCACGTCCTTCTGACTCATGACGTACATGCCCTGCATCCGGCGTCCTTCGCGGACGTAGAGTTGCGGCGGCCAATGATCGGTATCGGCGAACTCGTCTTTACACAGTCCGAGACTGGCGTACTTCTTCCGTACCGCTTCCGGCACCGCCGGGTCGGTCGTCAGGAAGTGATAGAACTCAAGCGTGTACTGCTTATGCTCCTCGAAGATCGCCTGTCGGCCGACCTGATCTGCTTCGCTCCAACCGTTACACGCCCCAACCAGGCCCAACGAAAACTGCCCGCCGATCGAGTTGTTCCCATCGAATTTGTTCCCAGGCAACGGATACAAATCGATCCCGAAACTTGTCCCGCCACTTTTGGCATAGCGACGGATCGCTTCAAATCGGGCCGGGTCGTAATGCTTCGGTGTGGGCATCGTCACCCGGTTTTCAGGATCGCTGGTCAGGCACAAACGGAAACTGTAGACCATCACGCGGTCGTCGCCAGCATCTTCATCGCCTGGCTGGTCGGTCGTCACCAGTGGAAGAAGCTTTCCATCAGCATCGTACCCGGAAATCTTCATTTTCTCTTTTGGGTAACGTTTGCCAGCCAACGACTCGCCGAACTCCTGTTTGCCTTCGCGACCGATCGTCCAGCTCACGCCGGCAGCCGCCAGAAGATCTCCTTCATAGGTCGCGTCAACGAACGCTTTCGCCTGGAAATTACCCTGGTCGGTAACCAACTCGGCGATCGTCGCCCCTTCCTTCTTGACTGACTGAAGGACATGCTTGGGCAACACTTGCACATTGGCTTCTTTCAGCATCGCCAGCGTGACACGCATGGCAACGTGCGGCTCGTAGGTCCATTTCGCGTTGTCCTTGACGCTCACGTCGTAGGGAAGCTTGACGCCCCGCGACTTGTAATCCTCCTCGACGCGACGGTGCCATTCATCAAACAACCCCATCACGGTCGAGCGAACGGTTTGATTCGAGTCGCTGAAACTGAGTCCGCCCGTATTCACGCCGCCAATGTGGGGTGTCGGTTCCAGCAAGATTACCGAGGCCCCTTCCCGAGCCGCCGCAATCGCCGCGCAAAACCCGCCTGGGGTCGCTCCGTAGACGATCACGTCCGCGGACCTGGTTTCAGCATGCAGGGAAGAACCGAAACAAAGCAGCAACAACAAACAGAGTATGGCAGGGCAAGTCGAAAATCTTGGATTCATAGCAGGCAGGCAAATAGAGGGAGGGGATGATCGCCATCAAAGCGAGAAGCGTCAGTTTAATCAGAGCAGATCCTGAAATCCAAATCGACCAAGTGTTGAAGAGATCCGCTAGTCGAACCGTACCCACTCGCCCTCAATGCGGCGTTCATGCGGCACGTAGTTCGACTTGTATCGCATGTGTTCGTTTCCGGCGACGTAGAAGCCAAGGTACAAGTACTTCAGGCCCCATTCGCGGCAAGCTTCGACCTGCTTGAGAACTGAGAACGTGCCAATGCTCAGGTCGCCACGATTGGAATCAAAATAGCAGTAAACCGCCGACATCGCTTCCAGCCCCACGTCGACCACCGCCACGCCAACAAGTTCTTTCTCTAGATAATAGCGAAACTCACGCGATTCGCAGCAGGTGATGCCCAGAAACTCGCGGAGGCTCCGTTCGTCGATTTCGCTATCGGGCTTGCCGAGACCGCGGCCGATCTTGTGGCGGTTGTAAAGATTGACCCGTTGTTGATCGACCACCGGATCGCCGATCTCGACCCGCAGTGCGGCCCCTGTCTTTTTCAAAACGCGACGATGCCGCCGACGCAGCTGAAAGTCGTCGATCGGAATCCGAATCGGCTCGCAGGCGGAACAATTCGGGCACTGCGTGTGGTAGATAAAAATACCAGAGCGACGAGCCCCTTCGGCCAGCGCTTTATCGAGAGCTTCGGGACGGTAACGCAGATCTGACAGATAGAACGGCAGCACGGCCTGCCTGTCTGGCAGATAAGGACAGGGTTCCTGGACATCGATGAATTTTGAGCCAAACTCCTGGCTCATGGCCGATCCTCTTCTCTTGGCATGCACTCATCAGGAAACCGCCCAGCCGACGGTACATCCTTCGACACATCAGCGCGATACGTCGCTTAAGACCGTTATTCTAATCAAATCGAGAGAATCCGCACTGAGAAAACCGCAGATGTCGCCAATGCGTTTAGCTAGGGACTAGCTTAATAGTTCCTTCACCGGATGATGTTCTTCCACACCGGTCAGTTTGAAATTCAAGCCGCGATGGCGGAAGGTAAGCCGGGTATGGTCGATTCCCAGACAGTGCAGAATGGTGGCTTGAACGTCATGAACGTGGACCTGATTCTCGACCACATGAAAGCCCAGGTCGTCGGTCTTGCCAAGGCTGAACCCAGGCTTCATCCCGCCCCCGGCAAACCACATGGTGAATGCTTGCGGATGATGGTCACGCCCCTTGCTGCGTCCCAGAGCAGCACTGGCTTCGACCATTGGGGTTCGGCCAAATTCACCTCCCCAAATAATCAGCGTGTCGTCTAACATCCCGCGGCGGCGGAGGTCTTCAACCAGTGCGGCACAGGCCTGATCGGTCTGCTTGGCCTGCGAACGCACCCCACCGGCGACATTACTGTGATGGTCCCAGCCGGCATGATAGACCTGCACGAAACGGACACCCCGTTCAGCCAGTCGCCTGGCCAGCAAGCAGTTGTTAGCGAATGCCTGACCGCCGTCGCTCGGATTGGCCCCGTACAGGTCCATCGTTTCCTTGGTCTCTTGCGAGAAGTCCATCAACTCCGGTGCGCGGGACTGCATGCGGAAAGCCATTTCATAGGCTGCGATCCTTGTTCTGATTTCTGGATCGCCCACGCTGTCAAATTGCTGCTTGTTCAGGTCGCGAATCAAATCGAGCGATTCTCGCTGCGCCCTCTGGTCGTAGCCCGCCGGGTTGGAAACGTGCAGGATCGGATCGCCTTGCCCTCGGAACGGAACGCCTTGATGCACCGACGGCAAGAAGCCAGGCCCCCACATCGCCGCCCCGCCGCTCAAGCTTCCACCACTTTTCAGCACCACGAACGAAGGCAAGTCATGTGCTTCGCTTCCCAGCCCATAGCTGAGCCAGGCACCCATGCTCGGTCGACCTGGGATGCCGTTGCCCGTGTTCCAGAACAGCTGCGCCGGAGAATGATTGAAGTGATCAGTATGAACCGAACGCAGAATCGCGATCTGATCGACCACCTTGGCCAAGTTGGGCAGCGCATCGGAAATCTCGGCACCGCACTGACCATGCTTGGCAAACTTGAATTGCGGACCGAGTACCGCCGCATCAGGCTGAATGAAAGCATATCGCTGCCCGGCAATCACCGACGGCGGGATCGGTTTGCCTTCCATCTCGGCCAACTTCGGCTTGTAATCGAAAAGCTCTAGCTGGCTGGGAGCACCTGCCATGAACAGGTAAATGACCCGCTTGGCCTTCCCGGGAAAATGGGTTTGCTTGGGCGCGAATGGACTGGCTTCGTTCGCATTGGCCTCACCCAGCGCGAGCCCAGATTCCGCCAGCAGGGAGGCCAAGGCGATCTTGCCGATCCCCACGCCGCAGTTGCGAAAGAAATGACGTCGCGTTTGTTCTTGGAGCCAGTTCATAATTCGTCTCTGCCTAATTACGATTTGGTGACCGCTTCGTCCAGGTTCATCAACGCTCGGGCCGCCATCACCCAGGCCGCGGATTCCGCCGTACTATTTTTATTGCCAGTGATCTTTGCTGCATCTAACTCGCCACTATTGAGTCGCGCGAGTTGTGCTGCCTGATAGGCGAGAATCGCTTTCAGCTCCGCTTCGGTTGGAGGGCGAGTCAAAAGCCGGCGAAAGATATTTTCTGCGACTGCTTCGTTGGAAGACGCTTCCTTTTGAGCTGACTCGGCCAAGGCCTGGGCCAGTTCGATATACATCGCATCGTTCAGCAGTGTCAGCGCCTGAAGCGGCGTATTACTACGATCTCGCTTGGCCGTGCAAACCTCGCCGCTCGGTGCGTCAAAGACTGTGTAGGCCGCGAACGGAGCGGTTCGCTTGCTGAAGGTATAAATCGAACGTCGATAGCGGTCTTCACCGGTTGCCGGATTCCAGCGGAAGTTGCCGTACGCCAGCGCGGTTACACTTTCTGGCTGCGGTGGATAGACGCCAGGGCCGAACATCTTGCCCGACAGCTTACCGCTGGCCTTGAGCATCGTGTCGCGAACAATCTCCGCATCAACCCGAAACCGAGGCCCCCGAGCCAACAGCCGGTTCTGCGGATCGGCGGCCTGTTGCTCATCGGATGTATTCGAGTTCTGTCGATAGGTTTCACTGAGCACAATCTCGCGATGCAGTTTCTTCATTGACCAGCCATTATCCATCAGGCTGCAAGCCAGGTAATCGAGCAGCTTGGGATGGCTCGGCGGATCAGACTGGGTACCAAAGTCGCCGCTGCTTTCGACCAACCCCCGGCCAAAGATCGCCTGCCAGGCTCGGTTGGCAACAACGCGTGCGGTGAGCGGGTTCTCGCGGCTAACCAGCCACTGGGCAAGTTCCAAACGATCGGTTGGTCCTGCCGTCTTTTCATCCTCTTGAAGGAACTTGGGAATCCGACCGGTGACCAACTCCTTGGGACTCAAGTACTCTCCACGATGATGGCGAAAGGTCGGACGCGGATTATCTGCCGGACGCTGAGTCATCACCATCGAGGTCGGATAGCTTGGCACTTGCTTGCGAAGCTCATCGATTGGTTGGCGTGCTTCGGCCAGTTCCGGGGCGATCGTCAGGTAATAATGTTCGATCTGCCCTGTTTCTTCCGGCGTCAGCTTTTGTGGATCCTTTGCCAGCAGGTCTTCAATCGAAACTGGCAACTGCTTCGCCGCCAGTTTTTGATCGGCGGATGCCCCGGAAATGCGGAAGCGTCCCAGGCTCGCGGCGAAGTGGCGTTCAAAGAGAAGGCCAGTCGTCAGCTCGCCGGCAGTCGTGATCGGTTGATCCAGGTTCACTACCAATTGGTTCGACTGGCCTTCCTGATTCGCAGTCGACCAACCGGTGGAGCCATCGCCATCCAGCACATTCGACGCGTTGGCGTTGCCACTGCCGATGCTGATCTTGCCGTATGAATGCGAAGCATCCCCTAGCTTGACCGGCTGGCCGTTGAAGTTGGCCTTCAACTCGCTGAGAAAGAAGTCTCCCTGTCGCCCTTCATAATAAGCACGACCTGGTCCGCTGGCCGGCAAGCGTTCGTCCGGCATCACTTCCAGTCGCAGCGCGGTGAGCGGCAATTGCAATGGATCGATCGAAAACTTCAGCGTGAAGAGATCCCGCTTGGTGATATCGCCGCTCGAAAGAATCGAACCATCTTCTAACGTTTCCAGCTTCGGCATGTTGCTAGTCAGTGACGTAGCACGCAGAGTCTTCCACTGGGCCGCTTCCTGTCGACTCTTATCTAGCCACTCCGATCGCTTGGCCTGGAAGTTCTGTTGACGCCGTTGTTCAATATCTCCTTCACCATCGACGGGAGGAAACTGCTCTGGCAGCTTCGCTTCCATCTCGTGGATCTTGGCAAGCAACTCTTCGCGCCGCTGGGTAACCTCGGGCGTTTTGACGAACAGGTCAGGCTCGTCGGCGTTGTTCAGCAGCGCCATGAACGAGTAGTAGTCCGTATGCGTGATCGGATCGTACTTGTGCGAATGGCATTGAGCACAGCCAATCGTCAGGCCCAGCCAAACGGTTCCGGTCGTTGCGGTTCGATCGACCATCGCATAGAAGCGATATTCCAGCGGATCGATGCCCCCTTCTTCGTTGAGCATTGAATTGCGATGAAACCCGGTTGCGATCTTCTGGCTTTGGGTTGCCTCGGGAAGCATGTCGCCGGCAATTTGCTCGATCGTGAATTGATCAAACGGCATGTCGTCGTTGATCGCTTTGATAACCCAATCGCGATAAGGCCAGATTGAACGGGGACGATCTTTCTCGTAGCCGTTGGTATCGGAGTAGCGAGCCAGATCCAGCCAATCACGAGCCCATCGTTCGCCATACTGCGGCGAGGCCAGCAGACGGTCGACCAGTTTCTCGTAGGCCTGAGGATCTTGATCGTTAACAAACGCATCGGCTTCTTCAGGCGTTGGCGGCAAGCCGATCAGGTCGAGATAGACGCGACGCACCAACGTGTAACGATCTGCCTCCGGCGATGGCTGCAAGCCGGCCTCATCGAGACGAGCCAGAATGAACCGATCGATCGGGCTGGCGGCCCACTTGGAATCCGAGACTTCAGGCAGCTCCGGCTTTTCTGGTCGAACGAATGCCCAGTGCTTGGCGTAGGGTGCACCAGTCTTGATCCAGCGCTGGAACAACTCTTTCTGCTCTTTGGTGAGCGAGTCATTCGTATGCGGCGGCGGCATGCGTTCTTCCGGATCGTCCGAAAGAATGCGCTCGATCAACGAACTGTCGTCAAGCGAACCTGGGACGATCGCCCCGGCGTCGATCGCTTCGTCGCGCAGGTCCAACCGCAGGTCGGCTTCTCGCTTCGATTCGTCCGGTCCGTGACAGGCAAAGCACTTGCCGGCAAAGATCGGGCGGATATCACGATTGAAATCGACCGGAGATTCAGCGTGCGTCGACCGCGGAACGAGTTGGCTCCAACCAATCAACAGTATCAGAGCAAGAGATGCTCGAAGGAAATTCATTCGCCGCGTCCGGGAAATGGCACCAGGTGGGAAAGGATCTACGTATCCTCTATCCAGTTTAGCTTAGGCCACCCTGCCCCAAATTGCAATGCAACGAAGACTGCGGGAGCAATGATTCTGATGCACTGCATTGCCCAAATTCGCCCAATATGCCTTTCACCGCAAAAAGGTTCAGGCACCCCATGTTTTTTCGCCATCTGGTTCGAAATAAAAGAGTCCCACTGGACTGATTTCTCGATCCAGCAGGACCCAAGGGCAGATTTGTTATCGATCGAACGTTACCGATCGAATCGATCCAGGTTCATCACCTTATCCCAGGCCGCCACAAAATCGTGGACGAATTTCTGCTGGCCATCGTCGCTGGCGTAAACTTCCGCCAACGCTCGGAGCTGCGAATTCGAGCCAAAGACCAGGTCGACGCGGGTACCGGTCCATTTGACTTTGCCGGTGGCGCGATCAACGCCTTCAAAGACTTCCGGGTCCCCGTCCGATGCTCGCCAGGTAGTGTCCATGTCGAGCAAGTTAACGAAGAAGTCGTTGGTCAACGCTTCCGGTCGAGCCGTGAACACCCCGTGCGGTGATTGATCGGTGTTGGCACCCAGTGCCCGCATGCCACCGACCAGCACCGTCATTTCGGGGGCGGAGAGGGTCAACAGGTTGGCTCGGTCGACCAGCAACACTTCCGGTCGGCGATCGTTGTCTTCGCCCAGGTAATTGCGGAATCCATCGGCGGTCGGCTCGAGGACCTCCATGTTGTGGATGTCGGTCATCTCTTGCGTGGCATCCGCGCGACCAGGTTTGAAAGGCACTTCGATCTGCTGACCAGCCTTGCGGCCAGCTTCTTCGATCGCAGCACAACCTCCCAACACGATCATGTCGGCGATCGAGATCTGCTTGTTGCCTGATTGCACGCCGTTGAATTCCTTCTGGATTTTCGACAACGTCCCAATCACCTTGGCAAGCTGAGCCGGCTGGTTAACCGCCCAATCTTTCTGGGGAGCCAATCGCACGCGGGCACCGTTGGCACCACCGCGATAGTCGGAACCACGGAAGGTTGAAGCAGATGCCCAAGCAGCCGAAACCAACTCGGAAACGGTCAAGTTAGAAGCCAGGATCTGCTTCTTGAGTCCGGCAACGTCTTGATCATTAACCAACTCGTAATCGACGGCCGGAATCGGATCTTGCCATAACTGCACCTCTGGAACTTCCGATCCCAACAACCGGGCACGGGGTCCCATGTCGCGATGGGTCAGCTTGTACCACGCCTTGGAAAACGCTTTTTCAAATTCTTCCGGATGTTCATGGAATCGCTTCGAGATCGGTCCGAAGATCGGATCGAGCTTCAACGCCATGTCGGTGGTGAACATCATTGGAGCGTGCGATTTGTCAGGTTTGTGGGCATCGGGAACGGTTCCCTCGCCGCCGCCATTCTTCGGACGCCACTGGTAAGCGCCGGCGGGGCTTTTGGTGAGTTCCCATTCGTAGCGGAACATGTTGTCGAAGTAATCGTGCGACCAATGGACTGGAGTCGAAGTCCAAGCACCTTCCAAACCGCTGGTGATGGTATCATCTCCGTTGCCGGTGCCCAGGTTGTTCTTCCAGCCAAGCCCCTGTTCTTCGATGCTGGCAGCTTCCGGCTCCGGTCCGACGTACTTGGCCGGTGATGCGGCACCGTGGGCTTTGCCGAAACTATGTCCACCAGCGATCAGCGCGACGGTCTCTTCATTGTCCATGGCCATCCGTCCGAAGGTCGTGCGAATCGCATCGGCGGCGGCCAGCGGATCGGGCTTTCCTTTGGGACCTTCCGGATTGACATAGATCAAACCCATCTGCGTGGCGGCCAAGGGGTTTTCGAGATCGGTTTTACCATGGTAGCGTTCGCCGCCAAGCCATTTGCCTTCCGAACCCCAGTAGATGTCTTCCTGCGGTTCCCACACATCTTCGCGCCCGCCGGCGAAGCCGAAGGTTTTGAAGCCCATGTCTTCGAGGGCACAGTTGCCAGCCAAGATCATCAGGTCGGCCCATGAAATCTTGCGGCCATACTTCTTCTTGATTGGCCACAACAACCGACGTGCCTTGTCCAGGTTGGCGTTGTCAGGCCAGCTGTTCAGCGGGGCGAAACGCTGGGCACCTTCCGAAGCACCGCCGCGACCATCGGTCACCCGGTAAGTTCCGGCGCTATGCCAGGCCATGCGGATGAACAGTGGACCGTAGTGACCATAGTCGGCCGGCCACCAATCTTGCGAGGTGGTCATCAGTTTTTTGAGATCACTTTTGACCTCGTCGAGATCGAGCGATTCGAATTCTTTCACGTAATCGAAGTCGCTGCCCATCGGGTTGCTCTTCGCCGAATTCTGATGAAGAACACTCAGGTCTAAACGGTTGGGCCACCAATCGTGGTTCGATGTCGGAACCGGGCCTTTATCCATGTATGCCTCCGGAATCT
This sequence comes from bacterium, assembly GCA_016124445.1. GTDB lineage: Bacteria > Planctomycetota > Planctomycetia > Pirellulales > Pirellulaceae > Bremerella. The sequence goes on from WGNR01000003.1 coordinate 174,028, forward strand.
TTTTTGAGTCGACTGCGCCTGCTTCGGCGGCAGTCATGAATGCTTGGATTGCGCCCGTAATCGGACACTTGCTTACTCCCGACGTGGGAGCACCATGTGGGGAAGTCGCATGGGGGTTGGTGACTTCCTGAGCCGGCAGTGACGCGGCAATGCAAAACATTGTCACGTTTGCCACGATTGTGCTGAAGAGACACGTGATTTTCATGGTCCGCTCCATTGAATGAGGTGGAGGCGACGCCAATACACTGGGGGACGTCTGCCCTGTCTTGTATTCATTTTGGGGCTCGCCGCGGGCAATATCCAATGCGTTTATCGGATGCCTGGTATGCAAGAAACGCATGGTGGAGGTTTTGGCTTGGTTGCTTCTGGCTGCGTGATCGGATCCAATGATCTACGAAGGAGTTATGTTTTCGTCCGAACGCATCTCTTTCGCTTTATGTGACGGGAAAAACTCGAAAATAATAGTCCGCATCGTCACGCCCCTCCCCTAACCGCTGCAAGGAATCCTACCGTGCCTGATCAAGTCCTCATCGTCATTGGCGACGCGTCCGAAACTCTCGACACGATGTACCCCTACTACCGTTTGCAAGAAGCAGGCTTCGAGCCCGTTGTGGCGGGTCCGCATCGGGGGCAATTTCAGATGGTCATGCACGAAATCAAACCAGGCTGGACCATTACCAAGGAGTGGGAAGGCTACACGATCGAAGCGAAGATCGCGTTTTCCGAGATCGTGCCAGACCAATACGCAGGAATCATGCTTAGCGGCGGCCGGGCACCTGAATACATCCGCTACGATCCCCACCTGGTTGAAGCAACGCGCTGGTTTGTCGAGAACGGCAAGCCGGTCGCCTCGGTTTGCCATGGCGTCGAGATCCTGGCCTACGCCGACTGCGTGCGGGGGAGAAAGGTGGCCACGGTGCCCAAATGTAAGTTCGATCTAGAAGTGTGTGGCGGAACGTTCGTTGACGAAGCCTGCGTGGTCGACGGCAACATCGTCAGCGGCCGGACCTTCCACGACAACGGCCGCTACTTCGGGGCGTTCATCAAGCTACTAGAGGACGGCCGCAAAGCTCATGTTTAGAACGGATAATTCGGCACGCAGCCCTTCCAGCTTTGGTGATCAAAGAGATCCTTGGTCGCCGGATCGGTGTCCTCTCCGTGGTAGTCGATATTACTCGCCGTCGGCGAGACCACGATCGGAGCATGCGCGATTTCCGTGCCGCAAGTCGCATTGAAGCTGACGCCAGAGCTGTTCTGGTAGGAGTTGCCGTAAATGTCGAAGTCACGGGCCGCGATGTAGGCGCCGGCAATCGTGTTTTTGACCGAGTTGCCGTAGATCTCGGCTCTTACTGGATTGGCTGTAGTCGTTCCGAACGGCGTTTCGTTGTACCAGCCTTCCGACCCGATGTAGAGGCCTGGACCGCTGGTTCGATTGGGTCCGCCGTCGACCTCGTTGTTTCGGATAATCGCGCCGGAGTAATCACCCGATGTCGACGACCATTTCTGGATCATGATCGCTGCAAACGCGCCGCCAGAAACATCGGCCGTATGCATAACCTTGTTCCCTTCAATCAGCGTATTTGCGCCGCCGCCGAAGATCAGATCGATGTCGGTGTTGTCGATCAACGTGTTGCCGATGAACTCCGAGTTTCTCGCATCGTGAACCGTCAGGCCGTCTGCCCACATGTTGTCGACATTATGAAGCCCGTTGTAGGCGTAGATGTTGTCCTCGATATGGACGTTGTTGCGAACGCCGTTCACTTCCATACCGGTGCCGCCCAGGGCGTAGATGAACTGGTTGGCGATGAAGGTCGCATTGTCGGCAGCCATCGTGCTGACGAAGCCATAGCGATTGTTGCCGTTGGAAACCTGCCGTGCCGCAGTGGTGCCTTGACGATTCTCGCGGTTGCCGTCGAGCACAATGTGATGCATTGTGTCGATCAACTCGAATCGAATCAGACCTTCCTGGTCGGAGAAATTGGCCGAAGCGACCAACTCGGCGTAGTCGTGAGTTCCCAGGTCGGAAGCTGGATCGCTGACCGTTTTGCCGATGGTGGTCATCGAGATTTGTTTTCGGAACAAGATCTGATGATCGAGCATGTATCGCCCAGCCGGCAGTTCCAGCGTTCCACCGACAGGAGTCAGATCGATGGCAGCTTTGATGTAAGGCGAAACATCAATGTTCGTGCCGGAGTATTGGGCCAGGTCGTTGTACAGGTAACGATCGTCGATCTGCTCCAACTGGACCGGCTTGGTGGTGAAGGTCTCGGATACGGCAGCGAATCCAGGTTTTTGAACCGACCAGGTGTACTCGGTATCGGGCTCGACCGGCACGACAATCCGGTTGCTGGTGGTCGAGATCGACAGGTAGTAGTTGTTTGACGTCTGCGTGTAGCCTTGGACCTGTTTGCCATCCCAATTGGTTGGTTGCAGCCGGACGGTGTAGTTTCCGGTGTAATTGGGTAGCGGTGTGAACTCGAGGGTCATGAACCCTTGGTTCACTTCATCCCCTTCCTTGGGGCTGATAATCGCCGGCGTGTTTTCGTCAATCGGCGTTACGTTCGTGCTGCTGGGGGCGGTCGAGAAGTGGGCCAGCGAAGCAGTCTGGTTCGGGATTTGGACCCACCAGCTATAGTTCTGCCCAGGGGCTACCGGCACCGTGATGCTGGTTGCTTTCGTGGCAACGCAGAGGTACAGACTATCGCAATCGTGATCGAAGCCGATCGCTTGCTGCCCGTCCCAATTCTCTTGAGACATACGTACCTGGTAATCGCCCAGGTAACCTGGCACCGGATTGAACTGCAGTGTCACCTGCTCGGAATCGACAACGTCCCCTTCCTTTGGAGTCAGGATGATTGGGTTGTCTATTTGAGGACCAGGATCGCTGGAACCAAAATCGGAAGTCGTGAAGTTGGCAACGTCCGCCACGCCACCAGGCTCTTGAACCCACCAGCGATACGACTTGTTGGGCTTCACCGGTACCGAGATCGACGTCTGAGTCGTTGCGATGCAGAGATAAAGCGACGTGCAATCGTGAGTAAACCCTGCTGCCTGCTGGCCGTCCCAATTGTCGTCCATCAAGCGAACCCAGTACGAGCCGCTGTAATTGGTTGCCGGGTCGAAATTAAGCGTGACCGTCGAGCTGTCGATCACCGAACCTTCCATCGGAGAGATGATCGTGGGCGCGGTGACTGCCGGATTGGAGCCGGTGTCTCCTCCATCGCCGCCAGTGTCGACCGGGGCCGTGCTGAAGTTGGCAATATCAGGGTCGTTGATGTTAGTCTTGTGAACCCACCAACGATACGACAAGCCTGGATCAACCGGCACGGTGATCGACGTATCGGTCGTAATGATGCATAGATAAAGCGAATCGCAATCGTGGTTGAAACCTGGTGCCTGTTGGCCGTCCCAGTTTTCTTCCATTAGGCGAACCATGTAGGTTCCGCTGTAGCCAGGAACCGGATCGTAATTGAGATCGACCGTCGACGTATTGATTACGGTACCTTCCACAGGGGAAGTGATCATCGGCTTGGTGATGACCGCCGGGGGATTGGTCGTCCCGCCGGTTCCGGAGTCGCTGACGGAAAAGGATGCGCCGTCCGCTTCATGATCTGGCCGGTGCACCCACCAGCGATAGTTATGCCCTGGCTTCACCGGCACGGTGATCTGCTTTTCGGTCGTGGAAATGCAGAGATACAACGAATTGCAGTCGTGAGTGAAACCAGATGCCTGTTGCCCATCCCAGTTTTGATCGTCCAAGCGAACCAGGTAAGGGCCGTCGTAACCGGTAATCCCCTCGAACGAAAGCGTGACCGAAGTTCCATCGATCACATCTCCTTGGACTGGCGACGTGATCATTGGCTTGGTGAGAACGGGAGCTGGATCCGATCCCGTATCGCCCCCCGATCCACCGGCAGGCGCTTCGGCCGTCGTGAAATTGGCGATCGAGACGTCGGTCATGTTCGTCTCGTGAACCCACCAGCGATACGACGAGCCTGGATCGACCGGAACCGTAATCGAAGTTTCGGTCGTGATGATGCAGAGATAAAGCGAATCGCAGTCGTGCTGGAAGCCGGGAGCTTGGGCACCATCCCAGTTGTCTTTGCTTAGCCGGACCATGTAGGTTCCGCTATAGCCGGGAACCGGATCGTAGCTGAGTTGTACCGTCGCCGTGTCGATTACGTCCCCCTCCTGAGGAGACAGAATCGTCGGATTGTTCGAATTCGGGTCAGGCTGCGGAGTTGGTTGAGGATCAGGCGTGGGATTCGGGTCGGGTGTCGCTTCCGCTACCGAGAACGATGCGCTATCGGCCGCGTGATCTGGGTGATGGACCCACCAGCGATAACTGTGTCCAGGCTTGACCGGAACGGTGATCTCTCGGTCGGTCGTATAAACACACAGATAAAGCGTCGTGCAGTCGTGATTGAATCCGGCGGCCTGTTGCCCGTCCCAATTGGCATCGGCAAGTCGAACCATGTAGGGACCGTCGTAGCCGCTGTATGGCTCGTACGAAAGCGTGACCGTCGTTCCGTCGATGACATCTCCATCCAGCGGGGCGGTGATCGTCGGCGTGGTCGAAACAGGTGTCGGATCGGTCGTTTCCGTTTGCGTCGTATCTTGCGGCTGCGACTCGGCAACGGTGAACGATGCCCCACCGGCAGAATGATCGGGTTGGTGGACCCACCACCGATAGCTGTGTCCCGGGATAACCGGAACGGTGATTTCTTTCTCGGTGGTCGATACGCAGAGATAGAGTGAGTTGCAGTCGTGATTGAAACCAGAGGCTTGCGTTCCGTCCCAATTGTTGTCGTCTAAGCGGACCAGGTAGTTGCCGTTGTAACCACTGATTTCATTGAAGGAGAGCGTGACGGTCGTTCCCTGGACAACATCTCCCTCCAATGGCGAATTGATCGTTGGGACATCGGATGCTTCCCCTTCCAGAACAAACGAAGTCGATTGATCGGCCCCAGCATCGGCAGGCTGCGAAACTTCGGTGATCAGCTGATCTACCGTAGGAGGCTGTAGGTCCTGCCCGGTCGACGCCGAAAGGACGTAACGGTTTTCCAGGAAGTCGACTCGAAGACGTCGCCAACGGTGGGACGGGGATCGCATAGAATGAACCGCCTGAACAAGCCAGGCGTCAAAAGTGGATCGATCCGTCGAATTACTAAAAACTAATCCATATTCACTATTCGATCCACCTTAATTAGGGATCCCTGACTTCCCAAGATACCAGATTTAAAATTCTAAGACGCTTCGCCTGAAAACAAACAGCCATGCCCAGCGCAAGTGCATACACAACAATTACTTATGCATGTTTGTCGATGCACCTCAAGGTGGCTTTTCCGGGCCAGAGACGGACAAGAAAAGAGGAAGGCCGAGCAGAATCAAAGGGTACTGCTCGGCCTTACATGCTTTTAGGGGGTAGTTCTACTTCGCGTGTGCCAGGCCTAAGCCGACTTGCGAACCACCTTAAGGTTGGGTTTTGCGATTGCCGACAAGCGAGCCAGGTCGTGGTCAACCATCGTTTCGACCAGTTCCTGGAACGGCATCTTCGGCTTCCAATTGAGTTCTTCCTGCGATTTGGCAGGATCGGCCAACAGCAAATCAACTTCAGCGGGACGATAGAACTTAGGATCGATAACGACGTAGTCTTCCCAGTTCAGGCCGACACGATTGAAGGCGATCTCGACGAAATCACCAACGCGGTAGGTCTCGCCGGTCCCAATGACGTAGTCGACCGGCTTATCTTGCTGCAGCATCAGCCACATCGCTTCGACGTAGTCTCCTGCGAAGCCCCAGTCTCGCCGTGCTTCAAGATTGCCAAGCCGGACCTCGTCGGCCAGGCCGAGTTTAATACGAGCAACCGCATCGCTGATTTTGCGAGTCACGAATTCCAGTCCGCGGCGTGGGGACTCGTGATTGAACAAGATGCCGCCGCACGCATACATGTCGTAGCTCTCGCGGTAGTTGATCGTCATCCAGTGGCCATAGGCTTTGGCGACGCCATAAGGGCTGCGCGGATGGAATGGTGTGGTTTCGCGCTGTGGTGTTTCGTGCACCTTGCCAAACATTTCGCTGCTGCTGGCCTGGTAGAACCGGATCGAAGTATCGACCATGCGAATCGCTTCGAGCAAACGAGTCACGCCCAGTCCGGTGACTTCTCCGGTCAGGATCGGCTGATCCCAACTGCTGCCTACAAAGCTTTGCGCTGCCAGGTTGTAAACTTCAGTAGGTTTGACCTTGGCGATCAGACGCTCGAGCGAGGCTTGATCCAAAAGGTCAGTGCAATGTAGTTCGATTTTGTCGGTAAGGTGCTCGATTCGTTCAAACGAATTGGTGCTGCTGCGCCGATAGCAACCATGTACCTGATACCCCTTTTCCAGGAGCAACTCCGCCAAATACGAGCCATCCTGGCCCGTGATACCCGTGATCAGCGCAATGTTCGCCATGATTACGTACTCTTTCGCTTCAGATTGAATCCAAAAACTCCCTTTCTTGGGAGCGGCAAGAATAACGAAAACCCAAGCCTCTGAAAATGCCAATCAGGGGCTCGACTTACGCCGCCTGTCTTTCGTCGGCGGAACGTGCGGCTTCAACATTGGTTGCCAGACGGCTAACTACGTCGACAAGCTTCGGGAAGACTAACTTCCACGGCTCGTTAACTACTTCAATCTTCGCTGGCATCGTCCAACCTTCGTTCGATTCAAATTGAACGAGTTGTTGGCTCAGGTGAGCGGGATCTTTCAGATCAAAGAATGCAGCCCCGGCGCCGGCGACTTCGCGGAAGATCGGAATGTCGCTGGCAAAGACATGCAGACCATGGTGCTGTGCCTCGACGATCGGAAGTCCAAATCCTTCCGCCTTCGACGGGAAAATGAAAGCCTTGCTGTTCTGATAGATGTAGTTGAGCGTTTTGTCGTCGACATTGCTCAGCAGATGGAGGCGTTTGCCCGATTCTGGATGGTTGACGATCCGCTCGACGACGTCGTCACACTTCCAGCCGATACGTCCCACCAGGACCAGCGAAACATCGTGATTCTGTGCCCAAAGATGCTCGAAGGCATCGATCAGGTAGTTGTGGTTTTTGCGGATTTCGATGGTCGACACCATCAGATAAGGCGCCGATTCTGGCGAGTCAAACAACCGGCGAACATCTGTCGAAGCACGCGAAGCATCCGCGACTTTCCGCGGGCCGATATCGCATCCCAGGCGAACATGCCCCACCTGAGACTTGCCCAATGGTGCGTTTTGTTCTTGGATATATCGCCAAAGATCATCCTCGGCCGCCTGAGCATCTCCGACGAAAAAGTCGACCGAGCGAACCAGACGCTGGGCCCAGTTGTTAAATGTATCCCGCAGTTCTTCATCGAAGAATTCAGGATGACGAATTGGGATCAGATCGTGAACCATGGCACCGACCAGGGCACCGTTGCTGCGGACATTCTCAATCGCAGGGAACATCTGGTCAGATAAATCCCACCACGAATCAGGCATCAAGATCACATCGCCGGGGCCAGGCTCGGCGGAAACCAACTTCGGCCGCTGCGATTGGATGAACTGACGAATCTTGCGGTCGATTGTGCGAGGATAAAACAGCTTCCGCAGCCGTGTACCAATCTGGTTTAGGCGGATCTGCGTTGGCGTGCTGAAGCGTGACAGATCGATCGGATTGAGCCGACTGAAAAACTTCGACCAGTTTTGATTCGATTTGCGAAACCCACGGGCAATACACCAGCGATCGACATGCACGAATTGGCCATCGACCAGAATCACGGGAAAGCATTCCACTTGAGTACCCGTCTTTTTCGAGTATTCAATTGCTTCACGTGCCAGGCAGCGGGCAACCCGCTGGATACCGGTGTTGTAGTCGTGAGCCGCAGTATGCGTAATGTCGATCATCAGTCGACGAATAGGGAGATTCATCAATAGCCTCGATTGAGTGGCTTCCCGTAATTGAAGATGTTTGAGCAGCCGACCACGGTAAAAATAGCAAAGGGTGCCTGCTTCTCGAATACCAATAAATAGCTGGGCGAGAGGCTTCCCTTTTGGGCCGAATCGCGTGGATTGTTTTGCGCGTCCCGTGCAACAATCGGAGTCTCATCGATTGACTTGCTAGCACCCCTCTTCGTGTAGCAAACTGGCCTTGGATTGATCGATCCACCTTGGCATAGTAGCGACCATTCCTCGCGCCAGCTCTTCCATGTTTGCCTTCAGGTTTTCTCATGAGTATTTCCGTCATCGGAATCGGACACCAATTTGCCCACCACTACCAGGTGCGTGGTGCAGACTGGTCGATCGACATCATCGAGCCGCCTGATCTCAGCAAGAACCTTCGGCCTGATGTCGCGATTCTCGCGAACGAGGTTTTCCCAGAGTATCGCAACTGCATTCCATACTTTCAGAAGCGAGGCATTCCGACGATATACGCGATCGATGGAATCCTTGAATGGCGTCATTCGTGGGACTTTCCTCCCTCCGATGCGTGCGGCCAGACGTTTCGTCCGGTGCTGGCCGACAAGATTGCCTGCATCGGTCGCAGTCAGGCCCGCATTCTTGAATCGTGGGGCAATGTCGGCAAGTGCGAGGTGGTCGGTGTGCCTCGTTTCGACAACTTAGTGCAGAGCAAGTCTCCGCGAATGCCCTCGGTCGATGGCGAGTTTCGTGTCCTGGTGATGACTGCCAAGAACCCAGGCTTCGATGAAGCTCAGCGGGAACGAACCAGGCAATCACTTGTCGACTTGAACGAGTGGTTCCAAGCAAATCCAGAAATTGACGGACGCACCGTTTGCCCCGTCTGGCGTTTGACCGTCGGGATGGATCAAGAGATTGGCGTGGACGGATCCGCAACCGATACGACCGGTAAGCAATTGGCGGAATTACTGCCGGAAGTCGATGCCGTCATCACGACACCTTCCACCGCCATGCTGGAATCAATGCGGATTGGTTTGCCAGTTGCCTTGTTGGACTACCACAATTGCCCGCATTATGTCCCGGCCGCGTGGACCATTTCGGCTGCATCGCACCTGGATACGATTGTGCCTGAACTGGCGTCCCCTGCCGAAACGAAGATGCTCTGGCAGGACTCGATCTTGCACGATGCCCTCGCGTGCGATCTATATGCAACGCCAAGATACGTGGAGTTGGTTGAAGAAATGGCGCGCATCGGGCAAGAGTGCCGGGCGAAGAACCTGCCACTGCAGTATCCCGCCAGAATCCTCAGCGATCCGGCCGCCGGCTTTCAACGTGTGGAATCACGGTTCGATCTCGCCAAGCTTTTCCCGACCGAAGAGTCATTTCAAGAGCAAGACCTCCGCGTGCTGCAAGTTGCCGTCTCGCATTTAAATCGGCAGATCAAATATCGGGACGATGAAATTGAGCGATTGAAAAACGTAATCCAACCGCCGCCTGAGGAGGCTCCTCCTCCGTCAAAAGATAACTCGCTACGAGGGCGGCTCAAAAGACTTCACGACAAGGTCCAGCGGAAGATCCGCTTGTTCACAGGTTCCGAGGCGGCCTGATTGCCATGCCTACGTGCCGACCTGCTCTGCGACCCACCAGTACTTTTCCAGTAAGTACCAAACCATCCTGCCCGACAAAATAATCGCCAATAGCTGCGAGCACATTCCGATCAAGCAGGCAATTACCTTAAGGCCCGAAGCTGGCAGGTGCATCGCCAGGTACAACATTGCGAATGCCAAGAGCGGTACTCCCAGTACCGTCAGTGCCTGAGCGGTCACAATCAGCGTAACATTGGAAACGCCCAGCCAATTTACCGCGATCGCGGCGAACATACCAATCCCCAAGCCGACCACCGTGAGCAACTTTACCGGCTGATCTTTCACACTGGCCGAATACCCCAGGCTATCGCTCAAAGCGGTTCCCCCAATCAACGCATTCACCAAGAGCGAACTGAAGGCACCAGCGGAAATACCGACGCAAAACATGACCTTGGCCCAAGGACCAATCAGCGGCTCCAATTGGCGGGCCACATCGGTGATGTTGGCGAGCTTTGCTCCCTGGAGGACGGTCGCCGAAGTAATCATGATGATGAAACTGATGCCGCCCAGTACCGCGATACCGGCGATCGAGTCGACGATTCCGTTGGCCAGACTTTCTCGTGTCCAGTTCTTTTCACGAACGGCATAAATCTGATAGAAGGCACCGGCGATTGAAAAAGTGGTGCCGAACATTCCGACCAGCATCACGATGTTGTCCGTCGATTCGCCGCCAGAGGGTAATGATGGAATCATTCCGGAAAGAATCCCCGAGATCGACGGTTGTACGAAAAGCAGATTGGCAACAAAACCAACCAGCATGATGCCGACCATTGCCATCATCAACTTCTCGATAAACCGGTACGGAGTGTTACTACCGTATAAAGCCCAAACTAGGCCAAGGTTGATCAGCACGATCGACGCCAAGGCGCTCCCCTGACTAAGTGGCGACATACTTGCTTCATTGCCACTCGCTACCTCATTGCCGCTTGCCGTGGCGATGTTGATCACGTCGATAATCGCGACGTTGTTGGTGAATTGAAAGCAACTGGTGATCACGAAGAACACCACGCCGGTTAAGATCGTAACCGGCCGACCCAGGCGACCGGCAAGTTCCGTGAAAGGGCTGCGTTCAAAGTTAGTTCCCAGAACAGCTGCCATGAACACGGTCAGAGCCATGAACACCGAAGCCAGCCCGAGAACCCAGATCATGCTGTATCCGTAGGCGGCCCCGACTTTGGAGTTAGACAGAATGCTGCCAGGCCCCAAAACCACCGAAGCCACCACAATCGCCGGACCGATTGCTTTCAAGATTCGCAGGGCGGAAAACTGGCTGGGACTTTCGGTTGCCGTGTCGGACATCAACAACTCACTTTCGAAGGAGGCAAGTCAATGAGATTGGAGAGAGGCGGGAAGGGCGTGAGGATCGACATTATCGGGCAGTAGCGACTCCAAATTCAATCCGATTTTTGAACAAGAAGCCCTTTCGAGCAACCAATGGGCAGGTCGCTCTAGTCGCCGAATTGATCTAGAATGGGTGCTACTAGCCCCCTTGTCGTCACCGCTCGATTGTTTCCCAGGAATCTGCCTGCCGGAATGACGACCAGAGACACTCCCCCTAGGTGCCCTTGGTAGGACGCAGATTACCGCGATGAAAACTCGAGTTTTCCAGGATGCCAGTCAATTAGGTGCCGCAGCGGCTAAAGTTGGTGCCGAAGCCATTCGCCACGCCATCGCCCAGCGGGGGGCCGCTAGTATCATCGTCGCCACGGGGGCATCCCAGTTCGCCACGCTCGCTTCGTTGGTGAAAGAACCGGATATCGATTGGTCGCAGGTCACCGGGTTTCACCTGGACGAATACCTTGGCATTGGGGACCAGCATCCCGCTTCGTTCTGCCGATATCTTAAAGAACGCTTCGTGCAGCACGTTCCGCTGAAAGCTTTTCACTACGTCGACGGCACCGCGGATGATCCTGCCGAAGTTTGCCGGCAACTGGGCCAGTTGATCGAGGCTTATCCGATCGACGTTGCTTTTGTTGGCATCGGGGAAAACGGCCACCTGGCGTTCAACGATCCGCCAGCCGACTTTGCCACCGAGACTCCGTACCTGGTCGTTGAATTGGATCAGGCCTGTCGCCAGCAACAAGCGGGCGAGGGTTGGTTTGCAACGATCGACGACGTACCTACCCAGGCAATCAGCATGTCGTGCCGGCAAATCATGAAATCAAAGACGATCGTTTGCAGTGTCCCAGATTCTCGCAAGGCCGAAGCTGTTCGTAACAGCCTGGAAGGCCCCGTGACCGAAAACGTTCCTGCATCGATCTTGCAGCAACATAACGAAACTTATCTTTTTCTCGATCAAGCATCCGCTTCTCTTCTCTCTTCCTCTTCGTGACGGCCAGTTCGGCCAACCGGAACCTGAATGACCTTTTCAAACTTTATTGACCTTCAAATCAATGGCTATGCAGGTATCGACTTCAACCAAGACGACCTGACACAAGAAGACCTGCTGACTGCCTGCGCGGCACTCGATCGCGACCAGGTACAAAAGGTCTTGGTAACCATCATTACGGACGACATCTCGCGGATGGCGGCGCGGATCGGGCGAATCGTTCAATTGCGTTCGTCCGACCCGCTGATCCAGCGCGTCGTCGCTGGAATCCATATCGAAGGCCCGTTCATCAGCACGGTCGCAGGCTACGTCGGTGCCCATCCTGTGGCAGCGGCAACCGAGGCCACCTGGGATCTGGCGGCACCTCTTCTGGAAGCTGGCGAGGGACTCGTCAAGATATTCACGCTGGCCCCCGAACAGGATCCTTCCCAGCAACTAACGCGGCGACTAACAAACGACGGCGTTATCGTCTCGGCGGGGCACACGAATGCCACGATCGAAGAATTGGACGCCGCGATCGACGCCGGGCTTTCGATGTTCACGCATCTGGGCAATGGATGTCCGCGACTGATGGATCGGCACGACAATATCATTCAGCGCGTATTGAGCCGCTCGGATCGATTGCAGATTGGCTTGATCGCCGATGGAGCCCACGTTCCGTTCTTCACCCTGCGAAACTACCTGAAGATGATCGGAACCGAGCGGGCGTTTGTCGTTTCCGACGCCATCGCAGCGGCTGGGTGCGGGCCAGGTGTCTATGCATTAGGTGACCAACAAGTCACCGTAGGCAATGACGGCGTGCCCCGTGCCGACGACGATAGTCACCTGGTTGGTTCGGCAACGACGATGCAGCAGATGGCCGAAAACCTGAGCACCCAAATGGGCCTGAGTGACTCCGATGTGTTAGCTTTGACCCAAGAGAACCCTCTGCGGATTCTCGGCCAAACCAGCTTAGCTTGAATCGCGAACAACTAACTGGGGACGAATCACCCGGATTCGTTGATCGTCGGAAAGTTTGCCGGCGATCGATTCTTCCACCAGATCCATGGCGGCCTTGGCGTAGTCGTCGTGGCATTGATCGATGGTCGTGAGCGCCGGTTCGATGACGTCGGCGATATCCAAATTGTCGTAGCCGGTCACGGCTACCTTTTTCGGTACCGGATGCCCTTGCCGCTGCAATCCTTGGATGATCCGCACAGCCCATTCGTCGTTCGAGGCGATAATGGCGTCGGCCTGTTGCTGGACAACCAGCTTTTCGATGCAGTCGTCGATCGCTTCGCGCGAAGGCTTTTGCTCGGCCTGAGGATTGGTCCAGATCAGGTCTTGCGAGGAAGGAAGATCGCGTCGGCGAACACTTTGCTCCCACGCTTCGCTTCGAATGGCCATCAGTTGATCTGTCGGGGACCAAAGCTGCATGGCAATTCTTTTTCGCCCACGATCCGCCAAGTGATCGACTAACTGGTGAATCGCCCAGGAGGTCTCGACCCGCACGCACGGCTGAGAGGGAAGTATTGGGGCTGAGTGCAGAATGATATTATCGCGATCCTGGAACACCTTCTTCAGTTTGGGACGGATGTCTTGCATCACATCGAACAAGCAAAGGACCGCATCCATGCCGTGGTCGGCGAAGTCGTTCAGGTAAGATTGGATTTCGTTTGGATCGTGCTGAGCCTGACCGATCATCAACCGATAGCCGCGCCGGTGGGCTTCCGCTTCAATCGCCGCCAGGCGGGCCGAGAAGACCGCCAGGTTAACCGTATCGAGGACAACCCCGATCAGTTTGGTTGGAATACCGCGGAGCCGCTGCGCCGCGCGGTTGGGGCGGTAGTTCAGTTCGGCGGCGATCTTCAGAACCTTTTCCCGCGTCGCCTTCGAGACCCGAACGTGATCTGCGCCAGAATTGTTCAAGATATGGCCTACCGCCGCGCGAGAAACGCCCGCCTTGTTAGCAATATCGAGCAGGCGAACTTTCTTCGAAGGACGGGACATCGGGGACGACTCACTCGCTGGGAGCAGCCTCGACTCTAAGACGATTAGAATAACCTGCTGCTTGAAAAAAATTAGGGTTCGCTGTCACCATAAGGAAAGACGTAGGCCAAGATCAAGATCCCTGCCCCAAGGTGACTGTCGGCGCCCAGTTGGCAATTCCCCAAAACCGAACCGTCGAGAGCACGGGCAGGGAAGAGGATAGTCAACTCAGACGGCTCGACTTGATTCGGGATTCCGAAGAATCGAGAGTGACCAGACCGCCATCCCCCCTCAAAAGAAGCATAAATTCTACCCCGAAACTAAGCAACGCAAACTACTTTTCTAGCCCAATTCAATCTGATTTGGCTACATTCGCCCGACGATGATAATTCTCGGACCATCAGGATGGATTTGCTGAGGTTTATCGATCGCAAGGGTCGATGGCAAGTTTTGTACCAGTTCTGTCGATCGTTCCAGCTGACCCATTCTGATGCGTGAGGAACCGTGGTGTTTAACTCTCGTCTGCCCCTTTGTGCAATCGCTTCGTTTCTGCTTGTCGTTTGTGCCGCTCCGCTAGCAAACGGTCAGGGGATCGCCGTTACCGGCGTTGGCCCTGTTAATCGTTCGATGGGCGGTGCAGGAACCGCGGCTCCACTCGATGCGATCGGTTCGCTCCACTGGAACCCTGCCTCGATCAGTTACCTGCCGCAGTCGGAAGTTTCGTTCGGATTGGAAGGCCTTCTGTCCGATATCGAATTGTCTTCGAGCGTCGGCGGCACGACCAATACGACCAACGGTGAAGCTGGCGTCGCGGTAGTTCCGGCGGTCGGGTGGGTCGACCACCTGGAAGGTACTCCGCTGACGATCGGCCTGGGTGTCTATGGCATTGGCGGTTTTCGTAACAACATGCCCAAAGACACCAGCAACCCGCTACTGGCATCCGGACCATTGTTTGCCGACGCTGAGATCATGCAGATCGCCCCCACCATGTCGGTGCAGCTAGGAGAACGTTGGTCAATCGGCTTTGCTCCGACACTTTCAGCGGCACGCATGCAGTTCGATCCACTCGGACCATCGGCAATTACTCCCAATAGCGTCAGCGGCTACGGCAACCGGGTTCACTGGGGTGGCGGTATTCAAGGTGGTATCTACTATGCCAGTGATAGTTGTTGGAGAGCTGGTTTCACGATCAAGAGCCCCCAATGGTTCGAGACGTTTCGATTCTTCACCAAAGACGGCGTGCTGACCTTCAACCTCGACTACCCGATGATCCTCTCAGGCGGTCTGGCGTATTACGGTTGGGAACAATGGGTTTTTGCCGCCGATGTGCGTTACTTCGATTATTCCAATACGGCGGGCTTCAAGGAGATGGGCTGGAAAAGCGTCTTCGCAGGGGCCATCGGTACGCAGTACCAGTTGAACAGCCTTTGGAAGCTGCGAGCCGGTTACAACTTCAATCAAAACCCCATCGCCGGCCAGGCGGTATTCACCAACATCAGCAGTCCCTTGATCCAGACGAACAACATCGCCATGGGTGCCAGTTGCCTGCTAACCAACAATGTGGAATTGAATCTCGCCTATGTCTATCTGGTCGACAACAAGGTGACCGGGCCTCTTCCGTCGCCCCCGTTTGGCGCCAACGACACAATCTCGAACCGCATTAGTGCCCACTCGATCGTCGTGGGCATGCAGGTTCACTACTAGTTAAGCAGTAGTGGTTTTGCGGCTTTTGCGCGAGGCGTTTCCTCAATTTCCCCTCCATTTCAGTCGAATTCAGCCAATTTGGGCTGAATGCGGACCTAGGAGGGTATCATTTTGACCCTCCTAGAAATGTAACCTATCTTTCGGAAGATATCCCGAATTTTCATCGTCGCGACGAGCGTCGACGTTCAGGTTCCATTGCGGGGAGACAATTGATGAACGGGGAAACAGCACAGGTTTTCGCCGAAGAGCAATCTATCAATTGGGAATCGCTCAAATCCCGATGCATCGGTCGTTTAGACCTGGTGCAAAAGGCATTGTCGCGTTTTCAAGAGCATCTCGTAGGCGACCTGGAAGCGCTGGAAATCGCGGCTGAGTCGCGAAATTGCGAAGAAATCGCTCGGATTGCCCATCGCATCAAGGGAACATCCCTGACTGTTTCTGCCGATCGCCTGGCTGAGTTCGCGATGGATCTGGAGCAGAAAGCGGAAAAGCATGAAGACGCCATGGATGATTCGCTTTCCGAAATCCGTGAAGAATGCTGCCGGTTGAGCGAAGCCATCGAGCAGCAAATCGCTAAGGAAATCTAATGATCAGTCATGATCACGACGTAGCACAGGCCCCCATTCTTTTGGTAGACGACGATCCCGCATGCTTGGGCATGTTGAGCGACGTGCTCAATGCGTTGGGAATGCCTGTCGTTACGGCGCGCGATGGAAACGAAGCCTTGGAGATGATCTGTCAGGGCGACATTCGTATCGTCCTGTCTGATTGGCAAATGCCCGGCATGTCGGGCGTGGAATTATGCCGGCGGGTCCGTCAAAGAACGTTAAGCAGCTATGTCTATTTCATTTTGCTGACGTCGCTCGATCGAAAGCACAATTTGATTAGCGGGCTGCGCGCCGGCGCAGATGACTTCGTCAACAAGCCATTCGATCCGGAAGAACTGCAAACCCGATTGCGGACCGCCAATCGCATCGTCTCGCTCGAAAGCCGCAATGTTATCATCTTCGCTCTGGCCAAGTTAGCCGAGTCGCGCGATCCCGAAACAGGTGCTCACCTGGAGCGGATGCGTGAGTATTCTCGTTTGCTGGCCGAGGACCTCTCGAATCAGCCGAAGTATGCCGACATTGTCGATGCGGATTACGTTCGGACGATCTATCTGACCAGTCCGCTGCACGACATCGGCAAAGTCGGTATTCCGGATCACGTTCTTCTGAAGCCAGGCAAGCTGACTCCAGAAGAGTTCGAGATCATGAAACAGCACACGCTCATTGGCTTCCATACGCTGGACGCCGCAGTTCGCGAGCAGCCCCAAGCAGCCTACTTGCGTTTCGCGCGCGATATCGCCGTCTCGCATCACGAGAAGTACAACGGTTCGGGCTACCCGCACGGACTGAAGGGAGAAGACATTCCGCTGTGCGGTCGCATTGTTGCGGTCGCGGACGTCTACGATGCCCTGACGACCGCTCGAGTTTACAAAGAGGCTTTCAGCCACGAAAAAGCTCGCGAGATCATTCGCGAAGGAAGCGGTTCTCACTTCGATCCTGATATCGTCGATGCATTCTTCCGTCACGAGCAGGAAATCATCGAGATCAACGAGCGTTTGAACGACTCACTGGTCTATGCCGATGCTTCCAAAATGACCCCAGAGATGAACTTCCCCCTGGGGTCAATTCCCACGGCCAACGGGGTCTAACTCTCGATCGCAGCGCCGTTCTTACCAATCCGCGGTTTAATTCCGCTTCGCGACGATCGCGGCGTCTCGGCCAGGTCGATGCGTCGGATGCAATCGTCCGCCCGGCGGCTGTCGTAATTGACGATGATCCCGGTTCGGTCTCGCGTCAGCTTCATCTTTTGGGTGTTAAAGCCAGCATTTTCATAGACGTTTAATACGTCCTCGACCGTGCGCTGATAGAAAAACCAATCCAAGTGCCATTGGTATGGTGTCTCATCGTATCGATCCGTATCTTTGAATGCGATGACCAGCGCGCCGTTTTCGTTCAGCGAATCACCTAGCCCCGCGAAGATCCCAATCAGATGTTCATCGGTCAGATAATCTGCCAAGCCAACGCTATAGATGATATCGAAGGTACCAAAGTTTTTCTTGGTAGCTTCCGAGTTACGAGCACGCATTGCGTTGTAGCGCACCGGCGTCAACTTTGTCGAAGGTGGGAGCTGTGAGGCCACGGTCGCTTCGATGTACTCTAGCGCGACCGGATCGTTGTCCATTGCGATTACCTCGATGTTGCGACCGGCAAATTCGGGCCAATCCAAAAACTCGCGGCATGGGCCGCAGGCGATATCGAGGATGCGCAGATCTCCCTCACGCGAATTGATCTCGTTCTCCAGGAACTCACGAACCAGATCCTTGCGTCCGCGGACGGCATTGGCCAGCGGCAGTTCCGAAATGCAGAGATCGATATAGGCCCCTAAACCGCGGGCCGGAGTCTCTTCTTCGTACAGTTTTACGAGCATTTCGTAGTCGCCCGCGAATCCGCTGGGCTTCGTGCGAGCTCGATTGCCGATCCAGCTTTGCGAAAACCACGGCATGGTTTCCTCGCGAAATCTAGCTTGAACTTCTTTGATCAGATCAGGGTTGGCTTCGTGAGTTTGTTCAAACTCGCGGCATGCATCTTGCGACTGCTGAAACGCTGCTTGCGTTCGCTTGTGAAAGTCGTCGTTGCGCTGCGGGATGGCATCCTTGTCGATCTCGCTTTCCAGTTGCGCCAGTTGTCTCTTAAATTCCGCCACGTCCTCGCTAAAAAACTTGATCACGCTCGGCAGGCGAGATCCGGTCGATTCGTTCGGCTGAATCATGGTTAATACCTAATACTTTATGTGTCCAACTTGGGCAGATACGTCGTCGAATAATTCTGGCGACGCGACTCGGACTTTAATCAGATATTTTTTGGCAGCGGAAATCAACCAATAAAACTGGGAATTAGACACAAGGGGGGGTCCGCTTACGTAAGTTTGACCAATTAAGTGCCCCTTATGACCCATATGTATTGCGCTTTATGCGCTTTGCTATTCCCAAGTTCCGTCCCATCCCCCACGGCAAGCTATGGTTGCAAGGATTTCGCGCACTCTGCTGCGCGAATAGATCGTCGTATTCGAATTCGCATCTTTGCGATCAGGGTAGTGCACTTTGCAAACATCACTGAACGCTTAGATAAACGAACGGTTATGCAGGCTAGGCAAAACCGGGAAACGGTTTGAAACCATGGTGGTAAGAGAAGCCGAGGCAATCGTAGATACATTCGTCCCTCATTCCGAGGTTGCCGACGAGATCGCATCACGCTACGAGATAACCTCCTCATGCGCCGATCCCCCGTACTCAAAAGTGTACCGCGGGACCGATCGGATCAACGGAGAGCCGGTCGAGATCCGCGCGATTAGTTTGACCTCGATGACCGGGGGTACCCGTGCGCGCGTCGAGTTCGAGGCTTCTATCCGCCACGAACATCACAACGAACACCTAGTGCCGGTCCTCAATTTCTTCCGGACCGACCACGATTATTACATTGTGATGCCGTCTGTCGACGGCCAATCGCTGGGCGACGTCCTTTCGTCTGAGCCTCTTTCGGTCCAAGAGACGCTGCAAATCGGCAAAGACTTGTTCACCGCTCTCGATGCAATCCATCGCCGCGGATCCTTGCACCGCGGGGTCACTCCCTCGAACCTGATTGTCAAACAGTCGGGCGATAAGGATTTGATTTCTGGAATCAGCCTAGCCGGATTTGGGATCGTGAAACGATTTCATCCCGATCAAATCTTCGGCGAGCGAGAATGCGAAACGGTCTCGTACATGTCGCCTGAAGAGGCTGGATCGATCGATACCGACGTCGGCCCCCCTTCCGATCTTTACGCGGCCGGAATCTTGCTGTTTCGCTGCTTGGCCGGATGCCTTCCATTTCAGGGCAGCGGGGCAGGTGAGATCCTGTTCGAACATCTCACCGCGCCGGTTCCTGATTTGCCGAGCATCAATCCCCAGGTCCCGCGCGATCTGAACGAACTCGTTCATCGCCTGCTCAAGAAGGATCCCCGCGACCGATATCAGTTGGCCAGCGCAGTGGTCGAAGACCTTCTGGCGATCGAAGACGCGGTGACCAGCGGATCAAGCGGAACGCACATCACCATTGGTGCGAGCGATCGACGCTGTACACTGACCGAGCCTGCTTTTGTTGCCCGCGATCAGGAACTCGAACAACTCAACAACTTCATTCAGGGTGTGGGTCACGGCGAATCGTCGGTCATCCTGGTCGAAGGTGAATCAGGTCTGGGGAAGAGTCGACTCTTAATCGAGTCGGTTCGGTTGGCTCGCCGAAACGGCAACTGGGTTCTCCGCGGTCAAGCCACAACCAACGTCGGCCAGCGTCCTTATCGCACACTGGAAGGAATCGTTGACGGCTTTCTCTCGATGGCCGAGAAAGACAACGACCTTTTACAACGAGTTCGAGATAAAGTTGGGGACATGGCCGATGCCCTGGTCGCCGCCCTGCCCAACTTGGGCAATGCCCTGCAGCCCAAAGAACGCATGACGGAAAAGTCTCCGGCGGCGTTTGGCGAAAACCGTACGATCGATTCGCTGATTCGTTTTCTCGGAGCATTGGGAAGTAAACAACGTCCGGCAATCATCATCCTCGACGATTGCCAGTGGGCCGATGGCTTGACCCACAACCTTATTCGTCGCTGGCACACGCAGTCCCGCGATGCTAAGCGTCATAGCGCCTTGATTTGCTCGTTCCGCTCGGAAGAAGTGGGCGAGGACCATGCCCTGCGAGCAATTCCTCGCTGCGAGCGGATCGCCCTCAAACCTCTCTCGACCGGGGAAATTCGCCAGATTGCCGAGTCGATGGCCGGTACCCTTCCACCCGAAGCGGTTGAATTGGTGACCAGGCTTGCCGTGGGAAGCCCATTCATGGCCTCGGCTGTCGTTCGAGGGCTGGTCGAATCGGAAGCTTTGGTGGCCGTGGATGGCGCCTGGCGGGTCGATCACCAGGCAATGCAGGACATCCAATCGTCGCAGGAAGCGGCGTCGTTCCTGACGCATCGTATCGAAATGCTGCCGGAAGAGACGATCAATTTGCTTTCGGTCGGGGCACTGGTCGGCAAAGAATTCAGCTTGGATATGGCCTCGTCGCTGACACGGATGAGCGTTTCCGAAGCGGTGGCCGCTCTTTTGCATGCCCGTGATCGTAACTTGATTTGGGAACGTGCTGACGGCGGTCATTTCGTCTTTGTGCACGATCAGATTCGCAGTTCGCTGTTGGATCGGCTAAATTCGAGCGAACAGAAGCAATTGCATTTGCGAGCCGCATTGCACCTGCAAGAGCATAACCCTGATCGCGTCTCGGAAATCGCCTATCACTTGGACGAAGCAGGCGCTTCCGAAACGGCACTCGGATATGCCCTTCAAGCAGCCGAACAGGCCCGCCGGCAGTTCTCTCTGGAAGTTGCGGAAAAGCAGTACCGCATTGCCCAGCGAGGTGCCCAAAACCAATCGAAGTCGATTCGCTTCCGCATTGCCGAAGGCCTGGGTGACGCCCTGATGCTGCGAGGCCAATACCCTGAGGCCGCTCCACAGTTCGAGTTGGCGGTAGAACTTGCCGAAGGAGACCTCGACAGGGCCAAGATCCAAAGCAAACTCGCCGAGCTGTCCTTCAAACGGGGTGACATGGAATCGGCCACCAAAGGCTTTGAGACCGCGCTGCGAACCCTGGGATGCTCGGTCCCACGAAACCGCTTGCTGGTCGCAATCTTTCTGATCTGGGAGGCAATCAAGCAGGTTCTGCACACCTGTTTCCCCAAGCTGATGCTCCAGCGTAAAGGGCGTCCGCCGAATGATTCGGAACGGTTGGCCATTCAACTTTTCGCCCTGCTGACCCATGGCTGCTGGTACTGCCGCAGCAAAACCGAATGCCTTTTGGCTCACCTCCGCGGTTTAAACTACGCCGAAGATTTCCTACCCAGCCCAGAGCTGGCCAGTGCCTATTCCCTGCACGCACCGGTGGTCTGCCTGATTCCGCTATTCAAACGGGCCATCTGGTACGCACAACGTTCATTGGAACTGCGGCGAGGATTCAATGATGTGTGGGGACAAGGCCAATCGCTCAACTACTACAGCTGTGCCCTCTATGCCGCCGGGCGATATCGAGAGGCAATCGAAAAAGGTCGCGAAGCAATTCAATTGCTCGAACGAACGGGCGACTATTGGCAGGTGCACATTGCCCGCTACCAGGTTGCCGCGTCGCTGTATCACCTGGGGAATTTCCGGGAAGCAATCGTCGAATCCCAAAACAATCATCGATCTGGGGTCGAACTCGGCGACGAGCAGGCATCGGGGATCATTCTCGACGTTTGGGCTCGTGCGACCCGCGGTGAGATTCCTGACTCACTATTCGATGCCGAACTTGCCAGGTCACGCCACGACGCTCAGGGGCGAACGCAGCTGTACTTTGCTGTCGGCGTGCGTGATCTGTATCAAGGCAAGCTCGAATCAGCTGCTTCGGCCTTGGAACGCGCTGTCGAGACAGCTCGCGTCGCAGGGATCGAGAATGCTTACACGGCGCCAGCATCGGCCTGGCTGGCCACTGCGTACCGAATGCAGGCCGAGACGACCCCTCCGCATGCTCCTCAGACACGCGACTTATTGCTGGCGAAGGCCGAGCGAACCGCAAGGAGGGCGATCAAAGCCGCGAAAGTCTGCCCCAACGACCTGCCTCGCGCCATTCGCGAACGCGCCTTGGTGGCCGCCATGCGGGGCAATTACAAGAAGTCCCGAAAGCTGTTCGACAAGTGCCTCGAAATCGTCAAGAGCCTGGAAGCTACTTACGAACATGCGGTGACCCTTTGGCATCGAAGCCAGGTCGGGGTGTTCGCCGACTGGCGAGATGCGCGAACCGACGAACGCGAATCACAGCGTCTGTTCGATGAACTTACCATTGAGGATGACCGGTCTCAGACGCGTGAAGGAGAACTATCCTCACTGTCGCTGGTCGATCGGTTCGACAACGTCCTGCAGGTGGGCCGCCAAATCGCCTCGGCCTTGACCATCGAGAAGATCTACGAAGAGTCCTGCAGTGGTGCCACACGGCTTTTGCGCGGCGAAAACTGCCTGTTGCTTGAATTCGATCGCGAGGATGAAACCACCCCTCCGATGATTGTGAAGGGGCAATCGGACTTCGGCTACGATCGCAATAACTTGAATATCGTGACCGAGGCCGGTCGTGCGATGACCTTCATCGAGTCTGGCAGCGACCGCGAACATCGTCGCGATTCGTCCAATCCTCGCTCGGCCATTTACATTCCCATTTTCGTCCGCAATCGGCTGGCAGCCTGTCTCTACGTCACCCACTCTCAAGTGGTTGGCTTGTTTGGGGCAGACGAAGAAAGACTGGCCGACTTTGTGGGAACGATTTCCGGGGCTGCGTTGGAGAACGCGGAAGGCTTTAAAGACCTGACCCAGTTGAACACGACGCTCGAACAACGGATCGCCGAACGAACGGCGGCTGCCGTTTCCCGAGCT
The DNA here is from genome assembly GCA_016124445.1 of bacterium. Lineage (GTDB taxonomy): Bacteria > Planctomycetota > Planctomycetia > Pirellulales > Pirellulaceae > Bremerella. The sequence continues at coordinate 197,117 of WGNR01000003.1, forward strand.
GCCGAATTGGCTCGCTCTAATCTGCAGTTGGAGCGAACGGCCGAAAACCTGCGAAATACCGAGGAACAACTTCGCGTTGCCAAGGTTGCCGCCGAAACTGCCAACGAGGCCAAGAGCCGCTTCCTGGCCACCATGAGCCACGAGATTCGTACGCCGCTCAATGGTATTCTCGGCATGACCGAACTGGCACTGCGGACCGATTTGACCAACCAACAGCGAAACTGCCTGACGGTGATCAACCAATCGGGCGAGACCTTGTTGAACTTGCTGAACGACATCCTCGACATTTCCAAAGTCGAAGCAGGCAAGATGCAGTTGGAAGAGATTCCGATGGACCCGCACATGGTCGTTGGCTCGGCCGTGCGGCTGCTGGCCGTCAATGCCGCGAACAAGGGTATCGAACTGCTTTACCGGGTGGCTCCCGACGTCCCGGCCGAAATCGAGGGCGATCCGTGCCGGCTCCGCCAGGTGATCGTCAACCTGATCGGCAATGCGATCAAGTTCACCGAGAAAGGGGAAGTGTTCGTCGACTGCAACGTTGATCGCAGCAGCGCGGTTCCCCAAATCCATTTCTCCGTCCGAGATTCCGGGCCAGGCATTGCCAAGGAGAAGCAGGCCTCCATCTTCGAGGCATTCGAGCAAAGCGATAGTTCAACGACTCGCCGCTACGGTGGCACCGGGCTTGGCCTGGCGATCACTTCGCAGATCATCAATTTGATGCAAGGCCGTGTCTGGGTCGAAAGTGAACTGGGAGTCGGCAGCACCTTCCACGTCTCGATTCCCCTTCGCGCGACCGAAACCGTCCAGGGCGAAACGCCCGTTTTGCTCTCGGGTCACCATGTCCAAGTTGTTTCCGACAACCAGACATCCCGCAACCTGCTGGAAGAAATCGTGACCACCGCCGGCGCCACGTGCGAATCGCTTAGCCTGGAGGAAATCCGAACGATCGGCAACGACGAGACAGAAACCGATCGACCGATCGTCCTGATCGACTGGCAAGTTGGCTCCCAAAAGCACGCTGATTGGTTCGCTTCTCACGAATCGGCCGATCTGTTGAAGCTTCCGCATGTCGTGCTCGTCCCGCCTACCGGTGTTCCGGAAGGAATCGAAGAGTGCACCTCGACAACACTTACCAAGCCATTTTCGGCCGCGGAATTGGTCGCAACGATTCAGTCGGTGTACCAATCTTCGCCCCAACCAAAGTTAGGCGGCATGGATCCGCGACAACCAGGCGAACGATCGCTGCACATCCTGCTAGCAGACGACGCGCCGGTAAACCAGGAGGTGGCCGTCGGGATTCTGGAACTGTTCGGCCATACCTGCGAGGTGGCCGGTACCGGTCGAGAGGCGCTGGAGCTCTATCAGAAGGGCAAATTTGACCTGGTGCTCATGGACCTGGAAATGCCGGAGATGGACGGATCGCAAGCAACCAGCGCGATTCGCCAGTGGGAAAAAGCGAACGACTGCCGCACACCGATCGTCGCCATGACAGCCCATGCCCTCGAGGGTGCGCGAGAGCAATGCCTTTCGGTCGGCATGGACGACTACCTGGCGAAACCTATTCAGCCTGATCGTATCAAGCAGTTGCTCGACGACATCGCAGCGGCCACAAGCAACACTTCAGCCTAGCCGCCGGAAAACCTAGCTGATGATCTCGTCCACGACCCGGGCCGGCTTGACCCCCGTCAGTCGCATGTCGAGTCCCTGGTATTTCACGCTGAATCGCTCGTGATCGATGCCCAACAGATGCAGCATCGTGGCGTGCAGATCGCGAACGTGCACAACGTTCTCGGTCGCGTTGTAGCCAAGCTCGTCAGTCGCTCCGTAGGTGGTACCCCCTTTGATCGGACCGCCTGCCATCCACATGCTGAAGCCCTTGATGTGGTGATCTCGGCCGATACCCCCTTTGTTTTGCGACATCGGCGTACGACCGAACTCGCCGCCCCAGACGATCAAAGTGTCTTCCAACATGCCCCGCTGCTTCAGATCGGTAATGAGGGCATAGGTCGGCTTGTCGGTCAGTCCGCAGCAGATCCCCATGAACTTTTCCATCCCGCCGTGATGATCCCAGCCGCGATGATAAAGGTGGATGAAGCGAACGCCACGCTCTGCCAGGCGACGTGCCAACAGGCAGTTCGAGGCGAACGATCCGTCGCCCGGCTTGGCTCCATACATATCGAGGATGTGCTGAGGCTCGTCCGACACATCGGTTAGTTGCGGTACCGACATCTGCATCCGGAAGGCCATTTCGTAGGCCGCGATCCGGCTGGCGATCTCCGGGTCGCCATTGGACTGCATGCGATGCTGATTCAGCCGACTGATCGCGTCGACCAGCTCGCGCTGCTGGCCGGCACCTACACCGGCCGGGTTGGCGACGTAGTTCACCGGACTGCCAGTCGAACTAAATTCCACGCCCTGGTAACGGCTCGGCAAAAAGCCGCTGGCCCACTGACGAGAGGCGATCGGCTGCGGGTTTCTTCCGCCAATGCTGGAAAGCACCACGAAACCAGGAAGCTCGTCCGTTTCACTACCGATTCCATAGTTCACCCAGGCCCCCATCGAAGGACGACCGCTGATCGCAGTGCCGGTGTTCATGAACGTATGGGCCGGGTCGTGATTGATCTGCTCAGTTACCATCGATCGCATGATACAGATGTCGTCCGCGATCTTCTGATGCCACGGCAGGAAGTCGCTGATCTCCTGACCGCCGGCACCGTATTTGCCGAACTTGGTAATGGTCCCTTGGCACTTGAGGGCCTGCCCCTGTAATTGAGCGATCGGCTGCCCTTCGGTGTACGACGTGGGAAACGGCTGGCCATGCATTTTGGTCAGCACCGGTTTATTGTCGAACGTTTCCAGGTGGGACGGACCGCCCGCCATGCACAGGAAGATCACCCGTTTGACGCGCTGCGGCAGGTTTGGCAAACCAGGTTGGCCCGGCACGCCCCCCTGTTTGATTTCCGGTTTCGCGGCAAGTCCGTCGCGCGCGAGCAAAGATCCGAGTGCCGCCGCACCAAGGCCGACGCCACCTTGCGAAAGGAACGTCCGCCGATTGAGCTCTAATGGATTCATATTCATAGTCGATTCGATCGGTTAGTTGCGGGTAATGAATTCGTCGAGATTGAAGATCGCCCGGGCAACCTGAGTCCAGGCAGCCAACTCGGCGACATCCAGCTTGTTGTCCATCGGTTTCAGACCGATGCCAACCAATTGCTTGGCGGCTGCCTGATCCTTGCCATACAACTGGCGATTCTCATTAAGGATTTGCAAAAGGATTTCTTTTTCGAAGTCATCCGGCTTTCGCGAAACAGCCCACTGGTACGCTAGATCGAGACGCTGCGAGTCGGATGCTTTCGGCTGAGCAAGCACACGAGACGCGAACACTCGAGCCGCTTCAACATAGGTCGGATCGTTCAGCAACACCAAGGCCGCGACCGGCGTGTTCGATTTGGGACGCTGGCAAGTGCTTTCCTCGCGGCTGGGTGCATCGAATGCCTTCAAGGCCGGATGCAAAAACTGCCGTTGCCAATGAACGTAAACGCCGCGACGCCACTGTTGATCGTTCTGATCGGCATGGTACTTTCGCGTGGGGAAGTTGAGATTGCGATAATAGCCTTCCGGTTGATATGGCTTCACACTCGGTCCGCCATATTCCAGGTTCAACAGACCGCTGACCGCCAGGGCATTATCGCGGATCATCTCGGCCGAAAGCCGATGACGTGACTGATGCGTGTACAGACGATTGAGCGGATCCTTCTGACGAATCTCAGGCGTTTCATCCGCCGTCTGCCGATAGGCGGCCGGCATCACCATCTCCTTAACCATCCGCTTGACGTCCCAGCCATGGCTGTAAAAGTCAATCGCCAAGTGATCGAGCAACTCGGGATGCTCTGGCGGTTCGCCTTGGCCACCGAAATCTTCCAAGCTGGCCGAGAGGCCAACTCCGTAGAAGAGGTACCACAAGCGGTTCATGAACACTCGAGCGGTCAGCCCGCCAGAGCCCTGCTTGGCATCGACCAACCAGTTGGCCAGATCGAGCCGATTGGCTCGCTTGCCGTCGGCTCCGACCTTGCCAAGAAACGTCGGGATCGCCGGAGTCACGACCGCTCCGCTGTCATCCAACCAGTTACCACGAGGCAGCACACGCATTTCGCGCGGTTCGATGGACTCGGTAACCATCGTCAGTCGGGCCGAATCATTTAAGGCTTTGATCTGCTTTTTCAATCGCTCGACATCTTCTTTTTTATCTTTGGCAAGTTGATCGAGTTCTGCTTCCAGCTTGCTCAGCTTGGCACGCTGACGCTTGGAAAGAACTTTGATCTCAGGCGGCCGCTTGGTTGGCAACGCATTGGTGCCTTGCTTGAAGTGCGTTGCTTCATCGACATCGGCGAAGAATGCCGCCAGCGAGTAGAAGTCGGTGATCGTGTAAGGATCATACTTATGGGTATGGCACTGGGCACAGCCAACGGTGGCTCCCATCCATACCTGCGAAACGTTACGGACCCGATCAGCCGCATAGATTGCCAGGTATTCTTTCTCCTGCAGTCCCCCTTCATGCGTCGTTTGCAGAAGACGGTTGTAGCCGGTGGCGATCTTCTGATCGATGGTACTATCCGGAAGCAGGTCACCAGCCAATTGTTCGCGGGTAAACTGATCGAACGGTAGATTGTCGTTGAACGCGTCGAGGACGTAGTCGCGATAAGGAGAAATGTTGTGATCCTGATCGCCATGATATCCAACCGTATCGGCAAAACGCACCAAGTCCAACCAATAGGCCGCCATCCGTTCGCCGTACCGATCTGACGCCAGCAACCGGTCGACCACCTTCTCGTAGGCATCTGGCGAGGTGTCGTTCACAAACGCTTCGACTTCTTCCCAAGTGGGTGGCAACCCGGTCAGGTCGAACGTTACCCGGCGGATCAAAGTGACTTTGTCGGCCGGCTGCGACGGCGAAAACCCTTCCGCTTCCATCCGAGCAAGCAGGAAACGATCGATTTCACCTGCTGGCCAACTCTCGTCTTTTACCTCCGGAACTGGGGACTCCTTAGGCGGCACATAGGCCCAGGCCAACTGATACGCCGCTCCTTCTTTTACCCAGCGTTTAAGGACCTCGATCTCTTTGGGCGAAAGCTTCTTGCCTGATTTGAGCGGCGGCATCCGTTCGTCGGGCTCGGCGATGAGTCGCTGAAAGAACTCGCTCGAATCGAGGTCGCCTGGAACGATAGCGGCATCCTTGGCCGATTCTTCCTGATCCAACCGTAAGTCCGCTTCGCGATGCTCCGGATCGGGACCGTGGCAGAAGAAGCAGTTCTCCGACAGAATCGGCCGAATGTCGCGGTTATATTCCAGTGGTTTCTCGGCCTGCGCAGCGCTACCAACACAAAGCAGGCACACCGCAGCGATCAACATCGAATTTGGCAAGGAGGGAAATCGCATCGGGCAGTATTTCAGGATGAGGTTGATTCGGAAGGATAGTTACGTTTGAGGAGGTCCGGCGATCAATTCATAGTGTCGTCGAATTTTCTCCGGGCTCAAGGCTTTCTTGTAGATAGCAACTTCATCGATTTCGCCGTGAAACTGTCGACGCGTCCGGACGGCATCGAGTTGTCCCAGGACCACTTCGTAGTCTCTCGGGTCATCCAGTTGCAGCAAGTCGAGAATGAATTGAAGCTTCCCGTTGCAGTACAGATAGATGCCGTCGGTTCGTTTCACGGCTGCAACGTGCGTCCACATTCCCGGGGCGCACGACTCCGCGCTGAACAGATTGATGCCACCTTCGTAGGTGTCTGGCGGATAGCGATAAAGCATCCGAATGGTTGCAGGCCGATGTACGACGTTGGTTTGGTTCGCGTATTCGAGCACGCAAAGATGCGTTTGACGTTTGGCGTCGGCTTGATCAGTGGGCAAGAGCCCAAGGAACGTTCCCCAATGCATCCGCTCGGCACGGACCCAGAATTCGATGGTGAACTCTCCTTGGTTCAAGTCTTCCAGCGGCTGGCTGCCCCCGAAATATCGCGACTGCGGACTCTCCGAAAAATGGAGACAACCTTGCTGCATCCGGAGCGATCCGTCGTGCGGACCATGAATAACGCCCAGGTAATCGTCCGACATATGATTACGCACCTGATCGCCAGTCATGTCGCCATCTTCAAATCGCCAGTAGACCAGCGGCTCGTCCTCGGCGACGGCCGCCGCATATTGAGCGTTCGGACTTAACGATTGCTGATCGACTGGCAATACATCGACACGATCCTCGTCTGAAAAATCGTGCTCGACGACCGTCAGTTCAACGTGGTCGAACCTGGCCAACTGATTGGCCGCCACCGGTTCGCTACGGAGTGTGTCGCCTGAGGGCCCAAGTAGCGACGCCATCACATCACCGCGGCGGACGCCAATCTCAACATCCTTCGCGTTGACCTGGCAGACAAATTCACTTGAACCGCTGGCAATCGTAGCGATCGGACCGTTCAGAGAAAACGAACGGGTATCAGGCGGTGTAACCACCGAAGCTCGGCCATTCACTAAGGTCGCCTCGTGATCGGACAACAAATGGATTTCGCCAGGAGCCTCCAGTTGAACGCGAACGCCAGAGAGAAACTCCAATCGCAATTGACCTCGGTTTAGTCGCAACGCTCCTGGCTTCACGCGGTCTCCGACTTTCAAAGAAGACTGCCCCAAAGCGTCTTCGCTGGTTTGCAGCACGATCGCCACCGGGTGTTGCCCGAGCAGTTGCGATTCGGCGAAATCGAGCATCGGGCCATTTGGCTGATCCTTCCGCCACGCGTTGAGCCAGAACAGGTTCAACAATCCAACGGCAACTAGCAGCGACAGGGCAATCGCCAACGAGATGCCCCAGCCGATGGATACTTGCGGACGTGCAGGAGATGTGCCGACAGGCGACTCCTGCAGCAGGTTTTCCAATTCGGCTTCCAAGTCAACTTGTTCGACATAAACCGCACGGAACTCTGGATCGTTCAAAAGACGAGCTTCCAGCGCGGCAAGCTGCTCGGCCGTCAATTGATTCGCGGCCAGCGAATCGATTGACACGCGGGCCTCTTGTTCGAGTTGTCGGATGTTCTTCGCGTTCATAGCTGCTGTAGCGGTTACTCTTCTGCCAGGGCGACCCGTTTGCGGACACATTGGGCCAATCGGTCTCGGATTCGATCTAATCGTCGATAAAGCGATTTCGCGGTGGTTTTCATACGTTCGGCCAACTCGCCGATGGTTGTCTCGGACTCATAGCGAGAACGAAGTAGTAAAACGTCGGCCGACGGCAATTGTTCGATGCAAATTTGCAGGGCACGGCTGCGTTGATTCAAACGTTCACGCGAAGTGTCGTGCGTTTCAGCCAACGTCCGCATCACGCTCTCGGAAAACACCATCCGATCACGTGCTCGCTTGCGGCGTAGATTGAGGGACTCGAAGTAGGCAAACTTCTGCGCCCACGGCAGAAAGTCTCGCCGCGGGTCGTACTCGTCAAACTTTTCCCACAGCACGATCGCCGTCGCCTGCCAAACCTCCTCGGCATCGTCGGCGCGTACGAACATCGCGCGAATGTAACGCATTAGCGCACGTTCATGTTTGACGATCAATTCGACAAACGGCGTGGGATCGCGATCCGAAGGGTTAAGGTGGGTCATTCTTGCCGTAGCTACATCAAGCTGAGGATTCCTTTTCTCTAGGGTAATCTACCGCTACCTGTCCAATTCCCCTCGCAAACTTGGAAAAAACCTCGATTCGAGAAAAACGGTGCTTAAATGCGAGTTTTCAACTCTTTTTTGTTTTGTCGATGGGTCCGAGATCCGTACCGTTGGACAAACTTCCATGCCTTGGATGGCCACCCGAAAAGGAAGCGGCGAATTGTCGGCTAACTTTCTTCTAATTCGTGGTTTTCTCACGCTGGTGGTGTTAGTTTGAACGGTGGTCAGCTTGCAAATCCCCGTCACGATGACAGCACGTCGCAGCGAACGTTTTCGAGCGCGCGCACGGTCGTCATCCAACTCCTTTAGCGGCTAGGTGCAACATGAAACGCATTGCTTTGGGACTTTTGATTGCTGTTGGGATCGGGGGACCGGTTTGGTCCCAAGACGCCGTTTCCCCGCCAATTTCCGCCAATCCGCCGACCAGCGCGGATGCGACCCCAAAAACAGACAAGCCGGAATCACCTGACAAGGCGAAGCCCGCCGAGGAAGCGACGTCGGAGGAAGAGAAGCCAGAGGTAAGTGAGCCTAAATTGACCGAGGATGAATTGGCGGTGCTTGCCGCGGTCGATTCATACGTGATCGCCTTCAACAAAGCCGATGCTAAACGGCTGGCAGAACATTGGACCGAAGATGGTGAATTTGTGCTGTCTTCCGGCGAGGTTTTGAAAGGCCGCGCTGCCATCGAGGAGTCATTCGCCACCTATTTCAAGGAGACCGGCAATGCCAAGCTCGAACTGTACGACACCCAGATCAAGATGATCTCCCCCCGCGTCGCCGCCGAGACAGGAATGGCCCGCGTCGTCGGCAAGGATAAAATTGGTGAAGAGACCGCGTACGAGGTAATCCACGTCAAGACGGCTGCTGGCTGGCGAATTGACAGTGTCAAAGAAGCAGCCCTTGCCGAGCCTCCGCCGACCCATTACGAGCGACTCAAGCCGCTAGAATGGATGATCGGTACGTGGGTCGACAATGCCGAAGAAGGCATGACGATTGAAACTACCGGCAAGTGGACGACGAACCAGAACTTCATCACGCGAACGTTCAAGGTCTTCATTCAAGACCGGGTCGACTTCGAGGGAACCCAGATCGTTGGCTGGGATCCGAGCGTCGATGCCATTCGATCGTGGACGTTCGATTCGGATGGGGGGTTTGGAGTCGGTCGCTGGTCCCAAAACGGAAATCTGTGGACAGTCCAAGCACTCAGCGTTTTGCCAGACGGTCGGCGCGGTTCGTCGACCAACATTTACGAAATCCTAGACGAGAACACGGTCCAGTTTAAATCGATCGGTCGCCAGGTTGACGGAGAGCTTCAACCCAATATCGAAACGCTCACGATTATTCGAGAAGAGTAATCTGGCATTCGAGGAGAACAACCCGGCCAGGACCACACGCGCGATGAAATACCTATAAGGATCGAATCCATGAAATACAACTTAACGAAATTTGCCGTCGGGCTCATGATTGCCCTGTTAGTCACCGGAACGACCTTCGCTCGCGGAGGGGGAGGTGGTGGACATGGTGGCGGAGGCGGCGGAGGCCACTTCGGTGGTGGTGGCGGCGGTGGTGGTCACTTCAGCGGCGGCGGAGGATCGCACTTCAGTGTAGGAGGAGGCTTCAGCGGAGGGGGCCATTCTTTTTCCGGCGGTGGACATACGCCCTCGATGAGCCGTCCTTCCTTCAACATTCCATCTTCCGGTGGCTCGCGTCCTTCGTTCAGTTCTCCCTCGTTCAATGGTCCGACATCGAGTCGACCAACGATCTCTCGCCCGACCACGGGAAGCAAACCAAGCTTTTCGTTTCCCACGACTGGCGGTGGCAACTCCAGTCGGCCAAATTTTCAGCGGCCAAGCAATTCGCACCCCAGTGTGACGATTCCCGGAAGCGGTAGCGGCAATTCCCGGCCTGGCATTACCATCCCAGGCAGCGGAAGCGGCAACCACCCTGGCGTTACCATTCCAGGTACCGGCGGTAACTCACACTTCAATCGTCCCAGCCAAGGAGACCTGAACAACTTTTTGCACCTGCCGGGACAACCAGGCGGCGGTTCAGGCAACTTCAAACCTGGTGGTGGCAAACCCGGTACTGGCGGGCCAGGCAACGGCGGCCCTGGAAACATCGGCGATCGTTTTCCGAATCGGCCTGGCGGCGGCGATTCCGGTAACGGAAATCATTCTGTCAATCGACCGAACATCGGCAGCGGTAACACCTTCAACAAAAACAACAACATCAACATCAACGCCGGCAACAAGGTCGGAAACAAGTTCGATCGTGACGTCAACATCAACAACGTCCGCAACAAATGGTCGCACGTCAACAATGGCCAATATCCCTTCAACAAGGGCTGGTGGAATGGCAACCGATACCCCAATAACCCCAACTGGCGTTGGCATACTGGCTGGAATCGCTATCCCAACTACTGGTGCTGGCGACCGGCAACGTGGGGCTCGTTCGGAACATGGTTTCTTTGGGGCGCCTGGGCGCAACCTTACTATTACAACTATGGTTCGACCGTCGTTTACCGCGACAATTACGTCTACGTAAACAATCAGCAGATGGCATCTGCGCAGCAGTATTACCAGCAAGCGGACAACATTGCGGACAGCATTCCACAGAACGTCAATCCTGATAACGTCGACTGGATGCCGCTGGGTGTATTTGCTGTCACCGATGATACAGGCACCGATTCCAGCATCGCGATCCAGCTGGCAGTCAGCAAAGAAGGGATCATTGCCGGAACGATCTACAACGATATCACCGGTTCGGAACGCCCCCTGCAAGGGATGGTCGATCAAAAGACGCAGCGGGCCGCCTGGAAGTTTGCGGATGGCAAGAACCAGGATATCGTCATGGAAACCGGTATCTACGATCTGACCAAGGACGAAGCAACGGCGCTAATCCACTATGGTGCGGATCAAACGCAAACGCTGGTCCTGGTTCGCCTGCCACAGCCGGAAGACAATCAGAACGCCCCCAGCAGCTAAGGAGTCAGAAGCACTCCCTGGCAAACATCGCATTTCCAAACAAAAAGGCGACCCATGAAAGGGTCGCCTTTTTCTATAGACGTTTGCAACAGCGGATAATCAGTTCTTCAAAACTGGATCGTTGATCGCCTCCATCTGTTCGTCGATTTTCGCACTGAGCTTGGCAATTACCTCTTTCACCTCAGGCGACTTCGAGTCGATCAGGTTGTGCGCCTCGGCGGGGTCTTCGGTCAGGTGATAAAGCTCATCGCGGCCAGGGTTCAGGAAGTCACGAATCAGCTTCCACTCTGGCGTGCGGTACATTCGCATGTGGGTATGCGACTGATGCTTGGTGCTGTACTCGGCATAGAAATCATTATCCCATTTAACGTCCTCACCTTTCAGCAGCGGGACGATGCTTTCGCCGTGGATCTTGACGTCGCTTGGCAGCTTGACGCCTGCCATCTCGAGCAGCGTCGGATACCAATCGAGGTTGGAAACGGTCTGGTCAATCGTCGTACCAGGCTTGATCGTGCCGGGCCAGCGAATGATGGTTGGGATTCGAAGTGAGTTGTCGTACAAGTTCGGACGTTGACCGGCAGGAATGTTTTCGGTCGCGGGCGGATTCTTGGTCAGTACCCAATGCCCGTTCCCTTTATGCCAGATACCGTTGTGACCCATGTTGTAACCGTGATCGCTCGAAAAGATGACGATCGTGTTCTTTTCCAGGCCCAATTCTTTCAACTCTTTCAGGATTCGGCCGACATTCCGATCGACACCAGCCACGCTGGCTAAGTACTCGCGCGTCATCTGTTTCACACGGGGAATGTTCAGATTGGGATAGTCCGGATTGGGAATCGTGGGATCAAGATCGGCAAACGGTGCCCAGTCTTCGTCCGCCACCGGCAGCCATCGGGTATGGGGTGCCCGAAAATGGACCGACAGGCAAAACGGCTGCTTGGAAACCGAGTCCTTCAGGAACGTGATCGCATGATCCGCCAAAATGTCGGTGGTGAGTCCCTTAATTTTCTGGTTTTTGCCATCCTTTTCGAGCGTCGGATCTTTCGTTGGTGCGCCACCTTCGCGGAAACCCATGAAATAGTCGTAGCCAAATTTGGTGGGATGCATCTCATCGGTTGTCCCCAGGTGCCATTTGCCCACCAGGCCGGTGTGGTAGCCTGCATCGTGCAGCAGCTTGACCCAGGTAACGGTCCCAACCGGCAAGCCCAGGTTGGGCTCTCTGGCCGGATGGATCCAATCAGGGATTCCCAGTTCGGAGCCGTAGCGACTCGAAATCAGGGATGCCCTCGACGGACTGCAAACCGGGGTCACCGTGAAAGCATTCCGCAGGTAAGCCCCCTCTTTTAGTAAGGCGTCGAGATTGGGCGTCTTTGCATGCGGATGCCCAGATGCACCCAGCGCCCAGCCAGCCTGGTCGTCGGTAAAGATAAACAGAATATTTGGCCGCTCGGTCGCTTCGATTCGTGCGACCCAAGAGGTGGCCAGGGGAATAATGAGAAGAAGAAGGGCGATTCGGATTCGTGGAGGCATCGGGGGCACCTTCGATGGAAAGAAGTGAAAAGTTTTCGCCGGGGTGGGGCGGAAGTGGAAACCGGAATTTCCCAAATACGCTAAGGTAGGACAAGGTCCTATCGTAATTGAATTGATTGAACATGCCCAACGGAATCTTAGTGAAACCAAAGCTGCCGATTGCTCTGACCAATCTGCAAAAGACGCTGCTGATCACGCTGCGCGGCAAGGCTTTGGAAAGTCAGTTCGAGGACTCAGTGCTGCAAGATCAGTATGCCGCGGAAATCATCGACCAGCTCGACTACGACTTCTCGAACATGCACTTGACGCACGACGCGATCGTTTCGCTGGCGGTTCGGGCCAAGGTGCTCGATCTGTGGGCAGAGCAGTTTTTGAATACGCACACTCAAGCAAACATCGTCCATTTAGGGTGCGGACTGGATAGCCGTATTCTGCGTTTGAATCCTCCTCCAGAGGTGCAGTGGTGGGAAATCGATTTCCCTGAGGTAATTGCCCTGCGTAAAGAGGTCTACCAAGAGCGGCCAGGCTGCACGATGTTGGGGCACTCGATCCTGGATGATCGATGGACCGAAGCTATCCCGCCAGACCTACCTACCTTGGTCCTGGCCGAAGGTGTCTTTCCATACTTTCAGGTGGCCGATGGTGAAAGACTACTGCGGTCGATCGTTGGCCATTTCGAACGTGGTCAAATTGCATTCGACGCCTACAACGGCTGGGGCGTGGCTTGGCTCAACCAACTATCGATCATGCGGCAAGCGCACGAGCGATTGAACTGGGTGGTGAACGATCCAAAGCAGTTGGAGATAGCGGTACCCGGTTTACGACTCATCGAAGAAAACAACGACGGCCTGCCGGGACAAGACAAACGCGTCAGTTGGCTGGCGCGGACCGGATTCCGAATCTCAAGGCTCTTCAAGTCGCTCCGCCGGATGGGGCAACTATTGCTCTTCGAGTTCGGCGGATGATTGCTCTTGCCGCGGCAACACGCTGACCAGCCGCGCGACCAGGATCGCCAGGTAAAACTGACCCACCACCGATTGGGTCCAGGCCAACGTTCGAGCCAAATCGGTTTGCGGTGTAATGTCTCCATAGCCAAGCGTCGACATCGTGACGAAGCTGAAGTAGAGCAACGTCGCCAGGCTTGGCCGACTATCGCCGAAGACTACGGATTCTCCTTGTATCGCAAACGGAGCCGTTTCAAAGTGGGTGAGCGCGACATATCCCTCAGCCCACATCAGGCCTAACAAAAGGTAGATACAAATCGCGCCGAGAACCGCGTCAGGAGTCTGCTGGTACTTGGTGAGGATCGAGCGCATCAGCAGCGCCGCCGTCAAACCGAGAAAAAGAAAGGTCGAAACCAACCGCGAGATGGTGATTGCTTCCCCTGGCACGACGTACGACGACCAATGCAAGGCAAGGCCAACAAAGGCGACGATCCCGGCAACCGAGAAACTGACACGGTCGCGCCAGTTCACAAGGACAGCCGCCACGAACACAAACGTGAAAAATATTGCTTCAATCAGGGAGCCGATGGTGGTTTCTTCCAAGAGCGGTCCAATCACCACCGCGATGACAAGGGATCCAAGAAGTAGCGAGAAGCGAATTTTTTTGCCAGTTTCATCCTGGCTAGTTTCGTGGGACATGGTTTCGGCTTAGGTGTGCAGTCTCAGCGTCGGAAAGAATAGTGGAGCATTAGTCGGCAGTTGGGTGCGTTTCTGGCTTGTCCTGGATACCGAACCATTCTCCAAGTCCCCGGAAAATCGCGAAGAACGACGGGACAAACAGGAGCGAAAAGCAGGTCGCGGCGATCATGCCCCCCACGACCGCGTTGCCCACAGCTTGGCGACTGGCAGCACCCGCTCCCGAGGCAATCAGTAGCGGCAAGAATCCAAGGATCGAGGAAAACGCGGTCATCAAAATTGCCCGAAAACGCAAGGCCGCTGCCTGGGTCGCCGATTCCAACAACGATTTGCCTTCGCGTCGAAGTTCCGCAGCAAATTCGACAATGAGAATCGCATTCTTACTGGCCAAAGCCACCAGCAACACCAAGCCGATCTGCGTGTAGACGTTATTGTCGGTCCCTCGCGTCAGCAATGCGATAACCACGCCAAGCGCGGAGAGGGGGACAACGGCAATCACTGCCATCGGGCTAGTCCAGCTTTCGTATTGGGCAGCAAGCACCAGGAACACCAGCGTGATTGACAGGATCAAAATGAACGTTGGATTCTCGGTCAACGAAGTCGATTCGCTCAGAAGTTTTTCCTGGTAGGACATCCCAGTCCAAGCGTACGAAACCGAGGATGGGAGCTTATCCTTTGCCATTTGTTCCATCAAAGCCATCGCCTCGCCGGAACTATACCCGGGCGCAGGCTCGCCATTGACCTGCGCCGACGGATACATGTTGTAGCGTTGAATAACCTGGGGACCAACCGTCATTTCGACCGTGGTAAACGTCCCCAAAGGAATCATCTTGCCTTGGCGATTACGAACCTTCAGTCGCATGAGATCCTCAGGGCGAATTCGGTATTTCTGATCAGCCTGAACGCGCACCTGCCAGGTGCGGCCAAATCGGTTGAAATCGTTGACGTAGGCCGATCCCATGAATGCCTGCATCGTCGCAAACACCGAATTCAACGGGATATCCAGACTTTTAACTTTGGTTCTGTCGACCTCGGCGTAGATCTGCGGAACATCGGCACGAAACGTGGTGTTCATTCGCGTCAACGCTGACTGAGCGTTCCCGTCCGCCACCATTTCGTCGGCGATCGATTGCATGGTCGTTAAACCTGCGCCGCCAACATCTTGAATCTGCATTTGAAATCCACTTGCATTTCCAAGGCCGTCGATTGGTGGAGGAGGAAATACAACGATGTTCGCCTGCTTCAATTCCGAGAGCCGCTGCCTGAGATTCTTGAGAATTCCTTCCTGGCTGAGCTCAGCAGTTTTGCGATCTTCCCACGGCTCGAAAATCACCGCGACCAGACCGTTATTCGAGCCTGACGTTCCGCTAAGAATGGAATAGCCTGCGATAGAAACCCAATTCGCCACCCCCTCAGTTTTGCTCATGATCTCGTTGATCTGCTTGAGCACCTTTTCGGTTCTTCCCAAAGAGGCTGCGTCGGGAAGTTGGACATTGACAAACGCATAGCCCTGGTCCTCGATCGGCAAGAAGCCCGTGGGAATCGACTTCAGGCCGTAGCCCGTAACGACCAGCAGGACAACAAAGCAAAGAATTGCCACCGAAAGACGCCGAACCAGCGCCGTGACAAGCCATTGGTATTTGCTTGTCGCGAATTCAAATACACGATTGAAGAGTTGAAAGAAACCACCCAAAAGCCCGTTCAAAACTGGCGTGACAAACCAGCCAACTAGCGACGCGATCAAGAATAGGGCGATCATGACAATCCCGATCGAATCACCGCGTTGCGCAAGCATTTTCGCGGCAATCCAACAAGCGAATCCCGCCAGCAGCAAGGCCGTTACGAACCGAGGGAGATATTCGCCACGTTCGGTCGTTTCTTTTGAAGGCCGGAGCAAAAGACCGCAAAGGGCGGGGCTAAGCGAAAGAGCATTCACCGTACTGATTGCCACCGCGGCGGAAATCGTCAACGCGAATTGCCGATACATCTGCCCGACAATTCCACCCATGAATGCGGTAGGAACAAAAACGGCTAACAAGACCAGCGTCGTTGCAATCACAGGCCCCGTGATTTCGTCCATCGCTTTGACGGCTGCTTCTTTGGGAGCCAAGCCATCGTTGATATGACGGGCCGTGTTTTCAACGACCACGATGGCGTCGTCGACGACGATGCCGATCGCCAGCACGATGCCGAACAGAGTCAGGATATTAATGGAAAAGCCAATCGCCGCCATGGCCGCGAATGTTCCGACGAGGGCGACCGGTATTGCCGCGCTGGGAACAAGCGTGGCTCGCCAATCCTGCAGAAAAACAAAGATCACTAAAACTACCAGCAAAACGGCCACAACCAATGTCGAATAGACTTCTGCAATCGAAGCTTCGACAAATCGCGTGGTATCAAAGGGAATATCGTATTTCATTCCCTTCTGAAATTGCCCTTTCAAGCTTTCCATTTTCGCTTTGACGGCGTCGGCTAGATTCAGGGCATTCGCTTCCGGCAACTGATAGATGGCAATCGCCGCGCATGGCGCGCCGTCGGACCAGGCCTGAAAGCGGTAGCCTTTTGCGCCTAGTTCGACGGTGGCAACGTCACCGAGACGCGTAATCCCGGTTCCTTCCCCAGTCTTGAGGATCAACTCTTTAAACTGCTCGACGTCGGCCAATCGCCCCTTGGTATTAATGACCATCTGGAACGCCGTATCGTCCGATGTTGGCGGTTCGCCGATGCGCCCGGCGGCGACTTGAACGTTTTGCTCCTGGATTGCCGCGATGACATCTTGCGTGGTCAGGTTCCGAACTTGCAGTTCGGTCGGATCAAGCCAAATCCGCATGCTGTAGTCGTCGGAACCGAAGATGCTAATCGAACCAACTCCGTCGATCCGCCCCAACGTGTCGCGGAGATAGATCGTCGCGTAATTGCTGAGAAACAGGCTATCGTGCGACGGATCATCCGAGGTGAGCGTGATGAACTGAACGATCTGGGTCGACTGTTTCTTGGTCGTTACCCCTTGGCGACGGACATCTTCCGGCAACTTAGACTGGGCGATCGAAACTCGGTTTTGGACAAGCACGGTGGCCATATCCATGTCGGTACCGGTCTCGAAGGTTACATTCAACGTGTACGAGCCATCGTCGGCGCAACTGGACGACATATACAGCATGTTTTCCACGCCGTTGACTTCCTGCTCGATTGGCGAAGCAACCGTTTCTGCAATAACACTGGGGTTGGCACCGGGATAGAAAGCGGTGACCTGGACCGTAGGCGGCGTAATCTGCGGAAACTTCGCGACCGGAAGCGATGTCTGTGCGATCGCCCCTGACAGCACAATCACAATCGAAATCACCGCGGCGAAGATTGGTCGATGGATAAAGAAACGGGACATTGGTGCCCTTCATCGCAGAAAAGGATGCATTGACTTAAGAGGCTGGGGATTGCGAATCTGCAGGAGCCGCTTCATCATTATCCGCATCTTTTTTAGCTGGCTGCTCCTGGGAAGGTGCCTCCTGCGGACTCATCGCGTTGAACAGGCTTTCATCCACATCGAGTTTAATCTCCTTCGGCGCAACAATCGCTTCGGGACGCGAACGCTGGACACCTTCCACAATGACCCGCTCGCCGGCCTTCAAACCTTTCAGCACGACCACAAATGGTCCGAACTTGTTGCCGAGCTCGATGTTTCTGCGTTCGACCTTGTTCTGACCGTTGACGACTAACAGGTAATGCCCCGCCTGGTCGAATCCGGTAGCCTCATCCGGAACCAGCAGGGCATCTTTGCTAACGTCGATCGGTGCTCGAATTCGCACAAACAAACCAGGCACGATCTCTAAACCTGGATTGGGGAAAATACCTCGGACCGCAAACGTACCAGTAGATTCATCCACGGCCAGATCCGTGAAGTTCAGCGTGCCTTTGAATGGAAAGGAACTGTCCGTTGCGCGTGCCAGATAAAGGGGAACCGCCTCTTTTTCTTGCTGCTTGGCTTGATCCTTTTGAGTGAGATACTCGCGTTCTGAAATCGAAAAATTGGCGTATATATTGTCGTAGGAGATAACCGTTGCGAGATGAGTGCCTGGTGTTCCAGTAACCAGGTTGCCTTTCTTGACAAATGATTTCCCTATCCGGCCTTTGATGGGCGAGCGTACCTCCGTGTATTCCAGGTTCAATTCTGCTTCGTCCAGCGAAGCCTCAGCTCCAAGCACTGCGGCTTTGGATCCATCAAGCTCGGCCTTGGCGGCAACCAAATTCGTTTCTGGCGTCGCCTTCTTTTCAAAGAGCTCTTTTTGACGAGCATATTCGATTTCGGCCTTCTGCATTTCAACCTTTCGGGCCTCAAGCTCGGCAGCGGCCGAATCTCTCAGAGCTTTGTATCTCCGCTGCTCAATAACAAACAGAACCTGGTTTAATTCGACCTCGTCATTCGGCTCGAATAAGACCTGTTCAAGGACCCCGTCGACTCGAGATTGAATTTCGACCTTCTCTACCGCTTCTGTCGTGCCGGTCTCTTCCAGATAGATGGTCACATCACGCACCAATGGCTCAGCAACGTCCACTTCAACGGGAGGCGGAGCCTGGTATTGATTGCCCTCGAAACAGCCTGCCAATAAGCAACCGAGAACAATGACACATCCCCAGCGATTCCTGGCACAAAGCATTACGTGTTGCTGCATTTTGCTCGACTTCAACTAAATGACCTGCAAGGTTGAGGGAAATCAGAATTCAACACCGTATTTCTGCGTCATCTGGCGTCGAATATCAGCCGTCGCATTGTCGATGCTTCGCAGAACGTCGTTGGCCGATCTGGCTCCCCGGATGTTTTCCTGAGTGCGAACCTGAGCTTGAAGCTCTCCGGTGCGATCCCAGTTGGGCGTGGCTTGCCAGCCGTTCCAGCTGTATTGACCGGTCCAATTGGCTCCAACCGGCACCGAGTAGCTCGACACGTCGTACTGCTCAGGCACTTGCTGCTGACGAATCCGGCTCGAGGCGGCCGCATCGGTAATCTGCGATTGTCCTGTCCGCATCATTTCAGACACGTATTGACCATACTTCAGCAATGCCGGGTCAACATTGGCGATCGGTAGGCGATCGATTTTGCGGGCGTACTTGTCGAACCAGACGCCGACCTGACCCAGAGTTTGTCGATGTTGCTTCTTCTCGCGCAGTTCGTCGAGCATCGAAACGATTGACTTGTAGTAGATCTTTGATGCGGCGATGGCTGTCTCCTTTTGCGTCTCTTCCTCGGAATTACCTCCCGAGGCCGCTGCCTTCTGTCGTGCTTCCTGCAGCGACGGTGGTGTCTCGACCAGGCTCAGAATTCGCCGCAGCCCACTGGGATACAACGTGCCGGTCAACTGCACGGTGTGCGGACTGACATTTACCTTCCAGTCTTGAATTTCATCGATCATCATCCCTTGCTGCCCCAGGATTTCTAAAAGCAATGGCTTGGCGAATTCCTTCATCAGCGTGATATCTTCCGCGAAGTCAACTTTGACCGCGCCGACCATTTCCTGCTGGACGGTCACTCCCAGCGAAATCCCACGAATGCTGGCGATCGCCTTGGCTAGTTGGTCGAGGTCGACCTGTTGCCCTTGAACCGATTGCCAATGCTCCAGATGTTTTCGCACCGTCTGGGGCGAAACGGAATTGGTTAGATCCAGCGCCAAAATAATTGGCGAACCAGCGTCGGCGAACGACTCGGCTTCTTTCAGATAGTCAGATAAGCCTTGCAGCGAGTTATCGTAGTATTTGTTGATCCAAAGCGCCGCATCTTGCCGAGTTGCCGGCATGCCATAGCCGACGATGTTTTCCATGAACCGCACGACATAGATATCACCAGGCAGCACCGCCACCGGTCGCTCGCCCAGATAGTCGGTAGTACCTTGATACCGCACGGCAACCTTTGGAATGGAAGGATCGTAACGCAACCTCATCACCCCGGCCTGCCAGACGGCCCGCTTGGTCGCGAGGTCGAGCTTTGCCGCCGCGATGAAATCGATCGCTTGAGGTGGCACAGTATCGAGGCCTGCCTCGAATGCCTGCTCATGCTTCGCGCGCCAGTTTTGGGCTTTCCCCATGGGGCTGTTTTGCAACTGGTCAACATCGATGAACAGGATCGTGTTCGCTCCGTCCGGTACGCGCCTGGTTAGCTCTTTGAACTGTGCCTTGCTTTGACCAGGGACAACACCCCAAAACAAGAGGACGACACCAGCCAAGAAAGAAATCCGAATCACGAGTCTCACTCCAACAAAGCGTTTTACGAACATCTGACGAACTGCCCATTGTGACGTTCAGACATTCAAATTTCCACGAATTCATGCCAGCAAGAGTGCATTACCCAAGAAGAATTTGTGAAGAACGGCGATAGGAGAAGCAGACAATCCAATCAGGGCGGCTTGAAGGCTCGTGGAAACTACAGCCAGGCCGATACGATTTCGTCGACCACCTCCCCCTCCAGCGTTTCGTGAGCCAGAAGGTTGTCAGCAATGGCTGCCAGAGCGGCCCAGTGGTTCTCTTGGTCTAATAACTGATAGACCTGACGCGTTGCCGCTTCGAGATAGGCAACTCTCTTCTGGTGATTTGCGAGAAAGCGGGAGGTCGCCTCCCAGGCCGATTGCCAGTCGGCGGCCCACTCGCCAACGAAACCAGGGTGCAGCGGACTATTGGTGTAATGCATCTCGGCCACCGGGCCAGCCAACGCGACGATCACCATCTTTTCGTAGAGTTGCTTTTCCGAGAAGCGATCCAGAGGCCATTCAACCTGGATCTCGGCGAATCGATCCGGCCCATCATCCCATTCTGGCTCCAAGGTCACGTACCGCACCCGAGCACCTACGAGGATGGCCAACAAGGCGTGTCCTGCTTCGTGATAGGCGTTAACTTCTTCCATCAGGGACATGCCTCAAGCACGTATCGAAGGTGGAGACGGTTTCATGTATGGCATATCTTACCACCACTCTGGTTCGGAAAGCCGAAGGGAAGAAGGGATGATAACCGTTTTTGTCGCTACGATCCCACCTCGCAGCGCCGATCCAAACCGTTGATTTGCTTGAATTCTCCAAGGTTCATTTGCGGAGCGATCGTGAGACCCCACCTTTTTAGAGGGTAGTAACTTCGCTCGCGGCTGGGATGCCAGATCGCACAGATTGAGGATGGCTCCATTATGCATTTCGGATTACATCTTCTGAACGTTGGTCGAATTACCGGGCCTCAATTCATTCAGGCCATCTCGTACCAGCTGAGACACCGTCCTCAGATCGGTGCGTTAGCCATTGAAACGCGATGTCTCTCGATGCACGATCTCTTCCGAATTCTCAGCCTTCAAAGCACATCCCACCAGTCCTTTGGCCAGGTCGCCATCGAACTGGGCATTTTGAGCCAAGCTGAAATCCGAGAACTTTGAAGTGGACCCCAATTTTAGGACCACGGATGCGGTTTCTTTAGATAGAAAGTTCCGCGCGTGTTGACCGGCCGCTGCGGTATACGGCCGCTGGCGTTTGGCGGTCGAGCGAGCTGTGCTTCCGCTCGTGGGCGTAA
>WGNR01000009.1 GCA_016124445.1 bacterium
AACACCTGCTATCGGAGGGCAAAGCCAAGATGGTGGCCGTGGTCGCCTGCATGCGCAAACTGCTATGCATCCTCAACTCGATTGCCCGAAATGGGAAATCGTGGGAGGAATGTGTTTGACAAAATAAGACAGTCGCTACGATGACCGAGAGGTTGAACCTGTTGTGAATCTTGAGGGTGTCACCAGGCCTAGTCGCGGGTCACGATCTCCAGCAGTTCGACCGCTGGTTCGCCGTTGCAGTAGATCAGGGCGGTACGGCCGTAGACCGTTTCGCCTGGCTCAAGTGCCATCAGCTCGCGAAGTTCTTCCGCCGGCTCGACATGCCATAGGCAGGTCAGCTGCACTTCACGAAGGACGTTGTGTTCGATCAGCACGCGGCCCAGCGGAATTCGTTCGCTCTTGATTTCGTTCGCGGGGGCTTCGTCAAGGAACTCGCAGTTGAGACGGACGATCCCGTACTGAACCACTTTGCCGTCGCTTTGCCGCGTGAGCAGAATCTTTCGCGAGTAATACTGGCCATCCGTTTTTCGTTCGAGCACTTCCACGTCGACATGGCAGCCGTGGAACTTTTCGACGGTGACCGTCATGTGCTCGTTATGGGCCAGCAGTTGATGGAAAGGAGGCGGGGTCTGCTGGGCCGATACTTCTTCGAAACGACCTAGCGTTTCGGACTTTTCGTAGAACAACGCGATTAGCTGGCTAAGCTCAGGCATCGTTTGATGGGACCGTTTCACGTCGGGGCCTCGCATATAAGGTTACGAAACTTGAGGTGGCCAACAGTCAGGTTGATCGGTGGGGCTACGAGGTTGGCGCGGCTAGGGGGAATTCCAATTGCGTGGTGGGTATGACTATCGTCGGTTTGTGCTGGTGGGGCGTTTCCAGGATTGAATCAACCAAATAATAGAGTAATTGCCGGAACGGCTCAGGGTGAATTTCGTCGGCAATTTCTTCCGCTTTCGCCCGATATTTTTCAACCAGCTGCTCGGCGGCCTCGAAAACACCCCCTTCGATATACAAACTCCGGACCCGCTGAATCTTGGCGGCGGCGGTCAAATCGGGGTCGTTGGCGATGCCGATCAGCTCTTGCCGGCGGTCAGCTTTCAGGTTGGCCAGGGCCAAAGCCCACAGCACCGTCGGGCGTCCGCCGATGATATCGTTGCCGGCGGTCAGCTTGTTGTCCGAGTCGCCGAGCCAATCTTTCAGGTCGTTGAGGATCTGGAAAGCGACCCCCACATGCCGGGCGAACTTTCGCATCTCGTCACGATACTCTTCGCCCGTGTTGGCCAAAGCGATCCCGCAGTGCAGGGCCGCCTCGAACGCAGGCGAAGTTTTCAATGCATATATTTTCAACGCGTCGATCGGAGTCAACTCTTTGCTGGCCGAATCTCGCCACAACAGTTCGGCTCCCTGGCCTTCGGAAAGACGCATGTGCGCTTCGGCCAACTGGTCGACGATCTTGGAAACCACCTCGGCGCCCAAAGTCTTCACCTCGCGGCTGACCAGTCGGTAGCCCAGGCCAATCATGTAGTCGCCCAGGTTGATTCCGGTCGAGACACCGAACTGCCGGTGGATGGTTGGTTCGCCGTAGCGGAACTCGTCGTCGTCTTCGATGTCGTCGTGAACGAGCGAGGCCTTGTGGAATGTTTCAATCGCCAACGCGGCTCGTTTGACCGAGTCCGAAAACTGCGACACATGCGCCGCCCCATCGGCTGCCATTCCGCGAGCACCGGTCAGGGCATCGTAAACTGCGAGCGTTGTGAAAGGACGCGAGTACTTGCCGCCGCGGCCAACAAAGTCGATCGCCAGGCGTTCGGTCGCCGCGATCGGATCGATGTTCGGCAGATCGACCAGTTCGGCCTTGGCCGTTTCAGCCGTTTGCCGCTGCGGAGCGATCAGCCGCGTCAGTTCGTCGCGGGCAAACATTTCCTGCGCGGCACGCATCAAGTGTACGTAGGTTGAAGTCGTTTGTTGCGGTTGGCGATGCGGCAAGTGGATCATGTCGAAGACCCACTTCTCGTCGACCGAAGTGTTGCGGCAATCGCTCGAATGCAGCGGGACCGCCATGCAGGGAATGCCGGCGAGCATGATCTTGTCGAACGCTTTTTCCAGCACATTCAAACAGGCCACACCGACGACCGCGTCGACGTAACCGCTCACCAGGATCTTCATCACGATCGGCGAGCCTTCCGCCACCAGCACGCGGTAACCAAGCTCTTCGGCCTGACCGCGATAGTCGGCAATGCTGCATGCTCCGCAGGTCTTACAGTCCAGACCGAATTGGTCGTAATCGGCCGGGCAACCTTCGGCATGTTTCAAACAGTGTGGCAACAGAAACAGACGACGTTCCGGAGGAATAGCCGAGACCTGATCACGCCAGAAAGCCGAAGCCATCATCACCATCGTCCAGCCGACGTACGATTCAGGCAGGTCCATTTCGGTGAGTAAGGCCCGGGTGAGCTGTTCCATTTCGTCCTTCGACAGCGGACGCGATTTGTCGAGCTGGTCGCAAACCTGGTAACAGCGATCACGGATCTCTTCGCGCAGCGCCAAGCGATCGGGAACTTGCTTCAAATGGGCCGTTTTGCGGCGACGAGAGACGCGCTTGGAGGCACCGGTGGATTCAGGCTGGGAGGGGGAAGGCATAGGCAAAGTTGCTTATCGTGATTCTCTGAGTCCACTTCCGCTAACGATCTGCGGAGCCGTGTCGGCATGCGATCCAGCTTGCAATGCGCGACAGGTATGGGCCAGGGCACTGACCGTCATGATTCGCGGGTAGAGCTTTTCATAATACCACAGCTTCGAGAAGTAAAAACCGATTGGTGAACAATCCGCATGAGAATTTTCTTCGACCCTACGGCAGAGCCAGTCGATCGCTTTCTCGAGTGCAGCGTGATTTTCGTTTCCCTTATTGTGGCACAACAAGGCCTCAATGGCCAGCGAAGTCTCCTCGATACTACTCTCCAGCTGTCCCTCTGTAACCTGGCTAACAGAGGCACCACCCCCAAAACCGCCATCGGCGTTCTGCTGATCGGCCAACCAGGCCAGGGCGTACTTCACCTCGCTGGACACGTGGTCTGACGACCGATGGTCGCACTCCAGACGCAGAACTTTCGAGGTGCCGTAGATCGGATTGTCTTCCTCGGTGCGGTCCTGATTGCCGAACCAGAGGGGTAGCCAGTGCGAGTCCTGCTGCTGCCGGCTGAGATAGGCATAGCCGTTTTCGATCTGGCGATCTGTTCGGCCTTCAGGCCAGGCTTCCCGCCAGGCCAGCAGGCCGCGGATCGCGTGGGCCGTGATGTCGCTGCCGCTGCGATCGAACGGCTGCGTTCCCCACCCGCGACAAAAAGTGGGCCAACCGCCATCGCGGTTTTGTAGATCGAATAGCCAACGACAACCATTGCGGGCCGCTTCGACGATGCGATCCTTGGTGCCCTGATCGAAATCGCCGCGATCAAAGAAGTGCCGCAATGCGAGCAGCGCCCCTGGCGTGTCGTCCGCGTCCGGAACGCTGCCGCTCAAATCGGTCCAGCCCCACGCGCCCGGCGCGGCACCTGTGAAAGGATGCACCTCTTTCGTCTGGCAATCCAAGAGCCAATCCAGGCACTCTTGCGTCAGATGCGAGTGGTCGTCTTCCAGCACCGAAAGGGCATTGATCGAAAGTGTCGTGACCCAGGTCGCCAGGTTGGTATCGATTGGCCAACTGCCGTCGGGCCGCACGCTTTCGCGAATGAATCGCAAGCCGTTCTGGGCGACCAGGCTGTTGGCTCGGCCGGTTGCGGCAAGGCTCATTACGACGAAGCTGGTCAGCGGGATCGCTTCCAGGTAGCCGCCACTTTCCGGCTGCATCTTGGTCAGGACTTTCGCCGCCGTATTGAACGTCGCTCCGCGGATCAGCCGCGTGATCGGGTTCCATGGTTTGTCGTGATAGTACTTGGCCTGACCAATACCAACGAGCGCCGGAATCGCGTAGCTGACCACCGGCAATTGGACGAACTTGTAGAACGACTGCGGCAAGATGGCCGCCTCGAAGGGGAGGGGACTGACTTCTTTCCAACTGACCAGCCCGGCCAGGGCATAGTTCGTCAGGATCGGCACGGCGAACGTTTTGTCTTTGCCGTACCGCGCTCGCAAGCCGCTCAGGCCACCTTTCTTTTCGATGTAGGCATTCGCGGCGGAGATGGCATCTGGGTTTTTCTCCGCATCCCCAGTGATGGTCAGCGCGGCGACCGCCAGCATGGTGGTGGCGATATTCGAGTAGCTCAGGTCGGTATCGCCCCAGCCGCCATCCTGGTTTTGATTTGCCAGCAAGTAGGTGACGCCCCCTCGAACGAGCGACCGATCGGCATCGCTGGATGGTGAGCCATTTCGCAAAGCGAGTTCGACGGCACTAACCGCCGTGGCGGTCGAAAGGGCGGAGGTCGATAGCTCGCCAATCCAGTGTCCGCTGGGATCGCGCTGGTCGAGCAGATCGCGCTTGGCAACCAGGTAGCAGTTTCGGACACGGTCCAGATCGATCATCAGGCGGGCGATTTCGTTTCAAAATGAGGCTTGCAGGGTCCTTAGCATCGTAAATGGGGCGATCGTACCTGTCTATCGGCGGCTCGACTTGGCTGACTTTTGGCTTCGGTCGGGTTAGAATGAAAGGCTGTCTCCAACCGCTTGATCCTACCTAGGCAATCGCATGTACTTCCGCCTGGCGAAACGCGCTCTGCTCGAAACCGACAAACGACTCGTGGCCAAGTTTCTGTGGCTGATGGGGTTTAAGGGTCTGCGCTCGGTTCAGAAGCACAAGGCCCGGCTCAAACGGGGGGAGTTCTTTCCGCCGTTCTTGTACATCTCGGTGATCAACAGCTGTAACCTTCGCTGCCAGGGCTGCTGGGTAGACGTTTCGGCGAAGCAGGCCAAGTTGGATCTCGACGCGATGGACCGTTTGCTTGGCGAAGCCAAAGCGATGGGGAATGCGTTCTTCGGGATCCTCGGCGGCGAGCCGTTCATGCACGCCGACATTCTGGAGATCTTCCGCCGGCACCAGGATGCCTACTTCCAGGTCTTCACCAACGGCCACTTCATCACCGACGAAGTCGCCAAGGAACTCCGCAAGCTGGGCAATGTGACTCCGCTGATCAGTATCGAAGGGACCGAAATCATCAGCGATGTCCGCCGAGGCCGGGGCGGTGTGTACAGCAAGTCGATGGAAGGGATCCACAACTGCATCAACAACAAACTGCTTACCGGCGTGTGCACCAGTTTGTGTCAGTCGAATTTCGATGACCTGTTGCGGGAGGAATGGATCGACCGGCTGATCGAGATGGGTGTCTTCTATTGTTGGTACCATGGCTACCGAGTCGTTGGTCCGGTCCCCAATCCTGACCTGGCCCTGACGCCCGAGCAGCAGTTGGCGGTGCGGAAGTTCGTGGTCGAGATGCGGGTCAAGAAGCCGATCGCAATCATTGATGCCTACCACGATGCCAACGGCAACGCTCTGTGCCCGGCGGCGACCGGCTTCACGCATCACATTAGCCCTTACGGCGATATCGAGCCGTGCCCGGTGATTCAATTCGCCAAGGAATCGATCCACGACGAACGCCCCTTGCGGCAGGTCTTCAACGAGTCGGCCTACCTACGCGACTTCCGCGAACTGGCGGCTAAGAATACCCGCGGGTGCATCATTCTCGAACGGCCGGAACTGCTGGCTGATTTCGCCCGGGAGCACGAAGCGAAAGATACGACCGTTCGCCAGGAAGCGTACCAGGAACTCGACGTGCTGAAGTCGAACCCATCGCAGTACAACCCAGGCAACGAGATCCCAGAGAAAAGCTGGGTTTACTGGCTGCTGAAGAAGTATGCGTTCCACGATTACGGCGCGTATACCAAGCACTTTCATGTCGAAAACTGGCAGCCAACGATTCAACCGGATGGCAGCACGGCACCTGCCCCTGACAATCTGGTGCAGCTGAATGTCGATTCGTCCAGCAAAGCGTAGAGCCTGGTTCAAAACCGGCTCCAATTTGTTTGTACGCTAAGAAGGTTCCTAATAAACTAGGAACGTGCTTCACTTCCGCGGGCATCGATGACGGATCCCACGTCTGCCTCTCAACTAATCTTTAAATCTATTCACCGATGCGAATTCTGGCCTGCTTGTTGATTGTTCTGACGGCGAAAACGCTGCTGGCTCAAGATCCTTCCAAGTTGCCGCACGGGGAACATTTGCCCGGCGTCGACAACGTGCTGAAAGTGACCAAGAACGTCGTCAGCGGCAGCCAGCCGCACGGCGAAGAAGGTTTCAAGACGCTGCAAGACCTGGGGATCGATGTCATCGTTTCGGTCGACGGAGCGATCCCCAGCGTCGAGTTGGCTCATAAGTACGGCATGCGATATGTCCATATCCCCTTCGGTTACGACGGTATTCCCGACCAGGCCCAGGCCTCGCTCAAGCGGGTGATGCAGGACTATCAGCAACAAAAGATCTTCTTCCACTGCCATCACGGTAAACATCGCGGCCCAGCTGCCGCGGCGTTGGCTTGTTACGAAGATGGCGGCCTGACCAAAAACCAGGCGATCGACTTCATGCGTAGCGCGGGCACCAGTTCCGACTACGCTGGCTTGTGGAAAGGGATCCTCGAGTTCAAACCGGTCCCCAAGTCGACCCCGCTTCCGCCGCTGGTGGAAGTGGCCAAGGTCGACTCATTGGCGATGGCGATGGCCAAGATCGATCGAGTCTACGATCGGTTGGTGCTGTGCAAAGAAGCCGACTGGAAGACCCCGCCCAAGCATGCCGACGTGTTGCCGGTTCACGAAGCATTGATGCTGCAGGAAGGTATCTACGAGGCCGGCCGGCTTCTGCAAGAGGATCAGTTCGACGCAAAATTCCGCGAGAGGGTCGACGTCACCGTGGAAATGAGCACCACGCTCAAAAAGCAAATCGAAGCCGGGCAAACGAAAGATGCGACCGCGTCCCTCAAGGCGATCAAAGCTTCCTGTACCGCGTGTCATGCGAAGTACCGCAACTAGTCGCAGGTTTAGTTGTGCGGACGTGGAATAATGGGGAATATGTCTTGGTGAAGGACTTCAACTCCAGCGAGATATGCGATTACCACCGTAAGCGCCCACAATGCCAAAAACAGGGCGACACTACAAACGCTCCGTAGTGGTGTCGATACCGAATAGCCCTCCGGAAAATCGGGATGATTGATTGGCAAGTCGTAAGCATGGCGTGCCATGATAATCGAGCCAGCGACGATCAGCGCGATTAGAAAAGCCCAAAAAACGATCGGAGGCATCCGCAACCCAAACATCCAAATGAAGAACAATTGGGAAACCAGGCCAACGACGACCAGAAGCGGGTCAAGCAGCATTTGATGAAACCGCTTTTCCCGAATCACCTCGGATACCGTTTGTTCGTCAGGTAGATCCGAGGGGGCCAGTGAAGCGAATGGCTTGTCGTCGTTTTCCGGGCGCAGGTTCTCAGGTTCCATCGTACGCTCTGATCAGCGACTTCGACTCGAACCACTATCGGTCTCGATCTTGACCATGTTCAGCACGCCTTGCTGCGAATCGAGTTCAAATTTGAACTGGCCCAGAAAGCTCATGCCCAATAGTGGTTGGGCGTTGATGGCGGTGGGGCCGAGAACGGCACACTCGACATCTTTGACGGTGAACTTGCCCACGCGAACCAACGGAATGGTTTTAATGTTCGCCCGAATCTGGCTACCGTCGGCCAGTTCCAGAATGACCTCCGGATCCTCGGCGTTTACTTCGATGCCGCATTTGGCGGCGACGCTGCGCGGAAGGCTGATCAGGCTCGCACCGGAATCGACCTGCATTTCGACGTTATGCTCGCCGTTGATGACGACTGACACCATCAGAGCGTCTCCGCCGGCATCCCGCAGGGGAATTTCTTCGGAGAGGATGGAATCTTCCATCGTCTTCAGCCGCACCAACGAACTGTTGAACCCGGTCGAGGCGCCCAGTTCGTAAGGCTTTTCCGAAGCGCTGTTGAGCTTGGCGACGGTTGCCGTCACTTCGGGATCGGCGGCGAGTTCCGCGTAGCGATTGCTGATCGAATCGGCCAGCTTTCTCAGGTTCAGGATATGTTCGATGTACTCCTCGCGGGCCTTGCTGGCCTCGGCCCTGGCGGTCTTTACCCGCTTTTCGATTTCGATCAACTGCTGATCCAACAGGCGAAGTTGCCCAACGTTCGCATTGATGGCACCCACCAGGCGGTTGTTCAAGGTGATGTCGGTCGGGCCGAGTTGCGTCAACTGGGCGTTGAATTGAACGTTGGCTTGAGTCAGGCCTGTGATTCGTGCCCGAGTCATTTCTTCCTGCTTCTTGATGGTGGCCAATTCCCGGTCTTCGGTCACGAGGGCTCGTTTCAGATTGGTCGAGTCACGTACGCCCTGGCTCAGCTTCGTTTCGTCCTCTAACACCAGGCCGGTGCTCAGAGCTCGAAGGCCTTTTTCCGACAGCACCTTCTTGGCCTCATCTTCCATCGCGCTGTCAGGGGCCGAAGTCGGCTGTGACTTGACGAACTCTTGATCGGCCGCGCTGAGGCGATTCAAGGGAACGGAGATCGTCTGCCCGTCGGCCCGTTTGAGAACCACGTTGTCGCCGTCGACCTTGACCAATTCGGCCTCGACATTGTGGTTGCCATCGGCGCTTTTCCAGGTGCGTGCCGGCGCGGTTGAGGTGACTAGCAAAAGAAGTACCGCAGTGATCGGCATCAATGCTTTGAACGTCATAAAGACTTCTCCCTGCATTGCGGAATACGACCGAATCAGTCGGTCGCAATAGAAACTAAAAATGATGAGAAATTGATTGCAGGGCGAGTATAGTGGAACCAACTTCGCGAGGCAAACTAATTTGGGGGGATTCATGTACCCATGGTAGTCCCCGCCGGGCTAAGTGCCTGGAGGACCTTGCTTTAGATATCCAGGTCGTCGACGGCGTCGATCAGATCGTCGAGATCGTCTTTCTCGCGGTCTTCGTTATCGGCCTGGCGTTTCGGGACGCCTACGGCGGTGCCGACTGCTTCTCGGCCCGCCAGCAGCAACTGTTCGTCCCGTTCGCGAACGGCCGTATCCAGCGACTTCTCGTCTTCTTTCGGTTTGCCAAAGAGCTGTGACAGGTCGATCTTCAGGCCACCCCCGGCTACTTCGGCGCTGCCGGCAATCGTAGGCGTTTTGTGCTGCGGGAAGATGATGGCGTTCTCTGGGCAAACGCGGCTGCACGCAGGGCAGCCTTTGCGGCAATTGTCAGGCATTTCGACCAGAATAGTCTCGGCCCCGTCCACCCCATAGACGCCGAACAAACAGAAATCGATGCACTCCATGCAGTTGGTGCAGCGGCTGTAGTCGATGACCGGGTACCAGCGCCGGGCAGCGTTTTCTTCCAGGCGGATCGGTTCGATGATCTCGACCGGGCGTTCCAGTTCGCCCCCATCTTTCAGCGCCGTGTCGTTGGTCGGATTTTCGACCCGGGCCAGTTGCTCTGGCGTTGGCGACGGTGCCGAGCCCAGTCCGCCTAGTTGAACAACCTGCGTGGAAAGCTCGCCGTGAATACGTTTCACTTCGTCAACATAGTCTTGCACCTGGTTGGAAACCCGCAGGTCAATACAGAAGATCATGCGTTTGGGAAGCGGTCGATTGTCGACGACCCTCAGCTTGTCTTCCTCTTCCGGTTCGTCCAGCAGGTCGTCTTCTTCGTCGTCTGATTCGTGCACCAGCAGTGTGGTGCCGACCTGGCCGCGGATGTTGTTGCGGTCCAGCGTCCAGCGCGTGGCTCGTTCGTAGAGCCAGCTCAGCACGACAAAATCGGTGGTGATCGCCTGCAGCCCCATCATGCCGGGGCCGTCCCCTTTCAGGTCGTACAGGTGCGGAACGATGGTGACTTCGATGCCCGGTTCGAACAGCAATGCGGCCACGATATCCTCTTCCAGCTTGCGTTTGGCGGGATTGTTGCTTTGGCCTTGGCTGACGACGACCGTCAATCGTTTGGGCATGAGATTACTCGTTTAGTTGTCCCTTGATGGTCCGCTGGGTCACTTCCCAGACCGACGCAAGGTGTTCTAAATAGGCGTCCGGTTTCAGGAGGGCTTCGCCGCTCCCTTCGATTTCGTAAAGCCATCCTTCGCCGTACATATCGACGTTAATTCGAGAAGGATCGCTCATCAACTCGGGGTTCAACCGCGCCAGAACACCGGGGATGGCCGGGTAGAGTTCACTTTCGGCCTTGCTGCTTTCGATGAATCCGATTTCCTGACCTTCGGAAATTTTCGCCCCTTCGTCAACATGCCATTCCAGGAAATAGACATCCTGCAACAGACGCACCGCGTAGGCCGTAAAGCCGAACCGATAGCCGCGATCGGTTGGCATGGCCCAGCAGTGGTTCTTGGCGAACAGACGATCGGTGGGGAATTTCGCCTCGAATTTCCCCATCATGAAGACCAGAAAGTCGTCACTCATCAGGTATACCGCACATTCTGGAATTGCGGCTCGAAGAAGGGAGGCAACAGTCCGTCGGCCCGCAACAAACCGTTGCGAGTCAGTTCGATCCGGTCGCCATCGATCGTGACGAACCCTTCTTCCTGGTACTGCTTCCAGATGGGGGCCCACTTTTCGAGGATGTCGACGCCAAACTTCTGGCGGAAGCGTTCCGCTTCGAGGTAACCTCGCTTGAGGAGCAAGATCGTTTCGCGAATGAGCAGTTGTTCCGGCGTCGGGCGATAGGCTCGCTTGAGCGGTAGCTCGTTCTTCTCCAATAGGGAACCGGTGTAGTCGGCCCACTCGGTTTTGTTCTGGTAGTGAACGCCGCTGATGTGACCGAAGCTGGCGACCCCGGTGGCCAGCAGATCGCTGCCGCCGAACAGATTGTCACGATAGCTGAAGTTCACCTTGGTCGGGTCTTTGACCATCGTGTAGGCGCTGGAAACGCTGTAGCCCGCTTTCGCCAGTTCATCAAACGCATAGCTGACCCAGGCCCGCTTCATCGGCCAATCGGCGACCGGTGTTTCGATCTTGTTGCCCAGGATGTCTTGCGAGTAAACGGTGTTGAACGGCAGTTCCATCTGGTAGATGGTTACGCTCTCCGGCGAAAGCTCGAGCACCTTGCGGATGTTCTCGCGCCAGGTATCCCACGTTTCGCCGACCATGCCGGCGATCAGGTCGATGTTGACGTTGGGGAACTGGGCCGCTTCGATCCATTCCCAGGCGGTGTAAACTTCCTTGGAAAGGTGAGCCCGGCCGTTTTCTTCCAGGATGCTGTCGAAGAAGTTCTCGACCCCCAGGCTCAACCGCGTGACGCCCATTTCGCGGAGCGCTTTCACCTTCGATTCGCGAAGCGTGCCAGGCTCGCATTCAAAGGTAACCTCTTCGGCTTGATCCCAACTGATGCTGCTGCGCAGACGATCTTCCAGCCGCTTAAGCTGCTTGGGGCTGAGGAACGACGGAGTTCCGCCGCCAAAGTAAACGAAGCGGAACGGTCGGCCACCCATCGCTTCAGTCTGGCTGACCAGTTCAATCTCTTTGACCAATGCCGAAACGTAGGTCTCGACCTCGCTGGCATTCTTGTCGGTGTAGACGCGGAAGTAGCAGAACTTGCAGCGTTTCCGGCAAAACGGAACGTGCAGGTAAAGCCCCAACGGCACCCCTTCGCGCGGCGCGGAATGCATCGCCTGGTTCAGGTCGTCGACGTAGTCCTCGCTCCACTGCGAGAAGGGAGGATAGTTCGAGATGAAGTAACTACCGACTTCGGTTTTGGTGGAATCGGTGGCCATGAATCGTTCTTGCTCTCTGCTAAGGATGAATCGCCTAGGTTGGCTTTAGCGAAAGGGTGTTGGTGGTTATTTCTTCTCGCCGGCGAAGCAGTACAGTACGCCTCGTTCGGTAGCGATCAGCATGCACTCGTTGGAAACTGCCGGGCCAGCTGGGAAGCCGCTGCTGGCCTCAAATTCCCACACCGGTTTGCCTGTTTGCAGGTCGACGGCTCGAACGCGATCGTCTGCCGAGCCAAAGTAAACGCGTTGGCCGGCAATGACCGGCGAACTGTTGATCTTGCCGCGAGCCTTGAAGGTCCACTGCTCTTTTCCGGTTGCTCGATCGAGGCAAACCAGGTTCTTGCTGAACGAGCCGTAAATGACCTTATCGGGCAGGACGGCGGCGCTGGTGCGGATTTGTTGTCGGTTTTGTGGATCCTCGTACTTCCACACGATCTTCAATTCTTTCCAGTCGATTGCGTAGAACGAACCCGATTCCGTACCAAAGTAAGCGACATCACCCCGGACCGCAGGAGCCGATCCGGTTGGGCCGTCGATCGGGACGGTGCCGAGTTCTTTGCCGGCGGCCAGGTCGATCACGTGCAACTTGCTATCGCAGCCTGCAACAAACCCGCGGTCTTCAACAACGGTCGGCATGCAGCGGATTTGATCGTCGATCTGGACTTTCCAGGCCAGCTTGCCATCGGCCTTATCCAAGCAATACAACGTGGCGTCTTGCGAACCGATCAGGACTTTGTCTTTGTAGAAATTCACACTGCCGTTGATTTCCAATCCGGCGGCGAACTGCCACAGCTTCTTCCCATCCTTCGCATCCAGGCAGTACAGCACTCCGTCGATATCGCCGACGTAAACTCGCCCGTCCGAATAGGCTGGGGAACCCATG
Source organism: bacterium (assembly GCA_016124445.1). Lineage (GTDB taxonomy): Bacteria > Planctomycetota > Planctomycetia > Pirellulales > Pirellulaceae > Bremerella. Next base: position 12,657 of record WGNR01000009.1, read on the forward strand.
AAGCCGGACAACTGGTCAACGTTTCCCTCAAAGGTCCACACCTTCGAGCCGTCAGCCAGCTTCAGGGCGTAAACTCTTCCATCGAGATCGCCGATGTAAACAACCCCGTCCACGACGATCGGAGTCGCTTCGAAGGCGCCGTTTTCGATTTCCATCTTCCACTTCACGCCGAGGCTGTCTGGCAGCGACTCATCGGCAATCCCCTGGGCCAGGGCATTGCCCCGGTAAAGCGGCCAGTCTGCGCGAACCGTACCGATCGCCACCAGCGCCAACAGCATCGTGGCGAGCGTTTGCATCGAACGACTTTTCATGGCGAAGACCTCCGCGGAAAAGGGGAAGGGAATCATTTCCCCCAATTCTACTCAAACGGAAACAGGGTGGCACATCCAGCCGGCTATTGCATGGCCGATTGGTACAGCTTGGAAAACTCGTCGGCGTCGACCTCGCGGGGGTTGAAGTGCCCCGTCCATTGCTTCGCGGCGTCGGCCGAGAGGAGGTCGAGCTTCTCGCCGTTGATCGAAAGTTGGTTCAGGTTGGTCGCCAGGCCTGCTTCATCGACCCACGATTGGATCAGGCTTGCCAGCCCGTCGGCCCCTTTGTCTGGCGAAGGATAACCGGGCAGATCGGCCGAAATGGATAGCACCTGGCGATAAAGGTCGTCGAATGCTTCGCCGTTGTAGCGAATCACCGAAGGGAGCATGACCGCCACGGCCTGGCCATGCACAATGCCGTAGTGTGCCGTCAACGGGTTGGCCAGCGCGTGAGCTGCTCCCAGCATCGAGTTTTCAATTGCCAAGCCGGCGAAACAGGCCCCCAGTTGCATCGCACCGCGGGCCTCGATGTTCTCTGGCTCGCGGAGCACTTTGACGAAGTTGGCCGCCAGCAGTCGCCACGCTTCACGGCTGAATGCCAGGCTCATTTCGTTTCGCTTCTTGGTGACGAACGTTTCCAACGCGTGACTGATGGCGTCGATACCGGTCAGCGCGGTCACTTTCTTCGGCTGGGTGACGGTCAGCTTGGGATCGAGCAAGGCGATCCGGCAGGCTGCTTTCTTGTCGCCGCAAGCCATTTTGACGTGGGTTTCGGCGTCGGTGATCAGGGCGAACGATTGGGCTTCGCTGCCAGTTCCCGCAGTGGTGGGGACAGCGATCATCGGCAGCATTTCCTTGGTCGCTTTGCCAACGCCCCAATAGTCCTTCATCTCGCCGCCGCCGGTGAGCAGGAAGTTAATTCCCTTGGCACAATCCATCGCGCTGCCACCACCCAGACCGACGATCAGTTGCGGCTGATGCTCTTTGGCGAACGCGACGCCTGTGGCGACATTCTTGGTACTGGGATTTTCCTGCACGCCATCAAACAGAAACGCTTCGACCCCTGATTCTTTCAAACAGTCGATCCCACGCTGCGTATGTCCGGCCTGGATGACTCCGGAGTCGCTCACCACGAGGACTCGGGTCGCACCCAGTTCGCGCGTCAGCTTGCCAAGCTGATCGAGGCTATCCGGACCAAACACAATCCGTGTGCGTGGCTGGAAGTCGAATGGAATCATACGTCGGGATCCTGTTGCGGAATCAAAACCAATCTGGCCAGGTGTCGAATCTCGCCCTGGTTGCGGCGATTCAAACGCGTTTGCTTCGACCACTACGTGGCAGCAACCTGAACCGGGGCCGATTGGTAGGCGCGGCTGCGGAAGAGGAACTCGATGATGTTCCCTTCGTGCGGCTGCAGCCAGTCGACTTTGTGCGTGGGAATCGGACCGATGTTGAGCCGGTCGATATGGGTCGCATTGACCAGGTCTTTCGCGAATTTTTCGTCCGCGGTGATCGCGGTGCAAATCAGCGAGTAACCAATCTTTTTGATCATCTCTTCCTGAGGGCACTCGACGACCGAAACGAATGGGAACATGTATTCCTTCGAAGCGACCTGCTTCTCGGGGTTCTCGGCATGCACGACCATTGGTTTCAGGTAATCGCAGCGTTCCATCTGCACCAGGCGTTCGCCGTACGATGCGGTGTAGTCGGTCACGCCATCTTCGGCCAGGTCCGATTCGATCATGCCCCAGACCGCCGGAGCCATGCCAGGCATGGTGAACGCAGCCAACGAGGCTTCGTCGTCGGTGGGATCTTTGATTTCGGTCGGGCCAATCTTTTCGGCGATGGCCTGGGCGATTTCCTTGGTGTGCCGCGAAGCCCAGATGCCCGAGGCGTTGATGCAGCTGCGGCCGCTGTTGGCGAACACGCTTTGCACCATCAGGTCCAGGTACTGCGGCCAATCGTCGACGACGTCGTCGCCCAGCAAGATCTTGCTGAAGCCTGGCCCGTGCGGCTGGACCTTCGGGTTGCCATGGTATTGGTCGATCGTCTGCTGTCCGCCGAAGACCATCGCGCGGTCCACCGAAGAGAGCAGGGCGGCACCGACGTCGCCACCGGCACCGGGGTACAGGCTGAACGCTTCGGCCGGCAGGCCTGCTTCGACCATGGCTGAAAAAATCCGGTACGGCGTCCATGGCTCCTTCCCACCTGGCTTGAGAACCAAACCGAGTTGAAGCGCGACGGCCGGGAGCCAGAGGGTATGCACCCCTGGTGAGTTGGATGGCAACACGGCGCCGAGTACCGGACTTTGAACTTGATAACTGAGCATGACATCGCGGCCTGGCTCTTTGCCGTAACCGCGAGACAAAATATTAAGATCGAGACCACGTGTGAGCGAATCGAGAATCTTCGGCATGTTTTGCAGCACGAAGGCATTCTTCTGCATGTTGCCGCGGCACATGTGCTCCGGCAGGCCGGTGCTGGCGCTTTGAGCATGCACGAACGCTTCGGGGGTTTGCGAACCATCGCCGATCGGCAGATCGGCTTCGAGATACAACTTGCCAGCGGTCGCCAACTTGTCGAGGATTTCTTCCGGACTGAACTGAAGCAGTGCTTCGCGAGCACGCTGGGCGAAACGCATGTCACGCTTCAGGATGCCGCCGCCTACCTGGCTGAGCTGGGCGATCGGTTCGCCGGTGCTGAAATGGACGACTTCTTCCTTTTCGAGCGAGTCGTAGGGCTTGCCCCAACGGATGGCAGGAATGTTCAACATGATTGGGCGTCCGTCAATGAATTACGAGATTCGGTTGGATGGGTCTGATCGAAGAAGCCACGGTGAAATCTGCTCGACCGTGGCTTCCTGCTATTGTCTTAGTAAACACCGACTGTGGTGCTACTGGCAAATCCATGGAACGGGCGAACTCCGCTGACCCCTTCCCAAGGATAAGTCAGGTAAGGCATTTCGCGTTCCCCTTCGTCTCGTTCCAGGAAGCCTGGGACGAAGAACTCTTTGGTCAGCGTGGTCAGCTTGACTCGGCCGGTTTCACCGTAGGGCACCGGCTCGTTCGGATCGTCGAACGAGACCACCTCGGTCACCGCACGCGGCTGAGGAGCATAGTACGAAATCTTGTAGCCATTCTCTGGCGTGACCGGCTTGCTGCAGGCCAGGCCCATCAGCGTGTTGCCGTAGGTTGGCGTCATGTAGATGCCGCTTTCTTCCGGACCGCCACCGAACAGTTCTTCGATGCAGTAACGCGTCCACTGCGGAGTGAACTCGGTACCGCCGCTGAAGATGCCGGTGATACCAGCCTCGGCCAGCGTGGTTCCTTTTTCTTCCAGGCCCAGGCAAAGCGATTCGATCAGCTTCGGCGTACCGAACATGCACTTCACGTCGTGACCGGCGGTAAGAATGGTGATGGCCTGGTCAATGCAGTGCTTCTTATACGCTTCCAGTTGATCCATCTGACCCTTCTTGATCAGCTTGATCACCCAGCGTGGGTCGAGGTCGATGCAGAAGCAGATGCCGCCGCGAACCTGGGCCAGGTGTTCGACCGCCAACCGCAAGCGGCGTGGGCCCGAAGGACCAAGCATCAGCCAGTTGGATCCTTTCGGGAAGTATTTGTCTGGCAACGTTTCGCTGAACAGCGAGTAGTCAGTGCGGAAGTCGTCGATTGCGATTCGGCTTTTGGGAATACCGGTGGTGCCGCCGGTCTCGAAGACATAGATCGGCTTATCAGCGAAGGCCTTGGGGACCCAGCGACGGACTGGACCGCCACGCAGCCATTCGTCTTCAAACAACGGAAACTTCTTCAAGTCGTCAAAGACTTTGACTTCGGTCAAAGGATCGAAGTTGAGCTCCTTCTTCTTTTCCAGCCAGAAGGGGCAGCCGGTTGATTCGTGAAAATGCCACTGAACGGTCTCGTAGGTGTGAGCATCGAGACGGTCCTTAGCGGCCTTTGCCGCCGCTTCGACTTCCGGGGTTAGCGTGTCGCTTGCCATGGTTCCAATTCAAGCCAACAAGGGGTGTGGTGAGAAAGAACTCGCTGCAGGCATCGGTTTGCCTGCCGATCGAGCGGAGGGATTTGTCTTAATTTGGATGGTACCGAGAAAAACTTGTTCTGACAACCTTTGGTGACTCGACTATTTTTGGCGCAACAAAAAAACCTGCCAAAATAGCAGGTTTTTCGTGATTTGGTTGAGTTGTCGAGGAGCTCAAAAACTAGGTTTTTGACTTCAAGGGAGCGGCTGGGGCACCCAGTTGTGCCAGCATTTGCAGCACACCATTCAGGTGGGCGATCCGTGGTCCAAAGCGGTCGACAAACTCGCTAAGCATGAATTCGCTGTCGATCATGTCTTCCGCCGTGTGGTCGACTTCGCTGGCCAGCGTGTCGAGGAAGTCCGCATGGACCTTGCTGAGGGCTTCGGCTGCCATGCGGCATTTTTCAGCCAATTCCGGGTGAGCCTTGCGCCATGCGCTAAGCTCTGCAGAACGCTGTTTCTGCGTGTGAACCTGCTGTTGGAGGATCTCTTCCAACAATAACGATTGCCGTTCCTGCAACTCGATCATCCGTCGTAGCAGGGCATTCGTTTCTTCCGTGTGGATCGTTTGCTGCATAGGAGATGGGCTGGAGGAGACGTCGACGTGGGTGAAAAGATTGGACAGATCTTTGGGGTCGAGCGGCATAGTTGTGTGGTTCTCCGAGAAGGCTAAGTAGGGAATTATAGTCAGGCCTGCTATCGGATGTCGAGCATTTCCTCGGCAGCTCACAACGCTAGCGTTGTGGAAACTGCCGTTACGATGGTTAAAGTCCCCCTTTCCGAAACACCGATTCTTCTCTGTGGGCTGCGCGCCCAAGCTGCCCCCACCTGAGAAACCCACATGTTGATGTAAATGGGCAAGATGGAGTGCCTATGTCGAATCGGAATGAGAAAAACGTGCCCACCCTCGGATTCCTGACCGTGGTGGAGCATACCCCTGGGGCATTGTTCGGTGGACTCTTGGTCCTGAACCTCGCCGGACGTCCCCTCGAGTTTCATTGCACCGCCCCTGTCAAAGCGAATCGAGCACAAGAGATTCTGTATGGACCGACCCTCAGACCTTACCTGTACGGAGAACAGATTGGCGGCGCCCTGATTGCGAAAATGAAGACCCCGGCGCTGGCCATCTGTACTGATCAAGAACATGTGCTGGCGCTGCGTGATCAAAGTGAGATGCCTGTTGTGCTGGTGCCCCCCACTTGCAGCGAGGAAGCTGCTGCCAGCGAGCACTCTGCGGGATACCGTATCGACGCGGCTCAGGTAGCAGTCGCTCCCCCACACATTCGTTCATTCCGTCTCGGCCAGTATGAAGTTGCCGTCGGTCCTCAACATGCCGCCGATCAACAAACGCTTGAAGGCTTGTGGCAAGAGAAGTTGATCGACCTCGATCTGACCGAACCGTTCACACGCATTCGTGAAGCGATCGAAGAAGCTCACGGCGTCGGGAAGTAAGTCGCGAGAAAGTTGCTTATCATTTTCCGCGAATTGCCCAACACCGTACGAGGCCAGAACCTTGACCGAACTTGCCGATATCAACTCGCTCGATCTTAAGATCAAAACCGAGGTCCTGGCCTTGGGCTGGAATCCGGCGCTGACCCGAGCACCTCAGATCACGATCACTTCCGAGACCTTTCGTGTTGCCCGTCCCAAAGCTGTTTCTTTGACATGCCAGGGACCGAGCGTTCCGGTGAAGAGCTTTGTCTTCCCGGAGGCACCTGCGTGGCTTCAGTCATTAGAAAAGAAAGCAGCCGCCAAACGAGCAGTAGCCGATGACGCATCGTCTGAAGGGGAACCACCCAGCAAGCCGAAGCCGAGAAAGATCACGCACATTCGACCACCAGGCGACGTGATCAAGCTGGAAGATCGGCTGTACTACTTGCTTCAGCCTTCCCTCGAATCGTTGGTCTCCAGCGGTGCGCTCGAGTTTCCGTTCGAGCCGTTCCCGTACCAGTTTGAAGGGATCGCGTTTCTCTACCCGCGTCATGCGGCGGTAATGGCCGACGAGATGGGCCTGGGCAAGACGATGCAATCGATCAGCACGATGCGGATGCTGCTGCGTGCGGGTGAGATTCGTAGCGTACTGCTGGTCTGCCCTAAGCCACTCGTTTCCAACTGGAAGCGGGAGTTCAATCTTTGGGCACCCGAGGTCCCGATCAGCGTGATCGAAGGGGACGCGGCCAAGCGAAGTTGGCTGTGGCGCGACAACCAAACGCCGGTCAAGATTGCCAACTACGAGCTGATGATGCGCGATCAAGAGTTGGTCGGCGAAGAGGGGGGCCTGCACTTTGACCTGGTCGTTCTGGACGAAGCCCAGCGGATCAAGAACTCGACCAGCACCACCGCCGAGATCGTCCGGGGAATCCCGCGCACGCGCAGCTGGGCGCTGACCGGTACGCCGATCGAAAACAGCACCGACGACCTGGTCGGTGTGTTTGAGTTCCTGGCTCCTGGTCTTCTGACCAAGGGAATGGATATCAAGTCGATGAGTTCGACTGCCGGCGAGTACATTATTCGTCGGACCAAAGACCTGGTGATGACCGACATGCCGCCGCGGCTATATCGCGATGCTCAGCTTTATCTTTCGCCGGCCCAACAAGAGGCTTACGAAATCGCCGAGAAAGAAGGTGTCGTGCGGCTGGAAGACATGGGGCAGGAACTGACGGTGCAGCATGTCTTCGAGTTGGTTTTGCGATTGAAGCAGATCTGCAACTTCGACCCGCTCACCGGCGAGAGCGCGAAGATGGAACAGTTGAAGGCCGACCTGGAAGAAGTCGCCGCGAGCGGCAAGAAGGCGATTCTGTTCAGCCAGTGGACGCGAACGATACAAGAGATTCGCAAGCATGTCGAATCGTTCGGGGTGTTGGAATACCACGGCAAGGTTCCGCACAAGCAGCGGGAAGGGGTGATCGATCAGTTCAAGAACGATCCGAGCAAGCATGTCATTCTCATGAGCTACGGCGCCGGCAGCGTCGGCTTGAACTTGCAGTTTTGCGAGTATGTCTTCTTGTTCGATCGCTGGTGGAACCCGGCCATCGAAGACCAGGCCATCAACCGCGCCCACCGCATCGGCGCTGCCGGGGCCGTTACGATCAGCCGTTACCTGGCCGTGGGCACGATCGAAGAGCGGATCAACAAAGTGCTGGAAGAGAAGCGAGAGCTATTCAACGCATTGTTCAGCGAAACTGGTCAGCCAGCCAAGATCGGTTTCTCGAAGGACGAGATCTTCGGCTTGTTCGATCTAAGAAGCCCGAAGGGACCGATTCGTTTGGCGGCGTAGGAATTGGAACCGAGTAGCCCAGGTTTCCATAAAACAGGTTAGCCCAGGTTGCTCGCAACCTGGGGAGGCGAAGCCGAATGGAGTCTTTCAATTCGGCGTAGCCCCAATCTCAAAGCTCGTTGTTGGGTCGTTCAAACTTTCTCACGTATCTTTTGCTTCCGCTTGTTCGCGGATGTGCTCCAGGACGCGGAGGTGGATTCGGTGGACGATCAGGTCGCTCCAGAGCATCCAGTAGCTTTGCGGGAACATCCGAATCTCGTACCAGGTACGTCCTTCTAAACGCGTCCGTCCGTCGGCCAATTGGATCAGGCGGAACTCGCCGTGGTTGCTTCGCATGTAGCCGTCCAGGTGGGGCGGATGAATGTCTCGGAAGGGACTCAGTTCGACCAGCGGATCAGGCTGCTCGGTCACGTCGAAAGCAAGTTGCCGCGGTCGATCCCAGGTCGTGATCGGCTCGACGAATTCTCCCGTGGTGAACTCGCAGTGTCGGACGGCGCCGACCCCTTGACCATCGATGTGTGCCCGCAGCGGCGATGCCAATCCCAAGCGGAAATACCAAGGCTGCGGCGAATCGATTTCTGGAAAGGAAATGACGCTGTCCCACACGCGTTCAGGCGGCGCGTTGATCTCGACCGCAGTCATCACGACCGTTTCTCGCGGAGCATTGAAATAGGTTTCGAGACCCGCTACCAGCGGCAGCGTTATCACGAGGGCAGAGATGTAAGGAGCCTGGTTTTCATCGGTGGTGGCTTCGGCGATCGTGATCCCGATCAACGAACCGAACAGGCCCAGCGGAAACATCAGCGGAATCGCCATCACGATGCAGACGGCCCCCTCCAAGGCGAACAGCAACAAGCACATGGCACCTAAAGCGATCGTGGCTGCGCCGATTCCCAGACTGGCATAGTAAGAACGCCGTTTTTGGCTGTTGAAAATGTAGCTGCTGGTAGCTCCCATGACGACCGGCGTTCCGATGAATAGCCCGGTGCCATAGCTTTCCATGGCCAGAACACTCAGCACGATCATGAGCGCACCAATGCCGAGTCCTACCGAAATCGAAAAGATGACCAAAAGCTCGGTTCGGATTCCCTTTTCCTCCATCTCGTCCATTGGCTCTGGATCGGTTGACTGGTAGCGAGGATCCGATGGTGCAAAGCACAGCAAACCAATCACGCCCAGGTTGATCAGAGGGATCAAAACCAGCAGTCCGATCCAGGGCGAAATGCCTTCGGCGTCAACGGCGCGGCGGACGCTCATGTTCAATGCGATCCAGACGAATGGAATCGTCCAGACAAAGATGAACCAGGCAAGCTCCGTGTGATCGGAAAAGGACGCGGCATGGTAAGAAAACAGCGGACTGATGAATTCCAGCGGCGTGTAGAAATGATCTGTGGCGGCGAGGATGAGGAAGAATTCGACCAGGTACTTGAAGCCAGCCAACGTCAAGCCAACGACGGCATAGGGAAGTTGCGGGACGCGTTGATGGAGACCGAACAGCAAGCTTAAGGTGGATGACAAACGGGACATTCAGGTCTCCAGCAGCGATAGGGGATGTTGATGTATTCCCAACTGCCAGGTTTCTCGAATGACAACCCTCTTTTGCGGAAGATTTATCTCCCTCTTGGTTACCGCGAAGTCAAGTCGCCGGTTAGCGTGAGGAAGAGGAAGGTAATTGCGCGATGGATAATAAATCGAACGGCAATCGTTCGCCAAAATTATGTCCCCATTTTTCGATTGCTGCCTTGATGCAATTAACCGCTGACTGCGCGATCGCCGCAGCGCTGGCGTGGCAAATTGGATACGTGGCTTGCTTCCTGCTGATGACGGCCTCGTTCGCGTTGACATTTCGCCAAGGTCTCGTGGCGATCCTCATTATGGCCGGACTCGTCTTCGGAGTTTCTACAGGACCACTCTCAAATGCCGAGGCTAGTCCAGGGTGGGCGCTGTGCGTGAGCCTGGCAGCGTTATTCTTCTTTGCCCTGGTGCGTATCGTCACTAGGAAAGAGACTTCCAATCCAGGATCGGCAGATGGCGAAGTGCTGGACGACGAAAGAACGACTGGCTTTGAAGATTCGTAGCTCGAGGCTTTTTCCTCATTGGCTGACTTTTCTTGCGCAGCTAATTCGAGGGCAGCACCGGCAGTTCCATTTCCTTGCGGCCTGGTCTTCGCGGAGACTCCGCTTCGTCGAAGCGTTCGTCCTCTTCGAGTTGCGGAAGCGGGCGATTGTTTTTCGGCGCACCGAATAGCGTGAGCCGAGCGGTCTTCAGCAAGCCGCTGATGGAAGAAAACGTTTCATTGACCGCGCTTGGTTCGTATCCGCTGTGGACCATGCAGTTGGCACACTTGGGATTGCCGCTCCCGGTACCGTAGTTGTCCCACTCGACCGCTTCCAGAAGTTCCGCGAACGTTTGGGTATGCCCTTCATCGACCAGGTAGCATGGCTTTTGCCAGCCGAAGATGTTGTAGGTCGGGTTGCCCCACGGCGTGCATTCCAGGTCGTGGTTGCCTTTCAGAAACTCGACGAACAACGGGCTTTGATTGAAACGCCACAGCTTCTTCGGCGCGGAAAGGATCTCGCGAAACAGGCGAAAGGTTTGGTTTCGCTGCAGGAAGTGATCCTGGTCTGGGGCTTTCTCGTAGCTGTAGCCTGGCGAGAGCATCATTCCTTCGACGCCCAACTCCATCATCTCGTCGAAGAAGCCGCGGATCCGCTCTGGTTGGGCCCCGTCGAAGAGCGTGGTGTTGGTTGTGACTCGGAAACCTTGCTTCAGGGCCGCTTTGATCGCGTTGACGGCGATGTCGTAGGTCCCTTCCCGGCAGACGGCGTGATCGTGCTCTTCGCGCGGGCCATCCATGTGAACCGAGAAGGTCAGGTACTTGCTCGGCTTGAATTGCGGCAGCGCCTTTTCCAGCTTCAGGGCGTTGGTGCACAGATAGATGTACTTGCACCGCTTCACGAGCCCTTCGACTATCTCAGGCATCTGCGGGTGTAGAAGAGGTTCGCCACCGGGAATCGAAACGATCGGAGCCCCGCACTCGTCTACCGCGGTGAAGCATTGCTCTGGGGTCAGATTTCGGCGCAGGATCTCGGCCGGGAACTGAATCTTACCGCAGCCGGCGCAGGCCAGGTTGCAGCGAAACAGCGGTTCGAGCATCAAGACCAGCGGATATCGCTTTCGCCCCAGTAACTTTTGCTTCAGCACGTACGAGGCGACGGTCCACATCTGCGAAATGGGAACGCTCATCTTTGCCCCTCGATGCTGTTGCCCGTCTTCTTAGCCCAGGTTGCCAGAGCCAGTAGCGGGAAGTAGATCCGGTAGTAGTGATACCGCAGGTAAAAGACTCGGGGGAAGCCAGTCCCGGTGTACGGCTTTTCGTCCCAGGTACCATCTTCGTTCTGGGTGCGAAGCAGATACTGGACGCCACGGCGGACGGCGTCACTATCTTCTTTGCCGGCTGCGATCAAACCAAGGATTGCCCAGGCCGTTTGCGAAGGAGTCGGCGAGCCGATCCCTTTCAAGTTTGGATTTTCATAACTATCGCACGTTTCGCCCCAAGCACCTGATTGTTGCTGGCAGCCGATCAGCCACTCGGCTCCTTTTTCGACAGCTGGATCATTGGTCGGGATACCAACCTCGGTCAGCCCCACCAGGCATTGCCAGGTGCCGTAGATGTAATTGACGCCCCAGCGACCATACCACGAGCCATCTTCGTGCTGGTTCTCGCGAATGTAGGTGACCGCTTTACGAACGACGTCCCCCAGCTTGCCCCGGCTGGTTTGACGAATGCCTAAAAGGCCAAACGATTCGATGACCCGGGCCGAAAGATCAGGCCAGCTGGGATCGATCATGGCGTTGTGGTCGGCGAAGGGAACCTTACAGAGGAACTCGGCATCGTTGTTCTTGTCGAACGCTCCCCAGCCGCCGTCGTGGTTCTGCATCTCGGCGCTCCAGGCCAAGGCTCGTTTGGCGGCGGCCGAGACTCTATCCAGCAGCAATGCCTGACCGACGGCATCTTCCGCCGAGACCTTGTTGGACGTGGTGACGATCGTGGTGTTCTCCCACGATTGGCCTGGGTGAACTTCCAGTTCCACGCCACACTCGGCCAACTGCTGGTAAAGGGCCACCAAGGCCATCGCGGTGTCGTCGAGATCGGGGTAGAACTCGTTGTTGAATTCAAAGAACCATCCGCCAGGCTGGCAGCGAACGTTATTCGTCCAGTCCCCTTGGTCGCGGACTTCTTTGGCCAGCAGCCAGTCGATCGATTTCCGCATCGATGGATCGGTCGCGCTGTAACCAGCGGTGGCGAAAGCACGCAGCGCGATCGTCGTATCCCACACCGGGCTCTTGCAAGGCTGAATGCGGGTCGTCTGGTTGGCATTGTCATGCAGCATCAGCTTGTCGATTTCCGCCCAGCACGCTTGAACGGCCGGATCGTCGTCGGCATAGCCGAGTGCTTTGAACGCCACGATGCTCCACAAGATCGGTGGAAAGATCGCACCCAGGCCGTCGCTTTTGGGCATGCGGTCAAGGATCCACTGCTCGCAGGCTTTAAGGGCTCGCTGTCGAAGCGGTCGAATGCCCCAGGCTTCCAATCGCTTCAAGCAGCTGTCGGCGGTGCGGAAGAAGCGGTCCCACGTTATCAGACCGCTTGCTTTCTCTTGCCCTGGGCAACGCAGTTCCGGCCACTTGTCTGGTGGATTGATGAACAGTTCCTGAATCGAACATTCGTCCGAGCGATCGACCACCGGTCGCAGCGCCCAGCAGATTGCCAGAGGAATGAAGATCGTCCGAGACCAACTGCTCATCCGATAGATGTTCATCGGGAACCAGTTGGGCAGCAGGATCATCTCAGGCGGGATGGCCGGGCAGATCTCCACCGGGATTTGTCCCAGGAGTGCCAGGTAGATCCGTGTGAAGCTATTCACCGTGTCGGCTCCGCCTGCCTCGAGGATCGCGTCGCGAGCCTTCACCATGTAATCGGCCGAAGGTTCGTGGCCGGTCAGTTTCAAAGCGAAGTAAGCTTTGACGCTCGAACTGACGTCGATCTTCGCTTCGGGGTACTGAGCCCAACTGCCGTCGGCCCGTTGCTGCGAAAGCAACTGACGCGAAACCCGCTGAGCCAGATCGGTGTTCTCGCGACGAGCCCAGGCCAGAAGCAAAAGGTATTCGCTCTGCAGAATCGAATCCCCCTCGAGCTCGGCACACCAATAGCCTTCGTCGGCCTGCTGCTCGAGCAGCCAGGATGTGGTGCGCTCGATCGAGTCGGGCAATGTGGAGAACTCACCCGGGGCACTGGGAACTTCATGTCCAGGCCGTCGGTTACGGGCGAGCGAGAAGGATCCATCCATCATGACTAGTTGATCGCAAATTAAGGGGGAGATTTAATGCATCGATCTTGTCCAGCCTAAGTCAGATTGCCACTTGGAGCAAGCCAGACTCAAGGGGTCTGGGCCGGGCGAACCCGGAAAATTACGGCCGAGGGGTTCTCTGACTTGCCTGATCGATACCATTCGGCCTCCAGAAGCCCCTGACGCTTCATCTCGGCGATCAGGTCGCGTGTCACGTAGTCGGGGAAGCCATAGTTACCGGGGCTCCGGAAACGGTCGATTTCGGCCCAATCGACATAAACCCACCCAATATGGTGTTGGCCCAGCCAGGCCTGGCGTTCGCTCTTGGTCATGCCAACCAGCGGCTTAAGCGGGGCTGGATCGAAGCAGGTATGAGACAAAGCCGGTGGCTCAAGATAAAACAACGCGGCATCGCCCGTCGCCAGAACGACTTCGCCAGGTTTGACGTGCTCGTTCAGGTACGCAATCGGCTCCGAGGTTTGCTGCTGACGAAGCGTGCTGAGCGTGACGAAGATCCGCGGATCGAGCCGGATCGAACTGAACTGGTTGACCAGAAGGAAACCGACGACCAACCCCAAGCCAAGCCAGACTCGCAGCGCGATACGTCCCACGAGGTAAGGTCCGACCTTCGCGGCACCCAGCCCCGCCAGAAGACAGCCCATTGGAATGGCCGGCATCAGGAATCGTTCCAGCCGATGCGACATGCCCCACCACACGATCCAGCAAACGGCCAGCATCGCGGCCAACGAGATCACCAGCTTGCGATGCGGCGAGAACAACCCGCAGATCGCCAGCGGCGCGATCGCCAGTCCAACCCAAGGACTGCTGCCGAAGAAGATCGTCAGGCCATGCTGTAACTGGTCGAACGAGTAACGGGCTCCGTCCGCATTGGGTGGAACCTGGTGCGCATGATTCCACTGCTGAATCTCTGCTTCGCTACGTACATCCGTCGGGAACACATTGCCAGCCAGCGGATAGACCGGATTGCCGGCGTCGATCGTGTTTTTGATCAACCAGGGAGCGGTCACCAAGACGATCGCCGCCAGGTAAAGCCCTAATGCTTTGACGTTAATGCCGATCGCATAGATCCACAGTGCCAGGACCGGGGCGATCGCCAACAGCAGTGCCGGGTACTTCACATCGAATGCCATGCCTGCCATCAGGCCGGATAAGATTGCCAAACTGGTGATGGGAAGTTCCGCCGAAGGGTTGTCCTTCTCTTTCAGCACCAGCAGTACCGGGTAGAGTGCCGCCAATGTGAAGAAGGCCCAGACACCGTCAACCAGCCCGGTTCCACTTTCATAGGCAAGCCATGGCGTTGCCAACGCAGCTACAGCAGCCGCTCTACCACACCAGACGCCGGCCAATTGCCGACCAGCACCATATAGCAGTCCGGCCGTCAACAGCGTAAACAAACCGATGATCGTCTTGCCAACCAACACACCGTCAAACCAGCCGGAACCTTCCGGCAGAAATACCATCGGCAGCAGCGACCACATTTCGGCTCCCATCGGCATGCCGCTATAGGCATTGCCTGGCAACACGCTGATCTGCCCTGCCTGGTACCACTGTTTGGGAACTTGCGTGTGATATTCGAGAACGTCGTACTCGAACGGGGGCATCATCGCCACGCCGACGATGAAAAGCAGCAGCGGCAACGCCGCCAGCAGCCACCATAGGCTTTCGCAATCCTTCTCTTCCGATTCGCTTTTTACGGAGTCTTGCAGAGCCGGTTTGAGCCGTTCTTTCTTCCATGCTGCCCCCAGACCTACGAAAGCAGTGACCAGACCCAGAGCGATCGGCAGCGGATAGTGCAGCAAACCGAACATTCCCAGCGCGGCCGTCAGCCACGATACGATCGTCAAGCCAACCGCCAGGCGAAGTACGATTCCGCCTAGGCCTGGGAAGATTGGAAGAAGTTTCAAGCGGCTTAGGGTGAACTCGCCCAGTGCGTAGCTCAAAAGGAGCATCAAAGCAGCCACGCCCAGAATTGCCAGTCGATCGAACAGGCCCAGCGGAAGCTCTCCGCCGCCAAACCACCAGCCGATGCTCTCAGGCAGCAGCAAGAGGCCATTTTGCACGAGTTGGCCCCGTGTCGGTTCGCCTGGGTTGGACCACGCTTGGGGGCCATGCCAGGGCATCGATACCGAAAAGTACCAGTAGGCGTAGATCAATGCCCCCGCGATAAAAACCCAGATGCATAAAGGCGCATCGGCCCAGGTAGAAGCGGCGGAGGCAGGTTGTTCTTGGCGTTTCTTGCGAGACACAGGTCACTTGAAGGCTTTGCCTGCGGCATGGGCTGACGCACCCGTCGCGGCGGACTATGCTAGTTGGGTTGAATCCCTATTTACTCGAATCAAATAGAACCCGTAGATTCTAGCGGGTTTCCCACCGACTCGCCTTCCCCCGTTGGCCCTTGGAGTTCATCGATGGCTTCCCCTGCAACGCGACTTTCCGGCATCTTCACCCCCAACATCGTGCCGCTGGATGCATCCGGCGAAATCCACGAGGGGGAGTTGCGGCGGTACGTCGACTGGCTGATCGACAAAGGGGTTCATGGTTTGTACCCCAACGGCTCGACCGGCGAATTCCTCCGGTTTACGGTCGAAGAACGCCGCCGGATCATCGCCATCATCGCCGATCAGGCCCGCGGCCGGGTTCCGATTTTAGCGGGTGCTGCCGAAGCAAACGTCCGGGAAACGCTGAAGGCCTGTGAAGCGTACCACGACATGGGCTGCCGGGCAGTGGCGATTGTTTCCCCTTTTTATTACAAGCTGAGCCCCTCGGCCGTTTACGCCTACTTCAAGGAAATCGGCGACAACACTCCGATCGACGTCACGCTGTACAACATTCCGATGTTCGCCTCGCCGATCGATGTGCCGACGGTGCAGCGGCTGGCCGAAGAGTGTCCGCGCGTTGTGGCGATCAAAGATTCCTCCGGCGATCTGCCGCACATGATGCGGATGATCTCGGCCGTTCGCCCGCTACGGCCTGACTTCAGCTTTATGACCGGTTGGGATGCCGCGTTGATGCCGATGCTGCTAATTGGTTGCGACGGCGGGACGAACGCGACCAGTGGTGTTGTTCCGGAGATCACTCGCCGCTTGTTCGACCTGACCCTGCTGGGCCGTATCGAAGAGGCTCGGGACCTGCAATATCGCTTGCTGAAGTTGTTCGACGCGATGATTCAAAACTGCGAATTTCCGGAAGGTTTCCGAGCTGCGCTGGCCCTTCGCGGCTTCAAACCAGGCAGCGGCCGCCAACCGCAATCGGATAGCCAGAAGTTGGAAGTGGAGATCTTGCGCCGCGAACTGCAATGTTTGCTCGCCGCGGAAGGTTTCGTCAACGAACCAATCGGCGGTTGCCCCGTCGGTCAGGCCGATGCCAACCCCGACGAAGTGGCCCGGATCGTAAGTGGCGTGGTGGAAGAGCTACGCCGTCTTGGGCTGACGAATTAGGTGAACAAATTCGTAGGGTGTGAGGAGTGAGGCGAAAGCCGAACGTATCGCACCATCTCCTCGAACTTGACGCCGCATTTGGTGCGATTCGCTGCGCTGCTCACACCCTACAGGGGCGCCGGCAATTGGCTTCGAACCAAGAAACAAAAAAGGGCGTCCCACTCTGGGAACGCCCCTTTGCCCTCCTGGGAATTGGGTCATTAGGGAAGGACGTAACGAAACGCGTTGCGGATCGGTTGTCCTTCGGTGTAAACCTTCGGCTGGCCCAACAGGCCGCGGCCAACGTACGAGTTGTCGTACATTGGGATGATCGGCAGCACTGGACGGAAGCTGGTTCGATCGACTGGGTAAACCGTGGCGGCCGGAATGGCCACCGACTGGGAAACGACCGGCGGCGCGATCACCGGCGGGTTGTTGTAAGCCACCGTGCTAATGGGTCGGTAGCAGGTGACAGGTGCTTGGACCGGCGTTTGGATTGTCGTTGCCGCTGGCTGGCTATAGGTTGCCGGCTGGCTGTAGGTCGTCGGAACATCGTACACAACTCGCTGCACGCCGTTGTTGATCGTATGCCAGGCATTGGGCTGTACCGGTTCTACATAAAAACTCGATTGAGTCGGGTAGCCGGGGTACTCGGCACGCTGCACGACGGTTTGCTGCGAAATCGGTTGAGGGTTGTCGTAGACGATCGTTTGCGGCGTACTGGAGTACTGAGTGACGGTATTGTTTGCCGTCGGTGCATATGACGACGAAATCGGAATCGGCTGACCGACGTAAGTTCGCATGACGCTAGTGGACGGCGTTGGCGGCGCAGCGATTGGCTGTTGGGCCGAAGTGCGCTGGATGTCGCTCGATTGGTTCGCGGTTCCATTGGCGGAGGAAAGCTCGATCGCTTGATCGTTATTCGTCGGGGCGACTTGAGCGGCGGTCGGCTGGTTTTCTTTGTGCGTTGCGTCGACCCACTTCCAAGTTGGCTGTTGGGCGAGAAGCACCGCAGGGGCCGCAAACATCACGCAGGCGGCAAGCGTGGTCTTCCTGATCATGAGTGTCCTCATTTCTTGATTCGGGGTCATTTCGGGTTCTCTACTTCATAGTGCAACCGCTATGCCGACAAGGCAAACAAATCGTAAAACAGGCCTGACAGCATCCCCAGGCGTCATTGCCAGCATGACCGCGCAAGTGGAACGGTTGCATCAGTTTCAAACGATTTGTCTGCGCCGGAAGTAACTGCCCACAAATAGCAGTGGCAGCACCTGGTCACCTTTGAGAAGACGCCAGCTTTGTAACAATTGCAAACGGATTTACCAGGCTGACAACACGATTCTCAGTTTAAATCTCGCTGGAGCTGGCCAACGCTTCGGCCTCGAGCTCGTCTTCACGTTCCTGATCGGAGGCCTGTTCGACCAGTTCTTCGGGAACTTTGCCCACCAGGTACAACGTCCCCAGCAGCATGCCAACACCCATTACGTGGCAAAACCAAATAGGTGCACCGTAGGCGATAGGAATCGTACCGGCCAGCACGCTGGCGACAGCTCCGAGCAGCGCGTAGGGCATCTGCGTGCGAACATGGTCGATGTGATTACAGCCGCAGCTTTGGGAAGAGAGGATGGTGGTATCGGATATGGGCGAGCAGTGATCGCCAAAGATTGCCCCGGACAAAACGCTGCCAACCGCCGCGAGTAAGATTGGGTCGCCAACGTCCAGCGGCTGACCCTCGGCCGTCAACATGTTGGCGGTCAGCGAAACGGAAGGAGGAATGAGAATGCCCATCGTTCCCCAGCTAGTCCCGGTCGCGAAAGCAACCGCGGCGGAAATCAGGAAGATGGTGGTGGGGAGCATCGTCGCCGAGAGGTTATCTCTCAGGATGCTTTCCATGTAGCCTGCCGTATCGAGCCCGTTGACGACGATTTGCTCGGTTTTGGCGTTCACTTTCGGCTTCCCCGTTTGGGCGGCCAACGCTGCTGCCAACCACAAGATCAACAGGGCCGGGGCCATGGCATAAAAGCCTTTGAGGATCGCCCAGATCGCTTCCTTATTCGAAAGAAGTTTCTGCGGAAGAATCAAGCCGATCGACAGCACAAGTCCGGTCGCAGAGCCAACGACGAGGGCCAGGTACGATTCGCCTTTGCCGAAGATTTGCAAAAGGGACGGATTCGCGTTGGACGCGATTACTACTTGGTAGCCGGTCCAATACAGCACCGAAAGAATGACAACCAGCATGACGCCAACCGGAACGGCAGCGTTGAGCCAACTGGAAGTGAGCGGTAACTCTTGCGAGTCGGCCTCTTGTCCGTTTTCCTTCTGGGTCGCTTCTTTGTCAGGCGAGAGCATCCGAACTTCGGCCTTGAGCATCGGACCAAAGTCACGCCGCGTCAGGGCCACCAAGGGAACCAGCAGCAGCGCCCACAACGTATAAAACCGGTAGGGGATGCTTTGGATGAACAGCACAAACGCGTCGGGAAGATTGGTGGCTTCGGCCTGCTGAATCCCTTGCTGGATGAAGTTGATTTCAGTCGCCACCCAGGTCGAAATCAAGGCCAGCCCGGCGACGGGAGCGGCTGTCGAGTCGACGATGTAGGCCAGCTTTTCGCGAGAGATCTTCAGGCGATCGGTCAGCGGTTTTAGAGTTCCGCCCAATAGCAGCATATTGGCGTAGTCGTCGAAGAAGATGACCAGTCCCATCAACCAACCGGTGATCTGGCCTTTGAGCCGCGTATTGGCAAAGCGAACGAGCAGATTCACTAACCCACGCATCCCGCCTGAGGCCGAGATAAGCCCGATCATGCCGCCCATCAGTAGCGTGAACGTGTAGACCTGGACTTTTTCGTAGTCGATTAGTTTCTCCCACAGGAAATCGATGCAAGCCGATTGGATCCCGGCGATCGGATTACCATGCTGCAGAGTAATCGCGCCGACAACAATGCCGATCAAAAGCGATAAAAGTATCCGCCGGGTAGCAATCGCCAAGGCAATGGCGACCAGCGGCGGGACCAGGCTTAGCCAGCCGAAGGGGTGTGGCGCGGCATCGGCCAGAAGAAACAGGTTCATCCCAGTGACTCGTTCTGGCTCGCTGTGTTGAGCACAAGAGGAATTTCCAAAACGATCCGCGCACCGGGGCCGTAAGCGGTATCGACGTAGACTTCGCCATGATGGGCCTTGGCAATCGTCCAGCATTTGGTCAGCCCGAAGCCAAGGCCTCGGCCAGCTTCGCGCCCGCTGTAAAACGGATCGAAGACCACTTCGGCCATCTCATCGGGAATGCCGGGACCGTCGTCCTGAACGGCGATCTGGATCATGTTGTCTGCCTGAGAGACGCTGAGTTCGATCTGGCCACCATTCTTCAAAGCTTCCAGGGCGTTGCGAATCAGGGCGGCGATGGCAAGCGTCAGCATATTGGCATCGGCAACCAAGGTGATGGGCTGTTGAGTGGGTTCGAGTACAAGCTCGGTTTGCTGCAGCTTGGCCGCTGGCAGCATTTGCTGGAGGGCGGCCTGGGCAGTCTCATGAATCTGGCAGCGGGTCAATTGTGGCTGTGGTGGCCGAGCGAAGAGCATCAGATCGGCGATCATCTCGTGACCACGCATCGCCTGGGCGTAGATGGTGGCTAGTTCGTGCCGACGATCGGGATCGGTCTCGCCCGCGAGAAGCGCTTGGGCGCGGCTGGCGATGTTGGCCAGCGGATTGTTGATTTCGTGACTGGCGCCATAGGCCAGCCGGCGAAGGCTCTTCAGCTTCTCGTCGCGGAGAGATCGGGCGTTTGGGTGATTGTCGGCCGGCGACGATTCGAGTTCGCGAGATGCCATTCGCTTGGACGGTCGATGAAGGAACAATGCAGTTGCAAAAGCTCCTTCATCTTAGTCAATCTTGCGGAAATTCCTACATGTGACCGCACGCCGTTTTAACGGAGAACCCACAAAGGAACCCGTCAGGCCATCATTGCCACGCCTTGCCAGACAACACTACCAGCCAGCAGGCCTAGACCGCCTGCGAACGACAATAGGACCACCGCAATCGATGGGAAACCACGATCAACTTGCAAGGTGAGAACGTCGTCTTTTGATCCAGGAATCAGCGATTCGACTTGATTGCGGATTTTGCTTCCGCCGGTGATGCCACTGGTTAAAACACCGGTGATCTCACTGGCCATAAGCATCGAATTCAGCTTGTCTTCGGTCCCATCCACCTTGAAGGCAGCAATCACGGGACGCTTGGTGTTCTGGCCTTCAGGGAGCGTTAGGAGAATCCAGGCTCGCTCGAATTTTCTGGTTTTCTCGTCCTGTTCGTAGATGTAATCGACGCCATAGTCGAATTCGGTCAATGTGATGTGCGAATTCGGAATGCCACTCTCCGCATCGAATTCCGCCATAGTCAAGACCTGGGGCGTGGAGGTACCACTGGAGTAGATCCTGAATTCACTGAAGGCGTAGAAGCAAAGCGCGACGCCAATGACGATTCCGGCGATGCGAAGGCGGAACATGACAAAGGAACTCCACAGAAGGAAAAGAGATTAGATGTGGGGCAGCGTAGGTCCTGGCGGGCAGCGCATACCCTGAAAGGTCGGGGTGAGACCGTGGGATTAGAATAGCCGTTGGCGATCTACTGTCAATTGTTTTCTTCAAGAAGGTAGCAATTTTGACGGTGAATACGCGACCAACGGTGCGTTCTGCGGAAAGCAATGGTT
Organism: bacterium; assembly: GCA_016124445.1. Classification (GTDB taxonomy): domain Bacteria; phylum Planctomycetota; class Planctomycetia; order Pirellulales; family Pirellulaceae; genus Bremerella. Next base: position 33,770 of record WGNR01000009.1, read on the forward strand.
TCTGCCCAAAACAATTCAGTGCAGAGAGCCAGCCGCGCAAAAGAAAACGCAGGCCTCGGGGAGGAAGCCTGCGCGTTGGATTATTGTTTTGATCAACCGAGTTGATTCTGCTTCGGCCGAGCTTAGGAGTTGACCGATTCCATGTCGAGCATGTGGCAGGCCTTGTCGACAAGGGCTTCGACAGAAAAAGGCTTCTGCATGAATTCGTTGGCGCCGCAGGCCATCAAGTCGGCGACCTTGTCTTGCTCGATCATGCCCGAGATGCAGAGGATTTTGACGTCTTCCATCGTCTTATCCATCCGAACCCGCTGGCAGACTTCTTTGCCGTTGATATCGGGCAGCATGATGTCGAGCACCACGATGTCGGGGTGGAACTCTTTGACCAGCATACCGGCATCGAAACCGTTGTTGGCGGTTCGTAGGTCGAAGCGGCCGTCTCGCTCGAACGCATCGACCAGCAGTTCGACCAGATCGACGTCGTCATCGACGATCAAAGCTTTGCGCTTACCACTCTCCAGGGCGTCGGTCGGAATGCCGTTTTCACGCATGAAGTTGTAAAGCTGGTCGCGAGGGATGCGTCGAAACCGGCTCCCGGGGACGCGAAATCCTTTCAATTGCCCCGAGTCGAAGCAACGAATAATGGTCTGTTGGCTGACCTTGCAGATCTTCGCCGCTTCACCGGTGGTAAAGACTGTTTTCATGTTGCTGTCATCCTATCCCTAGCGTGTTTGGCAACCAATGCGATAAGTGTGGTTTGGAGGCCGCCACGATACCACGAGCATCCTCGCGCTCCGCGCATCCGTGTCAAACGAGTACATCCCGTTTAAAACTCTGATTTTCTGGAAGGTGTGTAATCGTTGCACCTCACGGTAAATGAGCATTTCCGCTCTTCATCCGGATATGCCCTGTTTACCGAATTTGCCAGATGTGGGAATTATATCGTCCCAGATTGCCACGTCAAGATTGATGTCATTTGCGCAAACTTAATGTTTGTAAGGCTTTGCGACAAAGGGTAGATGGATGGCCAATATTTTGCCTAATCACAATCCAGCAGCTTACAAGAGCCAACCGACTTGATTTTTGGGCTGTTTTTGCCGGCAGCGGCGTGATAGCAGCCCGAAAGAAAGCACTAGCTTACTGGGTTTTGGGCCCCATCCGGCCGTCAAGATAAACCAACAATAATGCGATATCGGAGGGAGTAATTCCGCTGATTCGCTCGGCCTGGGCAACCGTCGTGGGGCGAATCCGCCCCAGTTTTTCCCTGGCTTCGGTCCGCATTTGAGTCAGTCTGGAAAAGTCGAAAGTTTCTGGAATTCGCTTGTAGGAGAGTCGCTTTTGCCGATCGACTTCGATCTGTTGTCGCGCGATGTAGCCCTCGTAACGCAGATCGTAGGTAACCTGCAGGGCGGCTTCCTCGGACGTCTCTTGCAAGCTGGGTGCGAGCTCACAGACCTGCTCCCAGGTCGAATCGTTACGCTTCAGAATATTGGCTAGCAACGTTCCCTGGTGACGGGCGTTGGCCAGCGTTTCGATCGCCGCATCGATCTGTTGCTGCTTGCTGTTGAATGTCTCCCAACGCTTTGCGGAAATCAATCCGCGCTCAAAGGCTAGAGGTGTCAAACGGCGGTCCGCGTTGTCTTGCCGCAGCATCAAACGATGTTCGGCGCGGCTGGTGAACATGCGGTACGGCTCGTCGACGCCGCAGGTCACCAGGTCGTCGATCAGTACGCCGATGTAAGCTTGCTCGCGGCCAAGGATCAGGGGCTCTTCTCCGCGGCCTTCCAGTGCCGCATTGATGCCTGCCATCAGGCCTTGAGCGGCTGCCTCTTCGTAGCCGGTGGTTCCATTGATCTGGCCAGCGAAATACAAGCCAGTCACATCCTTGGTTTGCAGCGATGGCCACAGCTGATCTGGCGGGCAAAAGTCGTATTCCACGGCATACCCATAGCGCATGATCTGGGCGTTTTCCAAGCCTGGAATCAGTCGGAACATCTCGTCCTGAACATCGCGCGGAAGGCTGGTCGAGATGCCATTCACGTACACTTCTCGCGTGTTGTGGCCTTCTGGCTCCAGGAAGAGTTGGTGTCGGTCCTTGTCGGCGAACCGCACGATCTTGTCTTCAATGCTCGGGCAATAACGAGGACCGCGCGAATCGATCTGGCCGCTATACATCGGGGCTCGATCGAGATTGGCCCGGATCAGGTCGTGGACTTTCTCGTTCGTGTACGTGATGTGACACGGCATCTGCTCGAGGGTCAGCTTCTCGGTCAAATACGAAAAGGGCTGTGGCTGGTCGTCGCCGGGCTGCAGTTCGGTCTTATCGAAGTCGATCGTATTCAAATTCAAACGCGGCGGCGTGCCGGTCTTGAACCGATCGAGTCGAAAGCCCAAACGGTTTAATGCACCACTAATGCCGGTGGTGGTTCCTTCGCCGCCGCGACCGCCTGGCGTTTTTGCTTCGCCGATATGCATGATGGCGGCCAGAAAGGTTCCGGTCGTCAGCACGACGCGGGGCGCGGCATAGATTGCTCCGCCATGCACGCTTACGCCTGTGATGTGCTGCTTGCCGTCGATTGTTTCGGTCAGAAGGTCGTCGACGATCTCTTGCCGCAGATCCAGGTTCGGTTGGTCTTCGACCGCCAGCTTGACCCACCACTGGTACGCCTTTTTATCGGCCTGAGCCCGCGGGCTGTGCATCGCCGGCCCTTTGCGGCGATTGAGCAGCCGGAACTGGATGCCGGTCGCGTCGATGGCCTGGCCCATGACGCCGCCCATGGCGTCGATTTCGCGAACGATCTGCCCCTTGGCGATACCGCCGATCGCCGGATTGCAGCTCATCTGGGCGACGGTGTCGAGATTGGTGGTCAGCAGGGCGGTTTTCGCGCCCAAACGCGCAGCAGCCATGGCCGCTTCGGTCCCGGCATGCCCGGCACCTACGACGATGACATCGTACTGATAACGAATTTCCGACATCCAACTACCTTGCAATCGACCGGCCTGATGAGCGAAGCTTGTATTGTAGATCGTCCCGCGCTGGTTCGCGAAGGGGCGATTTGCATCTAATCCGCGCCAATCGACCCTCAGCCCCGGCAAATCATGCTTTTAAGATACCTCGTTTCCAATTTTCTCAGACAACAAGGCCACTCGGTGGTTCGCGACCTGGTATCGCAGCAACTGGCCGAGCAGAACGGGGAGCAGATTCCCCCAGAGGAGATCCCGAAGCCGGATGTTGTGGTGATGTTTGCCTTGGGAGTCGAGTCGGCTGGCTTCAAGGAATCGCTGCGGTCTGCCACGCCGGTGAAGATGGAAGATCGCGTCATCACGGTCGGCAAACTGGGGGATCAAGTCATCGGGGTGTGCGAATCTGGCGTCGGTCGAAAAGCAGCTTTGGCGGCCGCGCGAGATGTGATCGACATCATCGGACCGAAGTGGATCGTTTCCGCAGGGTTCGCCGGCGGATTGGTGCCGGAGCTTCGCCGGGGGCATGTGGTGATGGCCAATTGCGTCATTGACCTGGAGGGTAATGCGGTTGCGATTCCGTTGAACCTGAGCGACGAGCAGATCGAAGCCACCCCAGGTCTGGCCAGCGGAAGACTGCTGACGGTTGATCGTGTGATCGGCTCGGTGGAAGAGAAACGGGAACTGGGCGAAAAGCACGAGGCCGTTGCCGTCGAAATGGAAACCCTGGCGATCGCCCAGGCCTGTCAGCAGCAGGGTACATCGCTTCTTTCGGTACGGATTATCTCCGACACCGTCGATCAGCCCTTGCCGAAAGACCTGGAGAAGCTGATGAGCCAGAAGACCACTTCCGGCATGCTGGGTGCCGCCGCCGCGGCGATCTTCAACCGACCTGGCAGCATTAAAGATATGTGGAACCTCAATTCGATGGCCAATAAGGCGAGCGACAAACTGTCTGGGTTTCTGCAGGGGGTTCTCCCGCAACTTGATATTGCGGTGCGGAAAGAGGAATAGTTGCCAGGCGAGTTGCTGGATTCTCAGGTCGCTTTCTGAGGCGAATAGAGGGCGAACAGAAACGCTGCCGAAGCTAGGAAGATCACCCATTCGACGCCCGCCAGCACGTACGTTGTGTTGCCTATTCCGCTGTACAAGAAAAAGCTGATCGCGCGAAATACGACAGAGATCGCATGAATTGCGACACACGCGATCAGCATCGGCCGGGTTGCTTCCGGCATCAAAAGCGGCAGCAGGAAGATCAATCCCCAGGCCAATTCTACCCCGCCGTATACAACGAAGAACTCCGACTGGCCGCTCCCTTTCTCCAGATTGAAGCCGACCGATTGGGAGGTTGTGCCGGGCAGCGAGGCGCACCAGGCACCCAGGGAAAGATAGGCAGCGCCGATGATGGCCAGGAAGATACGGGTAGCGGACATGGCGGTTCTCTGTTGGTGAGACACGGTTTCTCAAGACATTTTGAGAACCGCAACGGCCGACACTTGCTAACTACAAGTGTCTTTCTTTCCCAGACCCCAGAGAATACGTGAGAGGAAGCTTGTCGATAGATCCGGATCGCCAACCACCTGGTGTTCGCCATATTTGCGGAGGATCGCTTCAGCCGCCAGGTAACCGCTGCGGACCGCTCCTTCCATGGTCGAAGGCCAACCGGTTTGGGTCCAGTCGCCAGCCAGGGCCAGGCCGGGAAGGATCGTCCCTTGCGACGGGCGGATGGTTTCTAACTCAGGCGTGGCTGAAAAGACAGCCTGTTTCTCGGTGACGACCTGTTGGCCGACCAGGTTGGGTGTTTGATCGGCGCCGAATGCTTCCACTAATTCGCCCAACACTTTTTCGACCAACACCTTATGCTCAATCCCTGCCAACGATTGCGAGGCACTGATCACCACCTGGTAGTAATGGGCAGTCTTCTCTTTCAGTTGCCTCGGACCGTGATTGAAAACCCATTGGCTGGTCCGGTCCAGCAGCACGGCGTGCGGCAGGTCGGTCAGCGGCTGTTCGAGCCAGAGGTGAACACTCGAAATCGGAGACGACGCGATCCGATCGGTATGATCGAGCTTGGGCATCAGGTTCCGGAGAATCTTCGAGAATAGCTTCGGGGACTGGTGCCAGGGAACGGCGGCAATGAAGTTCTCGAAGCTGGCTTCGCTCCCTTGGCCGTAGCGAATGTTAAATCGCGAATTGAAGTACGCGACTTGACGCACCGGCGACTGGCGATGGAAGTGAACGCCACGCTCCCCCAGTCGCTGGGCCGCTTGAATATCGAAGACGTCTTGCAGCGGAATCTGTGGGACATAGATCGGGTAGGCATGGACATTCCGCAAGAAGCCATCCACGAAAACCTTACGCGCGGCGACGAACGAGACATCTGAAAGGGGCGCGCCAAGGGCACTGACCAGCACCACTTCCCAGAACCTGGCGATGGCGGTCTCGGATTGAAGCTGTTCTTCCAGCCACGTGCGCATGGTGCGGTCAGCGTACTTTTTGATCGCCGACGGCGGAGCCATTTCCCACAGCGCGGAAACGATTCGTTTCAGATCGGGCTTGGAAAGGTACTTCTGTTGGCGAAATGCCCCGGCCAGGTGCAGCGGGGCCGGTAGCCAGCTATTTCCCTCGAACGGGTACGCATTACCGTCGCCATCGATGAAGTGAAGCCTGGTGTCGCGGCGGAAGCAGGACTGCAAGTCCAGCCGACGGCAGAGCCCCAGGAAATTGGTGCAGCAGCCCATCGCCACATGCTGGCAGCGGTCGATCAGCGAAGGATGGTCCGAGTCGCGATACGCTCCGGCCCGGCCCCCTAAAGATCGTTTGGCCTCGAATAGGTGGATCTCAAACGGAAAGCGAGATAACGCCTCGGCCGCGGCAATCCCTGCCAGGCCACCGCCGACGATGGCAATTCGCTGGCCGCGCATCGGCTTGGGGTCCATCAGACAGCCTCCGTCGATTGAGGCTTCCGCGATCGAAGCGGCAAATGTGAAATCGCCAGGTTGGCCAGAAGTTTTACCTTTTGCCACGAACCGACCTGAACTTTTTGACGCAGGACGATTTCTGGATCACGGGCGATTTGATGGAGCAGCGAGTGGTAGATTTCGGTCATCGCGTCGTAGATTCCGCGGCCGTCGTCAGCCAGGTCGTCTCGCAACCGGTGAGCTTTCTGGAACAGGCTTTCGGCTCGCTCGATCTGAAATCGCATCAGTGGCTCGAACCCGGGGCATGTTTGCCCAGCCAGCAGCGATTCTTCGGAAACGTCAAAACGCTTGAGTTCGTCCAGCGGAAGATAGATCCGACCGCGTTGGGCGTCTTCGCGAATGTCACGGAGGATGTTGGTTAGCTGAAACGCAATGCCGGCCGCGATCGCTGCGTCTCGGTCAAAATCCTCACGCACACCCCAGATCGGCAGACAGCTTAAACCAATCGCAGAAGCGACCTGGTAACAGTATCTTTCCAATTCGGCGAAATCGGCGAAACGTGTCCGGGTTAAGTCGCTCTCTACGCCGTCGATCGACTCCAGCAGGTATTGCGCGGAGATCTGATAACGCTTGAGCGTATCAACGATTGCCGGTAGGCGATCGTCCTGGAAGTTACCTGATAGTGCGGCCTGGAATTGGTTTCGCCAGGCGTTCAGATTCGTGGCCTGGTCGCTTCCTTCTTCGTCGGCTAGATCGTCGGTGTGACGAAAGAACGCGTACAAGGTGTACATAGCCTGGCGTTTTTCTCGGGGCAAGAACCAGAACGATAGTAGAAAGTTTGAACCAGAGCTTCTGGCGAACGTCCGGCAAAGGGCATAACTGTCCGCAAGATTAGCGCTCATTTGGCTACCTCCGTGGTGGCGAGGCCAAAAGGCTTCTTGCGGACGCGGATATCCCACCAGGCTTGCAACAGGAGTTTCAGTTTTTTCCCCTTGCTGACGGTGGGGCGTTGCGACCAGGTATCGTAGTTCTGATTTCGAATCTGATTCAGAATCGTTTGTCCGCCGCGCACGAACAAGGCAATATCGACTTTCAGGTTCGAGGGAAAGAAGTCGACAATCGGCTCTCCTGCTTCCAGAAGTTGACCAGCTCGACGTACCTCGTACTCGATCAGTTCCTTGAAGGCGTTCTCTTCGGCACAACGCGGCATGTCGTCGATCGAGAGCCCGAACTGCTGAAAGTCTTCCGCCGGGATGTAGATTCGACCGATTTCAAAATCGCGGCGGACATCTTGCCAGAAATTGGCCAGCTGCAGCCCGGTGCAAACCCGATCGGAATAGACCACCGCCTCGGGCGAGTAACAGCGTCCCAGATACATGACCAGGCGGCCGACCGGATCGGCCGAGTTGCGGCAGTAGGCTAATAGTTCCCGATAGGTGGCATACCGTTTCTTGGTCTGATCCTGACGAAACGCAATCAAAAGGTTCCGCAGTGGGGTAATCGGAATGCGGAACTCATGGATGGTCCGCTTCAGAGCCACGAATACCGGGTGGTGGGCCTCCTGCTGATAGCACGATTCCAATTGTTCTTCCCACCAGGCCAGCAGTTTCAGCCCTTCGGCGTCGTTGGCGGCCTCGTCGGCCAGATCATCGGCCCAGCGGCAATAGGAGTAAATCGCGGCGAAATGGGGGTGCAATTCGGTCGGAAGAAACCAGCTAATGACCGAGAAGTTTTCGTAAGAAGATGCCGTTAAATCCTGGCAATACGCGTAGGCATCGCTGGTACTGGGCGTCTGCCAATTGGCATCCGGGCCGTAGTTCAACAGTTGATGTTGAAAAGGAGTCACGCGTTGTCCGGGTCGGTTGGATTTCGGTTCAAGTGCTGAGCAGAAGGCAGATTTTGCGGAAATTGACGCCGCAAAGAAAGTCCTCTTCCCCCCGACGTGCTGGCACCTGACCTGATTGGCTGCTCTATTCCCTGCCTGGGCGTTACGGTAAGATGCAAAGTATGGAGGATGTCAGCCCGATGAAAGTGATTTTAGCAAGTCCACGCGGCTTTTGTGCCGGGGTGAATATGGCGATCGAGTGTCTTGATCTGACACTCAAAACGTTTGGTGCCCCGATCTACGTCTATCACGAAATCGTTCACAACAAATACGTTGTCGAAACTTTCAAAGAGCAAGGGGCGGTCTTCATCGACGACCTGACCGAGGTCCCGCCGAAATCGATCCTTCTGTTCAGTGCTCATGGTGTCTCACCAGAAGTTCGCCAGGCAGCCAAAGACCGCGATTTGACCGCCATCGATGCGACTTGCCCCCTGGTGACCAAAGTCCATCTGGAAGCGATCAAGTTTGCGAAACTCGGCTACACGATCTGCCTGATTGGCCACGAAGGTCACGACGAAGTGATCGGCACGATGGGGGAAGCCCCCGAGGCGATCGTCCTGGTCGAGACCGAGGAAGATGTCGACAAGCTGGAAATCGCCGATCCGGACAAGCTGGCCTACCTGACCCAGACGACTCTATCCGTTGACGATTCGACCCGGATCATCGAGCGGCTGCGAAAGCGATTCCCAGAGATCAAAGGGCCGCCGAAAGCTGATATCTGCTACGCCACCCAAAATCGCCAGGAAGCGGTTCGGATCTTGGCAAGCGAAGCTCAATTAGTGCTGGTTCTGGGAAGCCAGAACAGTTCCAACAGCCAGCGGCTTAAAGAACTCGCTCAGGAAACGGGCACAGCTGGTTACCTGATTGATGGTGCCAAGGATATCGACCCCACGTGGTTTGACGGGGTCGAATCGGTTCTGGTTACCGCCGGTGCCAGCGCGCCGGAGGAAGTGGTGCAGGACTGTCTCGATTACCTGGTCGACAAGCATGGCGCGACGATCGATGTCCGTTCGATCCGCGAAGAAGAAGTCCATTTCCCGCTGCCTAAAGAGCTGCGGAAACTGGTTTCCTTGTCGTAGGATCAAGAGGCTCGTTTATTCGGCCAGCGTTCCGGCAATTCCTGGATTTGGAAATTGCGAAACAGCACGTCGGTTGTGGGGTCGTGACCTTGCAGCATGATCGTGCCGGGTTCCAGACGCCGACCTTTGCGGGGATTGGCATCGGGCTTGCGATCGTCGGTCCAATCGGTGACCTGGTAGCCGTTGACCCAGACCGAAATATGAGCTCCTTCGACAATCAATGTCTTGAGGAACCACTCTTTGTCTTTGCTGACCACTTTACGGGCAACGCAGCGGCGGAAGATTGCCCCGGTTCCGCTGTCGAGCGGCTTGGTCGGGTCGCCTCCTTCAATGCCGTTATGAATCTGGCTTTCATAGCCGTTCATTTTGTCGCCGGGAATACAGCGGAAGAACAGGCCGGAATTCAGATTCTCGGCATTGGTCTTGGCTTCCATCTGCAAGACAAAGTTGCCATAGACCTGCTCGGTTTCCAATTGACCAGGTCCGTCTTGCGCGTGGATTTCTTTGTTCTCGGTCACGGTGAACTTGGTGGTCTGGTCCGGGTAGGTTTTCCAGCCGCTCAAGTCTTTGCCGTTGAAGATCGACTCAAGGCCCAGCGGTTTGAGGACGATGTTGCGGAAGCGAACTTTGCCTTCGTTGTGCTGAAGGCCGATGAAGCCTTTGCCGAGGTAGTCTTTATCTTCGTAGCTGGTGACGACTTTTCCGTCCAGTTTCACTTCGATCTTGGCCCCTTCCACGCGAACCTCAAAGGTATGCCACTCGCCTGGCTTGCAGTCCGGCGTAGCTTTGATTCGTCCGACCAGGCTGCCGGTCGGGAAGGAATTGGATGGGGGAGCGATGTTCAGTTCATAGCAGTCGTAGGTCGGGCTCTTCGGGCTGGGAGGCGTTCGTAGAAAGATGCCGCTGTTGGTGTTTTCGTCGGCCTGAAAGTCGACCTTCAGCAGGTAGTCGGCAAACTGGGTCGTCGTGCATAAGAGACCGATGCCGCCGCTGTCAACCTCGATCGTTCCGTCGACTACCTTCCAGTCGTTGGCCGAAGAACCGCTTTTAGGCGATGCATTCCAGCCAAACAGCGTTTCGCCATCGAAGAGCGAGATCCAGCCTTGTTGGATTTCTTCAGTCGTCAGGCCGGGCGTTTGAGCCGCCAGGTTGCCATTGGGCAGGGCCGATAGCATCCCGATGGATAGCAGCAGCAGGCCAAAAGATCGGTTGCAAAGCTGAATTGGGAGACCGAAGCGCATGATATCTGTTTCCTGGGCGGGAATTGAACGACCTTATCCGGCAGGTAGGTGGAACACTCTAACCTAAAGAAAACAATAGGGTTTGGGAAGATCTCAAGGGGTTGCTCTGGGCCGATCGTAAGGTAGGTTTAAGATCCGTGGGAATGCCAGCGGCCTTTCATCCTCTGGCGATCGGGAGAAGACCATCGTGGAAGAGAAGCTTTACCTGCTTTATTTTGCCGGAGTTCTTGCGCTGGGGATTTCCGCGCAGTGGCTGGCCTGGCGGCTTCGGCTTCCTTCGATCTTGCTGCTCTTGGGCTTCGGTTTCCTGGCGAGCTTTCTGCCATTTACCCCTGACGAAGTCATCGGCCGTCAGGTTCTCTTTCCGGTCGTTTCCCTTTCGGTGGCGGTCATCCTGTTTGAAGGAGGCATGTCGCTTCGCATCGGCGAACTGCACGAGGTTGGGTCGGCTTTAGGCGGGCTGGTCACGATCGGTGCGTTGATTGTCTGGGGGCTCGCCTCGGTTGCGGCCCATTACATCCTTGGATTCTCGACACCGATTGCTGCGGTGATCGGGGCAATTCTGGTGGTGACCGGGCCAACGGTTGTCGGTCCGCTGTTAAGTCATATCAGGCCCTCGAGAAAGATTGGCTCGCTCGCCAAATGGGAAGGCATCGTCATCGATCCGATCGGGGCGGTGCTGGCCATTCTCGTGTTCGAGTTCATCATCGAGTCGGGCGAAGGGGCGACCTGGGTGACTCCGATGTGGTCGATCGCCAAGACGATTCTGGTTGGTGTCGTGCTGGGGGCGTTGACCGCCTACACGATGATCTTCCTGCTCAAGAGCTTCTGGATTCCCGATTTTCTACACAACGCGTTCATTCTGGCGGTCTTGCTGAGCGTGTTTGCTATCTCGAACTACATTCAATCCGAATCTGGCCTGCTAACCGTTACGGTGCTGGGGCTTTTGATGGCCAATCAGAAGCAGATACCGGTGCGCCATATATTCGAATTCAAAGAGAACCTGCGCGTCTTGTTGATCTCGTGTCTGTTTATTGTGCTAGCCGCGAGAATCGAACCGGCGACCTTGCTGCAGGTTGGCTGGATGGGTGTTCTCTTTCTGGCGGTGCTGATCGTGGTGGTTCGACCTGTGTCGGTGTTTTTGTCGACCTTCGGCAGCGGATTAACTTGGCGCGAAAAGGCATTTCTTTGCCTGATGGCCCCTCGCGGAATCGTGGCTGCCGCGGTTGGGACGATTTTCTCCTTCGAGTTGGCTCACTATGCCGAGACACTCGATCTGGTTGACATTGGCGGCATTTCCGAAGACCAACTGGTCGTGCCGGTTATCTTTCTGGTGATTGTCGGTACGGTAACGTTCTACGGACTGACGGCCGCTCCGGCGGCTCGCTGGCTCGGCTTGGCCAGTCCCTCACCGCAAGGCGTGTTGATCGCAGGTGCCGATCGCTGGATTCGCGAACTGGCCGTGGTGATTAAGAACGCGGGCTTTCAAGTCATGCTGGTCGATACCAACTTCCGCAATATCACGGCGGCCAGGATGCAGGGACTATCGGCTCAATGCGCCAGCATTCTGTCCGACTTCGTAAGCGAAGAATTGAACCTGGGGGGCATTGGTCGTTTGTTGGCGGCTACCGCGAATGACGAGGTCAATTCGTTGGCCTGCATGGAATTCACGCACTTGTTTGGCCGCAAGGAAGTGTATCAGCTCAGCCCTTGGGATACCGGTTCAGGCAAGCGGCAATCGGTGTCGGACCATCTTCGAGGCCGGGTGATTTTCGGGCATGGGCTCGATTTCTATAAGATCGCCCGCAGAGTGACCGCCGGCGCCCAGTTCAAGAAGACGTCGATCACCGAAGAGTTCACCTTTCACGACTTCCAGCAAACGCATGGCGAATCGGCGACGCTGTTGTTTGTGGTTACCGAAACCAACAAGCTGCGGATCGTGACGGCCGATGATAGCCTGGTTCCCAAAGCAGGGCAGACGATCATCGCATTGATCGATGCACGCAGCGAACCGGTTAAGCCGACTGCACCGGCAGACGACGCAGGTACTAGCGAGCAGGAAGAATCACCAGCGAAACCTGCGGAGTCGTCGTAGTATCGAGCTGGCCGATCGGCTGGTCGATCGAAATCGTCAGGCAAGATCTTGGCAGCAAATGGGCGTGGATATTGAGGGCGAGTTCTGAAAACTCCGCGAAGCTGCCCAGGCTGGCGTCGTTGATCGAGACACTGCCACGCAGCGGAATGCCCTCTATTTGCAGTTGAACGACCGCGCCGTCGTCGATGCCGGTGGGGCGATGAAACCAACGCTGCAAGATCACAGGCCCCGCTTGAGCGGCCTCGATGACCTGGGGCCATCCTTGAGGAAGCTTGACCCGGTCAGCTTCTTCCGCCAGGCCGGCGATCATCTCCCAAGGGCCGTTGAGTCGTATCGTATGGGGTTGTGCGTTCATAAAAAAACGGGCAAGCGGTGGTTTGCTTGCCCGTCCTGCTGATTTCAGTTGGAAGCGATTTGCTTGAATAATTAGTCGGGCAGGAAGTCTGTCACAATCGTATCTTGCCGCACCTGTCGAGTGCCTGGTTCGTAGGCTCGGACGGTTACCGAGATGCCACGTAGTGGAACCGGATAGGGAGGAGACGTCTCGAACTCGACCGAATTGTCGACCCGGCCATCGCCGTTGGAATCGAAGCCATCCGTCCCTTCGTCGGTCGCTCCATTCCCGTTATTGTCCGCGCCGTCCACTTCGTAGATGTAGGGCCAGGTATCGTAGTACGCGTAGGAATGTGCCAAGTTCGGTGTCGTTTCGCCAGAGGCCTGAAGTCGGGAAGGGATCTGGTTGAAGACCGCCGCCAACGCGGCAAAGTTGGCAGGAGCCGTGCCGTACAACTTCGCGGAATTCGCCGTAATGCCGCTCAATTGCGAGTAGGTCGCAGGCGTCCCTCCCAGGACACTGTTCGTGTACCCAGTAACGGGACTCGGGTAGGTTGGGTATCGACTGAGCCAATTCAAGTCGACAAATGCGCCTGTCATATAGTTCGAATTTGCAAATGTCGCCGTATCGGCCACGTTGAAACCAACGTCCGTCGGATCAACGACAATGGTGCCGGACGTCTTTTCTTCGAGAGAGAGGGCGTACGGATCGAAAACACGGACGTCAAAGGCCAGGCACTTAGTCAGGATGACATCTTCGCCGGTGCGGTTCAGCAAGTTTGTTGTTGAGTTAGCTGTGAAGACATTGTTGAGCTGCTCAAAGGAAAGCAATGCCGCTGGCTGAAGCGGATGGGGGTAGGTGGAGCCAGCGAGCGTATTGTGGCCGATTCGATTGAGACGCGTCTGAAGGTCTTCCAGTGAATTGGTAACCCACTGAGTGCTGGCGGTACCCCGCATTGACAAATCGTAGTAGTTGCGGGCCTCGTAATCGGTCAATGTGTACGAGGTTCCCAGGTTCATAGTGCTTGGATCGCCGAGGTAGATATCGGGCCGGATCAAAAACACGCGGCGATATAGCGTGACGGTCTCGGTCGGATCGCGTTGACCGTCGACACCTGCTGGCAGGCCGCCGACCGCGATGGTTTGTTGGATATCGTCTGAACTGGTCAGCTTGGTGAAGTAGACGATCTCGGCGTAGTGCGAAGTGATCGTCGTGAAGTTCCCGCTCGACCGGTCGATGTAGTACGGGTAGGGATTTGCCGCTGTAGGCGTGCGGGCAACCAGGTTGCCGTAGATGCGGCCGACAAAGGGCCGAGTCTTGCTGAACGCGGTAAAGCAGATGGTATCGTCGCCATCGCCTGCCAAGGCGCCTTGCAATCCGGTGAGGGTCGTATCGAGATCGAAGGACGCAAAGTCGACATCACGGTCGGGGCCTTCGATGATCTCGAAGTATCCTTGATTGGTTCCCGGCTTTACCCAAGGGAGCACGTCAACGCTGAGGTTGTTCAAATCGCCCTGCAGGTGATTCCGAACACTGCGCAGATTGCCGGAAAGTTCGATCGTTGCACGGGCTCGGCGCATCGAGTTGCCCATGAACTGAAAGATTTGGGCGACTGCGGCAAACATGATCAACGACAGTGCCGTGGCCATCAGCATTTCGACAAGGGTCAAACCGCGCGCTGGTCTGGCGAAGTGCAGTTGAGAGCGATTCCACATTCGAAGTGAGTCCTGTTGATTACGCCTGTAGGTTCGGCCTGCCCGAAGCTGAATCCCTACGCGTTTGGTCGCCGGCTCTATGGGGCAGCCTGGCGAACTGTGGAGATAAGTTTTGCTGATCGACTAGCTGGCAAAGAATTGCTGGAAATCGTTATCGTTCCAGGCACTTAAGTATAAGATGCCGACCACCACTATTCCACCGGGAATCAACCACTTCGTCAAGCAATTGGCCCGTTTCGCTCGGGGATTGCAGCCCCACAGGCCTGAAAATTTAACGTTCGACGGTCCATCTTTAGAGGGGGTTCGCTCTGACTGCCTCGCCGGTCACTGGGGCGTTTTGAAGCGAACAACGTCGGCGACGATGTCTTCCAGGGTGAATTGCGGGGTGTAGTCGATGCATCCTTTGATCTTGGTCAAATCAGGTACCCGCCGCAAAATGTCCTCGAAATTAGCGCTGTAGGCCTCTTCGTACGTCTGGAATTGAACTTCCAACTCGGGATTCACCTGCTGAATTACCATCTGCGCCAATTCCAGAATCGTGACCGGCCGGTCGCTGCCGATGTTGAAGACCTCGCCCAGGGAACGGTCACTCCGCATGAGCTTGATCACTGCCCCGACGACATCCGCTACATGGGCGAAGCAGCGAATCTGACTGCCGTCGTGATGCACCATGGGGGACTTTCCTGCCAGGCAGGCATCGACAAATCGCGGCAAAACCATGCCGTAAGCACCCGTTTGACGCGGGCCGACGACATTGAAGAAGCGGCCAATCACCACCGGGGTCTTCTTTTGATGCCAATAGGCAAGTGACAGGAACTCGTCGATCGCTTTCGAGGCCCCGTAGCTCCAGCGGGGGCGTGTTGTGGCACCGAAGACAAGATCGTCCTCTTCGGTCCACTTTGCCTTAGGGTTCTTGCCGTAGACCTCGGACGTACTGGCCAGGAACAGGCGGACCGGATGTCCTTCGGTATTGCGCCGCTGAACTTCCGCCAGCAGGAGTTCGGTCGGATAGATATTTCGTTCAATCGTCTGAATCGGCTCTTGATTGATCAGCGCGACACCGACAGCGGCCGCCAGATGATAGACTTCGTCGGCCTGATCGACCAAATTGCTGACCAGATCACGGTCCGATACGGTACCATGAATGAATTCGAACTGGGGATGGTCCGACAGCGGCTGGAGATTCTGCATCGAACCGGTCGATTCGTCGTCGACTACGATGACTCGGTTTCCGTCGTTTACCAGTGCTTCCGCCAGATGCGAACCGATGAAGCCGGCCCCGCCGGTGATCAGTGAAGTGGGCATTCGTTATTTGCTTTGCTCAAAAACCACGAAGCGCGATCCTTCCGCGAGTTACTGCGTAGTGGGAAAGACCTTCGCTACGACATTGCCAGGGGGGCACCTTTCCCTAGTAGGTTGGGATGTTGTCGTCGGATGCCTGGTTGCATGAACCACAACGGTTGGAAAGACGACAACTCGTTATCGTACAACGTTTTCCTGGTACAGGTTGGGGTTTTCCTGTCCAGGATGATCGACAACGCGGCCAAAATTGCTGCAAAGTCCTTTTCGGCACGCAAATTTAGCTTTAGAAATGGTTTAGCAAGACGGAATAATGAAACTTCCTGGAATTTCCGTCACAATAGAGTGAATAGACACCCATTCCAGCCCACCCCATTTGCCCGCGTATTGCCGATTCATTTCAAGGATAGTTGTTCCATGCTGTTTCTGTACCCTGGCCAAGTTTCTACTTTCGCTCGCAGCGAGACACGTGGGATTGGTGGGAATCGAACTTTCTGGCAGGCCGTCGTGCTGGCTCTCCTTCTGCTGACCGTTGGCAGTCCTGCCGCAATGGCCCAAGAGTCGTCGCGCGAAGCAGCCTTGTTCTTCTCTGATGTTGTGAATTTCCAGAACGCCGGCGAGTTCAAACTAGCCGCTGACGAGTGGAAGAAGTTTGTTGAAAAGTTTCCCAATGACCCGCTGGTCGGCAAAGCTCAGAATTACCTGGCCGTATGCCAACTGCAACTGAAAGATTTCGCCGACGCCACGGCGAACTTTGAAACCGTTCTGAAGAAGTACCCCAAGGCCGACTTTCGCGAAGAAGCGATGCTGAACCTGGCGTCGGCGAACTATGCCTGGGCCCAGAATGGCAATCAGGCCAAGTACAAAGAAGCGGCCGATCGTTTTACCGATCTTTTGAAGCAGTTCCCCAAAACGAAGTTCGCCGACCAGGCCCAATACTTCCTCGGCGAGTCGCTCTACCTGTCAGGTCAGAAAGACGCTTCGATCGCCGCCTATGACGCCCTGGTGAAGTCCTTTCCGCAAAGCCCACTGGCGGTGGATGCCTTGTATGCCAAAGGGGTGACGCAGGAAGAACTTCAAAAGTACGCCGATGCTCAAAAAACGTATGGCCAGTTTCTCGCTTCATATGGCAAAACTCCCTTGGCGACCGAAGTAACGATGCGCAAGGGAGAAACGCTGCTTCAGCAGAACCAGGTCGAAGCGGCCTCGAAGTTATTCGAGCAAGCCGCCCAAGACAAGAACTTTGAACTGGCTGACCACGCCCTGTATCGTCTCGCGTTTTGTGCCTTGCAGCGGGACGAACTGATGAAGGCAGGCAATGCCTATGCCCAGATTCCGCTGAATCATCCCAAGTCGGCTTACGCGGACGAAGCCACGATGTTGGCTGGTCGGTGCTATTACCGAGCAGGCCGGTTGGACGACGCGGCTCGCTGGTTGGCTGCCGCCGGACGTAAAGGAGGCAAGTTCGAGGTGGAAGCGGCTCATTGGCTGGCTCGTGTTTACCTGCAGCAAGGCAAAGCGGCTGAAGCGGAAGCCTTGGCCAAAGCGATTCTGCCTAAGGCAGGCAACGACGAGTTCAAAGTCAATCTGATGATGGATCAGGCCGATGCAGTTTATGATCAGCCCAGCCGCCGCAAGTCTTCGATTGCCATGTACGAGCTCATCGCAAAGTCCTTCCCAAAATCGACCGAAGCTCCTCAGGCCTTGTACAACGCCGCGTTCGCTTCGCTCGAATTGCGAGACTTCGCCAAAGCTTCCGCCCTGTCGGATCAATTCGTCAAGCAGTATCCCAAGGATCAGGCTCGATTGGACGCCATGTATGTCGGAGCCGAGGCAAAACTCCAGACCGATAAACTGGCTGAGGCAGAACAAGCTTTCAAAGTGCTGGTCGCCGAAGGGAAATCGCGGCCGGAGTCGGCTCGCTGGCAATTGCGGCTCGCATTGACGGAGTACCTGCAAGACAAGTTTGCCGACGTCGAGAAGTCGCTCGCTTCGATTCAGCCGCAACTGAAGGACCGCGAACTGCAGGCCCAAGCCAGCTATCTGATTGGGGCCAGCGCGTTTCAGCAGAAGCAGTACGACAAAGCTCAGAAGGCGCTGGAAACCTCGACCGCCGCTTCCACCAGTTGGGCCCAGGCCGACGAAGCACGTTTGATGTTGGCTCGCACGTTGTTCGCACGCGGACAAACCAACGCCGCCATCAACGTAGCCCAGGCGATCGCTGCCAGTTACCCCAACAGTGCGATTCTCGATCAGGTTAACTTCCGTCTGGGCGAGTTCCTGTTTGCAGCTGACCGATTCACCGATGCCGCGGCGGCCTATGCCATGGTCCTCAGCAAGACACCCAATTCAACGCTCGCTCCGCATGCAATGTATGGAGAAGGGTGGGCTTACTTGAAGCATCCCAGCCCTGCCAAAGCGGATCAGGCCTTCACCCAATTGATTGAAAAATACGGACAGCATGAACTTGCCGCCGATGCCTACATCGGCCGAGCGATGGCTCGCCGGGCGGAAGGGAAGTTTAAGGAATCGATCGCTGACCTGGATGCTGTAATCGCCAAAAGCAAGAATCTCGAGCAGCGGCAGGAAGCACTCTACTTGAAGGGAGTCAGCCTGGTCGACAACAAAACCCCAGCGGAAGCAGAGAAGGTATTCGCCGAGCTGCATCAGAAGGATCCCAAATTTGCCAACGACGACAAAGTGCTGTACGAGTTGGCTTGGGCTCAACGGGCTCAAGGTAAGAACGACGCTTCGGTAAATACGTTCCGCAGCCTGGCCAGCGACCATCCTGAAAGTCCCCTGGCCGCCGAGGCCATGTATCACGTCGGCGAGTCGTTCTACAACAACGACAAGTACGCCGAAGCGGAAACCTGGTACACGTCGGCCGCCACCAAGGCCAAGGCCGCCGAGATCGGCGAGAAAGCTTTGTACAAGCAGGCCTGGTCGCAGTATCAGCAGGGCAAGACCGACCTTGCTTTGGAAGGGTTCGGCAAGCAGATCACCAAGTACCCCAACGGTCCGCTGGCATCCGATGCGATCTTCATGCAGGGAGAATGCTTCTTCAAGGACAAGCAGTTCGGCACGGCCCTGGAAAGTTTCCAACGTGTTGATCCACGTCGCCTTTCCAGTGACGAGATGCGTTCGCTCTTGTACCTGCACGCGGGCCAATCGGCCAGCCAGCAAAAGGTTTGGAGCAATGCCAAGAAGTGGCTTTCGCAACTGGTCGATCAGGTTCCCAATTCTCCTTTGATTGGGGAAGCCTATTACGAATTGGGCTGGGCTGGCTACAACGAGCAGAATTCCGCCGAGGCAATCGGCTACTTCCAGAAAGCAGCTGACGAATCACGCGGCCTGGCTGGCGCGCGTGCCCGGTTCATGCTGGGTGAAATCGATTTTCAGGCGAAGAAGTACGACGACGCGTTGGCAGAGTTCAAACGTGTTGTGTATGGATTCGGCGGCGAGAAATCGTTGGACAGCATCAAGCCGTGGCAGGCCAAGTGTGCCTATGAAATCGGCCGCTGCAACGAAGTGCAAATCAGCGGCGCCAGCGGAGCCAAGAAGGCGGAACTCATTGACGAAGCAAAGAAGTTTTACTCGATTGTTGTTCAACGATATCCCGAAGCCTCCGAAGCCAAGTTAGCCCAGTCCAGGCTGGATGCTTTGGCCCAACTATAATGGCTGGTACTGCATTGCCTCGAATCGGCAAAATGACCTTCCGCATAAAGAATGATATGACTCGACTTGGAATACGCTCTCCGATGAAATGCTGGACTAACGCCGTCTTGGTATTGATGGTCTTGTTGTCCTGGACCGCACCGGCATGGTCTCAAGAGAACACGGAACCTACTGACGCTGCCAAAGCAGACGATTCGATCATCGAGCAACGTCTTAACGAAACGGACTCGCTCTCGCTGGTCAGTCTGATCCTCCGCGGCGGCAAGATGATGATTCCACTGGGAATCATGTCGGTGATCGTGGTCGCTTTGACATTCGAACGCCTGATCGCGCTGCGTCGCGGGAAGATCATTCCTTACGAACTGCAGCGAGAACTGGGCCAGTTGCGGCTTTCGGAAAAAGGGCTCGATCCTCGTGAGTCGTATCGTTTGTGCAAGAAGTATCCTTCAGCGATGGCCAACGTCGTCAAAGCGATGCTGCATCGTATCGGCCGGCCTCAGTCAGAAGTCGAGCATGCCGTTTCGGAAGCGACCGAACGCGAAGCAGATCGGCTTTACAGCAATGTCCGCTGGATCGCCCTCATGGGAAGCGTCGCGCCGCTGCTGGGTCTGATGGGGACGGTCTGGGGTATCATCTGGACCTTTTATAAAACCACTCAATTGGAAATCGGCGCGGACCGGGCCGACCAGTTGGCTGGCGGTATCTTCGTGGCCCTGGTGACAACGCTAGGCGGTTTGGCAATTGCGATTCCTGCGATGATCGTCGCACAGTACTTCGAGAGTCGTATTGTCGCGTTGTTTCACGAGATCGACGAAATTTTGTTCGATCTGGTTCCTGGCTTCGAGCACTACGAAGGGAAGCTGCGAGCCAAGAATCGGACCTACGAAAGCTCTCCCCGAGCAAAGACCCAGCGGGTGGAAGCTCCCAAGAAGCCAGAAGCACCCAAACCGGCTCCGACCCCAGGGCCGCCGCGCGACGGATCACAACCTGAGGCGGTTCCCCGCACGCCGTAAGGCCTGGAGGTTGATCGACGTTGCCTGGATTGAATTAGTTTCCTTACTATTTTCCGGAAGAATCAAGAGTAGTGGCAGTCAAGCTGAATCATGGTCGCGCTCGAACGATGCTGGACATCACGCCGTTGATCGACATCGTGTTTCTGTTGTTGATCTTCTTCATGGTGATGACTCGCTTCGACGAAGAGGACTATAAACTCGATGTGGTACTGCCGACGGCCAGCGAGGCGCAGCCGTTGATCTCGCAGCCGCGCGAGTTGTTTATCAACATCGATGCCGAAGGCCGCTTCTTCGTTCGTGGCGAACAGCGGACCATTGACGAGGTAGAAAGCCTGTTGGCCAAGACGGCTGCCGATAACCCGGAAAGCATGGTCATCATTCGAGCCGATAAAGACAGTAAGATCGAGTACAGCGTGCAAGTGATGAACGCATGCAACAAAGCCAAGCTCACCAACTATTCACTCAGCACCGCTGCAGTTGTGCCGGAATAGCGGTGATACCAGAACGGAAGTAGCAATCGCTCCCCGAACCTGAAGGAGCCGATCGGAGTATCATGGCCCAAGACAGGAGAATCGACGACGATCATCCCCACGGATTTTCCCCCGAGGAAAATGCGTGGTCGGTCTATGCTGCGTTCACCTTCTTTATGGCGTATTTCGCCGCGGCCAGCTATCTGCTGTTCGATTGGGACCACGAATTGTGGTACTTCAACGCCAAGGTTTACATCGGGTTCTCGATGATTGCCTGGATGGTGGGGATGGCGATTATTCCACTGCTGGAACTAAGCAGCGTTCGCCGCGGGATTCAGCTTTCTCTGGTGCTGAGTTTGATGCTGCACCTGAGTTTTTTCCTGGGAATGGTCGTACTGAATGTCGGGCAGATGCCTGACACAGCCCTGAACGACAATCTGGAGAAGACCCCCAAGAAGCAGCCAGTCGTTGTTCCAGACTACAGCCCTGCCCAGATCAATAAAGATCGCGAGGCGCAGAAAGAATACGAGCAGCCGGTCAAAACCAAGGAAGCGGAGGCGAAAGTCGATCCGGTCGAGCAAGAGAAAATCGAGCACAAGCAGCCGCAGATGAAGCAAAATGAAGTCTCGCAGGAAGAACTCCCGCGGGAGGTCGAGCCGGAAAAGATGCAGCGCCGCGAGCAACAGGTCGAAAGCCCCAAGCAGGAAACGCTGAAGGATGTCCCGTCCGAAATTGCCCGGCAATCTCGCGAGATGCAGCGTAAAGTTCAACAGGCGCAGCAGATTGATGTCCAGCAGCAGGAAGAAAAGCCGGTCGAGATATCGGCCGCCCAAGCCGCCGCACAAAGGGCCGCTCAAGAGTTGCAAATGCAGCGGCAAGCTTCCAACGTCCAAGCGGCCGTCCAGCGTTCGACCCAGCTGGAGCGTCGTAATACGGCCCAAGACGTCCCACGGCTTTCGCCTGCCCAAGCTCAGGAAGTCCAGCGGCAGCAAATGCAGGCCAACAGCATGGCTCGCACTCAGGCCCAAGCGGTCCAGATTCAAAGTAACAATCCACAGCAAGTCCGAGCCCAAGCCCAGGCCGCCGATCTCGCCCGACAGCAAGCAACCCAACAGGCCAATCAGCCCCGCGCAACCGTCGAGTCGCCGGTCTCGACAGCGATGGCGTCGAGCATGGCTTTGAATCGCACTCAGGTGAATCAGAATCAGCAGATCGCCCCTTCGTCAGCCTCGCGTGAAGTGGCTCGCAGTTCGACCTCCAGCAATTTGCCAACCGTCCGCACGACGATTAGCGAGAACATGCCCCGTCCGATGGCTGGCCAGGCGAACAATTCGCAGCTCAAGCCCGCTTCCAGTAGCGTAGCTCGGCAAGATGTCGGCGGAGATGGTGTTGCGGCCAACTCGCTCAATCCTGGCCAACTCTGGGCGAAAGCTTCCACTTCGGGTCAAACCGCCCAGATGGTCGAGCAGCACGGAGCGACTCGCAGCCATGCCACGCGTGACGAAGGGATTGTGACGAGCGATCTTTCCAATCCGTCGATCGGAAGAACGCGAGCCACCGGAGCGCAGTCGATGGTGGGGCCGAGTACGACAATTCAATTCCAAGGGCCAGCTAACGGAAATCAGTCCGCCGCCCAAGCCGACGCGTTGGCATCAGGTCAGTTTTCGGCTCCTTCGATGAACAACGGTCGCGCGACCGGTAGCGGTGCCGATGCGATCGGTGAAGGTCAGGTTGGCGCCGCGAACGTTGGTTCGCCAGGGGCGGACCTCGGAACGAACTTTTCCGCCCAATCGCGTGGAAAAGGGAACCGTGGAGCAGACGATGGCGAGTCGCTCAATGAATTGGCTTCCGGAACTCAGGGCTTGCCGGGCGGCAGGTCCACCGGCAGAACGACCGGGATGAGCCCGATCTCGGGCGTTCAAGCGTCGGCCGCCGGAATCCCGATGGGCAATGGCGACGCGATGCCTAACGGTGGTGGCGGACCACTTCAGCCCGGAAGTGGAGAAATCGCCAGCAAGATGGCGGGCGTTGGCAACGTGCCAGAGATTCAACGTCGTAGCTTTGGTGGACCGGCGATGCCTGCTGGTCGCCCCGGCGTGAATGACCTGGCTGGCGGCCCGATCGGATCGGCAACACAACCAGGCTTTATCGGTCGTCGCCGAACGAGTGACGCTCCGCAGATTGCGACCAACATGTCGAGCCTGCCAGTGCGTTCACCAGGCCGACGAGGCCCTCTGCTGAGCACCACGGCTGCTGTACCGACCGAGGCCTTCAGTCGTCGGGCGATGCGAAAAGGGGCTGGGGCTGGTGATGATTCACGACGACCCAGCCGCGAGACCGAAGAAGCGATCGAACGCGGTTTGGCATTTCTGGCCCGGCATCAGTCCGCGGACGGACGCTGGAGTTTGCGTGGGTTTGCTGCCGTTCATCCCGAGAACTTCGATATTTATCGAAATGAAATGGCCATGCTCAATTCCGATACCGCCGCGACCGGATTGTCTTTGGTCGCTTTTCTCGGCGCAGGGTACGATCATCTGAGCGATAAATACAAAGATGAAGTGAAAGACGGAATTCGGTTTCTGGTCGAAAACCAGAAGCCAACCGGCGATCTGTACATCGAGATGGACGCCACCTCCAATTCCAGTTGCCGTCTGTATAGCCATGCCATCGGGGCCCTGGCGCTGTGCGAAGCGTATGGAATGACCCAGGACGAGTCGCTGCGCGAGCCGGCCCAGAAGGCGATCAACTTCATCCAGGCCGCACAAGATCAAGAGCTTGGCGGATGGCGGTACACGCCGGGGCATGGAACCGATACGTCCGTCACCGGCTGGATGACACTTGCACTCAAGAGTGGTCAACTCGCTGGCCTGGACGTCGATCCGAAGACATTCGACGGCATCCGCCGCTGGTTGGCCTCGGCCGAATCGCGACTCGGAAACCGGGCGGTCTACGTCTACAACCCGCATGCCCCCGACAACGACAAGCAGCGTCACGGTCGTCTGCCGAGCCAGACCATGACCGCCGTAGGTGCCCTCATTCAGTTGTACCTGGGCAATCGCCGCGATAGCCGTATTCTGCAGGACAGTGCTGACTACTTGAAAGAGAACCTGCCCACAATGGGCACCGTGGAAGACCCGCTTCGCGACACCTATTATTGGTATTACGCCACCCAGGTCATGTTCCACATGCGAGGCGAACATTGGGAGGCCTGGGACAGCAAACTGCACGTGATGCTGGAGAAGACTCAAAAATTGGACGGCCCGGCTGCTGGCAGCTGGGATCCAAAGGGAGCCATCCCGGATCGCTGGGGCAACTTTGGCGGTCGAATCTACGTCACAACGATGAACCTCCTCTCGCTGGAGGTCTATCACCGCCATCTGCCGATTTACGACGACGTGGCGAACTAGCCGCTTCCGGCCAGCCTGGTTCTATGGCTTGCCGTTCGATTCTTCCTCGACCAGGCCGATCAGCTTGTTGCGGCCTTTTTCAAAGAAGAACAGCTTGTCTTCCCGTGCCAGCCAGCCAATCGCCTGGAGCACGGTATCCTTCTTTTCACCAAGTTCCCGAGTCAGCTTGGTGATGGTAACCGGACCACTGGAAGATAGGTAAGACCATATCTGGCCTGAGGTTTCCCCGATTTTGCGCATGGTATCGTCGTGAAGATCGGTGGAAATGGACATGCCGCGGCTCTCCTTGGTTGAGAATCAACTTGCTGAGAATCAAGTAGACGATCGGATCCGCCAACTCGGCTGATTATAAAGGAGCCCGCAGCGTATTTTCCAGACTCCCTCATGCGCATATCTTGCCGGGCTGCTGCATTTGCGCGAATTTCGGGTTAGCTGCGGACCAGGTCGTAGGTCATCGCATTGAAAACCGGATCCAATTCCTCGAACTCGCGGTCTTCTCCCTGGTACAGAATCACGCAGGGACGCACGCCGAGCATCAGGGCTCGAATCTTGGCCTGGACCAGAAAATCCAGGCAGTAGAAGTTCAGATCGCAGCCGATCAGCTCGACCCCTTCCAGGGTTTGCTCAGTTGGAATCGATTCCAAGTCGGTGTATTCTTCGCTAAGGGCATCGCGTACCGCTTCGACCAAGGCCTCGAGCTCGGTGCCTGGCTCGTAGATCATCAGCGTCCAGAATGCTTCGGTCGGGCTATGAACCGAAACGCTGCGCGGCCAGGCGTTGGTCTGGTCCTCGGTGACTCGCCAGTTCTCTGGGTACGAGAATTTGACGCCTAAATTGTCGTATGTGGCAACCACGATAGCGCTCGGCGGTGAAAAAACGGGGGCTCGAATTAACCAGGGCTCGGCTCACGCCAAAGTAACCTTCCGTATTTTAACGCTTTCGCCTTGTTTGCCTATCGCCGGGCGATCTGGCCTGCCGAGCCGATCTAGGACGAAAACCGCCCGTTTGGTAGGCTCTCCCGGTTTATTTTCTGACAGCGAACCGATCCGCTGGAAAATCGATGCACTCGACCTCCTATATCATTGCTTCGAACGATGCGCTACGCGCTGGCGTTCTCGCCGTGGGGATGGTCGTGCTAGCATTTTCCCCTGGTTGCAGCACATTCAGTCAGGCCAAAGCGTCCCATGATCGGGTCATTCAAGCTCGCCAATTGACGCAGCGCGGCGTCCAGGCCATGCATCGCGATGATTGGCAGAACGCTGAGAAGTATCTGGCCGAAGCGAAGCAAAACGCACCGTTTGATGTCGACGCCAGGATCCACTATGCCGAGACCCTCTGGAACACCGGCAAGCGCGAGAAGGCGATCTCTGAGATCGAAGAAACATTGCCTCTGGCCAACGACGATGCTGGTCTGCACTCTCGGTTGGGGCGAATGTATTTGGACATGGGAGAACCGACCAAGGCTCACATCGAGGCGAACCGGGCCATCGAATGCGACCCACGGCATGCACCGGCCTGGAAACTGCAAGGCGACCTGGCCCTGGTGCGACACGACTTGGAAGGTGCCAAACTTTGTTTCATTCGGGCGGCCACCAATGGCGACAGCTCGGACCGAGACCTGCAATTGCGGTTGGCTTCCACCTACCGTCAGTTGGGACAGCCCAGCCAGTCGTTGGCTTGTATCTCGCTGATCGAGCAGGTCGAATTCGGCCAGCGGCTGCCAGCCAGCGTGGGTGTCGAGCAGGCACTCGCTTATCGCGACCTGGGCCGCAACCTGGAAGCGGCTGACTGCCTGGGCGAACTGGCCCAGACCAATGATCTTTCGGCCGATCTGCTGGTAGTCTGGGCCCAGTGCGAACTTGCCTCCGGACGTCTGGCTCGGGCCGAGTATGCTGCTAACCAGGCCCTGCGGATCAATCCTCAGCATGGCTCGGCCTTGCAACTGGTAGCCCAGCTTCCCGCCTATCGGCAGCAAGCCCAGCAGGCGATCCAACGTTAGTCGGCTGGTTCCGCTTCTTTATTACCGGCTGTATCGATTATGTCGGCATGGCTTGTGGGGTGGGGGAGAACTGCTGAGGCATCTGGTCAACATGGTTTGACTAAGCCAGCGCAGGTTCTAGAGTTTGGCATGTTTTATCGCTGGGTTCTTGCCCCAGACCGCAATGCAGACTGCCAGTCGGAGATGGCCACTATGAATCAGGAAGCTCCCGCAACCACGGCTCCCTTTATTGACCGACGCGGCCAAGGCGGACAGCCTGGCGGTGATCCTCCGGTCTTTGAACGCCGTCAGTTCACCAACAGCCACGAAGGGCTGTCCCCTGGTGCGCAGGAACTGGCACAAGCAATCGATCAGTACAAGCTTCGCAACCGTCGCCGGTTCATCACGTACGAAGAGATGTACGAGATCATTACCGCACTTGGCTATAGCCAGACCTAGATCTTGTGGGCAGGCCTAATTTGCCAGGGTGATCAGTCCTCGACTTCCGATACTTCGGCAATCCCTCGAAGGTCGATGTCTTGCAACTCGGATGGGCAGTGAAACGTCTGCCACATTTCGGGTGGCAATCGCTTGAATGCCTTTTGGTAGCGGTATTCGCTGGAATTCTTCCCGCCTAGATCGCGAATGAAGATCTTCTCGACTTGATCAGGAAACTTGCGAGCCATGACGCCGTAGGTCTCCGGATCTTTCTCACCAGAGTCCCCTACCATTACGAACTTTCGCTTGGGGAACGTACGCAGCAATTGCTTGATCGCCTTGCGTTTGCCCCATCGCCGCGCGATGAACAACTGTAGGACGGTTGGATCCCGGAAGCGGACCGATTTCATATGAAACGATCCGTCAGGCAGGCCGTTGCTGCGAAATAATTCCAACAGCGGTTCGAATAGTTGCCACGGACTGCTGGTCACGTAGTGAAACGCGGCTCCTTGCTCTTCCCACTTCTGGTACAGCTCGACCATACCAGGCACGGTGGCGAACTCGTGAAGGAACGTATTGGCCAGCATTTCTTTGCGGGTCGCAACATGCGTGTGTTTGACGGTGTCGTCAATGTCCGAGATGACCGAGACTCCATGGGCGTCGATCAGCCGTACCAGCCCTTCCAGCGGTGTGGCGGTCTCGAACTTTGAGTGGATCGCGTAGCGAACATGCCGGGCCGCTCCGACGGTCATGGCGATCGTGTCGACGTCTTCGTTGGGAATGAAGATGTTGCCCTGGAATTGGCCGTTCTTCTTCGACTTGTCGCGCAACTGGTAGACCTTGTCCGCGATCTTTACGGCGATCTGTTTGCCGCCATGCTGGTAAACGGTGAACCCCAGGATGCGCTGCCGAAAGATGTTGGTCTCGAGTTGTTCCTGGGTAGCCCCCATCATGCGTGCCAACAGGCCGATCATGATTTTGCGAACAAGGTTCTCAGGAACCGCTTCGGATACGCTTCCATGTACCTGCAAAATCCAACCACTTTGATCCGGGGCAGGATAGGCATAGGAAGGATAGAGCACGACACGCTCGGTATCCGTCAAATTGCTCAGGGCAGTCTCGGTAGGAAACATGCGCTGCCTTATGATGGCTTCCAAGCCAACGACCATAAACCGCAATATCCCCATCGAGATCATCCAGGAACCGAACGAGGGGGATCGACCGCCTCGCATTCTACCCCAAGCGGGCAATGTATTGCAGCGAGCTTCTGGAGATTCTTGCTTGTGCTGCCTGCTTTATTGCTCAGCAAGATGGCCTGGCAAATCGAGAAGATCGGGCCAATTTCTGCGGTTTTCGCGATAGGGCTGGTCACGTAGATAGGTTACGATATATTCCCACGACAACCACATTTTTTCTCCTGCCAGAACCCTCCTCCATGAACGACTCTGACGCATCGGTCGAATCGACCGAAAATTCCCGCGGACTTCACGAAGATATCATCGCCATCATTGGTGGTTTTCTTCTTCTGGCGATCTGTTTCGGAGCGACTTACGCCCTGGGCGATCGAACCGTTGAAGGCGAGACCGTTACCGCCATTTCAAGTCCATTGAAATCTTGGGTTGGCAAGCCCGGTAAATGGGGGGCCAATCCCTTGGAATCTTTTGTCGGTACCACCGAAAGCCCGAAGGCAATCTGGCTTGGTATCGTGGGTGCCCTTGTCATCCTGGGTGTCGTGATGACAGCTCTCTCGCCGCTATTGAAATCAGCTGGGAACCCGGCTTATTTCTTGCCTGGTTTTCTGCTGCTGTTTTTACTGGCCACCATCTCCTATCTGCTTGCTGGGCAGGCGGTGATCAAGAACTACAACCTCGAGTATGCCCTGTGGGCTTTGATCGTGGGGCTCATCATTGGGAACACGATCGGCAAAGAGGCCTTTGGCGCGATGGGCAACGCTGCCATTCGGACCGAGCTTTACATCAAGACGGGCCTGGTGATGTTGGGCGGTGAAGTCTTGTTCAGCAAGTTAATGGCGCTAGGCATGCCCGGCGTGATGGTGGCCTGGATCGTGACTCCGATCGTGCTGATCACGACTTTCTGGTTTGGCCAACGCATTTTGAAGATGAAGTCGGCTTCGCTGAACATGACCATTTCGGCAGACATGTCGGTCTGTGGCGTCTCGGCAGCGATCGCGACGGCGGCGGCTTGTAAAGCCAAGAAGGAAGAACTTTCGGCCGCGATCGGGCTATCGCTTTGCTTCACCGCCGGCATGATGGTGGTGATGCCCGCGCTGATCAAGATGATCGGCATGGACCCGGTTTTGGGTGGTGCCTGGATCGGTGGAACGATCGATGCCACCGGGGCGGTTGCCGTTGCGGGCGTTGCTCTTGGGAAGGAAGCTTTGGAGGTTGCCGCCACGGTTAAGATGATTCAGAACATCTTGATCGGTGTGGTTGCCTTTGGTGTGGCGGCCTATTGGACGACGCGCAATGATTCGGAAGATGGCCAAACCAGCAGCGTTGGCTTGGGTGAAATCTGGAAGCGTTTTCCCAAGTTCGTGATCGGTTTTATTATCGCGTCGATTGTGATGTCGATCCTCTACGCCTCGTCCGACGAGGGTTCGATGCTCGTCAGTGCGACGAAAGATGTCAGCAAGGGGCTGCGTGGCTGGCTGTTCTGCCTGGCCTTTGTCTGCATCGGAATCGAACTGAACTTCCGCCAGTTAGCGGATCAGTTCCAAGGTGGCAAGCCGCTGGTGCTGTATGTCTGCGGGCAGACGTTGAACATCATCTTGACGTTGGGCATGGCGTACCTGGCGTTCAAGGTACTTTTCCCTGGAGTGGGTGATGGCCTGGGACAGTAAACCAACGGGATGGCTTCGCCTGGCCTTGGTAGTGCTCGTTGTCGCGGGTATCTGGGGCTTGTTGCTGCCGCGACTGGCCCAAACCAAATGGGTACGCGAGCGCGAAGCCTTGCTGAAAGAACATCGCATCGACCCGGCAGCGATGTTCTATACCGAACTGGAATTCCTGGACGATAAAGCCAAGTAGCTGGATTGGGCGTGGTTAGTACCCGCCGCCCCCCAGCTTGCCGCCTGACTCGGATTCTACTCCTGCCTGGTAAGCATCCAGGATCGCCTGCGTCGCACTGGCACCGCAACGCGATGCACCCAGCTCACGAACGCGGATCAAACCTGGCAAGTCGCGCACGCCGCCTGCCGCTTTGACTTGAACACTGGGCGAACACGTTTCGCGCATCAGTTTCAAATCGTGCTCGGTCGCTCCCTGGTAGCTGTATTGGCCGCTGGGTTGTTTGATGAAGCCGAAGCCGGTCGAAGTTTTCACCCAATCAGCCCCCGCTGCTTCGCAGATCTGGCAAAGTTTCCGTTTGATGCCGTCGCCGTCAAGGCCAGCTCCGCCATTGGCAAGGTAGTCGTTCTCGATAATCACCTTCACTTTAGCGCCATGCTTATGGGATTCTTCGCAGACCGCTTCGATATCCTTTTGCACGTAATCCCAATCGCCGCTGAGGGCCTTGCCGACGTTGATGACCATGTCGATTTCAACCGCGCCGTCGCGGCAGGCCAGCTCCGTTTCGTACCGCTTCACTTCGGTCAGGTTGCTTCCGTGGGGAAAGCCGATCACCGTACCGACCAGCACGCCGCTTCCTTCCAAAAGCTGCGCGGCACGGGCCACGTAGTACGGCTTGATGCAGACCGACGCCACGCCATACTTCACCGCGGCCTGGCAGCCTGCTTCC
The DNA here is from genome assembly GCA_016124445.1 of bacterium. Lineage (GTDB taxonomy): Bacteria > Planctomycetota > Planctomycetia > Pirellulales > Pirellulaceae > Bremerella. The sequence continues at coordinate 64,034 of WGNR01000009.1, forward strand.
AATTCGGCGTCGGTCATTGTTGGGTGGAGCAGAGAATGGTCGATCATCTTGGCCAGATCTTCGTAGCTATACGACATGGCGGCGTTCCTTGTTACGGCTTGGGGATGAAATTGCGGAGGTAGTGGCTGCTTTGCTTGAGGGCCAGCATGCGGTTTTCGAGCGAACCTTCGTACGCCGGGTCTTCGACTTCGACACAAACGGGGCCGCGATAGCCGGTATCGCCCAGCGCAGCGATGAAATGCCCCCAGTCGACTTGGCCCAATCCAGGCAGCTTGTCGACATGAAAGGCAGTGGGCAGGGCAAAGTTGCCGACGTCGTTCAGGGCGTGGTAGTCGACCCGCACATCTTTGGCATGAGCATGGACCAGCCGATCGGCGAATTCGCGTAACGGAAAGATGTAATCGATCTGCTGCCACACCAAGTGTGACGGATCGTAGTTCAGGCCGAGGTTCAGGCTGGGAATGTCGGTGAATAACTTCCGCCAGATCGCCGGCGAGATCGCCAGGTTCTTTCCGCCAGGCCATTCATCTTTGGTGAACAGCATCGGGCAGTTCTCGATACCGATACGTACCTGGTGCTGCTCGGCATGTTCGACCAATGGTCCCCAGGTATCGAGCATCCGCGGCCAGTTGTCTTCGACCGATAGGTTCCAGTCGCGACCGATGAACGTGTTGATGCGGCCTATGCCGAGTTCGGCCGAAGCGGCAATCAATCGGCGAATGTGCGCGGCGGCCAGCTCCGCTTCTTCAGCCACCGGCGAAAGGGGATTGGGATAGTAGCCCAGCCCGCTGATCGTTACGCCATACTTTTGAATCAACCCATTGATTTCTACGACCTTGGCCACGTCAAGCTGCGTGACATCGATATGCGTGACTCCGGCGTATTTCCGTGTCGGGCCATGCTGCGGCCAGCACATGACCTCGATGCAGTCGTAGTCGTACCTGGCGGCCGTTTGAAAGACTGTTTCCAAATCGAGATCCGGCAGAATGGCCGTTACGAATCCGAGTTGCATCATCGGGGAACCTCACTTTCACTTGGGACGCCTGCTGGGGCTAAGTAGATCGGTTCAGTATAGCGAAATACCGTGCCGTGTTCCGTAAGTGTCAAAGGAAAATGAACATCACAAAATCGATGGAAAACGGGCCGCCGATGCAGTATGGTATGGCGACAGGCAAAACTAGACGATGCCAGGTAAGTTTGTGGTAAGTGCCTGTTGAATCTTTGATCGACTTCTGAGTGTGGGCGGGGCTTCGTGTGCGATGGCTGAAAACAAAACAAAACCAACAAAGGTCAGCGCCGCCAAGTACATCGATGCCCTGGAAGACACCCAGCAAAAGAAAGACTGCAAGGTGCTGGTCAAGATGATGCGAGCCGCCACCGGCGAACGAGCCGTGATGTGGGGCGAAAGCATCGTTGGCTTCGGCACCTATCACTACAAGTACGAGTCTGGCCGTGAAGGCGATATCATGATCGTCGGCTTCGCGCCGCGCAAAGGGCAGATCAGTCTCTACCTCTCGTGCGATATCCAGAAGCATGCCGACCTGCTGGCTAATCTTGGCAAGTACCAGACCGGGAAAGGCTGTCTCTACATCAAACAGCTTTCGGACATCGATCTGGACGTTCTGGGCCAGTTGATTCAGCGTGGAATTGACGAAATCGAAACGGATTACCCGAAAAAGTAGCCGTTTTTGGCCCGATTTCCGTCCGCCGGCGCTTTCAGCACGACCTATATTTTCGCAACTGTCTGCGCGTGTGCGCTGTCGTGAAATCCCTAGCACAAGTGATGGCCATGACCTATCGGCAAATCCCGGGTCCTTTGGGGCGGGAAACAGTCTGGAAGCTGAACCACACGCGGTTGGAACCGTCACCGGAACAAATCCAGGCCGAGCAAAACCGCAAGCTCAGCCGATACGTTCCCCAAGAGACGCCCAGGCTGGTTGCTGATCCACAGTTGGCGATGCCCGATCCCCGCGAAATGATCGTGCCGGTGGAAGATGGTCAGGTCACGCTGTTCGAGTTCACCGACCTGGCGGCCAAAAAGCAAGGCTCCCTGAAAAACTATCTCGATAGTCTCCAGCGTGTGCAAACCGATATGGACCGGACGCGCCGCGCCCTGTTTATCAACGGCATGGGCAATTCTGGCGACGAGAACAAACAAGCGAGCTGCGTTCTGTCGTTGCTTTTGATGTGCCCGGTGATCAGCGTTTACAACAAGTCGGAAGGCTTTGTTCCCGACCTGGTCGAATGCCTGCGCGAGAAGATCCCTTTTCAAGCCTGGACACGCAGCCCTCAAGAGTCGTTTGACCTGTTGGCAAAAGATGCTCGCTCGCCGGAAGAACGGGTCGATGTGATGTGCAAGGTGCTGGAATCGGGCAAGTACGGCAATCGGGCGATGGCCTCGTTGTTTCGTGAACTTTCCCTGGGCGATGCCAGCGATCGCGATATTCCGCTGTATGCTCACACTCAAGGAAATCTGATCCTGAGCAACTCGCTCCAAGCGGTGAAGATCGCGCTGGGTCCGAGTGCGATTCAAGGCCGCATGGTGATGTCGTATGGTAGCCCGGCGATCATGTGGCCTGGCGAAATCAAGCAGTTTGACTTTGCGATCGAGTTCAATTTGGCTTCGCTGTTGAACATTGTGCCCAGATGGCGCGTGGCGAGGCTCGGTTGGCCTTCCAATGCAGTCAATCCGCACTCGCATGGCTTTCGCTGGTATCTGCAGGAAGATGCCGCGCTGATCATCAATCGCCATCGAGTCGGCGGCATGGGCATCACGATGAACATCGACGAACGAGCTTTGGCCACCGAACTGGCAACGTTCGGCCACAACGAACCACGCCTGCTGCGGGTCTTTCACCGATTGGACAGCATGCATAACAGCGATGTCGATGACGTCGCCAATTTCTATATCGATGCCATGCGGAAGGCCAAGCGAGATGAAACGCTACGGCTGATGCCAACGCTGGTCCGTGATCTGATTCGCTACTTAGACGAAGGTTGGACTACCTCAGGCGAGAAAGATCGGATCGCCTACTTGAAGGGACTTCTGAATCAGGAAGCCTAGCCTGCGTATTTATTTAACCGCAGGCGATTATGGCAAATCCAATCCAAACAAAATGCAATCGGGTTCGAGCTGCAATTACTTGGGAGCCTTGTCGTCTGGAGTGATTCCCTTGACCTCGTCCACTTCCTCGGTCGACTTTGGTGCTTCCGGGGCTCGCAGTTTCAAGGCCATTGCTTCGGCCTGGCGGCAGTAGTCGATCGACTCGCCCAGAATGCGAGCCGATTCCTGACCGGCGTGAAACCCTTTTGAGTTTTCGCTGCTAATGAAGTCTAACCGCCACATTCCTTTTCTTTGCAGTTCGAGTATCGGCGACAGTTGCTCCTCCGTTGCCCCGGCGGCCTTGGCGTCGCGAATTGCATCAAGCATGTCGGTCATCGCCATCGCGGCACGTTCGACCAGGGCATTGGTGCGAGCCTGGATCATCTCGACGCGATTCTTCAATTCTTGCTCGTTGACGTTATGACACTGCTGGCAGGAACGATTCAAGCTGAGCATGGGGCTGCGGACGTTGTGGCTGCTGACCTTCATCGCTCCCTTGCGTTCGTACGGCATATGACAATCCGCACAGCTAACTCCACTGCGGGCGTGAATCCCCTGGCTCCAAAGTTCAAACTCGGGATGTTGGGCTTTGTAGATGAGTGCACCCGTTTCGCCATGCTTGTAGTCGTAAAAGGCCGTTCCGTCCGGGAACTTGTGGTCTTCGTACGTCTTTTCGATCTCTTCCACCTTCAGGCCGCCGCCCCAAGGAAAGAACAGCGTTTCCTTGTTGGCACAGTAGTATTCGACATGGCACTGAGCACAAACAAAGGTTCGCATCTCTTGGCGGGAAGCGTCCTGGTTCGGGTCGTAATCTCGTTCTCGCTTACCTTGTCGCCAGCGATGAATGCTGGGCAGGTGGGGAACAGGGTCATCGCTTTTCGCTAGTGCCGCAATCCCATTGACGAACCCTGGCCGCGTCACGCGAACTTGCATCGTGGAGGGATCGTGGCAATCGATACAACTCACTGGATGGGCGTTCCCCTTGGTATCGGGAGTCCCATCGGGCGTCTTTTCTAGCTCGGCATGGGCATCCTTGTAAGGCATGGTGCTCATCTTCTTAAATCCGGCCATTACAGCGGGCCAATTGAAATTGGCGGCCAGCGTTTCGGCCGTGATATCTTTCTCTCCCTGTTCTTCCAAGCCTAAACGCCGATAGGTTGGAATGATCGAGGCATGGCAATGCAGACAAGCACCGGCCTGCTTTCTTTCCGTAACGCGCTTGGTGACTTCCTGGTCTGCCAGCATATAGGCATGGCCACGAGCCTCTCGATAGTCGAGGCTGAACGCGTAACCTGCGTAAAGGCGTTTCAACCAGGGATGCTCTTCCAGTTTGCTGGCGGTCATCGCCTCGGAGCCACCATATTCGGATTCCTCCGAATCGACTGTTAGCAGGTACGAGTCGTACTCGTCAGGCCAGTTCAATCCCCAAGGCGCTGGGTCGGTCGTGACTTCGTCCACTTCGACGACACGAACAAAAGGAACCCGCGCTTCCTGTTTCCTTTCGTAGATGCTCATCAACAGGGCGACCACGCCGAATGTTAGGGCCGCGAAAAGAAGCATCAATCCTGCGAGAGTAAAGAAACGGCTTCCAGCCGACGGTTTTGCGGAGGGAGTATTCTCTGATGTCATGACCAATTCCTGGAATGCTTCCGGTCGTAAAACTAGCGGGAATTCGGTTCCAATGTGGGATAGACGCGGGCATGCAAAGCATGTCCCACGTCGCTATGGCAATGAACGCACGACATCGTTTCCTCTTGGGAAGTTGCCGGCAACATATTGTGGACGAAATCTTGATGGCAATGCAGACAAGCGTGCTGCGTCACCCGTCGATTGCGCGGCTTGATCCGCAGTGGATCGGGATAATCGTTGAAAGTGAATGCGAGAGAATGGAAGAAACCGTTGTCGGCCTTGGTTACCCATTTGCCGATCGGGTCGTGAGATAGATGGCAATCGTTGCACACCGCGACTTGATGATGGCTAGACTTCTCCCAGGTGTCGAACGACTCCTGCATCACATGGCAGTTAACGCATGTCTTGGGATCGTTGCTGAGGTAGCTGGCACCCTTGCCGTAACCAAACGTGAAAGCACCAAGCCCGAGAACGATGCCCAGAAAGATAGCCACGAGAGACGAAAACAGTCCCAAATAAACCTTGGCCGAAATCCGTCGCCGGGCGGAATAACAACGCTGTCGCCTGGTTTCGATAGGATGCGTTTCCATCGAAAACCCTTTCGTTGTCTCTACCAATCTTGAGGGAACATCACCAACCAGCCCCTCAGAACGCGACCCATGCTACCCCCATTTGGTATGAATGCCAATCAATTTCCAAACGATTTCGTTCAGATACTTCGCTGAAGCATATCCCATCCGATGGAGCGTTTATCCGCTGTCAGCATCAACACCCACAGATAAGCCAACCGCATGGGCTTGAGTCTCTCGGCCAGCCGCCGATGGGTTCCCTTCAGTTATCAGAATATGAAGGGGAAGTCACTTCGGTACGATTAAGTGCCGGTGCTGGAATGGCGATTGAGGTTCAGCTTCTTTTGGATCTCGGCCTTTAATTCCTGAACGACTGACTTCTTGTCGGTTTCTTCCAGGATCCGTTTAACGACTGTCTTCGGGCCTTCGGTTCCCCAACTGGCACCATGTTCGAAGTAGTACTTGGCTGCTTTGCCGACGATGTACGAGCCATACCCAGCCGCGGCACCTTGGGGCAGGGCAGTCAGCACGGTTCCCCAGCCGAGCGTTAATGTCTTCACCACCGCGCTCAGGGCGTTCATGCCCAGTTCGGCCGAGATGGTCCAGCCAGCCGCTTGCAGAATGCTGCCGATCAGCTTCTCCATATTCGACCAGGTCATTTCGATTCCATAGATATGTGCCAGTGCTCGCAGCATGGCGACATCGACCGCACTGCCTCCCAGCACATCGTAGATCGCGATCGGGTTGAGCGAGACGGCAGTCGCTTTGACCACGACGAAGCTCCAGATCGTTTGATTCGCGCGATGTTCGCGGATCTTGACTTTCAGCGAGGCGACCCGGTCCGATTTGTCGGCGGCATACATCGCGGCATTCAGGGCCAACAAACCGAGCCCGTCTTCTTCCAACACTTCCAGTAGGCGCAGCTTCAAGTCTTCGACCTTGGGTGGCGGCTCGCGCCATTCGCTTCGTTCGCTGCCGTCGGGGCCTTGAATGATGTATTCGACTTCTTTCGGCTGGGCGGACGTCTCGACGATGCTTTCTTTGGCGACGATACCCTCCAGACGCTGCTCCAGAATCTCGTCCAGACGCTGGCGTTCTTTGGGCGTATAGAGGTCGATCTTGTTCAGCACGACAATGATCGGCTTGTTGACCGAAGCCAATGCGACCAGGGCCGAGTACTCGGTTTCGTTCAAATCGGAATCGATCACGAACAAGATCACGTCGGCCTGGCGAGCGGTGTCTTGCGCCATTTCGCCGCGGTCGGCGCCGCCTACTTCGTTGATGCCTGGGGTGTCGATGAGAACGACTTCGCTGTCGGCCAGGCCAGGGATGCGGTATCCGGCTCCTTCCCAGGCAACGTGCCACACTTCTTTGGTCCAGCCACCCTGGATATCAACCTGGGTGACTGCTTTGCCGACCAGCGCATTGATCAGGGCCGATTTGCCGGTCGAAATCTCCCCGAACACGACAATCTCGACCCGGCCGCTGGTCAGCTTCGCTTCCATGCTTTGCAGCTGATTCAGATCGCCGCGGAGCAGTTCTTTTTCCTTATCGCTACATCCGTTGAAACGATCCAACGTATGCCGAACCGATTGCAGCGCATCGAGGTAGCGGCGATCGTCCGCCTGAAGCGGCCCGCCGGATGGCTGCTCGGTGACGACATCGGCGCCGGTTGCCATATCGGCAGCCGCGTCGGCCGAAGGCGTTTCGGGTTGGTCGTTACTTTCGCTGGACATATCGATCGCGAGCTTCCTGAACCAGTTTTCGCAGGGTTTCGGTGTTGGTCACTTTATCCCATTCCCGGCGAGCCAATCCTGCCAGGCCGCCTTCCGGTTCCTGCATCCCATTCTTGAAGTAAACCATGAACACATTGCCAATCCAACGGGTGATCAATGCCATCACAATCCCGTTGAGCATCATGCCGGGGATCGTTCCCAGGCCTGGTACCGACTTGAGTAGCGTTCCGATCGCCATCGTGATGATCGGGGCCGCCATCTGCACGCCGAGGTAACCCAATAACTGCTTGCCCAATTGCCCCAGCAAGCTGACCGCCACGTCGAGATCGACGTCCTGCCGATAGATCTTGGCCAGGTCGATTACCATCTTGGTCGAAATCGCCACGCCGGCTGCCAGGTCGACCATCGGTACCGGAAGCGGATTGGCCAAAGCGCTCGCTCCGCCGGAGGCCCACATGTAGCGGTTGATCAATTGGTTCGCCTGGCGATCGATCGAGGCTTCGACCTCGTGCCGGGCCTTTTCGACCAGGCCACGTGATTGCAAAAGCAAGTTGGCCAGCAATAGGTCGGTTCCATCCTTCTTGATGACCTGCATCATCCGCCGGGCCAGCGGTTCGATGCTGAGCGGAACGTCGACTTCTTCTTCTACTTCGCTGCCATCGGGCAGGACCCGCACCCGGCGGCGTTTGGTCATCCTTGAACGAACCGAAAGGATATCTTCGGCCTGAACCATCGATTTGGTTTGTTGGGTGATCTGCTGAAGCAGCTTGGCCCGATCGGCATCGGTGAACCAGTCCTCTTTGTTCAAACAGACAAGAACTCGCTTTTCCATCTTGGCCAATAGTTCCAACAGTTCGAACTCGCTATGCCGTAGCGGTCCGTCGACTACCAGCAGGACGATATCGGCGTCTCTGGCTGTCTCCGTGGCGATTTCCTGATGCTGGCCGCCGTCGACTTCGCCCAGGCCTGGGGTGTCGATCAGTTGAACTTTGTTGTTGCCGGGCCACTCGACCTGGTTGCGGCGGACGGTCGTGCCGCCAACGACATCCATGCTGAATGCATCCCGTCCGGCCAGGGCGTTGAGCAGCGACGATTTGCCGCTGGAGATCGTGCCGAAGGCGATGATTTCAAGGTTGCCCCCGTCCAGCTTCGCTTCAATCCGATCGATCATCGGATCGACTTGCTCGCGGAAGTCGCCATCGGCCATATCGCCAGCCAGGTCGGTGATGCTGGTCAGGTTGTCTTGCAGTTCACTCCGCCGCTGGTCGGTCGTTAGTTCGCTCGGATTGCGGCTGCGCATCTCGCGGCGATGCTCTTTGCGGATCTTGGCAATCACCAGGTTCCAGATTCCCCAACTGGCCAGCCCCAGCAAGATGGCGGCTCCCAGGCCGACGGTAGTGTAGTAGACTGCCTGGCCGACGGTACCGAGGTCTTTGCCTTCGCGAATGATGCCAGCTATCCAGCCAGGAACATAGATCATGGCCAGACCCACCAGGATCAGCAGCACGATCAGACCGAGTCCCTGATTGTTCCATGACTTTGGCATGGCGAATCGGCTAAAAAGGTAGCGAAGGAAGTTCATACAGTAATTTAGGTTACGCGTCGCATGGGAATCATCGCTAACGCACCGCGAGTGAAGCAACCTCGAATTGCGGGCGATTATGACGGTTCTTTGGAATTTTAGGCAGTTTCCAGCATAGCGATAGGGTCGACCGCAGGGGCAACTCGGGGAATCGGAGGGCGTTTCGCGGGCCTGGAAGAGTTATTCGGCGATTATCCGAATCGATTTGCGATTGAGAAAAATAGAGACAGATTGGCAATCGATTGCGGGAAACAGGAGCAAAACCTCCCAAGAAATGAAAGAACGGACCGAAACGAGTTTGGTCCGTTCTGAAGTTTTATCGATCGGAGGCGACACTAGGCCGTTGCCGATCTGTTGATTTGGGAAGCGGCTTATTCAGGCTTCTTCTTTTTCTTCTTGTCGCCAGCAGGCTTCTTACCACCGATGCCCAGTTCTTTCTTCTGTTCGTCGGTCAGGATACCGGCCAGCTTTTCGCGGATCTTGCCGTTCAGGTCGGCAACCGCTTTCTGGGCTTCCTTCTGCTCGTCGGTCAGCGAGGTAGCTGCGTCGACCAGATCACGTGCTTCCTTGCCTTTCAGGCCTTTTTCTTTGGCTTGCTTCATGGCAGCCATGCGAGCTTCTTTCTGATCTTTGCTCAGGCCAACCGCTTTGGTCAGTTCCTGCAGCTTGGGACCAAATTCCTTTTTGATCGCAGCGACCTGATCCTTTTGTTCATCGGACAGATCCAGTTTCGACAATCGTGCGAAGATCGCAGCTTGGGGACCTTTGCCCGCAGCAGGTTTCTTCTTCTTCGGCTGAGCATCATCGGCTCCCAGGACCGTACCGACCGACAGGACGGCGACCAGGGCAAACATCAACAGGGTGTGACAACGGGTCATCAATTGGGACTCCGAAAGGGAAATGGGGGAGAAGTATTGAAATTACCTGACCATTCCGCGGCTTTTCTTACGAGAAAAGTTTGCGGATTACTGAGCCGTTCCGAACGATCGTGATCGGGCGGCCCGAGTTCGTGTGATACTCCTTGGTATGGTCGATACCCAAGTTGTAGAAGAACGATGCCGCAACATCGTCCGGCTTGATTCCTTCGCCATCCTTGGGCAGGGTGGCTTTTTCGTCGCTTTCGCCGATGACCTGGCCACCGCGAACGCCACCGCCAGCCATTAGCATGGTCATGCAGCGTGGGTAGTGATCGCGACCGCCGCGGGCATTCACCTTCGGCGTACGGCCGAATTCGCCGGTCAGGAAGACCCCGGTCGAATCCAACAGGCCGCGGGTATGCAAGCCACCCAGCAGCGATGCCACGCCGTTGTCGAGCTTCGGCAGCAGGTTGTCTTTCAAGCGGGCAAACGCATCGGTGTGGGTATCCCAACCACCGTTGGTGATGGTGACAAAGCGAACGCCACTTTCAATCAGGCGAATTGCCAGCAGGCAGCTCATGCTGAAATCGTCCGCCTCGAACGCCTTGGCGAAAGATGGATCTTCCTTCGAGACGTCGAACGCGTCGCGAGCCCGCTTCGAGGTGATGATGGCATGAGCCTGGTGGCTGAACTGATCGAGACCGTCCAGCAGTTGATCGTCCGACTCGAAGCCAGCGAACGTTTGATCCAATTGCGAAAGCAAACGGTGACGACGTTCGACGGTATCGATCGTCAGGCCGCCTGACAGGCTGATGCCGCGGACCGAAAAAGCCTGGCCGGCACGGGGAGTCGCATTGGTGGCCAGCGGAGCGTACTTCACACCGAGGTAACCGGCCGAATGCTGGCTGCGCGGAATCGCCACGAACGGAGGCAGGTCTTCGGCCGACTTCATTTCTTTCGAGACCACCGAGCCATAGGTCGGATACTCCAGCGAAGCGAGCGGCTTGGTGCCGGTGTTGACGTATTCGGTACCCAAGCGGTGAGCCGCCAAGGTATGCGAAACGCCTCGCAGAACAACAAACTTATCCATCTGCTGAGCAAGCTTCGGCAGGTGTTCGCTCAGTTGGATGCCGGGAACGTTCGTCGGGATGGCCTTGAACTCGCCGCGATATTCGCTGGGAGCTTCCGGCTTGGGATCGAACGTATCGAGGTGAGTGGGGCCACCGTTTAAGTTGATAAAGATCCCCGCTTTCGCCTTGCCGCCGCCATCGACTTCGCCCGCTTGGGCCATCGACAGGTAGGAAGCCAGGTTCAAGCCGATACCGCCCATGACACCGACTTTCAGAAAGTCGCGGCGGCGAACTCCGTCACATGTTTGATAAGTGGGCATAACTTTTAGTCCTGTAATTTGTTCGATGTGGATGTCTTGGAAGGAGAGGTGGTTTCCCTCTGGCGTCCATTGCGAGAGGAAAACGGGGATTTAATGATTGACGATGAACTCTTTGGTGTTCAAAAGAGCCCAGACCAAATCGTGCAGGCCTTCGACAGGATCTTCGATCCCACGAATGTGCTCGAGCGATGCGGTCATTTCTTTATCGGTTGGTTTACGGCTTAGAGTCCGCAGATAGGCCTGGGTGACCATCTCGGCGGGCGAATCGAACGAGGCCGCAGCCAATTCTTTTTCTTTGTCTTGCTTCGCTTTCGCGTTTTCGAGTTGCTCTCGTAGAGTTGTCAGCCGTTTCTTGCCGGAAGCGATCTTCTTCCGAATTTCTTCGGCCTTCTTCTTGTCGCCTTTCTTTTCGAGCTTCTCAAGGTAAGTTCGACCGTTGCCCATCTGTTCGTACAGACGTTTGATCTGGGCCTGGATTTGGGCGACCTGATTGTTGCCTCCATTGCCGTTCGGCCTCATCGAGCGTTCCACTTCACCCAGCCAACTCTTGGAGTTGCTGATGGCGTTGTGCAGCGTCGAGTCGTTTTGCAGGAAGACCGTTTGCAGCAGCGTCGCTTCTTCGCTGCGATCGCAATCGCAGTTGCTGGCCCGTTCGCTACGACCAAAGATCTGCAGCGGATAAAGGGCCGTACCAGGAGCCCGAGTGCCAGGAATCGAGATCGCGCGATCTTCGATGCTGGTCAGGTAGGTATCAAAAGATTTGTCGCCGGCGGCGGCCTGTTGAATGATGTCGTAGGCGACTTCCGCAGGCAGACGACGCGGCACGGCGCGGCTGAAGTTGCGGACATCGTGACGATTGGTTGCGTTCGGCTTCCACGAAAGCTGGTAGGTCCGGCTGTTGGCGATCTCGCGATGAACCCACTTGATGTCGTAGTTGTGCTCGACGAAGCCCTTGGCCAGGTAATCCAGGAGCGGTTCGTTGCTCGGTGGGTTGCCCAAGCTCAGATCGTCGGTCGGGTGAACGATACCGACGCTGAAGTAGGTCGCCCAGATGCGGTTGACCAGAGCTCGTGCGAAGTACGGGTTGTCCTTCTCGCGCAGCCACTCCATGACCGGTTCGCGAATGTCATCGTAATCGCTCAGGTCGACCGTCTTTTCGCCTAGAACACGTGCTTCACGCGAGCGGGTCGGGAGCCCTTTCTTGTTCTTGGCGTTCTTCGAGTTCTTGTTCATGTTGGACGGAACGGCCGCGACGACCAGTTCCGGGAAGGGAACCGTCTTGCCGTCCTTTAGCTTGTTGGCATATTCACGGCGAGCCTGATTGCCTTTGAGGCTTTTGTCGATATCGAGCTTCTTCAGAATCTCGTTGTACTCGTCGTATGCCTGGCCATCGTTACGCGGCGGCTGATTCGCGAAGCGAGCACCGGTGAAGAACGACTTGAATTCATCAAAGTCATCTTTCGACCAGACATCGAACGGATGCTTATGACACTGGGCACACTGGATGCGAACGCCCATGAAGGCGTACGCCAGGGCGATTGCTCGTTCTTCCGGCTGACGGAAGTCGCGGCGAGCCCAATAATGGGTCATCGACTCGCGATCGGCGAACGAGCCCCCGTTGCGGTAGAGGTCGCTCATCTCTTCGCAGTATTTGCTGTAGCTTTCCCCTTCTTTGCGGCTGCGTGCCAGGATGAAGCCAGCAGCGATCTGGTCGTACGGCACGTTGCGGTCAACGCGGTCGTAAACCCAGTCGTACCATTCCTGAGAAGGACCGGTCCGCACCGGTGAAACATTCACCAGTTGGGTATCGTTGTTGCCGGTGACGTCGCAGAGCAGCGTGGTCATCTTGGCAACGTAGGCTGGTGTTTCCAGCAGTTGATCGATCTTCTTGGCCCGCTTGTTGGGGTCTTTGTCGGCGGCAAATTCCAGCACTTCGCTCGGCGAAGGAAGCGTACCGGCGATGTCGAGGCTTACCCGGCGGAGAAACTGTTCGTCGGAAGACAGTTCGCTGGGAACGATTCCCAACTTGCGAAGCTTCTGGACAACCAGCTTGTCGATCTGGGTTGGCGTGGGGACGTTGGGATAGTCCTTGCCAATCAACTTGCTAACCGGACGAATCACCGGAATCGCCACGACCGCTTTGTCATAAGCAACAACGACATGCGTATCGCCTGCTTCGCCGCTGGTAACGATGCCGTCGTGATCGATATCGGCTTTGGTGTCGTCGTTGGTCGTATAGCGGCAGAGCGGGGTGACATCTTCCCGGGTCCCATCGGCCCAGACCGCGATCACTTGCAGCGTTGCTTTCTGGCCTTCGCGGGCAAAGACGATCTCGTCAGGGGAAACATCCAGGTGATCGAACTCGGCGATGTTTTCGCCATCGAACTTGGCACCTGCGGTAATCCAGTTCTTCAGGACGCGATGTTCCCAGCTACCCAGCTTGTATCGCTCGCCACCTTCATGCGAAAGCTCGTCGGTTGGCTTCGAGATGATCAAGCTGTCGTCGACTGAATCGAGATCGACGCGTGGTTCTTCCCCTTCGGTGATGGCCTTGTGATCCGCTTTGAAGTCGTAGCCGAACAGCGAAAGAATGAATCCGCCGCGTCCCTGGAACGACCCATGGCAACTGCGGCCGTTGCAGCCCAGTCGGCCCATCAACGGGATAACATGCTTTTGGAAGTCAGGCGTCTCACTGGCGTTTTCTGGCGTGAACCGCTCAATAATGTTTGGCTGAATCTGGCTAGAATCGGACTTGCCGGTGACCGTTTCGGCGGAAAGCGAACTGGTGACTACCAGGAGGGCCGCCAATGCAAGCATGAGGCTTGCGGGGCGAACGAAAGTGGCGTTCATTGGGCTGCTATCCTTCGCGTGGGAGGGAGATGGGAGTAGGTATCGACTGGCAAACCGCCGCAGTGCGTGCGAAATCACTGGTCACCTCGCTTGCGTTCCGGTTTGCGCTGGGGATCGAGTTGGCGCATCTGTCGCTCGATCATCTGCGGGCCTTCCCGCTCGAGCCGAGCCATGTTTTCCTTGATGCGCGTTAGACGGAGTTCTGCTCGTTGCAGTTCTTCCTCGTAAAGTCGGCGTTGGGTATCGAGCTTCGTTTGCAGCGCCTGACGCAACTTTTCTCGCAGGTCTTCGTCGCCTGGGTTGAGTTGCAACCGGGCCGCGATCAGCGTGGCACTGCTGCTGGCTTTCCAGAGATCCAACTGGCTTTGGTAGTAGGCCGGATTGCGTTTTTCTACCTGGTCGAGCCGCTCGCTGACGCGGTAGAGTTCGCGAATCGCCTTTTTGTATTCGTTTTCATCCATGCCTCGCAGTTGCCGTAGCAGTTTTTCGAGGGCCGGATGATGCTTCTTGGCGAACGCCAGGGCCGCCTTTTCGCGGCGTTCAATTTCCTTGGAAGAGAGATTCTTCTCGCTGGCAGGCGCAGCCTGGGCAAGCTGTTTGGGACCGGAAGAAACGGTCGAGGTACGCGAAACCAGATGGTCTGCCGCGTCCTGGGCAACCGCTACGCTCTCGATTGCCACGAAGGCAACCAGAGCGAGACCAAGGCTAAAGGCAACGAGTGTGAACCAGCGAATCATCACGTCTTTCGGGCAGTTTAGGTTTCTCGAAAAGTTCATTCCGATGGGCACTACATGGCCGGTCCGGTTTCATCATCTTCCTGCTGGGCAGCCAAAGCCTTCAGCATCCAAGCTGGCGGCGAGACCGTATTCTCGGCCAGAAGTTGGTCGACTGAATCAGCAGTACCCAGCGGCATTTCTTCTTCCAGCGGGATTTCCTCCCACAAGCCGCTTAGCTCGAGCGATTGCGATTCGATGTTCTCGACCCACACGGCGGCAACTTGACCTTGTTGCTTTTGCTGCTCGGTGATCGAGGCTTGATCAGAGTCGTTACTCCCCAGGTAGAAAGGCAAGCCGGCCAGCGCTGCCACCAGCAACACCAACGCCAACGCGGCCAGATAACCAATCTGAGAACTGTTCCTCAGAGCCATGTCAAAGATTGAGGCTGCTTTGACCGGCTCTGAAGGAACAGTTTCTGGGAGATGACTGCTATAGGTGGCTTGCGACAGCAAAACCGCTTCGGCAACGAGTTCGCGCAGCGACTGGTCGACGGCCAATTGGTTCTCGAACTGATCGGCTTCGTCAGCCGACATCTCGTCGAGGACGTACCGCATGGCATCGAAGAAGCGATCTTCGTCCGAGGGGAATTCGTTTTGCGGTGTGTTCTGGATCATAAAGCGGGAAGCCCGTGGGGGGTTAATCGTCTCGTTGAGTCCAAGCCAGCTTTGCCCGCAGCTTGGTCATCGCGTTTCGCATTCGTCCGAGTGCCGTGCCCAGCGGAATGTCAAGCTCTTGGGCGATCTCGGCGAACGTTTTGTCTTCGTAAATTCGCATTCGCACAATCTGTTGCAGGTCGGGCGAAAGCTCTTGGATTGCCTGGCGAACCGTCTCAGTCGTTTCCTGACGAACCAGGGGAGTATCAACAGCCTGTTCGGTTTGCTTATCGGATGTCGGAGCATTTTGCAGTTGCTCCAGCACCTTTTTCTGGGTGGCGTTTCTCCGGCGGTGGGCCAGGGCTTCGCGGTAGGCGACCTGAAACAACCATGCCTTCCGACGATCAGCCTGGGTTTCATGACCCACTTCGACCAGCTTGCGGAAGGCAATCTGGACAAGGTCTTGAGCCAGACTGCGCTCCCCGACGACACCGACCAGGAACCTGCACATCTCTTCCGCATGCAAGTCATGCAGTCGAGCAACTTCGGCTTCGTTGAGCCGCTGGGAGGCAGGTGAAGTCAATGCGTTGGGGTCCTGATGCCACAAAAGCGGCCGGGTATGAAGTAAGAGGATTGAGGAGTGGGCCCTATTTTCAAAAAATGACCCGATTCTCCAAATTGTTTCGTAAAAGAATCTTCGATGCGAGATTTTGCTGGGTCACCCAGATTACGAAGATTCGCTTAAATTGAACCTTCGCAAGATCGATTGGGTTCCGCGATGCCGGTCCATGTTATAATGCGTGCTTTGATTAATTCTACGTAACCCCTTTGGGAGTCTGGACTTGTTTATTGGTCCGGTTTTTACCCGCGAAGCAGCCGTAACACCGCGTCGCAGCAAATTTTACGTTTACCGCTCGGTCTATGTCGCGGCCCTGTTTCTATTGATGTGCACCGCCTGGCTGGTGCTCGCTGGGACGCAAGTTATTGCCAGTGTTGGGGATATGGCTCGATTTGGTTCGAGTATCTTCCATATTCTGGCCCCGATCCAGCTTTGCCTGGTGATCTTTTTTGCCGCTTTCAGTGCCGCAGGTGCGGTCGCTCAGGAAAAGGATCGGAAGACGTTGATCCTTCTGTTGATGACTCGGTTGAATAATTCCGAGCTGGTCTTGGGAAAGATGCTTGCCAGCTTGATCAATGTTTTCGTGCTGATTCTCGCGGCTGCTCCGATCTTCTGTGCCCTGTTTTTGTTTGGCGGGGTCTCAGTCGGCCAGGTCCTGCGCGTTCTGCTGGTGACCTTAGTCACGGCTCTCGCCGCCGGTAGTCTCGGCAGCACGATTGCCTTGTGGCGCGAAAAGACCTTCCAGACGTTGTCACTGACGGCCATGGTTATCTCGGTGTTGTTGGGGCTGAGCATTTTGATCGCCTGGCGGGCGCTGTTCGACCGATTCCTGGGCATTCCAGCAGCTCAGTGGGGCACCGCCATCAATCCGATCTGGGCGGTCATGGAAGCGGCCAATCCGTTTCCGACTTCGGCCCAAAGCCTGGATGCCATCGGGGGCGTCGTCGGTTTGCACATGCTGATCATGTCGGTGGCGATCGTCGTCACCAACCTGATCGCCATCGCGCTGGTTCGTGTCTGGAATCCTTCGCGGGAAACCCGTCGCGGCAAAGAAATGGAGACGCAGCATGAGGAAAGCATCTGGGGCGCCGAGCACGATATGGCCAAGCTCGATCAGGCCTCGGCGAATCTCCAGCGTGACACCGCGCAAGACGACCGCGGCGAACAGCGCCGGGCCGGACATGTCGATGCCCGGACGACCGAGATCGTGCAAGATCATCGCCAGGTATGGTCCAATCCAATTCTCTGGCGCGAAACGCAGACCTGGGCCTACGGCCGCAAGGTGCTGATCATCAAGTTCCTGTACCTGCTTCTGGCTGCCGCGGTGACCTACGTGTTGTACGACATGGTTGCCTCAGGCGTCGCCGTTTATCGCGGCGATCAACTTGGAACCTCCATTCCGCCGATTGCCTGGGGCTTGGTGCCGTTGTTCCTGATCAGCCTGGTGATCGTCAACGCGTTGGCCGTGACTTCAATTACGAACGAACGAGACGGCCAGGCACTCGACCTGCTGCTGGTGACCGATCTGTCACCCAAAGAATTCACCTTCGGCAAGCTGTGGGGGGTGATGTGGGTTACACGCGAAATGATTCTCGTTCCCCTGGCGGTGACCGCGTATTTGTGGATTGCCGGGGCGATGCAGTCGGATAGTTTTCTCTTTCTTGCGGTCGGCCTGGCGGTGATGTATTTGTTTGTCACGATGTTGGGGCTGCACTGCGGCATGATCTATTCCAACAGCCGTACCGCGATCGGCGTGAGCATGGGAACGGTCTTCTTTTTGTTTCTCGGTGTGATAACGTGTATTCTGCTGATGATCAGTTTCACCGAGTCGTTCCATTTTCAGCTGTTTCCCTTCCTGGGTTTCATGGCTGGGGGTGGTCTGGGCTTGTACGTGGCGATCGGGCATCGGAATCCGTCTCAGGCGATTCTGTGGTCGACGCTACTTTTGCCTGGAGTTTCGTTTTTTGCGATCGTCAGCTTTTTGCTCGGAAAAGGATTTGAAGTCGCGTTGGCAACGACGCTGGCATATGGCTTTACGACCATCACCATGTTGATTCCGGCGATTAGCCACTTCGACATCGAGGTCGGCCGCCGCTCGGGTAATGACGAAGACTAGCAGCTACGGTTAGTTGCGGTCTGTCGCTTCGGGCAGATCGTCAGAGACTTGCACCAGGACCTACCACACGGAAAGGAGCGGCGGGTTGGACATCATTGTGGCCATTGCACCTTGGCTGGTGGCAATGCTGCTGTTGGTCGCCTGCTCTGGGATGTTCTCCGCATCGGAAGCGGCGTTCTTCTATCTCAAACTGGAAGATCGTAAACGCTTCCGAAAAGGTACCACCGCCGAGCGTGCCGCCGCTGCGCTGCTGGCCGATCCAGACCGGCTTCTTTCGGCCGTTCTGTTCTGGAACCTGATGGTCAACGTTGCCTACTTTGCGGTCGCTTCGATCGTTGGCATCCGACTGCAGCAGATGGCCGGGGCAACCTATGCCACCGTTTTCTCCAGCCTCTCTTTGCTGGTCATTATCTTCTTCAGCGAAATGCTTCCTAAAAGCCTGGCCGTGCTGCGGGCACCCGCGCTGGCTGCCTTTCTGGCGGTGCCAATCGCGTTTGCCGTGCGGGTCATCGATCCACTGCGTCCATTGATGCGCGGGGTAAGTACTCTCTCGCAGCGGTTGATCTGGCCTCGCTTCGAGTCAGAACCGTACATGCAGGTATCGGACCTGGAGCGGGCCATCGAAATGTCGACCCAAAGCAGTACCGTCCTCGAACAAGAGGAAATGGCGCTGCGGGGTATCGTCAGTCTTTCCGATTCGCTGGCCCAAGAGTTGATGCGGCCGCGGATGCGATTCAAGATGTTCCAGCCGCCGGTCTCGCTCAAGGATCTCGATTGCGAGATCACCCCCAGCGGTTATCTGTTGATCGCCGACCAGCAAGGGGACGACGTCGTCAGCGCAGTGAACTTGATCAATGCCTGGGAACTGCCGCAGGACAACCTGGAAGGAGTGGCCCGGGAAGTGCTCGTTTTTCCCTGGTGTGCCAAGGCATCGGAAATCTTCCAGCAGATGCTGTCGACCGAAAACGAAGTTGCGGCGGTGGTCAATGAATTGGGAGAAACGATCGGCATCGTCACCCTCCGCGACCTGATGCAAACGATTTTTTCGCACGAACATGGCCGTAGCGAGCGACTACTGCAGCGGAAGACATTCGAGGAGCTGGAACCGAACGTATTCCTGGTTTCAGGCATGACCAGCGTGCGGCGGCTATCGAAGCATTTTGGCATGGAACTACCAGAGACCCGGCATGCCACCATCAATGGCATCCTGCAGGAAGAACTGGAACGCATCCCCGAGGTGGAAGACGAGGTCGACTGGGGACCGTTTCATTTCGTGGTAGTTGAACAGCACTCGGAAGGACATATCCTCGTCCGTTTGACCATGCGAAAGGAGGAAGACTGACGTCATGACGACGATCTTCCTACTATTCGCTTTCGGAGTTTTCCTCAGCGCGTTCTTCAGCGGATCGGAGACCGGTTTCTATCGCGTGACACGCGTGCGATTGGTACTGGATGGTTTAGGGGGGCATTGGCTGTCGAAGTTTCTTCTGTTTCTAACCAATCATCCGGCACTGTTCGTCGCGACTACTCTGATCGGCAACAACTTGGCGAACTACATGGTTTCGCTGTCGATCGTGCTGTTCACGCAGATTGTGTTTCCCTCCAACGGAACCGCCGATATGCTCTTGCCGTTGGTGATGGCTCCGTTTCTATTCGTTTATGGCGAACTATTGCCGAAGTACTTCTTCTACCGCGCGCCCAATATGCTGTTGCGCCGCACCGGCTGGTTGTTCTTTCTGTTCACCGTGCTGTTTGCACCTTGTTCTGGCTTGCTATGGTTACTGGGCCGGGCTCTGCAGCAGCTTCTCGGCGAATCGCCTGAAACGGTGCGTCTGGCGCTGGCCCGGACCGAACTGGAAGACTTTCTGGAAGAAGGGGGCGAGTTTGGTATTTTGAACAAGGCCCAGCGGCGGATCGCGCAAGGTGTGTTCGGGGTAGCCAATCGTCGTGTGACTTCGATCTCGACCCCTATTGCCCGGGTAATGACCGCCAAGATTGGCTCGAAGGTGAATAATATTTTGCGGATGGCGAAACGAAAGAAACTTTCGGTCATCCTTATCATCGAAACCGATGATAAGAAAACGACAGCGCTCGGCTATGTACGCGTGTGCGACTTGTACATAGGGGACGGAGAAGAGATTCGTAATTATCACCCGCTGCCTGAGATCAAGTCGACCGAAAGCTGTATCTCGGCCCTGACCAGGCTGCATGCCACCGGCGAATTGATGGCCAGTGTTGTCAGCCGTGGCGGAATGGCCGTCGGGGTGGTTACCCTTCAGCAGCTTCAGCAAGCGGTCTTGGACGCCAAGCAGCAGCCTGCCTAGTTCGATCGACGAAAGATTTCATGACCACGACACCGATCCAAACGTTGCCGCCGGGACGCCATCGATTGACGATCGATGTTGACGGGCGGGAACGCGAGTTCTGGGTTTACGTCCCGACCCAGGCCAGCCAGCCAAGCGAAGGTTGGCCGATTGTTTTCACCTTTCATGGCGGGCTGTCGAATGCTCCGACGATGGTCCGCTTTTGCGAACTGAACGAACTGGGAGATACGGCCGGCTTTGTGACCGTATTTCCCAATGGCACCGGCCGAGTTCCGACGATGAAGACATGGAACGCCGGCATGTGTTGCGGCTATGCGAAGCGCGAAAATGTAGACGACGTTCACTTCGTCGAGATGCTATTGGAAGATATTCCCCAACGCGTTCCGATCGATCCGTCGCGGATATATGCCACCGGCATGTCGAATGGCGGGATGATGTCGTATTTGCTGGGTGACAAGCTTTCGGATCGTTTCGCCGCGATCGCCCCAGTTGGCGGCACGATGGGGAACGATACCTGTAGCCCCGGCCGGCCGATGCCGCTGATGCATATGCATGGGACCGACGATCAGTTTGTCCGCTGGGAAGGTGGCGTTGGTCCGCGGAGCAAATCGAAGCTCGATTTCTTTTCGGTCGATCACGCGATCGAGAATTGGGTAAAAGCGAACAACGCCAATCCAATACCAACTATCGAGCGAATGCCAGCCGCAGTGGACGATGGTACCTGGATCGAGAAGTTTACCTACGACCAAAGCGGCCCCGATTCAGCCGAGGTAATCCTCTTCAAGATCCATGGTGGCGGGCATACCTGGCCAGGCAAAGAGAGCCGCTTGGACTTGCTCGGAGCGTCGACACACAACCTGGATGCCAATTCCGAGATTTTGGACTTCTTTGGGCGACATCGGCTACTGGGATGATAGGATGTTTCTTGCGTTACTAAACGTTGCTCGGTGATCATGGATTGAAAAAAACTGGGCGAACGCTACCTCTTCGTTTCTTTTGAGTTGGTTTGTCATGAAGCAGATGATTTTAGTTTTATCGTTGGTCATCGTCTGCGTATTGCAATCGCCCGCGTTGGCATCATTTCCGATACCGCTACCTTTCGAGCAACTTGTGGACGAGTCAACGACGATCATCCAATGCAAGGTGATTCGCATGACACCGCTGGTACGCGAAGATGACAAGCAGGTACAGGAGGATTCGCTAGGAGGATACCACGGTCCGACTTGCTTCTCTTTGATCAAGGTAATGGACGTATGGAAAAAGCATTCCTTTGAGGACAAGCAAGATGCTTCTGCCGCTGACGTTTACGATCACCAAGGCTTGTTAACGATTGCCCATGGAGGTGGTCGCCACGGGATTGGCGGATTGAGCCATGACTTGTCGGAAGATCGGACCTACATCTTGTTTGTTAAAATGATTGAGCCTGGCCTGTATCGATTTACCGATGGCAACTCGGTATACCCGATCTATGAGGGCAAGGTGCCCGAAATGGGCGTCAACATGAATGATGAAGACATCGCCAAAAGCAACCCGGTAATTGTGGACCACTTCAAAGACCGTGTTTTGAAAGAGGTTGGTCGTCACAAGGAATCTGGCAACCGGCAAGAATAGTCCGGGGCTCGACAGAGAAAGCCAATACACTCGACAGAGCTGAATTCTCATCCGGATTACGGAAGATAACTCTCGCCCTCCTTGGCGAAAGTTCCCCCTAGGAAGTCCTACGAACCGGTCGCTGCCTGGGCCGCCTTCTTGGCTGCTTCGTTCTTCTTACGGCGTTGTTCCTCTTCCTGGACCAGTTCCTTCAGGCGATCGCGCTGCGGTTGTGTCAGCAGGCTTTCGCATTCTTTGTCCATGGCGGCTTCAAGCTTCGCGATCTCGGCCTCCAACTTATCGATTTGATCGACGTAGCCCTTCTGGATGTCGTAGATCTTTAGTTTTTGCTGCTCGGTGACGATTTCGCCCCAATAAGCCGGCAGACGGCCCCGGAACTCCGATTTGTCGCTTGCGGGCTTCTCTGCGGCTTCCTGAGCGACGATCGTGGAGATTCCAACCAATCCGACGAGTAGAAGCGAAGTGGCGATGATAGACTTAGCTGGCATTTCTGCTTTCCCCCTGAACGGTAAAGTGATTGAACCGTGAAGTGTTGGATTTGCCTTCGTGGCAAAAATCGGGGGTGCTCCTTCACCTGAAAGCGGGTGATTGTAGATTCATCGTAGAGGGGTATCAAGTTAATTCTTTGGGAGGGTCCGCCAGCGCATAAAAAAAGGCCAGAAGTAGTCGATCCATCGTCTACTTTGACCTTTGATCTCACGGGGCCACATCCTGTGTCCCGTCCTCCCGGTGTTCGATCAGTACTGATTATCGTCTCGTTATTTGCCGGTTCTGGACCGAAAATCTGGCACTTTCGTGCTAGCACCACCCATCACGTGTTCGCGTTGGTCCGGCTAGCAAAAATTTGCGGGCAGATCCCCATCCAGGATCCGCCCGCAAGACGCTCTAGGCTCAGCTGCAAACCACACTCCCCAGGTAGCTTGGTCGAGCCGGTCGCGTTGTTCGTGCTCGACTAGTTGATCGGCAGCAGGTTCTGCAGTGCGGGGATCAGTCGAGCTTCTTTGGCTTCCACCTTGGCCGGAGTCGGCTGAGCAGGAGTGATGGCCGGAGCTTGTTCCTGCATCGATTGCTCGAGGTTGATGATTTCGGTGTTGTCACCGCAGCGAGGGCAAGCAGCCGCACCGCACGAGTTGCAGCTGTTCCAGAAACCGCGGAGGTGCATTCCCAGGCAGTTCGGGCAGGCAGCACCGCAGCCTTTGATCATGCGGCCATGGTGACAACCACAATTTGGGTACTGATCGCAGCAAGGCATGGCCGTTTCCGCCTGGCAGCCGCACGAGGCCGGACCGTAGTAGCCGATCGAAGGCCGCGAGAACCAGTGGTAACGGGTATGCATTTTGGCGTGGCAACCACCACTGTTCAGGCTGCTGCAGTAGTTGCTCCACAGATTCGCGGCACAACCGTACGAGTGTTGATCGCAATGATAGTGACCGCCGCCGTTGCAGCCGCCGGTGCTGCAACCACAGCCAGCAGCACCCATGGCAGCGACATATTCGCTGCTGATGTGCGTGTGGCTGGTGGGGTAGCTAACCGTCATGGCATCCCAGAGGCCGGCCGAGGCCGAACCAGCGGCCGACAGAACGATAATGCACGAGGCAATGGCAAAGCGAAGCATGTTTCAGGTTCCTTACGATTGGGGAGTTTAGTGAGGGAGTAATTGTTGCACTGTCGAAACATGCCACGCATTTCGCGTTGTGCAAACGCAACATCGAAAAAATTTGCCTCGCCGGAGCCTCTTGCGGCGCTCCCCTGGCTGACATGGCCGGAACAATCGTTACCAACGGAACGGCCGCACCGGCAGGTCTCGATTCGCTAGAATAGGGGCAGACGACGTTTCGTGGACGAATCTGCTTGGATGGCTCGCTTTGTTTCTCTTGGCCCAGCTTCAGCACAGCTTGGATTATCTCACGTTGCCGGCCGCCCTGATCATGGGCGTGGCGGGGTTGGTGATTCTGATCCGAGGGCGCAAGTCGCTCAAAGGGACATCGCTGCTGGGGCCGTGGGGTTGGTGCCTGTTTGCCTGGGTCGCCGTTTGCGGTGCCGAGGTGCTGATTGCGGTGCTCAATATGCTGCAGGTTTCCATCCCGGAAGTGCAAATACGCTACGTCGCAGCGATGACGCTCTTCTGCCCCCAAATGTCGCAGATCGGTGCCAAGCGTTCTCAGACGGTCGTCTGGCAGCTGGTGGTGGGCGTTTTCTGGCTGGTTCTGTGCTCTCCGTTGCTGATGCAGTGGCTCGGCACGCTCAACGGCAATCGCGATCCTGGTTGGCCGTGGGACATCTTTCTGAGCGTCCTCATCCTGGCAGGTTTTTTGAACAACGGTTTGACCCGATATGGAATCACGGCAGTTTGCTTGACCATCGCCCAGATTTTGTTGACCTACCCCACCTCGCATGGGACCTCGCTCGAATTCATGTCGACCCGCGCGATCGTTTCGATCGGCTTTTTGCTGCTGGGGATGGCCTTGGTGGCATTGGATTGGCCCAGCCGCCCGCAGTTATTTCATCGTGAAGATCGAGCCTGGCTCGATTTCCGCGATTGCTATGGAAGTTTCTGGGCCCTCCGGGTCATGCAGCGCGTCAACGAGGCCGCCGTCCGTTTCGATTGGGGGCTGTGGCTCGGCTGGAATGGATTCTCTCAGGTCGAAATCGTTGGCTCGCATCCCGAATTTCGCGAGGAAGTCAGCCAAGCCCTGGTTAGCTGTCTTCGAAAACTGCTGGGAGATTTCGTCGACGACGATTGGCTCGATGCCCGTTTGCCCCGTCCCACCCAAAAGAAGAGGGGGCTCGAAGAGATGGAAGCATGAACCGTTTGGTTGCCAAGGACGCCATTGGCATCGATACTTGAAACTGGAAACCGACCGAATCGATTGATGCACAAGTAAGGTATGACCAATAACGGCGGTCGCCTGAACCTGCCGTTTCGCCTTTATGTCACTGCGACGCACCACTTCGAGACACTGAATGACGGAACTGAAAAGCAGCAACGGCGAAACCGCGTCCGAGCTGGATGTGGCTGGACGCACGATCGGGGATTATCGAATCCTTCGCCGCTTGGGGCGTGGTGCCATGGCTGAGGTCTTTCTGGCTGAACAGCAAAGCCTGAAACGGAAGGTGGCGGTCAAGATCTTGCTGCCTGAGCTGGCTAAAGATCAAGCCTATGTCCGCCGCTTTCATCGCGAAGCCCAAGCCGCCGCGGCGCTCACACACGCCAACATCGTCCAGATTTACGAAGTGGGGAACGCCGACGGCCTGCATTTCATCGCCCAGGAATATGTCCCTGGCCAAAACCTCAAGCAGCTTCTCAGCAAACAGGGCACGCTCGAAATCAAGCTGGTCGGGGCCATCCTGCGCCAGGTAGCGGCTGCTTTGTACAAAGCGGCAGAGCAGGGGATCGTTCATCGCGACATCAAGCCCGAGAATATCTTGATCACCGCGACCGGCGAGGTGAAAGTCGCCGACTTTGGCCTGGCACGCGTCGTTGCCCCTGGGGCTGATGGGATGAACCTGACCCAGGTCGGAATCACCATGGGGACGCCGCTCTACATGAGCCCGGAGCAGGCCGAGGGAAAAACGTTGGATCAGCGCAGCGATATCTATTCGCTCGGCGTCACCTGTTACCAACTGCTGGCCGGACGGCCGCCCTTTGAAGGTGACAATCCGCTGACCGTCGCCGTGAAGCACTTGAACACGGAACCGCCGCGACTGGAAAAGGTTCGCGGCGGAGTACCCCCGGCACTGGCTCGCGTGATTCATAAGATGCTGGCCAAGAAACCGGATGACCGCTTTCAAAACGCCTCAGAGCTTCTCCGTGACTTGCGAGAAGTGCAGAAGGCGCTCGGCGTCGATGCGTTCGGCAGCGACCCTTCCGATTGGTCGATCGCCGAACTGGCCACCCTTTCTGAAATCCGCGGTGATGGCCTCCGAGAACTTTCCAACGTGATGAGGACCTCGGCCCAGACCATCTATCGGCCACCGGCCCGCGGCCGTCGGGCTTTGATCTTCGGGGCGATCGGACTGGCTTGCCTGGCCGTTGGCGGCGGATTGGCGATCGCTTCGCGACAGCCCAGCTTGCTGGATGTTCCGCCCGATCAGCGCCAGCAATCGTTGGCCAAGCTGGGCCGCACGGCTCGCGAACAGTTCGACTTCGCGATGTTCAAGAACAAGAACCGCGGGGCAGACCAACGACCGGAATACTTCGCCAGTGTCTATCAACACTTTCCGATGGACGAAAACGAAGACAACCGGGTCTGGGGGCTGAAAGCGATGAAGCAGGAGGCGGTTCTGTTAATGAATCAACAGCGTCCGCGCGAGGCTCTCCGCGTCTTCGAGAAATTGGCTCAGCAGCGTGACGTCGACATCGAAGCTAAAGCGTTTGGCTACGCCGGCATGGCGATCTGTTACAAGCAACTGGGAAAAACGAGCGACGCCGAACAAGCTGCCGCCAAGGCTTCTTCGCCGGCGTATCTAGACGTGATGCGCCGCACCGACCCCGAGTTTGCCGATACGTTCGACCTGGTTCACAAGAACCTCACCGGTCAGAGCTAGAACGGTTCCCGTGGCGATCATTCTTCGAGAGTGACTTCGCACAGCACGTCGAGCATCGCTTCGATCGACGAAAGGGCCGCCGATTCTTCTGGCGTATGATAGCCGGTCGTCGGCAATTGCAGGGTCGCTCCTTGAATCGTCCCGGACGATGCCGATGCGACACGGCCCAGTTCGGTGCTGCCCAGCGACGAAGGAGATTTGCCTTCGGCCACGCGGGTCACATTCTGCCGGGCGATGTACTCATCTTTGTAGCCGTACCGAACGCTATACTTGTCACAGGCCGCTTCCAGCCGGCGAACCATTTCGGGGTTGAACGCCGAGTTGGCGTCGCGGCGGCGCAGAACGACCTGCTGCGAATCGGCGGCTTGAACATCGGCAAATGGACTGGTATCGAGTACCAGCAGCTCTTTGGTGGCGATGCCGTAGCGATGGAAGTATTCCAGTAGAAATCGCCAACTGCGTCCCGCTTCTTCCTGGGCGGTGAACAATGCGGTGCCTTCGAACCCGTGCCGAAACAGATAGACCATCATGGCAGCCGAAAGAACGTTATCCAGTTGAGCGGCCGCACGTCCATCGGAAATGGTCAGCCGATCCTGATAGGCGACCGGTGTGCCTGGCAGAACGTGGTCGAGCCCCTCGACCTCGAACACCAGGTTGCCGCGACGTTCGCACAAGTACGAACGCTTGATGGTCCCTTTGCCGAGATAGGTTCCGCTCCAAGGGACATAGGCCTGCACCGGCCGCTCGTGGAACCGTTCGGAGATGGTCTGGTAGGTTTGCTCCGAGACCGAATCGCCCAGCAGATCGCCCCGGTTCTGGGCGACGAACGCCGCGTACTGGAACTCGTTGGGGCCGGTACAGATCAATCCGTGTCGATCGACATGCGCCGAGATGTGCATGTGATCGGGCCGATTGCCGCTGGCGACCAGTAGCCCTTCGTACAAGGTTACCTTGGCATGGGTTTCTTCCATTTCCCGTTGCAGGTAACGAAAGAAGGCATGCTCGGAACCAACCACCGAGGGCTGGCGAACCAGCTGTTTCAGAATGTCGAGAAAATCATCGAGTTCAGATTTAGTCACGATCGCGAATCATGCAAAAGGAATCAACGCCTTCTTATCAAGCAAGTTTAGTTGGTGCCTGCCAGGGTAGGAAAGAGCCGACTGACAGCAATTTGTCGAAGTCTGCCGCCGCGGCGAGGCCGAAAAGAGGAATTTTCTTTTGCTCCCTTTCAAAATGCGGAGGATAATAAGGTAGTTGCCAATATTTGCCTCGGAGAAATCGCCATGCGTATCTTCCCGATCTACCTCCTTCTAATGCTACTACTGGCGGTTGCCAGCGGCCAGCAAGTCCACGCCCAGCATCACCACTCCGGGATGGGCGGGTTTCAGGGTGGCGGAGGCTTTCAGCATAGTGGCGGAAGTTACCATCACGGCAGCAGCTTTCCCTTGGGGGGCGGCGGCTATGCCGATCTAACCAGCCCGAGTTGGGGCGGCTCGCATCATTCGTATTCCGGCGGAAGTTATCGAAATCATGGCTTCAACGGTGCCTACGGCATCGGAGGGAGTGGCTTCGGCGGAGGCTACGGCAACTATGGCGGCTATGGATCGAGCTACTACGGCGGACGTGGCTATCGTTATCCGTACTATGGTGGCTTCTATAGCGGCGGAGGTCTGTTGATCGGGTTCGGTTTGCCACCAGCCTATGGTTACGGGCTCAACTTTGGCTACAACTATCCGTACAACGGGTACGGCCTTTCGACACTTTACCCGTATGGAACCTACTACCAGCCGAGCAGCCGTTATCTCGAGTATTACCTGCCGCCGACTCAGCCGGCGGAATTGAATTACGGTCCTCAAGCAGTGAAGCAGTTTATGGGGCTGCCGCGTGATTTCGCAACGCAGCCGCAGCTCAGCGGGACGTTTGGTTCTTCCGGTGTCACGCCGCTACCAAGTCCGCTGAGGATTAATGCCGCCAAGCCGGCTGCTGTCGAGCAGCCCAAGCCACAGGCAATCGCTCGTGCCGACCAGTTCATCCAGACCGGAGACAACCTGTTCGGCCAGCAGCGCTATCACGAAGCACTCAGCCGCTACCGCGATGCCGTGGCGGCTGCCCCTGGGTATGCCCCGGCGCATTTGCGGAAAGCGTTGGCTTACTTGGCGACCAATCAGCCTGACGAAGCGGCCGAGTCGATCCAACGGGCCATCATCCAGGACCCGAATATCGTGGCCAATTCCAATGTGACGCTGGAAGGGCTTCTCGGTCAGAGCAATGGCCTGGCTCGTTCGTCGATCATCGAAGCGAATGCTCGCCGAGCGGTTTCCGATCCACAGAACCCAACGTATCTTTACTGCGTCGCGGTGCTGCTCTACTTTGATCAGCAGCCGCAGCGGTCCGAACAGTTCTTCTCGGCCGCGCTGCGTGCCGGTGGCGACGTGCAATATATCGAGCCGTTCACCACCCAGATTCAAAAAACTACCACGACCACGACACCTGCGATCGATCTGTAAGACAGTCTGCCCGGTCAGATAAGCGTTGTGCGAATTCGGCTGGATGGTGATTGGCGCCGTCTGGAGAGTGTCGAATAATCGTAGGTTTCCCACGAATCTCTCAGGATGGGAAACAGATGCTCGCCCCGGTTGGGGCGGCTAACTTGAAATCAATCGATGCCGATTTAGGAGTCTGGCACCATGAGAATTGGAAAGTTTTTACTGATCGTATGCGCCCTGGCGATCCCTTTCACGCTAAGCGGTTGCACCAGTGGGAAGCCAACTGGCGGCACCCCTGCCGAGAGTGAAGCTCATGATGAACATGGCCATGATCATGACGACCACGAGTCGGGGCCGCACGGAGGACACCTGATCGAACTGGGTGACGAAGAATACCACCTGGAATGGAGCCACGACGACGAAACGAAGGCACTGACCTTCTATGTTTTGGGCAGCGATGCCAAAGCGGATGTGCCGATCAAGGCGGATTCGATCACGGTCAACGTCACCGTTGAAGGTGCCAGCAAGCCGTTTGAAGTCCCTGCGGTTCGCAAAGAAGGGGAAATGACGACTGCCAAGTTTGAAACGAAGGACCCTGACTTGTTCGCTTTGCTGGAAGATGAAAACGTCAAAGCCGCGGCAATCCTGGAAATTGAAGGAAAGCCGTACGAAGGAGCGATCGAGCATCACCACGATCATGGGCACGCTCACTAATCGCCTCTGATCAATTAACTGGAATAAAAGAAAAACGCGATGCCTGGCGGGCATCGCGTTTTTTTATGGATATCGAGATTCAGGCAATGCCGGCTAATCAGCCACCCTTCGCCCAGGCATTGACCAATTCCGTGGGCGTCATGTTGTAGGCAGCTTTGAAAGCGACGTCGAAGTTGGTCCCTTTCCGCATGGCACCCATCAGGGCATCAAATGAGCTTCCGCGTCCCATCAAGACTTTCATGAACGCATAGTTCGCGACCGCCTGGTTCACCGGGCCTAGCTTGCTCTTGACGATGTCTTCGGGCTTGGTGACCGAACCCAGGGCCGATTCAATCTGGCTTTCCCACTCGACGACGCGGGGATCTTTCTTGCTGATTCGCGACGCGACGACTCGCCCGGCACCGTCGGCGAACCAATCGGGAACCGATCCATTGCCCAGCGAGGCGATGTGAGCCGACGCGATGACCTGGCCGAGCAGAGCGTCGACTTCGTATTCATCGTTTGCAGGAAGCAGTACCGAACCGTAGGCGTCGGTGACGTTGTAGCGGTAGTGTCCCTTCCACTGATCAGGCAGTTGTCGTTTTTCGATCATGTTGCCGAACTCGCCGTAGTCGTAACGCTGCTTAAAGAAGTAGAGCGTCAACTTACCCTTCACGATCGGCGTGGTGGTTGGAATCTTGAGGATCGACCGCACTTTCTGAGCGGCCTCGTCGGCTTGGGTCACGTAACCCTTGAGCGACGCTTCGCCCATCGTGCCGTAGGCCAGGAAGTTGGGCGCATCGACTTTGGCCGACTCGATATTCGGCATGCCCAGGTCCCACATCTGCTGACTGCTTTCCTGGCGCATAGCGGCCAGTTGATCGTGCGTGGCCACCTTGGCCATGGCGATTTGGTTGGTCCGCTGCATCGGATCGGCTGGCGAACTGCCATCGAACTTGGCACCTTCCAGGATCCAGGTTTCGATCTTCGCGATTTGCTCCTTGGTGAGCGGCGGCCCGTTGCGAGGCATCCGTTCGTTGCCGGTCGCTTTGATCATCCGAACGATCATACTTTCTTGCGGCTTGCCAGGCATGAACGGAACGCCGCTGTCGCCACCCTTGATGAACTGGGTGAAGCTGGTCATATCGAAATTGCCGCGAGGATTGTTGCCGCCATGGCATCCGACGCAGCGATTGGCCAGCACGCCAGCGACATCGAGACCGAAGCTGACTTTCTCGCTTCCGGTCGCCTCGGCGACTTCCAATTTGACCATCGCGGCCGGATTTGGCGCGGCGCCGGCCTGATTGATTGGCATCTTGGGATCAGCACCATCGAACTTGGCACCTTCTTTGATCCAAACCTTCAACGCCGCGAGTTCCACCGGTTTGACCTTTTGACCGCCGCGAGGCATATCGCCGGTCTCAATTGTTTCAATCAGGCGGCTGCTGCCAGTGTCGTCGCCAGGAAAGATCACCCTGCCAGCAGCTGGGCCCTTCATGAGCGCCTCGAACGTTGCCGCACTAAACCCACCTTTGGCTCCGTTAACGTGGCAATTGCCACAACGGGCAATCAAGATCGGAGCGATATGCTTGGAAAAACTGAGATCCGTGGACGGAAACACATCTGGCAGCGGTGGCGGGCCAGATCCAGGAGGCGGAGGAGGAACATCGAACATCATCGCCTCGGGGGCGGTATTAATCGCCACTGCACCTAGCGGTTTGAGCGTGTAACCTTCCAGTTCCAGAAAACCATGCGAGACGGCCAGCAATTGCACCAGATCTTGCAATTCTTTGGTCACTTCGGCATCGCCAGCGGCGCCGAGCTTTTCCATGCGAGTCTGGATATCGCGAACGAGTTCGACCGATTCCGAGATCTTGCCCTGACGAAGGAAGTTGGATGTCTTGCGAATATCGACCTTGAGTGCTCGAAGCTGCAGAACCTGTTCCTCGTTAGGAGCAGCCGACAGGGACGAGACAAACTGGCCGGCCAGTAGCAAGGCCATCGCGACGGTGAGAAGTGGTTGGAAGCGAGTCAATTTCTGGCCCTGTTCGATTCGGTGGTTAACCTGGCAGAAAGTCGATAAGTAGCTGGCCGCTGCGATAAACGACACTGCACTGCATGGTAGTCTTAATCGATAACGCATGCACAGGTAAAGAACGACCAACTGGTCCGATTGTACCCACAAACGACGTTGAGAGACATGCTTGGGTGACATAACTCAAGCAGTGGCCGTGACTTACTCAGGACTTGTGGTGCCGACGCACAACTTTCTGGGTGGCTCGCTGGGCCAATTGCTTGCGGCGACTGGGGCGATAGCCATACTCGATCGCGAACCACTCCGCGTACCGTTCTCGGGCAACGTAGTTGTTGTTGCGGTCGTCCAGCAGGTGCCCTAGTTCGTGTACCAGGACATTATTGAGGTAGAAATCCTTGATCGTTTCCTCGCTCCACTCAAGACGCCAGAAGCCATCGGCATCTTCGTGCCAATCGGCACCGAACATCTTGGCTTCGACCACTTGCTCAGGGCGCGGCGGGTGCGGGAAGTATTCGATCAGCGATTCATCCATCGGATACAGATAGATGGATGCTCCCCACTGCATGCCGTAGCAAGGAAAGCTGAGCTTCTTCTTGGTTAGGCGGCTGAGCTGAACCACTTCCAACCCTTCCAGCATCCACTCCGGCAATTCACTCAGCCGGTCACGGATTTCTTGTTCCGTCAAAACGTGACGGAAACCTTCGCCAGGGGATTGATAGATGAACTTGTAGTTCTGGCCGGTATTTCCAGTCGGTTCGTGCCAATCTTCCGGCGGTGCGAAGTATCCGTTCTTGGTAGAGCCAGCAGAATCACCTCCACGGCGCCGCGAAGCTTGAGCTGGCAAACGAAAATCTCGTGACGCGACTTTCGTCTTTGCCACTTTCGATTGCGTGTTGCTTCGTTTCGACATGCGTGCCATGGAATTCTCTTTGGTGGTCCTGTCGTGCGATCGTACGTTTTGTCGCTCGTGGGATTAATCGGTTCGGTCGTCCTGCCAATGAGTAGTAGCGAATTCCATTTCATGCATTGGTTCAAAAGTGGCCAAGCGGTCACTCAGCCACCTACTTTATCCTACGTCGCAGTCCGAATAGATTTCAAGCGATTTACATAAGTTGTTACTGTAAATGCACTTGTGGTGTGCATGCCGTCGCCCGGACGGGTGGATTCAGGGGAATGATCGTCCTGAATCGTGGATGTCAATATCCATCTGTAGAGTTATTTGCTATCCGATTAATCGGGGTAGTTCATCGGATTGGTCTAGAAAAACCGATGTGTTCTCGAGGCTGCCCTTTTGCGATTCCGTGGGCGCCGATTGTTCTGCGGCAGACTGATAGCTGATTGCGATCAGGACGCCAATCAGAATGAAGAGGATCAATATTACGATCCAAATAATTGCAGGCACCGCATGGATCGCAGAATTGAAATCGAATGAGTCTCCAGCAGACGCAGCACGTTGCCGCTTCGCTTCCACGGCAGCTTGGCGCTCTTCGACTCGCTGTTTGAGAGCAGCCGACGATACCAGCAAGGACCCACCAACTTCGCTGGGAGGGACATCCATCGAGAACGGATCTTCGCTGGAGTCTTGCGAATCAAATAGCGAGGACCCAGACGAAAGCAGCGGCTCGCCCGATGCGAAATCGTCTTCCCCCTCTAACGGCGTTGCAACCGGAAGGGGGTCAGCCTTCGGAATCTCGGGCGGAGATCCGATCTTGCGGGGATGTGACGTATCGTTTGAGCGATCCGCGACGGTGTCCCCGATGGCGGGATCGAAATTACTGGACGAAGGAGATTCACGCAAATCAGGAGGAAGCAGATCGTCAACCTCACTCGACGAGGCGGAAGACGAACTGGTTGGGTTCCGATCCGACTTAATCGTCACACGGGATCGATTGACAGCTTCCTGGGCTGCCTTGGTCAGTACCGCTGATCCTGGTTTTTCATCGACAAGCGTTGGTTCTTTACCGCGCGACTCTAGCCACCGACGCAATTCTGCCGCTACTTCTGACGTCGTCGAGTAACGATCGTCTGGATCCTTGGCGATCATCTTCTCGCAGATCCGCTGCAGTGACGGTGGGCAGTTGGGACGGGACTTCTTGATCTTCTCGGGCATCACGCTCTGATGCTTCGCAATTCGCTGTGCCAGGCTCCCCTCTGGGAATGGAGGATGTCCCGTCAGTAGGAAATAGAGCGAGCAGCCCAGACTGTAAATATCGACTCGATGATCAACGCGGTGGCTATTGACCGCTTGTTCCGGCGCCAGGTAATCGGCCGTGCCCAGCACGTTTTCTTCGTGGGCGATCGTCAGTGAACAGCTCTCGTCCTGCTTGAGGCGGGCCAAGCCCATATCGAGGATCTTGACCACTCCGCGATCGTCCAACAACAGGTTGGCTGGCTTGATATCTCGGTGGACAACCCCTTTGTCATGCGCATGTTGCAAGCCGTCGGCGGCCTGAGCGATGTAATCGGCGGCAGATTCAAAGGGTACCGGGCCGTTTTCGCGAACCAGTTGCTGAAGATCCAAGCCGGGGACGTATTCCATCACCAGGTAGTGCGTATCGTCTTCGTTGTCGACGTCGAATGCACGAACGATGTTGGGATGGTCCAATTGAGCGGACGCTTGAGCTTCAAGGTGGAAGCGAGCCAGATAGGAGGCATCGTTGACGCGTCGGCGAGGGAGGACCTTGATGGCGACTTTGCGATTCATCAAGATATGCTCGGCCAGGTATACGCTACTCATCCCCCCAGTGCCCAAATGTCGGAGCAGCCGATACTTGGAGAGGTAAAAGCCTTTGTATTTGCCATTACGAAGCTTCTCGCAATGCCATTTCGTCAGCAGCTTCTTGTTGATGAAGTATTCCTGGAGAGCGTCCAGGTCTTCGGTCAGATTGCCGTCATTACCAGCGCGCAACTCTTCGACCGCCTGCTCCAGGGCAGCTGCTTGAATGAGCTTGCTCTTTTCGATCAGCTCAATGAACTGATGCGTGTCTGATACGGCTGGCATGCTTAATTAACCATGCAGAAGGGGAGTCCTGGAGGTGAATTCTCGGACATTTGTTTCTGCAGCGATGGGGCAATCAGTTCCCTGATTTTGGGGAAATCGGTAGACTAAACCAGAATATAAAGTACCAGAGTAGGGTCGCTGTGAACAACAATCACAGCCAATTTTTCCTCGATCTGATTGTGGTAAATCGATGGTCGAGAACTAAGGGAAAAACGAGCCCCTACATCGGTTTTAGTGGACCTGGTTCGTCACAAGTCGTTTGGTCTTCAATGAATCTTCATAGGGCAAATTAATTGGTGGATCCTAAATCGCAATCCTCCGTCGTCATTTATACGCGTCAAGGATGTCACCTGTGCGAAGATGCCGAGCGACTCGTCCGAAGTCTCGTGTCGGACTGCAAGCTGATCGATATCGATCGAGATTCGGAATTGAGACAGAAATTTAATACCTGCGTTCCGGTAGTCGAAATAAACGGCAAAGTTCGCTTTCGTGGTAGGGTCGAACCCCTCTTGTTGCGGAGAACCTTGAAAGCAGAAGCCGCCGCCGATCGCTCTCACCCGGCCAGTTGAGCCTCCGTCGCTGGGAGCGAGCTGACCCTATCGGGTTAGAGCTCGAAACCGCGTTCGCCTGTACTACCTACCCTTGTCGTACCATTGAGTCAGATGTCTCCGCTCCCTTCCTCCAATTCGCTTCGCCCTGATTTTCTGATTGTCGGCGGGGGAGTGATTGGACTTTCGATCGCCTGGGAGCTTGCCGGCCAGGGGCATCGTGTGGTTCTCGTCGAGAAGCATGAGATCGGCCGCGAGGCCTCGTGGGCCGGGGCCGGTTTGCTGCCTCCTGCCAATCCACAGCAAGCCTGGGATCCTCAAGAGCAACTGCGGGGGCTGAGCCATCAACTTTTTCCCCAGTGGTCGCAGCGGCTACGAGAGCAAACCGGCATCGATAACGAATTTGAGTTGACCGGCGGCATCTATCTTGCGCGAGACCCAGGCGAAGCTGCATCGCTGCGGATTGCGCGGCTGCAATATGAAGAGGAGGGCGTCGAGGCCGAAAGGCTCGATCAAGCCGAGGTTGCCAGGCGATTTCCTCATTTGCAGGTCGATCAGGAGATTCTGGAAGCGGTTTACCTCCCAGGCGAAGCGGTGGTGCGGAATCCTCGGCATCTTCGCGCCTTGTCAGTTGGCTGCCGTCGCCGCGGTGTCGTGCTCTTGGAGCACTCAGAAATCGATCGCTGGAATCTTGACGGAGAACGACTCCTGTCGGTTGAAGCCAATGGTCAGAAGATTGCACCGGGGGCCGTCTGCCTGGCGACTGGGGCCTGGTCGCAATTGGTCGCCGATCAGTTGCTCGACGAGCGTGAGTTCCCCGGGCGGATTCAACGGCCAGAGATCGAGCCAATCCGGGGGCAACTGGTGTTGCTGGACGCAGGAGAACGCTTCTTCAAGTCTCCGATCAACGAGGGAATTCGCTACCTGGTTCCCAGACGCGATGGCCTGGTGCTGGTGGGAGCGACGGTGGAAGAAGCAGGTTTCGACAAGTCGAATACGGCCGACGCGATCGAAGATCTAACCCAGTTCGCGCTGCAATGGGTTCCGCGGCTGAAGACTGCTCGGCGGGTGAAAACATGGTCAGGACTGCGGCCGGCCAGTGTCGATCGGATCCCGTACCTTGGGAAGTTGCCTGGGCTCAACAACGTCTACCTGGCGGCCGGTCACTATCGCAGCGGATTGCATCTTTCTCCGGCGACCGCCGTGGTGATGTCGCAGCTGATGCGTGGTCAGCAGCCTCTGATTGATCTGGAGCCGTTTCGGGTAAATCGCGGCTGACGAGGGCCAACCTACACGGTAGCTGCTGCGCCCCACATTCGGCGCACCTGGGCAGCAATCGTGGTCGCAGCTTCTTCGAGCGAAAATTGGCGATCGACGTTTCCTTCCAGGAAGGCGACCTTGTTCATCCCGTAAACGTCCGAAGTGGCCTCGTCCTGTCCGAGCACAAAGCCGCCGGCCGAACGGATCGCACCGCAGCCGTCCGAACCGTCTCGCCCCATTCCGGTCATGATGATTCCCAGGCATCGGTCGCTGTAAATCCCGGCCGCCGAGGTCATCATCACGTCGGCCGAGGGACGATGGCCGCTGACATATTCTCCGTCTCGGACCAGAATCTTACCGGTGCTGCGGCCATGTTTGACCACTTCGGTTTGAAGTCCGCCCGGTGCGAGGTAGGCATGTCCTGGCTTGAGGATATC
This sequence comes from bacterium, assembly GCA_016124445.1. Lineage (GTDB taxonomy): Bacteria > Planctomycetota > Planctomycetia > Pirellulales > Pirellulaceae > Bremerella. The sequence continues at coordinate 100,797 of WGNR01000009.1, forward strand.
GCCGGTTTCCGCTTCTTTGACGTTGACGCGAGAAATCGAATTCAAGCGTCCAGCAAACGCCTTGGTGAAGTTGGCCGGCATGTGCTGCACGATCACAATCGGCGGCAATCCGGTCGGCAAAACTTCAAACATCGAGGTCAGGGCAGGGGGACCTCCGGTTGAGATTCCCAGCGCAATGCATTTGTCCGCTGCTTGCACGTCGGCAGACGGCACTGGCTGCGGAACCGCTTTGGTTTCATGGGAGATGCCCAGTTTTTCTCGACGATTCTTACGTCGCTCCGCACGCTCGCGGCGAATTCCCAGGACCTTCTTCACGTCGGTATCGGCCACCAGGCGGATTTTACGGATCAATTCCGCTCGAAGGGTCGTTTCCGCTTCCTTCAGACCTTCTGGTTTGGCGATGTAATCGATGGCACCTCGGTCGAGTGCTTCCAGCGTGATCTGGCCCCCAAGCTGCGTCGTGGCGCTGACCATGATCACCGGGATGGACTGCTGCGAGAGAATCGCATCCAGTGTTTCGAGTCCGTCCATTTCAGGCATTTGGACATCGAGGGTGATCACATCGGGTTTCAGTGATCGAGCCAATTTGACGGCTTCTTTGCCGTTGGAGGCAGTACCCACGACTTCGATATCTTTCGACTCTTCGAGCAAGTCGCAGATCAAAGTTCGGATAAGTTTCGAGTCGTCGACGACGAGCACTCGGAGTGTGCGCTGGTACATGTTCGACCTTAGATCAATTGATTTCTGCTTGCTGCCCGCGTGGGGAAGACGACCAGCATATGCAATTCCAATCCATACTGCCCCGCAACAAACTTAGTTCATGCCATTCCGGGGATAGAAACTCTGCGAGAAACCGCACTGTTTTTTGCTTTCCACCGCTTGGCCCGGCGTGAGAAGCCGAATGTTCCGTATAATCGGAATCAGAGACAGTGCAGCTTCCGATTGAAGTTGACTTTGCGGCGTCCATTTTGAACTAGCTTGGAACGAATTCTTACATGGCAGTTGATACTCCAGCACGTATTTCCATTCTCGGAGCCGGGCCAATTGGTATCGAGGCAGCCCTCTATGCTCGGTTTCTTGGCTACGAGGTCCTGGTTTTCGATTCGGGAGACGTTGGAGAGAATCTTCGCAAATGGGGCCATGTCGAAATGTTCACCCCGCTGGGGATGAACAGCACTCCACTGGGTCTTTCCGCTCTGACGGCCCAGGACGAGAACTACAAACCACCTGCGGAAGATAAAGTTCTGACCGGGCGGCAGTTGCTGGAGGCTTACCTGTTGCCGCTGGCGAAAAGCGATCTGGTGGCTGACTGTCTGCGGCTGCATCACACGGTTCAGTCGGTTGCCAGGGCGACCAAGACGAAAGTGGAAGACGCACTCGATAGCCAGCGCCGCAGCGAAAATCCTTTCGTCATTCTGGTTCGTGATGAAGAAGGGCACGAACATACCTTCGAGAGCGAAATCGTGCTCGACTGTACTGGCGTCTATGGGCAAGCCAACTTCATTGGCTCTGGCGGCAGCCCTGCGCTAGGCGAACTTTCCGCTCGGCAACATTTCGAAACCGGCATGATCGACATCCGTGGCCGCGACGCGGAACGCTATGCCAATCAACAAGTGCTGCTGATCGGGGCGGGGTACATGGCCGCCTCCAACATCTGCCTGCTGGGGCAGCTTGCTCGCGAGACGCTGGAAACGCACGTCACTTGGGTAACGCGCGAACCAAAACTCGAGAATAGTTCCGGCCCGGTTCGCCTTCAGCCAGACGACCGCCTGCCGGCGCGAAACAGAATCATCGAAGAAGCGAATCGCCTGGCCGGAGACGATGATCGACACGTCGTGCATTGGCCGGAGACGGTGGTGAAATCGGTTCATTTCGAGCCGCAAAACGAACAGTTTCATGTCACCCTGGAAGGTAAGCATTCCGGCGTCTTCACCTACGATCGTGTCGTTGCCAACGTCGGTTTTCGACCTGATCTTGAGCTCACCCGCGAACTGCAAACCAGATTCTGTCCGGTGGAGGAAGCCGTTCCCAAGCTGGCCGAAGTTCAAGCGGGTGAAGAGACCAAAACGGAGGACCTGGCGGCTTGCCTGATGCAGCCAGAGCCGAACTTCTATGTCTTGGGATCAAAAAGCTACGGTCGCGATCCGCGTTTCCTACTGCAACACGGCTTCGAACAAATTCGGGCCATCTTCTCGGTAATCGGTGACCGCGCTGACTTGAACCTCTACGCCGCACCCCTGAAAGAAACCAAGTAACCGTGCAAAGTAGGGTCGGCTGTGCGGACGCGGTTTCTATCACTGACTGGCAACCGGACCACCTCGTCGATTCGGAGCGAACCACTTTTCGGTGACTTCTGGTGGATCCAAGAGGAGGTTGCCACCATGGATTACTTCGCACTTGGAAAGGTCGAACGAGGTCTCGCTCGGAAAGTCGAGGTGAACATCGATCGTGAGCGGAGTCGAACTGATCGGAACGGTGCATTCGTAGATGGTGTAGCCCCCTTCGACCTCCGGCGTGTATCGAAAGGTCAGGTGGCCATCTTGGGCCGATAAGGTTTCTAGCCCAATTGAGCCCAGACCCAGAGGAAACGTTGTTTTCTGAGCGGGTGGAATCTGTGTGTCGAGGGAAATGATCCCTGCCTGTTGATCAAACGCAAATGCACTGGGGACGGATTGCGGAGAGTCAGTAACCGATGCGGTTCGCGGCGCAACCGGCTTCGTCTCAGGCAGAACTTCGGCGGAAGGTACACAGCCTGAGGCGAGCATCAGTACAAGTAGCGGGATGGAGCGATTCATGGTGATTGTCCTCAGTCAATCGGAAAGCGCGAGATCCAAGTCAGCCTATCCAATGGACGCCCCAGGGGCGGAGACAGATTCGAATGCGATCTGGACCACGACCCGTAAAACCCTGATCTAATAACCGATTTGAATGTATGTGTCACAGGTGGGTATTACCTGCTATCACCGGAAATTTGTGATCAATCTTTGGCCAATCTTCTTGGCGGTATTGTTCCAAGTTGGCATTTCTGCCCGAAAATTCCCGGAATCGGGGCATGCTACCAGTCAACCATTTCCGAAAACGGTTCGTAAAGATTGGCGTGCATTCGAACTAAAAATCGCCTATATTTCGGGGATTGTCCTCATTGATTTGCGCACCATGGATTTCCCACCTCCGAGTCGACGAAGACCAGACAATGAATCTCACCACGGTATCAAAACCGATTCTCTCACTGCTTATCCTGCTCTTCCCGCTGGTTGCCCTCTCGGCGGCCGAGCCGGATCAGGCCGATGCTACGCAATCGCAGGTCATTCGCAAACTTATTCGAGAACTTGATGCCGATCAATTTGCCGTTCGCCAGAATGCAGCTAACGAACTCGCCAAAATTGGCAAAGAGACGATCCCTGCGATCGAGAAAGCGGCGCTTGCTGGAACGGGCGAAGTCGTCAGCCGCTCAGTTGATCTGTTGAAGCTGTTTGCTGGTTCACCCGAACAGGAAACCGCTCGGCTCGCGCTTTCGTCGCTGCGGAATCTGGCAGCCAGTGGCAACCAAACGGCCAGCTATCTGGCGGAAGAGGCGATCGAGCAATTGAAACGTCGTGTAGGACCCAATCGGATCCTTGACGACCTGCAACCGGTGGCAGAAGGCATGCCGGCCGGCCACGTCGAACAATCGGTCCAGATCTCCAACGTCAACGGAAACCGAACCATTGATGTGACTCAGAACGGAGAACGAGTCGTCGCCCAGACCGGTGCGGATGGGCACGTAAGTGTCACCTGGCACTTGCCCGGCGGCAAAGAGCGAACCGTCGAAGCGGACAGTGCGGATAAACTGCAGAAGCAAGATCCAGAGGCGTTCGCCAAGCTAACTGAATTGAACAAGATTGCCGACGCTGGTCCTTTCCGGTTCCCTGGTCAGGCAGATGGGCCTCGCGTTCATGTTCGTGTGCCGCGTCCTATCGGGCCTCGGTTCGATCCTTTCTCGAATGTCCAGCAGCAAGTGGAAGCGATGCGTGCACGACACGAGCGATTCCTCAGCAAGATGGAAGAAAGCTTGAATCGTCGGATTGCTCCGGGCGATGCATTGCCGCCCAAGCCCGCCGCCGATGGCAAGAAGCTGGAAGAAGTTCGCCTGCGGATGGGCGAAATGATCGAGCGGCTCAAAGCAGCCCAGCCCAACGACATCGATTCGGTCGACCTGCAACGACTGGAAGATGCTCTTCAGCAGATCGAAACCAAGCTGCAAAAATCATAGTCAATCGCTACGGCAAATCCCCGAAACTCTCCGGTAACAGCACGCGCCATTGAACGCGTGCTGTTTGCGTTTTGGGCTTGGTGATCTGATAGTGGCGATCCGGAAATGCGTCGACCAGTTTCTGGGCGGCTTGATCGGCATCGGCTTCGTCGCCACGCACAATCAGAATCATCCGCCGGTCAGGTTTTGATTCCGCGATCAGACGCTGCGTTGCCGCGCCTGGCGAAGTGTAGGTGAGCCCGAACCGATCGCCCTCGAAATCTGGGATGGAGTAAATCGATTCGATCGGCAGCGTGGCGTACGACTCCCAAAGGATGTCGTGATCGGGATCTTGCAGGATATCGGTTTCGATCAGGCCTGAGGCGATGGCAACATCGGTCGGGGCTGGTTTCTCTTCAAGGTACTGGGTGACCGAAGCGACCGCCGTTTGCCAATCTTCGCCTCGCATCTCTTGGAATTGATGCGGCATACGTAGACCCACCGCAACGATAACCGCGATGAGTACGCCTCCGCGGCGCAGCCATTTCGACTCGATCGACCCGGCCATGCTTGCCATGAGAAGCGGGATGATCGTCTCGGCGGAAATCAGGTAGCGACCGAAGAACAATGCCGCGATGCCGGTCGCCGTGGAGAGCCAGGCCAGGGCGATTGGGCCAATAACGGTGATCCCGCAAAGGATCGTTCGCGTCGTCTCCGGAGATTTCCACGTGGCCGAGCTCCGCCAAAGCTGCCAAACGCTTAGCAAAATCAGCAGCCCTAGCGGTGCCAGGGCGGTTCCCCAGCGATTCCATTCACTTAGCGAGGTTGCCGAGATGAATTGGGCCCAGTTTGCCCGACGCTCGAAGATTGAAAGCAGGTGCATGATGCTGAGTGCACAAGCGGCCGCCACGATCAAAGATGCCCAGCCGAGCCGAACTCGCGTCGCTCGATTAGCGGCAAGCAGCCCAATGCCCAAGGCGACGCAAACGGAGAAGAGCAACGTGCTGTAATGAAAGTAGAAGCCGAGAATCACGAGAGCGGCCAAAGCACCCCAGTCCCGCAGTCGATTCCCTTCAGTGATGCGCACGGCCAGAACAACCTGGACCACGGCGATCGCCTGTACCAGGCCATAAACGCGGGCCTCGGTGGCAAAGAAGATCCAATCGACATCGATTGCAGCCATGATGCCGGCAGCAAGTGAAACCGAGACATCCGCCGTCCAGCGGTAGGCGGCCAGCGTGATCAGGCCGACAGCGGCCAAGCCTCCCAAAAGAGATGGCAGTCGCAAGCTCCACTCGTGCATTCCGACGAGCTTCACTTCCGGCCAGACCAGGTAGAAATAGAGCGGGGCCTGATTGCCCATCGCGCCACGCTGGTGGATGTCCTCGATGCCGTCCGAAACGACCCAAGCCGTGTGTAGTTCATCGATCCAGAGGCTCTCTTCGAGCAGCCCGACGCGAAACCAACCAGCCACCAGGACCATGCCGATTGCCAATAGCGCACCCGTGCGCCATGAAGGACTTGCTGAGGCCGGATTGGTATCGTTTAGAGAGCTCACGCCGATTGATTCTAATTGGCAAGAGCCTGACCGCCAGGGAGGTGGTATCGCTATTCTGGGACGACGGTGACCAACTCTTCGTGGATCGATTCAATCTGGTCGGCATCAATCTGGCCGATTTCTTCGGCATAGCCGATCAGCAGGGCCAGGTCGCACAGCCGATTGATCTCGCGCGGATTGCCCCGCGTGATCTGAAACAGCCGTTCCAGGGCTCCTGGCGTGAAGATCTCGCCCGAGGAACCTGCCACGCGAAGTCGATGCGTCACGTAGGCAGCCGTTTCGTCGGGCGTAAAGGAGCGCATGAGTGATTTGACGCCGATCCGGCTTTCCAGCGAAGCAAATCGTTCGACGGCCGGAATGATAGGGGTTTGCCCAACGAGAACCAACGTGAGATCGAGCTTGCCGTCGGTCTCGAAGTTTGTCAAAAGGCGAAGTGTTTCCAGCGAGGTATGATCGGTCAGCAGATGGGCATCGTCGACGACGATCACGGCGTGATTGCCTGAACGCGTATTCTCGGAGAGTACCTGTTGAAGCTGCCAGATCGTTTCGCTCGGGCTTGCAGCGGCCGTGCTGCCAGACGTTCCGTGTCCCAGGTTCAGCAGCAAATACGGTACAAGTTGTTCGGCGGTCAGCTTGGGGAAGACGAGGTGAACTCGCGGGTTAAACGTGTCGGGCAACAGCGCCATCAAGGTGCGAGCCAGGAGGCTTTTACCGAGCCCGCAGGCTCCGGCCAGGATCGCCGCGCCTCGGCGGTTTTCAACGGCGTAACGGAGTTTCAACAGCGCTGCCTGCGCGGACTCGGAAGGATAGTAGAAAGCCTCCGAGTAGGTATTCTCGAACGGGCGAGTCTTCAGTTTCCAGTACGCTTCGTACATCGCGAGTTGCGCTTTCGCCCCGGGTGGTTAATCCGATGATCGATTCTATCGCCAGAAGTTGTCGGCGACTCCGACCACGTTGATTTTTCGCTGCTGGAGCTTCGGCAAGATCTGGCCAAGCTCGTGATCGTGCGTTCCGCGGCCATCGCGAACGACCAGCACGCTGTGGATCAGTGCCAATCGCTGCCAGACTTCCGGGCGATCGCCGCCATCCCACAGAACGGCATCGAAGTCGCGGGCAAATTGTTGCAGTTGTCCAGCCGAAAGGTCGCCCAGGTGGCGATAGCCGGCCGGTAAGATCGCGATTGGTTGATCGGCTGCCTGAATCATGGCTTCATAAAGGTTGTCCAGCGAAGCACTATCGGCGGGCACTCCTTCCGCTTGAAGTCCCATGCGAGCCGTCAAGCTTTCAGGACCTTCGCCTTCGTCGATAATCAATACGCGACGATTTTGCTTGGCCAATAGCTTGGCCAGGCAGGCCGTCAGCGTGGTGCAGCCGCAACCGGCTCCTAGCGAGACGATTGCCATTGATTTGACACCGTTGGAAATACCGGTGGCCAAGGTTCTCCATTGATCGCCGCACAGATCGAGGATCATGTCGGTTTCTTCTGGCCAGCAAAGCGTGTCGACTTCCCACTTGGGATGTGACAGCCGACGAGCCCGATAGGGACTCGCTTGCGGAGTAGCCGCAGGAGCTGGCTCAGGTTCCGCTTCTGCAGCGGGCGTGGGTGTGGAAGGTTCTTCGGTGGCAACGAAGGTAAAGCTGGTTTCGTTGCTCGAATCATCGTCAGTGAATTCGTCAGGTTCCCAGGGCGATATCTCGATCGTCGGTGCCGGCATTTCTGCAACAGCGGGCCGAGGGGTCGCTGCGGAAACCGGATTTACCGGAATATGCTTGCGGCCAGCCCGCACCATGAGTCGGTCGAGCGCTTCAGCCACCGCAGCCGTGTTTTTGGCGGCTACCTGGAATTCGTCAGGGTCTTGCCCTTGTCCGGGGGAGTCGTTGGCATTGTCGTAGCTTCCGACCAGCGGCGAACCAGGCATGTCGATGCGAATGCCCTGGTTCTTCCAATGTTGTAGCTCGCTGAGCGTCGGCTTGCGCGACATGGTGCGGCCCGCGTCCGGGGTGGTTTGCTGGGAAGTGTGAGGCTTGTTCATATCTGCATCCGACGTTGGGGGAGCGGCGTCATCCGCCAAGCGATTAGGTTCCGATTGGTAAGCACGAATAAAAGCCTGATCGAGTTGGCTCATTATCGAACTCCCAAATCCAGCGGCTGGACACTTCCCAGGCGAGCACCTTCCTGTGGTGCTTCTTGATTGCTGTAGGGCCCGTATCCATAGGGACTTTGTTCCTGAGTATTGGTCTGAGAATAGGTCGGCTGTTGCGGCGTGCTGATCGCTGGCATGTCTGGTTGACTTTGAGAACCATGAACGATTTGTGGCATTTGCGATTGGTTTGAAGCCGCGACACCGCTGGTCGTTCGAGGAATCAGCTTGCCATCGACATAGTCGTAGTTGCCTTGCTGCTGCATCCAATGTTGACCGGTCGCTGGATTCGCATTCTGCGACATTTCCGGAGCGTTCAACTGCATTGACGGTTGCTGATTGGGGATCTGCGAACTCGATGCGCCACCGTCGAATTGTGGCGTGTAGGTTCCAGCGGACGGAGCAGGATTGAAACTGGGAGCGTACGATGGATCGCTAGCCGGTTGAGGCTCGTTTTCCATTCCTTCAGGACGGAACTGATAGTATTCGTCTTCCGGAGCCATCGGTTCCGGAGGAAGATCCTGGTTAAACATTGGAATGTAAGGCTCGCCAGGTTGCTGTGTCTGGTTTGCTTGCGGAGCGGCGACATTCGTCAATTCTGCTTGGGTCGACGGATTCGACATCGACGGGTTCGTCATGTCGTTGCGCGGGGCCGAAGCCATGTACGGGATCTCCGACTCCAGCGGCTCGATCGTGATCGTTTCGCTCGGGGGAGGTGGCGGAGCGGTGGCATCCCACGCCGGGGCCGATCCAAGTTCGCCCGAGGTCACAAACAATCCTTGCGGAACGTCTTCGACTGGCGGCTTGCTCTCCTCGCCTGAGAACATGATCCAACAGGTCGCGATCACCAGGGAAATGGCGATACCTGGGAGCACCAGGCGGTTCTTCCATTGCTGAATAGGCAACGATGATTCTCGGCGCTGCCGTGAATCGTCGCCGGGTCGGTGATGTATGTACGAAGGAGCCTCTTCGCCTTCCGGTTCAGGCTCTGGAACCGTTGGCTGTGGCGGGCTGACGACCGGAGCGACGCTTGGCTGCGGGTGCTCTGGCGTTGGCACATTGACCAACAGACTTTCTTCCATCGTCGACTGGACCGGGTCTTCTCCCAGCAGATTGGATACCCAATCTTTGCTAGCGGCTGGCTGCTCTTCGACCGGAGGCTGCCAGCTCAAGTCCTTCACACGCAACACGATCGGGTGTCCGTAGAAGGTGCCTGGAGTGCCAGTTTGTTCGGTTGATTTGGGAGTTCCCACGGTTTTCGTCATCGGTTCGGCTTCCTTGCCTGACGTTAGATCGACGCTATCAAGCCGCGCGCTGGTTGCGGCCCGTTGTCCTAAGCATCGGTCCGGTTTGTAACGGTCTTTAGCATTAGATAAGAAAAAACGCCTTTTGGGGCTAGGCAAGCTTTAACGATTAAAGGTCGTTGATCGCTGGTTGTGGGCGGGCCGGAAATTTGGGATATTTGGAAGATTTGAGCCATTGCATTACTTCTCGCCATGGTCCCTAGTGCCGTCTGACAGCACCGCTGACAGGCAGAGCAAAATGGGCCGCGGCGTTCGCATCGTCATTGGAAAGCACCTATGCCAGGTCCTCGCTTCGCCGGCCGACAGCACCCCATCTTCGACGACATCCAAACGCGAATTCTGATTCTCGATGGTGCCATGGGGACCATGATTCAGAAGTTCAAGCTCACCGAAGCCGACGTTCGTGGCGAACAATTCGCCAACGAAGAGAAGGATTTGCGCAACTTCAGCGATCTGCTTTGTTTGACCAAGCCTGAGATCATTGAAGGGATTCACCGCCAGTTCCTGGAGGCGGGGGCGAATATTATCGAAACCAACACCTTCGGTGCGACCCCAATCGCGATGGAGGAGTTCGCACTCAGCGAGTCGCTAGCAACCGATATCAACGTTGCCGCGGTGAAGCTGGCGCGAAAGGTTGTCGACGAGTTCAACGATCGCGATCCCGATAATCGCCGCTACGTCGCTGGTTCGATTGGTCCAACGAGCAAAACGGCATCGATCTCCCGACGCATCGAAGATCCTGGCTTCCGTGACGTGACCTTCGATCAACTAGCCGACTCGTATCTGGTGCAGATCGATGCCATGGTTCAGGCCGGAGTCGATATTTTGTTCCCGGAAACGACCTTCGATACCTTGAATCTGAAGGCCTGTCTGTTTGCGATCGAAAAGTATTACCGTATCAAGCAGATCGAGCTGCCGGTGATGACGTCGGTTACTATCACCGATGCCTCGGGACGCACCCTGTCAGGGCAAACGGTCGAAGCGTTTTGGAATTCGGTCTCGCACTTCCCGATGCTTAGTGTCGGTATCAACTGTGCACTGGGTGCCGAGTTGATGCGTCCATATGTTCAAGAGCTCTCCTCGATCGCTTCGTGCTACATCAGTTGCCATCCCAATGCGGGCTTGCCGAACGAGATGGGCGAATACGATCAGACGCCTGATCAAATGGCGGCCACGATTCGTCAGTTCGCCGAGAACGGTTGGGTAAACATCGTCGGTGGTTGCTGTGGAAGCACGCCGCAGCATATCGAAGCGATCGCTAAGGTGATGCGTGATTTCGAGCCGCGACCCCTGCACCAGCAAGAAGAATTGACGCGATTGAGTGGCCAGGAACCATTCACGATCACGCCGAATACCAACTTTGTGATGATTGGAGAACGAACCAACGTGACTGGTTCGCGGCGGTTTGCTCGGTTGATTCGGGAAGAACAGTACGAAGAGGCGGTCGAAGTCGCTCGGCAACAGGTCGAAAGTGGCGCCAACGTCATCGACGTGAACATGGACGACGCCCTGTTGGACGGCGAAGCGGCCATGACCCGTTACTTGAACCTGATCGCCGCCGAGCCGGACATCTGCAAGGTTCCGATCATGATCGACAGTTCCAAATGGTCGGTCATCGAAGCGGGGCTGCGCTGTGTGCAAGGCAAATCGATCGTCAATTCGATCAGCTTGAAGGAAGGGGAAGAAGAGTTTCTCAACAAGGCCCGACTTTGCCGCGATTACGGTGCGGCGGTGGTTGTGATGGCCTTCGACGAAGTAGGCCAGGCGGTTGAACTCGATCGCAAGGTCGAGATCTGCAAACGGGCCTATGACCTGTTGGTCGAGAAGCTCGATTTCAACCCGACCGACATTATCTTCGACCCGAACATTTTGACCGTGGCGACCGGCATCGAAGAGCACAACGAATACGCGATCAACTTCATCGAGGCGACCCGGAAGATCAAACAGGTTTGCCCCGGAGCCAAGATATCTGGCGGGGTGAGCAACGTTTCGTTCTCGTTCCGCGGTAATGACGTCGTGCGGGAAGCGATCCATGCGGTCTTCCTGTATCACGCCATCAAAGCGGGGCTCGACATGGGGATCGTCAATGCCGGGCAGTTGGCGGTTTACGACGAAGTGCCCAAAGAACTGCGCGATCTGATTGAAGACGTGCTGTTCAATAAACGGCCTGACGCGACCGAGCGGTTGGTTGAGTTTGCCGAAACGGTCAAGCATCAAAAGGGTGCCGGACCCAAGGTCGAAGATCTTTCGTGGCGTGAAGCCCCGGTCCGCGAACGGTTGGCTCATTCGCTGGTCAAAGGGATCGACCGCTACATCGAAGAAGATACCGAAGAGGCCCGGCAGCAAGCTGAACGCTGCCTGCACATCATCGAAGGTCCGTTGATGGACGGGATGAACATCGTCGGCGATCTGTTCGGCGCCGGCAAGATGTTCCTGCCGCAGGTGGTTAAAAGTGCCCGCGTGATGAAGAAGGCCGTCGCCTACCTTCTGCCATTCATGGAGAAGGAAAAAGAAGAGCTCGGCACTACCGATGCCGATGCCCGCGGCAAGATTCTGATGGCCACCGTCAAAGGGGACGTGCACGACATTGGCAAGAACATCGTCGGCGTGGTGCTGGGTTGCAACAACTACGAGATCATCGACCTGGGCGTGATGGTTCACTGCGACAAGATTCTGGCCGCGGCCAAAGAACATGGCGTCAACGTGATTGGTCTCTCAGGCCTGATTACTCCGAGCCTGGACGAAATGGTGCATGTGGCCGAAGAAATGCAGGCCGCCGGCATGACCATTCCGCTGCTGATTGGGGGAGCGACGACCAGTGCCAAGCATACCGCCGTGAAGATTGCCCCGGCCTACGAAGGGGCGGTGGTGCACGTGCTGGATGCTTCGCGCAGTGTGGGCGTGGTCGATCAACTGTTGAGCAAAGAGAACTCGCCTGCCTTCTTGGAAAAGAACAAGAAGCTGCAAACCGAACTGGCCGAGTCGTATCGCAAACGCCAGGCGGTGACGCTCGTTCCGCTAAAGACCGCTCGCGAAAAGCATTTTGCAACCGACTGGGCGACGGTCGACATCCCGACCCCATCGTTCACCGGCATCAAGACGCTGCGTGAGTTTCCACTGGAGACCTTGCGAGACTACATCGACTGGTCCCCCTTTTTCAATTCTTGGGAATTGAAAGGGAAGTACCCGAAGATCTTCCAGGACGAGCATGTCGGCGTGGAAGCGAAGAAACTTTTCGATGATGCGAATCAACTGCTTGATAAGATCATTGCCGAGAAACTGTTGACCGCGAACGGAGTCTTCGGTTTCTGGCCGGCTGCGGCAGATGGGGACGACATCATCGTCTACGATGCCAACGATCCAGAAAAGGAAATCGAACGGCTGTTCACGCTGCGGCAGCAATGGGAACGCAAAGGGCAATCTGATTTCCGAGCCTTATCGGATTACGTTGCTCCGGTCGGAAGCGGCCGCCACGATTACATCGGGGCGTTCGCGGTGACAACTGGTATCGGCTGTAGCGAGTTGGCTGCCCGGTTTGATGCGGACCATGACGATTACAATTCGATCATGACCAAGGCCCTGGCCGACCGGTTGGCGGAGGCATTCGCCGAGTGTCTCCACCGCGAAGCTCGCCGCGAATGGCATTATGGTGCCGACGAGCAACTATCGAACGAGCAGATGATTGACGAAAGCTACCGTGGGATTCGACCGGCTCCTGGTTACCCGGCTCAACCTGACCATACCGAGAAGTGGACGTTGTTCCGCATGCTGGATGCTGAGAAGCAAACAGGGATCGAGTTAACCGAAAGCCTGGCGATGATGCCGGCCGCGAGTGTGTGCGGTCTGTATTTCGCCCACCCGGCGGCGCGTTACTTCGCCATTCATCAACTCGGACGTGATCAGGTCGAAGACTACGCGCGGCGCAAAGGGATGCCGCTCAAAGACATGGAAAAGTGGCTGGCTCCGAACCTTTCGTACGACCCGTAGTCAGGCGTTAAGTCGTGCCGACCGCGTTGACGTTGGTTGAAGCAGAGTTCTTCGGCGAAAGGACCAGGAACTTGCTTTGGTTGTGGTCGGTCACGTCAAATGCTGCCACTTTGCCGATCAAACTGAAGTGACGTACAAAGCCCTTGGCGGGAATGATCAGGTTGTCGTCCTGGACCTTGGTGGCGATCGCTTCGTCGGCGCTCGAGCGGACGAACTTGATCAGGATACGGCCTGTGGGCGGATCGTAACCCAACACGGCAAAGTCCATCCGGGCTCGTTTGTTCTCGATGTTCTTTAGTGGAATGACCAAGTCGCCATTCATCTTCCGCACGTAAGCCGGGCTGCGGGTCTTGGCATCGTTTTTGGGCGAATACATCTGGAAGGCGGTTTCCATGCCTTCGACGTTGTCTTCGGCCAGAAACTGGATCACATCCGAGATCGACAGCACGCCGACCAAGGCCTGATCTTCGTCGACCACCGGCAGGCAGCCAATCTTATTAGTCGCCAGCACATAGGCTGCTCGGGCCAGGGGAATATCGGAATTGACGGTGATCGGCTTGTCGGCCGTAATCAGTTCCTCGACCCGTTTGTGCTGGACATCGCCATTTTCAGGGCGGGCAGTGCTGATCAAAGCACGAACAATGTCTCGCTGCGAAACGACTCCCACGACCTTCTTGGTGCTATCGACGACCACGACACGACGCAAGGAATAACGGGCCATCAGGTCCGCTACGATGTTGACATGAGTTCCAATGGTCGCGGTATGCACCTTGACCGACATCACGTCTTTCACGGATCCTTGCAACTGTTTCGAGATCGTTTCGATGACCGTCATACTTCCCTGGAGTCTTCCTGCAATACGCACGACCGGTGGAAACGAGCCTGCCTGATGGCTTCCGATCGTGGATTCACGAATCATTTTCTGGATAAGTACCGGCAGACGTGCCCCACACAGGTCGCGCGGGGCAACCTATTTGCCGGTTGAGAAAACTATAGCATCGAAATCTGGCGGGGGAGGCGTGACGAGCAAGCACGCAGCCTGCGTTAATAATCGCGCAGAATGTAGAATGGAATGGCTGTAACGATTCTGCGGAAGGTAGGGGCAGAACGCGTGCGGGTCGCCGTAGGGCAACCAACAACGCGGCCTGAGCTACTGCTGGTTTTCCGGCATGTAGATGTATTGGATTTCGGTATCGGGGAGTTTCTTCTGTAACTCGGCTACGCCTTCGGCGGTGACTTTCGTTCTTGTCACAATCAGATTCTTCAGCTGCGTCATCGGCGCAAGTTTCATTAGTCCGGCATCGGTAACGGAGGTGGAACCAAGATGAAGCCATGTGAGGTTCTTCAGTTTAGTCAGATCGCCAAGCAGACCATCGTGGATCGCATTTCGATCGAGGTTAAGCCACTCCAGCGATTCAATCTGAGCCACCTTGGGCAAGGTCTCGTCGGTGATTTTGGTGGCCCACAGATTGAGCCGTTTCAGGTTCTTGAAAGGAATTAGTGAGCCGACGGCATCGTCGTAAAAATTGGTTTCGCTGACATCCAGATCCTCGAGGTCAGTCATGTCCGACAAATCCTCGAAACTGGTTCCATCGATCAACGTCCCTCGTAAGCGGAGTTTTTTAATCGCGACCATCGGCTTGAGCTTGGCCAGGTTTTCTTCCTGAAAGGGCGTTTTGAACAGGTAAAGTTCTTCCAACTTGGTAAGCCCTGCGAGGTCTCCGAAGGTTCCGCCAGCGATCAGCGTTTCGTCGAGGCCAAGAACTTTAAGCTGTGTGAGTCCGGAGAGGTTCGAGAGCGCGGGATCCTCGATCTGATTTCCGCGGAACTGAAGGTTCTTCAGATTGGTGCACTTGCCGATCTGCTCGAGCGAGGCGCCGGTAACGACCGTTTCGCGAAGATCAAGTACTTGCAGCGACTTTGGAGAACCCAATGCGGATAGTACGTTGTCGTCGACCGCCGATTGCCGCAAGAGCAGCTTCTGAAGCTTTGGCAATTCGCCGATCGCCTTCATCACTTTGCCGTCGATCGCCTTGCCCGAGAAGTCGACCAGAATGATGTCGCCGTGGGTATCTTTGCCGAGTTTTGCGCCTGCATCGTTCAGCATCGCTTCGATGGCCGTATCCTGCTCTTTGGGCGTAGGATTTTCGGTTTGGCTTGTGCCATTGGGCGCCGCTCCAGAATTGCATCCAACCAGCAGAATACCAGACAACATGACAAGCAAGATCGATCGCATGGAAGGGGATCCTCAAGGGAGTTCAGGCAATTTAGGCGCATTAGCATTCTATCGAGAATCGAGGGCCTGCGGCAGTCGGAAAATCAAACCGAGACGCCTGCGACGTAACCGCTGGACCAAGCCCATTGAAAATTGAACCCGCCAATGCGGCCGTCGACATCGCAAATCTCGCCACACAGGTGCAGCCCAGCGACGATGCGCGACTGCATCGTCTTCAGATCGATCTGCGCCAGCGGCACGCCCCCGGCGGTCACTTCGGCAACTTTGAAGCCCAAGGTGCCGGTCACATCAAGCGGGTATTGCAGCACGGCGCCAACCAGATTCTTTCGCTGCAGTTTGGTCAGGTCGGCGCCGGTTTGCTCCAGCGGAATCTCCGCGAACGCAAGCAAGGTTTCGACCAGCCGATCGGGAAGTCGTTCTCGGAGCAAGCCCCGGATCGATCGGCTGCCAAGGTTTTGAAGCTGTGTTTGAAGTAGTTCAAGCGAGCATTCCGGTAGCCAGCTTGCCGTCAGGCAAACCGTTCTTTCCGATTGGGCAGCCAACCAATGCCGACTCATGTCGAGCACCGCCGGGCCCGATAGACCCTTGTGGGTGAATAGCAGGTCACCGTGGATGGTTTCGATCCGTTTCCCGCTTTGCTCGCTCAAGGTCAATTGGGCGGGAAGCGAGATCCCGGACAATTGCGTCAATGGATTTCCATCGGCAAGTTGCAGGGGAACCAGCGCGGGAAAGATGCGCGGAGTCAATTCGTGCCCCAGCCGCCGGGCCAATTCCAAGCCATGCCCGTCGCTGCCCGTCTTGGGAACACTTTTCCCACCGGTCGCCAGGACAATCTTACTGCTGACAATGTGTCCGGCGGGGCTTGTGATCTCGAAGAGGTTTTCACCCGTTTCTTGCGTGACTGGGCGGATGTTCTCGACGCGATGATTCAGTTTGATTTCGATCCCCAGTCGAGTGGTTTCCGCTAGCAAGGCATCGAGCACCGTTCGCGCCTTGTCGGTGGTGGGGAACAGCTTGCCGGTTGGCTCGCGTTTGAGCGTTACGCCGATTTCCGCGAAGAATTCGACCGTCTGCGGTTGAGTGAACCGGCCGAGAACTTTTTTGACGGCATTGGATGAACCGCCCCAATAATCGTGTGGAGTCACCTTCTTGTTGGTCACATTGCAGCGACCGCCGCCGGCAATCAGAATTTTGGCCCCAATCCGCCGCGCACCGTCGAGGATTACGATACGTCGATGGGGATCGGTACGTGCCGCCCAGATCGCCGCCAACAGACCGGCCGCGCCACCACCCACAATGGCCACATCGCATCGGTCTGGTTCGTTCGGCTCGCTCAAGACATTACTCCCTGGTTAGGTCATGTAATGTCCAGGTCGGCAAGTCGACTGGCAAGGGGTATCTTGAAAACAACTGGCCGCGGTTTCGACCCTTTTTCTATAATCAAGTTCGCGGTTGTGCCAAAACCGATGATACGGTTTTCTACAGGTGCGCTCCCGCGAACATCGATTGCTGCGACTATTCGAGAAACCAGAGATGTGGCGACAAGCTGTTTTATTCGGGCTGTTTCTTCTTCCGTTCACCGTGCAGGCGGCAGAGTCCAGTGGCGATGCGCAGGCAGGCTACGATCATTTGATCAATACAGTCTACTTGCCTCCCTATTTCGATCAGGAAGCGTTCGATAACGTCTGGCGAGTGTGGCCAGAGCCGCTGAAGGCGGAAGCGGAAAAAGCTTCGGCCGCGCGAAGACGCGAGATGGCCTACGAGCGTTACGGTTTAACCGGTCGGCCAGAGGACGAAACGAAGCCGCTGCAATATGTGGTCGACGCGAAGGGGAACTGGACGCTCAATTGTTTCTCTTGCCACGGCGGCCAGATCGAAGGGAAGCCTTATCCCGGTTTGCCGAACAATCGATTCGACTTCGCTGGCATCACTGACGAAATCCGGCTGACCAAGGCGCTGCTGGGAAAGAAGCTGATTCCGACCGACTACAGTTCGCTGGTCTTCCCGATGGGAGCCAACAAGGGAACGACCAACGCCGTGAATTTCGGCGTCGCGCTGATGTCGCTTAGAGATGCCGATTTGAACCTCGTGCCGGGTGCCAGCTTTCCACGGATGCTGCATCACGACATGGAACCGCCACCCTGGTGGCATTTTTCCCAGAAACAGAACATCTACCTCGACGGCTTTGCTCCGAAGGGGCATCGTGGATTGATGCAGTTCACGATGGTCCGTGAAAACGACGCCCAGGCATTTCGCGATCGGGAAGATGACTTTCGAGATATCTACGCCTACCTGACATCTTTGAAGCCTCCCAAGTACTCCGGTAAGATCGAACAGGGCAAGGCTGCACGCGGCAAGATTGTATTCAATAAGCACTGTAGCGAATGCCACGGAACCTACGGCGAAGTGGTCGACTATCCCGAGCGAACAATACCGATTGACGAGATTAAAACCGATCGGGCTCGCTTGGATGCGTTGACGCCAGAGCATCGCAAGAGCTATGGCGATAGCTGGTTTAATACGTATGGTGAGCAGAAAGGCCTGGTTGCCGATCCAGAGGGCTACGTGGCACCGCCACTGACAGGCGTCTGGGCCAGTGCTCCTTACCTGCATAACGGATCGGTCCCAACGCTGTGGCACCTGCTACATCCTGACGAACGACCCAAAATCTGGCGATGGAAAGGGTTGGGATACGATCACCAGCGAATGGGAATCGAGGTGGAGCCGCTCGAAAAAGTTCCTCCCCGACTTTCGACCATGGAGCGACGCGAGATCTTTAATACTGGCCGCTTTGGTAAAAGTGCCCAGGGGCATGACTTCCCCAACGCATTGACCGAACCGCAGCGTGATGAGGTGCTCGAGTATCTGAAAACCCTCTGAAAATGCCGAGAAAACCGCTGGTTCGCCCCCTCAGAGATGCTGCTGCCAGATTGACAGGCTAGGGGGACTCGATACCATGTTTTGTTGAGCGAAAGCCATTGAAAATCCAGCGGTTACGACACAAAACCGCGCTACGCGAATCAGGCCGGCGGCCTGCACAAGGATTCTGAATTTCATGTCGACGCAACTGCTTGCAGCAAAAGAGGGGACGATCACCCCGGAAATGGAATATGTGGCCAAGCGGGAGAATCTGGCTCCTGAATTGGTGCGAGACGAAGTCGCTTCGGGCCGCATGGTGATCCCAGCGAACAAAGTCCATCTTCAAGGCGTGCTCGAACCGATGGGCATTGGCTTGGCGGCGAAATGTAAGATCAACGCCAACATCGGTAACAGCGCGGTCACGAGCGATCTGGGCGGCGAGTTGGAAAAGCTGCATGTCGCCGTTCATCACGGGGCCGATACGGTGATGGATCTTTCGACCGGCAAAAACATCGACGAGATCCGCAAGCAAATCATCGACAAAAGCCCGGTTCCGATCGGTACTGTGCCGATGTACCAGATGCTTGAAGAGCTGGGTGGCAACATCGAAGAGATGAAGCCACAAAACTTCCTCGATATGGTCGAGCATCAGGCGAAGCAGGGGGTCGACTACATGACCATCCACTGCGGTATCCTGCTGGAACATCTGCACATGACCACCAATCGCGTAACTGGCATTGTCAGTCGTGGTGGTTCGCTGATTGCCAAGTGGATGATGGCTCACCGCAAGCAAAACCCGCTTTACACCAGTTTCGACGACCTATGCGACATCATGCGTCAGTACGACGTAACCTGGAGCCTGGGCGATAGCCTCCGACCTGGTTCTTTGGCGGATGCATCCGACGATGCCCAATTCGCCGAACTGGATGTCCTGGGCGAATTGACTCGCCGTGGTCGTGCTAATGGCACTCAGGTCATGGTCGAAGGTCCTGGCCACGTGCCGATGGATCAGATCGAAATGAACATGAAGCGTCAGCAGGAAGTCTGTGACGGGGCTCCGTTCTATGTGCTTGGTCCGCTGGTAACCGACATTGCTCCTGGTTACGACCACATCACCAGTGCCATCGGTGCTGCCCTGGCAGGTTGGCATGGAGCGGCCATGTTGTGCTATGTTACCCCCAAGGAACACCTCGGTTTGCCCGAAGCTGATGACGTCAAGCAAGGCGTGATTGCCTACAAGATCGCGGCTCACTCGGCCGACGTGGCTCGCCATCGTCCGGGGGCTCGCGATCGGGACGATGCCTTGAGCAAGGCTCGCTTTGCATTCGATTGGAACGAGCAGTTCCGCTTGTCGCTCGATCCGGAAACGGCCCAGGCCTATCACGATCAGACGTTGCCGCAAGACACGTTCAAGAGCGCTCATTTCTGCAGCATGTGCGGACCGAAGTACTGCAGCATGAAGATCACCGAAGAAATCCGGGCGATGGCTTCGCAGGATGAATTGATCGCTTTGGACAGCGACAAGAGCTAACGCTTCTGAGTCGATCGAAAAAACTTCGTGAAAATCTGACGCGGCGAAGGCGATTCGCCGCGTTTTCTATGCGCACTCGCCTAGGATCCTAGCTGCGAAACGTCGATAATGCCGCCATGGACGCCAAGAACAACCCCTATCAATCACCCCACGAGGGTGGCACTGCCGAGGTGATTCCCAATCATCTCACCGGCGATCCGTCCTTCTGGGGGACGACGGCGACGCAGTTTTTTGGCGCGTTCAATGACAACATCTTCAAGCAATTGCTGCTGCTGGTTGCTGTCTCCAAGGCCTTGGACTCGAGCCATAAGACCGACGACCAAGGCCTGGCGATGATTGTCTTCGCGGCTCCGTTTGTCTTGTTTGCCGGGCCGACTGGGTTCTTAGCCGACAAGTTCGGCAAAACGTCGATCATCGTGTTTTCCAAGCTGATGGAAATCGTTGCCATGGCGATGGGTGTTGCGGCGTTTTATTGGTACGACGATTTTGGCATGACCGGCCTGTTGGTCGTGCTGGCATTCATGGGCTTTCAAAGTACTGTGTTCGCCCCGGCCAAGTATGGAATCCTGCCGGAGCTGTTTCATGCCCGCGATCTGCCGAAGGTCAACGGTGTGTTCCTGATGACCACGTTCCTGGCGATCATACTCGGCATGGTCTTGGCTGGAATGCTGAGCGATTGGTTGCCAGGTAGCCTATGGATCGCGTCATTGGTTTGCGTGGGGGTGGCGATTGCCGGAACGTTGACGACGATTCCAATTCGCCGCACGCCGCCTGCCACGCCTGACGCGAAGTTTTCGTTGCAAACCTTTGGCATGCCCAAAAAGACGCGCGAGTTGTTCTGGCGAGATCGTTCGATTCTGCGGGCCCTGTTGGCGTCGTGCATGTTTTGGCTATGTGCCGGAATTGTTCAACCGGCCGTTAATGCTTTGGGGACCCTGCAACTGGAGTTGAACGATACCCAAACCAGCTTGCTCAATGGGGCGATTGGTCTTGGTATCGCGTTGGGTTGCATGCTGGCCGGGTTGCTTTCCAGCGGAAAGATCGAGTTTCGGTTGGTTCGATTGGGTGCCTGGGGTATTGTGGTCTGTCTGGGAATCATGTCGCTGCCGGGCGAGATTCATGGCCATCTGCTAGGATTTTGGGGCAGCCTTCCGGTGCTGGTTCTGTTGGGGATTTCGACCGGAATGTTCTCGGTCCCGATCCAGGTTTACTTACAGGCCAAAGCACCCGACGACCAAAAGGGACAAGTCATCGCGGAAATGTCACGAGCCAATTGGCTGGCGATCTTGTTTTCAGGGATCTTGTATTCGGTCTTCGATCAGATTCTGATGCTGAGTGGATTGGCACGTTGTTATTTGTTTGGATTGACACTAATCATCATGCTTCCGGTGGCTTGGTTGTATCATCCCCATACCGAAGCCCTTGAATCGGAAAATGAAAAGGAAATGGAATAATGCTCGGAGCATCGCTCGATATCGCGGCTTACATCGACCGCTTCAAGGCAGAGTTAGATAAGCTTGATCAGGCTCAAATCAAGAAGTGGGCCGACTTGATTTACGACGCGTACGAAAGCGGAAACTTCGTCTACATCTTCGGTAATGGCGGCAGCGGTTGTAATGCCAGCCACATGGCCGAAGATCTCGGCAAAAGCTCTCTCCGCGAATCGGACCTCGGTGACGAATCGCTGCGGCGTCTGAAAGTGCTGAGCCTGACCGATAACGTTGGCTGGATCATGGCGGTTGGCAACGATGTCGGATACGACCAGATCTTCCTGCAGCAGGTCATGAACTATGGCCAGGAAGGGGATGTCGTGCTGGCGATCAGCGGCAGCGGCAACAGCGAGAACGTGCTCAAGGCGGTTGACTGGTCGAATCGTCACGGACTGAAGACGCTTGGTCTGACCGGTTATGGCGGCGGTAAGCTGCGTGACATGGCTCAGTACAGCTTTCACGTCCCGCTGGATGACATGGGCATGGTCGAAAGCATCCACCTGGCGATCTTCCACTGGGTGCTGAACGATGTCTTTGCCCGGATCAACGGCGAAGGGCGTTACGCCAAATGAGTCACGTCATCGGGATCGAAATCGGCGGGACCAAGTTGCAAGTCACGCTGGCCGATGCAGATTCACTCGAGCCAATCCAATCGCTGCGGGAACATGTGTTGCCTGCCGATGGCGCCGCCGGTATCCGTCAACAATTGCAATCGATGGTTTCGGGGGTGTTGGCCCAATCCCAGGCGGAAGCGATCGGGATTGGATTTGGCGGGCCGGTGGATGCCAGTCGCGGCATCGCCACGACGAGTCACCAAGTGGAAGGCTGGGATCAGTTTCCACTAGTAGAGTGGTGCCAAGAGCGGTTCGGGCTGCCAGCGATCATCAGAAACGACTGCGACACGGCTGCCTTGGCCGAAGCAATGCTAGGAGCAGGACAGGGGAAGCAAAGTTCGTTTTACGTCACCGTTGGCAGCGGGATTGGCGGTGGATATGTCGTCGACGGCAAGCTGATGGGGACCAATCGTCCTGCGTTTGCCGAGATCGGGCATCTGCGGCCCGGGGTACTGCACTCGGAACCGGAAAACACCGTCGAGGCGGAAGCCTCAGGCTTTGGCATCTCAAGCGAAGTCAGGCGGTGGGTTCAAAACGTGGAACCAGAACAGCATGACGAAGACTGCCGAGACCTCTTTTTGCGCTGCGAGGGAGACCTCCAGAAGCTGACGACGCAACAAGTTGCCGATGCGGCGTTCGCTGGTAACTCCATTTGTCAAATCGTTCTCCGCGACGCGGTTGAAACTCTCGGCTGGGCCATTGCCCAGGCCATTACCTTGATGGCGCCGGAAGTGGTTATCGTCGGTGGCGGCGTTGCGCTGATGCCGGAGGAGCTTTTCCTGACGCCCCTAAAAGATCAGATTGCGACCTACGTCTTTCCACCGCTGGCTGGCAGCTACGAGATTGTCCCAGCAAAGCTAGGGGAAGCGGTCGTTGTGCAGGGCGCCCTGTTGTTGGCCAAACAGTCGCTGGCTGCCCGAAGCTGAACAAACGAGCGACTACCAGACTTTGCCCCGAAATTCGGGCAGCGGGTAGTCGACGATCGGCAGATCGAGCCGGGCCAATTCTCGAAGACGAACATAACCCCGCGTGACCAGCTCTTCACGACTTTTGACAAAACCCGGATCGAGATTCCGCTTATCGAAGTCTCCGGTGCACTCGATCGTGGCGAATCGTTCGTCATTGATGAATTGGGCCAATGCCGGATTGCATTTAATATGCCGCTCAGGCGTGGTGTGCAGCACTTCCGGATCGAGCATGCCGATCACGTAGCGCAAGTACAGGTCGCTTTCAAAGAGCCGTTCTACCGGTTGCCCACACACATCGCACAGGTAACCTTCATCGCATTTGGCCACGATTTTCGCCGCAAGGTTGTAGCAGATTCGAGTCGAAGTTCACATTCACTGGGAAACGTGCCGTAGCGCGTCTCGATTTATTGTAGCGATTTCGGACGCAGTTCCACGATACCTACAACTGTTTCAGTTCTTCAGACAGATCCACCAGGTGTTCGGCGGTATGTTTCATGCCTTGAACGATAGCCGTTTGCTCTTCGACCGCCGCGGCAACGGCATTACTGTTTTGGTTTACCTCGGACACGCTGTTGGTGATCGACTGGTTGGTTTCGACGACGCGGTCGATGTTTTCGCGAATGTTTTTAATCCGTTGGGCAATATTCTCGGTCGCTTCCGAGGTGCTTTTGGCCAGCGATTTCACTTCGTTGGCGACAACGGCGAACCCTCGACCTGCTTCTCCGGCCCGAGCCGACTCGATGGTGGCGTTGAGAGCGAGCAAGTTGGTTTGCTCGGCGAGTTCCTGAATGGTCCCGACGATCCCACCAATTTCCTGGCTCGACTGTGAAAGCTGTCGAATCCAACTGCCGGCGTCTGAAACCTGACGATCAGTATCTTCGGCCAGTTCCGCATTGCGACAAACCCGGCCAGCCATTTCATCCATCGAGGCAACCATTTCACCGACATTGTTGGCAACGGTGCTGCCGACGGTGGCCAGATTGCCGACCTTGCTTCGGATCTTGGATTGTTCCGTTTGGATACTCCAGCAAGCCATCGGGCCTATGTATTTTCCATCGTGGTCGTAAATGGCGCTCACCTCTAGACGAATTACTTCTGACCCAAGAGAGAACTCGGTTTTAATCGGCAAGTTGCTTGGGTCGCTAAGAATCTGTTCTTGGACCTCAGGCTTGGAGTGAAAGATCTTCAGCGGCGAGCCCACGATGCTTTCGACCGGAACGGGAAGCAGTTGCGCGATCTTCTGAAAACTAGCCATCGATGCTGGATTGGCATAGTTAATCACCAGGTCCAAGTCGGCATACATCACGTTGATCGGCAGACTTTCGATGATGTTCTGTAGCCGGGTCGCCTCGTTGAGGGCATGGACCTGCTCGGTAACATCGGTGGCGAACTTCACGATTTTGCAGAGTTTGCCATCACGATTGAAGATTGGGTTGTAGCTGGCTTGGATATAGACCGGGCTTCCATCTTTCGCGTACCGTGTGAAACGACCGGCATGATGCCTGCCAGAAAGTAAGACTTGCCAGAAGTCCTGATAATCCGGGCTTTGGGCAAACTTGGGATCGACGAAAATACGGTGGTTCCGGCCGACAATCTCGGGAAGCGTATAGCCCAGAGTCTTGAGGAACAAATCGTTGGCAGTAATCACCTTGCCGTCCAGGGTGAATTCGATGATCGCACTGGAACGTTGCAAGGCATTGACAATGCCTTCCGACTCGAGCCGGTATTCTTCTAGTTGGTCTGTCGCGGAATCGGGGTTTGTCTCTTTTGGGAACCAGTTACGGAAGCTTGTGAGGATTAAGCCAATCATGTCAGTTACTTATTTGAGCAGACCCACGTTACCTATCCATTCTGACCGGAATCAGTCCGTTGGCAAAAAGTAGGCCTGGGATTCTCGCCAAAGCGAGTGAGTCAGCACGTTTGCGGATAGTCACAGTAGCGGGTACCATTTCTCCCCCGAATAATCGATACAACCGATGAAACGCCGATTGTTTCGGGTTCGGCATTCTGCCGGACATAAAAGGGAGTTGGTTGCAAATGATCAGCCCCACTCCTGGATGAGTTATGGCTTGGTTGGCTTGCCCATGTTGGTTTGCAGTTGCTGGGAAAGCTGCTTGACCTCTTTTTTCAGCTTGGGCTGAGAGACGACGTTTTCGTCTTCTTGGGGATCCTCTTGGTGGTCATAAAGCATTTTGGCGATCGCGCCTTGCTTCTTGGATGAGTACTCCGTGTAGCGGAACTGATCGGTGCGAATCGTATCGCCGGCCGAGAATCGGCCGATGGCGAACGGTTTGCCTTCGGCCGTCGGGTCCTTTAAAAGGGGAACAAAGCTTTGCCCCTGGCAGTGCTCAGGGATATCGATGCCGCACAATTCGCAGAGCGAAGGATAGATATCGACGAACTCCGTCAACGCCGCCGTCTTCTGCCCCTGGTACTTGCCGGGCACTTTGACGATCAGCGGAGCATGCATCGACGTCTCGAAACAGGAGTGCTTGCACCACAAGGTGTGTTCACCGAGATTCCAGCCATGATCGCCCCACAGAACGACAATCGTATTGTCTGCCAAACCAAGCCGATCGAGTTCGTCCAATAACTTGCCGATGTTGGCATCGGTATAGCTCACGCAGGCATAGTACCCACGAATCATGTCGAGCGCCGTCTGGTCGCTGACCGGGCCGGTTTTCGGAATGCCAGCATAGGCTCGTAATTCGCCCGAGTTGTGGATCGCGGCGTCGGGTGCATCTTTGGGACGATGGTAGGTTTCCGGTAACTTGATGTCGTTGGGATCGTAGAGGTCCCAATACT
This sequence comes from bacterium, assembly GCA_016124445.1. Classification (GTDB taxonomy): domain Bacteria; phylum Planctomycetota; class Planctomycetia; order Pirellulales; family Pirellulaceae; genus Bremerella. The sequence continues at coordinate 126,521 of WGNR01000009.1, forward strand.
TTTTCGGGGCAATGAATGGCAGGTGAGGCTTGAAGAAGCCAACCGCCAGGAAGAAGGGCTGGTCCTGCTCTTTCAGTCGCTGCAAATCCAGGATGGCTTTATTGGCCAGTTTGCCGTCCGCGTAGAAGTCGTCCGCTACATCCGCCGATTCGTACGCTGGACCACGTTTCTTGGGTGTCGTTTTGCTGGCGGCAATACTCGCGGCAAGCTTATAAGTAGGTGCTTTGGGACGCCATGGTTTTTCGGACCAGCCATGGGCGTTGTCTTCGGGATGATGGAAGACTTTGCCGTTGGAAACTGTGTAATAGCCGGCGTTCTTGAAATGGGTATTGAGCGTCGTGATATCAGGCACTTCCTTCTCGGCCGAGGCCAAATAGGTCACGAAGCGATCACGGGCCGGACGAATGCTCGTCATCAACGCGGCCCGCGATGCGCCGCACGTAGGAACCATGCAATAAGCACGCTCGAAAACAGTTCCCTGAGATGCCAAACGATCGATATTAGGTGAAACGATGTGCGGCTTTCCGTAGCAGCCTAGTTCCGGTCGTAGGTCATCGACCGCGATAAACAGCACGTTGGGACGGTCCGCGGCATAGGACGATCCGGCGACAAATATGAGCAAAAACAGTCCAGTGATCAGTCGAGACATGAGAAGGATTTCCCTTAAACGGGGCAGGCATCGAGGAAGGTGATTTATGCCTTCATTGTCCTCTAAAAGAGTGGCCAAGTACAACTCGTCTGATGCTTGAGCGAAAAGCGACCAGAAGAGGGGGCAGAGGTTTTTCACAACGTCGAGAATAAATATACATGTGAAATACTAAGGCGCGTATGAATAAAGTTTCATGGGGCTCTCGCCATACGGATGATATTCTTAAGAAATCGCTTGGCGCGACAGTCGACCTCTGGTTGTGAATGAGCACCCTTTCGCTCGATTTTGTGTACGACTTGAGGACATTGGCCAAGCGGTCGGACTTGCCTCCGCTACTTTTTCGAGCTTTGTCCTTTTCCGATTTGATTATTAGTTCTTATAAGTAACGCGCTAATTAATACTGTCGATTTGGCGTTGCCTAGCCTCATTTTTTGTCAAAAGGTTCTGATCCATGCGCACCTCTTCCAAGACCGCTTTTGTGCGTTCTCTTCGTCGTGGTTTTACTTTGGTCGAGCTGTTGGTCGTTATCGCGATCATTGGTGTTTTGATTGCCCTGCTGCTGCCGGCCGTTCAGCAAGCCCGAGAGGCTGCTCGCCGCATGCAGTGCACCAACCAGCAAAAACAACTGGTCCTGGCGATGCACAACTTCCACGATACCTATGGCAAGCTGCCTGCTGGTAGTTACAACAACTCGGCTTGGGGCCGTGACTCGTACTCGTGGTACTGCTACATCCTGCCATTCATTGAAGAAAACGCCGCTTACGAACAACTGAACTTGAAGAACAAGATCAACGGTCCCAGCTCGGTCCGCAGTTTCGCTCGCATGCAGCTTCTGGACACCATGCTTTGCCCTTCGGACGATAGCAAGATTCAGGAGCAAGGGTCCGATGACTGGCAGAACGCTTTGCACAACTATGTCGTGTGCTACGGCGACTCGAACTTCAACTCCGGTACTCCTTGGAATGTCGTTGACGGCTACACCGGCAAGCCCGGTATGTTCGTTCCCGAAAAGCAGGCTGGTCTGCGAGACGCAACTGATGGTTTGTCGAACACGCTTATGTTCTCGGAAATCATCACGCCTGCCCAGGAAGATTACTGGAGCAGCATTGGTCGAGCCCAGGTGGCGATGGGTGCTGGTTTTACGACCTATCTGACGCCCAATGCCAACGCGAACGATCGCACCAACCGCTGCCATCTTAACTTGGGCGGTGCTCTGGGTGCCAAGTGTACCCCGCACGCTGACTGGGACTGGGGTGCTAACGTCGTTGCTCCACGTAGCTGGCATCCTGGTGGTGTGAATGTCGCCCTGTCGGACGGCTCGGTCCGTTTCATTGCCGAAACGATCAACTTGACGACCTGGCGTGCTCTGGGCACTCGCAACGGCGGCGAAGTGATCAGCGAATTCTAAATTGGGAACGCCTCACCCATTCAGCAATCGAGACCAATTACTCGGGAGTTTCTACCTATCATGCCAAACTTTCAAATGCGCGGATTGATCTGCTTGGCCATCGTTTCCCTTGTTTCTCTAACGGGCTGCAGCGGAGATGGAAAAGTATCGATCGATGGAACGGCTACCTGGAACGGCGAGCCAATCCAGCAAGGTTATATTGAGTTCCAGCCGATCACCGATGGGCAATTTGCCAGTGCGGAAATCGTGGACGGGAAGTTCCGGGTTTCGACTCTACCGGGCAAACGCCTGGTCAGAGTCACGGCACAAAAGCAGATTGGCATGACCCAGCCAACCGACCGGATTCCTGAGTCGCGGCCGATCATGCACCAGTTCATTCCGGCAAAATTCAATTCGCAGTCGAAAAAGGAAATAGACATCTCAGCCGACGATCCCAAGCTGGAAGTCGCCCTGGAAGGCGCAGAGATCAAGCCACAGTCGGGGCTGTCGATGGACGATAAGCGTCGCATGAATCTTTCAGGAGGCGGGCGTCCCTAATCTCTCACTTGGTAAGACCGTCCGACGAACAATCGCGGGTTGGGGAACTTCTTCGAGATAAGGCAGTATCTCGGAGATGGATCTCAACTCGCTTTTTTTGCGCTAGCAGCATCCCCATTCGGGCTAATTTCAGGGGGTTCGTTGACTGGGCGAGGGCTGGCTTTCACAATGAAACTTCCCACCTAGATCGTGCCTCGCCGCACTTTGTTTGTCCTCGTCCCCCAATCCAGAGCCCCACGATGAAGTCGTTTTATCTTGCCCTGACTCTTTTAGTTTGTCTTTCCGCCCCGGCGATTGCCGCCGAAACCAACAAACGCTTACCCAATATCATCATGGTCGTGACGGACGACATGGGATACGGCGACATGAGTAGCCAAGGGGCGAAGGGTTTCACCACACCCAATCTGGATCACCTGGCGAAGCAGGGAACTCGTTTCACCAACTTCTACGTGGCCCAGCCGGTTTGCACTGCGAGCCGAGCCGCTTTTCTGAGCGGCTGTTACCCGAACCGTGTCAGCCTGCAGGGGGCTTTGAATCACACCAGCAAGAACGGCATCAATCCTGACGAATACCTGCTGCCGGAGATGCTAAAAGACCTGGGCTATGCCACCGCCGGCATGGGGAAATGGCATTTGGGAACCGTGCTCGATTTCTGGCCTACCAAGAATGGCTTTGACGAATGGTTCGGCACGCCTTATTCCAACGACAACACGAAATACCACCCGGTGCTTTCCAAAGAGATGCCGCCGTTTCCGCTGTACGAAGGGGAAACGGTAATCGAGCTCGATCCGGATCAAAGCCTGTTCACCAAGCGAATCACCGGCAAGGCGATCTCATTCATCGAACGCAACAAGGATCGTCCATTCTTTCTGTACATTCCCCAGATCATGCCGCACGTGCCGATCTTTGCCTCGGACGAATTCAAAGGCCGCACGGAGCATGGGCTATACGGCGACGTGATCGAAGAGCTTGATTGGTCGATGGGGCAGCTGATGCGGACGCTCGATCGGTTGAAGCTGACCGACGACACGATCTTGATCTTCTTCAGCGATAACGGACCATGGCCAAGCTACGGTGAACATGCCGGCGACGCGGGCCCGTTCCGCGAAGGAAAGCTGACCACGTTTGAGGGTGGCGTTCACGTCCCCTGCATCATGCGTTGGCCGGGCCATATCCCGGCCGGTCGCGTTTGCAAAGAGCCAATCATGTCGATCGACTTGCTCCCGACGCTGACGCACATCGTTGGCGGGCAGATGCCGATGAAGAAGATCGACGGCCTGGACATATCGGACGTGCTGCTGAAGAAGGATGGCAAGTCACCACACGAGGCTTTGTTCTTCTACGCTGGCACCGAACTTCAGGCAGTCCGCAGCGGCAAATGGAAGCTGCACTTCAACCATCCCTACATCACCGTTGCTGGTGAACCTGGCAAAGGCGGCAAGCCTTCGATGTGGGGTAAATTGCCCTCGCAATCGATCACACAAAGCGGCATCGAGGGAATCGCCAGCCGGCATGGCGGCAAGGTCGTGCACATCGAAGAAAGCCTGTTCGACCTGGACGCCGACCCCGGCGAAACGAAGAACGTCGCCGCCGAGCATCCCGAAGTGGTCAAGCGTCTGAAGAAGCTGGCCGAACCGATCCGCAAAGAGTTGGGCGATTCGCTCAACGGCGTGAAGGGGACCGAAGTTCGCGAAGCCGGCTGGGTCAAATAGAGGGCGAACTCCGCGCAGGGGTCTCCTGTTTGAAAGCTTACAGCCCCAGTACATCATTCATATTGTACAGCCCTGGCTCTTTGCCCACGGCGAACTTGGCAGCTTGCAGCGCTCCGGTGGCGTAGCAATCTCGGTTGCTGGCTCGGACGGTCAGTTCCATCGTTTCGCCCAGCAGGCCGAAGATGATCGTGTGCTCGCCAGGGTTGTCGCCGGTGCGGATGGCGTGGTAGGCGATCTCGTTGTGCGGCCGGGCACCGGGTCGCCCTTCGCGGCCAAAGATGTGATTGGTGATGCCCATCTTTTCGGCGATCAGTTCGCCAAATCGCAGGGCCGTACCGCTGGGGCTGTCTTCCTTGTAACGATGATGCCGCTCAAGGATCTCGACGTCGGCGCCGCCTTGAATGTCTTTTAGCGCTTCGGCTGCGATCTCGCACAACTTCATCGTCAGGTTGACGGTCGTGCTCATGCTGGGAGACCAAACCACCGGAATGATTTGGGATGCTTCGCGGATTTTTGCCTTGTGTTCGTCTTCCAGGCCAGTGGTTGCCATGACCAGCGCCGCTTTGGCAGAAACGGCCCGTTCGACCGCTGCATGGGCGCCTCCGGGTACTGAGAAGTCGATCAGGGCATCAAACTCGGCATCGGACTGTTCGGCCAATCGCACGCCCAACTCGCCAATGCCCGCGACCTGGCCGGCGTCTTGGCCAAGCTTTGGGTTCCCAGCCGACTCGAAACAGGCCACGATATCGAGTTGCTTGTCTTGGCTACCCAGGGCAACCAGACGCTGCCCCATGCGACCTGCGGCTCCGTTGATGGCAATTCGTGTGGCCATGACCTTTTCTTTCTTAGTCGTAGGGTGCGAGCAGCGAAGCGAATCGCACCGAATGCGTTGTCCAGCGTCAGGATTGGTGCGATACGTTCGGCTTTGCCGCACTGCTCGCACCCTACGTGGAGTTTATCAGAATCTAACCGTAAAGCTGGATGGCTTGAACAATGTCGTTCATGTCGTTCTTGACGGCGACGGCCCGATTGGCGAACGTCGCTCGTTTGACGCCTCGGCTGCCGAGCACCTTGTTGAACGTTTCTTGATCGGTCGTGTGATAGGCGACCGTCGCGGTTGGATCTTTCAGCAGGTGACCAGTCAAAATGCAAACGACCCGGTCGCTAGGGGCAATGATGCCTTGTTCGCGGAGGATCTTGGCTCCTGCCACGCTGGCAGCACTGGCAGGTTCGCAGCCCATGCCGCCAGCGCCGACCTGGCTTTTAGCATCCATGATCTCCTGGTCGGAAACCTGGCGAACGACTCCGTCGCAATCGTTCAATGCCCGTAAGCACTTATGCAAGTTGACCGGGCGATTGATTTCGATCGCACTGGCCAACGTCGAAGCCTTGCGGCCTTCGGCGTCCATCTTGTGGTAGTAGTCGGCAATCGTGTCGCGAGGATATTTGCCGTCGTTCCAGCGGACGTCGTGCTGGTTGTAAAGCTGATCGAGCGTATCGGCACCGCTGGCATTGATGACGGCCAATCGCGGAATGCGATCGATCAGACCCAGGTGCTTCAACTCGGCGAATGCTTTGCCGAAAGCGCTGCTGTTACCGAGATTGCCGCCAGGGACCACGATCCAGTCCGGCGGTTCCCAGCGAAGGGCTTCCAGCACGCGGAACATGACTGACTTCTGACCTTCCAGGCGGAACGGGTTCACGCTGTTGACCAGGTAAATGCCCATGTCTTTACTGACTTCTTTAACACGAGCCATCGCGTCGTCGAAGTCACCGGCAATTTGCAGCGTCAACGCACCGTAGTCGAGGGCTTGCGAAAGCTTGCCGTACGAGATCTTGCCGCTGCCGATGAAGATGACCGCTTTCATCAGCCGGGTCACGCTGCAGTACATCGCCAGCGAAGCACTGGTGTTTCCGGTCGAAGCACAAGCGGCCCTTTTCGCACCAACCATCCGGGCATGGGTGAATGCGGCGGTCATGCCATTGTCTTTGAAACTGCCACTGGGGTTCATGCCTTCGTATTGCAGATGCAGTTTGCCCGCATCCAGGCCGATGAACTTGCCGACATGGTCGGTTTGCTGCAGCAGCGTCTGCCCTTCGCCCAGGGTGACGATTTGTTCGTCGGCCGCGAAAGGGAAGAGTGAGCGGAAACGCCAGACACCGCTGAAATTGAGTGGATTGGTTCGCTTGGCCCAATTGGCCTCGATATCGGCCCAGGTTTTCGGGGGCGCTAGGCGATCCCATTCGTAGGCGATATCGAGCAGATCGCCACACTCGGGACAGGCAACCAGGGTCTGAGAAAGATCGTACGTTTGGCCGCACTCGGGCGAGATGCAGCGTTGGAACGCGGCTGGAGTCGTGGTCACGCTTGAAGTTGCTTGGGATCAAGGGGTTTCGAGTGGTCACGGGAGACGCGCCGCCGCGCCGCAGTTTGCCCGAATCAATTGGGTTCACTTCAGTTTAGAACACCATGTGGGATTCTACCGAAGGAAAGCCGTGCCCGAAAAGAACGGATCTGGACGAAAAAAGGTGACAACGCTCGGAATTCACCAGTTCGGGGAAGAAATCTTGCGGAGCCGATCTGGTAAACTCGACGATGAACCACTTTGCACGGTCCACCATATCGTGGCGGTTAAATAAGAAACCATCGAAAAAAATTGACCCCGTCCAGAGCAAAGCGCTACACTAAGTGGTCTGTCCGCGGCGTTTTGCCGGGATAGATGATCACGGCACCAACGACATGAGGGCGTCGCCATGGGAAAGACCCACTCACGCAAAGGAGCCTATTCGGCGGATGAAGCGAAGCCATATCATGACAAACTTCGACTGCTGCGGGCTCGTCTGTTAGGAGATACCACCCACCTTGCCGATTCAGCTCTGAATCGCACTCGCAGCGAGGCTTCGGGAGATCTCTCGAAAATGCCGATTCACATGGCGGACATTGGATCGGACAACTACGAGCAGGAGTTTTCTCTGAACTTGTTAGCGGCCGAGCAAGGCACGTTAGCAGAGATCGATTCTGCCCTGGCACGAATCGAATTGGGCGAGTATGGTGCTTGCGTTGAATGTGGTCAACGCATTAAGAAATCGCGACTCAATGCCATTCCCTTCACCCACTACTGTATCGACTGTGCCAGCGAGCGAGACAAAGAATCCCGTGCTTAATCCAGCGGCACCTGTTCCGCTGAGCCGTTATCTGATGTTCTTCGGTCTTGCGATTGTCGGCTGCGGAAGCGATTTGTGGAGCAAATCTGTCGTTTTCGCTTGGCTCGGCATGCCCGAAGATCACCGTTACTTTTGGCTTATCGAGCCTTACGTCGGCTTTCAAACGTCGCTCAACCGAGGTGCCCTATTTGGTTTGGGTCAGGGTTACACACCTATGTTTGCCGTCTTCTCAGTAATTGCGGTGCTGGGGATTCTGTATTGGCTGTTTATTGCCAAAGCGGCGTACGATGCGATCCTGACCACGGCTCTGGGGATGATTACCGGCGGTATCTTCGGCAATCTATACGATCGGCTTGGGATCTGGGGCGAAGCGGCCGTTCGTGATTTCATCTTGTTCCAATACGGCCCCAAGTATGTTTGGCCAAACTTTAATATCGCCGATGCCCTTTTGGTATGTGGTGCCGCGCTGATGGTCTGGCACTCTCTCTTTGGAAAGCCTGGCGGTATCCCTTCAAACTCGGTGTCTGCTTCCGAGCAATCGGAAGGACATCGCTGAGCCAGTAACCTCTTTCCTGAGCGTTCGACGACATCATTTCAGGTTGAAACGCTTTCTGATCGCAGAATCCATGAAGAATTCTTCATGGTTACGCGAAATGTGGCCATTTATTGGCCATGGGTGGCTCTGGTGAGCATGCTATTGCCACTTATGGTGGGGCCACTGATGGGAATTTACTCGAAAGTCGTCAAAGAAGGTCTGATTTCTGTTGAAACCCCCATGTTTTGGGTGTAACTTGAAAATTACCGCATTCGGGGTGTAAGCAATATCGCTGGCGATTTGCGACTTTTGATTCCTTAACAAGTCGTCCATTTTAGACGAACGTTAATCATCCCCATTTGTGGCTGGTTCCTTATTGTCGGGCTTTCGATTTCTTAACCGAATCGCAACAGGCCCGACCGCGCTGCGCCAGTTCGTTGGATTACCAGATTTAGGTCAGTTTTTGGGTGGCACTGGGTTTAATCGAGAGATTTCAGCTCATCGAAATCCAAGTTTTTGAAACGACAATCGTTCCATCTAACAAGAGGGCAGTGGAATGAAACTTTCACGAACCGTCGCTTACGCATTGCAAGCGACCATGCAGCTAGCTGTTTCCGAATCGGACGCTCCGGTACCCTGTAGCCAGATTGCGGCTAAAGGAGAAATGCCAGAGCGTTTCTTGCTTCAGGTTTTACGAAGCCTGGTGAACCATGGGGTGCTGCGAAGTACTCGTGGCGTCGATGGGGGCTACATGTTGATTCGCACCCCAGACGAAATCTCGCTTCTCGACGTCATTGAGGCGATCGAGGGGCCGCTCGATTCGAAGTTGCCGATCACGGCATCGCCCGACGATCCTACGCACCAGAACCTTCAACAGGCGCTAAAGGACGTTACGGCAACGGCTCGGACGCAGCTTGAATCGATCAAGATCGCTCATCTGATTCAGGTTCCTGAGGCAACAGAAGAAAGCAATTTGAGCTCGCCAGTCGTCCCACCGATGTCGGAAGACATGGGCAGTGAGACCAATGGGATGGAGCACAAAGTTGCAGGCCAGTTGCGATAGGCCAGATTGGGCTGGCAGTTTGTGGACATTTGAAGGTTCAGTGAAGTGATCGCGGGGGCTTGTTCCCAGATCCGAGCCGTTCTATTCTCATGTCCATGAACACCGCACAAAATGAACTCGAAAAGCGTCTGGAAGCAGCCCGTCGCCTTGCTCGCGTTGCCGGCAAAAGCACCTTAGAGCACTTCCAGCGGGCTGATCTTTCCTTTGAAAAGAAGGAAGACGCCTCTCCCGTCACAATCGCCGACCAAAATGCGGAGAAAATCATCCGCAAGGGCATTAAGGACGAATTCCCCGATGACGGCATCATCGGAGAGGAATTCGGCAGCGAGGATGGGTCGACTGGCTTTAATTGGATCGTCGATCCAATCGATGGCACCAAGGCATTCATCGCCGGGGTCCCCCTTTTCGGCACCATGATCGGGATCGAAAAGGACGGGAAATCGCGTATCGGGGTTGTTTATATCCCTGGTCTCGACGAAATGATCTCGGCTGCTGAGGGGCAGGGGGCTTGGTACGAACAGCCCGGGCGTGCTCCGGTTAAGGCCCAGGTCAACGAGACCGCAACCCTGGCGGAAGGCATCATGGTGACCTCCCAGGTTAGCACTTTCAACAAGCGAAATGCCGTTCAGGGCTTTCTGGAGCTTGAGGATCGTTCGTTCGTAACCCGAACCTGGGGCGATTGTTACGGCTATATGCTGGTGGCCACTGGTCGTGCTGTCTGCATGATCGACCCGCTGATGAGCATCTGGGACGCTGCCGCCCTTCAGCCAATCATGGAGGAATCAGGGGGAACATTCACCAGTTGGACCGGCGAGTCGACCATTTATAGCGGCGACGGCATCGGTACCAACGGTCTGGTGTTGGAGGAAATCCTCGAGGTTTGCCGAAAATACCCCATTCCAGCGCAGAAATAGCGACCCGGTTTCGCCGCTTCGAGTGCCTTGCGGCGGAGCCCAAAGACCGGTAAACTGATCCGTTTGGTATTCAGTTATGGACGACCCTCTAGGAGTCGCTGGCAATGGCCAACGTGTGTGAAATTTGTGGCAAGGGCCACAGCATGGGCAACAAAGTTACCCTCCGCGGTAAGGCGAAGTACCTGGGCGGTGTTGGTACGAAGATCACCGGTATCACTCGGCGTAAGTTCAAGCCGAATCTGCAGACTGCCAAAGCGGTCATGCCCAACGGCGAACATAAGAAGCTCAAAGTCTGCACCCAGTGCATTCGCAGCGGATACGTGAAGAAGGTGGTTCGCCACCGTCCGTTCAAGCTGCCTTCGGAAGAACGCGGCCGCTAAACGGTTGCGTTTCTCGCCACGCGCTTTGCTTTCGGGAGAAGTTCGATGTCCTCGTTGACCCGGGAAGAAGTCGAAAAGGTTTCGTTGCTGGCACGTCTTCGTTTGTCGGATGACGAACTGACGAAGATGACCGAGCAGATGAGCCAGATCGTCAGCTACGTTGAACTTCTCAACGAGGTTAATACCGAAGACGTCGAGCCGATGGCGCACGCAGTCGAGCAGTTCAACGTCTTTGCCGAAGACGAACCTCACCAGTCGCTGCCCCGCGATGCAGCGCTCTCGAACGCCCCCAAACGGGACGACGAATGCTTCCGCGTCCCGGCCGTGCTGGGCGATTAGGGCTTAACAGCCATCTACAACAACTCTTGTAGGGTGCGAGCAACGCAGCGAATCGCACCAATTGCATTATCCAATCTAGCTCCAGCGGTGCGATTCGTTCGGCTTCGCCTCTCCTCTTACACCCCACGATTCTGCTGTGTGGTCTTTGGTCGACTAGTCAACGAGGGCTAATTCCGCCATCATAGATCGTTTCTATGATAGCCAGCGCGATGGGTCGGCTTGGCCGACGGATCGCATTCCTCGACGGATAGAAAAAGGCAAAACGCACGATGGCTTTGTACGAAGCGTCCGCCACCCAGTTGTTGTCTCAGCTTGAAGCAGGCGAAGTCACCTCGGTCGAAGTAACCCAGGCCTGTCTCGACCAGATCCGTCAGCACGATGGGGAGGTCGGAGCGTTCCTTCAGGTGATGGATGAAAAGGCCCTCGCCGCCGCGGCCGAGGTCGACCGCAAACGCAAAGCAGGCGAACCGCTCGGCGCACTGGCCGGCGTTCCGGTCGCCGTCAAAGATCTGCTCTGCACCGAAGGCGAAGTGACGACTTGCGCTTCGAAGATGCTCAAGAATTTTGTTCCGCCCTACAGCAGTACGGTGATCAAGAAGCTCGAAGCGGCCGACGCGATTATCCTCGGTAAGACCAACATGGACGAGTTCGCCATGGGGGGCTCGACCGAAAACTCGGCCCTGGGCACAACCCGCAATCCCTGGAACACCAAGTTGGTGCCAGGTGGTTCTTCCGGAGGTGCCGCCGCATGCCTGGCCGCACGGATGGTTCCGCTTTCGATCGGGACCGACACCGGCGGATCGATCCGCCAGCCTGCCTCGTTCTGCGGTGTCGTCGGGCTCAAGCCGACGTACGGCCGCGTCAGTCGATTTGGTTTGATCGCGTTCGCCAGCAGTTTGGACCAGATCGGCCCGATGGCTCGCACGGCGGAAGATACGGCGCTCTTCTTAGAAGCAATCAGCGGTTATGACCCGAGCGATTCGACTTCGGCAAATGTGGCTTGTCCGCTATTCAGCAAGACGGTCGACAAACCGCTGGAAGGCTTGCGAATCGGTCTGGTGAAAGAGCACTTCGGCGACGGCCTGCACAAGGAAGTCGAAGGCGCCGTACGTGAAGCGGTCAAAGTCTACGAGTCGCTTGGCGCGACGGTCACCGATATCTCGCTGCCGCACAACAAGTATGGCATAGCGACTTACTACATCATTGCGCCGAGTGAAGCTTCCAGTAACCTGGCCCGGTTCGATGGTGCCCACTACGGCCATCGCTGCGACGAGGCGTCGATGCTGGAAGATCTTCAGAAGGAAAAAGAAGCTCTAGAAGCGGCGGGTGATGAGCTTGGCCTGAAAAAGATGGATACGCCGCTGATTCGCATGTATCGCCAAAGCCGCGCCGAAGGCTTCGGCCCCGAAGTGAAGCGGCGAATCATGCTCGGCACCTACACGCTCAGCGCCGGTTACTATGACGCCTACTACCTGAAGGCGCTTAAGGTTCGCCGTTTGATTCGCGACGACTACGACAAGGTATTCAAGTCGGTCGACGTGATCGTCGGTCCTACCGCCCCGAACCCGGCCTTCGCGGCAGGCTCGAAGACAAGCAACCCGCTCGCAATGTACCTGGAAGACTTGTACACCGTCACCGCCAACCTGGCCGGCATCCCAGCGATCTCGATCCCTTGCGGCACGACCGCCGACGGTTTGCCGATCGGCCTGCAAATGCAAGCCCCGGCATTGGAAGAAGATCGTTTGTTACGGGCCGCCTATATGTACCAGAAAGAAACCGATTGGCACACGAAGAGCCCGGCGATGTAGTTGTGCAGAATCAACAATCACACGTCGTTTAAGCTTTGGACTCCCGGCGATACGATGTGAAGTTTCCTGAGCCCCGAAAGGGGCGCTAGATAATAGCCAGGGGCGTGAGCCCCTGGAAAGAATCCCAAAACAAAAAGAGAGCCCCAACGGGGCGGCAGAACCCCGAAATCAAGGAACAAAGAGATGCCGCAATCATTTGCCAGCCTCTATGTTCATTTGATTTTTAGCACCAAAAACCGTGAATCATGGATCGCCGACGATTGGTCCATGCGATTGTACGAATACATTTCGGGAACCCTGCGAAACAAGGGGTGCCATTTGATCATCGGCGGAGGGATGACCGATCACATTCACTTATTGGTCTCGATGTCACGAGACGTGAGCCTTGTTGATCTCGTGCGTGACATAAAGGCGAATGCGAGTCGATGGGTTCATGATTCCATCGTTGGTTGTTCGAGTTTCGCATGGCAGGCCGGATACGCGGCGTTTTCGGTGAGTCAATCCGCGATTCCTGATGTCCGAGCGTATATCGAAAATCAAAAAGAACATCATCGGACGCGATCGTTCCAAGAGGAATTCATCGCGTTCCTCCAGAAACACAATGTGGAATATGATCCGCGGTACGTTTTTGAGTAGCAACGATTCTGGCGCCCCGTTGGGGCTCGCTTGTTTTGTTGGTCGCATACCAGGGGCTTACGCCCCTGGCTATTATCTGTCGCCCCTCCGGGGCTTCGGACGCGTGAAGACGTATCGCCGTGGATATGGCAGCTAGAGGTTCGCGTCTCTGGCTATTCCATGCCGTCCCTTTGGGACTCAAAGGAAATGCCCCGTGTGGGCTCATTTGATTTGCGCTCAACCGAGCCAAATAAGATCGATTCAGGAAGACTCATGAGCGACGAATACGACATCATCATCGGGTTGGAAGTTCACGTTCAACTGCAGACCAAGACCAAGCTTTTCTGCCGCTGCAGTACCAAGTTTGGTGCGGCGCCCAATACGCAGACCTGTCCGGTTTGTTTGGGCATGCCGGGCTCGTTGCCGGTGATGAATCGCGAGGCCTTTCAGCTTGGCTTGAAGACTGCTTGTGCGTTGAATCTGAATGTGCCGCGGTTCACCAAGTGGGATCGTAAGAACTACTACTACCCCGACCTGCCTAAGGGGTATCAGATCAGCCAGTTCGATCTGCCGATGTCCGAGGATGGTTATCTGTTTATCAGCGATCCGAAGGGGCAGTTCGAGCCAAAGAAAGTCGGCATTATCCGCGCTCACCTGGAAGAAGACGCCGGCAAGTCGATGCATGACGAAGTCGCCGGCAAGGCCGATACGCGGATCGATTTGAATCGCACCGGTACGCCGCTGCTGGAAATCGTGAGCGAGCCTGACATGCGTTCGCCATTGGAAGCCAAAGCTTACCTGAACGAGTTGAAGCTGATTCTGACGTACCTTGGCGTTTCTGACTGCAACATGCAGGAAGGAAGTCTGCGGGTCGATGCGAACGTGAATCTGCACATCAAGACCGAAGATCCGAAGAAGATTGCCACGCCGATCGTCGAGATCAAAAACATGAACAGTTTCCGCGCCGTCGAACGGGCCCTCGCTTACGAGGCGACCCGGCAATATGACGAGTGGAAAGAGACCGGCAAAACGATTAAAGACGCTCCGAAGACAACCCGCGGCTGGGACGATGCCGCCCAGGTCACGCGGCCGCAGCGCGAGAAGGAAGATTCGAGCGACTACCGCTACTTCCCCGATCCTGACCTGGCTCCGGTGACTACCACCGAAGAAGAGGTCGAAGAGGTGATGAATTCGTTGTGCGAATTGCCGCTGGCGATTCGTGAACGGCTTCACGATGGCTATGGCATTCCAGCGTACGATGCCGATGTGATCGTCAATCAAGGATTGGTTGCCGTTCAGTACTACGAGGCTCTCGCACTGAAGACTGGCGATGCCAAGTTGTCCAGTAACTGGGTTCAACAAGATGTGCTGCGGGTTTTGAAGGAACGTGAGATCGAGCTGGAACAGTTTCCGATCACCTCCGAACGTTTGGCGACGCTGCTCAAAGCGATCATGAATAAGGAAATCGACACGACCCGCGCCAAGGACGTGTTCACCCAGATGCTCGACAGCGACAAGGACGCCCCGGCGATCATGAAAGAGATGGGGATCGAAAAGGTCGACGATTCGGCGATCGACGATTTGGCTCGCGAAATCCTGGAAGCCAACCCGAAGGCAGTCGAAGACCTCAAGAACGGCATCCAGAAAGCGGTCGGTGCGCTCATCGGTCAGGCCAAGAAGAAGAACCCCAACATCGATCCCAACACCTTCCGAGCCCGCTGCATCGAACTGGTCAAAACGATGTAGCGCGGAATTCTCGTAGGGTGCTGAGTAGCGCAGCGAATCGCACCGAATGTGTTGACCAACTGTTCAGGACTTGGTGCGATACGTTCGGCTTTGCCTCATTTCTCACACCCTACGTTTGATGGGCAAACATCAGGTTCTTGGAGTTCCCATCATGTTCAAGCCAAGTGGAATCATCGCTCTGACGACCGATTTTCAGGAAGACTCTTTCTACATCGCCGAGATGAAAGTGGCGGCGTATCAGGTGGCCCGCGATGCGTTGATTGTTGACGTGACCCATGCGATCCCGCCGCAAGACGTACGGCATGCCAGCTGGGTTTTGCTGCGGGCACTGGAATCATTTCCCGAAGGAACCGTGCATGTTTGCGTGGTCGATCCTGGCGTGGGAACCGATCGGAAAATTGTTGCAGTGCTGATCCACGGCCAAGTGATCATTGGTCCCGACAACGGATTGTTCGATGTGGTCGCGTCTCGCTATCCGGTCCGCGCCGTGGTTGATCTGAACAACGAGGTCTACTTTGGCCCGCGGCATTCGGCCACCTTTCATGGACGCGACGTTATGGCGCCTGCTGCCGCACACCTGGTGAGGGGTATCCCCCTGGAAAGCCTGGGGGAAGCATTGGGAGAACCGCTGATCACTCCGGAGAAAACCGCCGGGCTGTTGGCCCATCGCGACGGGAACGTCATTGAGGGGGAATTCATCCTGGCCGATTCTTTCGGCAACATGGTCACCAATATCTTTGCCGAGGATATCCCCGAAGAGTGGAATCTCCGCACGATTCGGATCGAGTTTGAAGGGCAGAAACTGACTGGTTTAGTCTCGACCTATGGGGATCGCGAGCCAGGCGAGGTGGTCGCTCTTCTAGGATCGACCGGGCAGTTGGAGGTGGCAATTGTCCAGGGTGATGCAGCCCAGAAGTGTGGTTTGCGTCCCGGAATCCCCGTTAAGATCGTGTGTGAATGATCAGATCGGTGGATTGTCTGCCGTTAGATGCGACAAGATGCTTGGCGAATCAGGCGAAGATAGCTAGAATCGCTCGCTATATTCCTCCTCTTCCCCACGTCAGGAATCTTTGCCCGTGTCGAGTCGCATATCTGGAAAGGTTGTCTCCATCTCGGAAACAGGGGATGCCATTACCGACCTGACGCATGATCAATTGTCAGACGTTCCGCAGGACGACAGAACGTCGATCGAATGCAGCGGCCACACGACGCTGGGTATCTTTTCGCTTGATCATGATCAGCCGGAAATGACCTATGTCGCGATTTTAGGAAAGAGCGGCTGCCTGGAACTTTCGCTCATTGGCGACAGCGCCGCGAAGTTTCTGGGGCTGAAGGTCAACGACAAAGTGACGGTCAAGTGGTAAGCGATCCATCGTCTGAGGACAACCCGTTCACTTCGCCAACCGGTCCGCAGCACATCGACGAAGGATCGCCATCCGAACCGGACGGTGGTGTACCCTCAGACCATCAGCCGCGCAAGTTCGGCTTCTGGTCGGCTTACTTTCTGGTGGTGGCCAGCATGGTGGGGGCCGGTATTCTGACTTCGTCCGGATTCACCTTGCACGATACGGCCAACCCGGCTGGATTGATGGTGATCTGGACGTTGGGTGGAATCTTGGCTCTGTGCGGTACGGTAACGATCGCGGAACTGGCCACAATGCTTCCTCGCGCCGGCAGCGACTATGTCTTCGTTCGCGAGGCGTTTGGGCGTGAAGCGGGGATTGTTGTTGGCTGGGCAACGTTCATCTTGGGCTTCGCCGCGCCGACTGCCGTTGTGGCCCGTTTGTCGGCTACCTATCTGGCGACTCCATTCGAGCAGTATTTCTCGCTTGGCGATAGTTTCATTACGCCCTATCTCGAATCGATATTGGCTACCTGTTTTGTCTTGGTGTTGATGGTGATCCACTGCTTGGGGCATCGAGAGAGCAGCCGCATGCAGATTGCCACCACCTTGATGAAGCTCAGTATTCTTGTTGGCTTGGTCGTCGTGGGATGCCTGGTGGGCTCTGGCAGTTGGTCGCATTTCGAGGCCAGCCATCTGCCTGACTGGGGCGAATCTTTCACCTTGGGTGTCGGCTTGATCTATGTCAGCTATGGTTACACCGGCTGGAATGCCGCGGCGTACGTGGCAGGTGAAGTGCAAGAGCCGCAGCGTCTATTGCCTAAAAGTCTGATCGCCGGGTGTGCCTCGGTGATGGTGCTTTATCTGCTGGTGAACCTGATGTATGTCTTCGCTCTCGATCCGCACGAGATGACGCAGCTTTCCATTCCTGAGGTGATTCCGGTCGCGCAGCTTGCCGCATCGCGGATGTTTGGCAGCCAGATAGGCGGGGCAATCTCGATTCTGTTGGGTCTGGGAATGACCGCGTCGGTCAGTGCTTATATGCTTTCCGGGCCGCGGATTGCTTTTTCGATGGCAAGCGACGGCGCGTTTCCCCGGTTCGCCGCTCGGCTGCACGACCGAAGGAAAACGCCGACTGCGGCAATCATCGTTCAAGGGATGGTGGCGATCGGCATGATATGGAGAGGGTCGTTTCTCGCTATCCTCGACTACACCGCGGTCGGCCTGGCGGTGCTCTCGGGGTTAGTCGTGGCGAGCATCTTTCCGCTACGCAATCGAAGTGACTTGCCGCATCCCTTTCGGATGCCATTCTATCCGTTGCCACCGATCTTGTACTTGTTGCTGATGGGCTGGATTGTTGGGCTGGGCTTGATGAATGACTATCAAGGTCTGGTGGGCATTCCGATGAAATGGCCCGCTACGCTGCTTAGCCTGGTGACGATCTTGATGGGGATTCCCATTGCCTGGGCGTTGGGCCGAAAAAGATCGCAGACGGTTGATTAGCGGAGTCGATTAAACAGAAGCGGCCTGGGCGTGGAAGCGGATCAGTTCGATCAGCTTCGTGCGGTCGACCGGCTTGGTCGAATAGTCGGTGCAGCCAGCTTCGACGCAGCGATTTCGATCTTCTGCCATGGCGTGAGCCGTCAGCGCGATAATTGGCCCACCGTAGCCATCAGCTCGTAATTTGCTTGCCGCGGTATAGCCATCCATGATCGGCATCTGCATGTCCATTAGGATGACGTCGAACGGCTGGTCGGTCTGGGTAGCTTTGTCGTATCCAATCTGACCGTTCTCGGCCAGTTCGACCGTTGCGCCTGCCTTCTTCAGCAGGAACTGGATCAGCCGCTGGTTGTCAGGGCCATCTTCTACCAGCAGGATGTGCAAGTCCTTCAAGACTTCTTTGCTCGCTGGCGCGGGCTTCACTTGAGCCGGCTTTTCAATCTTCTGTTCATTTGGCTCGTGCAGTTCGACATTTTGCAGCGGACCTGGGTCGATCCGCAGTCGGAAGGTCGAGCCGGCAGACGATGTTTCAAGGATTTCCAAGTCACCGCCAAGCAGTTGGGCGAAGCGTCTGCTGATCGTCAAACCGAGCCCGGTGCCGCCGAACCGGCGCGACATCGATCCATCGGCCTGAGTGAACGGATGGAACAGCTTCTCGCGCATCTCGTCCGAGATGCCCAACCCAGTGTCTTTGACATCGATTTGAATCTTGCGATCTTCCCGTTTACCGACCAAGGTGACGGAAATGCTGACTTCCCCTTCCTGGGTGAACTTGATCGCGTTGCTCAGCAGGTTCATCAAAATCTGCCGCAGACGGGTCGGATCGGTCAGGATCATTTCCGGAATCGGACCGTCGTAGTGGATGTTGATCGATAGCTTCTTTTCTTCGGCTCGAACCTGCATCAAGTGCTTCAAGTCGCCGATCAGACGATGCAAGGAGCATGGAAGGTTTTCGACCTGAAACTTGCCTGCTTCAATCTTGGAAAGATCGAGCACGTCGTTAATCAGGGCGATCAAGTGTGAGCCGTTACGGCGGATCGTTTCGATCGCATCGACGCGGTCGGCCGGGGCCTTTTTGATGTCGCCCGTTTCGAGCAAGACATCCGCAAAGCCGAGGATCGCCGTCAGTGGCGTGCGGATTTCGTGGCTCATGTTGGCCAGGAAGGCGCTTTTGGCCCGGTTGGCCCCTTCGCTGGCTTCGATCGCACGCCGCAGTTCGGCCGTCTGGCGTTCCAGCCGTTCGTGCGATTCCTGCAGCACCAAACGCTGAAGTTCGATCTCGCGCGTTCGGTCGGTGACCTCGCGTTCGACTTCGACCTGCATCTGTTCCATCTCGGATCGCCGGTTGGCGATGATGGTCATTTCTTTGCAACTGACCCAGATCGAATAAAAGAGAAACACGTCCTCGAAACTGACCCAGGCAATATGTTCGAGCGAGCGTTGCCAGCCGATGCTGGTAATGCCATAGATTGATTCCGGCCAATAGATGCCACGGACCATGTGGTCGGCCGCGATCACAAATGTCGCCGTAGCCAGGACCTTCCAGTCACGATAAAACGCTAGGAAAGCCAGCGAACCGAATACATGAAAGTGGGCCTCAATCCGGCCGCCCATCAAGTGAATCAAAAGCGATGAAACCAGGGCCTGGCCGATGGCGATTGTTTGACGTGTAATGGCACGCCCAGGCAGGTAAATCGCCAGGAATGTTGGCAAGCTGCAAATCAATCCGCCCAGGATAACCGCCGACCAGATATGCGGATGAACATAATGAGTGCGTCCGGCCCAGGCATAAGGAGAAACCCATGCAGCGACGGTCAGGCCGACGATCCATTGAAAGACCATCAGCCAGGCGAACATCCGATCGGTTCTCCGATAGATGGACTCGCGGTGCTCGGTCAGGAACTCTCGCGCGCGATCATTGATCAGGCGGTTGTCACTCAAGTTCACGACGCAGCTCCTCATTGCCGGTCAAACCAGCACTCGGCCGATCAACGATCGGACAGCCGTAAACGTGGGTGGTATCGCAGATGATCTCGTTTTGAGAGACATATTGCCGAATCGCCTCTCGTCCCAGGCTGTTCCCTTCATGGCCGCGGCCAGGGGTGATTCCTCCGCTGAAGGTTCGAATTCCCTGCGTAGAAAACAGCATGACATGTCCCGAGGTTTCGGCGCCAAACAGCGTCGCAAGTTCGCCATTGGGATCGGCAAACACGTGCGCCTTCGGAATATCAAGTGCCTGTCGAACGACCGGCGTGTCTGACCAGTTTTCCTCGTCGGGTTGGTAAACGGCGATGCCGATTCGTAAACGGTCGCCGCAATCCGCCTGAATGCGAGCTAGCTCTGACAACGTGGCCTGCGAGCAAGGGCATTTCGGATGAATAAACACGAGCAAGTTGTCGCGCGAAGTGTCGAGTGCGACAAGCGGGTTCTCTTGCCAGACGGGATTGCCATCACTGCGCGCACCAGGAGAGTTGTGATAGACCATCAGACCCACCATCCCGGCACCGATCAGGGTAGCCCAAACGACGACGACCAGCGGAAGCCAGAGCGCGCGGAACGTCCACCGAGAAGGCTCGATCAGCGCATCCTCGCCGCTTGTTTGGGAACCAAAATGTGTCGATGTCTGCATGGGTTTTTTCCGTCGAGATTCAGCCAACCTGCCCAATTGGTCTGAGCCAAAGCTTAGGTTAGCGCAGAATGCCACATGGCATTGCTAAGTTAGGGATGTAGCTAACCGCAACCGCGAAATAGCGATCTTGCCGTCCGTTACGAATGTAAGGCGGACCATTAGCCAGTCGGCAGTCGCTCAACCTGGGGGGACAGAGAATCGGTTAGTAGCGATTAACCGAATTATTCTCCCAAGAAGTGGTTGCGAAACAGTTTCAAGAGTGTTTCGCTTTGTGACGCCGCATGACACTGGCGGCGGAAGATGTCGAACGGAATTTGCGCGATCCGCTCGCAGTATTCCGGGTAGGCCTCGATGCGTTGCATCAAAGTTTCGAGCGTCAATTCCGGGTGAAACTGCGTGCAATAGACCGGCAGGCCATCAAAACGGAATGCCTGCTGCGCGACACGATCGTTCGAGGCCAGCAGCGTCGTTCGTGGAGGCAACTGAGTGACGCGGTCTTCGTGCCCCATGTACACGTCGAACGTTTCAGGCAGTTGGGAAAAGATCGGATCGCTCCTGCCTGCTTCCGTCAATTGAAGCTGGTGAGTTCCCAGTTCAGCGTGCTCTAGGTCGTGCGCTACGCCACCGCCAGCCGCCCGGGCCAAAGCTTGAAAGCCCCAGCAGGAAGCAAACGTCGGCCGCTCGCTCTCGAGCAAAAGCCGCAAACTATCCATGGCGACATGAATCCAAGACGCGTCGCTGGTCGCGCTGTAGCGGCCTGCGCCGCCGATCATCACCATGTCGATTCCGTCCAGGTGCATTTCGGTGAGCGGCTGCGAAAGAAGATCGAAAACCCGGATCGCTTCCTCCGGGCATTCCAGCGCCTGGGCAAAGCAACCGATCTCTTGTTGACGAATCGAATCGTCGGCGTCGCGGATCTGGATCAACAGGTAACGCAGCATGCTCATCGTGCTCGGGCCTCGGTAAGGGTAACGTGATCGATGCCGGCGGCAATCACTTCGCAGATCGTATCGATTTGCTCGAGCGTAATTGCCAGTGGGGGCATAATAACCAAAACATCACCCAGCGGACGAATCCATAATCCATGGTTCAACGCAAACTGGCAAACCTGGTGGCCATGACGCTCGGTCCAGGGAAAGTGTTCGCCGGTTGCCGGGTCCTTTACCAGCTCGATTGCCGCGATCATCCCATATTGCCGCACATCGCCGACGTGCGGATGCGAGGCGAGCTTGGCCAGATGGCCTGCGATACGATCGATCTTGGCGGGAAGTTTGGCGAACACTTCTTCCTGCTCGAAAAGATCGAGCGTCGCCAGCGCCGCGGCCGCACTGAGTGGATTGCCGCCGAACGTATGCCCATGGCAAAGCTGCCGGGCCTCGGCATAATCGCCCAGGTAAGCGTTCCAGATCTTATTGGTGGCGATCGCGGCGCTCATCGGCAAGTAGCCGCCGGTCAATCCTTTGCCCAGGCATAAAATATCAGGGACAACATCTTCCTGCTGGCAAGCAAGCATCTTGCCGGTTCGCCCAAGTCCGACGGCGACTTCGTCGGCCACCATCAGCACGTCGTACTTGTGGGTTAATTCGCGAACGCCGCGCAAGTAACCTTCCGGCTGAACGATCATACCGGCCGCGCCCAGTACGAGCGGTTCGATCACGACCGCCGCGATCGTCTCGTGATGGTGGGCCAACGTTTCTTCCAGCGTTCGCAAATGATGCTGGCAACTGGTCGTTGGCGTGGGCGTGCGGCGATCCGGGATCGGCAACCGGTGGACTGGAAACATCAGCGGCTTGAAGACCGAATTGAAGCGGTCGACGCCTCCCACGCTGATCGTGCCGATCGTGTCGCCATGGTAGGCGTCTTCAAAGCCGATGTAGGTCGTCTTACGCGGTTGAGGGTTTTCGCATTGATGCCAGTATTGAAAAGCCAGCTTGATACCAACTTCCAAGGCGGAAGCACCGTCGCAGCAGAAGAACGAATGATCGAGATCGCCTGGGGTAAGGTCCGCCAGCCGCTTGGCGAGGCGAATCGTTGTGCTGTTCGAGCAGCCCAGGTTCGTGACGTGCGCCACTTTGTCAAGCTGGTCCTTGATCGCCGCATCGATGACCGGATGCCGATGGCCATGCACATTACACCACATGCTGCTCACCCCATCGATCAGCCGCCGCCCGTCGATGTCGATCAGCTCGCATCCCTCAGCCGATTCAATGATCAGCGGATCGTAGCAGGCCATTTGGGTGAATGCATGCCAGACGTAATGCTTGTCCCAGTCGTGTAGTTGCTCGTTGGTCGGATTCATGCCGCGAAAGAATAAGAAAGGGGCTCGTTGCAATTGCCCCCTATTGTAGAGCATCCGCGGTGCCAGGTCAGATGGGGAAGCGAATCGGTGTGGCCCTCAGAGGAAGGAATCTCCGTAGCGACTGTCTTATTTTGTCAAACACATTCCTCCCACGATTTCCCATTTCGGGCAATCGAGTTGAGGATGCATAGCAGTTTGCGCATGCAGGCGACCACGGCCACCATCTTGGCTTTGCCCTCCGATAGCAGGTGTT
>WGNR01000021.1 GCA_016124445.1 bacterium
CGTGATGAGCATGCTAAAACGCAGGCAAGGCAACTTCTGCCGAGGCAGAACGGAAGGCAGCCGAAACAAAGAACTGTACCTGATAGTGCTGACGCACAATGTTATGATTCTCTGGTGGGCTTGAGTTTTCTACAGAGCCACCTACAAGCCATTAAGGGCGAGCGGTTGGACACCCAACGAGGATGACGAGTGCCTGGATGGATTTCTCTGGTGTGCTAACGTGCTGAATAGCCCAGAAAGACGCAAACTATTCCTCCAACGAAATAACCACGAGTCTTAAATCACGATCCATGCCTACGGTCTTTATCTACGAACTAATCACTGCCGGCGGGCTTTTTGCCGTGGAGGGTTCGCCGGCTCCCAGTGGGTCACTTCTGCGGGAAGGGATGGGGATGCTTTCCACCATCGTCGAAGACTTCGCGGCGATCGACGACGTGGATGTCGTGGTGCTACGGGATGCTCGTCTGGAGCCGTTTTCCTGCCCTGGGCGGCAGAGCGTCGTGGCCGATGCAGAGGGGGAACGAGAGGCCTTTCTCCAGCAAGCCAAGTCGTGCGACTTCACCATGGTGATCGCGCCGGAGTTCGATCGTCTGATGCTGGATCGGACCCTCTGGGCCGAGGACGCCGGGGCCACGCTGCTGAGTCCCGGTTCTCGATTTGTTGAGATCGCCAGTTGCAAGTGGCGTTGTTTTCAGCGCTGGCGCGAGGCTGGCGTGTCGACAATCGATACCTTTCAAGTCGCTGATGCCGCAAGTTGGCACCACCTGCGGGGAGTGCCGGTCGTCTGTAAGCCATCGGACGGGGCAGGCTCGGACGGAGTTGTTTCCAGAATTAGCGGCAGGCATTTACCTGATGAGATTCTGCGCAGCGAAAAATATCTCATACAGCCAAAGGTATTTGGCGATCCACTCAGCTGTTCGATCGTGGGAAATGGGGACGATTTCGTGCTGCTTCCCCCTTCGATTCAGAAGCTAAAGAAAGATTTTAAATACCATGGAGGCAGGTTGCCCGTTTCGTTGGAGCTGGCTGGTCGTGCGTATCACCTTACCAGGAAAGCAATTACGGCGATGCCCTCTTTCACGGGCTACGCGGGGCTTGATATGATCTTGGGACCTTGTCCCGACGGAAGTGAAGATTTCGCATTCGATTTGAACCCGCGGCTTACCAGTTCATACCTCGGTTTGCGGCAGTATCTGCGAAACAATCTGGCCAAGGCCATGCTGGATGCGGCGGCAGGAATTAGCTTTGAGCCGGTAACGGTCGACCGCGACGTGGACTTTGAAATTCTTTGATAAGTGAAATGAGACTCGTATGACCGTCCTGGGCGTCGACGTTGGAGGAGCCAACATAAAAATTGCCACAGGCGATGGCTTTGCTCATTCATTTCCCTTTGAGATCTGGCACAAGAAGCACGAACTGGTCGTTCATCTGAAGCATGTCCTGGGGATGACGCCGGTCTTCGATCGCGTGGCCGTGACCATGACGGCCGAATTGGCCGATTGCTTTGGATCGAAAGCCGAAGGGGTGCGTTTTGTGTTGGCGGCCGTTCGCGAGGTGTTTGCCGATTACCCCGTCAAAGTTTATACGGTGGGTGGCAAGCTGGTTTCGTTGGATGAAGGGATCTTCAATCCGATGTCGGTCGCCGCGGCCAACTGGCACGCGCTGGGCAGCTTTGGCGGCCAATGGTTTGAAGGCAAGACCGGGCTGGTGGTCGATGTCGGTTCGACCACGACCGATATCATCCCGCTGGCTGATGGCAAAGTCATCAGCCAATCACGCAGCGATCTGCAGCGACTGCTGGCTGGCGAACTGGTTTATCTGGGCGTCGAACGGACGCCGATTTGCGGCATCACCGATCACGTCACCTTCCGCGGCAAGCCCTGTCCACTGGCCAACGAATGGTTTGCCACGTCGATCGATATTTTTCTGGCTTTGGGCCTGTTTGACGAAGAGCCTGAAAATCACGGCACTGCCGACAAACGGCCCGCGACGCGCGAGTTTGCCAAGACGCGGCTGGCTCGCATGATCTGCGCCGACGGCGACGAAGTGACCTGGATCGAAATCAACGAACTGGCCCGTGAACTGAACTCGATCATGGTTCGCAAGGTCGCCGCCGGGATTCGCCAGGTAGTCCAAGAGCAGCAGATGTCGGTCGATTTGACGGTGATCAGCGGGCACGGAGATTTCCTGGCTGAAGCGGCCCTCGACGCCGCCGGCGTGGTCACGCACCGCGAATACCTGACTGACCTGATCGGAGCCAACGCCGCCCGGTCGGCGCCTGCCTACGCGCTTGCTATCCTGGCTGAAAAAGCCTGGGATGCTTGATCGCATTGCAGGGCAAACCTCCTTCCGGTCCCCTCGCCCCTGAGGGGACAAGATTTTTGCGAAGGTTCTCTCCGCGTGGCGTTTTCGATTTGGAAAGTTGGTGGCAGCCTGTTTGATCTGCCAGATCTGGGCCGGCGGCTGAAATCGCTGCGCGAAGAACGTTTCCCGGGCGAAGCGGTGGTGGTCATTCCTGGCGGCGGAGCGTTTGCCGATGTCGTTCGCCAGGTGGATCAGGTGCATCATCTGCCCGGTGAGACCGCCCATCGGATGGCGTTGCAGGCGATGCGGATCTCGGCCGCGATGGTGGCGCAGCTTGTTGGTGAAGAGCTTCTCGACGATCCGACGATGCAACAGGAACTGGCCCGGCAGTGGAAAGAGAACAATCCGGCCGAACCAAAACTGGCGGTCTGGGATGTGATCGATGTCTGGGACAGTGCTCAGGCCTCGCTGGAGAAGCAATGGGGCGAGATCCCGACCGATTGGAGTGTCACCAGCGATTCGATCGCCGCGGCGCTCGCGTGGCACTGGGGAGCCGAGAAACTGGTGCTGTGCAAGTCGATCGATCGCCCGGCGAACGATGACTACCAGGCGTGGGCCGACGCGGGGATGGTCGACCGCTGCTTTCCGCGAATGGCGTCTGATCTGCCTTCGATTGAGTGGATCAATCTACGGGCGCAATAAAAACGGCCTCCACAAAAGTGGAGGCCGTCTTGTTTCATCTACTGAAGCAATGACGCCCAGGTAGTTAGTTCCACCACCAGGTCGTGCCTTCGCCCTGGGCCAGCAGGTCGCCTTCTAGCTTGTCCATCTCAGGCGATTTCTCGGTGTGGCTGGCAACTTCCCACGAGTCGATGTCGACGCCGCCGGAGGCCGTGATGACCCATTGGCTCCCCTTCTTCATCGCACTGAAGGCGGTCGGCACGGTGCTGGGGACCGAGTATTGATCGATCTGAACCGGGGTCGACTTGTCGACGATCATGTCGAGATCCAGGTTGGCCTTGGTGAGCAGCTGTTCTTTTTGCAGCAGAGCAGCGATCACGCACATGTCCATCACATTTCGCAGGTCGCCGAAGATCTTGTCTTCCGCCGACAGCTCTTCGTAGTTCTTGGTCATCGCGTCGGCCCACTTCTGCGGGATGGCGCTGGTGCGGCCGGTTTGCTGGACGGTGCCGTCAGCGGCGATCAGTTCGTCTTCGGTCATCGCTTTTACGCCAGGACCACGCAGCTGCCAGGCCAGGCCGTCTTCACTGCGGGCCAGCGGCTCGTAGTTGCAAGCCAACCACCAACGCGGCATGGCGTTCTTCACGGCGCGGGCCGAAGGCAACATTTCCAGGTAGCTCGGCAAAGCACGCAGTGGGCTTGGTTCCAGGTGCATGGCAATCCGCTTCATTCGGAAGTCGGCAGCAACCAGCACGCGGGCGAAGTGGCTTGATTTCGGCACGCCGGTGACGGTGATCACCTGGGCGCCCATGGCACGTTCGATACCAGCTTTGACGCTGGCGTCCATCTGCCGCAGTCCGGCCAGGTAGTTGTCCAGGTTACGGCGACCTTCGGCCGTCGGGTCGATCGAACAAGTGATGCCGCTACGACGAGCTTCGTCGGTGCTTTGCATAGCGACGATGAAATCGTCCAGCATCAGTACCGGGCGACCGGTGGTCAGACCGACGACGTTGCCCATTTGATCGACGGTCCAGCCTTCGGCTGGGCCAGCCAGGATGACGTCGTTGTTTTTCTCGTCGACGAAGACGTATTCAATTCGCTGCAGACCAGCCATGAACTTCACGGCGTCAGGCAACACGCCGCCATTCTGGACGGAAGCCTTGATGGCGTTGTTCAGGCCGCGAAGCGAAACCTTTCGCATCTTGACCGGAGCGGCGAGATCGCCCGGCACACGCTGGAGTGCCTTGAGCATTTCTTCGCGAAGTTTGAGTCGGATTTCCGGCGGAGCCGAGGTGAGTTGTCCCTGGGCATCGATGGAAACACCACCCACGCTATTCCGCCGGAAGACGTTGTTATTGTTCTGAGCTTGGACCGTTGCCGCGGTCAACGTAATGCCGAGGAACAACAAAAAGGCGAAGCGAACACGCAGGAGCGTAAAGGCTTTCATTCGAAAGGTCTCCAGTTTAGACGCGGTGGGTCGCGGCGTTTTCCACTCGGCAGTTTCCGCGTGGTGGAAAGTCGCCTTGGGGGCTCTCTACAGAGCTCGGATTAGTCTGATGAAGTAATAGAGCGGATGAAAAGCTTGACTTGCTGCATCCACTGCTCCGACAAGGAAAGAAAATCCGCGCAAGTTGGGATTTCCAATCAGTCTACAATAATTCGCCCTGCATTTCGTTGCAAGGATTCGGACAGAATCGACTTTCCCGAATTCCGGCGGTCCAGTCATGCTGGTTGGGCCGGTCAATCGGAGTTAGCCACAATTCTTATTTAATCAAAATAACCAAAGTGGGTGACCACCTGCGGGGGCAGGAAATCCCGGGAAACTGCCGCAAAATTGACCACCCCGTATTTTGCACAGAACCTTCACGTGCATATAAGTGTATTGTTACGATACAACCATTCCAAATTTCGGTGCGGTCGCACTTCCAAGGGGCAGGTCAGCAAAAACTCAGGATGATTGCTTATTTGATTATTCGCGAAGGTTCCAAATGGACCGACGTTTTCCGGCTCGTCGAGGGCCAAAACGTGACGATCGGCCGAGCGCCGACCAACCAGATTGTGATCAAGGATGATCGCTGCAGCCGATACCACGCCGAGATTTTTCTTTCGCAGGGAGTCTGGACGATTCGGGATCTCGATTCCCGCAATGGGACCACGGTCGAAGATTCTCCGATTCGGGGAGATCAGGCCCTCACACCTGGCAACATCATTCGGGTGGCCAACACTCAGTTGGCGTTTGTGAATGACCTGTCGAGCGCGTTCCCGGATGGTTCCTCCGACAGTAGCCACTTGTTCGACTCGAATGCCGACGGCGACAAGACGATCGTCGGCTACGACAGCGAGCACGTGCTCGACATCGCCGAGCCGACCAACATTACCCATCGACGACAGCAGACGCGGTTTTTGAAACCAGAGGTCGAGAAGACCGACGAGAGCTCGGTTGTTCCGCGGGTCGGCCGTGCGGCTGCCCGGCTCTGCCAGTTGGCGTTTGAACTTGCTCAGCAAGCCGATGTGATCGCGGTGGCCAACCTGGCGTTGGAAGGGCTGTTCGAGAGTACCCAGGTCGACTCCGGCGCGGTGCTCCTCTTACCGCGCGGCTTCAAAGGGCCATCGACCGAGAAAGACCTGGAGCTAATCAGTTCGCGGACCGACAAACTGCCGGTCTATCACCGCATCTCGCGCTTTCTGGCCAACACGGTGCTGCGCGAGGGGGAAGCGGTTCTGGCTCGCAATGTGACCGACGACAGCCGCTTCGGCAGCCGCGACAGCAAAGGGGACATTCATGCCACCAGCGTGATCGCCGCCCCGATTCGGCAGAACGGCAAAGTGATTGGCCTGATCCATCTTTATTCGACCGATACCGGCAGGATCCCTGATCCGGAAGATCTCGAGTTCACGTTGGCGGTGGCTGAAAATGTTGCACTGGCGCTGAAGAACCTGGAACGCCAGCAGGAGCTGACCGAGACTATTTCTCAGTCGATGGTCGAGATCGACGAATTGCGGCAACGGCTGGGTGCCGAGAGCAACATTGTCGGTTCGAGTCCATTGATCTTGGACGTGCAGAAACAAATTGCCCGCGTCGCGCCGAGCCGGGCTACGATTCTGATCACCGGCGAAAGCGGTGTCGGCAAAGAGTTGGTCGCACGGGCGGTCCACTTCGCCAGCAATCGCAAGCGTGCTCCTTTTGTCTGCTTGAACTGCGCTGCTTTGAGCGAATCGCTGCTGGAGAGCGAACTGTTCGGCCACGAGAAAGGTGCGTTCACCGGAGCGACCGATCGCAAGGTGGGTAAGTTTGAAGCGGCCCATCGCGGTACGCTCATGCTCGACGAAATCGGCGAAATGAGCGAAGCGATTCAGGCCAAGTTTCTGCGGGTGCTCGAAGGGCATCCGTTTGAGCGGGTCGGCGGCAACGAAGCAGTTCAGGTCGACGTGCGGGTCATCGCCGCGACGAATCGTGACCTGGAAAAAGAAGTCGAACGGGGACGCTTCCGCCGCGATTTATTCTTCCGGCTTCGCGTGGTGGAAGTCAACGTGCCGCCCCTGCGTAGGCGCCCGGAAGACATCCTCGAGTTGGCCTCATACTTCGTGCAGAAGTACAACGCCGAGACTGGCCGCAAGATTTTGGGTTTCTCGCAATCGGCGATCGACGACTTGCAGAAGTATCGCTGGCCGGGCAACGTGCGGGAATTGAAGAACGTGATCGAACGCGCGGTCGTGCTGACCCAGTCCGAGCGGATCAGTTCGGAAGACCTGGCATTATCCAACCTGACTGCCAGCGGCGATACGGCGGAGCTTAATGCGATGAAAAGCGGGTACGAACCTCTCTCTCTGGCGGATCTTGAAAAGCGGCACATCGGAGCCACCCTGCGGGCGACCGGATGGAACAAGAGCCGCACCGCCGGCATCCTGGGAATCGAGCGTTCGACGCTGGATCGAAAGATTCGCCGCTATCACATTCAGCCCCCTGCCGAATAGTCAGACCACCGCCGGAGTATGCTCTACTCCGTCTGTAACGATTGTTCCGGATAATGAGCTGCGCTGCGCGGAAGCTTCTTTGCGTGATTTGCTCTCCTGTTTTCTGGGCTGTCCCATACTTTGGTGAAGAATTACAGAACTTTACTAACTCACGCACTAGAGCCGAGAACAATCCATGGCAACCGTTACCGATCCTGCTTCCAGCCTTTCTGGAGCGAACGCAGTTCTGGCAGAAGCTGTTGTGCGTTCGGTTGAAAAGGCGCTGGTCATGTGTGGTGCATCTGCCAAATGTGTCGGCGTCGCGACCGTTCCGCTACGAGAAAACGGTTTGGTGACCGGAATCATTGGCGTGCATGGCCGCGTATCAGGCTTCATCACCGTCAATATGTCCGAAGTGATGGCCATCTCAGTCGTCGAAGGTTTGCTGCAGGAAGAATTCGGCAAGCTGACCAGCCAAGTCGTAGACGGTGCCGGCGAAGTGACCAACATGATTTGCGGCGGCATCAAGTCGCAACTGGCCAAAACACAATTCTCGTTCCAGGGAATCACGGTCCCTTCGATCATCGTAGGCGAAGGCTACCAAATGGCATTCGCCCGCGGCCTGGAGTTTGTCAGCGCAACCTTCGAGCACGACAACCCGGAAGCGGTGATGCTGGATGATCGCTTGCTGTCGGTCAGCATGAGCTTCTTGAAGATTTAGGGCGAGAACATCGCCAGGGGTGAGAACCCCTCCTCATACACTAAGGCCAATTTGCGAGCTAATCGCAAGTTGGCCTTCTTCATGCGCGGTAGGAATTCTTTACGCAACTAGCTTCGACAAACCGAGGACATTTCACGCGATTTTCGGTAGATTGATCACTGCGAAATCGAAACCATTCTTCTTATCTTGCTACGATCGGAGGCACTGTGAACGATCAGCACGCAACCATTCAGGCAGCCTGTTCACTGGAAGGCGAGGTCGAACAACTTCAGCAAGTGCTATCCAATCTTGCAGATCATGACCGCAAGCGAGCCTATGCCCAGTGGCTGACACAGAAAGGGGACGTCCGGGGTGCCTTCCTGAATACCGTCTTGGACGATTGGGATGCCGGGAAAGAGGCGTTGACCACGGATGACGACATCGACCTGGTTTGGCGTGATACCTGCGGGATCACGCTTTTGCAGAAGTTGCGAGAAGGAGAACTGGACGCGCTTGCCTCAGCGATCTGCTCTGCTGCTCGCCCAGCTCTGAAGATCGAACTGATCCCGGTCGAAGACGAAATCCCCGTCGGTGCCACGAAGTTTGGCGGGAAGCCCGACTTGAGCGAGGGGATTTCGTGGCCTGAGTACGAGGACAAACTGCATACCTTTATTGGTCAGTTTCGACTCGATGATTTCCGCCAAACCCAAGCGGGTACGCTGTTGCCCGGTACTGGGCTGCTTTCGTTCTTTGTCTTCGACGACCCGATCGAGACAGGACAACCAGCCGCCGAGGGATCGCCGGGAGGCTGGAAAGTGATCTACTCCCCCGATGGTTCACAACTCCGACGACTCGATCCGCCCAAAGAGTTTGACGAGGGAAATCGATTGGCTTCCGAGTGCGCTCTGCGGATGCAAGAGACTCTCGATCTGCCGAATGTCAACACGTACAGTCTCGACCAAGACTACGCAGACGAGTTCATTGCCTGCCGTCGTGCAAAATCGTTGGGGCTAACAAAAGAGCATGGCGATTCCTACGAACAGATCCTAGAGGCCCTGCTGCCAGAACGCGAGGAACGATCCCATCTGATGGGCTGGTCACATCCGCAGGTACTTGCCGACGACCCCGTCGAAGAAGACTTCAACCACCTGCTCACCGTGGCTTCCGAGGAGCCTATGGAGTGGTGCTGGGCTGATGGGCATCAACTATTCTTCAGTATCCGACCAGATGATTTGGCGGCGGGAGACTTTGAGCAGGTTGCGATTACGGACGGGTAGTGATGACGGCGGGCGGCACTTCCGATCGAATCCTTCGGTCAAGCTTTTCAGAACGTGCCACCCTGCCGATATCCTTAAGGTTATGGAGAAATAACTATGGGCGCTCGACTTTGGCATCATGTTTCTGGACCACACGATTCACCCTTCGATGCGTTGCACGAAATCCAAACACAGGCTCTCAAGGAATACGATCTGCCTGCACTCATCCAGGAAAATCTAGATTCGGCACGGACAGCTGTGGCGGCAGCCGAAGTCGATGATCAATACGGGCTGCTCGACTACTATCAAGGCGAATTGGCAAGGATAGAAGAGATTGCCGCTGCCGAGATCCCTGCTGACGTCGAGGCCCAAATAGAGCTCATTCGCCGAATCAATAAAAGTAGTGGCGAAGGTATTGGAAATGTCCTGGATGTAACTGATGTGTCCTACACCGGCGGCATGCATGTCGTTCGGCCGTACCGCGATGAAGAACTCGTCGACTTGATTGGCTCCAGCCGCCCTACCCTTTCCCAATCCGAACAGATGATTGGCCTAATCAATGAACTGCTTGGCCGTGGCGATAGCGTCTGCTTTCAGCTTTACTCCGACGGTAGATCCCAGGCAATTGGTTGGTGCTTCGTGGGCAACACAATTGACTGACGCATTCGGCTTAACAGGAACGCTTTCCAGGTTGGTTGCAGCTGTCCGTGGCCAGAGCGAAAATGGCCAGCTATCCGACTTGCCGGTGATGCCAGTCGTTGTCCGGGAGAATCATACCAATGTCCTTTGACCTTCAACCCATCTTGGCAGGAGACCTGCTCGTCCTTCGTCCGCTAGAGGCTGAGGATTACCAGGCATTGTTTGCCGTTGCTTCGGACCCGCTGATTTGGGAGCAGCACCCAGCCTCAAATCGGTACGAAGAGTCTGTATTTCAAACGCTATTCGAGCAGTCGTTGGCGTCGGGCGGTGCCTTGGTCGCAACACTCAAGGAAACGAACGAGGTCATTGGATCATCTCGGTATCATGCCTACAACGTAGCGGCTTCTGAGATTGAGATAGGCTGGACTTTCTTGGCTCGCAAGTATTGGGGCGGCATTTACAACGGTGAAATGAAACGACTGATGCTCAGCCATGCGTTTCGATTTGTCGACTCGGTTGTTCTGCTCGTCGGCCCTGACAACATCCGGTCGCAGCGTGCTGTTGAGAAGATTGGCGGTAAACGAGACGGCGTACGCACGGATGGAACGGGTCTCACGAGTTACCTATACCGAATCAAACGGGCAGATGTCGCCACATAACGCAGGGTGCGCCACATGTTTAGAAATTGAGCAAGATTGAACGCTTTACCGTGACACGCCGCCGAACGAGGCGGAAGGAATATGGGTACCTAAATGTCTAAGGACGGTTCGACCTGCGTAGGCATAAAGCTTGAGGGCCCAGCTCATAGCGAGGCGGGCTACGAGATCCGCACGGTACAGGAACTCCTTGGTCACAGTGACGTTAGGACGACGATGATTTATACTCATGTTCCGAACCAGGGAGTCCGTGGCGTCCGCAGCCCGGCTGATTTCGACAGCCTGGATTCCGATTAACGTGCGCACGTTATTCGGAACGGTTCTGCATAAACACTAGTTCGCCACCACAAGATGACTGACGCCGAATTCCTCGAACAATTCAACGCTGAATATTGGCAGACGCTCGAACGCGGCGGCGTTCTTGCGTTGTCACGGCTTCAGCGAGACGCACTGTGCATCATGAGTTTTCAGGGCGAAATCAACAACGGCGGCATGCATCAATACCTGCTAAACTCGTCCGGTGACCTCGCCCAAGAAACGCCGAACGTGATGCGACGAATTGGTGCTCCTGTCGCTGCGGAGATACTCGAAAAGGCAAACAGCT
Organism: bacterium; assembly: GCA_016124445.1. Lineage (GTDB taxonomy): Bacteria > Planctomycetota > Planctomycetia > Pirellulales > Pirellulaceae > Bremerella. Next base: position 10,795 of record WGNR01000021.1, read on the forward strand.
ACTTCGGTCCAAACGGCCCACCAACAGATCGCGAAGCGCGAATGGAAATGCTGCTCGCATTGTCCGAAGATAAAGAGCAACAGATTCACGATTTGACTACTGACTTTTACAACGCGGAAGATGAAGGGCTTTCTCTTGCAGACTTGTTCGACGCATATGTCCTGTCGCAGCGTCAAACGTGATTCAAGGTGGCGAACCATCGCATGCACGGGAGCGGCGGTGGCCAGCGTGTTTTGAAATCAACGTCGACTCCCGCCGCCCCGTGATGCGGGTCGTTAGGCGGTAGCGGGAGACGATTATGACCGACGCCAAATGGAAAACCGTCCTAAAACACCTCGAAATTGTTAACGGCGAAGATGGTTTGCACACAGTTGATTCGGCTTTGCTCAACGCAGCCGAAAACAGCTTACACATCAAGCTACCCGACAGTTACCGCTCCTTCTGCCGCGTCTTTGGTGTGGGTAGCTTTGGAAGGGGTGACTTCAATATCGCCGTGCCAGGTTATAATGGCAAAGCAAATACATACTCGCTGGAGTATCTGACCGATTCCCAAAGGGAGCTTGCTGGCCAGTTGGGAGACCTCGGCCTGGACCCTGATCAGATTTCTCGGGGCATTTTTTTCGCGATCGACATGTCGAGATCGAATCACTTCTTCGATCCCGAGGATGTCACCGACCCGAAGAAGCACGAGTACGCCGTCTTCTCGCTGTACCGAAACTACGAGGTCGAGCGCACTTTCGACAGCTTCTGGGACTTCGTCACAATAGGTTGTCTTGGTGAAAAGCGGAATTGCCTGCTCGCCTTGGAAGACGAAGAAGGCGAATCGCCACAGCAAATATTTCAACCCATGACAGAATGATCAGTCATGGTAAAAAAAGAGCGAAACGGGCGCAGCTTTTTTCCGTGTATGACGCGTGCCGAACCATTCGCTCAACCGGAGCGGCGGTTGGGCTTCGAATCCAAAACAACATCGCTGGCCGCAGCCCGGTCAGCTACAACGTTATGGCTATGAACTGGACTGACGAAGAAATAGCCGCCGTGAACTCGACGCTCATTCCCAAGGGCAAGGGACGTCAACATCCGGTGGACCTGCCATCGTCCCCGCACGGTACGACGCCCGATGACGCAGCGGACTATCGTGGATTCCCACTGTGTCGCGCATCCGGCGTTGTCATGTCCAATGCCGATTTCGGAAAATCGCGATCACCAGCAAATGAATACGGTGTCGATCAATCAATCATGTTGACATGGGTCAGATGCGACAAGGTTGTCTTTGATGGGGCACGCGTCTTTCACCGAATCGATGGACGCTTTGACAAATGTTCTTTTCGGAGAATTGGCACTGACAATTGCTCGTTCGTTGGCACGTTCACAGACTGTGAATTTTCTGGCACGTCACTTCGGAATGCTCACCTTCTCGCCAATTTCATCAGATGCAAATTCCACGACTGCAATATGAAGGTCGCATCGTGGGGCAGTTCATTCGAGGATTGCGGATTCGCGGGTGCTAAGATCGATGAGTTGTTCGGGGACGTTCGCGATGTTGCGTTTTCTGCGGATACGGTTACGTTTGTAGTATTGTCCGGAAAAGTACACGTAGGCGAAACTCGCCACATCAACTAGCCATAACAATGCCGTGCACACGGAGCCGCCGATCGCGCGGTTTGCCAATGGAAAGTCGATTGCGGCGGCCCGGTTATCGCAAACGTTAGGCGTACCTCATGTGAATACGACACTCGACATTGATGGCTTGCGCAAAATGGTGCTTGAACTGCGAGCCCGATGGAAGGCAGCGCTCTCGGCGCTTGGCATTTCCGAAATCCAACTTGTCGATTTGGTTGAGTCGGCAGATCCTGCGTTCGAGTGCGAGGTTCCGATTCCGAAGGGCGAAGACAGATTGCGTGATCGACTGGAACACCTCGATTATCGATTCCAAAGATTTCCCAAAACGGCGTCGCTGGGATCCCCGTATGAAATTCTGATACATCTTCACGATCAAGGTTGCACACTGATCACGGAGCACCGGATCATTGACATTTGGTCTCCGACCGGAGAGATGCTTGGCGGCGTTGCCGGCATGATTCCATGGCAACAAGAACCTAGCGGATAACAACGCAATGCACCCGAGTCGCGAATTCGGGCGTTTTGACAGTGGAGAATCTCTCGTCGCGACCGGGTGATTTTAGTCGTTATTTGGATCAAGAAATGAAGTTCGCCGAGATCGTACGCAGTTCACTGCCCGTTCGAGAATCGTTTCGCGATCTCCCCGTGCATCACGCATGGTGGCGACTGATACTGGCTCTGCATGGAAAGCCAATTGACATCGAC
>WGNR01000010.1 GCA_016124445.1 bacterium
CGGCAAGCTCATCGACGTCCAGAACCCTCGGATCCGATTCCGCACGGACGTGACGGCTTTGAATCGCGGATTCTTCGTATCGAGCAGCTTCTTGCCTGCGCTCAGGAACTCGCCCTGGGCATCGAACGATTCGGCTGCCTGAGCCCGCTGTTCACGGGTCAACGATTTACGAGTGCCTAGCCAAGTAAAGCTGACCCGGGTTGCACACATGGTCGATCGAAGTCGCCCCGAAGGACTGCTGCGATCGGTTGCCCGAACAAGCGTTGTTGCTGTCATAAGTACCTCGCATGGATTGATGATTTGAATTGGATTCAATTGGCTTCAGGATTCTGTGGCAGACGCCGACGAACCTTACGTGATATTGACGTCGCACCCTTGAACACGCCGCCCGATTCCGCGGAAAGACAACGGCCGCTGGCCCAGCCGCGAAGCCGTTCGACAGACTCAGCCGAAGTTACAGCGACCGGAACCACGTTTTGCGCGGCGTCTACCAGAGATACATCAAGCAGCGCTGCCAGGCGGCAGCAAGCGCGAATCTCGGCCCCGGTCCACTTGTCGTCGCTTGGAAGTTCCTGAGAACCATCCAAGCCAAAACGTTCCAGGTACATTTGCCAGATGGCCTGCTTTTGCGACTTGCCTGGCAGATCGAGAAAGAAAATGGCGTCAAAGCGTTCCGCTCGGGTTAACTCCGGAGGCAGCTTCGACACATCATTGCTGGTGCAGATTACAAAGACGTCCGACTCGTGATCCGCCAGCCAGGTCAACAGCGTGCCGAGCATTCGTGAACCAACACCGCTATCGGTCTGGCCGGAGCCGGACGTGCCACCGAGTGCCTTTTCAAGCTCATCAACAAAAAGCACGGCCGGGGCCATCGCGTCGATAATCTTCAGCGCGTGGCGAGTTCGCTGCTCCGTTTGCCCGACGATTCCGCCCATCAGAGAACCGACATCGAGCGTCAACGTGGGCCTGCCAACTTCGTTGCCAAGGGCTTTGGCCAGGGCCGATTTTCCCGTGCCAGGCACCCCCAATAACAAAACGCCCTTCGGCTTCACCGTTCGATTCGCATTCGCTTGGAGTGCCTGACAGCAAAAACCTTTCAGCGATTCCAGTCCTCCCAAGTCCGAAAACGTTTCACCGCCGCGATGCAGTGAGAGAAGCCCACTCTTCAGCAACGCCTGCGATTTGAGTTGCCAGATGGCCGACGGTTCGATGCGACCATGCCGAACCAAGGAAAGGGCGAAGGCGTTTTCCGCCTCGTAGCGGCTCAGGCCGCACGCCGCGTCCAAGACACGATCGCGTTCGGTCCCTCCGGGAAATTCTTCCTCCGCTGCAATGCCGGTGGCGATCTCTTCCAGTTGGTCACGCGTTGGCAGTTCGTGCTCGACCACGGTATAGACGCGTTCCAGCTCAACCGGCAACTGAACGACCGGTGCAAGCACAATCAAATGCTGCTGGTGGACCTTGCCTTGGGCAACCTGGCGTACGAGCGACTGCACGACTTCCGCCGATCCGAGAAACCGATGCAGATTGGCCATAACCAGGAGCGTAGGCTGACCATCGCTCGGCATCGAAGCCAGCGACCGTACCGCGGAAAGCGGATCGGTGACGCCTGCGGCCGACTCCAGACCACGCAGTCCTGCATCAATGTCCCAACTTGCCAGTCGCCACTGCTCGGACTGGGACAGTTGGGCGAGTTCGGCGATCGCGTCCTCCGGTTCAAAACTCTGGATCCAGATGCCGCTGAAGCCAGCACGCACCAATTCTCGAATTTCGTCTGCTAAGCGCATACGGATTCTTTCTGGTTGGAAAAAATGAATGAACAAAACACCCGCGAGAGCGAGCGTTAGACAGAATGGGCCAGTTGCCCGATGGTGGTCAGCCAGGTGGCGATTTCCCCATCGGGATCACGCTGGCGAATAAGATCAGCCGTCATCTGGCTGGCTACGGTCGTATTGAGCCAGCGCTTGGCGCGGCTCGTTTGGCGATTTTGCGAACGCCGAGTCAAGAGTTCCCAGGGGCGATCATGAAGACCGTTTTCATAGCGTCTCTTGGCAACGAGAGTTCCGACTGGACAGAAGTCGCCAAACGTTACTTCGATCTGGGCAACTTCCTGAATCGCCTGCGGGTGAAGATAGTTTTCCAGGCTGCGTTTCCTGGTAATCAAAGCCCTGCAACCAGGTCGCCCGTTGATCACTTCGGCCTGTTCTCGGCGCTGCTCGGTCTCCGGAGGCACCTCGTGGTCGAGCAGAAAGAACTCAGGCTTGCCCAGCGATGCGAATCGATAGGTCCAGGTCGGCAGGTTGCTTCCGCCGAAGGGCACAAAAACGAGTTCGCCTTGAAGTTCCATCTCGGCCAGATTCGGCAAGCGGCGATCATGGTCGTGGAGCGTCAACGATATCCGGCGGAGAAACTCGATGTCGTTGTTGCCTTCGACAATGACCAGGACACGCGCCTGGCCAACCACTCCCTGGGTGTTTGCAAGTGATGAATGATCCATAGGCAGTTATTCCTTCTGCTCGAGGTGGTTTTGCTGAACGACGTTGGTGCTGTGATATTCCGCAGTCAGCGACTCTGAGGTCCTTTGGCCCAGTGCCGTTTCGAGAAAGCGACTCGCTTCGCGGCATTCAGTTCCTTGAAAGCCGCGCGTCTCCAGCCTGGTCTGGCCCGTGGGACTGACAATGATTTCAATGGTCTTCAAGATTCCCCTCCAACTTGAATAACGAGTTTGACGCTGCCATCGGGCAGCGGCTGTTCGGTCGTCGTATAGCCCTGCTTTCGAGCTTCAAGCGCGGCCTTCGTGACCCCATACGTCTGAACGAGACGGTCCAGTTCTTTGGGATTGCCCCAGCGACCTTCATAGTTGTCGTAATGAAGTTCGCCCGAAGCAAGATCGCAAACGACCGGGTACCGCCAATCGGGCAATCGCACGGCGTGCCCTTGGGCCTTTGTGCTGAAAAGCTGAACGGTTTCGAAAACAGGATCGCCAAGCGAAAGACGCTGGCAAGCTTGCCGCAACGCGATCAGGTCGCGGATTTCCGTTTTGATTTGGACTGTGTGTGACATAGGTCCTCCTATCGTGAAAAGAGCGGAGTCAAGACGGATCTTTGGCATACTTGGCCACAATTTATCGACCGAAATCGTATACTGCGTTAGCCGATCGATCACTACAAGATTGCCCTATCCTCGACGACTCCCTGGGTGCTTCTGGAAGGGAAAACGAAACAAGCCGCAGCATGTTTCCCGTGCAGAATAACTTGCTGCGGCTTTAACTTAGTTGCCTACGAATCACGAACACCCATTCGTTACATGCCCGGATAGCCCATTTGATGAAGGCCTATTGCTGCATGTTTTCGAAAATGTCTGGCAACGGAAACTTGCGTGTTGGATAACGTTCGCAAAGTCGCTCTTGCATGGTCAGCACATCTGACAGCAGAGGCTGCTTCGCATCTACCAATTCGAAGAATTCGACAATCAACTGCTGCTGCTCTGCAGGAAGTTGCGCCCATTGTTCATCAGTCATTTCATCAAGATGGGACAACGCTTCTGCCAAGGACTGTTGCTTCAGTGGTCGATTGTTTTCACCAATGAAATCAACCCCCCTCATCATCCACTCCATCTCTCGCTCATCCATAGCAATCAGACGTAGCGAAAGATCCTTCAGGTCAAGGGCCACATTCTTCGAATTCTGAGCGATTTCCCGAACTCGCTGAATATCAGCCAATTGTTGGTCGTGAAAGCGGCGCATGGCCTCGAGGTTCTTCAGGTTTACTTGGTCTGGCGGGCCAAAACGCGTCATATGGCGTGCGACGATAGTACGGTTCCAAAAGTTTTCGGTGTTTATGGACCTCAGTATGCGTTCCTGTTGAGTCGATATTGCATCGAAACGAGGAACCGCGAATTGGGGCAAGTTGTTATTCGGCTCTGGCGCTGCGTAGATCGTTGCCAGGGAAAAGAGCATGAAAAACAGCACGCAATGTAATGCCTCTTTGACGAAAGTGCTTAGCGAGGATGTGTGGACCAAGTAGCCTAGAACTGCCGCTATCAAAATCAGAGCGACTACCAAATCAAGCAGTCCCAATACTAGCCCCAAGCCCATAATCAGAACGGAAAGAGCAGCTAGCGAGCGGTCGGTAGATTCTTTAAACCAGGCTCGCACTAGGTAGTAACCCATGCGAAGCTTCTGAGCAATGGACATTCTTGGTTTAGGATTTCGATTGCTCGAAGTGAGTGAATCAGGCTGCTCGCTCTTTTCAACATCGACGATTTCATCATCTGACATATTTTTCGCTCCTTTGATTGATAGAGACCGACCATTCTGGGATCGAGCAATGCTCCACCCAGAATGATACTCATAGTCCGTGGTCCTATGGTAGTCATTTGCTTCAAATTAGCCAAATGGCTAACAAGGGAGACATTTTGGTTCGATTCGGCAAGCGAGTCCGTGAATTACGGACTGAGCAAGGCTATTCCCAAGAGGCGTTTGCCGATGCGTGTGAGCTTGATCGAACCTATATTGGCGGGATTGAGCGGGGAGAAAGGAATCTGGCCCTCCGCAATATCGAGAGAATCGCCAAGACGCTCGGCATTTCTATCGCCGAGCTGATGGAGGCAATTTAGCCAGCCTGGCTGCCTGGCCAGAGAATGATGCCCTCGAGGGTTCTTCCTCTTGATGAGATCTCGCCCATGGAGACGTCATCCTGCCAAATCCGCCCTGTCTCCGGATCGATTTTGATGGGACGGATGACACACGATTCCAGAGTAACAATCAGATCGGCAACTTCTTCAGGGCTCAATGGGCTTTCATCTGACTCTGAAAAGTAGTGGTGAGCGATATCGGGTCCATGGGGAGCCATTTCATCTTGCCAGTACCTCAGAGCCGCTCGAATCGATGCCAACTGACGACTGTCGAGCATGGTAGGGTTTCCTTGAACAGAGGTGACTCGTGGTTGAATTGGTAGCTCACGGCGTGCTGCCGTAATAGCTAAATAGATTCGGGACACATTGGAAGAGTTGTCTTTGGTAGGCCTCGCTCGTCGAATGAATTCGACCGCTAATAACGCGAGATCTTTCGCGAGTTGCAGGCGTTCGCTTTCAGCCTTTTGTCCTGATTTGTTTTTGTCGCGTTGGTTCATCGCTATTCTCCAGCGATTGGAATGATTGAGATGGGCGCATGAAAAAAGCCCCGTCACTACGGCTGACAGATGGCGGCCGTTCTGCCGATGGCGGTAGAAGAACTCCAAGCCGTTGTGAACTCGCTTGCCGAGAAACAGGCTCGGCGGCGTCGGCTCTTCGATGCCATCCACGTAACGCAGCCTGAATTTCAACGGACACGTGAGCCACGTGTTCAGTCTCGTGGGCGAAACGTATTCAAGAAGTCCCGAACTGTTATCGCGCGAGGGACTGGCGCGGGTAAGTGGGGCCATCATTCTGTACTCCAAGTGAGAAACCCCGACAGCGCACCGGTTCGTAGCCATTGCGTTGCCAGGTCTTTGTCGTGGTAGGTTGTCGAGCCATCCACCTAAGCGACCGTGCATTTGCAGGCCAGCAGATTGAGCGTGGTGTCGCAATCGACGGGAAGGCGACGCAACCAGCGGGTAAACTGGTGGACCATCAGTCCGGCCCCGATACTGGCGGCGTAGATCGTGCTACGCGACGTACACCTGTCGGTTTGAGCATCTGCCAGGGCAAACAACGTGTTGGCGTAGCAGCCGAATGTGTCGGTATCGCTCGCGGCGAGAATTCGAATCGTCTGGCCTAACATGCGGCCGTCTGCCGAGAACTGGCAGCGGTTGGCGACAGATCACCAGATAGCAGCCCGCGCGGGAATCGAATGCTTCCCCGATTTGCTGCTTCGCGCGGTAGCGATCCTGAATCGTCGCAACGTGAATGGAAACATCGAGACGACGAATCGCGGCAGCCGTTGCAAGCACTTTCGGCTTGCCTACGTCTTCGCCAAGATAGCCTTGTGTCGTGACGTTCGTCACATCCACTATGTCAAAATCGAACAACTGAATACGCGGAGCGCCAATAGCAGCTCAAAGTGGATAAGACAAAGCGGCGGCCAGAGCTAAGCGGCCCCTTCATTTCTACTTGCCGCGTTTTTCGTTCGGATTTAGCATCGGTGATTCATCGACATCGGCTTCGGTCATTTCAGCCCGCTGGCTGTGGTGATGCTGGCGAACCACGAGAAACGCCAGGTCGTCGATGAGTCGCTCTCGTTCCACCCGGCGGTCTGCAGCGCGACTGACGACCTCGGAGGGCGACGCAAATTCGTTCGATGTTGAATCCGGCATGGATGGCTCTCCTAATGTCAATTGGTGGAGCGCGCGACGATCGCCGCGCGCATAAAAAAAAATGCCCCGTCACAAAGACGGGGCGGGTGAGAGGTTGAAAACAGATTTGGGTCTAAGCCGACTTGCGCTCGTTGCCATTATTGTACGGGCGCTTCGGCACGGGCTTGCCGATCATTTCGTAGTGCCGGCGGTAGATCTGCCAGACCACGCCGGAGTTGATGTTGTAGCCTTCGGCTTGCAACACCTTCGCCGCGCTGCGGTAGCTGTGCCCATCCACGTCGATCAGATGGTGGACGCGAGGGGCGAGCCGATCTCGCAGCGGCGGCTCGCGCAGCCAGACCGAAACTTCGGTAGGCGACTCGGCCGACTCCACATTTGACTGTCCGGTCGCATCACGAACGGCGCCGATCAGGTAGGGGTGGAAGACCCCGCGGACGTTGGTCCGCTTGCGACCGGCACGACGTTCGACGTGAACCCAGACGCGGCCGCGGACCAACGCCCGGAACACCGCGACGGCTTTGTAGATCGCCTCGGGGCCGAGCTTTCCAGCGGCGGCGTTCTCCAGGAACGCGGTGAACTCGGCCAGGGTTTGGCGCACGATCTCCGGCGTGACGGTGGCCGTCGTGTTGGCCAGCGCCTGCCGCAGGCGGCTGAGTTCATGACGGGCCGTGGAGCGTTCCGTCTGCGTGGCCCGCACCTTGGCCATCACTTCCTTGCGGTCGTCGTCGTTGCCCTGTCCGGCCAACTCGTACAGATCGCTGATCTTGTTAGACAACGCGGCGACCTTGCGCTCCAGCTGGGAAATCTCGCCGCGCAACTGATCGTCGCCGCGGGTGTCAATTTCCTGAGCGCGGCAGATCGTCCGTTCGACCAAGTCGGCGTCCTGCTGGATCAGATCACAAAGCTTCTCGCAGACGGCACGAACGGCTTCTTCACGGCGCACGGCCGAATTACAAGGACACAGATCGCCGTTTTTGCAATGCATGCCCTTGTTGCCAGCGCCGGTCTGGTGAAAGCGCTCTTCGCAGCGGGCGCAGTAAAACAATTCGACGACGAGGTCCCACAGGTGCGGGACCTTGTCTTTCTTGGGACCACGCGGCCCCTGCTTCAACTCGGCCAGCCGCCGCTGGACGGCGAAGAACAACTCATCATCGACAATGCGAAGCTCCTCGCAGAGGAACTTCTCCACCTCGCTGTCGGGTTGTTCAATCTGCCGCGAGTAGTCCCGCTTGGTCGAAAACTCGTTCCGTTTGCGGCCGAACTCCCAGCGACCGGTGTACGCAATCCGCGAGAGCATACGGCGGTAGGCGTTGTAGGTCATGTAGCCTTTGGTCGAGCGAGGGTCAGCCGGGCCGCCATCGGCGACCCACTTCCGCCAACCTTGCTTGATCGGCATGCCGTCGCGGATCAGTTTATAGTGTTCCACGATCATTTCGGCCACATCCGGTCCGTCGTCCGAATCATCAGAATTCGACTCCTCAGACTCTTCGGGCGATTTCCGATCCACTTCCGGCACGGTGCGCGTCAGCCCGCGATTGGTCACCGGTGCGTCCGGCAGTTCCTTGCGGCGGTAGCCGACCGGCAGGGCGCCGACCGTGTAGCCGCGCGCGAACAGACCCTTCAGACCGGCGCGAACGTGGTCGGCCGTGGCTTCGATCACCATGTCGTCCACAATCCCGTGAACCTGGAACAGCATCCGCCAGGCCTTCGTATCGGCCGTGTCGATGCCCTGCGTGACCGAGATCGCTCGCAAGCCTTCCTCGACCACTTCTTGCTGGATCAACTGGTAGCCTTTGAAGGCCTGACGATACAAACGCGAAGCCTTGAAAACCAGCAGCACGGTCGCGTACCGATTCTTGAGAATCAACAGCATGCGGTCCAGACCTTCGCGACGAGCTCGGTAACCGCGTTGCGCTTCATCGACGCACACGAACTCCGGAGGGCAGTAAATGCCTTTGGTGGCCGCGTGCTGGACGCTGGTCCGCACCTGATCCGGCGTGCTGTGCTGCCGCTTCGAACTGAAGCGACTGTAAATCGTACCGATGTCGAGTCGTTGTCCCAGCGCCCAGGCGATCCGCTCATCAAGCGGAGCGGCGGGATCGAAACCGGAGAGGTCGATGTCGGTCTTCTCGGCGGCCTCTTGCCACCACTCGTGAACTTCGCGGGCAAGTTCTTGACTGGCAGCGCCCGCATCAGGAAGTTGAAAAGCCATGATTAGGCCCTCCATTAGTTGTGCTGAGCGATAGCGCCGCTTCCCGGCGGCGTACCCAAGGCAACCGCGCCTCAGGATCGCATCAGCGATTACGAAACGCGGGCAACAATACGGATCGCTGATCACACGGCGGTCACAGCGTGTGATTTCTGAAAGAGTCGCGGGGATCACGCACAAAAAGTCGCGCCGGTGCGAGGGAAAGACGGCGCAGGGGTCTCGCTGGAACGACAGCATTGGGCGCGACGAAATGATTGGTGCGTTACGATCGCGCACTGATGCGTTGCTGGACCTGACTCCGCAGCCGGTTCAATTCCTCGACGGCAGCGTCGATCGCGGGGAGTACATTCGCAGCATCGTCGGTATCGGTGGACGAAACTTCGTCCAAGAAGATGTCAACCTGCTGACAGACGTCACGGAGCCATTCGGCGATGTTGACGCGCTCGTGCTTGTTGGTCGACTTGCGACTTTTCTTCGTCGGACCTGACTTCCGACTTTTCCGCTTTCGCTTCCGATAAGCCTCTTGAATAGACAACCCCTCGACGGAATTCTCGGTGTCGAAGGATCGCTGGATGGCGCGGGCCTTCGACGCCCTGGTTTTGTCGATTCCCTGTTCGTTCAGAAACTTCGCCCACTGGCCTTGGGAGAATTGTCGCCGCGCCAGGTTCAGCGCCAGGCCGAGTTGCCAGTAGGCCCGCGCGAGCGACTGCTCATCGGTGTCAATTTCCTGATGACGTGCCTGAGCGAATGCGCCAAGTCGCTCAACGTCCCAGGCTTCATTCGGCTGATCGTCCAAAAGTTGCGACACGCAACTTTTCCCATCCCGCTGTTGAACGCTCATTGAACTGCTCCGTATTTGAATTCGGGTTTCTCCGAACCGCCCACGAAGCAACGTAAAGATCGGGGATCACACGGCAGTCACACGCCGTGATAAGTCAGCAACAATCGTCGAAAATGCCTGATCAGCTGCGGCTTGGCCAAGACGCAAAAGCTAAGATTCCCCTCAAAGGATTATGCCGCGAAAGATGATTGAATTTAGCAAGTCCTTTGAAGAAAACCACTTACGAAAGGCACGTAAGTGCGTGCGAGCTGGCGATCAGATGCCAGGATGCCGTTTAGCTTTGAATCGAGGAGAATTCATTCCGGTCGACTGTCCACTCGTCGGCGCCCAGTCGTTCAAGGTCCAAAACCTTGACTTCGGACGGCTGCAAGTCGATGTAGCACTCGCCTCGCGGTACTTTTTCAAGGTGCGCGGCGAGCTGAGCAGCCGGCGAACCGACTTCAGCGTTTCTCAGATGCTTGCATAGATTGAATTTTCGGACACTGAGCGCGCGGTTGTCCATAACGCCCGACAAATCGTATTGGTCAATACCATCAAGTTGTTCAGCGTGCGCGGCAAGGTGAAGAAGCATTTCCCACGAAGCCGATTTGCGATTCCAGTTGATTCCCAATTCAACTGCGTCCCAAAACACCAGGCGGGGTTTCGTCACAACAACAAGGCGATGCTGAGTCCGAGCTTCATTGATGAACTCCTCGGGCGACAACTCGCGCCGATATAACTCGGCGACATCGTCAATCGCTGCCAACACTTGCTGGATCGCATCCATGACCACGATGCTGGCCTGTCGGCGACCCGATTCCTGAATCGTCCTGGCATCGACCTGGTCATACTCGATGAGTTCGAATAGCCGTCTGAACTCAAGACCGAGTATGCCAGCCTTCGCTTGGTAGATATCTTCCCTCAAAACCAACCACGGCAACTCTGGTCTGGGATGATAGGCGATGTAAACCTGCATTAGAGTGCAACAGGCATCTCGCATACGACCGTCGTCGCCTGACAAACAGGTTGCTTTGAGATTCTCGACACATTTTTCGAGGTGAATCATCGTCATGAAGAACGGTTCATATTCTCCGTGCGGATCATCGGACGTTTTCATGATCCGTACAAGCATCTGATTCCAGACTCCCTTCAAGTGATGCACCCAGAAGTCGATGCGGACAAACAGCATCCGCGTAATACCATCGCCCAGCACGGGAATATTCGGTCGAAACTTGGTGAACGCGTCATCGAAAGATGAATCATCGGATGCCACGAACAAATGATCTTCGAGATAAGGAAAATCGAGGCTCATGACCAGGTCGAACCAGGGCTGTTCGACCATTTTCTCGGCGATGCAGCGTGTATCCTCTTCGGCCTTTGGCTCATCTGTCACTTCTTGTAGCGACGAAGTGCCGTATTTCCGCTCGTTCAACTCCTGAAGTAGGTCTCGATCCCGCATGAGGTCCCGGAATTCATCCCGATCGCCCAGCCTGGCGACTTCTGATGCGCAGGCGACCAGAGCATTGGACACGGCAACGACCTGCTGTCGTTCGGGGACATCGGTTTCGGCGGAAAGTCGCTCCACGCCGAACTTGACATAGCGTCGAAACGCCGGGGTTCGCTGGAGATCGGAGACCAGGGGCACCACGTACTCCCGCAACCACGCCTCGATCTCATCGGACTTCTGTTCGTCCAGTTCTAAGGGGCCGAGATCAATCCGTTGGTATTGTATTTGGGCAAGTTCAAGTCGATCCATCTCGGGCCTCAATCTCTCAAACCATTACTTGACAGGCAGTTGCAGCCGAACTCCCACATGCCAATCAGTGAGTCTTTCGGTCACTTCAGCCACTTATCACACGCTGTGATCGGCGTGTGATCGCCGGTTCCTACCTTGGGAGCAGTAACGATGACATCCATCACCCACGCCGGCCCGCAGATGAGCCGACCGGCCAGGATTGCCGACGGAAAATGTCCCGGGAACTGCTCTCATCACAAGACGCCGCTCGCCGACTCGGCATCAGTACGGCGACGTTGTACGACTGGCTGGACCAGTCGGATGCGGGCACGTTCATGATTCGCGGTCAACCGACGACCATCAATTATTACCAGGGCGGTCGCAAGGGCCAAGGTCGCATCAAGATTGACGGCCAGGAACTGGACCGCTTGTTGGAACTGATGTTTGTCTCGCCCAAGTCGCAACCAATTCGACGAGCGTTACCCAAACAGACCTCGATGCAGCACATCACCACCAAACTGGGACGGCCCGATGACTGCTAATCCTGAGGCAGCAATCGACACGTAGTAAACCCTTGGCGGCAAGCCCTTCGCACGGCAATGCGAGGGCCAATGAAACCCGGCCCGGTTGATAACCGGGCCGGGTTTTTGTTCGCCCAACAGTTGAGCCATCACCGTGTTAGACTCTGCAAGTTGGTCGGCCGACTATCGGACAGTCGCGGCAATCGATCAATTCGCGATCGATCGTTATGTTGCTGGTGGTGCGTCGAAAACGCCCGCTCGGATGGCCAACAAGATAGCATGAGTATCGAATCCGTTGGCGGCAGGTTTTACTGCGCTGCAATGCGAAGAACGACACCCGCATCAGAGTCACACCTGATGCGGGTTTGCTCACGTAATTGCTAAGCCGAGAGCCTTCACCTTACTTGACGCAAAATCGCTTTCAGTTTAGCACCGAGGGATTAACCTACCTTTCGCTTGGAGGGCTTCTTGCCCAACGCTGCCCAGAGTGGGTCGTTGTACTGATCGGCCCACGCCGCGTAGTGATCCCAGCAAACCTTGGGCGTGTTCCCCATCAGTCCCGCGAGCACTTCAATCGTGACCGGCACGCCGGTGTAGTACCCGCTCAACGTGCGCTTCGCGAAGGTGTGCCGACACGTATACATGCAGCGGTCGTCGGGCAGCTTCAGTTTGCGTTTCAATTCGAGAAACCGCTGCACCCCATTGCAGCGCTTCCACTGACGACCTCGCGTCGTGCGGAACAACGGAATATCGCTTCCTTTTGGTGCCGTCAGCATCAACTGCCGCGTTATCGACTCCATCTCATCGCAAAGCATGATGCGTCGATCCTTGCCGGTCTTCTTGGCACTCTTGTGACCGTGACCTCCATCGGCAGTTCGAGCTTTCAACAGGTAATACATGCCCTGCGGCGTTTCGACAACGTGATCGGCGGTGACTTTCGCCAATTCGGAATACGGCCTTGCCCCCGTCAGGAGACACGCCTTGATGAAAAGGCCATGGGCGTCGTCCGCTGCTTCAAGGATGGCGGTCTCTTCCTCGGGTGTGAACGCCGTTAAGCGCGGCGTTGCGGTCGGCTTCTGGTAACCCGCCACCGGATTCGATTCGAGATCGTCGAACTTGCAACAGAAATTGAATGCTGCCTTCACAGACGCAATCACATTGCGCTGCGTGTTGTGGTTCCACGACTTGTGCTTCTGAATCCAAGTCCGTAGATGCTTCTTCTGAAACTCTTCGACCTTCAACGCACCACAGTAGCCACACAAATCGTTCAGCCACTTCTCGATCAGTTTTGCCCATTCGAGCGTCGCTGACTGATGCAGGTCCGCGAGATAGATTTCACAGACTTTCGCGACAGTCCATTCGCCCGATGACGTTGTTGGCCGTGGGCTCAATTCGTCGACGAGTTTCACGCGAGCGAGGGCCAGTCTCGCGGCTTCCTTGTTCTCTTTGCCACGAACACATTCGCCTTGCTCATCAAAGAGGGGCACACGTTTCCTTGTTCCCGGTTCGGTGTAATACCAGCAGTCCGTCTGCTTCCAATGCCAGGCAGACCCATGCTGCTGGCGACGTTGTTTTCGATTCCTTGCCATTGGTCATTTGTCCTTTCGTTGCTGACCCAGTTGCCGCTGGGAATTGACTGTGGAAATCGTGGGGAAGACAATGAAGGCGGAACCGGTTTCGGTTCCTTGCCGCCAAGGGGCCGCCAAACGGGTTGCCGCCCGTGGCCCCTTGGTCTTTTTACGCATCGATAGCGCGGTGGTGAGCGAGCGAGAGTCGAGCGCAGCGCACGCGCGATGAGAAATAGAGGATTCATCATGTTTCTATTCCTTGCCATAACGCAGGCCGGTTGCCGCCGGTCATTCCCGCGTCATTTGCTACACAGAATAACTACACTGGCCATTTCGGCCGTTGTGGTACTCGTTGCACAAGTGATTTATACGCAACCAGTTAACGCCGATCAAGCCTCACGCCCCAACATCATCTTCATCCTGGCCGACGACCTCGGATACTCCGAAGTGGGAAGCTACGGTCAGGAAAAGATCAAGACGCCTAATCTCGACAAGCTGGCCAAAGAAGGAATGCGGTTCACCGACTTCTATTGCGGCAACGCCGTTTGTGCGCCGTCACGCTGTGTGCTGATGACCGGCAAGCACCCTGGCCACGCCTACATTCGCAACAACGGCGACCCAGGCAAGATGCTTCCGGAAACGAAAGCTCTGGGCGCCGAGTTCCCAGGTCAGAATCCAATTCCGCTGGAGGAAGTCACCATTGCGGAAATGCTCAAGCAAAAAGGGTACGCGACCGCGGCGATTGGCAAGTGGGGACTGGGGCACTTCGGCACCACCGGCGATCCCAACAAGCAAGGCTTTGATTTGTTCTACGGCTTCAACTGTCAACGCCACGCGCACAATCACTACCCGAAGTATCTGTGGCGCAATCGAGAGAAAGAGATTCAACCTGGTAACGATCGCACGCTCGAAGGCGAAACCTATTCGCAGGATCAGTTCCGCAAAGTGGCGATCGAATTCATCGAAGCCAACGCGGACAAGCCGTTCTTTCTGTACTTGCCGTTTGCCGTGCCGCATCTTTCGATTCAAGGGCCAATGGAAGATCTCAAGCAGTATGCTGACATGAAGGAAGACGATTACGAGCACCACGGTTACCTGAAGCATCCCAAGCCGCACGCTGGTTATGCTGCGATGATCACGCACATGGATCGCGACATTGGCAAAATCCTCGATACAATCGAAGCGAAAGGTTTGGCAGACAACACGGTCGTGATGTTCAGTTCGGACAATGGGCCTACCTACGATCGACTTGGTGGCAGCGATTCCGACTTCTTCAAGTCGGCGGCTAACTTCCGCGGTTTGAAGGGTAGCCTGTACGAAGGAGGCATCCGCGTTCCTTTGATCGTCCGTTGGCCCGGCAAGGTCAAACCTGACACCGTGAGCCATTACATCGGCGGCTTCTGCGATGTTCTGCCGACCGTCGCTGACATTACCGGGACGAAGGCCCCCAAGGATATCGACGGCATCAGCTTCCTGCCGACTCTCTTGGGCAAGTCACAGCCGGAACATGATTACATGTACTGGGAATTCGGCGGCTATGGCGGCCAGCAAGCCGTGCGGATGGGAGATTGGAAAGCGATCCGCCAGAACATGATGCGGCCCAAGAAGCCGGGGGCAGGCAAGTTGGAGCTATACAACTTGAAGGATGACCCGAGCGAATCGAATGACGTAGCGGCAAAGCACCCCGATATCGTCGCCAAGGCGGAAGCCGCCATGAAAGAAGGTCACACGCCGTCGAAGCTGTTCCCCATTCCGATGCTTGACAAACCTAAATAGGGTCCCGGTGGAGGTTCGGTGCGGATGAGCTTTCTGATCGGATATTTCTTTTACCTCGAAGATGTACTCGGTCCATTCGAACGGGCCATCTTGTTGGGAATTGTGCTTGGCACGATCATCGTCTTCGTAGGGAGATATGTCTTAAGTCAGCCCGCTAATAAGGACTAGTTGCTCGGCAAGAGGCCACTGTGACTTGAGGCAAAATGGCTGCTAGCGTCGTGTTTTGCGGGAATTTGACCTAGGAACAGGTTTGCCATTTCGTTAGCCTTTGAAAACTTTACAAGCTGGCGATACGAATCACCCAAGGCTGAACGGATTGACGCCGACGGTCGTATCGAACCAGGCTGAGTGTTTCGCAGACTCAAACGACCCGCCGCGAACACATCAGCAAAATGTACCCTTGTTGCCCTGACGCCACTGCATGATGCAACGTTGTGGTGGGCAACGCACTTGCCTGGAGCTTGCTCATGAGCATGGATGCTCGCGTGATCCGTCACGCCTTCGTGGCGACGATGGTGTGGACCATTCTCTTTTCGGTCGCCTCGGCCGCCAGTGTTCGCGGAACCAACTTCCTGGTCACCGCACAAGACCCGCAACTTGCCCAACAGGTTCTTCAGTCGGCCGAACAATTCCGCCGCGAATTGGCCCTTGAGTGGCTTGGACGTGAACTGCCTCCTTGGAGCCAGCCTTGCCCGATTACCGTTCGTGTTGGCGGTGGCGCCGGTGGCCAAACCAGCTTTGCCTTTCATCAAGGCGTGCCATTCAACTGGACGATGGAAATCTTTGGCCCGCGCGAACGTATCCTTGATAGCGTGCTGCCTCATGAGATTCTGCATACGATCTTCGCCTCGCACTATGGCTGCCCGCTCCCTCGTTGGGCCGATGAAGGGGCTTGTACGACGGTCGAGCATACCTCCGAAAAAGACAAGAACACGCAGCTTCTGTATCGCTTCCTAAAAAGCGATCGCGGGATTGCGTTCAATCAGATGTTCGCGATGAAAGAGTACCCGTCCGACATCTTGCCGCTATACGCCCAAGGTTACTCGCTGGCTCGATTCCTGATCGCCCAAGGGGGCAAGCAGAAGTTCGTGCAGTATGTTGGCGAAGGGATGCAGACTCGCAACTGGACGCAGACCACCAGCAAGTACTACGGCCACCCCAGCCTGAGCAGCCTGCAGGTTTCGTGGCTTGATTGGGTCCGCGATGGTTCGAACGAAGGAATGATCGAGAACTACGTGCCGAGTCAGCTTGTTTCCAACACGCAGCAGCCAGGAATCGTTCGTGGTCAAAGCCCTTCGAATGAGGCTAGGCCGATTGCTTCAGCTCGCGATGGACAAAGCGGCCCCAGTCCACTGACCGGTCCTTTGATGCCGGTTGGCTACCAGCAAGACATCACTCCCCGCGAACCTGGTGTGAGTGGCGGATTCTATTCCAACGGAGGCCGCACACCCACGAGTGATTCGGCCCCTCGTACGAGTTCGGTTCCAACCGAAAAGCGACAACCTCGCCCGATCCAAGCCATTCCGGTTTCGTCCGGATCAAAGAGTGCCCCCACGTTCTATCTGCCTGGCGGGACTTCGCTGTATCGATAGGCTGCTCGCCTGGTTTCAACTAACCAGGCGGCCAAGTCATTTGGCGGCCGCCTAACAGATGGTAGTGCAGGTGCGGCACTTCTTGCCCACCTGCTTCTTTGCAATTGACGATCACGCGATAACCTTCTTCCAGACCCAGGTCACGTGCCAGGTTGCGGATCACAATCCACAGATGCCCAACCAGGGCGGCATCTTCGTCGGCCAGATCATCGACCGTGGCGATCTCCTTTTTAGGGATGATCAGCACGTGGGTCGGTGCCTTAGGGGCGATGTCTTTGAACGCTAGGCAAAGGTCGTCTTCGTAGATGATGTCGGCCGGAATCTCTTTGTCGATAATCCGCTTGAAAATCGTTTTGTCGCTCATCGAAGCTTACTTTCTTTGGGGGTCAACTAGCGAGTTCAGGCTACCAGTTCCCCGAAGGCGTACAAGCTGGCACCAGAAAATTTCGCACAAGTGCTGCTCGATGCGTCCTCGTTGGTTGTAGGGCGGCGGCGCAGCAATATGAACGAAAGGTTCAACTTAGAATCGATCGATGACGGTCTATCTTTTTCCACCCGCGGGATGCCGCCAACGCTAGCAGGGCAAATTGTGTGAACTTGAGGGAAACTGCGTGCCGAAACGGATATCAGGCGAAGTTGGAAAGGATGGCAAGATGCGATCTTTCCAGCGATCTGAAGCCATGCTTGGTTTATCGCACGGAAGCGATTTGCCAGGCATCTCTTTTTTCGATCTGGTCGCAAGGGGGAACGCAGGATGCGCTACCGCGGACTTGTCGTGGGAATGCTCGTTTTTGGAACCGCTCAAGCTGTTCTGGCCGAAGACGTGCAATACGTCAATCGAAACGGAACGACCTACCGCGAAGTCGTTCAAACGGTCAAAACGCCAGTATCCGAGACGACCTACCAAACGCATACCGAGAAGTTCTACCAGGAACGCCTGACGACCGAGATGCAGCAATCGGAGCGGACCTATTACACGCCGGTGACCGAATATAGCTGGGAAGCTTACACGCCGTTCAGCATCAATCCATTTGCTCCACCTCGGATCGCGTATCGTTGGGTCCCGCGAACCCGCTGGGAACCACGTACTGAGACGGTTCAAACGCCCGTTACGCGCCGGGAGCTGGTTCCTGCCGAACGAACCGTTTCGCGACCGGTAACCACCTTGCGAATGGTCGAGCAGCAGCAGGTCACCCGGGTTGCGGTTGCTCCGCCGGCCCAACCGGTTGCCAATGTTGCGTCACGTAATGTTATTGGTGGGGTCGCTGATCTGCGGAACGACCCGCCCCGTCAGGGAGCCATCTCGCTCAGCCCGATGAGCACGCTTCGCCGGTAAGATCTTGCGGGTTTGGCCGATCTTGCAGTCTAAAAATTTGCCGCAGGACTCTTTTCCCGCGGCATTTGGCCCTTGGGGGACCCCGCTTCGGTCGATCTGTATGCCGGAACTGCGCGATGTAGCGGCTGTGCCTGCTATGCCTAAAGCGAGTGATGTAACTTCGCCTCAGAAAAAGGTTTGTCTTCGCTAGCACTCTGGCCGATACCTGTCTCTGTCGAACACATCAAGGCGAGAAGGTACCGAGGAGGCATCGAAGGCTATGGGTAAGAAAGACACGTTTCGCGTTGTAACTCGCGGCGGTAATGGCGAAATCCGAATTAAGGATTACGATTCGGCCGAACCGTTGATGAAGATGCACTCGCAGGTTGGTACCGAAGATAGCAGCACCGATCTGGCCCTCCGTGGCATGCCCGTTTTTCGTGGTCTGATCGGCCCCATGCCCGAAGGCAAGACGATCATCCGGTACGAATCCCCCGAGGTCTTCGAGACGTTGACTAAGGAATGGGGTGCCGCCAAACCGAAACGTCGCCGTCGTCGAACTGCTTCGGCCGAGACGGTTCAAGAAGAAAGCTAAGCCGAGTTGCTGCTATCCACAAGGCTTGATGTGGCTAGCATGCATTCTCTCCAAACCACCCTCCCGGGCGATCCTGCCGAGTCTCCTGTTCTCGGCAGCCGCTATAGCGAGAAGCGCGGTTCACGGATGGTTGAGAAATGAACGTGGGGGATCTTTCCAGCACACTGGGTTCTTGGAAAGATTCTCTTTCCCGCCCCATTTCTCAACCATCCGGCGCTCTCGCCGATTGCTTCGGTTTTCCCGGTTTCTATTGGGCGGATCCTGCCAATATCGCTCTGGCAGCAGGCAACCATCTCTGGCTATAATCCGCGGCCATTGTCCAATCAGGACATCTAATTTTGTTCCTCTGAGAAACGCAGCGTCATGCTGGCACGACTGGTACAGGGAAGTCCCGGCCGACAGCACATGGATGTCTCGCTCCGTGTAGCGCGATCGATCGCGCAGCGGTGTCTGTTGCTCTGCGCGCTCGTTTTCCCGCTACTGCCTGCCAAAACCTATGCTCAGGGAGGCAAGCCGCTCCCCACCGTTCATAGCACACTGAGAATTGCCTGGGGTGGTTCCACAGAACGGCGCTGGCATGGCAATATCTCGTTGACGGCCGGAAAGATTCAGCTGGTTAACCTGTTGGGAATGGAAGCCGACGAAGCCCGGGCCGTGTTGTCGGCTCAAGGCCAGATCGAAATCAATCATCTTACGCCGCGTATCTACGATGGGTTCGATATCGAAATCGATGCCCCGGCGGACGCGCAGCTGACGATCCAACTTACTAGCAATCCGAACGAGAGGATTGCGCCGATTTCGATTCCTGTCCAGCAATTGATACATCAGCCCTACCAGGCCGCGCTCGATCAGCAAGGATCGAGGATCCTCGTTCAACGCGCCCCAGGCGACATCGTGCGGGTCGAATTGAATCGCGACCATCTTGTTTTCGCGCCGGACGAATCGTTGCGGACCACGATCAGCGGCTACAAAACTTATTTCCCACCCGGGACATCGGTTCAGTTGGTGGCTAAGCTTCAGCCAGCCCGCGGCGGTCGAAGTTTGTGGGAAAAGTCGTTCAACCCAATTGTCGACAACGACGGCAACCTGGCCCTGGAAAAACCGATCGACATTCAGATCCCGAAAGAAGAAGGGGTTTACGAGCTGGTCATCACGATGACCGAGCAGCGGCTGACCAGCCTGGTGTTCGCCGCCAAGCCCACTCATCGACGGATTGTGCAGCTGGTAGTGGTCGATCCGGCCATGAAGTATTCGCCCAGCAGCGAAGAGCCCCGTTCGCTGGCTTCGTTCGATCCGACGGCAGCGGACTGGTGGCCACGGATTTCCAAACTGGCTTCCTACAACTTGTGGCAGAAGTCGCGAACGACGGAGCTGCACAACGATCTGACCAAGACAATCGAACACGATCAGCGCAAATGGCAGCAATTACAGCCCGGCGGCTGGCATGCTTACCCACTGCCGATTGAAGCGATTGGCAGCCCGCTGGTGGTTGAGGTGGAATATCCATCTGACCTGCCGCAAAGTTTGGGGATCAGTATCATCGAGCCAGACGCCGCTGGCATGATCACTCCGATTGGAATTGATTCCGGCGTCCAGGTCTTTCCACCGCAGCCAGGCGACAAGCCAGCTACGATGAAGCATCAACTGGTCTTCTGGCCGCGGACTTCGACACCCATGCTGCTGTTGACCTGTCGCGATAAGGACCATCCATCCACGTTCGGACGCATCAGCGTGCTGGCTGGACGTCCCCGTTATTCGCCAACGGAAGTCAGCAACCAGATGCCGACTGAAAACGACCGGTTGGCGATCGGCTTTTGGGACAAGCCGTTGTTCGCGAAAGGATTCGGTGCTCCGGAAGACTTGAATAATGCCTCGAGCCGCTCGTTGGAAGATTGGCTGACTTACCTGGAAGGGAGCAACCATCTTATCGAACATCTGAAAAGTGTCGGCTTCAATGCGGCATGTATCAGCATGATGAGCGAAGGTGGCTCGCTTTACCCGAGCCCTCATTTTCGCTCGACTCCCAAGTTCGACAAAGGACTGTTTTTTGACGACGGCCGCGATCCTTTTAAGAAAGATGTTGCCGAACTGCTGTTCCGCCAGTTCGATCGGGCCAATCTGCGACTGATTCCTGCCATGGAATTGAACACGCCGCTGGTGCGTTTGGAAGAGGCCCGGATCGCTTCAGGCAATCCGAATTACGCCGCCCCGCTGAATCACCTGGGGCAAACGGCGATGCAGCAGTTGGGAAATCCTGGCGGCGAAGGGGCTTACTACAATCCCCTGGACGAGGACGTTCAGCAGGCCATCAGCGATCTGGTGCTCGACTTCGTCTCGCGGTATGGGCATCATCCGTCGTTCTCTGGATTGGCCATTCGACTCGATGGCGATGGCTACGCACTGCTTTCTGGGCCGGAGTGGGGAATGGACAATGAAACCCTGCTGCGATTCGCCCAAAGCCTTCCGGCGGTTGATCAGCAGATCTTCGCAAACCTGCCACCCGATATGAAAACTCGCTGTGCCTGGGTTTTAGAAAACCAAGAGAAGGCATGGCTCGAGTGGCGTGGCGAACGAATGTTCCAGCTTCATGCTCGGGTAGCAACCATTCTGCGCAGTGCCAATCCCAGCGCGGTGCTCTATCTGAACACGTCGGGGTGCTTTCACGGAACGCACGCGAAAAAACGGTTGATGCCGGAACTGCCCCGCACCGTGACCACCACTCAGGTCCTGCTGGAATTGGGGATCGATGCCCATCGCTACAAAACGCATCCCAACATTGCCTTGCTGGAAACCAACTTTGTTCGTCCAGAAGGAAATCCGAAGCGAGCCCAGTGGTACAAACACTACGAGGCGGCTCGCGAGGAAGAAGTGTCCTATGCCGACGAAGACAATCGCGGCGTGCTTCATTTTCATGTGCCAGATACGATGCATGTGGCTGGTTTCGATCAGGCCAAGCCGTTCGGGCGAGATGGTAACTTCACTTGGATTGCTTCCGAGTTCGCCGGCAGCGGGGCTGCGGTTCGTAAACCATTGGTTGAGCACCTGGCCCAGGAAGACGATCTGAGCGTCTTTTTCGGCGGCTGGACGGTGCCGATGGGACAAGACAAGTCGCTCCACGAATTCCTGACCATCTACAAGATGCTTCCCAGCGGCAACTACCATCGTTTGAACGTGCCACAGTCGCAACCGCTGGTGATTCGCAAGTTGACCACCGGGGCTGAAACGATCCTTTACTTCGTGAACCCGACGCCATGGGACTTGAACGCGACGCTCACGGTTCAGTTGCCCAGCGACGGAATCATCACGCCGTTTGGCTCAAGTCAAATCTCGGAGGGCTCACAATCGAAAGGTGAAGGACAATGGTCGGTCGCTATTCCGGCGTACGGACTGATTGCCTGCAAGGTGGACGTCTATGACGTCGCCATCACCGGGGCGAAAGTTTATCTGCCCACCGGGGTAATGCGAGACATGCGCGAGCGACTGGAAGAAATGGCGCTGCGTGTTCGCAGCATTCGTTCGCTACCTCCCGTGGCAATGTTGACCAATGGCGACTTCGAGGTGGCTACCAATGGCGGTGAAATCCCTGGCTGGACAGTCAGCAGCCAACAAGGAACCTTCATCGGAATCGAAAAGGTCAAGGTCTTCGAAGGATTACAATCGCTTCGGATGACCAGCAGCGGCCAGGTCGTTTGGATCCGAAGTGAAAGGATCGAGATTCCAGAAAGCCGCCGGCTGATGGTCAAGATGCATTTGCTCAATGAAACCCAAGGGGCCCAGCCGAATCTGCAAATCGTGCTGGACGGCTACATCGGCAAACAGAATGTCTACCGACCCGTTTCTGTCGGTGCCGACACACCATTTCCCCTGCAGGCCGAATGGAGCGAGTTCGCCTATCCGATTCTCGATTTGCCGCCTGAGTTGGAAACCGCCCAGATCGGTTTCAATATGATGGGAGCCGGCGACGTATTGGTTGATCGGATTGAACTCTACGACGTTGCGTTCCGAGACAGCGAAATCAATCAGCTTAATAAGCTCGTCACGCTGGCTTACGCCAAGTATCAACAGGCCGAAGTAGGTGACTGCCACCGCTTGCTCAACGGTTATTGGGTGAAGTTCCTTGAGAAGCACGTCCCCATCGCCCCATCGCTCGCCCAGCAGTTGGAAAAGGCCAGAGCCGAAAGCGTCGCCCAGCGTAACGAACCGAAAGAAGATCCCAAGCCCAAGACCTGGCTCGATACCATCCGCACCTACACGCCACGCTTGCCGCGGTTTCAGTAGCGTAGGGTCCGCTATGCGGACGCGGTAATTCTGTTGGCAGCATGTTGGCTGCAAAAGACATTCACCTGGCCGGAATGATTTAGCTGCAGGCTTTCGATCATGATTATCGATTCCGCGTCCGCACAGCGGATCCTACAGCACGGCGGTTAGCAGTTCTTCGGGAAGCTCGGGCACTGGTTTTGAATCGCGGTAGGCTTGTTCAATCGCCAGGGCGGTCTGGAGACCCAATTCGGCGATGTTCTTGCAGCGGTCGGCTACGTTGTTCACTTCCCAGCGGTCGTCCGGTTTGACGAATAGTTCCGTGATGATCTGATGCGGATCGATCTCTTCCAGTGGCGTTTGCTCGTCAGGTAAGTGATAACGCAGGCTCCAAGCCGGGGTGCGAAGACAACGCTGTTCGCCGAGTCCCGAGAGAACGAAATCTCGCGACTCGCTCAGCCGGACTTCGAGCAGGTCCAGGCCTTCCTCGGAAGCGGCATTCAGACCGAACCAGTTGACGATCGTCGGCAAGATGTCTCCTAGTCGCGCCAGACCTTGGCAACGGGTCAGACCTTCCTTGCCGCCAGGCTGGCGAATCATGAGTGGAACATTCAGGCTGTCGCTGTAAAGACGGACCGGGCTGTCGTCGGTTCTTCCGATCTGACCATGCAGGCCCAACGGATAGCCTCCGGTCGACGTCAAAACGACGAGTGGTTGTTGGTCGATGGGTAATTCTTCGATCGTCGCCAAGATTTCTCCTAACAACATATCGAGCACGGTGACCTGGCCGGCGTAGGCTTGGGTGATGCCCAAGACATGGTCCGAATCAAACTGGCGGTTTTCGCGTTCGAAGGGAGGGTGGACTAGCTTCGGCGGATCCGGGTCTTCTTCATCGGCCAGATCTTGGCGAAAACGATACGGTGCATCCCACGGGCCGAGCATGCCTTGGGCATGAGCCCAGATGACTTCTTCCCGGGCCGGCTCTTCCAGCCAATCCAACAGCACGCTGCCGAAGCGGGCCAGGGTGGTTTGTTCCGCACTTTCCGCAGCAGCGTCAGCGACTTCCGGAAATGTTTCGACCGATGTTAGCCGCGTCGAATCGCGAAGCTCGCTCAAGCGTGGATCATCCGAGAGCAAGTGAATCGGAATGTCGGCGTCGGCCAATGCGGTTATCAGGCCATTCGGGTTTGCCTTGCCCAGCGGATGAGAGCCTTCCAGCAGATGCGGATAGAGCAGCCGCGGGTCGAGGCACTCGGAGACGCACTGTTCGAACAATACCGACTGACAGGCCCACTGATCGAGCGCTGGCGTATCGAGCCACGAATTCCCGTAGCAACCCAGAAAACCGGCTCCCCAGCCATCAATTACCAAGACAAGTGCGCGGCGCACAAGCGACCTTCCTAACAGAAGAAAAAACGAACTTCCTTGCCGCAACTATAGAGATGATCGCCTACTTGGAAAAGTCGGGGCTCCGCAAACCGGGCTTGGTCCATTCATTCCACAGCAGCCGTGGAAAGACAATCGCATCCTTGGCATATCGCTTGGCCAGTCGCTGAGGATCGGTGCCGATCCGATACAGCCATTCCAGGCCGGTCCGCTGCATCCAGCGTGGGGCCCGGCTCTTTTCGCCGGCCAGAAAGTCGATCGTCGCTCCGGCACAAACGGCCACTTTGGCGGCGACTTCCTGGCGATGCTGATGGATCCAGATCTCTTGCTTCGGGGCTCCCAGACCAATCACCAGCAGCTGCGGTTGGGCCTCGGCGATACGCTCGAGGATCTGGCGATTCTCTTCCGGATCGTTTTCGAATCCGAGCGGTGGGCTGTAGGTTCCCACGATCTGCACGTTGGGGAACTGACGATGAACGTTCACGGCAGCGCGCTGAGCAACGCCAGGGGCGGCACCCAGCAGAAAGGTCTTCAGCGGCGCTGCGCTGCTGGCCGCTTGGAACAGTGCCGGAATCAAGTCGCTGCCGGTGACTCTCTCAGGGAGCGGTTTGCCAAACAGCCGCGAAGCCAACACCACCGGCCAACCATCTGCCAGAACCAACGAGGCGTCCTGGTAGGCGTCCCGCAGGGGAGCACTGGTTTGCAGCAGTACCGTGTGATCGACATTCGGAGTGACGACAAACCGGGCCTCGGTGCTTGCTTCGCCATGGAGCCAGCACATCAATCGGTCGACGGCCGTCGGCATCCGCAGGGCGTCGATTTCGACGCCGAACATTTCGATTCGTTCGTTTTGCATTCGGGGCGCTAACCTCGCGCGGCTGCTTGAGCCGGCCAAGTAGAAGAGGGTGGGGAAGGGCGGGAACGTCGAGCAAGGCCGAAGTCATACGCTAGTGCGGCATTCATGCCGGCAATCAGGTAAATCAGCAATTGCTCGAACGGCATGAAGGTGATCTCGTGTCCAACCATCTGGCAGAAGGCAATCAAAACCGTACCCACGCCAAGCGTGCCGACTGATTTTGCCCACTCAGGCGCATCGCTGCGGGCCAATCGCCAGCCGCTACGCAGCCATAACAGGTACATCGCAATAAACGGGATGAACCCAACCAAACCGAGATCGCACAGCACGCTCAGGAACGTGTTGTGATGGTCGTAATTGCGAATCGATTCCAGAATCAAATCGACGTTGCGATCGGCCAGGTACGGAAGCTTGGCCCGTCGGAACTGACTGAAACCATGTCCGAACAGTGGCTGATCGAGGAACATTTCCCACGAAACATAGGTGAAGCTGGCTCGCATGCTGACCGAACGACGCGTGTCTTGGGCCGAGCCTTCTCGCTGCAGGCCCATGATCGAATCTGATTTGAGTGCCACTGCCAACACGGCACAAGCCAGCATACCGGTAATCAGGACGGTTCGAGCTTTGCCTTGCATGGTCAGAAAGACGCCGACCAGCAGGCTCACTCCGCAGCCAGCCCAGACGGTTCTAGTTTTGGTGAAAAAGACCGCTACCAGAAACAGTGGCACCAGGCTCAGGATGAACCACCGCCATTTGCTCGAAGTGCGAGCCCACAGCAAACAGGTCGCAAGCATCGTGCCGCACAGGTAAACGCCATAGCTGACCGATTGCACCATCGGTCCGCGAGCCCGGCCAAAGTGCAGACCGACTTTTGGATCGGCGATGTAGCGTGGGAAGACAATTCCATACAGCCCAAGTCCTTCGCAGATACCTGTCACTGCCAGGTAAACGCCAAACACGCACATGGCGATCAGGAACCAATCGATCTGCTTTTCGTCGTATTTCAGATTTCTCGCAACGATATAAACAGCAAGCGGAATCAAATAGCCGTTGATCAAATGCTGAACCGGTGGAACCTGGTCAGGAGCCAGGTCACGGATGTCGTGCGAGAACGTGTTGATGAACAGCACGCCAAAGAAAATCGCGATGACCGTGTCTAAGGTCATCCAGGGGCGAAGCTCGAGTCGACCCAACTTCCATTGCACCACGAAAGCGGCCCCCAGACCGACAATCGCCAGGCGGTCGATCGAAAGGTTGATGCCACCCAGCTTGAATTCGAAGAAATAGACCCCGAACGCCGCCGTCGCGACCAACAACCCAACGCAGCTTAACAACAGGTTGCCGCGCGTTGCCAGAATGATCGCCCATACCAGGCCGACGAGTGCGAAGATGGCAATGATCGCGGTCATGAAGAAGTATCAGATCGTGGTTGTTGATGTCGACGAAACCGCGGAAGTCTGAATCGCTTCGATCAGTTCGCCGACGGGTTCCTAAACGCCAGTTGGACTAAGGCTTCCTTCAAAGATAGGCCATGCCCGGCATGGGGAGTGCCAGAGGGCGAAGGTGCCGAGCCATTGGTGCCTGGCTTGGCCGATGGTGCCGGTTGTGCCGATGGTGATGGCGACAGCGGCACGGTCAGGAAGAGGATGCCAAGCCCAAGCAGCAATCCGCCTATCAGACCGGCACCAGCGATCACTTTGCGCGAAGGTCCCAGGGGATAGTCGCTTACTTCCGGATCGCTGACCTTGGTGACCAGACTGGTTGTCGAGGCCGCTTTCACCGACGAGTGGGCATCGGCCAGATCGGTGCGGATCTGGGTTAGCTTGGCACTCTTTTCTCGAACTTCCGCGACCAGATTGTTGTATCCGGCTCGAATGGAAGCCAGCTTCGACATGCGATTGCTCACGTCTCCCAGCATCGCTTCGAGTTGCTCGATACGACTGGCGTTGACGGTTCGTTCTGCTTGAAGCCCCTCGATTGCCAGCGAAATCTCACGATGCAGGTGTTCGCGAACTTCTTCCTCGGCATGGCGAGCGGCGATCACGCCCGGATGGTCGTCGGTGCGAATACCTTGCAATGCGGCGGTGCGAAGTTGAGCGTCGATCAGGCCATCTTTCAGACGCCGTAAGGCGGGTTGTGACTCGAGTAATTGGTTGGGGGTCGCAATCAACTGGTTTGTGTTTTGCTGAGCCGTTTCAAGGATCATCAGCAATTGTTCCGAACTTTGCTGGGTGGCCATGGCCGCGCGAAGTTCGTTTTTGATCTGAACCATCTGTTCGCGAAGGTTGCCGTTACCGGAGCCCACTTCGTTCAGGATGCGTAGTTCGGCCAGATCCGTACCTACTTCGGCCTCCATGGTCGAAAGCTCAGCGGTGACCTGCTCGAGGGCCTGGTCGGCCTGCTGCTGTCGATATTCAAGTTCTTCAACCAGGCTTTTAGCTCGGCTGGTTCGCATTTCACTGAGCTGAAGATCGACCTGGTTGCAGATCAACGCGTTCAGTTTTTGGGCACGCTCCGGTGTTTCGGCCTCAACACTGATATACAGCATTTCGGTCGTACCGAATTCGGTGCCACTGGGGGAATGCACGCTGATCGTTTCGCGGGCCGAAGCAATATCGTCTTTGTTGGGCCACGAAGAAGTTGCCCAGCGATTGGATGGCGGTCCTAATTCTTTGAGTGCGGATTCGATCACTTCCCGCGAACGCGTCACTTGCAGGATCGTTTCTTGGGCGTTCTTCATGTCTTCAATACGCGAGAACTTACCAGGCTGGCCCAGACTGCTGACAGTTTCGTCTCGCAGCACGATGCCTTGCGTCGCGCTCCAGAGATCAGGCTTCACCATGGCGTAGCCAATCGCTCCAGCGGTGACGATCAGCATAGGGACGATCCAGCGTAGGCGATAGTAAACGAGTGCGAGAAGAATATCAGCCGGGTTCCGCATAGCCGTTGCCTCAGTCGATAGGCAGATGTGCAAAGAGAAAAAACGTGTGGGAAGCACGCTGTTAGCCAGAAAGCCTTCAGCGTTGCTTCCCACAACCCCGATTCGCCGTACCTTAAGGCAAAGCCAGTGCCATGAATGGCGAGAAAAGCTTTGGTGACGCTGCAACGTGACTGTAGGAAGGAACTTAGCTGCGTAGGGTCGGCCTATATCGGTTGGCCGACGGATGTTGCAAATCGGCAAGCCATGTTGCGAAAAGACCACGTACGTGGTGCTTTGGCAGCGCTCCGGCGGTCATGAGCCGACATCCTGGTTAAACCGTCCTCAGTTCGTTTGCTTTTACTGGTGGGTGGGGAATGTTTAAGAATCCGAGGGTACCTGGAAATCGGTTTGCGCGGTGGTGAACCGAAACCTTACTCGTAACCTTGCCCCCACATGATCATGCACGTTCAGCTACTGACCGATCCTCAAGAACTTGTCGCCTTGCGGCCAGCGTGGAATACGTTGTCGGGAGATGTTCCGCTTCGTCGTTACGAATGGCTCATGTCGTGGTGGCGTTACTATCGTGAAGAGCACCAGCTATACGTCTTGGGTGTTTTCGATCAAGACAAGCTCGTTGGCTTGGCTCCTTGGTATAAGGCAGCCGGCCGGACCGGTGGCCGGACGCTTCGCTTCCTGGGCGATGGCGACGTTTGTTCCGACTACCTCGATATCCTCGCTCATCCCGAATACCAGGAACAGATCGCCCCCCTATTGGTCGATTGGCTGCAGCGAGCGCTGACCGGCGAGAACGCCTGGGATGCGATCGAGCTGGATGGTATCGATGCGGCGACTCCCATGGTTGCGGAACTGGCCGATCAGATGTCGCGCTATCAAGCTTTGGTTCATCGCCGGCCGGCGCTGAACTGTTGGCGGCTGGAACTTCCTGAAAGCTGGTACGACTTCGAGATGCTGATGTCGAAGTCACATCGCAAGCAGGTTCGTCGTTTGATCAAGCGAGTCGCCGACACCGATCGATGCCAGTTGCACATCTGCGATACGGCTTCGAGATTAGATGAAGCGATGGCTGTGTTGATCGATCTGCATATGCGTCGGCGAACGTCGCTCGATCAGCCAGGCTGCTTTGCCTGCGACCGCTTTACCAAGTTTTTGTATGCCGCAGCCGGCGAAATGATGTCCAGCGGCCACTGCGAGATCCTGTGGGTTGAGCTGGATGGGCTGCCGATCGCGGCTGAAATTCATCTTCTGGCCAACAGTATCCGCTATGCCTATCAGGCAGGTATCGATCCGGACCGCATGGAAGAAGAACCAGGCAGCCTGATGCATATCAAGCTGATTCAGCGGGCGATCGAGCAAGGTTTGCAGGCAATCGATTTCCTGCGTGGCGACGAACCATACAAAGCTCATTGGCGAGCCGTATCACGCCCCTGTGAGACGATTCGCGTGGTTCCCAATACAACATTCGGACTGGTCCAGCACGGGATCTGGTCGACCAAGGCTCAAGTCAAAAGCTGGTTTAAGGCTTCGTTGGGCAAGCAGTAGAAGGCAAGTAGATTGACACGTATTCAAGAGGCACTTCTGGACGGCTACCGGGCGGTGACCTGGCCCTGGCGAGCCAGGTTTCGCCAAGTTCGTGCGCGCGTTGGCATGTCCCCGGTGATGGTGCTGTTCTATCATCGCGTCGCGGATTACGACGTGACACCTTGGACGATTACCAATGACGACTTCCGGCGTCATTTGGATTGGCTGCAAGAGAATCTGGAGTTGGTTTCCTTGGAAGAGGCCCAGCGCCGCATTGCTACCAGGTTCAACGAGCATCCCTGCGTCACGATCACCTTTGATGATGGCTACGCGGACAACTGCGATCATGCAATCGGCGAGTTGATCGAGCGTCAGATCCCGGCGACGTACTTCGTTACGTTGGACAACATCTTGACCGGATTGCCGTTTCCGCATGATGCCGATTTGGAAATCGACGCTCGACCAAACACGCTCGACCAGATTCGCGACATGGCGAAGAGCGGTCTGATCGAGATTGGCGGGCACACGCGATCCCATCTCGATTGCGGTAAGATCAAGGATCTGCTCGAGCTCAAAGACGAAGTGATCTATTCAATCGACGCGTTGGAGTACTTGCTCGATCGGCCGATCAACTACTTTGCGTTTCCGTTTGGCCAGCACAAAAACATCAATGATACGGCGATCAATCTGCTTCGCGAGCGAGGCATTCGCGGCTTTTGCTCGGCTTACGGCGGATACAACTTCCCCGGTGACGACCCATACCATATTCAACGGATTCATGGAGATTCGGAACTGAGTCGCTTGAAAAACTGGTTGACGATCGATCCTCGAAAGCTCACAGGTGTCAAGCGTTATCAACCTCGCTACAACATGCCATTGGCCGCAGCGGGAGATAAAAAATGAGTTCCGCTTCGTCGGTTGATACTTCGGTTGAAGTACCGGATATCCCGACCTATCGTACAACTTCCCTCGCCGAGAGTGTCATGCTGCTGGCGATGCTGACGGTCTTCCAACGCGGCATCGGCTTTGTCCGCGGGGTCCTCTTTTGCCGCTGGCTACCGCCGGAACAATTGGGACTTTGGGACCTGGTGTTCGGCTTCCTGATGCTGGCAGGTCCGCTGGTAGTGCTGGGCATTCCCGGATCCTTTGGCCGCTATGTCGAGCATTTCCGCCAAAAGGGCCAACTGCGAACGTTCCTTTTTCGAACGACCGTCACGACATTTCTGCTCACCATTGTTGGCTGTGCCGGCTTGTGGCTGTTCCATGATCAAGCCGCAGTTGTCCTATTCAAAGATCAGAGTCTGGCCCCCATCATTCCGATCGTAGCGTTAACGCTGATCGCGGTGATTGGCTTCAACTATTTCGTCGAACTGTTCATTGCCATGCGGCAGATGCGCATGGTCTCGGCGCTGCAGTTCATCAATAGCGTGCTGTTTGCCGTGGTGGGACTGGGGCTGTTGCTATGGTACGAACCGAGCGCTCAGAGCGTGATTCTTTCGTACGGGATCGCCTGTAGCGCGACGATTATTCTGGGGGCATTTGTTCTCGCTCGCGATTGGCGAAACCTTCCCCTGGCGGGCGAGATTCCCAAGCACTCGGAGTTCTGGCGAAAGCTGCTGCCGTTCGCGGCGTGGTTGTGGGCGATCAATCTTCTGTCGAACCTGTTTGAAGTGGTCGACCGTTACATGATCGTTCATTTCAGTGGTTTACCGGCCGAGCAAAGCATCAGTCTGGTGGGCGACTATCACAGCAGCCGAGTGGTCCCGTGGCTGATGGTTGCGGTGGCTAACCTGTTTGGCGGAATCTTGCTGCCTCATCTTTCCGCCGACTGGGAACGGGGAGATCGCGATCATGTTTCCAAGCAGATCAATCTGCTGCTCAAGATTGGATCGCTGGTAATGATGGCAGGGGCGATCGCGATCGGCGTGGTGGCACCGTACCTGTTCGAGTATGTCTTTGAAGGCAAATACAGCGGTGGGCTCGAAGTGCTGCCGTGGACCTTGACTTACTGTGTTTGGTACAGCATGAGTGGTTGCGCGATGCTCTATTTCTGCTGTGCTGAGAAGACCCACGTTGGAGCAATCGTGTTTGGCGTGGGCCTGGCATCCAATGTCGCCCTCAACGCACTGCTGCTTCCGATTTGGGGTTTGACCGGCGCGGTGATGGCCACGGCAATTGCCAATGCCATCGCCATTTCTTTGGCTTTATGGCTGGCCCACCGGCATGGTCTGCAGGTTCAGAAATCAACGATCCTGCTGGCCGCGGTACCACTTCTATTGGGGTTCGGTTGGATCCCGGCAATCGCGGTCTGGAGCTTTCTGGTTTGGCAGGCACTGTCGGCCAACTGGTTGTTGGATGCCCAGGAGAAAAAAAGCCTGGGAGACGGGATAGCCGTGCTGACCAAGCGATTCAGCTAGTTCGCCGCCCGGAAGAAAAAGGAAAACGCAATGCAACGTCGAAAGATCACACCTATCGAAAATCGCGGTCCGCTCCGGATCATGTTTCTGGTTACCAGCATGCCGGTCGGCGGCGCCGAGACGTTGCTGGTTAACTTGATTCGATGCATGGATCGCAATCGCTTCGCTCCGGAACTTTGCTGCATGAAAGATCTCGGTCCGCTGGGCGAAGAGATGAAGCAAGAAGTTCCCACATTCCAGCGCATGCTCAGCGGCAAGTACGACCTGCGAGTCGTGCCGCGCCTGACTGAATTGTTTCGCATGCGGCAGATCGATGCGATTGTCACCGTTGGTGCTGGTGACAAGATGTTCTGGGGGCGGCTGTGTGCCTACCTGGCGGGCGTTCCAGTGATTGCTTCCGCGATTCATTCGACCGGCTGGCCTGATTCAATCAATTGGCTCAACCGCCGGTTGACGTCGATAACCGATCGCTTCATCGGCGTGGCAGAGCCGCATGGCAAGCACCTGGTCGAGGTCGAAGGTTTTCCGGCCGAGAAAGTAACCGTCATTCCCAACGGCATCGATACCTATCGCTTCGTGGCGAATTCGGCGACCCGACAAAAAGTACGCGCCGAGTGGGGGATTGCGGATGATACCGTTGTCGCCGGAATCGTGGCGGCGCTACGGCCGGAGAAGGACCATGCGTTGTTCCTCAAAGCAGCTGCCCGAGTCGTCGAGCGATTGCCGCGAACCCACTTTGTAATCGTGGGTGACGGTCCGGAAAGAACAGCCATTGAGACGCTACGTGATGACCTGGGATTAACCGATCACGTTTCGCTGTTAGGCAGCCGTAGCGATATACCTGAGTTACTTTCAGGCATGGATTGCTTTGTGCTGACCTCGAAGAACGAAGCGAGTCCCGTCTCGATTCTTGAGGCGATGTCGACCAGCTTGCCGGTTGTGGCCCCCCGCGTGGGGAGCATTCCCGATGCCATCGACGACGGCGTCAATGGACTGCTGGTCGAAGCGAGTAACTTGGAACAGACGGCCGAAGCGATGATTGCCGTGATGCAGGGTTCCAAGCTGCGGGCAGAAATGGGGAGCGAAGCACGAAGCAAGGTGCTGCGATACGGTTCGCTCGACGCGATGGTTGGCGGATATCAGGATCTGATCAGCGGCGTCTATCGCCAGAAGACGCAAAAAGCGGCTCAAGTAGCCACGAAACCGGCGACGTCCGGGGCGATCGTTCCTGGTCGATCGAAAGTGGGCGCATCGTAAACCTCGCCCAGCACAAGAGTTTCGCAGTTTCAACCGCTGGTGGATCTGGTAGTGGTGCGTTACGATGAAGGGATTGGTCGATAGGCTGCGAAATCGGTTTGGCTGCGTCGAGGTTCTAAAACAAGGTGAAGTTCAATCTCACGGGTCCGTTCTTGGCCGGCCTGGCAAAAGTGGTCGCTGGCAACAGCGTGCGGTGGGTTGATTGCCATCCCGACACCTGCCAACGCGTTTACTTCGCCAACCACACCAGCCATATCGATGCCGTGATTATCTGGGCGTCGCTTCCCAAAGAGTGCCGCGAACTTACCAAGCCAGTCGCGGCGAAAGACTACTGGGACAAAGGTTGGTTCCGCCGCTACCTGGCCCGCTCGCTCAACGCGATGCTGATCGACCGCGAGAACATCAAGGTCCACCGTAGCCCGGTCGAATCGATGCTGAAAGAGATGGGGGACAAGTATTCGGTCATCATCTTTCCCGAAGGAAGCCGAAACGACGGAACAACGCTCCGTGAGTTCAAAAGTGGGCTATTTTATCTAGCAAAGAAGCGACCCGACCTGGAATTGGTCCCGGTCTACGTCGACAATATGACTCGCATTCTGCCCAAGGGAGAGTACTTGCCGGTTCCACTTCTCAGCCGCGTGATCTTCGGACCGCCGATCTGGCTGGAAAATGGCGAACCCAAAGTAGACTTTCTGGCCCGAGCACGGGAATCGGTTTCCCGGCTGCGGGACGTTTGAAGCTTCGATAGGCACCATGGACCTGCTTCACGATTCAACGAGCATGATTTTCACGGCACCGCTGTTGGCCCAACAGACGGCTTTCTTGCTCGATGGAGCGACCGGAATCTTGCTCGGCGTCGTGATCAGCTGTCTGCTCATTGCGACTGGTGCCGGTCAGATCTTGCGGCGGCAGCCAGATTCCAGCGTGAACCCGGCCATCGTTCAGGCCTTCATTCGACGCGTGCGTGCCTGGTGGCTGATGACGGCGATCCTGGCCGTCACGTTCATGATTCCCTCGCCGGTGGCCACGGTGATCCTGTTCTTCCTGATCTCGTTCTGGGCTCTCCGCGAGTTCATCACGCTCACGCCAACACGACTGGGAGACCACCGGACACTGTTCTGGGTCTTCTTTATCCTCACGCCGGCGCAGTACGTTTTGGTGGCAATGGGGCAATCGCAGTACGAACTGTTCAGCATTTTGATTCCGGTCTACGGCTTTCTGTTCATCGCGGCCCGCATCGCCGTGGCAGGCGACTTCAAGCGATTTCTCGAGCGAATCGCCAAGATCCAGGCCGGCCTCTACATCTGCGTCTACGCTTTGAGCTATGCTCCGGCACTTCTGTACCTGAAAGATTGGACTGATCCGGAATACTCGCAGCGAAGCACAGCTGGTCTGCTGTTTTACTTCCTGCTGATCGCTCAGCTTAGCGATCTATTGCAGTTCGTTTGCAGCCGACTGCTGGGCAAGAATGTAATTGCCCCCAACATCAACGCCAGCCGAACCTGGGAAGGCTTCTTCGCCGGAACTGGCGTCACGGCCGTGGTCGGAGCCACGCTCAGCCTGACCGGAGCAACCCCGTTCAATCCCTGGCAAAGCGCTGTGATGTCGATCGTCATCGCCGTCATGGGAGCCGCCGGAGCGATGGCTATGAGCGCCATCAAACGAGACCGTGGCGTCCAAGACTACGGCACCCTGGTCGAAGGCCATGCCGGCGTCCTGGACCGCATCGACGCCATCTGCTTCGCCGCCCCGGTCTTCTTCCACCTGACCCGCTACTACTTCACCACCCTAGGCAGCTAGCGTGAACCAGACGAAGGGGGAATTGTCTTAAATTCATGCCCCTAGGTGGACAAACTCCCGGTTGATCAGAACGCAAGAGTCGATAAACTGGAGAGTTCCCAAGCCAGGAGGATACGCGAACTGGCTAGCAGCTTGACTCGAAATCAAGTGCCGGGTAACCGGTTGAGGGTTCGAATCCCTTGTCCTCCGCTCAATGGCAATATTCGAACAGAAAAGGACTTACGTCGATTTGGCGTTTGTCCTTTTGCTGTTTCTTGGGGGCATTTCTAGGCCCTGGAGGGTTTGGCGGTTGGCAGGAGGCAGACCAGGGTGATTACCATTGCGGTGAAGACCATGATGGCTCCGCCGTTGGTCGCGGCGCTGATTTTTCCGGCTAGGACTTGGGCGTCGTTTCATTGCGGGAAATCTGCCGAGGAGAACACGACCACGACGTCAATGCCTATCTCAATATGCTTACACATGATGGCACGTTGCCGATTGTGGGCGCGAATGAAAATCCGATGCAGGTGTTGAGGTTTTCTTTGTTGACGGGCCGCCGCAATCTGGCTGGCTCGAATATCGGCGGACTAGCGGAAACGCAGGAGATGCTTGACTTCTGCGGCGAAAACAACATTACGGCCGATGTGGAAGTCATCCCGATTCAAAAGGCCAACGAGGCATACGAGCGTCTTTTGAAATCGGACGTGAAGTACCGTTTTTGCATCGACATGGCTTCGCTGAAGAACGAGTGATTCGCTTCCTAAAAGCTTCGAAGTTTCTCTCCAGAATCTCCTGGAGAGAAACTTCTCGCAAATCCTTGGTCCATGAGGCTTAGGAAAGGATCTGTTGCTCGTGCGACCAGCGGCCGTTGGGATAGATTTTGAATTCCATCCAAGAGGCTTGAAAGCCAAGATAGGTTCCGCTGCCCCACCAGTCGCCGCTGACGGCACCACCGCAGATATACGTCGTCCGGTCGACTTCGACGCGGTCGATCGTGTGCATGTGCCCGCTCAGGCAAAGCTTGACGTGCGGGTTCTTTTGAAAGAGTTCGCGGAAGCGAATCAGGTGCTGTACCGACCAGCCGGATGGGATGTTGTACCCTTTGCCGGCACCACGGTCGGTTGATGGTTCAAAAAAGTGCGTTGCCGAGAAGAGTGGGGCGTGCGTTACAATGCAGGTCGGCTGCTTGTGCTGCGTTAACTCTTCTTCCAACCACTTCCACTGAGCCTCGTCCAGTTCACAGCCGGAACGCTGAAAAGTGTCCAGCAGGTAGAACGACCATCCGCCTTGTTCTTTTCGGAAATATCGCGACGGCATCTTGTATGTTTCGATGGCACGCTGCTTCTCGCCGTATGCATCAGGATTATCCGCATCGTGATCGGCGTGATGAATGTCATGATTGCCGATGACCGTCATCATCGGCGTGCTCAGGCGATCCATGACGGCGGATTGCCAGGCTTTAAACAAGGCCGCGGTCTTTTGTTCCGTCTGACCGCCGGCGACGTCGAAGACGTTGTCTCCGCCAAAGAGGATCAAATCAGGCGCTTCCGGGCGGGCCTGGATCGAATCGATCAACTTCTTCACCGAATCGATCACTTCGGGCCGATCGTCGCGGATGTGGACATCGGTCAGAAAGGCAAACGTATAAGGCTTCTCTTCAGAGGCTGATTCAGCTGCCGAAGCATACTGAGCAGACAGCGCGACTCCGCCTCCGAGTAACGTTTGCAGAAATGATCGTCGTAAAAGTGACATGGCTTTTCTCCCAATCAACAAGCTGGTAGGTACTCGAAGGATTCTTAGGGCTTCAAATCGATTTCGAGCGGCTTTCCTGCTTCGATTTCGAGATTCAACCCAGACGTCTCGATCTTGGAATACCGTTTCGGTACCTGGATCGCGGAAGGTCGCGCGCCCCGTGCCGGGTCGGCATCTCGCCTGGCTACTTGTTTGACCGGAGGCGGGACCTCGATGGCAAACTGGAACGGACCTGGCTTCACCTCCGGAATGACGAATGTTCCATCCGGATTAATATTTACCGAAACGGCTTGTCCTTGCTCGTCTTGAAAGATCATCGTTCCCTGATTCAACGGTTTGCCGGCGATCGCGATCTTGCCAGGCACGTCGATACGCGACGATCCCATCGGACCGCATCCCGCGGCGAGAAGCAGGACCAGAAAAACTGGAATCGCCCAGACACGATTGCGGGTTGAACGGTTTGAATTAGTCAAGGGACACCACCTCTCCTTGATCGGGCGTGCAGAGCGACCACCAGGTTGTGGCGTTGATGGTTGCCGCCAGATGCGAAACGCTTCCGTCTCCCATAGCGGTTAGAATGCCGCTGGAACGGGGCGACTGGGCCAACTTCGGATTGCACGTTGCCGACGACATTCCGGATGACGGATTCACTTGAAACTTCGAGGCGGTGCCGGTTGTGTAGGCTGCGAAGATTGGATTCCATTCCTTCCAGCTGGGATCGCCATACGACCAGATGTTGTAGTAAAGCGTCGAGGTCTCGCATCGAGTGAATTTTTCGGCGTAGAAGATCGTGTTCGTCGTTCCATCGGTAACCGAAGCAAGGTCCTTGGACTTGTCATCGTCGGAGTCGATGTGCCCTAGAGCCTGATAGTTGGCAGCGAAGCCCGTGACGCCGTATTCTCCCCAGCTTCCGTCAGTCAGAGTTGCCTGACCGCCATTGGTCCAGTCGGTGGGATTGGTGTACAGCGTTAGCGGCTTGCGATAGATCCCGTAGTAGTTGCCGTCCGCGACCGAGATATCTCGCAGAGCGTCTTGTTCGACGTAAGGCAAGATCAACATCAGTGCTGACCCGCGAGTGTATTTTTCACCAGAGGCAGTCACGATCGAAGGAGGAAGGTCTCCGAACGTATCGTGAAAATTGTGCGTACCCAACATGATCTGCTTCAGCTTGTTGGTTGCTTCCATTCGCCGAGCCGCATCTCGAGCTTGTTGGACCGCTGGAAGCAGGAGTGCAATCAAGACCCCGATAATGGCAATCACCACGAGCAGTTCCACCAACGTGAATGCTCGACTTCTGCTGAGTTTCGACATACGAATCTCTCCCACCAAAGAATTCAATAAAGCCCCAAATGTTGCCGGAACACTCAAGTGGCGATCGCGATCGTTTGCGAACGCAACAGCCGCAGTGCCCACATGACGCGACTGATTTTTCTCAATGACGACTTGGGCCGCCACCGGTGTTTGCGCATCTTAGAAGACGATTTGCGCATGATAAAAAGGAGCCTAAATCAGGTTAAAATGCCGTTAAATTAAGGCGGTCCTGTCGAGACATCTTCACGCCAACCAGAATAAATGATTACCGTAAAATCTTTCTCTTGTGATGAATTGCGCATCGTTTAAACGGTAATTAAGCGGTTCAAATCGCCTCTACCTTGTTCGTACCACCTGAATGAATAACGTCGTCGTACTCATCGAAACTTCGACCGGATGGGGATCAGGGATGGTCCGAGGGATCGGTCGTTTTCTGGACGACATGG
Organism: bacterium; assembly: GCA_016124445.1. Classification (GTDB taxonomy): domain Bacteria; phylum Planctomycetota; class Planctomycetia; order Pirellulales; family Pirellulaceae; genus Bremerella. The sequence goes on from WGNR01000010.1 coordinate 38,345, forward strand.
GCGAACCGTGGAACGTATTCCTCGAGCCTCGGGGGAAGTTCGAGCGGCTGCACATACCTAGCGGTTGGGGCGCCGACGGGATCATCGCCCGGGTAAACTCCGCCGAGATTGCCAACGAGGTTCTGCAGTCGGGCTTGCCGTGTGTTAATGTGTCTTGGTACGAGTACGGCAAGGGGAAGCTCGCTCGCTGCACGCTCGACGAAGAAGAGAGCGGTCGATTGGCGGCGAAATACTTTTTGGAGAGGAAGTACACCAACTTCGCCTACTGCGGTTCCCCTTGGCGGCCCAATTACGACGATTTGTTTGGCCGCGCCTACGCAGACTTCCTGGAGAATGCCGGATACGAATGCCATAACTTTCCTTCGACCGGAATCGATCGCGGAAAGCGATGGCTCGATCAATTGCAAACGCTGAGCGATTGGCTGAAGTCGCTTCCCACTCCGTGTGCCATGCTGGCGATCGATTGTCAGACATCGAGGCAATTGATCGACGCAGCGAAATACGCTGAACTGGCCGTGCCGGAAACCATTGCGGTCCTTGCCGGCGAGTACGACGAGCTTGCCAGCGGGATCACACGCCCGAAACTTTCGATGTTAGACAATGCCGCCGAAGGTGTTGGTTATCGGGCAGCGAAACTGCTCGACCGCATCATGCGCGGCGAATGTGATCGCGATCAACTGGAAACTATTTCACCCACCAGTGTCATCACCGAACAATCGACCGACTGGACCGTGCTGCCTGATGATCGACTGGTGCGAGCACTGCAATTCCTGCGGGACAATTTCCATCGACCGATCCAGGTAGCCGATCTTGCTGAAAAAGCAGGTGTCTCGCGTCGACTGCTGGAGCAACTCTTTGATCGTTATCTCGATACGACACCGAGTCGACAGATAACGATCGAGAGAATTCGCGAAGCAAAACGCCTCTTGAGTCGTTCTTCGCTTTCCATTTCCGATATCGCTTCGCGCGCCGGATTCGATTCGACCGAAGTCATGGCCCGGTCGTTTCGGCGGGAGGTCAAGATGTCTCCCTCAGAATATCGCCGCGCCCGCAAGAATTCGTGAACACATTGTTCAAGCAACATTTCCTCCGAGAACGACTTGCCAACGCCGCCCCGATTTGGAGCGTTCTGTTCGCTTCGGTGATGTCGTTCTCGGTTTATTTCTGCATGTATGCGTTTCGTAAGCCGTTGGCCGTAGCGACCTATGCCGGCTACACGTTTGGCGATACCGGCATCGAGCTCAAGACGGCGATTGTTATCAGCCAATTGATTGGCTACGTGGTCTCGAAGTATGTCGGCGTCAAGTTTTGTTCGCAGATCGAGCGATCTCGGTTATGGATCGCTACGGTCTTATTGATTGTCTTTTCAGAAGTCGCTCTTCTGGCTTTTGCGGTAGTTCCTCCACAATGGAAAGTGGTGGCCATCTTTTTCAATGGATTGCCGCTGGGAATGGTCTGGGGATTGGCCATGCGCTACCTGGAAGGCCGCCGGGCAACAGAGTTCCTGGTTGCGACGCTCAGTTGTTCCTATATCTTTGCTACTGGCCTGGTCAAGGATGTGGGGCAATGGCTGCTGGACTACTGGACGGTCGATCCATTCTGGATGCCGTTTTGCGTGGGCATCGTGTTCCTGTTGCCGTTTCTCTTGTCGGCATGGTTGTTGGATATGGTTCCGCCTCCAGATGTCGACGACGTCCAAGAGCGATCGGAACGAACCGCCATGAATGCGAAAGAGCAATGGGCATTCCTGGCTCATTTTTCCTTCGGGATGATTCTGTTGACGGTCATTTATGTTTTCCTGACGGCGCTACGGGACTTTCGCGACAACTTCGCCGTCGAAATGCTCAAAGAACTCAACCTGGCTAAGGTTCCTGGCATTTTTACCACGATCGAATCGGTCGGCGCGATCGTGATTACGTTAACGCTCGGTGGACTAAGTTTGTTTCGGCAGAATCGACACGCGCTCTTCGCGACGTTTGCCATCATGTTAACAGGCACCGTCGTGCTGGGTGGCTCGACGTTCGCATTTCAATTTGGATGGATGAACGGACTTACCTGGATGATTTTGGTGGGACTGGGAGCGTACCTGGCCTACGTTCCGTACACGGTGCTTTTCGATCGTGTCTTTGCCCTGACTCGCGCCACCGGCACCTCGGTGTTCGCGATCTACCTGATCGATTCGTTTGGTTATACCGGATCAGCGGCGATGCAGATTTATCGAGACATGGGGCATGCCGACCGCAGTCGTCTAAGCTTCTTTATCGATTTTTCGCTGCTTGTTTCGGCGATTGGTTTTGTGGCCCTGTTGATCAGTGCGATTGGTTTCATTCGAGAAGAACGGCGGGCCGTTGCGGCTATGCCCATCGCTGAAGATGCCTAGCCGCTGCTGGCAATTAGAAAAGCTCGCGACTTCAAGCATTCCCGAGAATCGCGAGCTTTTGTGGTTGGTCAATGGAAGATTGAAGTCTCGACCTGGGGGATGAACCAGGGTTACCGCGACTTGGCGGGCTTCTTCAGCTCGAAGTTGATTTCGTTTTTGCCAGGTACGATCTCGACTTCGCTTGGTTCGATTTCAAGGCCCAAGAAGGGACTTGGTTTCGAGCCGGCATTCTCTCGCGTATCCGCAGGCAGCGGAGCACTGTAGCGAATCTGCTTTCGACCGGGCACGACACCATCGCTGCTGGCATAAGTTCCCGCCTGGTACGTACCATCTTCGGTAATCGTTGCCGCGGCCGGTTTGCCCATCATTTCCGTGTCGTTGCCGGCGATCGGAATGAAATCGATCGTGCCCTCAAAAACGGGTTTCCCATCGTAGGTCACCGTGCCGTGAACCGGCGACGTGGAGAATTCACCTTGCGAGTTACAGCCGGACAATACGGCCGCGATCAGCAAGACCAGAACTATCTGAATATGGCGATACACTTGACAAACATCCAATTGGAAAGATTAAGGAATCAATGAAATGAAACGGCTTCCTGTTCGTTGAACGCATCCTGATGCGCCAGCTGGCAACACAACAAGTTGGGTTGCCAGCTTTGATTACCGATGACGATTGATTCGCCGATAGAGAACGAGGCCTAGAAGGAGGCAACGTTTCCGTCGTTTCGGCCAGCGAGGTAGCTGTAGATGTTCGTGTTCATGTTCTCGCTCAAAAACGAAACGGAACCATCGCAAAACACGAATTGTGCTCCACCTGGATGCTGACTGCCGAAGCTTTGATCCGAGGCGTCACCCACACGGCGATTGATATAGAACTGGCTGTTTGCCATTCGCAGCACGCCACCGAGCCGCCGCATCGCACAGCAGAAGCCGTTGGCACCTGCCCAGATCGGAAAACGCGTGTCGGAAACGTTGGACGTAGTCACGTGCTGAGAAACAGTCACTTCGCCGATCGCGATAGTGTTGCTCGTGCCATCCGTAATATCGGCGAATCGCCGCATCCAGGATTCGGTGTTGTTTCCGTCGGCACAAAACACACCGTTCATCGAACTGCCCCAATAGTTTCTGCCCAACGAGCCCGGCGACTGGCCACCTTCAACCGCGGTGTTCCAAGAGAATGCATTGGGCATGTTAGGCGCCGACCCGCCATAGTTCGAGCCCATGCAGCCGAGGTAGTTGCTTTTGGCGAATCCCTGATCTTCTTTTTCAGGCAGAACATCGCTAGGGCAAATGAACGCGGAAAGCACGACAGTCGCGCCTCCCTGGCCTGAGATGGCACTACCGGTATTGGCATTCACGACGGCAGTCGGATTGGTCGAACTGGTGGTGCTGTCGTAGGTATCGACATTGATATGGGTTCCCGACTTGTAAACCAGATAAGCCGGAGGCGAACTGGAGGACATGCGAGTGGTCATGTTTGAGTACAGGTTGTCCTGTTCGATGTAAGGCAAAAGGTAAACGCCCCAGCCCCAGTTGTTCATGTCGTCGTCGGTCACACCAACGGGGAAGGCGTTGTAGGTATCGTGGAAGTTATGCATTGCCAGGCCGAGTTGCTTCAGGTTGTTCGAGCAACTCATCCGGCGGGCCGCTTCGCGCGCTTGTTGAACGGCCGGTAACAGCAAAGCGATCAGGACACCGATGATGGCGATCACCACCAAGAGTTCGACAAGCGTAAAACCAGCGTGATTTTTCCGCAAATTCATGGAAAGTAACCTAAAAAACGGAACAAAGAATTAGACAAAAATGACATTCGTGAACTCATTCTAGGACCGCTAACTTCGGAGGCTCAACCAACTTTCGGGCATTTGGCGCAAACGAAAAACGCGGGGATGACAAAATGCAAATGGGCTGAATCCAATAGCAAATTCTCCAGCATACATGGCCTGTAATGACGGAGATCTTCCGTGCCATTCGGGTTGCCGTTCCCCACGAAACAGGTGGTTTGCAAGCACAAAAAAGGACCCTGACCAAATGGCCTGGGTCCTTTTAAGATCGAATGCGTGCGTCTTGCCTGTCGAGCCGATCAGATTGTTGTTTTGAAGAAAAGGCCTAGTCGAATTTGTCGGTCGAACTCGAACGTTCGTACAGCGAACTGAAAATCCAGCCGACACCCAGGCCGACGGTTCCGGAGATAATCAGGTTGACCAGGTGAGGGATGCCATCGAACACCGTCTTGAGAACCATGAAGGTGACTACCAGGCCAGCGATCAAGCCTGCGTAGAAGATTAAGTCGGCGACCGTATATCCGGGACCTTTAACCATTATGGAAACTCCTCCTGGAGGGTTTGTTACGAGGTGAGGTTGTTATCAAGTGCCTGTCGAACGACTTCCAGCAGGTTGTATTTCAGGATGCCGTCGAGAATCAGAAAGCCAAGTCCGAATTGCCAGCGGCGGATGCGTCTTGCTCGGATACTCAAAGAGACCTTCGTGAAACGCTCCAAGGAATAACTGGTCACTTCGTAAGTTAAAAACAGGTAACCCAAGCCACGGGTGATCGACCAAATGTGCCAGCCAACCAGCAAAGTAATGGCCGGGTTCTTCGATTGATTCAGCATGTTCCCCACATAGCAGTTCATCAGATCGACTTCCTTGAAGCCCTGCCATAAGGTGATGAATCCCATCGAGGTGAACGAAAAAAAAGTCGATGCTCCAACTAATTGGGCGTGTGCCCCCAGCCAATAACTGAGGCGGTATTCAGGACTATCGCCCGAGACGACCCATTGGTAGGTCTGGTTCCAATAGGCTTCGCCGGGCGGATAAATCTCGGCGATGCCTTGCGGATCGTAACTGGTGAGGCTGATCATCAGCACGCAGTGGGCCAGGAAGCTCAATGCCATCGCGCCCATACCGCGCAGCAGCGAATCTTTCGCCACGGCTGCAACCAGCAGTGGCGTTAACAAAAGGGACGAAACGAATTGTCCGCCGGGAACCCCAAGCAGATAACTCAGAAACATGGGAAGCGTCGAAACGATTATCGCGGCGGGGTACCAAAGGTACCATGGTGCGAGTCGATCTCCCAGCGTTCTGGCCATCCGCAGCGTTCGTTTGGCAATCTTTCGTGGAATCTCGATTGGCCAGATCCAATACTTTGGAGCAGGCGAATTCCGAGCTGTCGTTGCCGTGGGCGACTGCGTAGCGGTCACGTCGTTAGCGTCTTGGAATTGGAATAATGAATATCCCGGTGGTCATGTACAAAATGAAGTTTCCTACCCCGAAAATCAGGAAGAAAATCACCCAGCCCATCAGGCCGCCGTCATCGTCGTCACTCATCGTGTTGTGCCTTTCGTTGAAATCGAGAGTCAGTTCGTATTCATAAAGCGTTCGAAAGAAGACCTCAGGGAGTCTTTCCCTGGGGCAAACGAGCCAACAGCCCGTCTGCCGCGGTTACTAAGTTATCTTCTGCCCGGCGTTTCGACTTTTCGCGGGCATATTCCGCCAACTGGCGAACCTGGTCAGCGTGTTCGGTTGCCGGGGCGAACTCCAGCAACTTAAGCGCTTGAAGTCGTTGCTGCTGGTTGCCGATGACCAAGGTTCGACAACAGCGAGCCAGCATGTGTTCGCTATTGATTTCAAAAAGGTGGTTGGCCAGCATGCCTGAGCTGTCGAGTTCGTCGGTTTGAATCCATGCGTCGTACAGGGCATCAATCTCGCTGTTGGTGACGGGATTCGTTTCGGCTGCCAGGCGGCTGGTGGCCAGCGACTTGGCCCGGGCGGCGACGTGCTCGGCGACTGGCTGAAATGTTTCGCGAACGTACTTCTCGAAAAAGATCTCGCGCAAAAACAAGGCGGTCACGGCTAGGCATGCCGCCCCAAACAGAACGCCGATGATCAAAAGCCCTTGGTATTTGGCGGAGCGGAGCGTCGGCTTGTCTATCTTCATAGCGTGCCTCCGGCCAGCTTCCGGAACCGGGCATCCGCTTTTTTGCTTAGCGGAATCATCAGCAGCAAAGCCACCGCGACGCTGGCGATCCAAAACCAAATGCTCGCAGCAAAAAAGTAATGCAGACCACCCCACTGAAACGCAAAACAGGAAAGCAAGAGCGAAGCCAATACCGGTCCCGTCGAACCACCACGATCGGGCGGACGCGAGAAGGGCAAATCGGGAATCGCCAGCCAAAGCGCCGCCAAGGCCATGACCCAGGCCAGAAGCCACGCCAGGCTCGCGTGCAAAATGCCTGCCAGTGGATCGTTCCAATACCAACTGGATACCGCAGCAAACGCTACGCACGTCGGGGTGATGAGCCAGAACATCACTGCCTTGCAGACTCCCAGTCCCAAGCCGACGGGCTGCTGCATCGGTGTGCTTCGCAAGATCCAGGCTGCTTCGTGATCGTCGTTGAAGGTCAGATTGTAGATCAAATGCGGAACGCTCAGTCCGATCAGATAAACCGCCAGAATCGGCAGCGTCACCAGCGCGGGATCATGTTCATGCATTGGATTAGCAAATTGACTGGTGAAGATGCCCAGTCCAACGGCTGCGAGCGGCATGCTGAACGGCAACAGGCTGCGCATCCGCAAACTGCCATCGCGCCACAACAGCCGACCGCAAAGCCAGAAACCAACACGCTGCTCTGGTCCGAACGTCAGCCGGCTGCCAGGACCGTAGGCCAACCCGCCCAGCCGGCCCGATTTCATCGGACGATGGCGTACATGAACCGTTAGCGGCTGCATCGATTTGTACAAGTGAGCGACGCAGGCAACCGTAACCGCTAGACATACGGCCGTGAACAACAGCATTAGTCCGGCGATTGTCAGCGTGTGATAGGTTGGTGCTACGGAAGCTTGTTCGACGAACCGAGCGAGCCAGGCCGTCGGTACGTAGGCGGCCCAGTCGGGTGGAAAGGCTCCCCAGATTTCAAAACGTGAAAGCTTGTCGCGGAATACCATTTGCGCGCCGTACCCGGCCACCAGGATCAGAACAATCTGAGTCCAGGCCAGGATCGTCTTCCAGCCTTCGAGCGTTTCGGAGTTGCCCAGCGCCGCCAGCGATAGAATCACCAGGCAAACCGCCACCGCGCTGCCGGTGAACGCGGCCAGCACGTAGGCAGGTGCGAAGTAAATGCCAGAGTCCCGCAAGCCAGCCCCGACAATCGCCGGCTGAATGGTGAGAGCCAGAAACATGATGCCGACATAAAGCAATAGATTCGCGAATCTCGCCGCGGCGTAGGTTCGCGGATTGATGGGGCGCGGGCCGAGGATCTCCAAGTCTTTAGGGTTCAGCACGACTTCCTGGAATTCGACCAGTACCGTCGTCGCGATCACTACCACGCCAAGGCTCAAGTTGACAAACGAGAAGAAGAACACTTCCACTCGCATGAACAGCACCAGGCTGGCAATCGCCGAAAGAGTGAGGCATTGGCCCACGACAAAGAACAATGGGCTGATCACGTGATTGGGCTGCGTTCCGGTCGCTTTGGTGTAGTGCAGACCGCGCAGGTCGGATAGCAAGAACGCCCTGACGAGAGCAAACATTTGCCGTGGGTCGATACCTTGGGCCCGCAAGAAGGCTGCCAGCCACGCACCTCTCATGACCGCGCCTCGATCGCTGAAGAATCAGACGCTGAAGAATCCGAGGATCCGGCGTTGGGGTGGCCCGCCGCGAGCGCCGCACCCCATTCGATCTCAGGCGTGATCCGTGTCAAATCCTGGAAGACTGCTTCAAGCGATCCCTTCGGCGAGGTCGACAGTAGTGTTTCGGTTTGATCGTCCGCCACGATCTGCCCTTCATGCAGCACGATCACGCGGCTGCACAGGCGTTCGACCACGTCGAGAATGTGCGAGCAATACAGGACCGTCTTGCCTTGCTCGACCAACCCCTCGACGATGCGGCGAAACGTCAGCGCGGCATTTACGTCGAGTCCGTTGAGCGGTTCGTCGAAGATCAAGACTTCCGGATCATGCAGCAGGGCGCTACTGATCAAGACCTTCTGCCGCATCCCTTTGGAAAGGGCATCGATCTGGCGATCGGCGGCTTCGGTTAGTTGAAAGCCTTCCAGTAGGAAGCGAATCTTGTCCGCCGCGTAGGTTCGATCGAGATGGTACAACTCGGCGATCAGCGAAAGATATTCGTGAGCGGTCAAGCCGGTGTACATCGCCGCTGTCTCTGGCACATAGCCGATGCGGCGTTTGACTTCGAGAGGGTCCGTCAGAAGGTCATGGCCGCAGATGCGGACTTCGCCCGAAGTGGGACGCACCAGGCCGGCCAGGATCTTCATGGTGGTCGACTTGCCGGCGCCATTGGGGCCGAGGCATCCAGTCGCTTCGCCAGGGCGAATCGTAAATGAGATCCCCTGTAATGCAGCATTGTTGCCGAACTGTTTGACTAGGTCGACGACTTCAATCACGAAGAGGGATCCCTTGCTCAGGACTCTTCCCAACCACTACGGCGAAGGGAGGCAAACGCCGCCAAGGGCCGATTGAGAATGTCGCGCAAACGGTCAAAGAAACTGGAACGAACGAGGCTTACGGTACCCCCCGAATAGGACCGCTATCATACGGATTTAGATCGAGGAATTCAAATGGTTGAGCTCGATTTTCCGGGAAATCGACCGACATGGGTGGTGTTTCACGTCGGGTTGGAGGAGAAGTGTATCTAGTTGCGTTTTATTGAGACAAAGAGAAAAAAGCGTTGCATTCAAACGGCCATCAATTGCCCGTTCAGGAACCGATTCGTTGCCGCATTTGTTGTGGATCGATAATGTAAAGGCGGATGCAGGCAGTCCACAAATCGCCACTACTCGAGCAAGAGACGGAAACGTGATTGCAAACGTATTCACCGTGGTCGCAAACATGCTTGGGAGACGCCAATCCAAGTCGCCGGCCCATGCCGATATCGGAACGGCCTACTTGAAATATGATTCCATCGAAGATTGGATGGTGGGCGAAAACATCCCGATGGGGTTCATCAAAGAGCCCGACCCTGTCCTTCGCGATCACTACATCGATCAATACGGAGCACTACGGCGTCACCTGTACGCGAAGCATGTGGCTATGCTTTTGCCGAAGGAGCAGCGAGCAATCCTCAATAGCTGCCATCCGTCGCAAAGCCATCGCTTCGCGAAAGAAGCAGAGCCGTATTGCAGACTGCTCTTGGAGCATTTGAAATCGCTTGGCGCGGAGGTCGCGCGTGTTGAATTGGGCTGGTATCACATGGATCGAATTGTGTTAACCGTCATAACGCCAGAGCAACTCGACAAAGATCGACTCCGAGAGCTACCGTGGCTCTTCCGGGGCTTCGAGATAAAGTACATGAACCAATCAAGCGATCAGCCGATTTCAAAGTGAGTCTATCGTATGAAAATGGAAACCTTCTACGGGGTGTATGATAACGAGGCCGACCAGATCATCGCGATGGTTTATGCCCACGCTCCTCTGGAAGCGATCACGAATACGTTTTGTCCCGCTTGCGAAACGAAGATGAAAGTCAACTTCAACGAGGATGGTACCCGTTTCAATGTGACTTGCAGTGGCGAGCCGCTTCATCTCTCTATAGTTCAGGAAATTGAAGTTCCACCTGCTTGGTGGCGGAGTTGTTATGAAGAACCTAGAGATGTCACATATTACTGGCTCAGAATGCATGCCTACCGTGAAGACGGAAAACTTGAGATGACTATCTCAGGTTGGGAGGCTAACGGCACGCGTTGGTCTGGTGCAATGGAATGTTCTCCTGGTCACCCCGACTATGCCCTCTGGCAATGGGTTCTCACAGATTCAGGTTGCAATAAGGATTTGATCAGTGACAAAGATCTTGCAGAACTCCGAGCCCAATTTCGAGACGCCACAAAAGAATACTGAACCGAAGACAGGCCTCCCTATCGGCATTCTGAAAAGGGAGGCCCCAAGCCAACTCAATTAAATCATCGGGTCTTTACCCGCCAATCGTCGCAGCAAACCGATCTGTCCCAGGTGCATCATCGCGTGGTAGGGTAGGAAGACGAGCGCGTCGAATTTCGTCTTGAACATCGGATGCTCTGGTAGGCTTGCTTCGGCGAGCTGGTCGAGCGTGTAGGTTTCCATTTCCGCTAGAACCTGATCGTTGACTCGTTTGTAGATTTCGACCAGGCGCTCGGGCGATGGATAGATCGATTGGTCTTTCGAGGGCTGGCTTCCTCGGCCGAAGTTGGCTGAGTAGCTTTCCGGAATCAAACCGGCGTCTTCCGCCTTTTTGCCCCGAATTCGCATCAGCCCCAGGCCATAGTTGGCGATCGTGATGTGACCAACCTGCCAGGCGATGTGCGTGACTCCTTCTTCCGGCATGCGAAACCACAGATCGGTTTCGACACCATCGATGAAATTGCGAAACATTTTATCGGTCGAAGCGATTCGCTCCTTCGTCAAATCCCACTGCGATTGGTCAACCATCTTGATCCGTTCCTTTGATGTTGGGTGTTGCTATCAGTCCGGGGGCTTTCTTAATCGTCCCAGGGATGCGGCAGTCCGGCAAGCTGGAGCGCCCGCCGATAGGCCTCAGGCGTGTTAATGTTCAGCAAAAGCCCCTGATTCGGGTCGACCTTGGCCAGTTCTTCCGGCTCGACCCAGCAGGTATCCAGCGGTTGGATGCAATCGAGCAGCCGTTGGTTACCACTCTCGAGGACTTCTTCCATTTTATCCATGGCCTGGTTGGTATACGCCGCCGCTAGCGGCTGAGGAAAACCTTCAAACCGTGGAATGACCGCTTCGTGGTTTGGTAAGCGATCAAACAGAAGCTCGATTTGAGCTTCCGTTACCAACGGCAGATCACACCCCAAAACAATCGAGGCGGTCGACCAACTGGTAACATATTTCAAGCCTTCATAAATCGCAGCCGCAGGGCCTTGGCCGGCCACTCGATCAGGCAGCTCAGTAACCGCGTAGGGAATGTCCGGGATGTTGATCACTTTGCCGGTCAGCAGAACGACCTCGTCGACGGTCGGCGAGACAATCCGCACGACGCGCTCCAGCATCGTTTCGTCGCCGAAGGGAAGATGCGGTTTCGATTGCCCCATCCGGCGGCTTTGTCCTCCGCAAACAATCAACGCCGATCGCTCGGAACGGGGCAGGGTGGTCATGTGGGCGAACTCCTCGCGGGTTATATTAAAGGTCTTGTTTGCAACTCGCCGCCGGTTTGGAAATCGATGAAGCTCAGACTACGTCACGATATCACGGTCGGACTCGATCTTCGAGGAGTCCTCCCTTCACGCTTGCTGCCGATGTCAATCGACGAAGCGGCCCGGGTTACCGTCTGGCAGGGAAATCACCAGGTCGAACTGGGGGAACTGTTCGTCATTGAAAACTGCGATCGGCGGCCAGATACGCTGCGGCTGATCGGCGATCTCTCCAAAGCCGACAACATTGGAGCAGGGCTGGAAGCGTCGTCCTTGTTCGTTCAAGGCCCGGTCGGAAACCATGCCGGGCAAGAGATGTGCGGCGGGTCGCTGTTTATTCATGGGCATGTCGGCAATAACCTGGCCGAAGGGATGAAACGGGGTTTCATCAAAGTGCTGGGCAACGTCGGCGATCGGGTCGGTTGTCCGCTTCCCGGAGAGAACCGGGGCATGGCGGGCGGAAGCATCTTCGTTCTGGGCTCCGCCGGTAACGAGGTCGGTCATCGGATGCGTCGCGGTACGATTGCCGTGGTGAACGATTGTGGCGATTTTCTCGGCTACGAAATGTTAGCCGGAACGATCATCGTCGGCGGGACGGCGGGCCACTCGGTAGGCCTTTCGATGCGGCGCGGGACGATCGTGCTGGGGCAAAGCAAGCCGGGGAGTTTGTTGGCAGGGTTTACCCATACGTGTTGCTTCCGTCCTGCAATGATGCCGATGCTGGCCAAAGAATTCGAGCAGCTGGAAGTGCCGGAAGCGGCCCGATTAATAAGAGATTCTTCTTATGATCTCTTTCACGGCGATCTGGCACAGATGGGTCGCGGCGAGATTCTAATCCCTGCGGTGGGCTGAGCCAGACAGTGCACCGCCCCGAAAAGAGGGCCTGCCAGACCGCACAATCGGCATGAGCGTCACCAGGTGTCTCCGGTGGGGTAAAGCGGTGCGCGCTTGCGGTCGGCCTGGATCGGGTTATCGGTATGGTTTAATCCATTAATTCCATGCCTGATCGAAATCGAGAAAAAACGATAGCAACCCGTCCGATAACTTCTTCTAGCCACGGATGGGTGAAGTGACTCATGGATGGGCAACCGCGAAACCACTTAGTTGGGACCGTAGCACATGCCTGTCGAATTACTACACGCTTGGTTAGGTGTCGCCTTTATTGCGACCTGGGCCATGATTGGCCAAGTAACCTTGGAGCGGAATTAGCTGCACTCGGATAGTATCGGGAAAGGACACCAAAGCATACGCTTTCCCCGGATCGTTCACGATTTGCAGCTCTTCACCCCCTTTTCAGGCTTCTAAGACGCGCGTCTAGTTGACAGACGCAGGGTAATTGAGTTTCCTAGCGGCAACTTTTTCTTTTCTTGTGAAAAATTGCTTTCGGAAAATACCCCACATGTCTTCCTCCCCGCCACCCTCGCGCCCTGAGCCGAAGGTTGCCTATTGGCAGCAAAACCTGATGGTGATCGGCGTCTTGCTCGCGATCTGGGCTTTGGTCGCCTTTGGCTGTTCAATCTTTTTCATCGAGTGGCTCAATCAATTCAAGATTGGCAACTTGCCCCTCGGTTTCTGGTTTGCCCAGCAAGGCTCGATGTATGTATTCCTGGTGCTGATCCTGGTCTACGCGCTCGTGATGGACTATCTCGACCGCAAACATGACGTGAAGGAGTAGGCGATGGATATTTTGGAGCTATTGCCACTGTTTGGTGTTGCGCTTACGCCGGCTCGCACGTGGACGTTTGCTTTCGTCACGGTCACCTTCATGATCTATCTGTACATCGGCTGGCGAAGCCGTGTTACGGAATCAGGCGAGTTTTACGTCGCCGGCAAAGGGGTGCCAGCCGTCGCAAACGGTGCGGCCACCGCGGCCGACTGGATGAGTGCAGCCTCGTTTCTGGGCATGACCGGCTTGATCAGCGGATTGGGCTCGGATGGATCGGTCTTTCTGCTGGGTTGGACCGGCGGTTATGTGCTGCTGGCGATGCTGCTGGCGCCCTATCTGCGGAAGTTCGGACAATACACGGTGCCTGACTTCGTGGCCAAACGCTATTACAGCGAGACGGCTCGGGTTGTGGCGGCCATTTGTGCTGTGTTCATTTCCATTACGTACGTCGCCGGTCAGATGCGCGGCGTTGGGATCGTTTTTGCGAGGTTTCTGGAAGTCGAAGCCTGGCAGGGCGTCGTGCTGGGGATGTTCATCGTCGGCGTGTTCGCCGTGCTGGGCGGCATGAAGGGCATTACCTGGACCCAGGTCGTGCAGTTCTTCGTGCTGATTGCGGCATTTTTGATTCCGACGATCGCTATCTCCGGAATGCTGACCGACACGTGGATTCCCCAGGTCGGGTTTGCGACCAGCGATATCAGCGAGAAGGTGAACCTGATTCAGCAAGACTTCGGATTTCCTTCGTACACCAAGCCGTTTACCAATTACGACAAGTGGAGCGTGTTCATGATTATGTTCGCGCTCATGGCAGGCACCGCCGGCTTGCCGCACGTGATCGTGCGGTTCTATACCGTCGCCAACGTTCGTGCCGCTCGGTACAGCGCGTTCTGGGCCTTGCTTTTCATCTGCTTGCTATATACGTCGGCTCCGGTGCTGGCCATGTTCGCCCGTTACCAGATTCTGACCACCTTGGACGGAGCCCGTATCGGTAAGGCCGTCGAAGAGGAGGGAAGCGGCAAGACGTACTACCCGGTCTATCGCGTTAATGAAGCAGGGGAAGAAGAGCTCATTCCCTGGGTTACGACCTGGCAGAAGACCGACTTGATCAAGATTCACGATCAAAACGAGGACGGCATTCTGTCGCTGCAGAACGTCGACGGAAAGTTTGCCGATGTGACGATTGATAAAGACATCCTCGTGCTGGCCGCTCCGGAGATCGCTCAGCTTTCTCCCTGGGTGATTGCCATCGTGGCAACCGGTGGCTTGGCGGCCGCTTTGAGTACGGCGGCCGGCTTGTTGCTGGTGATCTCCAGCTCGATGGCCCACGACTTGTACGTTCACTTTGTCGAGCCAAACGCCTCGGAACCGCGGCGGTTGATGATTGCCCGGATCATGATCATCGGGGCGATTCTGGTGGCTGGCTACTTTGGTATCAACCCGCCAGGCTTCATTGGCGAAGTGGTCGCGTTCGCTTTCGGACTGGCAGCGGCCAGCTTCTTCCCAATCATCTTCCTGGGTATCTTCGACAAGCGAATGAACCGCGAAGGTGCCGTGGCCGGAATGATCGTCGGCATCGGCTTCACAGCGTTCTACATCATCGCATGTCGCTCGACCAAGGTTCTTGGGATGGCCGAGCCGCTGATGGAGCCATGGTTCCAGGGCAGCCAGTGGTTGCCAGACGGCTTGCGGCCAGAGGCGGTTGGAACGGTTGGTCTGGTGCTGAACTTCGCCGTGGCGCTGATCATCAGCCGGCTGACGCCAGCCCCGCCAGAAGATGTCCAGGAACTGGTTGAAAGCGTACGCGTTCCACGCGGATCGCATGCACCGGAAGCCCACTTCGACGAAACCGATGCCGAAGCCGACAATCCTTAAGGGTTGTCGGTAGGCGGAGTGGGACTGGCTAGGACGAAAATGCCACGCGGCGATGGCGTGGCATACTGATTTCGAACGGAAGGTACTCGTTGAGATCAGAATCCGGTCTCAGATGTGCGATTAAAGCCGTTGGCGGGGCAATGAAGTATTGCCAGCTAAATCAATGCCAACGATGAATCGGGGTAGCTGGCCCCTTCGCGATATCGATCGAGGAGTTCTTCTTCGACAAAGTAGGTCACGCCGTCTTCTTCGCAGAACAAACCCTTCAGTCCAGCAGCGGACTCGTCAGCTCGCGTGATCTTACGGCAGGAGACCGCCAAAGCACAAAACTGTTCGGGACCGACAAAGAGAATGTTTTCCTGGTTGCGAAGTTGTTCGCGTCGTTCCCAGAGATTTTTACCGCTCAAACTGCTATTCACTTTCAAACCGACCATGATTTCATTCTTCCTTCCATCTTCTATCGGCAATCCGATAGTCGATCATCATGGGAAGGAAATCCGTTCCATGTCGCAGGGTCCTCATTGACGCCTGATTGAGCACGCTAATCCGCCGTGCTTTCCTTGGATTGGGAGGAATCCTTCCGGGCAGGCATTCTTGCCGACCGAACTTGCTAGCACGACATCCTTGGCAGAAACGATTGTCTCTGCGCTAAGAACCGAGACAAGCTTCACCACGTGCGATTAACGATACCTTAATGGGTCGTTCACGTTCAAGTAGCCACCGGGCAGTTTCAGGCAAATAAACACTAGCGGGGTATGCCATCAATCCAACCTGAGCGGAAATGGTCATAAGTCGTTCAGTTAAGAGCATTTATGTTCCAGGCTGCCTCTCGGAAACGGTAGCCTACCCCTCGAACGGTTTCGATCAAGACGCCTTTGCCGTCGAGCTTCCCGCGGATCGATTTGACGTGCACGTCGATACGCCTGGTCCTGTTAGGATTTTCTGGGTCTTTTTCGGGTTCTTTTTCTTTCGCCGGCAGCCCGGCGGCTTCTTCGAGCTGAGCTCGCGTTAGCACGTGCCCAGGCCGTGCTAGCAGTGCTTGCAGCAGACGGAACTCGGTGGGCGTCAGATCGAGTCGATTGCCGTCCATTTCGACCACGGCAAAGCGAGGGTCGAGGCGGATGCCATGGCATTCCAGAATGGCCTGATTATCGATCGTGTGACGAGCCCGATAGGTTAGCGTCTTAACCGCTTGGGCCATCAGATCGAGGGCCAGTGACTCGGCCAACCGCGAATCGTGAGCAGGGTCTTCGATCTCGCTGGGATGGCTAGTGGGGGCAATCAAGATGGCCGGCGCGGATTCTTCTCCCAGGTTTCGCATCAGCGAGCGGCATAGGTCCAAGGTCTCGGTCTCGTCAGCAGCCCGCGACAGCACGATGACATCGGGGACATGCTCCATTGCCTGTTGCAGACCGTCGCGCATGCCCGACGCCAGATAAACCTGGCAGCCGGTCTGCTGCAGGTTGTGGGCAACCGTGTTAAGCGGTCCGCCTGACTTCTCAATGATCAGGATACTACGCTGAGCCACAGGTCATCTTGCGCTCGTACTAGGAAAACAATGGCGTCTGGTCGATCACGAAGGACTTTCCTCCGGATGATCGACTCCCTGTTGATGCCGCACGATTTCGCCTTCTACCCAGTAGATGACGATTTCGGCGATGTTGGTAACGTGATCGGCAATACGTTCGATGTTCTTCGAAACGTTGGTAACTTCTATCATCCAGTCGATCTGGGACGGCGACCGTTGAATGCCCTCTTTGAGCCACTGGAAGATCTCGCTGTGCAATTGATCGAGCTTTTGATCCTGGGCGATCAACTCTCGGCAAACATTCGTATCTTGGGCGATAAATGCATCCAGGCTTTCCCGCAGCATTTCCATCGCCAGGTGGCAGGACTGTTTGAGGCAATCAGGCAAAACGAACTGCTGCTGCGATACCAGAATGTTGCGGAGCCTGGCTACGCTTTGGGCGATACTGGCCGCCAGGTCGCCGATGCGTTCCAGTTCGTGCCCGACCGACATCGACGAAGCAATCAAACGCAGGTCGGACGCCACCGGCTGGTACAAAGCGATCGAACGCAAGCATTCCTCTTCGAGTGACACGTCCATCTCGTCCAGTTCGTCATCGTTCTTGATCACCTGCAAGGCTCGATCAAGGTTGAGTTTTTCGAGAGCTTCGATTGCCTGCTGGACCTGGGTCTCGGCGTGCGAGCCCATGGAGAGAAGTTGCATGCGAATCGATTTGATTTGGTTGATCCAGTGACGTGACATAAGGATGATGCGTGATCTTTAAGGAACGGCAATCGAAGGGACGACTATTTGCTGGTATGACTGAGGAACTGGTCGATCGTTTCGGCATCGGGGGCCTTGATCGTGGTTCGCATCGGTCCGGCTCCGATGCGGGTAACATGTTTTTCAGGGAATCCATGCTCGGCGAATTCTTTGGCGGCCGTGCTTCCTTTGACGAAGACCCATGCTCGGCCATCTTCCCAAAAGGTAACAAAGCCCAGCTCGGTGAACAGGTACGCCAACGCCGTCTGGCGACTATCGGATTTGAGTGTTTTACGATCCGGGCCGGCACCTGGCAGGGTAACGTGTTTTTCAGGGCCTTCGCCCGACAGCAGCGCCGGAACGTCCGGACTATCCAACGGCAACACCCACAAGCGTCCGTCGATCAGCCGGGTAACGAAACCCGAGCGATCGTACTTCTCTCGATCGCCTGAGGTTTTTACGGGCGTACCGTCGGCCAGGTAAAACACTTCGTACCAGTCATCCTTCTTCGAGTTGACGCCTGGGTGGGAATGAAACAGGGCACTTATGCCAGAAGGCTGGCCGTCGCGTTGGTGCTGAACGACGATGATCGAGCCGTAGGGAAGCTCGCCATCGCTTTCGGTAGCCGTGTTGTTGAGATAGATCGTTCCTTCCTCGCCTGCTTCCGGGAGCGGAGTCCCGGCAGGATAGCTGCCTGGCTGCTTCCAGGTGGTGTACTTATCTTTCAGATAGGACCAGAAGTCCTCGGCGAACTTTTGATGCGCGCTCGATCGAACCTCCGGCTCGTCGGCACATGCTGCCGGTAGCCAGCAAGAGCACACGACGATCCATAGCGTGAGCCATTGGGCCTGGGTTCGCATTTGGGGCATCATGAGCCGCGTCCTTTCGTGGTTGGGGTGAATGGTTGGCCTAGCCGAATCGGCCAGTGACGTAGGCGTTAGTCTCGGACAACTTGGGTTTGGTGAAGATGTCGACCGTGGGGCCATATTCGACAAGGCGTCCCAAGTACATGAACGCCGTGTAATCGCTGATTCGTGAAGCCTGCTGCATGTTGTGCGTGACAATCAGAATCGAATAGTCTCCGCGCAGTTCCCGGATCAAGTCCTCGATCTTTCCGGTTGCAATCGGATCGAGAGCCGAGCATGGTTCGTCCAGCAGCAAAACTTCCGGCTCGCTGGCGATGGCCCTGGCAATGCACAACCGTTGCTGCTGGCCGCCAGAGAGACTCAGTCCGCTTTCGTTCAATCGATCTTTGACTTCGCTCCAGATGGCGGCTCCTTTCAGGCTATGTTCGCACACGCCTTCCAGAACGCTCCGGTTGCGTTCGCCATCGATTCGCAAAGGATAGACGACATTCTCGAAGATGCTCATGGGGAATGGATTAGGTTTTTGAAAAACCATGCCCATGCGCTTCCGCAGTTCGATCACATCAACACCGGGATCGCAAATCGAACTGTCGTTCAAATAGATATCGCCCTGGATCCGAACCGTATCGATCAGGTCGTTCATCCGGTTGACGCACCGCAGTAAGGTCGACTTGCCGCATCCCGACGGACCAACCAACGCCGTGACCTGGCCCCGAGGAATCGGCATGCTGATGTTGAACAACGCCTGCTTGTCGCCGTACCAAAGGTTGAAGTTTTTGATCTCCAGGACTTTCTCTTCCTGATGGAGGGCGTCGTGGATCACCGCCGGGAAGTCTTGTCCCTGGGCGATCAATTCCAGCCGGCTGACATCGGAAGTTCCTGGTTGTATTTGGCTCATAGAATCAATCGATCTTCGGGCGTTGAACAGGACGATATACGGGCAATCTGACCGGTGGCATCAGAATTGACCCGACTGAAAACGTTTCCGCAATCGGGCTCTTAACCAGATCGCAAATACGTTCAGCGTAGCGATGACGGTAATCAGCAACAGCGTGGTCGTAAAAACCATCGGCTTGGCTGCTTCGCTGTTGGGGCTTTGAAATCCCAGGTCGAATATGTGAAATCCCAAGTGCATGAAGCTGCGGTCCAAGTGCACAAACGGGGCAGAAAGGTCGACTGGCAGTTCCGGAGCGAGTTTTAAAACGCCAACTAGCATCAATGGGGCGACTTCACCGGCACCGCGGGCCATCGCCAAAATCATCCCGGTCATGATGCCTGGCAATGCGTGCGGCAAAACGATGCGGCGAATGGTTTGCCACTTGCTCGCTCCGCAGCCGTAGGAGCCTTCGCGCAGCGAATTGGGAACTGCCGCCAAGGCTTCTTCGGTGGCGACGATCACGACCGGTAACGTGAGCAGCGCTAGCGTTAAACTGGCCCACAACAGGCCTCCTTTGCCGAACGTGGGATTGGGAAGTCCGGCTTGATAAAAGCCATGAAAGCTGGGCGTGAATGCAATCAGGGCAATAAATGCCACCGTGGAAAGGATCCAGAGTACCAGGCTGATGATGCCCAGGTGGGGTGTACGAATCCGGGTAAGTACTTTGCGACTGCCGAGCGAATAGGATGTGGTGAGAAACGCCAGGAACGCCGTCAGCGATAGACCTGCCGCTGTGAGCCACCACCAGAACTTCGGCATCGTCGGCAAGTTGGCATTGGCCGGTCCGCCGTCGATATAGGCACCGACGACCAGAATCAAGAAGCCATAGCCAAAGACGCCAAAAACAATGCTCGGCACGCCTGCCAGGTTGTTGATACTGATGCGAATGATACTGACAATCGGGCCGCTCTTGGCATATTCTCGCAAGTACAGTGCCGCCAGAACACCGAACGGGACCACGATCAACGACATGATCATCGTCATCGCGACGGTTCCCCAGATCGCGGGAAAAACGCCCCCTTCGGAATTTGCTTCCCGTGGATCGGCCAGCAGAAATTCGCCCCAGCGAGCGAAGTAGATTTTCAGTTGTCCCCAGCGATCGAGCTGGTTGGCGGGAAAGGCTCGGACGATATCTCCCAGGCTCAGCTTGGCTGAGGTTCCCTGGGCAGTCTTGGCATGCAGGCTGTAACGATCGTTCCGCCGCTGGATCTCGTTGATTCGCTCTTGCAGGCCGGCGATCTGGTTGTCGACATCAAAGCGAACATCGACGTATTCGATCACAGCCGTGCGGGCCGACGCAGGGACATCACCGAGAAGTTCGTCGATTTCGCGGGTCCGCGCGTCGATCTCGTTATTTCTTTCGATTCGAGCGGCGTTGACCTCGGTTACCAACTCTGGCCCGAACTTGGCCATCGCCGAATCTTTTCCCAGGATTTGGGATGCCCGTTGGACGATCCGAGCATCTTTTTTCATCTCGTCCTGGATCGACTTCGACTCGATTCGCAAGTTATAAAGTTCGTTGGCCAAGCCTTCGACGAATACGTCGTGCTCAAGTTCCTGATCGCGAAGTTTGAGTCGGGCAGTTTCCTGCTGGCGGCTGCTTTCGCCGACATCGTATTCGGCAATGCGGTCGATCGAATGCTCGCGCTCGCGCGCCGCCTCGTGATACTGCTGATAGGCGTGGTAGGCTGCCTCCGGCCCTTCAAACACCTCGCTTACGGCGATCACATTCTGCTGCATCCCGACGTCTTTGAGTGGAATCTTCTCGCTGCCGTCCAAGACGCCTTCCATATTGCGCTGACCGTGCTGGACTTGCGTGATGAATCCTTGCGTGTTGTCGATTTGCATCGCGGAAAGTTTGGATTTGATCTCGTCGATCTCGCCGTTGAGCGAGTCACGCTGTTGGTTCCATTTGTCGAGGGCCTCGGCATCCGCGTTTTCAGGGGCCGATAGTCGAGATTGGTTGTTTTGATAGAAGGCCTCGATATCGGACAGATCCTCTTCATCGGAAGATATCGGCCGCGGTTGCGTAATCACGAAACGTTCCGGAAAGCCGATGAAGCGGCCAAGCTTGGTACGTTCGACCAGCAGTGCCCAAGGAGGCAGGGTGGGCTCTTTATCGGATAGCTCTGCCTCGGTGATCCATTGATAGGTGCCGTTCTGCGACCCTTGAAACTCGAAGTTATCGGTCCGGTACTGCCAGCGATGGGCAGCTTCCTGCTTCGGCTCACCAGACGCGTCGACTGATTCGACGACGTAGTCTTCTTCGTTGACCATCTCGCCCAGCAAAACGGTCCCATCTTTCAAGGTGATTTCGTGCAATCGGCCGGGCCAAAAGCTGGACATCCCTTGGTACAAGATCATCAGCAGAAGACCAAAGATCATCAGCAGGGCCAGGGCCAACGCGCCGCCCGAGAGCCAGATCATTGGCTCTCCTTGGGCCAGGACCGAAAGCCCTGGACGCGTCGTCCGGCGATATTTCTGGACGTTGCTTTCCGGCGTGTTATTGGCGTCGCTCATAGCTGGTACGCGCGCCTCCGGAAGTAAAGACGTACGACCTCGGCAACCGTATTGATGAGGAACGTCAGTACAAACAAAACCAATGCTGAAAGAAACAGCACGCGATAATGCGAACTTCCTTGAACCGCCTCAGGCAGTTCGATTGCGATGTTAGTGCTCAGCGTACGGAACCCATTGAACAGGCTCCAATCTTCGATTGGCGTGTTTCCGCCTGCCATTAGCACGATCATCGTTTCTCCGGCGACGCGGCCCAGGCCGATCATCAAGGCGGAGAAGAGACCGCTCATGGCGGTGGGAATCACGACACGAACGGTCGTTTGCCAGGCCGTCGCACCACAGCCAAGCGATGCCGAACGGAGATGGGACGGAACGGTCGAAAGGGCGTCGTCAGCGATCGTGTAAATGATAGGGATAACGGCAAAGCCCATGACGAATCCAACGATCAGCGAATTGCGTTGGTCGTAGTCGCCGATATAGGTTCCCCGCGGATCCCAGCCTGCCATGTCGAGCATCGCTCCGAGTACGATTGCCAGCACCACGGTACCGACCGTTAATACCAGGAACTTGATGATTGCCAGCGAGGTGAACCGGAACCGTGACGAGCGAGCAACCTGGGTTCGCCAATACTCGTTGATGCCGTAGACGTCGAGTAAAAACATCACTAGCGCGCTGAAGGGAAGTAAAATCAAGAGCCAACCGCCCACGCCAGAACCTTTTTCAGGATGGGCCAGCCAGAATTTGATGTCGCCTAGAAAGAGCCAGTTTTCGATTGCAGGGCCAACCTGGTAGGCGCCATAGATCCCCAAAAGTAGAAGCGGTATGAGGAACAAAAGTCGGTAAGACTGCAAACGAAGCGTGAATGCCCGAGGCATCAATTGCCAGATGAATCCGCCGAAAAGGATCGTGAAAGGGACGATGAAAAACGAGCCGAGGCAAGCCGGAATAATCTTCTCGACGATCGGCGCAAAGACCAGTGCGGCGACAAACCCCAGCACCACGCTCGGCAGGCTGGCCATCATTTCGACAGTTGGCTTGACGAGCAGGCGAGTTCGCCGCGTGCTGAATTCGCTGGTATAAACGGCGGCCAGTAATGCCAGCGGCGCGCCGAACATCATCGAATAGAACGTTGCTTTGAACGTCCCGGAGATCAAAGGGAACAACGAGTACTTCAGTTCGTCTTCAATCTTCGACGACGAACTTTGCCACATGTTCAGCGGTTGGGGGTAGCCTTCGTACCAGACCGGCAGGAACAGCGAGGCCAACGTGATATCAGGAAATCCAGGCGAGAGAGCGTAGTGCGAAAACTTGCCGCCTGATTCGATCAACAGCCCATCGTCGCGCGGCGCGATGCGTGCCAGCGAGATTTCGGCCTCGTCCGAAACCACCATGTCGGCCACGTGCTTCTCGGTGGTCATGTGATACAGCGAGCAAAGTCCGTTGGCGAAACCTACCAGAAACATCCGGCTGCGTGCCGAAACACCAAAAGCGGAAACGGCGGCGGGACCTTGCGGAAAGGTATGGGCTTTCACCAGGGCGAACCCATCGGCCGAGATTCGATTGGCGAAGCGGTTGTCCCGACGATCTTCCAGGCGAATCTGGAACCACCCGGAAAACTGGCCATCGCTATCGCCGACAAACAGCGTTTCGCGGCCCAGGATCCATTGGCAAGCGGTCAGCGTCGATTCGGAATCAGGCAACAGATCAACACGTTCGGCGATTTGAATGTTCTTCTTGTCGCGAATGTCGTAGCGAACCAGCATGCCGGAACGATCAGCCGCGTAGACGTTGTTTCCCAGTCCATTTATCAGCAGAAACGAAGGGGCGTCACTGTGATTTCCGACCCGGGGTAGATCAAACGTTTCCGATTGCAGTTTGACCTTGCCGGTCAGCAGGCTCTTCTTCTCAGTGACGATCCCCAGCAGCAGTTTTTGATCGGCAGTCAGGGCAGTGAAGGTCAGCGATTTGCTGCTTAATCCTCGGTTGCCCCCTACAGGGATATGATCTACCAGGCGGATTTCCGAATCGCTGACTTGGATCGAATCGCCCAGGGTCGCTTCGATCTGCTGCAGGCGGTATTGCCCCTGCGAGGTCAACTGGACGACCCCTTCTTTATAAACGACTGAGTCGCCCGGTTCGCGGAGTGATGGCGAGGAAGGCTTGCCGGATTGATCGTGCAGCCAATCCTTGATTTCAACTGGATCGACAAAGTCCGTCTTGAATTGAATGTCGCCGGAGCGAATCGTTCCGTCGGCCAGGCCCAGCAAAATACTTGTTTCGCCGGTAAGCGTCGAAACGGCCGTGATCTGAACGTTCTCGACCAGTGCGACCTCGTGTACGACTTCAAAAGAGGAGGTGATCGGTTGGCTGTCGTCCTTGACCGGCGCGTCAGGTGGAGTGAGGCGAACGATTTTAAGCGTGCCGCCGCGGGTCAGCAGCCAGCCCATCGTTTGGTATTCGTTCAACTCGAAATGAATGACTTCGCCCGATTCCAGCGGCGACGGCCGAACGCTGACCTCGTTGACTACAGCACTGCGGAAGAGTGGTACCACTTCCATCACCAGAACCAATGCCACCAGGCAAACGGCAATGATCGTTCCGATGCCGCCAACGGTGATGACCCCCTCGGAAAGCACGTCTGACAAGCGCACGCTCCAGTGAGTTTTGAGCTTGCGCTTGCGTCCGGTGAATCTAGACTGGGGGACGTTCATGAAAAAGCGAAAAACCTTGTTGCCATCGCGGGTGGCGGTAGGAGACTGGTGCCGGATAAGGCAAAGGCCTCCCACTTTTCAGCTGAGGGTAGGCGGCCGATTCCGATCGTCGGTGCTGGTGAGAAACTACTTCGCTTGAATGCCTACCTGTTCTAACTGCTGCTTGGCGATCGAAGCTGGAATCGGAAGATAACCATCTTTGACCACCGCCTTTTGTCCCTGTTGGCTGTAGATGTACTTCAGGAACTCTCGACGCAGTGGATCCAATTCGCTGCCTGGGCGGTAGTTCACGTTGATATACAGAAAACGGGAAAGGGGATAGTCATCCGCATTCTCGGCGGTCGGTTCGACGAAATCGTCTCCTTCAACGGCCAATGGCAACGCGCGAACGTCTGAGGTGCGATAGCCAATCCCACTGTAGCCGATCCCAAACTGGTCGGTAGCGACCCCTTGCACGACCGACGAACTGCCAGGCTGCTCTTTCACCGTTGGCTTGTAGTCGCCGCCGAATAGGGCGTTCTCTTTGAAAAAGGCGTAGGTGCCGGAGGCCGAGTTACGACCGTACAAACTGATCGGAGATTGAGCGAAGGCACCACCCTGCCTAAGTTGGCCCCACGTCGTGATGTCCTCCTTCAAGCCACCTTTGCGGTTGGTTGAGAAGATCGCATCGATCTGGGGCAACGACAAACCTTTGATCGGATTGTCCTTGTTGACGTAAACAGCCAGCATGTCGATGCTGGTGCTCAGTGTGGTTGGCTTGTAACCGTAACGCTTCTCGAAGTCGTCGATCTCGTTGGCCTTCATCGGGCGGCTCATTGGGCCGAACGTGGCCGTTCCCTGAATCAACGCCGGTGGGGCGGTCGAGGAGCCTTTGCCTTCGATCTCGATCTGTACGTTGGGGTAGATCTCTTGAAAGCCTTCCGCCCACAGGGTCATCATGTTGTTCATCGTGTCCGACCCAATGCTCTTGATCGTGCCCGAGACGCCAGAGACTCGCTCGTAAGTCGGAAGGTCTGGGTCGACTTGTAATTGAGCCATCAGTACGCCCGGGCAGCAGCACGCCAGAACCAGAGAAAGCAGCAGCGACGGGTGGCGCGACATAGGATTTAACCCTTCAAGAAGCATGATCAATCGATTGTTTTTCTGGGGTGCGGTCGTTCCAAGATTCCGCATGCGGGCGAAATTCGCATTAACCATGCGCTAACACTGCGAAAAGTCGCCCTTGCTGGGCCAAAACGGAAGAGAAACAGGCGATTACCTGGGGATTTTCGGTCGTTTTGGCTAACCCGTTATCTTCTGGAATCTGGGAAGCGAAAGATAGCCCCTACATCTTTTGGATGGTCTTATTTACACAACGTTAATATTTCGTTCAACTACGGGACCACTCTTTTCTTTGCGGGTGAATACCAGGCAGGGGGCCTTTAGGCGGGCTACTGATCCACTTCCGAGGAAGTGGCTTCATCGATGGTCAGAAAGCCATCTTTGTCGAGATCGAGTTGCTGGAACTGATCGGACGTTCCGAGAAACTCACGAGGGCTAATATCGCCGTCGCCGTTGTAATCCATTCCAGTGAACCAGGCAGGAGCGTTGCCGTTCGTTTGGACCATCGCGGCTTCCATTGGCATGACCGGCACGGGGCCTGGGTTGTCCTGATCGCCGCGGAAGAACTCGAAAACGATCAGCGAAGGGATCTCATCAAACTCGACGGAACTCGACCGGTTGGAATCGATCGCTTGTAGCATTTTGTCCAATTGCCCTAATTCGCGGGCCGAAAGCTTCTGGTCGTGGTTGGGATCGAGTGCCCGGAACAACGGGTCGTCTCCTTCGATCCCCTGCAAGCGGATATGGCAGCGACGAAACCAATTCTGCTGCGAAAGGGTCGCCTCGATCTCTTCCGGATAGAGCTTCTCGTTGCCATCCTTATCGGCCAGTTCAAAATTGATAGGTGTCCCTTGCTCAGGCAGTTCGTCCTTTTTCAGGTAGCCGTCTTGGTTGTTGTCGTAAATTCGCAATAGGTTTTCGGCCTGTTGCGAGGAATACTGGTTTTCGACATTATCCCGAGCGCGAAACACCAACCAGTCTTTGCCAAGCTCCAGGGCAACTTCGTTGTCATCGGCCAATACTTCTGAGGCTGGTTTGTCGACGCTCGCCAGCTTGATCCGCGACGCTTCTCCTCGTTTGCCGAAGTGAATCGTCAACTCATAGTGAGGCGGTAGATCAGGTATCGCCTTGAGTTCTTCCAGGTTCAAAGCTCCGTTGCCGTCGCTATCGATCGCGTGCAGCAGGTTCTCGGCCGGGAACCGGGAAAGATCGAGGTTGGCGCCATGCTCGTAGATTTCCTGCATCGCATACAGAAGTTCGTTCCAAGGGGTACGGTCATCCAAGGTGAACATTGCCTGGCCACCGAAGAAGCGACGCCGATCGCCGGAACGCGTCATGTCGTCGTCCGAGCGCCCACTGGCGGCGAGAAGTTCCATTGGCGAGACGATCTCGTCGTCGTCCAAGTCACGCTGACGAATCAGCGCATTGGCACCGATGATTTCATCTGGCTCGATTGTCCCATTGCCATTCTTATCAAGCAGTTGGCGTAGCGGTGAATCGGATCGACTACGATCGGCCGCGTAGGAGGTGCGGCGAACCGAGAACGCTTCGGTCCTGGCTCCGCTCCGACTGACCAGCCGCGGAACTTCCGATCGATCGACCCAGCCGTTGCGGTTGGTATCGTAGCGATCGATGTTCTGCTTGCGCTGGCGGGGATCTTCGAACGAAAGATTCCCGAACTGACCGGCGCGGATCTCTGGCTGATCGGCCAACTCGTCCCAGGTAGCCGTCCCGTCCTTGTTGGTGTCAGCCAGGTCGATCACGTAATCGACTAGCGATTCCAATGCTTGATCATACGGTTGATCGTCGATCCAGAGCCGAACGTCGACGCGATAGGGGCCTTCGGAGGTAAACAGCAACAGCTTTTGCGGCTCGACGGTTGGTTCTAAATCAAACGGAATCCCTGCTTCTGGCACGGCTGCAGATTCGATCGATACCTCGCGTACGGTCGGCGTCGGCGCTGGATCCTCTTGTGTCACCGTTGACGCTGCGGGTTTGACCACAGGCGGAGGGGATCCCTGTTTCAGGCATCCGGTCAGACAAACCAGCGAGATCGAAAGAATCAATAGCGTACGCATATCAACCCAGTATCTGCTGAATCGGGGTTCCTTCGGAGATCTTGATCGGGCGAGCTTGCGGCGAATAGTGTTCGGTCTTCGGATCGACCCCAACCGCTTTGCAAAGAGTGGCTAGAAGGTCTTGAACCTCCGTTTTGCCGTCGGTGACTTCCATGCCGGACTCGTTGGTTTGACCATGTGCCTGGCCGCCTGCGATGCCGCCCCCTGCCAAGACGCAGGTCCACGCATCGGGAAAGTGATCGCGTCCGGCGGTGCCGTTGATAGTCGGCGTGCGGCCGAACTCGCCCATCCAGCAAATGGTGGTCGTTTCCAGCAGATCCCGTTCGGCTAGTTCTCGCATGAGAGTGCTCCAGCCTTGATCGAGTTCCTTGGAAAGCCGTTCGACCGTCGGGAAGTTGCCGGTGTGCGTATCCCAGCCAATCTGATTTCCACCGAGCGTCACTTCGACGAACGGTACCCCGCGTTCGACCAATCGCCGAGCGATCAAGCAGCCTTGGCCGAAGGTCCCTTTGCCGTACGACTCGCGGATCTCCGTTGACTCTTTCGATAGATCGAACGCCGAGGCCGCTTCAGGATGCATCATCTTCACGGCCGATTGGAAGATGGTCGCTTGCGCTTCGACTGCCTGGGCCGGATGGCTGGCGAGAAACTGGCTCTGCTGTTCTTTCCATAAGGCCAGCCGAGCTTCGTGGCGTTTCTGGTCGAGCCCTGGGGGAAGCGAAAGGAAATCGACACCCAAATCAGCCATCGCATTAGGATCGTTCGCCGCGGCATTCCCCCGAGCACCGACCGTCGCGGCGGCATAGCGTGGCCCCAAGAAGCCTGGTCCGAGGGCTGAGCTGTTCAATAGCGTGCTCGGATTCACCGCCACGTAGTTTGGTAACGTCGATTCTCCATTGGCCATCGCCTTGGAGAGCGAGGCGCCGATGGCAGGATAGTTCAACGGGCCTCCGGGTCGCTGACCGGTATGCATCAGGTAAGTACCCCGCAGGTGGTCTCCTTCCTTGGTGCTCATGCCTCGCAAGATGGCCAACTGATCGGCTTGCTTTGCGAGCCCGGCAAAATGTTCGCTGAAGCGGAGACCAGGGACGTTGGTTTCGGTCTCTTTGAATTCGCCCCCGTTGGCATGCCCCGGTTTCATGTCGAAGGTATCGGTCTGCGTCGGTCCGCCTGCCATCCACAAAAGGATGCAGCTGCGTTTTCTCTGCGGATCGCTGCCGGCGGCCGCGGCTAGTTGCGGTAGCCAGGCACAACTGGCGGCACCGAGCAAGCCGGCCGATGTTTGCAGGAATCGACGTCGCGAGATATCGAAAGCGTTCATCGTCTTTCCCTTAATGGTTCAACATGAATTCGGCACTGTTGGAAAGGACCCACAAGATGTCTCCCAAAGCCTGAGGCCGCTGCTGCGGTTCGACCTGACTGAGAAACTGGGTGTAACGATCCAGTTCGGCCTGGTTCGGTTCCCGGCTGTAGGCTGCCAGAAACAGGACATTCAATCGCTGCTGGTCCGACAGGAACGGAGCCGACAGCGCCTTGAGCAGTTCGCTCGTTTCGGGAGAGGTGGCGGTCGAAACGGGCGGACCATTCATCACCGCCAACGCCTGAGGCATGCCGGTATCGAACTGGGTGCGGTCCTTGCCGGCAGTTCGCATCCGGGCCACGAATTGGTTCCGGTTGCCATCATTTTGCAGCGCTTCGTCAGGCCCTTTCAGCAGACCGACTTTGAGCATCGCATCGTAAAGCTGTTCCGGTGTGAGCGACTTGACTGCCATCCGGGCAAACAGTTTTGCCGGCGCCTCGGAATCGGCAACGGCCTGACTACTGCGGGCATAGGTATCGGTGATGGCGATTGTTTCCAACAACAGGCGCAAATCAAACCCGCTGTGGATAAAGTATTCGGTCAGTTCGTCGAGCAGTTCCGGATGGCTGGGTGCATTCTGGGGCGACATGTCGTCGGCCGGGTGGACGATTCCACGGCCCATCATGTGGGCCCAAGCCCAATTCACCGCCCGGCGCGGCATGAAAGGGTTATCGCGCGACACGACCCAGATCGCCAGTTGTTGCCGCCGCGTGCCACCCAGCGAAGCATAGTTGGCCGTACTGCCAGGGAACGCCGGAGGCACAATTTCTTCGCTTTCCGGCAAGGTCACTTCACCCTGGTTGCGATCGACGATATCGAACCGGGCCAGGCCAACATTGTCGTCGCCAGGGCGTTCCAGTTGAGCGAAAAAGGCCGCCAGACCCCAGAAGTCGTGCTGCTTCCAGCGATCGAAGGGGTGATCGTGACACTGGGCACATTCCAATTGCAAACCGAGGAAGATCCGCGATGTTTCCCCGGCGAGTAGCTCAGGCTTCAACTGCTGCGCGGCGTAGAAGTAGCCGGGGCCGTTGTTGCCTTGAGTTGCCGTCAGGAATTCTTCGACCAAGCGGTCGTACCGAAGGTTCTGGGCGAACTTGCCGCGCAGCCAACGCTGCATACCGGCTTCGTTTCGCAGTTGTAGCGGGTCGTCGGTTGGTTCCAGGATCAAGGTCCGCCAGGTGTTAGCCAGATGCGTCGGATGTGCTGGCGACTTGAGTAGCTGAGCGATCAGCCGCTGCCGTTTGTCCGGAGCATTGTCTTCCAGATAAGCACGTGTTTGGGCCACGGTCGGAATGTTGCCGACCAGGTCGAGATAGGCTCGACGAATAAACTCGCCGTCCGATGCGAGCGGTGCCGCTTGCACATTTTCAGTATCCAACCGCTGCTGAATCAACGCATCGATCCGCGCCGCCATCGCCAGCATCTTGACGTGGGAATCCGATTCAACTTCTTCCGCTACTAGCGGTCTGGAGATCGCCAGGCTTCCAAGCAGGAGTAGGGCGAATAACCGAAGCAGATTGCGAGACATGATGCCGCCTCGATCGAAAAAGTAAGATTGCCTGATGAGTTCAACGAGTAGGGGGCAAGGGTACCCCGTTTATGGTCCATCTTACCAGTTTCCGAGCGAACGTTAACAAAAAAGCGTTCGATTTCAATGGTTTGTTCGGGGCAAAAAGAAAGGTGCCAGAGAGGTTATCTCTGGCACCCTGGACGAATCTCCCTGGCAAGCTAGCTCGCTTGCTTGGACTTTGCGTCGGCGGCGGCTCGACGCCCTCGAACCGCTTCGACTTCTTGGCTTTGTCCCCAAGAGTAAAGGAACAAACCAATGACCAAGCCCAAAACGCTCGCCGATAGCACCGCGAACGGGCTTTGCGTAAAGGTCGAGTTCTGAGCGGCGGCCTGAGTGGTAAACATCAGGCCCAGCAAACTGATCACCAGCCCCAGTGCATCCGATAGGATCTCTTTCAAACTGAAACCCATGTGAGCGAAGACGACCAGCTTGCCGATCACCAACTGCAGGGCAAAGCCCACCACGCCGGCAAACATCAAGGCAAACGCGATCCAGTGGAATGCCGGAAACTCAAGGGCTTCCGCCATGCGGTACAGCGGAGTCAGAATACCTGCGGTTGTGGCCTGAGCCGCTTTCGACTGATCGACTTGGCTGGCAAGGTCATCCAGCTTCTGAGGAACTTCCTCAGCAACATTTTCTGCGTCTGCATTGTCCGTGGCCACCTTGTCCGTGGTGGGCGCGGTCGTCGTCTCGGCAGAAGCTTCTGCGGCGGGCTCTTGCTGTGCTTCTTGGGCCTGCACGACCAGGTTGAATGCTCCGAGCATGAGCACGGTAACTAAAGCGAACGCAATCAAACGAGACATAACTACCTCCTCTTAACCTGAAACGAAGTTGCAATACGGTTCGCGCTTTCGGCGCGATTCTATGGCTCGCATCGAAGGAGAGTCTTTGCTTCCTGATGAAGTTTTCAAAAACTCGATTCGCTGCAACAACGCCATAAAAAGCCAGGCTGAACAGGTATTCGTCGAGGAAGCAGATTTATTTGCGAAATCGTTCGGATATCGCTGACGCCAAAACATGCGAAATTAGGGAAAGTAGATGCGAAAAATAGGCAAGCAAATGTTGCCATGACCCCTTCATCTTGTTTTTATAGAACTATGGCAGTTTCCCCGCCTTTCAAATTTTCCCTTCCTTCCCACGCTGGAGAATCTCGTTCATGAGTTCACCTGATAACTCTCGTCGTAATTTTCTGAAAACATCTGCCGCCGGTGTCGCGGTAACCACGCTTGCCATGCAGGCCCAGAAAGCCAGAGCCGCCGATGCGAACAGCAAGCTGCGTATCGGTTTTGTCGGCGTGGGTGGTCGTGGTTTCGGCGCGCACGTGAAGAGCCTTTCGGCCATTGCCAAGGATGGAGCCAATATCGAACTGGTCGCCGTCTGCGATGTGTACGACGACAACCGCAATCGCGCTGCCGAATACATCGAACGCGAAAATGGCGGCAAGGTCGCGCGTTACATCGACTTCCGTGAGATGTTCGAGAAAGAAAACCTCGACGCAGTCAGCATTGGTACCCCGGACCATTGGCACGCCATTCAAGCCATGGAAGCAATGAAAGGGGACATGCATGTCTACTGCGAAAAGCCGATGGTCAAGAAAGTGGAAGACGCCGTCGAGCTGGTCAAAGTCTGGAAAGACACCGGCAAAGTGATGCAGGTCGGTGTGCAAGGTACCAGCTTGCCCGTTTGGGATGCCGCGCGGCAGAAGATCGATGAAGGGATGCTCGGAAAGGTGCTGATGTACCAGACCGAATACTTCCGTAACTCTGACATCGGTCAGTGGCGGTACTACAAGTTGAAGAAGGATATGACTCCCAAGACGATCGATTGGAAGCGATTCCTGGGCGTCGAAGATGGCCTGGCACACGATCAACCATTCGATCGCGCCATATTCGCGCAGTGGCGACGCTTCTGGGAATTTGGCAGCGGTATGTTTACCGATCTGTTTGTGCATCGCACCACGCAGATGATGAAAGCAACCGGCCTGCGTTATCCGGCTCGCATCACCGGTAGCGGCGGATTGTATATGGAATACGACGGCCGCGATGTGCCTGACGTTGCCACGGTGGTCGCGGAATTCGATTCCGGTGTCCAAGGTTTGGTGACCGCCACGATGTGTGCTTCGGAAACGCCGATCAAGCAATTGATTCGCGGGCACTACGGTTCGTTCGTCTTCGAGAACCCCAGTGCTTCGGAGTTCGCCTTCGTTCCGGAGCGTCCCCAGGTGACGCATATCAGTCCCAAGGATCTGCCCTACGAAAAGCAGATGATCAAGACCGATCGCGAAGCACCGAAGGATCAGACCCGGGCTCACTTCGAAAACTGGTTGGCCGCCATCGATGCCAACACGCCTGATTCGTGCAATAACCCACCTGATCTCGGCGCTGCCGCAATCGTGCTGGTGAACCTTGGTGCACGGAGCTACCGCCAAGGGAAGATCTATCGTTTCGACGACAAGTCGATGACGATCTCGGAAGCGGATGGCTCGTGGTCGAAACGCTGGGAAGAGGTCTCCAAGCAGCGAGGTTCCGCCCAGCACGTTCCTGGTTGGACCGCCGGCAACACCGGTTCGACGATCCAGAACCCCGATTACCAAAGCCTGGAAGGTCCTTGGATCGACGGCAAAGATCCGACTGCTTAATTGTTCGGACTTCCATTTGAAAACGAGAAAGGGAAGCGACTCGAATTTGAGTGCTTCCCTTTTTTCATGGTTTGAGAAAAGCTTGACGTGTGGCTACTAGCCGTCGAAATCTTCCAGCAGTTCCTGGTACTCCAACCACTTTGCTTCGAGCTCAGCGATTTCCTCGGCGACTTCGGTGAATTTGGTACGTACCTTCTGAGCCTCCGCCGGATCGGTAAGGGTGAGCAGCCTTTCGTTCAACGCTTTCCGCTCGTCATCGAGCTTGGCGATTTTGCTTTCGACTTTATTGAGCTCCTTTCGCGCGGCCCGCGCTTCCTGGTTACGTTTCTTCCGCTGTTCGCGTGCCAGATCGCTGTCGCTTAAGTCGCCCCCTGCAGCTGTCTTGGCATCTTCGTCGTCGATTTCCTGGCTCAAGCGATAGAGGTAATGTTCGTAGTCACTGGGAATATGCGTGACCTTACCACCGCCGACCTCGATGATCTGGGTGGCGATGCGGCGAACGAAGTAGCGATCGTGGCTGGTGAAGATCACGGTGCCATTGTAGTCTTCGAGCGCTTCGCACAACGAATCAACCGTTTCGACATCAAGATGGTTGCCCGGTTCGTCGAGAATCAGGATGTTGTATTTACCCAACAGCAGACCAGCCAGGCAAAGCCGGGCCCTTTCACCACCGCTGAGCACTTTAACCTTCTTCTGCACGTCGTCGCCGCGGAAAAGAAAGCTACCCGCGACGGCCAGCACTTGTTGATGGCTGATCGACGAATCACGCGCGCTCAGCAGATAGTCTTCGACTGTATCGTTGGCGGGAAGCGACGAGTAAACATGCTGGGCGTACACACCAATTTCGGTGCCATGCCCCCATTTCACTTCGCCCCCTTTCGCTTCGAGCGAACCGACCAGCGTTCTCAGAAAGGTCGTTTTACCCTGACCGTTGTCCCCCACAACCGCTGCCCGGGCCTGGTGTTCAATATCGAGTGTAATGCCGTCGGCGATGATTTTATCGGGATAGCCAATCGAAAGCTCCTCGCAGCGAACCGCGGTTCCTTTGCGCGGGTCGACCTGGGGAACGCGGATGTAAGCGTTGGCTTCGTCCTCCTCGATCGCGATTAGTTCCAGGCGATCGAGTTGCTTCTGCTTATTCTTCGCTTGCGAGGCGGTGTTGGCGCCGGCCCGGTTGCGATCGATGAACGTCTGCAGTTGCTTCTGCTTCGCCTTGGTGGCGGCGTTGACGCGCTGATCATGCTGCTTGCGTTCTTCGCGGTATTCGATGTACTGCTCGATCGAACCAGGAAAGAGCGTCAGCTTGCCGCGCGAGAGCTCCAGCGTCTGGTTACAGGTTTGCTTCAGGAAGCCTCGATCGTGCGAGACGATCAGGTAGCCCCCTTTGTAGCTCTTGAGGAATCGCTCCAGCAGCATCTGGGTGCGGATGTCGAGGAAGTTGGTCGGTTCGTCCAGGATCAAAAAGCTGGGATCGTGTAGCAGCAGGGCCGTCAGCTTGACGCGCGTTTGCCATCCGCCTGAGAGGCTTCCGACCAGAACATCGAGCATTGCTCCTTTGATTTCGAAGCGAGCCGCGACTTCACCGCATTTCCAGTCGGGCTGCTCGCTGTCGCGCATGAGGAACTCGACAACCGTTTCGCCTGGCAGAAATGGGTCGTGCTGACGCAGATATCCCAAACGCGTTTTGGGATGCAGAACGACTTCTCCCTTTTCCAGTTCTTCGTCCCCCAGAATGGCCCGGCAGAGCGTGGACTTGCCGGCTCCATTGCGGCCGACCAGGCCGACTTTGTGATCGTCAGTAATCGAAGCGCTGGCTGCGTCCAAAAGAATTTTTTGGCCGAATCGCTTCGTGGCGTTCTGAATGCTAATTACTGGTGGCACGGTGGCAGTTTAGGGAGGATTGCAAGGGTTCAAATAAGTCGTAACACTATCTTCACAAATCGCGACTATCGGATCTCGCAAGCGAATCGTATCTTAGTCGTTTCCACGATTCTTAACACAAAGGGGCGTTTTCGTCCCATATGTTCGATCGACCCGATGAGTAAGTCGCAACCTTCCACAATTGTTGCTCAATCTGCTTCCGCGTCCAAGACGGCCTACAACGAGGCCAAACTGACGGCGGCGACGCTTGCTGAGCTAAAGGGGAAGCACCCGAACTTTACGGGCGACTGGGTTCACCTGGTTCACTTAGAGACCGCTTTGCGGAAACCAAGCTCCGATTCAAAGCGATTTTTGGCCTGGAACCACTGGCGAGACAAGTCGATTGACGGAGACCAGCCTGAAGATAAGGTGGTTCACCTGGAAGGGATTTCGCTCCGAAGCGTCGACTTCCGCGGAATCAATCTGGAAGGTGCGCAGCTTCGCGATGCCAAGATCGCAGCAAGCGATTTTCGGGGGGCACGCTTGGCAGGTGCGGTTCTGCAAGAGGCGAATCTGTCGTTTTCCGATTTTGCCAACGCCGATCTGACTGGGGTTCAGCTGAAGGATGCCAACCTGGACCATGCCAACCTGCGCGAGGCAAATCTTTCCCAGGCCGACCTGGACGCTGCCATTCTGAGCAACGCCAAGTTGAAAGAAGCCCAGTGCGTGGAGGCGAAGTTTACCCGGGCGAAGCTGGTTTCGGCGAATTTCTCGAACGTGGATGCTACCTCGGCTGATTTTCACCGGGCGAACCTGGCCGATGCGATTTTTGAATCAGCTACCTTGGATCAGGCCCAGTTTACCGAGGCCGACCTGAGCTATGCCAACTTGCAAAACGCCAGCCTGAAGAAAGTCAATTTTCAGCGGGCGAATCTGCTGGGTATTGCCGCCCATGGTGCCGATTGCGAAGGGGCCGACTTTACCGAAGCGGTCTTGCGGCAAGCCAATCTGGGTAACTGCAACCTGCTCTCGATCAAAGGGATGCTGCTGGACGAAACCTTTGTGACCGGCGGTGAATTCGACGCCAAGGCGGAGGATCCCTGGAGCCGCTTGTTGCAGACATATACGTGGAAGAACTTCGCGCTGGTTTGCCTGATGTTCAGCTTGCTGCTGATTCCTTACTTGCTGGGCGGCTATTTCAAGCCGCCCCAGCAGCTAATCGAACGTCCCATTCCGGAGCGTCTTGAGGAGATTTCCACCAACTTCTTCAAGATCGATCATACCGACTTTGAAATTCGAGAGTTCCTGAATTTTCGGTACGACGAATACTACGCACCGATGGTCAGCGATCTCGATAGTCGGGCCACGCACTACTATCTGGCATTGGGTGGTGTCGACGGAATCATCTTCTACCTCACCATTCTGGTGATCATCTTCTGCCTGCTTCAGCGAATCGCGCTGACTCGCGACATCCATCAGCTTCAGGCGAAGAACGCCATTTTTCGCCGGACGCCTAAACTGAGCGA
Source organism: bacterium (assembly GCA_016124445.1). GTDB lineage: Bacteria > Planctomycetota > Planctomycetia > Pirellulales > Pirellulaceae > Bremerella. Next base: position 74,838 of record WGNR01000010.1, read on the forward strand.
ATACATGGGGCCCTATAGTTCCATCGGCGAGGAACCGAAGAGTTGGCTCTATGCGATCACAAAATGGGTCGAAGGGCATTTTCTCGAAACGCAAACAGGGCACGGACAAACGGTCAAAAGCTCTCGTCCATTTCGTTGGCTGAGCTTGCCGGGCTGGGGCCTATCGGCGATGGAATCGATCAAGCCGCTCTGGAAGGCGATGCCGGCGTTCATCAAGAGCACGCCTCCCCCGTCCTGGATCGACGCGCTCGGTATGACACGCGTCGACCGGATGAATCAGTCGCTGACATGGGCGATTCTCGTGATCACGCTCTTCATGATTTGCCGTGTAATTATCGAGAGCATTCTGCACACCCAATTGACCCTGGGCGGGTAGTGACGCTGCGGTATCTGTGCAGTATCGCAAACCTCTTTTCGCCACGCTTCGGTGAACCGCAGGGCCAGTCATTCGGCCTTGCAACCGCTACAAACGTTACGTGCTGAACGAATATCGGCTGCTGCGCTGATTGTGCCACTGGCCGCGCGGCTAAGCGGCGAGTTTCCCTGTCAGATCGTTTTCTGGATGACCTAATCTTAAGAAGCAATATCCAACGGACAGATCTCCCCATTTTGCTTCCACGCGGCGGTCACCAAACAACTTTCGAAAAATGACACGTTCCTCTTCAATCGCAACCCTGTGCGAAGGCTATACGCCGATTCCGGTGGCACTTCTCGAACCCGAGGAGATGCCTGCGGTAGATCTGTATCTTCGCGAAAACGATTCCGGAAGGTTGCGACTTTACCGATCGGCCGACGTTCGCGTTATGCCCGACGACTTAGCGAAGCTGCATCAAGCAAATACGAAGTGGCTTTACGCTCAAGATCTCGATCCGAAAGAGATGCAGATGCTGGTTCGTCGCAAGCTGGACGAACTGGTTCGAGACGAGTCAAACAGCGTTCGCGATCGCTTCTTCAAACTGAATACCTACGTCCAAGATGTTCTGGCGTCTGCTTTCCAGTCCGACAGCCCCGACGAAATCTTGGATACTGCGTCTGAGATCGCTTTGCTGGCGGTTCGGCTTCTTTGCCGAGACGAGATGAACGCAGGCGACCTGATTTCGCTATTGCATCATGATTTTCAAACCGCGACGCACTCGCTGAATGTCTCGTACATGATGGTCAGCCTGGCTCGCGAAATGCAGCTGGTCCCCGAAAACGAACTGCAATCGGTCGCCGTTGCCGGTTTGTTGCACGATATCGGAAAGCTGTCGGTCAGTGATCGCATTCTAACCAAAGGCGATCGCCTGCTTCGTCGAGAACAGCGAATCGCTCAGAAACATCCGGCGCTCGGCTTCAATCGCCTGGCCCGCCGCATTGATATTTCCTTCGCCCAGCTAATGGTCGTTTACCAGCATCACGAAAGGACTCACGGCAAAGGATATCCCGTGGGAGCCGTGGGAGACGAGATCCATCCTTGGGCAAGGGCTTGCAGTGTTGTTAATGTTTTCGATTCCCTTATCAGCAATCGACCCTACCGCAAACGCTATCCATTGGCTGAAGCAATCGTCATGATGGATCAGCACCTGTCGGAAGGGTTGGATCGAGAGATGTACCAATGCTGGAGACAGTATATTCTCAAAAAATGAAGTTGCTCTTGGAGCGACTTCGTTGCCGAATCCAACTGCCGGATCAATTCGCCGACCTGGAAAATCGCCGCGGCGTACTCCCTCCGCTGCCTAACGACATGCGTCGGGCTGCGCGGGTCTATTGCCCTGGGAAGTTGTTGATCGAATCGTTCGCTTCGCTGCCGGCAATTCCTCGCAATCATCAATACGTGGTCGGGTATTCGGTCGATATATCGTCGACCGGCATTCGATTTCTCCACGACACCGAGCTTTACCCCGGGGAACGCGTTACGCTGTGGACTTCGGCCCAGCAGCTCTCTTGCACCGTTGCCCGATGCCGTCGTCTCAATGCAAGCTGCTACGAAATCGGTGCATCGTTTGTCGATGACGATCCGGCAATCGAAGATCCGCAAGATATTTCGCAGCCGGAACAAGAAACACACGTTGGGCAAGACTTCTTGAATTGAAGCCTGGCCGAATCTAAGGTGGCAACCCTTTCTTACGGTTGCCACACCTCGTCAAAGAAGTCCGCTTCAACCACTTTGCCTGGGCTCGATCCGTTGGGATCTTGGCGAATGTCAATAAATGCCCAGTCAGGCAGCTTCGGGTTTTGCAGACTGTTGGTGCGGTCATGATCTTCGCGGAAGGTCGGGCCGCTATTGATTACCAGGTATTTCTGCGGATTGAGCGGGTTGGGATAGATCATCAGCGGAAGATGGTTCTTCGCATCGACCTTGTGATTCCCGATGGCGATCTGCTTGTCATCCCACTTGAGCGGCAGCTTGCCGATCGTCTTCTTCAGCACTGAATTCGTCTCCGGCGTACCCCAAACGACGATGTTGTATTTCTTCAGGTCCTCGGGTGTGACGTCCTTATCGAGCTTGGTTCGAAGCTTGCCGCGGAAGAGGGCCTGCCATCGATCCTCCAGGTGAGCAATTTCAAAGTCGAGCCATCGCTGGACCTGCGGATTGGAGGACTTGCCAGAGGGAAGCACCACTAAAAACGGGGCCAGAAAGGCATCGTCAATCGGTCCCTGCAAGCCGGGTGACTTTACCAGGTGATCGGACGGGGTGTCTTTCAGCGAGAGCTGCCAGTTCTTTTCTTTGGTCAGGTAGATCGACTTGGTCGAATTGCCTTTCAGATCGACGTTGAACTTTTCGCCATCGATATCGACGGCAAAATTCTTGTGGTCGCCGACGTCAACTTTCATCTTGGCGACGTTTCGGGTGACGATGAAAAGCTCGTCATTCGACTTCCAGACTGCGCCGACACGGCTGTCTTCCCAGTGTCGATCCAGCTGAAGCAATTGGATCCAATGCATCTTGCCATAACGTAGCGTGGGCGTTTGAATCATCACGTTGGTCGGGTATTCCGCCTGGCCTTCGTCGCGTGCCATCTTGATCATCTTCAAGATCTGAGCAAGCGTTTCCGGAGCGTATTTATGACCCATCTTGGGGCCGATCAAGTGAGTCAGCTTCTGGCCTTCTTTCTCGAAGGCTCCTTCCATGACTCGGGCCGCCTGGATCTGCTTGTCGACCTCGCCGCTGTAGGCGACCACCGGAAGGTTGAACAGATTGGTTGTGTAGTTAGGGACGTCGTATGCCTTCCACAGAATCTGCTCATACTCAGGCGGGAAGTCTTCCGGCTTGAGATGCTGATAGCGGGCCGTCTCAGCAAAGCCAGCCCCAGGGCTCATGGCGACAAAGTTTTCGGCATAGTGAGCGCCGACGTGCCAGCAACCCGCGCCCCCCATCGAGAAGCCCATCAAAACGATTCGGTGATCGTCGATGTTGTATTGTTTTTTGACTGCTTCGATCGCATCCATCACGTCGATTTCGCCGGCCGATTTGAATCCGATGCATTGGCGCCCGAAGGGATGCAGCACGATCGCGTCGTCCGGGGCAATGTTGCCAGTCTTGGTCGAGCGTTCATGAATGAAGTGCAAGTCGGTTGACTTGTCACCACGGCCATGCAGCCAAACGTACAGGGGCTGCGGCTTCGAGAGATCGAGGTCTTCTGGAATCACCAGGCCATAGGGCTGGCTGCTATCGTCGATGTTGCTGGTGTAGCCGCGAACGAGCACACCTTTTTGATCTTTCCAGGGAGCTTTGCCTTTGGCCAGATCTTCCGCACGGATCTTGGCCATCGTCAAGCAAGCGTTCGCTTTCTTGATGTCTCCTTCGCCGTAGAACTCGCCGTTCTCGAGCGCGAACTCGACTGCTTTGCGGAAGCAATCGGCATCGGCAAAGTTGGGATTATCTTTGACCTTCTCAAGCGACTTGCTGACGTCTGCCAGGCGAGCCCTTAATTCCTTTTCCGTTTTCTCGGGAAGCTGGTAGCTGCTTTTCGGGGGAAGTCGGCGGGGGATCGGCTGAATCGGATCCTGGGCCGCGGCGAACGAGAAGAAAAAAGCAACCAGTGCCAGGCAGATGCTAGAACGGAACATGAAAGGCAGGCTCGCGGATAGGGGAGAAGACGGGAATCATGATGGCCGATGGTCGACCGACTCGAGCAGGAAAAGTCGGCAAGGGAGTTCTTGGGAGAGAAGCTCCCCCCTTACCGACATAGTTCCTATGGCTCGAAAGACTGCATTCAAGTCGGCTTATTTCTCGACGACCCAAATGTTGCGATACACGACTGGGTTACCGTGACCTTGCAGGTACAGCGAATCCTTCTCAGGGCCTTCGCCGTGACGGCCTGGCGTGTTGTGAGGAATATCCAGGTCTTCATGAATCACTACGCCATTTTGCTTGACGGTGATCTTGGCGTCCTGGGTCTTCTTGCCACTTTCGTCGTACTTGGCAGCGGTGAAGTCGACGTCGTAGGTTTGCCAGGTCAGCGGAGGATAGCACATGTTGACTTTCGGACGAGCGACCTTGTAGATCCCGCCGCATTCGTTGTCGGCACCCGACAGGCCGAACGAGTCGAGCACCTGGACTTCGTAACGGCTTTGGACGTACATGCCACTGTTGCCGCGGCCTTGACCACGAGCATCGGGCTTGAACGGAGTGCGGAATTCAAGGTGCAGGCTATGATCGCCAAACTTCTGCTTCGACGAGCAATCGGCCAGCAGCAGGTCGCCTTGGACGATCTTGCCATTATCAAACGCTTCGGCGCTGGTGCCGTCGAACAGCACGATCGCACTCTTAGGAGCTTTCGCACCTTCGGTTGGGCTCTTGCGGACAACCTTCTTCATGGTGCCAATCTTGTCACCGCTGTCGGAGACAACTTCGATCTTTTCCGGGGTCAGCGTTCCGATGAAGCGATCGCCTTTGAATTCGACCTTGCCATCCTTCGAGGTGCCTTCAAATTTCAGCAGGTCGTCGTAGTTACCGCCGGAGTAACCATCGCCGGGGAGTCCACCGGGATAGACAACCGCTTCAAACTTGTCGTGTCCCAGGGCGATCACTTGAACGCCATGTTTGACCTTTTCTCCATCGACGGTCACTTCGCCGACGTATTCACCCTGCAACTTGTAGGAAGGCGGGGCTTCTTCTTGCGTGGTGTAGGTACCCGAGTGGTCGTCGGCGGCAAACAAGGCCAGCGGAGAAGCTACGGCCAGCAAGGCGGCCAGAATCAGTTGAGCGAGCGGTCGCTGCATGATGAACTCCCAGAAGTCTGTCAGGGGGGTGAAAAATGGTGGAGAGGGAACTTTAATTGTGGTTTGCCGCCAGGAAGGATGCAACCATCCAGCCAAATGGGGCAAAGCAGGGCTTTAGCTGGCCGAAGAGCGACGGCGAGGCATGCCGATGGGAATGGTTTGAGGCGGTAATCGGCGGCCTGCGTGCAGGGCCCGGGTCATTTCTGATTGAACAAGTGGATCGAAATCGCTCAGAAACTGAATTTCGCCCCCCCTTTTGAAGGCAACCAGGCAGCCGTTTTGCCAAATGAGCGAATTGGTATGAAGGGCTGGCACCTTGGCATCGTCCGACATAACTCCAGCCAAGTTGAGTGGATCGGTCCCGCTGACCGCCACCCAGGGATCGTCTTGCGGGGCCTCACGCAGTTTCCGCAGAGCGTAGATGGCTTGTTCGGTGCCGTATTGTTCGCCTCCGGCATTTTTCACGAAACGGCCCCCACGCAGCTCGCCTCGACGTTCCATGCGACGCAACATCGGAACCAACTGAGCCCACGACGGAGCTGCCGTTTCGCGATGAAGCAGGTCACGGAAGAGTACCCCGTACCGCGCGATCAATTGCTGGCACCAGCAATGCAGATATTGTTCGGACGAAACTTCCTCGACGATGCCAGGGAAAAGCGACCATCGCCCAGCCCGTGCAGTGGCGCTCGACTTTCGGCTGCGAGCTTTCTTCGCACCGGCTTGATCGACGATCTTTCGCACGGCACTGAAGCTATCGCAAGTCACCAAACCCAACGCGGCCAACTCGCGCAGGCCTTCATCCAGATAGGTTGGCAGCAGCTTCGTCAGCACGCGCAGGTCTTGATGAAACAAAGCCCCGCGCGACTTGAGCGCCTCCAGCACGTCTTGCGCGTTGCCGCGAGCCAAAGCCTCAGCCGATTGGCGATACTCAGGAATGAGCCAGCCCAGGTTTTCGCGCTGGACGATCGCCATCGGTACGCTCCGTCTGAGCGAGGCCATACTGGGGCCTTCTTCGGCGTCGCCTTGCGGTGGACGAAGTCGTCCCCAGATCAGTTGCCCGGAGGCGAGCTGATCGTCGAGCCAGGTCGGGTCGTAGTCATCCAGACGTGCCGCCAGTAGGCTGCGTTCCCAACTGCCTGCCGACGCTTCAAAGCCTTGCAATAGTCCGATGATCGAACTCAAGCCGCGAGCCCCTGACGACTTCGTTTCCCGCTGCAGGTTTTGATGCCGTACCAGGAAACGGAGAAAGACATCGCGCTCAACCGGTTGGATCTGCTGTCGCAGGCCATGCACCGTCAGTCGATGGATGCGAGCCAGCAGACGCCGATCGCACCACTGCAGGTCGGCTTCATTCGAGGAGCCTTCGGTCGAGTAATGTCCACGCAGGATTACTCCCTCTGCTTCGACCGCTTCACAGGCCGCTAGAACACTTGATGTTTTCAAGCCCCAGGATTGGGCCAGCTCTTCCGCGGAGAAGGGGCCAAGGCATGGCGCCGCGCTACGAATCAGTTCGACCCACGCCTCGTGTGATTCGATTTGTTTGACGACGTTGGCTGGAACTTCAACTTCCGGCGAAGCGGTTCCGCCAGGCAGGGCTGCTTGCAGAACGGGAAGGGTTTCGGTCGCGGTCCAAAGAGGTTCTTGACCAGGGCGAACATAACGGGTCGCGCGGCCTTCCTTTACCAGCCGATCAAACAGGCTTTGCCACGGCTCTCCCTGCGAGGCCGGCAAGGCGATCATTGAACTGAGCACGTCGTGCAATTCGTCTGGATCGCGGGCCGTTGGCCAGGCTTCGCGGCGAACGGTGGCGATCGCTTCGGGAGAGAGCCGCCCCAGTTCTTTCATTTCGCTGGGGGCCAGCGTGCGGCGTGTCGAGACGGCACGCGTACGGCGATCTTCCAGGCCAGCCGGATCGAGGAACGAATAAGGATTGGCGTTGATACGTTCGTGCGCAAAAGGCGATGGCTCACGTGTCTGGCAGGCAATGAATTCCACTTCGCCTGCTTCGACAGCGCGCAGCAGGTCTTTCCATCGCTCGACATCCATCCCTTCGGTCAAGCAGTCATGCAGCGTTTGCTGCACCAGCGGATGGTCAGGATACTTGATGTCTTCGGCATGGTTCTCCAAACAGCCGACCTGATCAGGAAACGCGGCCGCCAACAGATCGTCAGAGCGGAAGCGAATCATGTGGGGCGGAACCTTTTTGCCTCCCATGAATCGCAGGATTGCCAGTGCCCGGGTCGCATTCCAACGCCAGCGGATCTGGAACATCGGAAACGCAAGCAGCGCTTGTTCCAAGAGGGCCTGGCCGTTGTCGGAGGTTAGCATCTTGAACATGTCTTCCAGCGGAAAACTATGCTGCGGTCCAAGCGAAAGGACAATGCCGTCGTCGTCAGCGCTGGCTTGCAGTTCAAAGTCGAACGAGCGGCAAAAACGTTTTCGAAACGCCAGGCCCCACGCGCGGTTGATCCGCGTGCCGAGGGGCGAATGCACGACCAGCTGCATGCTGCCGGCTTCGTCAAAGAAACGCTCGAAAACGATTCTCTTCTGCGTTGGAACCAGGCCCATCGCCGCATGCTGCGCGGCGACATACCGAACCGCTTGCAGCGCAGCCCAAGGTGGAGCGTGGCATTGCGATTGGACCCAATTGACCGTTTCGACATCGACCTGATCGAACGAAGATTCCAGTAAGTCGTTATCTTGCGATTGAATTTGAACACGCTCTCGACTGGGGTCTTCCGCCACTGCGACAACGCGCTGGGCGATCTCCTCTCGCAGATCGGCAACTTCCTGCGATAGCTCGATCGTGCGGCCAGGGGCCTCGCCAAACCAGAATGGCACGCTCGGTGGTTGCCCTTGAGCGTCTTGCACGACAACGTCACTGCCATGGATCGCCAGTACGCGCCACGAGGTGTTGCCTAACAGGAAGACGTCGCCTGCTTTGCTGTCGACGGCGAAGTGCTCGTCAACGGTGCCGACGACCTGCTTTTCAGGATCGGTGACGACGCGATAGATCGGCATCTCGGGGATCGCCCCGCCTGAGGTTGTCGCGCTGATCCGGGCCCCGCGTCGCGGCCGCAGCTTGCCGTTGATTCGGTCGCGATGGATATGGGCCCCGGACTTGATCGAACGCGTTACCCCTTCGTTGACCATCTCCAGGACGTCCTGGTAACGCTGGTAGGTCAAATTGCGATACGGCCAAGCCCTTTTAAAGAGGTTGTAGAGAGCCTCTTCGTCCTGTTCTTCCGCCGCGACTTCCGCGACGATTTGCTGCGCCAGAATATCGAGTGGCGCTTCAGGGATTTCGATCTTATCGAGAATCCCGCGATCGATACTTCGCATCAAAGCCAGGCACTCGATCAGCTCATCTCGCGTGAGAGGAAACAAACGTCCTTTCGGTGTGCCGGTGAGGGAGTGCCCTGAGCGGCCGACGCGTTGCAGGAAGTTGGCAATACTGCGTGCCGAACCAATTTGTACGACGAGATCGATGTAGCCAATATCGATTCCCATTTCGAGCGAAGCGGTGGCGACGATTGCTTTCAGCTTCCCTTCCTTGAGCCTCTGTTCGGCCGAATGGCGAATCTCTTTCGATAAGCTGCCATGATGGCTGGTGATTACTTCATCTCCCAGCACTTCGGTCAGACGATGGGCGATCCGTTCCGCCATGCGGCGTGTGTTGACGAAGACCAGTGTGCTGTGGTGCGACTGGATCAACTTGATCAACTCGTCGTAGACTTCGCCCCATTGTTCGTTCGAGCAAACCGCTTCCAGCGGAGAAGGGGGGACGCTGACTTCCAGATCCAGCGCCCGGCGATGCCCTCCGTCGACGATTGCGCAGTTGGGATTGCCTTGCTCGTCGACGCGTTCGGCTCCAACCAGAAAACGGGCGATCTCTTCAATCGGCTTCTGTGTAGCGGAAAGGCCGATGCGGGTTGGGGGCTCGATGCAGAGAGCTTCCAGCCTCTCCATGGTGATGGTCAAGTGCGAGCCCCGTTTGTCTCGGGCGAGGGCGTGGATTTCGTCGACGATGATCGTATCGACATGCCGTAGCGTCTTACGGCTTCGCTCGGCTGTGAGCATCAAGTAGAGTGACTCAGGCGTCGTCACCAGAATATGGGGCGGACGCCGCGTCATGGCTTGCCGCTGCGACGAAGGGGTATCGCCGGTGCGGACCGCTGTACGAATCTGCGGCGGCAGCATCCCCATGCTTTCGGCCATCTCGCAGATTTCCATCAACGGAACGTCGAGGTTGCGATGAATATCGTTGCTGAGTGCCTTAAGGGGAGAAACGTAGACGACGTAAGTCGTATCGAGCAATTTACCGGCGAGCCAGCGGCGGAAGAGGCGGTCGATGCAGACCATGAACGCGGCGAGCGTCTTACCGGAACCAGTCGGGGCCGCGATCAGCGTACAGCATCCCTCGGCAATGGAGGGCCAACCAGCATTTTGAGCATCCGTTGGCTTGCCAAACCGCTTCGTAAACCAGGCCTGAACGACAGGATGAAAGAGCTGGAGCGACATCCCGGGCATTATATCGCACTGTACGGATGTGCATAGTTATAAATTGCTGACGAGGGGTATCAGAGACGCTCAAGCTCTATGTTTCGCAGTGCTGCACCCGTGTTCCAGGTGCCGATCCCCAACGGCTTTGTGGTATCCTGCTCGATCCAGATATCGAGTTGCCGCCCTTCCGGGTTGTAGTCGATGATCTGCTCGTTATCGAGCCAAACCTGGATTTGCTTCGGCTGGACGCGTAGCCGGATTTTGTACCACCGATTGTTCTCGAATTCGGTGTAGCCAGTCGTTTCGTTTTCGACCGCCGCCATACCGTCGATGTTGGACACTCCGGTCACGCCGCCTCCCCAGCCGCCGATGATCAGGGTCTGGTGGGTTTTGCCTACGGGAAAGGTCATACCGCAGAAGAAGTCGGTGCCGTCGACACGCTTGGCTTCCAGGCGAATCTCGTAGTTCATCTTGGGAGGTTTGCCATCAATGACAATCCCGGTGGCCGGGTCACCTTTGGGCAATTGAATGGCACCATCTTTGACGGCGACCTCGCCATGCTCGTCGTAGTAGCCCTTGTCGTTGATCTTCCAGCCCTTGAGCGTTTTGCCATCGAACAGCTTCTGGACTTTTTTCTCCGGCTTGGCAGGTTTTTCCTCTGCCATCAAAGATGAAACGGGCAGTAACAGCAGAAGCAGTAATAGAGCGGCGGGACGAAACATAGACAAACCTCAAGAGGGCTGGAAGCGGCGAGACCTCCTAGATTTTCGCAGGTGAGGTGCTGCCTGGCAACGGTTTGCCGGCCGCCGGCTTGAAAACCGAACTGCTAAACGCAATTCGAAATGGCCTCGTGGCGGGCATGCTGGGCATACTTTTGGACGATTTCCAGAAGGTTAGCTCGATTAATTGGCTTCGTGAAATAATCGTCGCAGCCCGATTCAAGGCAACGTTCGCGATCCCCTTTCAGGGCATGAGCCGTCAAGGCGATGATCGGCTTGGCGAAGTGATACTCGCGCAGAAGCCTGCTGGCGTGATAGCCATCCATAACCGGCATTTGCATGTCCATCAGGACGACGTCCACACCGCTATCGGGTTTGTTGCCGGCGGCTTCCATTTCGCGGCGGCGGTTGAAGATCCAGTCGACGGCTTCCTGGCCATTTTCTGCCAAGGTTACCTCGGCGCCCGCCTTCTTCAGAAACGTCGTCAGGACCACCTGGTTGTCGTGGCCATCTTCGACCAGCAGCACCTGGTAACCATCGAGATTGGGAAGCGGCTTCCTCGCAGATTGGGTTAGTTGACTCGGAAGCGAAGTGGTTGTCAGCGCGGGCACTTCAACCGGAAGGCGAATGATGACCGAGGTGCCTTGGCCTACTTCACTTTCAATTTCGAGGGTACCTCCCAGGACTTCGACAACACGTCGGCAAATCGAGAGCCCCAGTCCACATCCTTGATGACGCCGCGATGTTGAATTGTCGGCCTGGCAGAAGGGCTCGAAGATCGTCTCCATACGGCTGGCAGGGATGCCGATTCCGGTGTCGCGTACGATCAACTGAAGCGTTGGTACCGGGAAACGATGGAAGCTCGCATCGAGTGCGACTTCGCCTTCCGGAGTGAACTTGATCGCATTCTCGATGATTCGCGAGAGTACCTGGCGCGTCCGCGCGGAGTCGGCAAAAACTTGCTGGGGAACGCCAGGATCGATACGGACGTTGAGCGTTAATTGCTTGCTGATCGCATGCGGTTGGAAGCTCTGCGAGATTCCCTGCAGAAGCTCGCGAATGGAGGTTTTTTCCAGGTGTGCCGCCGGGTGCACCGTTTCAATCGAGGACAATTCAAGAATGTCGTCAAGCAGTTGCATCAATTCCTGGCCGTTACGGCTGATGGAATCGATCGATTCGAGTGCCATCGGTTCGGTCGAGATGTCACGAAGCAGATCGGTATGCCCTAAGATCGCATTGAGCGGCGTCCGCAGGTTGTGGCTCATGTTGGTGAGGAACTCATTCTTCGCTTGGTTCGCCGATTGAGCACGTTTATTTGCCTGCGCCAACTCGATCTCTGCTTCTTTCTTTTTGGTGACATCGACGGCCGAGCCAAGGATCATCGAGCGAGAATGGTCGTCGGATCGGAGGTGTCCGCTCAGCGTGTACCACTGGTAACGGCCATCGGCGTGGCGAATGCGGCATTCGGTTTGAAATCGTTCTGCGTCACGCGAGAAATGAATGTCGATCGTGCCCGATAGCGTGTCTCGATCTTCCTCATGGATACGCTCCAGCCATTGATCGACATTGGATGGTAATTGATCCGGAGAAAGCCCCAACATCTGCTGAAAGTGTTCCGAGAGGTAAACAAAGTTCAGGTGCCGGTCCCACCACCACAGTCCAACGTTCGCCTCGGCGACCGCCAGGCGATACCATTGCTCTTGCATACGGAAATTCTGCCGCACGCATGCCTCTTCGATGAGCAGCTTCAGTTTCGCGTGGATCACGTCGCTATCGAACTCACTCCATTCCAGAACGTAAGGCGATGAGTTGGAGGGCGACTTATCTTCGATGCGCACGTTCAGGCAACTTCCCAGCAGGATAGGAGATTGACGCTCGTCGGGATAGAAATTCGCGTCTTCGACACTATCAGGGATTTGCCAGAAGCAGAGCCCGGAATCTCGACGTATCACGTCAGGCCATGCATCAGGGCGAATCAGCGTGATATGCGATTGGAGTACGCCGCATGCAACCAAACGCTGTACGACCTTCATGGACCACGCAGCATCCGCCACAATCGATATATGGATGGTGTTGAATTCCATCATTGACTTGCCCCTCACGCTCGCAATTCGAACGTGATCCAATGGTTGGAAAGTAAATTCGCGTGGACGAATACCGGTGAGCCCGAACTGGTCCTCGAAAATCTACGTCATTGAATTAGGTAGTGCTGTGCCCAAAACGCCAAAGGGGCGAGCCCGCATGCCGATCGCAACGGTCGTAGTGATTTGAGGTCCTATTTGAGAAATGCGAATAAAGGACACTCGGGTTGTGGGCGTTGTGTTCCCCGGCAGATGTCGCCCCAAACCTTTTGTTTTCCCCGCCGATTTTCGCAGGAGAGCTAGTTGTTGAGTAGCTCTTCGCGATAGCGGGCCATGACGTCGGCCCGGACCAACAGACCGATTAGCACCCGTTTTCCGCCGGTGTTGATCTCGACCGGAAGCGTATCGACATCGCGGGTACCGAAATCACGCAAAGCTTCCAGCAAGTTTTCGTCGGGCGAAACGGCAATAGGGGCGACCATGGCAATATCATGGGCATTTACCAGATACGGAGAGATATCAGTGTCCAACACACGATGGAGGTCTTCTGGGCGGATGATTCCATGCAGGCTGCCATCGTCATTCATGACCGGCAGGCTTTCAATATGAGGGTTCTCGCGAGCAATCTTGATGATCTGCATCAGATTATCCCGGAACTGCACCGTGGGGAATTTGCGGATCATCACCTCGCGGACGGCGATGTTCTCGATATGGTGCAGATCGTGGCTCCGCGCGATCGACTCGCCTCGCCGGGAAAGCTTCTTCTCGTAAATACTTTCCGGGTCAACCCAGCGAGCGATCAAGCTGGCAATACCGGCCGCGGCCATAATCGGCAGAATGATGCGATAGTCGTCGGTCAATTCATAGACCACCACAATCGCGCTTAACGTTCCATGGGTCGTGCCGGCGACAACCGCTCCCATACCGACCAGCGCATACGCGCCTGGATGATCGCACCATCCAGGAAGAAATAGATTGAAGATCAATCCAATCACAGCACCGGTTGTTGCGCCGATAAACAGACTGGGAGCGAAAATACCACCGGAGCCGCCACCTGCCAGGCAAGCGCTGGTTAAAAACGGCTTCACAATCACCAACGGCAATAGCCAGATCAGATGCTGCCACATTTGATCTCGAGTCAGGCGAATCGTTTCCTCATGCGAGGCTTTGCCTTCGTCGACATCGGTCACCTTCTGGGCATTTTCCAAATGCAGCGTGTGGCTGATCGCCGCGTAGCCGGTTCCGTACAGAACCGGAATGGGCGTGCTGCGCTCGTTATCGTTTTGGGCGGCGACTGATTGTTGGGGAGCGACCGGGTACATCAAGTAGTACCCAGTCCCAATGACGCCCAACAGCAGACCGCAGGCAATCGCGCGGATCCAATGCTTGGGAATCCAATACTCCGACTCGTCCTCGAACCAGTACAAGAGCTTCGTGAAGCCAACCGCCATCAGGCCGCAGACCATGCCGAGGAAGATGTACGATGGTAACTCGTAGTAGGCGCCATCAAATTTGTGGTCGATGTGGGGGAACTCAGGCGCGAATTCGTGGGCAGTTTGATTCTGTTGAACGACATTGGCCAGTACTGCGGCAATCACGATCGGCGAAAGGCTTTCGACCGCGAAGTTTCCCAGGATGATTTCGCTGGCGAAGATCACCCCGGCGATCGGGGCGTGAAATGTCGCGGAAATACCTGCCGCGGCACCTGCGGCGGCCAGAACCTTCATGCTGCGAGCCGAGAGCTGAAACATCTGGCCGGCCGAACTGCCGAACGCGGCGCCGATCTGAACGACCGGACCTTCCCGTCCAATCGAACTGCCGGTTCCGATGCAAAGGCCACTGGCCAGCAATTTGACGATCGCGACCGCTGGCCTAATGACACCATCTCGGCGAGCGATCGCTTTAACCACTTCCGGCACGCCATGACCGACCGCTTCGGGGTAGTACTTTCGGGTATACCAGGAGACGATCATCAAACCGACGACGGGGCAAATGATCAGCCCGATCAGCCCGATGGGATTGGTTCGGGCAAGTTCCATGCACGGGCGAAGAGTCCAGTCTTCGATCCAACGGATCATCAACGATAGAAAGATACAGCTGTAACCGGCCAGAATGCCAACAACGCCGGCTAAGAAGATCGTAAGTGGTTGCGCAGGGATGGTGCCGCGTTTAATAAACGCAGCAAGCCATTGTTGAACCGGGGCCATCCACCCGCGAACCCGAGACCAGTGCATAGTAGTCGTTCGACAAAATCCTCCGGACCCAAACCGGTAGGGGACCTAAATTGGCAGCCAATCGCTCCAGCCTATCAGGGAAGCGGGTTGGGATAAAGGGTAGGCGATTCCGGCGGAATACGGTCAATTCATCCCAATTTTACCTTCTCTGCATCAAACCACAGCACGCTGCCACGATAAATCCGGGTTCGTCAAACTCGGAAAACTCTTCATGCAGGAAAGGTTAGCAGTGAACGCAGAAGACTTGCGAAAGATTATCGGGGCGTCCAAGGAACCGGTTGAATATGCTCCGGTCGCCATGCTCTTAAAAACCGGATATGCCTGTTTCGGGCATTACAACGGCAACTTGAACGAAGACTTGGGAAACACCATCGTGGTGGTCAATGCCCAGCTAATGGACGTCAACGCCGAGGCCCATCACAGCGGGCCGGCCGTGGAAGATTTTCGGGAATTCCTCCAGGAAATCGTCGAAGCGTACGACTCTAATACCGAGGACGATCTCCCCACGCGAAACTATCTGGGCAAGCCGATTCCCCTGATTGCGATTCCGCTGGAACAAATCGCGATCGTCTACCCGGTCGCTCAGATTGTGGCGATGCTCCAGCGGCTTAGCCCGGAAAAACGGGAAGAACGAAAGTCGTTGGCCCTATTCGATTTCGATCGCAGCGAAATCGTCAACGCCCTCCGCATGAAACTGTGGTAAACGCCCGGCGACTGCCAGACGAAGCTATCGCCCCGGTTCCTATTCTTGGTGCTGGGGCTCGTTTTTGCGCCAACGGACTGCATGCTATCCCAGAAAGAGGCGATAGACTGGGTTGGCGGTCTCTTCGACGAATGGGTAGTCGACGCTTTCGATAAAGTCCTGGAACGCAGTCGTTGCATCGTTGGGAATCTGTAACCCAACCAGGATCCGACCATAGTCGGCACCTTGATTCCGGTAATGAAACAAGCTGATGTTCCAGTCGACCGGCATGGCGGAAAGGAATTTCATCAGCGCCCCAGGCCGCTCAGGAAAGACAAACCGGTAAAGATGTTCCTGCTTGGCTTGCTTGCTGTGGCCGCCGACCAGATGCCGCAGGTGCAGCTTCGAAAGTTCGTCATCGGTCAGATCCAGCGTGTCGAAACCGTTGGACGCCAACTGGGCGGCGATCGATTTTGCTTCTTCCCGGTTACTGACAGCCAGGCCGACAAACACATGGGCCAGATCGGAATCGGAGATCCGATAATTGAACTCGGTTACCGCCCGAGGACCGATCAACTCGCACAACCGCTTGAAACTGCCGCGGCGTTCTGGAATGGTCACCGCGAAGATCGCCTCGCGCTGTTCACCCACTTCGGCTCGTTCGGCCACGAAACGCAGCCGGTCGAAATTCATGTTGGCACCACACGTAACCGCGACCAGCGTGTCTTCCAGCAGGTTGTGTTTGGCAACGTACTGCTTCAGTCCGGCCACGCTCAAAGCTCCTGCCGGCTCCAGGATGCTGCGGGTATCTTCAAACACATCTTTAATCGCGGCGCAAACGGCGTCGGTGTCGACGATGACAAAATCATCGACCAGGGCCTTGGTGATGCGGAAGGTTTCTTCGCCGACCAGTTTCACCGCCGTGCCATCGGAGAACAGTCCCACGTCGTCGAGTTGGATTCGTTTGCCTTGCTTGACGCTCCGGACCATCGCGTCGGAATCGCTGGTTTGGACCCCAATGACCTTGATCTCGGGGCGAACCGCTTTGATGTACGCCGCAATCCCCGAGATCATCCCGCCTCCGCCGATCGCCACGAAAATGGCATGGATCGGCTTTTGATGTTGCCGGAGGATCTCCATTGCAATCGTTCCCTGACCGGCGATCACGTCGGGATCGTCGAACGGGTGTACGAAAGTCATTTCATTCGTCTTGCTTAACTCGATCGCGTGCTGATAGGCGTCGTTAAAGCTTTCGCCATGCAGCACGACGTGCCCCTGGAGAGCTTGAACCGCGTCGATCTTCAACTTGGGAGTTGTTTTGGGCATCACGATCGTGGCCGTGCACCCGAGTTGGCTGGCTGCAAGCGCGACTCCTTGGGCATGATTGCCGGCCGAAGCGCAGATCACGCCGCGATGAAGTTGCTCGGGCGAGAGTTGGGCCATCTTGTTGAACGCACCGCGCAGCTTGAAGCTGAAGACTTTCTGGCTGTCTTCGCGTTTCAGCCAGACGTTGTTTTGCAAACGCTGGGAAAGCTTCGTGGCCCGCTCCAGCGCCGATTCGTGAGCAACATCGTAGACCTGGGCGTTGAGGATCTTGCGCAGATAATCCATCAAGCCCAAATGGGTTCCATCGCCGACCAGGCCGCGCAGGGAAGCTTTCGCGGGCTTCTTACTGGATTTAGGTGAATCGTTCATAACCTCCATTGGAAGCGAAGTAGGTCGTTTGGTCCAGGCACCATCTTAGATAGGCCAGCACGATCGGCATAACCGGCTTGTTTGCCTTGAAGGTGGGGCGGCCGTTGGCGGTTTTCTGAAAGACTTCGCCGATTCCGCGATTTACCTACCACAAACCGGTCGGATATGAGTCATGTTTTAACTGTAAACAGATGGTTAGTGGAGCTGAATCGTTTGCTGACAGGTCTCACCGAGCTCGTCCGATGAACGCCACCTCTTTTCAACAACGCACACAGACAACCAGCCACATCGGGTTGGTTCTCAAGCCATATTGGGCGTCTGTGGTAGCCTGCGTATCAATCGCTTTTGACTCGTAAGGTGTCGGATGCCAAAACTGTCGGTAGATTCCGTGACAATGGCCTGCTGATACGGCGTCCTCTCTTTCTTCTCGCCCTTCGCAAGGGTTTTCGATGCAGGTTCTCATTGCCGACGATAGCGCCTTGGTCCGCGCTTTGTTGCAAGACACACTGGAAGACGCCGGTTTCGGCGTCATTGCTTGCGGAGATGGCCAACAAGCGTGGAATGCCATCGTCGATCGCAAACCGCGCCTGGCCGTTTTGGATTGGATGACGCCGAAGATCAGCGGTATCGAGATCTGCCAACGGCTGCATGAAAACGATTTGACCGATCGCGTGTACACGATCTTGCTGACGTCCAAAGATCAGCCGAATGAGATTTCTCAGGCATTCCAGGCAGGTGCCAGCGACCATGTCTGCAAACCGTTCTGCAGAGAAGAGCTTCTTGCACGTATCAAGGTCGGCCAGCGCATGATCAACCTCCAACTGGAATTGGCCTGCTCTCAAAACCTTCCGCCGGTTGAGAAATCCGCAAGTGGCATCGGCCAAGAAATCAACATGCTCGCTCAATATGTCGGCGACAATACGCGTTTCCTTAAGGAAGCGTTTCAAGACATTCACGAGGTCCTTGATCATTTCCATCGGCTGCTAGATGCAGCAAGGGAAGGTGATCTGGAAGCGAGCCGGTTCGCTCGGATCGAAGAGGAACTTCAGCGAGTCGATATCGAGTACCTCTGTGCGGAAATTCCGAAGGTCATCGATCAGTCGCTCAGCGGAGTCGAACAGGTCGCCAGAATCGTGACAACGATGAAAGACCTTTCACGCTCTGAGGTCGAATGCGGAAGAATGAAAAATGTATGCGAAGCAGTCAGTCACGTTTCGGCTTAGATGCAGGGAGCGATTGCGATTTGCGTTCGCGATTGAGTAGCCATCGCTTTCGCCACAACCCGCCGGCATAGCCACAAAGTTGGCCGTCACCACGGACAACACGATGGCAGGGAATCACGATCGCCAGACGGTTGTCGCCATTGCTGCGGCCGACCGCTCTCGATGCCGTTGGCTTGCCAAGTGTCTGGGCTAGTTCGCCGTAGCTGCGGGTTTGCCCGTAGGGAATCTTTTGGAGCTCATTCCAAACCGCCTCTTGGAATGGGGAGGCGTCGGTTCTTAGCGGTAAATCAAATTCGATTCGCGAGCCTCCGAAGTATTGTTGAATCTGCCGATCCGCTTCTTTCAGAACTTCGTTCGAGCCAGGCAAGATCGGCCGGCCGAATTGTTTGCGGATTCGTTGGAACTGTCGCGGAAGCTGTTTTCGGTCGGCGAATTCCAAAAGGCACAGCCCAGCGTCGCAGCCGGCCGCCAGCATTGGACCAAGCGGCGTCAAAATCCGATCGACCACGATCGGGCTTTTGCCTTTGGCATCGCTGGGCGTTTGTCCGGTCCATTTGCGAAGGCAATCTCGAAACCCACTGAGCGATTGGAATCCACTTTCCAGCGCAACCGAAGTGACATCGCTTCCTTCTTGAAGCTGATCGACCGCAGTACTGATCTTGCGGGTCCGCAGATAAGCATGAAAGGTCATGCCGTAATGCTGTTGGAACCAGCGACGTACGCGGATTGGCGAGAGCCCCAGTAGCTTCAGATCGGCGTCGGTCCAGCGCCGGTCGATCTGGTTTTCTGTTTGTAGGACCAGTGGTCGAAGCCAATCGGGGAAGCTACCGGCAAGTTCGGTCGGTCGACAGCGGCGGCAAGGGCGGTATCCGGCAGAAAGGGCATGATCGGCCGAGGTGAAGAACTCGACATTCTCTCGCCGCGGCGTTTTCGCGCGGCAACCAGGCCGGCAAAAGATACCGGTCGTCCTCACCGCGAAGAAGAAAACACCTTCCAGCGAAGCGTCGCGCTGGACGACTGCCTGGTACATTTGGTCCGCGTTGGGATTCTCAACATTGGCGTTCATACCGGTAATATACGAACGCCACACGTTGACGGCGACCGAAAATAGAACATCCAATTCGCTTGGCGAATTAATTGATGATCAACGAGGTCTTTTCGACCAGGTCCGATATTTCTTCCGGGGTCGGATGAGAAGCAAGCGTCTTGTTGAGTTTCACGCCATCGTTGTTCCACATCATGACCTGGATTTTGGCCGAGGGAGACAACCCATATCCTGGCGGGCCTTCGGCGTCGTCAAAGATGGTGAGCGGCGTGTTGTGGATACCTTCGGTGACTTGAATTCGATGCAGTTCAGGACGAACAATCGTCGGGTCGTCGCCGACAACCACCATGAAGGCGGATAGATTCTGGTCGGCCTTCTCGGTCACCTTCTGATCGAGCTGGTGGACAAGGTTTGCCACCGAGTCGTTCAATTCACGAGCGAACACCACGACGGTCGGTTTGCCGCCGTACTTGCAACGGTAGCAAAGAACCTCGCCGGCGGCCGGACCGGTGACATCTTCCACTTGAAAGGCACGTGGCTGCTCGCCAATCTGCAGCGAAACGATCTGGGGGGCTTGGGTGTCGACCGCCAACGGCGATTTCGGCGGATCGCTCAGGTCTGGGCTGTCCAGTTGAGAGCATCCAAGCACAAATAAGGCACAAACAGACAGGGCGAACCGTGGGGTTATTGTTCGCATAAAACACCTCCGCGAGGATTTATTTCAGGCTCGACTGGCCCATATTCGAGCCGGGGTGTTGCTGGCGGCCAAAACTGGCCAAGGGAAAAGCAGCAGCATGCATTATAACTTCCCCTGAGAGCTTTCCAGATATTCTCTGGTAATCGTGAGGACAATTCGTGGTTGATCCGGATATTCGGAAAGTTTTCGAGGCTTGCTGACGACATCTAAAGATTGAGAGCGGTATTTACCGCAATTCACTTATCCCCAAATGCTAGCGGTGTGAAAGAACGCGGTTATGGGCGAAGACGCACTTCAACTATCCAACCATTTCGAGGCATGGGCGAATCTGATTCTGGCGTGGGTCGGCTTCGGAACGCTGACCGGCTTGTTCGCCAAAGCCATTATGCCAGGCAAAGATCCCGGCGGTCCGATCGCGACTTTGGCCATGGGCATTGGTGGCTCGGTCATTGGCTGCGGGATGCTTTCGCTGGTTTTTGAAGGCTACCGAGTTTCGCCAATCAGCCCGGTTGGGTTCGCCGCCGCAACTGGGGGCGCCTTCTTTATCCTGTTCTTCTTCCGGTTGCTATCAGGAAATGTAATCGACGAAAGCCAGCCAGCCCCACGTCGGCTGCGTCTTTACCAGAGTCGTCGTCGATCCAGCCGAGCGAATACCGATTACTATTGATTGATCACTGCGTGAATCTTCGCGGCGCATAAAAAAAGCCGATCCAAAGCGGATCGGCTTTTACTCATGTAGGTAACTTGGTGCGCGTTGCCACGTCGGCCTTCTTTGTGGAAGGCGAATGCGACTACAGGGCGGAGGAACCAGATTCAGCCGTACGAATACGGATGGCGTCGCTCAGTTCCGAGATGAAGATCTTTCCATCACCGATCTGGCCCGACTGAGCTTTCTGGATGATCGTATCGACGATTTCCTGGCACTGTTCGTCGGTGCAGACGATTTCGATTTTGATCTTGGGGACGAAATCGATCGAGTATTCCGCACCACGATAGGTTTCCGTCTGTCCTTTCTGACGTCCAAATCCCTGGACTTCCGTAGCGGTCATACCACCGAACCCCTTAGTTACCAGGGCTTCCTTGATTTCGTCCAACTTGTGGTGGCGGACGACTGCTTCAATCTTCTTCATTAATGCTTACTCCAACAAACTGACGTGACAATGTAAGGACAGGTCGATTACTGACAGCTCGGAGATCGTGGAGGCATGCACCAAGCGAGGCGGAGAGCGTGTGCATGATGAGCCGACGACCTACTTGTCCAATGCCCCGCGTCAATTGCAACCACTATGCCAAATGCGGTTTTAGCAAACGAACGCATCTTGTAAATACTATAAAAACCAGAAGTTACGTCAAACAAACTTTTCCAATTCCCGTCTAGTGACAGCCATCTCATGCGTGACATTTCGGCAATCCGTGGGGCATGTGCCTAAGATGGTGACAGGAAAAAGTTTAAAGATTACCCAATAGCGCAAAAAAAATAGCCGAGGTTAAGGAGGCGAACCTCCTCAACCTCGACTACCGTTCGCGGCAGCCCCACTGCACGCGAACAACACCCCATCATGCATCCACACTGTTCGGGTTAAATCTCAGATCACCCCCAAGATGATCCTCAATTGCTTGTTCGATTGAGCGGTCGAACTTGTCCTTACCCCTGATGACATTCCTTGTCTCAGAAGCCAGGAACAAGTCGGCGTATTGCAATTCGCGGTGTCGGATCCATGGTTTCGCGTTCCATCGAGAACCGTCAGATCCTTTCGCGATTCGCTGTCGCCATAGAAGAGATGCATTCGGTGTGCCAATTCTTGGGCGGGGCAGAAAAAGAGTCCAAAAGTGCCCCATTTCCCAGTTTTCTGGCAGAAAACGGCCTGCAAATTGTTTTACCGCCCCTAATCGGCCACCCAGGAACTGCCTAAAATGCACGCAGTTGCTGCCTCATAAGGCATCGTGTCTGACGGGTTGCTCCGATGGTTCTGGTTATTTGGGCCTGGGACATCTCGAAAGAGGCCAAGCTTGCATTTCAACCATCAAGTTTCACCTCCGCTTTTACGGTTCTATGTCGCTAGATTGGGCATTTTTTATAGTTCCAGTTTCTCCTACCAAGACTTCCTGGCGAAATATGCCACCGAGAATCAAAAGGAGCGTTGGTCCACCAAACGAGCTTCGCTTGGTTTAACCGCGGAACAATGGGTCCTGCTTGGCGATTTTTCATGAAAGATGCATGTCATTTGCATGAGAGGAGCCTGGTGTGGCGACTGCGTTGATCAATCTCCCATGCAGGCATTTGTCGAAGAGCAATCCTTGAACATCGAGATTCGCTTTATTGATCGAGACTACGCTGATCCTGCCCTGAAAGAGGCAATCAAGATTTGTGGCGGCAATCGTGTGCCGACCGAGGTGAGATGGATCCGCTGACTACCGAGACCCTGGCCGAATGGATCGACCAGTTTGAACAAAATCACTGGATCTTGCGAACCTCTAGTCGCCTCTGCAAGAAGCACGGCGACTAGAATCTAAGTAGAGAACGAAACCGGATTGACGATTTGAATGTCCAAGAGAGCTATGTTGAACGAACCGCCTACCCTTACCCCTGAAGAATTGATCGAAGACTTCGAGTTGGCCGACACCAAGGAGGACCGACTGAAGTTGATTATCGAACTGGGACGCGAGTTGCCTGAGTTTCCCTCGGTCTTGCAGCGTGACGAGTTCAAAGTTCAGGGCTGTCAAAGCCAGGTCTGGCTGGTTCCGGAAATCGTGGAAGCCGACGGCCAGACGAAGATTGTCTTTCAAGCCGATAGCGACGCACATATCGTCAAGGGATTGGTTGGAATTTTGGTGATGTTGCTTTCAGGAAAGAGCCCGCAAGAGATTCTCGACTTTGACCTGCGCGGACTGTTCGATCAATTGAAGTTAGAAAAACACCTCGTCCCGGCTCGATCGAACGGTTTGCATTCGATGGTTCGCCGCATTCACGAGATTGCCCAATTGGCTCTCTAAATCGCAGCGATAAGGATGGCCCTGGGGCGGTCTTAACTTGGCAACGGTGAACTCAGCCTGGGCTGGTCGATTAATTCCATCACCTGGTCGTTGGGGATATGCTGCTGCCACCAGTTTTGCGCGTCTTCTTGCGTCCAGGGAAAATCGAGCATGAGTGCTTCGACTTCGCGCAGCACCTGGTCTGCTGATTGCGGACGCTTGTCGGGATTTTTCGCCAGGCAGCGGCTCAGCAAGTCTTGCAAGGCTTCCGGGATATCTCGGTCGGAAGCTTCGTTGACGGTAGGAATTTCTCCGGTCACGATTTGAACCAAGACATCGACGGCGCTAGTCGCACTGAAGATGGTTTGCCCAGTCAGCATAAAATATACCGTCGCCCCCAACGCATAGATATCGACGCGCGGATCGGCCTGGGTTGGATTCTTGACCCGTTCCGGCGGGATATACATGGGTGTCCCACTGATCTCGGTTGAATTGGTAACCGAGGTCAGGTTCGGATCTGCCGTCAAGTTTTTCACCAAACCGAAATCAAGAACCTTAGCGACGTCGAATTCACCACCGACGCGGCAGAGCATGATGTTGAGCGGTTTGATGTCGCGGTGAATCAGGCCCGATGCGTGAGCTTCCCGCAGCGAAGCGGATACCTGCCGCATGATCGATAGCACACGTCCAATCGGTTGCCAGCCGTATTGGCGGACCAGCGCTTCGAGCGTGATTCCGTCGAGGTACTCCATCGCATAGTAAAAGACCTCGTCCGGGGTTTTGCCGTAGTCGTAAATCTCGACCGTGTTGGGGTGCTTCAGGCGGCTGGAAAGCTGCACCTCGCGTTCAAAACGCTTCAGCAGGGCGGGGTCGGTCTGTTCGGGCCGAACTAACTTGACGGCGGTCGGCCGCTTAAGCATCTGGTGCCGGGCAAGATAGACTTGTCCCATTCCTCCTTCGCCGATTTTGCGAAGTAGTTGGTACGACCCGACAACGACGTTCTCGCCGATTGACCGCCGCAATTGGACCATCAACGTTGCCGCGTAATAGGCCAACCCAGCGAAGCCGGCGATCAGGCAAATCAGTACGATCTGGGCAATAGAAATGTAGGTGAACGGTCGGAACGTTTCCTGGGCTTCAGCTTCGTAGGCGACACCGAAGTTATACGGTTCGAGCCACTTCCATGCTCCAACCTCATCTTCGCCCCGGTAGCCATTATAAGGGTCCATGATCACGCCGGAAGTAATTCCCTCAGCACGCTGATTGAGTGCATCGCCGATCAGGCGAGGGAATTTTGGGGTTTTGAAGCTATGTTGCACGTTAGATACGTGCGGGAGATGCAGGTCGAAATTGCCCCGAGTGGGTTGATTGGTGGGAAGTAGATTCCGTCGCCACATTTCCTGGGTGAATCGGCTCTCGGAAAGCATTTTGGCATTGGAGTCAAATGCATAGGCCTCGCCGGTGATTCCTGTACGGCCGATGACGAGCGAACGCGTGAAATTGCCCGTTGAGAAATAGCCGAAGCAAAGTACCGCGGCCGGCGCACTCGACTCGTCGTAAATTGGAGTATAGACCCATGCCAGGGTTACATCCGGGCGATCGCCGATTGCAGCGATCTCTTGATCGGGATGCATGGGGGGAATAAATCCGCTCGTACCGGAAAAAAAGTCCGCCATCATCTGGAGCCGTCGTTTGCCGCTCAAATGTTGATTGACTGCTGCCGGATTTGATGACGCAAGGATAGTTCCATGCACGTCTACCACCGCATAGGCGGCTTCGTCGTCGATGACGTCTGTCGAGTGTTCCACTTCGATCTGTGGACCACTGATACGCACTGGATCGTGTTGCTTGAGAAAACGGCGAGCTTCTTCGGGCGTTCGATTGAATTGAGGGAATCGATTGCGGAAGAATTCCAGCTCTTCTATGACTTCTTCAGCTGAATAAGAATCCCTGAGGGCTCGTTTTTCCCGCACCAACTTGAGGATCGTATCGCGCACCTCACGATCCCGCGAAACGTCTGAAGCGAATTCCTTTTGCGATTCAATCCAGAAGGTTAACGCTTGGACGTCAGCGGCTACCAGCGCACGAAATTCCTCGACCCGCATCTTTCTTAGTTCACTCCAGACCAAGTATCGCGAACCAATGCTCAGCAGCAGGATCAGTATCACGAACGAAATGATGGAGAGGTTGCGATAGAATCGCGATGCCCAAATCCTGACCAGCAGGCTTTTTCCTGGTAGGAACCGCGAAATGGAGTGCGGAGGATGGATCGAGTTTTTGGAAAGTTCCTCCTGCACCCTGGTTGCCGGCATCGCGAGGTCGTCCAGGACCAAGGTTCCAGCGTTCGCCCGCTGGATATCCTCCTGGTTGAGCCCTCCTTTCTTGGCCGCGTCTTCAAGTTGCCGCTGCACCTTTTCGCGCAGTACGTGGTCCGTCCCGCAGATATCGTCCAAGAAGTCATCTCGGGCGCCTCCGCTTCGACGGCGGGCCTCGGCGGCAATTTTCTGAATCAATTCTCGCTCTGACTGCGACATACTGTTGGCTGATGGGTGGTGAGCAGAAACATCCGCCCATCATGGTAATGCCAACAGCGACTACGGTGACCAGCATTTGAAAAAAAATTAATCGCAATGGGCACAGTTGCCCAGAATCGGCAAGATTGTGCCTGATCGAGCAGATTTCGAAAAAAGCGGCCCGAAATCACTGACCGCTTTCTCGTGAGCTATCGATCGAAAGTAGCAACTACTTCTCGACAGAGAACTTATGCACCGTTCTCTCGTGGAAAGTCTCGCCTGGCCGCAAGGTTGCGGAGGGAAATCCCGTTTGGTTGGGCGTGTCAGGATAATGTTGCGTTTCCAGGCAGAATGCTTCGTGCTGATTCAAACCGCCATTGGTTTCGCTGCCATCGAGGAAGTTTCCGCTGTAGAACTGAATTCCTGGCTGAGTGGTCCAGATTTCCATGACACGGCCCGAGGTTGGTTCTTTCACCGTCGCCGCCAAGGCTAATTCACCTGACTGGCTATCAAGCACGTAACAATGGTCGTAACCGATTGGATCGCCCCCTGTCTTTTGCAGGTCCTTGCCGATCGCCTTGAACTCAGTGAAGTCCATCGGGGTTCCCTTGACCGAATCCATCTTGCCGGTGGGAATTAAGCTCGCGTCGACGGGCAGGTACTTTTCCGATTCCAACTTCAAGAGGTGGTCGTAGTTCTTGCCACTGTGGGCGCCTGCGAGGTTCCAGTAGTTGTGATTGGTCAAGTTCAGCACCGTCGGTGCGTCGGTCGTCGCTTTGTAGTCCATCACCAACTGGTTGTCTGGAGTCAGGGTATAGCGGACAGTGACTTTCAGGTTGCCTGGATAGCCTTCTTCGCCATCTTTGCTGGTGTAATCGAACTGAACCCCAACTTCGTTGTCGTTTTCGATCTTCTTGGCGGCCCAGACCACCTTGTCGAAACCCTTTAGTCCACCATGCAGCGTGTTTTCGCCATTGTTGGTAGCCAAGGTGTATTCTTTGCCGTCGAGGGTGAATTTGCCTTTGGCGATCCGATTGGCATAGCGTCCGACGGTGGCGCCAAAGTAGGGAGGTCCTGCCAGGTAGCTTTTCAGGTCGTCGAATCCAACATTCACGTTGACCGATTTGCCGTTCTTGTCGGGCACGCTCAAGCTGGTCATCGTCGCGCCGTAATTGATCAACTCCATCACCATGCCATGGCCATTTTCGACCGTATACTTGGCAATCACGGTTCCATCCGGCATTTCGCCGAATTCGCTCGCGGTGACATTCATGGGGGTGTCCTTTCCTTTAGCTGCAGGCTCGGCGGCCATCAGGCCGGAAGCAAATATGACAAGCGCCGCCAAATATGCGGCGAAGGGGGCAAAGCAGCGTTTCATCATCGGAACTCCGGGCACTGGGGGCTAGTAGAGAGACAGCTTTTACAACTGCCTGGGAATAGAAGAGGAGACATGTTTTGAGAAGCATTATCACGCGGGGGTTTTCCGAAGTCTATAGTTTGTCGATGGTTAAGCAGTAAACCAAATGGGAATTCAGCCCGTAGTACATCCTATTGAGAATGATTGCACTGGCATCTGAGATATTTTGCGAGTTTTTTCTGATTTTGCTCGCAAGGTTTTTGCCGCAGCGGTAACCATACCCGCGAGAAAAGGATGAGTTCCATCGAGCCTTCGGGAGCCGAAGTGAAGCCGGATCCAGCCAAGATGCTCTCCGAGCACGAGCAGTGGTTGAGGACTGCGCTGAGCGCGAGGCTGCGTAGCGCGGTGGAAATCGACGATGTGATGCAGGAAACGGTTACCGCAGCGCTGGAAAACTGGCAGCAGTTAAGGGACCCCAGCGCTGTGGGACCGTGGCTTTACAAAATCGCCATTCGCCAGGCTCTCTTGTATCGCCGCAAACAAGGACGTGCACGTAAGTTGCAGGAAACCATCCAGCAAAACTTTTCCTCCAGCGACCGCGCTCCGCGGAACCCACTGGATTGGCTTCTGGCTGAAGAGCGAGATCAACTCGTTCGTCAGGCCGTGAGCGAGCTTCCACGACGTGATGCAGAAGTTTTGCTGCTGAAATATACCCAGAATTGGAGCTATCGGGAGATTAGCGAGCACTTGGGCATCAGTTCCAGTGCCGTCGAAGCTCGGCTCCATCGCGCCCGACAACGATTGCGAGAACGTTTGGTTGCCCGCGAAGTGATCTCGCCGGGAACCTGACCGAAATCAAACCTTGAAGTTATGAGTAACTCACCCAAACCGATCGACGATCGAATGCTCGACCGCCTGGTGGACGGCGAACTCTCTTCCGACGAGTACCGTCAATTGCTGGTCGAGTTGGACCAAATACCGGATGGTTGGCGACGATGTGCCCACGCATTTCTTGAGTCTCAGGCGTTGGGCCTATCTCTACCTTTAGTGATGCAGCCCGTATCCTCGCTCCCCCAGAAGGAAACGGCACTGAAGGTAGAGAAGTCGCCCCCCAGCACAGCGATTTCAATTCACCGCATGGAGACCCTGGCCGCTATCGCGGCGATGGTTGCCATTGCGTTTGGTCTAGGCTGGTGGATTTCTGATTGGGGAAATGGCGATTCCGGTGCTGTCGCGCCGGAGCAACCCATTGCCACTTTCAATCCACACCAGCCTGGCGATATTCCGCGGCCTGGTGATCAGCAGCCGCGATATGTCTATGTCAATCAATGGGACGGGCTGAACGGCAGTGGCATGCCGATTCCGATCGACCCGAACCGCAAGTTCGATCCCGACCAGGCATGGGATCCAACCTGGGGAATGTCTTCCAAGCAAATCCAGAAGATGACCGAAGCAGGGCATCAACTCAAAGCCGAGAACCGTTTTATTCCGGTATCGCTCGAAAATGGTGACCAGGTGGTCGTGCCGGTCCAGGATGTGACGGTTTACGATCAACCCTCGTTGCCATTTCATTAAACGAGTCATGCCCCTGGCTTCACCTCTCACGCTAACTTCCACACACCCAAAAACGAAAAGGATTGAAGTAATGAAGCTACGTCATTGGTTCACCGCGGCCTCGTTGGCACTTGGTGTTGTCGCCGCGCCGATGGTGATCTTGGCCGCTGATACGGACAAAGAAGCCAACACCCAGCCAGAAGTGCCAGCCGAGGTCAAACCGGCTGAGCCTGCCAAGAAACATTATTGGCTTGGCGTGCAGTTGGCACCCACGCCTGAGATTCTCAAACGACACGTCGAACGGCTGAAAGATGGCGCCGCGATGGTCGCAGGCGTTGCTACCGATAGCCCGGCCATGAAAGCGGGCCTCAAGCCTGGCGATCATATTCTGAAAATCAACGACACCGTGATCACCCAGCCAGCCCAGGTGATCGACTTGGTCCGCAGTAGCGATGGCGAAGCTCTCTCGATGCGTGTACTGCGAGGGATGGATATCGAATCACTGACCGTCAATTTGGAGGAAGCCCCGGCTGACCTGCTAAATCGTCAGGCTCCGATTGAGCAACCTCAGATTATCGGTATCGAACCTGATCAAATGGGGCAGCCCAATGCCAAGTTCCGCTTCTTTGGGCCTGGCCAGGTGGTGCCGCACCAGCTTCGTATGCGGATTCATCCCAATGACCTGCCTGAGAACATGACCATTCGGGTCGAAAAGAAGGACAACGAGCCCGCCAAAATCCATATCGAAAAAGATGGCAAGTCGTGGGACGTGACCTCAGATTCGATCGACCAGTTGCCCGAGGACTTGCAGCCAATCGCCAAGCAATACCTGGCCAACAATGGCCCCGGTCAGATTATCGTTGGCGGTCAGAACGTTCCCTTCATCCAGATGCAAGAGATGATCAAGAACATGGCTCCAGGTGTCCCGCAAATTGGTCCCAACGGCCAGCCAGTGCTCCCCAATGCGGACATGATGCAGAAGCAGATGCAGCGAGATATTCAGCAGATGCGCGAGATGATGCAGCAGCTTCACAAGCAGATGGAGCAGATGCAACAGCAGCAGCCCGCCAAAGAGCCGGTAAAACCGAACGAAGTGTAACGCTTACCTGTGCAAAAGATGAATCCTGGCTCTTTCACTTCAGACCAGGACACGACAGGCCGTCAGCCCGTATCGCCGGGCTGACGGTTTTTTTGTCGCCCCATTTAGACGCCCCCCTGGCTGGCCTGCTTTTCGTAGGCCGCCAGAGCGGCTAAAACGGGATGGTTTGCGGGCAAACCGCAATTGCTGGATTTTGCCGTCAGCAATTGTTTGCCTGATTTCTCTTCGATTTTGACGCGGATTGCTATCCTAAATAGAGGCCGTCGTCGAATTGCCAACCATCGTATTTCCACCCACTCGGCCAATCCCGATTCAATTCGCCGATCGATCCTTCAGCGAACACTTGCGGTATGAATCCAACTGAAACCGACCCATTTCAACTGCTTGCGTTGGCGATTCAAGAGAATCCTTCGCTGGCAACTATGCTGACTCAGATGTGGCGGCAACTGGAGTCGGCCGAAAGCTTGAATCATCTTCTGACCGGCATTTCCAGTGCCATGGTCCAATCGTTTCCCAAATCGGCCGCCCAGGTCATCCAGCAACAGCCAACCGGCGACTGGAAAAGGATCGCCGCGGCTGGTTCACCCAAGCCGGCCAGTCCGTCGGTAATCGAACAGGGAAGCCACTCTGACATCGTGCCTGGAAATCCGGCGACCGTTTCGTTGGTGATCGAGAACGAACCCAATCGCTTGCTGTTGTTGGAAGGGCTTGACTCCTTGTCGCCGCGATCGCTCCAGGCAATCGCCCAGGTCACACGCTATACCGCCCAGCGATTTATCGATAATAAACATAAGAACGACCGGGCTCAGCGGTTGAAATCGTTGCTGTCGATGGTCCAGCGCTGGCACCATACTGACGACCTGGTGACGCTTCTCAGCGAAATGGCGGAAAGCTCGACCGAATTCTTCGAGGCCGAGCGGGCCAGTATCTTCCTCTGGAACAAGGCCAAGCGAGAACTGGTCGGTCGGCCAGCGTTGGGAGTCGCTGACGGCAAGTTGGTGGTGCCTGATGACAAAGGAGTTGTCGGCGCGGTCGTGCAAAGTGGTCAGCCTCGCCGAGTCGACGACATGTTGGCCCACGAGGTGAATCGCGATATCGATAAAGAACTCGAGTTTCATACCCACAGCCTTCTCTGCGTTCCACTGCTCGACCGCAAAGGGAAAGTGTTCGGCGCCTTCGAACTGATCAATAAGCGTGATGGCAACTTCACCACCAAAGACGAACAAGGCCTCGTCGAAGTTGCCCTGCATGCCGCTGCCGTTCTAGAGAGCTCGCAGCAGATTGCCGATCTGACCGAAAGCCGCGACCGCATCGCCCAGGCCCAAGCCGCCGAGATTCAGTTGATCGGCGACTCGCCTGCGATCCATGAATTAAGGAAGAGTGTCGATCGCATCGCTTCCACCAAGCTGCCAGTCCTGGTGCTCGGGGAGAATGGTACTGGCAAAGAAGTCGTCAGCAGGCTGATTCATTACCAAAGCGATCGTCGTGGGCAACCGTTGGTGGCGGTCAACTGCGCCGCGCTGCCGGACACCCTGTTAGAAAGTGAACTGTTCGGTCACGAGAAGGGGGCCTTCACCGGGGCGCATGAAACCAAGGCCGGCAAGTTCGAGTTGGCCTCCGGCGGGACGCTCTTTCTGGATGAGATCGGCGACATGAGTCTGACCGGCCAGGCCAAGCTGCTGCGGGTGCTCGAAAACCAACTTGTCACGCGGCTGGGAGGCCAGGTCGAAATTGAGGTCAACGTCCGCGTTGTCGCGGCAACCAACCAGGATCTGCCGCAGCTGGTCAAAGAGAACAAATTTCGGCAAGACTTGTTCTATCGGCTGGACGTCGTCACGGTTTCACTCCCGCCGCTGCGGGATCGGGGCAACGATATCTTGCTTCTGGCGGAAAACTTCCTCGAACAGTTCTCGCGCAAGGCCCGCCGCGAGGTGCCCCAGTTTTCGGCCGACGCCAAGCAGCGGCTGCTGCAGCACCCCTGGATGGGCAATATCCGCGAGCTGCGCAACACGATGGAACGAATCGCGTTCCTGAGCGATTGCGAGGTGGTCACCGCCGATATGCTTACCCTGGAGGCCCGAACCGGCCCGCAAGTCCAGGGAGTTGCTGCCCAGATGGAACTGGCAACCGCCACCGAACAGTTCCAATCAGAGTTCATCCGCTATCACATGAAGCGGACCAACGGCAACATGGCCCAAGCCGCCAAAAACATGGGCGTCCACCGCTCGAACCTGCATCGCAAGATGAAGCAGCTAGGAATGTTGGACGACCGCGAAGAAGCCTGATAGGCTTGCGTTGGACCTGCAAGTTTCCCCTAAAGCAGTCGCGAGCATTCCAAGATGAGATTCGCCAGGATAAGTTGCCTGATTCTGTTGGCCTGTTTGGGCTGCGGATCTAACGAGACGACGACACCGGGTACTTCTAACGCCAGCCAGGTGCTGACAGGGGATCAACTGGCCGATATCGCTTCGAGATTTAAATGGACCAGCGATCATGAAGCCGCCCAGCAGCGCCAAGAGGCGATTGCCAAGCTTGAGTCTGCAGGGGTCACTGTTCAACGGACGGATGACCCACTTGGTTGGATCAATTGCCGAAGCATTCATATTCAGTCGGAAGTTAGCCGAGAGTATCCGGATAATCTCGTCGTGGGCATCTGTAGCTACGTTGACTGGATAGGCGGTCATCCCGATAGGGATTTGGGTTTCAAGATTCCTGGCAAGTCTGACGAACCCTTGAATCTCCCATTATGGAAGATCAATGATGAACTCTTGGAAGAAACCTTGCCTCATTTGCCAGATTGCCGGTTTGTGGACCTTAAGGGGAGTGTCTTAACCGACAGGGGAGTTGCCATCATGTGTCAACTTCCGTGTCTGGCGCAACTGGAGATTACCAACACCTGGATCCATCGATATCCCTCGCTGATTACAAATCGGGCCATGGTGCATGTCGGAGCTCATCCCCATCTGCAAAAGGTTTTCGTAGCTTGCCAGCCGATTACCAACGAGTCGATGAAGCATCTAAGCCGCAGTCAATCGATCGAAGTCGTCGATATCTGCAATTGTCCGATCACTTCGGAGGCCCTGATTTATCTAGCCGAGTTGCCGAATCTGAAGTTGCTGCGGGTGAGAACCTCGCTGGATTGGTACATCGCCCCAGAATCGTACGAGCCAGACTTCCGCGAATGGTCGCCGGAGATCGAACAGGCCATCCGGAAAATCAAGTCGAAATCGCCCTATGTTGAAATTGGCGACATCCCCATCCATCCCAAGATTCGCTCGGCTTTCGAGGGAATGGAGGAGCCACAAGTTGATTGCTCAGAGTCCTAACAAGAGCGTCGCAGGCCGCGTCTCTTCCCAATCGGCCCTCCCGGCTGTCCGGAGGCCGATTTACCTATCTAATTCGGGCGCAAGAGAATAAGCCCGGCAAACGTGCCCAAAGGCCACCGCACCGCCGGAAAACGCCCCCGAAAATCTTCAAGCATCCCCTTCACGCTGGCCTAGAAAAGCGTTAGATTGTGCGTTTCGCCAAAAGGGCCTGATCCCGACATG
Source organism: bacterium (assembly GCA_016124445.1). Taxonomy (GTDB): domain Bacteria; phylum Planctomycetota; class Planctomycetia; order Pirellulales; family Pirellulaceae; genus Bremerella. Next base: position 107,966 of record WGNR01000010.1, read on the forward strand.
GCAAAATAGAAAAAGAGCAGCCCGAACCTTCCGGGGCCAGACCTGCTCTTGTAAAACATCCGCTCCCTTAGCTCAATTGGCAGAGCAACTGACTCTTAATCAGTAGGTTGTTGGTTCGATTCCAACAGGGAGCACTTTTTTAAACCCCATTGATGCTTAAACATTTGGGGTTTCTTCTTGTGGTTGGATTCTCTAACTTTTCCACTTCTGGATGCGGCTTCCTTGAAAGATTCTTGAAATAGCCTATTTTAGAGTCATATTAAGCAAACTTCCCTTCAACTTCTTCTTCGGTTCTATCGTGTATCCGTTAGTTTTCTGTCGATAGAAAAAGGCAGCCCCAGGATTGCTTCGAGGGGCTGCAAGTTCAGCAGATCACGTACTTGCCTAGCGCCGACGACGCCAGTACGCGTTGACAAATACAGTCTTTAGGCCGAAGCCAAAGCTGTAAGGTGGTCGCCTAAAATGCGACCGTACAAATTCAAACATGTTGATTTGTTCCTTAATGGGTCCGCGAAGAGCCATTCGGAACCAACCACTCGCAACGATATTTGCCGTACCGGTTGCTTTGTGATCGGTCCTCGCCCGCAGGCTGGCTCACTGCTAATCTCGGGCGATGAAGAGCCGCAAGAACTACACCGCAAATGTAGTTCTTGCGGTTTCTTTTTTTGACTATCGGAATCGAAATCCGTTATCGAATGGAAACAGCGTTTCCCTAGCCTCCTGGTTTATCTAACTTCATGTCGTAAAGAATTGGCTATTTCAATGATGGTTGCCCAACGTAAGCCATTTCCTAAGTGCATCTAAGGCGTCCTGCCAAAAAATCTAGAGATGATGCACCGAAGTCAGATTGACAGCCCAGGACTGAATCCCTTTAATGCTGTCTGAGTTTGGTGCTCATCCCTAACTCATGCGTAGGATTGGAACTTAACTGGCGGCCACCAAAAAGATTCCTATCCACCAATTCATGCAGCCGCGAAGTTCAGCTTCGCGGCTTTTTTCATTCACATTTCCAACGCGAATGATAGCACAATTCGGATTTTGCCCCAAATTCGTCCCCTCGAAAACCCCGCTTTTTTGAACCGCGGAAATTTTTGGTAAACTGGGTAGCTGGCGGTGTGAGTGTCCAGATAGATATCTGTTTTTGGCAAGCGTTTTATAGTGACCTGCGATGGGGTTGGTAAATCGATTAATTAGATCCGAATCGATCTCAGCAGGAATCGCCCAAAAAGCTTACATTTATAATGGTGTGCACCTTTTTTCATCTGCCGGATATTTATTTAAGGCTTCCTAATCGCAGCCCGCCGATTCACCCCCACCCCTTCCTTCGTCACCCGCCCGCGATCATGCGGCAGCACAATCTCCACATCAACGCTCTCAGCTTCCCCCAGACCAAAGTGAGCCACCGCTTCCTGGCCGGAACAGTACCCATAGCCGATCGAGATCTCTTTGGACCCAATCAGGCCTTCCGGTTTGCCGAGTTGCCCGGCGGTATAGACGTTGACCTTGGTTCCGATGCCCATGCGATTGGTTGGGCCGGTTCCTTCGGCGGTAACATCGAGCCAATTGCCGCCGGGCGTTTCGTTCTTGAGCAGCAGCGAGGGTGACTCGATCCACCAGTTCGGTAAGAAGAGGTCGAGGTTGCCGTCGCGGTCGTAGTCGGCGCTGGGACCAGGGGCCATGTACATGATCGAATGATCGGCGATCAGCTTGTCGAAGAAGGCCCCGGAGCGTTTGACGGCCAAGTCTTCCTTCGTGGGGAAATCGTTGACGTCCCAGCCGGTTACCTCGAACTTTGGGTCGCCTGATTGGTTGCCCCGGTTTTGGTAGATGATCGGGTAAGGCCGGTCCTCTTTGAACTTGACGATGCTGACGTAAATGTCAGGCCAGCCGTCGTTGTCGAAGTCTTGGATCTCGACGTGCGGGGCTTTCATTTGCAGCGGCTTGAGGCCTGCGGCGGCGGTGATTTCTTCAAACTTGGGCACGCCGTCGGTCACGCCTCGATTTAGATAGAGCCGAACCGGGGCAGGCGACTTCCAGGGAGAACTGAAATGATGCCCGATGACGATGTCAGGCAATTGGTCGCGATTGATATCGCCGATCGCAACCCCGGCCGGGGAGTCTTCGGGGTCTTCCAGGTTCCATTGAAACACTTCTCGCGTACCAGGCGCCTCGTGAAAGACTCCTTCCTTCGATCCAAGCAGCAGGCGATGCTCGCCACTGCCGCTGGTGAGAAAGATATCGGGAATGGTGTCCCCGTTCACGTCGGCCGCGGCGACGCCAAGTCCTCCCATGCCAACCGGCAGGCCAGCCTTTTTCGAGACATCCTCGAATCGCATCTCTCCCAAATTGTGATACAGCACCGGGCCTCGCTGGACTTTGGGCGAATAGTATTGCTCGCAGGTCAACAGGTCCAAGAGGCCGTCGCCGTCGTAGTCTAACGCCGCAACCCCGCGGCCTGCGTAACCTTCGGGACAGGTCCCACTTTCCTGAGTGACATCGGTAAACTTGCCCCCGCCATCGTTACGGAACAAGCGGCTTGGATTCGCGCGAACGCCTTCCTTTCGATTCACGCAGTTAGCGACAAACAGGTCGAGGTTGCCATCGTTGGTCAGATCGACGAAGAGGGCACCACTGCCACTGCCGGAGGTTCGCAGAATTGTTTGTGGATCGAGTTCGAAGTGCCCGTGATCGTTTCGCAGCAGCATGCCTGGCTTCGAGCCGGAGTCGTGGAATGTGCCGACGAACAGATCGGGGTAGCCGTTGTTGTCGACATCGCCCCAGGCAGCCGCATGCCCGCGGATTCCTTCCGCCGCCGGCAACAAGCCACTCGGCTTACCGGCGTCGCTAAAAACGAATGACGGCTTTTCACCCAGGACAGGCAGGGGCAGCAAACAGGCAAACAGAAGCGACATCAAACCGCAACAAGTGGTATTTCGCATGGATATTGCTCCCGCCGCGAACTGTGCGGCGCTGGTGGTTATCGCTCGGAGGCGGGAATATCAATCTCGACCACAGCCAACTCGCCCCACGCCTTTTTCGTGGAGTCGACCTTGCCGTTAAAGCCGATCAGCGCCTTCGAGCCGTCGCCGGTGAGTTGCAGGCAATAGGTCCCGCCAAGATTGAACTTCGTTTGTTGCCAGACAGGCGAATGGAGGAAGGCGATGACCTTTTGCGATCCGTCCTTCACATTGACCTGAATTAAGGGCGTTCCGGACGAAGGACCATGGCCGCCTGGGATGACGTAGACAAATTTGCCATCGGCGGTGACATCCATGGCCGGACTATCGGCCCAGGTTTTCGTCAGCGTGCGGATCTTATCTTTGGCTGGATCGAATTGAAACAGTTCGTGGGTATCGTTGGTCACCCCATACAGCATGCCGTTTTTATCGGGACCGACGGTGCGACGAATCTTCGCGCCTGGCATCTTGGCTTTGGATGTGGTGACTTGATTGGTCGTCGGATCGTACTTCTGTAGCGAGCCTTCGCCGTTGTTCCAGTACGCGTTGCCGCTTGCATCGACAAAGAAGTCTCTTCCGTAATTTAGCCCTCGATGTGCGCCTTGAAAGATGACTTTGCGGGCCTCGGTGTCGTAGACCAGGAACTCGACGTGGTAGGGATCTTTGTAGTCTTTGTACTGGGCGGCAACGTAGTTGTTTTTCGGATCCCCTTTCGAGTTGCCTTTGCGCTGGTGGGCTTCGGCGTACAGCAGCTTGTGTTTTGGATCGAAGTGAGTCGAAGGGTATCCCCAGCCATACTTGGGCATACCCAGATCGGTGAGCTGGCCACTCTTGGGGTTGAAGCGAAAGACATGGTCTCCTTCATAGCGGTCGCTTTCGTTTCGCCATTGTCCCCAGTAAGTTGCAAAGTAAATGTTGCCGTCGGCTCCTTCGTTCAAGCGACCATGAATCTTGCCGAAGCCGAAGTCGCCTGACTTGAATGTCTTGACGGCCGATTGGATATCCGCGACCTGGCGAATGGAATGCGTCGCCGGATCATATTCATAGAGATACGAATTCGCATCGATGCCCAGGTGATCGCCCAGAGGCACATAGAATTTGCCGTTGGAATGCGCCAAGCCATAGCCCCAAATCGACCACGGATTGGCAGGCGTGTTGGGCAACGGGATCTGCACGAATCGCACCGTCGGCTGCGTTTTGGCGATCGAGTATTCAGTCGGCGGCGAGAACTCCGGCGGTGGCTGCAGAAAGTTGCCTTCAATGGCGATCGCGTCGGCGGAAAGCGGCTCTGCGGCGTAGGCATTGGCTTGAAAGACAATCACCGATAATACCGCCAAACAAATTGTGGCACGCCAAAACAGTGGAGCGGACATGGCATCGATCCTGCGATGGGAAGGTGGAAAAGAAGGAAGGAGACAGGAGCAGGCTGGGTAGATTCTAAAGAAGTTAACCGGGGAAAACAAAGTTTTTGCCCAGTTGGCGAACCAGATTTGCTTTTTGAGATCCAATTTGCCCAGAATTGTTCTACCGCCGAACGAAGTTGATTCACTTCATCGGGCGTGTCGTCAATCCCGTTGCGTGAAATGATCTTTCGACCCAGCGTTGATGCGAATGAGACTTCAAAATGAAAACACTGACCGTCCTACTTCTATCCTCAATGGCTTGCCCAGTGTTCGCTGAAGAAATCGAATTGCTTGCTAAGGTAACATTCAAAGGGGATGTTCACGCCTCGAAGAATGTGAGTGCGGTAGCCGTGATGGGTGACGGCGAGTTTCTGGTGATTGGGAGCGATGAAGGGAAAAAGATTCAGGTCCTGCGCAGGACCGGCGAGGACGAGTACAAGGTAGATCGCAGTATCGAGCTGGCCGAACATAAGCATGGTAAAGAAATCGATATCGAAGGGGTCGCTTTCAGCGAGCAGCGGCTGTATGTCATTGGTTCCCACTCGCGGACCCGGTCAAAGATTGAGCCGACCGATGAAACACAGGAGGGAAACCACAAGCTTCTGGAGGAGAATAAGCGAAGACCGCTGCGTGAGAACCTGTTTGAATTGAAGCTGAACGACCAGGCCGAGGTGACCGAGATTTCGGACAAGAGTCTGCGGGATCGTATCAAGAACGACGAGGTACTGTCCCCGTTCCTCAAACTACCCAGCAAGGAAAACGGGATCGATATCGAGGCGATCGCGGCTGTCGGTGACGAGCTTTACGTCGGCTTTCGCGGACCAGTACTGAGGGAAGGATACGTTCCGGTGCTGGTGTTCGATTTCGATAAGCCTGAAAAGGCCGAGACACGCTACGTCAACCTTGGTGGGCGGGGGATTCGCGACATGGTCTATGTCGATGATGGTTTTCTGATCGTTGGTGGCCCCATGGGAAACCAGCCGATTAGCTACCAGGTTTATTGGTGGAACGGCGAAGACTGTATCCAGGGAAGTGATGTTCCCAATGCTGAGTTTCCTAAACCACTTGGCGAGATTCCCCTTCCAGACAAAGACGCTAAAGCGGAAGGATTGACGCTACTCGATGAGACCGGTACTCACTATGAAGTGTTGATCGTGTTCGACGGCGTCAAAGATGGCGGGCCGACTCGGTTTAAGGTGAAGAAGAAGTAATTCGCCTGACCGACTCAACTGTTTTTTGTTTTTCAAGCGGACTGGTCATCTCGTTCAACCTCATCTTGCAACGCAGTCGCAGGGGCGATTGCGTTAGCCGAATTCAGCGCTGAATTGCTCGAAGATCTCCGGCGAGTTCAAGGCCTTCGCCGACTTCGTCATGATATCGTAGTCGGAATCCGGAATCCAGATGATCACGTAGTCGTCTTTTGTGAACGTACCGTCCACTTTCAACTGCAAGAGGGCCTGAAGAATGTCGTTGTTGACCTTGTCAAACATCGCTCGTTCGAGTTCCGAAGAACTTGCGTCCTCTTTGAACCTCGCCCACATTGACTTCAGCTGGAAATTGGTGGCGTGGAAGCCTTCGTGGACGTAATGTTCCCATTCGTCAACCGAAAAGCGGTAGTAGGGATAACTCTCGGCATCTTTTCGGTGTTCAGGCGAGATGTCCGACTCTCGATTGAAGGCGACGCTGATCGAACCTGGTTCGTAGGCGGCCAGGTAATCGTCAGGAAGTACTGCGTAGCCGTAGAATGTTTGACCTGCGGATCGAATCGTTGCTACGTGGTGCTTGATGTCGGCGACGATCGTGGCGATGAGGTCGGGATCGTCACTTTTGAGCCAGGACTCCAGGTCGTTTGTATTCATTCTTTTACCGCCTATTTCTGGGCATATTTGGCCTGCCAGATCTTTGCCCGGTCCTCGCCGCTGAGCAGCTTAGACGGCACCTGCTGACCTGCCGCCCAATAGATGGCGTCGACCAGTAGCTTTTGAAATGCCGGATTGGCGAAGTCATCCCGGTGCCCAAGCGAAGTGTAGAATGCTTTACCGCCGGACGTGGTTGTATTAGTCCAGGCCACCGGCTCGACTTCTTCCAAGCCATCGATGCGGCCGGTAAGTAGTAGCGTGGTATTCTTACCCAGTGGACTGGTTTTGTAGAGCGAACCGCCGGTGGGGAATTCTTTATGGTCGATGCCGGTCAGAATCGGATGCTTGGCGCCGTCTGCGACCTTGGCATAGGCCTGCGTCTTGTTGGAATGGTGATTGTGATACGATCCGCCCCAGACATCGGCATCAAATTCTGGCCAAACGGCATGTCCTTCGGCAACCTTCGCATTGTGGATATCAAATGCGTGGCTGGCGGTCCGAATTCCTACGATCGGTTTGCTTGCTTCGACGTGGGCACGAATGGCTGCCAGTTGTTCTTCTGGCAAAGCACGCCGTCGGACGCTGATCAACAGCACGTCGGCATCTTGGATCGCTTGCCAGCCTTGCAGTTGGTCGCGGTCTTTGTCGTCGGCAAAGACGTAGCTCACGCGGAAATCTTGTCCGAGGAACTGCTTGGCGAATGCGGGCAAGGTCTCGTCGCTTTGATACTCGTTTTCGGCGGAAACGATGACCATGTTCTTGCGATCATCGCCAGCGAAGCGAAACTCTTTGCCATCGCCGAGGATTTGTCCGCTGGTGATCGTTGGGCAAACATGCTTTTCAATGTGATTGACGATCAGGTCGGTACCCGTGAAATGGCTCACGTAGGGCGACTGGCGCGGGTCGTACATGGTATCGGTCATGTCGCGCATCAAAACGACATTGCGGCCATTCTCGGCCATCCTCCGCAAACCGAAGGGACGGCCCAGCACGCACATGTTGGTGTGAACGCCCAGCAGGATCACGTTCTTGATGCCATGCTGCTCCTGAATGCTCCAGACTTCGGTGCCGCTGTCGGTAATGTAATCTTTGGCCGAATCAATGGTTAAGCCATCGGTTTGTTTCTTCCACGGGGCCCGCGGATTGAGTCCCTGGCTTTCCAGCTTTTTGGCCCACTCGGCATGCTCGATCGGGTTGTCATCTTCGCCGCCGTTGGATTGGTCGATGGGGTACTTATCCTTTTCCTCATCAGGCAGCCAATGGCACCAGTTGGCGATCTCTTTGGGAACACTCGCCGCCTTAGTGACCGCCATCGCGCGGATCCGGGCCGGGTGATCTTTGTAGGCTGCCATGCATCCGCTGGGGGAATGAATAATGAGAACGCCTTGGTCGCGGGCCTTCTTGAGGACCTCGTTCATCCGGGGCGTTAATTCTGCTCCGCGCTTCACCGCGTTCAGGCAGTGATGAGCGTCCCACATATCGCAGACGATGATCGCTGTTTCGGCTGGCTTCCAACTCTCTTGATGCCACTGTGCGTGGTAACGGCCGCCGTCGTGCAGCTGCTCCTGCGAGCGAAGCGTCAGATCAAGCGTCTCTTCCGCATGAGCTGATGCGGAAGACAGGGCACCAATCAACAGGGCCATGGCACAAACGAGTCGTGAATGAGGGACGGCATTCATGGAGGAACTCCGGGAGACGAGGCTTAGGTGGGATCGGAGGGGGAAAGGAGGTCGAGCGAACGGTTTTCGATTACCGCCCTTTAGTATCCCAAACGCAGAGAGCGAATGAAAGCAGCAAACTTAACCGGGTAAAGAAGTGCCCGATGAGACGGTAGAGTCGCTTTCCAAGCCCCAGCCCGCTGCCCCAGGGACTGGGGCTTGGTAGAGCGCCTCTTGTGCTTATGTTTCGAGCGTTTCCTCGAAGACAACCTCGTCCTTTTCCAGGGGTAGGCCATTAGCGAACCATGGATAGATGGCCGGGATCACCAGCGAAGTGAGCAGAGTCGAGGTGATCAGACCGCCGATCACGACGGTGGCCAGCGGTCGCTGCATTTCAGCCCCATCACTGGTCGAAAGAGCCATCGGCAAGAAGCCCAGGCTGGCGACCATCGCGGTCATCAGGATCGGCCGCAGACGAGCCAACGCCGTAATATGGCTGATTTCGTCGAGCGACGTCCCCAGCTTGCGCTGATGTTCAGCAGCGCTGACCCACACCAAACCATTGAGCACCGCCACGCCGAAAAGGGCGATGAATCCAACCCCGGCCGAAATACTGAACGGCATATCGCGGAGGTAAAGTGCGAAGATCCCTCCGGAGGCTGCCATCGGCACGGCGAGGAAGATCAGCAAAGCCAAACGCATCGAGCCCAAGCTGGTGTGCAGCAGCAGCAGGATCACCAGTAGGACGATCGGCGTGATGATCGCCAGGCGTTGGCTGGCCGATTGCAGATTCTCGAAGTCACCACCCCAGCGGATTTCATAACCGGCCGGAAGCTCGACTTCGCGCTCAACGGTAGCCTGGGCTTCGTGAACAAACGAAGCGACATCGCGTCCTCGAACGTTCGCAGCGATAAACGTCCGGCGACGATTGGCTTCATGCTCGATACCTGGCGGCGTTTCTTCCAGGTTGATTTCGGCCAGTTCTTTCAACGGAATCGGCTTGCCGCCTGAATCGGCAACCGGCAGTTGTTCGAGCAGCGAAAGGTTTTCTCGCCAATCGACCGGAATGCGGACCATGATCGGGTAGCGCGCTCGGCCTTCAAAGATGAGCCCCACCTGCTTGCCGCCGATCGACGAAACGACATCGAGTACCGACTTGGCATCAATTCCGTAGCGAGCCAACTTGTCAGGCTGCGTCTTGATCGAAATGGTTGACAGGTTGGCCTGGTAGTCTGCTTTGACATCGACTGCGCCAGGGATCTTGCGCAGTACCGATTCGATTTGCTTGCCTTTGGTGGCCAGGATATCCATGTCGTCGCCATATAGCAAAACGGCCACGTCTGCTTTCACACCGGCGACCAATTCGTCGACCCGCATTTCGATCGGTTGTGTGAATCCGAAGGCGACGCCTGGGACGTTTCCGTTCAAGACGGTCGATAGCTCCTCGATCAGTTCGTCGCGAGTTTTCTCTTCAGGCCAATCGTGCGGCGGCTTCAGCAGCACCCAGACATCCGTTTGATGGACGCCCATGACGTCGTTCGCGATTTCAGGTCGGCCTGTTTTGCAGAAGACGGTTCTTACCTCGGGGAACTTCTTCACCAGGTTCTCAATCTGAGTCGACATGGTGATCGAGCCTTCCAGGGTGGCACTTGGCAGTCGCACGGCCTCGATCAGCAGGTCCCCTTCGTTCAAACGCGGCATGAACTCGGCACCCAGGTTCAATGCGACCGGGATGCTGATGGCGAAGACCGCGATCGCGATTGCCACCGTCGTGCCGGCATAGTGGATGGCACGGACAACAATCGGTTCGTACAGCACTTTGATCCAGCGAACAAGGAACACTTCCTTATCGTCAAGTTTCTTGGGGAGCATTAGCGACGCCATCGCCGGCATGAACGTCAGCGACAAAACCAGCGAGCCAGCCAGCGCGAAGAGCACCGTCAGCGCCATCGGCCGGAAAAGCTTACCTTCCGTTCCTTGCAGCAGCAGAATCGGCACAAACACCACCGAAATAATCAGCTCGCCAAACATGGTCGGCTTTCGCACTTCGATGGCGGCGTCGCGAATGGTCTGTAGATGCGACTTGCCTTCGTGGTTGTGTGCCAGGCGATGGATGCAGTTTTCGACCATGATCACCGAGCTGTCGACGATCAAACCAAAGTCGATCGCCCCCAGGCTCATCAAGCTGGCGGTCACTCCGGTCATATACATCACGTTGGTCGCAAAGAGCATCGACAGCGGAATGGCCAGCGCCACGACGATACCGGCTCGCAAGCTGCCCAGCATGAACAGCAGCACGACAATCACCAGCAGACCGCCTTCGGTCAGGTTGGTCAGAACGGTCTTCAAGGTTCTGCCAATCAGCGAGGCACGATCGTAGGTAACTTCCAGGTGGACTCCTTCGGGTAATGTCTTTTCAATGTCTGCAAGGCGTGCTTTAGCCCGCTGGACCACTTCCCGCGAGTTCTCGCCGATCAGCATCATCACCAGGCCGGTGACCGCTTCGCCCCGGCCGTCGCGAGTGACGGCACCTTGGCGGGTCATGGGGGCGGTAGCCACCTCGGCGACGTCGCGTACTAGAATCGGCGCGCCGTCATCTTCGCGCCGCAGGACAACGTTCTCGATATCTTCCTGATTGGTGAGAAGGGAGATGCCGCGAACGAACCGCTGTTCGCCATAATGCACGACATAGCCGCCGCCTGCGGTCGCGTTGTTGTTTTCCAGCCGCGCGAAAAGGTTCTCTAGGGTTAGCCCATAGCTCGTTAAACGATCCGGGTCAGGTCGGATCTCGAACGTTTTGTAGAAGCCGCCATGGGTGTTGATTTCCGTCACCCCTTTGACTTCGCGCAATCGTGGGGCGATTTCCCATTCCAGTATCGTGCGCAGGGCCATGGGTGAATGGCGATCGCTGCGGACCTCGAACTGCAGGATTTCGCCCAGAGCGGTCGTTAGCGGCCCAAGCGTCGGCGTTCCGTAGCCAGGTGGAATATCGGCCGCCGCCTGGGTCAATCGCTGCGAGACCAATTGCCGGGCCCAATAGACATCGGTTCCTTCTTTGAACACGATCGTCACCACCGAGATACCGAACTTCGAGACGCTTCGCAGCTCTTCGACATCGGGTAGACCGCTCATAATGTTTTCGACCGGATAGGTCACGTAGCGTTCGACTTCGACCGGCGAAAGTGAGCCGGCGTCGGTGACGACCTGGACCTGAACGTTGGTCATGTCAGGGACGGCGTCGATCGGAAGTTCGAGCCCCGAATAGACACCTGCCGCGGCCATCAAAAGCGTCAGCACAACGACCAGGCCGCGATTGGTGAGCGAGAATTCAATCAGACGCGTCAGCATGAAACGATCTCAGAACGATACAAAGGGCGGGGTAGGGGCATGGCCGAGGGTTATTCCTATTCGCCTTCCAGCAGCCATTCAGACTTGAGGAGGAAGGCGTTCTTCTGCACGACTGGCTGGCCGAGTCGCAGCCCATCGCGGATTTCGATCCACTCTTCCGATTCCAGGCCGGTCGTTACCGGGACGCACTGAAATTTGTAGTCGTCAATGGCGACAAACACGAATGACTTGTCATCGTGATGGACGATCGATTCCGGGCGAACTGCCAGCACGTTTCTCGGATCGCCGATCGGAAGGCTGACGCGAGCAAACATGCCGGGCCGCATCAATCCATTGGGGTTCTTCAGTTTGGCAACCACCGGGACCGAATTGGTTCCAGCACCGACTTCCCGGCCGACGTACTGAACCACGGCGGAGAATTTTCTCTCTTCGAGCGCCGGAACCGCGATTTCGATTTCGGTTCCGCCAGCAATCGATACGGCTGGCCAGTCCTTCTCGCGAATGTCAGCGGAAACGTACAGGGAGGAAGTATCGGCGAGGGTAAAGATCTTATCGGCGCGGTAAATCCGTTCGTTGGCGGCCAGGTTTCGCGATTCGACGGTGCCGTTCATCGGCGCGCGGATCTCAAGAACTGAAATCGTTTCCTCGTCCGTACCGGCGAACATTGGGTTTTCGGTACCTACAAGAGCATGCAGAACCTGGCGGGCCACTTCGGTTTGCCGCTGGGAGTTGGCCAATTCGGCGGCTGCTTCCTTCTCGGCCTGACGAGCATCGAAGGTGGCCTGATCGCGGGCCGCTTCATACTCGGCAAGTGCAATTTGAACGTTGGTCTGGCGTTCTCGGACGGTTCGTTCCGGAATCGCACCGGTGCCGACCAGGGGTTCAATGTTGCCAAGCAAGTCTCGGGCAAGCAACAGATTGGCATAGGCAGGCTGCAGTTTCTGGCGATAGTTGCCGAGGGCCTGGCCTTGGAATTCTTTTTCCAAATCCGAAATCTTGGCCTTATCTTCCAGCATGGCAACCAATCGTTTCAGGTTGTCCGAGACCTCTTTGGCCCTTTCCGCTCTCGCTGCCGAGAGACCCTCTTGGGCCTCGCGATGCATCAACTCGGCACGTGCTTCGCCGATTTGAGGGCTGGCGATGGTGGCCAGTAGTTCCCCCTTAACGACGGTGTCACCGGGTTGGACCAACATGCTTTGCAGAATCCCGTCGATCGGCGTCCGTACGTCGACATGCTTGGTCTGATCGTAGGTAACGCGGCCAGGGACGACGTGCGTATGCTGAATTGAATGTTCTTGGACCGGGGCAACGACAAACTCGGCCGTGTTCAATTTGCCTGCCGGAAGGGTCAAGATGGTGTTCATCGGCTCTTCTTCCGGGGCAGCGGCAACCTCTTCGGCATGCTGCTCGGGCTCGGTCCCCATGTGATGCACGGCAAGCCAGCCGGCACCCAACACCCCCAATACCAAAACGGATGGTATGGCCTTCACAATTCCAGAGAGGATAGACGATCGGCTTGCGGCAGCTGGCTCAGGGGGCATAGTTCGTTTCCGACAATCGGCTGGGTGGGAGGTGGGACGGCAGTGCAAGGCTTTTACCCGGTCTCACTTGCATCCTGTTTATTGTTCACTGCCGGTATCTGGCTCACAATTCGGGAAAAACCGAAATCCGGCCAGGTTTGTGGGGGTTTCCCTGACATCGTGGGAAGGCGAAGGTTTCTGTCTGGTATTAAACTAGCTTTCAGGCACCCCAGTGCGGTGCGATTGATTGAGGTTCGATTGTTTTTTCCCAGGCCGACCATTCTCCATGACCAATTTAAGCGTGGGATCGGTGTACCCGGTTCGTCCTATTCGAGTGTCGCTGATCATTTTGTCGGTGGTCTTTCTGTCCGAGATCTTGTTCATGTTGTCGTTGCCGGTCTTGTTCGGCAACACGCATTTCTCTTGGATCGAGACAACGCTGGATGCGGCGATGCTGACGGTGGTGCTGTTACCGGTTTTGTGGTTCACGGTAATTCGTCCTCTGCAGGAACTGGCCCAGATGCGGGCTCGGCTGTTGGATGAATTTATTATCCTGCAGGAAGAAGAGCGGAGGCGGATCGCTTTCGACCTGCACGACGAGATCGGGCAATCGCTGACATCCGTGATGATGGGACTGCGAGCGCTGGGGGATCAGCCCAATGCAATGTCCGATCGCGAACGCTTGAACGATCTGCGCGAGATTGTGAATCAGGCCGTCAACGAAGTTCGCCGGATTGCCAACGGGCTGCGGCCAGCGGCTCTGGATCACTTGGGTTTGCTTTCGGCGCTGCAGCGGATGGCGGAAGATACCCGCCAGATCCATGACCTCGAGGTTGAGTGCAGTTTGGAGGTGGGAGATGTCTCGACTCTTTCCGTTCCGCTGCAGACGGCGATTTATCGAATTGTGCAAGAGGCACTCACCAATGTATTGCGTCATGCCGACGCCGACAAAGTGCGGGTTCTCGTGGCACGAGGGAAGTCAGAGGTGCTGATCGAAATCGAGGACAATGGACGCGGGCTGGATAACTTGGACAACAAAGACGAAAATCGTGGAATGGGGCTGCAGGGAATGGAGAAACGAGCTTCGCTATTCGGAGGCGATTTTAAGACGACCAGTGCTGCCGGCCGGGGAACATTGATTCGCGTGAGGTTGCCAATCCGCCAATGAACGATGCCAAGAAAATTCGACTGGTGATTGCCGACGATCACAGTGTCTTTCGATCTGGACTCAAACTGCTTCTTCAAGCGAACCAGGATATGGAAGTGATCGGCGAAGTCGCTGATGCTGACCAGATTCTGCCGAGCGTCAAGCAATGGAAGCCGGACGTACTGATTTTGGACCTGTCGATGCCGGGCGGAAGCAGTTTGCCCTATGTTGAAAGCCTGCGGCGGGAAGTTCCGGAAACTCGAATTCTGGTTCTATCGATGCATGATGATCTGGCCGTGGTGCGTGCGGCATTGGCATCGGGCGCCAGCGGGTACGTCGTCAAGGCGGCTGCCGATACGGAGGTTGCGACCGCGATTCGAGCCGTGGCGAGCGGAAAGATGTTCGTTGATTTCGACTTCGCCCCAGGCCAGGTAGGCAGCCTGTTGAATTCTGATAGCCAATCGGCCCACGATGATCGGCAAGGTCCGCTAGCGGGATTGAGTGCTCGCGAGAGAGAGGTCTTCCTGCAGTTGGCAAAAGGCTACACGAATCAAGAGATTGCCGATGAGCTTGATCTGAGTGTGAAGACGGTAGAAACCTATCGGGGAAGAATTGGGGTCAAGCTTGGCCTCCGCAGCCGAGCTGATTTCGTCCGCTTTGCGGTTGAGCTTGGCTTGATCGGGCCTGGAAATTACTGATTCTTCTGGGGGGAATCCCTGTTCTGAAACGACCAAGTGTATTGGTGTAAGAGCGATATCTAAAAAAAAGTTTATTCCAAGACACTTCGTTCTGAACCCCTGCGATTTACCGCAATCGGTGTCCTGGAGAGGGGGTTGGAGATTGGCATTGCTAAGCTACGCTCCTTCGTTTGGTAATGATGGAGGGAAATCGGGCGTTGCTTGTCCAATGTCAAGATTTCTCGCGATTGAGGATGGCCCAAGTCAGTAAATACCAATAAAATAGTTGATCTCACTTCGGCTTGCCCCGATAGCCGATGTTAATTAGGATTCCCCAAAGTGTAATACAGTCGACGGATCGACGTAGTTACCGTCTCTATCCACAATTGTGTGACGAACGTGTTCGGACTACGTACTCAACGCGGTAATTCTGGACAGTTGGCCAGCGCCAACGGTGGAGTTGCTGTGTTGATGCGTCTTCTTCAACGAACCGGATTGCCCTGGGGTCCTCGCCCTTGGCAAACAGTTCTCGTCCTCTTTTACGCGACCTGGATGATCTGTGGCCTGCTGCAGGTTCATCATCACCCCAATGGTAAGCCGTGTCATCCGCACTCAGGTGACTCTGAATACGCGGAAATGACCGAAACCGAGGCAGAGGTCGAAGCCGAGATCATCCTGCTGGCGACAATGCCGTATGTGATGACCCCATTCGCGGAAGTTCCCGTGTACCGGCTGGTTCAAGAACCACTTCAATGTAAAGCCTCTTTACCTCGATCCACGTCCTTGTTGCGTGGGCCACCGGTTGCCTAATAATTCGATAAGGACCTGGGTGCTTCTGCACTGCCTGGGTGAATTAGGCAGCTAGCAGTCCTCAGAGTTCTTGAATCTTTCCCCTGCCCCCCGTTAATGCCCCTTAGAAAAGCGAGTCGATTGCCTTGGCGAGATGCCAACCAGGCAAGTCGCCCGTCGCAATCAGCCAACCAAGCAAATTGATCGTGGCTACTTCCAGCTAACCGTCCGCGGGATGCCCGGTAGCTAGTCCCGACCCGTGTCTCGTGAGGGAACGGTAGAGTTTGTTTTGACCCCCGACGATCTTTGTTCATTCCCAACCCTGGCACCCTGGCCCGGGTCATGATTTAAAAAACGAGGTTTGTAAACCAATATGAAAGTCACAGCCACTGCGGCCATTTTGCTAGGACTCTTCTGTCTCGTGTTGACGGGTTGTGAGTCGCAAGCGGAATCTCATGAGGCCCATGGAGAAACGCCAGCCGAGGGACATGCCGGTGAGGCGAGTCACTCCGAACATGGTGCGGCAACCGGCGGCGAGCACGCCGAGTCCCATGGAGAAGGTGAGGGTGAAGGCCACGCACACCGAATCATTTGTACCACTCCAGTTCACATGGACGTGATCAGCACGCAGCAATACGTCTGCCAGATCCACTCGTGCCAGCACATCGAAGTTCGTGCTCTGGAAGGTGGTTATCTTGAAGAGATCCGGATCAACGAAGGTCAGTCGGTCGACAAGGGCTACCTGATGTTCAAGATCCGACCGGTCCTCTACAAGGCACGTCTCGATTCCGAAGAAGCTGAAATGCAGCGGATCGAAATCGAAGTGAAGAACACCGAAAACCTGGTCGCGAAGGGCATCGTTTCGATGCCGGAGCTGCAGATCAAAAAGGCGGAACTGGCCAAGGCCAAAGCCCGCGTCGAACTGGCTCGTGCCGAGTTGAATTTCACCGACGTTACCGCGCCGTTTCCTGGTATCGTTGACCACCAGAAAATGCAGTTGGGTAGCTTGATTGAAGAAGGCGATGTGCTGACAACCTTGTCCGACAACAGCCTGATGTGGGTTTACTTCAACGTGCCGGAAGCTCGTTATCTCGAGTACAAGCAGCAGCTCGACAAGGACAAGGCAGCTGGCAGCGAAAGCCACTTGAACATCGAGCTGAAGCTCGCCAATGGCGAAATCTTCAATCAGCCAGGTAAGATCGGTGCAATCGAAGCGGACTTCAATAACCTGACCGGTAACATTCCCTTCCGTGCTGACTTCCCGAATCCCAATAGCCTGTTGCGTAACGGCCAGACCGGTACGATCTTGATTCACCGCAAGTTGGAAAACGCCCTGGTGATTCCTCAGCGTGCGTCGTACGAAATTCTGGCAAAACGTTACTGCTACGTCGTCGACAAAGATGGTGTTGTGCACCAGCGCGATATCGAAATCCAAACGGAATTGGAAGATCTCTTCGTGCTGAAGAGTGGCGTCGAGCCAGGCGACAAGATCATCTTCGAGGGTATCCGCCAAGTGCGTCCTGGCGATAAGATCACCTACGACTATGAGAAGCCTGAAGAGATTCTGAAGAACCTGAAATACCACGCAGAGTAAAGGAGGACTCGCTAATGTTTTCGAAGTTTCTCCATCGCCCTGCGCTGTCGATGGTTATCTCCCTGATCATTTTGTTCATGGGGGGACTATCCATTTTCATGCTGCCGATTTCACAGTTTCCGTCGGTGGCTCCACCTAGCGTCTCGGTTTCGCTTTCGTTTCCGGGCTCTAGTGCTTTGATTCTGGTGAACTCGACGCTCGTTATTATGGAACGAGCGATCAACGGTGTGCCGAACATGCGGTACATGTCCTCCGCTGCTACGAGTGCGGGTGAAGCCACGATTAACATCGTGTTCGAGCCAGGTACAGACCCGAACGTTTGCGTGTTGAACGTGAACAACCGTATCCAGATGATCAAGAACCGCCTTCCACCGATCGTGGATCGCGAGGGTATCATCGTCATGCAGAACATGACGAGTATGTTGATGTACGTGAACGTCTATAGTACGGACCCGAACATCGACCAGAACTTTCTCTACAACTATGTCTCTCAGGGCATGTTGCCGGAAATCAAGCGTGTTCGGGGTGTCGGTCGTGCCAAGATTCTTGGTAACCGTGCCTATGCCATGCGTATTGAGCTCGACTTGGATCGTATGCGGGCCTACAAGGTTTCCGCGGCCGACGTGATGGAGATGGTGGCGAAGCAGAGTATGATCGGCTCGCCCGGTCGTCTTGGTCAGGCCACCGGTACCAGGTCGCAAACGATCGAGTACGTTTTGACCTGGGTCGGTCGTTACAACAAACCGGAACAGTACGAAAACATTATTCTCCGGGCAAACTCCAAGGGTGAAATCCTCCGAATCAAGGACGTCGCTCATGTGGTGCTCGGGTCATCGTTTTACGACTTGTATTCCGACATGGACGGCTACCCTTCCGCTTCCATCGTGCTCAAGCAGATTCCTGGCTCGAACGCGTCGGAAGTTATCACCAACGTGAAGAATCTGCTAGAGGAGATTAAAGAGACGACATTCCCTCCAGGAATGGATTATCGCGTTAGTTATGACGTTTCAAGCTTCTTGGACGCCTCGATCGAGAAGGTGTTGCACACACTGTTTGAAGCGTTCATTCTCGTGTCTCTGGTGGTGTTCATCTTTCTGGGGGACTTCCGTAGTACGCTCATTCCAACGTTGGCCGTGCCGGTGTCTTTGATCGGTACGTTCTTCTTCATGAGCATCTTCGGTATGTCGATTAACCTGATTACGCTGTTCGCCTTGGTGTTGGCGATTGGTGTGGTGGTGGACGATGCTATCGTGGTGGTTGAAGCGGTGCATGCCAAAATGCACGAAGAGCATTTATCACCCTATAAAGCAACATATGACGTGATTGGTGAAATCAGCGGCGCTATTATCGCGATTACGCTGGTGATGACCTCCGTGTTTATTCCCGTGACGTTCATGCCGGGTGCCGTGGGTGTGTTCTATCGTCAATTTGCGTTGACGATGGCCATGTCTATCGTGCTCTCTGGTGTGGTTGCTTTGACGTTGACGCCTGTGTTGTGTGCGATGATTCTCAAGCCTCACACCAAGTACGAGAAACAGACCGGCCTTGTCGGTTTGGTCAACAAGTTGAATAAGGCGATGTTCGGTAAACATTTCCGAGTCGGCCGCATTATTATCTCAACGCTACTTGGTGCGGCTGTCGGTTATGGTGTGTACGAATTTCTACACATCGATCTGGTCCACGAGGTGATTTCCGAGCAATTGGAACTCACCTGGATGAGGATGGTTATCATCGGTATTGCCGTTGCAATCTTGGGATTGTTCTCGTTCCGATCGATGTTCTCCGGCAGTCAAGAAGGTGACGAGAAGATCAAAAGTCCGATCGGTATCTTCCTGTACTGGTTCGACCAGGCGGTTGAAGTGACCATTACTGCCTATACGGGCATTCTGGGTTTGATCGTTACCCGTCGCTTGCTCACACTGATCATCATCGGTGTGTTCGCCTACGGAATTATCGTGGTCAACCAGGTCTTGCCTTCCGGCTTTATTCCGCTGGAAGACCAAGGTGTTATTTACGGGATTATTCAGACTCCGCCAGGTTCGACGTTGGAATACACCAACAGCAAATCGCATGAACTGCAGGCGATCTGTAAGGAGTTCCCGGAAGTTACCTCGGTGACTTCGCTGGCCGGGTACGAAATTCTGACCCAAGGTCGTGGTTCGAACGCCGGTACCTGCTTGATCAACCTAAAAAAATGGGCCGATCGCGAAAAGTCCTCGAAAGAGCTTATCGAAGAGATGGAAATCGCCGGCCGCAAGATTGCCAACGTCAAGCTCGAATTCTTCGAACCTCCGGCGGTGCCTGGTTTTGGTGCGGCGGGTGGTTTCTCGCTCTGTTTGCTCGATAAGACCAACACTGGCGATTACGAAGAATTCGGTAAGGTGACCGATACCTTCCTGACGGCCCTCGGCAAGCGGAAGGAAATGAAAGGTCTGTTTACGTTCTTCGCGAACAACTACCCGCAGTACGAAATCGTTATCAATAACGATGTTGCCATGCAGAAAGGGGTTACCATCGAAGACGCGATGGAAAACCTCTCGATCGTGGTGGGTAGTACCTGGGAACAGGGCTTCATTCGATTCAACCAGTTCTACAAGGTGTACGTGCAGTCGAAACCTGAGTTCCGGCGGTACCCGACCGACCTTGAGAATATGTTCGTCAAGAATGACGAAGGCGAATACGTGCCGTACTCAGCGTTTATGACGCTCGAAAAACGGCAAGGTATGAACGAAATCAACCGCTATAACCTTTACACGACCGCCATCATCCAAGGTGCACCGGCCAAGGGTTATAGTTCGGGTCAGGCGATCGAGGCCGTTAAAGAAACGGCCAAGGAAGTGCTGCCTCACGGTTTCGATATCGGCTGGCAGGGTCTTGCTTACGACGAAGCTCGTAAGGGTAACACGGCCATCATCATCTTCTCGATCGTGGTTTTGTTCGTGTACCTGGTGCTATCCGGTCAGTACGAAAGCTTTATCATTCCGTTGGCGGTGCTTGCTTCACTTCCGGTCGGTTTGTTTGGTTCGTTCCTCATGCTCAAAGGGATGGGTCTCGCCAACGACGTCTACTGCCAGATTGGTCTGGTTATGTTGGTCGGTTTGTTGGGTAAGAATGCGATTCTGATTATTGAATTCGCCATTCAGAGACGCCAGGAAGGTCTGAGCATACGCGATGCGGCCATCGAAGGTGGTAAGCTCCGATTCCGACCGATTGTGATGACGTCGTTCGCCTTTATCGCCGGTCTGATTCCGCTTGTGCGGGCAACAGGTCCTGGTGCAATTGGTAACCGAACCATTGGTAGTACCGCCGTCGGTGGTATGCTCATCGGTACGATTTTCGGGGTCTTCGTGATCCCTGGTCTGTACTACATCGTCGCCAAAATCGTCGATGGCAAGAAGTTCATCCGCGATGAGCATGACGAGCCATTGAGCGAGACGATTGAGCACGAGAGCCGGGAACATCCTTATATCGAGGAAGATCTCGACGACGACCATCCTGGTGGCGCCGAACCTGAGGCCCATTAAAACGAACCACAGGCCGCCTGGCAGGCATCTCTCAGGCGGCTAACATAGTCCACCCAACTTCGAGGAGAACCTTGTTCTCCTCGCCTTCCAGGCACCTCGCCGTAGCTTCATGCTCGGCGAGGTGTTTTTTTTGCGCTCACCCCAGCGCGTAGGCATGTTAAACCTTGACGGTTTGGCCTGTGAAAATAGGAAAGATAACCGCGCCGATGTAGGGAGCATGCCGATTCTTTGTGCTGTATCCAATGTTCGACCGATACCAACTGAGACGGATGTGACTTTGTCCTCGGTCTCGCGGTCTATGGCGATCGCAGCGTTTCGGAGGGCACAGGTTCATCTGACACAGGGGCAGGGTGAGAGCAAGAGGCCTCTTACTTTACCGCATTGATAAAACCCCACGTTTGAGATCCCTATATTCCTTAGTTTGGCGACCAGTTAAAGGGGCGCAATGATGAGACAGAGTGAACTGTCTGCGAATTTTTCGAGGGGAATAGCCGGCCAGTACCTGGCGGTGGGCGTTGTTGCTTGCCTGGTACTGACAACGTTGTCCGGATGCATGATTCCCCAACTTTGTTGTGCAGATCCGCCCCAGTCGATACCGGAAGACTTCTACGGAAAGACAAGTGCGGAGAACTCGGCTCAAGTGGGTGTGTACGACTTCTTCACCGATCCTGCGTTGGCTCAGCTGATTGCCAACGCCCTGGCGACCAACCAGGAGTTGAAGATCCGGAATCAAGAAGTTCAAAAGGCCCGCAACGAGATTCTGGCACGTCGCGGTTCTTACCTTCCGTTCGTGACCCTCGGGGCCAAGGGCGGTATGGATCGAACCAGCCGTTACACGCCGTTGGGTGCTGCTGAAGACCAGCTCTTTTATCCAGGTGGCGGTAGTTTCCCCGATCCGCTGGGCAACGTTGGTCTGACGGCCAATTTGTTCTGGCGAATCGACATTTGGCGTGAATTGCGAAACGGACGTGACGCGGCCATCCAGCGTTACGGCGAAGCAATCGACATGCGAGATTTCTTCGTAACGAAGCTCGTCGCCGACATCGCCGACAACTACTATGAACTCGTCGCTCTTGACCAGCGGATTATCTACCTGGATCAAACCATTGCGATTCAGAAACGAAGCCTGGAAGTTGCCAAGTTCCAGCTTGCCAATGCCGCGGGTACCGAACTGGCTGTTCAGCGATTCACGGCTGAAGTTGCCAAGAATGAAAGCCAGAAGCTAATCATTCGCCAGAGCATCATCGAGTTTGAAAACCGCATCAACCTTCTCGTCGGTCGTTTTCCGCAACCGGTACAGCGTGCCGCGTGGGCCTTTATCGACCTCGACTCGAATATCTTGAATGTCGGTGTCCCAGCTCAGTTACTGCTCAATCGACGAGACATCCGTGCTGCCGAGCGAGAGATCGCTGCTTCCGGTCTGGATGTCTTGGTTGCCCGGGCTCACTTCTTCCCGACGCTCGATATTACCGCTCGCGTTGGTTACGAAGCGTTCAACCCGCGATACCTGTTCGACCCAGGTGCATTCATTGCCAATGCCGCTGGCGAACTGGTTGGTCCGCTGATCAATAAGCGTGCCATTCGGGCTGAATACATGAGTGCCAATGCACGACAGCTCCAGGCAGTTTACGACTACCAACGGACCGTGATTACCGCGTTCACCGAGGTGATCAACAGCATGGCCAAGGTCGAAAACTACCGCAACAGTGTTCGGATCAAGCAGCAACAGGTCGAGGCGTTGAACAAGTCGGTCGATGTCGCGACAACCTTGTTCCAGAACGTCCGTGCTGAATACATCGACGTGTTGTTCGCACAGCGTGACCTTCTGGAAGCTCGTACTGTGCTGTTGGAAACGAAGCAGCAGCAACTGGCCGCAATCGTCAATGCCTACCAGGCACTCGGTGGTGGCTATCTGCTGACCAACAACGGCATGACCTACAAGGACATTCGCTGCATGAGGACTCCTTACCTGCCGGGCGAGCAAATCGACGCTCCGGAACCGGAAGACAAGTCGATGGAACCGGCAGTTCCCGACGCGAAAAGTCTGCCGAAGCCGCCTAACGGGGATATGCTGTCGCCAACTTCGCTCGACTCGGTCCTGACCCCTTCGCCGAGCGACGTGAGCATGCAGCCTGCCGAAGATACGATGTATCGGCTGCCGATCCTCGAGTAACAACAACCTGCATCGACCTCTTTGCCAGGTCGAGCGAGTGCTGAAAACTTGAAGCCGCAATCCTTCCCGGGTTGCGGCTTTTTTTATGCGCGCTTCTGGTCTGGTTCGCCTGGGTGCCGTTGTTGGTCAGCCGGCGTTCGGCCAACTATAATACGGCCAATCTCACCGCTTTCCTCTTAACCCCCATCCAATGCTATGACTCACTCTCTTCGCGGCGGTTGCTGCCTGCTTTTCGTCGCGCTGGTCTTGCTGGCCAGTACCGCCGAGGCCAAACGGCCCAACGTGTTGTTCATCATCTCCGACGATCTCGGTAGCCAGGCGCTGGGATGCTATGGGAACAAGCAATGCCACAGTCCTAACATCGATAAGCTGGCGTCCGAAGGGATGAAGTTCGAGCGGACTTACACCCAATACCCGGTCTGCGGTCCGTCGCGGGCCTCGCTCATGTCAGGCATGTACGCCCAAGCTATCGGGGTAACCTCCAACGGAGCCGCCGACAACTTCACCAAGAACCTGGGCGAGCGGCCTTCGATGGCACAGCTCTTCAAAGACAACGGCTACTACACCGCGCGGGTCAGCAAGATCTATCACATGCGAGTCCCTGGCGACATCACCGCCGGGGTCAACGGTCCCGATCACGTCGCCTCGTGGACCGAGCGCTTCAATTGCCAGGCTCCAGAGCAATGGAGCGAAGGAAAGCATGCCCATCTATCGAGCGAAAAGCTGAAGCCTGACCCGCAGCGCAAGATTCACTACGCCCTGGGCTATGGCGGGGCCTTCTATGTGGTTCAGGTTCCTGGTGAAGGTGCCGAGCAAGCCGACATCAAAGCTTCGACCAAGGCGATTGAAATCCTCCAGGAGCGGGCCAAGGACAAGCAGCCCTTCTTCCTGGCGGTTGGCCTGGTCCGGCCTCACGTTCCGCTGGTTGCGCCAGAGTCGTTCTTCAAACCGTATCCAGCCGAAAAGATGGAGTTGCCCAAACAGGTCGATGGCGATTGGGACGACATCCCCAAGGCAGGCATTTCCAAGAACAGCCGCGGCAGCGGACTCAATACGAAGCTCAAGAAGCAACAAGTGCTCGAAGCGTACTATGCCGCGGTCAGCTTCATGGACGCCCAGGTCGGCAAGCTCACCGGTGCGCTCGATCGACTTGGCTTGGCCGACGATACGATTGTGGTCTTCACGGCCGATCATGGTTATCACCTGGGAGAGCACGAGTTCTGGCAGAAGATGAGCCTGCATCAAGAGTCGACGCGGATTCCGCTGATCATTCGCGTCCCTGGCAAAAAGGCCGGCACCACGACCACGTTGGCTCAGCAGATCGATATCTATCCGACGTTGGCCGAACTATGCGGCCTGAAGGTTCCGCCGCACGTGCAAGGTAAGAGCCTCGTTCCGCTGTGGGATCATCCCAACCGGGCGATTCACGAAGAGGTCTACACGCTTCGCGGCAAGGCAGACCATCTGCTCAATACCGATCATTGGGCGTTCATTCGCTATGGTAGTGGCGGCATCGAACTGTACGACATGCAGAACGATCCGCAGCAGTTCACCAACCTAGCTGAAGATCCCAAGTACACCGCTACGGTCGAGGAGATGCAGATGCGGCTGGAAAAGAAGTTGGCTTCGATCCGCTAACGAGACGGAACGAAGCCAAGCTTGGCGGTAAGAAACGCTTCGACCTGGTCGAGCGTTGTGGCTCGGTTTGCATCGTCGTCGAGCCCTTCAATCTTGCCGTCGGTTCCCAGGTAGGCAATCCACGGCTTGCCATAGTGCAGGGCCAACTGGATCTCGCTGGCCGTTCCCAGGCTGCCAGGCAACGCGACGATCACATCTGCGCTAAGAATGTTGATGTGATTTCGCGAAAGAGGATTGGTACCTTCCTTTCCACTGTGCGCCAAGTGCGTGGCGATGGCGATTTCGACCCAGTCGTTCGGATAGCCTGGCTTGGTATGCTCGCCGGACGAATCGCTGGGAAGGACGCCAATCACCTGGCCGGTCCTGCCGGGACTTTCGGCATAGGCCTGGCTGACTGCGGCCATAGTTCCCTGGCCGCCGCCGGTAAGAAGATGAACGTCATACCGCGCGATCAACTTGCCCAGCGGTTGGCTCAACTCCGACCAGACGTCTTGGCCTGAACCCATTACGCCGACAATCGGTAGCCGTTTGATCGCAGCCATTCGAGACGATCCTAAAAAGAAAGGCCGCCGAGATTGCTCGCGGCGGCCTTGGATTGGTTCCCAGAAAGTTCTAGCTGGCAGCCGTTTTGCAGCCTTCCGAAGCGATCGCCAGGCATTCGCGGATCTCTTCGACCGGGTCCTTCGGGTTCTCTTCGTATTCGAGCGAGAGGCAACCATCAGCCGGGAAATCAACCTGACGCAAGGCGCGGAAAACGCCAACCACGTCGAGGTGACCCTTGCCGAGGATCACGCCCTTGGTGCGTTCTTTCTGCTCGGCGAAGTCTTTCAGGTGAATCCCGAATAGACGTCCCTTCAATAGGCGAATGACTTCGACTGGGTCTTCGCCGCTACGGATGTAATGCCCCAGGTCGGCACAGGCGCCGATTCGCGGGTCATGATCTTTAACCGCGTTGAGGACATCGAGCCCGCGGTTGTAGCGATGCGAAGGGCCATGGTTGTGAATCGCGATGCGGATGTCGTACTTGGCGACCAATTTGTCCAGGCTATCGAACGAGTCAGGCGATGGGTCGGCCGAAATGTTCTTGATGCCGGCTGCTTTGGCAAACTTGAAGACCGCTTCGTTCTTGGCGTGGTCCTTACCGAAACCGTTGACACCATGGCCAAGGATCACCATGCCCTGATCGGCCATCTTCTTTTTCATCGCAGCGATTTGTTCTTCGGACGAATTGACCGGGAAGTGACCGCCGAAGAATTCAAGGTGAGCACAACCCAGGTCGCCGGCGATTTCGATTGCCTTGTCGACCGGGAAACCACGCAGTGAATAGCTTTGCAGGCCAACCTTGAAACCGGGGTATTGGGATTCGTCGTACTTCGCCCAGGCAGCCCGTCCAGGTAAGGCGGTCGCGGCAATTGCGGCCGAGGTGGCAGCAAGGAAGTGGCGGCGGGAAAGTTGCATCGTGATAGGTCCTTCGAAGGAGTTTTTGAGGAGGGATTGGGATTGCCGCCTATTATAGTTTGCCCGGCTGGCAGGTTCATCTACCTGGCTTGATGAAAGGTCAGCAGCCGCAAACTTGTCCAGTATGGGCCATTTTTTTGGCCTCATTGGTGGAAAAATCGTGCCAGATTCACCTCATTTCGCGACAGGAATAGCCCAGTAATTCGCCGAAAAAGGAACAAAGCGAAGGCAAAATCAGAAAAAATGCCGATCCGAGGCCAAAGCCCCTTAACTTGGAAGCGGGTGTTTCTATAGTGGAATTGCGTTACCCATCCCACCTGATGCAACGTCGCAGGACGCGATTCCTTCTGGGGAAGAAGCATTTCTAGGAAACCGCTTCCCACTGCATTTTTCGCCCAAGAAGGAGTTTGCCTTGCGATCCGAGAGTTATCCCGCGCAAAACAGCACCGCCAAAAAATCGGAAGTCCGCCAGTACGCGGTGTTTCTGATTGTCCATGCGTTGGTCTACGGAATCGGCTTCACGATCGCCTTCTTGCCGTAGCGGTACGCTACGCGACCCTACGCCATCATCTCTTTCAAGATGGCATCAACGATCTGCAAGGCTGGGGCAGCGTCAGAATTGGAAATCGCTCTTACCGGCAGCGGCATATCATCCATTCGAGACATCGTCCCGTCATCGCTAAGCCCGGGACGAGCCACCGGCAGAAACACACCCGGCGTCCAATCGATCGAAAGCGGTCGATGCCCCAGTACCACGGTCGGAATTTGTGCCAACGTTTCTTTCGCCTTGGTGGGCAGTTGATCAAGCCAAGGGCCTTCCCACAACATGGCCGCGTCGACTCGTTTCTGCGCAAGTAGCTTGATCGCGGAAAGATTATCGGGATCGAACTGAGGCTTGCCTTGGGTCAGAAACGCCGCCCCAGGGTAACCGGTTCGCGAAGCAACGACCCCGCCTGCACCAACCCAGTTCGGGCCTGGCTTCAGAATCGAAACCGCGCCGCGGGTCTTTTCGTGCAGTGGTCGCACGTACTGAGCCAGAAGTTCCAGCGGAACACGGCCGAGTTCGCGCCGCAGGAAGCCATCTCCCAGAACCACCACGAAGTATTTTGATGTTTCGATGCGTTGGTGCAGGTCTGCCAGGCTGCTGGCCGCTTCGCCTAGTTGTTCTTTCAACTTCGCGGCATCCGATGGCTTGCCAAGAGCGAGCGTCAGCAAATGATGCAGCGCCGCAATCTGCTGAGTCGGATCGAGCGAAATGAATTGATCGCAGGCATCGGTCGTGGCGTTTTGCTTTCCGATCCCAACCAGATGCCGGCCTTTGCGACCCTCAGGCACAAATCTGCCGGTCGCTTCGACGCTGTAACGCTGCCAATGTCGCGGGTGGGTTGTCTGCGGATCGCAGCCCCAGAAGATCACCAGGTCGGCGCGATGGCGGATCTCGCCCAACGAACAGGTCACCATGCCGGTCGTTTGCACGATGCGTCCCGACGGATCGAAAAACGAAGGGTGCGCAGCATCGACGATCCCGCCGGCGCGATCCGCCAGATCGATCACACGACGAACCGTTTCGCTGGTCGTTTCACCGAGACCGAAAAAGAGGGGCGTTTCAGCCGATTGAATCATCTTCGCCGCTGCCTCGATCGCCGTTTCCAGCGTGGCCGATTTGCCATCGATCTGGCAATCTGCAGCGGTTATCGATTTTTGCTCGAAATAGGTCGCAGCCAAAGGGCAATCAGGCTGGAGCGAGACAAGCTGGTTGTCAGCGATCTCGATCGTCAGGTCATCACATAAGCAGCCGCACCCAGGGCAGGGGACGTCAGCGTGCAGAACGGCTTGGGCAGTGTTGGACTGGGCCATAAAGTCAGGTTAGCATGCAAGGCATTCACAAAGACAAACGGATGCTGCCAGTATAGAAGATCGCCGGAGAAATTTCCGGGGCCCTTCTGGTGATTCGTTGCCAATAAATGCCCTGCGGGAGCGAATACCCGCTAGCCAGGCCGAGTCGTTAGCTTCGGCCGATTGATCGAGAGGACCTTGTGGCCATGAACTGCGTCAACTGCGGCGCCAACTTGCCGGAAAAGAGCCGGAGCTGCGAGTATTGTGGCACCCAGATAGCACCGCCAGAGCCCAGCCACGACGAGGTGTTCGAAAGGATCAAGCAGTCGCCGCAGTACAAAAGACAGCGGAGCAAAATGCAAGCGAGCAAACAGCCTTCTCCCAAAACTGGCTCGGGCCGGCTGCTCATATTCTTCCTTCTCTGGTGCCTGATCGGACCCATTGTCCTGGTGTTTGTTTTATTATCGGATGACTTGAAATTCCTGTCTGCCAAGCATGAAGACCTGGTAAGTGGCACGTTCGTGGTCTATTTGATAGGAGTTGCGATCATGTTGTCCAAGCTCTTATCGTACATGAAGGTCCGTGTTGGAAGGTCGGGGGTATTCCCAGCGGTCGTTGTCCGAAAACATACGATGCGAGGCCCTGCCACATTGGAGGCCAAAGAAGATATCCGATCGCAAGCGACCTTTGAATTGGAAAATGGCAAACGTGTGGCCTATCACATCGAAAGTATTGGTTTGCTCACGCGGCTTAGCGTGAACGATGCCGGGATTTTAATCCTCCGCGGCGATCAAATTGTTGACTTTGAAAAAGTGACCTTTTAACGCATCGATCTTTATCATGCCGAAAGGGAATGCGTTGTCATGCATTGCTTAAGTTGCGGTGCTAACTTGCCGGAAAAGAGTTGGACCTGTGAATACTGCGGGACGCGGGCTGCTCCGCCAGAGCCTGAGCAACCCAATGTCTTCGAGTTAATCAAGCAGTCGCGGCAATATCGGGATCATGTCAAGCGAATCGAGCAAAAGAAGCAGCCTCCATCGGTGCCCTTGGTCTATCTGATTATTGGCTTGTTCTTTTGGTGTACCATCGGGCTGGGCTTACTTGTCCCGCTCTTCTTCATTGGAAGTGCTATTCGGGCCTTCGCACTTTTGGGCTTTGGTTTAGGAGTGCTATTCTTCTTGTCGGCGTTCGGAGCCTACATGAATGTGGGCCGTAACCGTATAAGAGTGATTCCGACGGTGGTGAAAGAGAAACGTAGCGTTCCAGGTCCTCCTAATCTCCTTAATCGCTTGACTTATCAGGCAACTTTCGAATTTGAAAACGACCAATTGGAGTCACTAACGATTCACGATGACGAACTGTTCGCTCGACTACTTGAGAAGGACACCGGAATCTTGTTGATGGACGACAATCAAGTGGTCAACTACGAGCATGTGAATGTCTAGCGATCTCGTTTCGATCGATAGGGGGAAGCCCTCATGAAATGCACCAGTTGCGGCGCCAGTTTGCCAGAGAATGCCTCGACGTGCGAATATTGTGGCACCAAGGCGCCGGCGCCCGAGAACAATGACGACAAGATCTTCGATCTGATCAAACAATCGCCGCAGTACGCCAGTCAGATGGTCCAGGCACAATCTGCCAGAATGAGGCCAAAAGGCCCGATGCCGTTCATTGCGATGGGGCTTTTCTTTTTTGTCTGGTGCGGCGTTGGCCTGTTTATCACGACGATGTTTTTCTCTCATGTCGGCATGCTTGGGATTTTGCCACTGGGAATGGTCCTGTTCGGAGTCGTGGCCATGTTGTCGACGTTGGGCAAGGCCTTGGGCAGTGGCGGTGGTCCGATGAAAGTCATCCCGGCGATTGTTCTGCGGAAAAAAGGTTCCGCGGTGCCCCCCGGTGGTTTTGGGGAGTCTTTCGGGGTGATCTTCAAATTTGAAAGTGGCCGTAGCGAAGAGTTTTTCGTCGCGGATGGGCTGCTCTACGAAAGGCTTAGCGAACAGGACGCCGGCATCTTATCGGTGCGCGACAATCAGGTTGTCAAGTTCGACGAAGTTCTCGTCTGACGCATCGGCCCTCATAGGGGACCGGGACTTGTCGGCCCTAGCGAAGGTGGCATAATCGGTGGTTATTCGTTGCCCGTCCGCCGATTCCAAGGGGAAAAGACCCGTTATGCTCGACCTGTACGATAAGATTCAAGACGCCCTGAAAGTCATCCAAGGCAAGTGGGACAAAAAACCGCAAGCGGGCATCATTCTCGGCACCGGGCTGGGCGGGCTGGTCGAAGAAATCGAAGAGGAAGCTTCTTTCGAATACACAGAAATCCCCCACTTCGCCGCGTCGACCGCCACCAGCCATCGCGGCCGCCTGGTTTGCGGCATGCTGTGCGGCGTGCCGGTTGTGGCGATGGAGGGACGCTTTCACATGTACGAAGGCTACTCTCTCAAGCAAATTACCTTGCCGGTCCGCGTGATGAAGGCCCTGGGGGCCGAACTGCTGCTTTGCTCGAACGCCGCCGGCGGGATGAATCCGTTCTACAATTGCGGCGATATCGTGCTGATCGACGATCACATCAACCTGATGGGCGATAACCCGCTGATCGGCATCAACGACGACCGCCTTGGGCCGCGTTTCCCCGACATGTGCGCTCCGTACGATCACGAGCTAATCGACAAGGCCCTTGAGATCGCGCGGAAAGAAGATATTGTCGCTCATCGCGGCGTCTTCGTGGCGGTTGCTGGTCCGAACCTCGAAACACGTGCCGAATACCGGTTCCTCCGCGCGATTGGTGCCGATCTGGTTGGCATGAGTACCGTGCCGGAAGTGATCGTGGCGGTTCATTGCGGACTGAAGACGGTCGGTTTCTCGATCGTCACCGACATGTGCCTGCCTGACGCCCTGAAGCCGGCTGACGTGGCCGAGATCATCGCCATCGCCAACAAGGCGGAGCCGAAGCTACGGACATTGGTCAAAGGGGTGTTGTCGCAGCTCGCCTCGTAGGCGGACGATTGGCTCGTTGAGTTTCCCTTCGGCACGGATTGAGAGGGGAGAGCAGGAGAGTTCGTTTGTTCAAACTAAAGTCCCAGGTCGAGGAATTGGCCGCGGCCATCCGGCGCCGATGGAACAAGCGTCCGCTGGCAGGCATCATCCTGGGCACTGGGCTGGGTACTTTGACCGACGGAGTCGATGTTGAAGTTGCCATCGATTACGAAGATCTTCCGCACATTCCATCTTCTACCGCCCTGAGTCACAAAGGGCGACTCGTATGTGGACGGCTGGGCAATGTTCCGGTCTTGGTCATGGAGGGCCGTTTTCATGTTTACGAAGGGTACTCGACCGAAACGATTACCCTGCCGGTCCGGGTAATGAAAGCGCTGGGTGCCAGCTTCCTGGTCGTCAGCAATGCCAGCGGCGGCATGAATCCGCTGTACCGCAGCGGCGACATTATGTTGATGGAAGACCATATCAACATGATGTCGCGCAATCCGCTGACCGGGCACAATGACCCGGCGCTGGGAAGCCGTTTTCCCGATATGTCTTCGGCGTATGACCAAGAGCTGATCGAGGCCGCATCCAGGATTGCCCGTCGCGAAGGGATCGTGTGTCATCGAGGTGTCTACGCGGCGATGACCGGTCCCAATTATGAAACGCGAAGCGAATACCGCCTGCTGAAAAAGATCGGTGCCGATGTGGTCGGCATGAGCACCGTCCCCGAGGCCATCGTCGCCGCCCAGGTCGGTTTGCGCGTATTGGCCCTCTCGACGGTGACCAACATCTGCTTGCCAGACAACCTGGGATCGGTCGGCAAATACGACGTCATCAACGCCGCCCAAGCCGCCGAACCGCGGTTGCGATTGATCGTGAAAGAAGTGCTGCAGGAACAGCGTTATTTGGTGAATGGTCCGGGCGAATAGATTCCTAAGGCCTTCCAGGCCTATTCTTGTACCTGCCGCAAACCGTTGTCATGTTGTCACGCGGCATTCAACCGTGTGATTGACGCATCGAATGAGAGTCTTGGAAGGGCGACCCAAAGATTATTCAGGCCGACGCCGCCAGAGTTGGAAATCGGCGTTTTGCCACTCAATGGTAAAGCCAAGCTTCTGTAGCGTTGGCTTTACCTCTTCCAATTCTTCGGTCCTGGTAATCGCCACATCGACGTCCGCAAAGTCGATGGTTCTCTCGAGCGTGGTTGGGTTCACGTCGATCGGATAGGCGATGCAGCTGCGACCGGCGTAAAGGGCCAGCACGCGTGGTTTGAAGAACAAGCAAACTTCGTCTGGGTCGACATGCGTGGCGACTTCGGCGAAAAGCTCTTTCGAGGTCTCGGAGTAGGGACCTGGGATCGGTCCGAACTCGTTGCTCTTGAATTCACCGACAAAGCAAGCCAGCGTGTAGAGAACCACCGCCGTGATGGCGATCTTTCGTGGTTTACCCTCAGGCAAAAGGCTCTCGCCGGCATAGAAAATCCAATATAGGAACGCCGGCAGAATCGGCAACACCATCCGCACGCTATACGCCCCTGGCCAAATGATGATCAGCACCATGTAGAGTGCCGTGGCCACTGCCATGAGCTGTGGACGCGGCAGGCTTTCTTTGACGTAGCCATACAGCGCTAAGAATAGGAACGGAATACCGCTCAGTCCGGCAATCATCTTCCAGCGGCCGTTGCGCCAGAAGTAGATGAATGCCAGGGTGTCTTCGTAAAGATTCGTTGCGATTGAGTGGGCATTGATCAGCGACAACTGATCGAGATAACCAGAGCCTCCGCTGCCAAGCATGACTTTCTGGATGCCGTAGCAGACGATCGCGGTTCCCAGACTAATAACCGTGAACCGCGTCAAACGTCGATAGAGAACTGCTTCGGTTAAGAACAAGGCCGGAGGCAACACAATGCCTACGGTTCTCGTGCCGATCACCAGGTAAATCAACAGGCCGGTTACAATCGCCGGACCAAAATGTTCCGACGGCTTTTCCGGATCGCCGCGATAGTGGAAGTACACCAGCATCGTCAACATCCACCAAAGGTTGTACAGATGCTCCGAATCGAGAACATGATACCATTCCCACGTTGTTGGACCGTAGCCCAACAGAATCGCGATCGAGATCACACTCCAGGCCGACAGTCGCCGGGCAAACAAGACGCACGAGACTGCGATGGTCGCAACATTGAGCGCGAGCATGGCGTACTGAAACGCGGAAAGATTCAATCCAAAGATCGAGTAGACAACCGCCAGGAACAGCGGAAAGAGCGGCGGGTAAGCTCGCGGGCCAATGACCGGGTTGTCGGGATTGTAGATGTAACCGGTGTCGGCGTACGGCTGGCCGGTGGCAATGTTGCGGCCGTGATTGATGTACTGGGCAAAGTCGCCACCCCAATCATGGCCGTAGCGCTGAAGCGGAATTTGAACCGCGAATATGCCGATCAAGACGACCGCAAGAGTCGACTTCTGCAGCGTTGTCCATCCGTGAACATCTTGGCATTCCTTCGCTTCCACTGCAGTGTCTCGCTTGGTTATGTTTCCTGAATGAACTTATCTTGATCGATCACTTCGAACATGTAGCCGTTGGGGTCGGTGAAAAAGAATCGCTCGAAGGGAGTCGGCCGAATCGCCGGGATGACTTCGACGTTAAGTTCTTCCAGCCGCTGGCGAATCTGGGCGAGTTGGGCGGCCGGGAAGAGAAACGCAAAGTGGCGCCCGAATTCTTTTTCAAAGGGCGAAACTTGAAAGCCGTCGACTTCCAAGACATGTACCTGTTGCCCTTGGCCGATATCCAGCCAGTAGGTCGTCAGATCGACGTTGGCCGGTCGATGAACCAAGGGCCAGTCGAACACCTTCTGAAAGAATTCGCTCGTGCCTTTGGAGTCAGGTGTGGCGATGGTGAGATGGGCGAGTGTCATGCCGATTGTTTCTCCAGGACGTCAATCATCTCGCGGCAGAAGGCAGGCAGGTCAGAAGGGCGGCGGCTGGTAACGATGTGCCCGTCAACGACCACTTCCGCATCTTCCCAATGCACGCCGGCATGTACCAGGTCGTCTTTAATGCCCGGCGAACCCGTTTGACGTGTTCCGTGACAAATGCCCGCCGAAGCCAGAAACCACCCACCGTGGCAAATGGCGGCGATCAATTGTTTCTGGTTGTGGAAATGGCGAATCAACTCTTTGACTTTATCTTCTCGGCGAAGCCGGTCCGGCATGAAACCGCCTGGGCAGATGATTCCGTCGAACTGCGCGGGATCGACATCGTGTAAAGAAGCATCCGATTTGGCCGGATAGGTATGCTTGCCACTATAGGTAACGCCTGCTTCGAGTCCGATGAGCACCGACTCGGCTCCCGCTTCCTGCAATCGGAGGTGTGGGTACCACAGTTCCAGATCTTCGTAGATATCTCCGACGAAGATCAGCAACCGCTTACCCGAGAGCGTTCGTTCCGAAGGCATCGCATATCCTTGAAGAAAAGTGGAATGCGATATTGTTTCGAAATTCCGCCTCGATTGCCACCCCAGGGCAAAATTAGCGTCGGGCAGGGGGGAAGGGGAGGAATCTTGTCCGATGACTCGACCCGCTGGAATTGAGGGGTAGAATGGAGAGTGGAATTTCCTACCTGCCTATCTTGTCAACCGTGGAGCACCTGACAACATGCCTGGCCTGAAGATTACTTCCCCTAACAGTTCGCGTGGAATGATTTCCGCGATCGTGATCGGTCTGGCGATGCTGGTTGGTTGCGGCGACAACGTCCAGTTCCGCAACCCCATGGCCGAGGAGAACCCCAAGCCGAAGCCGGTAGCCGCCCCAAAGACGACTACCACTAAGCCGGCCGCGAAGCCCAAGCCCTCGCCAGAAAAGCAGGCCCGCGAGACGATGATTCGCACGACCTCACTACGGGGCGGCGGTGCCAGCCGTTTCACCGGCGGCAAGTCGGTCGGCGTGAATGCTTCGGTGGAAGATAACGTCGATCGTCTGAGAACTGAAATCGCCAGCAGCATCGACTTCGCACCGACGATGATCGTGTGGGTGGTCGACTCGACCTTGAGCGCGAACGAACTGCGCGGATATTGGGCTAATGCGACCAAGCAGCTTTACACGGACTTTCAGAAGAAAGGCCTCCCCGGCGGCAAGCCTGCCGATAACCTCTCGACCGCGCTGGTCAGCTTCGGCGAAAAGACTAACGTACTGCTCGATCCGACAACCGATTTCAGCCAGGTGATCGAAAAGATCGACACGATTGCGACGGATAACTCTGGCAAAGAAGCGACGTTCGAAACGATCGGCAAGGTGTTGGATCAGTTCGGCCCGATCAAGAAGGATCAGCGGCGCGAATTGTTGGTTGTGGTCGTCACCGATGAGACTGGGGACGATGCCAACCAGGTCGATGCGGTTATCGAAAAGGCGAACGCCACCGGCGTGCGGATCTACGGTATCGGTGTGCCGGCACCCATGGGCAAGGCGATGGCCGAAGTCGCTCCGCAGGAATCTCGCACCGATGGCATGGCTCCGATGCGGCAAGGTCCCGAAACGCGTTACTCGCAGATTCCTGACATGAAGTTCGCCAGCGGCGGGTTCGGTAGTGACGACATCGACAGCGGCTACGGGCCGTTTGGGTTGAGCTACCTGGCTTACAAAACTCGCGGCGCGTTCTTGATTTCCAGGCTCCGTTCGGCCGCATGGCCAGGCACCGCGGTTCGCTTTGACGAAGAAGTGATGCGACGCTATCCGCCGCAGTATCTGAGCGAGTCGCAGTATCAAGCGAAGCTTTCCGAAAACAAGGCGCTCGCGTCGCTCCATCAGGCATCGCAGCTACCTCAGATCGAAGCGCTCGTCTATCCTGCCACGCAGTTCACCGTGGAAGACGAGGCCCGGCTGAAGAATGCCCTGGATGGTGCTCAGCGAATTGCTGCCCGGCTCGAACCCTTGGTCAACGGTGTCTACGATCCGTTGAACGAAGGTGAGAAGGATCGCGATAAGATCGTCGACAAGCGATGGCAAGCCAGCTACGATTTGGCCCTCGGACGTGCCGCGGCCGCCAAAGCGCGGGTCGATGGTTACAACCAGATGCTGGCCATCTTGAAGGGTGGACGGAAGTTCGAAGACCCGTCTCACAATACCTGGAATCTAGAACCGGCCGACACGCTGGAAGAAGCCGGCAGCCGGTTGGAAAAGGTTCGTGTTCAGGCCAAAGAAGCATTGCAGCGGGTCGTCAAAGAGCATCCTGACACGCCGTGGGCCTATATGGCCGAGAAAGAGCTGGAAATGCCGATCGGCTGGAAGTGGGTCGAATACTAAGCCACTCCGTCTCTTCAGGTACGCTCTTAAAAAAACAAAGGTCGGCATCGCAAAAAATACGATGCCGACCCAAGCGGAACGCTTCACAGCGCGGTCTATTCTCGGCCACGATTCCCGGCGAAGCAATTGATTGAATGTAGTTCTCTCGTCGATTAGCAGAAACTAAAGCACACCTTCAAAGTGCGTTAATCTGCTCACGCAAAACTCCCACTTCTAGGCGGGCCCCAAGCCGAAATCGTTACCATCGCTGGGCAATTTTTCGCCGGTCTGTTTCTTGAATCTCCGATCGAACGATCTGTCCCTTTTCGATCATGTTCTTGACTTTGCACGCCAGGCAAGGCATGTGGGCTCGGCATCCGCATTGCGGACAACGCTCGATCGGGCCATCGAAGAAGCTGGAGTCAGGTGCCTGGTCCGCTTCGGCCTTGGTGGTCGTCATCGAGGCATGTTTGCCTGTCAAAACGTGGTGAATGGTGGTTCTTGAGATCCCTGTGATCCGCTTGATTTCCATCTGCGTATGCCCTGCGGCACGCAGTCGATGGATTTCGGCGATTTGATGAGATTGCAGCCGGTTGCGAGACGCTCGTTGTCGCGACATGATATCCCTGGCTCCTGGTGGTGAAGGTGACAGCGGATCGCTCTCGGCGCGCAGCACTTCCCGTCGGCGGCTCCGGCAGCGATCGGAACAAATGTGGTTGGAGGACTTCCTGAGAGAGAGTTCGCGTCGCCAATTCCGATGGGCAACGCGAGCGATTCAGGGTTTTAGATGCGATCGGACGGCGATCGCTGCCGGCAGCGCCCAGGCTGACTAGGTTGTCTTAACCAGATAAACGATACTGTACAAAAGTACAGTAAAGTTGGCAAGCGTTTCCTAGTCCAAAATGTTGGGGTGCTGTAAGGGGGAAAGACACTACTCTTTCGCTGAAAGATTGCCTCACGACATGCTCGCCCACAGGTCTTCCACATCCTTTTTGACCCGAGCAAGTTCCTCTTTCAATTGGTCGACTTCCGCGCGAAGTTGCGCGATCTCGGCGCTGCCTGACGAACCATTCGAAACGTTGCTGGAAGGCGGAGGAGAAGAGGCCGGCGCTACCGCAGGGGCTGAAGGTGGCGGTGTTGGGGCAGGTGCTTCGGTTTCAACCCGCACCGGTTGCCCACTTCCGAGTTGTTCTCGCTGCTGAGCCAGTTCTTTTTCGCTGAACAGTCCATGCGTAACGATCTGGCCGCGTCCTTTGGGCGTTAGCGGCACAACTAGTTTCTTTCGCTGCAACTCATCTAATAGCGGTTGCAGCGAACCCATATCCGGGATCTTGCCCATGCGATTGGCGCGGCCGCGAAGTTCGCCGACCGTTTGGGCCCCGCGCAGCAACAGTTCGGCCATGATGGCCAGTTCGTCCCCGTCGCAGCCAAGCCAGTCTTTGGCATAGTGCCGAAACTTGGCGACTCGGCCGTCGCCATGCACTTCCGCGGTTGCCCCCATGTCGCGAAGTTGTTCGAGCGCTTCCTCGACCTCCCAGCCTTCCAGGTTCATCTGGGGATCGCGGTTGCTCTTCTGATTGCAACCGGTCGTCAATCCGTTGAGCGACAACGGATAGGCGTCAGGCGTCGTCTTGGCCTTTTCGATCAGCACGCCCAGGACGCGCCGTTGAGTCTTGGTCAAAGGACGCCAAGCTGGTGGTGGGGACTGCATTGGTTCCGACATGGTGATCTTCCTGCGGGCATGATGAGATGTTTGCCGCGCAGGATACGATGCCTAGTGCCGGAAGGCAAGCCACCGCCTAGAAGTCGAGTCGGTGGCCAGACCGTGCCCAACTAGCCTTCGGCGGTCACGTCGCGCGCCGCTGGAATCAGAAACTCCAGGTGGTGCTGACAATGCCAGAGGTGAACCTTGCGCCACTGCTCGTCGGTCAGTTCGCCAAAGATCGGCGAAGCAACGAACTGGGCGTTGGGGTCCTGGACCCGCGCGATCGCAGCCTCCAGGCGAGGCATGGCGACATCGTCGGCCGCCCACTCATCGGGAGTCAATGTTTTCAGCGTCGGCAGCTTGGCCGGCATTCGCTCGTTGCGAAGCATCTTGCTCAGATACATCATTCGAGCGAACGGTCGGATCAAGGACGCGTAGAACGGTGCCGGCGGAAATCCGTCCAGCGACGCATTCATGAACATGGATACGTGATCGCAAATTTGCCCAAGCGACCATTTGGCTACGCGATGGTAACCAACGCGAGAGAGACTTCTTGCTTCTTTTAAAACGTCTTCGAACGTTTCTAAATGAAGCTCGCGCCGCGACAGCTTGTCGCTGGCACCGTTTCGATGAAAGCTCATAACACACCGTACTAAAGCTGGTCCAGGGGTGGGCTCGCAACGGTAGCGTGCCCCTTGGCAATGTGGGGGGTGCCTCTGGATTTAGAAGAACCGGCGCGGTTCCGAACGCGCATGTTTCTTCTGCATCGGTGCCTAGCTTCTTCTGTTCGCTGCTCTCTAGAACGAAAGCGTTTGATAAGCTCGAAGACGTATGAGCTTTATTGAATGATACGATCGTCTTCTTGCTGATCGACTCGAGGGGTTTGACCGCCCCGGAGGATACTATTTCCTTCGAACAACGTCCGCTGATCGATAGGAGCCGGGTCGAGCCAATCCGATTCCTCGAACTGACCGCTCTGACTATAAGCTGCCAAAGCGTTCTTATAACAGGTTAACTCAACGTGCTCTTGCGGGACACCCCGCTCCAGCATCAAATTTCCCGTTTTCGGAACGGCCAATGGATCTGAGACTCCCCAGTCGGCGGAGGAGTCGACAATGATTCGCTCAGGTCCATACTTCTTGACTACTTCGACCATCCGTTCGTTGCCCATCTTGGTCTTCGGATAGATGGTGAACGCCGCCCAATAGCCGCGCCGCAATACCTCTTCACAGGTCTCTTCGTTGTTGTGGTCGATGACCACCAAATGGGGTGGAATCTCGTGCTCTTCGATGATGTCCATGCTGCGATAGGTGCCCTGCTTTTTGTTGCGATGCGGCGTATGGATCAGCACCGGCAGATCGACCTGCTTGGCCATTTCCAGTTGTAGACGCAGGTACTTTTCTTCCAGGGCGGTCATATCGTCGAAGCCGATCTCGCCAACTGCGACCACGTTTTCTTTCGCCAGGAAGAGCGGCATGATCTCCATGACCTGTTCGGCGAGCGCCTCGTTATTGGCTTCCTTCGAGTTCAAACCGATGGTGCAGTAATGGCGGATACCGAACTGCGCGGCTCGAAACTTTTCGAAGCCGACCAGGCTGCTGAAGTAGTCCTGGAACGAACCAACATTGGTTCGCGGCTGCCCGAGCCAGAAAGCAGGCTCGATGATCGCAGCCACGCCGGCCGCCGCCATCGCTTCGTAGTCGTCGGTGGTTCGCGAAGTAACGTGAATATGTGGGTCGATGAATTTCATGTTGGTTCTTCGGGGGCTGGTGATCAGTAAGCTTGCTGGGCGATCTGTTGCCAGGTGATCTCACCTCGTTCGGCCCGAGCAGCAACTTCAGGATTCGATTTCAAAATGACATCGGCTTCGTCCGACGCGGTCGACACAAGTGCCAATGCGATCGCCGATTGTTCGAGCAACTCGCCGGAAGCGAACAACGCCTTCATGTCTTCCAGGGCGACCTCGTCGGCAAACGGAGCAGCGACGCGCCACAGCTCGACCGGAATGGGCCGCTTGGCGGCGCGGCGTTCGTGCGCGTAGTCGATCAGCATCCGAGCCAACTCGGGATTAACCCGCTGATCGAGCCCTTCGATCGGGTCGAGTGCCGCCCCGATAAACAGCGATTTGAGAACCATCTGGTTCCAGGTTGCCTCGGGCATCAATTCCTTCGGCAAAGGATTGCCATGGGCGATCGACTCGAAGACTGTCTTGATATTCGTCCGCGTCCCTTCGGACAGTCGGTCGTCGAAAAGTTCCTGATGCGGTAGAAGCTGTAGCGCCTGGTATAGGCAAATCTGCTCGCGAATCTCGGCCGTTTGGAACAGCTTTTCGATCGTCGTGTGATATTGCGCGTCGTCTTCCGACGGAATCGACATCAACATAAGCACGCGGGCCGCTTGATCTATGGTCCACGTATTCGGCTGCCAGCCGGGGCGAGCCTCGGAGGCGTCGTTCAGATCTCGCTCGGTCAGTTGGAGGTCAACTTTGCCGACCTTGCGCGGAGCGAATCCGAAGCCCATGAAGAGTGCCTGTTTGTCGCCGGCGGCGATCGCTTCGCGCTGGCCATCCAGCCACGCCCGGCCGGCATCCGAGGCCTGACGCAAGATCCAATTCTCTAACAGTTGCTTTGGCGTGTACGACATATAAGGCGACCTGATTGTCAAACGGAGTGGATCTTGCCGCTGATCATTGCGTTAAGGCTCCTCTTTCAGCCTAAGTCTTGACCCTTTCCAAGGCAAGGTGTTCCCCCAGTCGAGCGAAACATCGTGACGGAGGTGGTGCAATTTCTCTATTATGGGTTGCGGATGAACGTCGGCGGAAGTTTGTGGCCAAGCATTAGCCACTGTTGAGCATTTGCGCGGCCTTAGGGGCGAAGTACGTCAGGATGCCATCGGCGCCGGCTCGTTTGAATGCCGTCAAGCTTTCCAGCATCGTCTTATCAAGATCGAGCCACCCATTTCCGGCAGCGGCGTGCAGCATCGCATATTCGCCGGAGACCTGATAAACGTAGGTCGGCATCGCGAACGTTTCCTTCACCCGCTGCACGATATCGAGGTAGGGCATGCCTGGCTTGACCATCACCATGTCAGCTCCCTCTTGAATGTCGAGCGCAACTTCGCGAATTGCTTCGTCCGTATTGGCAGGGTCCATCTGGTAAGTCTTCTTATCGCCTCCAGCCAGGTTTCCGGAAGAACCAACCGCATCGCGGAATGGTCCATAGAACGCCGAGGCATACTTGGCCGCATACGACATGATCTGCACGTGCTGGTAGCCCTGTTTATCGAGCGCCTTGCGAATCTCGCCGATCCGACCATCCATCATGTCGCTGGGGGCGATGATGTCGCAGCCTGCTTCGGCTTGAACGATCGATTGCTGGCACAGCATCTCGACCGTTTCGTCATTGACCACGTAGCCATTTTTCACCAGACCGTCTTGCCCATGGCTGGAATAGGGATCGAGTGCCACGTCGCACAAGATGCCCAGGTTCAGCTTTTTCTCTTTGATGGCCCGCACTGCCTGGCAGACCAGGTTGTCAGGATTGACCGCTTCTTCGCACTCAGGCGTTTTCAGCTCTGGTGGTGTCGCCGGAAACAAGGCGATCACCGGGATGCCGAGTTCTTCGGCTCGCTGCGCTTCTTCGACGGCGACATCGATCGTCAGCCGATCGACCCCCGGGAGCGACTGGATGGGGGTTTTGTTGGAACTACCCGGCTGGACGAAGATCGGCCAGATCAGGTCATCGACCCGCAGGCAGTTCTCTCGGACCAAACGTCGCGACCATTCGGTCTGTCGGTTTCGACGTGGTCGGGTATGTGGATATTCTCCGAATGGCCCCGTGGCGGTCATGGTGTCGGTCTTCCCAGGCAATATCAGCAGGATGTTTGGTTGTGGGTTGCAGTCAGTAAGGAATTGCCAGCAAACGAGTTATCGTCGATTGTGCTAGAGCAAATTCGATGGCCATTGTTGAGCCCAGGCGTGTTGCGGGCAACAATAGACCTATGAGGAGGGGACTACTGTTAATGTAATCGGTTTATTCCTCACTGGGCAGTATCTTCCTGATTGGTAACGTGGTGGCGTTGCCAGGCATCGAAAGACATGCCACGACGCTTCCCGTATGATGATCGTTCCACCGGTGGGCGATTCCATGTTCAGCTTGCGTTTGTTTCGCTTACAACGACGTCTCTGCAGAAAAGAGCGGTTGCCCCATCGAGAATCTGTCGGTCGTACCCCTGGCAGTCGAGAACCGCGCCAGAAAAACACCGCTAAGGAAAAATTGATGACGCCAGAGTCTTCCGGTCCCT
The DNA here is from genome assembly GCA_016124445.1 of bacterium. Lineage (GTDB taxonomy): Bacteria > Planctomycetota > Planctomycetia > Pirellulales > Pirellulaceae > Bremerella. The sequence continues at coordinate 149,811 of WGNR01000010.1, forward strand.
CGCAGGCAAGCCCTGTGACTTCGTTGTCTACCACGTCGGATCGCCCGCTATCGATGGACACCTCACCCAGGTTGCTTCCTGATGTGGCGAACGATACGGCTCCGCAGTTTCAATCATCGATCGATCGCGTCGGCATGTCGGGTATCGAGGTCGCGATTCTCCTGCAAGGGGAAGATGGCATCTTGATGCGAACGCCGGCCAAGGTCGACGCCTACGTCAGCCTGGACGATCCGTCGACCAAAGGCATCCACATGTCGCGGCTCTACTTGAGCCTGCAGAATGAACTGCACACCGAGTTCTCTCGGAAGCAGATCGAACGGATCCTGGGCCAGTTCCTGGAAACGCACAACGAGATGAGCCAGTCGGCCTACGTGAAGTTTTCGTTCGAGCACATGATTCAGCGGGCATCGCTGCTGTCAGACAATCGTGCCTGGCGTAGCTATCCGGTCCAGATCGAAGCCCTGCGACGCGGTTCGGAAGTCACCTATCGCGTACACGTTCGCTTGACCTATTCGAGCGCGTGCCCGTGCTCAGCGGCTCTCTCGCGGCAATTGCTTCAGCAGCAGTTTGAAGAACAGTTCTACGGTCATAACTGGATGAGCGCCTCGACGGTGCTGAATTGGCTGGGCTCGAATAACACGCTGATTGCCGTTCCTCATAGTCAGCGGAGCCATGCTGATATCGTGGTTGATTTGGACCAGTCGCGTAATGATTTGCCTTTCGTCGAAGTGATCGAGCGAACCGAAGGGGTGCTGAACACGGCCGTGCAAGCCGCAGTCAAGCGTGCCGACGAACAGGAATTTGCCCGGCTCAATGGCGAGAACCTGATGTTCTGCGAGGACGCCGCTCGGCGAATGAAGTCGGCGATCGATCCGATGCCGGGCGTGATCGACTATCGCATCCAGGCCAGCCACTTCGAGAGCCTGCATCCGCACGATGCGGTTGCGATCGTGGTGAAGGGCGTCCCTGGCGGACTAGTTCCTTAACGGCGTTGCTGGAATGGTCCGGCGTTGAACTCGATCGAAATATCGCCCAAGATTTGAAGGCGGCCTAAGCATGTGCTCGGCCGCCTTTTTGCTTTGCCAACCTTTGCAGGATCAGTTGCCCTGTGTCATCCAGCGAAAACGAATTGACCTTGCGCCAGGCCCAGGCCGACGTCGATCAGTGGATTCAAACGATCGGAGTGCGGTACTTTTCAGAGCTGACGAACCTGGCCCAGTTGGTGGAAGAAGTGGGCGAAGTGGCCCGGATTATCTCGCGGACCTACGGCGAGCAAAGCTTCAAGCCGTCGGACGAAAAGGTCGAGCTATCGGACGAATTGGCCGACGTGTTGTTTGTAGTGATCTGCCTGGCCAATCAAACAGGTGTCGATCTGACCGAGGCACTTCGTCGAAACCTGGAAAAGAAAACAAAACGGGACGCAACGCGGCATCAACAGAACGAAAAGCTGCAGTGAGCAGCAATTCCCCGAAAACGGGGTACTGGCAAGAAGCCGTGAAAAATGGTACGATGCTAGATGCTGTGGAAAAAATGGCGATTAATCCACTGGGGCATGGTAGCCACCTGGGAGATTTGCTGCAGATTCCGGGCTGTTGAACCTTATTGCACCTTGTGTGCTCGTTTCGACAGGCAGCACCCGACTTTATGGAGGAAGTCGCCAATTTGATAGCAGGAGGCTAAGCTCTTCGATTCCTCACTATAGGAGCTTCCCATGCTGACCGAAGGCGAAAAGAAAGTCCTGAGAACATTCCGCCAATACTTGATGGATCCAGGCCGAATGCTCTGCTTCACGGGCCCCATGCTCGCAACTCACAAGAATTCACTCACCAGACTGGTCAAGCGGGAATACCTGGTTCCTGAATCTTTCAAAGGCGCTTACAGCCTGACCAACGCAGGGTTCCAAGCCATGCGTACCTGCGGAAAATAACGACTCAGTTACTTGGTCGAGTTTCCATATTGGGTGTCGGTTTGACTTCGGTCGGCCGACACCCTTTTTTCTTACATCCTGAGCCAGAGCAACCCCACTGCCAGGAGGCCAACCCGGAGATGATCCGGCGGAAAGTGGCAAGGACGCCACATGCTCTTGGTTTTTCTCGTTTGCCTGTCCAATTCCGGCAACTTCGGCTCTCTTTTAACGGACATCCTGCTCGCCTTCTGTGCCCCTTTGTGTGAACGCCATGCGCCCCTTCTTGCTTTCTCTGCTTTGCGTTGTTGCTGTCGTCTCGGTTGCTTCAAGCCTCCGGGCTGATGACAAGCGACCGAATATCATTTTCATTCTGACCGACGATCATCGTTGGGATGGGTTGGCGATTCTTGGAAACGAAAAGATCCATACACCCAATCTCGACAAGCTGTGCGCTCAAGGGACACGCTTCAAGAATGCGTTTGTGACCCTCGCGATTTGTTCCCCCAGCCGGGCAGCTTGTTTGACTGGACGTTACGGCAGCGCCAACGGAGTCACTAAGGTCGGGTCGGCTTCGATCAAAAAAGGAGAGCCGACATTTGCCAGGGCATTGAAGGAAGCTGGCTACATGACCGGTGTGACCGGCAAGTGGCACCTCGGGAATGCTCCGAAAGATTGCGGCTTTGACTTCGCGGCGACCTGCTGGTCGAACGGAACCTGGTACAACCGCGAGTTCAATATCAACGGTAAAAGCCAGAAGGTGCCAGGCTTTGTCGATGACGTGACGGTCGATCAATCGCTCAAGTTCATAAGTCAGGCCACCGAAGCGGACAAGCCGTTCGCGCTGTTTTTGTGCACGCAGGTTCCGCACATGGATCACCGCCATACCTGGCCGGCCAAAGAAGAGTTTCTCAAGCAGTACGACGTCGACGAGATGCCGCTGCCGGAAACCTGGAATGATGATCTGCAGGGAAAGCCAGGCTACCTGGGCACGTCGCGCAGTCGGACCCAGGCACTCAGCTATGGCTATGACGACCCCCACAAGATTCGCGAGCATGCCCGTGACTACTACGCCAGTGTGCAGCAGATGGACGAGGCGGTAGGCAAGTTCCTTGATGAACTCGAGCGGCGAAAGCTTCGCGAGAATACCTGGATCATTCTGATGGGCGACAACGGCTGGATGCTGGGCGAACATGGCTTCACCAGCAAGGTGCTCCCTTACGAAGCATCGATGCGGGTACCGATGGCAGTGATTGGCCCAGGGCAAAAGTCGCAGGTTCGCGACGAACTGGTGCTGAACATCGACCTGACCGCTTCGATCTACCAGCTTGCCGGTCTGCCGGTACCTGACCGTTTGCATGGCGAAAGTCTGTTGCCGTTGGTTCGCGGCGAGAAAGTTCCCGATTGGCGAGCTAGTTTTCTATACGAAGCGCCGACACCCCAGCTAGGCAGCCGGCCGCTCTGGGCGGTACGTAACGATCACTGGAAATACATCGAAACCGATATGCCGGACGGATCGATCTTTCGAGAGCTATATGACCTGAAGTCGGATCAGGTCGAAGCCACCAACGTAGCGGACCGGCCAGAAAACGCTGCGCTCGTCCAAGAACTTTCCCAGCAACTTAAACAGCTGCAAGCGAAGATCGAGTAACCCGGTCTCAAATCGCTTCTTCTTGGCTGTCAAGCGGCTTGAATCACGGCGCGGCCTCGATACTCTTCTAATGGCAACATCGCCAGGCTACTTACTAGAAATGGCCAAGAGGAGCAGCACGCATGCGCAAGCTGGAAAACAAAACCGCCATCGTCACCGGCGGTTCGCGGGGTATCGGGGCAAACATTTGTCTTTCTCTTGCCGCTGAAGGGGCCCAGGTGGTCGTCAATTACGCCGGCAACGCCAAAGCAGCTGCCGAGGTCGTCGATAAGATCGAAGCTGCGGGAGGCCGAGCCTTGGCCGTTCAGGCCGATGTGTCACAGTCAGCCGAAGTAAAGAAACTGTTCGACTTTGCCGAACAGCAATTCGGCAAAGTCGATATCCTGGTCAACAACGCTGGCGTGGTGCACTACAAAACGATCGAAGAGACCACCGACGAAGAGTTCGACCGTGTGATGCGGATCAACACGTATGGAACTTTCTATGGGATGCGCGAGGCAGCTTCGCGAATGGCTGACAATGGGCGAGTTATCAACATCTCCAGTTCCGCGGTGCGAATGATGCTGCCGACGTATGGTCCGTACTGCGGCACCAAAGGAGCGGTCGAGCAAATGACACGCAGCTTTGCGAAAGAGATGGGTCTAAGAGGCATTACCGTCAACGCGGTCTCGCCAGGGCCGACTGAAACAGAGCTCTTCATGGATAATCCGCCGGAGAAGATCGAGCGGATGCGAAACCTGGCGGCGCTCGGCCGGCTTGGCAGGCCTGATGACATGGGACCAGTCATCGCCTTCCTCGCCAGTGAAGATGGTGGCTGGATTACCGGGCAAGTAGTGCCCGTCAACGGTGGGACGGCCTAGCCCGATCTGTCTTTCTAACCGGAAGGGTCTTGCATTGCAGCTGGTCCTAATGGGGCGGGTTGCGCTATTAGTTTCTGAGGGGATCGGGATTCAAGGACGCCGGTACCATTGCTGCTTATAGTCTGGCAGCGCAATCAAAAAGCTTAGATATCTCGTGTAACTTACTGATAATGAAAGGTTCAGCAGATATCTGCGCACAATTGAGGCATTTCTACTGGCAGACCGGGCAGTTCTTGCAATCTTTCTTCAATAATCGTTTTGTATTTCACGGGTTATCCGGTGATTTGCAGCCATTGAAGTCGATTACAGGGAGTTTATTCGACTTTCATTGAAACGGCATCCAAAAACTGGACGTTTGGGGGGAGTGTCCAAACTGCGATTGGAACGGGATTTGAGTTATTTCAGGTGCCACGTGACCTGCGGTCCATTTCCTTCCATTAGTCGAATTCATGTTCACCATCGATTTGGACCGCTCTGACGGACAAAGCGGTGGTAATTCAGGGCCAGGGTCACGCCGCCCTATCATGGCAACTCAGGTCGTTTGCATTTCTCAAAGAGTGGCGTCTCGTCATTCGATGAGGAATCGATTCACGTCATTATTCATTCGGAGTTCCATTACGATGCGTCTTCAATCTTCGGCTCGTGCCGCGTTTACGTTGGTCGAGTTATTGGTGGTGATTGCGATCATTGGCGTTTTGATCGCGCTGCTTTTGCCTGCGGTGCAGCAAGCCCGAGAGGCCGCTCGGCGGATGCAATGCAGCAACAATCTGAAGCAGCTTGGCCTGGCCCTGCAAAACTATCACGACACCTACGGGAAGCTTCCCTATAACGCCGCGACTTACCCAGGCAACAATCAGCATGGCCCATCCTGGTTTGTCCGGATTCTGCCTTTCATCGAGCAGAACAATGCTTACCAGCAAATCGCCGCGACTAATTTTGCGGGCGACTGGAAGATGCAGGATGCTGCCTGTGCTGCGGCGCCTGTGTTGGCGAAGCTGCGAGTGGAAGGTTTCTGGTGTCCCTCGAGTCCGCTACCCAAGGTTGAAAGCCAGTCGACCAATGCCAACGGGACCATTGAGATGCAGATACCGAGTTACGTCGGAATTGAAGGTTCCTACTACCAGGGCGGAACGACATCGACCGTGGCTCCTGGTCCCTACAACGACGCCTACGGACGCGAGGTTTACAACGGCATGATCGTGCCGCTGGCGGGGAATGTTAGTGCGATCGGCCTTGAGTCCGCGACCGATGGGACGAGTAACACCATGATTATCAGCGAACAGAGTGACTATTTCTTCACCTCCTCGGGAAGCAAAGTCGCAATCCGCAGCGGCGGACATGCCGGCAAGGGATGGAGCAGCGGATACGCGCCAGGTAACTGGGAGGCGAACGTAACAACCATTCGCTATCCGATCGCGGCATACGGCGGTAGCGGGGCAGTTAATAACTACGACTCCAATCTTTCGCTCATTTCAGCTCATCCTGGCGGAGTGCAAATTGCGCTGACGGATGGTTCGGTTCATTTCTTAACCGAAACGGTTAACTTCGCGATCTTGACCGGTCTTGCTGATCGTCGGGATGGAAATGTCCTGGGTGAGTATTAATCGCTAAGGATTTCGATATCAACGAGGCAGTACTAATGATGAAAACTCAAAGTCGTAATCTCGCATCCTGGGCATTGAGAATTACCTCGGTTTTAGGTGTGTTGTGTCTTGGTGGATGTTCTCAAGAGACCTATGGCGACTTGGGACACGTGACGGGAACGGTAACGCTGGATGGCAAGCCGAGTCCAAACGTGCAAGTTACCTTTGCACCTCAGGATGGAAGGCCATCGATGGGGGTTACCGACGAGTCGGGCCGCTACGAACTGATTTACATTCGCGCGACCAAAGGGGCCGTGCCGGGCGAGCATTCGGTTTCGATCGCCAGTATCCCTCCAGAGCAAGATCCGGGCGCGAAGGTGCCGGTGTTCAAAGATCCGATCCCGCCTCGCTACAACTTACGTAGCGAGCTGAAAGAGGTGGTGGTGAAGGGGCCCAACACGATCGATTTCCAACTGAAATCGAAGTAGCCCTGCCTGCTTCAATCGAGACGTCTTTAGATGCCTGGCAGGAGTACCTCCCAGGCATCTTCCGTTTCTTGTCGGTAACTCAAGCAGTTGCGGCAGGAGGAATGGGAACTTCGGTTGCCCTGGAATTGACGTCTTTGGATCCTGTAAGGTGGGCCGCTCAAAGCTTCTCCCGAGTGAACGATCCATTATGAGTAAGACTCATCCTCTGGGGATGACATCAGCAGCGCAATATGCGCCTTGGCATTCAAAAAATGTTGTGATTTCGGCCAGTTCTGCGCGAATTCGTATTTTGACGAACTTCTGGAGAAAAATACTTTCAACACCGTGAGTTAGGGGATCTCATTTCGGTGCGAAAAGGAGATGTGGTGTCCACGGGATGCACCGTCAATGGTACGTTTATGTTTGTTATAGCGGAAATTTGTCGCCTAATGGCATTCAATTGTGCATTCGTGCTTGCACTAGCTGCGCGATGTCAGGATAAAATGAAAAAAACTTATGCGAAATATTTCGAACGTTGAAGGGACCTTGCTTGAGCCCGTCGATTTTGATGGCTAGGCAGGAAATTATCCCTTCGAGGGGTGTGCGATGATGTAAGGGAAAATAGTTTATTTTAGTTGAGCGATAGGTACTCGTGAGGTCAAGAAAGTCGAGTATAACGAATGGCGTAGCGCTTTTCATGCATTACTCTTTTGCATGATTCTCTACAAATCCTCGTTTGGTTAGCTGGCTGTAGAGGCACGGAGGTAGTTTTTATCTCCGTAGTTGGCGACCGACTCCCGTAGAGGGTTCTTCTCTCCATGAAGGTATCAATACTTCATAAAGATGTAGGCCCTTAACGATGACGATCCGTTGAAGGATACGAGGCGAGTAATCCTACCTTTATTTCTCTCAATTTCCTTGCATCTCTCTGGGAACAGAGAAGGAGAAGTTTGTGACTCATTCTTGGAATTCCCGCCGGGGTTTTACCTTGGTGGAACTGCTCGTCGTGATTGCCATCATTGGCGTCCTCATCGCCCTACTGTTGCCGGCGGTTCAACAGGCTCGTGAAGCCGCTCGCCGTATTCAGTGCAACAACCAGCTCAAGCAGCTTGGTCTGGCGATGCAAAACTACCACGACACCTACAACAAGTTGCCGTTCAATGCAGCTAGCTTCAGCACGTCCAGTCCTTCCGTTTTCATTCGGCTGCTGCCATTTATGGAACAGCGAGCTGCTTACGAGCAACTCAACTGGACCAATGTCGGAAGTGGAGCATTCATCGCCAACAATGCCAATGGTGGTTCGGGTGCCTTGAATCCGCTGGCCAAGCTGCGTGTTGACATGCTGAATTGTCCATCCAGCCCGCTGCCGAACGTCGATACTGCCTACGGCTGTCAGTTGACAAGCTACTGCGGTATCACCGGGACCACGGAGACCTGGAATCAGTCGTCCGGCGCGATGAATTACTACACAAACGTCACGGGAGGCAGCACCTCGACCAGCGTTCCTTCTACCCCTCTGGCCGAGTGCTACAACGGTGTGATTGTGCCGGTTGGTAACGGATCGACGGCGATCGGCTTGCAATCGATTACCGATGGTACCAGCAATACCATGTCGTTCAGCGAGTGCAGCAACTACTTCTACAACAGCAGCCACCAGCGTCTGACCTTGTCTCCCCCGCTTCGCACCAGCCAGGGCAACCCCAGTGGTAACCATGGTGGTGCTTGGGATGGCGGGATCCCTGGTACTTCGTACAACGTGACCACGATTACGATTACCCTGGGCTCACCAAATTACGGTGGTATTAACTCCATCATCGGTAGTGGTGTCCCAACCTATGGTAGTTCTAACGGTCAGCCTGCGATTCCGCTCACCTCGGCTCACCCAGGCGGTGTCCTGTCGGCCTTGTGTGATGGATCAGTTCAGTTTCTCTCGGAAACCATTTCCGCTCAGGTGCTCATCAGCCTGGCCAACCGCAAAGACGGTAACGTGATTCCTGAGTATTAATGCTCAGCCGATAATTGCGATCAAACAGAAGCGAGGGCATCTTGGATGCCCTCGCTTTTTTCGTGCGCCGACGGTCCTTGCAACGGTCGCAACTTGGTTCTCCTGATCGACAAGGTCGCTGCGCAAGGTCAGAGCGGGCCTATTCCATCGAGAACGTGTCGTTGTCGGAAGAAGCGACCGGTGTGGGGTTCAGGCTTTGCTGGTAAGCGATCGCCGAGGCGGCCCGGCTGTAATAATGCTCCAGCGTTGCAATTACCTGCTGCTGCTCCGGTTGTTTGCCACTGAGCGGGATCTTCACTGTCTTCTTCTTGCCGTCTCGATTGACGACCAGATCCAAGCGTGTACCCCACTGATTTTCCAGCGACATCGAATCGATTTCGCGGTAATAGGTTGGTTGGTCCCAATCTTCAAAGGTGATTTTCTCGAAATCGAAAATCACCTTTCGGTCTTTGGCGGTCGTTTCCACCACGGGGAAATACTTCTCGACCAGTTCCTGTTCGCTGGGGTTGGAGGGAAGATAGCGGTAGGCCAAAACATTCTCGTGGAACTGTCGGAATTGTTCTTCGTACTGTTGCCACTGCTGCCGTTCAAGGGAATCCGCACCGTCGATCTTGGCGAACCAAGGGCCCATCGAGTGGTCGTTCATCGCGGCTCGCAGAGAGTCGGGCGACGAGTTGAAACCAAGGGCTTCCAGCCGCTGGGAAAGTGGCGGATGGGTATCGAACGGGTGTGCCGTGGCCAATTCTCCAAGGTCGTGTTTATCGGCAAATGCCGTGGCGAATTCCTCAAAGCCGCTGTCAATTCGTTGTGAAAGATTGACCTCTTCGTGAGCTTGTTCGGCGTCGAAAAATTCCTGTTCGAGTTCGTTGCGATACTTCGAATAGGCGGTAGTTCGCAACAGGGCCCGGGCCACGGACGTAGGAGAGGTCTTGTCTGCTGCCAGGCCGTCGGCCCGGAATTCCCGCTGGCGGCTCAAACTGCCCAGCGAGATTTCGTATAAAGCCCGAAACATCACCGCGAAGTAAAAGACGGGCAGCGAGATGCCTCCATCGTGAAGCCCCTGTAAAAAGTGGCCATAGCGAACCAACAGCGGCGCGATCTTCTGGGTGTACAAGGTGTCGTTGCCGCTGAAATGAGCCAGTTCGTGCAGCAAGACCGCATCTGCCTCTTCGCCCGGCAGCTTTTTCAGTAGCGATAGGCTGACAAATAAGGTGCGGCCGGTCAGGGTCTGAAGCTGTTCTTCGTTCATGCGGACTTTGACCGGTTGCTGCGTTACGAAGAAGTTGTCGTCGATTCCAGCAATCACATGATCCGGTGGCGCGGTTCCCATCGAGTTAGCCAATCGCTCGAGGTCGTACCATAGCTGGGGTGCCATCTCTCGGGTGATTTGTTCTCCTTCGATGATGAATTCATCGTCGACCCTCTTGAAGATGGCCGCAATGACAACGCCCGCGGCGCCGATGGCCATGATGCCGAAGATGAGGAGCACTTTGACGAAGAAAACCTCGAAGAAATAGGCGGGAACCCAGAACGACAGCGAGAAGACCAGCAGGCCCTGAGCGATCACTTCCAACGTGCAGAACAATCGCAGCACGTGCCAGCCCATCAGCAAGCTGTAGTACTGCATCGATTGCGAACGGAGCGACAAGACCACGCTGAAGCTGGTCAGTACAAACGCCCCGACGCCACCAAGAATGCAAAACCAGGCCAGGCGAATCGCCCAGATGATCGATAGTTGTTGCCAGACGAATTCAGCCGGAAGATCCTCGCGCCAGGCAACCGCGTTGGGCTCATTACTAACCATGATCGATGAAAGCGGACTGTCATGGACATCCGCGATCATTTTGGCCTTTTCCTCTGGCCCGAATTCGTTGTTGGCATTGATTTCTTCGATGATGCTTTCGGCAAACGCCGAGTCGAAATCAGATCGAACGTAGTCGTAGAAAAACAGGCTGGCCAGCGGAATCAAAAATAGAGCTAACGCCGGATAGATATAAGACTGAGCAAAACCGAGGCTGGAAAAGTCCTTCGACATGATCGCAGAAGCCCAATCGCAGGAACCCGCGGCGAGATAAAGCATCGGGCCGGCGGTTCTCAGATGAAATGGAAGAGTCATTCGGACGAGCGAACCGGCGCTGATTGGCAGCCGATTTTCAGCTGGCTGTAGTATGAGGGAACCAGCGGGCAAGGGCAAGCAAAAGAAACCTGGCGGTTTGGCCGCTCAGCCAGGCGTGTGGCAAGCTTTGACGAAGATTACCGCGGGATCAGCTGAATCATTTTCGCACCGTTGCCCAGCAGGTGCCTTGGGATTGAACAGACCAAGATGCCTGATCGGCATATTTACGAAAAAAAGCGGACCAGGATATCGAGTCCTGGTCCGCTTTTGCGAATCAATTGATTGGGCAAATGCCGGCTCCGCTTAGCGGATGAAGAGCATTTCCTGGTAGGTTGGCAGCGGCCACAGGTCGTCGGCCACATAGCCTTCCAGTTCGTCGGCGTACTTGCGAACTTCCAGCATGGCTGGCAGGACTTCGTCGCGACAAGCATTGGCCCGCTTGTGCCAGTCTTCGATGGCTTCGGCCTTGCCGGCAGCGGCAACCAGGGCGGCGATACTGTCCTGAAGCGATTTGACCAGGCTGGTCATCGTGTCCAGGGTATCTTTGTCGAACTCGTAGCCAAGAGCCTGCAGGTTGGCACAAGTCGCTGCCAGTTCGTTCTGGTAGCGAATCGCGGCCGGGAAGATCATCGTGCGAGCCATCTCGATGGTGAGGTTGGTTTCGACGGTGATCGTCTTGCAGTACTGTTCCAAGTAGATTTCCAGCCGGCTTTCCAGCTCGCGTTCCGACAGAACGTTGTACTTGGTGAACAGCTCTTGGACTTCCGGCTTCTCCAAAAACGGCAGAGCGTCGGCAGTGGTCTTCAGGTTCAGCAGACCACGCTTTTCAGCTTCCTGGTGCCATTCTTCCGAGTAGCCGTCGCCATTGAACACGACCATGCCATGTTTGTTGATGATGTCGGTCAGCAGCTTGGTGATCGCATCGTTCAGTTTCGAACTGTCGCCTCCGGTAGCTTCTTCCAGCTTGGTGGCACAGTAGTCGAGCGATTCAGCCACGATGGTATTCATGGCAACCAGCGGACCGGCGATCGACTGGCTCGAACCGACAGCACGGAATTCAAACCGGTTACCGGTGAATGCAAACGGGCTGGTACGGTTACGGTCGCCAGCATCTTTAGGAAGCGGAGGCAACACGTCGGCACCGATTTCCAGCGTGCCCTTCGGCAGCGAGCTGTTCGCCCCGCCACCCTTGATCTGCTCGAACACGTCAGCCAACTGAGAGCCGAGGAAGATCGAGATGATCGCCGGAGGAGCTTCGTTGGCACCCAAGCGGTGGTCGTTCGAGGCGGTAGCAACCACGGCACGCAGCAGGCCTTGGAACTTGTGCACGGCACGAATAACGGCACCGCAGAAGACCAGGAACTGAGCGTTTTCGTGCGGCGTGTCGCCTGGATCGAGCAAGTTGCCCTGGGTGGCACTGCCCATCGACCAGTTGACGTGCTTACCTGAACCATTGACGCCGGCGAACGGCTTTTCGTGGGTCAAGCAGGCCATGCCGTACTTCTCGGCGACGCGTTTCAGCGTGATCATGATCAGCTGCTGATGGTCGGTCGCGACGTTGGCGAACTCGAACATCGGAGCGATTTCGTACTGGCCAGGGGCGACTTCGTTGTGACGAGTCTTGACTGGGATGCCCAGCTTGAACAGCTCTCGCTCCGATTCCAGCATGAACGCGAGAACGCGATCCGGGATAGCACCGAAGTAGTGATCATCAAATTCCTGACCCTTAGGAGGTGCTGCACCAAACAGCGTGCGACCAGCGTTCAGCAGGTCAGGGCGAGCGAAGTAGAAGTTGCGATCGACCAGGAAGTATTCCTGTTCCGGACCGGCGGTCGAGCTGACCATAGCGCCGTCGGTGTGGCCGAACAGATTCAAGATGCGCTGGGCTTGCTTGTTCAAAGCTTGCATCGAACGCAGAACCGGGGTCTTCTTGTCCAGAGCCTCGCCAGTCCACGAAACAAACGCCGTCGGAATGCACAGCGTCGTTCCGTTGGGGTTTTCCATGATGTAGGCCGGGCTGGTGACGTCCCAGGCGGTGTAACCGCGGGCTTCAAACGTCTGACGAATACCGCCGGACGGGAAGCTGGAGCCGTCAGGCTCGCCCTGAATGAGCTGCGAGCCGCTGAACTCGGCAATGGCACTGCCGGTGCCGTCTGGGCTCAGGAAGCTATCGTGCTTTTCGGCGGTAAGACCAGTCAGCGGATAAAAGACGTGGGCGTAGTGCGTGGCGCCTTTTTCGATGGCCCAGTCCTTCATGGCCGAAGCGACGTAATCCGCTACGGTGGTGTCGAGCTTCTCGCCCGTTTCGATCGTCTTCATCAGCGACTTGAAAATCGGCTTAGGAAGGCGGTCCTTCATGACCGACTTGCTGAAGACGTTGGCGCAGAATAGTTCTTGGGTAGGGGTTTCCAGGAAGTTCATCGCCGGGGCGCTCGGCTTGTAGTTGGTGACTGCAGCAATGGCTGCCATACGTGCCGTGCCACCTGCGTACCCGCTACCGTTGCCTGTGGTAGTTGTTCCTGCGGAACCCGCCTTACCTTTCGATGCCGTACTCACTAGTGTGTGACCTCCAAAGCCTAGCGCAAACGGAGGCCCGTACTCTAGGGACTCGCGTCACGCTTTTCGTTGTTGAAATTCCTTTACGATCCTTGCGCTTCGCGTATCCCTGCAAAAGCATGGTGCCACCTGATAGCAACTACCATGCCGCAGCGTTAGAAGGGTTAAAATCCCTAGGAAATGACCCTAAAACAGGCACTGTCTGCGCGCTAAGTGGGCGTGACCTGCTTAGAAATGTAGCAAAAAAGTATTGCCGAGGCCTCTTTTTTAAACTTTGCAAATAGGGTGCCGACCGTAATTGCGGGGTGGGTCAATTTTTGCCCACGTTCCCCAGCACCTAAATCGCGCCTATCTGAGCTTTAAACGAGTGCCCAACAGATCCAGCGGCCAGAGAATGATCTCTGGCGATCACGAAGCTCAACTTAAGGCGCCCAGCGCGCCGAGGGAAGTAGGCAATTGGTGAAATAGATCCTCTCCGTCGGCATTCAAAGGTCTGAACGTCCGAGATGGGAGAGGTGGTCTGGTGGCCTACGCCGTCTCTTTGTTGCGAGAGCGGCGGCGTGGTTGATTCTCTTCCGCGGCTTGTTCGGAAGAGTGCAGCATAGCAAGGGGATGGTCCAGGCCGGTAACGGTTCGCATCATCTGGTTGCGGACCTTGGACCACCGCAGAAGCTTGGGGCCCATTAGATTGCGAAAGGTTCGCTTCAGCCACGACTCTCCTTTGGCAAACCCGGTGACGGTGCGGACTCGTTGCACGACGGCATTATCGACCGGCCAGCGCTGCTTGTGATAGAGCTTCAATTCGTCCCGCTTGGCGAGTTCGGCGAAGACCCAGGCATCTTCGATCCCAAGGTTCATTCCGCGTGCTCCGAGCGGCGAGTGTAAGTGGGCTGCATCGCCGGCGAAATAAACCTGGCCTACCTGCATCTTTTCGACCAGGCGGTGGGCGATGTGGAACGACGAATTCCAATGCGAGTCGCCAATCGGATTCGAGTTGCCCAAGTGGGCGACCGGGTCAGGGTAATTCCCCATGACGCGCCAGAGAGTTGGTTCGCCCGGCTTTTCATCACCTGTGAAGACAGGCAGAAGAAAGAGGAAGCCATCGTCCAGCCATTTGATGTGGGCTCGATCCGAGGCAAGATCGGTTGCCAACGGGATATCGTCCAGGACCCAGGCCCGGTCGTACGTTTCGCCTGGGAAGGAAACATGAACCGATTTTCTCGCGACACTATGCGACCCGTCGGCCGCCAGAATCCAGGGAGCCTCGACCGATTCGTTGGCCTGGGTCTCGACATGGACCAGTTGGGCCTTGCCTTCGCCGAGTTGGGGTGAGTCGACTAGTTCGATCTGGCTTTCGATCTCGATGCCTTTTTCCGCGAGATGCTCGGCAAGGACGCGTTCGGTGGTGGCCTGCGAGAGGGCCAGCATGAAAGGGAAGCGGTGTTCGAGGTTCTCGAAGTCGACTTCGCCGATGATTCGATCATTTCGGTGAATCGTTGCACCCGTCAGCTTACGGCCCAAGGCCATCAATTGGTCGGTCACCCCGGTCGGTTCGAGCAGTTCGAGGGACCTGGGGTTAACAGCGAGTGCCTTGGAGAACTTGGAACGCTCGGATCGCTTGTCCACAATGCGTGGAATGATTTCGTGCTGTGCGAGAAAGGTAGCTGCCGCCAACCCCGTGGGGCCGGCTCCGACAATCAGGGGTGATGAAAGCATCATGCTATCCAGCAGGTAGGAAGTTTTCGTCGATTCCGCGAAACTTGTAACCATCACCCTAGGTTGGACTCGGGTAGTCTGCAAGCAAGGATGCGGCAAGAAAGATTGAGAATAGGAAATCTCTCGCGATAGAATAACCCCAAGATCCACCCAGTCTCGCTTTTTCTTAACTAGGGAGAGAACGCAATGTCCGCTTCGTTTCGACTTATCGCGTTTGGAATGATTTCCATCTGTGGAATAACCCTACATAGTGGGGTTCTGTCAGCCGAAGACTGGCCTCAATGGCGAGGCCCCCACCGAGATGGCATTTCGGCCGAGACGGGGCTGTCGGCAGTTTGGCCGGCAGGAGGTCCGAAGCTGGTTTGGAAAGCCGACAGCCTGGGCGACGGCTACGGGGCCGTTTCGGTCGCCGACAGCATGGTCTTTTTGGTCTCCAACGAAGGTCTGGAAAACGAACTGGTTAAAGCACTCGACGCCAAAACTGGCGAAGAGCTTTGGTCGACACGGATTGGCAAGGTCGGCAATCCGAACCAGAAGCCCAGTTATCCCGCCGCTCGCAGTACCCCGACTGTCGATGGCGACATGGTCTACGCGCTCGGATCGGACGGAGACTTGGTCTGTTTGAAGAGGAGCAGTGGCGAAGAAGTCTGGCGGGTCAGCCTGAGATCCGAGTTCGAAGGCAAGCCTGGGGTTTGGGCTTATGCTGAATCGCCATTGGTCGATGGCGACAAGGTAATTGTGACCCCAGGGGGCGAAGAGGCCGGGATCGTTGCCGTTGACAAACACTCAGGCAAACCGATCTGGAAGGCAAAAACGATCGACATGGGAGCGGCCGGCTATGCTTCGGTGCAGAAAGCCAACGTCAGCGGGATCGACCAGTACGTTTCGTTCATGGGCCGCGGACTCGTTGGTGTTAGCGCCAACGACGGAACGCTGCTGTGGTCGTATCCAGGAACTTCAGGCACCGCCAACATGGCAACACCAACTGCCGGCGGCGATGTGTTCTACAGTGGTGGTGGCCGTAAAGGGGGCGGGGCCGTTCGGTTGGTCAAAGAGGGTAATGAGTTCGAGTCGGAAGAACTCTACTTCAGCCAGAAGCTCCCCTCATCGATCGGTGGCACCGTGAAAGTTGGCGACTACCTGTACGGCTGCGGCGGCTCGACCCTGATGTGTATTGGCTTCACCAGCGGTGATATCCAGTGGCAAGAACGTATCAGTGCCCCTGCGTCGCTGATTTATGCCGATGGTCGGTTCTACCTGCACGCCGAAGACGGCAAAGTGATGATGGTGTCGGCAGACTCGAAGGGAATGAAAGTGGTCGGCGAATTCGATCTGCCTGATCAGCCAGAAGGAGTTGGCAAGCAATGGGCTTATCCTGCGCTGGCGGATGGCAAGTTGTATCTTCGGCAGCACGGTACCGTCTGGTGCTACGACGTCAAATGATCGGCAAGAAGGACCGATAGCCAAGCGGGATTGCCGCCTGGCTATCGGTTAGGACCTGGAGTTGTGCTCGTCTAGCTTTTCGTCGAGCAAGTTTCCCCGCCGCAGCTACTGCTGCCCACGGCCGGCAACTGCGAGGCCTGCCAGGCTTTGAATCCACCAACCAAATCCAACAGGTTGTTTTTTCCCATCTGCTGCAGCAGGCTCACTGCGATCGAAGAGCGGTAGCCTCCTGCACAATGAACGACCACATGATCGGCCGCGGGAATCTCGGCGGTACGTTCGGCCAGGTGCGGCAGCGGAATATGCACGCTATCTTCGATGTGGCCGTTTTCGTATTCCTTATCGCCGCGAACATCGACAATCACCACTTTGCCTGAGAGTTCTCCCACGGCGGGTGCGGTGATGCGCGAGGTCGTGGCAATCAGGTCGCTTCGATCGGTCAGACTGTCCATGCCATCCTTCAGGTAGCCAGAGACCAGGTCGAAGCCAATTCGACCCAGCCGCATGATCGATTCTTCGACACGGTCATCTTCGGCGATCACCACGATCGGGCGATCCTTTGCCAGCATCGAGCCCGCCCAGGTCGCATACTTGCCATCGATTCCGATATTAAGCGCGCCTCTGAGATGGGCGCCGGCGAAGTCGGCCGGGTCGCGGGTATCGACAATTTGAGCGCCCGACTGCTGCATCTCGAGAACTTTCTCCAGTTCCAGCTGCTGCATACTGTCCTTCATCGACTCGTCCAGGCTGGCACGATCTTTCCGGTTGAGGATGGCATCGTGCACGAAATAGCTCGGGGCTTCCGGTTGTTCCGCTGTGACGATCTTGAGAAAGTCTTCGCGCGACATCGGTTGGAGAGCGTAGTTGTACTTTCGCTGCTCACCCAGGGTCGAAAAGGGT
The DNA here is from genome assembly GCA_016124445.1 of bacterium. Classification (GTDB taxonomy): domain Bacteria; phylum Planctomycetota; class Planctomycetia; order Pirellulales; family Pirellulaceae; genus Bremerella. Next base: position 167,011 of record WGNR01000010.1, read on the forward strand.
TCGCTGCTTAGTGCCTTGCCGCATAGCGAACCAGCACCATGAGCCGGGTAAATACGGACCGAATCAGGTAGCTTCAGCAGTTTTTCGTGCAGCGAGTCGTACAACATGTTGCCCAACTCATCGGCTGTAGCCCCCACGGAAGCCAGCAGGTCTGGCCGGCCGACATCGCCGATAAACAACGTGTCGCCGGTCAGTGCCGCGTAGGGTTCTTCGGTACTGTAGGTCGGGTCGAAGACCAATAGCGTGAGCCCTTCCGGCGTGTGGCCAGGTGTCTCGAGGGCTGAGAAGTAGACGTCGCCCAGGGTGATTCGATCCCCGTCGGCAAGCTTGACGTGATCGAACTCGGCTTCACCTTTGGCGCCAAGGTAAATGGTGGCGCCGACGCGATCTCGCAGTTCGATATGGCCGGCAACGAAGTCGGCATGGAAGTGGGTCAGGATCACGTGTTTGATCTCGAACCCATGTTCTTTGGCGTCTTCCAGGTAGATGCCGATGTCTCGCTGAGGATCGATGACCGCAGCCACTTTTGTTTTTTCATCCGCCACCATGTACGAGGCATGGGAAAGGCATTCGAGATAGTAACGTTGAAAGTACATGACGATGCATCCTTGTATGGGGAGTTACAGCGAAACGTCTTTTAGACGGGAGGGCAGCGGAACGCTGTTGCTTGGGTTCGATGGGTGGAACCGAACCGCTACAAGCAGGTCCGCTGCCCGCAACCGAGATTGATCACTTGGAACAACTATTCGAGCAGCCAGTCGCCTGGTTCCATGGCATCTTGGCCAGTAACATTGCCATGCCGCAGGTATCAGTAATTCCGGCGAACATCAGTCCCGCACCAACAAACGCCGAAAGTCCGGCGAAGTAGGGATGGACGAACATTCCCAACAGCGCACCAACCAGAACCAGGAAGCCGGCGGTGATTCGAACCTGGCGTTCCAGCGACATGACCTTCTTACCGCGAACGACCGGCAAGCCAGCATCGGCCCAGGCCTGCGTGCCGCCCTCGATGTTAACAACGTTGTCATATCCGGCGGCGATGAACTTATCGCAAGCCTTGCCGGCGCGATTGCCTGACTTGCAGATCACATACAAAGGATTGCCGGCACTTCCGTTTCGGGCCTCCATCACGTCCTTGGGGGACAATCGATCCAATGGAATATTGGTCGCGACGGTGGCATGAATCTCTTGGAATTCGGCCGGGGTACGTACGTCGATCACTTCGCAGGAACCGTTCTGCATGAGCTTGTTCAGCTCTTGGGGCGAAATGGTTTTGACGCTCATGACTAGCTCCTTCTTGGGTGTTGTAATATCGTGAGGTAACGAGGTATTTGTCTAAAAAAATGTGGTGTTTACTTATCGGCACCGGCCAGGAATCGGCTTTCGATACAACTCATGATGTCTTTCAGATGCGGTTCGGCTACTGAGTAATAAACTCGTCGGCCATCTCGTTCGCTGGTGAAGAAACCACAACGCTGCATCAATCGTAAATGCTCGGAGGCCAAATTCTCAGCAATACTGCAGTCTGCCGCAATCTCGCCAACGGTGAATCGACCAGCCAAGAGCAACTGCACCATCCGGATTCTTACCGGGTGAGCTAACGCTTTCAAGCACTCGGCGGCTTGCCCAAGGGCATCCATATCGAGTGGCGGTTTGTTTTCTGGGGTTTTGGACATGATTGATTCTCCTAATAACAATATATCGGGAGTTGACGAGATGTCAAGTACTGAATCTCGCCGTTTTTTCCGGGATTCTTTTTCTTATTGATTATGACCAACTGAGGCAGAGATTCCAGTCGTAGAAACAGGACCTTTTTCAAAGGAAAGGCCATTAGATGTATCGGCTTTTTGGTGCCTAGGTTTTCCTGTGGCAGCATGTTGGCCAGATGGATCGCACTAGTAATCGCGAAACGGTCCCCTTGGTTCGGCGACTTCCATTTTGCTTTTCCACTCGGCTAGCAGGCGCTTCATCTCTTCGACTTTTTCTGGGTGCTTTGCGGACAGATCGTTCTTTTCGCCAATGTCGTCAGGCAGGAAATAGAGCCCTTTGGCTCGCTTGCTGTCGATCCACTTCCAATCTCCGACCCGGGCCGCCACGTCGGAGCGGCGCTGCCAGAACATTTCGGTTCGTGGCGACGAGATGGTTCCTTGCAAGACCGGCAGCATGTCGAAGCCATCGTAGATGACTCCCTTAGGAAGAGCCGACTCGGTCGCGGCACAAACGGTGGGGAAGACTTCCAATGACGATAGAAACTGCTGGTTCACCTTGCCTGCGGGAATGTGCCCTGGCCAGCGCACCACGCAAGGAACCCGATTGCCTCCTTCCCACATGGTCGACTTCTTTCCTTGCAGCGGCTCATTGTTGGCAATGCCGCTGCCGCCGTTGTCTGAGAAGAAGATTACCAAGGTATTGTCCTCGATCCGATACTTCTCGAGCCGCTTCAGGATCGCCCCGATGGCGGCGTCCATCTCGGTAACGGCTGCCATGTACCCGCGTCGTCGCTCGGAATGCTTATCGGTTCCTGCTGGGTATTTAGCCAGATACTCTGGTGAAGCTTGCACGCTGCCTCGGATCTCAGGATCAAGATTCGAGGCCCCGTGCGGTGCGTTGAAAGGAACGTAGAGAAAGAATGGCTTGTCGTGATTGCGGTCGATGAACTCGATCGCATGATCTCGAAAGAGCGTCGTACAGTAAGTGCCGCGATCCTGCGTCGTTGGTTGATTATCTGCAAACATCGAAGGCACGCCGTATCGTTCGTGGGTGAAGTAATCGATGCCGGTGTTGCAGAAGCCGTAGAAGCTGTCAAAGCCGCGCTGCAGCGGAAGATACCGTTTCAATTGGCCCCCATCCCACTTGCCATAGCAACCGCAACTGTAGCCGGCGTCATGCAGTGCGTTGGCGAGAAATACCTCGCGAACATCCGTCCCCAAGATCCGTTCCGGACTGACGGCATACTCGTCTGGCGAATAAAGATGCCCGTCGTCGACGCGGTCGTTGCGGATCATGTCGTAGGTTCCGTTCCGCTGTGGGTACCTGCCGGTCAGAAACGCTGCCCGCGACGGCGTACAGGCATTCCAGGCAACATAGAAGTTCGTCAAGCGAACCCCTTGGGAAGCCAGCCGATCGAGATTGGGCGTTTGAACGTCAGTAGCCCCGAAGCAACCAAGGTCGTGATAGCCTTGGTCGTCGGAAACAATCAGAACAACATTTGTTGGTCGATCACCAGCGGATGCCAAAGTTGGCAGGCAAAACAGCGCGAAAAGGAGAAACGCACGCATGATTTTCCTCGAAAGGTGGGATCAAGGGAGAGTTGAGGAGGTGCGTTTCAGGATAGCTAGTTAGCCGGTGGATGCAAGTTTGGGGCTTAAGTTGACGAAGGAACTCCTCTGGCAGAATCGAAACGCATACCAAGTATCTCTCGCCGATCGCTACTTTTTCTTATCCGCGTACGTATCGATTTCCAGCCGAATCGATGGGTTTTCTGGCAGGTGAACGCGTACGGTCCAGCCGTCGTCAACGGCCCGATCCGGAATCACGCGGAGGCCAAACCCATGATGCTTGTCGTGATTGATCTGTAGCGATTTGATGTAGCGAGTGACATCTAAGATGAATTCTTTAGGCGGCGCCCAGGACGGAGCATCGTCGGCTAGCGTCGGTATGATCGTCGTGCTCAATGTGTCTCCGAGGTTAGCGAAGTTGTAAGGCTGTCCGGGCTTGTGGGTAACTCGCAGAGCTACGGCCCCGATTTTGGTCGGAGCCTTGGCGTGGGCTCGCGTCAAGGGAACGATCAAACGTGCGGCGGCGATGTCTTTCAGTGGGGGTAGTTCAGGCAGATCGTCGCCGATCAGGTAAACGAGTGCCGGGATCGATTCACGGTCCGTCTTGGGCCATTTCAAGAAATCGCCATTTTGAACTTCGCCTGACTTACTGACGAAGTGACCTGGCGTCAGGGAGATGCTGCGAGTCTTGATTGGTCGCTCGGGACGTTTCGGCGGAGGTTGCGTGCCGGTAAGCAGTGGGTTGGGAAGCGTCTTCAGGGCATCCCCCGGTTTCATCTCCGGAGGCTTTGCAGTCTTGGGAATTGGTAACGGCTTCTGGCCAGGGGCCACAATTTCACGACGGACAAACAGCATGCGAGGGTAAACCGGATAAAGGTCATCTGGCGTCGGAATATCGATCGTAAGCGTGGCTGGCAATTCGTTGGCCGAGAATGTCTTTTGCACGACGGTCGGGGTGGTCTCCCAAGAGGCATCGTGAGCGCGGGCGATCTCTTTGCCTTCCAGGAACATCTGCTCGTAGCTCGTCCGGCGTGCACCCTTGCGGTAGGCGTACGTCACGACCAATTTGTTATCGCTAAGCGAAGCGGGATCGGCGACCGACACGGTCACGGTGTTGCGTCCCGGGGAAAGAAACGGCAAAGCGAATGGATTGTTCTGCACCGTTGCCTGCAGACGGAGAGTCTTGAGTTGCTTCGCGAACGTCAGTCGGGCGAGGACTTTGGTCTGTCCCCCCACGATCGCGCCAAAGTCTTTCAGGTCGGCTTTCTTCCACGACTTGCCGTCGTCAATGCTGACCTCGAATTGATCGACACCTTCGGCCGTACCGCTGGCCTGAGTTAGGATATAGGGCGACTGTAATTGCACGATAACACGAGCAGGCTTGCCTGGTTCCGCGGGCACCAGGTTATCGCCTGATTGTTTGATGTTTTCGAGGGATGCAAATGAGTTCAAACAATCGGGACGCGCCAGGTCAGGTCGAAAATCGATCTGGCCATTGGCATAACTTTCGGCCTTCCAGTCCGGCCCGAGATACGGCTCGGCAATCGGACCTTTTTCGGGTGAGTTGCGAATCTCTTTGTCGCCGCAGGTATGGCATGGCTCGATCTTCGAGCCTGCCCAGTACCAAGCACCTTCCGCCTTGTCCCAAGTATTGGTCAGCGCAAATCCAGGTGCCAGATTCACGGCCGCGGAATAATCGCCGGTCTCGTGCTGCATGCCTCCCCAGCCTGGCGAGGGACCGACTCGATTGCGATGCTGTACGCCATTGACCACGCCCTGCAAACCATCTCCACAGACAAGGAATGCCGGGGCCTGCCAGTTGGCCTTCTCGCCGATCAATTCAAACGCATTGCCTTTCGCGTAAGCCACTCGGCGAGACGGATCGATCTCGAATGCGTCGAAGACCAACTCTTGTGGGTTGGCAGCCAAGTCGGCTTCCCCTGCGATCGTCCTCCGCGAAGGGTTTTGGGGGTCGGGCATCCAGGCATAGAATTTCAAAAAGACATCCAGGTAATGCCAGCGGCCGTCGTAAAATACTTCAACCGTCGTATGCCCCGGCCAGCCGACGAATCGCCATTCCCATCCCATGGCTCGCCATAACGCGGATTGTTCGGCATGAAGCCCGCCACACAGGCTCCAGCCGTAGCAATTGATTTCTTTCAATACAGGAATGCCGCCCGGTTCGCTTGGATAGGCACGGTGATAATGCGTGAGCCGCATGAAGTTGTAAATCGCGATCGCACGCTCATCGTTCGTTTTGCATCCTCGAGTTACCGAGTCAACGATCGATTTCAGTGACGAACAATCAGGAGCCTTATCGGGCAGCACCTTGATGTTTTGAACCGTCGACTTGGGCAGTTCGTCGCCCGGAAGTTCGTTCGCAAGGCAAAGCGGTAGGATAACCAAAACGGCAAAATGGATCGCTAGATGGCGCATGCAAGCTATCCCGTCAATCGAAAAGGTTGGGAAGGGGATTCAAAGACGGACGGATCAATAGGGAAGGTTGAGAAGATCCGTTTCAAGATAGCTAATTGGCCAGCCGATGCAAGTTTTCCCCGTCTAGACCGGCGAAAGAACAGCCTGCTTCATGTTGTCGAAGTGTGCCAGCGAGTCGGCAAAGAATTCTTCGGACAAAATGGCATAGCGGTCGAGCGCCTTTTCCGTGTACTGCCAGCCAACGCTCGCAGCAATGTCGAAGGCCTTCAAGCCGCACGCGATTCGCTCTTCCTTTCGATCAAATTTCCAGAACTGCAGCCAATATCCTGTGGGAAAGTAGGCGAAGCGAACAGCCGGCATCAGCGCGATCGACTTCATCAGCGGCCAGTCGAATTGGCTGACCGCTTGTTCGATACGCGGACCAACGACATGTTCCTGCTCGTCGAGGAAATGTGCTTCAAATACTTCGCGTTTAGTTTGATCGTCCAGCGGTTGACCGCTTTTATTGGCTGCGTGAACTTTTCGCAAAGCGTTAAGAAGTTCTGGCCTGACCAGTTGCCCGGCGTCTGGATGGTCGCCGTGCAACTTTGTGAAGTGATACAGGGTATAAATCTGGACACATACACGCCGGTTGACCTCACGGAATGCCTCGGCGAAGTCAACCAGTGCGGCCAACTTCTGCTGCCGCCGCAGGGGCTGTCCGACATATTGCCAGGAAAAGAGTTCGCCAAGTGTCATCCCGAAGGCAAAGTAGCCGCGGGCCCAGAGTGCCCCGTGGGCCGCGATCAGCGGAAAGATATGATTGCGGCCCGAGTCTTCGTATATGTGGTGATACGTGGCCGCTCGCTGAGACAATTGTGTCGTCGTTCCCGCCAGGCGAACCGCCTCGGCGTGCAGCGAGTCATAGTCTCGCTGCTTTTGGGCAAGCGTGGTCATAGCCCAATACCTTTGTCGTTCATTGAGTGGGGTGGTTGTTCTTAAGAGGTAGACCGAAGCAGACCCGATGGTGACAACCTGTTTTCGAAAAGATTCCTCGAAAGGTTTTTAGTCCCTACAATAGTGATGGGTGCCGCTGTCGCTACTAGCGTTGCCCTAAGTTGAAGACACCCCCGCGGTTTCCTTTCCGAAACCGCTTTTCCCCATCGAGCAAGGAGAGTCCCATGATCTTGTCGACAACCGCCCCCAGTGCCCGCCGCGAGACACAAGCGTTCATTGACCAGCCACACCAACTGCTCATCGATGGCCAATGGATCCCGGCCGCTTCGGGCAAGACGTTCGATGTTTTCAATCCGGCCGACGGCAGCAAGCTGGCATCCGTCGCGGAAGGAGAGAAGGCAGATGTCGACAAGGCGGTTGCCGCTGCCCGCCGGGCATTCGATAGCGGCCCATGGCCGGCGATGACTCCTTCGCAGCGCGGCAAGTTGATTTGGAAGCTCGCCGATTTGATGGATCGCCATATCGAAGAATTTGCCGAGATCGAATCACTCGACAATGGCAAGCCGAAAGCAGTTGCCGCCGCGGCCGACGTTCCGCTGGCGATCGACCTGTTCCGCTACATGGCTGGCTGGGCGACGAAGATCGAAGGGACGACGATTCCCATCTCGGTTCCCTATCTCGATGGTGCCGAGTTCCATAGCTATACGCTTCGCGAACCGGTTGGCGTGGTCGGGCAGATCATTCCTTGGAACTTCCCCTTGCTGATGGCGGCTTGGAAGCTGGGGCCGGCATTGGCGACCGGTTGTACCGTCGTGCTAAAGGTGGCTGAAGAAACCCCGCTGTCAGCACTGCGGCTGGGTCATCTGATCCAAGAGGCTGGCTTCCCGCCGGGAGTGGTGAACATTGTGACCGGTTTTGGCGAGACCGCCGGCGCAGCGCTCTCCGCGCACCCCGATGTCGACAAGATCGCATTTACCGGTTCGACCGAAGTAGGCAAACTGATCGTCAAAGGGGCCGGTGAAACCAACTTGAAGAAGGTTACGCTCGAACTGGGTGGCAAGAGCCCCAACATCATTCTGCCTGACGCCGATCTTCCGGCTGCCATTGCCGGCGCGGCCAATGCAATCTTCTTCAATCATGGTCAGTGCTGCTGTGCAGGCTCGCGATTGTTTGTGCATCGCAGCCAGTTCGATCAGGTCGTCGATGGCGTCGCAACCGAAGCGGCGAAGATCAAGCTCGGACCTGGGATGCATCCCGATACCACCATGGGGCCAATGGTTTCCAAAATTCAGCAGGACCGCGTTTGTGGCTATCTCGATGCGGGTGCCCATGAAGGTGCCCGGGCGGTCATTGGAGGTAAGCGACCCGAAAGTGAAGGTTACTTTGTCGAGCCAACGGTGCTGATCGATACCAAGTCAAGCATGAAGGTAATCCAGGAAGAGATCTTCGGGCCAGTCGTCGCGGCCGTTCCTTTTGACGATGTCGATCAATTGGTCCAAGCGGCAAACAACAGTGTCTACGGCCTGGCCGCGGCGGTTTGGACGAAAGACATCAGCGCCGGCCACCGCCTGGCCAAACGGATCAAGGCGGGTACCGTGTGGGTGAATTGCTACAACGTATTCGATGCATCGCTTCCCTTCGGCGGCTATAAGCAGTCTGGCTGGGGGCGTGAAATGGGATACGAAGCAATCAATCTCTACACGCAAACCAAAGCGGTCACACTGCAGCTTAAGTAGTCCCGGCCCGCTTATCGCTGACACACGAAAAGGGGACGTTCCCAGGAGCGTCCCTTTTTGACGTTGGTGACGCCGCGCGATACAAAGGAGGTCGCGCGGACCAACACCCTAACCCTTTTCTCTCGGAGCCTCCGCCATGCATTCCCCCTTCCGAGCCCCACTCAACGTCTCTCGTCGACAAATGCTTCGCTCGGGTGCCCTGTGCGGAGGTCTGTTTGCTTTGGGCAACCTTGGCGTCTTGTCGCAACTTCGGCCAGTTTCAGCCGAGGAAGCCAAGCTCGATCCCAACATCGTCAGGCTCGATTCGAGTATCGAACCGTTGGTGCGCTTGATCGAGCAAACTCCACGGGAGAAGCTGTTGGAAGAAGTCGCCGCGCGGATCAAACAGGGAACCGGTTATCGCGAAGTCCTGGCGGCGCTGCTCTTGGCCGGCGTAAGAAACATCGAGCCGCGGCCGAGCGTTGGTTTCAAGTTTCATGCTGTCTTGGTAGTGAACTCGGCTCACCTGGCAAGTCTCTCTTCCCCGGACGAACATCGCTGGCTACCGATCTTCTGGGCGCTCGATTATTACAAAGTGGCCGCGCAACGGGACGTTCAGGAACGGGGCGACTGGACGATGTCAGCGATGGACGACAGCAAGATCGTGCCGCACGCCAAGGCCAGGGCAATGTTCATCGAAGCGATGGACAACTGGGACGAAGCCAAGGCCGATGTCGCCGCGGCCAGTCTGGCCCGGACTGGCGGAGTGAACGAGATCTATCGGCTACTGTTCAAGTATGGCTCGCGAGATTATCGGAGCATCGGGCACAAGGCGATCTACGTCGCCAACAGCTATCGTACGCTCGGCTGCATCGGCTGGCAGCATGCCGAGCCGGTCCTTCGCAGCCTGACCTATGCGCTACTGATGCATGAAGGAAGTAACCCGGCCCAGCGCGACGATGAGGCCGATCGGCCTTTCCGCCGCAACGAAGAAATCGCCGCCAAGCTACGCGACGATTGGACTTCCGGCAAACTTGATCCGGGTGCCACCCAGGCCATGATTGAAACGCTGCGAAGCGGCTCCAACGACGATGCCTGCGATCAGGTCGTGCAGTTGATCAACGCCGGGGCGAGCCCTCAAAGCATCTGGGATGCCATCCATATTGTCTCAGGCGAGATGGTGATGCAGCAGCCAGCGATCGTTCCACTGCATAGCGTCACCACGACCAATGCCTTGCGCTATGCCTACCAGGTTTGCGGCGATGACCAGACTCGGCGGTTGCTTTTACTTCAGAACGCCGCGTTCCTGCCGATGTTCCGCGCCGGCATGCAGGGACGCGGGCAGGTAAAAGAGTTGACCATTGTGGATCTGGAGCCTGAGCAGCCTAAAGGAGATGCCAATCAGGCGGTCGAAGAGATTTTTGCCAAGCTCGGCAGCGACTCGATGTCGGCGGCACGGATGACGCGTGGATTCCTGCAGCAAGGAGAGCACCACGACGAAAATGCGAGACGGTTGATCGATGCGGCTCGGTTCCTGGTTTTCCAAAAGGGAGACGATGCCCACGACTACAAATTCAGTTCGGCGCTGCTGGAAGATTACTACCACGTCTCGCCGAAGTGGCGTGATGCGTACCTGGCATCGAATATCTTCCTGCTGCAAAACTCGCAAAAGCGCGACAACCAGTTGGTCCAGCGCATCGAAGCGGCCTTGTCGTAAAGTTTCCGGATTCGTGCCGTAAGCACGTTTGCTGCTTGCGAGCCGTTTGGGGCTGCCCTATGATCTGGGGGCTCGCTTGTCACCATGGGTCGGTTGCTTGTCATGGCCGCAAAAACGCCTCTCCAAAAAATGCTTGCCGAACTGTTCGAGGCCCAACCCGACGATCTGCGGCTGCGCGATCATCTCGAAGGGTTTAAACACAACAAGCATTTCCCGGGGCACACCTGGTTTTGGGGGCCGATTCTGTATGCCCGCAACAAGGCCGTGTTTCGCACGCTGATCATGACCTACTTCTCGGATACCGATTGGAAGTGGAACCAGATCAAATGGGCCAGTCATGCCGATCGGCTAGAACCGTGGCTCGAAGCGGCCAGGGAAGGACGCGATTCACCGCTTGTACGGCGGCTGTTGCAATGGAAGTATCGATCCAGCTCTTGGGGCGTCGATCAAAAGGCCTGGAAGAACGCGATGATGGCCGCTTACCGCGATGCGCCGTCGGCCGCGGCCCGGGCGATCGTGCTGGACGAATTCGAGACCCGGTTCGAACTCGACGAACCGATGGCGTTGGAACTGTATGGCATCGATCGCAACAGCGGCCCGTTTCTGTTGCAGCATTTGTCATTCAGTTTTTGGTCCGGTAGCCAGCGTAGCAAACTTTGGAAGCAATTGGCCGAGCGGTTCCAGGCTGCCGGTGACGAAGAGCTCTACTTTCAACTGTATCGCAAGCAGATGCCGCTCAAAGAGTGGCAAGCCGAAGTGCTTGCCCTGGCCGAGCGTATTTCCAACGCCGACGAGTTGAACCAGGAACTGCAGCGCCGTCATCCTGAAGGCTGGGGGCTGACCCTCAGCGATACCGGAATCAAATTGCTGAAGTCACGCGGCCGGGACGTGCTGCCTTATGTCGCGGCCAACCTCGAGTCGTTCGTCGAAGGTTGGTTCAGCGATCGGGCAAATCAATTCGTCAAACTGGCCGAAGAGAAAGAGTGGTGGGATCTTTGGTCGACTGTCATCCGCAAAGGCTGGAGCCCGGATCGGTTCAACCAGGCGATTAAGAAACTGCTGAGCGACGATCGCATCTCCGAAGCGGATCTTCTCGAACGTCTGCGAACGCTCGCGGGTGTTTCGGCCGAGTGGAACTGGGGCGGCTTTGGGTTCGCTCGCATCCATACGTTGAAAGATGACTTGGCCGAGCGGCTCTATCGCCGCTATCCCGATTTAATCCATGGTCCCTTCAAGCCGAACGTCACGCCTGTCTGGTGGCAAGGCTTTCCGAAGCTTCTTGCCGCGGCTCAGGCCGCCGAGGACGACGAGTTGGTCGACCTGTTGGCAAGCCGCTATGCGACCCAGGTTCGCTACGAAAACATGTACTACGCCGCGAAGGAACGCAACCAGATCGTCGATACGGCGGATCAACTGGGGGCCTACTATCAAGAACTCCGCGATCGCGACCCGGACACATTCACTCGCCGCGCTGCTAACGTTTTGACGCGTATGCCAGGCCACTCGGTCTTTAGCTATGGGCAGCTATTGAAGACGAATCAGCTTGCTCGTCTGCTTTTCGTCCGCTCTTTTCCCGCGTATCTGGCGGTACCTGAGGCGGTCCGCGATTTAGTGGAAGGATCGAGTATTTACGTTCAGATGCTTGGCTATCGCGTCCTGGCTCAAGACGATCCCCGGGCAGAGAAGCTGGCGGTTGAAACGATCGATATCTTGCTCGGCACGCTCCTTCGTCCGCTGCATCGCAAGACCCGGATCGCGGCGTTTGGTGCACTGCGCAGTGCGGCCAAGGCCGATGCCGAGGTTGCCCAGCGTGTACTCGATCGCGCCCGCGAGGCACTCCGCCTGCCTGATAAACGCTATCCCAAAGAAGAACTGATCGGCTTGATCGGCCAGATCCTTAGCCTGCGGCCAGAGTTGCGCAGCGAAGCGGAACGTCCGGTGATCTATGGGCTTGAGGAGGCGCTGTCATGATTGTGCTGGTGGACTACGCCTCGCCGTCGACCCTGGATGCGACTCGCGACGAATACAAACTAAGCCTGGCGACCAATGCCCGCCGCCAGGTTCGCTTTCATGGGGAAGTGGCCCAGCACGGTTTTCCATTCCGCATCGCCATGCGTGCACTGGGCGAGGTGATCTGGTCCGACGCGACCTGGGTATCGTCGTTCTTCGGTCAGTTGGATCCGGTCGTTACGGTCCATCCCGATCGGATCTTCTTCGAGGCATTCAGTCAGGATCAGTCGGTTTACGCCGCCCTGGTGGTCGATCCGTCCGTGTTTGATATCCAGGGCGAAGTTGTTACCGGTACGACGAACATTGACTTTACCGCTTGGCTGTGGGGCGCGCTGGGTGAGATGCGAACCAGTCGCAAGACCTCGTTCAAGGTCGGTGGTGATGGGGTCGAAGTTTCGACCAAAGGAGCTGGCGGGCGGTTTGAGAGAAAGGTCGATTTGCCCGATACTTGGGTGCGTGGTTTTCTGCAGGTGCAAGCCGCAATGGCGATGCCAGGTACCCGCATCGCGGTCAAGCCGATCGATCTGCTGGCCGCGATTCGTTTCATGCGATTCACCAAAGCAAAAGTCTCACCGCGAGCATTGCGATACGAATTCAATCCTGGGGAAGATGCTCAATTGGTGCTGGAGCCGTGGGAACATGTCGTGCCGCTGGAAGGGGCCGAGCACAACTATACGGAGCCGAAAACGACCCGCGTCTGGGGACGAAGTCGGCTGAAGCTGATCGAGGGCTTGTTGCCGTTCGCCGAATCGGTCGACATCTACCTGAAAGGGCGTGCGCTGCCAAGTTTCTATGCGGTTCGGCTGCCAGGGATGACCTTCCTGTTGGGAGTCACCGGCTGGTCAGCCTCAGGCTTCACGGGCAGCGGCGGGTTCGATTTGCTGGAAGATGCCGTCGCGGCCGATGATGCGATGCTGCCAGCGGCGCTGGAACTATTGCGCCAGCAGCATCACCTGTCGATCAAGCAGCTTGCCGAAGCGATGAACGTCGACCAACCGGCAGCAACGCGGATGCTCGTGCGGCTTTGCCGGCAGGGCCGCGCGATGTTTGATGTTGAGGCCCGCGATTACCGCAGCCGCGAATTGTTTGAGACGCCAGCGGATGAAGCAAAGTTTTTCCCACCTGATCTGCGCCGCGAACTGGCCGCCAAGATGCTGGCCGACAGCCAGGTAAGCGTCAAGTCATGCGATGCGGAAGAGACCACCAAGGTCAAACGCTTGAAGACACCGGATGGTCCGATCACACGCAGCGTCATTTATCGCGACTGGCGTATTCAGGGCAGGGCAGGGGATGCCGATTCGGTCGAAGTGGTCGTCAACGATACCGGCCGGATTATCTTCGGGCGTTGCAGTTGCGACTTTTTTAGGGAGCACCTGATGAATCAAGGTCCCTGCGAGCATATGCTGGCCTTGTTCCAGGCAACCGCGGATAAACGCGTCGAAAGTGCGACCAGTAGTCCCACCACCGAGACTTCCCAGCAACGATCAGGTCCCTCACCGTTCGAACCCATCCAAGAGGAATAATGGAAAGGAGTAACGCCAGCGTCAATACAAACGAATGACCAATCCCGTCCGGGCCTGGCGTGCGTGCAACCAGCCAACGATGCCGCGGTGTTTCGCCGCGGTGGCCTGCTGCGTCCTTAACGCCGCCACAGATCCCGTCGTACGAAACGATGGGAGCCACGATTCCAGAGCCTTGCAAGTGGTTCGCCGCCAGGCTCGGGCGTGATTTGTTCTTCGTGAAATTGTCGATTGGATTACCGTCGTACTGATGAGCTTCCTCAATTGGCTGACAAGTCTGTTCAAGCCCAAGCCGCCTGCTCGCAATATTTCCGGGCTCGCCGGGACCGATGCCATTGAGGTTGAGGAACACGTCGATCTATCCGGCGGCCCACTCAAGCCGAAACAACTTCGGCTGGCGACTCAGGACAAGCGACTGCTACCGAAAGCGAAAAAGGCGATCGATCCGCGCAACTGGGTGCCGCGGAAGAAGCCGAAGATAATGCCCCGCGAAGAAGCCGATCGTCGCTTTTCCGAGTCGCTCCGGACTAGCAACCGCAAGATCAGCACGCTGGCCAGCGATGTCGAGCAGCTAGAGCGGTACGGCCTGCCCATTTGGAACAGCGAAGCAGATATCGCCGCCGCGCTCGAAATGAGCACTTCGCAGTTGCGGCACTTCAGCATCCACCGGCAACGCGAGACTTCGCCGCACTATGTAACCTTTGCGATCCGCAAGCGAACCGGCGGGCATCGCTTGATTCATGCCCCGAAAACACGTCTCAAACGGATCCAGCGCCAGCTCAATGAACTTCTTGTCAGCCGCTTGCCGGTCAGCGATGCGGCCCATGGATTTCGTGCTCAGCGGTCGGTGGCGACCAACGCCGAGCCGCACGTTGGCAAGCAGGTGGTGATCAAGCTCGACCTGGCCGATTGCTTTCCGACCATTCATTACGGCCGCGTCCGAGGAATGCTGATTTCGCTCGGGTATTCCTACGAAGTTGCCGCCGTGCTGTCGCTACTTTGCACCGAGGCCGAACGTCAGCCGGTCGCCGCCGACGGCAAAACCTACTTCGTGCCGATCGGACCGCGGGTTTGTGTGCAAGGAGCACCTACCAGTCCTGGTCTCTGCAATGCCGTGCTGCTGCGGATGGATCGAAGGCTGGCAGGATTGGCCAAGAAGTTTGATTTTCAATACACGCGTTATGCCGACGATCTAACGCTCTCAGGTGACGATGCGAGCAAAGCGAAGGTTTTGATTCGTCTCGCCAAAGAGATTGTTCAAGACGAAGGCTTTCGGCTGAATAGCAAGAAGACCCGCGTCGTGCGTCACGGTCAGCGACAACGGGTCGCAGGGGTGGTGGTGAACGATCAGAAAGGATTGTCCCGCACTGAAAGACGCAAGCTGCGCGCCGCCATTCATCAATTGGATCCGGCCGACGAGAAATCGGCGCGGCACCTTCGTGGCAAAGTCGCTTACCTGGCCATGCTCAGCGAGCAACAAGCAGCCCCTCTACGGGCTGCTTTGGCCGTTAAGCTTTCTGGCGACGCTTGATCAGCCTTCAATTCTAGCTGTCGGCTTTTTCCAGCAGAATTGGTTCGCCGTAAACCTTTTGCTGGTCCCCTTGCTCTTTCATCCAGACGTCCAGCTTGCCGCGAAGATCTTGCAGAACTTCGGCCTGGGCGGGATCGGTAGCCAGGTTGTGCTGCTCCATCGGGTCCGCCTCGAGGTCGTATAGTTCTTCCGCAGGCCGAGCGACGTAGCGATTCACCTTGCGGGCCGCTTCTTTCGTGGTTTCAGCTTTGCGGACCCAGCTGTCCCAGTAGGGGACCGGGCGTTTCTCGGTCAGGACATGCGAGGAGAATTTGAATTCCGGATGGAGGTTACGAATGTATTTCCATCGCCCGGTCCGTACACTACGAGATGGATAAACGTTGTGGTTGCCGTCGCCACTGTGCACAGTGAAGATCTCGCTGCGGTGGCTCTCTTTTTCACCCCGCAGGACAGGCAGAAACGACCGGCCGTCGATCTCTTCGGGCGGAGTTTTGCCGACCGCTTCGTAAAGTGTCGGCAAGATGTCGATCCACGAAACCATCGCGTCGGTTCGTTTGTCGGCGACAATCTTACCAGGCCAGACGGCGATCATCGGAGTGCGAATGCCGTCGTCGTAGAGCGTCCACTTGCCGAAAGGCCACTGCGCGCCGTGATCGCTCGTGTGCAGAAATAACGTGTTGGGTCCGAGCTTTTGGTAAGCCAGGTCGAACACTTCGCCCAGTTCGCGGTCCATTGTTTTCACGGCCTGGTAATAGCGAGCCCGAGCGGCACGCGTTGCCGGCGTATGGACATGGGTGAGCGGAATTTTAATCGTCTTCGGATCGATATCCTTCGGCTCAGGCCAGGGAACGTGCGGCCAATTGGTTCCGACGAACAGCATCAGCGGCTTGTCGCTGTCGCGGGCATCGAGCCACTTGAGGGCTTCCGGAATGGCGATGTCTTCGTGGTAGTTGTAGTGACGAGCGAGGTCGAAGCCATATTCAGGAGTCTGCCTGTAGTGCCCAACCTTGCCGAACGCGACCACTTCGTAGCCAAGTTCCTGGAAGTAAGCAGGCAGCTTCTTAATCTCGGGCCGGGGACGCGAGTGATTCGGTTCGGCACCATTGCGGGCCGGCATCAACCCGGTCAGCATCGCCGCGCGGCTGGGAGCACACGAAGGCGAAGCGACGAACGCGCGATCAAACGTGAGGCCCTGTTTCGCGATCCGCTCCATGTTGGGCGTCTGCAAATCGGTCGAGCCATACAGCGACGAATCGGATCGCGTATGGTCGTCCGAGAGAAACACCACGATATTCGGCAAGTCGCTCGCCTTGGCAACCGAAGCCATTGAGACAACGGCGACAAGCAGTAGAAGGAGAGTACGCATGGGAGGAGTCCTGAGGTGAGGAGATGAGTAGCGGTTTGTATCGCCGTGGCTATTCGCTCGGTTTTACCCGGTCGAACCAGGCCTGCCATAGCTCTTGAAGCTGGCGAACTTTTTGCGGATGCTCGGCAGCGACGTTGTTAGTTTCGGTGCGATCTTCGGCCAGGTGGTAAAGTTCCCACTTGCCACCTTTTTGCTTCGGTTTAACGAGCTTCCAGCCATCGGCGATGATTGCCTGGCCGTTTTCGTGCTCGAAGTAAAGCTGGTCGTGCCCTGGGCGAGTTTCTCCTTGCAAGATCGGCGCGAGCGACTTGCCTTCGACGGGGGTGATGTCGTTGCCCTGGTACTTGGCCGGGTAGGAAACGCCTGCCAATTCCAGGCAGGTTGGCATCACGTCGATGACATGCCCTGGTTGATCGGTCGAACTGCCCGGCTTGGTTTTCAGACCGGCCGGCCAATGGGCGATCATCGGTGTGTGAGCGCCCCCTTCAAACGATTGAGCTTTCCAATACCGAAACGGCGTGTTGGCCGCGCTGGCCCAATACGAACCGAGGTAACCCCAGGTTGTTTCGCTGCCCGGCTCGAAAATGCCTTCGTACTGGATCGGTTTCCCTGCGCGGGTTTCCGAGGATCGATCGAAACCAACCTTCAGGTAACGTTCCGGCGAAGCACCGTTGTCCGACAGCAGCAAGATCAGCGTGTTTTCGAAGCGGTTGGTTGCCTTGAGCGCCGCGATAATCCGGCCGACACCTTGATCGACACAATCGACCATCGCCGCATGCACCGCCATCAATTGGGCCATGTGCTGCTGCTGTTCGGGACTGAGCTCTTGCCAGTCGGGGCCTTGGCCTTGCAGGTTCGGCTTGGGGAAGGTCTTCGGATCAATCAAGCCCTTTTCGACCATTCGCTGGTAACGGTCTTCACGCAGTTGGTACCAACCCTCGTTGTAACGTTTCTCGTACTTGGCAATGTCTTCCGGTTTGGCATGCAGTGGCCAGTGCGGCGCGGTGAATGCGGTATAGAGGAAGAACGGAGCATCCTTCTTCGACATCTCCTGGATGTACTCGACCGACTTGTCGGCGATAGCATCGGTCATGTAGAAGTCTTCGTCGACCTCTTTCACGATCTTGGTGCCGTCTACCAAAGAGAACGGATCGAAGTAATCCACGACGCCCCAGATCGGTCCGAAGTGCCGCTCGAAACCGCGGTTGACCGGATAGGTTTCCACCGGGGCGAAGGGGCGATCGAAGTCAGCCTGGTGATTGAGCCAAGCAAGATGCTTCTTTGGATCACTCAAGGCGCTGGTTTGACTTAAATGCCATTTGCCGGCCATCGCCGTCTGGTAGCCGGCATCTTTCAGTGCCTCGGCGATGGTGACGCCGTTCTTTGTTAACGAGCGTCCATTGCGAATCAAACCGACCTGGTGCGGATACAGCCCGGTAAGCAGTGCTGCTCGGGTTGGACAGCAGCGAGCGCAGTTGTAAAACGCCGTGAAGCGGATGCCGTCACTCGCCAGCGAGTCGATGTTGGGCGTATTGATTTCGCCGCCGTAGCAGCCCAAATCGGAATAGCCCAAGTCGTCCAACATGATCACGACGATGTTGGGACGATCGTCCGCCGACGCGGTACCGATCAACAGAGCCGCCAAGAGAAGACTGAAGGGAAATAGATTTCGCATGATTGGGTAGGTGCTTCTCGATTACTTTTTCTTATTAGGTTTTCCCCACGGCCACGGCAGCACATGCGCCTCTTTGGCCCACGACTCCCATTGAGCAGCCATCTTCTCGACTCGCTCTGGCTGCTGGCTGGCCAGGTCATGCTGCTCGGTTCGATCGGCCAGCATGTCGTGAAGTTCCCAGGGCTTGGTTGTCCCGTTGCCCATGTTGCCATATCGCACGATCTTCCACTTGCCATCACGCACGGCACAGTTCGCTTCGTGCTCCCAGAAAATTGGCGTCGGACGCTCGATCTGCTTTCCGGTGAACGTTGCGCTCAGGCTGACGCCTGGCAGCGGCGTGATCGATTTGCCATTCACCTCCTTGGGATAGCTCGCACCGGCGACATCGACGCAGGTCGCCATGACGTCGATCAAATGGCCAGGAGTGGTTTCGAGCTTGCCGTTCTCTTTGGCATCGATTCCCTTGGGCCAGTGGATGATCAGCGGCGTCGAGATGCCCCCTTCGTGGACCCAATGTTTGTATTCGCGAAATGGGGTGTTCGAGACATTCGCCCAGTTGCGGCCGTAGGCGATGTAGGTGTCGGCCGGACCAGCCATGGTTTCGGGGCCGTGCCGCACCGGTCGACCGTCGCGTGCGAATTTCGGGATGATGTCGAGTTGCAGTTCATCGGCTGCCATCGCGGGGCGAGCTTCTGGCAGCTTGGCGTCTTTGCGTCGTCCGACTCCTTCGGCACAACCGCCGTTGTCTTGCATGAAGAAGATCAGCGTATCGTCGTAGTCGCCGGAGTCTTTCAGCTGCTTGGTGATCTTGGCAATGTTTTGATCCATGCGATCGATCATCGCGGCGTAGACCTGCATGGTGTGCGATTCCCACGATTTGTGGGCTTCTTTCTTCCAGTCGCCGGCCTGCTCCGACATTTCCCACGTCTCGTTGATCAGCCCCAGCTTCTTCATCTTGGCGAATCGCTTGGCACGGATGGCGCCGTAGCCGTCGTCGTAGACGCCGTCGTACTTGGCGATGTCTTCCGGCAAGGCATGCATTGGCCAGTGAGCCGAAGTGAAAGCGACGTACAAGAAGAACGGATTGTCAGCCGAGGCCTTTTCGTGCTGCTGGAGAAAGGCGACCGCGTTGTCGGCGATGGCATCGGTGTAATAGAACTGCTCCGGCTGATACTTCGGATCATTCTCCGGTGTGATCAGCGTGTTGCCTCGACATAATGCGGCGGGATCATAAAAGCTGCCAGCTCCAGTGATCGTGCCGTAGAAATGATCGAATCCGCGCTGCAGCGGCCAATCATGCTTCGGCCCGTCGGGCTGCATGTCGTGGCAGACGTGCCATTTGCCGGTCGCATACGTGGTATAGCCTGCCGGCTTGAGGACTTCGGCGATCGTCTGACAACGATCGTTCAGTTCCATGTGATAGCCGGGGTAAACGTTGGGATCGTATCCCCCGGTGACCATGTGACCAACGCCAGCCTGATGGGGGTAAAGGCCGGTCAATAGGCATGCCCGCGTTGGGCAACAGCGGGCCGTGTTGTAGAACTGTGTGAAACGAATCCCGGAATCTGCCAAGCTGTCGAGCGTGGGCGTCTTGATTTCGCTGCCGTAACAACCGATGTCGGAGAAGCCCATGTCATCGGAAAGGATCACGATGATGTTTGGTTTTTCACCGGCAAACAAAGAAGATGACCAAAACAAAAGGGCAATCGCCAGGCAGGTGTTTGCCAGAGAGAATCGTTGCAACATGGTGAGATCTCGTTAGGAGGAGTTGAGAGTGGTGACTCTGATTGTAGCTAAAGCGGACTTAAAAAACCAATCGGTACTCTTCGAGATAGCCAGTCGATTTCTCGTTCGCTCGCGGGCGAAATAAACGCCGCGCCGATTTAGAATCTTTGCGATTTATAAACTATTTTGCCGCCGGATTAATTTACTTATGCAACGCACCTTCGGTCCTCAGTTTTTGCCAGATGCAGCGGTTCGATTTGTCGTCCATGCGCCGGCCTGCGAGAAGCTTACCCTTCGCCTGGAAGGGGATGCTCCCCAGGAAATGCCGATGGTGGACGAAGGAGACCGAACGTTTGCCGTTTCGACTCGTGCGGCGACGGGGACTCGCTATTGGTTTCGTGTTCCGGATGGCAACCCGCGACCTGATCCGGCCAGTCGCTTTCAGCCTGACGGGGTACATGGACCGTCGGAGCTGATTGATCCGACGGCATATACCTGGAACGATCAAGCCTGGCGCGGTTTGCCCAAGAAGCAAATGGTGGTGTACGAACTTCACGTCGGCACGTTCACCAAAGATGGGACTTACCTGGCTGCGATCAAGCGGTTGGACGAATTGGTCGAACTAGGGATCAATACGGTCGAGCTCATGCCCGTCGCTCAATCGGCGGGCCGTTGGAACTGGGGTTACGACGGAACCTGCTTCTTCGCCCCGCACAACACGTTTGGAACACCAGACGAACTGAAGCAATTGGTCGACGCCGCCCATCAGCGTGGAATCGCGATGATTATGGATGTGGTCTACAACCACTTCGGCGCGGAAGGAAACTACTTGCATCCATTCGGTGGGTATGTTTCGCCCGAGCACCATACCGTTTGGGGTGATGCGCCTCACCTGGATGGCGAAGGCTCGGCGATGATGCGGGACTACATCGTTGAAAACACTCGGTACTGGATCGAAGATTTCCATTTCGACGGGCTGCGGCTCGATGCGACGCATTGCATTCTGGATAAGTCGCCGCGCCATATCGTGGGAGAAATCGGCCAGAAATTCGCCGAGATGCAGAGTCACCTGAAGCGAGAGCTTCATCTGATCGCCGAGAGCAATATCTACGATCCCGAATTGATCACTTCCTTGGATTCAGGCGGATACGGATTCGATGCCCTCTGGTGCGACGACTTTCTCCATTCGGTTGCCGCCGAGACACGGCCGGACGAGCACATGTCGGATCGTCGCTATGTTGCCGGAGACGATATCGAGGCCGTATTGCGACGCGGCTACGTCTTTCGTGGAACGCTGAAAGAGCCGCGGCGACGGGTTCCCTTGGCGGAAGATGCAAGCGTTGCCGATTGGTCTTCGCTAATATTTTCGATCCAGAATCATGATTTCATTGGGAATCATCCCGACGGCAAACGGTTGCACCAGGTGACCTCGCCGGAAATCCATCGAGCGGCGGCAGCGCTCATGCTGATGTTGCCGGCGATTCCGATGTTGTTCATGGGGGAAGAGTTTGCCACGGAGAGCCCGTTCTATTTCTTCACCGATTTCGGCGATGCCCACCTCCGTGATGCGGTCGAACGCGGCCGGCGGCGGGAACATCCGCAGCATGATTGGACGAAGACTGTTTCGTGCTTGTCGAAGGCGGCCTTCGTCAAGTCACGCATTGGTGCTCGCGAGAATGGTGATCGTCAGACGCTCGATTGGTATCGGTCGCTGCTGAAAATACGCCGCAAATGGATCGACTCAGGCCTGATGTCAGGAGAGAACCTGACGGCTAGTTGGAACAAAGACGCCCACTTGGCGACCATTTCCTATCGCCACGAAAGCGACGCAGGCTTTGCGATCGTCCGCCTGGCATCGGCAGCGGAGACGATAACTCCGATTCGGATTGAAACGGAGTCGTGGTTTCTGCTGAGCCAGGAGACCAAGATCTTGGCGGAAGCGGCCAATCAGTTTCTGCTTGGCCCGTCAGGCGTTGTCCTCGGCGAAGGCGCGGTCCCGAGAATTGATTCTGCGGAACCGCTTTGATTTGACCAGTGTGCGAAGGATTCGCACGAGTAGCGACTAGTAGCTGAATTCGCTCAAGGTTTCATTCAGCTGGGCCGCCAACGAGGTCATCCGTTTGCCGACTTCACCCGTCTTGTCGGCGTCGGCCGCAGTGCGACCGGCGACGTCGTCGACCTGGGTGATATTGCGGCTGACTTCGGCACTCGCTTCGGTCGATTGTTCGAGGCTGTGCGAAACCGTTTGCACGCCGGAGGCAACTTTGGTGAGTTGCTCGGAGATGCTCTGGGCGACGCAACGTTGCTCTTCAACGGCCGCGGCGATGGTTGTCGAAATCTCGTGCACTTGCTTGACGACCGTATCGACGTCCGAGATCGTTTCGACGGCGAGCGAGGCCGAGCTTTGAATGCCGGCGATCCGTTTGCGGATGTCGTCGGTGGCATCGGCCGTTTGCCGCGAAAGGGCTTTCACTTCGGTGGCAACCACTGCGAATCCGCGACCCGCTTCGCCAGCTCGTGATGCTTCGATGGTCGCGTTCAAAGCCAGCAGATTGGTTTGCTCGGCGATGTCCTGAATCACCTCGGTAACGCGACCGATTTCTTCGGCGGCCAGGCTCAGCAGCTTCATCTTCTCGTGACTGCTGCTCACCGTCACCGAAGCGTCGTTGGCGATGGTCGACGACTGTTCGGTGTTGTTGGCGATCTCGGAAATGCTGCGGCTCATCTCGTCCACAGCGGTCGACACCATGCTGAAGCTGTTGTTCATGTCGCGGGTCGTACGCTGGATGTTCGAGATCGACGTGGTCATTTCTTCCGAAGCAGCGGCAACCGACGAGCTTCGTAGCGACGTGTCGGCAGCACCCTTGGCGAGCCGCTCGGCCGTTTCGTTTAATTCGCCGGACGAACTGACAAGCACGTGTGAGTTCGAGGCAACCCGACTGACGACGTTTTGAATCTTCTCGATAAAGCGGTTGAACGAATCTGCCAGGCGGCCAAACTCGTCGCGGCTTTTCATTCGAAGCCGCTGCGTCAAGTCGCCGCCACTTTCCGCGATCTGGTCAAGCATTTGAATGGTTTGGTTGAGCGGAGTGAGAATCGAACGAGCGATCAGGGCTCCCAGGAACATGGTAAGCACACTGGCAATTCCGCCGATGATCAAGAAGCTGGTGATCGAAGCATTTGCGGTCTGGCGAACTTCCTTCGACGTGGCGACAACCGATTCTCGGCTTTCGCTGGCCTTTTGCTCACTATCGTTGATCAGCCGTTTCTTCTTTTCGATCGCTTTCAAGGCAGCATTAATATCGAGTTGAAGCTGTTCCTTGGCACCATCCAGCGGAGTACGGAATGAATCGAACGCGGCTAGAGATTGGGTAGTTAGCTTCTGTAGCTGGTCAGCATCGACTGCGTTGCCCGGGGCCGAGAGCTCGACAATCTTGCGGGTCATGTTCCGCCATTCTTCGAAGCGAGCGAGCGATTCGTCCAGGAAGGCGGTGGCTTCGTCGCTGAAAACTCCTGCTCTAGACTTGGCGATACGCTCGCTGATTTGGGCCAGGTTCTCTTCGTGGTCTTGCAGGTACTGGTTGTATTGTGTCCGATCCTCGTGGGCCAGCATGGCCATGTTTCGAGCTTCAATCTCGGCTACAAGTACCTGGTAGGCATCACGGTCGGCATCCAGAAGCAAAAGGATGCTTGCCTGCATTTCTTGCGTCTTGCTCAAGTCGACGTTCAAGAAGGGAAGGATTTCGTCCTGGAGCAGGGGGGTGATTTTCTGGTCGATCAATACCAGAAAGTGGTCGTCCACGATTTCATCAAATCTCTGCAACTGTTTCGACAACGAATACCACCCGATGCCAATCAGCAAAACCAGAGAGAAGCAACTAATTGCTACTAACCCGCCAATTTTCCCCTTGGTGTTCAGCATTACGAATTCTCCTGCCCCGGCCACTGGAATTTCGGCCATCTAATTCAAATGTTCGATAGGTCGTCACCAACCATCTGGTGCGTTACTGCGGAACATTAGGTTACGAACTGTGCAGGGGAGCGCAGCCGCTATCCACGCGAACGTTTTTCCTCCGGATTTGCGGGAACCTGCAGCTGCTAACCTTATTGGTGACATGGACTTTTGCAGGATTTACTAACCATTTGTCGGTGGTGGACTGGTTCTATTGAGGGGGATTTGTATTCGTCAAACTTTCTTCAGGCGACACAACAAAGATATCTGGAATACGGGAAACACCATCATCGCGGCAGAAACATACATTCGCATTGAGACGGGCGTTGCATCCGGTCGAACCTGTTGAGGCCGGACAAACGGATGGTTCGGCTTTTCTCCTACTTCCGAAAAATGCATTGGGGCAGAATTCCATGACACGATGGATCGTGGTCGCATTGGCGATCGTGGCTTGCAGTCTGCAGACGGCATGGTCACAACAATATGAATACCCACCCACTTACCAAGCACCAACTCCTGGCCAGCAGCCGCCTCCCGGGATGATTTCTACGAATGAGGCCGCCGCGCTGCAGGCACAAATCGATCAGCTGAAGCAAGAGTTGAATCGATCCAAGTTCGGCACGCCGGCCATGAATGTCAGCGCTCCGTCCGACGTGGCTCCGGATCTTTCCCAGGACGTCAACGAGTTGATGAAGTGGAAGTCGGCCGTCGAAAAGGCGGAAGCTTCCGACGCCGCCAAAGCGGCACTCAAACCTTCGACAAAAATCGGAGGCCGAATCTTCATTGACTCGGCGGTCTTCGGGCAGAACAGCGAGAGCTTTGCCCAGGCCGGAGATGCCCAGGACGCCGTCAAAGTCCGCAATGCCTGGGTGGAAATGAGCGGCAAGGTGATGGAAAACACTCAGTATCGTCTCTGGTTCAACCTGTCGAGCCAGGTCAGCGTGCTGGATTGCTATGTCGACTTTGGCGAGCTTCCCTACATCCAAAACTTGCGTGTGGGAAACTACTTCGAGCCATTCAGCCTCGAGCAGCTTACAGCCAATAAGTACCTGGCCGAGATGGAACGCTCGAGCCCGTTTCTGTTGGGTCGTAACTTGGGTGTCATGGCGCACTCCGATAATGGTGACGCCAACTGGACGTATGGAGTTGGCTTGTTCACCACCAATCAAAGTTCCAAGCCGCCGATCTACCAGAGCGACAACGATGCTTCCGCGATCACGGGCCGCTTGACCTACTTGCCCTGGTACGACGAAGCCAGCGACGGTCGTGGGTTGATCCACTTGGGTATCGACTACAGCTGGCGGCACTTGGGCAATGGGCAGGCCCGATTCCGAAGTCGACCTGACTCGGCTTTGGCCCCCTATATCGTCGACACCGGCGTGATCAACGGCAACTACTACAGCCAGGCTGGCTTCGAGTTCGCTTACGTCTACGGTTCGTTCCGTCTGCAATCGGAATACCAGTTCGCGACGGTCAACACGACCAATTACGGAGCGGAAACGTTCGATACCTACTACGTGGGAGCGACCTACTTTCTGACTGGCGAGTACCGTCCTTACAACCGACGTTCCGGATCGTTCTCGAACCGAGTTGTCCCGTTTGAAAACTTCTTTCGAGTTCGCACCGGCGACTACGGCATCTGCAATGGTTGGGGGGCCTGGGAACTGGCCTATCGCTACGCTCACGATGACTTGAACAGCGCCAACATCAAGGGCGGGCAAGATCATCGTCACCTATTTGGCTTGAACTGGTATCTCAGTCCCTATACCCGTGCGATGTTCGAGTACGTTTACTCCAACACCGACGATCAGGTTGCCAGCAACGGTGTGCTGCAGATTTTCCAGATGCGGATGCAGATCGACTTCTAGATCTGGTGTCCCAAGCAATTACAAACTCGAATCCAAACTTCGCCCACAAGGGGAATTCAATGCGTTTGCCAATTCTTTCCATGCTTTTGGCGATGGCCGTGGCGAGCTTCGCCAACCAGGCCCATTGCCAGGATCCGGTTATCCTGCCGCCTGTTCCGGTCGCTACCGACATCGAAAAGATTCCGCCGGTAGCTTCGATGGAACAAGTCGTTGTCGGGGAACCCAACTGCTGCGGTCATTGCTCGTGCCAGGCAACCTGCCAGAAGCGAACCCGCATCGTCTGCGAAATGAAGAAGGTCAAGAAGAAGGTCTTCGATTGCGAATGTGAAGACATTTGCACGGTGCTGCCCAGTTCGATGCTGCCCGATAGTTTGTTTGGTATCTCGCTGTGGGGGAAAAAGCATGTCGGCTGCGGCGAAGTTGGCTGCAGCGACTGCGCCCAAGGCTGCTGCACCAAGGCACCCGTCGCAGGGCATTGCCGAACCCGCAAGATCCTGGTCGTGAAGACCGTTACCGAACAGGTACCGGTCTACAAGTGCGTCGTCGAGTATTGCTGCGACAGCTGTGGTCGTGACATCGCGGCGCCGGAAGCCGCCAACTCGGCCAAGATTGATCCGGCCGCAGATGAAGTCCACCACGTTGCCAGGTTGCCCCGTGATCCAGGCGGGTATGGCGAATAAGCCGTGGTCGGCGTCCAGGTAAAAGAAAACAGCCATGGTCCTATGCGTGACCATGGCTGTTTCATGTTTAAATCAGGAGGGTGACGGTTTAGCTTTCGCCGTAACCCGTTTCGTCGCGGTAAAGCGATGGATCGTTGACGTGACGCAGCACCGGCATCGTTGGCAGAACTTGGTAGTGCGGAAAGCGGTTGTAGATGCGGTATTCGACGCGCGGAGCGTGATGGTACGGGTACGCAGCCCGGCCTGAGAACAGACCTGCTTCCGCAGTCGACACAAACGAGCAGCCTACGATAGCGGCCACGGCAACAGCGGCAAGAGTACGGGCGATCATGGACAAGAGCCTCCGAAAAAATAGCAAGAGCAGGGGAGTCAAATGGGGGCGATAACGTCTCCATTTCATCCTAATCAGAAGCGCCCGGCTTTCAATCGCGAGCCGAGGTGGCAGGCATCTTGGAATCGCCCCAGCCAGATGCGCGGAGTGGGCATTTGGCATCCCACGCCGCGGTTTGCCGCCGAGAGAAAGGGTAGCCGATTCCGATGGAACCGGTTATGCCGGCAACCTTCCCTCTTCATTCGGGTTGCTATACCAGTTAGGTGAGCGGCAGCCTGCCGATTCACCGCTCGAAAGAATCTTGGAAAATCTCGGTCACAGTAGTTCTTGGCAACGTCACAGACTAACTTTGCGTTACGCGCTGGCGGCCTGATTGACTTCGCTGTCGTCCAATCGCAGGATTCGATTCACGACCTCTTGAGCTTGATCGTAAGACCGGTAAGTGCCGGGATCGATCAGGTAGCCACGTTCCTCACGGGCTGTATCTTCGGGAAGCTGCCCCGGTGCGACCTGGGCGATGGTGAGCGTTCGATTGACCTCGATGATTGCAAAGCGGACCATGATTTGGATTCCTTTGTACTCAGGTATCCCCTTAACAAGTTCAAAATGCCCTGTGGTCCCAAGTCCGCCTGGATCAGCGGGCCACTTTCACTAACTCCATGTGATCACGTTTCCTATCTCGGCAGTTTGCCACTGAAGCCCCAGTTCGTAAATGGGAAAAATTTCACGAACATCGAATATTCATCCATTCCATTTATGGTGGTCAAAACGTGATCAGCTTTCGCGCGAAACAATACTAATGGCTCGGCATGCCGCGGGAATTAGTGCTTGCACTGGTTGCGGAAACCGAAGTGAATGCACGGGTGACCGCAGTGATTTCAGGCTTGCGAGCGCGCGCTACAAGTTAGGATCGAAGTCGAACTCAAATAGGAAGGGTAGGCCCGTTTTTCATCGGTTAAACGGCACGCAACGAACCGCTCTCAACGAGCGTAGGGCGCGTAGAATGAGAGATTCTGATCTTAGGGAGGCACTAGCCGATCCCCAGGACCTTCAGTTCGGCCCGACCTTCGTTCATGTCGACTCGCTCGGGACGTCCTTTGTGGCGGTAGATCAGCTTCGTGTGATCGATCCCCAGAACGCGTAGAATCGTCGCATGAAGGTCGTGGACGTGCAGCGGGTTCTCGATCGCCTTGAGGCCCAGATCGTCCGTAGCACCGATCGTACGGCCTCCTGGGACCGCTCCACCGGCCATCCACATGGTGAACCCAGTCGGGTTGTGATCGCGGCCGGTTCCTTTTTCCGACATCGGGGTCCGGCCGAATTCTCCGCCCCAGATCACCAGCGTTTCATCCCACAGACCGCGACGCTTCAAATCTTTCAGCAGGCCGGCGATTGGCTTGTCGACCTCTTTGCAGAGCTTGCCGTGGTTTCCTTCGATGTTGCTGTGCGCGTCCCAGCCGCTGCCGGCACCGCTGTAGAGCTGCACGAAGCGAACACCATTCTCGACCAGCCGGCGAGCCAGCAGGCAGTTGCTGCCGAAGGTGTTGGTCTCTTTCTGGTCGATTCCATACAGGGCCTTCGTTTCTTCGCTCTCGCTGGCCAGGTCGACGATCCCAGGGGCTTCCGATTGCATGCGGAAGGCCAACTCGTACGACTTGATGCGTGCTTCGAGCTCGGAATAGTCTTCCCGCTCTTGAGCGTGCCGCCGGTCGATCTGGTTTAACAGGTCCAGCTTGGCCTTCTGCCGCTGGCCAGCGATCTGGCTGGGCGGGTTGAGGTTTAGAATCGGGTCGCTGCCAGACTTGAATTGGACCCCTTGGTAAACGGCCGGCATGAAGCCAGAGCCCCAGTTGCGCGAACCGTTGACCACCTGTCGGCTGCTGTCGGTCAGCACTACAAACGCCGGCATGTCCTGGTTCTCGGTTCCCAGGCCGTAAGTCGCCCAGGCACCCAGCGATGGCCGGCCGCCGATTACGTGGCCGGTATTCATCTGGCAAACGCCTGAGGAATGATTGATCCCGTCCGAAATGCACGAACGGATCACGCACAGGTCGTCGGCACAAGTCGCGATGTTCGGAAACCAGTCCGAAACCCACAGGCCGCTCTCGCCATGTTGTTGCCACTTTCGCGGACATTTCAGCAGCGGGGCATCGTTCTCGCCCATCGCCAGGATGACCTTGCCGAAACTATCGGGAATCTTCTGGCCGGCCAGTTTGTTGAGCAGCGGTTTGGGATCGAACAAGTCGATGTGGCTCGGGCCACCTTCCATGAACAGGAAGATTACGTTCTTGGCCTTGGCTGGGAACTGCGTTGCCTTGGGAGCCCGAGGATCGACCGGAGCCGCCGATGCATCACCACCTAGCAATGCTGCCAGGGCCATGGCACCGAATCCTCCGCCAGACTTGGCGAGAAATTCGCGCCGCGAGGTCGGAACTTCGATGTGCGGTTGATTGTTCATCGGTACGGCTCCCTTCGGAGTTATTTCAGGCAGGCAATCAGGGGATGATTAATCGACGAATTGGAATTCGCTGGAATTCAATAGGACATGGCAGAAGTCGCTCAGTCCGATCAGTTCCGGGCTCATATTGCCGCGGCCGGTTTGGCTGGAGAGTTCCAATTCGAGCTTGGGGTCTTCCATATCAGCCAACGGCCCGTTGGGGTTTGAGCGAACAAATCGCCACAGTCCGACCGTTTCGTCGGTCACCAGGTTATTGGGCGTGTTGATCATGATCTCCGACTCGTCGGCCAACAGACCTTTGCTGAGTCGAATCTCGTCGATCAGACCGTCCCAGTTGTGGGTACTTTGGGAATCGCGGCCGCCGATGCAGAAACGAAGCGAGTCACTTCCACAGCCGCCGACGATCGAGTGCTTGACGACGACCGTTTCCAGTTCCGATTCATCGTAAGACATGTCGCGGGCATAGAAGGTCGCCGTGCCGGCATCAAAATCAACCGAGGCCGCCACATAGTACGGCTTGTCGGAAGGAATGCGGATGTTGGACGGGACGACTTCGTATTTGACCTGGCCGCTTTTGGTTTTGCCGATCAACTGTAGGATCAGGTTTCGCGGCCTGTAGGCCGACCTTTCGCTGGTCACGCCGAAGTTCCAGCCGGGGGTCGATTGCGAGCCGTTCCAATGCGATGCGATCGTTCGGACCGAGGCGTCCTTGAACAACGACCGATTGAAGACAATCGCTTCGATCGAGAAGTTGTCCGACGGAAGCTGGCTGGTGCCTGGCAAGGTCAACGTTTGATTTGGTGTTTCGTCGCTGATGTTGAATGCGGTTTGCCAGCGATGCATCTGGGCTTCGTCGAGCAGGGCCGTCGAAGGGATGCCATCCGCTTTGGCTCGGTTCAGTTCTCGGTTGTAGGCGATCTGCTGTTCAATGAATTCGACGCCTGCTTGAAGCTCTGCTGGCTGCGGCGTGCGTCCGAAACAATCTTGGAAGCTTTCGCGAACGATCGCTTCCAAATCGTTACCATGTTCGCGGCTGAGCCGTTTAGCCATTGCTTCGGCCCGTTTCAGCGACCAGTCGCCATTGATCATCAATAGTGACTGGGTGGCGGTAGTGGTTGTGTTGCGCTGAGCCACGCTGGAAAAACCATTGGGCGAATCGAAGCTATCCAACAGCGGATCAGGCGAATTACGCATCTTCTTGGTGAAGACCGTGCGAACCGTGCTGTTACTCGACGAGGCGGGGCCTTCGGTTTTGTCGGTGAATTCGCCGCTGACAATCAACATGGCGTCGCGGATCTGCTCCGCTTCCAGCCGATGGGCCGGATAACGCCACAACAGTCGATTGTTCGGGTCCGTTAGCTTGGCTTCTTTCGGCGGGGTGATTCGGGAGGATTGCTGATAGGTGGCCGACAGAAGGATTTCGCGATGCAGTGGTTTGAGCTTCCAATCGTTTTCGATGAACCGATTGGTCAGCCAATCCAATAGCTCAGGATGCGTGGGGGGCTCGCCGAGGCGACCGAAGTCGCTGGAGTTGGCCGACAGCCCCACGCCGAAGTGATACTGCCAGACACGATTGACGATCACACGCGGTGAGAGTGGGTTATCGTCACGGGAAAGCCAATTGGCCAGCGCCGCGCGGCGTCCGCTGCTTTCATGATTGGCAATCGAACCGGGATCGACCTCCGCGGCGCCAGGTTCAAGGATCGTCAGGAAGCCAGGGTGAATCTCACGCTTGGTTCGCTCGTCAGGAATCGTTGTCGGAGAGACCAAGCCATGTGCATCGCCAGCCACGTCGGCCAGCGGAGGTGAGCTTGGCTTTTTGCTCAGAAGGTCCTGACGTTTTTTAAGTAGATCTTCCCATGTTTGTTTTTGATCTTTGGGAATGAAGTTTTTCAGCCGATCGTACTCGAACTGCACCTGATCCTGGACCAGGTAATAAACCTGGTTTTCGTAGGTTGTTCGTTCGTCGGCCGGCTTCCAGTACATGGCCTGGACTTCTTCGGGGAACATCCCGACTGCCTTCTTTTGAGCCTTCTCACGCGGCTTGGCTTCAATCTCTTCGATCTGATCGAGAAGATCTTTGTGCTTCTTCTCCCAGGCAGCCAGCTTTTCTTCGTACTGCTTCTGTTCTTCGGCCGAGGCCAGCGAGACTTTATCTTTCCAAACCATCGGTTTGAAGAAGGCCTGCAGGCGGTAGTAGTCGTCGCGGAGGATCGGATCGAATTTGTGATTGTGGCAATGGGCACAAGCGATCCCCATACCCAGGAAAACGTCGCCGACCGTATCGGTCAACTCGTCGAGGATTAGAACCTCTTGCCCTTCGGCGTCGCGATTGTTGTATTCGTAGACGCCAGCGCGAAGGAAGTAAGTGGCTACCAGCGAATCGGGATCGTTCGGTGCGATTTCATCGCCGGCCAGTTGTTCCGATAGGAACTGATTGTACGGCTTATCTTCGTTCAGGCTACGAACGACGTAGTCGCGGTAACGCCATGCCAGCGGTCGGTATCCGTCGGCCCGATAGCCGTCCGAGTCGGCATAACGAACCAAGTCGAGCCAATGGGTTGCCCAACGCTGGCCATAGCGAGGATCGGCCAGGACGCGATCGACCAACTGCTCGTAGGCGTTTGGGCTGGTGTCGCTGACGAACGCATCGACTTCTTCCGCCGTGGGTGGAATGCCGAGCATATCGAAGTAGACACGACGAATCAGTTCCCGCTTAGTTGCCGGTTGGGACGCGGTCAGCTTGTGTTCTTTCAGCTTGGCGATAACAAAGTTGTCGATCGAGTTTTCAACCAGGTCAGCTTTGCCGACCTGCGGGACCTTGGGATGCGACAACGGTTGAAAGGCCCACCAGGCGAGGTCCTCTTTGGTGAACGGACCATCTTCTTCACGGAGGTTACCTTCATTTTCAGGCCAATAGGCTCCTTGACGAACCCAAGTTTCCAGGATGGCGATTTGGTCGTCGGCCAGCGGTGCCTTGGGAGGCATCTCGTAGCCCTCGTATTTGACGGCCGAAATCAATTCACTTTCTTCCGGCTTGCCCGGTACGACGATCGGCCCTTCGCTGCCACCTTTGAAAAAGTGCTGCCGGCGATCCATTCGCAGGTCTGACTTCTGTTCTTTGGCGCCGTGACAGCTGAAGCAGTTTTCCGCCAGGAGAGGCCGGACCTTCGTTTCAAAGAAGTGGGCGTCCTCTTTTTCGCTGGCATTGACGACAACCGTCATCAACAGCAAGGCAAACAGAGATGCGACATGTTGAAAACGTGGCATGATCTATTCAGGGTCTGAGGTAGGCTGGTTGGTTGCGGGGGCAGGGCGAGGCGAAGGGAATCCGCCAATGAAGACAGGATCGATCAGATTCTCGT
This sequence comes from bacterium, assembly GCA_016124445.1. Taxonomy (GTDB): domain Bacteria; phylum Planctomycetota; class Planctomycetia; order Pirellulales; family Pirellulaceae; genus Bremerella. The sequence continues at coordinate 199,574 of WGNR01000010.1, forward strand.
CGTCCATGGCATCTTGGAAAAACAACTCACGAACCTCGGCACCTTCCGGGTAGCCAAGATCGCTCAAGTCGATACCTGCCGCGATGACTTTCGCTGGCACCGCGTGCGGGATCCCTCCGTTGTGGTTGGCGTGGCAAAGTTCTTCGACACTCCGAATGCTGCGGTCGAAGCCATACAGTCGGAAGTCACTCAGGGCATGGGCACCACGATCGGCCAGCGAGATGTCATAGTTCCACACTGTGTGGCTCTTCAACCCTGGCTCGAAATGAAGCGGCGAAACATGGAAAGGATCGCCAGCTTCCGGGTGATGCACCACGTGTAGATCAAAGAAAACGATATCGGGTCCAGGCCCATTGATCACCGGCTGATGGAATCGAATCGCCATCCCTTGCGTGCGGGCATCGAGATCTTCGCTCGTAATGTCCGGGTCAGAATCGAGCGGGGTTTCCTGCCCGCCTGGGTTCAGAAGGCCGGTCAACAGGGACTGGTCGCGATCCAGGTAGCCAACGCGCCGCCGGGAGTCGTCTCCCTGCTTGGGATCGATACTCATGATCGGCGTGGTGATGTTGTTGATGTTCTTTCCGACTTTGAAATGCAGCACATCGAAGCCGATCAACTGATCGACATCGTACGTGTAAGGAAGGCCGCCTCGCTGGGCGGTAACAGAAAGCAGTTGATCCGGGTTCGGATCTTTTTTCGCGGTCGCTTTGAACGAGATGATTCGGTCAGGCAGCGTCGATTGATAGGTTCGGCCAAAGTCAGCTCGATCGTCCGAAGCGATCTGGCCCAACGAATTAATCACCCGTCCTTGGCCCGCTTCCAATCGCAGGCCGTTGCTGATGCCGCTTTCGGAGGTTTCCCGCGGAAAGACTTCTGCGGCACCTTCGATCACTTCCACATCAGCTTCGCCAGATTCGTTGACCTCAATCGAGAAGCGGGTTCCCTTGTCGACCACTTCCGCTTGTGGCGTCAGGACTCGAAAGCCTTCCGCCCCATCCGGTGCGTAGATCGAGCAGGTTCCAACTTTAAGCAGCACTTGCTCTGCCGATTGAATCGAAAAGACGGCCGGAGCCTGGACGATCATCTCGGCGCCGGTGCGGCTTTTGAGTTGGATGCTCCCTTCGACCAGGGCGTAATCATGATCGACTTGCAGGCAGTCGCCAGGTGCGAAAACTTGCGGCTCGTCAAAGAAGCGGCTGCGAGCCATCTGCACGATCCGCATTTCGGGATCGGAGTCTTCAGGGCAGGTCGTTGGCGAGGTGTCGTGCGATTGCTTGGCTTGATCGACGGTGCCCTTGTTGAGGCCCCAAATTGCCAGCGGAACGGCGATCACCGCAGCGAGTGTCAACGCGATCAGCGGCCAGACGCCGACACTTGATCTCTTTCGCGTGGGATCGGTAGCCAGGGTGCCTGCATGGATGGGGCGTTTCTCGGACGAGGCCTCGTTCCTTTCAGTCGCGATCTTTTCCAGGCCGTACTCGAGATCAAGCAGCAGGAAGTACTGCGATCGAGCCGCCGGGTCGGACTGCAGCATCTGCTCCAGTTCCGCGTGCTCTTCAGGCGAAAGTTCGTCGTGAACGATCTGATGAACCAGATCGACCAGGCTTTGGTTGAATTCGGGTTGGCTAAAGTCGTTTTTCATGCGTCCTCTCCCAGGGTGGCGAGTCGCATCTGGACACATTGAGCCAGCTTGCGGCGAATGGTTGCCAATTGATTGTAAAGCGTTTGGGCGGAACGTCCCGACGAGGCCGCCAACTGGGCGATGGTCGTGGCGGTGCCGTAGGTCTTCCAAACGAGTTGTTGCTGATGATCGGTCAGCTTCTGCACACACTGACGCAGGGCTGAGATCCGTAGCGATGACTGGGAAACATCCTCGCTACGATGCTCGGCCAGCAGATCCAGGAGCGTTTCGTTGAACTGCAAGCGGTCGCGCTGTGCCGTCCGGAGAAAGTTCTTCACCTCGTAAAATGCAACGCCGCAGGCCCAGGAAAAGAAGTCACGCTCTTGATCGAAGGTGTCGAATTTTTTCCACAGCAGGATGCTGCATCGCTGAAATACGTCGTCGGCATCCGCGTGATGGGGAAGCAGCGAATAAATGTACGCATGCAATCGATCGCAATCGGCCGAGAAATACGCCAGGAAATCGGCATAACGCGATTCGAGTGCGTCGTCTTCAGCGCGGGGACGATTAGGTGCTTCGTGCGACATGTTCTGGCGGATTTCGATGATCGGCCCAACATGGCTCGAAGGAGCCAGAATGGCTCCACCGAACCAGCATGGCTCAGGAGAAACGGTAGGGGATCCGTGACTACTGGTATTTTAATTTGCTCGCAGAGGCCGTTTCCGACGGGCAAGCAATTGTTACCTGAAAAAGCGGGCAGCCCGGCGCCTTGCCGCGCCGGCTGCCCGATGGAAGCCGTTAACGGGCCTCCAGCCGCGCTACGAATCGTTCTCCCCCGAACGCAAGTAAACTTAAGCTCGGACGTTCCGTAACACGAAACCATCGAGAAAACCGGCCGTAGGGGACCACGGTCGGTTTCATCGAATGATGTCATTGGATCGAGAAGTAGAACTCCTCTACCAAGTTTCGTACGCCCGATTCCAGGTTTACTAGGAATAAATCGAGAACGGTCAAAAAAGCTTTGCGTCGCGAATTTGAACGCAAGGCAGGCGAATTCCTTGGATAGCCGGGCGAATTGTTACTTCCCGGCCGATTTTCGCGACTTGCGAATGTAGGAACTATACTCCCAGCGGTTGGCCCAATCATCCAGATAGGGCTCGTAACGGGGGTCTTCTGCCCAGAAATGAGAGACCGGGTCAGGCTCGGCTAATTTCCCTTCTGCGTAGTCCTTGCCGGCAAAGCTGGCATCGGCGGCCTTGTTCCAGGCCAGAAACGCGGCTTTCATTTCGGCAAACTTCTCTGGCCGCTCCATGGCCAAATCGTGTTCTTCCTTGAGATCGGACTTCAAATTGTAGAGTTCAAAGCCTTGTTTCTTCCCGGCTCCGGACACGACCAGTTTCCAGTCGTTATCGACCATGGCGGCTTGGCTATGGAAACGAAACGGGATCGGTTGGTCTCGAGTTTTGATTTCCGCCGTCAAAAGTGGCTTCAGGCTGACTCCATCAAGCGGCTGGACCATGACGCTTTTGGGTAAGCCGAGAAGATCGACTACCGTTGGGAACAAGTCCATCGTGCAGGCCGGATAGTTGGTGATCCGCGGCTCGATATGCGAAGGCCACTCGATAATCGCCGGAACTCGCAGTCCTCCTTCGTAGACATTGCCTTTGTGTCCCCGCAGCCCGCCAACCGTTTCAGGAGTAATCTTCGGCAGTCCGCCGTTGTCGCTGCAAAAGACAAATAGCGTATTGTCGGCGATGCCCATTTCGCGGAGGGCCGACCGTAGCGTTCCGATGCTGCGGTCCATGGCGACTAGTTCGCCATAGTGATTGGCCGATTGATCGTCCAAGTCCTTGAAGTGGGCACGATCGCCATCCAAGGCTTTGAAGGGGCTATGTGGCGTGCCATACCAGACGACGGCGAACATCGGCTTGTCGCCATCCTTGTGCCGTTTGAGGAAATCGATCGCTTCGGCGATGACAACTTCGGACGAGTCGCCATGCATTTGCTCGAACTTGCCACCCCGGCTCATGAGCGGATCGACGTCAAAGAAGTTGGTCACCGAAAGCCATTCGTCGAAACCGAAGTGACCTGGGCTGTAGGCATCTTCTTTCAAAATGGGAACGCCGGCTCCACGAAGGGCATCGAGGTGCCACTTGCCGAAGTGACCGGTGACGTAGCCCGCTTGTTTGAGTGCCTGGGCAATCGTCTTTTCCTGATGACGCAAAGCATAGCCGTGCGAAATAACGCCGCAACGATCAGGCGAGCGGCCGGTCAAAACGCTCGCCCGGGTCGGAGAGCAAACACAGCAACCGGCATAGAACTGCTCGAAGCGCAAGCCATGCTGGGCCATGTCGTTGAGATTGGGCGTCTTGAGGACCGGATGATTGCGGTAGCTCGTTTCCCCCCAGCCCATGTCATCGGCCATGACAAAGATGATATTTGGCTTTTCCTGAGGCGCGGCTTGGGCCGAGGCAACGCATGTCCATTGGAAACCAATAACCACGAGGCCAAGGATGGCAGCGGCGATTGGCCGGGGAACGGATCGATTCGGGAACGGGTAACGGCAAACGGTATGCGTTGAGAGAAGCAGATTCATGGCAGACCTTCTAAGGGTAGCAGCATGCGAGGGAGAGGCGGGATTCAACTCCAACTGCATTCTGATACCTCGACAAGCGAGCGTCAATTCCGAGGAAACCACCCAGACATGGCAAGCAAAACGGAACCACTACACGGGGGCCCTCGATTTTCGCCAGCCTGGAGGAATGATAGATTGAAAACCGTATTTTGGCCTGCACGGTGTGGGCAAGCGTCCGGTGTATGAGAGAGACAGATTGCCCATGTCGAACGACTCTGGCACAAGTCGCAGCCAGCTGCTGATTGCCATCCTCTCGATCGTTGCGATTGCCATCCATCTCGGCTTGTGGGGGTTCACCGACCTTCAGCAAAACCTGGTCAATCTTCCCCTGTATGTTGCGCTGGTTCTGGGGGGCGTGCCGCTGGTCTGGCAGCTCTTGAGAAAGCTTGTCGCGCGTGAATTCAGTTCTGACCTTTTGGCCGGCATTTCGATCGTGACCGGTGTGATCCTGGGCGAATACCTGGCCGCCACGTTGGTGGTCCTCATGCTCTCTGGCGGCGAAGCATTGGAAGGCTACGCGGTTCGCAGTGCCTCGTCGGTCCTGCAAGCCTTGGCGAAACGCATGCCGACGGTCGCGCACCGAGTTTATGATTCCAAGCTGGAAGATGTCGAACTCGACGCCGTTAGCATCGGCGATGTTCTGCAAGTGTTTCCACACGAAGTCTGCCCGATCGACGGCACGGTGGTCGAGGGGCATGGCGTGATGGACGAATCGTACCTGACGGGCGAGCCGTACATGATGTCGAAGACGCCTGGGGCGACGGTCCTTTCCGGTGCGATCAACGGCGAATCGGCACTTACGATTCGCGCGGATAAGTTAGCGGTCGATTCCCGCTATACGCAGATCATGCGCGTCATGGAGGTTTCGCAGCAACATCGCCCACGTATTCGTCGGTTGGGCGATCAGCTTGGTGCCATCTACACGCCGATCGCGGTTGCCCTCGCCATCTTGGCGTGGTTCATCAGTGGCGACGCGACGCGGTTCTTGGCCGTGTTGGTTGTCGCCACGCCCTGTCCGCTGTTGATTGCGATTCCCGTAGCGATCATTGGATCGATATCGCTGGCTGCCCGGCGCGCGATTGTCATTCGCGATCCGGCTGTTTTGGAAAAGCTGGATGGGTGCCACACGGTCATCTTCGATAAGACCGGGACGCTGACCTATGGAGAACCGCAGCTGATCGAACAGAATTGTGCCGACGGTTTCGATCCCTCGGACGTGCTTTCGGTGGTGGCAAGTATCGAGCGTTATTCGAAGCATCCTTTAGCAAAAGCGATTGTGACGGCCGGCCAACAGCAGGGCGTAGAGGTCTGGGAGGCATCCGAGATCAGCGAGCCGCCCGGCCAGGGACTCGTCGGCAGAGTGGACAGCAGAGATGTTCGGGTCACCAGTCGCAAGGCATTGGCCGCGGAATCTTCCGACGCCATGCCGACGACGCCTATTAAGGCGGGTGGTCTCGAATGCATTGTCTTAATAGACGGAAAGTTCGCCGCCAGCTTTCATTTCCGTGATGCCCCACGGCGCGAAGGGGAAAAATTCGTCCGGCATCTTTCGCCGCGGCATGGATTCAAACGGATCATGCTTCTCTCAGGCGATCGCGAGTCCGAAGTGCAATACCTGGCAGCCATGGTAGGAATCGAAGAGATCCTGGCGGAAAAGACGCCTGAGGACAAACTGGCCGTCGTTCGCGCCGAAACGAAGTTGGGCGATACCTTATTCATTGGCGACGGTATCAACGATGCGCCAGCCCTCATGGCGGCGACGGTGGGGATCGCCTTCGGCCAGAACAGTGACGTGACGACGGAGGCCGCCGGAGCGGTGATCATGGATTCGTCACTGGAGAAGGTAGACGAACTGCTGCACATCAGCCATCGTATGCGCCGAATTGCCTTAGAGAGTGCCGTGGGAGGAATGGCTCTTAGCGTCGTTGGCATGCTGATCGCGGCGGCCGGGTATCTGCCGCCGGTTGCAGGTGCACTATCCCAAGAGGTTATCGACGTGCTGGCGGTGCTCAACGCACTGCGGGCCGCGTTCCCGCCGCGATCGTTGAAGGATTTTTAGTCCTTCACTTGATTATAGTAAGAGCGGGGAGACTAGCGGACCTGGCCGTGGCTGCGGATCGATTCCAGTTTCTCTTTAAGCTGCTTCACCAACGCCGGTTTTTCCGCATAGAGATTATGCTTCTGGTCGACATCGTTCTTCAGGTCGTAAAGCTCGCCCGGTAGGCCGTCTTCAACATAGCCTCGTTCATCGTCGAACCACTTGGGCGTTTTGCTATGTGCCCCGGTTTTGGCATTGATGAAAAGCCATTGGCCGTCGCGGATGGCATACGCTTTGTCAAACGTGTTATGCACGATGCTGCTACGCGGGCTCTCTTCACCTGCCGTCCAAACGGCCAACTGGTTGTAGCTGTCGATTGCCTGGTTGTCGGGAATCGAAGTGCCGACGATCGCCCCCAATGTCGCCATGATGTCGACCTGGCTGACCATGCTGTCGTTGACGCTGTCTGGTTGAACGTGGCCTGGCCATTTGACGACGAAGGGAACGTGGTGACCACCCTCGTAAAGATCGCGTTTCACACCACGGAAAGGTGTCGAACTCCAGTGTCCATAGTTCTTCACTCGATCGTAAGCGTACTTCTCGGCACCGTTGTCGGCGGTGAAGATGACGATCGTGTTGTCCTCGAAGCCATTGTCCTTGATCGCTTGCAGAATCTTGCCAGCCATAGCGTCGGTCATATTAACGAAATCACCGAATGGACCTGCCTGGGACTTGCCTTCAAACTCCTTCGTTGGAACGATCGGTGCATGGGGCGAATTAAATGGCACGTACAGAAAGAAAGGACCATCTTTCCCTTTCTGCTGTCCGATCCAGTCGACCGTCTTATCTGCCAGGCGAGGAACGACTGCCCAGAAATCCCAGTCTTTAACGGCCGGGCCAGGTCGAACCGACCAGCTACCTTCTGGTGTCTTGGGAGTCTTGTCCAGGAAGACGGTCGGCTTGGTGACGACCTTGTCGTCTTCAAACCAGGCGTAAGGTGGGAAGTTGGGGACATCGTCTCCGAAATAGTAATCGAACCCGTGAGATAACGGGCCACCGGAAACTGACTTCGACCAATCAATCCGATCAGGCTGAATGACCCGGTTGCCGCCAACCTGGCCGATCTTGGTGTTGGGCTTGATCGCTTCGTCCCAGTTCCAGCCCAAGTGCCACTTGCCGACGCAGGCCGTGCGGTACCCTTTCTGCTTGAGCATCTCGGCGATCGTCAGTTCATCCGGGGCAATTGCCGGAGGACCGAATGCCTGGACGATGCCGTGGAACTTCCGCCAATGGAAACGCCCCGTCAGCAGCGCATAGCGGCTCGGCGAGCAGATGCCCGACGAACTATGGGCATCAGTCATCCGCACCCCTTCGTGAGCCAACCGGTCAAGATTCGGCGTGGGAATCTTCGAGTCCGGATTGTTCGCGTTAAGGTCGCCGAAGCCCATGTCATCGGCATACAGAATGACGATGTTAGGAAGTTCCGTCGCACGGGCTGAAGCGGTAAGTGCAAGCAGCAAGACGAAGGCAGCAGCAAGACGAAGCACGTTATTCTCCCAGGTATTTAACCGTCGCGTAGTAAGCTCCCAGTTCGCCGCCATCTTTCAGGACAAAGATCGGGCTAAGCTGATGCGAACCGGTGCTCAGTTTCGTCGTGAAGGTCACTTCGTTGGCATCGGCCGGAACCGGTTTGGTTTCCAGGTCTTTGCCATCGATCCGCAGCGTCGCCTCGGTCACGGGAATTGCCTTACCCGGGACGGTGCGATAGGCCTTCGAAGCCCCGGGGACGTCGGCGCCAGGGGGCAAGTCGGCGACGATCGGATGATTTGCCTCATTGGGCCAACGGCGAACGCTGACCTCGTAGGTGCCGTCGCGAATGACATCGACCGCCCAGTGCCCGTTATGTTTGGCGTTCTTTTTAGGATTGCGTCCGTTGCCGGCTCGAATGCTCCCCTGGTTCCAAGGCGGAGGCCCCGGCTGAATCCAATCGTGGGCCGTCAGGGAGACGGTCGTTGCGTTGGGATGCCCCAGGTAGATTTCGGTTGGCTTGGCGAACGTTGGTTCCAGTTCGGCCCACCAGGCATCGTAGAACTTGCTCATCAGGGCGACCTGATTGGGGTGCTCATTGGCGACATCGTGCTGTTGGCCTGGGTCTTCTTCGATGTCGTAAAGTTCCTTGCCGTTGATCAGCCGCCATTTCTGCGACATGACCGCCGTCTTACGCCATTTAATCGGGTCGATAACCCGCTGCGAGTCGGTGACCATCAGTCGATCGGGCCAGTCGACCTTCGAGTTGGATCGCAACAGCGGCAAAATCGACTTGCCGTCGAACTTGTAACCTTCCGGTGTGCGGCCGCCGATGATATCTAACAAGGTCGGAGCAACATCGACCGCGTGAGCCAGGCGATTGTCGACGTACTTCTTGTCCATGCCCCCGTCCGGCCAGTAAACCATAAACGGTACGCGGTGTCCCCCTTCGTATTCGCTTCCCTTCTTGCCTCGCATGCCGGCGTTGTAGACCTTGTCGCCGGTCGCGGTGCCGTTGTCGGTCGTGTAAATGAAGATGGTATTGTCCGCGATGCCCAGTTCTTCCAGCAGCTTTCGCGTCTTGCCGACGTTGTCGTCGATGTTGGTAATCATGCCGTAGAACGCCGCAATCGCTTTGCTTTGATCAGGGTACATGTCCATGTACTTTTGCGGACAGTGCAGGGGACCATGCGGAGCGTTGGTGGCGATGTAGGCAAAGAAAGGTTTGTCGCCGTGGGCATTCTTGCGAATGAAGTCGTTGGCTTGGGCGAAGAAGACGTCGGTGCAATAGCCCTTGGCTGCTTCGCTCTTGCCGTTGTGGAAATAATGCCCGTCGAAGTAAGCGTTGTCCCATAAGTCTGGCGTCTGGCCGACACCACCGCCACCATGCCGATAGACTTCGTCAAACCCTCGATCTTCGGGACGATAGGGATAGTTGTCGCCCAGGTGCCATTTGCCATACATCGCGGTGACGTAGCCATTGGCTTTCATTAGCTGGCCAAGCGTGACTGCTTCGGCCCGCAGCATCGAGCGGCCCATGATTGTGTGCCAGGCACCAGCCCGATCGGTCCAGTGTCCCGATTGCAATGCGGCTCGGGTCGGTGAACAGGTCGGGGCCACGTGGTAGTTCGATAGCTGCGAAGACTGCGACGCCAACTGATCCAGGTTGGGTGTTTTGATGAACGGATTGCCGTAGCAGGCCAAATCACCATAGCCCTGGTCGTCGGTCACCAGCAGCACGATATTGGGATTCTTGGCAAAGCCATGCGTCAAAAGCACCGCCAGTAGCAGCAGTGCGAAACAGAAGGATCGCTTCATCGAGATAATCTCCTTGAGGATCGCCAGGCGGCGTTATTTCTTTTTGTTCTTTCGGTATTTCATCAGTTCGCTGAATTCCCATACGCCGCACCGATCGGCCCATGCGTGCCAGGCCGCGGCAAGTTCCTTGGTCTTCTCGGGATATGTTTTATTCAGGTTGTTGGTTTCGGTCCGATCTTCTTTCAAGTTGTATAGCGACCAGGGGCCTCGATTGATCCGCACCGCTTTCCAATCGCCGCGGCGGACAGCCTCGTTGCCCTGATGTTCCCAGAACAAATCGCGAGGCTTGACTTCGGTTGGCTTGGCAAACTGTGCGGCGAAGCTTTGCCCTTCGGTCGGAATAATCTTGTTGCCTTCAAACTCGGTTGGATAAGTGGCTCCGCCTACTTCGGCCAAGGTCGGAAGAATATCGATCACATGCCCAGGGGCGTTGACCAGGCGACTCTTGCCATTTGGCAAGTTGATTCCCTTCGGCCAGTGGGCGATCAAGGGCGTCGAGATGCCTCCTTCGCGGGTATCGATCTTGAATTTACGAAACGGCGTATCGCTGGCGTTGGCCCACTCGAGACCGACGCTGGCATACGACAGGCCGGTGCCAATCGGGGCGTTTGGCTTGCCACGGCTGAATCCACCGGGGCCACCTTCCGCGGAACAGCCGTTATCCGAAAGGAAGAGGAACAACGTGTTATCGAACTGGCCAAGTTCTTTCAGCTTGGCAACCAGACGGCCGACGTTTTGATCCAGACACTGCACCTGGGCCCCGTAGATCTCGCGGCGATGGGCCAGGTCTTTCTTTGCTTTCTCTGGCATGGCATCCCATGCTTTAGCTTGTTCGTCTCGGGGGCTCAGCTTCGTCCCTTCGGGAAACAGTCCCATCTCGGTTTGCCTGGCGAAACGAGCTTCACGTACGGCATCCCAACCTTGATCATGACGACCTTCCTGCTGGGCAATATCTTCCGGCTTCGCTTGCAGTGGCCAATGGACGGCGATGTGGGCGAAGTAAAGAAAGAATGGCTTCTTGGTCTTGTTGACTGCCTCGTCGACGAAATCGATAGCGTAGTCGGTGAAGTCATCCGTGCAGTAAAAATCGTCAGGCACTTCGACGCGGGTGTCGTTTTCGACAAAGAAGACGGTGTTGCGAATCTTCAGCGTGTCTTTGAAATAGACGCCGCCTCCGCTGGGCGTACCAAAGTAGCGATCGAAGCCGCGCTTGGTGGGCCATTGATCAGGCTCGGATCCGACATGCCATTTGCCGACCATCAAAGTGGTGTAGCCGGCAGGACGCAAGACTTCGGCGATCGTGACACACTTATGATTCAGGTAGCCTTGATACGAGGGCACGCCATAGTTGGCCGTCATGTGACCGACGCCGGCCTGGTGTTGATAAAGTCCGGTCATCAAGGCTGCCCGCGTCGGGCAACAGCGGGCCGTGTTGTAGAACTGGGTGAACCGCAATCCACCATTGGCCAACGCATCGAGATTCGGCGTTTCAAACTCTCCGCCGTAGCAGCCAATGTCTGAGAAGCCCATGTCGTCGGCCATCATCAGAACGATGTTCGGTTTCTCTTGAGCGGTGGCCGTTGCCGCAATGATAGTGACACTTGCCAAAGCCAATGCGAGCGGAAATGCGCGCAAACGGAGACGTTCGAGCATAGTAGATCTCGGGAGCAGGGAAAGGGAGAATCGCACGTAATCAGATAGGCAAAGCGCGGTCCTGCATTGTCGTTGCTCGGCCGTGGCGAGTCAAATCTCGGCTCGGGGCAAACAAGGTGGCTTGGCTTGGCGCCGGGACCTACTTTTCCGCGGCATACTTCTCGATGAAGTCGGCCACCTTCTTCGGATCGGGGTGGGTGAAATGGTGCCCGTGCGACTGCTCGGTACCTTCTTTGACTTCGATGATCTCGAACTCACCACCCAGTTTGCGGTAGCGCTCCGCCAGGATAAAGGTGTTTTCGGTTGGCGGCACGACCACGTCGCTGAGCGAAACGATATGCAGAATGGGGATCTTGGCTTCGGCAATCGGCTTCAGGATATCGATCGGGTTTTTGTCGTAGGCCATTGCTTCCGCTTCAGTGAAGCCATATTCCTCCTGCAGATGCTTCCAGCTGCCGGCGCTGCCGATTCCTTTTCCTTTGCCGCCGGGCCAGCTTTTGATATCGCAAACTGGCGTATCAGCGTAGATGCAAGCAACCCGATCGGGATGTCGCGAAGCCCAGCCGTAGACGAACAGGCCTCCGCGGCTTACTCCTTCCAGGGCAACCTTGGGGGACATGCCATGCTCGACCATGAAGTCGTAAAACTTATCCCAATGTCCCATCGCCCTGGGACTACCTAGCATGTTGTCGGTGTTGATGTACGCAATGTGAAAGCCCCGTTCCAGCAGCAGCAAGTCGGCTTCGGCATGGAACGAAGGAAACCGGGCCCGCCAGACCCATGGGTTCCCTTTGGCTGCTTCCTTGGGTATGACGACGTAGGCAGGACGGGAGTCGACGTTGAAATCGAATCTTTCGTGACCCTTCCAGTCCGACTTTTTGCCAGGCCAATCGGCCGAGACCGGGGTGGTGAAAGTCGATGTAAATAGCAGGGCCGCAAGCAGAAGCAGGTGAAGTCGAATCATGGCAGGCAGGGATCTCTGAGGAGTTTTTAGCGGTGGGTGGACAATCGGATGGCTGGGAAGCCTTTCTGACAAACCTACTTGAACTTGTCAGGCTTTGACAGAATGCTGCCCCGATTTCCCAGGAGTTTCCAGCCTTTAAGGGGGCGTGTGAGATGCAATACTTCTCGCTTTTCAGGAACAAATTGGCTAAAATAAGTTGGTGATGCCGAAGAGGTTTTCAGAACCCTATCGGATCGATGCCCACCCCCAATATGCCGTATCATCCCCAAACACGGCCCCTGCCTGTAGTTGCAACGTTTATGAACCTAGTTTCATCTGTTTCGATTTGCGCGCGATTCTCTATCGTGGCGAGCCTGATTGGGCTGGTTGTCAGTTCGAGTGTCGTGCTAGGCGCGGAATCGGACACGTCGAAGTCGGTTCGTAGCTTCCTCGAAAACAACTGCTACGATTGCCACCAAGGCGATTCGGCCGACGCTTCACTGGATCTCGAAAAGCTTTCCTTCGATCTCGGCCAGGCCGACAACCTCCAGCGGTGGGTTCGTATTTACGATCGAGTCCGTGATGGTGAAATGCCTCCGAAAGACTACGACGCGCCGGACCCTCAGGAAAAGAACGAGTTTCTCTCGGCTGCCTACCAAGGGCTGACCCATTTCCAAATTGCTGTCTACAACAAATATGGCCGTGTCCGCGGACGTCGGCTGACGCGAAAGCAGATCGAGCATTCGCTGCAGGATTTGCTCGGTATCGACATTCCGCTGCTGCAATACCTGCCTGAAGAAATGAAGACCGATGGCTTCACAACGGTTGCATCCGGTCAGGGAATGTCTCACTTCCAGTTACAGGCCCACCTGGAAACGGTTGATGTCGCCCTCGACGAAGCTCTGCGACGAGCCCTGAGTCCGGAAGACAACTACCAACGCGACTTCGATGCTGAAGGGGTCGCGCGCACCAACCCCAAACGTCGCTGCCGTGAACCGGAGATGCGGCAAGGGAAAGCGGTCATCTGGTCTTCCGGCTTGATCTACTACGGCCGCATTCCGGCCACCACCGCCAGGGAAGATGGCTGGTTTGACTTCGAGGTCACCGTTTCTGGTTTGAAACTTCCCAAGACAGGCGGTGTCTGGTCGACGGTTCGCACCGGGCCCTGCGTTTCGAGTGCGCCGCTGCTGACGAGCGTCACGACGTTCGAGGCGATGGAGAAGCCGAAGACGGTCAAGTTCCGGACTTGGCTTCCGAAAGGACACATGCTGGAGATCCGACCTGGCGACGGCTCGCTCAAGAAGGGACGCTTTGCCGGCGGTCAGGTGGGTGCTGGAGAAGGGGAACCGCAGAATCTGCCGGGGATCGCATTTGACCGCATCACGATGAAACAGGTTCATCTTAATGGCGACGACAACCGAATTCGCGAGTTGCTGTTTGGCGACCTGAAGGTTGAGCCAGAAAAAGACAAGCGAAAGCCTTGGAAGGTGATCAGTAAGAATCCCAAGGCGGACGCCGAGCGTTTGTTGGTCCGCTTCGCGAGTCGAGCCTTCCGCCGACCGGTCACCTCGGACGAGATTCGCCCCTATCTGAACGAAGTAAATGCTGCTTTGGACAGCAAGGCCGAATTCGTTGATGCTTTGCGGCTGGGCTACCGAGCGCTGCTATGCTCACCGCGGTTTCTATATTTCGTCGAAGAGCCAGGAAAGCTTGATCACTATGAGGTCGCAACGCGGCTGAGCTACTTCCTGACGGGAAGCTGCCCCGACGAACAGCTGATGCAGTTGGCAGCGGCTGGCAAGCTGCACGATCCGATAATCCTCAAACAGCAAGCGCGGCGGCTTTTGGAGGGGGAAAACGGCGATCGATTTATCCATGACTTCGCTGCTCAGTGGATCGAACTCGATCAGATCGATTTCACCGATCCAGACCCTCGCTTATACCGAGAATTCGATCCAATTGTCGAGCAGGCAATGCTGGACGAAACGGAGACCTACTTGCAAACAATGCTGAAGGAGAACATGCATGTCTCTAAGTTGATCGAATCCGATTTCACCTTTTTGAATAGTCGTCTGGCTCGTTACTATCACGTCGATGGCATCGACGGTGACACCCTCCGGAAGGTGAACGTGAAGCCAGACAGCCATCGAGGCGGTTTGCTGACGCAGGGCTCGATTCTGAAAGTAACGGCCAACGGGTCCAATACTTCGCCGGTTGTTCGCGGAGTTTGGGTTTCCGAGCGGCTGTTGGGTGTTGAAGTTCCTCCGCCGCCGAGCAATGTGCCGGCGGTTGAGCCTGATATTCGTGGTGCCAAGACGATTCGTGAGCAGTTGGCCAAGCATCGTTCGCAAGGCGAATGTGCCGCGTGCCACTCGAAGATTGATCCGCCTGGTTTTGCGCTGGAGAACTTTGATCCAGCCGGCCAATGGCGAGACAATTACCCTCAGGTCTCGGGCCGCAACGTCAAGAAGGGGCTGCCGATCGATGCCAGCTATGATTTGCCGAGCGGGAAACGCTTTCGTGACGTTGCCGGATTCCAGAAGATTGTCACTGAGTATCCGCATCGCCTGGCCGCCAACCTGGCCCGGCACTTGCTGATTTATGGAACCGGAGCCGGGATCGATTTTGTCGATCGAGCCCAGATCGAAGAGATTGCGAACAAATCGGCCGCAGACCAGTTCGGTTTTCGCTCGATTATTGAAGAGGTCGTCGTCAGCGACCTGTTCCTGATTAAATAGCCATCCCCACCTTTCACAGAATGAAACGAGATATGTCGCGCCAAGTTTATTTCAACTTCGGAAAGAAACTGAGTCGTCGCACGGTTCTTCGCGGAACGGCCGGTGTCGGGATGTCGATTCCATGGCTTAGTGCCATGAAGGAGGCCTTCGCCGGTAGCGAAGCTTCGAAGACTCCGCGCCGTTTTGTGGCGATGACCTTGGGACTGGGGCTGCATGCCCAGAACCTGAATCCCCAGAAGGCCGGCCGCGACTATGAGGCGTCGCTGTACCTGAAGAAGCTGCAAGATATCCGTGATAAGTTCACGGTAATCTCCGGTTCGTCCCATCCGGACGTCTCAGGCGGACATCGTGCCGAAGCAAGCTTGCTTTCCGCGACGCCGATGGGCAAAGGTGCCCAGTCACGGACGACGATCTCGATCGATCAACTGCTGGCCAAGCACATGGGACACAACACGCGATTTCCGTCGCTGGTGCTTTCCTCGGCGGGTAACAGCAGTCCTTCGTACACCGAGAATGGTTCGATGATCCCGGCCGAAAGCTCGCCGGCACGGCTGTTCATGCAATTGTTTGTCAACGATTCACCAGCGGAACAGGAGAAACAATTACAACGGGCGCGGCAGGGGAAAAGCATCATGGACCTCGTCGCCGACGATGCGAAAAACCTTGCTCGTGATCTGGGCGCCGGAGACCGTGATCGGCTGTCGGCCTATTTTCACAGCGTCCGCGAGTTGGAAAAGCGGATGGTCGAAGCAGAGCAATGGGCTCATCTGCCCAAGCCGAAGGTTGATACCAAGCGGCCGATCGACATCAGCAACCCGAACGACTTTATCGGTCGCCAGCGGCTGATGAACGACATGATTCGCTTGGCGTTGTCGACCGATTCCAGCCGGTTCATTTCGTTCCATCTGGGTGGAAGCGGCGGCGTCGTTCCGCTGGAAGGAGTCGACGAAGGCTACCATTCGCTCAGCCACCATGGCCTCGATAAAGAGAAGCTGGCCCAACTGGCGTTGGTCGAAACGGCCATCGTCGAAGCTTGGGGTGATTTCCTGCGAGGACTGGCGGCGATTGAGGAAGAAGAAGGCAGTCTGCTCGATCACACTTCGGTTTTGCTGACCAGCAACCTGGGAAATGCTTCCAGCCACGACAATCGCAACATGCCGGTGCTGTTTGCTGGGGGTGGTTTCAAGCATGGCCAGCACTTGGCCTTCGACCAGAAGAAGAATTACCCGCTGCCGAATCTCTACCTTTCGGTGCTGCAGCAAACGGGGCTGGAAGTCGACAAATTTGCGACCAGTACCGGAACCATGACCGGGCTTCAGGCCAGTTAACGCTACCGATTGCTTAGCCGGGGCTCGGTTTGCTGAGCACCAGTTCCCAGGGATCACTCTGGCTGCACTTGGTGATCATCTTCGGGAAGCCTTCGTCGAGCGGCGTTTGCCATCCCTCGAGCAGATCTCCGACCACCGGCATCAGCTTGGGATTACAGGTCGGCGAACCGGGGGCGATCATGTAGAAGACGATCGGAGGACTGGTCATCCACTGGTAGAAATGGTCGGCGACTCGCTGCGTGAGGCTGGGATCGGCCTCGGGGAACTGTGAATCGGCCACGAACACCACCTGGCGCGGTTTCATCATCTTGCCCCACAAGCGATCACAACCCCGTTGCAGAACACCAGCCAGACGGTGTCGCAAATAGCTGGCCTGATCGTCGAACGGTTGACCAATGTATCCGGCCAAGTCGTGCTGTGGGGAGCAGAGCAGTGGGGTGAGAACGCCTGCTTGATCGATGCTGGCCGCGTACCATCGAAGCTGGTGACACTCAAGCAGCACCGTTAGCAGAACGGGTTGTTTGTCAGGCAAGGGGGCTAATCTCCTGCGGCGGGCTCGCACGTATCGTGGGCTAGTTCTTCGAGTTCGTTTCCTAGCTGGGCGAACGATTGCAGAAGGTCATGGTCGATTTCATGTCCCTCCGGCCCTAATCGCAATTGTTGTGAGATCTGCTGGCCAAGAGTGACGTACAATTGTGTCTTTTCTGCCAGTTTCTGATTGGCTGCTTCGCGCTCCGATACTTCGGCAGCTTCGGTAAGCAGTTCGATCAGGTCGTCTGGATCCCACGGCTTGGTGACATAGCGATACAGTCCACCCGTGTTGATCGCCTCGATGACCGACTTGATGTCGGCGTAACCGGTAAAAAGAATCCGCGTGGTGTTGGGGAATCGATGATAGGCCTGACGTGCGAGCTCTGCCCCAGTCATTTCCGGCATCCGCTGATCGGTCATCAGGACCGATATCGGTTGCTCCGCCATGATCTGCAAGGCTTCTTGACCGGACTGGGCCGTATACACGGTGAACTGACGGCGCAGCAGACCGATAAGTGAGTGCAAGATATCAGGCTCGTCGTCGACCAACAGTATTGAAGGTTTATGTTTCATGACTACCTCCCGATGATGGGCTCGCGAGCGGTCGTATAGGCAATTGTACACTAAATGTGCTGCCGCGACCTAATTGGCTGCTGACTTGGATCGATCCGCCATGGTCCCGAACGATTCCATAGCTTACCGCTAGCCCCAGTCCCTGACCGCTACCCACGGGTTTGGTGGTAAAAAAGGGCTCGAAAATATGGGGCAAATCGCTACCAGAAATACCGCTGCCATGGTCTTCCACGTCAATTTGAACGCCATCGTCGGTGCGCAGCGATCTTAAAACGATGTCGTCGTTCCGCTCGCTGGCCTGAATCGCATTCAACAGCAAGTGATGAAGTACCTGTTGAATTTTCACAGGCTCGCACAACACTTCCGGGACGTCACCTGGGTCGATCCGCAAGTTCAGGCCGCGCGATTCGATCTCGTGGTGAAGCACTTGAGACACGGCGAACATAGCCGAGTTCACATCCAGATGGTCCAATTGAGCCTCGTCCAACCGGGCGAACGAACGCAGGTTCTGGACGATGTCTCGCACACGTTTGAGACCGAAAAGCGATCGGTCGAACAACTCGGATGCCTCGCCGCGGATCCATTGATAGTCGCTTTCCTCTTCCATCTCCTGGGCTTTCTGGGCCAGTTCTGGGTGTGTTTTGGCGATATCTTCATGGATCGATCGATAGAGATCCAGTAGCTCAAACGTGGAGGAAATGTCTCGCTTCAGTACGGCAAGGTTATTGGCTACCAGCGCGATAGGATTGTTGATTTCATGTGCCATGCCGGCGGCCATTTGACCCAGACTGGCCAGTTTCTCGCTTTGGACCAACGCCGCGTGGGTTTCTCTCAGCTTGCGGTTTTGCTCGGCCAGTTCCTGTTCCAGGCGGACAATTCGTTCCCCTTCGCGAAGCCGTACACGCAGTTCGTTGTGGTCGAACGGCTTGACTAGAAAGTCGTCCGCACCCGCCTCCATGCCGACCACCAGGTCTTCCTTCTCGCTTTTGGCGGTCAACAGGATGATGTAAACGTAGAAGGGAACGTTGGCCGAGCGAATCTTGCGGATCAACTCCAGCCCGTCCATTTCGGGCATTACCCAGTCGGTAAGGACCAGGCGAAATGGCTCTTTCTGGAACGCTTCCCAGGCTTGGGCACCATTTTCGACCTCGGTGATGTCGTACTTCCACCCTTCGAGCGCCCGTACGAGGATCCTCCGCATCATCAAACCATCTTCAGCAACCAGGACTCTCATGGGGTACTTCGTGAATTCTCAGGCTGGGCTTCAGCAATTGGGCTAATGAATCGTTGGCAAGTCATGCAGAATGCTCATCTCGTGGCGTTCGAATCGAAACGAGAGCCGATAGCAGCGCCTCGATCCTCGTCTTCAGTTCCGACCACGCTTCAGGAAAATCTTCAACGTCGTTATCGCGGCCCATGAATTCAATCCGACGGGCGGCAGCTGTAGCTTTATCGGCAGCGAACAAGGCGACCGATCCTTTCAGCGTGTGAGCAGCTCGAGTCAGCCGCTGATTGTCGCCGGAAGCGT
Organism: bacterium; assembly: GCA_016124445.1. Classification (GTDB taxonomy): domain Bacteria; phylum Planctomycetota; class Planctomycetia; order Pirellulales; family Pirellulaceae; genus Bremerella. The sequence continues at coordinate 218,507 of WGNR01000010.1, forward strand.
GCGCGGCCTGGATCTCGTTCATCTGCTTGGGACATTCGGCCGCAAACAAATCGATCATTTCCTGAAGTATCTCAGAATTGCCACCGGCATTCTCGAGCGCGCGTTGTTGATTGAACGCTTCTTCACCTTCCAAATCACCCTCAGGGGGCGGAGAGCTTTTTTCGTAGGCTTGGATCAATGGACGGATACTCTCGACCGTTTCAAACAACTCTTGCGGCTTGAATGGCTTGGAGACATACGAGTCCATCCCGTGTGACAAACAGCGTTCCCGATCTCCTTTCATAGCATGGGCGGTCAGCGCGATGATTGGGATTTTGCGCGGCAGATCTTTCTCGAGGCGTCGGATCTCGGCCGTAGCGGCAAAGCCATCGAGCACCGGCATTTGGACGTCCATTAAGATCAAGTCGAAGCTGCCGGAGCGGAACGCATCGACGGCCAGCTGACCGTTCTCGACAGCGGTGACATGATGGCCGCGGTTTTCCAACAGGCTCTGCGCGACCTTGCGATTCACCACGCCATCCTCGGCCAGCAGGATGTTTCGCGGGAGGAACTGTTTGGGCTTCTTCGACGATTCGCGAGACAAGTCGACCGAATCGGAGCGAGCGGTCCCCATGGCGGCGGCAATGCCGTTTAACAAGATCGATTCGGTGATTGGCTTGGTGATGCAGCGCACCACGCCAAGGGAACTCGCGAAGTCCTTGGCAACCGGTTGGTCGGCCGAAGAGAGCATGACGATGGTCAAATCTTGCGTTCCAGAGATTTGGCGAATCTGTCGAACCAGTTCGATACCATCCATCTGGGGCATCATCACGTCCACCAGAACAAGCTGATAAGCCTCTTGGGCGTCGATCGCGCGCTTAATCTCGATCAACGCCAGTTCACCGCTGGAGACGGCATGGGTCTTCATCCCCCAGGCCTGCAGCATTTCTTCGCAGATGAGCCGGTTGGTGCGATTGTCGTCGACGATGAGAACTCGCAAATCATGCAGCGTTTCGAAGGCGGCCGGCTGATGTTTCGGCTTCTTGACTCCCAATTCAAATCGGGCCGTGAAATGGAAAATACTCCCCTTGTCGGTCTTGCTTTCGACCCAGATGCGTCCGCCCATCATGCGCGTAAGTTGGGATGAAATCGCCAGGCCCAATCCGGTGCCGCCGTACTTACGCGTTGTCGATGCGTCGGCCTGGGTAAACGCATCGAAGATCTGCGCCTGTTTGTCCGACGAAATTCCGATCCCGGTGTCTCGTACGGAAAAGTGGAGCATCACTGTATTGTCTGTGAATGAGTCGATCTCGACCTTGACGACCACTTCCCCGTAGTCGGTGAATTTAATGGCGTTGCCTACCAAATTTACGATCACCTGCCGCAACCGGGCCGCGTCCCCTATCAGGTTGTCTGGCACTTCGGGAACGATACGAGCGACCAGTTCCACCCCTTTCTGGGATGCCCTGGCCGCCAACGTATGCATCGTTCCTCCCATAATCTCGCGAAGTTCGAAGGGAAGATGTTCGAGTTCCATCTTGCCTGCTTCGATCTTCGAGAAGTCGAGGATATCGTTCAGCAGTACCAACAACGAATCGGCCGAGCTTAAGACAAGTTTTTGATACTCGCGCTGCTCCGAGGTGAGATCGGTGTTGAGCAGCAGTTCGGTCATTCCGATGATGCCGTTCATCGGCGTGCGAATTTCATGGCTCATGTTCGCCAGAAAATCACTCTTGGACCGATTGGCTGATTCGGCTTGCTCCTTTGCTTCGACGAGGGCGCGATTCATTTGGGTTAACTGCTCGGTCATCAGATTGAACTGACGAGCAAGCTGCGTCGCTTCGTCGCTGCCGCGCACCGGGATTGTCGTTTGCCAATTGCCGGCACCGATGGCAATCGACGCATCGGTAATCTCGCGGATTCGACGGGAAAGAGACCATGAAAAACCGCCCGCCACACCCAACGTCAATAGCGTGGCGAACAGGGCCAGCGACCAGATGTTCTCGCGCATCTTATGGATCGGCGCAAACACTACCGAAGCTTCCTGCTGCACCATCACGATCCAGTGCAAGTGCCGGCAGACAGCATTCTTGCCGGTCGAAGTCGCGTAGGCCGCTAAGACCTCTCCGTTGCCATCTCTCCGTTCTCTGGTGGCGATGACTCCTTTCTGCGTGAAGTCTTCGTTCAGGTTCTCGAAGTATTCTTTACCATCGGATAGGGGAGCGTGATGGCCCGGCGGACCACGGATGATGCGATAGTCATGCGTGAAGAGAAAGAACTCTGTCTGCGAGTTTTTCGTCGAGCGTGACTGGCCGTCGACGATGTTGAAGACCTCTTGGATGTTGAGAACGGCCTTGAGTACCCCAGCCAGTTTGCCTTCCAGGTTCTCGATCGCGACACAGATTTCGACCGAATAGATCTTGGCACTCTCGTCGAATGCCACGTCCCCGATGTAAACATGGTTTTTAACTGCTTCTTGCCACCACGTTTCATCATCCTGGCGGTAGTCCGACGTACGCCCAGTCAGCGCGGCGACTCCACCATAGCGATTGGTGACGAAGATCTCGCCATAGACGGGATAGCCGCTCGCTTCCTGTAGCTTTTCCTGACGAAGACGCAGTTCCTGCGAGAGCTTGTTGTCGATCAAGCCGGACAGAAGTTCTTGCCGCTCTTTAATCGTTCCGGTCTGCCAGACCTTGTCGAGCTTTTCTACTTCCGCGGCCGGATCGGCGAACTCAGAGAACTTGGCATTCGATTCCGCCAGGGTTTCGCGAATCAGATTGCTTCGCGCGAGTGCTTCCAGATTCGCGACATGGGTGCGTAGCGCGCGATCGATTTCATCCATCACGGCCGCGGCCCGTGCGGCAGAGCGTGCTTCGATGATCTCGCGCAAACTGCGTTCGCTCACAGCGACCGCATAGTATCCAACAACCCAGATTAACAGGGCAGGCAGGACCGTCGCCAGCAACAACTTGTGGACGATACGCATGCGGCGAATGATGGATTCAATGGGGCAAATAGATTCAAGGTGTCGTCACTCGCAATCATGACGGGGCGCATCCAGGAATCTCTTCTAATTTACGTTAGAAACGAGCCCAGAAGCAACGACGTTGAATCGGAAGTCCAAGGATAATCGTAAGTAAGCTAATTCATTGAATACAAAATCATGCTGGCACCGATTCTCAATTGTCGACGCTAGATAGGTATGATTCAGGCAAAACGATTCATCGACAAGTCAAGTTGGACGTAGCTTCTAGATAGGCACTTACTCGCCCCTCGATCGACCTGAGATGGACAATTAGGCACGACATTTGACGTTGGGAACCCCCTGACTTGTTGAATTCTGTTCTCCTGGCCCCTAGACTTAGCCCAATCGGGTCTGTTTGCCATAGGGCCCTGATTTGCCCCCCGCCTTCCTGTCCTGCCTGAGGTTTTTTTAATGCGCTGGTTTCTGCTGCTTGTTGTTTGCTTGACGTTTTCCTTCGCTTCGCCTGTTTCTTTCGCCGCCGAGCCTGACGCGGTCGAAGTATGGAAAAGTGGTGTCGATGGTTACAACACTTATCGAATTCCCGCGGTGATCCAAGCCGCCGACGGCAGTTTGCTTGCATTTTGTGAAGGACGTCGAAAGTCAAGCAGCGACACAGGTGCCATCGACTTGGTCATGAAACGTTCGACTGATCAGGGCAAAACCTGGGGGGACCAGGTCGTGGTCTGGAAAGATCAGGACAACACCTGCGGCAATCCTTGTCCGGTCGTTGATCAAACAACCGGTCGGATTCACCTTCTGCTAACCCACAACCTGGGAGAAGACCACGAATCGGCAATCAAGTTGAACAAAGCCAAGTCGACGCGAACCGTTTGGGTTTGTCATAGCGACGACAACGGCCAAACCTGGACCGATCCGGTCGACATTACCAAATCGGCCAAGAACCCAGAGTGGGGTTGGTACGCCACGGGCCCTGGCGTCGGGATTCAACTGCAGCATGGACCACATAAGGGACGATTGGTGATTCCGTGCGATCATAGCTACCCGATCGATCCTTCTGTTGATAAGCGTGGATACGGTTTCGGTTCGCACGTGATCTTCAGCGACGATCATGGCAAGACCTGGCAAATCGGCGGTTCGATCCGCCCCAACATGAATGAATGCCAGGTGGTCGAGATCGGTGAACATGGCGACCTGCTGATCGATATGCGTAGCTATCGTGGTCAAGGATGCCGAGCCCAATCGATCAGCAAGGATGGCGGCACGACCTGGTCCGAGATCACCGATGCTCGCGAGTTGGTCTCGCCGGTCTGCCAGGCAAGCATGATCCGTTATGCGTGGCCGTCGGCGGGCAAGCCTGGCATGTTGCTGTTTTCCAGTCCGCGTGATCCATCCAAGCGGCAAAACCTGACGGTGCTGGCCAGTTCTGACGACAACGAGAGTTGGCCGTGGCAAAAGGCGCTTTTCAAAGGCCCTTCCGCTTATTCGTGCCTGGCACCGGTAGGCGGCGGACAGGTTGGTTGTCTGGCCGAGGTGGGGGAAAAGAGTCCTTACCAAACGATCACGTTGTTTCGTTTTACTCCCAAGACCGAGTCTTCGAACTGATTTGCGATTCGAGGCAGCCGATTTCTTTTCAGAAAAATCGCGTTTCCGGCGAACCATCTGACAAGTTGCTCGTCTAAACCTTCAGACATTTGAATTCCCAGTCATTTTCAGCGAAAGCCAGTAGCCTTCGATGTTGCATTTAAACGACATGAATCGAGACCACATCCAGAATGAGACGCGATCGCCAGGCGTGCTTGGTTATCCGGCTACCGTTCTGCGCTGTTGACCTTGGGAATACTCCCCGGCTTATTTCAAGCCTGGCGTCAGCAGCGACGCCAGGCTTTTTTTGTGCCTGTACCGAAACAAAAAGAGATGCACCGGTTGTCTAGCGGCTAAGACTCCGCCTTCGTAACGCGGCAACGAGGGTTCGAATCCCTCCTGGTGCTCTGCATGTTCTTTGAAAATTGAAACGATTCAGACAGCGCCCATGATGTAGCGGCAGCCTACTGCCTTGCCATGGCGGAAGTGTGGGTTCGACTCCCACTGGGCGCTCTATCGATTCAGGGTGTGGGAAAGCTTGGTTTAATCCGCATGCTTCGGGAGCATGAGATCACTGGTTCAAATCCAGTCATCCTGACTAATTCATTCCGGTGTGGCCAAACGGTAAGGCGGCGGCCTGTTAAGTCGACGAGTGAAGGTTCGATTCCTTCCACCGGAGCTTGGATGGAAGGTCAAGCCAACTGGCGATGGCAGCCGCCTCGAAAGCGGTCGAGCGTGACAAACGCCTTGACGGGTTCGACTCCCTCACCTTCCGCTGGAAAAACAGGTGCTCTTGGCCGAGCGGCAAAGGTGCCAGGCTTCCAACCTGGCGAGGCGGGTTCGACTCCCGCAGAGCACTCCTCCGTCGAAAAGTTATCACAGCTTTCAGGTGAACCCGGCCTGATTGCTGGGGTCTCTTTTCGACAACAATGCGAGACAGATGCTGTTGGTAGTATCGCCTGGCTCTGAACCAGGAGGCCGTTGGTTCGATTCCAACTCTCGCAGCTTTGAAAGCAATACGTCTCTGGTGTAACGGTAGCATTGCTGGTTCCAACCCAGCCAGGTCAGGGTTCAAATCCTTGGGGGCGTGCTTACAGCAAATCACATTCGTCCTGTAGCCCAGCGGCGACGGCAACTCTCTTACAAAGAGTAGATCGGGGGTTCGAGTCCCTCCAGGACGACTGCGATGGCGAATCCGTGAACCTGCCTAAAAGGTTAAACAAAGCGTTTCGCGAGTCATCGCGCATAAAAAGTTCTCGTGGAGCAGTGGAGTGCTCGCTTGCTTGTCACGCAAGAGATCGCCGGTTCGAGTCCGGTCGGGAACGCTTATGGCACGCTGCGCCAATAAGGCAGAGCGACTTGGTTCAAAACCAAGTGGATGGGGGTTCGAATCCCTCGCGTGCTACTGAATCACTTTGGGTTGTGTTCCCCGCGGCTGCCTGTAAACCAGACGTCATAAAAAAGCGGGGTGGCGACGAGAGGTTCGATTCCTTCACGGCCCACTTGGACGAAATGGATTGAGGTAAGTCGCATGGCGAAGCTGAAAGTAAAACGAGGTTACCGTTTCATCAAAGAACTGGGTGGTGCCGTCAAACGCAACACGGTCAGCTTTGGCGCCGATTGGTTGGTGCGCTTAGGCGGCGCGCACGGGCGTGTGCTCGACTATGGCTGCGGCTTTGGATTCGATGCCGATCACTTTGGCTGGAATGCGTTTGATCCGTACTATCGGCAGCAAATACCGGAAGGCCATTTCGACACGGTCATTTGCAATCATGTGCTCAACATGCTGACGCGAGCGAGTCGGCTGGCGGCAATTGAAGACATTCGGACGTTGCTGAAAACGAGAGGTGTCGCCTGGTTGATCGTTCCAAGGAATATTCCTCGGAATGGCAAGGTGGCGATGCGAAAACGAATTCAGAATTACGTGCAGCTGAGCCTGCCATCGGTGTACGAGGACGAGAAGTTAGAGATTTATCGAATGAGAAAGTTATCAGAATTCGAGGACAGCACGGAAGAAATCGAAGCACGACTGGTGCGTTGATAAAACCAGGCCCGTTCGTTTAGTGGTTAGGATGCGAGACCCTCATTCTCGCGACATGGGTTCGACTCCCATACGGGCCACTGTTATGGCCAAGTGGCGGAATTAGAAGACGCGCGACGCTTAGAACGTCGTGTCCACCGGGCGTGGGAGTGCAAGTCTCCCCTTGGCCACTTTTTATTATCGTGGGTGAACGAGTGTTCATCCGGGCCTCATAAGCCTGGACCGTCGGGTGCGACTCCCGGACCCACTACTTTTATCATGGTGACTGAAGTGTATCTGGTAAGCACGCCTGCCTGTGAAGCAGGAAGAAGGAGTTCGAATCTCCTCTGTCACCCCTTGAATGACTTGCCCATTGTTTTTGACTTGATAGTGTAGCGGATCGCATGGGACCCTCCGAAGGTCCAGGTCCTGGTTCAATTCCAGGTCGAGTCACTTCCTTTGTCCTTGGAGTGTGCTGGACGAGCACGCGAGCTTGCGAAGCTCGAAGACCAGGTTCGATTCCTGGCGAGGGCACTTGTTGCACTTGCAACTAAAGCGACTTCAGATACTCGATCAGGTCGCTCACTTCTTCTTCCTTGAGTGCCCGCGTGCCAGAGACTTTCTCTGGCGAATGGTATTCGGTCAGCACTTCTGCGAGCGTCTTGGCTCGCCCGTCATGGAGAAATCGCACCTTGCGGTAGAGACCGATGAGCGTCGGCGTGTTGAAGCCGTCATATTCATCTTCGTCCGAACCTAAGCCGATATCGTGGATGCCTCCGTCGGTAAAGTATTTGCCACTGTGGCAGCTGGCACACGCGGCCGTTTCGCTTTGAAACACTTTCTTGCCTCGCTGGGCGGCTTCATTTAGCGAGCCATGGGCATCGCGAAATGGATTGGGTGGCAGCCGGTTGGTGCTCAGGTAAGCCAGGATCGCATCCTTCTCTTCTTCATTGACCTCGCGGCCTTGCATCGTTGAGGTAAACGATTTGTGCATCGCATCGTGCAGATCGGCCTGCCAGCCATGCCAGGTCCACGGGCCGGTCTTGTCAACGTGATCCAGCGGCAGCACGGTCTTCATCGTCAGCGCGGAACCATCGTTCCAGGTATCCATTGCTTTTGAGTTGACCCCGCCGTTGTAATGGCACGAGTGGCAGCTGTACCACTGATCCAAGCTGCGCTGACCGTCGTAAAACAACATTTCGCCTTGCCGGATTTGCGTGATCGGTTGCGTGGCGGCCAACGGAATCTCGCGAAGCAGCTTACGTGATTCAATATCGACGACCTGAACGACGTCTTTCAGATAGTTGGCGACATAGGCTGTCTTGTTATCACCGGCAATCACCAGGCCCATGGGGCGGCCGCCCAGATCGATACGGCCGAAGCGATCCTTCTCGATCATCAACCGAGAGTCGATGAAGTCGCCTGGTCCGCCAACGCCTTCCCAAGGGATATCGTTAAGTCGGTAGACCAACAGTTCGTGCGAACCTGAAGCCGCAACGACCAATCGCTTTTGATTGCCGCTAATGGCCAGTCCGTGAGGATCGGCAACGGCGGTCCCCGATACGTCGAGCGTGATCGCTTCGCGGTACTCGGGGCCCGTCAGGCTGACCCGACCAATCCGACTTCCCAAGACCCAGCCGCGGCGAATGTTGGGCTGGGTGATCGGATTGCTGCGGTAGATCATCCAGGGAAAGTAGACATGTTTGCCGTCGGCCGAACATTGCATATGCCCAATGTTGATTCCGCCCGATAGCTTTTCGGCGTAGGCAACTTCCCCTTTCGCCAGATCAACAACATAAATCTTGCTTTCTCCGCTGCAGGCAACTGCCAGTGTTGATCCGTTTGGAGACATGGCCAGGTAACGGGGCCATGCTCCGACCGAAATCTTGCGAATGATGTTTCCTTCGTTCAAATCGAGCTCGGCCACTTCACCACTGGCGACCAAGCCGACGTAGGCCGTCTTTCCGTTTGGTGATACTGCCAGGCCGGTTGGTTCAAAGCCCGTGTCGATGGTTCGCTTGAGTTTCAGATTCTGTCGCTCGATTTCAAAAAGCTCAACCGTCCCACTATGCGCACAGCTGACCAAGATGTGTCGCCCGTCCAGGCAACGAACGACCGTTGTGGGGTGCTTTCCGCAAGATTGCTCGTCGAGGACCTTGCCGGAGGAAAGCTCGATCAGGCTGATCGAATTAGACGTCTGATTGGCGGTGGCCAGCCACTGGCCGTCGACCGCGAGAACCAGGTCGACCGGAGAGCGGTACCGGGCCAGCTCGATCGGGGCGGCAAAGCTAGCGAGGGGCACCAAAGCCCAAAAAATAGCGAGAATTGAGGGAATCAGGCGAGTCGGGGTCATCTGGGTTGGGCCCCATGGCAGGAGAACATTGGAGGTTTTTCGGGGTTTGTTAGCAGCATAACAGAAACTGCGGGTACTTAGGATAATCATTTCCAAGACTTGTAGTCTGGTAGCGGATTACGGATACTTGAGTTTGACTCAGGCACCGTTCCTAAGTCAACCAAGACGTCCCAACCAGGCGTCTGGCCCTTCCGTTTACCTCCCTTCGATTCCCACTCGATAAGACCCAGGAGACTCTCAATGAAGCTGTTTACGATGATTTTGACAGCCGTCGCGCTTGTGGCCGGTTCCTCGATGGCCATGGCCGAAGAAACCAAGAGCGGATTGCAAACCGGCGAAATGATCGGCGCGTTCTACGTGACCAAGTTGGCCGGTGCCGAAGAAGATGGCGTCAAGGTTGGTAAGAACCTCTGCTACCGTTGCAAGAACGGTGGTCGACCCCAGGTGATCATCTTCACCCGCAGCGGTGGCGAACAGGTGGTCGACCTGATCCAGAAGCTGGATAAGGCCATCGCCGCCAACGAAGACAAGCAGCTTCGCACCTTCGTCAACTACCTGGCCGACGACAAGGCTGATGCCAAGGCCGCTGCCGAAAAGTTGGCTACCACCGCCAAGGTGACCAATGTTCCGTTCGTGCTGCCAAACGAATTCGAGAACGGTCCGGCCGACTACGGGATCAACCCGAAGGCTGAAGTGACCGTCATTCTGGCCAAGGGTGGCGAAGTCAAAGCTAACTACGCCGCTGCTTCGGCCAAAGATCTGAAGGCTGCTGCCGTGATCGAAGACCTGAAGAAGATCTTGAACTAGTTCTCTGACGGCTTCATCTTGAACAAAAGAAAGCGGCCTGATCGTTTTGATCAGGCCGCTTTTTTCGTGCGCTAGTTTTTCAGTTTGCAAAGTCCCACCAAAGCTAGGCGAAGATCTTGTTGACCGCTTTTCCTTTGCCATCGGTGGTGGCATAAAAAGGTCGGCGTTCGATCTCGAAGACTGTTTTCGGGCTGATCCCCATCGCCGTAAAGATCGTCGCGTGAAGATCGGTGACGGAGACCGGATCTTCGATGCCGACAAAGGGCCGCTGTTCGGCCGTCTTGCCGTGCAGGTGACCCTTCTTGACACCACCGCCCCACATCACGACGCTTGATCCACCAGTGAAGTGACGATGCTGACCGTAGTGCTTCAGTTCCTTGAACACTTCGACTTTCTCGGTGGCCTGATCACGAGCATTCGAGCCCGGTTTGCCTTCGATGATCATGTCGCGACTGAATTCGCTGGCCAGGATGACCAGCGTTCGATCGAGCAGCCCGCGGCTTTCCAAGTCGCGGACCAACTGGGCGATCGGCAGATCGACTTCCTTTTTCATCCGCTCGAGCGTCGTGAAGCCGTTGGCATGCGTGTCCCAGTGCAGGAACGGGACGTACTCGGTTGTCACTTCGACGAAGCGTGCCCCATTTTCCACCAGGCGACGGGCCAAGAGACAACCGCGGCCGAAACGGGACGTGTTGTACTTGTCGTACGACTCTTTCGGCTCCAGCGAGATATCGAAGGCCTCGCGTTCTTTCGCGCTGAGCAGGCGATAGGCATTGTCCATCGAACGAAGTTGCGATTCACGCTGGAAGTCGCCCAGGAAGTCTCGCTGCGGCGATTGATCGATTAGCTTACGAAATAGCTTGTCGCGATTGGCGAACCGCTCGGACTTCATCCCCTCAGGCGGGCGAACCGACTGGGCCGCTTGTTCCGGGTAAGGAAGATTCATCGGGCCGAATTCACTGCCGAAGAAACCAGCGGTGGTGAATGCCTTTAGTTCTTCCTGTTCGCCGACACCTTCTAGCCGCTGCCCAATGTTGATGAACGCCGGCATGACCGGATTGAGCGGGCCGAGGACCTTGGCCATCCAGGCACCGATGTGCGGGCAAGCGACCGTTTGTGGCGGCACGTAGCCGGTATGCCAGTGGTATTGATGCCGCGAGTGCAGGATGCTTCCCAGGTCTGGCTGATAGTGCGAGCGAATCAGTGTGGCGCGATCCATGACCTGAGCGATGTTTTCCAGGCCTTTCGAGATCTTGATGTTGTCGACGTTTGTATCGATGGAAGGGAACGTACTTTCGACGTCCGCAACCGGTGTACCCACTTTAAAAGGGACGTACTTCTTGGGATCGAACGTATCAGGAGCGGCCATGCCGCCACCCATCCACAGCAGGATGCAGGAATCGGCTTTGGCGGCGGGATGCTCGACGGCTTCCCCTTCGGCGGCCGAAAGGGCACGCGGCGCACCGGCCATCATCGTCGCGGTCGATGCGGCGGCCAACTGCTGGAGAAATTGTCGTCGTATTTGAGGATGATCCATCGATAAACTCCTGGGAAAAGTTCTCAGGCTTTAATGTACGAGTTGAAATTCAGGCAACATGAAAACGGCCCACAGCACGTCTTCGATTGATTCGACAGGCATCTCTTCCCCCAGCGAGTCAGAAAGCGTTTTTAGCTCGTCATTGGAAGGGTCGCGGCTTAAAGTGAATTCGTAAAGCCAAGTAACCAGTGCTTCTGGCGATTCAAACGAGCGCTGTTTTAATTGTACCGCTCCCCGATGAAGTAAGTTGGCCAAAGTTTCGCCGTTGGAAAGATCGATCGCTTCCAACGTCGTCAGTTCCAGCGGACGAACCGTAACGACTTGATCGCGGTTGGGACGACCAAGCGAACGCATCAGGAAATCACTTTTCAGCAGCGCTGCCCGGACCATCATCTGCGATCCGACGGTTCCCTGCGAAAGCCGTTGGGCCAGTTCCGGCCTCAGGCGGCTCATCCAGACCTCTTGGTTATCAACGATCGCGGCAGGTTGCCAATCTTTGGGAGGTTTGGCGAACTTGCCCGATTTGTTCGGCAGCGATTTGCTCCATTCCCAGGTTTCGTCCGAAGCGAGCCAAGCCTTTGGGCCATCTTTGCCTGGGATACGAGCTTCCAGGAATAACCCTGCGGGGTTAGGGCCGCTGCCGCCATTGTCGGCAACAACCAGCAATTCGTTGGCACCTTTCTTTAGTGTGGGCAGGGCGACCAGATCAGCCTGCATCCAGTTGTCGCCTGATTTCAATTTGCGGCCATTGACATAAAGGGTGTAGCCGTTGTCACACGTAATTACTACGAAAGCGCCGTCAGTAGGTTCGTCAAGTTCCCAAGTCTTACGAAAGGTGATCTTTTCGCCAGAGGGTGCGTTGCCGGCATCGGATCGATTCCAAATCCACTTGGCATGAACGTCGATCGAGTTGGCCGCGCCAGGAAGGGGCTTGCCACGCGTGACAGGGGCGTCAAACTTGCCTGGGGCAGTCGAGGTGACTTGCCAGACGCAGTCGACGAACTGCTCGGCCGTCATCCGTTTGGAACGGGGACCGGCGTATTGGTAGCCGTCGTCATCGGTCGCTTCGGTTACCCGTTCGGCGCGGCTTTGGTAAGCCTCGGAAGTGGCGATCAGCTCCAGGGTTTTCTTCAGGTCGTATCCGTTGTCGACGAGGTGTTCGGCCAGAAAGTCGAGCAGGTCAGCATTCCAGGGAGGTGTTTGCATCGCATCGGTTGGATGAACGATGCCATGTCCCATCATGCGATGCCACAGCCGATTGACGATTGTTCGCGTGAATCGACCGTTTTCGCGATGGGTCATGAGCATGGCCAACTGCTTGAGTCGCTCCGACTGAGAGGCGGCAGGATCGATCTGGCCAAGCTCCGGGAATAGCCAGGCTGCCTCGGCCGTTTCGCCGGTTGGCTTGTCGCAGCGATGCAGTTCGAGAGATCGCTCCGCATAGACGGCTGCCAGGCCGTACGAATCCTTCAGCTTCCAACGATCGATGAAGCTATCGTGGCACGAGGCACATTTCAGGTTGATACCTAAAAACGATTGCCCCATGTTCTGGGCAAACTGAATTTCGACGGTTTGGCCAGCGCTGACTTCACCTCGCCACTTGATACCGGCCGCGAATCCGGCACTCTCAGGCGTTGGCGGAGAGATCAACTCTTGCACGAATTGATCGTACGGCTTGTTGGTAACGAGGGCATCGTACAGCCATTTGGAGATTTGCTTTCGCCCACCGGTGATGAACCCGGTGCCGGCGTAGTCGTTTCGCAGCAGATCATTCCAGAAGGTCAGCCAATGTTCGGCATATTCGGTATCGCGATCCAGCAGCGAGCGAACCAAGCGAGCCCGTTTGTCGGGCGATTTATCCGCCAGAAACTTGGCACGCTCCTCGGGTGTCGGCAGGAGGCCAATCAAATCGAGGTAAGCACGCCGCAAGAATGTTTCGTCGCTTAGGGGGGGCAACAGTGGTTGATTCTGCTCTTTCATCTGGGCGTCGAGGATTCGATCGATCGGATTGGTTCGACCGTCGACCACTGGCGGTAGTTCCGGACGCCGCGGCTTGAGTGGCGGTTCGTAGATAGGATCGCCGAAGGTAAATCCTGGTTCCCAGGACACTCCTGACGCGATCCAGCGTTTGAGGAGTTGGACCTCGTCGGCTGAGAGTCGTTTACCTTCCGGCGGCATGCGGGTAAATTCGTCGTCGGTGGTGACCCGGGTGAGAAGCTCTCCTTGGTCAGGCTTACCGGCCACGATCGCGATGCCCGATTCGCCCCCTTTCAGCAAGCTCTCGCGCGAATTGAGCGAAAACCCTCCCTCTTTCTGATTGCCGGTGTGGCACTTGCCGCACTGTTGCTTCAGCAAGGGGACAATCTGATGGGCGAAGTCGATATCTTCCGCTCCAGCGGCTGCGAGCGGAACAAGGACCAGAAGAAGCGTGAGACGTGAAATCATGGTGGCCGGAGCAAAAAGGCGGGGGAATTCAAAGCACTTCATTATAGTTGAATTGGAGATGATCGCCCAATGTGCAAATTGGCGAATTCGATCCTTTTATCCTCGTTTTAGCGACACGCATAAACGATCTAGCGACAATTGAGAGTGGTTTGCAAATGCCCAGGTCTGGGGCGAATTGACATTGCCTTCACCAAAAGAACTAGGGTAAAAAATTCCTCGGCGCAACCAGTCTCCAACGGACCCTATCCTGTTGTGCTGGTTGCCTTTTTGCCAGATGGCGCAACGAACGATAGATCTTTCAAAGAATTTTGGATCGGCAATGAGTGCTTTTTTGCCCCTCTTGGGCGTGATCCTTTTCATTGCGACGGGAACGTTTGTGACCGGTCGGTTGATCGTCGCGCTGGCCAAGGTGGACTGGCTACGAAGCCTGCGGGTCGAAAACATGCTGGTTTCGGCATTTCTAGGCACCACCTTGTGGATGTTGATTACCGCTGCCAGCTCTTATCTTGGCCTACCTGCCTTATCGGCGCGATTTGTTTTGCTGGGTGTCGTTTTGCTGTTGTGCGGGGCGGTCTATTTCAGCGGAAGAATAGATTGGGTGTTTCGAGGTGCCAGGTGGCAACGTCTTTTGCGTCTGTACGTTTTGCTGATGGCGCTCTCGACACTTTGTATGGGCACGATCATTTACGTTCAGGGATACCTTACCTACAACGATGGCCCCGACTACATCGCCATGTCGGAAATGCTTCAAGAGCATGCGATCACTAGCGACTTTGGGCTCGAAACAGATCATGTCCTGTATCATCCGTCCATTATCTTGACCTCGAATTGGTTCCATACTGGATCGCTCTATTTTCTCAGCTTGATTCAAGCGATCTTTCCGTTGACCGGGTTCGAGATTTACCCGGCGCCGCTGTATTGGGGGGCACTGCTCAATGCGAGTGCCATCTATGTGCTGGCCCGTTGGATGTTCCGGATTCCGGTGAAGTACGCCTGTTTAGGGGCAATCGGCTGCTTGTTGGCGGTCAATCCTCTCACGTTCGCAGCCGACAGCAGCTTTCTGTGTCAGCTTTATGGGACGTCGGGGTTTTGCTTCACGTTGGCGATTACCTCACGCCTTTATACTCGCAGCCATTGGCACTGGGGCTCGGCATTGGTATTCGCGTTGTCGGTCGCCTCGGTGCTGTCGAGCTACAGCGAACTTGCTCCGGTGCTGACATTCGGTTGCCTGGGATACGTGGCCGTTGCAACCGCCAAGGCTCGGCGGCAGGGACATTTGCCGGCATTCGGCCAGTTCTTTCTGATTACGGTCGGGGCTTTGCTGATCTGCGCCCACATCGAACTGGCGCGAACGATCCACAGTATCTTCAAAACCTTGGAGCTTAATGGGGTTGGCTATCATCACGATTGGACGTTTGCCCATTATTGGACATTCGCCATGGGAATGCGGCCTCGCTCGGCTAGTATTCAATGGTTTTATATCCCTGCGACGATTGGAGCGAGCATCTGCCTGGCAGCCGGACTCTTGCGGTTCTTTCGTCAACCGAGACGTTTGATGCCTTTGGCCGTGGCACTGGGAACCTTCGGCGGCCTGGCGATCTACTACAGCCTGGTTGCCCTCGATCCCTGGACCGGAGAGGTAGGCCATACGTGGAATCTGCTAAAACTCTGCAAGTATGCATTCCCGCTGGTCACTGTGTTTCAAGTTGCCGGGCTCTATTGGCTGCTATCTGGTAGTGGATACGAAAAGAAGGCTTTCGTAGGCGTCTGTCTCCTGCTGGCGCTCGTTTGCGTGCCGTATCGTCTCCGTAAGTTCCGTTATTACGGTTCGGACCTGGTGGATCGCCAAGGAGAATCGCCGATGACCGGGGCGCGTGATGTTCGTGATCAATTGGCGTTGATTAAGCCCTCGAAGCGATTCTTTTTGCCGAAACTGACAGGGCATGCTGATCGGCGATTTGCCTGCGTCGCTTATCCTCTTCAGTACGCGAAGTTGACGGAGGAGCAGACGAAGTCTCCGGACGTGAACTTTTCCGATCCCGAGATGTTCCTCTTTATGCCTTCAGTTCCTCCATTCGTAGAGCCCTTGGAAGAGTGGCCTCTGAATGTTTCGAGAATCGATCCCCAAAAGCCTCAGGTACTCTGGCTCGAACCGGCTGATCGCGTGAAGTATGGCGGACGCGAGGTTTGCTGTTGGCTGGGTGAGCATCCGATGGAATTCAGAATCTGGGCACCACGTCAGGCCACCTACGACTTCTCATTCGACATTGCCCCTGGCCGAAGTATCGTTTTGACCAACAAGCGGCACTTCCGTGTGTCGACGGAACAAGCGACCAGTCCAGCGCTGGCTACCGCCGGGCACCAGACGATCTCAACGCAGATTGCGTTGACGCAAGGGATCAACCGGGTTCGGATCGAGTGTCTCGATAAGCCAAGCCAATCTGCTTTCGAGGGGAGCGACGTAATCGTGCTCGCTCAATTGACGCGCGCGATTCTGCGAGAAGCTTACACGCCGAATCAATCGCCCCCGATGCCGGAAGTGAAGTTGGTTTCCGAAGAAGACCGCCTCGATCGCTAGTCGTTTGAGGAATCACCTGGTGAGTCGGCTTCTGGTTTGGGTTCTAGCGGATGAATCGGCGAGAGCCCTTCCTTCTGCAAAACCTTCATGACCGAGTAATAGAAGACCGGTGTGAAGATCAACCCGAAGCCAGTCACACCGAGCATGCCGCTGAAAACAGCCACCCCGAGTGCATACCGCATTTCAGCACCAGCCCCATGAGCCCATAGCAGCGGGGCGACACCCAGCACAAACGCAAAGCTGGTCATCACGATGGGACGAAGCCGGGTAATGGCGGCTTCGACGGTGGCTTCCAGCAGCGGCTTACCTTCTTTCTCCATCAGGTCTTTGGCGAACTCGACCACAAGAATGGCATTCTTACACGCCAGCCCGACTAACACGACAAACCCAATCTGCACGAAGATGTTCAAATCCAGCTGGGCGATGACAATCCCGGCGAGGGCCGCGAGAACACACATTGGCACGACCAGGATGATCGTTACCGGCAGTTCCCAGCTTTCGTACTGCGCCGCCAGGATGAGATAGACCAGGACAACGGCGCCAATCAGGGCCGAGATGGGGTTTTGCAGCACGTCACGCAATGTCGCGTATTGATTGGCTTCCTCCTGAAGGAAAGAGATTTCGGTCCACTCGGCGTTCATCGATGGCGGTAACTCTTCTTTCGCCAAGGTATTCATCATGTCGAGCACTTCGGAGCTACTGATAATCGGCACGTTTACCCCGTTGATTGCGGCGGCAGGGTAGTTGTTATAGCGATTGATAAACATCGGGCCGACACTGTCTTCGATCGTGCAGAGGGTTCCGAGAGGAACCATCAGGCCGGTTCGGCTTTTCACTTTGAATTGCTTGACGGAATCGGCGTTCGCACGGAACCGCGACTCGGCCTGAACATTGACCTGCCACGTTCGGTTGAAACGATTGAAGTCGTTGACGTATTTACCGCCGCTAAAGACTTGCAGCGCATCGAATACGGAACTGAGCTCGACACCCATCGATTTGCATTTTTCTCGATCGATATCGATAAACAACTGAGGAGTGCTGGCCCGGAAACTGCTGTAGGCGACCACGATCCCCGGTTGATCTAAGGCAATTGAAGCCAGTCGGTCTGCTTGGGCTTGAAGAGCCGCGTAGCCATTGCTGCCTTGATCTTCGACCATGAGCTTGAAACCGCCGGCATTTCCCAGGCCGTTGATCGGAGGAGCTTGAAATACCGAAATGCGTGCCTCCTGAAGGTGGGCAAATTTCTTTCGCAATTCCAAGGCAATGTACTGGGCTCGTTCTTTCACCGATTCTCGCTTGGAAAATGGCTCAAGCACCAAGAATCCGCCTCCCAGGTTCGAGCTGATGGCATTTTGAACGAATGACTGGCCGGTGACTTCGACAATGTGATTGACGCCATCTGTTTCCAAGGCAATTTTTTCGATTTCTCGCATCACCTTGTCTGTGCGTTCCAGAGAAGCGGAGTCGGGAAGCTGTACGTCGAAGATCAGGTAGCCCTGGTCCTGGGTCGGAATGAATCCACCTGGCACGGTAGTAAATCCATAGCCGGTCAGGCCGATCAGGCCTACGTAAACGATCAATGCGACAGCGCTAATCCGCAGCAGGGATGCGATGAATCGGCCGTAATGGTCAGTCACCCAATCAAAGCATCGATTGAATACGCCGAAAATAGCCGCCAGAAACTCATTCACGATGTGGGAAAGCATGTAACCCACCATAGCGCCCGGTACAAAGCAGATCGCCTTAAGGAGAAAGGCATGGTCTGCGAAAACCGCGGCCTCGTCAGCCAAAAACTTCCCACCCAGCCATGCCGTTAGCAGCCCACCGAGGATAGCGATTCCCCACCAGGGAAGCGCCTCGCGATGCTTGGTGTGATCTTCGCCTGGTTTCGGATCTTTGAAGATCGAAGCGGCGCGAGCCGGAGTCATCGTCATCGCGTTCAATGCCGAAATCAACATCGAAGCCGCGATGGTCAGTGCGAACTGTCGAAAGAACTCGCCGGTAACGCCGCCGAGAAACGCACTCGGAATAAATACGCTGCTCAAGACCAGGGTGATAGCAATGATGGGTCCGGTGATTTCGTCCATGGCGTTGATGGTCGCTTCGCGGACAGAGTAACCCATCGCGATCCAACGCTCGATGTTTTCCAGCACCACGATCGCATCGTCGACCACAATACCGATGGCCAGCACCAGGCCGAATAGCGTCAGGTTATTCAGCGTGAAACCCATGACGTAGAGGATCGCAAACGTACCGACCAGCGAAACGCCCACATCGATCATCGGCAGCATCACGGCTTTCCAGTCTTGCAGGAAGAAAAGCACGACGATTGCAACCAGAATGACCGCGTCGCGCAGTGTCTTGAAGACTTCTTCCACGGATTGCTCGATGAAAGGTGTCGTGTCGTAAGCGATCTCGTATTCCAGGCCTTGAGGAAACGTATTCTTCGTCTTCAGTTCTTTCATCTTGCGTTTGACGCGATCGCCGACATCCAAAGCATTGGTGCCAGGCAACTGAAAGACGCCCAACGCAGCCGACGGCTTCGAATCGAGTCGGCAGACCGTATTCTGGTTTTTGGCGCCCAGCTCGACGCGGCCGATATCGCGGATGTAGGTGATCTGCCCCGATTGTCCTGTCTTGACCACGATGTCTGCGAACTGCTCTGGAGTTTTCAGCCGGCCCAAGGTCGTCATGGTGAGCTGCATCTGTTGACCAGGTGGCACCGGCGGTTGACCGATTTGCCCGGCAGCAACCTGAATGTTTTGTTCCTGGAGGGCTCTGACGACATCTCCGGCGGTGATGTCCCGCGAAGCCAGAGCATCGGGATTCAGCCAAACCCGCATGCTGTAGTCTTGTTGACCTAAGATGCTGACGTCTCCGACCCCTTCCAGGCGGGCAATCTGATCGTGGATCTGAATCGTGGCGAAGTTGCTAAGAAACAAGTTGTCGTAGATCGGCTTGCCGGTCTCGGGGTCGTCTTCCGAGTAGAGATTCACCGCTAACAGAATGTTGGGAGACTTCTTCTTGGTGGTTACGCCCGTTTGCCGGACAACTTCCGGCAATAGTGGTGTGGCTTGGGAGACCCGGTTTTGGACCAGCACTTGGGCCATGTCCAAATTGGTTCCCAGGGCAAACGTGACAGTCAATGTGTAGCTTCCATCACTGGCCGATTGCGACGACATGTAAATCATGTTTTCGACGCCCACCACTTGCTGCTCGATCGGAGCGGCCACCGTTTCGGCAACGACGTCGGCGCTCGCTCCAGGATACTGACAGGTAACCGAGACGGTCGGCGGTGCGATTTCCGGGTACTGGGCGATCGGCAGAAGCCAAGAGCACAGGATGCCAGCCAACACGATGACAATCGAGATCACCCAGGCAAAGATGGGACGATCGATAAAGAAGCGAGCCAGCACGATGCTATCCTTCGTTGTTGATCGGTATAGGTTGGCTTGAAGCGGGGATACGCTAGCGAATGCTCAGGAACCGGACGGTCGATCGACTGGTTGTGGCTTGGGTGTCGTTTCAGCAGGCGGCTTTTCCTCGCCGTTTGTCATCGTCTCGCTTTTGGCGGAACGCAAGAACTCGGGGTCAATCCCAGGGGGCTCAGGCATGGTCGTTTTTTCGGCCAGGACTGGCTTGCCTGGTCGAACTTGCAGGATTCCGTTCACGATGACCTGGTCGCCTTCCTGGACGCCGCTTGTGACTACTTGCAACTTGCCATGCTTGGTTCCCAGTTCGACGTTTCGCCGCTGGGCGTCTCCCTTTTCATCCATTACGTACACGTAACGTTCGCTTTGGTCGGCGCCGATGGCTGTTTCAGGAACAAGGATGGCGTCGTAAGGCTTACCCGAGGCAACTTTGACTCGGGTAAAAAGTCCAGGCCGTAAGCTGCCAAGCTTGTTGGGAACAACAGCACGAACGGTGATCGTGCCGGTCCCTGGATTTACCTGGTTGGAACCAAAGTCGACGATTCCTAACTTCGGATAGATGGTACCATCAGCCAAAGTCAGCTGGACCGGGATCTTTCGCTCGCGGAGCGAATTATCTCCTTGAGTGTCGGAAACGGTTGGGTGCTCTTCGAGATAACGCAACAGGGCGATTTCATCGACGTCAAAATAGGCATACATCGGATCGACCGAAACGATCGTGGTCAGCAAAGTTGGCGTACCAACCCCGCTTTGAATCAAGTTGCCTTTGGTGACATAGGTGCGGTCGATGTGGCCGGTGATGGCCGCCGTGATGGTGCAATAATCGAGATTGACCTTTGTGGCGGCGACTTGGGCCTGGGCAGTGGCGATTTGAGCTTGAGCTTCGTTAGCGGCTGCGACGCTTTCGTCGTAGAGTTCCTGGCTCACGGCGCCATTGCCGACCAGCTTCTTGTTTCGGGCCAGCGTCGCGTCCGCCAACGTGGCTTTGGCTTCGTAAAGCTTGACCTGGGATAAGGCCTGGTTGTATTCGGCTTCGTAAGTACGTTTGTCGATCAGGTAGAGCAGTTCGCCGGCCTTGACCATATCACCGTCTTGAAAGGCGACTTCCTGCAAGTAACCGGAAACTTTGGCATAAACGTCTACCGATGCGATCGAGTCGACATGCCCGGTGTATTCATCGAAGTCGAGTACCTGCCGCTTGATTGCCGGTGCCACCGTTACGGAAGGAGGCCCGATGGTAGGCATTTGGCGGCGCCGGCCGCAGCCACTGGCAATCAAAACGACCGACAGAAGAAAACAGGTCAGGTAACGCACGTCGTGCTTCATGATTTGCTTCTCGAGGTTGTTCGATAGAGGTGCTCGGGATCGATCGATGTGCAAGCAACCAGTTTCTCCGAAACGATTGCGAATGCCAGGGGACTGGCCAGACGACCGGTTCGGAACCATGGCGAACCGCATTCGTTTGCTCAGTTATAACGTGCTGCCGCTATGAAAAAAGCCGTTGACCATCCCAGGTTCAAGTTGGTTCGAAAGCAGGAGCGGTCTCCAACTTGCAGTGAGATCGACTCGAGCCGATGTGGTTTCGATCATCCCCATTCGTTTGGCCTGACGGGGCCGGAACGCCGCGTTATTCGCGAGCGGCTTGATCGTGCGTGTTCGATCCTGTTTCGTCGCAGAAGTTTTCGAGAATGGGAAATATTTTTTCAAGATTCTCGGCAAGAGTTGCTATCAGAAAGGGACAATCGTCCAACGCGTTCTCGTCAGCGAGTTGTTCTAGCTGCTGGGCGATCGAGCCCGCGTCGTTTTGATGGAAGAACCTCAGGGCGCTCTTTAAGCGATGAGAAGCCAGGCCGAGCTCATGGTTATCGTCGATTTCGAGCGACCTTTGAATACGTTTCAGGCTTTGTTTCATTTCCGGGAGATATGCCTGAACGATCTCCAAGAGTGCATGCTTGTCCCCGCCAAGCCGGTCCAGAATGGCATCCCAGGGAATGGCTAGAGGTTCATTCGGAGTGCTCGGTTGTCTCGGCGAGATCGAGCTTGAGCTTTGAGCCACTTTCTTCGATCCTGCCCGGGAGACCAATAGGGCGTGATCAATCGCGGCGTGCAGTTCGGTGATCGAAAGAGGCTTGGCCACGTAGCTGTCAACACCTGCTTCCAGGCACCGCGCTTGATCCAAAGGTAGCGCGTGGGCGGTCGTGGCCACGATGGGGAGATGTTTGCCCGAGATTCGTTCCGATTTGCGAATTGCCTTGGTTGCCGTCAACCCGTCCATTTCGGGCATCTGAACGTCCATCAGCACGACATCGAACGTTTGCTCCTCAAGCAGCCGCAATGCTTCCAGGCCATTCTCCGCAATCGTGATCTTATGCCCGAACCGACTTAGCATCGACACGGCCACTTTTTGATTCGGTCGGCTATCTTCTGCCAGCAGGATGTTCCGAGGTTGGCGAGTCGTCGATTCGTCTGCCATGTTGCTGCCCCGTGGACGTTGGTAGTCTGGGCCGCCAAACAGGCCGATTCCGCGTAAGATTGCTTCCATCACTTCCGACGGCCGAGCAGGTTTCATCACCCGCGCGCAGATCCGGAGCGATTGTTGACGTTCGGCCGAATCGAGATCACCAGATGATGCAAGAATTGCGATTGGGTCTCCATACAATTCGGGCTCTTTCCGGATTTGTTCAACAAAATCTAATCCGTCCGCGTCGGGCATTTTCATATCGGTAACGACCACATCGAACGGATGTTGATTGGTGCATGCTGCTCGAAGCTGCTGCCAGGCTTCGCTGGCACTGCTTGCGGAGCTGGCCACAAGGCCTTCTGATTCGACGATGTCTACCATCGTTTGGCGATTGATCTTGTTATCGTCAACGATCAGCACGCGTTTACCGCGAAGCTGCTGGACTTGGGCCTCCCAGTCGGTATCGGCCGGGCTATCGCTGGTGTGGACCAAGACCGAGAATCGAAACGTACTGCCGACCCCTGGTTCGCTGGTGACGGTAATTTCGCCACCAAGCAGTTGGGCCAGGCTGGAAGAAATGGTTAGCCCTAAGCCAGTTCCCCCGTATCGTCGGGTCATGGAGTTATCGGCTTGCTCGAAGACATCGAAGATGACTTCCAGTTTGTCTTGAGCAATGCCCACCCCAGTGTCGTTGACCGAGAATTCAAGCATGAGCTGATTCTCCCCTGCCTTGGGAGAGTCGACCAATCGGCACGAGACGTCGACCTGGCCGCTGGGAGTGAATTTAATCGCATTGCCGACCAGGTTGACCAGGATTTGCCGGATACGCCCGGCGTCGCCGCGAACGACCTGCGGCACTTCGGGGTTGACTTGGTAAACGATATCCAGGTTCCGTTTCGCGGCCTTTTGCGAAAGTGGTTTCAGCACGTTCGCGATTACATCGCGTGGTTGAAAGTCGGTTTCATGCAGTCGAAGCTTGCCTGCCTCGATACGCGAGAAATCCAATAAATCATTGATGATCGTCAGCAACGAACTCGATGCGTCGGAAACGGTTTGCAGGTAATCACGCTGGTCTGGAGTCAGGTCGGTGCGAAGGACCGATTCCGTCAAGCCGATGATCGCATTCATCGGCGTTCGGATTTCGTGACTCATGTTTGCCAGGAACTCACTCTTCGCTCGGCTTGCTTCCTCGGCTTTGGACTGGGCGACCTTGGCAAGTGCTTCACTGACTTGAATCTCTTGAAACAAGCTATGGGTTACCGCTTCGTTGCGGCCCATCGACCAAACGATCGAGACCAGAAGCAAGGAGAGAAGCGTACCACCGACTCCGATCAATGACGGCGTAACCCGATCAATCCGGGCCTCGAATTGAGGACTACTGTTGGTTTGAACGGACCAAGTTCGTCCTCCGGCAACAATCAGGGAGGTTGCCGTGTACTTACTTTGCCGCTTCGTAGACGGGGATTCCGTTTCGGTTGAGTTAGAGTTTTGGTCAAGGGAACTGTACAGCAAGACCTTGTCGTCCGGCTGGTCGACATCCATGATTTCAATTCCCA
Source organism: bacterium (assembly GCA_016124445.1). Classification (GTDB taxonomy): domain Bacteria; phylum Planctomycetota; class Planctomycetia; order Pirellulales; family Pirellulaceae; genus Bremerella. Next base: position 242,244 of record WGNR01000010.1, read on the forward strand.
GCGACTCTTGATTCAGATGCTCGACGCCATTAAGCATTTCATTCAAGACAATCGGAGCGTATGCCAGGCCAATCAGGTTTTGCTCGCGCTCTTCGGGGGTATCAGGAGGAGAACCTGTTCGATAAATCGGCAACATATACAGAAACCCAGTCGTCTTTTGTGCTTCCTGTAGGAGTTCGATTCTTCCTGTAATCTGCGGTTTTCCGGTCCGGATCGCTTTTTCGGCAGCTTCTCGACGCGTTGCTTCCGAACCGATGTCGTATCCCCACGCAGGGAGGTTTCGGGGCAGGGGGTAGATGTATTTGATCACGTACAAATCGGGCGCTGTCGATTTGCCGGTAACCGAAAAATCAGGGGCGTCGTCCGCCTGTTCTCGAGCGATGAATTGTTCGAGGTCTTTACGGGGAACACGCTGGATCACGCCAATGCCGATTGCGCCGGGGAATTCAGAATTCAAATCGCGCGAGTTGACAAAGTTCGCGAATTCATCGCGTGTTACTTTCTCGCTGGCAAGATAGAGTCCTCGAACGCCACGCAAGCCGTACACAATCCGGTTGATTCGGCGATCGATTTCTTCGACGGACAATTTGGATAGGGAGTCAAAGCGAGAGCGATTGATCCGATCGATATTCAGTTGCGAATCAAATACAACGGCAGAAGTGACCAGAATGCCAACCAGGAAAATCGCCGTCAGGATGATTGAGATCCTCCGCGATCGGCTTAATTCTTTGACTACCAGCTTACAGGCATCCGCACTGCTTGCGATGTTTTGGGCTGCCATGGCAAGCAAATTGGCCATGGCAATCATGGTTAACAAAATGGCGGTATGGATCGCCGTGGTCGAGAAGATCGTTTCGCCGCGTAGCCCAGTTGCGCGAATCAGGTAAAGCACAACCCCGGCCGATCCCAGCAAGCCGGCAATTCCCAACAGAATTCTACCTGCCGAGCGGGCGCGAGTTTCCAACAGCAGAAAGCCCGAGGAAAGGGCAAGCAGGCCGAGTGCGGTTCCGGCCGACATCAGGCCAGGAGGCTTACCTTCGGCAATCGATCGGGAATCAGCGCTAACCAACGTGTCGATCCCAATCTGAAACCCGCCGATAGATTCGATCAGGCTTACCACCCCAAGACAGAGGACAAACGTCGCTATCATCTCTGGTAGCCGTTTTACCGAGGATTGCGTCAGGTAGTCTCGGATCTGGAGAAGGCTGGCCATTGCCAGGCAGCCTAGTCCCAGGGCCGTATTGAACTTCATCGTTGGCAAGCCGTCGATTAAAGATCGAAGCGACACGAACCCGAGCGGCCACGAGATCATCACCGCAATCGAGACGGCCAATGCCACGCCTAACAGAAGACATGCCGCCATGATCCACCAGGCCGCAGAGATTAATTGCGTTTGTTCGGAGGGATCTTTATGAATCAGCGAATTTACCATGCACCCATTCCACGAGATCGAAGGCAGCCCTGCAAGATCTAGTGAAACCGCAAGCGGCGGAAAAAACAATCCGATGGTTTTGAGAATCTTTTGTCGTTTGTCTACTTTCGCTGGTCCAAGTTTCCTCCAGCAAGAGCCAGGTCTCGGGCGATTGCGATAGTTATCGCATCAACTCGCTCCTCAAATCAATGTCCTCCGTACTTGTTCAAAAAAAGGATGCATTTGTCGAAACTCATGCACCCTTTTCTGTTTTTGCCTGGAAGGATCGATAGGAGCTTAATTAGAGAGTTCTTCGATCAGCAGTTGAGCTTCTTGCAAGCGACGTTGCTTGTCTTGTTCTCGCAGTGCCTGCAAGATCTTCCCTCGATCACCGCGCGAAAGAGGCAGTTCGATGTCATTGCCAAGAACTCCCTTTGGTACTTCATAGTCATCCCAATCGTCGCTCCGCTGAGTGGCGAAGGGGACATCCGAGTTACCGCCAGCCTGAAGGTTGCCCATTGGGTTGCGTCCCCAGGCATATCGGTAGTGAACGGGGTGGGGCACCATTGGACTAGTGAGAACAAGTTGTCGGCGATCGTACTGGATGCGTCCCCGATCGTCTTTGCCCCGCTCGCCGTAGGCAACAATCGCTGGATGGAAGCGACCATCTTCGCCTGCGATGGCGAAACCTTCGATCGCTCCATCTCCTGGATCGCCCACATCGGTATCCATGGTAAGCACGAGGGCTCCGTCCGTTTTGGCCATCTCGATCAACATCGGCGGTTTCCAGCGCAGTTTGCCGTCGAAACCATACTGCGTTGCCAATGCCCACCGCGCGATTCGTTCGCCAGCAGGGATTTTGAGCTGAGGATGATACCAGCGTCGACGGAGATCGTAGGTGCTGACGAAGCCGATCTGTTTGTCGCCCGTATTGTAAAGGTCGAGAAACGTCTTGTACTGGGACGCTCGGATCTCGATGCCGACGTTGAGCATCTTCTCGCAGTAGTCGTCGCGAGTCTGAGGGTAGCCGTCTGTGCAGAGGGAAAGGATGCCGAACGGCATTTCAGGATCTTTGAAAGCACCCCGCCAGGCTTTGATCATTTCGGGGAAGATATCCGCATACATTCGAGCCCCCACAGAACCCTGGAACGCATTGTTAAAACCCTGGTGGAAGATGGCTCCTTTGACCGAAAGACCTTCCAACGGAGCGATCATCCCGGCGTAACAGTTGCCAGGGTAGTTAGGATCGCCGATCGGTCCGGGCCGAAGATCGCTAGGAGCCTCTTTTTGATTGTCAGGAATTGGCTTACCTTCCTTCTCCAGCCGCGCGATCAGGTCTTTGTGCTTCTGAATACGGTTGTCCAGGTCGGCCTGGGCATCCCACTGGGCAACTTTCTCATCAGACTCTGCCAGTTTGGCTTTGGTCGTGTCGCTATTCATCGATCGCAGGACGGGAAGCGGCGTCCACGTTTCGACGGTCGTTCCACCTCGTGAAGCATCGATGACGCCGATCGGTACGCCGCTCGCCTTATGCACTCGTCGGGCAAAGACGTAGCCGATCGCTGAAAGTTCACGAACCGACTCCGGTGTGCAGAGGTCCCAATTACCTTTATGGAAATGACGCTTCGACCAATCGCTCCACTCGTACAATCTGGCGAACGCAGGCTTCGGCTCCGGTCCGATTCCGACAGGAACCGTCAGGATGCGAAGCTCAGGAAAATCGGCCGAGACTATTTCCAACTCGCCATTTTCGACTCGCTCGAGCGGAAACTCCATATTGCTCTGGCCACCCAGCACCCAAACATCGCCGATCAGGATGTTTTCGAGAGTCAATGTCTCGTCCGATCCTTGAATGGTCAACTTCTGCGGAGAGTGATTCGCAGGTAGCGGAGGAAGGGTGACTTCCCATTTGCGATCCTTGGTCGCCTCCGCGGTGGCCTCGTTGCCGCCGAATGAGACGGTAACTTTCTCGCCGGGGTTGGCCCAGCCCCAAATGTGGATCGGCTTATCGCGTTGGATCACCATATTGGTTTGAAAGACGTTGCTAACGCAGAGGCCTTCGCCAATGGCAGGCACCTCCACGACGTTTTCGCGCGGCATCGATTGGGCGAAGACATTCGATGAAGTCAGGCAGGTCAAACTGAAGGTTGCGAGCAGCAGGCCCAGCGGGATGAAGTGTTTCATGATTGGCGATATCCGCGCGAATAAAAGATGGAGAGAGGATTCCAGGTTTGCAGGATTAATATGAGGATAGGCAAACGACATATTTCTCAGACGCAAAATCGCGTGCAATGAGTTGGCGTTCATCGTTGCCAGGTCCTGTCGAGAATCGGAAATTACTTTGTTGGAATCACGCCGTCGTAAACAATATCGTAGTCAAACGCGAGACCTTCCTCGGTAACGTTCAGATGTAAATCTGGGTTGTCAGCCGCTTTGGTGTTGAATTTCGCTGGCAAGCAATTCTTTTCCGATTTGCCGGGATAAAGGGCGAACTGCACAACGCAAGGTCCCAAGGCGACACCAGATTGTGTCGAGACAAATTCTGCCTGGTAATTTCCGCGCGTGTCGGTCACGCCCGTCGATGGTCGAACGGCAGCGTCCGGCACAAATGTCACGATAACACCTTCAACAGGCGAGCCATTCACGGTAATCGTTCCTGAAACCGCCCCGGTCGGAATCTCCGTCGAACTGCTGCATCCGACAGCTGACAGGATCAGGATCAGCGCGGTGGAAAGTGGTAACCAGGAGTGCTGTTTGGACATTGTCAATCTCATTGAATTGGCAGAGGAAGGAATCGAAAGCTGTCTGCAGCAAAGTCGCGCAAACGTGGTGGCTTCCGATCTAGTTGAGTCATCCTGATCGGCGGCCGCCGACATTTCCGACAAGTGGATGCCGAAGAGCCGTGTGATGATGCTTCATGGCCTCACGAATACAGCATCACCAGCTTCCGCTCAGATCGGAGTCGCCGGGCGTGCAAGTGTTTAAACTGGAATAAATTGGCATAGCTGCATGGCTGGAGGGTGGGAAGGGCGGAAAGAAAAGGTCGAAACCTAGATCTTTCATGTCATAATGTAATTTCATGAGCCATTGGTTTTAGGAAAAAATGCATTGTTTTTGGGATGGATGAAATGAACCGCAAGACGCGTCGAATTGCCCTCGTGTTGGATCTCGACTGGCCATACAAACGGCATTCGGGCGTATATGCCGGGACGCAGAAGTACATCGACGAGCAAGGCTGGGAAGCGGTCATCGATGAATACGCCCACGATTCGTTGCCGACAGAACCGGGCGATCCGATGCCTTACGATGGAATAATTGCCCGTGCGTCGAGTACGCTGGCGCAACGCTGTCTGCAACTCGATGTGCCGTTGGTCAATGTTTGGAGTAGCTCGCCAAGTCGCGACGAACTTCCTTGTGTCCTGGCCGATTATCACGCAGCCGGTAGGATGCGGGCCGATCATCTCATATCGCGCGGGCTGCGAAGTTTTGCGGCGTTGGGTTGTCGGGGGGATACGGCAGATCAGCTGGAGATGGAATCTTTTCTCGAAATGCTTCGGTCATTAGGGCATAAGTGCGAAGTTGCTTGGATTCCTTTGGCTTACTCGAAAACGTTGGCACAATGGCAGCGTTGCCAAAAGGCGATTGGGGACTGGATGGATAAATGGTCCTTGCCGATTGGAGTCTTCGTCGGGGGAGACAATTTGGGGCGACTGGTCGTGCAAAAATGTCGAGAACGCGGCTGGCGTGTTCCTGAAGATGTTGCGATCATCGCAGGACGCAACGAGGAGACTCTTTGCGTTCGTCCTCGCCCTTCGATCACCAGTTTGGAATTTGGCTACGATCGAATCGGATACGAGGCAGCGAAGGTCTTGCATCGGTTGATGGATAAGAAGAACACGCCGTCCGAACCCCTGTATCTGCCTCCCGTAGGACTCGTCGTTCGCGAATCAACCGACTTTCTGGTGGTCGAAGATGAACTGGTCTCGGCGGCACTTTCGTTTATTGCCATGAACTGCCACGGTCGGATTGGTCAAGATGATGTGGCACGGGCGTTAAGCGTCGAAACACGAACGCTGCAGAATCGATTTCGGAAGGTTCTCGATCAACCGGTTGCCGCGACCATCCGAAAAGTCAGACTCGAGCGAGCCAAACGAGAACTCGTTCAGACCGATCGCTCGTTAAAGATCATTGCCCGCGATGCAGGTTTTGGTTCGCCGATGAGGATGTACGAATTGTTCAAACGCGAACTAGGAGTAACTCCCACGGAATTCCGAAAGCAACGTCGCCTGTGACATATTGCCTGTAAGCGATGGCGTGTTCGCGTAGATTGCTCCGCTATTCGAGCGTCGAGTGAAAATCGAGTTGTCGTTGCTTTCGATACTCGCGTGGCGTGATGCCTAGTTCTCGACAAAACACGTCACGCAGCTGACGGCCGGTCCCGAAGCCGACGTCGTGGGCGATTGCATCGAGCGAACGATTGCTTTGGACCAGTTCGCGTTTGGCGCGTTCGATGCGAACTCGGCAAATCTCACGAACAATCGGCCTGCCCAATTCTTTGTTGAATCTTCGCCGGAGCGTTCGTGGTTCGATCGCAATGGCTCTGGCCACGTCGTCAGGATCGATGTTGGTGTGGCTATGCTGAGCAATAAACTGCAGGGCTGCGGCAACCACCGTATCTTCCACGGCGTAGAAGTCGGTCGATTCGCGGACAATGATTCCTTGGGGCGGGATTAGCTTCAGGGGAGGGGCCGCCGGGCCAGATTGTCTTTTCAATGTATCGTTTTGGTCGATTAACTTGTCGAGCATGCGTGCCGCCGCATAGCCGATTTGCTCGAAGCCGAGTTCCGTGCTGGTAAGCGATGGCTGGGGGTCGTTGCAGAGGACTTCTTCGTTCCAGCCCGCGACGACAGCGACATCCTGAGGGACTCGCCATTGGCGTTTTCCACACATCTGTAAAATCATCCGCCCCACGCTTTCGTCGTTGGCTGAAATGCCGATGGGAGGCTGCCAATCATTCATGGTGGTGTCGATGACCTTTTGTGACCTAAGCCAGGTCGAATGGTTTTGCGTCATGTGCAACGGGATCTTCGTCTCCACACAACGAAAGCCGGCCGCTTCGACGGTGGCTCGGAAAGCATTTGACTCCAGTCTTCGCGCTCGGTCTCCGCGATAGATACTTGCAAATCTTCGGAAGCCGCGTGCCAGAAGGTGCTCGGCCTTCATTCTCCCACTTGCCGCGAAGTCGGGGAAAACGCCAGGCATCTTGGCTCGAATCGGAGAACTGTACCAGACATTAACGACCGGTAAACCAAGCGCCGTTGCCCGACGATACAGCTTGTCATTGACCCGCGCGATCACGCCATCGTAGGGCAGGTTCTTGGTGGAGCGCTCAGGCAGGTTCTCGGCAACGAATTCATCGATGATCGACTCCCATCCTTTCTCGCGCGCATACTGCTGAGTCCCTGCGAACAGGGCCGCGTGGCGTTTGTAAGGCAATTCCAGGTCAAGATTGATGGCGACTCGACGTCGGGGGCGATTCATGGCGTTTGGCCGAAATGCGTCTGTTTTTGTCCAGGATACGTAATTCTGGCTGTTTATACTTTAGGTGGTGAAAGTTCGGCAATCGATCCTCGCCGGCGTTTTTGCGGGTTGTTTCACCATGATAATTGCCAGAATCCTGCCTATTCCGATCAATCATCGGCCAGCGTCCTTGCAATTGGATGGCCAATCTCGTCGTCAGGTCTGGGTTCGCACCCGATGGAAAGACATGTCGGACTCGCCCAGCGGGATTGTGTGTTACGGCAATCACCATGTAGCGATATGCAGGAATTCGGCTTTGGATTTGCCATGGTCGAATGGCAGTCGAATGAATAGAAACGACGATCCCAGGTGTTGGCATCAAGTTCCGGTGCAAGGCCGGATCTGAAGTAGGGACATAGATGAGGCTATCTCTTCGGTTTGATTTATTCTCGCGGCGCGCATCGATATTAGGCGTCGTTGGCAGGTTAGTATGTCTGGTCTTGTCCTATTTGATAACGCACCAGGCAGCGGCCCAGGCTCCTGACCCCTCGCTATTTGGCAAGCATCCGTTGAATCAAGCCCAAGCGGGCGACCTGCTGCGATCGGAACTTCGATGTACGGCATGTCACGGCGGCAGTGCACCGGAGATGCTTCCGCCCAAGACGGCTCCCAGCTTGGAAGATGTCGGGGCTCGGATTACGCCTGGCTACCTTCAGCGGTTTCTGGAATCGCCTCACGCGGTTCAGCCTGGCACCACAATGCCTGATATGCTCGCTTCGCGGCCAACAGAGCGGAAAGAAATCGCCGAAGGCCTGACTCATTTTCTCATCGAGCAATCGAAAAACGATTTCACCAGCCAACCATTTGCCAAGCAGGAAATCGACAAAGGGCGCATGCTCTTTCATTCGGTCGGCTGCGTGGCTTGCCATGGTCCGCAAGAACAACTGGAAGCTGGTCCAACACGAGATCCTCGTTACGCCGACGAAGACGATGACGAATACTTCCAACGCGACCGCTTTCAGCCTCCGGCGATATCGTTGGGGCATGTGCCCGAGAAGTATAGTGCCCGGTCGTTGAGCGAATTTCTCTTTCAGCCGCTACATGTTCGCAGCTCCGGGCGAATGCCTGACATGAAGCTGACCCGTGACGAAGCCCAGGCGATTGCTCAGTACCTGACCCGTGAATCGCAACAAACCAAGGCGGCAATCGTTCCTGATAAATCGCTCGCAGCCAAAGGGAAGCAGTACTTCCAGGAACTCAACTGTGTTGCTTGTCATGCGATGGAGGGAATGTCGCCTGCCAACCCAGTCCTCTCGCTGGATCAAGCGGATCTGACCCGCGGGTGTCTGTCGAAGGCGAGCAGTAACAGCCCACAATTCCACCTGAACGAGGCCCAACAGGCGGCAGTCGCTGTTTCGCTCAAAGAGCGGAAGGTGGCTGATACTGATCAGGTAGTTCTGGCGAAAACGATGACCGCGTTCAATTGCATCGCTTGTCATAAGCGGGACGACTTCGGCGGCGTGCACCAGAACTACGATCCCTACTTCCACTCCAGCGAAAAGAACCTGGGGGATGATGGTCGTATTCCGCCTCCCTTGACCGGCGTGGGTGGCAAACTGCAGCCGATCTGGCTGAGGAAAGTGCTGTTCGATGGCGAGAGCGTCCGTCCTTACATGGAGACACGCATGCCGCAATATGGCAAACAGAATCTTGCCTTTCTGCCTGACCTGCTCGCACGGCTCGACTCGCCAGAAAAGATTGAACAGGACGGAAGCAAACTAGTTGAAGAAATCAACAGCGATCGAGAACGAGAGAAGCAGTACCGCGCCGCTGGCCGGGAACTGCTGGGGGACAAGGGGCTGAGCTGTGTGACCTGCCACAACTTCAACGGGAAAGCTGCCCCGGTGAATAAAGGCCTCGACATCATTACCACGACGCAGCGTCTGCAATACGATTGGTTCAACCACTATCTACGCAACCCAGGGGCCTATCGCCCGCGAACGGTGATGCCCAGTGCATGGCCTAACGGAGTGGCGGCTCATAAGACGATTCTCAATGGTGATACCGACGCGCAGATTCAAGCGATTTGGTACTTCCTTTCGCTAGGCAGGTCGGCCCCTGATCCTTCCGGCATTCGCCAAGAGAAAACCATGATTACCGCGGACGATCAGGCGAAAACCTATCGCGGACGCAGTCGCGTAGCCGGCTTCCGTGGGATTGCGGTCGGGTTTCCCGAAAAGATCAACTACGCGTTCAACGCCCAAACCGGAACGTTGTCAGCCATTTGGCAAGGGGATTTCATCAATGTCAATTGGGGCGGCCAGGGAGCGGGCGACTTCCATCCGGCTGCGAGAGCGATCCAATTGGACCAGGATGTTTCGTTCATGCGGCTGGCCGACGACAACATGCCATGGCCGCGAATGCCGACCACCAGCAAAGAGACGCCCGTTAATCCTGATCCGCTTTATCCCAAGAATCTGGGCTATCAGTTCCGCGGCTATTACATGGACGACGCCTCGATCCCGACACTGATGTACCGTAGCGGCTCGGTCAAGATCGAGGACCGCAGTTACGCCGTGGAAGTGGAGGACAGGCCGCAGCTCAAAAGGACATTGAAGTTCGATTCGCCCCAGCCACAGACGCTCTGGTTCCGGGCTCTCAGCGGCGATGTTCAGATCGAATCGGAAAAGAAATTCCGTACCAACGATCTCGCACTCACGATTTCCGCCGGCAAGCCGATCATTCGGCCGATTGCCGAGCAACGAGGCAAAACCGAATTGCTGCTCCCCATCAAACTTCCCCAGGGTGAATCGACACTCGAGCTAATCTATGAACCGATCAATCACTAAACCCATCACCATTGCTTGTCTTGTGGCCGTCGCCGTTTGCTTTGCAGAGAGCGTGACGTTTGCCGAAGATGTCGGCGATCGCTGGGGAACCGAAGAACGGGAACGGGAGTATTACCCGATCGTCAATCTTCCCATCCCCAAGGACTTGGTCATCGAGGCGGGGGCGTTCGCCCAACTACCCGATGGTCGAATGGCGGTGGGTACACGGCATGGCGATATCTATCTGATCAGCGGCATCGACGCCGCCAAGCCGAATCCCAAGTATCAGTTATTCGCTTCAGGGCTGGACGAAATCTTCGGCCTGTTGTGGGTAGGGGACGGTTTCCGGGTAACTCAAAGCTGTGAGTTGACCTACGTTCGCGATACCAACGGAGATGGCAAAGCGGATCGATTCGAGACGATTTCTGATGCCTGGGGTTACGAAAACTACCACGAGTATGCCTTCGGTTCGGAACTGGATGCGAAGGGGAACCAGTACATCGCGCTGGGGTTATCGGCCTCGTATTATTCCAATGCGCTTAATCGTGGTTTCATCATGAAGGTTTCGCCAGACGGCAAATCGACCGCGTTCGCCAGCGGTTTGAGAAGCCCCGGCGGGATTGGCCTGGATGAGCATGGTGCGCTGTTCTATGTCGAAAGCCAGGGCCCCTGGAACTGTTCGTGCAGTTTGAAAGCGGTTCCGTTTCAGAGTTTCCATGGCCACCCTGCCAGTTTCAATTGGTATGAATTCAATTCGGAACTGGGGCCAACACCGCTGGCCCCTGAGCCTGGTACGCTGATCGCAGACGAGAAGAAACGAATCAAGCAACTCGTCCCCTACGCCGTGATCTTCCCGTACATTCGCATGGGGCGCTCGGTGACCGATTTTGCGGTCGACAAAACCGGGGGGAAGTTTGGCCCATTCGAAGGTCAGATGTTCTTGGGTGATTACACCCTGTCGATCGTCATGCGAGCTACTACGGAAGAGGTCAACGGCGTCTGGCAAGGAGCTTGCTATCCATTTCGGGAAGGGCTCTCGACTGGCATTCTGGATGTCGAATTCTCTCCCGAAGGAAACCTGATCTGCGGCGGGACCAATCGTGGTTGGCCGGTGCGGGGAATCAAGCCGTTTGCGTTGGAGCGAATCCAGTGGAGCGGCAAAATGCCGTTCGAGATCAAACGCATTACCATCGAGCCTGATGGTTTTCTGGTCACGTTCACCAAGCCGGTCGAAAAGGGGACCGGCGAAGCTGCCGGCAGCTACACCATTTCAGCGTTCACGCATCCCTATCGCGGTGCGTACGGTGGCCCTGAAATCGCGCAGCATGCCTGCGAAGTCAAATCGGTCGAATTGGTGGACGACGGACTTTCGGCCAGGGTTCACGTCGATAAGTTGGAAGAAGGATTTGTCTACAGTTTTGATCTGGCGAAACTTCGCAGCCGAGACAAAGAAGAGTTGCTTCATCGCGACGCTTACTACACGGTCAACGAGATTCCCGCCGCTCAATGAGTCTTTGGACGAGCTTACTCAAATATGGGGGTAGGGCGTGGTTTCAGGGTAACGATCGAATTCTTTTCTGTTATTCTACAGAAGTAGCTTTTGCCATTTTCCTGCTGGCGAATGCTCACCCTGCCTGATTGCTCCCCTTCCTTCGTCCAACCACCCCCACATGATGCATCCCTGGTTGCTCCGAACACTCGGAGCGATGATCTCGATCTTTGCTGCTTGGCCGGTTTGTGGAGCCGATGCGGATATTCGCGCGACGGTTGAGCAGTCGTGTTATGACTGCCATCAGGGAAAGTCGGCCGAGGGCAATTTCTCGATCGATCAGCTCACGCTGGATCTGAATGACGAAAAAGCGTTTCAGAAGTGGGTTCAGGTTTACGATCGCGTCGAGAAAGGGGAAATGCCTCCAAAAGACGCCGAGCCAGTTGAACCAGCGAAGCGGAATGCGCTTCTACAAACGCTCTCGCAATCTCTGAAGCAAGCCGACATCGAGCGGCAGAAGAAATTTGGCCGGGGACCAATCCGCCGATTGAATCGCGTGCAATACGAGAACTCGCTCCGCGATCTGCTGGCGTTGCCTCACTTGGAAGTTCGCGAAATGCTTCCGCCCGATGGTTCTGCCCATGGTTTCGACACGGTCGGATCGGCGCTCGATCTTTCGTACGTGCAAATGTCACGCTACATCGAAGCTTCGGCGTTGGCGTTGGAGAAAGCAATCAATCTTCAGCCACAGCCGAAAATGCTGGACGTGCATGTGATTGCCAAAGAGAACGGTCGCTTGAAACAAGTTGTCGACAGGCTCGAAGAAGCCGTACCAGTGGGCGAATCGGTGGGACTGTTGCGGCAACCCAACACGGCCCAAGCTCCCTGGTCGTGGTCGAAGGTCGATCCGCCGGCCGATGGTAATTATCGAATTCGCATGAAGACGTTTGGATTCGTGTGGGACAAGGGCAAAGTACTGCCAGCCGATCGGCCGCATGCCGTGACGTTCCAGGTCGTTCAGCAGACCAACAAGCGGAATCTCGGGACCTTCGACATTGGACCCAGCGAAGATCAAGCGACGATCCACGACTTTACGGCTTACCTCAAGCAAGGCGATCAGCTTCAAATCTGGTTTGAAACACTCGACGATCGCAACAAAGGGAAAACACCGCTCGAAGAATACACCGCGCCTGGCGTGGCGGTTGAGTGGCTGGAGATCGAAGGACCGATCCATAAGACATGGCCACCGGAAAGCTACCACCGGTTGTTTGCCGATCTGCCGATCGAGAAATGGACGCCAGAGAGTGGAAAGATCGAGCCGCCGCTCCCGATGGAGGTCCGTGGCGTCGGCAATCGAGCCGAACGTGTACCGGCCAAGCGGAACCGGACTGAATTCAACCAGGTTGTTTCTGAAAATCCCCCAGCCGATGCACGGCGGTTGTTGCTGTCGTTTGCCGAGCGTGCATTTCGACGACCGGCTGAGCTGGAAGAAATCGCTCCAATGGAAACGCTCGTTCTCGAGAAGCTAGAGCAAGGGCACTGCTTCCAGGAAGCGATGCGAATTGGTTACCAGGCGATTCTTTGCGCCCCCGAGTTTTTGTTCCTGGAAGAGCAGCCAGGCAAGTTAGACCAGTATGCCCTGGCCGCGCGGCTCTCTTACTTTCTGTGGAAGTCGACACCAGACGAAGAGTTGTATGGGCTGGCACGTCAGCGCAAACTCTCTGAGCCAAAGGTGCTGGATCAACAGATCGAGCGGATGTTAAGCGATCCGAAGTCACAGCGATTCGTGGAAGACTTTTGCGGGCAATGGCTCGACCTGCGCCGCATCTCGGCCACCCAGCCTGACGAAAAACTTTACCCGGAAAGCGATCCGCTGCTGCTCGATTCGATGCTGCGGGAAACGCATGCATACTTCCGGGAGATGCTCGATAGCGATCTGAGCGTCGATCACCTGGTCGATTCAGACTTCATCATGGTGAACGGCCGGCTGGCCAGGCACTATGGAATCGCTGGGGTCGAAGGGGTCGACATCCGCAAGGTTTCCGTTCCCGAAGATAGTCCTCGCGGCGGTCTGTTGACGATGGCCAGTATTTTGAAGGTCACCGCCAATGGAACGTCAACGTCGCCAGTCGTCCGGGGAGCTTGGGTACTGGATCGCATTTGCGGGCAACCGGTACCACTTCCGCCTGCCAATGTGCCAGCGATCGAGCCGGATCTGCGCGGAGCAACCACCATTCGCGAGCAACTCGACAAGCATCGCAGCGACGCGTCGTGCGCGGTTTGCCATCGGCGAATGGATCCACCTGGGTTCGCGTTGGAAAACTTCGACGTGATCGGCGGCTGGCGCCAGCGATACCGATCGCTGGAAGTGGGCGACAAGTCAGATAACAAGAATCGCTATGGGCACCCCGTCAATTACAAGCTGGGCCTTCAGGTCGACGCCAGCGGCGAGGCTCCGGACGGATCGCACTTTGATGATATCGATGGACTTCGCCAGATCTTGTTGCGACAACGCAAGCAGTTAGCGCGCAGCCTGGTCGAAAAGCTTGTCGTCTATTCGACCGGAGCCGGAATCGGATTTGCGGATCGAGATTCGGTGGAATCGATTCTCGACCAGGCAAGCAAACGTGAATACGGACTTCGCAGCATGATTCACGCGATCGTGCAAAGCGATCTCTTTCAAACCAAGTAGGAGCCGCACCGATGGCCAGATCGACTTTCACGCGAAGAACCATATTGCGGGGCATGGGCGTTGGTTTGACCTTGCCGCTGCTGGAATCACTCAATCCGGGCTTGGCTTGGGGCGGTGAAAGCAGCGCTGATTCCATGCCGCATCGAATGATCTGCATCTGCTCGAACATGGGTATGATGCCGAAATACTTCTGGCCAGAAGGGGAAGGGCGTGACTATCAATCCAGCGAGTACCTCTCGTTGATCGAGGAACATCGCAATGACTTCACCGTCTTCTCCGGCGTCTCGCATCCCGAGGTCGATGGGGGGCACCATGCCGAAATCAGCTTCCTGACGGCCGCTCCGCATCCTGCTTCCGGCGGTTTCAAGAATTCGATTTCGCTCGATCAATATGCGGCGGAACGAATCGGTATCGAAACCCGTTTCCCATACCTGACGCTTGGGGTTGGTTCCGAAAACGCGACGCTTTCGTGGACTGCGTCTGGTGTGCGCATCCCTGCTTCCTACAAGCCGTCAGAAGTCTTTCGCCGGATGTTTTTGCAAGGCAATGCGGAAGAGATCAAGCGGCAAATCAATCAACTGCGTGACGGGCGAAGTATTCTCGACGCGGTTGGGGCTGGGGCAAAGCGGCTTGAACGTCGCGTCGGTTCAGCTGATCGCCAGAAGTTGGATCAATACCTGCAAAGCATTCGCGAGTTGGAAGAGCGTCTCGTCAAAGCCGAGGCTTGGGAGAACAAGCCGAAGCCGGTCGTCGATGCGGAATTGCCGGTCGACATCAACGACCCTTCCGAGCTGATTCCGCGTACCCGGCTGATGCTGAATATGGCGCGGCTTGCGTTTCAAACCGATTCGACGCGCGTCATCACGCTGGTGATCGACGAAAACACCAACCCCAAAGTCAATCTGCCTGGTGTCAGCGAAGGGCACCATAGCCTGACGCATCATGGCCAGCGTGAGAAATCGGTAAGCCAGCTGAAGATCATCGAAACCGCCCAAATGAAGCTACTGAGCAGTTTTCTTTCTGACTTGAAGGGCGTGCAGGAAGGCGAGCGTGATTTGTTAGACCGCACGATGGTGCTGTACGGAAGCAACCTGGGCGATGCCAACAGCCACGACAACCACAACATGCCGATGATCCTGGCAGGGGGCGGTTTCAAACATGGCCAGCTGCTGGCCTTTGACAAGAAGAACAACTACCCGCTGCCCAATCTTTACGTCAGCATGCTGCAGCGAATGGGAATCGAAACCGACCGCTTCGCCAGCAGCACCGGAACGATGACCGGACTCGATACGGTCTGATCTAGATAGGCTGCTGGGTATGCGGTCGGAAAAGTCGAGTACTGCTTGAGGATCTCTACTTCGTGCTGATCTCGTTGTCTCGGTCAATCACGCTGTGCGATTGGTCTCCCTTCTGCGTGAAGACTTTCGCATCAGGTTCCGAGGAGATCACTTGGTTTTTCATGATCGGCGCGTTGGCTTTCGCATTTTGAATCACGAAAGCCGACTGGTGGAATCGTTTCACGCTGTTCGAGACGATCGCCACCTGGCAATCGGTCGCGAAAACCGCATGTCGCCAGTTGTCGAACTTGCTTTCCATGACCTGAACGCTGCTCTCTGGCAAAGCCCAGATCGCGAAGTTGGGCGGTCCGACTTTGCGAAGTGAGGTTCCGTCGAATTGGCAGCGATCGATTCGAACTTTGCCTGCGGTACGAACGCCCGCCACACCGCCGCCACGAATGGTATTGCCGGTCAATGTTGCGCTGGCACCGGCCGAGATGTTGATGATCGGAGGTAACCCACCGCTGCGCGAGAGTTCGTTCTCGATCAATTCGGCGTTCCAGCCTTGGTTGATGCCGACGGCGACCAGTTTGTTCTCGATCACGCGGTTCTTAACCAACCGAGCATGGCCTTCGTCGCTGTCGGCCAGGCCGATGCCGGCGGTTTGATTCTCATGGCAGTAATTCTCAGAGACGAATGCGTCGGCGTTGTCGAGGCCGATCCCGGCGGCACCGTTTTGATGGCAATCGTTTCCGATGATCGTCGCCTCGGCGTGGCGAACTCCGATGCCTGCTAGTTTGTTCTGGTAGCATTCGTTGTTGCGGATCGTGGGTGAGGCATCCTCTTCGGTACCGATGCCTGCCATTTCATTCGCGTAACATTTGTTGCCTTCGATGATCGGTCGGGTCGTTGAACCGGTGCGCGTTCCAATTCCGGCGCGCCGGTTCTTGTAACAGGCGTTGCCGCGAACGATCGGGCAAGAGCCTTCGCTGATCCCGATCCCGGCACGAATGTTATCGAAACACGTGTTGTTCAGCACCGTAGGGCTGGCGTGTGAATGCCCGATCCCTGCGTAGAAGTTCTCGAAGCAGGTATTCTCTTCGATCAGGGCACGTGACTGCTTCATCGCCCCAATGCCGCCACCCATGTTGCGATAGCAGATGTTTCGATAGACGTGGGGAACCGCCACGCTGCCGGGGCTGCCAAACAGTCCGATCCCGGTATCTCCGATGTGATGAACGATGTTGTTTGTAACTTCGCAGGTTACGTCTGGGATCTGAATGCCGGGGGCAGG
This sequence comes from bacterium, assembly GCA_016124445.1. Taxonomy (GTDB): domain Bacteria; phylum Planctomycetota; class Planctomycetia; order Pirellulales; family Pirellulaceae; genus Bremerella. The sequence goes on from WGNR01000010.1 coordinate 258,755, forward strand.
GCTCTGGCCGATATGCTCGTGAGATTGTTCGTTGCCCTGGGTCTCGTAGTGATGGTTCCAGGCCGCATCGTCGTAGACGCCGAAGTTTTGAATAGTGAACCCATCCAGGGTCGATCCTTCCGCCATCATCACCGCGACGCCTGCTCCCGCGACTTTCGATCCATCCAGGATGGTTGCCGCGGCGCGTTTCAGTCCTCGCTCGCCTGGGGTGTCGTCCCCTTCGCTCTTGACGGTGATACCTGGAGCCATGACAAGCCGCTGCGCGTACGTCCCTGGCCGTACGAGAACTTCATCGCCAGGGGCGGCGGCGTCAATTGCTTCTTGGATCGAAGCAAAGTCACCTGGAACATGAATCGTTTTCGCCTGGGCGGCGCCGGAGGTTAATTGCCAGGCAACCAGGAGCATTGCCGGAACCATCGTGGGGAGACGGAATAGTGGCATGGGAAGGTACTCACATAAAAGGTGGGAGGTATCAGATCATCTTAATCGTGGACATGTGTCTTGCGAAATCAGGCCAAGATTTCTCGGTGAACGTGACCGTGCACATCGGTCAAACGGAAGTCGCGGCCAGCGTGGCGGAAGGTTAGTCGCTCGTGGTCCAGACCCAACAGGTGCAACAACGTCGCATGGAGGTCATGAATATGCATCTTGTGTTCTTGGGCGTAATAGCCGTACTCGTCGGTGGCGCCATGGTGATGCCCAGGCTTGACCCCGCCCCCGGCCATCCACATGGTAAAGCCTTCTGGGTTGTGGTCGCGGCCATTGCTGCCATTGCCTTGGCAGGTAGGCGTGCGTCCGAATTCGCCACCCCAAAGAATCAGCGTATCGTCTAGCATTCCGCGTCGTTTCAAATCGCCCAGCAGCGCGGCAATCGGCCGATCGACCTCGGCTGCATTTTGGGTATGTCCTGCTTTCAAATCGCCATGCTGGTCCCACTGGACTTTGGTATTGCTGTGGGTGACCTGGATGAAGCGAACGCCCCGTTCCGCGAAGCGCCTGGCCAGCAGGCATTGTCGCCCGAAGTCCTGCGTTACCTGGTCGTTGAGCCCGTACATTTCCAGCGTCTCGGCTGTCTCTTGAGAGAGATCTTGTGCTTCAGGCATCTTCGATTGCATGCGATAGGCGAGTTCAAACGCTTGGATTCTCGCCTCCAGCGAAGACTGGTTGCCGTTGTCTCCCAGGTGATCGCGATTCATCGAATTCATCAGGTCGAGTTGCAATCGCTGCACGTCGGAGGACCATCTTGGGTTCTCGATGTATTTCACTTCGGCCTTGGTCGATGGCTGAGAGGCGACTCCCAGGGGAATTCCCTGGTACTCGGCCGGCAAGAATGCCGAACCCCAGTTCTTGGCTCCACCATGGGCGAACGTTGGGCAGATGGTTACGAAGCCAGGCAGGTCGTCGTTCTCGCTGCCCAGACCGTAGTTGATCCACGCGCCCATGCTGGGACGAATGAAGTTGTCGCTGCCGGTATGCAACTTCAGCAAGGCACCGCCGTGCGACGGATTGGTTCCGTGGACCGAATGCAAAAAGCAGATGTCGTCGACGTGCTTTGCGACATGCGGAAAGAGTTCACTGACATGGCTCCCGCTCTCGCCGTATTGGCGAAACTTCCAGGGAGATCCGAGCAGGTTGCCGGTGGCCGCAAACTGAACACGCGGCTTCTCAAAGGGGAGCGGCTTGCCATCGTCTTGCTGCAGCTTTGGTTTGTAGTCGAATGTATCGACGTGCGAAGGGCCTCCCTTCATGAACAGAAAGATCACGCGTTTGGCACGGGCCGGAAAATGAGCGACCTGAGGCTTTAACGCGCCGTATGCCTGGTTCGATTCACCCTGAAGCAGTGCCGTCAGCGCCAAGTAGCCAAAGCCAACGGCGGAGTTCTGCAGCAGGCAGCGTCTTGTCATCGGTGATGGTTGGAAAACATTCATCGAATCGTTTCTATCGGGCGACGAAGCTATCGAACGTAGGTAAATTCATTGGAACCCAACAGGCATTGGCAAGCCGCCGTCCAGGCACCAGTGGTCGCTTGATCTTCCGGCAGCCGGCTTTTCAGTGCGGTCTTGAATTGAGCGACAGTGTCGAGGAATCTTGCCGTCTCGCTCGCTTCCGGTGGCCTGCCGAGGGTTAGCTCGTAGGCCCTTTGAACTCGGGCCTCTTGATCGTTTGGTTCGTCCTGGGAAACCCGTCGGGCCAAGGCTTCCGCCGAGTTTAGGAACAGGTCGCTATTCATCGTGAAGAGTGCCTGAGGTGCGACGGTCGATGTTTGACGATTACCCAGCGGCGTGTCGGCGGTTGCGTAGTCGAACAGGGAGAACACGTCGTACAGATTGTTGCGAATGACCGGCAGATAGACCGACCGGCGATGCGAATCGTAGTTGGTCGTATCTTTCGAGGTGTGATCGAAAACGAGCTTCCATTTCTCGAGCGTCAACATCGACTCCCCTGGCGTCTCATCCAATTGGCCACTGACATACAGAATCGAGTCTCGTAGCGATTCGGCATCCAGACGCTGAACGCTTGTCTTCCAGTACCAGCGGTTTTCAGGGTCGAACGCTTGATTGGCCTGGCTTGTCGCACTGCTTAAGCGATAGGTATCGCTGAGCATGATTTGCCGATGCAACTTCTTGAGCGACCAACCATTGGCCATGAACTCGGCGGCCAACCAATCGAGCAGTTCTGGGTGCGTGGGGCTTGCTCCCAGCTTTCCAAAGTTGTTTGGCGAGGCAACCAGACCGGTGCCGAAATGCCACCGCCAAACCCGATTGACCGCAACCCTGGCGGTCAGTGGGTTCGTGGGGGAAACAAGCCATTGGGCCATTTGAAGTCGACCGCTCTCGGCATCGCCGATGACCAAGGGATCGCCATCCTGCAAAACGGTTGGAATTCCGCGGTTGACTTGTTCCCCCAAGATTAGATGACTGCCTCGAACATGGATCCGAACATTCGTCGCCTTGCCATCCTGGACAGCCATGGCGGTCGGCAGTTCCGGAGCTTTCGTCGTTAGGTCGGCGACCTCTTGGCGAAGTTGAGTAAGTTGTTGACGCGTTTCCTCGGGGTAGTGGTTCTCGGCATCCGAGGGCAGCTTGCCATCCGCATTCTTCAGCTGCTCATTCGCAGATTTGACCAGCGTGTCGATCTCGGCCTGTTTCGCTTTCTTTAACTCGTCCAGCTTGGCTTTACGCTCGATACCCTCGGCGGAGGCGAGTATCTGCTCATTGTATTTCGCCGGGGCTAGTGCCTGCATCGATTGGGTGCTTTTGAAGATCCCCGCCAATGCGTAGTAGTCGGCAGTCGAGATTGGATCGAACTTGTGGTCGTGGCACCGGGCACAGGCGATCGTTAAGCCGAGAAACGCCTCGCCGAAGCTGCTGATTTGCTCGTCGATGATATCCATCTCGAGCTTGTTGGTATCCTTCTCGGCCAACACTTTGGGCCCCAGTTCCAGGAAGCCGGTCGCGACGATCGGATCGTAATCTCTCTGCGTCCATTCAGACTTCGGATCATCGGAAATCAAGTCTCCGGCGATCTGCTCGATCACGAATCGATCAAACGGCTTGTCTTGGTTGAACGAATCGATCACGTAGTTACGATATCGCCAGGCATCGACGAAAACCTGGTTCTCGTCTTGGCCGTTGCTGTCGGCATACCGCACCACATCCAGCCAATGACGTCCCCACCGCTCGCCGTAGTGCTTCGAGGCGAGCAAACGATCGATTACTTTCTCGAACGCGGTTGGCGATTCGTCTGCCAGGAAGGCTTCAATCTCTTCCGGTGTCGGAGGGAGCCCGATCAGATCGAAGGTGGCTCGGCGGATCAGCGTTCGTTTGTCCGCAGGCTGATTGGGCACCAGGCCTTGCGACTTCCGGGCCGAATCGATGAAGGCATCGATCGGGCTTTGATCGCTGGTCGAGTCAGGTACCTGCGGCCGTCGAATCGGTTTAAATGCCCAGTGGTTCCTGGCGGTTTTCCAATCGATTGCCGAACGTCGTGGCTTGATGTCATGGTTTCCCAATTGATCAGGATGCGGCGCTCCTTTCTCGATCCACTGCTCCAGGAACTGGATCTCCGCGTCCGACAACTTCTCGTCAGGAGGCATTTTGAGTTGCTCGTTGTCATGGCGAACGGCGGCCAACAGCAAGCTGTGCTTGGTATCGCGGGGAATGACGGAAGCACCGGACGAACCCCCGCCAAGGATGCCGGCCAGCGTATCGAGCCGCAATGAGTTCTCCTGGGTCTCTTCGCCGTGGCACTCGATACAATGCGTTGCCAGCAGGGGGCGAATCTTCGTTTCAAAGAAGGCCAACTCTTGTTGGGTTGGCGGCTTTGGTTCTGCCGCGATGAGTTCCTTCTCGGGCGTGATGAAGCCCAATCCTCCTGCCATCAGCACGAGAGAAATGATCTTCACGCACAGGAAGTTCGACAGCCGCATAGCAACCTCACTACGCGTTTTCCGCCAGGTGGGGGTCGCCGATGGGAGGGGCGAAAATGGCGGATGGGAAGGAAAAAAGATGTCACGAAATATCTCCCTAGTATACCCATTATTTCGGTCTGGAGCACCTGGAAATTAAAAAAGCGATTCAGGAGGGCAATTTGTCAAGAAAAATCGCGTGGTCATCGAAAAGAAACATTGCACGCCATCCGTCTCAAGGCGAGAATCGGCGCTATCCCGCCTCCTTTCTCTTGTTTTCCAACCCCGCCTGCATAGGACCCGGACATGACGCACCGGATTCCTCTCATTTTGGTTTCTTTGCTAATTGGTCAAGCGATCAGCTCGATCAGTTTGGGCCAGGACCAGATTCCCAATCAGGAACGTCTCTACTTCGAGCAGAAAGTCCGTCCGATCCTGGTCGCCCAGTGTTACGAGTGCCATTCGGAGAAGTCGAAAGAGATTGGCGGAAAGCTACTGCTGGATAGCCGCGCCGGGATCTTGAAGGGGGGCGAGTCTGGCCCCGCAGTGGTGCCTGGCGAGCCTGAGAAGAGCTTGCTGCTGGATGCCCTGCACTACGAAACGTTCGAGATGCCGCCTGACAAACCGCTGTCGGAAGCCGACATCAACGTGGTTGCCCAGTGGATCCAACGAGGTGCTTGGGATCCCAGGACCAAGGCAACCAAGTCTGGTCCCAGAGAGAGCTGGGAACCGGAAGAGCTTTGGTCGTTCTATCCGCGACATGTAGCGGCACCTCCCAGCGTCGAACGAAAGAATTGGCCGCAAGGTCCGATTGACCAGTTTGTGCTGCACCAAATGGAACTGGCCGGGGCGAAGCCAACCAACAACGCCAAGCTGCGAACGCTGGTGCGACGATTGTATTACGACTTGATCGGTCTGCCCCCATCGGTGGAAGAGATCGAGTCGTTTGTGCAAGCCGCGACCAAGGATCGCCGGCAGGCCACCGAAACGCTGGTGGACGATTTGCTTTCTCGGCCTCAGTTCGGCGAGCATTGGGGCAGGCACTGGCTCGATGTCGCACGGTACGGCGAGTCGAACGGCAACGACGGCTTGTCCCGCAATGCGACCTTTCCGCATGCGTGGCGTTATCGCGATTACGTCATTGATGCCATCAATCGAGACATCCCTTACGATCGATTCTTGACGGAACAAATCGCCGGCGATTTGTTGTCGGCGGCATCTGCGGAGGAGCGAAACCGATTGCTGGTCGCGACCGGCTTCCTGGCGATTGGCTCGAAGCCGGCCGCCGCCATGAACAAAGATTTCCCGATGGATATCGTCGACGATCAAATCAACACGGTTAGCACGGCCGTCATGGGGCTGAGCGTTGCTTGTGCCCGCTGCCACGATCACAAACACGATCCAATTCCGACCCGCGATTACTACGCGATGGCCGGGATCTTCAAAAGCAGCGAAACACTTTATGGCGCGGCCGCGAATGAAAAACTGACGGCGCCCCCAACAGAACTGCATGTCCTGCGTTCGCAGCTAACCGGCGACGGATCGAAGCAGAAACAAATGCAGGCTCCTCTCGCGCTGCCTCCGGCATATCTCGATCAGGTCAATCCGTTGAAGCCTGATTTGCACGTCCCGCTCGATCAATTGCCGCAGGATTGGAAAGCAGTCAATTCGGTGACGTTCTCGGACAACGAATTTGCCAAGCTGAAAGAGTCTTACCTGCAAGGCAACGTCGAAGACCTCGCGGCGGACTACACGGTTTCGTTCTGGTTTAAGAACGAGTTGGAAAACAACAAGCGGCCGATCACGGCTTACCTGTTTACCCGCGGCGAGCCTGGCAACAAGGAAATTCCTGGCGACCATATCGGTATCGGAGGCACTCACGATCCGAAACGCACCGGTCGTCTGTTCGTATTTAATGGAAACAAGAAGAAAACATCGCTCGCCGGCAGCACCGTGATTGCACCAGGTACCTGGAATCATGTCGTAATGACGCGCACCGGCAACCAGGTTCGGGTCTACCTCAACGGAGTGATGAAGCCGGAAATCGAAGGCAAGATCGATCCAACCTATGGCAAGGAATCTCGCTTCACGCTGGGGGGCAGAAGCGAAGGCTTCGCGCCGCTCATGGGCAATCTGGCCCACTTCAGCCTGTTTTCAAAGCCGCTTTCCGAATCGGATGTCAAGAAATTGCACGATGCTTCCGGTCGACCCAAAGGGGTACGGCAACTTGGCCTGGCCATGGGAGTTCGCGAAGCCAAGAAGCCGATTGACTGCAAGGTTCATGTTAATGGAACCAGCGCGAAGCTAGGTGCTGCGGTTCCACGCGGGGCGTTGTCTGCTTGTTGGAAACAGGTTCAGTCCGACGAGTCTTCGCCGATCATGCCGGATATGAATGTCCCGGATGCCGCCAGCGGCCGGCTGCAATTGGCTGCCTGGCTAACCGATCCGCGCCATCCTCAAACCTGGCGCGTGATGGTCAATCGCGTCTGGCTGAAACTGATGGGGGAAGGGCTTGTTTCGACGCCGGACGACTTTGGCGTGTATGGTGCCAGGCCGACGCATCCGGAACTGCTCGATTGGCTGGCGCAAGATTTCATCGACAATGGTGGCTCGATCAAATCGCTGATTCGTTCGATCGTACTGAGCCGTACTTATCAGCTTTCCGGTGATTTTGACGCCGAGATAGCCGAGCACGATCCCGAGAACCGGCTTCTCACGCGCCATCGGCAGCGGCGATTGAGTGCCGAACAACTGCGTGACTCAATTCTGCTGGCCAGTGGCATGCTGGATCTGAAGCCTGGTCAGGGGAGCCCAATTCAAGAGGTCGATGCGTTGATCAATCTGCCCGAGTACGAAGCGTCGACGTTACATCGGCCAAGCGATCATCGCAGCATCTATCTTTGCTATATGCGAAACGCACCTCCTGCGGAACTGGCGGCCTTCGATCTGCCCGATGGTTTGAAGGTGACCGGCAAGCGAAGTCAAACCGTCTTGCCCGCTCAATCGCTGTTTTTGCTCAACAGTCCCTTTGTGATTCAGCAAGCAGAGCACCTGGCTTCGCAGTTGGATGCCAATTCGAAGGCATCGACCGAAGAGAAGATCACCCAGGCCTTTCGTCGGACGCTGCAGCGCAATCCCACCGAACCTGAATTGATCCAAGCGGTGGAACTGCTCAAGCGGCTTCAAAGCGAGCTTTCCGTAAACTCAAGCACCCAACAGATGCGACCCTTAGCGGTCTTCTGTCAGGCCCTATTTGCGGCCAACGAATTCCGCTACGTCGATTAACCCTGCACCCAATCCAGATCGAGGTCCTCCTCATGATTCCATCTCGAAGAAATCTGTTGCAAGCAGCATCGTGCGGGTTTGGGTACTTGGCTCTTTCCGCCCTTTGCCAGCAATCGCTGCAGGCCGAATCGACCAGTTCCCTGGAACCGAAGGTGCCGCCGATCCGGCCGCGAGCGAGACGGGTTATCTTTCTGTGCATGAGCGGCGGCCCGGCTCAGATGGACATGTTTGACTACAAGCCGCAGACAGGCCAGAAGAAGCATCCCGGCTCGGTCTATCCATTCCGTCGGCGGGGCGAGAGCGGGCAATGGATTTCGGATCTATTGCCAGAGACATCGCGGCATGCCGACAAGCTTTGCATCATCAACGGTATGTACGCCGATACCGGCAATCACGCGCAATCGTTCCTGCAACTACACACCGGCGAACGACTACGGCACCGGCCCAGCATGGGATCGTGGATCAACTACGGTCTGGGGACCGAGAATCAGAACCTGCCTGGCTTCATCAGTCTGAACACCTCAAAGCCATCGGTCTTTTCGAGTGCTTTCCTGCCGCCGGTATTCGAGGGAACTCCGATTGGTACCAACGGCGAGAACATGTCGAAGGCGACCATCGACAACATTCGGAGCGACCATCTTTCGCGCGAGGCGAAACGCCAGCAATTGGACTTCATCCAGGCCCTGAATCATCAGCACCTTCAGCAGAACCCCGACGCAGGCAAGCTGGAAGGGGTGATCGAGTCGATGGAACTTGCCTACCGCATGCAGGCAACCGCTCCGCAGTTGTTGGATACGAGCACCGAATCGAAAGAAACGCTCGAGCGCTACCGCGTTGGCAAATCGCTTTCGGTCGGAACGTGCAAACCGTCCGACTTCGGTCGGCAGTGCCTCTTGGCCCGGCGTTTTGCCGAAGAAGGCGTTCGCTTTATCGAACTGAATCATGGGAGTTGGGATCAGCACAAAGACCATCGACGCGATCTGGAAGCCAACTGCGAAGTCACCGATGCGCCGATCGCCGCGTTGTTGGACGACCTGGAGATGCGCGGCCTTTTAGATGAGACGTTGGTCGTCTGGGGTGGAGAATTCGGCCGCCCAGGTCTCACGCCTGACGATGGCAAAAACGAAAGCGGACACAACTACCGCGGCTTCACCTTCTGGTTAGCTGGAGGCGGTGTTAAAGCTGGCTATACCCACGGCAAGACGAACGAAACAGGTTCAAGCGCGGTCGAGGGGAAAGTTCATTTCCGCGATCTGCACGCGACGATCCTGCATGCCCTTGGCCTAGAGCACGATAAGCTGACCTACTTCCACGAGGGCCGAGAGCACCGTCTGACCGGTCCCGAAGGGGGCAAAGTCGTGCACGAGATTTTCGCTTAGCCCTTTCGAGGCATGCCGGTCGTAATTCGATTACAATCTCACCATAGACCGGCCTGCCCGGCTTTCCCCACCGCTCCAGAATTGATCCCCACCTGAGGAAGGCTCATCATGAAAACGTTTCTGCTATCTCTCTGCGTTTCGACGTTGCTTTTGGTTGCTCCGATGATGGCAGCCGAGCCTGACTCTGCTGGCGGCAAAAGCCTGGCCGGCAAACGCGTAGTGTTTCTGGGCGATAGCATCACTCAGGCCGGCAAATACATTTCGTTCGTCGACTACTATCTGCAGAAGCAATACCCGGAGCAAGACTTTCAGGTTTATGGATTGGGCCTCGCCAGCGAGACGTTATCGGGGCTCAGCGAAGAAGGACATGCCGGCGGGCGGTTTCCCCGGCCATGTTTATTTGAACGTCTGGGGCGTTTGCTCGAAAAGGCAAAGCCAGACGTTGTCTTTGCCTGCTACGGCATCAACGATGGAATCTACAAACCGTTTAGCCCGGAACGCTTCGAGGCATTCCAGGAAGGGGTCAAGAAACTGATCGAAGAGTGCAAATCTGCCGGGGTTCAAGAGGTCTACCTGGTCACGCCGCCGATCTACGACACAACCACCAAGCCGGGCGAGTTCAACTACGACTCGGTGATGACCAAGTACGCGGCCTGGGAAAAGGGACTCGATCTTCCTGGCGTGCACGTGATCGACCTGCATTCGGCGATGCGTAAGGCACGCGATGCCCGATCTGAGGTCTTTTCCCGGGATCATGTCCATCCCGGCGACGAGGGGCACTTGGTGATGGCAACGGCGATCTTGTCAGGCCTGAACGTACCAGTCCCGGCCCAATCGGTCGCTGACATCCAGGCCGACCCTCTCTTTAAAAAGGTTGACGCCCTACGCAAGCTTCGCTCGTCGAACTGGATGAAGCACATCGGCTATACCCGCGAAAAGACCGTAGCTCCAGAGCCGCTTGGCGACACGGAGCAAGCTGCAGCCAAGCTTCAAGCCGAGATCAACGAACTTCGGCGAGGCAAATGATTTCGACGGGATGTGGGCGTTTCTTGATCGTTGATCGGTGTAAGGCTCGTCGTTGCTAGCGACACAATGGCACGTCCCACTTACTACGGGTTAGACAGCAGCTGAGCAAGCGGTGGTAGCGATCGGACTTGACCTGCTTGGGAATGATTTTTTAAAGTCTCGAAGTCCATTTGCCGACCATGCCGTCATTCGTCGCCTCACTGAAGCAATTTCCCGTTGAATCTAGCCGTAAATCAGAGCGAGATCGAATCTGAATCCGCCTTCACTCGTTTGTCGTTGTGGCGGGCTTGCGTGCTATTTCTCCTGGTTTCAGGTTCTTTTTTGGCGGTTCGGATTGCGCTGGTGGGCCTGCCTCCGTTCACCGATGGTGGTGCTTATTCCTGTTTCGCTTATTTCGCGAATGCTGGCGAGCGAGCCTTGCCGGCTGCTCCGATTAACTTCTATCCAGGCTGCCTGTCTTTCCTGGGATGTGATCCTGATTCGCCCCTCTTAAGATTCCGTTGCGCGGATGCCGCAGTTTGTGCGGTTGCCGTGGGGCTTGCTAGCATTTTGATCTATCGCGTTTCCAATTTCTGGATTGCGCTGATGGTGGGAGTGTTCTTTTCGTCTGCCTGGCTGCATCCCGATATCGGCAATGCAGGCTTCAAAAATTCGATCTTACCGGCGTTCGGCTGCGTTGCGGCAGCATTGCTATTGTTCAGCTACAAAGATGCTAAGGCCCATTTTGCCGGTGGTTGCCTGATTCCCTTGATCGTTTTGCTGCGCGAGCCGATGGCGATCATGGCGATGATTGTCCTCGCTTCCAGCTTTATCCTGCAGGGGCGAAGGCTCTTTCTGTTCGCTTTCCTGGGATGTACTGCCGGTGGGCTTATCGGTCTTGTTTGGCTCTATTGTTTTCGAGAGTCACCATGGCAAGTTCTGGCTGCGTTTGCAGACTTGAAGGTCATGTTCGCCCATTTCAAAACCGAAGGCGCTACGATGTGGGCTGGCTTCAAGATCGCCGTTTACCCGATGCTCGCTCTTTGGATCTGTTTCGGGATCGGGCTGTTAGGACTTGGTCTTCATCGCGATGCAAACAAACGCCCAATCCTGATTTGTGCCGCAATGCTTTTGGCGGTGCCGCTGCTTGAGATCATTTTGAAGGCCAGCTTTGCCTACCATTGGATGCAACTCGGGTTGGCCCTGGCCTTGATGGCGGCCGTTGGATTGCACTCGCTTAATCAATTAGGCCAGCAGCGTCGCCGACTGGCATGGGCCATCGCCGCGCCGTTGGTGGTGGCTTTGTTTGCCGGACAGTACTATCTCGAAGCGGAAACCTACCGTAATTACTTTCGGCAATCCAAGCATTTTGCCCCGGTCATGGTTTATGGCAATTGGGAAGATCCTTGTGTCGAAGAGTGCTTCTATCTTTCTTTGGCGAAACAGATTCGTACCCAGACGCAGCCAGAAGAACCGATCCTTGTCTCCGGATTTTACTACGTCCTCTATCCGCTCTCGCAGCGAATGCCGGTCGATGTGCGAACCTTCGATGCATCGTTCGCAATGTATGCCGACTATTCCGAGCGTCATGCCGAATGGCTGACCGCCGCTCGGACCGAAAAGTCTCCTCGCGTGGTGATCGAGACGTTTCGGATGGATGTCAAACCAATGCTGCGCGACATCGTCGCCGACTATCCCGAAAAGTTTTCGCCGACCTACGAAATTCCGGTCGACAAACCGATTCGCTATGCCATGTATGGTGCCAGGGTATGGACTCAGCATGGTCAATCGATTCCGACGATATCGACCAACACGCCAACGGATGGCGAAACGGTCTCCAACCTCAGATAGCCGAATGGAATCGGCGAAGCGAAATCTCGCTTCCAGGTAGGACACGTCAAAAATGACCCCCTCGCAATCAGCTCGAAAGACGATTTCGATCGTTACGCCTGTCTTCATGGAAGAAGACAACGTCCAGCGATGCTACGAAGAGATCAAACGGCTTTTCGAACAGGAATTGCCTGATTACCAGCGAGAGCACGTCTTCGCCGACAACGGTTCTTCAGATAGTACCGTCGCCAAGCTTCGCGAGATCGCTGCCAATGATCCCTGCGTCAAAGTGATTGTCAATTCACGCAACTTTGGTGCACTGCAATCGATCTTCAATGCCACGCTGGCAACGACGGGCGACGCCGTGGTTCCCTGCGTCGCGGCTGATCTGCAAGACCCGCCCGAGGTGATCCCGGAGTTTGTCAAGCTGTGGGAACAAGGGCACATGGTGGTCAATGGTATCCGGGCGAATCGATCCGAGAACCCTGTGATGCTGGCGACCCGCCGGCTTTACTATCGGCTGGTGCGGCGATTGGCGAACGTCAACGTTCCTTTGAACGCGGGCGAATTCCAACTGCTTGACCGAAAGGTCGTCGAATCACTGCGTCAATTTGAGGACTACTATCCTTACGTTCGCGGTATGGTCGCCTCGTGCGGATTCAATCCGGCCAGTGTCTCGTACGAAATGCGGCCGCGGCTGAAAGGGCGTTCTCGGCTGAATCTCTACACGCTGATCGATATCGGCTTGAACGGAATCATCTCGCTGACTAACGTACCGATCCGTCTCTGCATGTTCGTTGGCTTCATGGTGGCGATGCTGTCGTTCGGAATCTCCATGATCGGGCTGTTTCGGACGCTGGCCGCCTACTGGGAAGGCGACTCGTTGGCCGATGCGGGCATTCCGACGTTAATTATTGGGATGTTCTTTCTCGGTGGCGTCCAGCTGTTCTTTCTGGGACTGGTCGGCGAGTACATTTCGGCCATCCACTCTCAAGTTCGCAAACGCCCGCTGGTTGTCGAAGCCGAGCGGATCAATTTTCAATCCACTTCTCAATCCTGTTCCGGAAGCTTGACTTCCGATGCTGAGAGCCAAACCAGTAACTGGCAAAGGGAGGCAGCATGAAAGCCATGATTCTTTGCGGCGGTCAGGGAACTCGACTGCGAGAATTTACCGAGGTCTTACCCAAACCGCTGGTCGAAGTCGGCGGACGTCCGATTCTATGGCACATCATGAAGCTCTATGCCCATTACGGGGTCGATGAGTTCATTCTGTGCCTGGGCTACAAGGGAAACCTGATCCGGCAGTACTTTCTGAACTACGAGGCGATGGAACGCGACTTCACCATTGAAGTGGGCAAGAAGGATTCGCTCCATTTCCACGGTGAAGGCGACCTGGAAGAACTCGGCTGGAAAGTCACCCTGGTCAACACCGGCGAACACTCGATGACCGGCGCACGTGTCAAACGGGCCTCGCGTTACCTGGGAGACGACGAGCGCTTCCTGCTTACCTACGGGGATGGCGTTTCGAATATCGACATCCAAGATCTGACGCACTTCCACCAATGGCACGGAAAGATGGCCACGGTGACCGGCGTGCGCCCGCCGAGTCGCTTTGGCGAAATGGTCACTTCGGGAATCGCCGTGAAAGGTTTTCAAGAGAAGCCTCAAATCGGGGCCGCCACCGTTAGCGGCGGTTACTTCGTCTTGGAACGCGAGTTCCTCAATTACCTGTCGGAAGATGCTGACTGCATCATGGAACGAACGCCGCTGGAAACCTGTGCTTCGGACGGGCAACTTGCCGTCTATCAGCATCAAGGTTTCTGGTATGCGATGGATACAATCCGCGACTGGAACGTTCTGGAAAACATGTGGCAAAAGGGAGACCCATCGTGGGCAGTCTGGAAAAAAGCCGCATAGATTGGCGTCCGAACTTCAAAGATAAATCAGTCTTCGTCACGGGCCACACCGGATTCAAGGGATCGTGGCTGTCGATCTGGTTGGCCGATCTGGGCGCGAAGGTCAGTGGCTACTCGCTGCCGGCCCCGACCGAGCCAAGCAACTTTCATCTATCCGGCGTGGAGTCGATGCTGGAACATCACACGATTGGTGATGTTCGCGACCGCGAAGGCTTAGCCGCGGCGCTAATCGCAGCCGATCCGGACGTCGTGATTCACATGGCGGCCCAACCGATCGTTCGGGCCAGCTATCGCGAACCGGTCGAGAACTTCGATATCAACGTGATGGGTACGGTCCATCTTCTGGAAGCTGTCCGTCAACGCGGCAAGCCATGTACCGTGATCGTCGTCACGACCGACAAGTGCTACGCCAACAACGAACATGGCTGGTGCTTTCGAGAAGTCGATCCGATGGGTGGACACGATCCCTACAGCGCCAGTAAAGGGGCCGCGGAACTCGTGGTCGCCAGTTATCGCGATTCGTTCTTCTCACCAGAAAAGCTCGATCAGCATCAGATCCAAGTCGCCTCGGTTCGAGCCGGTAACGTGATCGGTGGTGGCGACTGGGCCGAGAATCGAATTGTGGTCGACGTTCAAGCCGCGCTGGCCGAAGGTCGATCGATTGTCCTGCGAAGTCCGGATGCCGTTCGGCCCTGGCAGCATGTGCTGGAGCCTCTCTCCGGCTATTGCCAGCTGGCGGCAACCATGCTGGCCAATCCCGATCCGAAGTGGTGCTCGGGCTGGAACTTTGGCCCCGAAACACGCGATGAAATGACGGTTGCTGAGATCGTCGATACGTTCATTAACATCTGGGGCTCCGGTCACTGGGAGCACGACGTCGAAAACAATGTCCTGCCAGAAGCTCACGTGCTGCGGCTTTCGATTGAAAAAGCAATTGCCCAACTGAAGTGGTCGCCGATGTGGTCGGTGGAAGAGGCCATTCAGCGGACCGCGCATTGGTTTCGCGAATATCACCAAGACCCAGGCCAAAGCATGTTAGAAGCATGCCGCCGCGATATTCATGCCTACGAGTCCGCGTGGACTAGCGAGCCGGAAATACGAACGCTTCGTATTTTGGACGCCGCAACCTCCTCGGCTGAGACGACGTTAGAACCACCCATGCCAAGCCGCCAAGCCGGCTGAGCCGCCAGATTATTTCGTTCGCACTTTTTAAACAGGTCCAATTAATGTCGATCCAATCGAAGAACACTGCCTGGCAGGTCATCAAACAAACCGGCTGCCGCGTTTGTCGAGGAAACGACGTTCGCCAGTTCCTCAAATTTTCCGAGATGCCGTTCACCGATCAGTTCGTGACGGCGGAAAAGATGGGAACCGAATTTGCCGCCGACCTGGGAATCTATTGGTGTGAGAGTTGTGGAACGGCTCAGACGCAGCATTTCGTTGAGGTTTCGGAGTACTACCTCGACTACGAATACACCGTCTCCGCTTCCAAGTTTGCCACCACGTTCATGCGTCGATTGGCCGAAGAGAGTTGCCGCCAGTTTGGTTTGCAGCCTGGTGACACCGTCCTGGAAATCGGCTCAGGCGATGGAGGGCAACTTAAAGAGTTTCAAGATATCGGCATGAAAGTTCTCGGGTTTGAACCTTCGGCTCCTCTCGCCGCTAAGGCCGAAGAAATAGGCGTCGAGACGGTTCAATGCCTGTTCAATCATCAAACGGTGTCCGAAATCTCGGAAGAATACCGCCCGGCCCAGGCCATCGTGTTGACCTATACCTTCGATCACTTGCCCGATCCGACCGAAATGCTCGACGCCATGGCCGAGGCGATCGATCCCGAGCGAGGCGTGCTGCTCATCGAAGTGCATGACCTGACCAAGATTATCTCGCGATTCGAGACCTGCCTGTTTGAGCACGAGCATACGATCTATCTGACGCGTCAATCGATGCAGGCCTTGCTGGAAAGAACCGGCTGGACCTTGCTAACTTCGGAAATCTTGCCGGAATCAGAGCGACGTGGCAATTCGCTGCTGGTGGCCGCGGCCCGCAAAGGTTCCGTGCATGACAAGCAAGCTCGCACCGATGAATCAGAATCCGACGCACTTCTCAATGCCTGGGAAACGTACGAAGAGTTCGGAGCCGAAGTGAAAGAGGCTCTCTCGAAACTTCGCACCTACATCGAAAAGCAAACCGCCGCTGGCAAACGCATTGCCGGTTATGGTGCCGGTGGTCGTGGCGTGATGACCGCCGCAATGGCCGAACTGGGCCCCAATCACCTGGAATACCTGTGCGATATGAACTCGGCGTTTCATGGGCTGTTTACGCCGGTCACGCATATCCCGGTCGTCGATCCCAGCATCCTGCTCACCGATCGGCCTGACGAAGTGATCGTCTTCTCGTATGGTTACCTGGCTGAAATCCGCCGACAATTCGCCGACTACGAACGGGACGGCGGCCGATTCGTCTCGTTCCTGGAGCTGCTCAAATGAAAGCCCTGGTGACAGGAGCAACCGGGTTCGTTGGCAGTTACCTGACTCGTGAGCTCCTGCGAAATGACGACGAAGTTGCCATCCTCACGCGACCTGGTTCGTCGCTACGGCGGCTGGCAGACGTGCAGGATCGGATCACGATCTTCGACCAAGGGTTTCAGGGCCCTGAGGTTGTTGACGTAATTCAATCGTATCGCCCCGATTGCTGTTTCCACCTCGCTTGGAGCGGCGTTGCTGGGAAGGATCGTAACGAACTGTTTCAAATCGAAGACAACCTTGAGCCAAGCTTGAACCTGATCCGCCAATGTGCCGACGCAGGGTGTGAAACGTTTGTCGGGCTTGGATCTCAGGCCGAATACGGACCGATCAATCGCAAGGCGAAGGAATCGGACCCGGTCAATCCGAGCACGCTGTACGGAAAGACCAAGTGGGCCGTCAGCCAGTTGGGACAAGCCGAAGCGGAATCACGCGGGATGCGATTTGTGTGGGGACGTTTGTTTTCCTCGTACGGACCAGGGGATAACTCGGACTGGCTCATCCCGTACCTGATGCGAAGCCTGTTGGCTGGTCAGCGCCCCTCGCTTACGCCTTGCGAGCAGATCTGGGATTTCATCCATGTCGCCGACGTCGCGACTGCGTTGCGTGCCCTGGCCGTCGAACCTTCGGCCCAGGGAACGTTCAACGTTGGCGGCGGCGATGCACGACCCTTACGCGAAATCGTGGAAGCGATTCGCGACTTGATCGATCCACAATTGCCGCTGGGAATTGGCGATGTTGGCTATCGCCCTGATCAGGTCATGCACCTGGAAGCGGATATTGAACGAATTACCACAACCACCGGTTGGTGCCCCCAAGTTGATTTGAAGACGGGATTGGCCGGCTGCCTGGAGGAATTGAAAGACCATGAAAAAACATTGCCGGCTATGCGGTGACGATCAGCTTGCTTCACGTTTTGTGATTCGGCATGCCCCGAGCAATATCTCGCGGCTGCTGCGCGAAAGTGAGTTGGCTGCCGATCATTCGATCGAACTGACGGTCTATCAGTGCGATTCATGCGGCATGGTGCAATTGGCCGAAATCCTGGAATCAGATTTCTATGACGATTACGTCATGACGGTCAGCCACTCGGCCCAGATGGCAAACTATCAACGGGCCCAGGCCAAAGATTTTGTCGAGAAGTTCGACCTCGCCGGCAAACGCGTGCTGGAAGTTGGCTGCGGCGATGGGTTTTACCTGACGCACCTGGCTGAGTTGAAGATGGAAGTCGCCGGCATCGAACCGTCGCAAAGCTTTCGCACGATGGCCGAAGACCGAGGAATCGTCTGCTACGGCGGCTATGTGACGCGCGAGACGCCTGCGCCGGGCGGACCGTACGATGCGTTTGTTACTCGCCAGGTCTTTGAACATGTGCCGGATCCACGCGACTTTCTGTTGGGAATTCGTGCCGGGCTCACCCCGGACGCGGTTGGGTTGATTGAAGTCCCGAGTCTGGAACAAGCCTTGGAGCACGATCGCTTCTACGATTTCTTTCCGGATCATTTGAATTACTACTCGGAGCGCACGCTTCGGTTTGCGATCGAATCTTGCGGGATGCTGGTTGAGTCGATCGAGCGCGGGATGAACGGCGAATACCTGGTCGCTTATGTTCGCAATGCTCCGCCGCAGCATGTTGAGCGATTCGGTGAAGTGATTGATCGCGTTTCGCAGCAGCTTCGTGAAGTCTGCAGTTCGGCGACAAAAGCTGGAAAGAAAGTAGCCGTGTGGGGAGCAGGTGCCAAAGGGATTACTGCTTTGGCTGCCAGCGAGGTATCAGGCGTCGACTACGTCATCGATTCCGACCCGCACAAGCAAGGCCTTTTCATGCCGGTTTCGCACTTTCCTATTCATGCTCCCAGCCGGCTGCATAGTGAACCAGTTGATCTGGTTGTTTTGACGGCGCTTGCCTATCGCAGCGAGATCATCCGGCAGCTGCGTGAAGATCTGAGCTACACCGGCGAGATTGCCATCCTGGGGCCGTCGATCGAAATCGTTCCGCCCATTCCATCCCCCGCATGTCGAGCAGGCTAATGATTCGCAGCGAACCATTCCGCGATACGATTGAACTGGCCAAACAGATTCGGGTTTCGACCTTGAAGATGGTCCATGCGGCGAATGCATCGCATGTCGGCTCTTGTTTCAGCATGGCTGATATCCTGGCAGTGCTGTATGGCGAAGTTCTGCGGTATCGTCCCAGCAATCCTGATTGGCCCGATCGCGATCGCGTGATTGTCAGCAAAGGGCACGCCGCTGCCATTGTTTACGCGGTGCTGGCCGAAGTTGGATATTTTCCCAAGAGTTGGCTCGACGAGTACTGTCAGAATGGAAGCCGATTGGCAGGGCACGTCACGCACAAAAAGGTACCAGGGGTCGAGTTTTCGACCGGATCGCTCGGCCATGGGTTGTCGATTGGATCAGGCCTGGCGTTGGCCGCGAAGGCGGGGCAACATGATTGGCGGACGTTCGTGATCTTGTCGGACGGCGAGTGCGATGAAGGTTCGATCTGGGAAGCCGCTTTGTTCGCTCCTCATCACAAGCTGAACAATTTAGTGGCCATCGTCGACTACAACAAGATTCAAAGCTTCGGTTCAACGGCCGAAGTGCTCGACCTCGAACCTTTTACCGACAAGTGGGAAAGCTTTGGGTGGAATGTGATTCCGATCGACGGACACGATCACGATCAGTTGCGATCCGCCTTGGCGGTTCAGCCCAACGAAGACCGCCCGACCGTTGTTATTGCCAACACGATCAAGGGGAAGGGGGTAACGTTCATGGAGAACGAACTCCTGTGGCACTATCGCTCCCCATCGAATGAGCAGCTTCAGCAGGCCATCAGCGAAGTCGAAGGAGTCTAAGATGCGAACGACGTTCATTGACACCCTGTGCGAAGTTGCGGCCGAAAACGAAAACATCTGGCTGCTGTGCGCCGACCTTGGCTTTTCAGTTCTCGAGCGATTTCGCGATCGGTTTCCGGATCGTTATTTGAATGTCGGAGTTGCCGAGCAGAATATGGTCGGCATTGCCGCAGGCCTGGCCATGTCAGGCAAGATTCCATTCTTGTATTCCATCGCCAATTTCCCGACACTGCGCTGCCTGGAACAGATCCGCAACGACGTCTGCTACCACGATCTGCCGGTGAAGGTTGTTTCTGTCGGCGGTGGGTTCAGTTACGGATCGCTCGGGTACACGCATCACGGCCTGGAAGACCTGGCAGTGATGCGAACGCTGCCCAACATGGTGGTCGCTGCTCCAGGAGATCCGGCCGAAACCAAGGGCATTGTTCAGGACCTGGCTGCTGACAGTCGGCCTGCGTACCTTCGATTGGGCAAGGCGAACGAACCAACCATTCATGCCGCGCCTCCCAGTTTTTCGATTGGGAAGTCGGTTCGGCTTAGCGAAGGGGATGACATCACGATCATCTCCACCGGCGGGATTTTGGCTGAAGTCGATCAAGCTGCCCAGCAGTTACGGGCTCAGAACTATGGCGTCAATGTCGTCAGCATGCCGTATCTCGCTCCGCTGGATGTCGCAGCGATCGAAGAGGCTGCGGTCAACACCAGACTGATCCTCACCGTGGAAGAACATGGAACCGGCGGGCTTGCCTCGGTGGTTGCCGAAGAACTTGCCGTGCATGGGTTTTCAGGCAAGTTTCGTCCGATGTATGTCCGACGAGATCGACCGTTTGAGGTTGGGAATGCGGCTTACATGCGCCGCCAATGCGGTCTCGATGCGGAAGCGATCCTCCAAAAGGCCTTCCAGGAACTGGAAGGCCTGACGGTTCCGTCCGAGCACCGAAAGATGGCTTCTTAATTCAAAGTTGCCAATCTTATTCGGAAGCAAACGAGCCAAGGCCAGACAGGTATTGGCGAACGGTCCTATCCGGGATACGAGTTCCCAGCTTACCTGCCTCTTTCGACCCTGGCAGACCGGTATTAAAGGACTGATTCTCAAGCTGGCCAGAGCTCGACGCGACCACGTAGTAGTTGGCTTGGTCGTCTCCTTCCAAGGTTTGATCCGGAAGGATTTCGCCACCCATGTCCTCGGTGATGATCTGATGCTTCAGTTCGACATCAGTCACACCGCCACGATCTTTGTCACTCTTGCAGCCTTTGGATGCCGTGGCAGCTTCGTCTTCGACTTCGAGCAATTCAAAGACTTCTTCCGCCATGGTTTGCAAGGCGAGAATGTGCCGTCCCATCTTGGCCGGGTCGCCGTTGCCTCGTTTGAACGCTTCGGAGGTGAACATGTCGCGGACGATGTTGGCCTGCTCTTGCATGCGCGTGAGCAGCTTGGCCTGGTCCGGGTCTTCCGGGTCGAGACGATCCATCACGGAACCAATGAACCCGCCGGGCCGTGTCGTGAATGCACCGACACCGCCTTCGCCCAAATCACCGACGAACTTGACCATCATCTCCTTGTTGTGGTCGTAGATGCCTGCCCAGCCGCCAACAAAGTCAGGTACTTTGCCGGTTGCCATAGGATTGATGGCGAAGCTGAAGGCAATGACGTCGACGTCAACTTCGATATCGACATCTTCGCCCAGCGGATTGATGCCAACTCCGTCTTCCCGATCGTCGTCGATCTGGAACTGAACCGACCCGCCGTTGCCTTCGGTGGAATTGGCTTGGAAGGCATCGAATTGTGACTCGGTGTAAGTCTTCTCCTGGTAGTCGTGCAGTTTGTCGGTCTTGTGGAAGCCAGGAAGCTCGCGCCAGCCGGCCGGGGTCACCAGGTTCACGCTGACGTGAGTGATCTTGACCGGAGGTTGGGGATTTCCGGTTTCTTGAGCCGTCTGAGCGCGATTTAATGCCGTGGTCCGAATACGGTCGTTGGTGACGATCGCCGCTTCCAGGACTTCATGCGCCCCTTCGCGGTTGGCGGTCTGGCGGTCGCCATCATCGGGGACGTCCCACATATCCAGCACGCCATGGCCGATGACCTTGGCCTTGGTGACCTCGCCGTCAGGAGTGTCTATGACCAACTCGCTGACTTTCAGATTGCGGGCATGGTGTCGGTCGGACTTGGTCGCCGAGCTAATCCCTTCCACGCCGCTTTGGGCATAGCGACGAGCGAAGCGGTTGCTGATCGATCCGCCTGGGGTGATGCGGCTCTTGTAAATACGCGTCACGCCATCCTTGGTTACGACCATGTTGCGCTCGTATGGAGCCCAGGTTTGGTTTTCGTTCAAGGCTCGGCGGCGAGCATTGCCCAGGCTCTTGGAATTTGTCAGGCTCTTGATCGTTTTCTCGTCGAATCCAACTGCTTCGAGGTTGGCCTTAAGAATGTTCCTAGCATGCGTCTTGCCGAGGGTGGTTGGATGCCGATCTTTGCCAATCGTACCAGGCAGGTCGGTGCGAACTTCGGTGGAAGCGTTGTCATATTCAAGGGTACGCGTATCGATCAAAGCCTGTTTCGCGTTCATCAACTGGCCGATCTTGGTACGAACACGTTCGGCCTGTTGCATGTCGCCGGCCATCAAGTGCTCATTGAGTTGCTCGGATAGCTGAAGGGCTGCTTCGTCGAAGATTTTGCCGGCAGCTTGGGCCCACAACAGGTTACTGTAGGCGACCGTCTTTTCGCTGAGCGGATCGTTCTGGGCGACGTCCTCGATGAAGGCCAGTTTCGATTGAAGCAATCGAGTCTGGTGGCGTAGATCGTTGATCAAGCCAGTTCGCATCGCGTCTCCTTGAACGCTTCGCGGAACTCCGAAAAGGCCGTTGGGATCGACTACTTCGGGATCGAAATCTTCATCGCCCATCACTAAATCGGCAAATCCCAACGAGGCTTCGCGCTCAAATAGCTCTTGCAGCTTATCGTTGATTTCGTTCTTTAGTGCGGCCCAGCCTTCCGGCGAGTATTCCATTTTTGCCAGCAAGGTTTGGCACGACTCGATCGTATCGAGTGCTTCGGTTGCCGATTCGCGTAGGGTTTCGGTTTCCTGGCTCAGCACCTGGTGGGCGTTGTCGTGATTCGGATCGAGCGCCTCGCGCAAATTGTCAAAGAAGACACGCTGGTCCTCGTGAAGATTTCCGCCGGGACCGGTTGCGACAAACTCGGCCAGGCCGGGATGCTGTTCGCGGAAGTTGGATTGCTTCTGGGCGACGAAGTTGTCGATTGCCCGCTGGGCAATTTGGGTCAACTTTTGAGGCGTCATTTCCGTCTTGCCGTAGGCCGGATCGCGTTTCACTTCCCGGATGAACATGCGGCGAAGTTGTGGATTGTTGAAGTCGTCGGCAGGTAGTCGTCCATTGTTGTGTTGGGTAAAAGCGGACTCGAATGAGACCGGTTGGTACCCTTTCATGAATACCTTCGTGTTGTGGTAGGCGTTGTTCAGACGATTAGCGCGAAGCTGAGCGGCCGCGTTCAAGACCTTCTTGACCTGCTTCCCACTCATTGGTTTGCTCGAGCCAATCCAGTTTTCGGGAAGACCAGCCTTGCGGCAGGCACGGGTCGCCACTTCGACCCCTTCTGATTTGATCAAGGCCATCATGAACTCGGCCTTGAACTCGCGGTTTTCGGTTATCTGTTGAGCGGTACCATGGTACGACTCGCCACTGCGAAAGAAGTGGACCACCTTGTCGCCAAATTTCAATTCGGCCTTTTGGACGCCAGTCGGCTGGGGGCCACCCTGGCCATGCTCCATGATGAGCCGGTCGCCTTGGACGCCGCGAAATGCTTCGATTCCGATCATGACTCGATTCTCCGTTTAATCAGTGCTTCCTAGACGCGGGTCATGGGGGACGACGGGCCGGTGGGTGGCACATCGCCGTCGTCCAGAAGGGAACCACCTTCGTTTGCCGTTGTCAGGCGGTTTTGCCAATATTCGGCGATCTTCAGAAAGTGATCCAGCCACTGCGTGAATCCGGTGTCGCCAAGGGAGCCGACGGTTCGTTTGTCGGCCAGGAACACCAGCTGCAAATCTGGTTCGACCGAGAACGTAGCTCCTTGCGTTCCTTGCCAGAACATATTGGCGGCCAGCAGCATGCCGTAGATCCCTTCGACGCGATCCTCATCGACTTCCCCAATTCGGGAGTAGATGGTCAGTTGGTCGTCGTCCGGCGTGTACTGCATATGAACGACGAGATCGTCGAAGCTGAATGCACAATAGCCTTCTTCATCAGGGGAGGCATCTTCCAGGCCGAGCGATTGGCCGAACGAAGCGAGGATCTTTTGGTAGTCTTCCAGTGCCATGATTTGTTCTCCTGATGGATTGGCTAACCAGCGTGATCTGTAGGTAATTGGTTTCGCGTTGAGAGGCAGTTTTCTGCGCCACAAGAGCGAAGACCGGTTTACTGAGAGGTAAGGCGTCGTCCGACTAGGGGCGGATCATGTTGAAGGGGAGGGAGGATGTTGGCATATCTACGGAGTTATTGTTATCGAGCGACTTCCACCACTCTAACGTATTTACGAAGGCATTGATTAAGCTGGAGAACTCTCGTGTGTCCATTTGATCGATCCGTGTTGATCGATAGAGCCAGAGTTTGCCGGAGCTGGTTTCCAACGAAACCGAATTGAATTCCGACTTGAGATTCAGCAGGTTGTTCCGCAAAACGTCCTGCAGGTAGGGCTGCTGCTGCGTTTCCTCGTCAGGAAGCGTGCCGATTTGGGCTCGGACGAGAATGAGCGACGTGCCCAGCGAGAGGACTTCCAGGTCCAGATCTTCGTCGAAGACAATTTCATAAATACCTCGCGCATCGGGCGGAATGGGCTCGATGCGGAGGTATTCGCATAATCCGTTGATCAGTTCGCTGAGCGACATTAGGCTTGCACCAATCGATCTTGCGTGGCTTTAATGGTGTCCAGAAACTTCTGCCAGGCTTCCGTGAATTTGCGGATGGCATCGTTGGCATTCTGCAAATCCTGATTGGCGTCGTCCTGGGCGTATTTGGACTGCTCGGCCTTGGCGTCTTCGATCTTCGATGCGGCTTGGTATTGCGAATCGATGTAGCCGCCCAGTGTGGTGGCGATCTGGCCGATACCCTGCAACATGCCGTTTACGGACTGGGCGACTTGCAGTTCGGCTTGGACCTTCTGGTAATCTTGAAGGTTCTGGGCTTGGGCCGCGTTGTAACGGTCGTTGGCCTCTGTCGCCCACTGCTTCGCTTCCGCTGCTTTGGATCCATTGATATCGGTCTGGAAGGAATCGGAAGTGGCCTTGATTTCGGTCAAATGCTCTTGGCGAGCGGTCAGAAGTTCTTGCCTGGTGGTTAAGTTTTCACGAGTATTCAGTGCCAGTTGCCGCCGAAATTTGTAGTATTGTCTTTTGGCTGCGCTGGTCTCCGGATCGTTGATTTTCTTGTCGTATTCATTCAGCTTTTCGTTCGTCTCATCCAGCTCTTTTTGGGTCTTCTCCAGCTTGGCTTCGGTCTTTTGCAGATCCTGGTCAAGTTGCGAGCGTTGTTGCTGCACTTCGGTTTCGAGCTGCGTTTCCCTGGCCTCTAAGGTGTCCAGATCCTTTTGCACCTGGACCTTGTCTCCGGCGAAATTGGGGTCTTCCAGGTTGGCCTGCTTGGCGGCGATTTCCGATTTGACGCTGGATAACTCGGCCTGGGTCGAAGCCATTTCGCTTTCGGTCTTCGAAACCGACACTTCCTGGCTCGACATCCGGGCACTCTTGATCGAACTCAATGCACCCTTCAAGCTGAATACCCCGCCGGCGATACTGAGTCCGCCCGAGATGCAGCCACCGATCAGGTTGGCCAACGCACCCTTCTTGATATCGTCGGCGGCGGCCATGTTCTGATTGAAGGCGGTGTCGCGAGCGGCCAGGCGGACTTCGCGGGATGTCTTGCGTCGGAGGTTTTCCGCTTGGAGAACTAACGCGGCGATCTCTAGCCAGTTGAAGCCGGTGAACTTCTCCAAACCGGTCGAGCTTAGTTCGTAGTCGGCAAACGTTTCCTTGGCGGATTCCAGCTCAGGCGAGTTGGCCGAGAAGGTCAGGGTGCCTTTGTTGGTGGTGACGACGTAGCTGCCATCGGTGTTCGTCGAGACGCTGAGGACTTCGCCATAGTTGCCGCCGTCGACCGTTTGGCTGGTGTCTGGCTGCCAGGATACGCCGTCGCCTAGCTGGGTGATGATTAGCTGGTCGTTGTTATTGATGCTCATGGACATGGGACGATTCCTTTACGTTTGTGTTTTGTTTGGGTGACTCGCGAGTTTTTGACTAAGCAAAATTGGAAGAACTTTGCGAAGTGGCGACATCCATGAATGTCTTGGCGAGTTTGTCGAGGATTTCTTTGGGGTCTTTGAATGCCAGGCTTTGCAGCTGTTCCATCGCCTTTTGCAATTCGTCGGTTTGTTGATCGATCGACGCTTGCAGCTTGGTGATCCAGGCCATGAACTCTTTGGCCTGGGCACTTGCCATGGTTGCTTCGTAGCCCTGGACCGAAGAAGCGATCGTAGCCGCACCACCGCCAATGGCGGCAGCTCCCCCAATGACTTCGGCGGCCTGAGCAACCTTGGACATGGTCATGGCCAACTGCGTTGCCAATTCCACCCCTTGCAAGGCCTTGGCGACACCGACACCGGAAACAAGTCCGGCGATCATCAACACAGCCATGATGGCGATGTTGGCCCACATTTTGAACTTGTCGAGTTGGTCTCCTTGCAGACCAAACGCTTTGCCCATGGCCTCCAGCACTTTGTCCATGGCCCCCGTTTCCTGCATGCCCATCACGACGGCGGAAACCACCGCGACTGCCACCGCGAAGATCGCCATCGCCGCTCCACCGGTCAGCACAACGGCGGCGGCCGCAGCGACCAAGGCGACCGCAATGCCGATCCAGCCGAAGATCTTGCCGATCTTGCCGGACTTATCGGACTGCGAGAGCTTTTTAATCGCCTCCTGGATCTTCTTCAGACGCTCTTCCGACTTGGCCTTCAAGCTTTCTTTGTTGATTTGGATTCCTTCCTTGGCGAAGTCGACGCCTGCTTCGCCAAGTTCCTTGTTAAGCTCGGCCAGGGCCATCATCATTTCGCTGGTGTCGAAGGTTTGAGGTTCTTCGAGAACCGGCTCGACGACGTCGTTCATGTAGGTGGCCAGCTTGGTGGTCACCTCAGGATCGACGGTCAGGCCGATCTCGACGATCTGCGACTCACTCAATGCCGTAATAGGCGGCATGTTCGGGTCATCGATCGACTTGTAGCCAAGTGCGGTGGCAACCTGTTGCAGTTCGGTAGCGCTCAGTCCTGAGTTTTGCCAAGACGGATCAGTGCTGGAGGGAATCGACATCGTGTTGGCTCCTAGTCGGCGGTTGGCTTGGTTGGCCGGTTTATCTTAATGGTTGTAACTTGTGTCCGAGTTACCCAGGGATACGCTACTCGGCGCTCGATTCTGCGCGATTAATTTTTGCCAACAAGGCTTCGGCTTGCAGGCGGGTTTTGTCGTCGACATCTTCGGTCATCAGCGCGCCTTCCAAGGCACAGATCGCTTCCTCCAGCTTGCCAAGTTGAATCAGGCAGTAGCCTGCTTGAAGCTGTGGTTTGGGGTTGTCGATGTCCAGGATCGTGGCGAAGCCGTACGCTTCGACCGCTTTTTCGTAATCCTTCATCATCTGCAGAGTGCTGGCATACCCGATCCAGAACTTTTGATTGGTGTGATCCATCAGCGTCAGAAAGCGGAACATGGCCAGTGCGTCGTCATATTTGCGATTGGCATAAAACGTCCGGGCCACGCTGTAGACCATTTCGAGCTTCCGCGGCTCGATGTTGTACACATCGCCGATCGAGGCCCCTTCCGAAATTGCCTGGAGGGCGTTTTCCGACTTTTCCAAAAGGTCGGCCGGGAAAGCCTGCATAAGGTCGCGGACTGCATTCTCGACATCGAACGTGTTGGTTGCATCTGACATGGTTTCGATCCTCGTGGTTGTCTCGTTTTTCTATGGTCTGAAACGCAAAATCGGGAGCCGGTTGTCCTGGCTCCCGATGGAAGTTTGAATTGGTTAGATTTACTGCAGGATCCGGTCTTTGAGCTGCTTGTCGGACTGCATCGTCGATTTGGCTTCCTGGAGTGCCGTGCTTCGCTTGTCGACCAGTTGGCGGAAGCGGAGCATCATCATTTCTGAATCGCTGGTAACTTCATCCACCAGCCCTTTGACCGCTTCGATGTTGGCATCCCACTGGCTGTCGCGTTTGTCCCCCTTGGCGTCGAATTGGACGTCAGTCTTCGTGAGACCGAAGTAGTCCATCCAGCCGTCAACCGAGCGAGCTTCGGTTCCCTGGCCGTCAAGATAGAAACGGTCCGAGCCCTTTGACTCGTCGGAATTGGATGCACTCAACTCCGTACCATGCTGCTCGTCTCCGCCCCAGCTGCCATCAGCCTTGGTGTCGTCGTCGCGACCTTCAGACTTGTAAGACCGCATTTTGGCCAGCAGGTCGTTGAGGGCCTTTCGCTTTTCGTTGGAGGCCTTGATCTCGGCATATTGATCGGCGACTTCCTGGTCGTACTGTTCGACCTGTTCCGATCGCAGCATCATGTCGAGCGAGGCGATGTCCAACGTCTTGGTGACGGTCTCCGTGACTGGATTGCCGTTTCCATCGTAGGTGACGTTGCCGTTGCCATCGCGAACGATTACTTCCTGGGTGACGTTGAAAAGACCGTTGCCTGCGTAATTGATACTGCTCATTGGATTGTTCCGTGTACTTAAAGGTTTGTGCGGTTTTTGATGGGGTTGAATCTGGCTAGATCATGTCCCGCATGCGGCGGGCCCGTTTCGCACCGGATTGCTTTCCGGTTTCGTAACCAGCGGCCTCTTTCGCGGCGGCCAGTTCCTCGTCAAACTGTCGCTTGATCTCGGTCGATTTCCGGTCGAGATCGGCCAGCATGTCGGCATCGGCGGATTCGCGAGCCTGCTTGGCGTTTTTCGACATGTAAGCGACGAACTGCTCGAATTCGACTCCGAATTCCTTCGCGAACTCTTCTTTGTCGCGTTCGAAAGCTTCCAGCTTGTTCTCAATATCAGACCATAAGGT
Organism: bacterium; assembly: GCA_016124445.1. GTDB lineage: Bacteria > Planctomycetota > Planctomycetia > Pirellulales > Pirellulaceae > Bremerella. The sequence continues at coordinate 287,070 of WGNR01000010.1, forward strand.
CTCAATGCGTTGAGCTCGCTGGGTGGTTTTGTCAGATTCCTGTTTGGCGGACATAGCTTTCGTTTTTCCTTGTCATTTCGAGACGAGCAAGTCGTCGTTCGTGTCTCACTAATGCTTTCGCAATCTCTGTTTCCATTCTGCGCGGGCCAGGGAAAAATACCCAGGTGAGTGGTCTGAGCTCCCATTTTTGGGCTTACGCAGTGGTTTTTGTGACTACACCGTCGATTTCAGGTCGGTCAACAATTGCTCGGTTTCTTGAATTGCATCCCCTAGTTGGGTGGTTATTTGGGATATCTGGTCTTTCTTCGTGCTGAATAGCTTCAGGGTCGCTTGTTCCATCAGGCCGTAGGCCCTCGCCTTTTCGGTTTCCTGGGCCGAAAGGGAAGCCGCGTCTTTGTTGGTATCCGACCAATTATCGCTGAAGGTCGTTAGCTGCTTGTAAACGACTTTGGCGGCGAGCAGATGGTCCTGAATGGTGGCAATCAGTTGGCCAGTCCAGACGTGGATGTCGTGGTTGGTTTGTTGAAGTCCGCCCAGCGTTTCAAAATTGGGTGTATATCCGAGTGCCTCAAGCTCCGTTCGGGCTTCCTGAAGCAGAGGATTCTGGCTGAGCAAATCACGGATGACCGGATTGTCGGCCTGGCCGGAAGTGACGCTCGCTTTGTAAGCCTGGAGTTTTTGCTGATTCTTGGCGATGGCATCCAGGTCGTAGACTTCGCGTGACTGGGTTTGCGTTGCCGTTTGGGTTTCGGTGTGTGTGGTGACTTCGCCTGTGTCTGGGTCTGTCTCCTCGACTTCGACTTGAACCTCGACCTGGATCTCTTCCTGGATCACTTTTGTCGGGTTTTCCAGGTCGATTCCCCTCTGAGCGGCCCAATCGTCGATGTCTTGAAAACGCTGATTGTCTGCTTCGTTAACGGCTGCGTTGTCGACATAGCGGGATTGGAAATCATCGATCAGTGCCAACTGGTCGTCAGTAGATTGAAGTTCCGATTGGACGACTTCGTTTTGAGCGGCGGAGACTTTGCCTGAGATGGCTCCCAGCTTGCCGGCGAGCGAGATGCTGTCGTCGATACGGCCCAACTTGGCTCGGGCAGTCTCTTGAACGGTATCCATGTGCATCATGGAGACCGCCATCATGAGGATTCCGGGATCGATGTCCTGGGTCGAATGAATTACGGACCTGCCGACACCGGACGTAGTGGTTGGTTCAACCATCGTAGGGACCTTTCGCGTCCGCGTGACCATCGCGCGGGATAAAATCCGACTCCTTTATAGACGAACGTTCTGACGAAATCAAAAATTCCCGCCAGTCTTTCCCTTGCCTTTTCGGCTCCTGTTCGATTCGTATCTTAGTCCGGAATTCTGCGCGAAGATCGATGGCCCGCAGGATGGCGCAAAAGGTGAAATTGGAGCCACGGACGGCCAGGTCGTCAAGAGAATCAAGATTCGCGAATGCCAAGGGCGAAACAGGGAGTTGTAAAACGCACTAACGGTCGAGATCGAAAGGTTAGAACCAGTACTCAAACCCAAGCGAAACCCCGTGGTAGAGGGCCTGACCATCTTGATTGATTTGGGCCGTGCCGACAGTCAGATCGGCCGCGTTCAATTGATCTGCAGCGATGGCCAGACCCGTCATGTGATAGGCACGATATCCGGCTCGCAGGCAACCGTGCCGAAAGATTGGCATCGTCAATCCGATGTTGGCTTCCCCCAGCCAGGCAATTCCGTTGCCGCTGTCCGAGGCGCTGATGGCACCCACCGGAGTGGTCTGGAAGGTCGAGTGATTCTGGTAAATGCCCCCTTTGAGCCCCAGGTCGAGCCGCATCACGCCATATCCCAGCCAGTGCTGCGACTCGATCCCGAATTGCCCACCATACATTCGGTTCGTCGTAGAGTAGTCAAAATGGGTCGAAGTGTTGGTGATGAAGGATGAAAACTGTTCGTTGACATCTACCCAGCGGAAACCGCCCAGCAAATTCAACGACCAGTCATTGAGGTAATACTTGGCGTTGAGCTCACCGGTCTGGAATTCGGTCGAGTAGCCAAGCGTGAAGGTCTCGGTCGGCGAGACGATCGTGATTCCGTCGGCCCGCAGTTCGATCGGTTCGACGTCAGGCTGAACATTGTCGGAGGCAATCCCGGTCGCATTCCAATCGTTCTGCAATCGCGTGAAGACTCCTTCGACGCTCCATCGCCGGTTGAGATTGTATTGGGCGAAGACGCGATAGGCGAATTTGCCATTAAAATCGAAGTCCGACATCGAATACATCACCGCGTTGTCGATCTGGCGGTAGATGATCCCTTGCCCCTGTTCGCCAACGCGAAAAAGGTACAAAGCGTCAGCCCCGGTCACCCATCGTGCAGGACGAGGGGGGCGAACTTGCCCGAATCCATAGGGTGTTGTTGTATCGACTGGACAACAACCACCATCACAGCAGTCGGGGGGCATGTCGTAGGAGCAGAAAGCCACGGAGCTCTCAGGGGCTTGCGAAGCCTCGATCACCGGCCAATCGGGTGCTATCACTGACTGGCCCGGGTAGGAACTGACTGGCTGCTCGAAATAAGCCAATTGCTGCGCATGCACTATCTTCCCGAAAGACAGGATCAATAGAGCAAAGATCGCGCAGCGAAGCCATTTCATGTCGGTCTAGCAAAACCCCGCAGTGACGGAAAAATAGGCACAGACTGAAAGAGGCTATCGACCATTGCAGCCGGTGCACGTGATAATACCTGCACTACCTGGCGCGGTCGTACGCAAGCAGATCAACCGTTACAGCCCGCATATCTTCAAACTTGATAGAAGGGCACCGAGGGCTGAGACATGGGTTTCGCCCTGTAGCTGGATGGTCTGCGGGACGTTTGCGTAAACATTTAGCGTTAGATAAAGTGTAACTCACTTGATTCGCTCAAACTTACTTTCGCGTTTAAGCCAGATATGCCCGATCCGTCGCTCGATCAGCTTGAAGTTACTGTTCGTTTCCAGGTTGGGACTGCCAAGGCTACCTTGGGCCAACTGAAGACGATCCAGCCTGGCTTCATCTTTGAGACGCAGAACCCAATTTCCCAGCCGGTGATCATCGAGATCAACGGGATGCCTTGTGGCCGCGGGGAACTGGTCCAAATCGGCGAAAACCTCGGCGTCCGCGTTCAGGAGTACACTGGCAGTGAGTCTACCTGACCCAATTTACTTAATTGGGATTCTTGTCTTCCTGGGGCTGGCCCCGTTCGTTGCCATCATGGTGACGTCCTATGTGAAGATTGTGGTCGTGCTCTCCTTGATCCGCAACGCGCTGGGTATCCAACAGATTCCACCGAACATGGTGATCAATGGCCTCTCGATCATCTTGAGTCTGTACATCATGAATCCGGTGGCCCAGGAAACTTACGAGATCCTGCGCGATCGGTGGGATACGATCGATCCCAAAGACATCAAATCGATCGAGCTCGCGGCGAACGAGGCCAAGATTCCGCTGAAGGAGTTCCTCCTGAAGCATGCCAACCAACGAGAGCGGCAGTTCTTCTATCAGTCGGCGAAGAAATTGTGGCCGGAAGATCGTTCCAAGGACCTCAAAGACGACGACATGATGGTGCTGGTGCCAGCGTTTACGGTCAGCGAATTGACCGAGGCGTTTCAGATCGGGTTTTTGATCTATCTACCGTTCATCGCGATCGACATTATCGTTTCTAATATTCTGCTTTCGATGGGCATGATGATGGTTTCGCCCATGACCATTTCCTTGCCGTTCAAGCTGCTGCTATTCGTCGTGGTTAACGGTTGGGCTCGTCTGATCCACGGTGTATTGCTGACTTACTCATGACGACGGGACCATGGGGCTCGGCGGCAATTTAGTCGAGCCATGTCCAACCGTCCTGAATGCAATTTCAATTTGGCTGGGAGCTTTGCGGAATGTCCGAAAGCGCAATTCTGGAATACACGGTACAGGCCAGCGTGCTGATGCTGCTGCTATCGCTGTTGCCGATCGTGATCGCCACGGTGATCGGTTTGATCGTGGCGGTGCTCCAGGCGCTCACCCAGATTCAAGAACAAACGCTTTCATTCGCCGTCAAACTGATCGCGGTTGCCGTGACGCTATTGCTCTCGATGAACTGGATGGGAGCCGAACTGTACAACTACACGCTTTCGATCTTTGAGCAGATTGCCACGGTTGGAAAATGATCGAACTGGACGTTTTCCGCCATTTTCTGATCGTCTTTGGAATCAGCATCATTCGTCTGACCGCGGCTTGCTCGGTCGTCCCGTTCATGTCGACCCAACTAGTCCAGGCACGTGTTCGCAACAGCTTAATCTTCAGTTGGGGATTGATCGTCTACCCGATCGTTGCGCCGACAATCGGGCAGGAAGTGGGATCGACTCTGACTATCCTGGTTATCGTTGTCAAAGAAATTGTGATCGGTATCCTAATTGGGTTCATGGCGTCCAAGATGTTTTGGGTGGCGCTCAGCGTCGGTTATTTCATCGACAACCAACGCGGTGCCTCGATGGCTTCGGTCTACGATCCCACCTCGGGCGAACAGACTTCGCCGTTTGGCTTGTTCTTGCAGCAAACGCTGATCGTCTTGTTTTATTCCAGCGGCGGCTTCCTCGTGTTTCTTGGGGGCGTGTTCCAGAGCTATTTGATTTGGCCGATCAACTCGTTCTTTCCGCAGTTTTCCGACGCGTTTCCTGGTTTCTTTTTGGAAGTCGCGGACGACCTGATGATGGTCGCCGTCGTTTTGGCGGCACCGGTCGTGATTACCGTGTTCGTGACGGAATTCGGCTTGGGCTTGATGAACCGCTTCGCGCCGCAGTTGAACGTTTTCGTGCTGGCCATGCCGATCAAGAGCCTGGTCGGCATGATCGTGTTGGTGATCTATTTGCCGATGCTGTTGACGATGTTTCACGACGACGTGAAAGAGACCGAACGGGTCTACGACCTTCTCAATCAGCTTTTCGTAGGGGCCAACCAGTGAACTGGCAAATGGTAGCCTGCGAACCAGCAGCTGACTTCTCTGGTTGTTGCCAAGAGGAGGGCGGGGTATGAGCACCGGCGAAAAAACCGAACAGCCAACCGCCAAAAAGCTGCGTGACGCCAGGCAAAAGGGTCAGGTCGCGCAGAGTAAAGACGTCAGCTCGACCGCGCTGCTGATCGTGATGATGGCTTTCCTATTTATCGGTGGAAAGTGGATTTTCGAAACGCTGCAGGAATTAGTAACCCTGCCTGGCGAACTGGAGAACCTGCCGTTTGAAGAGGCACTCGGAAGACTCGTCGATGCCACCGTCAACACAATTATGGTCATCACGCTGCCTATCGCCGGTCTCGTGGTCGTTTTTGGCATCCTGGTCAATTATCTGCAGATTGGCCCTTTGTTCGTGATGGAGCCATTGAAGCCGGAGTTGAAGAAGCTGAATCCGGTCGAAAAGGTGAAGCAGATCTTTTCGATGAAGAACTTGATCGAGTTCATCAAATCGTCGTTCAAGGTATTGTTTCTCGGCTTTCTGATTTACTTCGTCATACGTAGCGAGATCCCCAATCTGGTCGAAATCCCCTACGTGGGGCTTCATGGCGCGGTGACGATGCTGGTGCAGATTCTCTTCCGCCTGGCTCTATTTACCTGCGGTGCCTACATCGTGGTGGCCGTGTTTGACCTGTTCTTTCAGCGTTGGCAGCATAACAAGCAACTGAAGATGACCAAGGATGAAGTCAAACGCGAATACAAGGAAATGGAAGGGGATCCAGTGATCAAGGGAAAGCGAAAGCAGCTTCATCAAGAGATGGTTATGAGCGGGGCCGTCGAGCAAACAAAGAAGGCGACGGTTCTGGTCACCAACCCGACCCACCGCGCCATTGCAATCTACTACAAGGAAGGGGACACGAAGCTGCCGATGATCATGGCCAAGGGAGAAGGAATCCTTGCCAAGCGAATGATGGAGGCCGCCAAGGAAGCTGGGGTTCCAATCATGCAGAACGTCCCCCTGGCGACCGATCTATGGGAACATGGCGACGTCGAGCAATATATCCCTGTCGAACTGATCGAACCGATCGCCGAGGTGCTGCGCTGGGTTCGTGAGCTTCAGGCAGAACAAGAACGAAACCCATACCAATAGTCCGGCGTCGCTTAGAACTTCACTTCAATAATCGTGAAGTCGTCGTCCAGCACGTCGCTTCCTCGAATCTCTCGATCGCGGTTCCATAATGCGTCCAGCACCGAGTCTTCCTGCTGGAACTGCTGTTGCATGAACTCGACGAAGTCCTCGAATTTCGTGTGCTCTCCCGCGGGCGTTTCAATCTCGAAAACGCCATCACTATAGGCAAACAGCGATGCCCCTGAGGGAACGTCGATTTCCGCGGACTCGAATTCCGAGTCCTCCATCATCCCTACCAACGGTCCTTTCGATGCCAGTTGCTCGATTTGCAGTCCCTCTCCGTTTTGAGAGATAAGCAGTGCCGGTGGATGTCCACCGCCGGCCCAGGTCAGCTTGGAATTCTTCCGGTCGTAGATACCATACCAGGCAGAGAAGCAGCGGTCGCCGTGATCTTCCATCGGGAAGCGGTTGTTGAGTTGGGCCAGCACTTCCGACGGGTTGTGGAAGTCGGTGTTCGGCAAAGCCATCGATTTGAGCAGGTTCAAAACCGAGACCGACAACAGCGAGGCATCCAGGCCATGTCCGAAGACATCGAGAATATAGAAGGCACAATGATCTTCGTCGATCCAATGAAAGCCAAGGGCATCGCCTGCCAAATCGGTCGCCGGAAGCCATCGCCAGTCGATCCGCAAGGGAGTGGTCGTAGGAGGCGGAATCAACGCCCGCACGTAGTTTTCGGCCGCCGCCAGATCTTTCCGCATCTGCTGATATTGGCCACGCCCCAAGACAGCCGTCATGATCGCGTTGGACAGCCGCGCGGAAGTTACCGGCTTGAGCAAATGAACCGACGCGCCTGCCTTTTTGGCTTTGACCGCATCTTCCGGCACATTGGCGGTGGTCAACATGATGACCGGGATCGGCGAGTACCGCTGGTTGGCTTTTAACTTCGCGCACAACTCGAAGCTATCGTCTTTCGGCAAATGCCCGTCGATGATGATCAATCCGAAAGGCTCGCCCTGGGCATGCTGACTTTCGAGTTTGGCCCACATGCTTTCCCCATCGTGAACCATGGTCGGCACGGTTTGCCATTGGACCAGGCTCTTTTCGAGTTCGGAGCGATCCGATTTTTCTCGCACGATGAGAACCGGTAGGTCGGGAATCAGACCAAGCTGCGTTCGTTCGATCGTTTGCCGAGTCTGAACGCCGGCCAGGGGGAATTTGCAGGTGAAGCTTACTTGGCGTGGGCAGTTTGCTCCTTTTTCGCTAACCCACAGCGAGCCGCCGAGCAGACCGATTATTTCCGCAGAGATCGCCAGTCCCAGATCGCTGGTCGATTGGTACCGGGCCAGGTTCATACCGCGACCTGTTTCCCATTGGCGCATTTTGGGAGGTGCCTTCGTGCCTGAATGGAGTCCTTCGGCCGTTAATTGGAACATCAATTCAACGACATCTTCCGTACGCGATTTGCACGATACTCGCATCACAACATCTCCTTCGTCTGATGCCGTGACGTAGGCAAGCAGGTTACGTAGGACATGCTTGATACGTTCCAGGTCGCCGATGACACTTTCGGGAACGCGCGTTTGAACGAAGAACGAAACTTTGTGATCGCTAAGTTTCGCCTGCTGTACGTAAGGAGCCAGCAGTTCCTCGATGACTGCCCGAACGGCGAATACGACCGGGCGAAGTTTCAGGCGGCCGACGTCGACTTCGGCCAGGTCGAGAATGTCGTCGATGAGCGATTGCAGCGACTCGGCGCTCGTATGAATGGTCGAAACGTGGTCTCGCTGGCGATAGCCGAGATCTTCTTCCGATAGGAGTTGGGCTGCGTCGAGAATGCCTATGATCGGCTTGCGAATGTCATTGGCCAGACTCGCCAGCAATTGACTCCGGGCGTTCTGTTCGCGTGCCAGACGGGCTTCGATGCTTTCCAGTGAGGCTTCGCGATCGTGCGATTGGGTTTGAAGTGTCCAAACTAGAATGGCAATGCCGGCCGCCAGGGTGAGCAGGCCCATTACCAGGGGATTGCTGACATTCAGAAGCCAAACAATGCCCCACAATAGGAGCGAGACACAGACCAGTGCTGCGATACTTCGGACGATCGAACCCATATTCCGCTCACAAAGGATGTCGGACACTCAGGGCCTTATTGTATCGAGAAAACAGCGATTGGACGACTAGGCAGGTCGCTTCCGGAAACTTCAATTCCGTGAACAGCAATTCTCCCGCAATCGGCGGGATCCAAGTTGCTATTCCACCGGATCGCCACAACTAGGCTTGGCAGGTTTGACCCAAAGATCAAATGGCGTCGACCAGACGTTGGAGACATTCAGCGACGGGACAATAGGCGGCTGTAGATGCGATTGGGACGATGGCTGCAATACCGAATGACTTGCAGGCTTGTGCGCCGACGTCGGAAGAATGACCGGGGCAAGGTGTTGCTCACCTGATTGCTGGGGCTGGTTGAGCGGCAGCAGATAATCCGCAGGTAGCTCGCGCGGCTGGCTTACGGGAAACGTAATCGGGGCAGGTCGAGGAACCGGCGGCGTGTGCAGCGAAAGGGGATCCAACACCGGGGGAGCAACGGGCTTAACTGGTGCCGCTGGATGCGGTTTTTGGGGAGGCGTTGCCGGAGTTGGCATGGGCGACGCCGGATGTCCGCTATCTTCCATTACCGGATAGGCCATTTCATAGGGGGAGTATTCTGCTTGAGTCTGGTAGGGAACGCCAGGCCAGTATTGAGGCCACATATAGATTCGCTGCACGGTTGGCACGGCCTGAACCGTACGACGATAGCCCGATGGGTAAACGACCTCGGGGTGCTCGGTCCAGCCAACCGGAGGCACCGGATTGATGCGACGCTGTGCATCGGCCTGCGCGGAAAAGCAAATCACCATTGCAGTCGCGGCGACCAGCTTGATCAAAAGCAGTTTCGATCGGAAATGTTGGCTCATGACAGGTGTTCCAAGGAAAAGATCAGCTGGTTAAGGGGTCGGGATGGGCGTTTCCACAGGTGCCCACCTTGGAGCTACCTGGTCATCGGCCGCGAAGACATGCCAGGCATGGTCACCGCTGAGATAGTTCCATACCCAAGAGGCCCTGCGAGGAGCAAGGAAATCCATGCGGTTGCCGACCTCTGGAGCCGGCATCCGGAGTGGGTCTCGGCGGTCGAATTGTTCGTTGAACTTCGAAAGCAAATTGATCCGGCGATTGAATGCCCGGTGCGGTTCCAGGTGATTGTCGGAGTAACTGATGTCGATCATGCGCCGCGTCTGAGGGGTGTAGACCAGCGTGGAGAAGATCTCCGATTCATGAAAACGGCTCCCGCGTACATCGGTGAACGACCACTGGATCTTGGCGTAGGTATGCACCACATCTCCGGCTGGTCGGACGCGAACTTCCAGCGTCCGCATCGGGTCTTCGCCGGCGACTGGGTAATAGGCAAGGATGCAGCGTCTGCCGATATCGACCGCCAGCTTTTCCAGTTCTCCCATCGGTTGCACGGCTGGGCGCATGGGGGCATAGAAGCCTTCCTCTTGCGCATGGCCGGTTCGAGCTCCCCAAGAGAGCAGGAGCAAGCTAACGGCGGCAATTTGGAAAAACACGTTCTGTGACATGGAAAACCTTCTCGAGTTAGCGATACCCATTTCCTGGAACTTCCCAGGGAGCGACGTAAGTCGGTTGGGTACTTCTGGGAACGGCGTATCGCGGTGGTATCTCGGAATCGATGCTTGGAAAGCGTCGTAGTTCACCGTTGTGTGCTGGCGTAGCCAGAGGAACTTCGAAAGAAGCTTGTCCGATCGAGTCAGACGGTTGGTGTTCCGGTTGGCGGTTGTCGATGGGATGGCCGGGTGGACGAGACTGAAACGGCATGGTTGTCAACGATTGCACGCGAGTTGGTCCGCCCGATTGCGGACCAAGCGAGTGGACTGGCTGTAGTTTCTCTTCGTGTTGTTCGAAGCTCGTTTGAGGTGGAGCAGGGATGCTCTCGTATTGGGTTGGAGGCATGTTGCCAGGAGAATTGAATTGCTGAGGGTTCACCCCTCCAGGACAGTTTTCGCCGCCATAGGGAAGATCGATAATGGTCGGTGTCAGTAACACCAACCGCTCGAGGCGTTGGGTTTCGTGCACCGTCTCTCGGAAGAACATCCCAAGTTTGGGAATGCGTCCCAGAACCGGAACGCCTTTAACCGTCTTGGTCTCGTTCTCGCGCATCAGACCACCGACCAAAAGGCTTTGACCTTCCAGCAGAATGGCCTGGGTGTTGACGGTGTTTCGTGAAATAACCGGAATCTCGTCGACGGACGAAGTCTGCGAACGGGTACCATCCTCGACGCGAACGGTCAGCTTGACACGCCGTCCCTCGGGAGCGTCGATGATATGAGGCACGATGTTGAGCTTGGTTCCCACCACGACATTGAACAAGTCGACTTGCTGAAACCCGGAGACGCGGACGAAGAACTCTTCTGATTCTTCGAGGAATGCCTCGGTGTTATCGAGCGTTACGACTGCCGGCTTGGCAATCATGCGGGCATCGCCGTCGGTTTCCAGTGCCTTGATATTCATCATGAACTGTGTCATCTGTCCCTTGGCCAGGCTTAAAGTCAGGTTGCCTGGGTTGGGAGTATTGAGCAGCGAGCTGGCGTTGGATGTATCGAGCCGAAACCCTAACTGCTCGGTTTGCCCACTCTGGTTCCAAAGAGAATTGAACGGTGGGCCAAGCTGAAAAGCGCGGGTCTCGTCGATATCGATGATCGAAGCCTTGATTTGCACTAACCCGACGGGGCGATCAAGGTTGCGAATGATCTCTCGGTAAGAATCCATTCGCTCGCGAACATCCCGAACCACAACGGCATTTAGACGTGGATCGGGGTAGATGACCGCAGTAACTCCAGCGGCCAGGTCGGCTTCGGCTTGTTCAAAAACGCCCGCGGGACCTTCCCCTCGATTGCGAGCATCGATAGCAGCTTGAATCTGCGCCTCGGCCTGGGTCGAGGCCTGATATTGCGCTTGTGCCTGGGCGGCGGCGATTTGCGAATTGATCGCAGCTCCTTCGGCATCGGCGATGGCCTGGTTATAAGGCCCAATCAATCCCATGCCGCGGAGAGAAGGAAGGTTGTTCGGTAAGGGGCGACGGACTACGCCGGTATTGACGACTTGTTGTTGCTGCTGATTTCCCAGCACACCGCGCAGAATGGTCGCCACGCCGGGTACTAGCACCTCGTTGCGTCCAATCGTAATGGTCTGGTCGTCGGCCCAGGCATATTGAAGCGGAAAGACTTCGACATCGATATCGACGCTCGCCTTTTGACGCGCTCGGTACTCGATGCCCTTGAGAATCTCCTGGACTTTCGCGATGTAATCCGGAGGGCCGGTAGCGTAAACCAGGCCGAACTCCGGGTCGGCCGTAAGCGGCAAACGATCCGAGTAAATGCCCAGACGCTTCAACGTTTCGATCAGGCGTTCGAGATCGACCGCATTAATCGGTAACAACACAGACTGCATGCTGGTGTTGGGCAGGACGTGAATAACACCGCTGCTGTAATACCAGAACAGACCGTTGTCCTGTGTGATGGCATTGAGGTACTGCTCAGGCGGCATGGGCGAGTATTGAGTAGAGACCAGCATGTCGGCGGGAATATCATTGCTGATCATGACCGAAACGCCCTGGCTTTTGCCAAAGTCATTTAGCAATTGCCGAATTGGGATCGGTTGCTCGGTTACCTGACGCTTGAAGTACGTACCTTGCCTCCAAGCCTCTTGTGCGAAGCATGGCGACGCGACCGCAACAGCAATCAGCAGCACAGGTAGTATTTGATTCCAACGCGGCATGAAGTACTTCGATGGAGTTTGATTGCATTGAATGCAATGCAATCGTGTTGGCAGACTAATCCCGTAGAACTGTATCGATCGATTTCATGGGTAAGACCACGATAAGCCGCAAGGACGTAACAGGTCGGATAACCGGTATAGTCCAACAACCCAGCGAGCAAGAGAGCGCGGCTAGCACGCATTCAAGCCAACAGAAGAGGCTGACTCCGAGTGATTCTTAGGCAGAGCGATGCTTCGTTGCCTAGATATTAGTCAACTGCCAGCTCGGCCTGGTGCAGCACGAGGACCAAGTCTTCTTTCGTCATCGCGCCTGGCTTTTGTAGAAGAACCGACATCATTTCGTTGGCACGCTGCAACGCTGCCGTATCGCCGCCAAAGTGGTTGGCGAGTGCGTCTCTGACAGCAAGCTTGGCGTTGCGAAATCGTCGTCCATCGCTGGCTGGTGCTACCGTCGCTGGCTGTTGACGGCGGCCGGAGCGGAACCAGCTTCGCGGATTGAGAAGCTGCATCGCCTTGAAGCCATTCTTCGCATAGAGAGGGGTGCCGATCCCTTGCGAGGTTTGCCGGATTTGATCTTCCGGCTGCAACGAATCCACGAACTGCTTCAGCGAGGAGAAGGAAGGATTCGCATTCAGTTCATGCTCACGCGCTTCTCGAAAGAGCTGCCGAAACCGGTCTGCCGACCCTGACAGCAACTCCGCGACATGCGTCTTGGCGGAATGCTTGGTTTGCGGATCGCATCCCAGCAGCAGCTTAAGCTGCTCCAACGATATGTCATTGAGTTGGAGTCCGTCGAATTCTTTCCGCAGATTGGAAGGCAGGTCGATGGCCTGGTGCGAATCGGACCGGCAAAACTCCTGGACGATCGATCGAGCTGTCAGAATTGCCACATCCGGGGGCGTATCTTCCTTCAAGTCGCGAAGCTCGCACAGGAAGTTGATGTTCTCGCGGCACGACTCCCGCTTGGCATGGGCGAAGAAAAGATCGCAGAGGAGATCGTCAGCCAGGATGGCATCGAGACTCATATTTGAGACGCCACCGACACGATCCGCCAAGGCCTTCCGCTTTGCGGCTGGTGCACTGCGGACCTGGGCAATCTTTTCTGCGAACGTACGCTGCAATATGTCGTCCAGCTTTTGTTTGGTTAATCCCAGGGTTCGAGCCTTCCGCAGGGTCGTTTGCAGCGTGATACGATCATCGCTGTTGGAAGACCTTCGGTAGGCGGATTGGGAATCAACACGCACCACGATCTCGTCCGCCGCGCTGGCCCCGATGTAATCGGCAACCGCCTGATGAATGGCAGTCTTGGCCGCTTGAAGGGGATCAAGGTTGGCGTCGATATCGATCCGATACGCGATTACCGGCATTCCCTCGGCCGAAATTCGTTGCTCGATCGACGCATTGCATTTCTGGTATCGCGCACTCCAAAGTGCCAACGTCCGAAGATCGATTGGGTGATGTTGGTAGGTTTCCGAAAACATAACGGGTCCCCCCTGAGTGCGGACCCAATGAGCATTGTTGTGTTGATCTGGGGGGCTTCAGCAGCTCTCCGCTGGCTGGTCTGTTGGCAATTGGCCTGGGAGCCAATGCCATAGTTTCTATGGGGGGGTGTGAATGTTTGGGCGTCTGGTTTTCCTCAAAGCAGTTCCTATTGACCTGCTTCGCTGTTGCGATTTTCGTGCATGGCAAGCTTAGGTTGCTGCTAGCTACGTGATGCAGAGGACGATTCTGCGCAGCCCTGAGAAAAAAGGTGCCAGCTCCTCAGTCCCTTCGATCAGATCTTCCCAAGGGGGGTGCGGATCTGCCGCATGGTGAAATGACAATGCATTGTTAAGAGTTCGCCCTCTGGGGCAAACGCAGAAGCTTGGAAATAGAAGTATTAAAAGCATTTAAGCTGTTATCAGCGCAAGGTTTTTGAGATAGATTGAAACCTGGATTTGGGATCTTTCTACCGCTGTTTTCAATCGGTTTCTCCAAAATGAGTCCGTTCCCCACCACCCAGTGGACGCTGATCGAACTGGCTAACAATGAAAAGCCGTCCGGGTCGCGAGACGAAATGGGCCGTCTGCTGCGTACCTATTGGCAGCCGATGCATGCCCATTTGCGCTACAAGGGGATTTCGCACGAGAAGGCAGAAGACCTGATTCAGGAGTTCATGATTGAGATCCTGAACAAGGACATCTTGTCGATTGCCGACCCCAAGCGAGGGAAATTCCGCACACTGCTTCTGACGGCATTGGATCGATTTGCCATCAGCCAGCATCGGCACGACACGGCCGCCAAGCGAGCGCCCCAGAATTTGTCGAGCCTGGACGCGGTGGAAGGAGATCAAACCCGCGACGATCAACCTGACCCGTCTGCCGCCTTCGAACGAGCTTGGGCCCTGGAAGTGTTGGCCCAGGTCATGGGGCGGATGCAGCAAGAGTGCCAAGAGGCGGGCGAGATTAATCGCTGGCTGGTGTTCGAGCGACGCATCGTTGGCCCGCTACTGGATAATACGGAGACGCCTGATTACGGCGACCTGACCAAAGAGTTCAACCTGGCCAACGACAAGGCCGCGATGAACCTTCTGGTGACGGCGAAGCGGCAGTTTGCTCGTACGCTGCGAGATCATGTCCGGCAGTATGTAACACGAAATGCGAACGCCGAAGCCCAGGTCAACGGCCTGGCGATCCAGATTACCGATGCAGATACGAAGCAGGACGATGCCAAACGCGTGGCTCGGCAACTCACCGAACGGGCGATTTCTCAGTCGGTGGAAGAAGAGATCCAGCATCTCAAGAAGATCTTGGGGCAGACCTGGAGTGTGGCGGATCTTCACGTCGACAAATCGCACGAGGCTTCTGTGGTGACATCCGGTTTCTGGGATCGGATTTCCAAACGCGACGGAGACCTTAACGCGCTCGATCTACTGTACGACTGGGATCAGGAAGGAACCGACAACGTTCCGCAAGATGTTCTCTTTCAGTCGCTGCTGGATGGCAAGCTGAGCGATGGTCCAGCCGATCAGAATGTGAGCGTGCGGGAATGTTTATGCGGCGAGAGCCCCAAGCTTGAATTGCTTGAGGCGATCAAGCAGTGGGCCAACAATCAGCGGGTTTGCAGGTCCGAAGCGTTGCCCATCGATCAGGCCAGTGCTCTTTATTACTCGGCCATTGCCGCGGCACTATTACGTTGCAACAAGAGAATCTCGGGGCTTAATGGGCAGTCGCTCCGATCTGGTTTTCGGTGGGTCAGTGAGCAACCGTGGATTGATCCCGATGTCCGCACGATGGTCGTTTCCGCGATCAATTGCACCGATACTTGAGAAGGTTTAGATCGATGTCTGGCTCGGAGCCTAATAACGAAGACAGCAGCGGTTCTCCTGATAGCGCGGAGCAGGATCCCCGCTTTCCTCCTCGGGTTGCCGATGAAGCAACCACTCAGCAGGGAACGGCCGAGGAAAAACTGGCGGCCGATGCAGAGTTGGACGACATGCCAAGAGAGTTTGGCCGCTACATCGTTCAGCGGAAACTCGGCACCGGCGGCATGGGCTCGGTTTACCTGGCGTTGGACTCGAAGTTGAATCGCCGGGTTGCTTTGAAAACACCGTCGTTCGCTCGTCACGCCGACGAAACATTGATTAAGCGGTTCATGCGCGAGGCCCAGGCAGCGGCAACGATTCATCATCCGAACGTTTGCCCCGTCTTCGATCTCGGAGAATGCGAAGGCCGCTACTACCTCACGATGGCCTATATCGAAGGGGATTCACTGGCTCGTTGGGTGCAACTGCAGGATGAGATTCCGTTGGAAACGGCCCTGGCGATCGTCAAAGGGATTGCCCTAGGACTGCATGCGGTTCACGAGGCTGGCATCATCCATCGCGACGTGAAGCCTGGGAACATCATGATGACAGCGGCCGAAGAACCGATCATCACCGATTTCGGCATGGTTCGGCTGATCGACGCCAGCAACACCGTCCTGACGCCGGCCGGAGCGATGGTTGGTACTCCAGGGTATATGGCCCCGGAGCAGGTCTTGTTTGAGCGTGATCTGATCGGGCCGACCACCGACATTTATGGTCTGGGTGTGATCATGTATGAACTTCTTACCGGCTGGCCTCCATTTTCCGGCTCGCTGGCCACGATTCTGGGCGCTATTGTCAGCGATCCACCCCCCACTCTGGATTGCCATTGCCCACACCTCGATGCAGAACTCAGCAAGCTCTGCTTGAAGGCGCTTGAGAAAGACCAATCGAAGCGGTATCAGTCTGGCCAAGAACTAGCCGATGCCATCGACGCCTACCTCCGGGGCGAAGTCCTTCCATCTGACGAAACGCCCTCAAAGTCAGAGTCTACTGATCCGGAAACCCCTGCGGAAACTGCCAATCAGGAGAGCTTTTTGCAGAGATTATGGAATTTGGTGGCACGCAGAGGTGACTGAGTGCAAAATCGGATTTAAATCGGTATCCGCGCGCAGATTCGCCGCCATAACGACGAAGATACGTTCGGTAGACCAGTTGCCGCCCTTAAAACAACCCCGAGCGGCGATTCATCCCGTCAACGACAGCTAGCATTTTCATGGCCACCGCGAACCGACAATGGCTCCTCAAGGTATTTTCAGGTCCTCACAAGGACGCTGAAATCATCTTGATGGAAGGTCAGAATATGATCGGTTCCGGCGACCAATGCGACATCGTTCTGGCAGACCCCCAGATCGAGGAGCAACATGTTGAGTTGTCCGTGGCAGGCGATCGAGCCACCTGTACCGCGATTGGCGATGCCAAGGTCTTCGTCGAGGGAGAGCTAATCAGTAGTTCCCCCTTGCAGCCATTCGACTATGTCACGATCGGGACAACTTATTTCGCGATCGGTTACAGCGACGCAGATTGGCCCAGTCGACCGCTTCCTGAAATCATCGATAACAGTTCAGCCGCACCTGGGGATGAAGAACCCAGGTCGGAAGAGACTGCCCAAGGCGACGCGGCCGCCATGCCGACGCCGGCGGGCACCGATAAGAATAAGAATCAAAACGAGCCAAATGCGGAAGAAGGTTTCCTCGCTGGACGAAGCTGGGTGATCGCGTTGATCGCCTTGCAGGTTCTGCTGGTAATCGGACTGTTCATCCTGTTTGGCTATGGCCAGGGAGATTCCGAGAACGATTCGCAGCCCCAGGTGAGCCAGGCTGATTTGGAAAAGATCATCAGCGACATCGCCCCCGATTCGTCGGTCAAGATAAGCCAGCAAGGTGATCAGTTTTTTGCCAGCGGTTATGTGCTTTCCCGCGCGAAAGCAGGTACGCTGGAAGATGCCTTGATTGCCGCTGATCCTGGGATCGATACGGCCGATCTGGACGACATGGAAGTGATCGTCCGCAACGCGAGCCGGCTGCTCGATCTGCGTGATCTCCGCCAGTTGGAGGTCACCGCAACGGTGCCAGGCAGGATCGAGGTTGCCGGAACCGTCAAGGACTTGGAGGACTGGAAGAAGGCCAAGAACGAATTGGAACGCCAGATTCGGCTGCCACTGGACGACGAAGTGGTCACCGAGCGCGGAGTATCGTTGGTAAAGAAAACGATACCCAAGCCAACCAGGCCGGTTGCTCCGCCAGTCGAGGAAAAGACGAACCCCAACAACACGGCTGACGGAATGCCAGGTATGGTTGCCGTTGGGCCTGTTGTTCGAGTTCCTTTAAGCATCCACCATGTGACCATTGGCCGAACTAAGTTTGTGACCACTTCCACCGGCATCGATTTGCGGGAAGGAAGCCTGGCCCCAGGCGGCTACCAGGTCAAACAGATTGAGGTCGACCGCGTCGTATTGTCCAAGAACAACCAGGACATCGTCGTGATGTTCGATCAGCAGTGAAATAGGTTTTACCGCATGAGCAACGAATCGATCCGAGTTTTCGACCTAGAGGCGAAACTTGCCGAAGATAAGGACGGCTCGTATCAACGGTCGCTTGCCGATCAGTTGATGACCGAGATCCAGGACGTGAAGCGTCAATTGAGCGCCGGCCTTCCGCCTGACGAGTACAAGCAAGTGAGTGCGTACCTGGTTGCCCTGGAAAAAGGGACCGAGACGCTGCAGAAATTGTCCAAGCTTTACCAGTCCAGCTAATAAACTCCAATCCATCCGAGAGAGAAAAAGAGGTGAGCCATGGCTTTTAACATGGAAAACATCAACAGCAGCATGAACACCACCCTGGATTCGTTGGGGGCGGACATCTCTTCGCAAACCTCCAATACCAACGGCGGTGAGATGTCTGAGGTTCAACTCATGCAGCTGCAACAGTCGATGCAGAAATGGAGCATCATGGTCAACATGCATACGAACATCCAGAAGACTTGGAGCGATGCCATGAAAGCCATCGTCCAAAATATGCGTTGATAGGCTATTTCGCCCTGTGTAAATTGAACTAAGAGCTTTTGGGAGAGAAAAATTGCAGCCATCGATGCGTAACGTCCAGCTATTGATGGAAATCGGTATGGTTGCTGCCGGCAACGGGTTGCTGGCAGATGCCGAGGCGATTTTCAACGGCATTCAGGCGATTCGCCCTGAAAGTGAACTGCCTCTGGTTGGACGCGCCATCCTCCGAATGCAGGTCAAGAAGTATCCCGAAGCGATCTTTCTTCTCCGCGAAGCGATGGAAAAGAATCCTGATAGCGATTTGGCCATGAGCTTCCTGGGTGCGGCCCTGCATTTTTCAGGAATGAATCAAGCCAGTCGCGACGTATTAGGCCAAGTGGTCGATGCCGGCGGGAATCCCCAGGCAGTTGAATTGGCCAAGTCGCTGCTCGAACCCAACACGTAAACTCCAGCGGTTTCAGAAACCAGCGATGGTTGGATAAGCCACCGAGGAAACGATGAGTGATCCCATTTCCGGTCAGATTGCCCAACAGGCTGCGAACCAGGCCGCCAATCAAAACGCGCAGCAGCAGATGCCGCAAGGCGAGGTGAACGCGAACGATCAGGCTCGTTTCGAAGACGCCCTGGGGCAGGCTGAGCAGACGAACAATGTCGAACAGACTAACCAGGCCGAGCAGGCTAACTCGGCCGAGCAAGTTGATCCGGCGAAGAACGATCCTTCGCTCAACAACCAAGGCGATCCGACCAAGGTCAACAATGCCGACGCGTTGCCACCTTCGCTTGGCGAAGCGATTCTCGACAGCGTTCAGCGGATGCGAGCAAGCCACGACGCCAAGGCCAGCAGCATCGAGCAGAAACTGGTCGGCAACGGAAACAAGGAAATGTCGATGAAGGATTGCATCCAACTGCAATTCGAAGTCATGCAAATGAGCCTTGAGCAGGACTTGACTGGCAAGATCGCCGACAAGACCAGCAACGGCGTCCAAACTCTCTTCCGCAACCAATAGCTGTAATCCCAGACCGTGCAAAACATTTTCGGTAGGTTCGTCGTTCTGGGGCTGGTGTCCCTTGCTCTCGGTTGCTCCGAGGTGCAGTTGTATACCAATCTGCCGGAGAAGGAAGTGAATGAAATGATGGCGATCCTGATGGATCATCAGATCGCCTGTACGAAGGTTGCTGGTGAAGAAGGAATGTGGAACATCACCGTCAGCCAGTCTGGCTATTCGGACGCGGTGACCATCTTGAGCGACCTCGGGCGACCTCGTAAGCAGCGTCCCACCATGGAAGAGCTGTTCCCCAAGACTGGCTTTACCTCTTCCCCCTCCGAACAACGCATCCGCCTGACCTATGGTCTGGCCGAATCGCTGGAAGAGACAATTGCAACGCTGCCCGGCGGCGTGGTCGATGCCAGCGTGCACCTGGTGCTGCCAGAGAATAATCCCTTCGGCGAATCGGCCAAGGTTTCGCGGGCCAATGTCGTTGTGATCCATCGTCGCGGAGGGGACATTACCAATGCGATTCCCACGATCAAGTCGATCATCATTGGCGGTGTGGATGGTCTGGATGCCGACAACGTTTCTGTCGACCTGATCGAAGCGGACGAATCGCTCTCGCAGATTCGAGCACGCCAGGGGAACGGTCCCCAGTCAGCCGAATTGACCAGCTTTCTTTCCATGAAAGTCAGCAAGGACTCGACGAATATGTTGATCGGTTTGCTGGCGGTTTCGGCGATCTGCTTCATCATCGGGATTTCGTTAACCACCAGTTCGCTGATGAAACGACGTCCTTCCAGTCGTGGAGCCTAAACGATGATTGACGCAGGCATACCCCAGATGCTGCGCAATCATCCGTCGCTGCTTACCAAGGTTCACGACTTCAATTGCCACGTGGCACGCCATATCCATTCGCAGCGTTTCACCCAATTCCTGCCGCTGGCGATTCTGTCAGCTCTTTGCGATTCTCGGCGCGGCGAACGTAAGCTTTCTCGCTGGGCGGTCGAGCAATGGCAACTGTCGCCTGAGGGTATCTGGGATTTCCAGGAACCATATCGCCGAGTCGCCCTGTTGCTTCCGACGCAAATGGATCGCCTAATTAGGTATCTATCGGCGACCGTCCATACCGCGCAGATCAGCCGGGCCATCGATCGCCGCACGCTGACCCAGTTCAAAGAGGTGTTGGGGGAAGAAGCCTACACGTTCGCGATCAAGCGGGCACCGCTTCTAAGTCGACTGGTTCCCGAGTCATTGCAATCGTCAACGGGGATCGAGCCGGAGCGAATGCTCGATTCCGGCCTGGCCTGTCTGGGTATGCTTTTGGCAGACTGCCCGGCGGAATTGATTCGCCGCACAACACTGAAACTGGAAGAGAACCAATCGATCGAACCGATTCGCGATGCCGATTCTGACACGCGGCAGCGTTTGTGGTCGTTGGTCAAACGTTTAACCCTGACCGAGATTTCTCCGGAGTTTGCCCCATGCTTCAATTGAACAAAAGCATGCTTGTACCGGACCGCAAAGTGATTCCGGCCGGTGAGTACCAGGCCTATCTCGATGCCGAGGCGATCATTGCCGAAGCCAAGAACCAGGCCGAGCAGATCATCGCCGATGCCCACGAGGAGTTCGAAGCCCAAAAGAAAGAAGGCTTCGAGGAAGGGTTGATGGAAGCCAAGTTGGAAATGGCCGAGAAAATGGTCGATTCGGTCGCCAAAAGCGTCGACTACTTCCAGGGCCTCGAAGCAAAGCTGACCGACCTGGTCGTCAAAGCGCTGAAGAAGGTTGTCGGCGAAATGGATCAGCGCGAGCGAATCGTCGCGGTAGTTCGTAATGCCTTGGCCGTGGCGCGGAACGAACAGAAAGTGATGGTTCGCGTTTGTCCGGACGAAGTTCCGTTCCTGCAAGAGTCGCTGACTGAAATCATGCGGGCCTACCCAACGATCAACTTCATCGACATCGTACCTGACGGCCGCCTTAACCCAGGCGGCTGCATTTTGGAAACCGATATCGGGATCGTCGATGCCAGCGTCGATGTGCAGTTGAAGGTCATCGAAAAATCTCTCTCCAAGTACCTGACCGGGGAAGGCTAAACGATGAGTACCGGCGGTAGTTTCGACTACATTACCCGCGTGATGGAATCGGCGATCGACGAAGCCCGGCCGCTCGACGTGCGCGGCCGCGTTGTCCAGGTCGTTGGTACGATCATCAAAGCGGTTGTACCGGGGGTGAAGATCGGCGAGCTATGTTTGCTGCGGAATCCCTGGGAAGACGATTGGGAATTGATGTCGGAAGTGGTCGGCTTCTCGAAAGAGGCCGCGTTGCTGACTCCCTTCGGAGAGATCGTCGGCGTGTCCTCCGCCACCGAAGTCATCCCTACTGGCAAAACGCATGGAGTCGCCGTCGGTCCCGGCATGCTGGGCAGGGTGCTTGATGGTGTTGGAAAACCAATGGATGGCGGGCCGCCGATTCAGGCCGAAAGCTATTACCCGGTTTATGCCGCGCCCCCGAACCCGATGGACCGCAAGATGATCTCCGAGCCGATTTCGCTCGGTGTGCGGGTGCTCGATTCGGTGCTGACGTGTGGAGAAGGTCAGCGTATGGGTGTCTTCGCCGCGGCAGGTGGCGGTAAGAGTACGCTGTTGGCCTCGATCATTCGCAATACCGAGGCCGAGATCATCGTTCTCGCCCTGATCGGCGAACGTGGTCGTGAAGTTCGCGAATTCATTGAGAAAGATCTCGGCCCTGAAGGTCTCAAGAAGTCGGTGCTAGTGATTGCGACTTCCGACCGGTCGTCGATGGAACGTTTGAAAGCAGCCTACGTGGCGACCTCGGTGGCGGAGTATTTTCGCGACAAGGGGAAGCGGGTCTTGTTGATGATGGACTCGGTGACTCGTTTCGCACGTGCCCAGCGCGAGATCGGCCTGGCGGCCGGCGAACCCCCGACGCGGCGCGGTTTTCCTCCGTCGGTCTTCGCGGTGTTGCCGCGCTTGATGGAACGGGCCGGGCAATCAGATAAAGGTTCGATCACCGGTCTTTACACCGTGCTGGTTGAAGGGGACGACATGACCGAACCGGTCGCGGACGAAACGCGCGGTATCCTCGACGGTCATATCATCCTTTCCCGCAAGCTGGCAGCCGCCAACCATTACCCGGCCATCGACGTGCTGGCCAGCGTGAGCCGCGTGATGAATAACATCGTGCAGCCAGAGCATGTCAAAGCGGCCGGTCATTTGCGCAAATTGTTGGCAAAGTACGAAGAAGTCGAGATGCTGATCAAACTGGGCGAATACAAGCCGGGGGGAGATCGAGATACTGACGAGGCGGTCCGCAAGATCGACGCGATCAACGGGTTTCTCCGGCAGTCGACCCATGAAAAAGCGAATTTTGACGAGACCCTGCAGAGAATGATCGAGATCGTTGGCTGATCCTGGTAAAACAAGTTGGAATGAAGTACCCGCTGCAAGACCTGTTACGCGTTCGCAACTTCCGCGAGGAAAACGCCGCCAACGCGCTGACGGTCAAGCGAAGAGAATTAGAGCAAGCCGAGCAGCTGGTCGCTCAGCGGAAAAAGGAACTTGAAGATTACATCCAGTGGCGCATCAACCGCGAGTCGGAGATGTACCAGGAGGTGATGAAGAAAAGCATTCACCTGCAGGCCCTGGACGACCTGAAGCAAGATATTCAGATCCTCCGCGACAAGCAAAACATTTACGAAGACCAGATTACGAAAGCCGAAAAGGCACTGCAGGAAGCCCAGCAGGCACTCGAGCAAGCTAGGGTTCATCACCTGCAGGCAGTCAAAGATCGTAAGAAAATTGACGAACATAAAGAACTTTGGGCGCAGGAAGTCGCCAAGATTAGCGAATCGAATCAGGAAAAAGAGCTCGAAGATTTCCGCGTTCGCGAATTGGATGACTAATCCAGCGAGGATCGAAAGCAATGTCCGATCGTATCGATAACAACAGTTCAAGTGCTCAACGGGTGCCGTCGTCCAGTTCGAGCCCGCCGGTCAATACTCCGGCCGTAAACCAGGCCGCGGCCGAATTTGCCTCGCTGCTGGGAAGTGACAACAAAACTTCGTCGCCTAACGATACCCATTCAAACTATTCCGTCGACCATCACTCCGACAGCCGGCCGCCTGAAGATCAACAAGTCGATCGCCGAGATGAGCGGAACGATTCGGAAAAAGATTCCGATGGCGGCTCGAACAAAGAGAAGGGGAAGGGTAAAGAAGGGAAAGAAGCGACCGAAGTCACTTCGCCTGGCGATCAGATCCTCAAAAGCTTTGGCCGCTTCGAAGGCGTTGCCAAGGCCGACGCACCGCCACCGTTGGATTCGCCCAAATCCTTGGAAGGCATTATTCAAGCGGTCGCCGATAAGATGTTGGTCTCCGAGGCCAGCGGAAATCGCGAGGTCCGCATCATGCTCAAAGATTCGATCTTGCCAGGCACTGAGGTGCGGATTTCACAGCAGGCGGGCAAGATGCAGGTTCAATTCGTTACCGATTCGGCCAAGTCACAAGAGATGCTCAGCCAGCACCAGGCCATATTGCAGCAGCGGCTCAACGATAAGCTGACCGCACACGATGTGGTGGTGAGCGTCGAGATGGAATCGCAAGGGCATGGCGACCAGCACGACGGCGAATCGCGGGGCAAACGAGAACAGCAACCCGAAGAAGATGACCAGCAATAGATTCCCGCTGGTTTAAGACTATCCATTTCGTAACGGCAAATCCTCTCGACACCTTATGAATCAACCGCTTGAGTTCCCCAAGATTCCTCCTGAGGATGTCCGCTGGCGCAATCAACTTCTGGGGCAAAGCCGACAGATCCCAATGCAGTGCGGCAGTCAGTCTGCCAGTTTGCAGTGGTTGGATAAGGCTCCGCTCGCGGATGGCAAGCAGGTTCAGATCGTCGCCGGAGATCTGACCTGGTTGGTGGGTGTTTCCGACTGGAATTGTCTGCCGATGGTGCAGCAGTCGCTCGGAATCGACACGCTGTCAGGCGTGCCTGAGATGATCTTGCTGGCGGTTTTAGAAATGGTCTTCGAGCCCCAGCTCAACCAGGTTGGCAGCAGTCTGGCAACGCGCTGTGAACTGGCCGGGCTGATCGATCGCTACGACGAAGAAGACTATCCCTATCACATTGGCTTTCAATTGACGCTGGGCGAAGCGTCCGTCACCGGAAGCGTTGCCGGCGATTCTGCCGCAATGGCGATGCTGTGCGACTGGGCGGCTACGGTAGCCCCGTGTCCGACATCCGATGTCGACAACATGCCGCTCGTGGCACCGATCGAAATCGGGATGACGCAACTCTCCGTCGCCGAACTGAAGCAGATTGGCCCTGGTGATGTTGTCGTCATGGATGTCTCGACTTACGCGGAAAATGGTCGCGGACTGGTTCGCTTCCCGCCGCGGCTTGTATGGCGAGTGCATGTAGAAGGGGACCAGGTAATCTTCGAGGAGTCATTTGAATCCGAATCACCAGTACCGCAAGCCGACCAGTTGATGTTGACCGTGGTGGCAGAGTTGGGCCGGATCTCTATAACGGCTCAGAACATAGCAGAGTTAGCACCTGAAGCGGCTTTGTCGTTTCTCCCCGGTGATTTGGTAACGCTTTCAATGGCAGGACAATCTTTTGCCACCGGTGAATTGGTGAAGATCGGTCCGAAGGTTGGCGTGCGGGTTAACGCCTGCCGTGCAGGCATTGATCTTCCCGTTGGGCAGTCAAGCCAAATCGCTTCCCCAGATCAAGACTCAGACATTCCCGATATTTCGTCAGATCGCTTTGAAGCGATCTAAGGGATTCGTAGCTTCAGAACGTTTCGCGAGTCGTCGCGATGGTAGGTTGCGTAGTCGGTCAGGCGCCGAACAAAGTGAAGGCCCAAGCCGCCGATTGGCCGATCGTCAATGTCGGCATCGATGTCCGGCCGTTTGGCCTCAAGCGGATTGAACGCGACACCATCCGTCAACACGGTAAGCAGTAGGCCCTCGGGCTGATGATCAAGGTGGACGTCGAAGCGTCCCTCGGCGGCGCTGGCATGGCTGGTGAAATTGACGAAGAGCTCTTCACAGATCAGCAAGAGATGGTAGCGGGTTTTTTCGCCGAGCGTGACCGAACTTGCGAATTGTTCCAATTGAACGAACAAGTCGTCCAGTGAGTTTAGATCGTTCGGAACAGAAATCTCAAACATGCGGTGCAGCTGACCTGGATGGTGTTGAGGATTCGCTGCCTCGATCCGTATCGGGAAGCCTACCGGATCGTTGCCAGTAGGTTCGACGTCCTCCGTGGGTGAGGCTTATCAGGCTGAAATATTCCGCAGAAAGAAAGTATATCTTAGCTGGCTCGTAAGTCACGCGCCGAAGTTCCCGCGTATCAGGATCGAGCTCGATAAACATATCTTCCAGGCTGAAAGTCGTCTTGGCTTCGGCCTTGATCTGCCGCCATTTCAGGTCGCCCAGATTCCAGCCATATTGACGCATGACTGGCGTCACGCAGGTAACCTGACCCTGCAGGCCTTGCTCGGTAGAACGAACCATCACAGTACAGCCGGCAAAGTTGTCTCCGACACGCTCCCAAAGTCCCGGCAACTCGACCGGGCGGCCTGACATCATCGCGTATCCAAATGATCGTAGGCGTTCGAGCATGGTGAGCTATCGCGGTATTACAAGTTGATTTTTGCCAGGGGCTGAATGGTGATCTCTTGGGTCAGCTCTTGATAAGAAAGTACAGGCAACTCGGGAAGATCGACCTCGATCAACTTCTTCGTGTAACGCCGCACATCCATCGATGTCAGCAGAACCGGCTTCTGCTGCGTCTGCGAAATGTCGCCGACGTTCTTCCGGACCGAATCGATAAACCGCTTGGTCGTTCGCGGATCGAGCGCCAGGAAGCTACCGCCGGAGGTTTGGCGAATGGCTTT
Source organism: bacterium (assembly GCA_016124445.1). GTDB lineage: Bacteria > Planctomycetota > Planctomycetia > Pirellulales > Pirellulaceae > Bremerella. The sequence goes on from WGNR01000010.1 coordinate 313,250, forward strand.
GCGGATGGTTTCCTCCGTATCGGTATCCAACAGGTAAACCGCCAGAATGTTCTGACCGCCGCTGTACTTGTAGCTGATGAACCGCTTCAGGCTGCTACGAACATACTCGACCAGCAGCACGGTATCCTTTTCCTTCTGTCCCCATTCGATCAAGGCTTGCAAGATAGTGCGTAGGTTGCGAATGGAAACTTCTTCCTGAACCAACCGTTGCAAGATTTCCGAGATCTTGGGAACCGGAAGCACGCGCTGAACTTCCTTGACCACTTCGCCATAACGCTGCTCCATATTGTCCAGCAGGAATCGCGTCTCTTGCAGGCCAAGGAAATCGCCAGCGTATTTCTTTAGCACAAACGCCAGGTGATGCGTGAAGATCTTCGGCGTGTCGAGGCAGTGAATGCCCCCTTGGGTGAGCCGCGGGACATCGCTTTCATCGACCCAGATCGTGGCAAGGTCGGGGAGGAACTTGGGGCCAACCTCGTATTTAACGTCCAGGATATTCAGGTTCTCTTCTTTCTCGCGAACCAGCACGTGGCCTGGATTTAGTTTGCCTTCGGCGACAGGGACTTCCTGCAGCATGATGCGATACGTATCGCTGGGCATCGAGCGGTTGTATCGCAAATGGATGCCAGGGAAGGGGACCCCCAAGTCGTTGTACAGTGCCCGTCGCACGCGAATCAGTTCGTCGTTCAGGATACTTGCGTTGAAGGTTGCCTCCAACGATTCCGGAACATCCAGCAGCAAGGGAACGGTTAGCGAGAAGTCATCACCTTCTTTGCTGTCCTTCTTGGTCGGTGTTGGTTTTTGACCGGCGGCGGCGGAAGCAGGCAAAGGATGCTCTTCGTCGCCATGCCGGGCGGAATCCGAGATCTTCTTCATCGCGAAGCCAGCGGCACCGACAATCAAACCCAGCGCAATGAACTGCGGTTTAGGGAAACCAGGGATCAACGCGAACAATAGCAGCAGCACGCCGCCGATCATCAAGGCTTTCGGCTGGGCGAGAATCTGCGTTCCGATATCGCTGCCGAGGGCGGTCGATTCTTCAGTCGACACGCGGGTAACGATGATACCGGCGGTAATCGAAATCAAAAGGGCCGGGATCTGCGAAACGAGTCCGTCGCCGATGGTCAGCAGCGAGTACGTTTGCAGGGCCTTGGCCGCGGTCATATCCTTTTGCAGGATGCCGACGGTGATACCGGCCAGGATATTGATGGCCGTGATGATCAAGCCAGCGATGGCGTCTCCTTTGACGAACTTCATCGCACCATCCATGGCCCCGTACAGCTGATTTTCTTTTTCAACCGCGGATCGACGTTCTTTGGCTTGTTCAATATCGATAACGCCGGCTCGCATATCGGCATCGATGCTCATCTGCTTACCAGGCATGGCGTCAAGCGTAAAGCGAGCGGCGACTTCAGCAACACGTTCCGAACCCTTGGCAATCACCAGGAACTGCACGATGGTGATGATCAAGAAGATCACCACCCCGACGATCAGATTGCCGGCGACGACGAACTCGCCGAACGTCTCGATCACTTCGCCGGCGTTGGCTTGCACCAAGATCAAACGCGTGGTCGTAATGTTGAGCGACAGCCGCAGAAGGGTGGTAAACAGCAGCATGCTCGGGAAGGTCGAAAACGCCAGCACCGAGTTGATGTACATCGACATCATCAGCAGCGTGACCGACAGGCCCAGATTGGTCGCTAGCAGCAGGTCGACCAACACCGTAGGCAACGGCAGGATCATCAGCGAGATGATCGCCACCACAAGGCCTGCCAGCAGCAAGTCGTTGTATTTCGTCGCCCCGATGACGAAGCTTTCTAGCCGACTACGAGCCATCTGCCCCCCGGAGGCGTCCCTTTAGTTGAGTCAGGAGCGAACGCGCTTCCTCGCGGCGTCCCAGGCCGTGCAGGGCCCGGATCCTGATCAAGGTTTCGGAGGTTGAACGTTTGGATCGACTCATTCGATTTAATTGTTCCAGACAACTTTCGTATTCATGACCCAGAAGGTACGCATAGGCCAGCATCGCACGAATCGAAGAATCGGTCGGCGCGATAACCGTCAATCCTTCGAGTATAGTCGTGGCTTCGGCTGTCCTGCCATGTCGCAGGTACAGAAAACTGAGTAAAGACAAGTATTCGAGAGAAGACTTTTGCACGGGACAGCTCTACCCGGAAGGCACTACGCCTGGTGGAGGAGATTTCGGTAGGTGTTGAATAGATTACGCAGCCCCTCTACGTCTTGCAGAACCTGGGCCATCGCTTGCAGTTTTTCTTCACCGGGGCGACCGGCAAACTCTTTCAGAGATTCGCCCAGATCTTCCATGCACTGGTCGTGGGCATGATGGTAGCCTGGAGCAGTCAGCAACTGACGCTCGGTAACCTTGGGCCGAAACGACTCGATCAGGGTTTGCTCAACCGAAGGGGGAAAGAGTACCTCGTCGAGATACTGCTTGCCGGCAGCTTCACCAGGGACGAACTGACCCCCTTCGGGCAATTGCGAAGGAGTCTGATCGATGTAGGCGGTGATTTGTTCGATACCAGCGTCGAACGTGAGCTTGCGATTAATCTCTGGCATAACAGGGTTCCTTGAGTCGGCTTACAGGCTGGCCTTGGCGGACTCCAAGTCGTCGCACAGGGTCATTAGCTTTTCGAAGCCAGCCAACGTGAGGACTTCTTTCACGTTGTCCTGAATCTGGCAGAGAACCATCTTCCCGGATCCTCGCAGGGCTTTGACAGTCTTCAGCAGCACGCGCAGTCCGGCACTGCTGACATAGGGAACTTCTCCCATGTCGACGACCACGCTGGATGGTTCCTCGCTCAGTACCGTGTCCATGGCATCTTGCAGCTTCGGAGCGGATAGGGCGTCCAGCTTTCCGATGGGACGCACGATGATCATGTTTTCCAGGGTTTCCGTTTCAACGTTCACGCGGCGATACCTTCCTTAGCTTGATCGTGGAGTTGCTGGAAAAGCTGAATCAGTTGCTCGATCGCCGGCACGCTGAATTCGCGGCCTGGCAGGTTCACGGCAAACACCAGGTGCTTCTCGCCCCGGAGTGCCGCGTTGACGCTGTATGGGTGATGGTTTTCCCAATGACAAAGATCGAGTGCTTTGATAAAGATTTCCCGGCTGGGCCGATCCAGTTCTCGAACAACATAGATCAGCACGTTCTCTCCGTGATTGATGTTTTCGATGTATAAATCACCCAGGATTTCAAAACTGAGACAGGCCACGCCTGCCTCGTTGAATTCCAGGGAGGGCAATCCCAGGCTGTGACCGAAGTCGGCAAGTACGTCGTCGACCCAGCTCATTCAAATTCCTCCTCTTCCTTGTCGATCGCAATATCGAGCGCTTCCTGAATGGCCGTCAGCAGTCGCAGGCGAGCTTGATCGTCAACAAACAGCTTCAGTGGCATTTTTCGTATCAGCGAATGCAACTCTCGCAGGAAGTAGATCCGAGCCTCCAGGTTCTCGATTTTACAGCGATCGACGATTGCCGTGATCTTCGAGCTGTCGATAAAACGCTGGTCCTTCAGCGAAAGGATCTCTTTCATCAGAAGATGGGCTAACTGAGCCGTTTTCTCCGAGTACATCTGCATGGCAGGTCAATATCCTGGGGAAACCTTCACTCTAATTGCCATGAATGCCAAATACGACATTCATTCGGTCAATTAGACCGGCAAACGCCGAGTAGGTGTTGCGGGCCACTTCCAGGTGGTACAAGCTGTCGACGGTCGCCTTGATGCGATTGCTATCGGCAGTGTTGCCCTGGGATTGCAGGTCGCTACCCAGCCGGGTGATCAGCATATCGGTTGCCTTCATGAAGTCTTCGTCGCCGAATTCGCCCAGCAACTTTTGATAGACTTCGGATACATCTTCATAGGTCTTGACGTGTTCTTGATAGAAGTTTCGCAGTTCCTCGCCGAGAGCTGATTTTACCTCGCGAATCGAGGCGACCAACTCGGGGCTGTTGCCTTCAGAGACAAACAGTTCCTCCAGGGCCAGCAGCATGGCGGACTCGAAGGTTTCGTCGTCCGATTCCCCTTTGATTTGATCCAGCATGTCGCGGATCTGCTGAGGGGTAGCCTTGCCGAGGTCTTTCAGGAACTTGGCGAACTTCTGGAACTTCTCGGACTGATCCTGAACGCCGCCGACCTGCTTCAGATACTTTTGTGTCAGCTCGCGGATGCGGCTGGCTGATTTCGAGCGAGCCTCGCGTTTGCCTAACTTATCGGACGACTTGTCCTGCATCATCATCGTCGACTCTTCTTGGGCGTCTGCCACGATCGACGAGATGTCTTTGGGTTTCGCTTCCACGGTTTGCCCGTGCGATTGGACCGAGACCGAATCGCCCAAAGTCTGACCATCGTTCAGATTCGATGTCTGAGGTTGGTTGAAGCCGAGACCGTCGATTCCCCCTGGCATGGGAAAACTCCTTAACAGCGAAAAACGCAGGAAGGTGGGTAAGGATGTTGCTTGTAGATTCTACTGAAGTATAACGCCAGAGGATCGCTAATTCTGCGCGATCGCCTAAACCGAAATCATCGAATTCGGTCCGGACGAATAGGAATCGGCAACGGTCTTGAGCGCTTCGTCATCCGATGTCCAGTGAATCTCGTTGTCCTCGCCGATCGTTCCCCAACGCGAGCCGATGACGGGGCTTTGCACAATCACGACCGGCTCGGCAATCTGGGCAGCGGCTAACCGCTCGATCTGGTCAAAATACTTGGCGATCTGCTCCTGGCACTCTTCGGGGTCGTCGTACACGCCGCCATAAGGGGCCTGCAGCAGGATGCGAAGCGAACCCAGACGCAAATAATAATGCAGGAAGTAGCTCTGCGTGCCATGCCCTTCATGCCCGACAAACAAGAAGTCTTCACCGTCCGGATCGATCACTTTTTCGACGAACGCTTTGATATCGTAGACATTCGTGTCGGGATTGCTCGTTCCGAGGACCCACTGACCGATCGGCTTGAGCTCTTTTTCAAGCTGAGTCGGAATCCAGGGTGTTGGTAGCTCGAGTTCTTGGAACAACGACTTGGCTGACAAATCTGGCATGGCTATCACTATTGGGCTAAAAGCTTCTGTGGTTTCGTGGGTGAACGCGTTGATTCTGGTTTAATAGCCGTACAGGTTATCCAGGAAGGTCATCCCTTCGGGGCGTTCTTTCAGCATCTCGCGAGAGTAGTAACCGTTGATTTCGATGCCGAGATCGTCGTGCATTTCCAAAGTTAGGTCCTGCAACTCGGATTTCTGGATGCCGATTTCTGTTTCGATACGCTGTTTTTGGCGTCTGCTCAATTGCTCGGTCAAACGAGGTTGCAGCTGAGCGATTCTTTCCTGCCGCTGCTGGATAGCCTCCTGGAACATCGTGACATGTCGTCGTTTGCGTTCGGCACGTGCCACGGTGTTGTGCGAGATTTGCAAATCGAACAGGGCTTGTTCCATCTCGTTGCGCTGGTCATTCCCCAATCGTTTATAAGAGCTCGACCTGGCGAACTCGAAGTACGACTTCGATCCACGGCGATCAAGGAACCGATTGAACTCGTCCAGAATGCCATGGCGTTGCGCCACATCTCGAGCGGCGAGCAACTTGGCTGTGTGGTCGTTTCGGAGGTTGGGGATGCTCGCGTCCAGGTCGACACCAAGCTGATTGAGAGCCGCATCGCGACCTGCTTCGTTGGCCAGTAAGGCATCCGTCTCGACCGTTCCCCAGTCATCGGGATCGATGACCTTGCCATCGGTTTGCAGCTGCAGCAGATGAGTTTGCAAGGCCGTCACGCGATCGATGGTGGCTTGGATGGTGACATCGCTGAAATCGTCACCACAAAGTTGTCGGATTTTGGCTTCGTCGAGTCCCATAACCTGGTCGAACATGTCCTGATCGACCACGTTGGGCAAGCCTGGCATGTGGCTTGAGTTAACGTCGATTAAGGACCGTGGATCGCCAGCCTTGGGGCCCATGCAGAAGTCAGAGTCGATTCCGGTGACCTTTACCTGGTCTCCGTTGACCGAAATCATGTAGTTGCTCCGATGCCGATCCCCTTGCGCGGTGATCACGTCGAGCAAGTGCAGTTGGGCCATCTGCTTCTGAAAACTAGCCTTGTTGGCCTGGACTGCCTTCTTGACCAGACCAGACGTACTGGCGACTTTCCCAGGGGCCAGATCTTGAATGATGCCCAGCTGACCGTTGTGGCTGGCGTAGTCGGTCTGCGCGGCGACGTCCCAGCCCAGTTCGTTGGCGAACTTGGAAGTAACAACGGCACGTTCCAGCAGCCGAGGCGACGATTGATCGATACCGATCAGCTTGGGAGCACAGTACCGGCCGTCACCGTGAAAGTCAGGGCGGTTGTATTCGTCGTGGATAATCGTTTCGTCGTCCGCTTTGTAGACCTTGGTTGGCTCGACATCGCGGTAGTTGAGCTTGGAAACGCTGTGAGCCGCTCCCTGGCCGATCTTCTTGTAGCGTGTGGTGACGTTTTCGTCGCGGAAATTGCCCACCTTGGATTGCAGGTAAGTTTCGCGAACGGCCCGGTTCAGCATTCTCAGCGGCCGGCTGATGCTGTAAATCTCGGTGCTCTGGGTCGATGGCCTGGGCTGGCCGTCCACATACAAGTCATTGCGAAAACTTTGGGTAACGTTGAGCAAATTGCGGTTCATGCCGGCGACTTGCGTCGGATTGAAGTTGTCTCGTTGAAGCCGAATTTGAATTGCTTTCGACAGGGCATATTCAGTGTGCCGCTCTAACTCCGGACCACGCAGCCCACAGGTATCTCGTAGCTGTGTTCTCAGGTCGTTGTAGAGGGCCTCGGTTTCATTCTTGATGTTGTCCCGGTTGTCGACGTTGGACGGATTGTCTGGATTCAATCGCCCGATCAGCGTACCTACGTCCGTGCTGCGAGCGGCCTGGTGCCGCAGGGCGGCGGAAAGCATTAACTGCAGAACTTCCAGCTGATCGCCAAATCGCATGCCGGACAGGTTGCGGTTTGATAGATCATTGTAGGTGCGGCCGACATTCGTCATGAAGTTGGTCAGTTCCGCATCGGTCAATTGATTGAGTTCCACGTCCAGCCGGGCACTCATCACATCGAACTTGTCTGCCTGGGGGTGATCGCCCTTGAGCAGGTTCATGTCGTTGTGGAGAGTTTCCAACGACTTGCTGCGGTTTTGGATTTGGCCATTCGTCTGGGCGAGCTGGGTCACGCTGGATTGAACGCGATCGCTGAACTTGACCAGGCGGGCATTGAATCGATCCGACTTCTGGCTCTTGATTCGATCTTTGCGATTGCCAAACTGCGGAAGCCCTGCTTTGAGGTTGCCAAAGAACCGCTTGGCTCGGTTGGCGAAGCGCTGGCCGGCGTTGAGGGCCTGGGTTGCTCGCGGATGCTGCGGTGGTCCCAAATGAACCGGCTGCCCGTTGATTTGCCCCGGTTGGGCATTGTCGCCCTGGTTGATCGGGGCAGGCGGGCTGAATTGCGTCGAGAGCGACTTGGGATGCGATACGTCCGGCATGATTTCCAATTCCCTAGCTTAAATCGGACCGTCTTGGAACGGTTGGCCTGGCAGGGCCGATTTCCCGGCGGCAAAAGGCTCGCCGCTTCTCTACCGAGTATATCGCTGTCTAGAAGGTGATTCTGCGCAATGGTCCCACGAAATCCGAGCAGAGGATGAGATCATTTCCACCAGCATGCTGACGGGGGGGTGGGCAGTAAATTCAGATCAAGGACGAAGAATATCAGCCCCCGCAGGAGGTGTGAATGCCTCCGAATCGCCCTCGCTCGAGTCACCTGGTTCAATTTTCGCCAGGCGCTCGGTCCAGTAGGCTGTCCGCTCGATGAACGCGTTGAGCTGCTCGGCGAACTGCTTGGTATCGAAGCTGGCGATCGCGAATTCACGGCACAAAAGGACTTCGCGTGCTGATTCGTCGATCGCCAAAACCGCCTTGCCGGTGCCGGCACCGAACAAGTTGGCAACCAGCATCTCGCGGAGCAGTTCTGATTCGTCTTGTGGTTCCGGCCCGATCGCCGAGTACATCTGCAGCACGCCTTCTGCCTCGACCCATTCCAGATCGATAACGGCCTGATCCCCCACAATCAGGCGACAGGTCAATTCGTCGCTGAATTTCAGGTCGCTTAGTCCCAGCTCGCTTCCCAGGTTTTGAATGAATTGTTGCGGTTCCATGGGGTAGGCTCCTTGGACTGAAGAGTGGTCTCTTGGGCTTCGATTCGGATATCAGGGAACGATGAACTGTAGCAACGTTCGAGAGACCAGAACGTTACGACAGCATAGCCCGGCTCAGCGGGCACCACAACGTTGCACAAGTCCGAAATGCGTTCCTTGTCAGGGTTCGATCAGGCAATCCAGGCAGAAATTTGGGATTGGTATGGAGCCAGGTTCCAGGCTATTTTCGCATTGAATGCGCAGAATCGAACTTGTTAATGCAAAACCATTGGTGCATCGGGGATTGTTCGACAGAGACGCCGTTGAATTGATTGCGGGCCTTGAGCCAGACCGAGATAATTCGGGATTGCAAGCATCTTAGCTAGTTGTCGTTAGGCAAGTCCCGTAGGACTTGAGATGAGTGTTCGTTTAGGGAAGTTTTTCGCATGGCCAATTTAGACCAGATTCAACAACTGTTTGAAGAAATTGGACCTGCCACCAATGAGATCGAAGGTGTCTTTCGCGTCGATGAGTTCGAGTGGTCGGTCTTCTTCAGTGAAGATTGCTATGTCGATTTCGAGTTCGACGAGGCCCAACAGAAACTGGTGTTGTTCGCCGATCTCGGTTTGCCTCCGGCAGAATGCCGCGCAAAAACCTTTGAAGTGATGCTGGCCTACAACGCACTTCGCAAAGAGACCGGTGGGCTTGTCATCTCTTTGACCGGCAGCACCGACGAGGACGAGTTGGTTCAATCGTTTGAATTGAACGCGTCCGAGTTGAACCTGACGACGCTGCAGAATGTGGTGTTGAATTTTAATCAGAAGGCAGAGTTCTGGCGTGACGTGATTCGCCAAGGCATTGTGGACGACGTCGATACCTCAGAGGTTGCTACGTCCATGCCGACCGGAGCGATCAAGGTTTAACGCGTCTTTCCAACAGCAAAACACCAAAACCAAATAGCACAGGGTTGAATCGTCATGGCCAAGATCAGCGCCTCACCCAACATGAACCAGGTGGACCTCAATTCCCTCAAGCAGTTGGCGGACCAGGCAGCCGATACCGACAAGATTCGTGGTCGAGATACCCAAAAAGGGATCTTCAAGACCCAGCATTTCAAAGAGCTGTACGCCAGCAGCAAGTCGGCCGGAAAGTTCAAGGTCGGCAAGCGTGCTCAGAAGCAGCAGGATGCTCGGATCTTCATCGAAAATGCGTTGATGAACACGTTGAAGCTGAATTCGAACAGCCCGAAATTGCAAAATGTGGTCTCGCACATCATGAATAAGCATACGGCCCCAGGGCAGGAAGTGACCGGCGCCGATTTGAAGGCGATCATCGCCGATACCGAGGATCTGCTCGCTCGCTTCAACGATCGTTTGGACGAAGTCGGTAGCAACCTAAGCAAGACGACAACCTTCGACGACACGGCCTCGAAAGCGAAGGGACTTTTCACACGCGGAAAAGCAAGGTTGCCCCTCTCGCAGTTATCGATCGAAAAGCACGTACAAAGTGTTTATCGCCTGCCGGGTAAGCTGGATATGACCATCACCAGTGGTGGTACAACGCACGAAATATCGAGAAAAGCGGGTAACGGCGAGGAAGCACCGGAACGCAATGAGTTCCTGAGCAACCTCTTCACTGGAATCAACACGGCACTGGGTCACGATCTGAGTCAGACCGACCTACAAAAGCGAATGGACGTCTACAGCAACTTTGGCTCGAAGGGACAATTCGCTGAATCACTCGATCCATTCAAAGGTGGTTTCCGGTCTGACGATGGCTCGCTGCAAGATATCTTGATTCTGAAGTTTGCCACCAAGGAGTGTGCCGCCTACGCCGTCACGCCGATCGGAATGCGACTAAAAGACTACTGCGAAAGTCGTGGTCTGGACCCGTTTGAATACTCGATTCCGATCCGCGACCAACTCGAATCAGTTCATATCGATATCCACGACAACGGCGACTTCACGACAACCGGTTCGCTGTCATTGCCCATCAAGGGGAAGGATGGAGAGATTGTCGCCACCGTGACGGTTTCGGTCACCACCGAGGTCGATTCGGAAACCGGTCATGCGTTCATCGACGTCAATGTCTCCAATATGAGGTTCGAGGAGGGCGTGCCGAACGTTGTGAAGGAAGACCTGATTCGAGCACTCAACCATAAGCTGCCTACCTAAGGGCGGTTTGGAGCACCCTTCTAACGGTTGGCGTATTAAAAGAACTCTCAAAAACCCACCTGGCCTGCAGGCAGGCTTGTTTTCGGCCATATCGGCTGCAATTGGATAGCTACCGAGTTACATTAAAGCGATAGTGCCCTGTCAACGAGGCGCTGACCTGCCAGACACTCTACGGAAAGCAAGGCATCATGTTTCGATTGGGTTGCATCCTCTGGGCGACGCTCGTCACCTCGGCCCTGGGGGCAGATTGGCCGCAAGGGCCTGGATCGAACTTTGACTTCACCGTTCCCCGTTCCGATGCCCCTTCGGCCTGGAGCGTTTCGCTCGATCAGAACATCGCCTGGCGAACGAAACTTCCCGAGACTGGGCAATCGACTCCGGTTATCTTGGGAGACCGAATCTTTATCACCACCATGAAGCCAGTCGAAGCTGATTCGAAAACTGGCAACGCGATCGTGGCCTGGTGTCTTTCGGCCGAGGATGGATCGGTTCTGTGGCAACATGAGATCCCTGGCGGCTACCCGAGCCGGCTCAGTGCACCGTTCGGCGATGCGTCGTCGGCCGCCGCGGTGACCGATGGCAAGCATGTGTGGTTCCTCAACCCAACGGGGCGTCTGGCTTGCTTCGATATGGATGGAAACCGGAGCTGGAGCAAAGAGGCCATTTCGGTCGATCGGACGCGACCGATTTTGTTTGAAGGCAAATTGATCTTCCATCGCCAGGTTTACATGCCCAACGCGGAAGGCACCTTCAACGGTCCGGAAAAGGGAACCGGGATCGAATCGTGGACCCAGCTTCAAGCATTGGATGCCGAAACAGGTGACCTGATCTGGACGTCCGAGTGTGGGGCAAACATGGGTTGTGTTCCGCTGCTGCAAAAGCTTGATGACGGAACGCCGGTGATGGTTGTAGGCCGCGGCGGCGGTCATCATCCGCCTGAGACGCCGGAAGGGATCTCCCTGATCCGGGCCGATAACGGCAAAACGCTTTGGACGCTGGAACTGCCGCAGTACATGTCGACCCAGACTTACCCAATCGTCGGTGGCCACGCGTTGGTGTTTCACAAAGGGGATCATCTGTGGGTGAACGCAAAGACTGGCAAGATCGATCGCCAGGTTTCGATCGTGAAAAATGTCCCGGTACGACAATGGTCTGAAGGGGGCCGCGAGAGCGTCGTCGAGAACCTGCCGGACCAAAAGGCCCGTTCGATCACGCAGCAATCTAATCTTCGCGTAGGAAACTATCACTACTTCCGGAGTTACACGCGTAACTATCTTGGCAGGGTCAACATCACCACCGGCAAAGTCGAGTACCTCGAACTTCCGCTGCAGGTATTACGTGAGCCTGGTCAGGCCGAACAGGTTCTGTGGCTCGCTGACGTGAAGGGAAAGAACCCACTTGCCGCCACCTTGCGTCCCAATGCGGTCAAGAACTCGCGTGGCTTCGTGGTGATGGGAGACAAACGTTCGGTTCAGAATGGCTGGGGTCATACGGCATCGCCAATCCCGACGGCCTTTGGAAACCGGCTGTTCGTACCAATTCTCTCCGGGATGGTCTTTGCGATTCAGGCCGATGCCGAGGTGCTCGATGAGAAAGCAATTCTGTCGATCAACGACCTGGGACCACTGGGCGAATCGTTTACACGTGCCAGCATTTCAACCGACGGAACGCGAGCGTACGGGCACACGATCAAGGAACTGATTGCGATCGAACAGAAATAGAGCGGATCAAGCCAGGATTCGATCAGATGCCTTCCACGATGCCGGTGCTGTCGGCAAATGAATCGGTTTTGCCATCCAGACGCTGAAGCATCGTGGCAAACAGGTTCGACAGCGGAACGTCCTCTCCCTTGGCCTTGTCTTGCCAAGGCTCGCCTTTTCCCAGCCAAGGCCCGCCTTGGAAGTTTGTCCCGGCATGGTTGAGGTATTGTCCATGCTGGAAGCCCATGTGCTTTCCGCCTGCCAGGATGAGCGGATAGTTCCGCGACAGATGAAACGCACTGGAGGCCGAGCCGAACAAGAGCAGCGTGTTGTCCAACATGCTGCCGGAACCAGCTGGTTCCGGGGTATCCTTCAGCTTCCCTAGGAAACGCCCGTATTCTTCATGCAGGAAGCGGCAGTAGATGGCAAAGTTCTTCCAGCCATCGGGGTTCTTCGTTTCGTGTGACAACTGATGGGCCAGGTTGAATCCCACGGCCCGGGCCAGGTGATCGCTGCGGCCCACGCCGTTCTCGCGGCCAATCTGATAAGTGGCAACTCGCGTCGTGTCGGTCTTGAAGGCGAGGTAGATCAGATCGAACATCGTCTGCAGGTATTCGCGCGGATGTTCGGTCGTGAGCTCTAGGTTCAGTATGTCGCGATCGACGGAAGGCAGCGGAACGTTGAGCCAGTGCTTTGCCTTCTCGACTTTGATTTCGGCCTGACGCACCGAGTCGAGGTACTCGTCCAGGCTACGGCGATCGTCCGCCGACAAGGTCTTTCGCAGCGAGTTGGCGTCGGCCAGCAAGTCATCCAGCGCACTCTGACTCAGCGCCAAACGCTTGGCCGAGTCGCCGTTGGCCTTGACGAATAGCATGTCGAAGATTTGTTTCGGCCGATGCTCTGCCGGGATGGGGCGACCGTTGCGGTCGAACGAGATCGTATGGGTCCCGCGCGCCGTCCCGGTGCCGCCATCGGTCGACATGACCAGCGACGCGATGCGGGTCTGGTCTCCGACATGCTTGACGTATTCTTGGTCGAGTGAAATCGTGTTTTTGTATTCTCTGTCTCCGCCGCCGGTCGCTGCCGCGGTGAGGAATTGATCGGCGTTGTTGTGCCCGTGCACGTTTCGCGAGCGGACGTGCGAAAAGCCAGAGAGGACCGTAAGATCCGACTTCAGCGATTCGAGCGGCTGCATGCAATTGGTGAACGTGAATTCCTTGCCGTCACCATGAGGAAACCAGGCCCAATCTTGGTAGGCGGGATCTTCCGGGAGTGGCATCGGGACGCCATCAGGAAAATAGAAGCAGCCCAGCCGCTTCGGGTTTGTCGGCGTCTGATCGCCGCGGGCCGTTGATTCCAGCAGCGATCCAAACATCGGCAAAGCCAGCGCGATCCCGCTACCACGTAGAAAACGTCGCCGGTCGATGTGATTCAGATTGAGGCTCATAGGTGATCTCTCTTCGTCGGTACCGATTGGTCGCGGTCTTAGTTGGATTGGAACAAATCGCTTTGCACGATGGCTTGCATGGTGGTTTTCAGCCCGTCACCTTCTTGGCGGACTTTAGCCGTGATGGCATCGATTTCGGCGCGATCTTCGAAGCCCAGCGGACGCCCCAACGCATAGGTGGCCAGTTTGCGGACCATCGCTTGAACGAATTGATCCTGCCGGCTTTCTAGCAGAAAACGCTTCAGGCCTTCCATGCCGTCAAGCTTCTGGTGGTTGAATAATTCGCTGGTAGCATCGACCGGCTTGCCGCGGATTTCGTCCCGCCATTGGCCCAATGCATCGAAGTTCTCAAAGGCGATGCCCCAAGGATCGATCTTCGCATGGCACGACTTGCAGGCCGCCTGGTTGCGATGATTCTCGATCCGCTCTTTCAAGGTCATCTTGGCGATTTCGGGATCGGCCAGGTCGATTTGAGGTACCGCCGGCGGAGGTGGCGGAGGAGGATCGTCCAGCATCCGTTCCAGGAGCCAGATCGCCCGCTTTAAAGGATGGGAGTCAGGCCAATCGGAATTCATCGCCAGCATACCGGCTTGCGTCAACAGTCCGCCTCGCCGGAAATTGCCATCAAGCGAGACACGGCGGAAGTCGTTTCCGTAAACATCCTTTAAACCGTAGTGCTGAGCCAGTCGCTGATTGACCATCGCGTAGTCGGCGTGAATGAAATCGAGAACGCTTGCGTTGTGATGCAGCATCTCGTCGAACATCGCGACCGGTTCCTGCTGCATCGCCTCTTTCAGGAGCGGATCAAAATGCTTGACCCGCTGTTTGAAATTGACGAACTCCAGCAATTCTAAATTCAGCCACTGATGCACGAAGTGTTTCGAGAGTCGCTCACTTCGCGGGTCGGCCAGCATGCGATCAACTTGTGATGCGAGTACCTCAGGCTTTGTAAGTTCACCACTCTTCGCCAGGACAGAAAGTTCTTCGTCGGGGATGCTACACCAGAGAAAAAGGGAAAGTCGCGTTGCCAATTCATAGCTGTCGATCGAGGTGCTTCCTTCTTGCGATTGTGAGTCAGATCTTTGGGCGACGTAGAGGAATTTGGGCGAAGAGAGCACGGTTGCTAAGACTTCGACGATGGTGTCCTCGAAGCTATTACATTCAGGCCGCATTGCCGCAAACAGCTTCATCTTTCGGTCAAGCTCTTCCTCAGTGATCGGCCGGCGCCATGCTTTTGACATGAAGCTCGTTAGAATCTCGCGCGCGTAGGCCTGTTCGTCCTGGGAATGTTTGCTGTCGAAGAAAATCGTTCGATGCGACTTGGGGGGCCATTGGTCGTAAACCGGAGCTTCGACGGTGACAAAGTCAATCTGGATGTCACCAGCCGAGAGGGAACTGTTGAGCAGTCGAATGTATTCCGACGGGCTTGGCGTTGCGCCCAGCGGCGAGGTCTTTCGCACCGAGTTGCGGGGATAGATTTCGCCCAGCGGTACATCCCATTGAACGATTTGGGGGTTGTCGGGAGTGGCGGTGATTTCTTTATCTGCATCACCGACGCGAAGCAAGGCGCGACCTTCGTTGCTTGCTTGCCAGCCGAATAGAAGCTGTAAAGTTGGATTGCCAGGTTTCTCGGGATTCAAACGAGAGGCCCGCACCGTAACCCGCATGGTCCCTTCGTCCGGTAGTTGATTGCCGAGTTCCAGAAACAAGCCTTCCCGGTCGCGCGGCAAAATCGCCACGCAATCGTACTCGGCAGGAAACGGAGGCAACTGCTCGACCGGAGCGAATGCGTACTTGGCCCCAGGATAAGACCACGAAGCAGGAATCGTGCGGCCGGTGTTCAGCTGCTTGTAGTACGGAGAAGAATGCGGCTGGCGAAAACTTTCTTCAAGCTTGGCAAGCTCGGCTTCCAGCTTCGCAGGATCATCCTTGTATTTCTTCTGGGTCTGTTCGATTTGCTTCGCTTGTTTGGGCCAGTCACGCTCGGCGGCATCGTGCATCGAAATGCCCCAATGAACCGTCGGAGGTTGCTCGCCGAGAACCGTCGCACGCCGGAGCGCGGTACGAGCCAAGCGATGGTAGGTTTCGAATTGCGAGACAGAAAGATGCAGCAGCGCCGAGCTATTTTCGAAACCTTCTTCCGAATGAGGCTCCGGCGGCAAGTCTTTGGCGAAGTCCCAAGGCAGGCCCAACAGGTCTTGCAGGGCATAGTTGTATTCGTACCGAGTCAAACGGCGAAAACCAGAATGCGATCCTGACTTGCGTCGTAGAAGGGAGGCCGCATGTAGTTCACTCGACAGCCAATCGACAATCACGCGGCGGTCCGCTTCTTCCAATTCGGAAGCGTCAGGCGGCGGCATTTCTCCCTTGGTAACCGCGGCAAAAACATCCGCCCACCACTCGGTATCCTTGCCTTGCAGCAAATCGGGATCGAGCGCATCGATCTGGATGTTTCCCTCGGCACCGTCGGGCCCGTGGCAATCAACACAGTGTTGCTCGAGAAGTGGCTTGATCTTCTTCTTGAAGCCTTCCAGATCGGCCGTTGGCAGGTGATCTTCGGAAATGGCGTTGGTATCGCCATTCGCCAAACCTTGAAAGCGTGAACGCTGGTAGCCGGTCTGCTTCAGATCGAAGAGCGACGGTTTTTGATCAGCGCTGGTCGGTTGCGTGGCGGGACGTTCAGGCGAGACCCCCTCAGGAGTCGCGGCGATGCCAATCGTCGATGCCGCAGCAAGGCAGATCAGTGCCCACGCAATGACCAGGAGGGACGAAGGTGATTTGTTGGACAGAAACATACAGCAATAGGCCGATCGAATCAGGCGGGATCATGGCGCGTCGGTGCCGATAGCGGCGGGCAGTGGGGAACTGCAAAGTTGGGGCGGGGGAATTGCTTCCTTCACAATAGCAAATAGATCAAGCCAACGTAAACCGAAGTTGACTGAATTGGACGGTTTTCCTTGTGTGTCACAAAGTTCTGTTTTTTTCGTTCATTTGCGTGGCATGGCCGATCAGGCCACAACTTGATATCGCCCAGATACTTGCGAAATCGGCCTGGTTAGCGAGCAGAAAGTTGTTTCGATCATCCCCCGTTTTGCGTAGAATAATACTTCCATCCCCAGAAGCTCATTTGCCGCCCGCCGCCTTCCTACCGATCCATTTTTCTTATGCGCATTTTGCTGTTCATCGGTTTGTTCTGCTGCTTGATGGTGTCTCGTGCGTATGCGCAGCAAGATCAGCTGAGCGTAGATTATGGGAAAGACATCCAACCGATTCTGTCCCAAAACTGCTACCGATGTCACGGCAAGGAGAAGCAGGAAGCCGATCTGCGGCTCGATACGCTCAGCGGTGATCTGAATGACAGTGCGGTGGCCGAAACCTGGCACGATGTTCTTACCCGCCTGAACCTGGGCGAGATGCCTCCCGAATCGGAGCCGCCGATGCAAGCCGATCAGCATCGTCGGCTGGTCGGTTGGGTGACGACCGAAATGAAACGAACCGAGGAACTGCGCCGCAGCAATGGCGGCCGCATTGTTTTGCGGCGACTGAATCGCTTCGAATACCAAAATACCATGCGCGATCTGCTGGGGTTGGATCTCGACTACGCGAAAGACCTTCCCCCAGAGCCTACCTCGCCCGACGGCTTTCAAAACAATGGGGCGACGCTCGGCATGTCGGCCCTGCAGCTGGAATACTACCTGAAGACAGCCCGCGAGGCGTTGGCCAAGGTGATCGTCACCGGTCCCCGGCCGCAGGTCTTTCATTTCGAGACCGACCAGACTTCAGATGATTCCAAGCGGAGCAAACAAAACAAAGGCTCCTCCAATCGATTGGATGACAAGTCTTCATTTCTCGCACGCGTGATGGAGTTCCCGCGCGAAGGAGAGATTCGTGTTCGCGTGCATGCCCACGCGATCATTCCACCCAATGAGGGTTTTCCCCGATTGCAGGTAGCCTTGGGAGTTCGATCTGACACCGTTTCGCCTGAGAAGGTTTTAGGGGAAGCGGACGTAACTTCGACCGAGCCGCAGGTATTGGAATTCCGCGGACGAATCGAAGAGTTTCCATTACCGAGTGCGAACCCCAAATTCCCTGGCCTCTTGATCATTGCTCGCAATATTTACAACGAGCCCGCGCCCATGAAACGTAAGGGGAAGAAGGCCCCGGCCAAGGAAGATCCTTCGCAGCCGATCATCGTGATCGATTCGGTGGAATTTGAGGGGCCGCTGGTCGAAAGTTGGCCGCCTGAGAGCCACACGCGAATCATGGTTCCTCGTGAGCGGCGTTGGAGCGAATCGCAATACGCCGAGGAGATACTCAAACGTTTTCTACCCCGGGCCTACCGTCGTCCGGTCGACCAGGCGGACCTGGCTCCGATGTTGGATCTGTTCCAAAAGGTCAATCTCCGCTCGCAATCGTTTGAAGATGCGATCCGAGACACCTTAGCGATGGTACTGGTTTCTCCCGACTTCTTGTACCTGGTTGAGCCTGGCAATGAAAAGCAGCGGCGGAAACTAAACGATTTCGAGTTGGCTTCCCGGATGTCGTACTTCCTATGGAGCAGTATGCCGGACGAGAAACTCTTTCACCTGGCCGAGAGCGGTAAGCTGCGAGAGCCCAAGGTGCTTGAAGCTCGGGCCAGGGCGATGTTGGCCGATCCGAAGATCGAGCGTTTCGTTCAACAGTTCACCGATCAATGGCTGAACCTATCCGGCGTCGACCGGGTGGCCGTGAATCCGGAGTACTATCCTGATTTCGACGAGCGGCTAAAAGCTGACATGCGTGAGGAAACGAAGGCTTTCTTTGCAGAGATTTTGACTCAGGATCTGAGCGGCTTGAATCTCATCGATTCCGATTTTGCGATGCTCAATCGAAGACTGGCGGAGCACTACCAGGTGCCAGGTCCTCGCGGGACTGAATTCGAACGCGTCGAGCTGAACCTGATGGATCGCCGCGGTGGCCTGCTGACGCAAGGCGCCGTCTTACTGAGTAACTCGACCGGCGAGGATTCGCATCCGATCCGACGAGCCGTGTGGCTATTGGATCGATTGCTCGATAGCCCGCCGCCCCCTCCGCCGCCCGATGTTCCGGAATTAAATCCAGAAGAAGCCAGCCTGGCGGGTCTGTCGGTCAAGCAGCAGTTAGAAGTGCACCGTAAGAAAGAATCGTGCAACAGTTGCCACCAGGGAATCGACCCGTGGGGTATTCCGTTTGAAAACTACGACGCGATCGGACTGTGGCGCGAGGAAGTGCGCCGAGTCAGTCGCAAGGGCAAAGTAAATCTGTCGCCGGTCGTTGCTCATGCGACGCTGCCTGGCGGCAAACAGGTCACAGGGCTGAAAGAGTTGAAGAACCATTTGCTCGAAAACGAACGCGAGCGATTTGCCAAGGCCCTGGTCCGCCGGATGCTGGCCTATGCTCTTGGTCGGTCTTTGGAATTGACCGATGAGTCGACCGTTACGCAGTTGACTGAACAGTTCATTCAGCACGATTACCGAATCAGTGATCTGATGGTGGCGATCATCCAGAGCGAGCCCTTTCAGAGCAAATAGATCACGCGGCAAAACGAATTATCAAGGAAACGATATGAAAAAGAGCTGGCATCTCAGTCGACGTACCTTACTGCGTGGATCGGCCGCCTCGTTGGCTTTGCCTTGGTTGGAGTCGATGTCGTGGGGGAATGAAAAGCAGGCAGAAGCAGGGCTTCCCACGCGAATGTGCGCCGTTTACTTTCCTTTCGGTGTGAGTTTGCCTCCGGCGAATCACGAGCACGCCGGGTGGAACTGGTTTCCGACTGGCAGCGGTAAGGAGTTCGAGTTCACCAATACGCTCAAGTCGCTCGAGCCGCTACGGAATCAAATGACTGTCTTGAGCGGATTGTCGCATCCCAATGGCCGTTCGATGGGTGGCCACGATACGGGCGACATCTTTCTGACCGGGGCAAGCTTCAAGGGCCGCAGCTACGTTAATTCGATCTCGCTGGATCAGTTGGTCGCATCGCACGTCGGGACCAAGACTCGTTTCCCCTCGATAACACTTTCCAGCGATGGGGGCGTGGGCGAACCGACCCGAGCGACGACGCTATCGTTCTCTTCGCAAGGCCGACCCATTCCGGCCCTGGCGAGCCCGCGGCAGGTTTTCGCACGGATGTTTGGCCAGGAAGATTCCTCGGTCGACGCGGCACGACAGCGATTAGAGCAGACCGGAAGCATGCTCGATCTACTGCTGGATCATTCTCGCTCGCTTCGTAGAAAACTGGGGAAGCTCGATCAAAATAAGTTTGACGAGTACCTCGACTCGGTTCGGTCGATTGAGCAAAAGGTCGATCGATCGCAGAAATGGCTGGAGATCGCGAAGCCAGACATCGACCCCAATTCGGTCGCTCTCGATGCTTCGCCGGATGGGCCGCGGGAATACATCCGTGCGATGTACGATCTGATCTACCTGGCGTACCAAACCGACTCGACCCGGGCAGCGACTTACATGCTGGGGCAAGTGGCTGGTGCTACGACGGTGGCCAATACGTTTCCCGCTTGCATCGGATTGGGCGGCAATTGGCATGGACTGGCACATGGGGCTGGCAAAAAAGACGGTTTCGTCGCGCTGGGGCGTTTCGATCAATTCCTGGCGGAACAGTTCGCTTACTTCCTGACTCGGTTACACGAAACGAAAGAGGCCGATGGCACGCTTCTCGATCGGACACTCGTTCTGTATGGAAGCAGCAACAGCCGCACGCATCAAAACCGCAACTATCCGCTGATTTTGGCAGGCGGAAATGGCTTGGGATTGAAGCATGGTCAGTACTTGAACTTCAGCGAAAGTACCCCGATGTCCAATCTGTTCGTCACGATGCTGCAAGCGATGAACATCCCGAGCGATTCCTTCGCCGACAGCACCGGTGTGCTGAGCGAACTGCACGCATAGCGGCCCAATGAGAGGACTGAGGGCAGCCTACTGCTTGAGATAGATCGGTTCTTGATCCTGGTGGATCTCAACGTAGTTGTCGTACTTGCCGTCCTCGCTCTCGACCGAGAAAACGTGACCGACGAACGTGTTTTGGTCGATCTCTTCACCAGGCTTCAGGTCGATCCGCGCCCTGCGTTCGCCTCTGGGTGAGATCCAAGTGATGCGGACCGGGCCTTCGTATTGGTTCACCCAGTGAGTTTTCACTTTCTGGCCGCCCTGTTTCGAGTGGATCAGGGGGACCAGCGAAATAGGATGTGGGACGAGAACTTTCTGCAACTGCTTCTCCAGCGAGGCAATCACATCGGGATGCTCTGCGGCGACGTTCAGGTTTTCGCTGGGGTCGGCCTGATGGTCGTATAGCTCGCGCTCAACCGTCTTGCCCTCTTTCATCGTACGCCATTCGACGTACCGCCAGCGGTCGGTGCGGATCGCATTTCCCATCAGCCCGTCGCGTGTGTATTGACTGTAGGCGGCGTCGATATGAGGTGACGATGGATCATCCAAAAGATGTTTGACGCTCTTGCCGTCAACGAAGGTGGGAATCGGCAGCCCCGCCAGGTCGCAAACGGTTGGATAGAGATCGAGTGATTCGATGATTCGATTGCAGTGCTTTCCGTTCGCCTGGGCCCGTGGGGCGAGGATGATCAGCGGAATTCGCGTATCAATTTCAAAGTTGGTCATTTTGCCCCAGGCATTGTGCTCGCCGAGCTTCCACCCGTGATCGCTCCAAAGCAAAATAACCGTGTTGTCGGCCAGGCCATTCGATTCGAGTGACGCCATGAGTTTGCCGATCTGGGCATCGATGAACGATACCGAGGCAAAGTAAGCATGGCGAAGCCGCCTGGCCTCGTCGGTAGAAAGACTGCCTTCCAGCGGCGTTGGCATCTCGGTCATGTCGGCATAGTGCGATAACTCGTAGTTGGTGCCAAACGCCACGGGAGGTGCATCTTTCGTGAGAAATGCGTTCTCGGCCAAGGGAATCTGATTGCGGTCGTATTGATCCCACCAGCGTTTGGGAGGACACCAAGGCAAGTGAGGCAATACGTAACCAACAGCGAGGAAAAACGGCTCTTTCTGCTTGCTCAACTGAGCCAAACGCTCCGAAGCCATTCGTGTCATGTCGCCATCGGAATGCTCTTCGTCTTCAATCTCCGGTGCGTTTGTGATTGGGCCGCGTAGATTCAACTTGCGCCAATCGCCGGATGGTAGCGACTCTTTAACTTGTCGCGTGAAATCTTTCTGCTCTTTGCTGTAGTTCTGGTAGCTCTTCTCACTCCACTGATGGGGACTGGTCCAGGAACGAGGGTCTTGCCACGGGTTATGGAAGATCTTGCCGAAACCTTCGCAGGTATAGCCGTGCCGGCCAAGGTATTGCGGCAGCGTCACTGCATCCGGCATCGCTTCCCGAAAATGAACCGGCAAGGTCCACACGCCTAATCGATCGGGGCGAATCCCGGTGAGCATGCTCGCTCGCGACGGATTACAGACGGCGACTTGAACATAGCATCGATCGAACGTCACTCCACGACTGGCAAGCTTGTCGATGTTGGGCGAGTGAATGTGCTCGGCACCGTAGCACCCAAGTTCCGGGCGAAGATCGTCGACGCAAATCAGCAGAAAATTCGGGGAAGCTGGCGCGTCGGCCGCGGCAATATTGGTTGATCCGGCGACGAGGATCGCAGTGGCAAGGCACAGAAGCAAGCTTAGGCGAGGACGATTTGAGTTCACTTCATTTCTCTTTAAAGCGATGGCTTTGGATTCAGTTCAACTCTTACTTCGCCGGAATGATTGCCCGGGAAGAACGATCTCCGATTTTGAAATGTCCCAGCGGTTTGTCATCCTGCGTGGTGATTGCCCAAACTGCTCCCGGCCGCGTCTGTTGACTACGTCGATTCCCAGATGGAATTGTGGCGTAATACTTGGGCTTTCCTTCGCGATCGATCCACGAAAGCTTGACGGAGTTTTTCGACTGGTTGATGAAGAACACATCAAACGGGCTGCCATCAGGTCGCGAAGGAGGAACTGCTTCTCCGCTGTCGGCGATCCATGCCAGCTTATTGAGCGAAGCGACGCTTGGTGTTGGCTTCGCGGCGAAAACCTTCGGAGCATGCTCGAACAGTTCGTCTCGGATCGGGGCATACTGTGGCTGGCCGGCCAGGTTAGTCCACTCGAAGGGGTCGTTTGCCACGTTGTAAAGTTCTTCCTCGCCGTTGGCGTAATGAATCAGCCGCCACGTCTTGCCGCTCAGGCTGTAGGTGCCTGGGTCGTGGAGGAACGTGGTTGAAACGTGCGGCCAATCGCTGCTGGGATCTTTCAGTAGAGGAACGAGCGAAGGACCGTCAACTTGTTGGGGACGTTCCAGCCCGCACAATTCGACAAGCGTCGGGTACAGGCTAACCAGATTGACCGGCTGATCACAAATGCCAGGTTCCGTTCCGGCTGGCAGTCCTTTCGTGCCTGCGGGAACTCGGATCATCAAAGGGATCCGTGTGCAGCGTCGCCACGGGGTATATTTCTGCCAATGCTCTTTCTCGCCGAGATGCCAGCCGTGATCGGACCAAAGGACGACGATCGTGTTGTCGGCGTAGGGGCTTTTGTCGAGGGCATCGATGATCTTGCCAACCATGGCATCGGCGAAATGAATCGAGGCCAGGTAGCTTTGAATCGCTTGCTTCCATTGCCCTTGGGCCTGGATATGGGCGAAGTATCGATTCGGCCCCCGCTTCTTTCCTTCGGGAGGCAAGTCGGCGAGGTCGTCTTCCTTGTAGCCAGGGGGCAACTGAATCGATTCGAGTGGGAATGGCTCGAAGTATTTCTTGGGGACGAACCACGGTTCATGCGGACGATAGATCCCGCAGGCAAGAAAAAACGGCTTGTCATGTTTCTTTTGCAGTTGTTCTTCCGCCCACTTGGCAACCAGGTAGTCCCCTCCGTACTCGTCGTCGGTGGCATCGAGCGCGGCCCAATCGGTCTCGACATATTGCCACGGGCCCCCCACCGGCAAGTTCACCGGACGCTTCTCGGGATAGAGGGTTCGTGGAAAGGGATTCTCCGATTCTTTCTCTGGGTAGTATTCATCCCACGAAGGAGCATCGATGAAGTAGTGCAGCAGTTTGCCGGAGCCTGCCGAGTGGTAGCCATGATCGGAAAACCACTTGGGAATCAGTTCCGCCTTGGGCAAGACTTCCCGCATCTTTTGGCCATTCTCGTAGACACCAGAACGATTTGGCGAGATCCCGGTGAAGATGGCCGTCCGCGATGGATTGCAGGCCGGGGCCGCGCAGTGGGCGTTGGTGAACAAGAGACTCGACTTGGCCAACCGATCCAGGTTCGGCGTGATCGTTTGCGGATGGCCACCCATGCAGCCGATCCAATCGTTCAGGTCATCCATGGCGATGAACAGAACGTTGGGTCGAGAGTCGTTCTCCGCGCCCAGCAGATTGGTCGAGCATGCCAAGAGGATGAAGAAGAACAAAAACAAACGTGAAAGATGACGCATGACCTTGATAACCTGGAGGAGTTGGATGAAGGGAGAGCGAAGCGGAGACCTTCTCGGGGCGGTTCGCGTTGCCGAAATCGAAGAGGTCAGACAGATTTCAAGATAATGCAGCCCAGGCAATTGGATACGCTGACTTGCCGAAAAACCACGGGAAATCAGCAAGAAAACCGAGTTTCCAACGCTCGTGTTTTGAGCGAATCAGCCCATTGTGCGCGGACTTAAGGATTTCCTTAAATTACGGCGTACCCGGTTTTCTTCATGGAATTTGCTAGTGACGCTCACGCGCCAGGCAAACGACTTCTTTTAGGGCCTACTTCGAGTCGCTCGACGAAACGTATCGTTTTGATGGCGGATTGATTCCCAGGCAAATTGAATTGCTGAGATTGTTATGTTCGCCACAAGTATTGTGCTGCCATGAAGTTACTTGCTCTTCTGGGGCAATGAGACATCTCAGTTTGCGTTTCAACGATCAAATATGGTTCTTTTTTCTATTTTCTAACGAGAATAGTGGCATCTCGGGATGACTCGTTATGAAACCCAAGGCGATTACCTGGTGAAGATCTCTCAACAGAATGAAGAGTTTGTTAGGCGTTACGCTCGCGACGAGGGGCGATTGCGGCGGTACGTTTCTGCGCTGGTGCCGGTCGCGTCCGACGTGGACGACATCATGCAAGAGACGGCGATCGCGCTGATTCGGAAGTTCGAGCAGTTCGATCCTTCCCAGCCCTTTTTCAATTGGGCATGTCGCTTCGCCTTGTACGAGGTGATGCAGTATCGCAAACGGAAGCAGACGCGAAGTCGGCATTTTTCCGAAGAAGTGGTCGAGGCGATCGCAGCCGAATACCGCGAACATCAAAACCTGGCGGAAGAAAGAACTAAAGCGTTGGCAGATTGCCTTCTCAAGTTGGACGAGCCAGATCGGCGATTGGTCGAGCTTCGCTATTTTAGCGAGGAGACGATCGATAGTCTTTCACATCGAATTCAGGAACCAGTCGCGCGGCTTTACCGGTCGCTGGCACGTATCCGTTACCAACTGGCAGCCTGTGTCCGCAAAGCGATTGCCGCGGAGGGAACGTATGAGTGATTCCCACGAAAAGAAGCAGCGTGAAATTGGCGACCTGATCGCAGCCCTGCTGGATGGATCGATCAGCGACGAGCAGTTCGAATTGTTGGACCAGCGTTTGCGCGATGATCCCGAGGCTCGTCAACTTTACCTCGACTATCTGCACATCCACCAAGACCTGCCAGAGATCGCCTTTCAAGTCAGTGATTCGTCCGTGTTGTTGGGTGAGAAGTTTTTGGGCGAGAAACCCGAGCCCGTTCTGGCCGATCCGCAGCAGAAGTCGATCCGACTGACGCTGGGACAAACGATCTTGGCGATTGCTCTAATGGTGCCAATCGCTGTGCTGGCAGGGATGCTTTTGCCACGCGGTAACCAGCCAGCTGTCAATGATTCCACCGGCGTCGATCCTGGCGCGTTGGCTAAGGTCACTGAGCCAGCCCGAAGTGTACGTTTTTCTAAAGTGGCGCATGCCAGGTTCTTTGGACAACTGCCACCGAAGATCGATTCGGCGCCGGTCTTCAAGCAAGACTACCAGTTGCTCGAAGGCATGGTCGAGCTGAGCTTCCCGAAAGGGGCGACTGCCATTCTGCAAGGTCCGGCCGTTTTCCGTATTCAGTCAGATGAGCGGCTGGCGGTTGATATTGGCCATTGCAGTGTGCATGCGCCGGAAGGGGCCGAAGGATTTCAGGTCGAAACGCCAGAGGTGAATGTCGTCGACCGCGGGACCCGTTTCTCGGTCGATGTGTCGGATGCCAACGCAACGGTTGTTCAGGTTGTCGAAGGGGCAGCCGATGTCTATCAAAAGCCGGAAACTTCCGGGCAAGCTCCGCTGGCCAAAGACTCCGGGTTGCGATTGCATCCATCCCAGGCCCGGCGGTTCTCGTACCTCGATCCGACGAAGCCAGAACCGGTGCCATTCAATTTGAAACAATACCAGCGTTCGCTACCTGACCGGATGATCTCGTACAAAGCGACCATGGCCGATGACGGCACGGCATGCGATCTGGTGAGTGTTACTTTCCAACGCGGCGGCCGGACGGTCGTCTTTCCGGTGGAAGAACTGATTGGATCGGAAGTGACCTGGTTCCATGCCCAGGAAAGTCATGGCTACCTGATTGGCGATCGCACGCTGCCAAAGGATCGGACGCAGTTTGCTTCCGATCAAAGTCTTCGTACCGGCATTATCAATATCGGTGGAAACCAGAAGCCACTCGCCTCCGATCCTGACATGAGCATCGACGAAGCTTCAGGCAAGTATGGCACGCCAGGCATGGCCGTGAAGTTTGCCCGGCCGGTCGTCAATGGACCTGGGGCGGATATTGTCTTCTTTGAGCTGCAGATGTTTTCCAATCCTCTGGAGGGCGACGCATTTCACGTCAGTCCTTTGAAGTTTCAACCGGGACTGCATTCGCACACGATTTCGACCTATGACCTGACGCTTGAGTCGCCCGACGTCCTTCCGCTGCACGAGCTTTACTTGCAGCGATTCGACCAGGTTCCTTATTCATTACAGCAGTTGCAAACGTTTTCATGCACGCCCGTTCGGCAGGCCGTTAAGTTTTATGCCGTTGCGGTCGGGATCGATCTTTCCGATCTTGGCTATGCCGAAGGGGATTCGGTGGAAGGTTTGTTCTTCCAAGACGCGTTGAACGATGACGATATCGTCGATCCTTTATTCGTCGCCGGCTTGCCCGAGGTTTCCAACGAATAGTACGACCAGAGCTGATTTGTAGCTCGCTTTTTATCCTGGGGATTCTTCGATCGAAGCGTCCACGTCCTTCCCCGCATTCATCTCATATCTATCTGATTTAAAGGCCCGTTAATGAAGACATGTCCCGCGAAGCCAATGAAATCAGGGTTCACCTTGGTTGAGTTGTTAGTCGTAATTGCGATCATCGGAATCTTGATCGCTCTGCTGTTGCCGGCCGTGCAGCAGGCACGCGAAGCTGCTCGACGTATGCAATGTGCGAACAACCTTAAACAGATGGGCCTGGCCTGCCACAACTATTTGGATACCTACGGCGCGTTGCCGCCAGGTTCGTTCTACAAACTTAAGTCCGGACAATGGGACTCGCATGGCTGGGCCGTTGCTATTCTGCCGTTCATCGAACAAAACAATTTGTACGAAGGCTACAACTTTTCGATCGCCCCGCTGGCAACTCAGCATCAAAACATCCGGCGAACAGTTGTCGATGGTTACATCTGTCCGAGCTTTAGTGGCGCTTCGAAGAATAGTTCCAGCTCGCTCTATTCCGATGGCGGCTTGCTGACCTACCAAGGTATCGGCGGCGTCTATTTCAACGATCCGAATCTAGATCACGACCTGCCGGGAAATGCCGGCTACGGGATGATCACTTCCAATGGAGTCTTTCGCGTGAATGGCTCGCGAAAGGCCGCGGATGTGACCGACGGGTTGAGCAACACGCTCATGATCGGCGATTACACCCATCGCGATCGAACCGGCGGAAACAGCGGCTACCCTGGCAATGTGCGAGTTTGGATCGTGAGCACGACCAATCTCGTCAAAGGTGCCTTTTACAACATGAAGATCATTTACCAAGACACGATCAATTCTCGCCGCGATCGCAACGACGGGATCGCGTTCAATCATCTGCCTTACACAAGCATGCATCCTGGTGGTGCCAACTTTGTGGCGGCCGATGGCAGCGTTCACTTTCTGCCGGAAACGATCAACTTCGATGTTTACCGTTCGCTCGGCACGATCAACGGCGGCGAGGCATATTCCATCCCCTAATTAATTCCCACCTTTAACCCATATCCTGCCAACTGGTTCTAGTCGGACGAAACGGCCGTAAGCCGAAAACGGCTACCGGTGTGCGCCGAATGCGATTCAGGAACGTTGGTTGTCGGAGAATAGCATGCGTTTGCTTCCTTTCAGTTTCGTTTGCGGAGGCCTCTTGATGGTCGCTTCTGGTTGTTCCGGATCTGGCGGCTTGGAGACTGCGCCGGTCAAGGGGAACGTGACCTACAACGGTAAGCCGTTGACGTACGGCCGCGTCAGCTTTCGCCCCGAGGCCGGTTCGCCAGCCACTGGGGAGATTCAATCGGACGGCAGCTTTACCCTTTCGACCTATCACAATGGCGACGGGGCGATTGTGGGTAAGCACCTGGTATTGATTACCGCTACCGAGATCGATGCCGGCAAAAATGCTGAGCAAGATCCGAATACCGAAATGACGGTCCCCAAATCGATGATTCCTGAAAAGTACACCAGCTTCTCGACCAGCGAGTTGACTGCCGAGGTCGCGAACGATCGTAAAAATGAGTTTACGTTCAAGCTCAATGATTAACGCTGGTCCGCACTGCTTTCCTGCCTGAAACATCCCACCTTGCCTCGTTGATTCTAGAAGGTTGTTGTCATGAAATTCATTCATCAGAATGTCCTCGCTGGCCTGGCAATCGTGACATTGTCGCTGCTGTCGTCTGGCACGATCCACGCCGACGATCCGGTAGCGCGATGGGAGTTTGGTACCGAGGAAGAGACGCCGCTCAAGGTAGTCGGTGGTGCTCATCGTGATGTGCCTGGACCGCGACCTCCTAGCTTTCCGGACTTTGCGGAGAATAACACCGCCGTGAATCTTGATGGAAGCGGCGCGCGGTTTACATTTGCCGATCCAGGGAAAGATAGCCCGTTTGATTTCACCAACGGAGACGAACTGACCCTGGAAGCATGGGTCGACGTGCGTGATCTCCGCGAGGGAGAGAACACCTATGTCATCGGCAAAGGTCGAACCGGCAGGGCTGGCTTCGCTTCGAACAATCAAAACTGGGCCCTGCGGATTCGACGTGTTGGTGGCAAGGCCTGCGTCAGCTTCCTGTTCGCCACGCCGGCCGGAGCCGAGCCGGGAGATCCCTGGCATCGCTACACCAGCATCGATGGGTTTGTTCCGAACAGCGAATGGCATCATGTCGCCGCCACCTATCGCTTTGGCGATCCCGAAAGCATCTGCACGTGGATCGATGGGGTGAAAGTCGCTGGCAAGTGGGATATGGGAGGCGCAACCAAAACAGCTCCGATTGTGGATGACGACGAGATATGGATCGGTTCTTCGATGGGTGGAGCATCGTCGGCCAGCTTTCGCGGCGGAATCGATGACATCGTGATTCATCGCGAGATTCTCGATGACGCGGTACTCAAGAAACGATTCCGTCGCGTTGGCGAGCCGGCCATCATTGGGCCGGCACCTGAAACGATGCCCAAGCTTGGTCTGATTCCCTCGGACCAGGTTCAAGTGACCTTCCATGAAGAATTTCCGGCTCACGATCGCTGGTTAATGACGAACGAATCGTTTCCTGAAGTCGCGGCAAGCTGGTCCGGCGAGTCGTTTCTGTTGGATCAATTGCCTGCCCGCTTCGACGATTGGGGGATCCGCAAGGCGTGGAAGGCACCGGTCGTCGTTCGCATGGCAGGTATTGTGTCACTGCCACCTGGGAATCACACGCTGCTGATGCGAGCCCGTGGCTTGGCCCGCGTTTGGGTCGATGGCAAATTGATTGCCAAAACCAAGCCACTGACCGGTTCGCCGGACGGGGAAGAGCCGATCACGCCGGTCGCCAATCCTCCGGCCCCAGGCCATCGCGCCAAGTGGCATCGTTGCCAGGAAGTTACCGGCGACGTGACCATCAAGTCGTCCGGTCCGGTGCGTGTCGTACTGGAGGCGATCGCTGGTGGAACACGTTTCAAGGCTGAGCCTGGCGAATTGACCCTTGCGATCAGTACCGATCAAGGCAAGACCTTCTCGGTTCTGCGACCGGAAGCCTTGGCAGGGGAGCCTCTGCCGTTGACCGACGACATGGTCGAGGCCGAACTCGACCGCATCCATGCTTCGTTAGCTAAGCTGGACGATGCCGAGCGAAGATCCCACGCGGCCAGCCAGGACAAATTCTGGAAGATGCGGCATCAGGCCGGCGAAGATTGGGTGAAGCAGCATCCTCAGCCGAAGCTGCCTGCCACGAAGTCGCCCACAACGAGTCCAATCGACGCGTTCATCGTCGCGCGGATCGAAGAGGCGGAAGCGAACAATGGTGATGCTCCGAAAGAAGAGTCGGACTACTTTCACGGCAAAGTGTTGCCGATCTTGAAGAAGGAATGTTTTCGCTGTCATGGCGAGAAGGACAAGGGAGGGCTATCGCTCAACTCACGCGACTTGGCCATTCTGGGCGGCTTCTCCGGAGAGCCAGCGATCAAGCCAGGCGACCCGCATGCCAGCGAGATGATCACGCGGATCCGTAGCGAAGACGATGAAACGCGGATGCCGCCGACCGGCAAACCGCTATTGAAAGAGAAGATTCAGATTCTCGAAAAGTGGGTTACCAATGGTGCGAAGTGGCCAGAGGTGCATCTGACGAAGGACCAGACAACACGGGCACCGCTGATCAGCGATGCTGCCTTTCTTCGCCGGGCTTATCTCGACGTCGTGGGCGTGGTTCCGACCGAGCAGGAAGTTCGCGAGTTTCTGCAGGATCAGTCGCCGAACAAACGTGAGAAGTTGATTGATCGCCTGTTCAACGATCCACGTTGGGCAGATCATTGGGTCAGCTACTGGCAAGATCTGCTGGCCGAAAACCCGACGATGATCAACAAGACGTTGAACGCGACCGGGCCGTTCCGTTGGTTCCTGTACGATTCGCTTCGCGACGACAAGCCAATCGATCGGATGGTCTCGGAGTTGATGATGATGCGGGGCAGCGCTGCCGAAGGAGGGAGTGCCGGGTTCGCCCAGGCCGCGCAAAACGATGCTCCATTTGCGGCCAAAGGCCACGTCGTGGCCAGCGCCTTTTTGGGTGTCGAAATGCAGTGTGCTCGCTGCCACGATTCCCCTTATCACTCAACGACCCAGCGAGACCTCTACTCGTTGGCGGCGATGTTCGATCGCAAAACGGTCACGGTGCCGAAGTCGAGCACCGTTCCTGCCGGGTTCTTCGAGCACAAAGAACGGGAATCATTGATTCAAGTGACGCTGAAGCCTGGTGAGCCAGTTACCCCGACGTGGCCCTTCGCCGAGTTGACCGGCGCCGCCGACAACGACGACTTGCATCAGCTGATGCAGAACAAGAGTGACTCTCGTGAAAAGTTGGCTACGTTGGTCACCGCACCGCAAAACAGCCGCTTCGCCAAAGTGATCGCCAATCGTGTTTGGCGCCGCTTGATTGGTGCCGGGATCGTGGAGCCTCCTTACGACTGGGAAGGCAACTCCCCGAGCCACCCAGAGCTGCTGGAGTGGTTGGCGAAGGAACTCGTGGCCAACGATTACGATATCAAGCATCTTTCCAAGGTGATCATGATGTCGGATCTGTACCAGCAGGAAGCGGTGGGCTGGAACCTGGATGCCGAGCCGGAAGAACGATTGTTCAATGCCCCGGATCGGCGCCGCATGACCGCAGAACAGATTGTCGATTCGTTCTTTGCGGCGACCGGCCGCGAGATGGAAGTCGAGAAGATGTCGCTCGATCCGGATGGTCGCCGCACGGCCGATAGCCGCAACTCGTTTGGCGTTCCGAAACGAAGTTGGATGTTTGTCAGTACGTCGAACGAGCGAGACCGTCCGAGCTTGACGTTCCCCTATTCCGCGATGGTCACAGACGTGCTGAGCGCCTTTGGCTGGTCGGCCGAACGTCAAACGCCAAAGACCGATCGCGAAACGGCACCGAATGTTCGACAGCCGGCGATGATGGCCAACAGCAGCTTGACCGTTTCGCTGACCAAAGCCGCCTATCGAAGTCCGCTGGCAGACCTCGCCGTCGAAGCGAAGTCGCCAAAAGCATTGGTTGATTCGGTTTTCCTGAGGTTTCTCAGCCGGTACCCAACCGACGAGGAGAAGCAACTTTTTGCTTCGCAGCTATCGGCTGGCTTCGCGGATCGACTGGTCCCGGCCGATCAAATTGTGACGCCGCAACCTCTCCCGCGTCTGCCGCAGGTGACCTGGTCGAATCACCTTCGATCGGAAGCCAATACGATTCAGCAGGAACACGCACTGCGTGTTCGCCAGGGACCGCCAGCCGATCCGCGTTTGAATCCGGCGTGGCGAACCCGCTACGAGGACTTCGTTTGGAGTGTCGTGAACCTGAGAGAGTTTGTGTGGATGCCGTAGTATCCGCGTTTACTCAAATTGAACTTCGTCCATCGAAAACCAATCCAACAGGATAAACAGATATGAATCGCCCAACTTCGCTCAATCGACGTCAGTTCCTGGGGACGAGTGCAGCCGCTGGGATTGCCGCAACCTCGCCTGCCTGGGGTGCAACTTCCACTTCAGCTCCGCTCATCCAAGGGCAAGCCGAACATGTCATCTCCATCTGGCTGGGAGGGGGCATGGGGCAGATCGATACGTTCGATCCCAAACGCAAGGGAGATCCTTCCAAAAAACAGGCCGGGTCCTACTACGATGCCATCCCGACCGCGGTTGAAGGTGTGGAGGTCTGCGAGCACTTGCCGAAGATCGCCGGAATCATGGATCGCATGACCGCGGTTCGTACCGTGAATCATTCGGTCATCAACGAACACGCCGCCGCAACCAACTGGATGCATGTCGGCCGGCCGGTCAGCGGTACGGTCGTTTATCCTTCACTTGGTTCGATCGTCGCGCACGAACGAGGTGCCGTTTCCGACGCTGCGCCTCCGTATGTTCTGATTGGCTATCCCAACAGTTCTCGCGGGCCAGGTTTTCTGGGGGCCAAGGATAGTTATCTCTACCTGACCGAAACGGGACGCGGTCCGGCAGGTCTTGCTCGTCCTGATGTGATCTCGCCAGAGCGTCAATCGCGCCGCAATCAGAGTCTCTCGAGACTGCGAGGTATGCAACCGGAAACAAACGACAAGCGCCTCCGCGATTACGACGAGGCCGCTAAGCTGAGCATGAAACTTAGCGGCCCGGAGTTCATGCGCAGTTTCGATCTCGATAACGAGTCTGCCGATCTTCGCAACAGCTATGGTGGCGAGTTCGGTCAGCGCTGCCTCCTCTCGCGGCGGTTGGTGGAACGAGGCGTGCGATTCATCGAGGTCTCGCATAATCTCAACTTCTTGAACGGGGCAGGGTGGGACGTCCACAATCGTGGCATCCTGGATCAGCACAAGTTGATTCGCGAAATGGACAATGCCGTGTCGGCCCTGATCTTGGACTTGGAGGCCCATCGACTTCTGGATAAGACGTTGGTCGTGATCACCACCGAGTTTGGCCGCCCGCCGCAATTTGATGGTGGTGGTGGTCGCGGACATCAAAGCTCGACCTTTAGCTGCGTTTTGGCCGGCGGCGGCTTGCGTCATCTGGGAGCCTACGGCGAGACCGACGAACTTTCGCAAAAGATCGTCGCCAACCCGGTCTCAGTACCCGACTTCTTCGCCACGATCCACGCATCGCTGGGGATCGACTACACCAAGTCGCTTTACGATATCGACCGTCCGGTGCCGATTACCGACCGCGGTCAACCGATCGCCGAGTTGTTCGGCTAGGTTGGTGCCCCTCGCCGGTCGCCCCTGTCCGATTTGATCCAAGCCCACTTATGACCACCTTCCGGCTCTTTGCGGAAGGTGGCGTGTCCCCATTCGTGCATCAGACCACAAGATTTCTTTTTCGTTTCCGGGGGCGAACACTTTAGCTGACTAACTGTCCTAAGTCAGGTCGGCTACGGCTGTTTCGATTCGCTGTGCGGCATGCGCATGCATGTCTGCCAGGTGAGTCATCTGGAGGTTTGGAGAATTGGCCAATTTTTTTCGATAAATGGCCTCTCGACCTAAGCAAGGTTGTGTCTAAGATAATTCAATTGTCACCTAATGGTATACATGTCAACAATTGTTCGCCCGTAAACCTACTGGTAAACCACATCACCCCCTAAAGTACCAGATTTCAGTGCCGTTCTGTGTCGGATTACCGACCGATGAATCGAGAAAATGGTCACTAAGGGCGAAGTTGTCGAGATTATCTCGCAACAGGAGCATCCACCAAAATGCCTTCACTTCGAGCTTTTTCGCTGTTCTCGGTCGTGGTATGCACCACCATTGTGGTGGGTTTGTCGGGCTGTGGTCAGTCTGCAAGTGCACCTCCCAAGCGGCCACCTCCGATGATGACCGTTGCCCAACCGGTTAAGAAAGAGATTGTCGAATGGGATGCCTACACCGGTCGGCTAGAGCCAATCGAATTCGTCGAAGTGCGATCGCGGGTAAGTGGCTACTTGCAGTCGATTCACTTCAAGGAAGGACAATTGGTCAATGAAGGGGATCTCCTCTTCGTCATCGATCCGCGCCCCTTCGAAGCGACGTTGAATTCGGCCAGAGCGGAATTGAGCCAGGCTCAATCGCAACGGGCTCAATCGTTAGCTCAGATGCAAGAAGCCCAGGCCAAGCAGCGACAAGCCGATGCCCAGGTCCAACTGACCGAGGCCCGCGTGAAGCGAGCTCGTATTCTCCGCATGAGCAATGCGGTGGCCCAGGACGAACTCGATCAAAGGGAAGCCGAATATGTTCAGGCCCAGGCCGACGTTGCTTCAGCCCAGGCCAGTGTCGGTTTGGCCGAGGCCGCGCAGGCAACCGCCGCCGCCGCAATTGAGGCGGCTCAAGCCAGCATCGAAGCGGCACAACTCGATTTAAACTACACGCGCGTTCATGCCCCGGTCGCGGGACGAATCAGCAGCGAATACGTGACCGAAGGCAACCTGGTCAGCGGCGGCTCGGCCACGTCGACACTTCTAACCAGCATTGCCTCGGTGC
This sequence comes from bacterium, assembly GCA_016124445.1. Classification (GTDB taxonomy): domain Bacteria; phylum Planctomycetota; class Planctomycetia; order Pirellulales; family Pirellulaceae; genus Bremerella. The sequence continues at coordinate 347,976 of WGNR01000010.1, forward strand.
AGCCGATCTATTGCTCGTTCGACGTCAACGAACACCAGGCACTCAAGTACATTCGCTTGGCCCAGCAAGGCAAACGGAAGAGTTCTCGGGAAGCGAAGAATCCTGTTTTCCTGGCGCTGGCCGACGAAAAGAACTTTCCGCATATGGGGCACATGCAGTTTGTCGACAATCGCTTCGACACCAATACGGCCAGCATGCGAGTCCGTTGTATCTTTCGCAACGAAGATCAAGTCTTGGTCCCCGGCATGTTTGCCCGCGTCCGCTTGCCCGGCAGCGCTGCGTATGTAGGTGTGCTGATCCCCGATTCGGCAATCGGCACGGACCAATCATCGCAGTACGTGTACGTCGTTGAAAACGGGAAGGCGGAACGACGCAATGTGACGCTGGGACCAATCGTCGATGGCTTGCGTGTCATTCGTGAAGGGCTGACAGGAGACGAACAACTGGTGATCGAAGGTTTGCTGCTTGCTCGGCCTGGGATGGACGTTCAGACGCAAGAGGGAGAGATCATGGTCATCGAAGATGGTTTGCCCAATACCTATCAGCCGCTGCCGCCAAAAGAATGGATCTCGCCTGGGCTGACGTCGTTCACGCCATCGCGTGAGACGGTTCAAACAACCGCTCAATCAGCGGATCGAAAGAGTGAGGTGGTGCAATGAGCTTTTCTCACTTTTTCATCGAGCGGCCGATCTTCGCCGCGGTGCTATCGTTCATCATCGTGCTGGTCGGAGGAATTACTTACTTCGCGCTACCAGTATCTCAATACCCAGACGTCGTTCCACCGACTATCGTGGTTCGCGCCAGTTATCCTGGGGCCACGCCGCAGGTGATTGCCGATACGGTCGCCACGCCGATCGAGCAGGAAATGAACGGTGTGGATGACATGCTGTACATGGAATCGTCGTCGAGTGCCGACGGCACCATGCAGTTGACGGTGACCTTCAAGCTGGGGACCGACCTGGACGACGCCCAGGTGTTGGTTCAAAACCGCGTGGCAATCGCAGAACCGCGGCTTCCGGAAGCGGTTCGTCAAATCGGCGTGACCACCAGCAAGCAAATCCCAGACATGCTGATGGTGGTGCATTTGAATTCGCCCGATCGCAGTCGTGACCAACTGTATATCAGCAACTTCGCGTTCCTGCGTGTGCGTGACGCGCTGATGCGTCTGGATGGCGTGGGCGATGTTCGTATCGCCGGCGGTAACGAATACGCCATGCGAGTGTGGTTGGATATCGAAAAGATGACCCACCTGGATCTGATGCCAGGAGACGTGGTCGCTGCGATTCGAGGACAGAATGTTCAGGTCGCCGCCGGGGTGATCGGACAGCCACCAACCGATGAAACAGGTGCGTTCCAATTGAATGTCACCACGCAGGGGCGGCTGAAAGACACCGAAGAGTTCGGCAAGATCATCATCAAACGGGGCGAGGACGGCCGTGTTACGCGTCTGAGCGACGTGGCCCGCGTGGAACTTGGCGCCCAGGACTACTCGCGAATCAGCTATCTAGACGGCAAACCGGCCGTGGCAGTTCTGGTGTATCAGCGGCCTGGAACCAACGCTGTTGATACGGCGGCCCAAGTCAAGCAGACGATGAACAACTTGAGCCGTGACTTTCCGATTGGGATCGGCTACGAAATCGCCTACAACCCGACCAACTTCGTGGAAGAGTCGATCGCCGAGGTGTTCGACACGCTATACATCACGACCGCGTTCGTGATTTTCACAGTCTTCATTTTTCTGCATGGCTGGCGGCCGACGATCATTCCGGTGATCGCGATTCCAATTTCGTTGATCGGTACATTCGCGTTGATGCAGGTGATGGGCGTTTCGCTGAATACGCTGTCGCTGTTCGGCCTGGTGTTGGCGATCGGGATCGTGGTGGACGACGCGATCGTGGTGGTCGAGAACGTCGAACGCTTGATCGCCGAAGGAATGGAACCACGCGAAGCAACCCATAAAGCGATGGACGAAGTTGGTTCAGCGCTCATCGCCACAACGCTCGTGTTGATCGCCGTGTTCGTGCCGACCGTGTTCATCCCCAGCATCAGCGGCAAGTTTTATCAACAATTTGCGATCACGATCGCCATTTCGACTGCGTTCTCAACTTTCGTGTCGCTGACCCTCAGCCCTGCGATGTGCGCGATTCTGTTGAAGCCGAAAGGGGCAGAGAAACGAGGTATTGCGAAAGTGGGCGACGTCATGTTCGGCTGGTTCTTTCGGTTGTTCAATCGAACGTTTGACATTACCAGCGATTTCTATGCTTGGACCGTGTCGCGGATCGTTCGTTTTTCTGCCGTGGTGCTTTTGCTGTACGTTGGCTTGCTGGTGTGTACCTGGAAAAGCTTTGACCTGGTGCCGACCGGCTTCGTGCCGGCCATGGACCAAGGCTACGTGATCGTTGCCATTCGCTTGCCGGACGGTTCGGCTTTGGCGCGGACCGATGTGGTCACGCAGAAGGTGGCCGAGATCGGGGGCAAGATCGATGGCGTGGCGCATTCGGTCGGGATCGCTGGTCTGTCGGGATCGACGTTCACCATCAGTCCGAACGCGGCCGTGACGTTTCTTCCGCTGGAAGATGCCAAAGCACGCGGAGCACGCGGGCGAACGGCCGATGTGATTGTGGGTGATTTGCGACAGGCCGTTTCGGTGATCAACGAAGCGGAAATCTTCGTGATTCCTCCTCCACCGGTGCGTGGTATCGGTCGTGGCGGCGGTTACAAGATGTACGTCCAGGATCAAAGCGGCGCCGGCATCGACGCCCTCGAACTGGTCACCCAGCGCATGACGCAGGAAGCGAACAAGCAGCCAGGGCTGGTTCAGGTGTATTCCAACTATCGCTTGAGCGTGCCGCAGGTTTACGCCGACGTCGACCGAACCAAGGCCGAAATGCTGGAGGTGCCAGTCGGCAATGTCTTCGAGGCACTGCAGGTCTATCTCGGTTCGCTGTATGTCAATGACTTCAACTTCCTGGGACGCACCTACCGGGTTACTGCCCAGGCCGAACCGGAATTCCGTGACGAAGCCAGCGATATCATGCAGCTGCGAACGCGAAGTACACGCGGTGCGAGCGTGTCGCTTGGTTCGTTGGTCGATGTGAAGATGGTGACGGGGCCGGATCGGCTGGTGCGATTCAATCTGTACCCGGCGGCAGACATCAACGGCGATACGGTGCCTGGCTACAGCACCGGGCAATCGTTGACGACCATGGAAGACTTGGCCCAGGCAAACTTGCCTCCAGGGTTTGGATACGCGTGGACCGATATTGCCTACCAGGAACGCCAGGCAGGCAACACGATTGTCTACCTCTTCCCGTTGGCGGTGCTGTTCGTGTTCCTGACACTGGCGGCCCAATACGAAAGCTGGCTGCTACCGATGGCGATCATTTTGATCGTACCGCTCTGCTTGTTGTTCGCGATCATCGGAATCTGGTTCCGCGGAATGGACAACAACATCCTGACGCAGATCGGCTTTATCGTGCTAGTGGGGCTGGCCTGTAAGAATGCGATTCTGATCGTGGAATTCGCCAAGGCGGAAGAAGACAACGGTCGCAATCGCTTCGAGGCAGCCGTCGAAGCATGCCGTCTCCGTTTGCGTCCGATCCTGATGACGGCGTTCTCGTTCATCCTCGGCGTGATTCCGCTGTTGATCGCCACAGGGGCGGGATATGAGATGCGACGCGTTTTGGGAACGGCCGTGTTTGCCGGGATGTTGGGCGTGACGGTCTTCGGGCTGTTCCTGACTCCCGTGTTCTACGTGGTCCTTCGTCGTTTCGCCAGGAAAAGCGTACCGGCAGCGCCGACGCCGGTCGTGAAGGAGGAAACGCAAGCGGTGGCGACGTAAGTAGAGAATTCCGTGGATTCGCAAATTGGTTGATCGAAGGGTTTCTTCGTCTAGGATTCAGTAGGCTTGCCACTTGATCCTCTGATATGGAATTCCGATCTCAATGCAATTGGCCGATGTTTCTCGGAATTACGATTTTGCATCTCGCTATTATGACAGCCTGACAGAGATTGTCTTTGGTTGGATTCTGGGGCTTGAAAAGCTTCGCAGCCGTACGGTTGATCTGCTCGGAGACATCGAAGGAGCCACGGTTCTCGATCTGGGATGTGGAACAGGTCGCAACTTTTCGTTGCTTACCGCGAAAGTCGGGAAACATGGAAAAATCGTTGGTGTCGACTACTCGGCGGGAATGTTGGAGAAGGCAGCCCAGCGAATTCGGAAGAACAACTGGCAGAATATAGAACTCATTCGAGGTGATGCAGCTCAGCTCGAAGGCATTTCAGGGCCATTCGATGCGGTTGTAGCCATTTGGGTCCTCGGGATCGTCTACGATTTGGAGGCTGCCATCGTTCGGGTCACGGAGTTGATGCGTCCAGGCGGAATCATCTCGATCCTTGATTTCGGCAAGTCACGCCCTGATCGTGGACTGCTGCGCTGGCTGTTTCCGCTCTATAGCATGGCGCTCAAATGCACCGGAATCGATTCCGCCGAGGATTTAGATAGCGCGAAACTTGAAGTGAAATGGGCTCGTGGTAAAGAAGTCTTACGCAAGCGTCTGGCGTATCTGGAAGAAGATCATTACTTGGATGGAGCAGGTTTGATTCTGTCAGGCCAAAAGCTTGGGCAGACGACTGAGGAACCTGCGATGCCAACCTGATGTCAACGCGGAGGCATTCAGATGAATCGTTCCCTTATTCTTCTAATTGACGCGTCGATCAGTCTGGTACTTGGCATCGTTTTGGCGGTGTTTCCGAAACCACTGGTCGAGTTGCTCGGTCTACCTGCCTCAGAAACGGCGTTCTATCCAAGTATCCTCGGGGCAGTCGTTATCGGCATTGCGATCGCCCTCTTCTATGAATGGCGTCGACCATCAAGCGGACAAATCGGATTGGGAGTGGCTGGTGCCATTGCCATCGATCTCAGCGCGGCAATGTTCCTGATAGGCTGGTTGATCGTCGGTGATCTCAATCTTTCAATTCGAGGAACGGTCATCCTGTGGGGGATCGTTGGCCTGCTGATCGGTGTGAGCATCCTGGGATTATTCGCACGACGGCCTGCACCAGGTGAATGAAAGGAAGCTTCTTTCACTCGAATCATTTGGGTTAGACGAGGCAGACTAGGCCAGGATAGGGCGAATCAGGTTGCCGTGGACGTCGGTCAGACGGAAGTCTCGACCCTGAAATCGGTAGGTGAATTTCTCGTGGTCGATGCCCAGCAGGTGGAGGATGGTCGCCTGCAGGTCATGGACATGGACTTTGTCGATCGTCGCGTTGTGACCGAATTCATCCGACGCACCATACGAGAAACCTGGCTTGATGCCGCCGCCTGCCATCCATAGCGTGAACGCGTAGGGATGATGATCGCGGCCCCAGGTCTTGGTCGCACTGATCGCTCCTTGTAAGAACGGCGTGCGGCCGAATTCGCCTCCCCAGATCACCAGCGTGTCGTCCAGCAGTCCGCGCTGCTCAAGGTCTTTCACCAGCGCGGCGCTGGGGGCGTCGGTGTCTGTGCACTGGATCTTGAGCTGCGTGTTCAAGTTGCGGTGCTGGTCCCAGCCGGCGTGCATCAATTGAATGAAACGAACACCTCGTTCCGCCAGCCGCCGAGCCATCAAACAGTTGTAGGCGTATGAACCCTTCCGCTGTACATCGGGGCCGTACATGTCCAGAATATGCTGCGGTTCCTGGCTGAAGTCGGTCAGTTCCGGGACCGAGGCCTGCATCTTGTAGGCCATCTCGTATTGGGAGACGCGGGTCGAGATCTCCGGATCGCCCGTCTTTTGTTCTTCGAGTGCATTCAGTTGTGCCAGGTCATCCAGTAGCCCCCGCCGCATTTCTCGGCTGAGCCCTTCAGGGTTGGAAAGATAGAGGACCGGATCGCCGGATCCGCGAAACTTGACTCCTTGAAACTTGGTCGGCAAAAAACCGCTGCCCCAGTAGAAGTCGTAGAAGATCTGTCCGCACGAAGCTTCCTTGTCGCGGCTGGTCATCACGACATACGAAGGAAGCTGCTCCGTTTCCGCACCCAGACCATACGTCAGCCAGGCACCCATGCTGGGTCGACCGGCCATTTCCGCACCTGTCAGAAAGAAAGTAATTGCCGGGGCATGATTTACCTGGGTAGTGTGCATCGACTTGATGAAGCAAACCTTGTCGACGATCTCGGCGGTACGGGGGAGGAAGTCTTCGGCAATCCAGGCTCCGCACTTGCCGCGCTGGGCGAACTGGGTAATCGGAGCGAGGCAGGGACGTGCCGTCTGGCCGCCGGTCATCGTGCTGAATCGTGCGCCGCCGACGATTTCATCCGGGATTTGAATCCCGTGCATCTCCTTCAGTTTCGGCTTGTAGTCGAACAGATCGGTGTGCGAAGGGGCACCATTTTGAAAGAGGTAAATCACTCGCTTCGCTTTGGGGGCGAAGTGCGGAAGCGTTGGCAGGCCAGGGATCGCGGTCTCGGCTGAGGCCTGGCCGCTTCCCAGCAGCGAACCAAGCGCAACGCTACCCAGGCCGACGCCGCAGCGCGACAGGAGTTGGCGGCGGGTAAGTTGCCGGGCTCGCTCTTCGAGCGGTGAAGTTGGGTGATGGCTTGTCATGGTCGACTCAAAGCCTCGTCAAGGTTCATGAGGGTATTGCAGAGGGCCGTCATCGTGGCCAACTCGGCGACGTCGATCGACTCGTCACGGGGCGATTCACCGATCGCAAGGAGCTTGAGCGCGGCCTCCTGGTCTTTGGCGAACTGCTGCTTGAGAAGTTCGTAGCGGTGCTTGATGATGGCCAGTTCCTGGTCGGTTGGCTCTCGAGACGTGACGATCAAAAATGCCTGGCGAAGCCGCTGGGCAGGATCGTCCGAGGCGCGAATTACCCGGGCTGCCAGTCCCCGGGCCGCTTCGACGTAGGTAATGTCGTTGAGGGTCGTTAGCGCGTGCAGCGGCGTGTTGGTGATCGCCGTCTTCACGCTACAGGTCTGCCGGTTGGCGACGTCGAAGAACATCGTAGGTCCGACGATTCGCCGCCAGAAGACATACAAGCTGCGGCGATAAAGGGCCTCGCCGTTGTCGCGTTGGTACTTCTTCTTGCCGAAGGTTGCTTCGGCCCAGATGCCCTCAGGCTGGTACGGCTTGACCGGCGGGCCGCCTAGTTCCAAGTTGGCCAGTCCGCCGACATAAAGAGCCTGATCGCGGAGCATCCAGGAAGGAAGCCGATAGCGATTTTGCCGAGATAGATAAACGTTGGCCGGATCGGCCGCGAGCTTTTCAGGCGACACGTGCGACGACTGGCGATACGTTTCGCTGGTGAGGATCAACCGATGTAGCGCTTTGACGTCCCAGCCGCTGGAAACGAACTCGACGGCCAGCCAATCGAGCAGCTCGGGATGCGTTGGCGGCTTGCCCTGGGTGCCGAAGTCCTCTGGCGTGGCGACGATGCCGGTGCCGAAGAACGTTTGCCAGTAACGATTGACCGTGACACGAGCCGTTAATGGATGTTCAGGAGAAACCAGCCACTCGGCCAAAGCGAGTCGGTCACGCTGGGCATCTTCTGGCAATGGTGGTAACGCGGAAGGAACGCCTGGGGAAACGACGTTGCCGATCGGCTTGTTGTAGAGTCCCTTTTCCAGGATATGCGTTTCACGCGGCTTATCGGCCGTGTCCATCACCATCACTTTGATCTTGGCGATCTCGTCTTGCACCTTTTTCTTCTGCGACTCAATCCGCTCGATCTTTTTGGCAACGTCCTGATAGGGAGACTTCTGGGTGTCTTTCTCTTGGTAAACCTTCGAGCGGAAGTAGGCACGGAGCGTTTGCTTCTCTTTGGCCGTCCGTTGGTCAGGCAGCTTGGCCAGGGCGGTTTGAGTATCGGAAGGAAGGACGCCGTCGTTATCGCCACTGCCAACCGACAGCCGTACGCGAGCCAACGTATGGGCGATGTGGCGGGACTCGCAGCGAAGGACAAAGCGAATCTCCGTTCCTTCTTCGAAGCCGAAAGGTCGATCGAGATAGAAGACTGCCGTGTTGCTTTCCTTGCGGTTGAAGCCTTCCATCGCCCAGCCGCCCCCGCCACCGTTGACGCCGTCGAAGGCCTGTTCGACGCCGAGTCCCCCTTGGGCATGCTCGGCGGTTCCTTTGACGATCTTCAGTTGCTTGAATTCAGCATCGGGTTCCGACTCAGGGCGGATGAAAACCTCGAACTCGCTGACCACCGCGTTGCCGTTATCGGCCCGGCCGGTGCTGCCGGTGGGAGAGGAAACTTTGTCTGAGAGTGCTTCCAGGCGAATCGCTTTGACGTTCAAGCGATCGGTGCTGGTGGTGATGGTGTAAACATCCTGATCGGGCCGAGCCCCTTCCGCACGGATTGAGCCATCTTCCAGCTTCGTCAGCTTCGACTCGCCACCGGTGTGCATTTCGATCAGGGCAGGAAAGGTCCACGCGCTTTCGCGGCGTTGCTGTTCTTCCCAGGCTTTCTGGGCCTCGTCGACGGTCGAGTTATCCTTGGTCAGTTCTTGTCGGAGCGACACCAACTGTTGGCTGAAGTCGTCCAGCTTCTGCTGGTTTTCTGGCGAGATATACGTCACGAAGGGAGGCACCGCCCCGCCGCGAATTCCGCCCCCTTCAGAGGTTTGGTTGAAGAAATCGTATAGGGCGTAGTACTCGGTGTGCGAAATTGGATCGAACTTGTGAGTGTGGCAGCGGCAGCAGGTAAACGTCAGCCCCATCCAGACGGTGGCGGTTGTTTCGGTGCGATCGAAGACATTCTCGACGCGGGTTTCCTCGGCGATCCGTCCCCCTTCGCCGTTATGCATATGATTGCGATTGAAACCAGAGGCAATGATCTGGGCGTTGGTGGCACCTTCCAACTGGTCGCCGGCGAGCTGCTCGATGGTGAACTGGTCGAATGGCATGTTGTTGTTCAGCGCGTCGACCACCCAGTCTCGCCAAGGCCACATGGTGCGTTCCGGGTCTCCCTGATAGCCGTTGGTATCGGCATAGCGAGCGGCATCGAGCCAAGGCCAGGCCATCCGTTCACCATAGCGGGGCGAAGCCAACAGGCGATCGACCAGACGCTCGTATGCGTCCGGCTTTTCGTCCGTCAAAAACTGATCGACTTCCTCGGGCGTCGGAGGTAGCCCGGTCAGGTCGAGCGTCACGCGGCGGATCAGCGTCCGTTTGTCCGCTTCGGGGGATGGCTTGAGGCCATGTTCTTCCATCCGGGCAAGGATAAAGCGGTCAATCGGATTGCGGGCCCAGGCTTCGTGCTGGACCGGTGGCAAATCAGGCCGTTGAGGGGGGACCAGCGACCAGTGCCGTTCCCAAGCGGCTCCCTGATCGATCCACTTCTTGAGCAGTTCGATTTCCGCGGCGGTAAGGGGCTTTTTGTTTGATGCAGCCGGCGGCATGCGGATCGAATCGTCCTGAGAGGCAACCCGATCGATCAGTTCGCTATCGGAAGCATGGCTCGGGACGATTGGCTGGCTGCCTGAATCGGCCTCGCCAATGGCACTTTCCCGCTCGTCCAGCCGGAAACCGGCTTCGCGGTGGTTGTCGTCGGGACCGTGGCAGAAGAAGCATTTGTCGGAAAGGATGGGGCGAATCTGGCGATTGAAGTCGACAGTGTCATCGGCCTGACAAACCGCGCAGCAAAACGCAATCCACGGCAACAGCAACAGTTGAGCACGACGCCACATGATTTGTCTGGGGAAGGGTGGGGAGGAAAGCGGGAAGGGGAATGAAGAGCCATCTTTATTTTAGCAGATCGGGCACCTTTCAAGACAAAAACGAAATATTTTCCGGCAGAATTCCCGCCCTCCGGCGAGGGTTTCATGCCCACGAGAGGCCGGGCGACAGGGTTGCTGTGCCTTCGGAAAAAAAGCGACAGGCTGCCTTTTGCGCACATCGGATTGCTAATTTTCGACAACGTTGGATCGGCATCGCATCTATTCTGTCTTGAAGAGACCTTCCGCAAACTGCCTTCTTCCCAAGCCACGTTCCATGAAATTACCCGCCGTCCGCTACTGTCTTCTGCTGCTGGGCTGTGGCATTCTGGTTTGGGCAACTCGAACATGCTACGGGAATGACAACGAGGCAACCACCGATCACGGCGTTGCAGTTGAGACTGGATTTGAAAGTTTGACGCCTGGTTCTTTGACCAAAGCGACAGACGATTCGGGAACCTGGTCGGCAGAGGCCGACATGGCAACGATCCATACGGCCCATCATCGCAGTGGCAAAGCATCGCTACGGCTACTTGGTGGTGTTGAACGAGAAGTCATCTGGACTCCCAAGCCGACTTCTGAGCGAGTCGACCTGCTTGAATTCTGGTTCGAACGATGGACCGCCAGGACGCCCTTTGCCTTACAAGTCGATCTGCTGGTCGATGGAAACTGGCAAACAGCTTATGAGAACAAGGGCAACGCTCCGGTCGGCAGCTTTAGAAATCACGTTTCGATTCCTCTCGAAGGTAAACTTCCCAAGCAGATCCGCTTTCGAAGCATCACACCTCCAAGCTCCGGCGTGATGATTGATGATCTGACCGTTGAACGCAGCATGCCTAAGCGTGTTGCTAGTGTCTCCGGGACCACTCGTACGGTTCCATTGCTCGTCCGGAATGAGTGGAACCCTGTCTTCGAGGTGACTGTTGACGTTCAGGGAAACGAGGGAAGCATGCCGCTTGAAGAGGTGGAGTTCACCTTGAGTGGTTCGCTCGATTTGAACTCCATCGAAAAAGTGGAAGTCATTCAAAGTGTTCCGCCCCAACCTGCTTGGTTCAACGTCGTTGACTTGGCGAACCATCAGGAACTCAAGCTATTTGGTAGTTCGATGCTGCTTGCCAAGCGAATGGTCGTTTCCGGAAAAAGTCTGCTTGAGCGGGGAGAGAATCACTTCCTGGTATCGGTCAAGTTGAAAGATTCGGCTGACGTTTCTCAGACGCTCGCGGTCCGTTGCCCTGCGGTCACGGTGGCTGGGAAACGATACGAACTCGAGTCACCCAAAGAAACCACTCCACTACGGTTAGGAATCGCCCTACGCCGTGCCGGGGACGATGGCGTAAATACCTATCGCATTCCCGGGCTGACAACCACGAAGGCTGGCACCCTGATCGCAGTGTATGATGCTCGCCATCGAGGTGGAGGCGATTTGCCGGGAGATATCGATATCGGCATGTCGCGCAGCGTCGATGGCGGCCGTAGCTGGGAGCCGATGCGGATCATCATCGATATGGGTAACGATCCCAAGTGGCGGTTCGATGGGATCGGCGATCCGGCGGTGTTGGTCGACAAGAATAGCGGTACGATCTGGGTAGCCGCACTGTGGAGTCACGGTGACCGAGCATGGCATCGTTCCGGCCAAGGCACCAGGCCGATGCAGTCTGGGCAGCTCATCCTGGTTCGTTCTGATGACGACGGCCTGACCTGGTCTAAGCCGATCAACATCACCGAACAAGTGAAACAGCCAAGCTGGAACCTTGTCTTCAACGGTCCCGGCAAAGGGATCTGCATGGAGGACGGCACACTTGTTTTTGCCGCTCAATTCCAGGACGAACGCCGCGTTCCGCACTCGACGATTATCTATTCCCAAGACCACGGAAAGACCTGGAAAATCGGAACCGGCGGTCACCCCCATACGACCGAGTCCCAGGTCGTCGAAGTTCGCCCAGGCGTCTTGATGCTGAACTGTCGTTATGACAACGCTTCAACACGGGTCGTGCTGACAACCAGCGATCTCGGAGCAACCTGGCAAGAGCATGCCAGTTCGAAAAAGCTTTTGATTGAGCCTGGGGCCTGCATGGCGAGTCTGATTGATGTCGATCAAGAGCTAGGCGAATCGCGAGGCGGATGGCTACTCTTCTCGAACCCTGACAGTCAACGGGGACGCGAGAAGATCACCATCAAGGCGTCCCAGGATGGCGGCAAATCCTGGCCGCAAGACAATCGTCTGCTTTTGGACGAGGGACTTGGGGCAGGCTATTCGTGCATGACGATGATCGATCGAGATACGGTTGGTATCCTGTACGAAGGAAGTACGTCGAAGCTCGTCTTTCAGCGAATCCCCTTGAAGGACATCACCGGTGATTAACTTGTTTGGTGGTCACAGTAGCACGTAGCGACCACCTTTGGTCTTTCAACTTGACGAAACATTTCGCGAACACCCAACACCCCCAGGAACGAACCGTGAGTACCCAACGATTAAGCGGCCTGGTTGCCGCGACCTATACGCCTTTCAACGCCGATGGATCGCTGGCACTATCGAAGGTCGGCCCGATGGTCGAATACCTCATCGAGGCCGGCAATCAGGGGCTTTATGTTTGTGGTAGTACGGGCGAAGGGGTTTCTCTTTCGACGGCCGAACGTTGTGAAGTTGCCGAAGCGTATGTTCAGGCAGCCGACGGACGGGTCCCTGTGTTTGTTCAAGTCGGGCACAACAGCATTGCGGAAGCCAAAGTCCTGGCTGCCCATGCCGAGCGAATTGGTGCCGCTGCGGTTTCGGCAACTTGTCCGTCCTACTTCAAAATAAGCGATCAAGAATCGCTGTTAGAGACCGTCAAGTCGATTGCTTCGGCCGCGCCCAGCTTGCCCTTCTACTATTACCACATCCCGGTGTTGACGGGCTCTTCCATTGACATCGTCTCCTTCATGCAAGCCGCCGGCGACGCGATTCCCAATCTCTTTGGGCTGAAGTACACCGACTCGAAGCTCTACGAGTTTCAGCAGTGTCTGCAGTTGGATGACGGCCGGTATGACGTCGTGTGGGGATGCGACGAGATGTTGCTGGGCGCCATCGCAACCGGCGCCAAAGCGGCCATCGGCAGCACTTATAATGTCATCGCGCCAACGTACTTGAAGCTCATGGAGGCATTTCATGCGCATCGGATCGAGGATGCGCAAGGATTGCAGATGCAGTCAATTCGGCTCATTCGCACCCTCGGCCAGTATCCCTTCCATTCGGCAATGAAAGAACTGCTGCGTTTGATGGGACACGACTTCGGCACATGCCGACTGCCGCAACGAGCGTTGACTTCCCAGGAAACCAAAGACCTGCAACGAAAGTTGCAATCGTTGGACTGGCTGGCTAATTTGGTGGCCGACTCCGATGGCAGCCGCTCCTGATCGCTCTCCAACTCGCCCACCTGGAATCCCTCCTCATGCCCTTCCGATTGCTCCAACTTGGTCTTCTGTTTTTCGTACCGTGGCTTGCCTGCGTAGGTGATTCTCCTTGCTACGGAGAGACAGTGCTCGATTGGCACAAGCTGCCAGATCTTCCCAATCCGCTCGGCGTGGCAGGTCCCTTTGCCGGCGTCAATAACGATGCGTTGATCGTCGCGGGCGGGGCCAACTTTCCGCGGCCGATCTGGGAATCGAATAAGCAGTGGGTCGATACGATCTATGTCCTGACAAAAAACGGCGACCGCTTTCAGTGGCAAAGCGGCGGCAAGTTACCGCGGCCGACAGCGTACGGGGCGACCGTTTCAACTTCCAAGGGAGTGCTTTGCCTGGGGGGATGCGATGCCGAGAAGGTTTTCGAAGAGGCCTACTTCCTTACGTGGGACGGCAAGTCGATTCAGACGACGCCGTGTGCTTCCCTGCCAGAGCGGGTCGCCTATGGGCAAGCTGTTTTGCTTGGTAGCACCGTTTATCTGATCGGGGGACAATCGGCCCCCGAGTTGTCTTCGGCCAGCGACAAGATCTGGTCGCTTGATCTGTCTCAGCCAGGCGAACCAAAAGACTTTCAGTGGACCGAACTGCCAAGCCTGCCTGGTCCGACGCGGGCCTTCCCTCAAGTTGCCGTGCAACACGATGGCTTTCGTGACGCGATCTACGTCATTGGTGGACGACGGGAAGAGTCCGGCGAGACACAATTCCTGAAAGATGTCTGGCAATTCATTCCCGAGACCAAGACCTGGACCCGGCGAAAGGATGCCCCGCGAGTCATCATGGCCGGCGAGGCGATCGGCATCGGCCAGAGTCACATCTTCATTCTCGGTGGTGCCGATGAAAGCAACTGGGGCAAGGCCGATCTGCTGAAAGATGATCACCCTGAGTTTCCGCGCGAAATTTTTGCCTATCACACGATCACCGATACCTGGACGAACCCCGGAGCGATGCCAGAGAACCAGGTAACGACCACCGCGGTGCGTTGGGGTGAATCGGTGATCATTCCGAGTGGAGAGATCCGCCCGAGGGTTCGCTCGCCGCACGTCTGGCAGGTGACCGCTCATAAGGCCGACAAGAGCTTTGGCATCGTCAACTACCTGGTGCTATTTGGCTACCTGTTGGCGATGGTTGGTATCGGGGTCTATTTCACGCAGAAGAACAAGAATACGGACGACTACTTTCGAGGTGGAAAGCAAATTCCTTGGTGGGCGGCAGGCTGCAGCATTTTCGCCACGATGCTTAGCTCATTGACATTTACCGGGCTGCCGAGCAAAGCGTTCGCGCAAGATTGGGTCTACGCCGTCGGAAATTTCACGATCCCCTTGGTCGCTTTTCTGGCCGTTTATGTTGCCTTGCCGTTCTATCGCCGCATTGATGCGACCAGTGCTTACGAATACCTGGAACGAAGATTCGGTTCGCTGACTCGCAAGTTGGCCAGCACGAGCTTTATCTTGTTTCACCTTTTTCGCATGGCGATCGTCATGTCGCTGACGGCATTGGCTTTGGCAGTTGCTACTCCACTGACGCCGGCTCAATCGGTGTTGCTGATGGGCCTATTGAGTATCGCTTACTGCACCTTGGGCGGAATCGAGGCGGTCATCTGGACCGATACGATCCAAACATTTGTCTTGCTGGGGGGAGCGTTGCTGGCGCTGTTCCTGCTCGTTCAAGGAGTCGATGGCGGGCTTTCCGGGTTTTGGGATATCGCACGTTCTTCTAACAAGTTGAACATCGCCAACGTGCACTGGGACGTAACCAGCGCCCAGGCCGCATTCTGGGTTGTCGTCATCGGTGCAATCGCCCAGAACATTTCGTCTTACACAGCCGATCAAGCGGTTGTGCAGCGATACGTGACGACCGAGACCGAGCAACTCGCCGCGCGGTCGATCTGGATGAGTGCGATCCTGACCATTCCCGCGACGCTCTTGTTCTTTGGTCTTGGTACGGCATTGTTTGCGTTCTACCAGTGCAACCCAGGCAAGCTCGATCCACATATCACGACCGATCAGATTTTTCCGCTATTCATCGCGCGAGAGATTCCCCTGGGCCTGGCTGGCCTGATCGTGGCAGGCGTGTTCGCCGCGGCCCAATCGACGGTGTCGACCAGCATGAACTCCTCTGCGACGACGATCGTGGTCGACTTCCTGCGACCGATGGCCTTTTGCTCTTCGGAGCGAGGCTATTTGATCTCGGCCCGAGTTTGTACGCTGCTGGTCGGACTGGCAGGCACATTGCTGGGGTTGCTGTTTGTCGATCCGGAGATTCGATCGCTGTTCGATGCGTTCGTGAAAGTACTGGGGATCTTCATGGGTATTCTGGGCGGACTGTTCTTGCTTGGAGCATTCACGAGACGCTCGAATCAGTTCGGTGCGATCTGTGGGGCGTGTCTAGGTGCTGTGGTGATGATTGCTCTCTGGAAGTTTTCGCGGATCCATAGCTACTTCTTTCCTGCGGCCGGGCTCGGGGTCTGTTTCCTCACCGGTTACCTGGCCAGTTGGCTAACGGGGCGTCCATCGCAAGATCTGGCTGGTCTGACGATCTATGACGTCCCACTGGTTTCGAACAACCCGGGAGAAACCCAATCGTGAACGGGGACCGACAAGCTGCTTTGTTCAGCCAGTACCGCAATGGTTTGCTGGAAGATACCTTGCCGTTCTGGTTGAAACATAGCGTTGACCAAGAGTACGGCGGCTTTATCACCTCGCTCGATCGTGATGGAACGATCGTCGATACCGACAAAGGGGTTTGGCAACAGGCTCGTTTCACTTGGCTGTTGGGCGAACTATACAACGAGGTGGAACCACGTGAAGAGTGGTTGCACCTGGCCGAAGCAGGGCTTCAGTTTCTCTCGCGATATGCCTTTGACCCAGTCGATGGTCGCATGTGGTTTCATCTTGCGCGGGAAGGGAAGCCGATTCGCAAACGCCGCTATGCGTTTTCTGAATCGTTCGCCGCTATTGCCTTCGGGGAAGTAGCCAAGGCAACCGGCAACGCCGAGTATGCCGAAAAGGCACGGGAATTGTTCTTGCGATTTGTGAACCATCGACCGGATCCCAAGTTCACCGATGTGCGCCCGACACGGGGAATTGGCGTCCCGATGGTCACCATCAACACAGCCCAGCAGCTGCGAGATTCGATTGGCTTAGAGGAAGCAAACCACTGGATCGACAAAAGTATCGAAGCGATCCGCACCTACCATGTCAAACCAGAACTCGCTTGCGTGTTGGAAACGGTTGGCAGCGAAGGAGAAGTGGTGGATCACTTTGACGGCCGCACCCTCAATCCGGGACATGCGATCGAAGGTGCCTGGTTTATTCTGTGGGAAGGACGCTGCCGAAACGACGACCAACTGATCAAGCTTGGCTGCCAGATGCTCGATTGGATGTGGCAACGCGGCTGGGACGAGCAATATGGCGGAATTCTCTACTTTACGAGCTTAGATGGCCGACCGGTCCAGGAATACTGGCACGATATGAAGTTCTGGTGGCCGCAGAACGAAACAATCATCGCGACGCTGCTTGCTTACTGCCTGACGGGAGAAACTCGCTATGCCCAATGGCATCAGCAGATTCATGACTGGGCCTATTCGCATTTTGCCGACCCACAACATGGCGAGTGGTTTGGCTATCTTCATCGCGATGGCCGAATCAGTTCGACCTTGAAAGGCAATCTCTGGAAGGGGCCTTTTCACTTTCCCCGAATGCAATTGGTCTGCTCGCAGCTTCTTCAGGAAATGGCGAGCCCCGTCAAGTTGGCTCGTTAACTCCGGACGTTTACCGCGTGCATTCGTCCCATTGGGGTAGGTTGTGAAAAGCGGTATAAACGAACCGGTGGAGATTGGGATCTGCATGCATGCTCCAAAAACGAAGCGACTCAGCGTCGATTCGCCTTCGATCGTTCCCAATCACCTCCATCGGCTCATTCGTCACTTTCCCCATGGCAACGATATGCCACATCAGATCGCACTTGTGGTGGTGCCCGGTTCGGACAACCATAACCGCATGCTTCGTGGCATATTGCAATACGCCGCCGAGACGGCCCGGATCCGAATCATCAAGAATGCCGCGATTCCTTTTATTCCTTGGACGCACTTGCGCAACACCAAGGCCGATGGTGTCATTGCCTACGCGGAAACAAAAGAGCAGATCAACTTTCTCAAGTCACTCGAAAAGCCTTTTGTCAATTTGACGCTCCACCAGCCGCCGAGCGAAGGAGTGGCGATTGTCCATTCCGACAACTTCGAGATCGGCAGGCGTTTGGCCGATCACTTGATCAGCCTGGGCTTACGCAATTTCGCCTTCGTGGGGCACTTCGAGTGGTACCACAATCGATGTCGCCGGGAAGGCTTTCTGGCGAGGCTTCATGAGGCAGGCCACGATGCCGTTTCACTCGAAGTCTCCTTCGAATCGGAAGCTCAGGGAGACTTCGCCTATCGCCTGGTCGACCAGGAGCACCTGAGTCGGCAACTTGCCACGCTTCCTCAGCCATGCGGTATCGCGACTTGCCACGACGAATTTGCGTACGAGGTGGTCGAGTGCGCCAAGCAGTCGGGCATCAGCGTTCCGTTCGGCATTTCGGTAATCGGCGTGAACAACTATGGCTTGATCTGCGAAACGACATCACCCCCACTATCCAGCATTGCCCAGAATTCGGAACGAATCGGCTTCCTGGCCGCTCAATTGGTCGATCGATTAATCGAAGGCGAGCCAATTCCTGCCGAGCCAATCCTGGTAACGCCCGGCCAACTTATCGTTCGCCGTTCCTCCGAGTTTCTGGCGCTCGATGACATACAGGTTGTTGCTGCGATTGAATTCATCCGAGCACGATGCGGGCAACCCATTACGGTGACTGACATCGTCGAGAATTCGGAGATCAGCCGCAAAACGCTCGAGAATCGTTTCAAAACGGCCGTCGGACATTCGATTGCTCACGAAATTCGGCTGTCGCGAATGCGTCATGCGCAGCATCTACTCTCTTCAACATCGCTGAGCGTAATCGACGTCGCGATCCGAAGTGGTTTTGACAGCACCAGCGGCTTTATTCGCGCGTTCAAAGAATACACCGGCACGACGCCAGCCGACTATCGAAACGCCTGAGCTCGTACGAACCTGATTTCGATTCGAACAAAAGAGAGGGCACGTTCGCCAGAACGCGCCCTCTTTTCGGAATCGTTTCAATTTGAATGAGCAGTGTTACTTCTTGCTCTTCTTTTTGCCAGGGGCTTTCACCAGCTTCGGGATCATCCGTTCAGCGATGGTCGCGGCCGCATTTTGAAGGGCCGTTTTGCCGGCGATCTGCTCGTTAATGTCGATAGCTACTGAAGTCTGGCGATCGATCGCCAGGACCTGGCCGGTTTTGGCATCGATGGCTTTGATTTCGACACGTGCTTTGACCGGAGCCAGGTTGCCAGCTCGCGCGGTGAACTCGCTGAAGCCTTCGCCGACGATCTTGATCTCGGCATCTTTGGCGGCGGCGTCGTTGGAATCGATCACGTCGAAACCGAGTTCGCGGAAGTAGACCATGATTTCCGTTTCGGCGGCCGGGTCGATCGTGGCCTGACCGACGTGGCGTTCTTCGATCGAAACGGTCACCGGAGGAAGCTTCGCATTGCCAATCTGTTTCTTGAGGGCTGCAATTCGCTCGCTTTGCGGAACCACCTTCGGCACCAGTTTGCTGGCGTTGTCATTGATCGCTTTGACAATGTTGGTCGAAAGCTGTTCGACCAGGGTATCCAGGTCGTCGTCGAGACTTCCTTTGACATTCGCACCGGTAACGCGGCTGGTTTCAGTACCAATAATCTTGGCCACCACCACAAGCTTATCGCCGGCCTGGATAACGCTACCGGAAACAATCAGCCGAGCGCCGGTCAACTGGCCGACCTGAACGGCTTCGTTTGGATTGACCAGTCCCGATACCGACAGTTCCTGTTCCTGCAGGATCTTTTTCATATCTTCTCGATCGACCAGGTACATGCTGGGGTCAATCACCAGGTTGGCGAAAATCAGGTCGGAAACCTGGGCACCCATGCCTTTGACGTCGGCTCCTCGTTCCTGGAAGGCGAAAATGGCGGTGGGATAGACGGTGTCCCCATCCTGGGCTTGAGCCGTGCTGACCGCGGACAATGCCGTCAAGGTAAGTACCAGACTGAAGAGAAGCGTGCGCATAACTTATTGCTCCGATTGAGAAACGTTCGAGTTCGAGGAAAACTGTTCGAGAATGTGCTTTAACAAAAATCGTGGTGTCGGGCTGCGATCCCAATGCTCGATGAGATCGAGACAACAGACGATACACGTACCTTGATTCTGAAACTTGACTCGCCACCAAGGCCACGTATCTTCGGCCTCCTCGACGATCAGTTTCAGTTGACCACGTTTGGATTCGAGTTTGATGCCGGCCGTTGCCGGCGGTGCGTCCGCGGTTTGCGCGAAATCGGGAAAGAGACGTTTGTCGTACTGCCGAACAATCTGCTTTGAGGAGAACGAGACGTTTTCCAGCTGCGGATAGGTTTCGCGATCGGGCCAGATCAGTTCGCCATCGACCAGCGAAAGACAAAGCACGCGAACACCACGCTGCGGCAGTTTGCCCAGCGCGTCGGCCAAGGCGCGGTTTTTACGAAGCGAGGTCCCTGCGCCGACGATCAAAATGCCTTCCTCGATGTCGGCCAGCACGTTGGAATTGGTCACCTTGTCGAACGGAATGCCCGCCTTTTCGAAGACCTTGGCCGTGTCCCCGGCCGGATCGAACAGTTGGATGTTCAACTCCTGGAGCCACTCCTTCCGCTGGACGAAAGGATCTTGCGGGAATAGCCAGATCGTTTGCTCGTTCTTAGCGATTTCCTTGCCATCGCCGTCGACCACCGTCAGGGTCATCTGCGTGGCGAACGTTACCCCTTCACGCACTGGCGGAAGTTCCATCGGCAGCTTGAAACTTTCGGCCTGATTCGCCACAAGATCGAGAGGCTCTTCACCTCGTGCCAGCGTCCGAGCCCCGGCCGAATACTGCCAGAACAACTTCCCTTGCACCGCCTCGGTTGTGGAAAGACGGTAACCCAGTTCGATCTTCTCTTCACCAAAGTAAGCGGAGCTGACGGCAACCGGTTGGATCGCGGCGATTTCTTTCGCCTCTTCATCTGCTGCGAATGCAGACGACGTGCCGATGGTCAGGCACATCACGGCGAGAAACGCCCGTCGTATTCTGGGGTCAAGGAGGTGCTGGTTCATGGTTTCTGAGCAGTGCTGGATCGAGTCTGAATGAGGTCGAGGATCAACAATTGATCCTTTCGCGACAGTCGGTCAAATGGAACCGTGATCGCTTTACCTTGTTCGGTCTTCAACTGGACTTGTTGGTTATCGTAGTCAGTCAAAACGCCTTGCACCGAAAAATTACCTGTGTTGTCGGTCCAGGTTCTCATCTTCGGGTCAGGCTGGGGATTTGGAGCAGGACCTGGCTGCTTAGGTTTGGGCGTTAATTCCAACCGCTGAAGACCGCCATAGAACTTGGTGATGACCAATGCATCCTGGTTGGGGGTGAAGGTGCAGTCTCTGACGAAAATCCCGTCCAAGCTGGCAATTCTCTTCTTTTCCGGTAGGTTCCACACTTCGACTCGGTTGACTTCTTCTATTTCATCGTCAACGAATGACCTGCGAATGAACATCGCCAAGAGCTTGCCATCCGGCGAAACAGCGACAGGCATTCCTATCACGCGAGACCATAATTGCTGTGAGGCTGAACCGGTCGAGTCCCACTTGATCAAGGTGTTTTCCAGGTCGCCAGCCAATGCGATCAATGAGCGATCCTCTAAATTACCAGCCACATAATTCAGGCTTTCGATACGGCCGAATTTATTTCCGTTCTCGGCATTCCAAGCCACCGTCGATCCATTTGAAAAAGCGAGTACGCGTGAATCATCTGCGTCGAATCCAAGACTTTTAATGATCATGTTTTGTTGCTCGAATTCGTAGGCAACCTTTCCATTGCCCACAGTCCACACAGCTCCAGAACGATCAACGTTGGCGGCAGCAACCTTGTCATCGCTCCACGAAAACACCAAATCGACGATCTCTTCCGACTGGCCTTCACATTCGACTATTGGCTGAAGGCTTGTCGCATCCCATATAATCACCCGGCCTCGAGTACCACCCGTCGCGAACATTGTTCCGTCGTGGCTGAAGGCAACCGCCGCCATCCCTTCAGGATCATTCAACAAGTTGGCGAGGAGCTGACCACTTTCGGCATCCCAAACCTGGACAGACTTGTCCTGCAATTTGCCCACAGTAACGATCGACCTGCCATCGGGCGAATAGGCCAGGCCTAAACGACGAGCGCGGTCTTCCCAGAGATTAACTTTCTGTACTGGCTGGTTGCGAGCGATCGGTTGCTCTTTTTTGACAGGACTATTGGCTTTAGACGGGCCATTCAAGGCTTCTTTGATCGATACTCCCGAACCATCGAAGAGGACCTGGAAAATCCCTTGATCACCTTTCTCTTCGGAGCAACCGATAATCGTCCCGTACTGATTGCTATCCGCGATAAATCTTAGGGAGAGTGAACCTCGTCCATATGGTGCGGGAATCGTTCGCTCCGATGGACCCCAGTGGTTGCTATATGCCCACGGCACCGGTCCGAACGATTCCAGTGTCCCATTCTCCAATCGACCCCGTTGCCAATCCATTCCCACAATATTGACGATTCCATCACTATGATTGAAAACGAGATCACCTTCGCGAATTCCAGGCATAGCAACTTCGGGATTAAAATCAGGGCAGCCGACTCGGACTATGCCGATCGAATTAAACTTAGGAGGTGCCGCGCCTGCGTAGAAGAATGCTCCGCGATCGAAGTCCTTGTTATCAATTCCGTCTCCAGCATGGTCCCACACATTCTCCGACACTCGAATGCTGAGGTCCGTCGGATCTACCACCAAAGGATGTCGAACCAAGCTATAATCGGACGACATTCGATTGACGACCACGAGATGGTTTTGTACTCCATCCTCTGATTGGGAACGAAAGTCTCGAACGGCGGCCGGCTGAAAGGCAAGGTTAATGTTTTTCCAGTCGGCATTCCGCTCGCCGGGTGGAATGATTTCTTTGGCTTCGTGAAACACGTTGATGGAATGCTTGCCGTCTGGATTGAAACGAACATCCGCCAACCAGGTTCTGCCAAAAAAACCTGCTACGATTGCCCGTCCTCTTTCGATCGTAGCAAGCTTAACTTGGATCAGGTACTTGGCCTGGCCTGGTATTTTCTCGGGTGCAATTAGAGGCAGCCCATCTTCAGCCGTGATTTGCACTCCCTTTCCACTGATTGGCTCAAATACCCAAAGCTGCGGGGCTTGCTGGTGGATTCTTACGATCAACCAAAGGTAATGACCGTCGTAGGAAATGGATTGGGGGTGGGTATTGGGGCCAGGGGCGTAAATCTGTCGCAAATCTTGACCCGGTGATTGGATGAAGACTCCCTGATCGCTGTAGAATGCATCCATTCCGTTGTTGAGGGGAACGCAGCCGTCTAGCCATTTCAACTCCACCGGCTGGTGGCTGCGGACATTGATGTAGGTTAGACGGAGCCCTTTGTAGGTCAGACGGCTTTGATCGTTTGGATTGCTGCTGGCTCCTCTTTCTTTTGTCTCAGGCAATGTGCCAATCGACACGAGCATCTGACGCGCGGTTTGCTTTACTTGGTCATTTGCGTCTGGTCGATTCGCAAGTTCTTTCAGGAATCGGCGTCCCTCGAAGGTACGTAGTTTGCCAACGACGAAACCACTGTGGGCAAACTCGCGGACCATGGAATCAACATTCTCACGGTTTTGATACTTCAGAATCATCAGAATGATTTGGGAGTATCGATCATCCGGTGTCGCGGAAGCTACAATCTCGCGTAGTACGCTGCCGCTCCATTTCCAATTCTGTTCGTCGGCGAGCTTAAAAAACATCTGCCACGCGATCTCTTGCTTTTCCTGCTCGTACTTTCGCTCGAGTTCCGTAAGTTGGTCAGAAACAGCGGACCCAGAACCGTAACTCCACATAGGACTATCAATCGAACAACGAATCAAATCGAAGTGGGCGAGTGAGCGATTGACTGGGTATTTGGCCATGATGGCCGCCAAATGCTCGAGGGAGCGAAGTTTGAGCTCTTGAGATCTTACAAATTCCACGGCCCTGCGTTGATTGACTCCACTAGCAAGCTGACTGGCGGCCTTGATCGCCTCGTCATGCATTTCAGGTTGATCTGGCTTCAGCAACAAGCTCGCTTCGATCAATCCGAGTGCTTCCTCCCAGTTGCCTAGGCGGATAAATAGTTCCGCGCGCTCGTTGAGCTGTTTCGCTTCCGTCTCTGGATCGCTCGGCGCAGCGACGATGCCTTGGGACTTGGCGATTTTGGTGGCGATGTTCTGCAGAAACTCTGGCACCGCTTCGGGGCTTAGTTCGGCCTGCTGGTCATCGATCGTCTTGGAGCCTTGCTGTGCTTGGACGGAAAGCTGAACGAGGCGTTTGTCCTTTTTGGTTTCGTTGCGGTATTTTCCCAGCAGGTAAATCGGCAATTGGCGTTTCAGCGAACCTTCGGTAGAGGTCAGCTTGTTTTCGTTGGCGATCGCTAGGGCTTCGGCTAGTTCGACCACCAGCACATCGGGGGCATCCAGCAGCGACTGCTCCAACAGTTTGGCATAGGTCGACTTCAAATAGTCGTACTCGTAGGTCAGGTCGTCACTGACGAACGGCGGGACCGCGAAGATCTGTTTGATCGGCCGGCGCGATTTGGCGATACCCTGATCAATCAGACTGACGAGCGTTTTGGCGTCTTCTTCCGGTTGGGGTCCAAGCAGCATCTGCTGCGAAACCAGACGCAGCCCCTGGCTGGTTTCGGCGACGACCAGCTCGGCTTTGTTTTTGCCGTTCTCCTGGGAGGTTTTCAGGATGACCAGGACATCGGCTTTCAGCGTTTGACCGAGCGCTCGTCGATCGCTGCCGGCACCTGGCGTGAATAGTGATTGAAGTTCGCGTTCCTGGAGCAGTTTGTCGATCTCGCTGCGTTCAAGCCAATCTTCCCCGTCGCGCGTCAGCACCTCGGCCTCGATCAGGCCACCCATAGGCGATTTGTCGACATCGATCAGCGCGCATCGGGGGGCTTTGGCAACGGGTTCATCCGCGATGGCGAAGGAGGCTCCGAACAAGAGCGTCAGAATGACTGCCACGATGGGTAGCCGATGTTGTTGGCAAAGTCTCATACTAGCCCTGTGCCAGGGACTCGATCCTGCGAAGAAAAGACAATGGAAAAGGCCGCTCTGAAGGCGAGTCCCGATACCCCTCTTTGAGCTGATTTTGATCATAATCTAGGTGACGATCGAGGGAAAACAAGATTCGTAGTTTTCGGCTTGGAATTCATTGGTTTTTGGGGAATTACTTGGGCGTCAGTGGATTCTAGTTTTCATGGTTTATCTTCAATCTTGTAAGGCCACCCTTAGAGTTCACAATCATCAAGGCATCTTGATTGGGTGCGAACGTGCATCGGTGAGAGAGAATTCCATCGATGCTGGCCAGTTTCTTCTGAAGGTCGATATCCCAGACCTCAAATCGATTGACTTCTTGCTCCTTGTCATTGCTGACTGCTGAGCGAACGAATACCGCCAAGAGTTTGCCGTCTGGCGAGATGGCAGCAGGCCAGCCTTTCAACCCTGGCCATAGCGCGTGTGCCTTAAACTCGTCCCAATTCCATTTGATCATCTCGTTATTCAAGTCGCCTGACATGCCAACCAAAGATCGATCACTCAGAGCACCGCAGACGGCCATTAGCCCCTCGATACCTCCCACATACTGGCCATCCTCGGCATTGAACGCTTGGGTACCGGGATGACCATCGGTGGTTATCACCAAAAGCGAATCATCCGCGCTGAACCCGAGCCATGACATCCTCGCCTTGTTCTTTAGATCCAACGCGGCTATGCGTTCTCCACTCGGCACGCGCCAAATGGTCGCCACGCTGTTTCGTCCCCACGCAGCAAGTTTGTCGTCATTCCAAGAGAAAGCCATGCGCTCGATCTTCTCGGTTTGTCCATCAAATTCGGCAAGTAACGTCCGCTGTGTGGTGTCCCAAAGAATTACGCGGCCGCGAGAACCACCGGTGGCGAAGTACTTGCCGTCGTGGCTGAAGGTAACGTCGGTCATCCCCAGCGGATCGGTCAGCAAATTGTCGATCAGTTGACCACTGTTGGCATCCCAAAGTTGAACGGCTTCGTTGGCACGGTTGCTGGTCGTCACCATCAACGTGCCATCCGGAGAAAATGCCAAGGCGGAACAACCGACTGGATCTCGTCTGAAGTTTTTATTCGGAACGGTTCTGGGGCGGCTTGGTGGCGGATCGGATTTGATGTTCTTGATGGCTACCTGGGGACCATGCAAGGCCTCTTTCAGCGACACGCCTGAACCATCGAACAATACCTGGAACAGACCATTGTGTCCTTCCATTTCGGAACATCGGACGATAGGGCCAAACTGATTGGTTTCGACAATCGAATCCAATTTAATCGTCCCGCGCACAACCCGAATCTCCATACTCGGCCCAGTATTGGGCCAGGCAGCAATACACACCCAGGGAACAGGCCCAAACGACTCAAGTTTGTAATCTTCCAGTCGTCCGCGTTGCCACTCGTTTCCCACGATATTGAGTCGCTCGCTTTGTGGATTGAAGATAATTAAGCCTCCCTTGAAATCAGCCATCGCCAACTCAGGCAGATATTCGGGCGGGCCAACGCGGTAGAGGCCGACCGATTTGTAATTCGGAGGAACCATCCGAGTCTGATAATAAGAACCGCGGTAGTTGCACTTGGGATTGACCGGGTCATCGTCGGTGCCCCACGCGTTCTTAGAAGCGCTCACGCTCAGGTCCGTTGTGTCCACCAACAACGGGTGCACAGAAGCTTCTTGGCTTGCCTTGCTACGAATCACCATCACTATTTTGTTAGGCTCGCCCTCATCCGATGGATCGTAAAGCGTGCGAACGCAATGGGGCTCAAATGCAAGATGCGTGTTTTCCCAGTCACCCCCTTCTGTTCCTGGAGCGACAACATCTTTTGCTTCATGGAAAACTTGGACTGTCGGGTTGCTGTGGGAGTCAATCCTAACGTCGGCCAACCAGGTTCTACCGAAATACCCAATAACGATTGCTCGGCCTTCCTCAACGGCCGCAACCTTGACACCCATTCCGGCATGCATCGGGTCCTGGATGTTCTCAGGGGTGATTAGGGGAAGTCCATGGTCGGAGGTAATCTGTTTCGCCTGTCCGGTGATGGGATCGACGACCCAGACCTCAGGCGCCTTTTTCCAGACTGCCCACGAGAACCAAACATAGCGACCGTCGTAGACGAACGATTGAATCCGCGTGTTGTCTTCCGACTGATGAACGAGTCGTAGTCCGTGTTCTTTCGATAGAATGAAGATCCGATTGCCGCTGTAGATGGCATCCATCCCATTGTTGAGTGGAATACAACCTTCGATGTGTTCCAACTCCGATGACTTCCCTTGAGAATCTCGATAATCCAGGTGAAGCCGCTTGAACGTCAGTCGCGTTTTGTTATCGGGATCGCCTTGTGTGCGGATGGGTCGGGAAGGCGCAGGCGGTTTTCCGAGAGTGCCCTGTAGTCGCTGTGCCGCAAGTCTGACACCCCCATTGGTTTTCGGGTTGTTGATCAAATCGTTCAGGAAACGAAGTCCCTCGATAGTATTTAGGTTGCCAACGATCGCCCCTTCATTTGTGAACCCAGTGAACATGGCCAAGGTTTGTGCTTCACCCTGATACTGCCATATGACTTTGGAAAGCGTCGCGTAGCGCTCTTCTGGCCGCATTAGACTAATGTTTCGGGTCAACAGGATTCCGGAATTCCTCCAGTCATGTCGGGAAGCCTTTTGATGGAATAGCTCCCACCGGGTTCGCTGCATTTTTTGCCAGTATTGTTCCTCGAACTTGGCAAGCCTGTCCGTCAGAGGTGTGCCTCCACTGTGGCGACGATGCATATCATCGTTTCGCATCCAATTGAAATCTGGATACGTCACTAAGTCGGGGTCATGGATGGCGAGCCACTGCAAA
Organism: bacterium; assembly: GCA_016124445.1. Lineage (GTDB taxonomy): Bacteria > Planctomycetota > Planctomycetia > Pirellulales > Pirellulaceae > Bremerella. Next base: position 375,202 of record WGNR01000010.1, read on the forward strand.
TGATCCAACCCGCGGCACCTGAACTCGTAAGAGTCCGCTAGTTTGTCCAACTCATATCGATTTAAACGTTGTGCCTGTTTCATCGCCGCACGAGCCGCCTCGTAATGCATTTCAGGTTGGTTCGGCCGCAGCATCAAGCTGGTCTCGATCAACCCCAACGCTTCTTCCCAGTTAGCCAGCCGGGCGAACTGTTCTGCTCGCGCGTTGATTTGCTTCGACTCGGTAAACGGAGCGATTTTGATCGATTCGATTCCCTGCGTCTTGGCAACCTTCTCCGCGTTTTTCGTCAGGAATGTCGCCACCTCGTCAGGGCTTAGCTCGGCCTCTTCCGATTCAATGGCCTGGCCGCCTTGCTCGACGTTTAGCGAGACCTTGACCATCCGCTGGCCGTCTCGATTCTCGTTTCGAAAGCGACCCAGAAGATAGATCGGCAGTTGACGCCGGAGGGTGCCATCGCTGGACGTGAGCTTGAATTCATCGGAGATTGCCCGAGCTTCTTCCAGTTCGACTACCAGTGTTTCCGGGGCATTCAACAAAGATTGCTCTAGCACTTTGGCATAGGTCGACTTCAAGTAGTCGTATTCGTAGGTCAGGTCGTCGTTGACGAAGGGAGGCACCGCAAAGATGTGCGTGATTGTCTGACGTGACTTGGTGACGGCCTGGTCGATTAGCTGGACCAGCAGGTCGGCATCTTCTTGCGGGTTGTCACTTAGTCGTAGTCGTTGCGAAACCAACCGCAATCCTTGATTCGTTTCGGCAACGACCAAGTCGGCGAATTTATCATGTTCTTCCTGGGATGTCTTCAAGATCACCAGCACGTCGGCCTTGAGCGTTTGTCCAAGTGCTTTACGTTCTCCACCGGCATCGGCGCCAAGCAGCGATTGGACCTCGCGTTCCTGCAGCAACTTGTTGATCTCAGAACGTTCGAGCCACGTTTCATCAGCGCGCGTCAACACTTCAGCCTCGATCAATCCGCCTATGGCAGAGCGGTTCGCATCGATCAAGGCACAACGCGCGTTTTGCCGCGGAAGACTCGACTGCATGGCGTCAGCGAGATCACTTGGTGCAATTCCTGGATTTGATGGCCGGGTTAATTCTAGGGGTGGCTGACCATTTTCGCTCTTCAAGTGTTCAGAAATCATGAGTGGATCAGATTGGCCCGGCAGATCTATCTGGACGCTTGTTGCGGCGTACGTGATGCCTCCGTTGGCAATGATCGACAGTTTTAATAAATATCGACCTTGCGTGTTCATGCCGTCGCACTTTATCTCGACGACGGAGTCCTGGCCAGGAAGTAATTGAGCAATCCTGCCTACTTCCCAATCCTCCAAGCCTTTGGCGACTTTGGGACGCCCCAGCATGTGCAATTGGGAGTCACGCGACTCGATAATGAGAACGTCCTTGATCACCTTATCACTGGTATTCTTCACCACTGCCATGAAATGCATCGGCTGGCCAACTGGAACTTGCTCAGGCCCGGTAATTCTGGCACTCAGGCCCGGTTTCTTCGATGGAGACTTGGAGTCTTGGTCAATCACAGCAGTTTTCGCGTTGACGGCAAGCGACGTACCGTCAACGATCGCCATTAATCGATTGCGAACGAACTTTGTGGGATAATTCACGCGGCACTTGATGTGCAGCATTGCGGTTTGATTGGGAAGTATCTCCGGGAAGTACCAAGTCAAATCATTCCGCCCGGTAGATTCGGTTCGTTGGGACGGCGGCAAATGAGTCATCAGAGGGTCGAATTCCGCGTGCAAGCCAAGGTTTCGTAGCGGTTGATCACTTCGATTAGCGACTTGGACGCCAATGTAAAACCACTTTTTGGCTTCAATTTGATCGGGGGCGATCAATTCAACGTAAAACTGATCGTTTGTCCAAACGCGGTCCTTTTCGACGCCGCCTGCATTCTCGCCCAACGGGGCGTTCTCCAACTTCGAGAGAGACTCGCGCAAGATGGGAGGCATTGTCTTAGGATCGCTTCCTTCGACGATCTGTTGAAATCGCCAAACGACTGGCAGCGATTGGGAAAACAGGTCAGGCAGACCTTTGGCAGAAGTTATTGTGAGCACCAGCATACCGGACTCAATCGTCGCATTTCCCTTAAATGAAGCTTCAAACGGAATCCCCTCCTCAGCTTCATCCGGGTTTGGTTGATTGGTGACGTCAAACTCGAATTCATTCGTACGCGTAGCGCGACTAATGGTTCCAGAGATGCGTTTGAAGCCTTGGCCAATCAGCCAATTTCCTGCCGATGGGTGCCAATCGAGTATAAAGTTGCCTCCTGGTCTGATTTCCAGAAGCTTATCCTGGGAGTGCCCCTGCGTCGAAAGGTTCTGCTGTTGGAGTGCCGTCATCTCTGTCCAAAAGCCGACAAACCGCGACGGCATCGCGGCGTCGCGATTTGTCGAATTAGATTGGCTCTGGAGAACTCGTACGAGTACTTTGCCTCCGCGAGTCAACGTTACCTCGCCATTCTCGATGGTAATCCCATCATGCTTACCCTCGATCTCGACGATATACTTCCCGGCGGCCAGACGAACGTTGTTGTGTCCCTTCATCACCGTCAACTGCTTGTAGGTGTTCTCTCCTTGCTTTATCCGAACGGCGACGTCATCGGCGGGGCATTCAATCGTCAGCGTTCCTTTGCCCATTTCCAGAACGACCATGATGCCCGCCCATAGCAGGAAGCAGCCGCCCAGCACCGCGACGATCCATTTCCTGATGCGTGATCGCCCATTGCCTGCATTTGCTTTCGGTTCGGCTGGTCGTGGTATCTGGGTGGGATTTTGCAGGTGAGCCAACCACTGGCCCAAGAGCTTTTCGACCTCAGTCGCCGACGCGTAACGATCTTCGGGACGCTTGGACAACAGTCGCTGGACGATTTGATCGAACCACTGGGGAATCTCGGGATTGTGTTCAGTGAGCGAGCGAGGGGTGTCATTCTTTATCCGGTTGAGTACGCCCAACGTCGTATCGGCTCGGAATGGAGAGTGGCCGGTACACATGCAGTAGAGCACGCTTCCGAGACTGAATAGGTCGCTCCGTTTATCGAGCTTTTTACCGAGGGCCTGTTCCGGAGACATATATTGCGGCGTGCCAACCAACGTACCGCTTTGGGTCATGCTGGCGTCGTCGGCGGCCCGGGCCAGGCCAAAGTCCGTAATGACGACACGTTCGACGCCATGGTTCAGCAATATATTGGCAGGCTTCACATCGCGATGGATCAATCCTTGCTCATGAGCTGCTGCCAAGCCTGCGGCGACTTGCCGACCGATTCGCAATATCTCCGCTATCTCAAGCGGCCCATTTGTCCGCACTCGATCTTCGAGCGAGCGTCCTTCCAGGACCGGCATCACCAGGTAGGGCAGGCCTTGTTCTTCATCCACTGTCTGAATCGGAACGACGTGCTCGTGCACGACCGCCGCGGCCGACCGGGCTTCGCGTGAGAATCGCTTGCGGGCCGCAGCGCTGGCAGCCAGATCCGGCGAAAGAACTTTGATCGCACACTGGCGATCGAGCGAGGGATCGTAGCCACGCATGACGATCCCGGTTCCGCCCCGTCCTAGGACTTCCAGGATTTCGTAACGCCCAAATTGCCCCAAGGAATCGGGCCGATCACTTGGCTGGAGAAAGCCGATCCAGACCGCATTCGGATCGATCGATTCGCCGGTGCACGTGGTCTGGGGATGATCGGTCTCCTTGAGGTACTTGCGAACATCTTCCCAGGCGATCCCTTGCTGGGCCAAGCTCTCTAGCTTCGATTGGCACGAGGTGCAGCTCTCAACGTGCGCGGTAACGTCTTGCTGCTCGTCAGGACTCAGACGGTCTTGCAGCAGTCGCTCGAATACGGCGTCGTCGTAATGAAATTGGGCAACCATCGCCGGCTATCCTTTGCTGGAAATCGAACCTTCGCCCATGCGTTGGGCGTAATGTCGAAGCTTGGCGAGAACGCGGCAACGGGCCACGCGAATGGTCCCCGGGTTTTTGCCCAAAGCGGCGGCGACCTGATCGATCGATTCACCTTTGACACCGGTTCGCCAGAATGCCTCCCAGGTATCTTCCGCGAAATGCGATTTGGCCTTTTCGGCTGCCCACGTAAAGACTTCGCGGCGGTATTCCAGATCGAACTCGGTGGCAACTTTGCTCGGTTCGGCCGGATGTTCATGCAATAATTGCATCATCCGCGAATCACCGCTGCCGCGCGGCTCCTGCTGCCGGGTCAGATAGTTGATGACCAGGTTGCGGGAAATCCGAAACAGCCAACCACGAAAACTGCCTGTCTCGCTTTTGGGATCGAAACGATGGATCGCTCCTTGCACCGTCGTGAAGACTTCCTGGGTCAGGTCTTGGGCATCCGCATGTTGCAAGCCCTGCCGCCTGGCCAACCGATAGACGAGCGGTTCGTAGATAGTCACAAACTCTTGCCATGCCACCTGGTGCGACACGTCTTGAATCTGGATGAGCAGCGATCTTCGCGTTTCTGGTCCTTGCACAAGCTTTCTCATACCCCGTTACACACATGCCGCGGGGGATTGTTACATGGTTAAAGGAGTTTTTAGAGAGATTCCCGCCAGCAGGTTTCCGGCTTTGATTCGGCGATCCATCCCACAGCGGGGCATGCCCAAGGATTGTGACCTGCCCAGCTCTAATTGTACTTGCGGCCGTCTCGATGCGGTTGCGACACGCAATTGTCAGATGGATAAGAGCGAGTTTCAATGCAGGAAAGGAGGTGTTTCGGGGCAAGAACCTATTTGCTTCAGGCGGTCAGGCGAGTGGTTGCTGGAACGCAAGAAGGATCAATTATCTGCTTTGAATCTTGCGGAAGCTCCGCAGGAGAATCGTCGTTGGTCTCACGAAACGGTTGAAAGTCACGTGATTTCGATGGGGCGAAGATAGAAATGAAAACAGGGATTCCCCAAGAAGGTATTGTGGGGGATATGGTTTTGTGGTACGATCGATGCCACTATAAGGCTAAATGACGACATTAATAGAAAGTTATCCGGTGTAAGCTGTTTCTTGCCGAGTGTGGCGAATCCCCTTACTACGACTACCGGTAAGGGTGTCTAACACACCTAACTCTCCTCGGCCAAGCTCATCAACCGATGATGTTGTCCCTCTCCGTCGCCTTTTGAACGTATCGCCAATTGTCTTCGTTGAAATTGAACTGAATAGAGAAAGAGATTCTATGGAATCGATGCGCCAGGACTGGCTCTCGAACGTACCCAAGGACTTGTTGTCCGGTCTCGTTGTGGCTTTGGCCCTGATCCCGGAAGCAATCGCCTTTTCGATTATTGCCGGTGTCGACCCGAAGATTGGGTTGTACGCGTCGTTTTGCATTGCGGCCGTCACGGCATTCACCGGAGGAAGGCCAGGGATGATTTCCGCGGCGACTGGGGCGATGGCACTTTTGATGGTCACGCTCGTCAAAGAGCATGGCCTGCAATACCTGCTCGCCGCAACGGTGTTGACGGGGATCCTGCAAGTTGGGGCAGGGTGGCTGAAGCTTGGCGCGATGATGCGTTTCGTGTCCCGCTCGGTCATCACCGGTTTTGTCAATGCGTTGGCCATCCTGATCTTCATGGCCCAGTTGCCTGAGTTGACCGGCGTTACCTGGATAGTCTATGCCATGGTCGCCGCAGGTTTGGGCATCATCTATCTTTTCCCCTACGTTACCAAAGCAGTTCCTTCGCCGCTGATTGCCATCATTTGCCTGACGGCGGTTGCCATGATCTGGCAGCTTGATGTCCGCACGGTTGGCGATATGGGACAGCTTCCTGACAGCTTGCCAGTTTTCCTTTGGCCTGACGTTCCGTTCACCCTGGAAACGCTCCAAATCATCTTTCCCGTTTCGATGACACTGGCAGTGGTCGGTCTACTCGAATCGCTGATGACGGCATCGATTGTCGACGAAATGACCGATACGACAAGCGACAAGAATCGTGAATGCGTTGGGCAAGGCGTGGCCAATATGGTTTGCGGCTTTCTGGGTGGCATGGCGGGTTGTGCGATGATCGGCCAATCGGTGATCAACGTAAAATCAGGGGGACGAGGTCGCTTGTCGACGCTTGCTGCTGGCGTCTTCTTGCTGATTCTGGTCGTCTTTGCCGGAGAGTGGGTGGCTCGCATTCCGATGGCGGCGCTTGTTTCGGTGATGATTATGGTTTCAATCGGCACCTTCAACTGGGCTTCGATCCGCAACCTGAAAGAGCATCCCAAGAGTTCCAGCGTAGTAATGGTGGCCACCGTGGTGGTCGTTGTTGCGACCCATGACTTGGCTCAAGGCGTTTTGGTCGGGGTGCTGTTATCCGGTTTCTTCTTCGCTCATAAGGTAGGCCAGATTCTCCACGTAAGCTCTGACCTGGATAGCGAACACTCCATGAGAACTTACAACATTACTGGCCAGGTGTTCTTTGCCTCTTCGGAGCGTTTTCTGCATAGCTTCGACGCCAAAGAACCATTGCGTAAGGTGGTGATCGACGTAAGCCATGCCCACTTCTGGGACATCACGGCAATCAATGCCCTGGACAAGGTTGTCCTCAAATTCCGCCAGCAGCAGACTGAGGTTGAAGTGATCGGTCTCAACGAGGCCAGCGCCACCATGGTCGACCGCTTTGCAATTCACGACAAGCCAGATGCCCCTGAGCGAGTCGTAAGTCACTAAAAGCTAGTAGTAGAAGTGAGCCCAGGATTAACATCTTCTGGGCTCGCTGTTTCTGTGGTGTGTTTTTCCCAAATCTTGTAGATCGTGGGAGAACCTTTCATGCGGGCAAGCTGATCGAGATAGCTTCCCGAAATTCCTACTCGGACGGCTTGGCAACCGGTTCGAACGTCACGGTGTCCAGATTCATCAGGCCGCCCTGGCGTTGCTCGTTGACGAACACCACATAGACATCGTGGCGTCCTGCAAGCGGCTCTGTTTTGCACGTCACGTCGTGGAAAGCGTCCCAGCTTCCATTCACTTCGACTGGAGCTGTCGCGATGACTTTTCCATCAGGCGAATCAAGACGGGCCTCGATGTGTCCGCCCGATCCGGCCGACGTGACGCGGAAGGTGATCCCGCCGACGCGGTCAAGCGGAATCTGGTTGAAGCGTGCGTAGTGATTGTGATTGATCGCCCCGAGGAACTTTCCGTTGGAGGCCGTATGGCCCCCAAGCGTCTGAGGGCCTTTCACCTCGTCAGCCTCTTCCGCTTCGACTTTGCGTTTACGCAGAAAGATCTTGGACGTGCCTACCAACGGCGGAATTTCACCGTTGCCAAGATCGCGATAGCTGGCTTCCAGTTGAACGTATCCCGCCTTCTCGTTTTCGTCGCCGGAAAGCTGAATGTCTCCGACTAATCCGTCGAAAACTTTGACGGCGTTATCCGCTTCCAACGAGTAGACCCAGGTTACCATGTCGCGGATTTCTTCCATCGAATGCTGGGAATGCGGAAGCATGGGAACCTTGCCCCAGACGCCAGCGGAACCTTCGCGAACGCGTTTCATGGAAGCTGCGAGGGCCTCGTTGTTGCCGCGATACTTTTCGGCAACCTTCAAAAAGGGAGGACCAACCCGCACGCCATCGACCGAATGGCAATTGAAGCAATCGCTCTTCTTCATCAACTTAAGTCCAAGGGGATCGTTGTCGGCCGACTCGCTGTCGGAAGACCGCGGGATGCTGCCGGTACCAAGCTTCATGTTCACGGCCGTACGGCGCGGAGCTTCCAGGTCGATTTCCGCGGCGCCAGTCCGATCCGCTTCCTCGAAATCGGACGTGCCGTCTTCCAGGTCGCTGATCTTCAATTGATAGCGAATGGCCTGGACGGCATCGAAGAAGTCTCCATTCTGTGGCGAAACAAACGCCACCTCCGGCCGCGCGTTGCCGACGATCACCGGGACCGAGGCAATCGACTTGGCCCCCGAAGGATCGGTGACTTCCAGTTCGACGTTATAGATACCTGGCTCGTTGAACGTCGCTTCGGGATTCGCTTCGTTCGACAGGACAACCGGCTTTGGGTTTTGCTCGCCGGCTCGATAACTTCGCCAGACATAGCTCAATTTGTCGCCATCTTTGTCGGCGGTCCCTTGGCTGGAAAACTTGACGGCCAGCGGCTGCTTGCCGGTGTTGTTTTCGACCGAAGCGATCGCTACCGGAGGCCGATTTCCCCGGACGTAGTCGATCCGCACGAGCTTGGCGTCTTCGTTCACGCCCCACGTTTCGCCATATTCCAGCATGTACAAGGCACCATCCGGGCCGAACTGCAGATCGATTGGCCGGGTAAACTTATGACCGGGCATGAAAGGTTCGATCTTGGCGATATCGGACGACTCTGTCAGGTGCACCGCCAGTATCCAGTGCCGCGACCATTCGTAAATGAACAGGCATCGGTTGAAGTGAGCTGGGAACTTCGTCGTGCTTGGATTGGCCGGATCGAAATCGTACGTCGGTCCGGCACACGCGGTGCGGCCGCCTGTACCGACTTCAGGAAACTTGTCGAACGGGGCACCTGGATAATAGATAAACGCAGGCGTCGCCGGCGGAAGATCGTGGGCACCGGTGTTGTTGGGGGAATCGTTGACCGGATGTGCTGGATCGAACTTCTCACCGATCTTCTCCGTGGCAAAGTCGACATCGTGATAGGCCAGGTTGTTTGCGATGAAATAAGGCCAGCCGAAGTTGCCCGCATGGCGGGCTTGATTCACTTCGTCATAGCCGCGAGGGCCACGCGAACCATCGCCGCCTGCGTCAGGGCCCACTTCGCCCCAGTAGAGATAGCCCGTTTTTTGATCGACATTGATCCGCCACGGATTGCGACAACCCATGACATAGATTTCAGGAAGGCCTTGCGATCCATCTTTGGGGAACAAGTTGCCGTCTGGGATTTCGTAGGTGCCGTCGGGCAAAGGGCGAATACGCAGCACCTTGCCGTTGTAGCTTTTGGTATTGCTGGCCGACTTCTGGGCATCCCAGGGAAACTTTTCAGGACGCTCGTCAATCGGGGCGTAGCCATGCGAGTCACCATGCGGATGGGTGTTGTCTCCGGTGCCGATAAACAGGCAGCCATTGGGGCCGAATTCGAGCGACCCGGCGTGGTGGCAACATTGCAGCCGCTGTTCTTCATATTGCAAAAGGAGTTTTTCGCTCGCCATGTCAAGCTTGCCATCAACAATCGTGAAGCGGCTGATATGTTGCCCAGAGAAGTTCGGCGGCGAGTATTGCAGATAGATCCAGTGGTTGTCCTTGAAGTTCGGATCGAGCGCCATGCCGATCAAGCCGTTTTCCTGCGCGGTGGTGATTTCAACTTCGCCGACTAATTGCGTTTGGCTGGTGGCCGGATCGTAGACCTTGAGCTGCCCCTGGATTTCGATGTAATACACTTTCCCATCGGGGGCGACAGCCAGTTCCATCGGCTGCTTCAGCTGAGTCGCCAGCGTGACCACTTCCAGACGCATGGGATCGAAAGCTTCTTCCTCGGCTTGCACTGGATCACTGGCAGCAATCGAAATAGCGACGAGCGCGATGGCGTGCAGCCACGAAGAAACGAACTTGGCGGACGGCATAGAAGATAATCCTCAATAAACCGAAGGGAGCAGTGAAGTCCAGGCACGTGGGGAAGGCTGTCGTATCTGCCTGAGCGGAATGGGGGGAGGTTTGTCGCAGGGATGATGGTACGCACAGCGGGGACTTATTCGAGACCAGCTGCACCAACAACTCGTATTGCGGTAGGAAGGCGATTTCCAATGGCATCCTACCGATAGCGGAATACGCCTATTGGACTGATCTTGTTGCCGTTTTTACCTGGCGATCAGATATATCGAACGTAATTCAATCGTTCTCTTCATTCAATACCACGATTGCAAGGCGAAGGCTGCGTGAGTCGTCGTCCTTCTCTTAATCTATTTGCGTGACGATGTATTCGCTCGGTTTTTGCCCCTTTTTCGCCAAAATTAAGGCGTCAGCAAACGCTGGTCTCCCGGCGTTGGAACCAGAGGCCATGTCACTAGGGGTATCTACCTAAAGCTTGGTTAGGCTGCGGATCGGGCGAAAATGCTTTCTTTGCCGGCTAATATTTCGTAGGCACGAACTTACGTCCTGCGAGCGTGGCCTGATCGTCGTATTCGCCTTTCTTTGATCTCTTGGGCAGCTTTACCTTTTCGCGGGGAACGTGCTCGTACGGGATAAGGCTAAGCAGATGGGAGATACAGTTTAATCGTGCTTTGCGTTTGTCGTCCGATGGAAGAATGTACCAGGGCGCATGATGCGTATCGGTCGCGTCTAGCATTGCATCCCGGGCTTTAGAGTACTCGTACCACTTCTCTCGCGAGGGAAGATCCATTGGGCTAAGCTTCCATTGCCGTAAGGGATCATCAATGCGGGCCTCGAATCGCCGCTTCTGTTCTTCGTCGCCGACCTCGAGCCAGAACTTAATTAGCTGAATCCCCCCTTCAACGATGAAGTGTTCCACCACGGGGCAGAGTTCGAGAAATCGCTGGTATTCTTCTTTTGTGCAGAACCCCATGACATGCTCGACGCCTGCCCGGTTGTACCAGCTTCGATCGAAGATCACGATCTCTCCTGCTGCGGGAAAGTGAGTCATGTAACGTTGGAGATACATTTGGCTTTTTTCGCGATCCGAAGGCGCCGGCAAAGCGACCACGCGAAAGACACGCGGGCTGACACGCTCAGTGATCGCACGAATGGTTCCCCCTTTTCCGGCCGCATCTCGTCCCTCAAAGACGACGATCACCCGCAGGCCTTTGAACTTTACCCATGCCTGCAGCATGCAAAGCTCTGCCTGGAGTTTGCGCAATTCCTTGAGGTACGACTTCTGATCGAGCTTTTTGTCAGTGGTTATTGCAGTATTCTTCTTGGCCATGCTTAATTCCCTGATTGAACGTGATGCTCAGCTTGCAGTCTCTTGGATCATCGTTTGAGGAACCATATTGTTGTCCCTTTTCGATAACTGGACGCAAAAGGGTTAGGGGTTTTCGGCAATCAGAAAAACGACCGATCGAGGGGCAACGCGATAAACGTTGCCTGAGAAGACCGGGGCGTCCTCCCAAAGGGAAATGTCTTCCGGGGATTCCAGTGCAGTATCGATCCAACGTCGCCAGGAACTTTCGTCAATCTGTGGCAGTTCGAACTCCAGGGCCTCCCAGTAGGTGTTGAACATGAAGTGAAAGTGCAACTGGTCCGAACGCAAGCGAGCATGCAGTGCGATACAATGGGAGCCATCGCTCCAGTCGGGCTGATTGAGCCTCACGCCATGCCAACTTTCTTCTGCATCGGCGAGTAGCTGGACGAGACTCGTTCGTTTTTGCTCGTGTTCCATAGAACGCGTCACGCGTCGTACACACAGTAATTGGAAAAATCGGCAGACATCGGCATGCTTTTCGAGCAAGGACCAGTCAAACCAACTCAACTCGTTGTCCTGGCAATAGGCGTTGTTGTTTCCCAGTTGGGTCCGTCGTACTTCGTCGCCCATGGTGATCATGGGAATCCCTAAAGAGAGCATCGTCGTCGTCAGGAAGTTTTTGACCTGCTGGCTGCGTAGCCGTTCGATGTCTGAATCGTCGGACGGTCCCTCGCACCCGCAGTTCCAACTTCGGTTGTCGTTGGCACCATCCCGATTGCCTTCGCCGTTGGCGTCGTTATGCTTTTCGTTGTAGGAAACGAGATCGTTGAGCGTGAAACCGTCGTGACAGGTCACAAAGTTGACGCTTTGCTCCATTTCGCGTCCCTTGTGCCCATAGATTTGCGGGCTGCCGACAATCCGATCGGCGAAGTGCCGGACGGAACCGGGCGTGCTGCGGAAGAAATCTCGCACGTCGTCACGAAATCGGCCGTTCCATTCCCGCCACGCATCTCCGACGAAACTGCCTACCTGGTATAGACCTGCCGCGTCCCACGCTTCGGCAAGCAGTTTTGTCCCGGCCAAGTCCGGGTCGGATTCGATGTCCCACAGGACCGGTGGATTCGGAAGTGGATACCCTCGGGAATCGCGGGAAAGAATCGATGCCAGGTCGAAGCGAAAGCCATCGACATGCATCTCTCTCACCCAGTATTTCAAACTGTCGACGATCATGCGACGGACGATTGGATGATTGGCATTCAATGTGTTTCCGCAGCCGGTGTAGTTCGCGTACCACTCTCCCCGTTCCAACATGTAATAGGCAGGGTTATCGATGCCGCGGTAGCAGAGCGTCGGGCCTCGCTCGTTCCCTTCGGCCGTATGGTTGAAAACGACGTCGAGGATGACCTCGATGCCGGCGCGATGCAGGGCTTTCACCATGTCGCGGAACTCAGTGATTGGCCCAAGCGGACTGCGATCGGAGCTATATGCAGAATGGGGCGCGAAGAACGCGATCGGCGCGTAACCCCAATAGTTCATCTTGCCCGGTGGCGCATCGAAGGCGTCGAACTGGAAGACTGGCAGTAGTTCGACCGCCGTGATTCCGAGATCCTTCAAGTAAGGAATCTTCTCGATGACGCCTGCGTAGGTTCCGCGGAGCTTTTCGTTGACGTTGGAATTGGGATGCTGCGTGAAGCCGCGGACATGCATCTCATAGATGATCGTTCTTGCAGCAGGGCGACAAAGAGGCTGATCGCCTTCCCAATCGTAGTCGCTGCCATCAACCACGGCGTTCTTCATTGCTACCGCGGCATTGCAGCCTGGCTTGCCGGCGGCGACTCGATCGTAACCGTCCGGTACCACAACCGATCGCCCGTAGGGATCGAGCAGCACTTTTTCAGGGTCGAAACGCAATCCTTGCCTTGGCTCAGAGGGGCCAAAGACTCGGTAGGCATAGAGTTGCCCCGCTTTCAGATGTGGGACAAATTGGTGCCAGTAGTGATAGGTGCGATTCGTGGCGGGATCGATCGGAATAACGCGAGACGGGATGGTGTCATTATCGCGATCGAACAGCAGCAGCTCGACACCGGTTGCGGTGCGCGAAAAGAGGCTGAAGTTGACACCCCCGTCGACAACCGATGCGCCCAGCGGGGCACTGCGTCCGAAACTTGAAGGATGCGGTACCGATTCCGTGTCTTGAGGAGGAGCCGGAGAGAGAGTTGTCATGTCAAATGCCCTCCAAAAATGAAAGGTGTGATTTGCCCTCGTAAAAAATGCGGCGTCTCTGTTTCCTCTTGTCCTACTTCGCCAGTTGCTCCTGAATCGCCGCTTCAATCGCTTGTTCGTACTTGGCATAGTCAGGCGATCCGGTTGCGCTGTAGTTCCAGTTTTTGTACAACCCGATCACCTTGGTAAAAAACTCGCGCACTTCGTCACGGCTGGTAAAGCCAAAATCAAGCGTGGTCAGCCGCTTGATCATCTTCAGGCTTTCCAGTTGCCGTGATCGCGGCATACACGAATCGACTTCGTCAAACGCATCCTGTTGCAGGTAGGTCATGTCAACCAATACCGACTTTTGCCAGGTGACGAAATCTTCGATCGTGATTCCTTCTTCACCGGTTACCTGCATCATTTGGTTGATCGAGTCGCCATCCTCAAGGAGTTGACGCAGTTGCATGACGTCGCGTCCCCAATTGGGATCCAGGTTCTTGCTCAGCCATGGATCCAATTGTCCGAGATATCGTGACCATGAGATCAAAGGATCGATGGCGGGAAAAAAACGCTTGTAGGCTCGGTCGTAAGAAAGCCCTAAAAACGCTTTGACGGTACCCAGCGTTGACTGCGTCACCGGCTCCTCGAAGTTGCCACCCGCCGGCGAAACCGTGCCGATCATGGTCAAACTTCCTTGAGAGCCATCCGGACATTGAATTACACCGGCTCGCTCGTAAACGTTCTTGATCGACGAATCAAGATAGGCCGGGAACGCTTCTTCCCCGGGGATTTCTTCCATCCGTCCTGAGGTCTCACGCATGGCCTGGGCCCATCTTGAGGTCGAATCGGCGATCAAGAGCACGTTCAAACCCATCTGCCGATAATACTCGGCCAGCGTAATCCCCATGTAAATCGACGCTTCGCGCGCGGCAACCGGCATCGATGATGTATTGCAAATAATGATCGTGCGATCCATCAAGGTTCCGCCCGTTCGCGGGTCTTTGGTTTCGGGATAAAGCGTGATGGTTTCCACAACTTCCCCGGCACGTTCACCGCAAGCCACGACGACGACGATATCAACGGTCGAATAACGGGCGATCGAGCTTTGCAGAACCGTTTTTCCGGCCCCGAAAGGCCCCGGGATGCATCCGGTACCACCCAACGCGACGGGGAAGAACGTATCGATGATGCGCGTTCCGGTTGTCAACGGTTCCTGTGAGAACATGCGTTCCGCGTATCGGCGGCGGATCAACGACTCGGGAACCGGTTTCCGAACCGGCCAACGCTGGAGCATGGTCACTTCTCGTTCGTGGCCATTGGACTCGATACGCGCGACGGCGTCCGCCAGCGTGAATTGTCCTTCGCCAATCCAGGTAACCGTTGCCGGCTCTCGCTCGTTGAAGGGAACCATAATCTTGTGCGTGAAAGGACCCTCAGGGACCGTCCCTAGCACTCCGCCGGGCAACACACGATCACCGACCTTGACTGTGGGGGTGAATTCCCAGGGCTGCGTCATATCCAGCGGCGGAACGGATGCTCCGCGCGGTAGGAAGAAGCCGAATTCTTCCGCAAGCAAGTGCAGGGGGTTTTGCAGCCCGTCGAAGACGTGTCCCAGTAGGCCGGGGCCGAGAGCGGCCGATAGCATCTCGTCGGTCAATTCGACATCGTCACCGACCCGAACTCCGTTGGTGTCTTCAAACACTTGCATGTCAGCGGTTCGCCCGCGAATTCGCAGGACTTCCGCCTTGAGCCTTTCTTCGCCGACGCGGACGTAGCCAACTTCGTTCTTTTTGATCGCGGCCTTTTCATCCACTTGAATCAAGACCAGGCTCTCGCGAACCTGAACGACGGTGGCCGACTTGGACGAGGCATCAGTTTCAGGAAGATTCGACATTGGTGATCTCGTTGACTAGCTGGGTGAACTTCGCTTTGGCTTTGATTGGGTCGTGCTGAAGCCACGCGCGAAGCATATCCCACTTAAAGACATAGGCGAAGACGGCCGAGAATTGAAACATGTCTTGATCGGCGCAGCGCGTGAGCCATACCCAGTTGAGCTTTACAAGCAGTCGCTCCAGCCCCAGCAAATCGTCTTTCGCAAGAAAGTGCGCCATTTCAGGAAGCCAGCGATGGACATATTCCAGGCCGAAACCAGGGGCCTCCCAGCGTTGCTGAATCCGTCGGCTGCTTAGGCCCACCTCGGCATTGACCAACTCACTTGGCAAACTCGATCCACTTTGCCGACATCGCAGCGCCGCGATCATCCAACGCTGCGTCAGACGGAACTTGAGATACTCGCGTAAACATTTATCGAGAGGGACCTGCCGATACTTCAAAAGGCCTTTTACAAGTTCCTCGTCCGACCGCCTTTCAAATCGTTGGCTACGCAAACTGACAATCGGACGCACATGACTCAGCTGCTGAGCATGCGTCGGGCTCAAGATTCGTAGCCGCTGATCAAGCCGAAGGGGGGTGATCGGCAAGCGGTCTGCCCGCTGGAAGTAAGGCAGCAACGGCAAGCTGGATATTAGGTCGTAGTACATGGCAAAATACGTGTCCCTAGCGAACGCCAGATGATTGCGCTACTGCGTCCCACTGAGGATATTTCGAAAACGTGGAATCATTCGCTGCGCGATCATTCTGGAAATCGCCTGATCGGAGAGATCGATTTCTAGCTTGTCATCGATCAACTGAACCCTAGCACCTCCTTCAATTACGTCATCCGGGATTAGCTGAATACCTTCGCGCAACATGTCGCTTGATAGGGCCAGCAGTGCCTGATTGCGATCTTCCTGCAAAGAGCCTTCCCCAAGGAGCGCCTTGGAAATCCGGATTTCTATATCTTTGTCCTTAATGAATTCCGATGCGGTCTGTCCGGCAAGGACAAGGACCAGGCTGCGGACTAATTCTTCGTCTCTTGTCGCGGAGACAACCAGGCGTTCCAGGAATTTCTCGAACTGATTGACAACGCGTGTTTCCAGGTCGAGAACCGTATCTCGAGCCGCTAGTTGTAGCGCATCGAGCGATGCCTCGCGGTGTGCTTCAATTTCGCGTTTTGCTTCAGCGCGAAGGGTATCTGCCTCGACTTTCGCGTCGGCGACAATTTTGGCTGCCTCGTGACGTGCTTCTTTTAGTAATTGTTCTCCTTCGGCTTTGGCTGCCTGAACGCCGTCGTCGCGAATACGGTCGATGAGGCTTTGAACGCTATCCGATCTGTTCCCATGGTCGGTCATCGTGTGAACCTTCTGCGATGTTGAGTTACTCAGGCAGTCGCCCTGCAAGCACGAGCGCAAAAACAAATGCAAAGACGGCAAAGCCTTCGATCAATGCGGCTGGCGCCAATGAGATACCAAACACTTCGGGCTTGCTTTTGGAGGCGTTGATTGCCGACGCACAGGCCACTCCCTGAGCGAACGCGCTAAAAAACAGCGCCAGCCCTGACAAAACACCTAAGGCGAAAATCCCCGGGGAATTATCTGCCGTGATTGTGGCCGGCAATGCCATCGTGACGACGATGCCGTAGATCGTCTGCGAGGAGGGCATGGCAGCGACGCCGACAAACCGGCCATAGCCGCTTTCCACCTCAAGCATCGCGCCACACGCGGCCATGCCGCCCCTCAGGCAGCCGAGCATGCTGCCAATCGCTCCCAACGCCAGCGGCGCATACAATCCGATCCAGCCCAATGTTATTTCCATAGTGATCCATCCCTTCGCCGAAATGGCGTAAATCGTCGCCCTTCGTCTTTTAGGCCCCAGTTGAAGAACTCAATGACATTTAGACGCAGACCATGAATGACACCGCTGGAAATCCCCAGCAGCAAGTTCAGCGAATGTCCAAACAATAAAATCAAAAGTGCAAACAACAGCCCCAACCGCGGAAGTCCACTTCGGACGCCCTCCGCCATTTCATTAAAGGCAGTAGCCAAAGAGGCCGAAGCAAGCCCCAGGGCGAACAAGCGGAGATAGCTCAAAACGTCGCCAAAGGCGGAGGATATCTTCAACAGCCCCAGTACGCCTTGAACTAGCCGAGTCAGTGGCTTCTCTCGCCAAGCAGTGAAACCGACCACCAGCACCAGTCCGACAGCGATTCCCATCGCTCCCAAACTTTTGAGGATGGCAAGCGAGTTTGCTGTCGTCCCGGCAGCGATCAGTAAACCGCCACTGACGACAATTGCCCATCCGATGGAAGCAAGTCCATCACGCAAATCATGATGTCGCCGCGCGTCCATCACATTCGCCAGAACAATATGCAGCCCGCCAACGAGCACCGAGATGCCCATCATCAAGCGAGAATTGCTCATGTCCAACAGGTTCAGCTGGCCCAGCCACGACTGTTTCGGGGGCGTGATTCCGAAGTAGCTTCCCACCAGGACGCCATAGATCAAGGAGGTAATCACAATCAATAAAAGCATGGGGCGGAATCGTTGTCCGACCGTGGGTGCGATTTCGATTTCTTCGTCTTCTTGGCCGGTAGGGTCGCCACCTTCCTCGACGCCTGGTGCCGGCTGCCCGAGTGCACTCCAGGCCCATGCCAGGCCGAATGCCAGCACGATGGCATAGCCGGCGTCGGCCAGGATCATGGCGAAGAAGATCGCGAACGATATCAGGACGGTCGACGAGGGATCCCACGTCCAATAGCCGGGTGTCATGTAGAAGTTGACGAGGTCTTCCCCGGCCTCCGAACGCCTGCGATTGCGCATATAGGTCGGTGGATCGTCTGTAGGATCTGGCTGCCGATACTCGCAGAGGAAGCCGTTTTGGGCACTGTACTCCGCCAGCGCTTCGTAATGTTCCTGCGGCACCCAGGCTTCAATCGCGAAGAGATCGTCGTTATTGGTCGTTTGATGCAGCGCTACTTCTCGTGCTTCCGCGTCCTCCAAAGCGACCAGGCTTTTCGCCAAAAGGGTGCACCAGCGCGTCAGGTAGGCGCGCTCGGCCTGGGCATCTTCGATCGCCAATTCCAGTTCTTCCCGGCGCGAGACCAGGGTTTTCGTGCCCTCTTTGCCAATTTCAACCGGCGGAACCGGCATGAAGGATGGTTTCGTCTCGGAAACCACGACAATGTAGTTATTACGGTTGTCATGCTGAACAACTTCCCAGGCGTATAAGCTTCCATCCTCGTTCGTCCCTGAATTTGGCGGCAGTGCTTTGACGGCCTGTTTGGGAACGACGTAAAACCAAAGCCGCCACCGGTCCATCTGCTCTGCCGGCGAGAAGTCAAAGTCACCGAAAGGACGCGCTTGCATCATGCGCTCAAGAACGTCATCTCGCTGGGCCTCTAAGGCATCCAGCTTCTTTTTCAACGCAAATGCACGCGATTCCACTTCCAGAGGGTCAAATCTTACCGAGTCCCGTGACTGAGGGCGGCGCTGTGGAGAAGAAAGCAGGAACTTCAATGCCGCCTTGAAGCGATCCTGGGATTCGTGATCTTCTGTGGTGGATTCGGCCGATTCTGGCGGAATGATTTCCAAACAGCCAAATTCGTACAGGTCATTGAGAAGGCGGTCTTTGTCGCGATTGATTCCTACGAGCGAAACGCGTACGAGAGGGACAATGCTCATTGCGGCTCCTCCTCGTAGTAGTTGCTTTCATCAGCACTTTGCTGCTTGCGTTTGGCAAGTTTGGACGTCACCACGGCCGCACGTTCGGCATCGCCAAGATAAATCCGGATACGTTGAATATTCTTCTTCGCCGTGGGAATGAGAATCTTCTCGAAGAGGTTTACCCGTTGGGTAATCCGGCGAACTGCTTGATCCAGAATGGCAACACGCTGCTGGGCGATTCGTAACTCGACCCGAGCATGGGCGGCGTCCTGCAATCTTTGCACCAGCAGATCGGTCCAGGCCGGCGTGCCTAACAGCGAATAGGATGCGACGGCAAACTCGACATGTTCCAGCACAGGCAACCGGATCCCGACGACGTTTTGTTCGCCGACTTGATAACCCTCCATCTTCACCAGGCCAGAGAAATCCAATTCTTCGTCGGCCAACATCGGTAGTTCCTCGCCGATATTGGTTTCCAGTGCTTCGACCGCTTCGATCGCAACATCTAGTTCTGCATGAGCCTTCTTGGCTTCCATCGACAACTGCCGTCGCTTGAGATCAAGCGATGGCAACAGTTTCTTGTACAGCTTCAATTGTTGCTGCTGCTGTTGCAATGAGTTCTTGCTGAGTCGAAGCTTTGCCATGGTGCATTTATCAGTGCGGAACAATCGTCATTGGTGGTCATTGTGCCTGGGGTTCGGCGACTGAATCGGTTGGATCCGTTGTCTTGGGAAAATACTTGTCGATCAGATGTTGTTTCATAAGCAGTTCCTGAGGCTCAAAACATTCAGCTAAGGTTGTCCAGCAAAGGTCCAACGCCTCAATAACGCCGATGGATACCTTGATGTCCATGAAGCGTTCACGAAACAGCTTGCCAAATTTAAGGAGCTTGATGTCAAAGGAGGAGAGCTCGAACGCCATCGCCTGTTTTCGTTTCGCCTCGACCGATTCGGAATAGAAGCGGATCATCGTATTCATCAGTTGCGAGTGATCTTCGCGCGTTGCCTTGCCGACCACGTGTTGCTTCAAACGCGATAGCGACCCGAACGGATCAATGATGCCGCTGTGTAAATAGAACTGCCCTTCGGTGATATAGCCGGTATTGTCGGGCACCGGGTGCGTTACATCATCGCCAGGCATGGTCGTGACGGAGAGGATTGTCACCGAGCCTGCCCCTTTGAAATCGCAGGCTTTCTCGTAACGCTGCGCCAACTGCGTGTAGAGATCGCCCATATAGCCTCGGACAGCGGGAATCCGTTCCTGGGCGACGCTGATTTCCTTCATGGCATCCGCGTAGGCCGTCATGTCGGTCAACAGCACCAGAACACGTTTGCCCTCCTCAACGGCAAAGTGTTCGGCGACGGCTAGCGCCATGTCCGGTACCAGCAAGCGTTCCACCAAGGGATCGGAAGCTTGATTGACATACATCACCGTCCGCCCAAAGACGCCATGTTCTTCAAAGGCGGTTCGGAAGAAGTAGTAGTCGTCGAAAATCAGCCCCAGTCCGCCGAAAACCAACACGTCCGCATCGGCTTGAAAACCGATCCGGGCAAGCAGTTCGCTATGCGGTTCGCCAGCCACGGTGAAGATCGGTATCTTCTGACTTTCCACCAGGCAGTTGAACAGGTCGATCATCGGTACGCGGGTTTCGATCATGTTGGTCGGCATTACCCGCATCACTGGGTTTACCGTGGGACCTGCGACGCGTACGTGAGGGTCCGCCGAGAGATCGGGACCGCCATCCATGGGTTCGCCTGAGCCGCGAAAGATGCGGCCCAGGATATTGGGAGAATAGACCACGTCCAGCGGCTTCCCTTGAAACCGAACGGTGGCATCGGTGGAAAGTCCTTTTCCGCCGGAGAAGACCTGCAGGCTGACCAGGTCTCGATCGAGACCGATAACGCGAGCCAACGAGGTCTCGCCATCGGTGTTCTCAATCTCGGCCATATCGCCCAGGGCGACATTGGTGGCCCGCAAGCGAATCACGTCGCCGACGATCTCTAGAACACGTGTATGCCGAATCAAAGATTGCAACTCACTCGACATTTCTATTCTCCTGACTTAGGCACAGAAATGCCGTAGACCAGCGCTTAAAGCGTGGGGACCCTTGCCATTGTCAGCAGGGTCCCCAAAACAGGTCGAAAAACCTCGGCATGCCGTACATTTCATCAGTCTAAGGAGTTTTGGCTTCCGGGTCATCCAGGTGTACCAGGAGCCACTGCTGGGTCGTGCCATCTGCGAAATGAACCAACGCCGGTGCGGTGTCTTTCGTCAGATTGGAGATCCCGGTTTCCATGATGGGCCGCGACTTCCCGACAATGTTAAAAGCACATCGCTGAGATTGCTTGTCGACCATGCCTTCAACGGTTTGGGTTTGGTTGGTGGTCGTATTGTTCAGCGTTCCGGAGATGATTCCTTCCTTGCTGATGGCCAGCTGTAAGAAGAGAGTCGGGTCCGGGCCATCCTTCTGGCCATCTTCGGTCAGGGCAAAGACACCTAGCGGCATCCATTGGCACTGATCTGGCGGGATGTTGGGAGCGCTACTCGCGATTTCCGCTGCCTGGTCCGCGAATTCTTCCGCCGTCACGTAGACCTGATCGCCGTAGTAAACGTTGCCGTTGTCGTAGTAAACGTTTTCCCCGTAGTCATAGTAAATAGGTTGTGACCAGCCATAGTTGACCCAGCCGGTCAGGCCTGACCAGGCGGCCCAGCGGAATGGCCTGGTGATGGCCCATGCGCCCCAGAGGGGATGATCCGACCAGAAGTCGCGGATGGGATGATTGTGGACCTGGTTGCGGATTTCATCACGGCGGAAATTACGGTCCTGGTGGCGTTCTTGTCGATTGGCGATGCGATCAGGCCGGCTTCCATTAACGGGGCGTTCTCCTACGCCGGGTCGATTCCCTGCGCCTGGACGTTCACCCGGTCCCGGTCTGGTACCTGGACGGTCACCAGTTGCAGGACGATCCGCGAGTCCTGGCCGTTCACCTGGGGCGGGGCGTGTTTCGGGGCGAGTGCCTGGCCGTGGACCGGTATCACGCAGAAAGTCAGCCGCAGCGCCGCCTGCCGCGCCACCGGCTACGCCAGCACCAATATTACTCGGCAGGTTGCTGGGACGGGTGGCTGGAAGCGTGCTTGCGCCGCCACCGGTTGACGGTTTCAGTCCTAAAAAGTTCTGGACATCTCCACTGCTTGGTCGGCCGCCGCTTACCGGGTTACTCGGACGCGTTCCCGGAACGTTGCCAGGTCGTGTACTCGGAACGTTACCAGGCCGCGTGCTAGGGGTTCCCGCGGGCCGCGTGCCGCTGGCGGGGAGCTTCGAGGTACTCGGGGGAGAAACGCTGGGACGGGATGTACTTGGCCGGGATGTACTCGGGCGCGAAACACTCGGTGTGGATGGGCGGGGCGTGGATGGACGCGGAGCAGGTCGGCTTACGGCGGGCGAACGACTAACCGACGGGCGGGCACCTCCACCACCACTGAAACCTCCTCCACCTCCGCCCCCTCGGCCACCGCGAGCGAAGCTATCGCTGACGAGGAAGCAGCTGGCTGCCAAGGCTACGAATATCCAAATTGCGACGCGTTTCATAACGATCTCCTAAGAGAATAATGTCTTCGTTTGAGTTCGGGAAACTGGCAGTTCAGCGTTACTGGCTGATCTCTCGTTTGACGACGACGGGACCAATGTTCGGCAGCAATTCGCCACCAGCTTCGCGCGATTGAGATTGCCAGGTAAGTGTGTCGTTATCTTGCTTGGTGATGGAATTGACCGATGCTGATCTGCTGCCGTCGGGTGCGACCCCTTTGACCACGATCTGCCAGGTGTTTCCCTTCTGCGTCCAGGTTCCTTCGCCAAATCCCCCATCAGAGTCGAAGACCCACGAACGGATCTGCTCGGCGGCAGGGTCCCAGCCAATGATCTGCATGCCGGAAACCTGAATCCGGTCACTTACCGAGACCGTAAACATCCGGGTCATGAAGTTGCGATTCTTCGTCCACTGGCAGGTCGTTTCCACGGTTGCGGAGTCGTCTTGATCAACCCACGAGCCGATCATCCATTCCAGATCTTTCAAGTGTTCGTAATTCGATTTCACGACCGGAACGTCTTCTTCGGTCACGCGATCCAACAGCCACTTTCCGTCACGCTTCACAAAGATGGCCGTGTATTCGGTCTCTTCAGGTTGCTCGTTGGCTCGAATGACTTGGGCTGTCCCAAACTCAGCCGCAACCGTCGGCGAGATGAATTGAACCGAACTGGTTTGTGCTTGCAGTTTGATTCCCTTGTTTGCCTCGAAGATTCCAGAGAACTGAGATTCGATCGCCTCGCGGCCGACGACCTGTTCTCCGCTGCCGGGGTTCGTGTAGACAGCGTCGGGGGACCACATGGAAGCGAGCAGCTTCGCGTCCCCAGCGTTGAATGCCTCGGTGTATGCCTGTACTGCCTTGCGTATGCTCTCTTCGTCGGCGGCCTGATCCGCCACCACGGGAAGAACAAAGACGGCAAGCCAAGTGATACTCGCCAATACGATGCTGAAGTGTTTCATTAGTCTGTTCTCCGGTTGAACGGTTGACTGTGGGGGATTTTGATGAGGCGCCAATGGCATCCAGGATGACATTCGGGCCTCTGATACGACGGAGACGGATTACCTCTGCCGTGGTTGGCTTCAGTGACATTTCGATAGAGGGCAGAGGCGGTGGAATCGCTCTGCGGGGAAATGTTCTTCCAATTGACTCTGCTCGTTCCAACGGACGATCAAGATGACTGCCGATTCGCACGCGTGACTGCTCGCGAATCGAGCCGTACTCCAAGAGTTCCAGCGAATGATTCGTTCGATGCCGGGATGACTGATCGCTACCCGATTTGGCGTCTTCGAGGTTCATCTTGAGCACAGACAATCAGTTAACACACGATGGTGCAGTTAGCCAGATTCAGAGTGGTTCTCTAACTTCAAAATATCGTGGTGATCCGCATCAATGCAAACAATCTCTGTACGACTTTTCGAAAGTTAATCGTTCCGAAGAAGTTTGACGCACGAGATCGGTTTCATCGGCCAGATCGGCGGTTCAAAGAAAAGTGCGTAGATGCTTAAAAGGGGAACTCCCCAGTCGCAATTTGGGGGCGCGCCTCAAAACCGGTCGGTCGTTACATTAAGCCCCGTATCGTCCTTGATATTTCGGTCTCTTGAGCCCTGCGGATTCAATTGTCGCCACCAGATCTCAGCGTCTTGCTCGGTCCATTTCTGCTCTAGGGGACATTTCGCCAATTGCTGCCCCAATTCCTTCGCAGATTCTGGTCGTAATTTGGGGTCTTTTTCCAAGCATTGCATCACCAGCCGCTCGAATTCGGCGGAAACGACCTGTTTGGTTCGCTGACGAATCGGCACCGGCGATGACTCAATGTGATGCTTGATGACATCTAGTATTCCATTTCCTTCAAAAACAGCGCAGCCGGTAAGCAGAAAATACCCCACCGCGCCGACCGCGTAGAGGTCGCTCCGCACATCGACAGACGCCGGATCTTCAAAGGCTTCTGGGGACAGATAAAGGGGCGTTCCTACAATTGTTGCGTTTTGGGTGACGGCGATTTCACTTTGCGTGTCGATCGACTTGACGAGCCCAAAGTCGAGCACCTTTACGAGATCAGGAATGCCACTTCTCGAGTTGAGTATCACGTTCGCTGGCTTGATGTCACGATGGATAAGCCCCATCGAATGTGCCTCGTTCAATGAGGCACACATCTGCTGCAAAATAGCGGCGACACGACCATCCGGCTGAGGACCGTATTCCTGAACAAGATCCTCCAGGTTCAGTCCATTCAGGTACTCCATCGCATAATAGAAGACGCCATCCTCGGTTCGCCCGTAGTCGTAAATGGCGATGGTGTTGGGATGGCTGAGTTGGCTGGTGTGCTGGACTTCCCGTTCAAAACGCGCAATGGACTGCTCGTCGGTCTTCTCGGAATCGAGGAACTTGACCGCGGTGGGGCGGTGTAGCAACGCGTGATGGGCTCGATAGACGACACCCATCCCACCTTCCCCCAGTTTTTCGTCAAGCGTGTATTGTCCTAAACGTCGTGCCTCCTTTAAGGCCTGCTTGGCTTGACGATCAAGTTTGGCCAGCCGGATCGTGAACCCAAAGATCACCATGGAAAGGATCGCCAGCAGCCCGAGCATCGTGAAGAAGACGTTTCGCAAGATGTCGAGTGTGCGGAATGCCTCTGAGACTTGCATTTCCGTTGCGACTCCAATCCCATATTCCGGCAACCAGGTCCACGCCCCAACCACCGGCACTCCGAGATAGTTATAGTAGCCGGCCACGTCGACCTGTGACTCTCCTTGAATGGCGGATTCCGCCATCTTGGTGAGCGGTTGCTCTGATCGAGCCAGACGGGAACGTCCTCCAGCGGTCAAGTCGGTCCCTGGATCACGAATGGTCAGGTTGAGAATCGAACTCTGATCTTCGGCCAGAAGACCGGCATGCCGCAGTTCGGAATCAAAACGACTTTCCGAAACCAGGCGTCCCTGATCGTCGAACGCAAACGTCTCGCCGGTATTGCCCGCTCGAGCCACGCTGAGGATTGGAACAAATTCCTGGCTGGGATTGATCCGCAAGCCGAGTGCTCCGATGATCGATCCCGCTTTCGATTTGACCGGAGCCAACGCAAACATCGTCGGTAAACCTTGCTTCAAGGTTCCATCGGCCGCAGGCAGCAGCACCTGGCTCCGAGTCGGGAGAGCCACGGTGGGCTTCCCGCTGAGGGCTCTTTTCAGGGCAACATCCGTCGGGCCGAAAAGCGCCGGCCGGCCGACTGGGTCGTTGCGTGCCGAGGCAACGACAAGTCCGCTGGAGTCGACAAGAATAAATCCGTTATAGCCCTGGGCCGCTAAGGTGGGTTGTAGTTCGTCTCGCAGGTCATCCAGTTCAGGCCTTCTCAGCAGTGCCAACTGGTCGATCCCAGGCTCTTTGGCAACATCGATCAGCGTTTCCGCGAGTGCGGCAACTTGATAGTCGCTGGCAGCCGTTGCCGCGTTTGCCTCCTGGGTCTTGAGCCAAATACGCATAGCCGTGACATCGGTCTCCAGCAGCATCTTCAGTTCCGAGGACATCTCGTCACGAATGGAACTTTCCAGGATCCCGCGCAAGATCCACCCGAACGTTGCCAACAGCACGGCGGCAAAGATCGGCCAGATCCAAAGATGATTTCGCTGCAGAACCTGAGTCGACACCGCCGAGCGAACGATGCTCCCTGCCTTGACGACAAACGCATGCGAACGCCGCAAGAACGCAACCGATTTACTCATCGTAAAGCTCGCGTCCCCGATCAGGCATCTCGAAGGAATTGGCAGTCGGCAGGTTTACCAGAATCGAATTCATGGGGCCTTTTCCATAATTGACGATTCGAGGGGGTATCTATCGAGTGTGACCTCTGTCTGGGGGAAGTGCAACACGGCGAAGAAGAACCCTGTCGTTGCCAGTTAACCCATTACCTCAGAGTAAAACGTATGGCCAAGAGAGCATCTTTGAATCCCATCGTTCAATCGCCGACGTTTGGGGGCGTTGAGAATCGTAAGTGTAGGGAGAACTCTTTGTGATGGCTCCAGCAATTGCATCCGCTCGGAAGATTTCAACGGCAGTCGCCATGATATACCTATCGTTGTATCATTCCGGGGATTTTTGGGCGGAAATTTCTTGATGCATGGAACGGGCGCCACCCCGCAATTGCTGGTCGATCCGAGGCCATATTCTGCACGGCTCGATAATCCAGGTTAGAATAGCATTCCAACGAACCAAACCGCCGCAGCCTGGATTGTCTTCCGAGGCTCTTCGCCCCCAGTGACTTGTTCATGGTTGGCGGCTTCAATCTTCGACTGGTAGACCTTCCCAATGATTCGCTTCTCCGCTGCGTTCCTTATTTTGCTATGTTCTCTTTCAACGGCAGTCGCGAAAGAGTCGGCCTCCAGGCCCAACATCTTATTTCTCTTTTCTGACGATCACGCCATTAAGGCGATCTCGGCTTACGGTGGCGACCTGGCCAAAGTTGCACCCACGCCCAACATTGATCGGCTGGCAAAAGAGGGTGCGTTGTTTCGCAATTCCTTTTGTGCGAACTCGATCTGCGGTCCCTCTCGGGCAACCATCTTGACCGGCAAGCATAGCCACAAGAACGGGTTCATGCGAAACACTGGCCGCGGCATGGACCAATCGCAATGGACGCTGTCGAAGGCACTTCAAGCGGCGGGATACAACACGGCCATGATCGGCAAGTGGCATCTCCACACCGAGCCGCTTGGATTTGATCACTGGGAAATCCTGCCTGGGCAAGGCAACTACTACAACCCTGCCTTCATTCAGCAAGATGGTTCGACGAAAAAGTTCGAAGGCTATGTCACCGACCTCATCACCGATAAATCGATTGCATGGCTAGAGCAACGTGACAAGTCGAAACCGTTTTTGCTGATGTGCCAGCATAAAGCACCGCATCGTACGTTTGCCCCGCCGCTGAGGCACCTCGGTGCATTCGACGATGTCGAGATCCCGGAAC
Source organism: bacterium (assembly GCA_016124445.1). GTDB lineage: Bacteria > Planctomycetota > Planctomycetia > Pirellulales > Pirellulaceae > Bremerella. The sequence continues at coordinate 402,329 of WGNR01000010.1, forward strand.
CGCCGACCTTGTTCGACGATTACGCGAACCGCAGCGTGACGTTGGCCAGCAATGAAATGGAAATCGATCGGTGGATGGATTGGGCCTATGACTTGAAGGTCCGCAAGGATGAACGAGGTGACGTCAAACTCCCTGCACCGGATCGGTACGGAACGCCGGAATACAATCGGATGACCGATGCCCAAAAGTCGGTTTGGGACGCCCACTTCGGTCCGCGCAACCAGGTGTTTCTCAAAGATTTTCAAGAGGGGAAGCTGTCCCATAAGGACCTCGTGCGTTGGAAGTACCGTCGTTACATGCGGAACTATCTCGGCGCGGTGAAGGCCGTGGATGAGAGCGTCGGCCGATTGCTCAAATATCTCGACGACAATGGACTTTCCGAGAACACCATTGTGTTCTACTCATCCGACCAGGGATTCTATCTCGGCGAGCATGGTTGGTACGACAAACGCTGGATGTTTGAAGAGTCCTTCCGGATGCCGTTGATCGTTCGCTGGCCCGGCGTCGTTCAATCAGGCTCGGTCCCAGAACAACTGGTCCAAAACATTGATTACGCCCCCACAATGCTAGAGATGGCTGGTCAGCCGATTCCCGCAGAGATTCAAGGCCGCTCGCTGGTCCCGATTCTGAAAGGGGAATCCGTCGATTGGCGCGAGTCGCTTTACTACGCCTATTACGAACTAGGCGAACATGCGGTGCCGCAACATTTTGGTGTCCGCACCAGTCAGTACAAGCTGATCCATTTTCCGGTGACCAATGAATGGAACCTGTTCGATCTTCAAACCGACCCCCAGGAAATGAAAAGCATCTACGGCGACCCAACGGCCCAGGCCGTTCAAGAATCGCTGACGAAGGAATACTATCGCTTGCGCGAGTTCTACGACGCCCCGCCACTTCCTATGCCAGCGCCTAGACGATAACGGTTTCAGCTAAACGGCTTCCTCACGATTGATCGTTGGTCAAGGAGAGTTCTTCGAGCAAAGCGGTGCCTGCACGCTGGGCATTCCATGGTGAACTGCCCCCCCATTTTCATCGGTTTAACGTCGGTGGGCGCGTTGATTGCCGTCTAGCGGAGTCCGATAATGATGGAATGGCGATGCCACCGCATATCGAGTCAAACGACCGAATCGCGCAGACGCCGTCGGTCGAATTTCCAATCGAGATCCGTCGCGATCCAACCGGATCGGGTGGGACTCGTTTCGCGCTGCCGCTACGTCCTGCCACGGTTCGCAGGGAAGGACGTTTTCTCCAGGTGGTTGCCTTGCTCCTGATGTTGATCTTTCCGGGCGCTGCCATCGCGACGGGCATCGTAACGTTGGTCAATGGCCCGCCTGGAACCGAATGGTTCGGAATTGGATTCATCGTTTTCAGTCTTTTCTTCGCCTACTTCATTGCAGCCCTGTTTCTCGCCGGCTCGATGATGCACGCAGGGTGCTGTGAAATTACTATTGAAAACGGACGGCTCCGCACAACGGAGCAGATCGGTTTCATCCGTCTGTCGCAGACCGGTCTGTTGGAGCAGGTCGAACGCCTGGTCATCGAGCCGTGTGAAATGACGAGCAAGGGACGTCCGGGCCGGGAAGGGGCTTGGACCGAACTTGCCGGTTTGCGGGTCGAACTGGATGACTCCAGCAGCACAAAGGGGAACAGGCGTAAGTTTTCTCTCTCCAGCAACGGGCTGACCATCGAGAACAATTGCAGCCCGATCCAAGCCGCAGTCGCGTATCCTCGATCTTGGATCCAGGCTTTGGCGGCTGAATTGCAGCCCCTTTGCGGTTCCGGGCAAATGAATGCCGGCGCCAGAGACGGAGTTCCCATCGAGGAAACACAGCAGGACACGCCGGAACACTTCGTCCAACGCGAGATCACGGTCCAACCGGCGACCAGTTCCATCCAGGTGGAGCCGATTCAGGGCGGAGTTTCTTTACTGATCCCGGCCGTCGGCCTGCTCAAGAAGAGCAACGTACAGTTCCTTTTCTGGTTCGGACTCGTCTGGTTCGGAATTGCATTAATGCCGCCGGTGGCCTGGTTGCTGCTTGTCATGCTTGGCGCCGCGCTGCCTGCCGACATGACGATCAGATTTGCAGTAGGAACGGTGTTGGCGCTGGGGGTCGGCGCCGCGAGTCTGCTGGGTGGAATCAGCATGGCTCGTTGCCGCGTAGCTATTGCGGTTGCGGACGGCCGGCTGATGATTGCCAGATTCGGACTGTTTGGCAGGAAACGCGCCGAGTGGTCGCGCGATGAAATCTCCACAATCGGTATTGGCTACAGCGGATTGAAGATCCAAGGCGTCCCGGCGATGCAACTTCTGGTGCAGTCCAAGGACGGCACGAAATTCCGAGCTCTCACAGGTCGCGACCGGACGGAGTTGGACTGGATCGCCACGACACTGCGGCGGGAACTTCAGGTCGCTCCGCCATCCGAAGTGGATCTGGGGCGACCTTGTGGTCGACTTGGTTCTCATTGGTAGTTGCTATAAGGAAAAGCGAAATGCCGAGCCATCATCGCCAGAACGAGGAACGCGAAATCGTGAACTTGACGACGTGCTACCCGAGCCGACGTAGTCTCGCGTTCGGTTTTATGCTCGCACCTATCGCCGTTCTGGCGTCGATCCCGATTTCGTTGATGCTGTTTCACGATGCTTGGGGAGCGGTTTTCTCGCTCCTTGTCGTACCGCTGGCCTGTTTTCTATTGCCGTTGATCGTGTTAACCAACTCGTTTGACTTCGATTTCAACGAGGCGACGGTCACAATCCGACAGCGTTGGTTTTTCATCCCTTCGTCCAAACTCAGGAGAATTCCATTTGCCCGAATCGCGGAACTCCATTGGGAACCGAGCCTTGAATGCGGAAGCTTGGGCGATCTGGTCATGAGAATTGAATATGACGGAGAGTACCTTGTCACAGGAAATGCTGAGAAGGCCGCGCGTATCAAGGCCATGATTGAGCAGGTGTCCTAACATTCGGCGCGATGAACGGTCATCGAAATGGCCTTTTTGTCGACCCAACAAAGCGAGTTGCCAAACAAAAAAACGACTCGCCGCGGATGGTAGCAACGAGTCGATTTCTGATCGCAGTCGGGGTGACAAAACGGCCAGTTCGCCAAATGGTCACTTTATGCTGCCATTCGCATCCTTGCGGACGGTTTGACGCGTAGTTCTGGCGGATTCCTGCCGAAATAGCCCTAAACTCTCACGGGTTTTTGAATTCCAGCAAGATCCGATTGCCAAAAAAACGGTAAATCTCGAAATCGTTCGCCCGCAAACGTAGGGTTGCCACGCTTAGCAGGTAGATACGTCTTTCCAGCGTGGGAAGAACGATTGCTCTGACGTGATCTGAACTGCGAGATGTCCGGTGAACACTTCCTTAATCTCTTGCGTTCCCATTCTGCTGCTGTTCAATTTGACGATCGTTTCGACGCTGAGCGCCGAGGATCAAGTCATTCGGATCGATCCCAACTCGTTTGCGGCAATCGCCTACAGTCCAGGGACTCGCCGGTTTTGTTACGAATCTGGCTATCGTTCGCGCCAAGGCGCCGAGCAGGCCGCGCTTGAAGGCTGCCCCGAGGACGATGCACGCATTGTCGGTTGGATCAACAATGGCTTTTTGGTACTCGCACTGGGGGAAGACGACGATTGTTGGGGCGTCGGCTACGTTTACGGAGGTGGGATTACGAACAAAATGGCGGAAAGGCGAGCACTCGCCGAGTGCGAAAAAAGGACGACCCATTGCCGGATCGTCGTCTGTTTAAGTAGCGACGGACAGCATGTCTTCGCGCCGCCGGTGGAACTTCTGTTCCCCAGTAAATGGAAGAAGCCCGAATAATTGGGCGAATTCCGGCTTCCCTGGTGCTACCACGGCGGCGGGAATATCTAATGAAAGATCGATCGAAATTTCTCAGATGCAAAACCAAGGCACTCCGCCATGACTGACGAATTGGATGACACGCTACAGCAACTGTTGGATCGATGGCTCGATGCGGTCGAACGCGGAGAGCAACCGATCCTGGAAGACGTTTGTCGAGATCATCCAGAGTACCAAGATCGCCTGGCAGCCATGGTTCGCAGACTGGGGGACTTCGACCGCGCGTTTGGATTCAAGGAAATCGAAACAGGCCGTTACACGTTGCGTGACTTCTACCGCGGCGGCGGATTGGGCCAGGTTTACCTGGCCGACGACGGAGAGCTTGACCGACGCGTTGTCGTCAAGGTGATGCGTTCCGACCGTACGATCAGCACCGAGGCATTACAGGCCTTCGTGGCAGAAGCAAAAGTCACGGCTAGTTTGGATCACCCAGGTATCATTCCGGTTTACGGATTCGGAATGGATCCGGCTGGACGCCCCTATTATGCGATGCGTTTTGTCCGTGGAATGACCTATCAGGAGGCTATTGCCGAATATCATGATCGCTTGAAAAAAGGCCCTGTCGATCAGGCCGATGTTGTGCTGCAACGGCGCCTTCGCGAGTTCCTTTCGGTCTGTCAGACAATCGCATTCGCTCATCACGAGAATGTTATCCATCGTGATTTGAAACCGGCAAATATCTTGATTGGCCCCTACGGCGAAGTCCTGGTGGCTGATTGGGGGCTCGCGAAATCGACGATCGAATCGGCGGAAGCTGTTCCCGTGGAAGATTTCGAGGCGAACGGAAACCCGCTGCATACCCAGCCGGGACAAATCAAAGGATCGCCTTCGTACCTGAGCCCGGAACAAGCAGCAGGGTTGCCGGAAATGAATCGTCCGGCAATCGATGTTTATGGTTTGGGAGCGATTCTGTACGAGCTCATTACGGCCAGGCCTCCTCATCCTGGGGAATCAACCGAGAAGATTCTAGAGCAAGTGCTGCACGGTCGGCCAACCCCGCCGCGACAAATCAATCCTCTCGTCTCTCGTTCGCTCGAGGCAATCTGCCTGAACGCCCTCCAGCATCGGCCTGAAGATCGTTATGGCTCGGCAGCAGCTTTGGCGGCGGATATCGAGCGCGAATTGGCAGGCGAGCCAGTCTCGGTTTACGAGGAACCTGTTTCGCGGCGCGTGGGGCGATGGATCAGTCGGCATCGCACACCAGCGGCGGCCATCGCGACGGCAATGGTCATCGGATTGACGATTCTCGCGATCGTTTCCGTCCTGCTGTCGGCTAAAAACAACGAGTTGGCCCAGACCAATCAGCAACTTGACGAGGCACGCCAGAACCTGACGGCATCTCTGGCCCAAAGTCGAATCTTGCTGGCCCAACAGGCCTGGGATGTTGGAGACACCAATGCCACGAAAAGGCTGCTCGAGGGAATCGACGAACACCATCGAGAATTCGAGTGGCATTTCCTTTCCAAGCAATTGAATTCCGGAAAGGCCGAGCTTTGCAGCGTTGCTGCGCCGATTTTTTGCCTACTGACCGACCGAAGCGGCAGTATTGCCGCGGTTGGATCTCCTATATCAGGAGCTGCGGAGGACCAACTTTTCCTTTACCGGTCGAGTGGCAAGGAGTTCGGAAATCGCGTCGGTAGGCTCTCGCCAATTCCTCGTGGAATGGTCGCCATGAGCAAAGATGGCCGCTACGTGGCGATGGCATCCGCCGACGATCAACACGGGAATTGTGTCGATGTTTGGGAAGTGGCAACCAAGCACTTGCTGCGTTCGATTCCGATTCAAGAGTACAAAGACCCGGCGTTTGGCCTCTTTTTTTCCCAAGATGGCCGGTTACATATCACCAGCCGTCAAGAGTCAACGACGGCCCGCGAAAGAACCAAGCCGATCGAAGTTGTCACTTGGGACCTTGCGAAGGATAGCCCTATTTCCACAAAGGAAGTCCCTTCGCCGGTCGCAGAGACGACACTCCTAAGCGACGATGGACAAACGCTGCTGCTCGTCGAGAAGTTTCATCCCGCGGACGAAGAATATTTCTATCCTCAGTCGATACGTATCTGGGATTTGAAGCAGGGGCGGCAGCGATGCAAATTCACCCCTGGTTCGATGGAACAACCGGTGGTTGCCATCGATTCCAATGGCCGCCGCTTCGCGACCTCGCTGGGAGCGACCGGAATCGCGATTGTCGATTGCGACAACGGAAGAATCCTCTTTTCCGCCGAGCAGCCAGGTGATGTCACTTCTCTTGCGTTCGATCCAACGGGAAAGCAAATCGCCAGCGGAGGAAAGGATCGAATCGTGCGAGTTTGGGAGATTGTCGACCGGAATTCGAAGCCGAAGGAGGACGCAGACGCCAATGAAATCGCACCGGTGAACGAAATCCTAGCCTACCCGCTACTACTGCGTGGTTGCCACGATGCCATCAGCGCTATCGCTTTTGTCGAAGGGGATCGGGTTCTCGCAGCCGACCATAGCGGCCAAGTTATTGCGTGGGATCTTCGTCAACTGCAGCCCAAAACGATCGCTGGCATCACCAAGCCAGTCTTCCTGCAGTGGGCCGACAACCAACTCGTGAGCGAAAACCTGGGTGGCACAATCGAAGTGTTCGACTCCGGCACCTGGCAGCGAAAAGCGCTGCCAGGTGAACTCGATTTCACCGCGGCGGTTCATGGGTATCATTTCTCGATCGCCACCGACGCGCGGCAGCTCGCCGTGATGGCGGAAGATGGCGTGCAAATCTGCGATCTGACGAGCATGAAGAAGACGAGATTTCTGAAAGGATTTCAAGGTCCACTTGCGTTTGGACCAACGGGAAACTTCCTGGCAATGGTTCGTATTCAGTACGTTGATGCGCCGAAGCCAATTCATGAAATCCGGGATCACGTTGTGCTGTATGATTTGCGGGAAGATCCTCCCAAGCTCGTACATGAATGGGTTGAAGAGGGACATGTCACCAGCCTGAGGATGACTGGTGACAAAATCGTAACGACCGACCTGTTGCCCCGGATCATCTGCCGCCAAATCGATCGAGACACGCCGATATGGACTGCCAATGTCGAGACATCGACCGGAACCCCAGAATTATTTCGCCCTTTGGCAATTGATCCGACCGGTAAAACGGTCGCTGCCGCATGTGGTCCGTTTCAAGACGACCTGGGGATCTGGCAGTTGGAAAGCGGCAAGCAAATTGCGAACTCGCCTGGACATCACCGAGGGATTACGGTGATCTGTTATTCGCCCGACGGGCAGCGGATCGCAACGGCTGGAAAAGACAAAAGCGTCAGGATCTGGGATTCCTCAACCGGTCAGCAACTGTTGGAGTTGCCGCGTTTGAATCAGATTGTCTGGAGCCTGGCCTTCAGCCCCGATGGCCGAACCTTGGTGGGTGGCATCGGATTGGAAGAAGGGGAACTCGTTCTATGGAATACGAAGGAGTGATCGATGTATCGCAATTACGCATGTCTTGGATGTTGGGTCATTGTGCTCTTGCTGTTCGGCTTCCATGGTCCGGCCCAGGCAGAGATCTCACCAGAGAATTACGAAAAGCTCCAGAACGAGGCTGGCGAAGCGATTCAAATCGAGGTCCAGCGCGTCTGCATTCGCGTTCGCCTGGATGATGCGAATGCACCGATCGAATTGGAAACCATAGCTAGTGTCATCAGCGTTAATCGTACGCATTCCGGACTACGGCCAGGCAAGGTGATCAAGATCGTTTATACCCCGACCGGTACACCAGAGCCTGCTCCGGGACTTCGCCCGTTGACACTCTTGGAGCCAGGCAAACGGTACGCGGCCTATCTCGACTACCAGGAGCCATCTAGGACCTATCAACCAGCGGCTCGCGGTTACAGCTTTGAATCCCCGCCAGCAAATCACTCTAAGCAAGACGAGGATAGCGACGCAAAGTCCTGAATACATTGAGGTTATATCAATCAACGCTTGGTTCATCGTGATTCGGCCATCCATCGCGGAATCTGAGATTTCCCATTTTTACTGCCCTCAAACCGTTCGAGGGCCCGCTAGGTAGATTGGCAGAACAATTTCTCTAGCGAACTGAATCGCGGCGACATATCTTGAGGAGAGACGGCGATGAATTTGAACGAATGGGAGGTTTCTATGTTCCGAGCAGATTTCTGGATGGGGCGACGAGGGACCTTGGTGGCAATTCTATTGTTATCGTTTGCTGGCTTGGCCAATGGGGACGAACCGCAACCCCCTGCGGACGAACAGCCCCCAGCAGTCGCTGATCAACAGGCCGAAATCAATCCGTTGGCTCAGCAGGTCATGGATCTGCAAAAGCAGACCAGCGAAAACCAACCAGTGCCCAAAGAGGAAACGCCGCAAGAATCGGCAAATGCAAATGCCGAAGCAAGGCCGCGGCGCCCCGTTCGGCGGAACTTTGCCGAGTCCTTGGGCGAATCGGAAATCGACCAGGAAACCGATCGCCGCTTCCAGGAAATGCAAAAGGCGGTGAATCAAGAGCCTCTGGAGGCCGAGCAGGAAAGCGAAAAGGCCGAAGTCCAAAACGCAATCCGCGAAGCGAATCAAACCAAGTACATTGATATCAAATCCCCTTACTTTATTGTTAGTTGCATCGTTGGATTGCTCCTGGCAATCTTTGCCGCCTCGTGGCGATTTCGATAGAGATCGCCCGATACCAGCGTCGCTTGGTGCTCCGAAGACATGATTGGAAAGTCGAATGCAACCAGGCCAGACGACCATCTTCGTTGGGCAGTGGCTAAAGAATCTCAGCGAAGCCTCCGATACGGCCCAGCAGCGACAGGCCCGGGAAGAGTTGCTGAACTATGCCCAACGCCGCATGGAGAAGCTGGCCAGGACCATGTTTTACGATTCGCTGCAAGGAACGTTCATCGATCCAGGCGACGTTCTGCAAGAGGCATCGCTCAAACTTTGGCAGTCGATGGAAACGCTACGGCCGGCGGACGCCCAAGAGTTTTTTCGGTTAGCGGCCGCTCAGATGCGGCGAGTGTTGATCGACCAATATCGCCGGGTTCGCGCTCGTTCACCGCGCGATCATCAGCCATCGACGTCATCAACCGAAATGGATGCTGCATCTCATTCCGATCTCGAGCGTGCGAAAGTCTGGGGTTTGGAAGGAGATATTGCCCAAGCCGGCATGTCTTCGGCCGGTAATTCGCTTGATTGGGAACGATTCCATGAAGAGGTTGCCCGGTTGCCGGAAAACCTTCGTGCGGTGGTTGATTTATTGTGGTACCACGGCCTGACCCAACGCGAAGCTTCCGAGAATCTCAGCATCGACGAAAGCACCGTCAAACGCCGCTGGGCGAAAGCACGCATCGTCTTGATGGGCAAGCTGGAAGATCTCTTTTGAAGTTTGGCAACTTTTCTTCCTTTCGCCGCCCCAAACAGCGCCATCGCCCCGCTTGGTTGGGCAGGGATTGCTGTGCCGCGAACCTATCTGGTTCACGCTAGTGTCCCTTGGATGTCACTTCCCTTCTTATTATTCAGGAGCCATCGCATGAACCGAGAACTGACAGACATTACGATCGTACTGGATCGCTCCGGCAGCATGGAGCCCATTCGGGATGCCACCGTCGAAGGTGTCAACGGTTTTTTGGCCAGCCATCGCGGGCAACCAGGTACGCGCATCTCATTGATTCAGTTTGACGACCAATACGAACCGTTGTTTGTCGCTCTGCCGATTGCCGATACGCCGGCCATCGATCTTATTCCTCGCGGCAGTACGGCCCTGCTGGACGCTGTGGGGCGATCGATCCAAGAGACGGGCCAACGTCTGGCGATGATGCCGGAAGAGGAACGCCCCGGTACGGTAATGTTCGTCATACAAACAGACGGCTATGAAAATGCCAGCCGCCTGTGGAGTCTTCAGCGCGTCAACGAGGCGATCTGCCATCAACGCGAAAAGTATGCGTGGCAGTTTGTTTTCCTGGGTGCCAACCAGGATGCCATCGCTACCGCGGCACAAATGGGAATCCCAGGCCAATCGGCGATGACCTATGCCGCCAACGAACAATCGGTGGACGCTGCTTACCGAGCCGTCAGCGCTGCTTCGCATCGTTTGGTTATGAATCGGCGCACCTTGAGCTTGGATGCGGCCTTTGAATTCAAGGAGGCGGAACGCAAAGAAACGCTGGATACCGACCAAGATACGACTTCGTAGTCGGTAAACTCTCCCAACTCCGGGCGGCCGAAAAGTTGAAAAATCTCTGCTTTTTGCCGCCCGGAATTTCTTCTTGCGTTCGCTCTTTTTTATGGAGGCGGGAATGTTTTGCCCGCCGGAAGCGAAACCTTTGGGGAGAGATTCCATGCGTCGTTTAGTTCATCTTGGGATATTTGCCGCGATCTTCCTGTCTCTGGTGCAGTTCTCTGTCCAAGCGGCACCGCAGGAACCTCGGCAAAACCAGCAGCTGCAGCAGGAGGGCTCCGTCCCGGCTTTCGAGAACCTGGATCATTTTGTTCCGCAAAGTCAGGAGCAACCGAAATCGACATTCGAGTTTGCCTGGCAGAATCTTCAAGCATTTGGAGCTTGGGCCAAGGGGTTCCTGACACTCCACTATCGCCTGATTGTTGTCGCCCTGCTGCTGGCAACTTTCCTGGTGCCGGTCGCCCAGCGTCAATTGGGCAAGTGCGGGTAGGCGTCCATTATCCCGCTTCAAGCCAACGTACGTTTTGTCCCAACAATTCCTTAGGAGTCAATCAAATGCACGCTTTCATTCGACCCCTTTTGCTGCCTGGCCTGCTCCTGTTTTTATTCACCGCAGGGGCTCGAAGTGAAGAACCCGCCAAATCGGATCGCTGGTTCGACGGGGATCTCAAGGCTGCTTTCGATAGTGCCGTGCCAAAACCGGAACCAACGGTCATCCACTGGCGCACGGAACTGCAGCCGGCCTATCAGGAAGCTCTCAAGATTGGCAAGCCGATCGTGATGGTTTACTTGTGCCCGGTCGATCGAGATTCTTGCGTCTTTTGCAAACGAATGCGAGGTTCGATCTACGCGCCGGAAACCCAGAAATACTCGGACGATGCCATTTTCGTTCTGGTGACGGTCAACGTGGATGGTTCGATCCCGGACAAGGCGGCTGCTCTTGTTGCCGAGAAACTCGAGATCAAATCGAGACCGGTCATTTCGATACTGGAACCAGATCCGGCCATGCTTCGCGAGCGAGGCCGAATCGTTGGCTACTACTCGGCCAAAGAGTTGGACGCAAATTTAAACAAGCTTTTGCGTCAACCGAATTGACCTGTTTCTGATCCGAGATGTTGAACTTGGGACCGCAGCAACAAGCTCACTGCTGCGTCCAATGGCCTCCGAGCTTTCGTGGCGAGGCGAGTTGGAAAGGACAGCAAGCTTCGCCATTTCGGCTGATAGCATTTCCTGGAGGCGTTTTGTTCCCCGTTCATGGAAATGGAAGACAATCTTAATGAGCAGTTGGACTGCCGGTTTGGGGATCGACTTTAGGTCTCCCAGGCTCAACCGGTGAAGCTCTGCGCCCTCGCTCGAAATCCAACTTCCACCTCATCTTCCACGATCTTGGCTAAAATCTCCTACACCGCGTAACAACGCCGGGCGGGCTGTGTGTAATTGCGTAGGAGAAAGCTTGTGCAAGGACCGGAAACGCGAAAATCGCTGCTCGTCCAGATTCAAGACATGTCGCAACAATTGGCATGGCGAGAGTTTGTGACGATCTACGAACCGATTGTCTATCGACTGGTCCGGCGTCATGGCTTGCAGCATGCCGATGCGCAAGATCTGACCCAGGAAGTCTTCACGGCGGTTCAAGGAGCGATCCAGCGATTCGATCCCCACAGCGAAACAGGCAGCTTTCGCGGCTGGCTGTTTCGGATTGCTCGCAATCTGGTCATCAATTTTATGACCCGCCGGAAGGAACCTCGGGGCAGCGGCGATTCCCGTTTGCTTGCCCTCCTGCGAGAGCTACCCACTGAAGAAAGCCAGGCCGCTATAAAGCAGAACTGCTCGTGACTGCCGAAGGCACGGCGTTTGTAACGGCAGCGAAGGTTGTCGTCGGTTCAGGAAACGAGCGTCCCTAATCTTGGCTCTTTCTTGATGAACACGAATCTGTTTTTCTTCCTGACTCTCGCGTGTTATCATGCCCCAGTTGGGTGATCCCCACTCCGCCCAGCAGGTCTTGTCTTCCCTAATCCGGAGAGAATTCAATGGCTGGTACTCGGTTTCTATTTTCCGTGGCCGCGTTGCTGGCTTTCTTTGTGGTTCCCGCGTTGTCGCCGGCCGAAGAAAAGAAGATCGACAAGAATTTAACCGTTGAGGAAATCGTCGACAAGATTGACGAGGTATCGCAGCCGAAAGCCAATCCCTACTTCGAAAAAGTGAGGGAGTTCTTCACGCCCAGGCGGCGCTGGCGGTATCCTAAGTACCATTGGCACAACTGCGCTATCACCATTGGAAGATAGCTGTTCAATTTTTTGCTGAGCCATTAATACAAATTGTAGATAGGCATAATTCGGTGGAACGCCCGGCGCAACGGTCAATTGTGCATTCAGCACTGCAATCATATTGGCGAAACCTGGGCCAGCTGTATTAACAGAAAATGATCCATCTCCCTTCGTGATAAATGGTGGCAAAGCATCGCCTCGTAGTTGCGTATCAACTATCTCAAAGTCCATCCTGGTTTTGTCAGGTGACTCGTTGTAGCTGCTGCCAAGTCGTTGGAATCCAGTTGGAACCTCGACTAGAAATTGGTCGCGAAAACTGTCCGCAATCTGGAATGTTCCACTGGCTTGAGGGGACACTTCCCAGTAGCCGCTTGTAACTCGGGTCAGAAACCCTTCATCGTCATTCTGATAGGACTGCGCAAATACGAATGACTTGAATCGGCCCTTCAGTTGCGATCGTGACGACAGATAACAGGGCGCCACATCAAATTCAACAATCCAAGTAACTGTGGCTGTCTGCTTGCCAAACATTTGAATATCGCAGTCGACCGGCTTTGGCCCCCACGAAACATCGACGATACCGTTGTCGAATCCGGTCCCGGTACCAATCAGCTGCAGCGTCTGTCGCGGCTCGAGCAATTGCTGTCGAATAAACTCCAGGTGTTTTGCCGAAAGAAACTGATCGTCAGAGAAAAAGACCGACTTAACAGTCATCTGAATTCGATGCGATACCACCGTCCGGCCAGTCTCGTCGTAATTGTTTGTTGCCTTGAGCGAAAAGCTAGGAGGCGTTGACTTCACCTTAATGTCCGGCGAGACAGGACCTCCAGATCCACCAATCTGGACCTTTCCATAAACCACTGTCTGGCCGGAGAGGTCAAAATCCTTGATTGTGGTGTTTGTTGGCATTATCTTAACCTTTTTCAGGTTAGCAACTTACGGATTGGCAATTGCAAAATGAGATGGATTAGGTTTGCCGTTGAGGTGGTTCTTGTATTTTTAGCTTCCGCATTCGTTTTCAGTGCCCCTTATGGGGCTCGAATAGAGGACCATATTATCGAAAGCCGAATGAATGATGTGATCCTCGACGATGGAACAGTCATCACTTATGGCCAAATACTCTGGGATAGCTTTACTTCCAGTTTGATCTTTGCGATCCCGACCACTGTAATCATTGCATCCCTATTGTTCTGGTATCACCGATCACGGCTGTAATCCGATGACTGGTGGCTGGGTTCCATCTTCGAACTCCATTTGTGCAGCCGAGAACATTGGCGGGTCAGGCATATGACCATGAGTCTTCAGGAAATCTTCAAATGGATTCACGAGCGGCTTGCTTTGTCGATTGAACTCATCGATTACGTCTTTGACATCACGGATAAAATGCATGAGACCTTCAACTGGGTTCACATCAGTGATAAATTCACCGCTTAAAATACTCCTTACTCTGTTGGCAAAATACTGCTTTGCAGCTCGTTGAATATTTCCAGCTATTTCGGCATTCCTTGCATCTTCCTCACCATATTTTGCTGCCTGCTCAATCAGTCGCATCTGTTCCTTGACATCCAGCTGAGCCTGGACACGCGCGATCTCTGGCGAGTAGTTACGCATTTTCGAAATGTCGTCGAAGTACGACTTGACTGCAGTCGCAGCAAAACCAATTCCAGCGAGGCCGATTCCAGCCGGACCGGTAGCCCCAGTCAATGCTTCAGCCACCTCAGCGCCTGGCAACCCAGCAGCACCAATCGCCTTTCCAAACAACTGCTGTAATTGCTCCTTCGTCAGCGCCCCAGACAGAACCGACGGAGCACTAGGACTACCTGGCTGAGTCACCTTCTCATCCGGCCAGCGGAATTCCTCGTTGTCACCTCCACCGGCTCCACCTCCGCCAGGCTTCTCAGCCTTGGGGACTTCCCCGGCCTGCTGAGCCACTTCAACAACCTTCTGCTCAACCTGTTGAGCCGTTGGCTGATTGACTTGCGGCTTCGGTGCCGTCGGCTGCTCCGGAATCTTGATCTCGATCGGCTTACTGGTTTCCGTCGGCGTCGCCGTTCGGCCTGCTTGCTGTGCTTCCGCCTCTCGGGCTTTCGCGTTCCGATCCTCAGCGCGAGTCACAGCGGCGTGAATCGCGTCTAGGGTCGCCTCTCCGGCTGGCTGACGCGGTTGCGAGGGCTTTGCGGCTTCCGGTACCTGTGGCTTTTCGGCCTTCTCATACGTTGGCTGGCTCGATGCCTGGTCCGTTGACTGCTGGGTAGACGCTGCTGTGCCGTTGACTGGTGATGTGGGTGCGGTTTGCTTCTCCGCACTCGAGCGTTCTGCAGCGCGCTGCACCGCCTGCTCGATTTCCGCCTTAGTGGCTGGCGTTCCAGGTGTTGCCGCTGGCTGCTTGGGAATTTCCGGCTTGGTGGTTGTCGGCGATGAGGACGGAACATTTCCGCCAGATGGGACAGGTGAACGGCCGCCACCCTGACTGGTGCGACCCTCGAAGCGGATGATGTATTCCAACGGCATGATAAAGAAACCCTTCCTCTATTCAATCAGGCCAATTCCTAGGCCGCTGACTCTTCGAACCAAACCAGCTTTGGCGTCGAGTCAGTATTCAGATACGGGAAGCACTGGAAGACAAGCGGTACCATCTTCTCTGTCGGGCCGTATGGAATGTCCGTGTTATGTTCCGGTGCGATGATCGCTTTTCCAAACGTCAGCACCTTTCCGCTACTGGCAGAATGCCAACCGGATTCTGGGTTCCGTCCGTGGCGTCCGGGTCGTAAATGTAGGCGTTTCCGTCGCTGGCCTTGATCGCCATGATGGTTCCGCCACGAATGGTCATTGGTCGAATCGGTGACAGTGGAATCGATGGTGACTGACGCGGTGACGAAGTCCACAACTTCGAAACGGGCGCGCTCGTCGCAACGTTCGATCAGTTCTCGTGGACCATTTCGGACTTTGGATTCACGCAAGACAACCAATCGATTTACGCCGTGGGAACTCGCAAGGAAGTTTTCATCGCGAGCCTGGATGGCAAGATCATCCGCGACGAGGCCGAACCGGCCCTGGCAGAAGATGCCCGCGTTTTGATGTGCAACTACGACAAAGATTCGTGGGCCACGGTGATCGGTTGGCCGAAGAAGAAGACTCTGGACGTTTGGTGGGGTTCCCCTGCGGAAGATCGCTACGTCGAAGTTTCCGATCCCAACCAGCCCAATCTTGTTGGTGGCCCTGGTTTCTTTGCGATCTATAGTGGGAATGCGGTTCGGTTGGGATTTTCGTGGCGCGATGAGCTTGCTTTGATGGTGACCGACCAGCGCGTGAATCATGTCGCATTTGAGCCCCCAGTGGGTCCCCGAGGGACCCGCTTCACAACGTGGCTTACGACCTGGAACGCCGTTGAGATTCGCCCGAACTACTTTGTTCAATTTTATCCCAATGCATTGATTCCCTGGGAATACGATGGGTATCACGTTTACCTGGCATCCCCGGCTGCCCAGCGTCTGGTCACGCACGGTCCAGGGGGACGAACGCAAGTCTTCCAACTACGAGGAGATCCCGATACGCCCCGCTATAAAACCGCCCATGCGATCTGGGACTTGATGGACCTGGAACGCTATGACGCGATCCAAGCGTTAGGCAAACGTTGGGAGAATAGAGTTGACTGCTGGAGTGGAAGGACCAATGCCACGGCTTACTGGGATTTGATTTGGGCCGTGATTGACTACCGGAGAGAGCCCAAGACGATGGAGCAGCGCGCCGAGCGTCTGGCCGAGATCGTCAAGAAACATCCTGACAACGAAGTGCTTCGAATTGCCTTGGCGGAGCTTTATGTTTATATCGGCACGGCTGCCCGCGGATCATCTTCCGCTTACAAAGTCACCGCTGAGGGCTGGCGATTGCTTGATCTTAATATTTCCAAGGCCTGGAAAACACTCAAGCCGCTGATGGAAAAAGACCATGTTCCGCCAGAAGCCTATTCGGTAGTTACAATCATCGCCCAATACGGCAATTGGGAAAACGAACGAATCGATTCCTATCTCAAACGGGCCATGGACGAGTGTCCCCACAATGTTTCGCTTTGGGCCCATGTTGCCGTAGCTCGCCTGCCGCGGTGGGGAGGCCGACTAGGCGAATCGGAAAAACTTACCGCTCAAGCAGCCGATAAGGTTGGCGGTAAAGAGGGCGATATTCTGTATGCAGAGGTGTCCCGCGGCTTTTTTATTTACTACGGATGGCCCGATTTTTTCTCTGAAGCGGGTTTCGATAAAGAGCGAGTCATGCGCGGCATGGTGGGAATCTGCGAGCGGTCGCCTAATATGTATGCCACCAACCAGGCATTGATCCTCGCTAAAATCCTCGACGATCACGAGTCTGCCCACAAGATCGCCAAGGTTTGGAACGAGAACCACTTCACCTACATTCACCGCCTGTGGGATTGGGATCTTCCGAAGTTCCACAAGGTTATGAAGTGGGCCGAAGCGGAGTCTCCGCCGAAAAAGGAAGAGACTGGCAAGTCGGAAGCGAAACCGGAACCTGCAAAGTAGCTCTCACATTAGTTTCAACCTGCTCGAGACACACCTTCGCTGCTAACCCTTCGACGGTTCTGCATCCCGAATTAGATGACGCCCAGCGCGAAAGAGAGGAGGTCGGGAAAACTGGTCGCCCGCGAGGAACGACTCCCATGGCGATGTAATCGCCCACAGGGAGCCGTTACTTCCGGTGGAGAGAATCAGTCGTTAGGAAATCGAAGTCGGGATGACAAGACGGCTATTGAACTTATTGTGGCGGGTGTGAGGGGCTGGGGAGCGGGGTTGCGCCGCGAACTGGATAACTGCAAGCCAAAGGAGGACTGACAGTTGCGACTCATTGCCGGATGCGATTCGCCAACGATTCCTTCCGATAAACTCTCCGAGTAGGCACTATTCTCGCGGCTTGACCTCGACAGTCGCGGACCGGGCGCGAGCACTGATCATTGCGCTGAGATACGGGCTGCCGTGGTACTTCTTGCGGTAAGCATCGTCGATGTTGTCGTTGATTGTGCCTTCGACTGGCACGAAGTTGACTTCCTTGGTCATGCCGGCGGCGGTGATTCGACCCGCCTCCTGCCGCATGGCGGCCTTGTACCAGCCTGAGTCCTGCCCGTTGTAGGCACGCACATATAGTGCGTCGCCTACCACGACAGACCAAATCCACGTCGGCGTGCCGTACGTTTTCCCGGCTTCCCGAAACGGGGCAATGTGCAGGTCATCCGTCACAGCAATCTTATTCAACTCCTCTTGTGGCCAGGTCGTATTCATTCTGTTCTCCATAGACGCTGATGCACCTTCATAGATCATCGATGCCATACCCCGGCTTCTTGTACAGGTGCGACTGCTTCTTGACGATGTCTGGCTCGAACACCTTCTCGCGCCATTCGTTGGCTTTGACTTCCTCAAAGGCAACGGAAATCGATTCCTCTCCATAGTGGAAGACCTCCATCACATCCTCGGTAATGCGTTCGGCGAGCAATCGCTTCTGTTCATCCGACTTTCCAGGCCAGAGCTTGACGATGACGTGGGGCATGGTGCTTCCTTAGATTGGCTGAGCGGTGGGGCGGAACAGGATTTCGTTGACATCTACGTTCGCCGGTTCATTGATTGCGAACGCAACCATCCGGGCAAACGTTTCCGCAGGAACGGCGATCTGACTGACGAAGCTCTTGGTTTCCGATTGAATCTTCTCGTCGCTGATATGCTCCAGCAGTTCGGTCGCCACAGCGCCGGGGGAGATTACAGTCGTACGGATGTTGTACGGCTTAACTTCCTGCCTGAGTCCTTCTGACAGCGCCCGTACGGCGAATTTCGTCGCGCAATACACCGTTGCGGCGGGACCGAGCTTATGACCATATACCGACGAGACATTGATGAAATGACCGCTTTTCTGCTTCTTCATGTGGGGAAGCGCGGCGGCGATCCCGTTAAGAACCCCTTTGAGGTTAACGTCAATCATTTGATCCCATTCGTCGGTCTTGAGGTCTTCAAGCGGCGCAAGCGGCATCAAGCCGGCATTGTTGAGCATGACATCAATCCGGCCAAAGGCATCAACGGCCTTATCGACCAGTGCCTGAACCTGCTTTTGGTCGGTCACGTCCGTGGGTACAGCGAGTGCTTTGCCGCCATTGCCGCTGAGTTCCTTGGCCAGCGCCTCAATACGATCAGCCCGCCGAGCTGCCAAGACAACGGCTGCTCCTTCAGACGACAAAAGCCGGGCGGTTGCCTCACCAAGGCCGCTGCTGGCTCCGGTGATGACGACGACTTTTCCTTTAATGTTCTGACTAAACATGATGGACTTCCCTTTCTACCTAATTGATATTGCGTGAATGACGTTTCAATGCGTTCATTTGTCTGCGTATTGTGCGTCCGTGACGTGCTCTATCCACTCGACCATTTTCCCGTCGAGTTCTTCCTGGATGGCGATATGTGTCATGGCCGTGGTCGGGCCAGCGCCATGCCAGTGCTTTTCACCCGGCGGAATCCACACAACGTCTCCCGGACGGATTTCCTCGACTGGTCCACCCCAACGTTGGACTCGGCCGAAACCAGCCGTGACGATCAGCGTCTGGCCAAGAGGGTGCGTGTGCCATGCGGTGCGTGCTCCCGGTTCAAACGTAACGCTGGCACCAGCCGCGCGTGCCGGTTGATGTGTCGGAAACAACGGGTCGATGCGGGTCGTACCGGTGAACCAATCGGCCGGACCTTTCGCGGACGCTTGCGTCCCATTACGTGTGATTTCCATGTGAATCTCCTGTTTTCTTGTTGAAAGCGTGTCAGATTCGGCCAGTCCAAGTGTGGGGAGGAAGAGAATGCTCGCCCCGGTGATCCCAAGGAACTTTCGACGATGCGAGCGACTACCGAGCGCTGGTCCTTGGGTGGTCGTCCCATCTCTGGCGTGTTTGAATGTCATTTCTGTTCGCCTCTTTCGCCTCATCTCTGAATCGGTCTTGTCGGTCGGATTGAGGGCTGACGATGCTTCAGAGGCGTGATCCACAAGATTTTTCATCCTTGCCTACTTCGCCAGCCTCGATCATCCATCAGCAATGTCCGACGAGGTAATCCTATGCTGAATCGCCGGGAAGCCGGTAGAACGATCATGCTGAGTTCTTGCCTAATCCTCCAGGACGAGCAGATATTTCGGTGGACCTTCGGACGCATTTCAGGTAAACAGAAAGGAGTGCAGGGGCAGAACGAAAGGAACAGGCTTGGCAACGAATGAACTGAAAAAACTCGTTTTCTCCGTCGAGCGGCAGACGGTTGCGGACGGAGTGTACGACACGGCGGTTCCTGAACTCAGCCTGTCTCGATTCTCCGCGCCGACCGATCTCGTGGCGCTTGTGTACGAGCCATGCCTCTGCATCGTGGTTCAAGGTGCGAAGGAAGTGCTTCTCGCGGAGGAAGCGTTTCAACTCAATCCGGCCCAATCACTTCTTGTGTCGGTTGATCTCCCCGTGGCCGCTCGAGTTGTTGAAGCATCACCGGATCACCCCTACCTTGGGATTCGCATCTCGCTCGATCTTGCTGTGGTCGGCGATCTTCTCGCTGATGGGATCGCTGGTCGGTCGCCTGGTGCGCCCGAACGAGCGATTACATTGACCCCGGCTGAACCGTCCCTTCTTGACGCTATCGGCCGCCTTGTCACTCTTCTCGAAACCCCGCAGGATATTCAGCCATTGGGACCGCTCGTGCTCCGCGAAATCACCTACCGCGTACTCAACGGACCGCATGGGTTACGTCTGCGGCAAATCGTTTCGACTGGTGGTCCGGCGCAACGGATTACCAAGGCAGTTCGGTGGCTCAAAGAGCACTTCGCTGATCCGCTACGTGTCGAGTCTCTTGCAAAACAAGCAGGAATGAGTGCGTCGGCATTTCACGCGCACTTTAAGGGCGTCACGGCCCTGACACCGTTGCAGTACCAGAAGCAACTGCGACTTCAGGAGGCTCGCCGGCTCATGCTGGGCCAGGGGTGTGATGCTGCCGAGGCAGCATTCCGAGTGGGTTACGAAAGCCCATCCCAATTCAGCCGCGAATACCGTCGCCTCTTTGGGACTCCACCACGCCAAGACATTGCCGCACTCACTGCCGTCGCACAGGTGGCAGGTCAATCGGGCGTCTGATCGCGTGCTGCAGAAGTGTTGCACTCACGTTGCGGTCACATTGCATTCATGTAGCAAGTCGGGGTGACCGGCGATTGACATTTCCTAACGACTTTGCAGGAACGGGCCTACTTGGGCTCGTTTTGTCGCAAACCTATGAATTTACAGCAGATACGTTCTTCGCGATCGGCGAGGAAATCGTCGATCTGTGATACGGGTTGCGACAATTCTCCCTGCACTCTCTCCGTTGGACCTTTTAACATCCGGTCCAGGAGAGTCGGAAATGAATCCGAACCCCAATTACATCCCGCTGCACCCGCCACTCATGGCTCTGCGTGGGCGCACGTTAAAGGTTCTGGCAATCTGCCGGATCAGCACCCCCAATCAGGATGAATTGAGCTTAGAAGACCAAGAGGCGTACTACCGCGAGTGGATTCGCAGTCACTACTCTTTGCCATTTGAGATGGACGTGATTGCCGGACGCGGGAGCGGAGAGTGTCTGGAACGCAATGATTTTCTGGAAGCGACAGAAAGGGTGAATAGTCGTGAATACGACCTCGTCATTGCGGAGGATTTAGGCCGAATCGTACGAAGAGTCCACGCCGTGATCTTTTGTGAAGATTGCGAGGACAGCGAAACCCGGTTGATTGCGATCAACGATCGCGTCGACACTGGACAGGATGATTGGCGACTTCACTCCTTCTTCGCCGTGATGCATCATGAGACTCATAATCGTGATGTTTCGCATCGAATCCGCAGGTCTTTGAGGAACCGGTTTAGCCAAGGTGGCATCATTCAGCTGCAAATCTTTGGCTACATTAAGCCGGAGGGCTGTAAGTCGGATACTGATTTGATGAAAGATCCTGCTGCTGAACCAATCTTTAAGGAGTGGTTTGAAAAGCTGGAGATGGGCGAGCCGTACGCGGCGATTGCCGACTGGTTGAATGAGCTTGGGATACCTACGGGGCCGGCGGCGCGGAGTGAAAATTGGACCGGCAAACTGGTCAAGGAGACGACTTTCAATCCGATTTTGAAAGGTATCCGGCAACGGAATCGGTGCAAGTCGAAGCGGACAAACAAGACTGGAAGGTACCAAACGATCAAGGCTCCTCCCGAGGAGCTATTGCAACGCGAGTGCCCTCACTTGGCATTCTTTGACGTGGACTACTACGATCGCATCATCCGCATGTTAACTGCCAAAAACGAGAAATACTCCCGCGGTAAAAAGGAAAAGCAGGATCCGCTCAAGAACCGTCCCAAAAAGCGAACTCGTTTCCCAGGACAGATCATCGAGTGTGGTATCTGTGGCCGACCTTATGTTTACGGCGGTCATGGGCAGACAGATCATTTGATGTGTAATGGTGCCCGGGAGCATCGTTGCTGGAATGGCATCACGGTTGATGGTCCGCTTGCGGCCCAAAACATCTCCACGGCAGTACACGGTGCATTTGAGAACTTGGAAGGTTTCGATACTGAGTTTACCAATTTGGTTGAGGAACAGGCCAATCGGAAGTGGGGAGAAAGCGAAGCCAAGTTTGCCCGATTGTCTGCTGAAGCTGATCGGGTTGACCAGGAACTTGAGAACGTTCTGAAGTTCATCCGTGAAGGTGTGACGGGGGACTCACTCCGAACCGAATTGATTCGCCTGGAACAAAGAAAGAATCAAATCCTGATGGAGCGAGACTCGTTGGAAAAGCGGCCAAGCAGCGATATTGTCTTGCCATCGGCCGTTGAGCTACGCCGTCTGGCTCGTGAGGAATTCGCAAAACTTGCCTTGGAGAGTTTTGAGTTCGCCCATCTGATGCGGCAACTGATTCCAAAGATCGTAGTGTTTCCTTACCGAGACTGCCTTGGTGGGAAACTCGTCCTCAAATCAAAGTTTCGACTGCGAATGGCTGAGTTTCTACCTTCGAGGGACGCTCGTAGCATGCTCGGTGACTCGCTTGAAAAGATTCTTCATGTCGACCTATTTGAGCCTTCTCAGCGAGTCAAATTCCGTGAGGAGATTGTTAGATTAACGTCTTCGATCAATCCTGCTACAGGTAAAAACTTCTCGATCAAGTATGCTGCCGAAGTTGTCGGCATTACGGAAACTGCGGCGCAAAAGGCGATGAAGTTGCAACGAATGATGGATCAGTTGGGAATTTCCGATCCTTTTATTCCTCTTACTGAACCACCGGACGACGTTACCAAACTCCGGCGTCATCTCAATGATCGCTATAAGTTCGATCCGCTCGATCGTGCCGGTGACATTTAGATAAAACTGAATCGAGTAGATTAAAAAAGCCCTGCAGTATATCTAGCAGGGTTTTTTTGTTTCTTGATCTCTTCTCGAAATCATTCCACTCTGCATCGAATCTGGGTTCTGAAACGCGAATTCTGAATCGCTTCCTACCAAAACTATCCATAAGGACTTTTATGAATCACGACAAACCACAATCCTCTCCGAGTCAACGTGAAGCCATTCGACGATTACTTCGACTTGTCGCAGAACAAATTGTGCGACGACTTCAATCTGAGCAAGAGCTGGTGGACACCCAGCGTGAACACACAGCAAGGTTTGAAGATCAGAGGAAGTCACGTCGAAAACGCGACTAGTGCTTAAGCCTTGGATGGGTGCAATCTACCAACGACCTAAATATCCGCCGAAAACGCGTCAAGATACTTGAGGGGATCCTTATCGATCGAAACCCAAACATTCCGACTCATTCCCAACAGGAGGACCTATGTCACACACCGTCACTATCAAAACCGAAGTCCGCGACGTCGTGGCCATGCGCCAGGCGGCCAGCCGACTTCAATTGCCAGAGCCGACCTTCGGGGAGGTTCGTCTGTTCAGCGAAGTCAAACGGGGCTGGGCGATTCAGCTGCGTGACTGGCGCTACCCGGTCGTGGCCGACGTCCAGACCGGTCGGCTCGACTTCGACAACTACGGCGGCCGCTGGGGCGACCAGCAGGAGCTCGATCAGTTTCTGCAGCGGTATGCCGTCGAACGGGCCACGATCGAGGCCCGCAAGCAGGGGCATACGACGGTCGAACAGTCGCTGCCCGATGGCAGTATCAAATTGACCATTCAGGTAGGAGTCGAGAATTGAAAACGATCGAAATCATCGTCAGTCCCACGGGCCAGACCAGGCTGGAGACGCGCGGCTTTCAGGGAACTGAATGCCGCGAAGCGAGTCGTTTCCTGGAGACTGCCCTGGGTCAAACGACCTCGGAATCGCTGACCGCGGAATACCACAGCACCAGCGTCGTTCAGCAAAACCACCTCGAGCAGAAGGAATAACTGCCTATGGATCATTCATCACTTGCAAACACCCAGGGAGCGGTTGGCCTGGCACGGCTCCTGGTCATTGTCGAAGGCAACAACGACATCGAGTTTCTCCGCCGGATATCGTTGACGCTCCACGACCATGATCGCGGCTTGCCGAATCTGGCCGAGATGGAACTTCAGAGCGAACTCGTTTTTGTGCCCTTCGGCGGAAGTAACCTGCCGACCTGGACCTATCGATTTGCATCGCTGGGGAAGCCTGAGTTCTTTCTGCTCGACCACGAGGTGCCTCCCGAGACCGAGCAGCGTCAGAAACTGGTCGAGGCGATTAACGCGCGGCCTCGTTGCCGCGCAGTTCTAACCACCAAACGCAGCCTGGAGAATTATCTTCATCCCGAGGTCATTCGCCAGGTCGCTAGCATCGAGGTCGAGTTTGGCGATTTTGAACCGGTTGGGATGCTTGTCGCCAAGGCTCTGTACGAGAACGGCCCAAACGATCGCCCATGGGAGCTGTTGTCACGCCGCTCTCAGAACCGTCTGACCAGCCGCGCCAAACGTTGGCTCAACACCCAGGTTGCTGCCCAAATGACGGCCGACCTGATTGCAGAGCGCGATCCGGCTGCGGAAATCGCCAACTGGCTGACCACGATCGGGCAACTGGCCCACTCTGTCTAAGGTTCGCTCTCGCGAGTCATTTCAACACTTAAATCATTCACAAGGAATCCGTATGCGCCTAGCAGATGAAATGCAAGAACTTGTGAGGGCGGGCTTCAGTGGCATCTGGATTCGGTCCTGCGAACCGGACGATGCGATCGCGGAACTCGCTCAACTTTGCCACGGCCAAGAGTGGCATTGGAATCAATGGGATATCGATGTCGGGCTTCGCGGCTCGGCATCGAACCCGACAGAACCAAGTGCCATCGATCCTCTGGCCGCGGTGCGGCATTTGAGTTCGGTACCCAGCACTGGCCAACCAACGATACAGATCATGACCAATCTGCATCGGTTCCTCGGCTCGGCCGAAGTGGTCCAGGCCATTCTCCACCAGGTATCGCAAGGCAAAGTCCATCAGCGGTTCTTGGTGATCTTGGCTCCGGTCGTCCAGTTACCGGTCGAACTGGAACGCGTATTCACGGTCGTTGAACATGAACTGCCGTCCCGCGAACAACTGGAAGAGATCGCCACCGCCATCGCCGCGGAGGAGGAATTCCCGGAGGAGCACGAGCGGGAACGAATTCTCGACGCCGCGTGCGGACTGAGCCGGTACGAAGCGGAGAACGCGTTCGCATTGTCTTTGGTGCGTCATGGTCGCATCGAACCGTCGGCTATCTGGCAGCTCAAGTCGCAAACGCTTCTTAAGAGCGGTCTGTTATCGCTGCATCGGGGTGGCGAATCGTTTAGCGAACTGGGGGGCCTCGCATCACTGAAGCAGTTCTGCTTTCAGGCATTGAGGCCTAATTCCAATCGCATCGTCAAACCGAAAGGCGTATTGCTGCTGGGTGTCCCAGGCACAGGCAAGTCGGCGTTCGCGAAAGCCCTTGGTCGCGAGGTGGGACGACCAACATTGACACTCGACGTCGGGGCGCTCATGGGCGGTATCGTCGGGCAAACGGAGGAGCGAACCAGGCGTGCCCTGAAAATCATCGACGCCATGCAGCCTGCCGTGCTGTTCATCGACGAACTCGAAAAAGCACTCAGCGGCACGGCGGGATCGGGGCAGACCGATAGTGGTGTTTCCGGGCGGATGCTAGGCACACTGCTGACCTGGCTAGCCGATCACGAGTCGGATGTCTTTGTGATCTGCACGAGCAACGATGTCTCAAAGCTGCCACCAGAACTGACTCGGGCTGAGCGCTTCGATGCCATCTTCTTTCTCGATCTGCCAGGCAAGTCGCAAAAGCAAGCCATCTGGCAAATGTACCTGGAACGTTTTGGCTTGGATGGTTCCCAGAACCTACCCAGCGACGACAAGTGGACCGGGGCCGAGATTCGCGCTTGCTGTCGCCTGGCAGCGCTACTTGATGTGTCCCTGGTCGATGCAGCGAAAAACGTGGTTCCGGTCGCCGTGACTTCGGCCGAGTCAGTCGAACGCCTTCGCGGCTGGGCCAGCGGCCGTTGTCTTTCCGCGGAATCGGGCGGCGTCTTCAAAGGTACGACGTCACCATCGCGAAAGGTTCGTCGGCGTCTGCCACAGAATCCCGAAGCCAATTGACTCCAATTCAAATCATCAACCCATGCGAGGTATTTATGACAGCAGCAACGCTTGATCAGGCAACCGATCGTCGCAGTCCTTCGGGGCGACTTCGATCAACGATGTGCGCGACCCGGGTGAGCTTTACTTGGCTAGGCACTCGTAAATCGTTGACCCGCGAGCAGCGAGAGCAGGCAGCCGAATCGTTCGATGCCCAGGGCGAGTTCCTGAGCGCAGGCAAGAAGCTGCTCGATACGAAGAATCCGCGATTCAAAGCCGTCACGTCCGTGCGGAATCGGATCCGAGGGTTCTGGACGTCGATGAGCTTGCCG
>WGNR01000023.1 GCA_016124445.1 bacterium
AACCTTAACTCTTTGAAATTGCATCGTTTATGCCGCAACAAAGCCATCCTTGAACGTTGGCCAACCCGAAGGCAAACCAACCATTCAAGCACCTGCTTTGTCACGCAAATGCCATCTACCAACCAAATTGTCAAAGAACATACTCACTTCGCTCGGAAGTGACGTTTCCCTAACGAGGAATTAACCTCAAGTGGAAGGACGCAATTTAGCACTCTCGGCCAGAGGTTGTCAAACGGGGGTGGTGGAAATCTGGCCACAATTTTTGATCGCGGACCCTAAGGTGATACACAGCAAAAGGTTGTGTCTTTTGTCGCTTTGAGGTGTTTCTCGGAATCCGAATGACAAACCAGGGTTAATGCTTGTCACTGGGTGCCTTGCCAAGCAAATAGGAGTCTTCGAAACGGAACTCGACGTCCCGTTTGGTTACGTTCAGGCCAAACACGCCAACCTTCATGTCGGCTGGGTACTTGCACCGACGTTCGAGTAGGGTTCGCCAGCCTGATTTGTCGTAGGTCGCCGAAAGAATCAGGCGGTCACCTCTTCGTTCCAGGCGAAGCCAGATTGGCTTGTCTTCCAGGGGAAAATTTCCTGCACCGACAATCTTTTTGTTCTCGTATTGCTCGCAGCTCAGATAGATCACCCCCCTGTCGCCGCTGGCGGAACGAGTCCAGCGGAGCAAATTGTCCTCGTCGCCCCATAGCAGGATGCCTGCTGCAACATAGGCTTGATGTCCTTGGACCCCTGATTTGGGTTCTGGCCGGGCAATGTCGGATACGCGGACTTCAAACAAGAAGTCGCCCGAGACAGGATTCAAGATTCGCGGAGCGTGGGTGGAGCCGAGCCAAGGATTCATGTCATGCAGGCCACCAGGAACGGTAAGGACCAAGCCTGACTCGTCGAAATCTGCCGGGCAATTTCCCACTGGGTCGATAGTGGTTCCCCATCCGGGCAGTTCGTCCGACATCGAAACTCCGGTGGAAAAACCGAGGAGAACAAGTGGTAAAAGTAGACGAAATCTCATGAGTTGATCCTTTCCGTCATGAGTTGTTTTCGGACGCATTTCTATTTGCAAGAAAAATCGAGCCCCGTCGGCATGGCTCGATTCTAGCATTCGTCCTAGAATTCACGGCTACCAAAAAATGAGCGTTGCGACATCCCAACAGGCGGCAGCGATGCTCAAAAGCCTGCCGCAATGTCTTGAGCAGAACGAATCGTTTCAGAAGTTGCTCAACGCCCTGAAGCAAGGGCAGGATGGCACACTGGAAGGGGTTTGGGGGTCGGCTTGCGCGCTGATTGCGGCGACGCTGCTTCGTGAGACCGCTTCTCACGTGATTTTGGTGGCACCGCACCTGTCGGATAGCGAAAAGCTCGAAGACACCCTGCCGCTATTTACCGACGGCCATTTTGCCACCTTCCCGGCCTGGGAATCTTCGCCCGACGAACGCCGCCTGCACGACGAAATCTACGCTGCTCGCCTGCGGATCTTGAAGCAACTGGTTTACGGCTCTTGCCCGTCGCTGCTGGTCACTTCGATCGAAAGCCTCATCCAGCCGGTGCCTGGCAAAGAGAACATCACTGCCAACAGCCGTCGCTTGCAAGTCGGCAAGCAGCTCATCGCCGAAGACCTGGCGAAATGGCTTTTAACCCACAAATACCATTCCACCAGTGCCGTCGAACTGCCTGGCGAGTTTTCTCTGCGAGGTGGCATCCTTGACATTTTTGCGCCAGACTGGAACGGCCCGGTAAGAATCGAGCTGTTCGGCGACGAGGTCGAATCGATTCGCGAAATCGATGTCGAAACGCAGCGGAGCGTCGAGTCGCTGCCGTCGATCGATATCACTGCCCTGCGTCATTCCCGCGATTACCAAGGCAGTTTCATCGATTACCTGCCCAAGGATGCCTTGTTCCTGCTGATCGAGCCCGATCAGATGAAGCAAACCGCTGGCGACTATCTCAAACATGTCGACGACGTCCGCGACGCGTTTGAATTCGCCGAGACCATCGCCCGGCTCGATCGCTTTCGAAAGCTTTCGGTCGCTGGCATCTCGAGCGGTTCGTTCCAAACAACGGCCCAGCTGAACTTCGAATCGGTCGAGCAGTTCAGCGGCGATGTCGATCGTGTCCGGGGAGAATTGGACATGGTCAGCCAAAGTCTTGACGTGGTCCTGGTCTGTCAAACCGAAGCGGAGATCGAGCGTCTGCACGAGGTCCTCGACTCGACCCAGGTCGCCAAGTCAGGGCGGCTAAGCTATGTTCTGGGGCAATTGCGACAAGGCTTCCGGTATCGCGAAGCCAACCTGGTGCTGGTCAGTGGGAACGAAATCTTCCATCGTCCCTCCGTTCATCGCACCAAAACGCGCCGCCTCGGCAAGGTTATCGATAGCTTTCTCGATCTCAAGAAAGGTGACCTGGTCGTTCACCTGGGCCACGGCATCGGCCGGTACCGCGGACTGCGGCTGATCGATAAGCAAGGCAGCGCCGAAGAGCATCTCGTGCTCGAATTTCATGGCGAGACCAAGATCTTTGTGCCTGCGTCGAAGATTGACCTGGTGCAGAAGTATGTCGGCGGCAGCAAAACAAGGCCGCCGCTGGCGAAGATCGGCGGCGTGCTCTGGAAGAAGCAGAAGGAAAACGTCGAGAAGGCGGTCAAAGACCTGGCTGCCGATCTGCTACACGTTCAAGCCGAACGGCAGAGCCGACCTGGGATCGCGTTCGCCGAAGATACCCGTTGGCAGTACGAGTTCGATTCGTCCTTTCCCTACCAGGAAACGGATGATCAGCTCATCGCAATTTCGTCCATCAAAGGAGACATGCAGCAGCCGCGGCCCATGGATCGTCTCCTTTGCGGTGACGTTGGCTTCGGCAAGACCGAAGTCGCCATGCGGGCCGCGTTCAAAGCGGTGGACAACGGTTTTCAGGTCGCCGTGCTGGTACCGACAACCATTCTGGCCGAGCAGCATTACAAGACGTTTCGCGAACGCATGGCCGAGTTCCCCTTCACGATCGCTCGCTTGAGTCGCTTCGGAACGCCGAAAGAACAACGCGAAGTCGTCAAAGGGCTCAAAGAGGGAACCGTCGACATCGTCGTCGGTACGCATCGATTGGCATCACAAGATGTGAAGTTCCAGAATCTAGGCGTCGTGGTGATCGACGAGGAACAACGCTTCGGTGTCGAAGTTAAAGAACGCTTGAAGCAACTGCGTACGACCGTCGACGTGCTGACGATGACCGCGACGCCGATCCCTCGGACGCTGCACATGTCGCTGGTTGGCGTCCGTGATATCAGCAATCTCGAGACCGCGCCGAAGGATCGGATCGCGGTAGAAACCAAAGTGTCCCGTTGGAGCGACGAATTAATTCGACATGCCGTGTTGCGGGAATTGAACCGAGGCGGACAGGTCTACTTCGTCCATAACCGCGTCCAGGACATCCAGCTAGTGGCAGCCAAACTGCAGCGCATTGTGCCCGAAGCGAAGGTCGGCATCGGTCATGGGCAAATGGCCGAAGGGGCACTCGAACAAGTCATGGTCGATTTCATCGATGGCAAGTTCGACGTGCTGCTGGCCACCACAATCATCGAGAGCGGGCTCGATATTCCCAACGCGAACACCATCTTCGTCGACGAGGCCGATCGATACGGCCTGGCCGATCTGCATCAGCTGCGCGGCCGTGTCGGCAGGTCGCATCATCGCGGGTACTGCTATTTGCTGTTGGAGCCTGGCAAACATTTGACGCCGATTGCCAGTAAGCGGCTACATGCGATCGAAGAGTTCAGCCACATGGGCGCAGGCTTCGCGATCTCGATGCGCGACCTGGAAATCCGCGGCGCTGGCAACATTCTGGGGACCCAGCAAAGCGGCCATATCGCCACGGTAGGCTACGAGCTGTACTGCCAGCTTCTGGAAAGTGCCGTCCGCAGGCTCCAGAAAATGCCACCCAAGATGACGATCGACGTCGATATCGATCTGCCGATCGAGGCCTATTTGCCGGACGAATACGTCGGCGACATGCGGCAAAAGATCGACCTGTACCGACGGATGACCCGCATCGCCTCCGACGAGGATCTTCAGCAGATCCAGGACGAACTGCGAGATCGATTCGGAACGGCACCACCAGAAGTCGAAGACCTATTGCGGCTGGTCACCTTAAAACTAGACGCCGCCTTCTGGCAGGTCTCGTCAATCTACATCGAAGAAGAGGTCGACCAAACGTTTCTCGTTTTGGTCTACACGAACGCTTCACGCATCGCCCAGTTAGCCCGCCTGCGCGGGAAGAAGATCCGAGTCGTCGACGAAAGCAAAGCGTACGTTCCACTGCCCGATGCCAACATGAATGGATCGGAACTATTAGATTTCGCCAGGATGATGCTGAGTGCCAGCTAGTCAGGGTGCCATGGCCACGGCCTTGCGTGGCGAGTCGCCGAATTGGTTTGCGATGAGAATTCGTCATGCACGATGGATCTAGCTTCCGCTTTCGTTTGGCAATAAACTTCGCGCGGAAACATGGCCACGCAGGGCCGTGGCCATGGCACCCCGGCAATTTCGACAGTGCCATTCGCCTCCGTCCCCGTTTCTTGTCCCAAGGAACTAAACGTGACCGACGTTCTAATTCCATACATTGCAGCTGAAGTAATAGAGTTAGTTCGATGGATAGTTTCTGATGGAACTTACGTTCAAGAAGGTGATCCGATTTGCGAATTGCACATAATCCAGGTATTCAATACAACACCGGATAATGAATACGATTTTATATTGGAAATGGACTCACCCATATCTGGACGCATTAAGCAACGTGCGCAGCTGGGAAGTACATTAAAACCTGATGACTTAATTGCGACTATTCAGAGCGTCGAATAACGGGGGCCATGCTTGCGTGGCGAGTCGCCGAATTGGTTTGCGATGAGAATTCGCCATGCACGATGGATCTTGCTTCCGCTTTCGTTTGGCAATAAACTTCGCGCGGAATCATGGCCACGCAAAGCCGTGGCCATGGCACCCCGGCTCAGTCAGGCGAGGATGCACCGATCCGATGGAGTCGAATCAGCGTCTGGACCCTAACTAACGCAGACGATTTCATCACTACGGATGTCTGGTGATCGACGAAACTCCATCCGAAATCATGACTTCGAATGCCTAACTGTGACACTCTGGAATCGTTACGGGATCAAAAAAATGATGCATGTAACTGGAATTGTGCAGCAGTCCCGAATGGCTGTTCGCAATCTTCAACACGCGGCAAGGTTTGCACGTCTTTGCCAACAAATCGAGAGAGAAACAGTAAACGCAGATTTTGCCGCTTCTCGTTACCATGAAATTGAAGCATACGCGGTTGCCGGAATTCAGCTTTCGGTGGCGTCAATCGAGGCCAACCTAAACGAAGTTCTAGAGGACACACCGAAATTCGGGTGTAGCCTCTCAGATGGAGCATTCCGCAAGATTTGGGAGGTATGGGAGAAAAAGCCAACTCTCGATAAATATCAGCTTGCCCTCTTGCTTCTGGAAAAAAACGAGATGCCACGAGGGGAAAGTATCTATCAAAACACGAAGGCCTTGATTGACTTGAGAAACGTGTTTGTTCATTTCCGGCCAATAAACGATAATGAAGCAAATCAGCCAACCGATGAACTTCTTCACAAGTTTACGCCTAATCGCTTTTTTACCAGAACAGAAAACCTCGTACCGCAGGGATGTATGTCCCATTCGTGTGTGACCTGGGCTGTTCAAACCAGTTTGGCCTTTATCCGAGAGTTTTTATCGCGGTCGCAGTTGAGATCAATTTTTAATTCTCGCGATGACTCTTATTTCGCGACATTGGAAGAAGTTGAGTAGCCGTGGCCATGGCACCCCGGCTACCGGCGTTATCCCAAGCTGGGCGTGGTGATCGATGTTGCGTCGCACTTCATCTTGTCGTTGCGTGTCGGCATCGGGCCGCGGCCGGACGTCGACGAATTTCGCGGGCTGATCGATCAGGCATCCAAGCGAGTTCGCCCACATCGCATTCTGGCCGACGCCGGTTACGACAGCGAACCGAATCACCAGTTCGCCCGCGACAAGTTATCGCTACGAACGATCACCCCGGCGAAGCATGGTCGCCCGACCGACAAGCCGGCGAGTGGTCGATACCGCAGACTGATGCAACTTCGCTTCGACCGAACGCGTTACCGCCAACGGAGCCAGGTTGAAACCGTGATGAGCATGTTAAAACGTAGGCAAGGCAACTTCTGCCGAGGCAAAACGGAAGGCAGCCGAAACAAAGAACTGTACCTGATGGTGCTCACGCACAATGTTATGATTCTCTGGTGGGCTTGAGTTTTCTACAGAGCCAGTCCTGACACCTTTTCCTTGTCACCTTTTCCTTGTCACCTTTTCTTGTCCGGTGGTTTGCTAGAAGGAGGGATTCGCAATGGCATGTCCATCCTAACTTCTATTCCAGGATCCTCTTTTGCTCGCTGGTACAGCATGACCACCAAAGTAATCAAGGGAAATGTGAGAAAGACCGCTGCAATGAATATCAATTTGGAACGCAAGGTGTATCGCGCCTCCATCGTTTAGTACCTCCTGTTAACACTTGGTGTACGATTACTTTTTCTCCGGAATTCTAAGGTGCTGTAGCCGGGTGCCGTGGCCACGGCCCTGCGTGGCCATGTTCCCGCCAAATGTTAACGGAAACCAGATCCTTCGTACTTTCACCGCCTGCCGCTGCTCAGTCGGGCGAGGATGCACCGATCCGATGGAATCGAATCAGCGTCTGGACCCTAACTAACCCAGGCGATTTCATCTCTACGGATGTCTGGTGATCGACGAAACGTCATCCGAAATCATGGCCACGCAAAGCCGTGGCCATGGCACCCCGGCCCGATCCGATAGACACGTTCCTGGGACTGACTGATCTAAATGGTTGCACACTTCTGGAGTCAAAAAGGAAGGCGTGTAGTAACCCGAAATGTACTTCACACTGCCGGGGGCGGCAGTGGCACACCTTAGAATTGTTTTCCAGTGCCATCCGGCCGCCATTTTAAAGGCAATCTTACTCAGAACTCGATCTCACCGTCGTCTGGTTCTGATAGTGCTTTTCGCCATCGGGGTAAGTGATCGGCATTGTTCGCCACCGATTGTTCTTTAGACCATACATCCCACTTGGCTTTGAAGTCTGCCCGGATATCCAGGACTGACTTGGTTGTAATCGCGTTGCGTTCTTTTATTCGATTGATCAGGAAATGAAATCGGCAAAGCTTTGCGGCTGCGGCGGTCTGAGATCGGCGTTTTGACTTGGCAGAGGCGTAGTCAAGTTCACCAAATGAGCCAAACTTTTGAATCCCATCTTTCAGGACACCTTTGCAAATTGTGCAGTCACATATTTTCTCGAAGAAGTCCTCAGGGCTCGTGATATTCAGGTTTAGAAACGCCCGTTCAATATCCGGAACGCCCAAACGCTTGTGTACGGCAGGCAGGTAGTATCTTACCGTTGGTGTTGATTGCCCTTGAACAGGGGCAATGTCTTTGTGTTCGCCATACCCGACACCGTGCGCAATTCCAGTCATTCCCAGTCTGCATAGAGACAGACTGTAGTAGCCCCCGTGCATATTGTAGACATACAAGTGCTCAGACAACGCCTCTGTAAGGTGTCGAAGCTTTCGTAGTCGCTTGACGGATGCAGAGTGTTCGTCCAGGGTGCTAAACCAAAGCCAGACCCCATCTACTCCGGTACCCGGAAGTCTATCAACGACGAAGTCAATCGCAGTCTGGTTATCCAAAAAGCTCACATCAGCGCAGAGAACAGCGTGAACAGGAGCGTCCAGCTCCAGATTCGCTGTGGCTTCAGATAGTGAAATGAAAAGGTTTAGCCAGTCATCGAAGTAATCGTTGTCGACGAAAAAGTAAGGGGCCATAACGGCGTAGGGATTGGGAAGGCTGTCGGAAAATGGCGCGGATTCCTCGTCCATTGCCAGTTCCGAACTGGGGCGTGTTAGCTGGTACCTTGCTACTGACTGGCAGGTTTTTTCAACGGCCGTGCTAGATTGAAAATCGACGGGGGTTAATCGGCTGTCTCTCTGAATTGCTTCCTCAAATAGACCGCCGAATTGCAAGGCAAGCTGAGCGTAGGACCGCTTTGGGGCAAAGATTGTCTTCTTGCCGCCATTAGTCTTGACGGTTTGCTCTGATTTCAAGTAGCTGAGATTCATCCCGTATGCATATGTCATTGGGTCCAGGAAGTACGGCTTGGCAATCTTCTTGCCGCCAAACTTTAGGATCAAACTAGATGTTGCACCGGGCGTTGCTTCGAGAAGGTTGGCCGCAACCATAAAACCATCAAGCAGCCGAATTGTCTTTTGTAGGTAGTCCTTCTCTGCGTGGGTTCCAAGTCTTATGAAAACCTGGGGCTGCTCGTCTGGCATGATTCGTCAGTAGTGATAAAGGAAACGAGGTGAGATCGATACCAATCACGGACGTTAGTTGATGGCTGCGGCTTTAGGATCTGTCGGCAGCTTCCATCGATGTTTACCGAGATAAGCCCAACGCCGACCTCGCTAAATTGACTAATGACATCTTTCTTCACCGTATAGGCTGGAAAAGCTGCAAATACCCAGTCAGCGGTTAGCTGATAGATAAGAGTCTGATGTAAAGCCTTTCGCCAGTTCGTCAGCTTTAGCTCTAGGGCAATTGATAACGAAGCTTTAGGCGAATATCCATATAGATCAATTTTGTACTCATAGAATGGTACTTCATTGCCAATCTCCCGGAAACCACGTCGTCTTAAATAAAGTGATACCGGGTCAATTAGTTCGCGCTCCCAGCGGAATCTAGTCATATTTTCGGGCGATTGCTATCAAAGTGTTGCTCGACCAGAATCGAACTCCGCCCAAGACGAAATATGCGATTGCGGCCACTATTGTAGGGACTAGGGTGACACTAGCCCAAACCGCCGTTGGTGTCATCGTCAATATCTTGGTCGCCCCGCCCAGGCCAAGGAAAACAATGGACTGGAAGATAAGCACACCCAACGCAAGGTATCCCAATATCTGCGTGCATGTGGTCCAACGGCTGTAAGATGCTCTTAGGACAAGATAGTCCGAAAGCGGCTCAATCTGTCCGTGGATAAAGTCGGAAATCGCATCCTGAAATGCCTCTGTTTGCTCCGGATCGCCAGTAGTGGTCTCCCAGGGATCGCCATTTGTGTCCAGTAGTTGGGTAATCCTAATGACTTCGCGGTCCTTGAAAACTGGACGCAATTGACGCCGGAGTTCTTTAGCAATCCGCAATCGCAACTCTTGAGAGGTCTTTGCCGATTGAGAGTGTACAGCCATGACAGCTTCACACTTATCGCTGCATCGTATGAATTCAGCGATTGCTACGGCGAGAACAGATCCGTGAATTAGAAGCAAGAAGTCAGTCACCGGTTCCAAGTCTCAAATTGATCGCCTACGCTGCCTCAATACCTTCTCTTTGATCTCGGACTCAGTCGTCATTTCTGGGAATTTAGTATAGACATAGTAAAGAAGGTCATTAAGTGAGTGATTGCCAAATTTGGATTTAATCTTTCGTACTGCCTCAGCTACAGGTTCAAACTCCCCGCTATGTATTAGTTCTTCAATTCTCTTTTTCCCATCGTCGGTAATCGAATACTTGCGTTCTTCATATGAGTCCGCTGTCTTTGCCTGATCGCCATCGTCGCCATTTATTAAATCATCGAAATCGAGCATATCAACTTCAGTTGCTTCGGCCTCCGTCATTTCGCCTTCAACTTCACTCCAGAGCAAGTCTAGGTTCTCAAGGAATTCCAAGTCATCGTAGAGTTTAGATGAGTAGGGTCCGGCCTTATAGGCTTGGAATTCAAACCCGTTCCCCTTGGGAGTGAGTCCTGCCTCCTTTTCCAGCAGGAAAAGGAACTTCTGTAGTCTAGTGATTCCACCGACTGTATCGGCCGCGTGTCCGTTCTTATCAAGTCCCACCAACAGCAGGACTAGGTCTCTTCGGCTAATCTCCGCCATTGCCTGGTCCTTCCGGAAACAAACCTAGTTGGAAAAAGTGAATCGTTCGTACTGTCACTTGTCGCGAACCGCAAGATCTTGGTCGTTCTGGTAAGTGACTAACTATAGTGTACCACTGATAAGTGGTAGGCATAGAGCCTGTTTTGATCGCGATATGCTCTGTTGAACACCCAGCAACTTAAACCTTTTCCGGCTAATGCCGCAGGGCGTAGGTCAGG
Organism: bacterium; assembly: GCA_016124445.1. GTDB lineage: Bacteria > Planctomycetota > Planctomycetia > Pirellulales > Pirellulaceae > Bremerella. Next base: position 10,207 of record WGNR01000023.1, read on the forward strand.
ACTTTCAGTGCCGGGGTGCCATGGTCACGGCCCTGCGTGGCCATGTTCCCACCAAATGTTAACGGAAACCAGATCCTTCGCACTTTCACCGGCTGCCGCTGCTTAGTCAGGCGAGGACGCGCCGATCCGATGGAATCGAATCAGCACCTGGACCCTAACTAACCCAGGCGATTTCATCACTACGGATGTCTGGTGATCGACGAAACTCCATCCGAAATCATGGCCACGCAAAGCCGTGGCCATGGCACCCCGGCCCTTTTGGCTTCCGTGTGGCGCGCGTACCTAGATCTGCGGGTCACTGGCACGTGTTCCATAGATCGCCGACAAGAAATTGGCCGATAAGCCATGGCTAACAACACTAAACAAGATTGTCCATGCGGTGATAGTAACGACTAGATCTTTGTTAGGTAAATGTTCATTGGCGACCATAACGGCAAACACGATGCTTGCTAACCCGCGCGGGCCGAACCAGCCCATGAATAGCTTGCTGTCTTTCCGCAGTCTCAGACCGGCGACGCTAACAAAAACTGGTAGCATGCGAATCAGTGTCAAGCTGGCAACAACATAAACGAACATCCGCCAACTGAGTTGATCGAATGGCGAACGAAACAGCATCGTTCCGAAAGCGAACCAGGTTAGCATCGCCAGGATATCGCCTGTGCCTTCAGCCGCTTCAAGCACTTCACCTTTGTGCTCTTTGGTTAATGCTCCAAAGGTCATTCCCCCGACAAAAGACGCGATGAACCCACTACCACCTAAACACTGCGCCGAGGCAAAACAGAGCATCGCGAGAGCAATGACAGGTATTTGCAGCCAAGAACCAGTAACCCAGTCGCGTTTCGAGCAAGCACGCAACGCAAAACTGCCCAACGTGCCCAGTGCCAATCCCATTCCAACGCCGATTCCGATGGCTTGAACCGGCAGGGTGATGGCCAAGCCTGCCGCCTCCCAGCCCTTCACTTGGTCCTGGGCCAGTGCGAGAAATAGCAAAAGCACAGGGACGCAGATGCCGTCGTTAAGTCCGCTTTCAACATTCAAGCTTTCTCGGATTGGTGCGGGAACGGCCTTGTTCGTAACGACAGCCTTTCCCAACGCCGCATCGGTTGGTGCGAGTATTATGGCCAAGAGTGCGATCTCGACCATACTTAGTTCCGGGAACAGTGCCCAGCCAATCCCAAAACCGATGAGAATGGTCAGCGGTAGCCCTACCATTAGTAGACGCACGGGGATGGCTTCAAACCGGCCAAGTACCTTTAGGTTGGCGTTCGCTGCGTCTGTAAAGAGGACGACCGCCAATGTCAGCTCAGCAAGCCACCTGATTGCCTCACCATCAATTTGCAGGTCGATGAGTCTGAGCCCGACCGGACCACAAACAAGCCCCGCAGCAGAATATACCAATGCTCCACTGACAGCGGTGCGCTCAAGACGCGACGCCACTAGGCTATATAAGAACGCGAGTGCGGCCAGGATGGCTAGGACTTGGTATTCAGGCATCAGAAAATGATTGTTTGGGTTCCAATGTCTTCTGTCAATGCCATACAGCTTATATCGGAAAACTCACAAAGTGCTGCACGTAATAGGTTTGGAGAAAAACAACGACGATCAAGCCGGGGTGCCGTATGTACTGAAAGGGAATGCTCCAACATCAAGTCCAATGACGGTTCGACCTGCGTAGGCATAAAGCTCGAGGGCTCAGCTCATTGCGAGGATGGCTATGACATCCGCACGGTACAGGAACTCCTTGGTCAGAGTGACGTTAGGACGACGATGATTTATACTCATGTTTTGAACCAGGGAGGCCGTGGCGTCCGCATCCCGGCTGATTTCTACAGCCTGGATTCCGAATAACGTGCGCACGTTATTCGGAACTGTTCTGAATAAACACTAGTTATGCGTGCAATGAGTCACAGAATGGACACACTCCCGAGCCAACATCTGGCGGAAATCGATCTTGAGATTTTCAAAGGTTATCTGCCTGGTGTAATTAAGATCAGAGCCGTGCTCGGAGTCACCTTGAATGTTGCAAAAGACCTCTTTTGGAAGCGTTACGAAGAGCTTCGGAAAGAAAGTAATTCGCAATTCACAAAAAATCATGAGGACTATTGCTCCGGGATTTTAGAGTGACAGTTCTCGTGTAAGCACGCATAACAAATCGTTGCACCGGAGCCGTCGGCGCTTTACCATTTTTCCATCACCTTTTCCACCTGTCCGGGCTGCTTGGCGGCCCGGTGAACTCAATCGTTAGACGGTGGGAGACCTATGTCGGTAGAACAAACCAACGTTGTGGATGCTATCGGGATAGAGCGAGACTCCGATAGAGCAATCCTGACGATCACCGACCACCTCCCGTTCGGAGGCCGCGATGAAGAGCGGCTGCTTCTGCTTCAGGACAAGCTGAACGCCTACCTTGCTTTCATTGAGAGTGGCGAGCTGCTTCAGGCGTATCCGGATGCGTGCGGGCGGAAGGTGACGGTCGATATCGTCTTTAAGCACGAACCCATTGGCCCGGCCTTGGCTTTCCTGGAGCGAGCCCAACAAGTAATGGCGAGCGCAGGAATTCCACTCATCTGGAGGAGTTTCTCCCCAGAGCCAAATGAGAACGAACCGGAAGACCGTGGAGCTTGATTCAGAGGGGCGTCTAACAAGGCGCTGCAGCCGACGCGCTAACGCGCGCGCCTGAGCTATATCGTTATCCGATTGAAATGCAGTGACTGACGACGCAAAACAAATCTGGACCGACTACTACGCCCGCATCCGTCGTCGACGTATCGCGGAGGCTGAGTTCATCGCGTCGCAATTGGTTGCCGATGGAGTCACCGCCGACACCGTTCTCGCACTCGACTTCAAGCACTTTGGCACTGTTGAATCCGATGTACGTCGACTTTCTGATCAGCTATCCGAAAACTATTCGATGACTGTGCTGCTGTCTGATGACGGGGAAACATGGTTTGCCAACGGCACCACGCGACCATACGGCGTGGACGGAATGGTTGGCGACCAGCTTCGAGATTGGGCAGCGTTTATGTGCGATGTTTCCAACTCCTACGCGTGTGTCTTTTCGACATGGAAACTTGTAGACCCACAACGCAAAATGGAATGGGCGACCGACGATCTCGACATCAACCCCGAATTAGATGTCGGATAACCAAAAAATGCACCCGAGTTGCCGATCGGGCGTTTCCTCGAATCAAAGTCTCTTGGCGGCAACCGGGTGATTTTAGCCGTTATCCGCAAATTCATCAGTGACGAGCTATGGGAGATTTCCTTACGTTAGACGACGGTCGAACTCTAGTTCGAGCATCTATGGGTATTGCCGGAACATTGCATCTGACCGCGCTTCAGCTGAGCGACAACGATGCACGATTTAAACGATGGCTAGCCGATGTTGCCGACCGTCCCAACGGATTCGCGTCTGTCGATCTGCGGGGACTCACAGCCGAACAGCGGCTCGCGTTCCATTCTGCCGCGAGGGCTGCATATCGTGAACTGTCCACGCGCGAAGGAATCGCCGACGCCAGTTCCCACACATATAATGTGATGTCTGACCTCATATCCATGCTTGACTCAATCTCGCGAGGTGAACCACCGGAAACTCCGCCGACTGACTCTGTTTCCGACAACACGCCGATACAAGAGGACCTCTCTCAGATTTGGAACAATGGTGCGGACTAACCGGCTACATCAAAATACGGATAACAATATGTTGCAACCAAGTCGCGTTGGTTGCCGCAATTTGAAGTTACGTCCACTCACGCGACTGGGTGAACATTGGCGTTCTGCCTCAAAGTTGCTCATGCGATATGAACTGCACTTTCGTGACATAAAGATTGGCGACGTCACTGAGGACGATGCTGATTTCCCGAATCTCTGGGGCACGATTGTTTACAATGAGTCGCTCGAATGTCCCACGTCTGAGGAACAAAAACGACTGGCCCGTTTCATCGAACTGAATCAGGACAGTATCCAGTTGGTAGACGTCGAACACGAACAGGATGTGTCTGCTGAACTCGATGCGATCAATAAGGAACTCGAAGCGTTTAACGACTACATCGAAACGGATGATTGGTTGCTCATCGCCGACAATGGAAAAAGGCTGCCGATCCTCTGTCCGATTCTTCGCCACGACGGCGAAATTGTGTGGCGATGGAACACATGTGAAATGAACGATGAATGAAACCGTGATGAACGCGGACAGAAGACATGTCGCGGCAATGACAGAGGACTTGGAATTCAAATCGCTGCGAAGAAGAGGCAGAACAATCGGTTGAACGTGAGCAGCGGATCACGTCGAATTTGAAGCCAACGGTTACTGGCCGCCGCCACGTTAACCGTGGCGTTGCAAAGCCGGGGTGCCATGGCCACGGCCTTGCGTGGCCATGTTCCCGCCAAATGTTAACGGAAGCAAGCTCCTTCGTACTTGCACCGGCTGCGCTGCTCAGTCGGGCGAGGACGCGCCGATCCGATGGAATCGAATCAGCGTCTGGACCCTAACTAACGCAGGCGATTTCATCACTACGGATGTCTGGTGATCGACGAAACGTCGTCCGAAATCATGGCCACGCAAAGCCGTGGCCACGGCAGCCCGGCTGGATTTGACCTCGTTCCAGTCCCATAAAGTGGAGATCTTCAAATGATCGATGTGGAAAATGCAGCACTTGATGCACTAGAACGCTTTGGCGCCGGTACTGCAAAATATCTGAAATGCGATTCTGTGAAATTAGTTGACGAGTTGACGGAGACGTATGAATGGGGATGGGTTTTTTACTTCGCACCAGACGGAACTAGCGAGCCCACCAGTACAAAAACATGTGCAGCAGCATATGAAAAAGCAACTCGCAAGATGGTTCCAGTGGGTACCAAGGGACTCAGGTTTGCGATTGAACAATTTCAAAAAATGCAATAGTCGGCAGGATGACACTTCCGCCCTCGGCAGCGCGAAGTACGTTTCAGGTCACCGCACATCTTCCTTCTGGACCACCAAACACGCAACCAGCTAAGATCGATCCATCGCCATGTTCCCGCCCAAACGTTAACGGAAGCTATATCCTTCGTACTTTCACCGGCTGCCGCTGCTCAGTCGGGCGAGGACGCGCCGATCCGATGGAATCGAATCAGCGTCTGGACCCTAACTAACCCAGGCGATTTCATCTCTACGGATGTCTGGTGATCGACGAAACGTCATCCGAAATCATGGCCACGCAAAGCCGTGAGGCCATCCGATAATTATAGGCTATCGAGAATCCATTTGATTTGACCGTTTTTGCGGTTTCGTTTTTGATTCATGCGAAGCAGTAGCTGATAGATCAACATGCAGGCACTGATGAGCGTTTGCACGTTTGCCAGGCC
>WGNR01000015.1 GCA_016124445.1 bacterium
AAACGCACCACAAGCAAACAGAGTCGGGATTACCCAAGGAAAAAACAACCACCCAGCTGCGGCCCCCCAAACGTGAAGACTGCGACGGCGAAACAAATCGCTAGAGCCAGGGAGTTCTTATAGAATCGTTACCAGCGTTGAGTGCCACCCTGCCGAACCGCAATTAATTGATAGCCTGTAGGATCTTAGCAGCCATGGCACCCTGGCTGTGACTCCGTTAACCTGTTTTTGGGCCTGATCAGACTTCAGTAGGAGTAACGTCGGTGAAGGACTATTTGCCCGCTTCATTTGAGGTGACATTCGTCGCGGCACTTTTGAGCACCTTGCTGTGTCTATTGCTGGCGGTCGTTCACCCGGTCGCTGGGTGCTTACCTCTGATTATGTTTGTGGCCCTCTGCCTGGTCTTCATTCGGCTGAACAATCGGGACAGCTTCTCTTGGCCCGTCGTTCTGAAACAGCTGTTCGGCGTTGCCGTTTATTCGTCTCCGATGGTTATCATTATCTGTTCGGCCATATTTCAACGCATTCCGATTTCGGGATGAATGTGTTGAGGGCCGCTAAGGCCGCAACCAGCCCGGACCCGGTAGTCCCTATCGCCGAATCCAAGGTGAATCAGATGACAACAGACCTGCAGGAAATCCGCAAGTACATTCGCCAAGGTAATATCAAGCTCTTTCATCAGGTGTCCAACGAGCCGCTCGACAATCCCTTTTTGCCTGGATCGTGGCTCGGTCAGTTTTTCTTCCGTGCTTGGGACAATCCTGACTATGTCCGTCAGCTTGATTTTACGACCGACGTTAAATGGCGAGCGCTTTGCGACGTCATCCGGGGCACAGTGCTTTCCAAGTATCTCGTGATCGATGAAGAGCGGAAGCAAATTCGGTTCGCGGAAGAGATTGCCCCGGACGAAAGGATAGAACTCTGCAAAACGCTCGTCGCCCCAGATCCGCGTTACAATCCGACCGCTTGGATGGATGAAGAACCGTAGAGAAAGCGGTCAGGCAGCGTGCCAATCGTCCCTAAGCATGGCCACGCAAGGCCGTGGACATGGCACCCTGGCAACGCTGCTAAACGTTCCGACAAGTTCACACTCTTACCGTGTGCCACGCTGGCCGACTCAATTCCGGTAGAAGTCGATCCACTGCAGCTTGATCTCATCCGGGTTTTCCTCCAGCAGCTTGGAAGGCAGGGCGACCTCAAAGTATCCGTCTTTGAGCGGAATCTTGCCGTTGCCGCCGACGATGCGAACCTCGGCAAAATATGGGCTATCCTTGGGGACCTCCGCCACTCTCTTTTCACTCACCAGCACGGTGCGGATGACATGGTTGCCTGTGCCAAGCGACAACTGAACCGCAACGTTGCCGCTACTGATTTTGAGCGACTCCAGCCCATTTAGATGAAGTCGAAGCAGAATCGTTTTCGGCCACTCCTTGGACTTCCGTTGAATCGTCGCTCGATCAATTCCGAATTCGCTGGTGATGTCGAAAATCGTCTTCTCACCTTCCGATTCAATTTGAATCCGGCTGTCGTCTCGTCCCGTTTTCACGTTAAAACCAGTGTCGGCGGCGCGGGCCTGCGAACAGATACCGACCAAAAGAAATATCGCAATCAAAAGACGTCCAGGCATCGTGTTGGACTCCCCATCAAGAAAAGGAACGGCTGTGTGATCATGGCCCGGGTGCCATCACCACGACCTTGCGTGGCCATGCTTGTACGCGGAGTTTCGTCAATCGCTTCCGGTCAAGTGCCGCTGCCGCCCTCGGCAGGGCGAATGCACGGTACGCCCAATCCAATCAACATGCCGCATAGCCCGGATCGATGCAAGTTAGTTGCCTCGAACGGGAGCCAGGAAGAAAATGCCTTGGATGCCGGCTTGCCGTCGCACCCCAGCTTCCGATAGGTCGTAAACCCTGAAAGGTCTCCCAGTGCTGCCCGCCCGGAAAAATGCTATTGTGCTAAATTTCAAGGCAGATCGGCCTCGACGATTGCGTCGGGCAGAGCGATTTTCAGTTTTTTCAACTGAACATGCGTCATCCCCTTGCAGTCACTAAAGACGACAAGGTTTAAGTGCTTGATTGTTCCAACCTCCTCGATCAATTCGTCCGATACGATAACGGATTCGAAGCGGAGTTCCTTCAGTTCCCGATTAGCTTGGAGAAGCGAGATGCCTTTTGAGGCCAACCGGCAGTTCTTGATATCAAGTCGCTCAAGTTGCCGAACCTGGGACAAACACGCGAAAGCAAATTGATCGATCGGGCAGCCGTCTGTGTGAAAGAATTTCACGCTTGGAAGATGTGTCAACATCTCAAAGTGTCTAGATTCGAACTTCTTTCCAAGGAAACAGACCATTGTGGGCTTTGCACCAGACTCCCAGTCTCCACCGAGTCTAATGATTTCCTGGCGGATCAGGTCCTCAGTAACTGTCAGTTGCCCATATGATTGCTCGGTCGCTAGTACGGAACAACCGGGCAGCAGGACGTTAATTGAAAGAATAAGAAGACCTAACATCTATCTCTCCTATTAGTCGAGCCGGGGTGCCCCGGCTTAGTCGATTCCGCACCCGGCAATGATAACGATCGGTCTCCTGACCATTGCCACTACGATCGTCTTGTTGCCGCAATCAAATAGTTCTCTGTCTGTTGGTGCCTCAAACATCCACCTGTTAATATGACGTGCCTTTTCCAACGGCGGCAAATAGAAATCGGTGATGTACGATGTCGATGAACTCTGTCAGCTTCAATCAGCTTAAAACGTTTCTTAGCAAAATTGATTCCCGAAAGCCAATCTACTACGTCGCGAATCCGGGCAACTGGGGAGATGCTCTTATCCGATACGGTACGCGAAAGCTTTTTTCAGATATGGGACTCGAAGTGATTGAATGTCTGGCCGAGGAGCGAGATAGACTTTGTAGTCATCGAGATCCAGGTACTGTCATCTATGGAGGAGGGGGAGCCTGGTGTAACCTCTGGCAGCATGCATTCGGCTATGTGAAGTCGTATGCAAAATTCCACGACTGTATCGTCTTGCCCTCAACATACGACCGACACTTCTCGGTACCCAGGACAACCTTTTTTTGTCGCGATCAATTCGAGAGTAAACAGCACATGCCAGAGTCAACATTTGTCCATGACCTGGCATTTTACATTGGTGACGAGTTTCGATCAGGAACTCCAACGAACCGCACAGGCTATTTTTTTCGCAAGGACGCCGAAAAATCTGGAAGAATTGAACTACCGCAATCCAATGTCGATTTGAGCCGCCAAGGAAGCACAGATAGCCATGTGGGCAAGTTCTTCGAAATTCTTGACCATTGCAAAGTGATCCATACCGACCGCCTTCATGTGGCAATCGCCGGTTGCTTGCTGCACCGCGAGGTTCATCTCTATCCGGGAAGCTACTTCAAAAACCGAGCGGTTTTCGAATCGAGTATTCGCGGTGTCTATTCAGGGACCTTTTTCCACGAGATTTCGGAAGCCCAACTCCGATTCCAGTAGGCGAGTACCCTTCGAGTAAGTCCAGCGAACAGCCAACCCACTCCGTTCGTCAGCGCGTCCATTACAAGAACGAAAGACCAGTCACTTACAGCGTTGAAAAATGCCTGCACCGGCAGTATTGAGTCATCGTCGATTGTGACTCGCATTGGCATATTCCACACCTTTAAGACTTAGGGAACCGCGACGCGATCGGTCCCCGGCCAGGCGATTTCGCCCTTCCAGGCCAGGAAGCCATCATGCCAGAGCAGAGGGCCAAACACCTCATCATCAGCCGTCACATTTCGCCTCCGCTCAACAAACGTTCGAACTGACCTGGCGGCAGGGTGCCACGACCATATTCTACGACAAGCATCCGGCTAACGTCTAACAGATTCAATAATTGTTTCGTACGATAGATGTCGTTAGGTATTCGCCTGTCAATTGGTCGTTCAATGGTTAGCAGAAACTTGGAAGTGGTTTCCGTGGAAAGATTACCAGTCGTATCAATCGTGTTGGGATGTTTCTGTGTGTTGCTGTCGGTCTTGCCTGCACAGGCGGAAACGGTGACCGACGAAGAACTCCATTTTACGCTCGACGTGCCCGAAGGATTCACGCCGCGGCCTGATTTGGTTGGTGCGATGCCGAATATCGTCCATGCGTTTCAGCTTGGTGAGGCGAAAGAAGGGGAGATCCCTGTTCTGCTGTTAATCGAGAAACTGGGGGGCACCATCGATCGAAAACCTATCACCCGCGAGCACCTGCCGGCCGGGTTCGTCGGAGAGATGTTTGATACGACCTGGCAAGGATTCGATGTCCAGGCGACCGCGGTTCACGAATCTGTCAACGGACTGAAGGCCATAACGTACAACGTTCTGATCCCACTGAAACGAAAGGCAATTCAGGTCAGGCTGTTGATCCCGGCCGAGCGCGAACCAGAGTTTCGGCCAATGCTGCGACCCATCCTAGATGGACTACATGGCGAGTCCAATTGGGTTGCGTCTGCCGCAACACCGGCGGTTGCCAGTTCACCGCTTTACCCAACGCTTCTACTAATCATGGCGATTGGAATTGTCCTTGGCGGCCTCGTCATTCTGTGGTTCCTATCGCGGATCACCCCGATGGGAACGGTCCTGGTGATTTCCGTGATGCTCTACGCCATCAGTTGGCGGATTGGCGAAGAGGAGGGGCGTGAGATGCTTGTCGTCGGAGGGGCGATACGTATGCTCGGCTTTGCCGGTGGAATCTTGGGAGCGATCGACATGTTCCTTAAGCGGAAGCCGAAGGACGAGAAACCGAGTGAACCTACGCCTGAATAGTTTCTAGGTAGCTTGGGTACCGTGGCATTCTTCAAAGCGTGGGATGCCTTCGCACTGCCGAGGGCGGCAGTGCACACGTTGGGAAGCTTGGCTCAACGGTTCGATCGGCGGTGCCGCCCGTTCGATGTGCACAAATGACCTTTACAGTTTGCACGGTCTCACTAAAACACGTCTCACATTCACGGCACATCACCTCTTCAGAAACGATCTGATTCATGCGACTTTTCACGCAAGGGCTAAGTGGGATTGACTGGGCACAGGACGTGATAGGTTGCCTGTTGTTGCAAACCACGAGCGAAGATCCCGCGGCCGAATACCAGTTTGATGCCGACCATGCCGTGTTGTCTGACCTATTTAATAGTGGCGCCGTCGAGATCAATGTAGCTGGCTATGCTCGCGCGGCGTTGACGACCATTTCGCCGGTCATCGACGCGGCCGGCGACCAGGTTGTGTTCGATGCCGAAGATCTTGACTTCGGCCAGCTCGGTGCTGGGCAAAATGTCTACGCGCTGGTTCTGTATCGACAGGGAAACGACGATACCGACTCGACCTTGATCGCCTTTGGTAATGGATACGTGCCGGTCATTGCCGCGGCCGATGCAGCTAGCGGGGCGACTTCGATTTGGGTCGAGCCGCTGTGGGAAGATCTTCCGGCAGGCGTGGCCGTTGATTTCAGCGGCGGGGCCAGCGGAACGTTGGCCAGTGCGGCTTCGCGCGGGGATCGCTCGATTACGATTGCCGCGCCGGGAATCGCGGCCGATGTCAGCGCGGGTGATCGGTGCGAATCTGTTCGTACGACCAAGGTCTCGGTGCAAGCCACGCCACCGGCTCTGGCTTATTTGACCGGCGGTGATTTTCGTGTCACGTTTGACAGCGAAGGCGTGTTTACCTTGCAAGAACGAGGCAACGCGTAGCTCATGGCGGTTCGGTTTTATGACTTGGGACAATACTTCACGGCCACAATCGGCACCGGCACCCTTGCGCTTACTTCGCTGGTGCCGGGGTACAACGGACTGACTTCCGATCAAGATGGGCAGACGTTCAATCTGCTGATCCGCGATGGCAACGCGTGGGAACATAGTCTCGGCGTCTACGATCACACGGCCGAAACGATTACCCGTGAATTGGTAAAGTCTTCGACCGGATCGAAACTCGATCTCTCCGGCAATGCGGTTCGTGTATCGATCGGAGATGTCTCAGCCGCCGACCTTCAGGCGATCGCCGACAGCAAACTTTTGCTGGTCGAGGAATCGGGCAGCGACGTTCTACCGGTCACCGATGATACGACCGACCTGGGCAGTAGTTCCCAGCGATTCGTCGATGGAAGGTTCTCCGGCACGCTCCACACCAAAAACATTCTTGGATCGTATTACGACTATGCGATCAGCGCGAACGTCGAAGTACCTCCGCAAGATGCCGGGATCCATTGCTACCGGAGTTCCGCAAACCCTATTCACGAAATCGTAATCAGTGGCGGGAATCGGTTCACGACCGGCACCACGCGTGGTTCGATGGTTGGTTATCTAAACGGAATCACGAAGCAGATCAACGCGAACTGGTCGGCCGGGAATAACGCTGGCGGGTTTTATTCCGGCTTGCCGGCCGCGAATACGATCTACTACATTATTGCCATTCAAAACGAAAGCGATGGTTCATGGGATGTGTACTTCGATACCAATACGTCAGCAACCCATCGTCCCACCGGGTATTTCTTCAGCTATTTCCAAGTGATCGGAACGTTTAAGACCGACGCGGCGGGGAACATTGCCTGGGTGCGGTCGGTCTCTTCCGAGGTGGGGGGCTTCAGCTATCCGATTGCTAACGGCAACGATAAACCCAGCGTCGGTTCGCTGTTGGCTGTGGCTTCCGATGAGCGAGTTGTCGCCATCGCTAACGGCGGGCAACCTTATGGCCTGAAGATCAGCAACAACGCTTCCGACCCTGATCACGATCTCAATATCGCCGCCGGCCAGGCATGGTCGTACGATCGAACGACCCTTTTCAGGCTCGGCAGTTCCATCACCAAGCAGTTCGATTCCACTTGGGCAGCAGGCACCAACACAGGCGGGCTCGATAGCGGGTCGATGCCGATAAGTGGCGGAATCTTTATCTACCTGATCGATGGCGACGTGATCGGATCGACCTCCGATCCATCCGTTGGCCCTTCTGGCTATTCAAGTAGTGAGTATGCCTATATCGGTTGGCGACCAACCAACAGTTCGGCGAACTTCCGCACCGTGATCCAATCCGGAACTTATCACCAACTGAATGGTATCCAGTTATTCAACACGCAAAACCCTGGCACGGGAAATGTCGACTTCGATTGCATTGCGCCGCCACATTCGATCGCGGAACTTTATTGGTTGAACTACAACGGCACCGGTTTCACGCTGGTCGACTATTTCGTTTCCAGCACCGATGTCACGCCTGGCAAATTGGTCAACGAAATCGTTCCATCCCTCGAAGGGAATCGCGCTCAAATCACCGATCGGGTGATCGTCGATGCTTTCAGTCAGGCACGCTATCGAGTGAGTTACAGCAACGCGTCGGTCTATGCTCGGGCATACATACAGGGCTGGTTCGATCCTGGTATCCAAGGCTTGGGGAGCACGATATGAGCAAGGCCGCCGTGGGCTTTCGTAATGGCGAGTTGGTTGTCGACTGGCGTCTTCTCGGAACGCCAAGCATCGAGGGGCTAACCGATCCTGAGATCATTGACGCCGAGACGGCAGAGGATGCGCTGGCCGCTTATGATGCGGTGAAGGGAACCAACCTGGCCGTACTGCAAGCGAAGCAAGGGGAAGTGGACGCCTGGTGGCAGAATGAACTGGCCCATGGGTATGTCACGACCAGCTTCGGTGTCGAATTGGGCTGGTCTGACGTCGATCGTAACGCCGTCAATCAAGGGATCGCGCTGCTCAATGAAGCAATCGCCTTGGGCACAATGACACTATCCAACCTGGTGCCGGGCTGGGTCGATCGAAACGGACAAGCCATAAAAATCAACGAGCAAGACCCGACTGCCCTGCAGCTCAAACAGATGGCGGTCGAGATGGGAGTAGCCTACAACACGCAGCGTGGTTTGCACCTGGGATACAACGAACAACTGGCAGCCGGAAATGCCAACTTCACCGTCGGCGAGGCCCTGTAATCGATGTTATCCGGTCCCTTTCTTAGTGCACCGCTGCTCGATGCATTTGCGCCGGCGCAATCGATCGTTGCCGGCCACGCAGCGCAAACCATGGCGGCGAAGTTAGCCTCCTCCCAGTTCGATGCGAACGCAACGATGTCGGTCGGATCCACCAACGGCTTGGCGCTGGGCGCTTCGATGGCTCAAGGGTGCTTCGTCGAAATTGCTTCGACCACTCAGCAGGCATCTCCTGTCACGATGCCGATTACCAATAGTTCGCCGAGCCTGACCGCTGGCCGGGCAAGCAGTTGGACAAGCATCCACTCGGTTCGCTTCGATAATCAAATCGTTGCCTCGATCGGTTTCGGCCAGCAGATTGTTACCGCTACGGAACCGACCTGGGTAATCGATATCGCTCCGCAGGCCGATTGGCTGCGGCTTAAGCGTATTCAATTCAGCCAATCGAAACTCGCGCGAGCCGAAATGATGACGATCATTCCCGAAGCAATCCAACAGGCACCGTCGGCGACACTCGAAACCGCTGCGGCAAACGATCTGATCCAGGAAGCAGAAGCTGGCCTGCCAGTTCAAGTCGAAGCAATCGTCGCCGTCTGCGGTGCCAGGGTGGAGCGAGTGCTGGAATGACAACAAAAGTCCGAAGAGGTACGAAGATGGGCTCCTAGCCTCAACGGGGCGCCAGAACTGTACTTGGTCGATCCAATTTGACTTGCCGTAGAAATTTGGTTGCCTTCTACCGCCCCGTTGGGGCTCGCGAACTTGATGTCCACCGACCAGGGGCTCACGCCCCTGACTATTATCTGCCGCCCTTTCAGGGCTGGGACCGCTCTTATCCGTGCTCATTCGTGTAATCCGTGGTTATTCCTTGTCGATATTCCTCGATCCTCCGTGAACTCTGTACCGACTGTGGCTGGACCTCTTGTTCCCGCTCAAAACACCAACACCATCTGACACTTCTCTTAGGAACCCAACTCCATGACCTGTTCGATCGATGCCTTTCCGGTGCGCGCCTTTGTTGGGGTCGATACCGTGGTGCGGGCACGCGTCGTCGGTGCGGACAATGCTCCGATTACGCCCGCCGCGCTCTCGGCCGCTTATCTGCAAATCTTCGGTCCCGATGGTGATGCGGTGCATAACGAAACGCTCAACCTGGCCGAGACCTTTTCGGCCGCGCTGCAAACAGGTGCCGAGTGGACGACCGACAACGTTGGCTACAACCTGACAGTTACCTTGCCTGGCAGCGCGCTAGTGGATGAAACGTTCGCCTATCCGGCTGTGATCTGGTGCGTACCGATCAGCGGCAGCGACTTCCCGATTCGCATGCTGGTTGACCTGACGCCGGTTCCCAAAGCAACCTATCCCCAGTAATCGCAGGGCCCATGACCGATTCGCACAATCTACCCAGCCGACCGGATGATCCGGCCGAGGTGCTGGGCAATCCAAAACAGATTCGCTCCGACTGCCGGATGATCTCTCGGCTGCTGTCGCTCGGCTGCATTCCGGAAGAGAAGATCATCGAAATCTTGCAGCTTGCCCCAGGACTGGCTCACAAGGCCGCCGCCCGCAGCGATGCCCGCGAGTACGCCGCGATCATGCGGGTATTGATTCAAGCGGCCAAACTTGGACTTGAAACCCAGCCCAAACAGGTCGAACATGTCCACGCAATTCTCTCACCTGAACAACGAGCAACTCTTATTGAGGCTCAACTTATTGCAGAAGCTGAAGCGCGCGGGCTGCTTGTCGACGCAAAGCCTGGCGATGATGGAGCAGGAACTTGAGTCGCAACCTCCGCCCAGCTATTGCCCGAACACGCCATTTGCCAAACAGCAAACGTTTATCGATTTAACTTGCACTGAAGCCTTCTATGGCGGCGGCGCCGGCCCAGGGAAAACCGAGGCGCTGCTGATGGCGGCCTTGCAGCATGTGAACGTTCCCGGTTACTCTGCGCTGATCTTGCGAAAAGACTTCGCGCGACTGTCCCTGCCCGGTTCGATCATGGATCGGGCTCGGCAATGGCTGTATGAAAGCGATGCCCGCTGGAACGAACAACGCAAGCTATGGACCTTCCCCAGCAGCGCGACGCTACAGTTTGGTTACATCGATTCGCCCGACGATCGTTACCGCTACGCTTCGGCCGAATTCCAGTTCATCGGTTGGGACGAGCTGACCGAGTTCCGTTTGAACGACGACGAATCGAATCCCTATCTATTCATGTTTTCACGGCTAAGAAAGCGAAACCAGTTGCCCGTACCGATTCGCATGCGCAGTGCCTCCAACCCGGGCGGCCGCTCGCACGAATGGGTCAAGAATCGTTTCATCACACCTCAAGCGATTAAGGCCGCCCAGCACGGCAATATGAAGGACGTTTACTACGCCGATCGTACGCGAAAGGATCGGGCCTTCGTGCCGGCTCGGCTGCACGACAACCCGGCGATCGATGCCGAAAGCTACCTGCAGCGGCTGGCACATCTTCCGACGGTGACCCGGCAGCGGCTGATCAATGGCGACTGGTCGGTGCGGCAGGACGCGATCCTCCGCAGCGATTGGTTCCGCTATTACACGCTGAAGAACCAATTGCTGCTGGCACTTCGCCCCGATGGAACGGTGCTGGGGACGATTCACCCGGGTCACTGCTATCGGTTCGCGGTGCTCGACACGGCGGGCAGTTCGCGCGATCGGTCTCAGGAAAAAAAGGGGAAGCCTGGCAGTTTTTCCGCGCTGGGTGTGTGGGACTACGCCGAATCACTCGGCAAGGCGCTCTTTCTGCGGCACATCTGGCGCGACCGCGTCGAGTTCGTTGCACTGTGCAATAAGGTCGTTCAGGTTTGCCATGAATGGAACGTACCGATCTTGCATCTCGAGAACGCCCACCATGGCCAGGCGGTCGAAAACATCATTCGCGATCAGGTCAATGTGCAGATGGTTTCTCCTTCGCTGGGACTATCGCGCGGCGGCGTGCCAGGGAAGGTCGAGCGATCGTATGCACTTCAAAACAAACTATCCCGCGGCGAGGTCTTCTTTCCCAAGCTGAACAACACCTGGCTGTTGGATTACGAACAAGAACTATTGGCCTGGACCGGCCACGAAGATGAAGTCGCCGACCAAATCGACATCAGCAGCTACGCCGCGATGCTATGCGAAGACGCGAACACCGCGGAGATCTCTTCGGAGTATTTGTCGAATCTGTACGGCGGAGTGTAGGTCCGTAGGGTGCGAGCAGCGAAGCGAATCGCACCAAATGCGGTATCCACATCGAAAAGATGGTGCGATACGTTCGGCTTCCGCCTCACTACTCGCACCCTACGTTTGCGGTCAAGTTTGTACGAGGGAGTTTAGCGCCAAATCTCTCCGATCAATTGGTTCCTTTGCTTTGCCAAATATTCGTGCGATGCACATGGCCGCATTCTTTGCAGTGATAACACACCGGCCGACGCCCGGCGGCATAAGCCGCACCGCCACACTCCGGACAAGCTGCCTGGATTACAAAGCGGAACAGCGCCCAGCCAAGTATGCCTGCAATCATGATCACTCCAATAAACGCCACCATCTCCATCGTTCCGCCTCACTCTTGCGCGCCGACCCATTGGCTCGCCCAAAAGGCCGAAACAAAACCGATCACCAAAAAGATAAGCCGAACAAGATTGGAAACCAAAAGATGTCGGTTAACCGAAAGACGCATGAGGAGATCTCCCAACAAGACAAGCGAACGAAGAGGCGAGGTTCCTGCATTATGTCGCATTTCGTATCGAGATGCGAACCAGCACGGCATTGCGATGTAAACCAAACGACCTTGACGCCTCGGGGCAGTCGACTATCACTTAGCTCGCTTTTTCCAACGCAACTTCTTTTCACACGCTTCGCGAAACTAACCTATGACCCAACTCACGCAAGTTTTTCTGAAGCCTGGCCGGTATTCGATCGGTGGGCAAATGAAGGAGTTCACGGCGCGGCACCTGGCCGATCTCTCGCTCAACACGCGGCGGCTGCTTGCGGCCGGCATTCGCATTCCACTGTGGAGCGCGCACAAGCCTGCGGGCAGCGTGGAAGGTGGACCGCGGATCGAAGCGATGGCGGCGACCGACAATCTCGGCTGGATGACCGACGTGCGGCAGTTGCCGGATGGAAGCCTGGAGCAAACGCTCGAGGTGCTCGACGAACAAGCGGCGGCCGGGATCGCCTCTGGCCGAATTCAATTCACCAGTCCGGAAATCGGCCCCTATATCGATGGACTGGGCCGCGCGTTCGGCCAAGTCATTCGCCACATGGCACTGACCGCCACGCCGCGAAATCCGGAGCAGGGAAGCTTTCAACCTATCCTGCAGTTCTCGCTAGAAGATCGAATCGAGGAACCTTCCATGCCCCAAACAACCGATACGAATTCTCCTTCGCCGGAATCCCAGATCGTCGACGCGATCGCCGAGCTTGGCGGCGAACTCCCGCTTGACTGGACCGCTGACGAAGAAGGATTGATGCTGCTGTTGGACAACCTGTGGGCGATTACCGAGGGGGAACTCGAAGAACAGCCGCCGATCCAGTTCAGCGAAGAGGCCCAAGCGACGATCGATCGCCTCCAGGCCCAGCTCGATCAGGGACACCGTGCCGCGCTTTCCAGCCGCTTCGCCAAGCTTCCGTTGCCGCTCAAGCAGTTTTGCGAGACAAAGCTCGAGACGATTCAGTTCAGCGAAACCGGCAGCGCCGAACCAAACGTCTCTCTAAGCGAAGTCGCCGATCTTTTCCGCCAGGTGTTACCCAACTCGATGCAGTTCGGCCACGACGATCTGCAAGAGGTGCCACCTTCTACCAGACTTCTCGGTGAAGAAGATTCCGAGGAATCGGACAATCTGACCAACGCCGTTCTCAAGTCGATTGGTTTGAGTTGTTAGAGAAAGAGGGAATTGACCACGCATTTCACGGATGAAGAGATTTGTAGGGTGTGAGCAGCGAGGCATTAGCCGAGCGAATCGCACCATCTTATTCACGCAGATACCGCATTTGGTGCGATTCGCTCTGTTCCCTCTTCAAAACCAAAACTCACCATTTCCATTCCCAACCCAGGAAATCATTCATGACCCAATTTACCCGCGGATCTTTCCCCGGCCAGAAGGCCATTCAGCAGAGCTTCGAGTCCCAGGTTCAATTCCTTGGCCAGCAAGGCGAGAAGAATGCCACCGTGCTGCATGGCGTGATCGAGGCGGCTTCGACCGACAGCGGCAACTCGCCGAGCACGACCCTCCGCGCCGGCCTGGTACTGGGCCGCGTGACCAGCACCGGCAAGCTGAGGCCGTATGCCTCGGCCGCGACCGACGGCAGCCAGCATCCGGTAGCCATTCTGCTCGATACGATCGATATGCTTGATGGCAGCGGCAGCGTGGAAGACAAACTCTCGGCCCGGATCGTGACTGGCGGTAACGTCGTGAAGAGCAGCGTGATCGGGCTCACGCCGCAGGCCGAGCAGCAGCTGATCGCCCAGGGAATTCGTTTCGATCAGGTCCCCATGCCGATGGCTTCGGCCATTTTGTCGCATCGCGGTTCGGTCTATGCCGCGGCTGATGTCACCCTCACTTCGTCCGATAGCGGGCAACTGATCGTGGCGAGCAAAGCCGGGGCCTTCGAAGCCACGCTACCGGCCATCGAGGAAGGACTTGAGTTTCTCTTCGTGCAAACGCTCGACCAGGACATGGCGATCAGTTCCAACGAAGGGGATAACGTCTTGGCCCTGAACAACGCCGCGGCCGACGGCGTGATCTTCTCGACGGCCAGCCAAAAGATCGGCGCGGCCTGCGTGGTGAAAGCAATCCGCACTGCGGCCAACACGCTCAAGTGGATCTGCCTGAACGTTGGTCCCGCCCCGATGACGGTTGTCTCGGCGTAAGGAAGCATTCGGAGAAGATTTGTAGGGTGTGAGCAGCGAGGCCTTAGCCGAGCGAATCGCACCATTCTTATTCACGTAGATACCGCACTTGGTGCGATTCGCTTCGCTACTCACATCCTACGAGAAACCTCAACCGTTTCCATTTAACACATCAACACTTTCTCGGAGTGCACTCACATGGGTTATAGCGTTTCCAAAATCCTCGCGCCGCAGCGCATCATGGGGGTCGTCAAACGCGTTCAAGCGGGGCGGCAATCGTTGGCCAGTTTGCTTGGCTTTGTCGGCGATAACGCCAATGTTGTGCCCATGGGCGGGCGAAGTTTCAGTTACGATGTTTTCAACGGCACGCGGCAACTGCCACGCGGCATCGCGCCGGATGGTCCCCGCCGCCTGGCCGCGCCGCAGACGGTTGGCAACGTGACCGGAACGTTTCCGCGCCTGGGTGAAACGGTTCCTTTGCTGTACGAGCAAATGCTCAACCAACGCCGCATCGGCGGGCCAACGTCCGAGCTTGATCAGATGGGGCTCTCTTACATTGGCCGGCAGGAAGCGTTCCAGGCGGAGAAGTTCCTGAACTTCATCGAGTTCCAAACCGCCGCCATGCTTCGCGGACAGTATTACTATGCCCCGGCGGCCGATCAGTCGTTCCTGCATAGCTGGAGTCCGACCGGCATCGTCGGCGAGAAGTCGGTCGACTTTCAGATTCCGGCTGGCAACAAGGGACAGCTGAACATGCTGGGAGATGGCCCGATCGTCGATGTGAGCTGGGACCATCAGGATGGCAGCGGTGACTACGATGCCGACATTCCACGGCAGATCTTCGGCATCAACGCGGCGCTGGAAGCGGTGTGCGGGCTGCCGCTTCAGCACCTGTGCATGAACTCGGTGACTTGGAACCTGATGATCAAGAATCAGCAGATCAAGTCGCAGGCCGGCATCGCAGGCAGTCCGCTCAAGCAGATCGAACGCCGCGAAGGAGGCCACTTCACCGGGCTGATCAGCAGCGTTCCTTGGGTGACGATCCACATCATGGATCACGTGCTGGAAATCGAGAACCCGGCCGGCACGTTCACCCAGACGAAGGCGTTGGCCGACAACCATCTCTACGGCATGCCGGAGCCAAGCCCCGCTTGGGTTGCCCTCGGCGAAGGTTCGGAAGTCGTGGTCGAAGGAGCCGCGGCGGGAGCGATCACCGCCGAACGTTACGGCCAATATGCCTGGACGACTCCCAGCGATAATCCTGCCGGTTACGACCTGCACCATGTCTACAACGGGCTGCCGTTTCTGTACGTGCCCAGCGCCGTGGTCGACGCGACGGTGGTGTTCGGTTCGTAACGCTCTCTGACGGATCGCCTCATTCGGGGCGGGCCAGTCCCCGCTTTGCTGGCTCGCCCTTTCTTTTCCTTTCCCCTCTTCGCTTTGGAAACGACCGATGCCGACGCAAACCTACTGCACGCTCGACGACTTGAAAGCCATTCTCGGCAGCACGGCCGTCTTGCGGCTATTGGATGATAACGAAGATGGCGTGACCACTTCGCTCGAACAATCGTACGCCAGCGACGTCATCGCCCAGGCCGCCAGTCAAATCAACGCCGTGCTGAGCATGCGTTACGACACCGGATCTTTGGCGAGCAACACCTGGTGCCGCTGGTGCAATGCGTACCTCGCCGCCAGTCTGCTGGTCCGCCGCCGAGGCAACCCGGCCGACGCCAGCCTGGAAGAAGTGGTGCGAAGTTATCGCGACCAACTGGAACAAATCCGCACCGGCCAATTGAATCTGCCCGATGCGACGCCCGAGGGAAGCAAAGCGCCGGCGGTGAGTAACTATCGAACCAACCTCGGCGCGGTCAGTCCAATTTGTCTCGATCGCGATTAACAAAATCCCCGTAGCGACTGTCTTATTTTGTCAAACACATTCCTCCCACGATTTCCCATTTCGGGCAATCGAGTTGAGGATGCATAGCAGTTTGCGCATGCAGGCGACCACGGCCACCATCTTGGCTTTGCCCTCCGATAGCAGGTGT
>WGNR01000017.1 GCA_016124445.1 bacterium
CGAACACCTGCTATCGGAGGGCAAAGCCAAGATGGTGGCCGTGGTCGCCTGCATGCGCAAACTGCTATGCATCCTCAACTCGATTGCCCGAAATGGGAAATCGTGGGAGGAATGTGTTTGACAAAATAAGACAGTCGCTACAATTTGATTCGCGGGCTATAAAACTCTCGCTAAAATCCTGTAGGGTGCGAGCAGCGAAGCGAATCGCACCAAATGCGGTACCCACCTGCAAACAGATGGTGCGATACGTTCGGCTTTCGCCTCTCTTCTCACACCCTACAATTTGATTCGCGGGCTATAAAACTCTCGCTAAAATCCTGTAGGGTGTGAGCAGCGAAGCGAATCGCACCAAATGCGGTATCCACCTGCAATCCGATGGTGCGATACGTTCGGCTTCGCCTCTCTTCTCGCACCCTACGTTTTGTTTCGCGTCTCTCTCGATCCTCTCCTTGCTAGCAATTCTCCAGCGACCGAGATTCATCCAGGTTTCCACTTTTCCCGCCACATCGCTCTTGTAAAAATTGCAAACGAGTTGCTAGACTCTCCCTCGCGCACCAAACGCCTATTGGCTGCGTAATGAATCGACCGGACCTGATTGATGCCGGTCTTTGGTGCTTCTGCGACAAGGAGGTCGCGGTGCTCAACCGACGTCCACTCAAACTCAAACACAAATTGATGATCGGCAGCGGCCTGCTGTTTGGGCTCGTGCTGGCGCTGTTTGTGGTTACGACAACCGGTGGTCTCTCGTATCGCCAGGTAGCGCGTGACATTAGCGCTCGCTCGGCCGAATTGCCGCTGGCGATCGATTTCTCTTTGGCGGTTTCTGAACTACGGCATACGCTCAACCAATCGAAGCCTTCCAAGCGTTTTGATTTCCATGATCCCCAGGTCTATCTGACAATGGTCCGCGAGGAATTTCGCACCAAGTTTCTTTCGGTCCAGGAAGCCCTCAGGCGCTACGAAGATCAGCTCGACCGAAATGGGGCCGGCGATAGCGAGATCGGTGACGACTCGGACGAACGCAATACGATCGGCGAAATCCATGGATCGATTCAGAAGCTTGAACAGATCTATCAAAATGCCGACTGGTTCTATAACGAAATCAAGAACGACGAGCTCAACCGCGAAGTCGATCACTTGAACCTGCTGGCCAAGAAGCTGCCGACGTTTCTGATCGAAGACATGCAGCAACTGAAGGACGAAGTTCGCGGGCAATATCGCTTATGGCTTTCCGCTTCGTCGATTGTCATGGGACTAACCGTGTGTGCGATTGCGTTTGCCTGCTATGCGAGTTGGCGATGGCTTTTCAGCCCGCTGCGCACGTTGATGGATGGCTCACGCAGGGTTGCCAACGGCGACTTCGATCACCGAATTCAACTCGAAGGGCACGCCGAGCTCGCCATTCTGGCCGATGCCATGAACGCGATGACGCATCGCTTCCAGGAGATTGAATCGAACTTGAACGAGCAGGTTCAGGATCGCACCAAGCAGGTCGTTCGCAGCGAACAGTTGGCCAGTGTCGGGTTTCTGGCGGCTGGGGTCGCGCATGAAATCAACAATCCGCTGGCATCGATCGCCTTCTGTGCCGAGTCGCTTCGTTCGCGCATCAACGAGGGAATTACCGATCCTGACAGCGAAATGATTCATTTCCGCGACAGCGACGTCACGGTGCTGCAAACGTACCTGGGAATGATCGAAGAAGAAGCATTCCGCTGCAAAGAAATCACTGAACGGCTACTCGACTTTTCGCGTCTGGGAGATGTCGAGAAGACCGAAACCGATATCTGCGACCTCGTCCAAGGCGTCATCGACATGGTGCGGCACTTGGGCAAGTATCGCGAGAAGAACCTGATCTTCGAGGACGACCAGGTCGCCCTCGCTCCGGTCAACGGGCCGGAAATCAAGCAGGTCGTCTTGAACCTGATCACCAACGCGCTCGATAGCATCGACCCAGGCGGAACCGTGCTGGTGAAAGTGGGCGATGATCGCGGTCAGGTCAAAGTAACCGTGAAGGATGACGGTTGCGGAATGAACGAGGAGGTGCGGCGTCACCTTTTCGAACCCTTCTTCACCCGGCGACGGGATGGACAAGGGACCGGACTGGGACTTTCGATTACGTATCGCATCGTGAGCGACCATGGCGGTCAGATCGATGCCCGCAGCGAAGGACCAGGCCTGGGAAGTGAATTTAGTTTTACGCTGCCATGCAAGGAAGCAAGTAAACGCAATGAGCGAAAACACCAAGCAGCCTGAGTCGCTGAAAATACTGTTTGCTGACGACGAGAAATCTCTGCAGAAGCTGATGAGCCTGGAACTGCCGCGGTTGGGCCATACGGTGACGGTCTGCCCTGACGGCGTTACGGCGATTGCTGCGCTCGAAAAAGAGAACTTCGATTGCATTCTGGTCGACTTGGACATGCCCGGCAAAAGTGGGATCGACGTGATCGAGAAAGCCAAGGAAACGGCTCCCGATACCGAAGCGATCATCCTGACCGGCAAGTCGTCGACCGAAAGCGCCATCGCTGCGATCCGCTTCAAGGTGTTCGCGTACCTGACCAAGCCGTGCCGCTTGATGGAACTGAAAACCTTGCTGGAAGGGGTGTTTCAGAAACGCGAACAGGACCGCAAGATCAAAGCCCTGACCAGCCGCTTGGATCGGATCGAAGGGAAGTCAAAGCTGATCGGCGATTCGTCGGCCATGGAGATCGTGAACAAGATGATCTCGAAGGTCGCGCCGTCGAACTCGGCCGTATTGATCCGGGGAGAAACCGGGACCGGAAAAGAATTGGTCGCCAAAGCGATCCACGATCAAAGCCTGCGGCATCAACAGCCATTCGTGGCGGTCAACTGCGGTGCGCTGCCGGAGAACCTGATCGAGAGCGAACTGTTCGGCCACCGCAAAGGGGCGTTCACTGGCGCGGAAGAAACCCGCATTGGGCTATTTGAGGTAGCCCACGGTGGTTCGCTCTTCCTGGACGAAATCGGAGAGCTTCCCAAGTCGCTGCAAGCCAAACTGCTGCGGGTGCTGGAAACAGGCGAGATTCGCCGGGTGGGTGAGAATAGCTCGATCAAGGTCGACGTGCGGATCATCAGCGCGACGCACCGCCATCTGGAAGATATGGTTGGCGAAGGAGACTTCCGCGAAGACCTGATGTTCCGGATCAATACGTTCGAGATCCAATTGCCGCCGCTGCGGGAACGGACCGAAGATATTCCGCTGCTGGCCGAGCATATCAGTCGCCGCTTCTGGCCGACGATTCCAATGACACACACAGTCTTCGCAACCGAGACCATCCATGCCCTCAAGTCGCATAGCTGGCCGGGCAACGTGCGGGAACTGGCCAACGTGGTCGAGCATGCCACGATTTTGTGCGAAGAACTTCCGATCCAACCGCAGCACCTGCCGCGGCGATTCAACGAGCAAGCCAGCGTCGGCCCGCCGCAACTACGTGCCGTAATGGGACCGATGTCGCTACGTGAACTGGAAATGCAAGCGATCCACGAAGCGCTCGACCGGCACGAAGGCAACAAACCGCAAGCAGCCGAAGAGTTGGGAATCAGCTTGAAAACACTTTACAACAAGCTGAACCAGGCCACGACGAACGAAAAGACGGCTTAAAAAAGAGAGCCGTCTTAGAACTTCCGCACGACACCGATCACCACGCCGCGGACCTTGGCGTTCTTGACGTAGATCGGTTTCATCGTGCTGTTGGCGGGCTGCAGGCGAATACGATTCTTTTCGGGGAACCAATACTTGAGCGTGGCTTCCCCATCCTCGGTTTCGGCAACGACGATTTCACCACTTCGGGCCGAGTCCTGCTGTTTGACGACGACATAGTCTCCGTCGTCAATGTGGGCCTCGGTCATCGAGTCGCCGGTGACTTCCAGTACGAAGTGATCGTGGCGATTGAACATGGTGCCGAAGTCGACCCGTTCGCTCTGACCGATTGCCTCGTGCAGCACGCCGGCGGCGATTCGACCGGCCATCGGCAGCCCGACTTCTTCTTCAACTTCGGCCCGAAGCTGGATGGCCCGAGACATGTTCTTTTCGCGGGTGATGAACCCTTTGCGTTCGAGGGCTTTCAGGTGGCAGACCACGCCATTTGGATTGCTGATCTCGAATTGCTCGCCAATTTCGCGCACAGTTGGCCCGTAGCCGCGAGACTGGATTTTCTCGCGAATGAAAAGAAAGACGTCCTTTTGACGCTTGGTAAGAGATTCGGTTTCCGAGGGCGAACTGGCCATATTCAGATATCCTGATCCGTCGCGATTAATGTCCCTTCGTGGGTGGAAGGGCGATCCTGGATTTCGAGATTAGCCCGGCAATGTACAAATGTCAACCCATCTTCTCCGGCGATGTCGTCGATATTTTCTTGCCACCCTGCTATCTGCGACCTAGGGTTTAGGTGACACATTGCCGCGAACCACAGCCAGCCATCCAGCAGGCTTTTTATGCTACTCCCTTGTCTCGCTCGCTCCTTTCGGAGCCAGGAACGGTGCCATGCTCGCCAAAATCCTCCAATTCGTCCGGTCTGAAGATGGCCCTACGGCCGTAGAATACGCCATCATGCTCGCGATGATCTTGATGACAGTCATCGGCTCGATCGCGGTAATCGGCAACTTGACCCAAGATAGTTTCAACTACTCAAAATCCGAAATCCAGCGAACATTCCCTCCGCTGTAACGCGTCAGGCCAGGCACATGTTGCCGTGGCCCGAGTTTTTTCTCGATACGGACTCTAGAGAGGCTGCCCGTTCCAGCGAACGAACGCTTCCATGGCGAAGTATTCAGGCAGCCCAATCTTGTTGTAAGAATCGGCCGTACCGATGTTCCGGTCTTCGGCACGCTCCCAGAACTCTCGCGGATCGGTGCCAGGGAATAGAGCACTATCCTTCTGGCTCTCATGCATGAAGATCGCCTGACGCTTTTTGAACATGTCGTTAGGCGACAGAGGAACGCAGATCTCGATCTCGTGCAGCGGATACTCCTGCCAGGCTCCCCGATACAGGAGCGCTTCAGGCCGGTTGCCGGTTTCTGCCTCGACTTCCAGCAAAGCTCGGAAGATCACCATCGCACAAACACGATGCGTTCCGTGCGGGTCGGAAAGGTCGCCGGCGATGTAAACCTGGTCGGGCTGAACCTTCAGGATCAGGTCCTTCACGATCTTGACATCGTCGGGCCCCATCGGGTTTTTGGCAACCGTACCGGTTTGATAGAACGGGAGATCAAGGAAGTGCAAATGCTCTTCCTGGCACCCTGCCTTCAAGGCCCCGGCGATCGCTTCGCTGCGGCGGATGAGTCCTTTAATCGTCAACACGGTGTCGATATCGGGTTCGCCAGCCGATTTCGATTTCAGCGACTCAAAGACCCGCTTCTCGACCTCGGACGACTTCTTCTCGTCGATGCCAAACAAACGGTTGTATTGTGTGACAAAGTCGGCAAATCGCTGGGCATCGTGATCGAAAACCGCGATGTTACCGCTAGTCATGTACGCGACGTGCGCTTCGTGACCGTCATCAACCAGGCGAATCAGCGTGCCGCCCATGCTGATCACGTCGTCGTCCGGGTGAGGACTGAAGCAGATCGCCTTTTTCTTTTCCTTGCCGGCGGGATGATATTCGATCGTATCCATCATCCAGCGGAAAACCCGGTGAGCCAGGCTCGGTGCAGGACCATGGTGCCGCAGTAGCTGGTGCAGGTTGAACTTGCGGAAGTCATCGTCATCAAGCTTCAGCAACGCCTTGCCGGTTTGCTCGCACAGCCAGAGGACCGCCCGCTTGATCATCGTTATGTCCCATTCGACCTCACCTTCGGTCCAGGGGGTCGCGAATGCGGTCAGCTTGCTGGCGGCAGCCGTATCGACAAAGACGGCCGTATCGCGATGCTCCTGCAAGATGGTCGCTGGCACTCGATTGGTAATCGGGCCTTGGAGTGTCTCTTGAATGATCGACGACTTGCCTTGGCCGAGCGCCATCAGCAAGATCTTGCGAGCCTCGAGAATCGTACCGATTCCCATGGTGATTGCCTGATGCGGGACGTTCTCTTCATGAAAGAAGTCTGAAGCTGCCCCACGGCGGGTCAGCGGGTCGAGCGTGCAAAGACGCGTGCGACTGTTGCGGATGCTGAATGGCTCGTTGAAGCCAATGTGCCCGTTCGAGCCAATCCCCAACAGCATCAGATCGATTCCGCCGGCTTCGCGAATCTTTGCCTCGAAATCGTCGCAGTAGGCTTCGACCTCTTCGAGAGGAATTGTCCCGTCAGGGATGTGAATATTCTCAGGTGGAATGTTGACGTGCTGGAAAAAAACTTCGTGCATCGTCCGGTGATAACTTTGCAACTGGTCCGGTTTCAGACCGTAGTATTCGTCCAGATTAAAGGTAATCACGTTGGACAAGTCCAACCCTTCATCCTGGTGCATACGGACCAGTTCGCGATAGACGCCCGTCGGCGTTGAACCCGTGGGCAATCCCAGCACGGCCGAGGCCTTTTGGGCCTGTCTCTCGCGAATAATGGCAGCTACGATCTCAGCGACATGCAAAGAGAGAGCTTCGCTGGTAGCAAAAACAGAGCATGGTAGAGCGGTTGACTGGATCGACATCACAGGTCGATCAGCGGTTCGTTCAGTCATAATTCTCGTCGTTCAGGTTGTAGGTGGAGCGAAGGTGTCTCCCTCCGCAGCAATTAATCTCGAACCGAATCGGCAAGTATGAACGATCACCAGTGGATTGAATAGGTAGCGAAAGCGGCGAGCCGGGGAAATCGTTGCAAAAAAGCTACAATCCCCGAGACTTATTTGGGGAGACGTCTGGTAAATCCCCACTATATTTGAATGTGTCGGTAATCTTTGCCACCCTTCGGCTATTCCGACTTGCCTCGGAGCGGTGATTTCGATGCAAACCTTTTCCTAAAATCCGATACCTCCAGCCCACCTCACTGCCATGCACAGCGCTAAACGGATTCTTTGTTTCATCGCCGGTTTTTTGGTTCTGCTCTCAAATCTGGGAAACCTGTACGCTGCAGACACCCAACCAAGCCAAGACCGCGTCTCGGTCTTGTTTCTGGGCGACAACGGGCATCATCAGCCGGCCCGTCGATTCGTCGAGCTTCAACCAGCTTTGGAAGCCCGTGGGATCGATCTGAAGTACACCGATTCGATGGCAGATATCAATCCGGAAACGCTTGCAAAATTTGACGGGTTGATGATCTACGCCAACACGACAGAGATCTCCCCCGAAGCGGAGAAGGCAATGATCGACTATGTCGAAAGTGGGCATGGCCTGATTCCGCTGCACTGTGCATCATATTGCTTCCTGAATTCGCCCAAGTATGTCGCCCTGGTTGGTGCTCAATTCAAGAGCCACGGCACCGGGACGTTCCGTACGAAGATCACCGCGCCGAATCATCCGGTGATGAAAAACTTCGACGGATTCCAAAGCTGGGACGAAACCTACGTCCACGCCAAGCACAACGAGAAAGACCGTACGGTGCTTTCGTATCGCATCGACGATCGCAATCAGGAACCATGGACCTGGGTTCGTACCCAAGGCAAAGGCCGCGTCTTCTATACCGCTTGGGGGCATGACGATCGAACCTGGACCAACCCTGGCTTCGCGAACCTGGTCGAACGAGGCGTTCGCTGGGCTGTCGGGCAAGATCCCGGCGTCGTCCCTGCCTTCCCGCCGAGCGTCAAAGGCCTGATCACCGCGTTCGACCATCCGATGCAAGTGCCCAAGGCTCAAAAGCCAAACACCAACGTCAAGCCGTTTGACTACGTCGATGTCGGAGCCAAGATTCCCAACTACACCGCTGGTGCCAACTGGGGAACCCAGGCCAAGCCGTTGAACCTGATGCAGAAGCCTCTTTCCCCGGAAGAATCGGAGAAGCACCTGGTGCTGCCCGAAGGCTTCGAAGCAAAGCTGTTTGCCTCGGAAGAATTGTTCGAGGGTGGCAAGCCGATCGCTATGACCTGGGACGCCAAAGGGCGCCTTTGGATGTGCATGACGCTTGACTACCCGAACCAACTGCACAACCCTGGCCCAGGCCGCGACCGCATTGTCATCTGCGAAGACACCGATGGCGACCTGAAGGGTGACAAAGTCACAACGTTCGCCGAAGGTTTGAGCATCCCAACTTCGATCGCCTTCTACAACGACGGCGTGATCGTCCACAACGGTGCCGAAACGCTCTACCTGAAAGACACCAACGGCGACGATGTCGCCGACGAAAAGAAGGTGCTGTTCAGCGGCTGGAATATCCGCGACACCCACGGCGGTGTGAGCAACTTCCAGTACGGCCTGGACAACTGGATCTGGGGCATGCAAGGCTACAACGATTCGCACCCGGTCGTGCAAGGTGTCGAACAGCCAGGCTTCCGTAACGGTTTCTTCCGCTTCAAGCCAGATGGCAGCCAGTTGGAGTTCATCCGCTCGACCAACAATAACACGTGGGGCCTGGGCATGAGCGAAGAAGGAATCATCTTCGGCTCGACTGCCAACCACTGCCCGAGCGTCTACATGCCGATTCCAAACCGCTACTACGAACGCGTTCGCGGCTGGACCGCTCGACTGGTGCTCGACTCGATGGCCGATACCCACAAGTTCGATCCGATCACCGACAAGGTTCGCCAGGTCGACCATCACGGTGGTTACACAGCTGGTGCTGGCCATTCGCTCTACACGGCTCGTAACTATCCCGAATCGTTCTGGAACCGCGTCGCCTTCGTGAATGGACCGACCGGACACTTGACCGGCGCGTTTGTCATCTCGCGAGAAGGCAGCGACTTCCACTCGACCAGCCCGTTCAATCTGGTTGCTTCGGACGACGAATGGACCGCTCCGATTCAGGCCGAAGTTGGCCCGGATGGCAATGTCTGGGTTCTCGACTGGTACAACTACATCGTCCAGCACAACCCAACGCCGCATGGATTCAAGACTGGTAAGGGTGCCGCCTACGAAACCGACCTGCGTGACAAACGCCATGGCCGCATCTATCGCATCGTCTACACCGGCGAAGGTGCCAAGCCTGACGTCGCCTGGCAAAAGAACCTGGAAACAGCCAACCCTGAAACACTGGTCGCCACACTCAACAACGACAATCTTCTGTGGCGTCGCCATGCCCAGCAACTTTTGGTCGAACGTGGCAAGCAAGATGTGGTTCCGGCCCTGATCGCCCTGATCGAGGACGACTCGGTCGACGAGATCGGTCTGAACGTTGGTGCAATCCACGCACTGTGGACCCTCAAGGGACTTGGTGCCCTGGACGAAACCAATAGTGCCGCCACCAAAGCAGCCTATGCCGCGCTGCAGCACAACGCTCCTGGCGTTCGTCGCAATGCGGTTCAAGTCCTGCCGATCGCTCCGGAAAGCACCGCCGCAATCTTGCAGAGCGGCGCACTGAACGACGTCGATCCTCAGGTTCGCCTGATGACACTGCTCGCCCTGGCCGATCAGCCTGCCAGCGATGCCGCTGCGGCGGACATCCTGGCGATGATCACGTTACCCGAGAATGCCGAAGATCGCTGGATCCCGGACGCCGCGACGGCCGCTGCCGCCAACCAGGGAGCCAACTTCCTGGAAGCGATTGCCAAAGCCGATAAGCTCGATGAGTCGACCCGCGAACTGCTGGCCGTGGTTTCCGAAAACTACGCCCGCAGCGGCCCGACCGACACGATCGCCCAACTGCTAACGTCGATCGAAACCGCTCAGCCTGAAATCGCCTCCGCCATTGTCACTGGCCTGACCAAGGGTTGGCCGAAAGATAAGAAGCCGGAAGTCACCAAGGCAATGGATGAAGCCCTCGTTCACCTCTCGGACAAACTGCCCAACTCGACTCGCGGTCCGCTGATTGGCCTGGCAATCGGTTGGGGGAGCGAGGGACTGGCCTCCAAGCTAGAGGAACTGGTCAATAGCTCGCTCGATCAAATCGAATCCGGCGAACTCAATGCCCAGCAGACGCAAAAGTTGGCTCGCGAGATCATCCAACTGAACGTCAAAATGGACCCGCCGGTCGAAGAAGAGTTGCTCAATACGATCGGTCCGCAGACCTCAGGCGAAGTGACCTCGGCACTGCTCAACGCCCTGAAGGCCAGCGAAAACGATTCGCTGGGCGAATACCTGCTGGAAGTGCTGCCAGGCCTGACCCCTTCGGCCCGCAAGGATGCCGTTGGCGTGCTGCTGAGCCGACCAGCCTGGACTGTCGACCTGTTGACTGCGTTGGACAAGGGTACGATTCAATTGAACGAATTGGCTTTGGATCAACGTCAGGCCTTGGCCAATCACCCGGAAGAAAAGCTGCGTAAGCAAGCCGAAATGCTGTTTGCTCGCGGTGGTGCCCTGCCAAGTGCCGACCGCCAGAAGGTCATCAAAGAACTATGGGCCGTCACCGAAACCAAGGGAGATCCGGCTGCCGGTAAGTTGATCTTCAAGCGGGAATGCTCGAAGTGCCATATCCACAGCGGCGAAGGTGCCAAGATCGGCCCCGATCTGACCGGTATGGCCGTGCATCCCAAGGCACAGCTTCTCACCGAAATCCTCGATCCCAACCGCAGCGTGGAATCGAATTACCGCACCTACATGGTGGCCACCATTGACGGCCGCGTCATGAGCGGGCTGCTGGCCTCGGAAAGCCGGACCGCCATCGAATTGATCGACGCCGAAGGCAAGCACCATTCGATCCTGCGGGAAGACATCGAAGAACTGCGGGGAACGCCACAGTCGCTGATGCCGGTCGGTTTCGAGAAGCAGATCAAGCAGGAAGAATTCGCCGACCTGTTGGCCTTCCTGACCGATCGCGGCAAGTTCGTTCCACTTCCGCTGGACAAGCTCGCCACGGCGGTCAGCACCCAGGGGATGTTCATCTCGAAGGATTCCCCGGCCGAACGCCTGGTGTTTGATAATTGGGATCCGAAAACGGTTGAGGGAGTTCCATTCCAACTGGTCGATCCTCAAGGGACGTCCCAGCCCAATGTCGTCATGCTGAACGGTCCGTCGGGCTATCTTCCTCCGAAGATGCCTCACGCAGTCTCGCTTCCCTGCAACATGCCGGTCAAAGCAATCCATATCCTGGGCGGCGTCGCTGGCTGGGCATCGCCTTACGGCCAGAAGGGTTCGACCTCAATGATCGTTCGCCTGAAGTATGAAGACGGCACGACCGAAGATCACCCGCTGAAAAACGGCATCCACATCGCCGATTACATCCGCCGAGTCGACGTGCCGGAATCGAAATTCGCCTTCGACCTCCAAGGTCGCCAGGTCCGCTATCTGACGGTTCGCCCTGAAAAGCAAGAACCGCTCCAATCGATCGAACTGGTCAAAGGAGACGACGACACAGCCCCAGTCGTGATGGCAGTGACCGTGGAAGGAGCCAAGTAGCCTGAACAACGTTTAGGTGGAATGCGATACTTAAAAAGATCCCTCGTGCTATTTGCCGAGGGATCTTTTTTCTGGGTATGGACAGAATGTTGGATCGCGGATCGCATTAACGAATAGGAGCAAGTTTGACGCGACCGACCCTACTAGGCTTTAGTTTCCAATCCACGTTGGGTAGTGTTGCCGTGCAGTGAATCGAGCCGATTCTGGATATTTTCGGACTGATCGAATTGAGTATTGCCTGATGGGGATACCTCTTTTCTCCGTTAAGCCCCACAGAAACTTCCAACTTCTGCGGGCCGTCTAATCCCTCTTTCTTGAGACGCAGAAAGATCTCTTGAGGGACGTTGAAATGCACTTGCAACTCTTGCGAGGAAATCTTCAAGAGGAGATCATCTTTTTCTAGCAACGACCCTCTGCCTGAGTGTTCCCAGCTCTGGCTTACCCTGCCATCGACCGGAGCTTTAACTTGGATCAGCGCGTACTTCGATTTCACCTGATCCAACTTGGACTTCGCTCGCTCCCGAGTGGCCTGGGCTTCATCTACCTTTGATTTTGCGAGCATCACTTCCTGCTCGCTGACTTTGTTTTCCTTCCGCAGTTCGGCAATTTCTTGATATTCGCTCTTGGCCTTATCCAAATTGATCTCTGCCGATTGATACTCGGCAGTCGCTGAATAAATTCTGGGTTTCGCAGCGAAGTTCTCAATTTCGACGACGGGATCCCCTTTGGCGACAAGGTCACCTTCGTGGACCAGAAACTTCGTCAGGT
Organism: bacterium; assembly: GCA_016124445.1. Classification (GTDB taxonomy): domain Bacteria; phylum Planctomycetota; class Planctomycetia; order Pirellulales; family Pirellulaceae; genus Bremerella. The sequence continues at coordinate 12,138 of WGNR01000017.1, forward strand.
AACCTCCCACTTCTGACTTCACTTCGACGGTAGTCACCGCCTTAGTAAAGCCGGGAAACTCCCAGCCCTCTGGCTCTTCGGCCAAGATAAACGCCGCAGGCATCGCCAGCCATAACGAGAGAATCAACATGCTGGTTCGCATGAAATCCGTATCCGAGATCAGGAAAGTGACATAAGAAACTTCGGTGCGGGACGGCCGGCAGCGGTCTTGTCATGCTACCCATTTGGGGGCCACAGGGCAAGTTTTTCGCCGAGAACCCCAGGGGCCTGAGCTGGGAATCGTGTTATCTACAGGATCCTGACCTTATCCAAGAGGTTTTTGGGGGTTGCGAGCGGACCCAAGCAGTTATAGAATCTTGGGTTTCCACTCGACAGAAATCTTCGGTTAAGGGCGTTTGCCGCCCTGAAGCCTTTCAGTAATAACGAGTTGGGCCGCGTCAGCATGTGGCCTGAAGTACCGTCCGAAAGAGAAATATGAGACCAGCCAACCGCTCCAAAGCCCGTAAGCGTGCCAAAACCAAGGCCCGTGTATCGAAGAAGGATCCGATTTTCGTCGATGGCAAACGTCCGCGCCCGATGTTCGTGGACTACAAGGACGTGGAGCTGCTCAAGAAGCTGACCAATCGTCATGGCCGGATCGTCGGTCGCCGTAAGAGCGGCTGCACCGCGGTCAGCCAGCACGCAGTCACGCAAGCCATCAAACGGGCCCGCTTCATGGCCCTGTTGGCTTACGTCAAGGACTAACTTTAAAAGTCAGTCCGCCCCCAAATCAAAAAGCCTGCTTTCCCTGGAAAGCAGGCTTTTTCTATGCGCGTCTGCCAGGTGCCTCGTATTGATTCGCCAGCGGATCTCTCAACAATGGTGCCAGGAGAACACCATGTCGCAAACCTTTCAGACGACTCGCCGAGTTGAGTTCCGTGATACCGATGCTGCCGGAATCGTTCATTTTTCGGCCTTCCTGGTTTACATGGAACAGATCGAGCACGAATTCCTCCGCTCGCTGGGGCTCAGTGTGCATCATCCGCTGGAAGAGCTCGCGATGAGTTGGCCCCGTGTGTCGGTCCACTGCGACTTCAAAGGCCCTGCCCGGTTTGAAGAGATCCTCGATGTAACCCTGTCGATTGCCCGGCTCGGATCTCGTAGCGTCACGTACCAATTCCTCTTCGAGCGAGATGGGACCCAATTGGCCCTTGGCCAGATCACGGCCGTTTGCTGCCGAGTTCAACCTGGCCAGCCGCCCAAAAGCATGGACATCCCAGAGTGGTTCAAAGAAAAGCTGCTCCCGTTCGTCGATCCGTCGCTCACCCCTTAAGCTCCCTCAATGCTTTCCTACCACGAACAACTCACGCTTCGACTGGCCGCCGGCATCGGCGAGTTGGATGAAGCAACGCGAGCGCGGCATACCCAGTTCCTTCTGGCTCGCCAACAAGCCGATGGTGGCTTTGCTGGCCGCGAAGGAGGAAGCGACTTGTATTACACCAGCTTCGGACTTCGCAGCCTGGCCATATTGGGCGAGCTTCATGGTGATGTTGCCGAGCGGGCCGCTCGATTCCTGGAAACCAAGCTGACCGGGCATGAATCGGTCGTCGACTTCCTCTCGCTGATCTACAGCGCCAAGTTGTTGGAAACGGCGGCCGGGATCGATATCTTCGCTCAGGCCCCAGACACCTGGCGGCGCAGCGTAGCCGACACACTTAATTCGCTTCGCCGCGATGATGGCGGCTACGCCAAAGGGCCGGAAGGGATGGCGAGCAGCACCTATCACACGTTTCTGGTACTGCTTTGCCTGCAGTTGATCGAACAGCCGATCCCGCAACCCGAGGCGATGGTGACCTTCCTGCTCTCGCAAGAGTCGGAAGAAGGAGGCTTTCGTGAAATCCGCGCCAGCAAACGAGCCGGCACCAACCCCACCGCGGCGGCAATCGGCGCACTGCGAATTCTCGACAGCCTGACCGAAGAGATCATCGAGGGGACGCTCGATTTTCTGGTCGAGATGCAAAACGACGAAGGCGGCCTGCGCGCTAACACGCGTATTCCGATCGCCGATGTGCTGAGCACATTCACTGGCATGCTCACCCTGACCGATCTCGACGCAATCGAAGAAATCGATCCAAATGCCGCGCTCAATTACGTTCTTAGCTTGGAACAGACGGGCGGTGGATTCTTCGGCGCGGCCTGGGACGAGGTTGCGGACGTGGAGTACACGTTTTATGGTTTGGGAAGCCTCGCATTGTTGCACACACCCAGTCACTTCACCTTGGAATGATCGATCATGGCGGACCTGGTAATCGAGAACCTGGCCAAGGAGTACCCGACCCGAGCCGAGTCTCTGCAAGTACTTCGGGACATCTCTCTGTCTCTTTCCCAAGGAGAAAGTGCCGCAATCACCGGACCCAGCGGGTGCGGCAAAAGTACCCTGCTCTACTGCGTCGGTACGCTCGACACGCCGACATCGGGAACCGTCACCCTGGATGGTGAAAACCCATTCACGCTCAACGACAAAGCACTCGCCCACTTTCGCAGCGAGAACATCGGCTTCGTCTTTCAAGACCATCACTTGCTACCGCAACTGACGGTGCTAGAAAATGTGCTGGTCCCCACGCTCGCTGACGGCTCATCTTCGCCAGAACAAATCCAACGGGCCAAGATGCTGATCGAGCGTGTCGGGCTTTCCCAGCGGATCGAACATCGTTCGGCGGAACTCTCGGGCGGCGAACGGCAACGTGTCGCGGTCGCACGCAGTTTGATCCATCAGCCAAAACTGCTTCTCGCCGACGAACCGACCGGCAACCTCGATAAGACCAATGCCGAGGCGATCGGAAAGCTTCTGCTGGAACTGCAGAAGGAAGAAAGCTCGATTCTGATTGTCGTCACGCACAGTCAGGAACTGGCCGCGATCTTCCAGCGGCAATACACGCTCGATGAAGGCAAACTGCTCGACCAAAATCCTGTCCAACCATCCTGACGCCAAAAAGGGAGATCATCACGATGAATCGTTGGCGTTTGGTCCTACGAAGTGCCAGGCAGTTCTGGCAAACCAACCTGGCCGTGCTGATCGGGGTAGCGGCGGCAACTGCCGTGTTAACCGGTGCCCTGGTGATTGGCGATTCGGTCACCGGCAGCCTCCGCGATCTGGCTCTCAGTCGCCTTGGTTCGATTCACGAGATCATGCTGGCCAATCGTTTCTTTCGGCCAGACATCCCCCAGCAAATCGAAAAACAAAACCCTGGTGCGACGGCGGTTTCCATCGTCTTCATGCAGGGAACGCTGCAAACCTCCTCAAACGATCCAAACGCCCAAACCAAGGTCGCCGGTAACCTGGCGGTGATGGGCATCGACGAGGCCTTCTGGAAACTGGGAGACGTACCCGGCTGGACACCAACCGCTATTCAAGATGACGAAATCATCATCAACCAGCCGCTTGCCGACGAATTGATGGTGAAAGCGGGGGACCAGGTCACGCTCCGTCTCCCCGGCGGCAACGACGTTCCAGCCGACAGCCCGTTAGGCCGCAAGACAGCCGAAACGCAAAGCCTGCCGCGACTAACCATCAAGGCGGTGATTCCCGCCAAGGGGCTTGGGCGATTTGGTCTTTACCCAACGCAGCAGTTGCCGATGAATGCCTACGCCTCGAAGGCAGCGCTGCAAAATGCCTTGGAGCAAGACGATCGGGTCAACGCCGTGCTGGTCAGCCACCCTGATGGGCAAACGCTTGACCTGAGCAAGCTGCAACTGCTTCTGACCGATTACAACTTCTCTCTCCACCGAGTCGAACAGAAGTTCAAACCGGCCGATGGATCGGAAGAAACCATCTACGACGACTGGCAACTGACCAGCGAGCGGATGATCTTCGGGAACGAAGCCGCTGAAACGATTGAAAAGGCATTTCCGTCTGAGTCGATTCCCGTTTTCACCTACCTGGCCACCTCGATCGGCAAAGGAGAACTTCCCCAAGAGGAAGACCCGAAGTCGATCCCCTACTCGATCGCCACCGCCCTCCCCTTCGCCAAGCTCGAATATCCGCTGCTAGATGAAGGCGGCAAGCCAATCGAAAAGATCGGGCCAGACGAGATCGTGCTGAACTCGTGGACGGCCAAGCGGCTGGAGGTCAAGGTTGGCGATATGATCTATTTGAAGTACTTCGAGCCGGAAAGCTCGCACGGGGCCACCAAGGAAACAGGAACAACCTTCCACCTGGCCGCGATCACTCCGCTAACCGAACCAACCCAGCCGTTCCGCCGTCGACGTCCGCCGGTATTCGACAAAGCCCCGACCACCGCCAACGATCCCGATTACACGCCGGTCGTCGAAGGGATTACCGATCAAGATTCGATCGACGACTGGGACCCGCCCTTTCCGTATGACAACTCGCGTATCGGTCCCGCCGACGAAGAGTACTGGGACAACTACCGCACAACACCGAAGGCTTTCATCTCGCTCGAAACGGGTCAAAAGCTATGGGGCAGTCGATTTGGCGAGGTTACCTCCTTGCGGTTCCCCGGGAACAAGTTCGACGAGCATACCCTGCAAACGAAGATCGAAGAGGCATTGGCCCCGCAACGAGACAAACTCGGATTTCACCTGTTAGAAGTTCGCAAAGACGCTCTCCGTGCTTCGGCCGGCACCACGCCCTTTAGCGTCCTGTTCATGGGTTTCTCGATGTTCATCATCGGCTCGGCCTTGATGCTGGTCTCGCTGCTGTTCCGCCTGGGGCTCGAACAGCGCAGCCCTCAGATCGGTTTGCTGCAAGCGGTGGGGCTCAATCAAAAGGTTACTCGTGGACTCTTAATGCGCGAGGCGGGCCTGATCGCGCTGATCGGCAGCATTGTCGGCGTGTTCCTCGGGATCGGTTATGCCTGGATCATGCTGGTAGGGCTGCGAACGTGGTGGCTGGGCGCGGTGGTCACGCCGTTTCTTTTCCTGCACCTCGATAACCCACTAAGCCTGGTGATCGGGCTGGTCAGTGGTTCGTTGGTGTGCCTGGCGACCATCTACTTCGGCATGTGGGGGCTTGGCAAGCTTTCGATTCGCGGTCTTTTGCAAGGGAGCACGGCCGACACGCAGCAAACGTTCGGCAAACGCAGCTACTGGGCATTGATTCTTGGTGTTCTGTCCGCGGTCGGAGCGATCGGGCTATCGATCCTGGCGGCAGGACTCGGCGGTGAAGCTCAGGCCGGGGCCTTCTTTGGTTCCGGCTCCTTGATTCTGACTGCCTGTTTGCTCTTGCTTTGGCACTACCTGCGAAGTGGATTGGGCTCCGGCAATACGCAGTCGTTTTCAATCGGCAAACTTTCGCTAAGCAACGCTGCCCGGAACCCAGGCCGCACGACACTGACGATTGGCTTGATTGGCTCCGCTTCGTTTTTGATTGTGGCGATCGGTGCCTTTAATCTCGCCCCAACCACGACTGGCGCTGGCGGGATGAACCTGATGGCCGAAAGCTCGCAACCGCTCTTTCGGGATTTGAACACCGAGAAGGGCCGGCTCGAAACAGGCTTCAGCGTCGAAGAAATCAAAGAACTTAAAGGCACCACCATTCTCTCCTTACGCGTTCAGCCGGGGGATGATGCAAGCTGCTTGAATATGTATCAATCCAACAGTCCAAAACTGTTGGGCGTTACGCCCGAGATGGTCGCCTACTACGATCAACCTGATGTGCTTAGCTTTGACTGGGTTGCCTCGGCCGCCGAGGACAAGCAGGCAAAGAAGAACCCATGGCATGTGCTCGATAAACCGGCCGACGGCCAGAACGAGCCGATCCCGGTCGTGCTGGATAACAACACCGCCATGTACGGACTGCAGCTTTACGGAGGTGTCGGCCAGCGGTTCACTACCACCGATGAAGATGGTCGCGAGACCAAGTACGTGATTGCCGGGTTGCTTTCCAACAGTATCTTCCAAGGCAACCTGTTGGTCAGCGAAGCCAACTTCCTGGACCGATACCCGGATGTCAGCGGCTACGAGATGTTCTTGATTCGTACCCCAGAGGGCGAAGGACCCAAGATTGGTCCGATCCTGGAAAATCGCTTGGCCGATCAAGGTTTCGATACGGTCTCAACCCATCGAAAACTTGAAAGCCTGCTCGCCGTGCAGAACACCTACATCTCGACCTTCCAAAGCCTTGGGGCGCTGGGACTACTACTGGGAACGTTCGGCCTGGCCGCGGTTCAGCTGCGAACTATCTTGGAACGACGTGCTGAGTTGGCTTTGCTTCGTGCGGCTGGCTTCTCGAAAGGCCGTCTTCAATCGCTGGTGATGCGAGAGACACTGCTGCTGCTGCTGGGTGGATTGGCAACGGGAGTAATTTCGGCGTTGGTTACGGTCGTTCCCCACATGCTGTTGGGAGACGCTTCGGTTCCGTTTGTCACACTCGGTGAAATGCTCGGACTGATCTTGCTGGTTGGCGTGATCAGCGGCGGTCTGGCGGTTCGCTCGGCGCTACGGGGCAATATCGTTCCCGCCTTGCGGGGCGACTGATTCCGCCTCGAAGTCGTTAAGGTGGATCTCGCCAACAACCCGTTTGGCAGTTAGAATGGCAGAAAGTCGTTCTAACAACTATTTTGCCCCCTGCTGTTACTTCCTGGAGAGCCATTCCATGTCCATGACGCAATTCTTACTCGTTATCGCTGGTATCGCCCTCACGGCACTCTCTTGGGGAAGCTACGGACCGGTCCTGCACGAAGGGCAAGGTAACCTGAACAACGACCGCATCAAACCGTTGATCTGCGTTGGCTTGGCTTACCTTGTAGTAGCGGTGATCATCCCCAGTGCGATCTTGATTTCTCAGGGTAAGTTTGCCGGTGGATGGTCGTTCGGTGGATTCTCCTGGAGCTTCGCCGCAGGCGTCGCCGGAACGTTTGGAGCGTTTGGCATCATCTTGGCGCTAACCAACGGGGGCAAGCCATGGTTTGTCATGCCGCTGGTATTCGGCTTCGCTCCTGTCGTCACCACCATCATTTCGCTATACACAAAGAACCTCTGGTCGCAGGCCGGTCCTGTCTTTTATGCAGGGCTGATCATGGTGGTGGCCGGTGCCGTTACGGTGCTGTTATTCGCCCCGAATGCACCTCCTCACAAGAAGCCAGAAGCGCCTGCAGTAACCCAAACCGAAGATGCCCATCAACCTTCGGCTGAGCCAGCAGCCGAATCGGAAACGGCCGAGAAGTAGTTAGGTGTTCTTTCCGCAATCGTCATGATCGATTCGACGCTCCCTCCAGAAGCTATGATGCAGGCCATCGATCAGCAGATGGCTCACTTATGGATGGTGCGCACGTTTCTGAAGCATGCCGAAGAAACGGAGGAGGATGACGAACTGCAGGAAGTGGCCCGGACCTTGTATGACTATATGCTCGCTCTCGGTCCAGCCGTTCAGGCCAACGATCCGGCTGCCTATCTGAAGCAGGCCAAAAAGAAATTCAGCAAGCTTCGCAAGGCCTGTGAGTTGTTCGGGGAAATCCAGCCTGAGATCTCGGACCATACCAATTTCAAGATGGCGGCCATCAGTTGCCGCCTGGTGGTCGACGAGGTGGGAGCGATCCTGGGTGCTAGCAGTGGCTGATCGCTACGGCGGCGTTCTCTATTTTCCCAGCTATCAAATCTGGCTATAACAAGGGCCCGAAAGTCTCTGGCCCTGGCGAATCATGGATGTCGTTCGCCTGGCTTCGTACCAATTTCCAAGCCGCGTCAAGGAAGACGAGCCGTGAGCCTCCCCCCGCTCTTGCAAGCGTTCAATTCGATGCGTTCCGCCCGGGTTCTCGTTCTGGGCGATATGATTCTCGACCGCTACACCTACGGCGATGCCCAACGAATCAGCCAGGAATCACCCGTCATCGTGCTGCATGCCGACGACCAGGAACTTCGCCTGGGTGGTGCCGCTAACGTCTGCAACATGCTTCGCGGGCTCGATTGCCACGTGGTTGCCGCCGGTGTGCATGGCCGCGACGAATCTGGCAGTCAGATGGTCGAACTGGCCCAATCGGCCGGCATCGACACCCGGCTGATGGCCTGCGACGCCTCCAGGCCGACAACGCTGAAAGAACGCTTCGTCGGCCGAGCCGGATCTCGGCATCCAAGCCAAATCTTACGCGTCGATCACGAGAAAACCGAAGCAATTGGCGACTGGTTGGTCGAGAAGATCTACACCGGCATCGAGAACCAGATCGAAGACTTCGACGTGATCCTGATTTCAGACTACGCCAAGGGAGTCTGTACGCCGAAGCTGCTGCAAATGGTGATCCAGCTTGCCAACGAGCACAACATTCCGACCCTGGTCGATCCGATGCGTGGGCACGACTACGAGCGTTATCGGGGTGCCACGCTGCTGAAAGCCAACCGAATCGAAACCGAGTTGGCAACTGGTCTTTCGCTGCAAGGTGCCGCCGACGCTGCCGTAGCCGGCAGTCAGCTTTGCCGCCAATTGGATTTGCAGGACGTGATCGTCACGCTCGATCGCGACGGCATGGCCTTGGTTCATCACGACGGTACGTCATCGCACTTCGCCACTCAGGCCCGCAGCGTGTACGACATCACCGGCGCCGGTGACATGGTTCTGGCAATGCTAGGTGCTTGTCTGGGCAGCGGGATCGACAAAGAAAACTCCGTCCGCCTGGCCAACGTCGCCGCAGGGCTGGAAGTCGAGAAATCAGGTGTCGCGGTAATTCCACTGGCTGAGATCGAAGCAGAACTTCGCACCGATTTGCTACCAGGCCAGAAAAAGATTGTCACGCACGAACAAATCGCAACGATCGCCGAAGAGCATCGTCGTCGTGGCGAGAAGCTTGTATTCACCAACGGCTGCTTCGACCTGCTTCATTTCGGCCACGTGACGAACCTGACCGAGGCTTCCAAGATGGGCGAAGTGCTGGTTGTCGGCCTGAACAGCGACGAAAGCGTCTCGAAGCTCAAAGGGCCTAGCCGGCCGATCATCAGCGAAACGGAACGCTCGGCGATGCTGGCCGCTTTGTCGTGCGTTGACTACGTGGTCGTTTTCGGCGAAGACACCCCGTACGAACTGATCAAAGCGGTTCGCCCCAATGTGCTGGTCAAAGGGGGACATTATGTTCCCGAAGAGATCCCTGGCTACGACATCCTGCAGGAGTATGGCGGAGAGATTCGCCTGGTCGACATTGTGGGTGGCTTCTCGACGACTGATATCATCGAGAAGGTCGCCACCAACCAGACGATCCGCCGCACGGCCGCTTAAGGAACTAGGATGCCTGGCACGAGAAACATTGCGGTCGTTCTGCCCAATTGGATTGGCGATGTGGTCATGGCCACGCCGGCACTTCGGGCTATTCGCGAAGGGCTGACGCGCGGGGACCGGCTGATTGGAATCATGCAGCCCTACGTGTCCGATGTGTTGGAAGGCACCAACTTCCTAGATGAAACGATCCTGTGGAGTAAGAAGAGCCAGGACCCCGGTCAAAAGTTCTGGAACGTCGCCAGCCAGCTTCGCGAGCGAAAGATCGATCAGGCAATTTTGCTGCCCAATTCGCTCCGATCGGCTGCATTGGCCTGGCTGGGTGGCGCGAAGCAGCGGATCGGCTACCGGCGTTACGGCCGCGGGATCTTGCTTACGCATGGCTTAAATCCACCGACCGAACACGGCCAGCGCGTCCCAATCTCAGCGGTCGACTACTATCTTTCCCTGGTCGAGTTGGCCGGGTACGAAGTCAACTCGCGTCATTGCCAGTTGGGAACGACCCCGGACGACGACGCGGCTGCCCGGCGAATCTGGCACAAGTTCCGTTTCTTCGACCGGCGAGTGATCGTTTTCAACACCGGCGGAGCCTATGGCGGGGCAAAACATTGGCCAACAGCGTACTACACCGAACTGGCGAGGCGTTTGGTAAAAGATCCGCGCAATGCCGTGCTGCTGATTTGTGGCCCGAGCGAACGAGAGACAGTCAGGGCCATCGAAAAAGAAGTGAATCACAGCAGTGTCCGCAGCATGGCGACCGAAACACCAACGATTGGACTGAGCAAGGCGGTCATCCGGCATGCCTCTCTAATGATCACGACCGATTCCGGTCCAAGGCATTTTGCTGCCGCGTTCGACATTCCCTCGGTTGCCATCTTCGGGCCAACCGATCCTCGCTGGGCCGAGAACTACAACCCGCAGGAGCTAATCGTTTCGGCGGGAGCGGAATGCAGCCCCTGTGCTCAGCGGGAATGCCCGCTGAAACACCATCGCTGCATGCGAGACCTTTCGGTCGACCATGTTCTGCAAACGGCTCAAACGCAGCTCGATTGGCAATACCAACGCAGTCAGGCGGCTTAAAAGGCGGATTTTCTTTCAGCCAGGCTCAGACATACCGGACACTACCCGGGCATGTCATCCACGCGAAGGTCGTTGCGGACATCAACTTCTCGGTCGACCGAGCGCACGACTTCCTGGGCGATTTGCTTTTGGTAGAACGAGGTTACATCGCCACGAAGACAAACGGTCTGCTCTTCAAGTTCAACTTGGATGTACCGCAGGCGGGGAATCGGACTCGCCGCGAGCGCCGTGGCAACGCGCGAACGAATGTCTTTCATCGAGGAGCTAATCATCCGTAAATCCTCATGCGACTAACCTCCAAGGAATCATCACCTGGAGCTGTAGGAAGAAAGGTGGGGCTGTTGGGAAAGCTGCAGCAAATCCGTCGCGGCAAATCATGGTTACTCAGTCGCAGCAAATCTCCCTGTTAGTTGTAGGAGGCGGTCAAATAATGGTCAAGCTATTCCCCGGGGATCTTTCCAAGAGAACGGATTTGCGCGATCACTTGATCAGCTAATTGATCTGGAGGCAATTCTCCACCCTTCAAATGCACTTCCGGATTGATCGGTTCTTCGTAGGGCGCGTCGATCCCGGTGAACCCTTTGATCACTCCGGCTCGAGCCTTCTGATACAAACCTTTTGGATCGCGTCCCTCACAGATATGCAGCGGCGTGTCGACGAACACCTCGAGGAAGTCCCCTTTCTCTCCGCTCTCTTCAACGATCCGCCGAACGAGCATTCGATCTAACCGATAAGGACTGACGAATGCGGTCAGCACCAAAACGCCCGCCTGGCAAAACAGATTGGCGACTTCGCCGATGCGACGGATGTTTTCTGTCCGATCCTCCTGGTCGAAGCCAAGACCGAAACGCTCGGCAGCATTAGGTGGATACCTTTTCTCCAGGATTTCAGGGCTGGCATTGAGTCCGTGTCGGACATTGTCGCCATCGAGCAAATAGGTATGGATTCCGGCCTGGTGCAACTTGGCATCCACGGCGTTGGCGACGGTGCTCTTGCCGCTTCCGCTGAGACCGGTGAACCAAACGACTGCCCCCCGATGCCCATTTAGCTTTTCGCGGTCGGCACGCGTAACATGATGGTCGTGCCAGGTGATCTCGACGTTTTCCATAGGGACCTTGAACTTCTGTGATAGCAAGATGGATTAGCGTTTCGTGGATCGTTAGATAGCAAACGCCATCGCGGAAGGGAGCAATACCTACCCTTCGATTCTAGCAAGTTCGCACAGGTTGGCAGACAGGACGTTGCTGGGGCAACTCCACACCAGAAAGAAGAGTGCCTCGCGACACCACCTTCCGACAGGATGCCCCTCGATGTAGCCAGCCCCCTTGGCCGAACTGAGCGCGGCTTGGGTAATCCGCAGCACCAGGCTGTTGGCTCGCGATCGAATCTGCAGCGGATCGCACTCAGGGTCTCCGCCCGCCGCGGCCAATAGATCTTGCTTCAGCTGTTCCAGTTCCACCTCGAAGTGCTGGGTTGGCTGCGCGAACTCCGATCGCTTCACCTGCTGCTCGACCAGGTAACGGTAGGCCGCCGTTGATAGTCCAACAGCCAAGGTCGATGTTTCCAAACCACCCGTGTTTGCCCCTTTCCCCTTCTTCATGACATTTTCGCTAGGCCCACTCAGAACCCACTCTGCCGGGCAGAATGCCTGATCGAAGCTGACGGGACCAGTCTGGCTGGCGGAAAGGGCCACCAATTCGGCCGGCTCTCCGATTTCGATACCAATCCCTCGTGCTGGAATGGCCATTAGCAACTGCCGACCATCTTCCATCGCCGCCCCAACGACGAGCGTGTCAGCCGATTTCGCACCGGTGACCCAGGGACTCATCCCGTCGAGAACGTAACCATCTTCGACCTCGGTCGCCAGAAGCGCTGGCTTACCCAAATGCTGGCGGCTGGTGGTCAGGTGAGAAATACCGACAGTGGCAAAGGTTTCGCCCGTAAGCAAATCCGGTAGCAGCATTCGCTTAAGGCCATTGTTGTCGCTGCTGGCGATGCGACGGCAAGCACCGGTTCTCTGTGTGATGATGAAAGTTGTCGTTAAACAGGCCGCTGAGAGCTCGAGATATCCTCGGACCACATCTTCTGGCGACCAGCCATACCCGCCATCCTCTTGGGCGACAAACCACCGAAAGACTCCCATGCGTGCACAAATTTGTAGCTGCTCGTGAGGCCAGTCTTGGGCCGTTGGCAGGAATTTTGCCAACTCATTTAGCTGCGCACATAGCTCCCCAAGCTGGGGCGAGTCGGGCGTGATGATTTCGTTACTGGGCATCTAGGATCCTTTGGAGTTGGCTGCGATGCTGGCATCGCTGGCAAGCAACCATCCTGGCATTCGGTTTGCACCGTACGTTTCGGCACTGAGATGAGTTTCAACTCATCCATTCAGTCATTTCCACGATAGCAAGTCCGCCTCTCTTGCGAACAGGCACTTGCTAAAAATTGTTAATCAACCACTGCGAATTCATGCAAGTTACCTGTGAGAAGCAACTTGGAATGAGGGAGAAGCCAATCATTGCAGAAGAACTCCGGACATTGCCTCAACCTTTCGTCGTCCTGCTGACGAACGTATGTTTTCAGTTCGATCCCGATCCGGTTAAACACTAGTAGGTCCTCTTCTTCTTCTGCTGCTGTGTGTTGCTCTTTCCTGAAAACCGACTCTCAACGTAAGCTACAGCAAGCTGGCAAACTGCGAAAAGACTGCTGGTATCGTTTCAATCAATTTCCCAAACTTGCATGGGTTTTCCTCGTACAAACCATTCGATGCGCTCGCTTGCAGGGGTCGCGTGTTAGAAATCAACTCGCTACATTGCCAGTGTGCCTCGAATCTGAAGCCCTTGAATCTTCAACCACTTAGGTGACCCCGATGAGCCAGGCTGAAATGACAAGACTCGAAGACGAATCTGTGTCGACACCTGTCGAACTCTCCGCCGAAAATCTCCACGAAAAATGCATGGCCTTGGCCCACAACCTGTGGTGGACTTGGCAGCCAGACGTCTTCAACTTGTTCCGCGACCTCGATCCAATCCGGTGGCGTCAGTTGGACCACAACCCGATCGCACTGCTTAAAGAGTTTACGCCCGATCGGCTTGAGACGCGCGTCTCGGAAATGGTGCTCTACAGTCGGATCAATCATGCCTACCGCCGGCTGAAGGAATATATGTCCAGCAGCACGCCGTGGGCCGATACCCACGCCGGGGTATTGGGATCGAAGCCGGTCGCCTACTTTTCCGCCGAATTCGGTATCCATGAGTCGATTCAGATCTATTCAGGCGGTCTGGGCGTGCTTTCAGGCGACCATATCAAGAGTGCCAGCGGTCTCGGTGTGCCATTGGTGGCGATTGGGCTTTTCTATGATCAGGGCTATTTCAAGCAGCACCTTAATGACGAGGGCTACCAAGTCGAAGAGTACCTCGACACCAAGGTTGAAAACCTGCCGATGAGGCCAGCCACCAACCCTGATGGCAAGCCGATCACGGTTACGATTGACATGAAGGGTGGCAAACTGCTTGCTAAGGTCTGGCAAATGAACGTCGGTCGCGTACCGCTGTTCCTGCTCGATTGCGACGTCGAAGGCAATAGCCCCGAAGATCGCGAATTGACCAGCCGCCTGTATGGTGGTGACGAACGAACCCGTATTCGCCAGGAAATGGTGCTGGGCGTCGGCGGTATCAAGGCTCTCAAGTCGTTGGGAATCACACCCGGTGTTTACCACCTGAACGAAGGTCACAGTGCATTCGCTACCCTGGAAGCGGTTCGCGACCACATGCACGAAGACGGCATGAGCTTTGACGACGCACTTCGCGAAGTTGCCAAGCGAACCGTGTTCACCACACACACCCCTGTTCCCGCTGGCCACGATCGATTTGATGCCGGGCTGATTGAGGAACATCTGGGCTATCTCCGCGAGTCGATTGGCATCTCGCACGAACAACTGATGGGTCTGGGGCGCGTTGATACCAACAACCAGCACGAAACCTTCTGCATGACGGTGCTCGGCCTGAAGGCATCGCGACGAGCAAACGCCGTGAGCCAGTTGCATGGGCATGTCTCGCGCAGCATGTGGGCTCATCTGTGGCCGTGGCGTGTTGAAGAAGAGATTCCGATCGGGCACATCACCAACGGTGTTCACATTCCATCGTGGATCGCCTGGCAGATGCAGCAGTTGTACGATCGCCACTTCCCCAGCGGCTGGTACGAAAAGATGGGCGAGTCGGCTGCCTGGCAGCACATTCACAACGTCGATCCCGGCGAATTGTGGGAAACGCATGCCACGCTGAAAAACCTGCTGCTTCAATTTGTACGCCGTCGTATCTCGCGTCAGTGCCGTCGCCGAGGGGAAAGTGACGACGCAGTGGAACGAGCACGAACCGTGCTGGATCCGAACATCCTGACGATCGGATTCGCACGACGATTCGCCACTTACAAGCGAGCCGACTTGTTCATGACAGACGTCGATCGCCTCATGGACATGATGAGCGATAGCAAGCGCCCGGTTCAGTTCATTTTCGCCGGAAAAGCCCATCCGAAAGATGAGCCCGGCAAGGCGAAGATCAAGCGGATTCACAACCTGCGGCACGATCCTCAATTCCGCGATCGGATCGTCTTCATCGAAGACTACGATATCAACGTCTGCCGACACATGATCCAAGGGGTCGACGTCTGGCTGAACAATCCTCGGCAACCACTGGAAGCCTCCGGGACTTCAGGTCAGAAGGTCGTTCTCAACGGCGGCCTGAACTGCTCGATCCTGGACGGTTGGTGGGCGGAAGCTTACGACGGCCGCAACGGTTTCGCGATCGGCACCGGCCGAACCCATACCGATACGGCCAAGCAAGATGCCCGCGACGCGGAAGACTTGTACAAGGTCTTGCAGAACGAAGTCATTCCGCTGTACTACGACCGCGACGTCGACGGACTGCCGCGCGACTGGATCAAGCGAATGATGTACAGCATCAGCACGCTGGCCTGGCGATTCAGTGCCCACCGCATGGTCGCTGACTACACCAAGCTTTGCTACGTACCCGCTGCCGGCGGTCTGAGTAGCCAAATGCCTACGTAGTCGGGCCACGGCAAATGCTTAGGATCATAAAGATCCGCGCAACAAACAAAAAGGACCTCAACGCTGAGGTCCTTTTTCTATGCGCGATCTCTGGTCTTCGATCCGATAAGTTAGAAAACAGCGCGACTTGTATGAAAACTAAAGATTTCGACCTGACATCGACAAGAATCGTTGCCATAATGACTAGAAGTTGGCAGGATGGCTCCTCACCCCCCGACATGCATTCTGGACAGAGAATTGGCTTCGGGCGACCATCCTGCGGCAACAAGTCACCGACGTCCGTGGCAAGAAGTCACTGTCGAGTGAGCAATTATCCTACTATTCTAACATCAGCGGATTGATACGCATTTGGTGAGAATCATGACTTCTTCTAGAAACCATCTTGCTTGGTTCCTGGTCCCATTTCTTGTCCTTCTGTCCTCGGCCCAATTGGCTGTCGCCGGAAAATTCAGCCCTGGCGATGTCGTTCAAGTTTACGACGACTGGAAGAAAGCCTGGATTAACGGCACCGTGATCGACATGAACCGGCGCGGCGAGTTGCTGATTGAAACCGCTTCGGGCAGCAGCTTGTCACAGAAGGTCTATAACCCCCGCGTAGTTCGCTTCGCTTACGAAGATGGCGCCATCGCGCCATCGCGGCTTTGGAAAGATGCCAGTGGTCAGTTCGAGATCACGGCTGCCCCGATCGCTATTTACGGCGACACGCTGAAGATCCGTAAGCCCGACATGACCGAACAAGAGGTCCCGATCTCGAAGCTGGGCGACTTGGAACAGCGTTTCATTGAAAAGCTGCGTGCCCAGTACGGCGGGGCTGTCACACCAACGCCTGACAACATGCCGATCGAACATTTCACCGGTGATCTGTTGGATGATTCGGTTGTTTCTCCCTTTGGCGACCAGGACCAGCGAATTGCTCTTTTCCCCGATCCGCTGCCTGCCTACATGCGTTTGCAGGAAGGTGGCGCGGCTTTCGATCGAATCGGGGGCCGTTGGGAAGGAGAAGAGTTCGGAGTGATCATCCCGGTTGGCGGGCCTGACTCCCTTGTTCTTGCTTCCGGTGAAGTCCATCCGCGTTGGAGCAGTGACTCGACCGATCCTTCGACGCGGCTCTTGTGGGTCTCGATCGGGCAAAAAAAGATTCTCCGACAGCAGAAACTTCCTCCTGATGAATATGTGCTGGACTATCATCCGCCGTCGCATCGATTGTTGACTTACAGTTTCATCAATGGCAACGACAAAGATGTCGCCTTGGCCATCTGGGAAGTCCTGCCCACCGACGAAATCCTCAAACCGGTCATTCGCTGGGAGGCCTCGGGCGACAAGCGGAATTACAACGATCCCTGGGCCAAGATCATCGATGGCAACATCATTCTGCAGCGTGCCTACCCTGGCGAGTACGTGGCCTGGGACCTCAGTCAAAAGAAGGTTGCTTACCACTTGAAGCAGGAATCGCGGACGACTTCGGTTCCCACTTTCAGCGGAACCAACATGTACGCTTTCTTGCCAGAGCAGGACAAGGTTCGTGTTTTCGATCCGGTTTCGGGAACGGTGCTCACCGCGTTGCCGGCTCCGAACGGTTCGAAAGCGGTGGCAGTCAGTGAAGACGGCAAACGCGCTGCGGTGCTAGACAACAACGAGCTAACCGTCTGGGATCTCACCAACGCTTCAGCCGAACCCAACGTCTACCATGCGGATGATATCGGTCGCTTGTCGCCCCAAGGCATGTATTGGCTGGGCACCGATAAGCTTGTCGTCAAATCTTCGCGAGAACTCCTGCTGTTCAGCCTGACCCAGCGTGTGGTGATCTGGAGCTACCAATTCGAGTACTCGACCAAGCATGGCAACAACGAGCGACCATTGGTTCACGTCATCAACGATCACCTCGTCTACGGCGCGTCGCTGAAAGACAAGTTCCAGAACGAGGGCCTGGCGGTCGGTAACGTCAAGTTGCCAGGCCCCAAGGTGGCGGAAGTCTTCGGCAAGTTCGACCGAGAAGATCTGGAAGTCATGAGTCCAGGCGAACACGTTCGTCTGGAGGTCCGCTGCGGTGACCAGCTCAACCACGATGTCTACTTCAGCCTCGTCGAGAAAATCGAAAAGAATGGCTGGGTACTCGATCAGGAAAACCCAACGGTCGTCATGTATGCTGATTTGACACGCGGCGAAACGCAATCGGCCACCTATCGTATCTTTGGAGGTGCCAGTGCCGGCAGCCTCGAAACGGTCAGCTATACTCCTAACCGCTACTCTCTGAAACTGATGCGTGGCGACGAAGTCCTTTGGAATCGGCTCTCGATGGGAGGCTTGCCGACCTACTTCTCGATTCGTAGCGATCAGTCGCTGCAAGAAGTGGTCAACAAATGGGAAGTCCCCAGCGCATCGTTCTTTAAGTATTCCGACGTCCCTGCTCGAATCATCAAGGCCGAGTATCGACGCGGCCTGGGCACCACTCTTGTCGGGACGCGCGGGCTGATCCCCGGTGAACTGAAACCGCCGCCGACTGCCGCCACCCCAAGTAGCAGCAGCGATTCTAGCCCGAACACTTCGTTCGGGCAGCCGGCCAGTTCCTCCTCCCCAGACGAATCGCCGAAGTCGACGTTTGGACAACCAGCCAAGTCTACCTTTGGCCAGCCAGAGAAATCGACTTTCGGGCAACCCGATAAATCAAGCTTCGGTCAGCCGTAAGGCACCAAAAACAGATCTGAGCCAGGCAACGTCACTCGCTGTTCGTTCCTGGCTCTTTTTTTATTGAATGTCGGGGAGTGCCCGCGAAATCATTTCGATGTGCGGCGTGGCCATCCCGGCCGAGTCGACCGGCTTCGGCCGCGCACTCAGATCGAAGAATGAATCGATCGTTACCAGCGCCACCATCAGGGCTCCGATCGCCAGTTTGCCGACGGTCCCCAGGATTCGGCCGACGAAGGCTCCTTTGCCGATCTCCCAACGCTCTTGATCGGTCTTGTCGGTCAGATGCTCACCCAGCCAGGCCCCGCCGAACGCTCCAAGGGCTCCTCCTAAAAGTGCTCCGGCCATGGTACCGAGAATTGGAATGACGCTGAGCATGATCGCCCCGAAGATACTCCCCACAAATGCTCCCACCAGCGAAAACAGCATGCCCCAGCGGCTTCCGCCATGTTTGGCGGCTCCGGCGGCCCCGGCAACGAATTCAATCAATTCCCCCAAGATCGCCAGTACGGCGATTACCACCACAATGGTCCAACTCAAGCGGGGATCGTAGTTAGCCGGCAAAAAATAGGCGTACAGAACGGCAAACAGCAAGACAAACCAGTTGCCAGGCAAGGTCACAAAGGTCGAAACCCAGGCAATCATATTCGCAATCAGCAGCAGCGAAGCCGCGAGGTAAACCATACAAAGTCACACCGTTTCAGGGATAAGAGTGTAGCCGTTACCTTATTCGCGAAAACTGTGTCGATATCGTCCAGCGAATGAAGAATAATCAAGGGTAATTCGCTAGCGGCTTGGCCACTGATATAATCGTTCGCCTTCAAACAGGTCGTTCTGTCTGGGCGCAAAGTGCGTCTGGCAACGACTGTCTTTCCGTTTCCTGCACAGGAGTCGCAACGATGAGCATCAGCGCGTTCATGGAGAAGCATTACCGCCATTTCAACGCTCGCGAGATGCTGGACGCAGCCAAGACCTACAAGTCGATGGTCGAAGGAGGCGGCAAAATGCTCATGTCGATCGCCGGCGCGATGAGCACCGCCGAGCTGGGTATTTCGCTGGCCGAAATGATCCGGGCCGACAAGGTTCACGCCATCAGCTGCACCGCGGCAAACTTCGAGGAAGACTTCTTCAACCTGGTCGCGCACAACGACTACGAAATGTGCACCAACTATCGCGACCTCTCGCCGGAAGACGAGTTCCAACTTCGTGAAGGTGGCTTCAATCGGGTAACTGATACCTGCATTCCGGAAACAGTGATCCGCCACTTCGAGCACAACTTGCTGGAGTATTGGCAGGAAGCGGACAAGAAAGGGGAGCAGTACTTCCCCTCAGATTACTTCTTCCGCCTGCTCAAAGATGGCAAGCTGCAAGAGCACTACCAGATTCCGCCAGAGCATAGCTGGGTGTTGGCTGCCTACGAGAAAGGCATTCCAGTTTACACGCCAGGTTGGGAAGACTCGACGCTGGGCAATATCTTCGCGGCCCGCGTCTTCGACGGAACGCTTTCGACGCATAACGTCATTCATCCCGGTACGCGGATGATGCAGGACCTGGTCGAGTGGTACCTCAAGCACGAAAAGAACGGCATCGGCTTCTACCAGATCGGTGGCGGCATCGCTGGCGACTTCGCGATTTGTGCTGTCCCGCTCATTCTGCAAGATCTCGAGCGGCGCGATGTGAATCTGTGGAGCTACTTCTGTCAAATCTCCGATTCGACCACTTCGTTTGGCTCGTACAGCGGTGCGGTCCCCAACGAAAAGATCACTTGGTACAAGTTGGGCAAAGACAGCCCGAAGTACATGATCAACTCCGATGCCTCGATTGTGGCCCCATTGATGTTCTCGTACATCATGGGCCAGTAGATCGCCCGGCAACAGGTCAAATCCGAAGCGGTGGTCAGTTAGCCAGGCCACCGCTTAAGCGTTCTGCTGGACGACGTGATTCATACCGAGCTTCTTCAGCGACTCGGTCCATGGCTGCTTGGTAAATAGTTGCCACTCTCCCGGCTTCTCGGCCACTTCGGTCAGCACACCTTCCACCACATCCCCTAGCAACTGGTCGACCGTTTCCTGATCACGCAGAGCCAGAAACGTCGACAGCAAGCTGGGCGCGAAGACTGCAAAGTAAAGCGGGCCAGGCTGCGCGGTGGGCAGTTCGTCATTGGAAGCACCGAACAATCCCTCGCGAAAATGGCGAATCACTTCCTGCGGGTCTTTGCGGGTGAATGCACAACTGATCGCGTCGTGCCCCCACATTTGTTCGATGATCTCGCGAAACGGTTCCAGGTCTTCCGGGCAATACAGCACCGGACCGCCCAGCGACGCGAACTCCGGAGCGAGATCCCTGCGCAACGGCACCCCTTTCACGCCTTCCGCGACCGGTTGGCCCGCCTTCAAAAAATGGATCGATAGAACCGGCCGAGCGACTTTGGCCAACTCACGGATCAGAACAAACGGCGAAAATTCCGCCAACCGTGTCCCTAACGCGAAGCTTGCCGCGACCGGATACCCGGACAGGGCCGAGTCTTCGCAGAACCCTAATCCCCGGAGCGAGCCAGGCAATTGGTTTGCTGAATCAGGCTGGTCATCTTCGATCGCAGGCGAAGCGGTCGAAGGATAGTCGGGATTCCGCCAATTGAAGGCAGCCGATGGGATTGGTTGGCGATAGGCGGCCGGATCGTCATCCGATGAGTCAAGATTGTCAATTTCGTTAGATGGCGTGGCGGTATTGTTGCGTAATCCAAGGTCCGGTTTGATATCAACGAGACTCGGATTCAATTCGGCCGGATCGGAATCGGCCGGAGGCTCCCACGGGGAATCGCTGGCGTCCAATTCGGCCCCGAACTCAGGCACCGGCGTTTCCTCTTCGCCCAGTTGGTCCGCTCCGAAATCCAAACTTGGATTGAGCCCGAAAGTCGAATCGGTAACCTTTTGCCAGGGCGGCATGGGACTTCCCGGCGCTCGCGGAAGATCATTCGGAAAGGGACTCGGACCGACAGGCTTCGGTTTTGAAAAGTTGCTGAAGTAAGGTGACTCGTCACCATCGCCCAAGTCCGATTCATCTTCCGGCAAGTAGCCCTTGGCGTACTTGAACACCGGCGCGTCGTCTCCACCGCGTTTTCGACTGGCTGGGGCCAGCGGCGACGATGGCGGCATTTGGCTGGAAGCAGACGGCGAACTGGCGGAACCTGTCCCCCAACTTGAATGGGCCGCCGACATTTCGGGCTGGTTGAATTCGAGTTTCCCTGGCGCAACTGAGTTTGGATATCCAGCATCTGCCAGAACCCTAACGGCAAACTGAGTTTGCCCGGCGGAGATCGTCTGGCCCTCTTCGAGCATCACTTCCTGGGTGACGACGAGATGATCAATCCGCGTTCCATTGCGGCTGTTCAAGTCTTTCAGCCAGCCATGATCGCCATCGTTGCGAATCTGGAAGTGCTGACCCGAGATCATCATGTCTTTCGCCAATGTCACGTCCGAACGACTGGTACGTCCGACTTTGCAGGTTTCGCCTGCCGAGACTCTGATCAGACGACCGACCTCGGCGCCGGTAATCAATTCGAGGACAACCAACATGATTTGACTATGCGCTTAAGATAGTGGAAATGTTGTCAGGAATCGGCTTGATCTGGCTTTTCAGTAATAACGGACTTACGCGGTGACTGGATGAAGTCTAAAACATGACAGGCGGCGTGCGCCGGCAATTGGATTGAAATGTCCCGTCAAAATCGGCAGACTCGATAATTTCGCGAGCTTTCTCCCAACTGCCAGAATGCTTGCATTTGTGACGATTTAACTTGTTACCCACGATAAAATGAGCCACTTTGGCAACTTTGACCACGACATAATCCCCTGTTGTGGGAAGAATAAAACCTTGCGTTGATTGGGACGGCGGTGTCCTGATCCCCTCATCCTTCTGGTTCTCTTAGCCCCAATTTGAACGAACTCATGAGTAGTGCTGAAAACATGCAATCGCTGGCGGAAGAAGAATACAGCTACGATGTCGTTCCCTACCCGAGCCACCCGTTTCGTCAATCGCACCCCGAACGCCTGGCAACGGTCGGCCATCTGTTCGGTATGAAACCAGCTCCGCTTGAAAGCTGCCGAGTTCTGGAAATTGGCTGCGCTGCCGGTGGAAACCTGATCCCCATGGCCGAGATGTTTCCTGACTCCACCTATCTCGGTGTCGACCTATCGAAAAAGCAGATCGATTCGGGACTGCAAAATATCAGCGCGCTCGGGCTGACGAACATCGAACTAAAACAGATGGACTGCGCCGACATCGACGATTCGATGGGCAAGTTCGACTACATCATCTGCCACGGCGTCTTTTCGTGGGTTGCCACCGACGTCCAAGACAAAATCTTGGCCGTTTGCCAGAACCACCTGAGCGAGAATGGCATCGCGTATATCAGCTACAACACCTATCCCGGTTGGCATTTTCGCGGCATGATTCGCGACATGATGACCTTTCATGTCCGTAACCTGACCGATGCCAACCGGCAGATTCACCAGGCGCGGGCCTTGCTCGAGTTTCTGGCGAAGAGCGTTTCCTCGGACAAGGGCGCCTACGGTGCGATGCTCAACAACGAGCTGCAATTGATCCGCAAGCAATCCGATAACTATCTCTTCCACGAACACCTGGAAAAAGAGAATCAACCGCTTTACTTCTACGAGTTCTGCGAACGGGCTCGCGATTATGCCTTGCAGTACCTAGGCGAATCTCAGCTTTCGACGATGTGGATTGGCAACTTCCCGAAGGAAGTCGCCGAAACGCTTGAGCGAATCGCACCGGAAATTGTCGAACGGGAACAATACGCCGACTTCGTCCGCAATCGAACCTTCCGCCAAACGCTGATCTGCCACAAAGACGTCAAAATCTCTCGGGCGCTGCGACTGGAGTCGCTCGAGGGTGCTTACGTTTCAGGCTATTTGGACGAACAGGTCAAACCAGGCGAACAACCTCAGCCTGGGCAGCCGAAAACGTTCGTCAATCCGCGTACACAACAAACGATGGCGACCCAAGATCCGTTGATTCATTCCTTAGTACAGCAATTGCGGGAAGCGTTTCCTCGTGCCGTTTCGTTCGAGGATCTTTTCCAGGCCACGCTCGATAAACTGGTCGATGGCGTCATTGCCGACGCTACCAAGATCGAGGCTCTTAAGCGTTCGCTGGGCGCCAATGTCATTCATATGGCGGTTAGTGGCATTGTCGAACTGCAATACTCACCATCCCAATTCACGACTGAAATCCCCGAGTTCCCCAAAACGACAGCCGTCGCCCGAATGCAAGCCGTCAGCACCAATCGCCTGACGAACTGCAGGCACGATTCGGTCACCGTCGACGATCTATCCCGGCACATGGTTCCGCTGATGGATGGTACCCGCAACCGAGTTCAGCTGGCCGAAGAACTTCAACGGTTGGTCGATGAAGGCAAGCTGGTCATTCACCAAAAGGGTGAAAAGAAGGAAGACATCTCGATGGACCTTGTCCTGCAAGGAGCCATTGACGAAGTCCTCACCCGACTGACCCGGCTCAGCATGTTTTGCGCCAGCTAAGCCAGCCACTGGCCTGCCAAGATTTCCCCAGGATTGCGGACCGATGCCCACCAAGGCTCGGTCCCCTTTTTTTTCTTGCCTCATCGGCGGCCAACGTCACTTTTTTTGGGGGCCCGGACATGGTTTGCGGCCCGAAGTGGGCGTGATTTAATACCCGCTAACAGCTACCATACGGGCGTATCGTCACGGAGGTAGTACGAGAGAGACCATGGCACAGCTTACGCCCGGCATGAAGCAGGATTGGAAGCAGCGCTCGGCCTACGGCGGCAGGCCGATGAAAAGGGTGGTGCGTTTGACGCTGGTCGGGCTCGCGTTTGGCGTACTGCTAGCACTTTTGATCTGGTTTCTGCTTCCCCCTCCACCGCAGCGAACTTTTTTCTTTGCTGCCAACCCCATCCAGTACGATTTGTGGGCTGCCACGCCGCTGGTTCATAGTAGCGTTACCGAGACAATCGCCGAGCCGGGTAATCACGACCCCAAGTCGTTCTTCATCAGCAAGGTCGGATTAGAAGAGAGCCTTCCGCCGCTGGACCTGCTGGCCAAGAAGGCCTCCGGCGGAATCGTCCCAGGTCCTTACGATGCCTGCATCTTCTACCTGGAAGCCCATACACTGCGCTACGATGCCGATGGCGAATCGCATGTCGTGGTCGCCACGCCCACCTTCTTGCGCAACAGCCTGGCCGATTGGCAACATCACGGCGTGCTCGACTTGAACGTCGTGCTCGATTGGATCCAAACCGCCAACTGCCCGACGAAACTGGTTTTGCTTGATGCCGGCACGATTACTACCGATGGGCGCATCGATCTCTACGAAAACAACTTTACCTCGGCTCTTGAAGTCGAAATGAAGCAGCGCAGCGATTCCGATCTGTTTCTGATTACCTCTCACGAGAACGGACAGAAGTCCCTATCTCTCTCGCTGCAAAGCAATTCAATTTTCTCGCAAGCAGTCCAGGAAGCCCTTATCGGCCAATACCTGATCGACCAGACCGACGACGACCACCTGACCCTCGACGAGCTTTATCACCACATCTGCGTGCGTGTGAAAAATCACCTCGGAGATGGCGTCATCGCCCAAACGCCGCGGTTGTTTCAGGGAGGCGCCGGCATCCTGACCAAAGACTTCCCCCCGGCGTTCGTCTGCCGATACGTGAAAGCAAATCCGCTGGAAAGTGAGATCGCCAAGAAAGCGGAGCAGAAGGCCGAGCAGGAGGCGAAAAAGAAGATTCCACCACCCCCGAAAAAGCAACCTGCTGCCGATCCAAAAGGCAAAGCGGATACCAAACCCGACAAAGAGGACCCCAAGACATCCACTTCAGACGAAGAAAAAGATCCTCGCTGGGTAACGTTGAACGAAGTTTGGCAACTGCGCGATCAATTGGCTCAACCGCCAGCTGAGCGGCAAGGAATGATCTGGAGCCCGATCGACTTCGCACCGCAGTATTTCCGTCGGCTCGATAGCTACCTGGTCGGTTACCAGTTTCGATTGTTGTTCGACAGCGGGACGGTGCCGGAAGATCGATTGGCCAAGATGAAGGATTCGCTGACCATCTTGATTGCTCATATGCGTACAGACCAGCGCATCCGAGCCATTCCTCAAATCAGCGATACGCCTGCGGACAACTTGATTGAAGCCTGGAACCAATTTGTCGATACCCCCCGGCAAGTCGCCTGGAGCGCCGATCTGACCCCGCAGGGAAGTCAGGCACGCGATGCGATTCTGGGCTGGAACTATTGCGTCTATCAGATTCCCCAGGTAAACCGCCAGTTTGAGTACACCGGAAGCAATTCGACCCTGGCCAGTTACGAATCACTGCTGCGCGACGTGAACGAGGTAACCTTAGGCATGCTGCAGCTTGCCCCTCTTAGCGAAAACCAAAACGAGCTGAATGGTTTTCCCTATGCCGATGTCGTCAGCCGCTCCCTGACCGACCTGGAGGCACTGCGACGGCTGACCGGGGCTCAGATGAGCATCTCTCCGCGAAATGCAGAGTCCTCGAACCTGAACGAACAAATGGCCGACGCGTTGCGGTTGATCGGTTATCTGAAAACGTCGCTTCCTTCGGCGGCCGACCGACAGCGCATGACGCAAACGCTGCGAACTTTCTCGCAGCAACCGGTGCCGGACACTACGTTCATCGACAGCTCGAAGCCGTTCCTGCCGCAGTTGGCTCAAGGTCCGTTGCCGAGAGCGTCCGAGGCAAGCATGAAGCGTCTGAGATCGCTATCGGTCGACATTGCTTCCGCTGGCTCGCCGCCGACGACAAGTCGCAATAATCCATTTGTTCTGCTTGGCCGGACTGTTCCCAGCAGCATGCCAGACAATACCGACTATACAGCCCAGGTTCGTTACCAGCTCTTGGTCCGCATGCTCGATTGGCGGGCCATGTCGCAGATCGTGGGGGAAGTTCCCCAATTGCCGTTCCGTTTCCCGATTCAGGAAAAGATCCCGCAGCTTATGGTGCAGGCCGACGACCAATCGCAATCGGTCACGCTCTACGAAGTTGGCAAGCCGGTCCCGTTCACCCTGGCGCTGACCGCCACCAATTTCCCGCCGAGCCAGGTTGAATTCACGATCGACTACGATCGCGAGGCGCTCGAAATTTCATTCAAGAATGGCAGCTTCGATCCGGTCACCGGCATCCTCAGCTACAACATCGATTCGAGCGGTCCGGTCAATATCGAAGGAGCCGTGACCGCCAAACTCGATCGCGAGGCCAACGCGGCCCGGCAACATATCGCCGATGTTCGCGCCGCGCAGAACGAGCATGTCTCGTTCACGATCCCAGTCCGTTACATCCCGCCAGGGGCCGAGATGAGCGACATGGGGAAGCTCGACGTTTCACTTCCATGGGCAGAAGAAATCGATCTGGTCGTTCAACAAACCAGCGCCGCCGAGCCAGGGATCTTCTATGGCGATCGAGTGCAGATTCCGCTGTTTGATAACCGCGAATCGGAATTCCAATTCGGAGTCCTGAATCGTTCGCGAACACCGCGCAAGTTGAGCGTCTCGATCTATCCAGTCATTCGCCCAAGCGGCAGCGTGATGCCACTGGGACGAATCTTCTCCGATCAATACCATCGTAAGTCACCCAGTGGCGGCCCCAACAGCCAGGCAGCCGAGCGAGCCCCGTGGCAAGTCGCCAGCTACGGTCGACCGACCGTCCAACTCGGTCCCGCGTTTCTTCCGTTAGCCATCGCGACCGGAATCGACGCTCCGCCGGTCGATCAGATTCCGCCGCCAGCGACTCAGTTGCGCGGGCGAATCATCAACGAAGAGATCGATGCCAGCCAATGCCAATGGCTGAAGTTCACCGGGCCTCCTGGTCCCCCAGGCGCCGATGGCAAGCCAGGCCCGCCGGGCAAAGTAGCCGCGACTGACCTGACTAGCGGGATGCTGGTCGTGATCGAAGATCTGGTCAACAAAGACGCCGACAATCAACCGATTCGCTGGATGCGATGGGTCGAATGGACCCCGCGGCAGCCACGTGAGTATCTCGACTTCCAACCTGCCGTCTATCCGACCGACAACCTGACAAAGCTGGAGATGATATTCGCTTTGATCCGTGGGAAACAGAATCTGCCAACATCCAGCTGGGATGAATTCCCCCTGGCAGGTTTCTCCGGTCTGCCGCAGAACCTGGCCAAGGTCCCCATTCAAATCCAATGGGACTGGCAGTGGCAAGAAACATTCGCCGGATCGGAACTGATTCAACGCCAGGCATTCGGCACAATCAGTTCGCCAACCGAAACGGCGATGCTCGGCGCGATCTTGAATCTGGATGCCGATAAAACTTCGCTCCGTCCACTGTTAATTGATGTCGCATCGAACCCCAAGCTACCGACACTCAAGCGCGCATTTCGTGAAGTGATGCAACTGAAGACGGGCAAGGTCAACGCGGACGCCTCGGCCGGGTTCGCGGTGCTGCGGCTCAATAGCTATGTCGCTCATGTTAAAGGGGAACAAAAGCCACCGCCGCCGGTCGAGATCATGGCGAGCAGTTGGCCCGCGGACAAGTTGCCCATTATCCTCCCGAGCGATGTCGATACGGTCGATTGGCAGATGGCCATTTCGACCGATACCAACAGCTTCAACGGAGCCAGCGAGATCAACCCCGACAAGATCCAACTGGGGCTGTTGGAAATTGGCAACCGTTTTGAATCGGCCCGACCTGATTTCACCGAGACCATCTACTCGAATCGATCATTCTCGGCCGAGTTGGTACAAGCCCAGGCCGAGGGACCGCTAGTGTTCAGTTGCACGCTGGAAGATGTCGTTGCGAAAGGCTTGAATGCGAGGACCTTCGAGACGTTTGTCGGCAACTACGTCGTCGACATATACAACGGACCGAAGCTGGTCAACCATCTGCAGATTCCAGTCGTCATCGACAAAGACCCACCCACCATTCAGATCGATCCGTCACCCCTTACGATTCCGATCAACGACGGCGTGAAGCTGACCATTCCGACCGAAGACAAGGCATCGGGTGTCAGCCAACTTGAATATGGCGTCCCTGGGCCCGGCGAAACGATCGTGAAGCCGGCGATCCTGGAACCTCTGGTCGGCAACATCGTGGCCGACCCGAACGATAGCTTCCATCGCCATCCTCAGTTCATCCTGAACATTCGCCCGGAACAATTGAAATGGGAAGAGGGTACGACCCAGAAGCTGCGCGTGCGGGCGGTCAATCGTGCCAATTTGAAGTCGGCTCCGCTTGACCTGATCATCCGTGTCGGTCCGAAGACTGCCGATCCGAAGGACGTCGATCCGATGCCGCTGATGGTGATCCGAGCCCAGGTCGTTTATGTGAACGACAAAGTAGCAAAGGATCCGCAGTACAAGCCGAAGATTAAGGAACTCCCGCTTCAGCCGACGCTTGCACCTGACGGCATGACCTGGGTGTTTGAAAGCACCGAGCTGAAGCCGAATACCAACTACACCCTGGAGTCGAGCGGTCTGCAAACCTCCGGCGGGATCAAGTCGACCAAAACCACCGCCCAGGCCAGCCCAGCCAACGAACGTTCGCCGATCTACAAGCTGAAATTCGACTAACGGCCGGAATTCAGGTAATCTGCGCAAACTCTTCTCGTCAAACCGACCCCGCAACCCAGGGCATTCTTAGCGGTCGCCTTTAGATTTCTGATTTTGCGGCCTGAACACTCCGATTCAACGACGTAGGGACGATTACCAATCTGTGTAATTGCTAGCGTCCTGTGATTTGCCTAGTAACTAATTAGCCTCGAGATCAATAGGAACGCTCACATGCTCCGGCCTTTCCTGCCGTATGCCGCCATCGTGTGCGTCGCCATGGTTGTCAGCGGATGCTCCTTTCCAATGACAGAACCGACCGGCACGGTATGGGACAAGCTTGGTATTCCTCAGTCGTTGGATACGTGGAATGCCGACCTGATCAATCATCACGGCAACTTCCCGAAGTGGGAAAAGAAGCCGCCTCTGAAGCGGATCGCCGACCCTGCGAACCTGAAGTCTCCCAACGCTGCGATCAAAGCGGCGGCCGAGATCAAGAAGGAGCAGGATCTGGCGCCGCAAAAAATCAAGGCTCTTAAGTACCTGGCTACAATTGGCTGCGGCTGCTACGACAAAGAAGGCAAAGTTGAAGCCGGCTTGCTGGCGGGCTTGAACGACTGCACCGAAAGCGTCCGTAAAACGGCGGTCGAAACCGCCAAGAAGCTCGCGGGCAAATGTGGTGCATGCAGTGATGGCTGCGGCAACAACTGCTGCACCGCCAAGATCAAAGCGAAACTGCACGATATGGCCTTTGGCCAAACCAATGGCTGCTGGAACGAACCTTCGTCCAAGATTCGATCCGAAGCAGAGAAAGCCCTCAATGCTTGCCCGCCTTCCAGAATTGAGAGCGACGAGCGCGAAACGGTCCCCAAGCCGGCCCAGCCAAGCCGAGAAACGGTTCCCGGGCTCGGAGAGCCGTTGCCGGAACCGCTTCCGATGGAAACAACCGCGTCGGCAGATACGAATACCGAAGCGAACCTCGATAGTCCGGTAGCCGTTGCCGTAAACAGAAACCCTCCAGCCCCGGTCGAAATTGCCACGGTCTCTGCCACGGTTCCCACATCGATACCACCCATTGTTGTTGGCGACGGTGAGGAATTGAATCCGTTGTTGGCGATCGCCGCTGACCTCACCGTTTTCGAGGCCAAGGTCCAGTTCATTCAGGAAAGCCAGGACCTGGCCGTGCTAGAGGTGGCTGCCGGACTGAACCCGATCGTGGGCCAACAGTTCGCCGTTGAAATCCATGGCCGAGGCGGCTTTCACACGGTCGAGGGGAATATTGAAGTTAAGAGAATCGACGGAGCACTCGTTTATGTCGCTCCGATCGATGGCCTGGCGTTGCGAGTGCTGCAGCCAGGTTTCTCCGTTTCCATCCTGCGATAGCCCTATAAGATGTTGTCCGCTTTTCGATGGAACGAGATTGTGAAACACGTGGAAGTAGCACGAAACGGCTACCGCAGGAGCTAGGCAATCACCATGGCTGATTGGCGTGAAGGAGCAGACAATTCCAAGTCGAACGACCAATCGCGGTCGGGCGATAGTTCGTCTCGAAATCCATCGGACTGGCGCAAGGGAAAACGGGGCGAGTCTAATTCCGGCAAGTCCGAGAAGACCTACTTCCAGGAAAAGAAATCAGGCGTGCCGAAAAACATCGGCATCCTGAATCTGCTATTGCTGGCACTCGTCACGCTGATCGCTTCGTTTGTCTCGATCGTCGGCTGCCAGCCAACCAAGACCCCCATGCTGCACCTGGCGACGATCCAGCACGAAGATTCGCTTTGGGCACCCAACGCCTACGCCTTGGAAGATCGGGCCAACTTCACGTTGTCGATGCTTGACACCTCGTCCAATATCGATCTGATCACCGGACAAGGCATGGCCGCAGGTTCGTCCGAGCAGAAGCCATGGATCGACTTGAACGCACTCGAATTCACTTCAGCCATCAACAATTACCTGACCATGACCAAGCAGCCGGGCGGTCCGCGGCCAGGCGGATGGATCTTCTACCTTAGTTGCCAAGGGGTCACCAATTACGACGGCGTTGCCTACCTGGTAGCCAAGGACAGCCGCGCGCTTCGTCCTGGCAAATCTGTTGAGGAAACCAACCTGGTTCCGCTGGCGTCGATCTTGCAAGCGATCTCCAAGCATCCAGTCGTTCAGAAGACTCCCGAGTCCTACAAGCTATTGGTCCTCGATATGGGCCGCTCCGAGTCGCAGTGGTCGGCCAATCGCCTGTACAACGATTTTCCTTCAGCGGCCAAGGCCTTGATCGATGACCTGCCGCAGGACATTCAGCTTGCCAATACCTACCTGCTGCTTTCCAGCAGCGATGGGCAGAAGTCGTGGACCAATCCGCTGGAAGGAGGCACCAACTTCGGCCTCTTTTTCGGCAAAGGGCTCATGGGCGAAGCCAACCAGATGCCTGACTCATTGGACGACGATAGCGTTTCGCTGGCGGAACTGGACGCCTATCTGAAAAAGAACGTCGACAACTGGGCCGTACAGCATCGCAATTCGCGTCAGACGCCACTTCTGCTGGCGATTGGTGCCCAGCAACCTCCCAGCAAAGTGCTTCTGAGCCGCGTTGGCGATACGCAGTTTCAAACGAAATCAGATGGCCCCAGCGGCGGGAGCGGGGGTGGTTCGCAGCAAAAACGACTGGCCGAAATGTGGGAAGCCTTGAGCTTTCTCGGAGATATCGGCGCGCTACGTCTCGCACCGGCGCGATTCAGCTTGCTCGAGTACGATCTGACCCGAGCCGAATCGATGGCCGAAGGAGGCATGGCCTACCAGGCTGATGTGACGCAGGCGATGAAAGGGATTTCGTCGTCACTGGATGACCTGGCAACGACGCTCGCCCAATACGATCGCGCTGCCGAACACCGTATCGCTACAACCGACGTCGCCTTCTTCAAGGGAAGCGGTATCCGCCGCGATCTGGCGGCACGGCATTCATACATTCTGGGAAGCCTTGCCTGCTGGCGATACATGAACCCTGGCCCGATCACCTCGATCCCGACTCTGGCAGCTCTCCAGGCCAACGCCGAAAAGATCGCCGCCGAAGCGAAAGCAACACCGCCGCCTAAAGAAAAAACGAAACCGCTCGTCTGCCAAGACTACTACGCGTCGGCCGAGTTCCTGCTGGCTAGTTTCACGGCCGAGAATCAGCAGGGTATGACGCCTGCGAACATTGCGCTGATCCTGGGGTATCTCGAAACGGCTCCAAACTGTCCTGACACGCCGCAGAGCGATGGGACGCACGTCGTCGAAGTCGAGTTTCTGATCATGCTGCGTGATTTTATGCAGACGCTGGAGACCAACTTCGATATCGATGTCAGCTCATACAATGCGACCGGTTATCGCAACGCCATGATCACTGCGTTGCAGTGCAGGCGGAGGATCGAGCAGCTTGCCTACGCGCCTGATCAGCGGGTATTCCCTTGGCTCGAACGGGCGATCAACGAAGCGGACAATACCCGACGCGAGGCGGAAGACTATCTGTTCGCCTTGCAGCCGGAGAAGACGCAGCAACTGCTCGATCCGCTGATGAACGAATCGACCGGGCTCGTAGCGATTGAAGCGAAAAAATCGCGGCTTTCGGCTGCCTATCGTGCGATCGATAGTGTTCGTATGTCGGTCCCCTATCTGATGGAGTGGCTCGCGCACCATCCCTACTCTAATGAAGAACGGCAAACGCGACTGGCCCAAGCCGCGGTTGCCTTGGAAAAGTCGCATCGTCTGGCCGACTTGTTGACTCCGCTCAAGTTGGAAGGAGAAGCAGGCCCCGATTATTCCCGAGCCCCAGTGCCCAGCGATGCACTGATCCAGGAAATCGAACACAACTACAGCGAATTGGTCCGTTTCCTGAATCGCGAGTCGCAAGACATTCTTGACGCGCAAGGAGGCAAAGACCGCTCGGACGCTGAAACATTGCTGGAGATCGAAAACCTGCTGCGGGTTCGTTACGTGGCGAAGCTTTCGTCCTCGATGGTGACCTACGACCGCAATTCACTACGAGAAAAAATGCAGGCAATCCTGCTGCATCCGCTGGGCAATACCAACGTTAAATCGTTGTCACCATCACCGCTGATGTTGGGGCTATCGTCGTTTCAAAAAGGCCCATGGCAGTTAGCGCTCAACGAAACCAGCGGTTCGACCGACTACGCGATTGCCCCTCTTTCGCCCGATCGACTTGGCAACGCGGCCGTGCTACTCAAAGACTGCGGGCAGACGGCCCGCTTCGCCAAAGATGTCACCCAACAGGCCCTCGCCAATGCGCTGTCACCTTCGCGTGAAATTGAAATCTTTCCGGACCCGGCCAACGCCACCGCGGTGTCGGCATTTTCAGGCGTGGTTGTCAGCGACCGCATGCAAATCGACTTGAATCGCACGACACCGCCCGAGGTCGACTACCGCATCACCCGCAAGGAACACCTAGCCTGGTTCGCACATCGAGCGATGGAAGATTTCTGGGGCAACGATCCGGTTGATCCCTACTTCCAGCGTCTGGCCCGGGATTACCTGGCACCTTTCCGCCAGGAACCACTCAACGCGACCAGCCAGCTCGCCGCGAAAGTCATTCCTGATTTGCAGCAACTTCGGGAAGACTACGCCAGTTGGGTTATCGTCGACAATCCGGATGAAATGATCAGCGATACCAGCGACGAGATTCGTCACAAGATGAAGTTCCACTTCCCCAAGGCAATTCCCTCCGGTCTCGCGGCAATCGATTTGCTTATCAACCAAGGCCAGGCCATTTCGGTAGCGAGTTCCTCAGGCAATCCTCAGGTGACACATACTTTCAGCACCCAGCCAGACGGCATCTATCAATCTGAGCGTCCTTTCCTGCAAATCATTCCGATGAAGAAGGTCGAGGAGACAACCTCGACGACCGAACAGGTTCGGTTCCGCGGCAACGTTCGTCGCTTTCCGCTGGAAATCTCTGGAACCAAGCGTCCCAACAGCGTCACCCAGATCGTCGACTTCAACCCGTTCCCCTTTCGCCAGCCAACCGTTTCGGTTTCCGGCCAAATGAAAACCACGGCTGACGTGATCTTCATCCTCGATTGCTCGGCCTCGATGGCAAACATGGTCGAAATGAAGCCGCCCGCGTCGCGAATGAATATCGCCAAGCAGGTGCTCAAAGATATTTTGGGAACAATGGCCAGCCCCGAAGGGCAGTTCCGCGTACTCACCTACGCCTTTGGCAGCCGAGTTGGCTGGGACGACGACAACGACGTCGTCCAACGGCCAGGGATCAACGTTCCCGCCGGGATCGTTCCGGCGAACGACGTGATGACGTTAGTCAACTCTGAACTGGCATCTCTCTTGAATCGTTCTCCGCAGCGGAACGAGCCAGGCGTCGACGTGGCCCGGATTCAGGACGCGATCGAGCAATTAGAAGCCTTCGGAGAAACGCCGCTTTACTTCTCGATCTACGAAGCACTTCAGCAGGTCGATCCGAGTAAACCGACGCAGATCATTGTGATCACGGACGGTGCCAACGATCAGGCCGACGATCCCAGCAGCACGCCTTTCCGCAAGAGTGCCATCAACCTGATCGACGAGTTCAAGAAGCCAAAGTACGCCAACACGCAGCTCCAGGTTGTTGGTTTCGCGATGGGCAAAAAGGCCCATAACCTGGAAACTGATCCAAACTCGAAGCCGGACGCCAACACCTTGGCCGAGATTGCCTGGTTGGCCAAAGTCAAAGCTCACGGCGGATTCATTCCGGCCGACCAACAAATCGAGCTTCGCCGCCGGATCGAAGAGTTGGTGCAAAGCAAGATCTACTACTCAGTTCAGCGAACTGATGACCCGAGCGAACCGAAGCCGCACGCGTTTGGTTCAATCTGGAAGTGCGAGGATCGCTTCGAGGACCAACGGCACGATTACACCGTTCGCGAGCTGCGAACCGACGATACCGCTAAGATCCAATTGCGCGGAGGCGAGAAGGTTCGTTTGCTGTACGACGACGAGATCAACCAAATGGTCTTCCAGGAAGAACCTGCCGACGAAGCGGCCCAGGCCAAGATCTCGGTGCAAGATGCCCTTGGCTACGATGGTCAGTACCTCGCTCGCGTCTTGAACTTTCAAGCTCCGCAAGCTGATTCCGGTACGCTTGAGATTCCGATTCGTTTGGAAAACATGAACAACACGCAGTTCACAGTTCGGCCATATCATATCTGGGCCGAGATTCAGCCGAGCGTGACCAATGCCTTCAAACCGAATGAACTATTCGAGAAGCGTTACTTCAGCGACGTACTACTACGCAACGAGACTCAGTTCCCCGAGTTTTTGATCCGGCTCAACCAATGGGAACCGGCGGCCAAGTGGGCTCGCGTGAAGGTTTATACGCAGCTTGAAAGCCCTATCAAACCGGCCAAATCGATCTCGCTCGACAAACTGCTGCAGAACAACACGACGACCAGTTCGGCCGAATTGAACGCGGGGAATTTCTCGATTGAATCTTCCACCAGCCTATCGCAATACAAGTATCAGGTCGTGGTTCAGGTCACGCCGGGCAGCGATGGGATTCGCCCGCATCATGTTAGAATTGTGCCGACGCCGCCCCGGGTGCAGCGGAGCTATACGCTGGCCGGAAATGGCAGTCGAGAGATTCTTAGCATCACGCATCGTTTCATGTACGAAAGCAAAACCGACGTCGAATCGGCCGAGAAGCCCAGGATCGAGATCTGGACCCGCGATCAGCTGACTACGGGCGCTCCTTCGTTTACGGTCGACGTGCAAATCCCTCGTTGGTAGCTAGATCGACTCGGCGGGACCGGTAAATCCGGCCATGAAGTAACCTCTATTGCGCATCGCGGGTCAGACAACCGCGACAAATGTGCCAATCGCTACAGCCTGCCCAGCGACCCGCCAATTACCTCCAGAAGGGTTCGTGGCGACCTCTAACAGCAACGTATGAATTGACAGCGAATCCCACCAAAGTCACATACTGCGGCGGAATTCGCGTTGGACACAAGAGCCAAAGCCGATTCCGTCGTATTCGTTACATTTCAAGTTAGAGGGAGAGATAAGTAATGGCTGGTTTTCTGTTTATCGATGGCATTCCTGGTCAGAGTGGCGACGCCGAACACAAGAACTGGATCAACCTGCACTCGATCAGCGAAAGCATTTCGCGCATGATCTCGCGCGGTGGTTCAGGTTCAAGCCGTAACGTTCAGAGCGCCATCTTTGACGACCTGATCTGCGTCAAAGAACTCGACAAGTCGACCCCGAAGCTGATCGAATCGATGGCTGCCGGTACCGTTCACCCGATGGTCAAGATCGACCTGTGCCAGTCGCTAGGTGACAAGTCGAAGCGTCTTCCTTACCTGCAGTTCCAACTGAAGCAGGTCATCATCACCAGCTACAACTTCAACGCCACCGTCGATGACGACGGCACGGTTCCGACCGAATCGTTCGCGTTGAACTTTGAAGAAGCCAAGTGGACCTTCAACCAGTACTCGAAGGATGGCTCGAACCAGGGTAAGGTCGAAGCCAACTGGAAGGTCGAAGAAGGTTCCAGCTAGTACGCCCGGACCTAACTGGCGCAAGGGAGACCGCATGGCGTTTCCCTTGCGCTTTTTTATTTCGCGCCCGCCTGATAGTTGTCAACATGCCTGCGACACTGAGCCAAGCCCAAGAGCACCGCGCCTACGCCCTGGAAGACAGCCTGGGCGATGACTTCTACTTGTTGTCGTTCACCGGCAACGAAGGGATCTCGCGGTTGTTCCACTACCAACTCTCGCTGGTATCGCGGCGGGCTGACATGCAGCACAAGCCGGAAGAGGTCATCAACAAGCAAGTCAAGTTGCGACTGGACGTCGGCGACTCTGGCAAGCGATACCTCAAAGGCTACATCAATCGCTTCTCGGCCGAGTACCAGGCCGGTACGATTGTCGATTTTCATGCCGAGATGGTACCCTGGCTCTGGTTTCTGACCCAGACATCCGATTGCCGAATCTTCGAGAACATGTCGATCCCCGACATCATCGAGAAGGTCTTTCACAGCGATCCGATCAGCGACATTGCCAAATTCGATTTGAAGTTACAGAAGAGCTATCCAAAGCTCGAATACTGCGTGCAATACCGCGAAACCGACTTCAACTTCGTCAGCCGCTTGATGGAACAGGCCGGCATCTTCTACTTCTTCGATAGCTCCGGCGACGGCTCGAACAGCGACAAGCTGATCCTGGCCGACAACGCCCAAGCCTATTTCGATGCCACCGAGAAAACCGCCTATCAGCGCACCACCTCGGCCGGCACGCATGGCACTCAGCCTGAAATCATCGACTGGGAACACCGCTACGAGTTCGTTTCCGGCAAGTGGGCCCATGCCGACCATACGTTCAAAGAACCATACGAAAACTTCGAGAAAGACGCGGAGACCAAGATCAGCAACTCGCTGAGTTCCGACTTCAAGAAGTACGAGATGTACGACTTCCCTGGCGAATTCGTTGATTCGACAACCTCCAGCCAGGCCAGCACGCATTCGACCGACCTGGCAAAAGTTCGGATGAGTGAGGAAGAGCACTCTTTCAGCCGCGTCTACGCCACCAGCGATTGCGCCTCATTCACCGCCGGATCAAAGTTCACGCTCAAGTCGAAGAGGACACCTCAAGACAACGGCAAGTCTTTCGCAATTGTTTCGTTGCAGCACAGCGGCACCAACCCGAACTACACCACCGGGCCAGCCGCCGGAACGAAATACACCAACGCGATCGTTTGCATTCCGGAAGATGTCGTCTTCAATCCGCCCCGGACAACGCCCAAACCGATGGTCGCCGGTATTCAAACAGCCACGGTGATCGGCCCATCCGGCGAAGAGATTCATACGGACGAATATGCCCGGATCAAATGCCTGTTCCATTGGGCCCGTCCGAAAAACAACAACCGCAAACAACCCGACACTGAGACCTCGTGCTGGGTCCGCGTTGCCCAGGCCTCGGCGGGCAAGAAGTGGGGCTTCCTTTCGATTCCCCGCGTCGGTCAGGAAGTGGTGGTCGACTTCTTGGACGGCAACCCTGATCGACCGCTTGTTGTTGGTTCGGTTTACAACGAAATCCAGAAAACCGCCTACAACCTGCCGGACGACAAGGCCAAGACCTACTTCAAGACCAACAGCACGCCGGGCGGCAAGGGCTTCAACGAGCTTTATTTCGACGACAAGGCGGACAAAGAACGCATCTTTCTGCATGCTCAGAAAGACCTCGACGTTCAGGTCAAAAACGATTCCCGCAATCGTACGCTCGGCAACCGCTCGCAGATCATCGGTCAGGAAAAGGATGGCACGAAGACCGGCTGGCAGCGCGAGCAGGTCTACCAAAACAAAGAGATCAACGTCAAAGGCAACCAGATCGAGCACATCGAAGGCTGCCAGCAATGGATGATCGGCAACGGCGACGATTCCAACGGCGGGAAGTTGGACATGGTGGTTGCCAAGAGCGTCGGGGTGTCGATTGGCTCGGATGGCTCCGGCCTGACCAACGATGGCAGCGCGAAGACCTGGATCAAAGGTTCGCAGCACTTCACCGTCGACGGAGACTGGAAGCAGAAGTCGAGCAGCCTGCATGTCGATGCCAGTGGAGCCTACAACGCCAAAGCAGGTTCCAGCTACAGCTTGGATGCCGGAGAGAACATCAATGCCAAAGCAGGCTCGAACCTGAATCAGTCGGCCGGCATGACTTTGAACCTAAAGGCGGGGATGACGCTCAATATCGAAGCCGGTACCAGCCTTTCGCTGAAGGTTGGGGGCAACTTCATCAACATCAACCCGGCTGGCGTCTTCATTCAGGGAACGTTGGTCAACATCAACAGTGGCGGTTCGGCTACTTCAGCCGATGAGGCGAGTCCCACTTCGCCGGAATCTCCCGAGAAGCCGGAACAGAACGTAACCAAGGCGAATCCCAACGTACCTGATGCGGCCCACGACGAAGAAACGGGCTTCAAATCCTGCCCAGAATAGGCATTAGCCGACCAATTCCGGTGGGCATGGCAAGCCGAGCGTTCGCCAAGTGCGAATCTCGGAGTCATTCTTGAAAATCACCCAGCGAGCTCCGCGTTCGATTTCCAGCAACAGTGCCGAGACCCCGTCGAACAATCCGCTGGAGGTAAACTGGCTGTCGGAATAGAGGTGATTGAGCAGCTGCGACGGACTCGCCAGTTGTTCGTTGAGCTTATAAACGAGGCTCGTGAAATCGGTCTTATTCAACTGGCTGGCCATGCAGATCATGGCATCTTGGCCCCACGCTTGCCGCAGTAGCGAATAAAACGAGGCTGTTTCCTGCTTGGCAATCAGCAGTAGTGAATTGGAAATCTGAACGCCACCGGCAGCGATCGCTTCGTTGTAGAAGGTCGTTTTTTGCTGCGGCTGCAAACGGCTGAAATTCACCACCGCATACAGAAAGCGATTATGGCCGATGAACTCCGCCACATCGGTCGGCGGCTTCGCTTCATTTCGTGGACAGAAGTAGGTCATCCCCGAGGGAGCCTTTCGCGTTTCGTAGCGGATCTGCATACTCCGCGGGGCTTCAATCGAACGCTGCGGAACAGATGGGTTGGTTGGAAGCTGGCTGCTGTCGGATAGTGGCAGCGGCCGTGAACCGGGGAAGTCGCTTCCCAACCCTGCCCTGCGGCGAGCATCTTTGAACGAGCCACTGCTCAAACGCGGATAGTCCTGAGCCGATGGCGAGTCCTGCTTTGCTTCCGGATGGACAAACAGCGAATCGCTTTGCGGAACGATTGGCTCGGTTTGATCGTACTCGGTGTACTTCGGATTCGCGAGCGGCCCTTCGGCCGAAAGGTAATAGTTGTCACCGTTCGATTCGGAAGGGGTGTCAGTACCAGTTGGCTCGCTGATCACGACCAACTGGAACTGAGTCTTGCCTGCCACGATGACATCGCCATCATGCAGTTGGAGCGAGTCACTTACCTTGGCGCCGTTGACGAAGGTTCCATTGCGACTCTGCAGATCCTTCAGGAAGATCCGCCCCGCTTCGCAGGCAACAGAGAAATGCATGCCAGAGATATGGGGATCGTCTGGAACGGTCACATCACACCGGACCGAACGACCAATGCGCACCGGACTTTTATCGTCGAGCGACACTCGACGACTGCCGAAATTCATGGAGTAGATCTGAAGCGCAAATCTCAACGGAGCAAACTCACGTAAGAGCTTGAGAGACCAAAACTTTTATGGCCCTCCTTAACCGCCAATATAATTATCCAACAACTCGGAATTATCTTCCCAGTTTTTTTCCCGTTTCCAGGGCCGAATTACCGAAATTGCGGGTAACTGACGAAGATTTTCTTTGAAACATCATCGACAGTTGAAGTCGACTCGCTATCGCTGCCGGGCAGGCCGCTCGCTGAAGAGGACTCCCTCAGGCTGCAAACCCTGTTTTTCAACGACTTTCGCGTTCTCATCGGGCAGGTCGGTCGTAAACCACAAAATGGCCGACCGATCGATCGACGAGGTCAGCAGCATTCGGCTATCGGGTGAAAACATAATCGAACTAATCTCTTTGCGATGACCCTTGAGCGGGACGAACTGCTGAATATGTAATTCCATCGGCTTGTTTTCATCATCATCCGCTCCCTCGGGATGTTTCGGGCGATCGATAAACCAAACAGTCAACGCTCCGTCAAAACTACCAGTCACCAGGCGTTGGCCAGTCGTCGAAAACGCCGCGGCCGTCACGTCGGTGGAGTGCCCTTCCAAAATACGGGGCTTGGTCATCGCCCACTGGTCGATCGACAGGTCGGCCCATAAGCGGACAAATCGATCGGAACTGGTCGCCACGAAACGCGTGCCATCTTTGGACACGGCCAAGCTTCGGTAGCGGCCCGCATGCTGGGCAAACGACTCTCCGGCCAACGTCCAGGTTCCACTGACGATGCGTTGAAGCGTGCCGACCAGGTGCTCGCTGCCGTCGGCATCGGGCAAGAGCCGACTGCTGGCCACCATGAGCGACTGCTGCGGAGCAGAAGGAACCCAGACCAGCGAATCGATCGAAGCATCGCCAAAGGGAACGTTCGCCACGATCGCTTCTTTCGCCAGATCGATCACGGAAACAAACCCGGCACTGCCTCCCACCGCCAGCATGTCCCCTTCCAGCGACGCGGCTTGCAGCGTTTGATACTGGACATCGTACTCGCGAATCATCAAACCAGATTGACCGTCCCAGACACGGACCAGCCCGTCGTCGTGTACCGAGACAATCTGTCGATCCTGGTTAATGTATCCACAAAAGATCACACCGCGCGTCGGCGCCATGCGAGCAACGCTTTGCTGTTTGGCCAAATCCCAAAGTTCAACATCACGGTTACTGTACGAGACTAAGATCTCTCCCGGATGCTCCGGGTAGACATCAACCATCACCGCGACCCGTGCCGCGGTGCTGGTGGCGTCGGTTCCCTTACGTGCAAACTGAAGCAACTGGCACTCCTGCTGTCCAACCTGCCAACAGCCAACGTCGTGATCGCCGGGGCGATGCTGCTGCACAAAGTAGACATGTTTCAGGTCCGCTGTGATCGATGGAAATGCGGCCAGGCCAGTACACGTTACCTGCTGTATTGGCCGCTCAGGCTGATCGAGCGCGAAGAGACTAATCACAGTCTGCTTCGACTCCGGCGGCTCGGTCCCTTCCACCTCGGCAATCAACGTATCGTTGTAGGTCATCACCAGGTGAGAATTGTCAGGCGACAGAGCAAACTGCAAAAATGGCAATCCGTTT
Organism: bacterium; assembly: GCA_016124445.1. Classification (GTDB taxonomy): domain Bacteria; phylum Planctomycetota; class Planctomycetia; order Pirellulales; family Pirellulaceae; genus Bremerella. Next base: position 53,491 of record WGNR01000017.1, read on the forward strand.
TCCTGCGTGGGAAACCGCTGGAGTTTTCGATCGCTGATAAAGTCAACCATCTCCAGGTAGCCGTCGTTTCGGCCAGAGTTGTAGCCCAACAGAAGCTGGTTGTCGGAACGGAACGCAATTTGCCGTACGATCCCCGAATCGACCTTCCAGACCTCTTGGCCCAATTGTTTGTCGGCTGCACTTGGCGTGCGGTAAACCTTCACGCCGTTCCGACTGCGAATGCCCAGATAGTGCCCACTGGGAGCGACCGCCAGTTCCTGAACCTGGTTTAAATCGAACGTGGTTTGTACGTTGAAAATCGTCTTGCCATGCGAATCGGAGCAACGGATCAGCGAGTGCTGGCCCCCCTTTCCGTCGGCGGCCACATCCAGATAGATAAAGTGATCGGTCGCGGGGACCGCGGCCACACGGTACGAGCCCCCTTGGGTTCGATCATGCCAGACGGCCCGCTGAGTGGCAATTTCCCAGACCGTTACCCCAACGTTCGGATCGGCCGTTACCATGTGCTTGCCATCACCGAGCGGCACGGAAGCCGCCTTCTTGGCGATGTTCTGATTGATCCAATCTCCCATCGACAACACCAGCAGCGGTTTGTCGCCACTTTCGGTGCTGCTCCAAACCTGGGTTTGGCCCGAACGATCGCCGGTGACAAATTGCCTGCCACTCTCGGAGAAACCAGCCCACAAAACACTGTTAGCCAGGTCCAACTCCAATCGATCTTGATAGTTTTTATAGTCCCAGAAACGAGCCGTCTTATCTTCCGAGACTGAAATCAACTTGGGCTTTTTCGGATCCAAGGCACAATCGAGAACCGTTCCCTGGTGACCACGCAGCGTCTTGTAGTGTCGCAAGCCGCCCGAGTGCGGCTCGAAGTGGAACAACTCGATTGAGCCGTCCGCCAAGGCAGCGGCCAGCAGATTGGTTTTCGGGTCGAAGCGAAGTCGATTCGTTTGTCCTGGCAGCGCGAAGTAAATCTGGGTCTTCTGCTGCGAAACCGTCCAGACCTCCAGGCTGCCGTCTCCCAATGCCAAGGCGATGTGATCGGGCGAAAGATACGCGCAATGCACGATGCGATCATCGGTTTGCAGCTGGATCGGATCGGCCTGGGAACCATTCACCGGATTGATCTTGGCGCGGTATTCCCCGCGAGATTCCTGGGCATGGACGTAATGCGTCCCATCAGGCGAGATCGACAGGTCGAAGACATTGTCAACGTGAACCAGCGAAGTGCTGCTTAAGTCGCTTTGGTTGATCCGGAAGCAACGACCACTGACAGCAACCATCGCCGTCCCCGGACTACCTGGGATGAATTCGATCGCACTGACCGCCGGATAGGTTGAAAAGGGATTCAAGTTCTTCAGAGTCACTGTCTGCGGCTTTCCCTGCATCGGCCAGACTTGCAAGTACCGCTGCGGGTTGTCGGTTCCGATCCAAAGCTCACGGCCATCGTCCGAAAAATTCAGGCAGGTAATATGGCAATCGGTAATCGGCAGATGACTCGGCATGACACCAGCGTCGGTTGCGGTGTCGGTGGGATAAATGTAGACCCCATCTCCGTTGGTTCCGATCGCGGTCCAATTACCGTCCCGGGAAATGGCGACGGCGGACGCGGCTTGCGGCAAATCGATGTGCGGCACGTCGGGATGGCACAGATAGGCCAGGTGCTTCCATTCCCAGCCACGGTATTCCTGATCGATGCTTTCCAAGAGCGAAAGCGCCGAGGAGATATCATTCGATTCGACCTTCGACTGCGCCAAACCAACCGAAGCAAACATCGCCGCGAAACGGGCTCGGTTTCGTTCCTGGGCGACATCAATCAATGCCATCGCCAAATCGTCGCGCTGCTTGGCCAATTGATCGTTCTGCTGCTTGATCTGGTCCGACTGCTGCTTGAGCTCGCCGTTGGCCGTGACTAACGCGGTGCTCTTTTTGTCGAGATCGTTGTTAACCTTTTCAAGCTTATCTCGTTCGTCTTTCAGCTTCGTGGCCAACCCGGTCGCTTTTTCTTCAGAGATCCTCGCCTCTTCGGCCTTCTCCTTGGCGATTGTGGCCGCTTCATCCGCCTTTTGACGAAGTCCATTGATGACGAACAAACCGATACCGGCACCAATCAGCGCGAACAACATCGAACCGACCGCCACAACCCGTGCCCGCTTGGCATTGCGTGCCGTTCGCTCGGCACTGGCTTTGGCCTTGGTCAGATCTTGATAAATCGGCGCTTCGTCCGGATCATCCGGATTGAGCAGTTGCAACCCGAGATCGAAGTCGGCCTTCTTCAAGGCGCACTTGGCATAATCCTGACGAGATTCCCGAAAGCCCCGATCGGCGGCGTCGTTCTCAGGCCACAGCATCAATGCGTCCTCGAAGCCAAACATGGCTCGCGAGAACAATTCGTAGCTGTCGTTTTCCCGAGCCGTTTCCAATTCGCTTTGCGCGGTATTGGTCAGCTCGATGCTTTGAGCGGTCGATTGATACTTGCGAACCTCTTCCTGCAGCAAGGCAACTGAATTGAATCGTAGCTTCGGCGATGTCGCCATCGCCCGCAGCGCGATGTTTTTGAGCCGACTGGTTGACTCCGATTTCACAATGACATTCTGTGCCGCGGCAACCAGGCATTCGGTAACGCTCGATGCGGCATGCGGCGGGAAGCCAGTCACGATCTCGTATAGCATGGCACCCAGCAAGTAGATATCACTGCACTTGCCAATCTTTTCCAACGGGCCTCGCGCCATCTCGGGGGCCATGTAGGCAGGCGTGCCTCCCATCGTGAACTCTTCCTTGCGGCTCAAGTTGACCGCCAGGCCCCAGTCCATCACCAACACTTCACCATATTCGCCCAACATCACGTTCTCGGGCTTTAGGTCGCGATGGATGACGTTCTTCGAGTGGGCAAACGCCACGGCGTCGGCCACCTTCAGGAAGATCTCTAGATTCTCAGCTTCCGACTTGTGGCGAATAACCTTGTGCCACTCGGTGCCGGTGACGCACTTCATCGAGTAGAAGAGCGTTCCATCTTCGGTTTGTCCCAGTTCATGAATCGGGACGATGTTGGGGTGATCGAGGACCCCGGTGATGACCGCTTCGCTTAGAAACTTGGCCCGATCGTCTTCCCGCTGGCCGATCTCGCGTTTGAGAGTCTTCACGGCCACGCGGCGACTGAGCGATTTCTGCTTGGCCGCATAGACGACGCCCATGCCCCCTTTGCCAAGCTGGTTGATGATCGCGTAGTCGGAACCTTCTTCCTTGTCGGACAGCACGCGCCGACTCAGATCAACTCCCAACTGCTTCGCCTTGCTGACGGTTGCCGTCCGCATGGTCTGCATCGGAGAACCATCTTCGTTCCCCCAATACCGTTTCATATCGCTCGGCGATAAGGGCTGCGACCCAAACGTGACGTGCAGATCGGCATCGCTCACCGGACGATTCGGATCGTCGATATCGATCGTCTGGTTGTTGTCGTCGTCGCTCAGTTGGAAGGCCATCGTATGGGCCTGCCTTTTTGCCGCCTCGTTGGACGCGTCGATATCGAGCGTCTGCATCGAGTCAGGATCGTTGCCTGGCGGCAACTCGATCGTCGGCTGAGTTTGATTTGTTGAACCGGGCACGCCATGCTGAATTGTCTGATGCGGATCGTCGTCGCCGGCATTGTCTTCCGGGAAACTTCCAGGAGCGATCGTGGCCGAAATATCTTCTGGCGGAATCTCGCGCGTCTCGCTGGTATCTTCCGGAGGTAAACTTCCTAGATCGCGCGCGATCTGGCTGGCGTTTGGTAGTTCGATCGTTTCCATCGGGCCAGCTTCGCCCGTATCGTCCTGATCCCCGTCCAAGGGCATGGTTTGATTGCCCGGTGGTTGTTCTTCGATCTCGAAGCTGCCGGAGTCGAGTTGCCCCGAGTCGAATTGAATCGTCTGATCGTTGTCGGCGGCATCTGGCTGGGATGGTTCGCTATCCCACTTCGCATCGCAATAGGGACAATTCCCGGCGGCCTTTTGAAATTCGGGAAGCTCCGCCTGGCAGTTGGGGCATTTGAATGTCGACATGAAACGAATTTCCCCGAATTAAACCGCTTGCCTCGATATCAAGCGGAACAAGATATCCCCCGATCTTACCGCATTTCCATGCCCAGACCGCGATAACCTCGGCCACCTTATGATCTTAACGCGCCGCAAGCCTGTCCCCAAGGAACCTAGACTACCCAAACGGACTATTTGGGCAACTCTGTCATAGCCATTTTCGGACGCGACGGCGGAGCCGGTTCAATGTTTTGTCATCGAGATCTTCCGGTGTAGGCCGGTTTTCTTCCTGATCTGCGTCGGCCGGCTCCTCTTCATCTTGCTTTCCCTGAACGGCGATGGCAGCCATCAAGGCGGCTCCACCGATCATGGCTCCGCGCAGATTTTCACCCACCTTGGAATGCCTGGTTCGCAACTGTTTAGTCAACCGATCGATCTCTCGCAGGTCGATCGTGGCGGTTCGCTGCACCAGGATGTCGTTGTCGCTGGGAATCGGGATCGGCGGTTGGTCGACGGTGAGCCCATCGTCGTCGGTATCACCTGCATCCGCTTGGCCTGGGTCCGAGAACCACTTTTCGTACTGTTGCTGCCAGATCTCTTCCGCGGAACTGGCAACCTCAACGGCATCCGCTTCGTTTGGCTCGGCGGAGTTGCCGTTCTCGCTGAACAAATCAAACGGAATCGGTCGATCCTTCTTCCAGAAGTAATAGACCTGAGGTTTATCGACGCCAGGATAGATGATCGAGATACGATACAAGCCTGGCGGGAATTGATCTCCTTCCTGGATTAGCTCCTTGACGGCGTCAAGTGTCATGAACTCGTCACCCAGTTCGATGGCGTCACCAATCTGGGCCAGGTTCTTCGGATCGACTTCCACCACCGTTACGCCGTCGATCTGGGTCGCCGAGCGGGAACTGCCTGCGATTTCCGTTACGGTGCCATAAGGCACATACTGCACCGGCAACACTGGAGAGTTTGTCGTTATCGGATTGCTCGGCCTGACGAACTCAACCGGTACATACCGAGCGAACAAGACCGAGTTGAAGAAGAACTTGAATTGATCAACCACGACGTTCAGGTTCTGCTCGTTCGCCGTGCCTACGTTCTCGTAGAGGTTGATCTGCGGGCTGTTGTAGGCATTGACCGTCACGATCACCGACGGATTCGCAACAGCGAACTGCGTTGAATAGGTGTGATCGATCGGCGTATCGGTTGAGATCGGAGCGGCGAAGGTCCGGGTGTCGGCGGTCGTTCCATCGCCCCAATTGGTGACCACCCGGAAATCAAGTTCGCCAGTAGCACCCAGCGTCGCGATGATATAGGTCGCTTCCGCATTGAAATTGGCATTTGTCGCAAGCAGGTAAGTGGCCACCGTGCCAGGAATGCGAACGTAAATCGGGCCTTCGTTTGGCAACGAATCGATAATCTGGAACAGTTGATCCGCCGCATTGGGCGAGAGCGTTTCGACCAGATCTTGCGTCGTCATCACGACGGCAAACAGATCTTGGACCGTCGGGTCGGTTTGGTTGGTGGCACTGGAATGAAGTTCGAAGCCGGTCAAGATTTGGAGATCGCCGCCAGCCAGGGCGGTGATGACTCCAGAGTTCGCCAGGTCAACCACTACCGGGCTCGAGGCAACACTGCCGAATGTCAAATTGCCTCCGGCTAGCGTTCGCACGAAAACATGTCCAGCCTCGCTTTGCTGGGTCACAATTCCGTTGACGAACGAACCATCACCGAAGGTACTGTCGACCCGGCCGATGGTCAGGTCTCCTTGATTCACGACCACGATCGAGTAGTTTTCACCCACACCAGGGGCAAACGCATTGGCCTGGGCACTGGCAGCATACTGATCGCTGTTCTCGTCCGGCAGCAACGGATCGATCACGTCGGTGCTGATCGTACCGCCAAATCCATCAGACACGTTGATCCCAGCGGCACTCAAATCGACCACCAGCCCAGGCGTGACGTTGATCGGCACGCCATCGGTTGACGCGGCCAAAACGTCAACCGCCAACGATGTCAGCACGATCCCACCATCCGTGGTGACAAACAATGCGTCGCCGGCGGTAATGTTGGTTGCACCTGGGTTAGATTGGCGGAAGTCGTTGACCTGAACGATATGGCCCGCAGTTCGCACATCGAACGAACCGCTGTTGTTGGCCATTGAACCATCGAGAATCGTCAGGCCGTTCGTATCTGCCCCTTCGTCGATCGTCACACTTGCCGCGTCTGCGTAAAGCATTCGCAGGTCGACTTTGCCCGTCAGCGATACCGCCCCCGCCGCCTTGAGCGACGCCAAATCGGCGACGCTGAGCCCCGAACCGGCTTGGTTTTCGATGGTTGTCGTCGAGGTCAACGCGAGCGACTTCGCCGTGCTATTCCCAACTAGATCGATCCCACTGGCATCGTCTTCGGAAATGGTCACATGCTGCCCTGCCGCCGAGAATGTCACCGTCCCCATACTCGACGTCGACGATGCGTCGGTTCCACGAGCGAACTGGTCTGGTGAAGTCACATCGACGCCAACGTTCAATTCGCCACTACTGACGATAAACCCTGCGTGGTTGGTCACCAACAGATTATTGACATCGGCCAGGGTGATGCTGCCAGCGGTAAACGAAGCATCGTTGCCAACTGACATGTCGCCGATCTGGGTCAATGCTCCCGCGACGATAACGTTCAGGTCATTCAAGATCGAAATCTTCGGCAACGCAAGTGCCTGATCGTTGGGAAGATCGAGCGTGACGTTGTTGACGCTACCACCGGCCAACGCCGCAGGCAGATCGTCGCCAGGAATTCCGCTTCCGCCATCCTCGAAAATGATCGGATCGTTACCGAGGTTCCGCAGATAGAAATTGGTCAGATCCGTCAGGCTCGACAATTCGACCGAGAATGGTCCGTCGATGACATTGTCGCCATATTGCAAATCGATCTGCCCAGGTGCCGTCAACTGGATGATCGTCTGACCGGTAACGATCAACTCCGAGTTGCCATCGGACGGCTGCGTAACATCACCGCCAGCGGTCACGAGAAGTGTCTCGGAATGAATATCCCGCAGGCTGATCGAATCGACATCGTAAATCGAAACGTCGCCAGCCAGCGTATTGCCAGTACCAACGACCGAGATCCAACCGAACTGATTGGTCACGCTCGTGAGGGTAACATTCTTACTTGCAGCAACTTCGACGCTGGTTCCTTGAGTCACTTTCAACTCGTCGGAAAGTTGCGTAATGTCGTCGCCAGCGGTCAGATTGAGCGTCGGGGTGACGATCCCCCGAAGCATCATCGTGCCGCCGGACTTCAAGTCGACGAAGCTGGTGCCGCTAACCGTGGCATCAATCGAAGTGCCCAAGCCCTGCGAAAGTCCGCCGACAGTCGTGGCGGTCAGCGTATCGACGATAAAACCTTCCAACTCCAGGTCACCAGCGCTGTCATAGATCTCAACGATTCCCGCTGCTGTGCCGCCGGTCCCTTGCACCCCGATCGAACCGAATTCGTTCGTGGTGCTCGAAAGGTGGACGTTCTTGCCGGTGGCGACTTCCACGGTCGTCAGGCCGGTTACCTTCAGTTCGTCGGAGAGCTGCGTGATGTCATCACCGGCGGTCAGATCGAGCGTCGGTGTAACGATCCCCCGAAGTTTCATCGTGCCGCCGGACTTCAAGTCGACGAAGCTAGTACCGCTGACCGTGGCGTTGATCGAGGTGCCCGTCCCTTGCGACAAGCTACCTACCGTCGTGGCGGTTAGCGTATCGACGATAACGTCTTCCAGTTCCAGGCTACCGGCGTTGTCGTAGATTTCGACAATTCCGGCCGCCGTGCCGCCGGTGCCCTGCACGCCGATGGAACCGAACTCGTTGGTTACCGATGAAAGATAAACGTTCTTACCGGTCGCGACCTCCACAGTCGTCAGGCCGGTTACCTTCAGCTCATCCGAAAGCTGCGTGATGTCTCCGCCAGCCGTCAGATTGAGCATCGGCGTAACGATTCCCCGCAGCATCATCGTGCTACCCGACGTCAGATCGACAAAGCTGTTCGCTGTGGCAGTGGCATCGATCGAAGTCCCTAGGGCCTGCGACAGTGCCCCAACCGTCTTTACCGTCAGCGTGTCGACGATGAAGTCTTTCAACTCCAGATCGCCAGTGCTGTCGTAGATCTTGGCGTTGCCAGCCGCCGTACCGCCGGTCCCTTGCACGCCGATCGAACCGAACTCGTTCGTGATGCTCGAAAGATAAACGTTTTTGCCGGTCGCGACCTCAACGGTCGTCATCCCAGTGACTTTCAGTTCATCCGAAAGTTGGGTGATGTCATCGCCGGCCGTCAGATCAAGCGTCGGCGTGACGATCCCCCGCAACATCATCGTGCTGCCTGACTTCAAGTCGACGAAGCTGGTACCGCTGACCGTGGCGTTGACCGAAGTACCCGTGCCTTGCGAGAGTGCACCAACGGTTGTCGCCGTCAGCGTATCAACGATAAAGTCTTCCAGCTCAAGGTCACCAGAGTTGTCGTAGATCTCGACGATGCCCGCCGCGGTCCCCCCTGTGCCTTGCACCCCGATCGAACCAAACTCGTTCGTGGTACTCGACAGGTAAACATTCTTACCGTTCGCAACCTCAACGGTCGTCAGGCCAGTTACCTTTAGTTCATCCGAGAGCTGCGTGATGTCTCCTCCCGCGGTCAAATCAAGCGTCGGCGTAACAATTCCCCGCAGCTTCATTGTGCTGCCGGCTTTCAAGTCGACGAAGCTGGTACCGCTGACCGTGGCGTTGATCGAGGTGCCCGTCCCTTGCGACAAGCTACCCGCCGTCGTGGCGGTCAGTGTATCGACAATGAATCCTTCCAGCTCCAGATCACCAGTGCTGTCGTAGATTTTGACGTTACCCGCTGCGGTACCACCGGTACCCTGCACACCGATCGAACCGAACTCGTTCGAAGTGTCTGACAGCAGGACGTTCTTGTCCGTCGCGGCAACGAATGTAGCCAAGCCCGAAACGACAATACCGTCACTCGTCTGCGAAATGGCACCGGCCGACGTAACATTCAACGTCGTGGCATCGATACCACCCAACTGCAGATCGCCATCGCTATCTCGAATATCGACCGCGCCGGCGGCCCCAGATGCACCGCTGGCCCAGACCGTACCGAACTTATTGGCGGTCGAGGTATTCAACGTGATGGCCGCATTGTCGGCCGAAGTAAACTTGCTCGTTCCGCTGACGTTCAGGCCCGTTGTCGTTTGCAGGATCGCCCCGGCGGAAGTTACATCCAGACTCGCAGTCGTGATCTCGTCCAGAAGCAGATTTCCATTGCCATCGACGATGGTCGTTGCAACGTTCGCCCCCGTTTTCCCACTGGCCGAGACCGCGCCACCGAAGTTATTGTTCGTCGAGTTCAATAAGATCGAGGACGTGTCGCTGGAAACAAACTGGCTGGTCTGGCTGACGTCGATTCCGGCCGCGACTTGGGACATCGCTCCTGCTGATGAGGCTTGGAGCGTCGTGGCCACGATCGATCCTAGAATCAAACCGGTATCGCTATCGTTGATCACAACATTTCCGGCACGGTTCACACTACTCGATACGGAAACAAGGCTGCCGAATTGATTGGCCGCGTCCAAGGTCACGTCTTGAGAATCGCCGACAACGAAAGTAGCTCCGGCAGTAACCCAAATCGCGTCGGAAGTCTGCGTAATGTTGCCTGTCGTTTCGGCATAGATGCTGAACGCGCGGATTTTGCCGATGACCAGATTACCGGCGCTATCGACAATCGAAACACTTCCGGTCTTGCCGGTCCCGGTGATCTCGTCGACCGAAACCGCACCGACGAAGTTATTCATCGCGTTATTCAGAATCACGAAAGAACCGGCACTCACCGTGACATCGGTTATCCCTCCGATTTCTATCTTGCCAGTTTGCGTTACGTTTCCACTCGCCAGAATCTTCAGGTCCCCAAGGATTTTCAACTCCGGCAGGGCCAACGCCGGCGCATTCTGAAACAATAGCGAAATGTTCGTCATCGAACCGGAAGCAAACTGATCGGTCAGTTCCGTGCCCGTCTTCGAGTTGGGGATCGCTGCGGTCGTGTTGTCGTTACGCAGGTAGAAGTTGTTCAGGAAATTCGCCCCGCCGACGGTGATGCTGCCGGCAAAGTCGTTCGCGCCATATTGCAGGTCGATATCGCCAGAGGCGGTCAACGTCAGGTTCGTATCGCCACTGACCATGATGTTCTCGCCGGTAGTTACCTGCGAGATCGAACCGCTGGCGGTCACGTCAAGATTGGCTGCATCGATGGCACCGAGCAGAATGCTTCCCACGGTCGATTTGAGCGTAATGTTTTGCCCGGTGGCATCGACCTGTCCGCCGAAGCTGTTGCCACTGGCATCCATGACGATATTGCCGGAAGCGGTCGACGTCAGCTTAGTCGTCGAACTTACCAGCAGGCTCCCGCCAGCAGTTACCTGGGTAATGGAATCCTGGGCACTAATTGCAAGTGTCGATACGTTGACCTGGTCGAGCGAAATGCCACCGGTACCGGCAACGACCGAGACATTGGTTCCTTGAAGATTGAGGTTGCCGACGAAAGCGTTGCCCGTGTTCTCGAGAATAATATCCCCGTTCGCCTCGAAGGTGGCTGACTCGCCTGACGGAGAGGATTGCACGATCGCCGTACTTGTCCCGTTCTGGACGATGTCGCCGCTGCCTCCGGTACCGGCGATGACGACCAACTCGCGCACTTCCATGTCATCGAGCATGATCGAGTTCACGTCCGACAGCTTCAAGCTTTCGGGATTCCCAACCGCGGTGACGAGATTGAAATCGTTGTCGCCGCCCGTCAGATCGACAGAAACACCGCCTACCGCGACCGTATCTTTATTGATCGAAAGAGTGTCCGAAGAAATGATCTTGGCGGTCGAACTCGAGTCAACAGTCAACGACGCGCCAGAGGTATTGTCGCTGGAAATGTTGATCGACTTGGTCGAGATGCTTCCGTCGATCTGAACGTGATCGTCGCCGACCCCCGTGATGCCAACGTCGGTCTCCGACAACAAACTGATCGAATCGACCACCGAAAAATCGGCACCTTGCTCGATTGTCGTCTGATCGACGTTGATTATTTGCAATGAATTGGCGAGCGTGCCGGTCATCCCTGTGGTCGAATCCCCAAGGAACGTGACCGACGAACCGATCGTATTCAGATCGGCGATGATCAGTTGATCGAATTGTGCCAGCGAAATCGTCGCCGATGTTTGAGGGTTGCCATTGAAGGAATCGATACCGCTGATGACGATATCGCCGGTCATCGAATCCCGACCGATCTCGATCTGGTTGTTCGAACTGACACCGCTCTGGATAGTGATCGTCAGGGAGTTGCCCACCAGGTCGGCGGAAGCATCCAACACCATCCGCGGTTCCAATTCGCGGAACCGCAGTTTCGTATCGAACTGATCCTGGAAGGCCTGTTGAGCGCGCGCTGGAGGCGAGGCCTTTCGGCCGAAAAATCGCTTCCAGAGGCTCTGCTTTTTCATGAGTCGCGGCTCGAATTGCGGACAGGCAAGAAGAGATTCCGCTGTAGAGGGGGACGGATTAAGCTAGATCTTTCTAATTCAGCACAAACCTCCTATTTTGCGCCAAATCCCCCAAACTAACGAATTCCCAGGTAGAAGTTCATTCAAGTCACGCCCAGGAATGATGTCAACGAACTTCCTGGGAATATAGATAAGGCGCCGAAAACTCATTCGTTACAACTGTTTGGGATGCTTAAGTTCCCTTAAAAGGTCCACCCATTGGCGATATTTGATGCCCCAATCGCGCGGGAAACTGGGCAAATTGAGAAAGGACTGTCTTTTCTTCCCATAATTGTGCTGGGTGGCGTCAGCGGAGGTCGAATGAAACAGAAGTATCGATTGGCTCGAGAAGCGCGCCAAAGCGCCGTTACCCACGCGCCTTTCATGCCTGGTAGAGGAATTCGCTTCAATGCCCTGCTTTCTGCAGATTCGAAAAACTGACTTGCTCGCTGCAGGCTGGGTCCTTGCTCTGCTGATGGTATCGCTCGGCGATCTTCGCTCCGTAGCGGCTGACGATGGCACCTTTGTTCCTCGTTTTCGCATTCAAGCGGTATCGGGCTCGGCCCGATCTTCCTCGGTCGCCAACAAGCCTGCCCAGCCGAAACCAGTCGCCAAAGCGGCTCACCTGGTCGTGCTGCAACCGCCGCCTCCATCCTTGCCGCCGCTGGTCGCTCCGGAGCCGGAACCGAAAAAGGAAGACACTGGTCGACCAAGAACGATCGTCCAGCCGATCCAGCTTCCAACGCCGCCGCAACCGATGGTCCCGCCACCCAATCCCCGGCCGCAAAGTCCTTCGACCAACCAACCCGCCGGTGGCGATACCCTTCCGCCAATCTCGCGTTTGCGCGGTCGGCTGAGCAACAAGCCGGAAAGCTTCTTCGAGGATCTCACGCCGGAAGATCGCCAACTGCTTTACGATGGCAAGCTGGCCAATCAGTTCGGGATTGGGCGAACCTACGACTACCAGATCGATGGCAAGAAGGTCACGCCGCCGGTCAACATTGCTGCCAAGGTCTTCTCGCGAGAACCGGTTGAAGACTATGCCTACGGCTACCATCACGACTGGCAACCATCGGTCGCCATGTGGGAAGCCCCGGCGCTGTACCATCAGCCGCTTTACTTCGAAGAAGTCAATCTGGAACGCTACGGCAACCAGCATCGGCACCTGCAGCCGGTTTACTCCGCGGCCCACTTCTTTGCCAACACGCTGGCATTGCCTTACAAGATGGGTGCCTATCCGCCCTCCGAACGGATCTACACGTTGGGCTACCATCGTCCCGGCGACTGGAACCCTTACCAGATCCACACGACTCCGTTCACCTGGAAAGGGGTCGTCTACACAGGCGTTGTCTACTCCGGCATCGGCGCAGCATTCCCGTTCTAACTTCCACTTCGCTTAAGAAAAGAAGCGGAAGTTCAACTGCACAAAGCGGGTCACGATTTGCCAGATGGTTTGCGACCTTCCCGAAACTACCGCGCGGCCAATGGTGCCTGGCAAGATCGGTTGATTCGGTGCCGAGTCCAACTGAACCGTAGCCCAATAAGCGCCCCGTGCCAGTTTCAGCGAGCCATCTGCTTGGCGTTCGAAACCCAGTGCCTGATTAGTGGTCAGATTGCGAGGAACTTCCGTCGATTGATCGGTCGAGATCTCTCGAATCGCTCCGGTGACGCTGTGAAGCGAAGTTCCGTCGAACAAAACCGATACCTGGTCCCCGGTTCGAATCAGTTCAATCTGATCCTGATTGACCAGCAGCCGCGCCTGCAGTGCCGCCGCATCTCCGATCTCACACAAAAGATCGCCTCGATTTAGCAAGCAGCCACGATTGGTCGGATCCAGCGGATCGCCGGACCAATGTGGCAGAAAGCGGCCTGACTGCTCCTGCTTCATTTTATGTGGGGCTGAAATCACCTCGCCGTCAGCCGGGGCACGGATGGTTAGATTGTACCGCTCTCGATTGAGCACCTCTTGCCGCTTAAGCAGATCGTCCAGTGCTGCTTGTGCCGTCGGGATCTGCGCGGCGGCGTCTGGGTTGTTGTTCGACCGCAGTTTTAAGCTCTCCAGATGCAGTTTCTGCAGTTCAACTTCCCCGTCAATCTCCAGCAGGCGTCTTTGCAGGTCATCGTTGCGCAATACGGCCAGTACATCCCCTTTGTGCACCTTTTGCTGGGGACTGGCGGTCTCGACGATGCGTCCTTCGACCTGAACGTAGACGCGATGATCGGCATCGATTTCGGCAATCGCCGGGACATGGACCCGCGACGGAAGCGGAATCATACTCAAACCGGCGACTACCAACAGCGAAAGTCCAATCGCCCAGACCACGCGGCCTTTGTGCATGGCATCACTCCTTCCCTTGGGTCGCTTCAGCCAACGCCAAAAGCCAATCGCCGGCTGAAACATTAGGCCTGCCACGAACAAGAACACGATTGTATGCCACACCGGCAACAGATCGTTCTGCCGGCAGCCTTTGTACAAAAACCAGACGATCAATCCAAACACAAACGTGCGGTACACCAGCGACAAAATCGCATAGCTTCGCAGTAGCCCTTCTCTCGGCTCAGGGATTACTGCCAACGGCGTACGATAGAACCAATTACGAATCGGCAACCAAAGTGCCTCGCTGGCGCGGCTACTCAGATTCGGCAGGTTCAACAGATCGGCCAAAATGTAGTAGCCGTCGTAACGCAAAAGCGGGTTTGCGTTGATCAGAATCGTACTTACTCCGCAGACCAGGACAATATTCAACAGCCAATCGCTCACCGCCCCAGGTTGCGAGAAAAACCACAGCACGAACGCCCCGGTTGCCAGAATCAATTCCACGTACATGCCTGCCGCCGACACAAACACGCGCTGCCAGCGTCGCGGAAGGAGCCACGCGTCGGAGACATCGCAGTACATCGCCGGCGTAAACACCAACAACAGCACGCCGATCTGATGGCATTCGCCTCCCTGGGCTTTGCAGCAGTAAGCATGCCCCAGTTCGTGCAGCACTTTGACCAGGGCAAATGTGATCAGCAGGACCAGCAGGTTTTCACCCCGGAAAAACTGCGAATCCCCCGGCATGCGTGCCGCAATCGAATCCAAGTTCAACAGTCCCAACAAGAAGGCCAACCCAGCGCAAATCAGCACCACAACGACGGTTGTCTTTTGAAACAGCCAATTCACGTACCCTTGGGTCGCAGTCAGAAATCGTTCGGGATCAACGCCTGGCAATCGGATCGAAAGCACTTGCAACGGAAGCGACGCCCACTCCAGGAGCGATCGTTTTTGCCGTCTTCGGAGTAACGTGTCGGCCTGGTCTTCAGACCCAGCGACGAGCAGCCCCGATTGATGCAAGCGATGGCAAAAGCCGAGGATCTCTTGCTGCGAGATCCGATGCGGAGCGAACTGCTCGTCGTACTGCTCCTTGATTTCGGCCAGCGAGTTTCGTCCATCGATCCGCCGCATGATGAACACTTCGGATGATCCGAAATGGAAGTAGCGGAGCGTGATGGGATCTTTGACGACCCAGTATTCCTGGCCATCTTCCTGCCGCTGCGCATAGACAAGATCAGGACGAACGCGAACGCCGCTACGCAGGGCTGGCTCAGGCTGGACGGCGACAGTCGACACGCTTTACTTTCCGGCGACTTTCGTACGCGGGTGAATGGTCATCGAGGCCCGCAGCCCTGGGCGAAGCTTCAGATCTTTATTATCGATATCAATACAAACGCGAACCTGGCCGTTGACCGGATCGACTTCCGGATCGACGAAGGTGACTTTGCCTTCGACTTCGATGGCATCCTGGTTGGGGACTTCGACGTGAACGGTCGCCGGCGAGCCGATCATGTCGATCATTGCTTCTTCATTGCGAATGAATCCCTCGGCCCGCAGTCGATCAATACGAACAACTTTGACGACCGGGTCGCTGGTTTGTACCCACTCGCCTGATCGACGAAAGACGTCAACTACCATTCCTTCCAACGGTGAGACGATTTCGTGCTTCTTGAGCTGCGTCTGCACGATTCGCATCTCGGTTTCGCGAAGCTGGGCCGTCAACTTGGCGATCGCCGTCTTCTCTTCCGATTGTTCGATTTCCAGACGGCTCTTCTCGACTACCAGTCGCAAGCGATCCATTTCGGTCTGCGAAACACTCTTTTCCGCGATCGCGAGCGCTTCTTCCGAACGCAACAGTTCCGCCGAAGCGACTTCCAGGCTCTTGCGAGCAAAACGAACGTTCACGTCGTTTTCCGATTCCCGTTTGGCGATGCTGAAATCGAACTTTGCCTTTTCAAGCTCCAGGGCAATCTCGTCGTCGTCGATCTTGGCAATCACCTCGCCTCGATCGACCAGCGTACCGATCTCCGGCTTCACCATTTTCAAAACGCCTGGTTGCTGGGCCGGGATTTCGACCGCCTCGATGATCTTCAGCAACGTCGCCGAGACTTCGATATCTTGCGCTTGGGTCGGCGACGATAAAGCCACCGCCAGCAGTAATCCGAACGATCCGACGCACAGGGTTTTTGGGAATGTCATCAAGCCAACTCGATTCGTGCAAAGTTTGCAGAAAGGATTACCAGAACAGATAACGGCGGATCGTTTCCACCAGTTGATAGCTCCAAACGTAGGCGACGCTACGGCGACCGCACTCGATCCGAGCGACCACGCTGAGTCCATGCCGCAGATGGGGGATCTCGGCCTTATCAAACTGCGCCACCAGCGGCACGAACGGTTGGTCCGAGTCTTCGTCTAGATCGACAATTTCGGCGGTGCTGGTCAGTTGCCCCTGGTAGGTCTTGCCCGGCTCGTTCACCAGTTGAAATCGGACCGGCAGTGGCTCCTTCGCTGCCTCTTGAGCCGTCACCACGTGATAGGTTCGCTTGTCAGGCAGTTCCAATTCCAGCACCCACGGACCATCGACGTCGGCCACTTTCATCAGCAGTTCGCCGCGACTGACCGGTCGCCCGGCCAAGATTTCATCCACCTCCCAGTCGAGCACCTGGCCATCGATCGGGCTGGTCAGCTGTAATTCGTCTTCCCGCTTCTGCAGCAGGTCACGCTGTTGTGTCAGGTTTTCGATCTGCTTGGTCAATTTCAATTGGTCGGCCGACAAGTTTTCTCGCGATGTCGGCAGGCGACTATCGGATCGAGAGTCACGCCTTACTCCCAGCGACCTCTGCACCAGGATCGCATCGAGTTCGGCCTGGGCGGTTTGCAGCTTGCCAATGATCTCGGTCCGTTGCAGGCGGAAGTCATTCGACTGAAGCTGAATCAGCGACTTGCCTTGTTCGACATGCTCGCCATGCTTCACGAAGATATCTTTTACGTAGCCATCGGACGGTGCGAACAGATTTCGCTCGACAGTCGGAACCAATTGACCGTGGACTTCAATCGAGAAATCGGTCGGAATCAAGAACAATGCGACCATGACGACCAGCAGCACCGCGGCAACTTTCATGGTCGTCGACAAGCGGTACCAGCCCACCATAGCCAACCAATTGCCAATCGGCCGCAAGACCGAAGCCAGTGGAATCTGGCGATACGTTTGTGCGTTACCAAGTGCCGTGGCGGCATGTTCGACGATCGGTTCGGCCCGCCGCAATAGTTCCGGCGCGTCCAATTGCTCGATGCTTTCAATCACCAAAGCGCCAATTGGATCGGCAGCTTTTGCCTGGCTGTCATCTTCGTCACTGTTTGTCTCCGTCGGCATTTCCAACGGGACGATCGCAATCACCTTGGAGGGCGTTTCTTCCAGGTATTCCAGCAAAGCCGTTTCGACCTGGGGCGGCAGGTTTTCGGTGTCACCGCTGTAGACCAGCGCTTGCCGCGAGCCAACAACCGCAGACGCGAGTTGTTCCAGCTTGCGAACCATATTGGAACGCTGGTTTGGCTTGTCGACGCCTGAGACGGCATCGAGCCGACAATGATTGCCACGCAGCGAAAGAACGCTCACGCGATCGGCATCCAAACAGTTGCGGGCTTCGTTCGCGATGCGATAGGTGGTTTTGTCAAACGACAGGTCACTGTGCACCAGCCCGGCGAAACCAAGTTGCCGCTTCCAATCGGACTGATGCAGTTGAAAGTCCCGCAGCAGCGTCTGCTGCTGATAGTGCTGTGCGATCTCGCCGAAGGCCTGGGCGATGCGCGAACAGGTCAAGCTGACCGATTTCGCAAGATTGGCCCCCTGATAAAGGACCAGCACGCCAAAGCCTTCGCCGGCGACTTTTAATGGCACGGCGATCATTTCGTACTTAACTGCCGCCACCACGCTGCCAGCCACCACGTCGACTTCGCCCCGATGGTAGATGGCCAGCAAGTGAGCTTCGTCATCGCTAATGGCGCTGGCCGCTAATCCATTGGGATAGATCTGAGCAAGGTCGGTTTGATGGGCCAGCAACAGGTGCCCGCGAGGCCCTTTCGTCCAGACCGCCGCGCCGATCGCGGTGGCAGCCAATGTCAGTCGATCGAGCAACTGGCCGTAGAATTCATTTGGCGAAAGGGGCAAGTCGGTCAGATCGGCGACCTCGTCCAGCAGCGATTCGATCCGCTGACGAGCTTCGTCCGCGGTGCGAGGTGCACTTTCGTGTTGCAGGAAAGATTCCATGGTTTACTTAAGAAGACCGCCGGTCGATCCGGTGTGCCGCAAGGAATTCAGCCATCAATTATCAGAGAATCCCCCGATGGCGGCAAACAGTTTCCGTCAGGGGGGTAGGCCGCGGCGACGAAGCGACCTGACTGGTTTCACTATAAACAGAGCATGCCCAAATTCAGAAAATTGCGGCGCGGAACCAATCAAAAGCCAAGCAAAAAGCGGCGACAAACTGCCGCCGCTCTTAGAATCGTTATTCCCCTGCCAACCGGCGTAACCCGGGCATTTGCTTCATTTTGCCAGGGCTAGCAGCCAATCGATTGAACCAGGTTGGCACTAGGTAATCGTGTAGACGAAGTTGTCCTCTTGGTCGACGTCGACGTTGACCGCCTTGATTTCCTGGCCATCGGCCATCCGGGAAAGGAATTCACCGGACATTTCGGGAAGCAGGGTCTTGGTCAGGATCTTATCGACGTTCCGGGCTCCGGTATCGACCTCGGTACAACAGGCCGCGATCGTATCGACCAGGCCGTCGGTGTATTCGAACGTTGCCCGGTAGTGAGCGTTGACGCGGCGGCCAACCTTCTTCAGCTTCAGACGAATGATCTTCTTCATCACGTCGTCGTCCAGCGGGAAGTAAGGAATGATCGTCACGCGGCCCAGGAACGCCGGCTTGAAGGTCTTAAGTAGTTCGTCGTGCAGGGCATCATGCAATGCCTGCGGATCGGGACGGGTCTCTGGGTCGCGGCACAGGTTCATGATCAGATCGGTACCAGCGTTCGAGGTCATGATGATGACGGTGTTCTTGAAGTCGATATCACGACCTTCGCCATCCTTCATCCGTCCCTTGTCGAACACCTGGTAGAAAACGTCTTGAACGCCTGGGTGAGCCTTTTCCATTTCGTCCAACAGGACCACGCTGTATGGCTTGCGACGGACAGCTTCGGTCAGCACGCCACCTTCGCCGTAACCGACGTAGCCGGGAGGCGAACCCATCAGCAGCGAGACCTTGTGCTCTTCCTTGTACTCAGACATGTTGATCGTGGTCATGTTCTGCTCGCCGCCGTATAGCAAGTTGGACAGCGTTAGGGCGGTTTCGGTCTTACCGACACCGCTGGTCCCGGCCAGCAGGAACACTCCGATCGGGCGATTGGGATCTTCCAGGTTGGCCCGGGAAGTCTGAATACTTTCGGCAATCAGATTCATCGCGTGATCCTGACCGACGATGCTTTCTTCCATCAGGTCCTGTAGCTTGAGGACCGTCTTGATCTCGTTGGCCACCATGCGGCCGACTGGAATGCCGGTCCAGGCAGCAACCGTCTCGGCGATCGAGTTGGCATCGCAGCAGATATGCACCAGCGGCGATTCCCCTTGAATCTTCAGCAGTTCGGCCTGTTGCTTTTTGACTTCGGCTCGAATCTCGGCTCGCTTTTCATCTGTAAGCAGTTCTGGCTCTGGTTCCCCTTGAGCAACCGGCTCACGACGTTTGGCATCGTCGTCGGCCAATTCGCTTTGCAGCTGGCGAATCTCTTCGACCAGTTTCTTTTCTTCTTCCCAGCGATTGGTAAGTTCTTCCAGCTGGGCCTTCATGGCGTTCTGCTTGTCTTGCAGGTCGGCGATCGTCTGTTCGTGTCCTTCGACACCGGCAGCCATCTCGCGATTGAGAATGCCCACTTCAGTGTTGATCTGATCGATGTGGTGTGTCAGGTCTTCAATCTGTGGTGGCGTCGAATGCTGGCTCAAGCCGATCCGGGCACAGGCCGTGTCGAGCAAGCTGACCGCTTTGTCTGGCAGTTGGCGACCGGTGATGTACCGCTTGGAAAGCTTCACGGCCGACTCGACCGCTTCGTTCAGAATGCGAACCTTGTGATGATGTTCCAGCGTAGCCACCAGCCCGCGCATCATGTCGATGCACTGTTCTTCGGCCGGCTCTTCGACTTTGACCACCTGGAAGCGGCGAGCCAAAGCGGCATCGCGTTCAAAGTACTTCTTGTATTCGGCCCAGGTCGTTGCGGCGATCGTTCGCAGTTCTCCACGAGCCAGTGCTGGTTTCAGCAAGTTGGCGGCATCGCCCTGCCC
Organism: bacterium; assembly: GCA_016124445.1. GTDB lineage: Bacteria > Planctomycetota > Planctomycetia > Pirellulales > Pirellulaceae > Bremerella. Next base: position 73,716 of record WGNR01000017.1, read on the forward strand.
TGCTTGGCCACCGGCACCGATCATGTTGTGTGCTTCGTCGATGAACAGGATGATCGGCTTGGGGGAAGACTTCACTTCTTCGATCACCGATTTTAGCCGGTTCTCAAATTCACCCTTCACGCCGGCACCTGCTTGCAGCAAGGCCAGGTCGAGGGTGCGAATCGAAACGTGCTTCAGTTCGTCCGGCACATCTTCCGCGGCGACACGCAGAGCGAAGCCTTCAACGACAGCCGTCTTACCAACGCCAGCTTCGCCGGTCATGATCGGGTTGTTCTGTCGACGGCGGCTCAAGATATCGATGATCTGGCGGATTTCGTCATCACGTCCGAGGACCGGATCGATGCCCCCTTTGCGGGCGCGTTCGGTCAGGTCGATCGTGAACTGATCGAGGGCCGGCGTCTTGGTCGGTTTGGCAGGTCCATTTCCGGAACCTGAAGCGGCGGAAGCGGTAGCGATCGAAGCTTCCGATTCGTCTTCTTCGGTGGTCTCGGCGGTGATCTTGGCGATATTGGTTTTCAGATCTTCCAAGCTGATCTTTTCCAGTTCCGGGCAGCTTGAAAGCATGGCCTGGCAGGTGATGCGATCGGAGAAGATCGCGATTATCAAGTGACCGCTACGAACGGCTGGCTCCAGGTAATCGAGCGAAGCCAACAGCCAGGCATCGCGGGCCAGGTCGACTACCGTTTGGCTGAGTGCCGGCGGGCGAGAGTTGCCGGTCTTCAGCTTGTCCATCGCATGGGTCAGCTGTGCAATGAACTTGCTCAGGTCAACTTCGTAATGATGCAGGATCGCTTCGAGATCGGTGTTGGGTGTCTCGATAATCTTGGTCAGCCAGTGTTCGACCTCGACGTTGTAGTTGGTTCGCGAAAGGCACAGCCCAGCGGCCGCTTCCAAAGTACGCCGACAGGTTCCGTTGAGCTTTCCAACCAACGACTTCAAGTTCACCGATGCCATGATAGGTCGATCCCTAAATAGCTGAATCTTTGAATATTTCCCGAGCGGCCCAGAGCAGACCTCAAGGGCAAGTCACGTGCAGACTTGCTACCGTGCTGGTGCAGGGTTCTTCCCTAGCGGATAACCAGCATGCTGAAATATGGCATCTTCTACGTCGTTGACAAATTCTCCGGCACGAAGCCACATGTTATATCCCAAATAACAGGGCTGATCGTCACAACCCAAAACGCAGGGAGGGACTTCGGAGTTCTTCAGGACCAGTTGCATGTCGAAATCAAGAGAATTGCCCACGTAACAGCGAGTTAACTGGGCCACCTCGCCTAGTTGCTCGCCGCTGGGCATGAGCTGCTGGTACTGTTGGTAATCGATCGGACCAATCTTCAGCCGGAAGCGGGACTCGCAGTTCCACATCCGGTGCCCCAGGATGGCTTCCTCTCCCAGGCGATTATTTGCTCCGCGCATGTCGGTGGCACCCGTCAGCCGAGATTGATCGGCTGGGTCGATATAGAGCCAGTGCCCCGTGTACTGCTCGACGATCACCTCGAAAGAGAAGTAATCTTCCAGAATCTGCTGGAGCCCCAAGGCCGAGCGTGGCTGATGGGCAAAGTGGCCAGCGTAGTAGAGGAAGGTCTCGTCGTTGACCAATTGCCGCTCACGAACGCTTTCGGTCCCCATGCCGACCAAAGAGTAAAGCGTTTGTGTGAACAGATCCAACTGCCGAGGATGCCGCGAAGCGTGCCGGGCTCGCTCGAACGCGATTGGAAAGCGATACTTCTCCCACGCCTTGTAAAACAGCGACAAGATCCGGTGATGGAACATGTCGAGAAAATCACGCAGCGCGTAATCTTTTCGCCGCGCACGATCGATGATCGTTTGCGTGTAATGCATCGGCATGACCCCTTCGGCACCAAAGATGCCCATGAAGGTGGTCGTCATTGTGAAAGGCGGTCCCGTTTCGGAAGCAGGTTCGTCGGTGTTTTGACGACGGCGAATAATTGAGGTGACTTCGCTGGGCGGAAAGGTCCGCGAGCATAGGACCCGCAGCTGAACCAGTTCAAGGCGCGGCGGCCCATCCTGACCGACCGATTTCCAGTTCGGAAACGACTCGGGATCTTCCTGCGCAACACGTTCCAACAGGCGCATCGCCTGGAAGAAATCGAACTGATACGGTTTTTCGATCAGGCGACTGGCTACAGTAGCACGTTTTCGCCGGCCCTCGGTGCCCAACGGTAGATCTCCTCTCCGGTTTCGTCATGCATGACTGTTTGGGTGAAGGAATTGATCGTGCAGTACAGCGCGAAGAATCGCTCCAGCACGCAGGCCATCAAAAACATCCCGCCGCCAGTGTAGCTGGCTCGATCGAACGTAACGTGCACCCGCGTACCTCGGCAAAAAACCGTACCGTTGTCCGTTTTGACCCGGGCGGTACAGGGCTCGCTGCGGATCGATTTGATGCCGTCGATAAATGCCTGGCTGACGCCCGAATCGACGTAGTCGTACAAGCTCAAAATCTCGCGCAGGGCGTGCGATCCTTCTTCGTCGTCGCTCAGCGAAAGATGATTGAGCGACAAGTGCGAAATCAATCGCCAGCGAATTCCCTGCTCGAGATCAGGCCGCCGCGTTGGCGTAGGAGGCTGCAAGCAGCGAATCTTCGTGATCGGGGCTAAGCCTGTCATCGACAATTTCGGCTGATCGCCACCAAACGGAAGCCGTTCCGGTAGATCACGATTGAAACAGGTCAGCCCCGCGTGCAAGCTCCACTGCGTGTGTGAACTAGGTTGAAAGTCGAGATCGACCACCGTCAAAAACAGTTCTGTTCCTTCGTCGTTCACTTCCTGCCCGCTGGGATTGGGCCGACGGGTCGCATGCCAATAGGTGGCTGTTTCGCTGGATGCCGCGCCATGCTTAAACGAATAGAACGGATGATACGGCACCTCGCGATTATCCTGCGAAATGGCCGTAACTTCGTCGATCGAGTAAATTTCGTTCGCGTAAGGACGACGCGAGTCCGGGATCACGTGGTATTCGGTTGTCTCGTGGGTCAGCCGAATCGGTTCCGCTTCCTGCCGATAGAGATTGGTAATCGGCGTGCAGCCAATCCGCAGGTTCTCGGCACTCAAGCGGCGTTCCAGATCGGGATTGGTTCGATTGAGGAAAATATAGAACTCGACCTCTTCGCCTGAGATCTTCGTCAGGCAGTCGTCCAGTTTCAAATCGAAGAACAGAAACTTGTCTGGGAACGTGAAGAACTCGGTCAGTAACCGATACCCGAGAAACGATCGGGCCGGGTAGTCGAACATCCCTTCGTTGCGGCCGAAACCAACCGGCTGAATGCAGTCAGGGCCAAGCATCTGGTAGTCGGTCGACTTCCTATTGGGAGCCACCGCCACACCCAAAACCGAAGTCATCAGCAGTTCGTACAGATCAAACTTGTAGGGTGCTTGTTCCTTGATGAAGAACCGTAGCGACTTCATCTTCAATTGATTCAGCGCGGTGCTGGTCGAAAACGTGTGCAGCCGAATCCGCAGCATGGCGGTCGAATCGGCATTGCAGCGCGTCGGCGGTGCTTCAAACGGATGACTCACCAAGCTAACATCGGTGACCTCGACCGGCCAGCAGGTCACCTCGTAGCAGGTCCGAAAGCGGCACGGATCGCCGTCGATCGGTTCCGTTTCCAGGCACGTTTCTTGCTCGATCGTGAAACCATGGAATGCTTCGACCTGGGCGCGGTCCAACCCGAACTGCACCACCGACATCGAAGGAACCGGCTGCAACAGATGCGGGTAGAGAACCTGCAGCATCGACGCGGCGATTTCCGGAAAGTCATCTTCCAGCTTCAATCGCGTGCGGGCATTCAGGTAGGCGAACGACTCGACCAACCGGCTGACGTGCGGGTCCTTGAAATCATCTCCACCAAGCCCCAAGCGGCCGGCAATCTTGGGATTGGCCCGGGCAAACGCTTTCCCCTGATCCAGCAGGTAAGCACGTTCGCGACGATAGAACTCCAGTAGTGCGTCGCTCATCGATCCTTCCGTTTGACGTGGAACAAGTTATCTGGGGATTGCAGCACCGAATCGAATACGATCGGCTCCGGAGCAGGCGTCGCTCTAAGTTCGGCCCGGATGATGAAGTGCAGCGAACGATCTTCGATCGTACGACCTTTGGGAATCTCGACCGAAACCGACTCGAAGCGGGTCTCATAGGTTCGGATCGCGAACTCGATCGCTTCCCGGAGTGTGTCACGATCCAGTTCCGAACTTAGATCGATCGAAGAGAAATCGGGGATGCCGTAGTTGATCAGCGAATCATTCAAATCGCTCAGCTTCGGAGGCCAGGATTTGCAACGCCAGCGGGTATTGAGCAGGTTCTCGAGATCGCGCATCACCGAATCGCGGATCTCGCGCATCGTTTGCGTTTGCGAACGGGGCGTCTCCCGCGAGTTGAACGGCTCGAAGTCAAGCAACCGATCGAACACCGATGGTACGAGCGGTTCGTCTTCTTCCGATTTCGACATACCCAGCCCTCCTTGGACGCTTGCTTATTTCGTGAACTCGATCGTGCCAATCTCGAGGATCGATTTTTCGTCTTCCCCCAGCCACAGCATTCGCTGGCCAAGTCCTCGGCCAGGCTCTCCTTCTTCGCCTTGCCAGTCGGTGCTTTGACCCAGCTTCTGCTGGATGTTGTCGCTTTGCGAGCTGCCTGGGTACAAGACGCTCAGGAAGACCTCCCCTTCCTGGCCGTAGGCACTCATCGTGGCTCGGCGCCAGATCAGGTCACAAGGCTCTTGCGGCGAATGAAATTCTATCGACTCAATCGCATCGAAAGGAAGCCAGAAATATTTGCCGTTACTGGTGATGGTCTCGAAGAAAAAGGCGGTGCGGTCATCCTGGTCGCGAATATCTTCGAATTCGACGTCATCGCAAACCCCCTTAACGACCGGGCGAGCCTCTTCAATTTCGCTAGCGAGGGTCGCTGCTTCCGCCATCTTTCCTTCCCGCAGGGCCAGGATCAGACGCAGATTCTTGGCAATCAGCTCGCTGGGCTGCTGGCCATCCATCAAGTCAGGCGTGCGGCCTTCAAACCAGCATTCATTGCGAGTCTTTTCCCCTCGAATCATCTGGCGATACATCGAAATCCGCAGAGCAGCTTCGGGCGATTGTCCCTGGGCCGTCTCGAGATGGCTGTCGGCTCGCTCCAGATCGCCACGCAGGCACAACAGTTGTGCCAGGGCAACTCGAAGATCCCACTGCATCGGTTTCTTTTTGACATCCTGAATGGCAGCGTCGATCGCTTCGTCCAGTCGCCCAGCTTTCAGGAGTTCGCCAATGCTGATCTGCTCGCTAATGGTCATCTGATTTCCCCGAAGTTATCAAGTGCCCGCAAAGTGGGCTGTTTAGGTTATTGTCGGCGACCTTCGATGGTGGTCTTCATCCGAATCGAAGCAACCAGGTCGTCCAGTTGATAATGTGGCCACAATTTGAACGTACAGCGGTACGAACCAGGCTTGCCGGGGTCGTCTCGCAATTGAATCTCCGCCTGACGAAGCGGCCGGGCCGCCTTGGTCTCAGGCTTCGCTTTTTCGTCAGGGGTGACGTAGTCGTGAATCCAGTCGCTCAGGAATCGCTCGACCGTCTCGCGATCCTCGAACGTTCCGACCTTGTCGCGAGCGATCACCTTCAGTGCATGGGCAAACTGCGACGTGCAGAGGATGTACTGCAGCATGCTCGAGACTTTGGCGTTTTGCGTCGCTTCCAGGCTCTCGTAGACCTTCGGTTTCTGCACCGATTGGTTCGAGTAGAACGCGCACAGATCGGTATCCTGGCAATGCGTCAGCGGAATGAACCCGAGCCCCGCCAGTTCGGCTTCCTGATGATCGGAAATGATGCAGTCGGTCGATGGCTTCGGTGCCACGCCAGTTCGATCGGTCCCGAAGTAGTGCACCGGCAACCGACTGACCAGTCCGCCACCAACCACGTTTCGCTGAACCCCACGAATCTGGGCCAACCAGCCGCAATTGGAATAGGCTCGGATCAACACCTCGGCAAATGCATACGCGGCGTTGCCCCACAGGTAATTGCGTCGATCACGCCCGCCCACTTCCTCGCGGAAGCTGAATCCATCGGCTCGGGCATCGAAGGTTTCGTACGGAAGACGCATCAAAACCCGCGGCAGAACTAGCCCGACGAAGCGAGCATCTTCTGTTTTGCGGAACGCATGCCACTGGGTGAATTCGGCCTGATCAAAACCGGACCGCAGGTTTTCGACCTGTTCCAGATCGGAAAAATCGTCCAGCCCGAACATCGTATGGCTCACGCCGGCAATGAACGGACAAAATGCCGCCGCCGCGATTCCTGACAGGCCTTGCAGCGTGTCGATGTCGCGATGCGGGTGTTGTTTGGACGGGGTCGGATGAATCTCGTAGTCGCCGATCATCACGCCGAACGGCTTGCCGCCAGCGGTGCCGAACTCGTTCTCGTAGATCTTTTTGAACAGCTCGCTCGAATCGAAGTCGATGGCCCGCTCGATGTCGCGTTCGACATCTTTCCAACTCGCGTTCAGCACGCGAATGAGAACTTGCTCGCGGTCCGCCTCTTCGTCGACCATCTCGGTCAGGTACTGCAGGCCCCGCCACGAGCTTTCCAGCTTCTGAAACTTGGGATGATGCAGGATCGCATTGAGTTGATCGTTGAGCCACTGGTCGATCTGAGCCACGTCCGCATTAAGCCGCCGCACGATCGATTGTTTCGAGAGTCCCTCGAAATCACCTAACCACGCGGTCAGCTTTTCGCCTACCGTGGCGTTGTCGATGAACTGTTGCCACCGATCGGCAACAGGCGCCGTCGAGTCGACGTTCTCGTTATCGACGATCCAGTCGAGGATCGAAGTCGAACCGGCCTGGCTGGACTGCGTTTGCTCGCCGGCCGATTGGGCGACGGCAGCAGGCACCTCCAGGGCGGAAGGATTCGACGGCGTTGATAACTCGGAACTCATGGCTGCCTTGCGGATCGATACAGAGCAAAAAAATAGAGGCACTGCGGAGCATTGCCCAGCGAGTGCCTCTTAGATTCGTCACTGAGTCAGGCTTAGCCTGCCTTTTGCGGAATGCTGGCCACCATGCGGAGCGAGGTGGTCAGTTCTTCCATTTGCAGCCAAGGACGCAAGTAAGCGACCGCGTTATACGCGCCGGGCTTGCCCGGGATTTCGTTCACTTCGATGCGAGCTTCGGCCAGCGGCAGACGTGCTTTGACTTCGGCGCTGGGGTGTTTGTCCGCACAAACGTAGTTGTGAATCCAATCGTTCAACCAGCGTTCGCAGTCGTCACGTTCCATGAAGGCACCGATCTTGTCGCGAGCGATCACCTTCAGGTAGTGAGCGAAGCGGGACGAAGCCATGATGTAAGGCAAACGAGCCGAAATCTCGGCATTGGCCGTGGCATCAGGCTGCTGGTACTGCTTGGGCTTCTGCGTCGTCTGGGCACCAAAGAAGACCGAGTAGTCGGTGTCTTTGAAATGGCACAGCGAGAGGAAACCAAGATGGCTCAGTTCGGCCTCGCGACGATCGGTGATCGCGATTTCGGTCGGGCACTGAACGCCTGAGTCGCCATCGCTGCTCTTGAAAACGTGAACCGGCAGGCCTTCGACCTTACCACCGTTTTCCACACCGCGAATCGCCGTGCACCAGCCGGTCTTGGCGAAAGCTTCGGTCAGCTTGGCACCCATGACAAAGGCGGTGTTCATCCAGCAGTACTGGTCGTGCGGCACTTCGATCGGCTGACCGCCAGGACCGGTTTCGACTTCTTCGTAGTTGAATTCATCGATCGGCTTGGTAGCGGCACCGTAAGGCAGACGAGCAAGGGTGCGCGGCATGCACATGGTGACGAAGCGGGAATCTTCCGACTGGCGGAACGAGTTCCACTTGATGTACTCTTGCGAGTCAAAGATCTTGGCCAGGTCACGCGGACGCGACAGTTCTTCCCAGTTGTCAAAACCGAAGAACTTGGCACTTGGCGAAGTCAAAAACGGAGCAAACGCTGCCGCGGCGACGCCAGACATCTTTTCCAATGCGGCGATATCGTCCGGCGTGTTTTCCCATTCGTAGTTGCCGATCAGCGCGCCGTAGGGCGTACCACCAGCAAGGCCGAATTCGCTTTCGTAGACCTTCTTGAAGACCGTGCTTTGATCGAATTCGACGGCACGTTCCAGGTCCTTACCCAGGTCCTTCTTGGAAACGTTCAAGCAACGCAGCTTCAGCATTTCGCCCGTTTCGCTGTTGCTGACCAGGTAATGCAGTCCGCGCCAGCTACCTTCCAGCTTCTGGAATTCCGGGTGATGCATCACGGCGGCCAATTGCTCGGAAACCGCTTCGTCGATCGCGGCGATACCACGGTTGATCGTGCGGATGATGTCCTTGTCGAACGTGACCGTACCCTTCATGGCCTCTTGGACCAGGGTCTGGATCAGTTCTTTGGCACGCGGCTGCTCGGTTTGCTTGGTCGCGGTGATCGCGGCATCGAGCAAGCTGGTCGTTTCTTCGGTCTGCACCGCAACTTGTGCGGCTTGTTGTTCGGCTGAACTCATAGTTATGCATCCCCCTTGGCTGGTTCTTCAACGCCCAGTTCGCCGGCCAGTTTCTTCAACTGATCCGCATCGTTCATCACGTCTTCCAGAAGCGTTTCCAGATCGTCACTGCGGTCGATCTTGGTCAGCAGGTCACGCAGGTTGTCGCGGGTAGCCAGTAGCTTGCGCAGGGGTTCGATCTGCTTGGCGACGTTAGCCGGGCTGAAGTCGTCCATCGACTCGAAGTCCAGGCTGACAGCCATTTGCGAACCATCGTCGGCCAGCGTGTTGTCGACACGCATGTTCAACTCGGGACGGAAACGCTTCATGACGTCGTCGAAGTTATCGCGATCGATCTGCACGAACTTGCGGTCCTTCAGCGGCTCCAACTTGTCGGCCGGGTTGCCGGAGAAATCTCCCATCACCCCAACCACGAATGGAAGTTCTTTCTTTTCCATCGCATCGCCGGTTTCCACGTCGTAGGTAATATGGACGCGGGGCTTGCGAACCCGGTTAAGCTTCTTTTGATAACTTTCAGCCATCGTTTCCCCTCAATGTCGTAAAAAAACGAGATACGTGTTTGACCGGTCGACCTGCCGCCGATATCCGGCAGCACGCATCTACGGCAGCCAAGTTTGTCCGATACTTAACCAGTCCTCGGCTTTTGAAATATGGGATCGGTTTTCGGTCGAACAATCGAAGCAGTCGAAAATATTGGAAATTCTTAATCAGTTGCCATCGTTCTGCGGAATGGGAATGCCAGTCATGCGATGCAGTTCTCCCATTGCCGTGTCGTCGCGAAGCAATTCTTTAAGCAGGTCCGGTAATGGCATTTCTGCCCATTGTGCGGCCTGTTCGAGTTTGAAATGGATGAACGACTGTGGTTCCGCTTTACGAAAGTAGTCGGCCACCTTGCGAATCGTTTTGATAGCATCGTTTCTTGTTTGCAGCGTGCCGACGGCTCCATTGGCCTGCCCGCCTGCGGCTTGGCCATCCGCATCGGCTCCTTCTTCCGGCTTGTTTTCGTCCAGTAGAAGATCCGCCATCAATTGCTGTACTGTTGAACGAATCGATTCGAGCTTTTGGCGAAACGATGTCAACGAAGGGGAGGTCTCTTCGCCGTATGAATTGCGGACGCAGTGTTCGTCGAGAAATGCAGCCAGTTCGCGAAGCGTCTCGATGATCGTGTCAAGGTCTTCCACCAGGCTGTTGAAATGGTCGCGCGGCGTAGCCCGAAACGATTCGTCGAACGTTGTTCGCTCGATCGCACCCTCTTTGATGCGGCGCTGTTTGTCTTCAGCGCTCAGGCCATCGATGCGGTTCGCTTCGTTGAAGTCGAACATCGAGTACTTGCCCCCGGCACCATTGGTCAGGGGAAGTTGATCCAGCACGCCAAACGAGCGTTCACTGGTCAAGCCAGCCAGTTGCGAAACCGTTTCGACATATCCTTCGTCTTCGTCCGGTTGCGGATGAATGTTGTCCCAATAGCGGCGGCACAGCTCGAGCATCACCTTGAAGCCGTCGCGCAAACCAGAAACGCCGTCCAGCCGCATGACCGCTTCGATCAACCACGATGCGACCGAGATATCTTTGGAATAGGTGGTGAGAACCTGAATCGCACGATCCCGCACTTCTTCCCACTGCGGGTCTTTGAGGTCCGGAAACTCCTCTTCCGGAAACGCGAGTGCCGTTTGCAGGTCACGTTCGGCCTTGTTCGATTGCGTAAAGATCTCGCGCAGATCGCAGAAGTCGCTGTCATGCTCGGAATGACGCAGTTCGACGCCGGCCGGATTCTCCTCGGAGATCGGACTGACGAGCGTGTCAACGTCAACGACTTGTGGAAATGCCATGACAGTAGTTCTCATGCGGCAGACAGTACGCGGATTGGTCGCGAAAGTATAAGTGTCAAAATAGGAGATTCAAGCGATATTTAACGGCTTATTTGGCGGCGGATGCATAGTCGTCAGAAGCCGATCAACCCGACCCCAGGCGACCATCTGCTCGTCAGCAAGCCAGCACTCCCGGCGACCGATCTGCTATCGTTATCGACCAACTTTGACGGTTACGAAAAGCTTGCGACCAACTTGGACGGAGCTAGCGAATGGCAGGCTTGTACTGCATATGACTGATCATCAGAAAGTACGGGTTTTATTGAGTTTGCGAATTACTGGTGCCGAAACACTACATTGGGTTTAACCCGAAAGCATGAGATTGCGCCTCGATCGGCCGGTTCGGCGTGGCCCCATGCATTTGCACCTTCGATAAGACCTGACTGAATCGTTCGCCTCGTTCGATCGATCCCTGGAGGGAAACAGCGGTGCTTCATCGCTACACAAGATGGATTGCGCTCTTAGCGACCTGTTTGGCAACAGGTTTGAGTGGTTGTCTGTACCCCTCCTGGAAACGCTACGATTGCCCCGATCCTCCGGCGTACAACGAAAGCTTGATCGCCGAGTACGCTAACCGGGGCCTGAAGATCGAAGATCCCGCTCCCAACGTCTGCGACGACGAAGATTGGCTTGAACTGCCGGAGTCTCCTGATTCGATCACCGCCGACAACATCAACCCAGTGAACGGTTACTGGGATCTATCGCTGGAAGACGCGATCCACATGGCACTGGAAAACTCGCAAGTCATGAAAGACTTGGGAGGTGTTCTCCGCTCACCAGATACGGTTGTCTCGATGTACGATCCCTCGATCGTCTACACCAACGGCCGCTTCGGTGAGGCCGCCGCTCTAAGCGCGTTCGATGCGACCTTCGGCGCCAATGCTTACTTTGAATCGAACGATCGCCGGATCAACAACGTGACCGTCGGCGAAAACGGTTTCTTCCAGCAAGACCTGCAAAACTACGAAATGAACCTCTCCAAGCGTAACGCCACGGGTGGTTTGGTTTCGTTGAAGAGCATTACGCAGTACGACTACAACAACAATCCGCAAAAGGTCTTTAGCGCCGGCTGGGACACCTACGTCGATGCCGAACTTCGCCAGCCATTGCTGCAAGGTTCCGGCGTCATGTACAACCGCATCGCCGGCCCCAACGGAGAGCCTGGGTTTGCCAACGGTATTTTGATTGCCCGCACGCGAACCGATATCAGTCTGGCGGAATTCGAGATTGCCGTCCGAAACCTGGTCAGCGACGTCGAGAACGCTTACTGGGATCTCTACTTCGCCTACCGCGACCTCGATGTGAAGATCAACGCCCGTAACAACGTGCTGGAAGTCTGGAAGAATGCCTACGCGAACGTGATCGCCGACAAGAAATCGGCCGACACCGAAGCCCAGGCCCGCGAGCAGTACTTCCGCTTTCAAGTCGAAGTGGTCAACGCACTCAATGGTCGGCTTGTCCAACGAACCCGCGGCCATAATGGTTCGGAAGGCGGTACGTTCAACAATCCTGGCGGTGTTCGCGTTGCCGAGCGGCAACTGCGGTTCATGCTGGGCATCACCCAGACCAACGGCAAACTGATTCGTCCGATTACGGAAGCCCCGGTCGCTCGGGTCAATTTCGATTGGATGGCGATTGCCTCCGAGGCGCTGGCTCGTCGACCGGAACTCCGCCGGCAGAAATGGGTCATCAAGCAGAGAGAATTGGAACTGTTGGCCAACCGCAACTTCCTAATGCCCAGCTTGGACCTGATTGGTCGCTACCGCCAGCGTGGTTTTGGTCCTCAGTTCTCGGACCAGTCGAATATTCCCGGTCAGCAAGGTGCCCTGCAAAGTTTGACCAGCGGCGACTTTGGCGAATACCAGATGGGCGTCGAGTTCAACATGCCGATCGGCTTCCGTCGCGCTCATTCGGCGGTTCGCAGCAGCGAACTAGCATTGGCTCGGGCGAAAGCGATCCTGAAAGAAGAAGAGAAACAGGTCATGTATGGCCTGTCGAACTCGTACGGGGAAATCAAGCGTGCTTACGAGATCATGGAACTACTGTTCGATCGCCGCGAAGCTGCCAACGCTCAGGAAGCGACGGTCCGAGCCAGCTACGAAGCAGGCCGGGCACCGATCGACCTCCTGCTGGAAGCGGAACGCCGCGTGATCGACTCAAGTGCCCAGTTCAACCAGGCCCGCGTCGACTATGCGTTGGCAATCAAGAACCTGCACTACGAAAAGGGTTCGCTGCTGGAGTTCTACCAGGTCGCGTTGGCAGAAGGACCGTGGCCGCAGAAGGCATACGACGACGCGGTCAACCGCGACCTGCACAAGCGAGCCGCGCATTCCAACTTCATCATCAACAAGGCAGTCATCGGGCAGCCGATGAAGGTGGGCGACACCCTGGTCGCCAAACCGGAAGAGGTTCCCAGCCCGAAGAAAATGGAACCGAAAGCGGAGCCGAAGGCAGAGCAGATCGACCTGCCAACCCCGGCCGAAATCGAAGCCGCGCCTGTCCTGCCAACCGGTTCGTTGCCGGCGCGGCACAATCCTCTGCGTTCGGCCAGGACGCCCATCATGCAGGGCCTGATCAAACCGGCGAGCCATACCACCACGCCAGTCGAGCAACCGATGAAAGCGCCGATCATCCACGCCGCTCCCAGCGAGGCCTTCTCACTGGAAGCCAAATCCACACACGGCGCGATCTGGCTTCATTGATAATCGTCGGTGCTACCTGTCTACTTACCGGTCAAGTATTTGATTCGGCGATTCAGTTCGCCTCGATTGCCGGTCACGTGCTTCAGGTCGGCAGGCGAGATCTCGATCTTATAGCCAGGCTTGCCGTCACGCAGCATCACGACGGAGTTGAGGATCTCGTTGGCTTCGGTTGCCGTTTCTGCGTCGGCGATGGCCTTCTTCAGCACCGGATTCGGATCGACGCCAGCGAAAAGAGCCAGGTATTCGGCGGCCCGGACACGGACCACAGGCTGGGGATCATTCGCTGCAATATCTTTCAGCTTGCCGGCTAGTGGCATTGCGACTTCGCCCTGAGCACTGCAGGCGATCGCTCCCCACAAACGCTGCCAAGGGTCGGACGATGCCAACGCGTTTTCAAGTTTCGGCTTGGCCTGGGTAAACGAAACCAACTGCAGATTGGCCACTTCCAGCATCTTGGCGATTTCCTCCTTATGCTTCTGACCGAAAGCAACCGGATTGTCGCCTGCTTCGGCGGCAAGGACATGCTCGGGATAGAAACCAAGATCAGGCATCCCGCTTAAAATATCATTCAAACGCCCGCGCATCTCGACCAGTTTTTTCTCGTGAGCAGGATCACCAGCCAAGTTGTTCACCTCGTACGGATCGGCTTCGCAGTCAAACAACATCTCGGACGGCCGGGCCTCGAAGAACTGGCTTTGGATGTCGTTCAGCTGGCCAGCATCGTACAGCTTTTTCCAATCGCGATAAGCGGCCATCTCGTAGCGGTAGTTGTTCATCAGCCCGTCGAAGTTGAATGGCTCGAAACTACGAACGTAGCGATACTTGCCCTTTCGCAGCGTACGAACCATGTCGTACTTTTCGTCCATCCGGCTGGCGTACCCGAACGATTCGTTTCTCTCCGCCAGGCTTTGATTGTAGTATCCCTCGAATATAAGACCGTCGACCTGGTCGGAACCTTTCACCCCGGCCAGGTTCAAAACGGTGGGTCCGAAATCGACGAAGCTGACGAACCTTCCGATGCGAGTGCCGACCTTATCAGGAATTTGATCGCGGAACTTCTCCGGAATGCGAATTACCAGCGGCACCTTCAAACCGGTATCGTAGGCGTACCCTTTGCCGCGCGGCAGCACGCCGCCGTGATCGGAAAAGCAAAAGATGAACGTCGTTTCGAGCAGACCATCCTTCTTCAGTTCGGCAACCAGTTCACCCACCTGACGGTCGACATCCATGATCCGGTCGTGATAGCGGGCGTAGGTGTACTTGAACGTTTCGCTACGGGGATGGTGCGGCGGAATGAAGACCGTTTCAGGATCGGTCTCGGTCGGCTTGTTGAGGATATCCTCTTCAGGAAAATGAAGCGAGCTTTCGTGCGTGGTGGTATAGGTCTGCACGTGAAAGAAAGGCTGCCCCGGCTTACGGTTTCGCCACGAAGCTTTCTTCGACGAATCGTCCCAAACGTCCTTCGACTTCTGGGCGTTGTAGTCTTCTTTGCTGTTGTTGGTGGTGTAATAACCGGCCGCTTTTAAATATGCCGGGAACATCTTCACGCCTTCAGGCATCGGCACCACGAAGCTCTTGCGATGATAGAAGGTCCCGATCCGCGGAGCATAGCACGAAGTGAACAAAGTCGTCCGGGCCACGCTGCATACCGGGGCATTAGAAAACGCTCGATCATAGGTGAACCCTTCCTTGGCCAGCGCCTCGATATTAGGCGTCGGGGCACCGGTCGGATCGAACATCTTGACGAAGTGGCTCGAGTTGTCTTCCGTCATGATCCAAACAAAGTTTGGTTTGTCGGCAGCCATCGCCGGCAGAGCAAACAGCAATAGAAAAGCAGCGCTGAGCAAGGTACGGGGCATGATAGTCTCTCGCGGAAAGAATGCACGATCGGTATCCCTATACCATGCTCTGTTTCCGGCGCCAGTTCAACTGCCCTGCTTCTCGGCCAGGTAAAAGACATAGCCATATTGATGGCCAAATCGCTCGTAGATTCGCATTTCCTCGGCAAAAAGCGAGGCGACCTGCTGGGCCTCCTCCTTCTGCGGGTAGTCACTAATCCAATTCGACAAACGCTGGCTCAGTGGCTGATAGTAGTTTTGCCAATCGCGATCAGGAAGCAGAAAGCTATCCATTAGCTTCCAACCATGCGAGGCAAAGAGCATCTTTGATTCCTCGTGCGATCGGAGCGAAACGCCTTGGCTTTGCCAGAAGGCGGCAACCTCGGCATCCGGCTTTTCGGTCAGCCAAACCAGGTCACTAACACCGATCGCACCGGGCGAGCTTACCAGTGGCTGCCAAAGCTCTAGTGCCTGCGGTAGCCCAATGTTGTAGACCGCCCCTTCGCACCAGATGACGTCAAACTTGGAATCATCAGGCCATGGCTGGTCCATGCTGCGTTGGGCCACCGAGATTTGCGGAGTCAGTCCTTGCTCCGCAGCACGCTCTTCCAACTGCTGTAGAAAGGAAAGATAGTTATCGACCGCAGTGATCGCAGCACTGCTGATCTCAGCCAAAGGAAGCGTGGCGATACCACGGCCGCAGCCAAATTCGACGATGGAAGCAACGGTTCGCCCGTGCGAGAGTAGCTCAAACGCTTTCTCGGTTGTCTCTCGGCTGCCCGGCGACATCCGCTCAAGGCCCTGAAACAGGTCGAAGATCGCTTCCACGTTTGCCTCGCCTGGGCTAAGTCGATTACGGCTGCTGGTTCCAAGGCAAGTATTGGCCGAAGACCGCATTCAGCCCCATACCGATCAACAAGATCAGACAGACGCCGCCGACCAGGGCAGCGACATTGGCGGCAAATTCAGCACTGTTGTTTTCTTCCAGGGCTTGTTCGTTCCAGTCGAGTTCCGCATCTTGTTCCATCACGCGGTAGAGAACAGATCGCACGAACGCCTGGCGATCGCTGGTATCGCCGGTCGCGGCGAAGTAACAGCCGCTGAACAAAAGCGAACTGCTGCCGGCGCGTGGATTCTTTTCCGGATCGAATCCGAACGCATTGGCCACGATGTTGGTCAGTGACTCGCTGAACTGGCCCCGAATCTTGCACAGCAGCTGAAACAGCTTCGGATTGCCTGGCCGGCGAAGGCCGTCCTTCTCTCGGAATAGCAAGTAGGCCCAATCCTCGAACGCACCGGTTGCATGCTGTGTGACTGCTTCCAACTGCTCGGCAATGGGGGGATTCCAAACGTTGAATCCTTTGCCGAAACGCTGCTCTTTGGCTCGCTTGTCGCCGACTCGGCCAATCAGTTCCAGGAAGCCAGGGGCGGTCTCCATTTCCGTCACCAAGGCAGTCACGCTGCAGCGCAAACGCGTGGTCGCCCGAATGACGTCGAGATCGCTTTGAATGGCAATCTGAACCGGCTCGCTCGATTGCTCGGCCAACTCAAAGGGAACCGTCGTCAGCACTCCGTTGATCGGGCAGACCGGCCGCCGCGCCTTGGCGATTCGTTTGCAGACATATTCCAGACGTTCCATCTGGTCGATCAATTCGGTCTTGGACTGCTGAATGGTTGCTTGCGAAAACGTGACGGCCTGATTCGAGTTGCTCAAGCCGGAGTCGATCCCCGAACCGTTATCCACGTCGATTCCATGACGAAAACTCATCGTCGTGCCGATATCACCCAGCTCAGGTGGAGGGTCCATGAACTTCTGCGAATCGTCGTCGTCCTCATCGGTCAATGGTTCCTCAGGCAACGAGCCTCCGACCAGGCTCTGCTGCCCCACCCCGGCCACAATGGTTTGCCCGCCAGGGATCTTCTGCGCGACCGACGCAGCATATTGCGGCTGAGGATTGACGCGATGATTTTTAAAGTTCTCGGCCAAGGTCGAAAGACACGATGTCTTGGTCAGAAAAACGAAGATCGCATCGGGGTTGGCATACCAATGAATGGCCGCAGGTCCCTGAGCCGGATTGGAGACATTGAAACCAAACCCTGAGGCCCGCATCAGGTTGTCTGCCTGGCGTTCGTCGGGGCAGCCCAACACCAGGAACAACGGCGTGTTGTTCAGTGGAATGCCATACTTGGCAAGCTGCTCGATTCCTTGATCCCAGGCCTTGTCGATATCCGGGAAGTCGGACGTATCTTCCTCCATCCAAATCTTCGCAACGTAGTACGACACGACCGGGATGACAATCATCAAGGACAGGACGATCAGCCCTGTCCAGTTCAACAGGTAATCGGTCCATTGAGCCGACGTGCCAGAGAACTGAAACGAAACACAGAACGAAATCAACACAACGAAGAGGAACAGCGCAACCAACAGCGCGATCCGCGTCGGGATCGAGATCTTCCCCAGGCCGCGCACCCCAGGTATCGCCGACGCCAGCGTGTTGAACACGGTAAACGGCAGCGTGAGGTAGTAAATCAGGTTGTAGACGAATGCCATCATGGTCGAGAACCTTCGGTTTCAAGTTACCGATTAGCTGGTGTCGCTAGTGCGTACGCCAGGCAATTGAACTACCTGTTCACTCCGAACATCAAAAAATAGCCGACGCAAATCGCGACCATCACCACGGCGAACAGCGACATGTTGATCAGCTTGTTGTAGCCGGTCAGCGGCGGTGCTCCTTCGCCAGGTTCGGGGCGGTCGATGATCGCGCTGCGGCCAACCGCCAACTGCAAGGCCGAAGCGATCTGCTTGGCCCACGTATCCAAATCAGGCGGCAAGCCATAGTGCTGGGTGTATTGCAACGAGTTAGGGTGTCCGTACAAGCCGCGGAATCCCAGCACCACGCTGATGTAGTAAACCTCGAGCGCGTCTTTGTTCGGCAAACTCTGGGCTTCCTTGGCCGCCACGTAAAAGTGCTCGAACGCTTTGCCGCTGTGGAAGCACTCAAACTCGAGGTCGTTGTTTTGCCACCAGTTGGCACCATTCCAAGGAGCGGTGATCAGCATCTGATCGATCCAGCCAACCAACGCGTACTTGGCCAATTCCCACTCGGCCGTTTGCCCGAGCAGATTCTCGGCTGTATCGATGCGTTTTTTGATTCGATTACGTTCCTGGCTGGCGTCTAGCGAGTTACCGTCTCGCTCGATCCGGTCCAACAAATCGAGGACGCATAGAAAGATCGGATCAACCGCTTTGGCGAATTTTGGCGTCATGATTAGACCCTCGGCTGATCGGAATGTCGCATAGCGAAGACGGCCACATGCACGGCGATCAACTGGTTACGAATGTTCAGCACCAGTCGCTTCTTACCTTGCAGTTCTTTGGCGTCGTGAATGTATTCTTCCTGGAAGCGCCAACCCATGGTCTGCGTGCGCTGGACATCTTCCCACGGCGGGCCTTGCCGCTGGACCTCGAAGTAGACCCAATTGCCACCTTGGGGCAAAACTCGTGGCGGCTGAGCAACCGGGCGAAGCCGTACGCCAGGCATGTTGTTGCGGAACAACGTTTCGACCTGTTCGCCGCTGCCAAAAACCCAGTGGAACCCTTGGGTGACCAGTTGGTAGGTATCTTCCTTGGAAATGTTGATTCCCTCGAAGCCGATGTACCATTCCCAACCAGGATCGAACCACTTCGGGTCGAGCTGCACGTGCATCGCCTGGCCGCTTCCCAGGAAGAAACGATGTTCGTACGACGCATCGATCCGCCCTTCGCTCAGGCGGCTGATCTCGTTGTAGGCCCACTGAAAGATCTCGGCCAGGTTCTCGTGATCGTACTTCGGAATGTTCTCGACGCGGCGCTGCTTATCATCGAACGTTCCGAGCTGCCCAACGATTCGACATAGCGCCGTGTAAACCGTCAGAGGATGGATCCCGTCGCTGAAAGCCAACACGCGCAGTTCAGCGTACGCTTCGTTCAGCGTCCGCAGCCGCATCATCTTTTCCAGGTCGCCGATCTCGCGCGGGTCCCAGGTAATGTTCTGATTCAAGATGTCGTTGCGGAATCGTTCGATCCGTTCGCCAATCAAATCGAACACACGCCGCACGATGCCAGTCCCCAGCGGTGTCCAGGCATCGATCGCCAGGCAAGGCGGGCAATAGTTCGGATCGATCCGCGGCGTGCCATCGGACTCGTTGCGAACGATCTGGCAGATCGGAAGCAAGTCGTAGCCCGAAAGTTCGTCGGTCGATAGCAGGATGCGAATGTTCAACTCGCGGTACGAAACCTCTTGAGGATTGCCGCCCCGGTTTTCTTCTTCATCTTCCCGAGAGAATTCGTAGTAACGCGTATGTGGCGAGTGGGCATCGCGGGCCGTGTTCTCGTGCCCCAGCTTGATCCGTGGCAGGGCCAGGTAAACGCGGATCACTTCGTTGTCGAGGAAGACTTCTTTCAGATCTTGCAGGCCCTTGATCCCTTGTCGCAGGTCGACCCGGTCCATCTGATCGTTGCCGCCAATCGAGATGATCGCCCCGTCTCGCATCCGAGCTTCGCAGCGCGAGACTTCGATCTGGAAGTTTGCGATCGCCTGGTCGCTGATTTCGATAGAACGGATGCCGTAGGCATAAGGAATCAGATCCCGAACCGAGTTCTCGAGGAACTCGGACCAGTGACGATCCTGTGCTTGGAAATGATGGGGGCGAAGAAACATCCCTTCCGACCAGTGGATGGGTGGGTTCTTCATGCAAAAATCCTATTCCGCTTGCGAGCCTGGTTTCGAAAAAGGGAGCCGTCAGACAGATTTCGGCAGAAGAAATACGCCCATAGATAGCAGTCAGACATACGGACAAATCCATCCATCCTGACGCAATCTCCTGCTGAAGATTCGAATCGTCCGACTTTCCCCCGGAACTTGATCAGAAGGTCGATCACCGAGAGATGTAATTGCCGCCGAGCGCGCCGGCAGCGAGCCAAGGAGCCCTCCCTGTTGCTTAGTGTAAGAATACCATCCTTAGTCCGATTCTCAAGTAGCAACTACACAACCAGTTACGTCAATTCTGGTGGGCTAGTGGAACCAGGTAAGGCGTGCAAACCTTGAAATGCAAAAAGATTCGTCAAAAGGTCGCTATCTGCTCCCAAACGGCCGCAAAGCTGTCCCCCAAATCTGCTATCAGTCGCTTAACTTCCCCTGGTGACTGCCGATAAAGCTTCTGATTCACCTCGATTTCGATGCCGGCGTATTGCGTCGCTTTGAACTGCTTTCGCAGTGCAGTCGTGTGCCCGTCGGTCGTGCCGCGGTAGGGGTAATTCATCCGCACGCGATAGCCTGGGAACCGCTTCCGAAGCTTCGTTCGCCAAGCCTGACAGAACTCGCGCTCCCGCTGGCGACTGGGATCATACAGAAGCCCGAACTCGGCGTTACGGACCTGACCATTCAGCTCCGGCGTAAAGCTATGAAACGAAAGGTGCCAGACGAAGTTCTTCCGCCGCACCTGGTCGGCTATCCAGTCGAGCACCTTCCGTCGATATGGCCGGTAGTGGGTCTCCAGGATCGCTTGCCGCTCCTCCTGGCTTGCAGGCGGCACCAGTTTGGAAAAGATGGCAGGGTTGCTCTCAGAGCGATTCAATTCGACCAATAGCCGCGTGACTTCGCTGTACTGAAGTTCGGCCTGGAACTGGTTGGCAAAGTACCTGGCCGTCGTCAGTGCTCCTGGGTCCCAGCCGCGATGCGTCTTAAGAAGAGGCCCCAAGCCTACGAACCGCCTCGCATGTTCCCGCGGAACCTGATTGCCGCCATGCTCGCAGGTAAACAGCAGCGTATTCTTTGAAGCCCCCTTCTTAGCCATAAGCTAATCAATCTTCCCTTCGAACGATCTTCCTTCTGCCAAGCAAGCACACAGTTCACGATATACAGGTACCAGGCGTTTGTCGAACTGGCCATTGAGTGCCGACACAATCCGCCGCGCCAGCGTTCCCTGGCGAAGGATCACCTCCAGGGAATCGGCCAATACTTTTTCGCTCGGCGGAAACTCTTCGGCCAGACGCTGCCACAACTGGCCGGCGCTGCAGGTTCCTTCGTTCCAGCCAAAATGTTTCAAGTAGTCCGGGTCGACGATCACCGTCTCGTCGGCATCGTCGATCACGTTCAACAAGATCTCTTTCAACCGTTTCGTCTCGGCTTTTTGTTGCTCGGCGGTGCTGCTCCAACGCTCTTCGGTCAGTGCCTTGGCAACGTTGGCAACCAATTGGCAGATCGCCACGTCGGCTGCCGGATGTTCCTGGACATCCATTACGCGGATCTCGATCGTGTTCCGCATGAAGCGGGCAATCGCGCCGCGGCTGTTGACCCACTCGTACCGCAAGACCCCAGCCAGATCCAACGGCGCCATTGCCTCGTAGATCGGCTTGAGGATCTGCGACTCGTAATCGGCCTGGGTGAATACCGCCTCAGGGATAATCGAGCCAGCGACCTGGGGAATCCGATCGGCGTTGTGGCGATACGTTTCCAATCGATGGTCCAGGTGCGGCGTCAATTGTCGTTCGCAAACCGGGCTGCTGGCGGTCAGGGCCGGTAAAATCGGCAGCAGCAATCGAATGGCCGCGTGCAATCGGCCGAACTGCTCGTCGTCGGCAAATGGCAGGTTCAAATGGCAGCTCTGCAGATTGGCCCAGCCATGCCCGCGGCAGTCGAAGATTGTGTTGAACGACTCGTAAACTTCGTTGTACCCATACGGCCACAGCTTCATCTCTGTATCTGGGTGCATCCAGGGATGCATGGCCCCCGGCATCAGCCGCGCATCGATCGAACCAAGCAGGCGGTCAATTTCGATTACGTTTTTCTGAAAACGCGCGGCCAGCCCATCGAGCGATTCGGCCGGGCCGTTGGTCTTCAGTTCAATCACGTGCAGTGCCAGTTCATTCGACCAGGCGATATCGCCATGCTCGATTTCTTCATTCGGATTGCCATCCGCGTCGTGGAGCAATTGGTCCGCGATCGGAGCGACGTCCAAGGACGGCTCGTGGACAATCATGTACTCGACCTCGACGCCAAACGCTTCAAAAAGCGAGATCGTTTCGCGTTCGGGTCTGGTCGGTTCCGCCAACATGGCTTGGTTTGCCTTACTTTTATGTTCTTTGAAAACTGAATACTCGGCCCTGGAAACTATTCCACGCCAGCTTTCTTTTGTTCGATACGTTTGACGAAGATCGATACCATGCGGCGGTACAGTTCCTGTTTCAAAACGGCATCTTCGCAGCCAGAATCGATGTTCGGGTTGTCGTTCACTTCGATGACGTAAAACTTCCCGTCTGATTCTTTGACGTCCACCCCATACAACCCGTCGCCAATCAAGTTGGCCGCCTTCAAGGCAACTTGAACCGCTTTGCGAGGCGCCAGTTCGACCGGTAGCGTCTCCAACTTGCCGTAGCGACCGCGGCTGGCATTCTCTTGCCGGATGATCTGCCAGTGTCCTTTTGCCATGAAGTATTTACAGGCATAAAGCGGCTGTTGATCGAAGATACCGATCCGCCAGTCGAAGTCGGTCGGCAGGAATTCCTGGGCGATCACGAGTTCCGAGTCGGCAAAGAACTCTTTCAGCTTCCGATCCAGTTCCGCCTGATCTTTCACTTTGACCACCCCCAACGAAAACGCACTGTCTGGCCGCTTCAGCACGCAGGGAAAGCCCAACTGCTCGCCCAACGTGTCGGCGTTCTCGCGATGGGCGACCACCGTCTTGGGGACCGGTACTTTGTGCCGCGTGAGCAGTTCGGCCAGGTAAACCTTATTCGTGCAGCGCAAGATCGAAGTCGGATCGTCAACCACAACCAATCCTTCCGCCGCCGCTCGCCGGGCAAAACGGTAGGTGTAGTGATTGACGGCGGTCGTATCGCGGATGAACAGGGCGTCGAATTCCGCCAACCGTCCGTAGTCTTCGCGCGAGATGTACTCGGTTGCCATCCCCTGCTGCGCGGCGGCTTTGGCGAACTTCTGCAAAGCAGCTTCGTCCGAGGGTGGCTCCGGATCGTCGGTGTTGCGGAGGATCGCCATGTCAAAGCGGGTCTTCTTGGTCTTCGTTACACCGCGGCGTTTCGAGAAGTGCTCCAGCGATGTCTCAACGATGAAAGGCCAGTGTGCCTCTGGGACATCGCCGGCCGAAATGCCGTTGACGCTGGACAACTGCCAGCGATCTTTTTCCAGCAGGAACTTGGCCCGCATCAGCGGAGCTTGAAACAGGTTGAACAGCCGCCAGGCCAGCGCGTCGTACCGCTTGGCCAGGTTCTTGCCGAAGTAGATGCTTAAGGTAAACCGATTCGACTTGATCGGCGCGAGCGACTTTTGAATCAGGTCGTCCAGGTCTTCGGTAATCAAACGGATGATGCTGCGGGTTTTCCAGTCCTGCATCGCACCGACACTTGGCATCGGGCGGTGACCGCGGGCTTCGGCCAATAGCGAAACGTAGTAGCCAACGCTCTGATAGCGATAGGTCTGACACAAGTTAAAGACTTTCGCCCCGCGCAAGTCGCTGTACTGCGACTGCGTGATGTAGGCCGTCGGGTCGACGACAGTCACGTTGGGGTCGTCGGCAGGCCAACGGTCGGTTTGGTCGGTCACAATCAGAGTTGCCATGCTGCTATTTCAATTCGCCGAGAGAGGGCTTTTGTTAGGGAAAGTTGGGGCAATGGAAGACAACGAGAACCGATCGCTCTGGTCGCCGGTCGGTGACATCAAGAGCCTCTTCCGCCGCCGTTGGATTCACCGCCGCCTTTCGGCTCGATGACCAGCAGGTTGGAATCGTAGGTCAAAATGCCCAGCAGAATGGAACACACCAGCCGGTCGAAGCTGACCGGGTAGTGATGCATCTCGCCCAGTGGATTGGGCAGATAGGGATCGGCGACATAAACCCGATCCTGGTTTTCGTTCATACCATATAAAACGACAAAGTGCCCCTGCGGCAATCCCTGAACGTCGTCGGGGATGTTCTTCAAACCATATTCGCGCGGTCCGCCGTACAGGTACGTCGAACTGAGCCCGGTCAGGATCGGAATCGATCGATGCAAAAACCGGCTGATCAGCATGGCATTCAGATCGCGCATGGTGATCTTGCCGCCAAGTTCCAGAAATTCGATGTAGGCTTGGCTGGCCAGGTTCAACTTGGAATTTGGCTTGACCCGCATCTGGGCCTGTAGCCGGTCGACCAGATCGTACTTGGACGCAAACCAAACCGGATCGAACACTTCCAGGTTGTAGGTATAGATTGTTGCCTGATAGCCACGCTTCAGCGCGTCGATCCCCAGCATCACGCCCAAGGTGCCCCCTTGCTCGAGCGTAGGTACCTCCGAGATCAACTGGTGCAGGTCAAGACTCAGGCCAAAATACTGGTAAACGGCATGCAGGCAGGTCGGCCCACAGGTCGTGTCATCCGGCTGAGGCAGAATATCAAAGTCGAATGGATGGGGCATCCCAACAGAGCGTACCCATAGAGGGTGCCGGGGCAGACCTTGGGGTGAAAATTCAGGTCTGGCATGCCACGAGCACTTGCTAGGGAATTGTAGAATCAGTCGGCGTTTTCGAGCAAGATATGATCGCCAAAATTAACAGCTTACGGGTAGCCGTCAGATGGCCCGGTAGCACATAAAGACCACGCCCAGGGGAAGGATAGTAAATAACAACATCACCAACCGAATTGCCCAAATCGATTTGAACCCAAAACTCATCCGAAACCAGATCGCGTCGCGGCTGTTCAAGATCGAACTCGGTGTCAACGCCGTTCCCAGCGACAAACCCGAAATCGCGATCATCGCCGCGACGATCGGCGCCAATTTCCAGCGTTCGTCCGGTCGCATGCCACCATAGTGTGTCGGCATGGTCTGGGCCAACTGATAGAAGATAGCCGCCGCGATGACGGCAATGAGAAGAACCGCCGAAATCGCCAGCATAATGGCAATCTTCGTCGGCATGGAAAGCTTGTTCGTGTTCGGGCTTCCAACGCCTGCTGCCTCGCAGGCGATTTGTGTTGCCACGCTTTTCAAGCTTTGCTTGATCATCTCTTTGCTATCCCCGCCGAAAGCGCCGAAATAGCACCTCTTGGAGAACAAGAACGAATGGGCGGGCTTATTTGGCCGCTGCACTTCGCCCCGGACAACGACATTGGTGGCGCCGGCAAGTCCCGGGACCAGGTAGCGCAGGAATCGATTTCCAAAGTCAACCTTGACGATCTCTCCTGTAATCAGGAAATCAACCGATCCGGAAACAACCTTGAAGTCTAGCTCCTTCAACGAGTCAATCAGCGTCTCATGAAAGACCTTCTGGATTTCCTCGTCCGTTAAAGCACGTTTCTTGAAATCGGAGTGAACAACCGGGAACGGCTTGAAGCCAACCTTGGCGTTGACGCCAGAAGGAGTTAGCTGGGGCTGCTCGGCCGGGGTTTCTACGACCTCGACAGGAGACTGATAAGGATTGCTTTGACTCATCTCCTGGTTCCCTGTGATTTGCCAGGCAGGCAATTGCTCTCGAAGTAAACGCCAATGAAATACCACCCGACAGAGGGCATGCCCCCATGCTAGAAGTGTAGTCAATCGATAGCCGGTCTTCACCTGTTTTTCTTCATCCGAATCGGAAATCCTCGGACAATTCACCAACACCTTCCACCTTGCGGGCACCCTAGGTTTCGCGGAGAAATCGACTTAGAATGGTGCCTTGCTGACCTAACCCAATCCTTGATCTTGCGGACCGATGCCCCGAACCTCGTCGCGACTTGTCTGGCTGCGTTACCTTGTCGCGATCGTCGTCTGTGTTGGCTTGGGCGGCCTGTTGGCCTGGCCGGCGCTCGAGATGGTTTGGCTCTCCGGTGCCGAAGACGACTACGTCAGCCGGCAACATCGGCTGGAACAGATCCAAGGGATTCAAACGACCCTGTTCGCCGGGTTCCTCTATACTTGGTTTTTCTTCTTTGGAGCGACGGTCGGTAGCTTTTTGAATGTCGTCATCTGGCGCATGCCACGGGGCGAAACGGTCGTAACGCGGCCATCCCGCTGCCCGTTTTGCAGCACCAAGCTTAAGTGGAACGACAACATCCCGGTGCTGGGCTGGATCATGCTGGGAGGCCGCTGCCGAACCTGCCGATTGCCAATCTCTCCCCGCTATCCGATCGTGGAAGCGGCGATGGGGCTGATCTTTCTGCTGCTGGTTCAATTCGAATTGCTTGGCGGCGGCAGCAATCTGCCAGGCATGCAAGCGAACACTTCAAACTATGCCCGGGCCATGTTGGAATTGAAGTTCGACCTGTTATCGACCTATGCGTTTCACTGCTTCCTGTTCAGCCTGCTGATGTGCTGGGCGCTGATCGCGTGGGATCGCAGCCGAATGCCGCTGACCCTCGGCGTGCTGGCTTTTGGCTTTGGCTTCTTCGCCCCGCTAATCTGGCCCAATCTTTACCCGGTACCGTGGAGCAGTTGGACCATCGAAACCTTGCACGACGCGATTCGCCTGTCGGTATTCCTTACCGCGCTTTGCGGCATCGTCGTCGGCAGCCTGTGGGGCTTCGCGCTGCGAGGCATCCTGCCTAAGGCCGACGCCAGCGATACCTCGGGCCGCTGGGGTATTCCGATCATGCTGGCGGTGATCGGCCTTTATTTCGGTTGGCAGGCAACGTTCGCCATAGCGGCGGTGTCGCTGACGATTTCCCTGGTGCTGGCTCCAATCCTGAAGGCTCGGCAGCGGGTCGATTTCGCCGGGGGCGTGGAACTGTCGATCTTGGTGGCTTCATTGATCTTCGTTTTGAGCTGGAAGTTTTGGGTCGAAACGGTCGGCCTGGGATCGCTTCTCCCAAACTGCCTACTGGGCGGCATTGCGGTTGTTTTCGCCCTGCTGCTGCGAAAGATTACCTGGCGAGTTGAAATTGATCTGAGCCGATTTCGCCGACCTAAAACCGACCCGTCGCCCCAATCGCCCGATGTGCAACTCCTTGCCACAACGGGGCAATTGCCGGACAATACCTAATAGAAACCAATTTTTGGGGCCCTTGCCTGGGGCCTTTGACTCCTGGAAAGAAGCTCCAGGGAGGTAGAGATGAGTCTTACCATTATGCGGCGTATCAAGTTTTGCGCCGGCCACCGACTTTACAAACATGGCGGGAAGTGCGAGTTCTTCCATGGCCATAACTACGTCGCCGACTTTCATGTTTCCGGAGACGATGTCGACAGCGTCGGCCGAGTGATCGATTTCGCCGAGTTAAAACGCTTGTTCAAAGGTTGGATCGACGAGCATTGGGACCATGCGTTCATCTTGAACGAGGCGGACGACAACGGCATCAACGCCCTCAAACAGGTCGTTCCCTGCAAGATGTACCTCATGCCGAAAAATCCTACAGCCGAGAGCATGGCCACATACCTTTTGGAAACGGTCTGTCCGAAGCTCCTCAAAGGGACCGGCGTGACCTGCACCAAGGTTGCGATCTGGGAAACGGAAGACAGCTTTGCCGAGGCAAGTGTCGATGCGAGCGGCGAAATCCACACCGTGGCGGAACTTTCCGAACCGATGATTTCTTAGACCAGAGAAAGCACGCTTTATGCCTGATTCTCTTCCGAAGATTGGAATTGTCACCGTTTCCGATCGTGCCTCCAGTGGCCAGTACGAAGACCGTGGCGGCCCGGCGATACAAGATTACCTGACTGAGGTGCTTAGCTGCCCATGGCAGCCGATCGCCAAGGTCATTCCGGACGAAGCCAGCCTGCTGAAAGAAACGCTCACGCTGCTAGCCGACGACCATCGCTGCTGCTTGATCATTACCACCGGCGGCACGGGCCCTGCCCGGCGCGACATCACCCCCGACATCACCGAGCAGGTCTGCGAAAAGAGGATGCCGGGCTTCGGCGAACTGATGCGGAAAGTGAGCCTCGAAAAAGTTCCCACAGCGATTCTTTCCCGCCAGACCGCCGGCATCCGGGGTGGTTCGCTGATCATCAATCTGCCGGGCCAACCCAAAGCAATCGCCGAATGCCTCGACGCCGTCTTCCCGGCGATTCCCTACTGCATCGACCTGCTGGAAGGCCCTTATCTGACGACGAATCTCGAACGGATTGAAGCGTTCCGGCCGCAGAAGAAGTAACGCACGCCGGGGTTCCATAGCACCCTGGCTTTCTAAGGTCTCAGCCGGCTTCTACATCGGCTGCACGCCGAGGGTGCCGATTTGGGTTTCCAGGTAGCCTGGATCTTGCAGCTGCTGCAGTTGCTCCTGCACATACGCTTGGCGGCGTTGCAGGTCGTGACGCGTTTCCTGTTCGATATGGATCGGCCCGGCCAGGAATTCTTCCAGCGCCTTCGCGTGCCGCTGCCATAGCTCGACGTCCCGCTTTTGCTTGGTCGTCAGCCGCTCCTGATACCAGTCGCTCTTGAGCATCGACTCGCGGGTAAACATGGCTCGGAATTCAGCATCCTGGGCCGTTTTGCCTTCGTAGTCGCCGGTTGCCATGATCATCAGCAGCGCCTTCAGCGGTGGACAGGCCTCCTCGATCGAACCGTCGTCGATGTATCGCTGAGCGACGCGCTGCTGGACCTCGGCGATGTGCTTGATGCCATCGACGTAGGCTTCCATGCTTTGCGTTTCCGGCTTGAGGATTTGCTCGTCGAAGACCGACAGCGGATAGTCGAATACGCGGCCAAAGAACATCCGCACAAATGCCCGCGTGATTCGGTAACCCAATCGGCTCCCGGGAACCATTTCTCCGTCATGTTCGAAGTCTTGAACCTTTTCAAGCATCCGGTTACGAACCAGGAATTCCGGATCGCGTTCTTCCGGCGTCAACCGGCACCAGACTTCAGGAATCAAAAGACTGACATCGTGATCGACCCGCGTATTGGGCCCAATGTGCCCCGCCGCGGTCGAGAAGCCACCCAGCCCGGTCAAAATGTACCCGACCAAGGCCTGGTTCAAGTCGGCGGTCGGTCGCAAACAGTTGAACGGCCCCTTGGTCAAAGCACCTTCACTTCCGGCACCCGTCGTCGAAGGGCTTTTACCGGTGAGCGAGGCAATGAAGTCCATGAACAGCTCTGGCAGTTCCTGGTAATGAATCGGACCATACACGGCCAGCCCGCGAATGCCTGCTTCTTTGTCCGGCGGATTGTTGCGGCGTCCGCATAGCACGGCACCGACCGGCTGATAGAGCGCCTCTTCCGGCTTCAGCTTGCGGTAGAGCCGGGCACCGATCTCGCCGACATACTTCGGCAACGGGTCTTCCAGGTCAGGCCGCAATTGCAGGTAGCGCGGGTTCTTGGTTGGCACGCCGTCCACCAACCGCGGATTGGCCGAGCTCACCACGTACTCGCTGGTTGACTTGAGGAACTTGGTCAGGAAATCTTCCATTGGCTGCGTGAACGAATCGAAATCGACCGCGTGAGTCGCCATCTGGTCGACGTACTGCTTGGTCAGCGGCTCAAAGTTCGAGATAAAGTTATTTGGCGTGGCCAAGTCGGACTCGGTCTTGCGATCGAAACCGCGATTGATCGCTTCGTCAGGCCGCTGGAACAAGCGAGCCTCGCAGTTGAGCGAAAACTTCGACGACATCGCCGCGCCGCCGTCAAAATTGGCCAACAGTGCATTGGGCACAACTACCGATGCCGAAATATCGTCTTCGGTTTGCACCTTGTCGGACGGCATAAAGTCTTGCCGCAGCTTAAAGGTTCGCCAACGGTTGTCTTTGTTGAAACCGACTCGCAGGTAGGTTCCAACCAGGTGCCGATTGAGCACCTTCAGTTCGTGTCCGGGCACACCGTTGACGATATCGACACCAAAATAATCACGCCAGTTGTCGCCCCACTCAGGCAGCATCAGCCGCTTGATAATGAACACGATCGACGTGATGTGGTGCGGAATATCACCGAGCCACGCGTTGTATTCGTCGGTGTATTCGATCGACGGGGTCAGCAGTTTGATCACGCTGCCCAAGGTTCGTTCTGGCGAAAGAATCGCACGTGATGGCTTCTGCGAATAATCCGGCTTCTTCGTCGAATCCGCTTTCCAACGACCCGAGTAATCCTTCTGGAAGATCGAATCGACCTGGTCCATATCCTTTTCGATATCGGACACAAAGATCGGACCGTACAGCGTGTAGTCGGAAAGCGACTTACTGATTTCGCTCTTGCCGCCGCCACTGACCGTGCAGGGCTTGTGGCAGAAGACACCCTCCGCCGCCGTGCCAACCAATCGCCAGCTGGGCGCGGCCGGGTGCTTTTCCATACGGATCTTGTAACCGGACGGGGCGATGTAATACCGATTCGGCAGGATCGGCAACGAATGCTTCTGACCGTCACGCATCCACGTGAAACATTGATCGAGCATCGTGGCCCGAGCATCTTCCGGGATGTAAAAGACCTGCGGATAGGTCTTATCGATGCCGTACCCTTCCGGCTTGAAATCGATCTGTTCGCCGTAGTCACGCACCACGTCGTCGATCGTGCGGCCGTTGTACTTCTGGCTGTTGACTTTGAACTCGTCCCCCAGGTTCCAACTGGTGTAGGCAATACAACCGCCGGCGTGCTCTTCCTCGGTGTTGCCATACAAGTTGGCCGCGTAGCTGATCTGCGTTTTGACTTCCTTCTTGCAGTAGCCGTAATAGTTATCGGCGATCAAAGTCACCACCACGCCACTGGCATCGCGGCAAGTCAGCTTGAAGGCCATGCCGTCGTTGTACAGCTCCGACTCATTCTTCCAACACATCGAATCGTTGCGTTGCCGCTCGGTCGCATCGTCCCAGTGCGGCAGGCCCAGTTCCTTCTTGGTGTACGTTCCCAAGTGTGGAGCCAGAATCACGCAGCCGGTGTGGCCGGTCCAATGCTCAACGTCCAGGGCGGCATTGTTTTTCGAGATATAGGGATCGCCTGCGTTACCGAAGATAGATTCGACAAAGTCCAGGTTGCTGACCAGTTGCCCCGGCACAAAGAAGCGAACTTCCATCGACTTCTGAGGCGTCACGCCTGGTACGGCTGGACAAACTATTGGCCGCAATAGCAGCGAGACAATGCTATGGGCCGGCACTTCGCTCTCCGAGGTGAACGGCAGCAGCGTATGCTCTTCCGGTGGATTCATCGCCAAGCGGAACATCTTGACAAATACTTCCCGCGGCACGACCCGTTTGTCACCGGCGATCGGCAGGCCGCCGTCGGTAACGTGAAAGGTTCCCTTCGTCGTACGTCGATCGTGGCGAGGATTATGCAGCACGCCGTTGGCGATGCGGTACGACTGAACCAGATCGCTCTTGAACGAATTCTGATTCACCGGCAACGAAAGCTCGCGAGCCACCCCGTGCCGTTCTAGAGTGAATGTTTTCCGCGGCAGCGTCAGTGGTTCAGTCAGATTCAAGTCAACGAAGTAGCGGGCCAGAAAGGCTTCGATGCGTTGGTCGATCGGGGCAGGCCGATCGTACAGCATGCGTGTCTTTTCGTGGTAGTTCGCCAACAGGCCTTTCGCCAGGCCGATGAATTCTTCGTCGCTTTCATCCATGGCTGGTGCAAGCTCGTTGGCGATAAGCTGCAAATTGATGTATCGGATGAGCTCCTGTCGCTCCGATTTCAGATCGATCGTTTCACCAGGCTGACGAACGCCAAGAGATTCGCGAAGTACCATGACAGGTCACCACATTCAAAGATCACACACAAGGTTGTTGGGGATGCTTCGAATCGTAACGCAGATCAATCGGTGGGTCACCGGTCAGCAATCAGATGGAATCGGCAACGGCAAACCCTTGCGCTTTATCCGCCCTCTAAAGGAAGAGCTTTACAAGCGTGAGAAATTTTTTTCTGCCAACCGGCTCGGCAACCCTGCGATACACCACCTGACCGAGTGCCCTGTCTAGTCGACGTCCGGCAGGAACGCGCGGCTCACACAGCCATGATGGGCCTGGGAAACAGTCGCCGCAAAGTCGGCCAGGTAGCCGCGTGTGCGAGGAATCTCCGGAGCCGTCCACTGCGAGCGCCGCTGAGCGAGAACCTCGTCGGCGACATGCAGTGTGAGATCGCCCTTCACCAAATCGAACGAGATTTCGTCGTCATCTTCAACGAGTGCAATCGGTCCACCGACCGCTGCTTCCGGCGAACAGTGCACGCCGATCGCCCCGTGCGAAACACCAGAGACCCGCGTGTCGGAAAGAAACGCAACTTTGCCGTCAAGCTTCGGCACGGCCAACGCCGCGGTGGCGACCAAGACTTCCGGCATGCCTGAGGCAACCGGTCCCAGGTAACGCAGCACGATCACGCTGCCTGGCTGAATCTGATCCGCTTCAACCGCTTCGACAATCTTGCGGGCATCGTCGAAACAGATTGCCTTGCCGCGGAAGGTCGGCTCTTTCATGCTGCTCACTTTGAACACCACGCCACCAGGAGCGAGGTTGCCGAAGCAGATTTGCATGTCGGCATATGGTTTGAATGCGCGCTCGACCGGCACGATCAAATCTTGATCCCAGCTTACGTCCGGCACATCAGCCAGGTTCTCGGCCATCGTTTTGCCGGTGACCGTGATCGGGTCGCCGCTGATCAGACCTTGCTGCAAAAGGTACTTCAAGAAGATCGGCGTGCCGCCAATTTTGAACAGGTCGAACATCGTACGCTTGCCGCGCGGGGCAAAGCTGCACAGCACTGGCGTTTCGCGACAGATCGCCTGAATATCCTCGAGGTGGAAATTGACATGGGCCTCACGGGCGAGCGCCAGCAGATGCAGCACGCCGTTGGTCGAACCTCCCATGGCGGCGACGGCCCGGGTAGCATTGATCATCGAAGCTCGCGTGACGATGTCGCGTGGGCGAATGTCTTCGGCCAATAGCCGCTTGACCAGCACGCCGATCCCTTCGCATTCGGCTACCTTCGATGGATCGTCGGCCGGGTTACTGCTGGAATAAGGTGCCGACAGCCCCATCGCTTCCAGCGCGATGCCCCACGTATTGAACGAAGCCGCAATGCCGCATCCGCCAGGACCAGGGCAAGCGGTCCGCAAGATTTCGTCTGCTTCCTTGTGCGTGATCTCGCCGACACTTGCCGCTGCCTGGGAATCGTAAACGTCGAGAATCGACGTATCCTGCCCACGATGGCAGCCAGGCTTGATGCTGCCGCCATTGACGATCAGCCCCGGGTAATTCAGCCGAGCCAAAGCCATAGCGAAGCCAGGACCGTTTTTATCGCAGTTGTGCATACCGATCAGAAAGTCGTAGCCATGCGCACTGGTCACACACTCGGCTGCGTTGGCAATCATGTTCCGCGACGGCAGGCTGGCATTGCCCCCTTCGTGCCCCTGGGTAATGTTGTCGCTGACGGCCGGCGTGCCGAAAGGAAAACCGATCAGGCCTTCCTTCTCGCAGCCTTGCTTCATCAGCGTGGCCAGGCGATACGCATGCACATTGCACAAGTTGCCTTCCAACAGCGGGACCCCAATCCCGACTTGCGGTTTATGGAAGTCCTCTTCCTGAAAGTGAAGGCCGTAATAAAACGCGGTCACGCCACGTTGCCAACCTTGGGTCAAGTTTCGGCTGTTCCAGTTGAGCGGTCGGTCCATGAGATGCATTTCACCAGCGAGGCAGGAAAGAAGCGGGAAGCATCCGGTAGTATGGCGGGCTCAGGCCAAAGACTCAAGCGACCTGGGCGGAACAAGGCGGACAAGAAATAAAAAACGCCGGTCGCTTAGAGGTTCACGACCGGCGCCCTTTCTCGTCAGAGAAGTTGCACGGGATTGTGGCTGTTTAGCTGCCAGTCACTTCAATCTTGCGAGGCTTGGCCTGTTCCGACTTGGGGATCAGCACCAGTAGCACGCCATTCTTGAAGTTGGCAGTTACGTTGTTTTCGTCGACCGGAGTACCCAGTTTCAGTTCGCGTTGGAACTTGCCATACACATGTTCAACACGATGCCAACGGCGATCTTCTGACTGCTCGTCGGACTTGCGCTCACCCGAGATCGTCAACATGCCGTCGTGCAGTTCGACATTGACGTCTTCCGGATTCAATCCGGGGAGTTCCAGTTCGATCTGATAGGCGCTCTCCGTCTCTGAAATGTTCATGGCAGGCAGCCAGGCGCCACTAGCGCTTTGCCGTACCGGACGGAAGAACGACTCGAACAGGTTGTCCATTTCGCTGTGCCAGTTTGCCAGCGGGTGAGTCTTGGTTTCGGATTGTTGCTTTGGACGGACCATTTTGATCAACCTTTCCATAAAAGTTCCTACAGAAGTTGAAACAAAACCGGAACAAGTTACTCGTGGCTGTTGAACCTGTTGGTTTGTGGATTTGATTGCCTTAAGTGGTCAGGCAACAGATAGAAATGCAAGAGGCGCGCCAATCGTGAATTTCTAGATTGGTGTTGGTACAACTCGTTGTTTTTCGGGCACTTACGATTCAAGAAAGAATGTGCTATCGCCAATCACGCCTGCCAGACCCGCTGCCAAAATGGCAAGGAATGTCATTTCGACAGGGCACGAAAAAAGCCGAAGCGGGTGCTTCGGCTTAATCGTTTTTTTCAGTCGTTCCGGTCCGATTAGGTCAAACCGGTCAGCGCCCCGGATTTGCAATAGTCAGGGTTGCCGAACGACGGTTGAGGGTAACCCATCGCTTCGCAGATGCTCATCAGCAGGCGATTGTGCGGGGTCTTTTGAACGTCGATTGCCTGGCCCATTTTGAAGCCCAGACCGCCACCGACCAGCACGAACGGGACATCGTCGTGGGTGTGCGAGTTGCCTTTGCCCAGTTCGTTGGTCCAGATGATCGTCGTGTGGTCGAGCATGCTGCCGTCGGCCCCTGGTTCCGGCGTCTCGGCCAGGCGTTTGGCCAGGTGGGCGACCTGTTCGCAGTACCAGGTGTTGATCTTGATAAGCTTTTCGTACGCCGCTTCGTTCTTGTCCGGCTCGTGTGAGAGGCTGTGGTGCCCTTCGTCGATCCCCAGCCACTTCATCACCGGCTGGCCGACGCTATTGGTAATTTGCAGCGTGGCGATGCGGTTCATGTCGTGCACGAAACCGTTGACCATCAACTCGATCTGCATCTTGGTGATCTGCGGGATGTTGTCGTTCACCTCGCGGACGTTCGGCGGCAACTCCGGAATGGCATGGTCCAGGTCGGCGCTGCCTGCTTCCTGGTTAGCCGCTTCCGCCTTCTTTTGCTGGGCGATCTCGGCCTGTAGTTCCAGTTCTACCTTGCGTACCAGTGCCGCGTGCGATTCCAGTAATTGGCGATCTTCGACGCTGATCAGCTTTTCGACCTTCTTGAAGTCGTCGGTCAGGTCGTCGAGCACGCTGGCCAGCATCGCCCGATTCTTGGCCTGGCCGTACATCTTGTCGAACATCTGGTAAGGATCGTCGATCGGAGCGACCGGTTGATTCGGTCCAGCGTACGACCAACGGGTCCAGGTATCGGCCCGGTCCGGGACCATCACGCCGAACTCGAGCGTACCAAATCGCGTTTGCGACTCAGGCTTCTGTTGAAGTTGGTTCTTCAGGAACTGATCGATCGAGATTCCCATTGCCCAGCCGGCTGGCGTATCGCTACCGCCCTGGACGTCGCCTGGGTAAAGCTCGATACCAGTCAAGAGGCAGCCAATGCCGCGCATGTGCCCGTCACCGTCCCCCTTGATTTGGTTGCTGAGCCCCTTGATGGTCATCATCTGGTTCTTGAACGGAGCGAGCGGCTCCAGGATCCGCTTCAGTTCGAATTCGGCACCCAGCTTGTCCGGCCAGAAGTGCTTCGGAATGACACCGTTAGGGCTGAAAACGAACACCAAACGCTTCTTCGGTGCGGCCTGGGCAGTCCAGCCCAAGCTGGGCAGACCTGCCAGCAAATTCGCCGCGGCCAAGCTGATGCCGGTCTTCTTGAGAAACTCGCGACGTGATAATTGGCTCACCATGGAACTCATCCTGCGATCTTGGCTTGGTGGGGCTGGGTGGCCGCGATCACAGCGATCTCGACCAGGAGGGAGCGGATATTGCATCCACCATTCTCGAACTTTTCGGTCAGCCGGTCCAACGTATCCGCTCCGTAAGCGGCGACCGGCTGTTTGACGAAGTGCTGGAAGGCCCGGCTGACGAACGCACGATGTGCCTCGTGATTGTCGGCCAGGTAGTGCACCAGGTCCTTTTCATTCTGAAACGAAATATCCTTGCCGTCACGCTCTTTATAGGTTCCCTGAGCATTGATCGGCTTATTCTTTTCATCCTGCCGGAAGCGTCCCACGGCGTCGTAATGCTCCAAGGTAAAACCAAGGGCATTGATCCGGCTGTGACAAACCTGGCAGCTTTCGGGGCTGGTCTGCAACGAAACACGTTCGCGCGTCGTCAGGTTGGGATGCAAATCGGGACTGAGCGGAGTGAACGCCGCGTTGGGCGGCCGGAGCGTCCGACCCAGCACGTAGCGAATCAAAAACACGCCGCGATGAATGGGCGAGGTGGCGTCGTTGTAGGCCAGGCCGCTCATCAGGTAAGGATGCGAAACCACGCCGTGCCGCGTCGGATCGTCACCGCCAGTCTTCCGCAAATGGTCAGGGCTGGGGCCGCGCGGAATCTCTCCGACATCAGCCTTCTCGCCCGGCTGTGGTTTCCAGGCATCGCCATAAAACTGGGCCATCCGATCGGAGGTGTAACCCCAATCGGCCGTCAGCAGTTGACGGTAGTCGCTGCTTTCGCTCCAGACGACATCTTCCAGGAAACAATCGAGCGATCCCCGCAAGTCGGCAACCAGTTCTTGATCGAATTCCGGGAACTGCTTGTCGTCTTTCGTGATCTCGCGGATATGCCCTAGGTTCAGCCACTGATGCAGCATGTCCAAGGTTTTGCCGCGGGTACGGAAATCATTGACCATCCGCCAGGCCGCATCGCGAACCTGCTGCTCGCTTTCCAGTTGATTGCGATAGACCTGATCCAACAGCCACTTGTCGGCCGGCAGCGAATCGTAGAAGACCAGGGCCAGGCGATTGGCAGCCTTTTGCGACGGCGTGTCGCTGGCATCGGTTTGTGGATAAAGGAACCGTGGCGATTTGAGCGTCATCAACGCTACCCGGCGAATCGCTTCGGCATCGTCGGGACAGGCGTCCATTTGCCGCTGGATGTATAGCTGCTTCAAGTCGTCCGAAAGGGGCGCGCGGAAGGCCGTTTCGACCAGTTCGGTCAGAAACGCCTTGAGCCGCTCGCGGTTCTCTTGCGGGATCTTGCGATTGCGTCGGTCGTAGTCAGGCCATAACTCTTCCGAGGCAACTACTCCGAACTCCAAAGCAGCGGCGGTCGTCGAATCGTCCCATTGGCGATCGACGGCAATGCCCCGCTCGAAGCCATAGCTTCGGTCGTCGGGGGGCAGCTTGGTTTGCAACGAGAACGTTGGCTCGACCATGTAAGGGATCAGGTTTCGCCGCGGAATGACCTGCTGCGTGCCGTGCGGTGGTACCCACGACAGCGAGATGCTGGCCGGCGGCTGCTTTGTTTTGCGTTTCCGCTGGATGAAGTCGATCTTGAATGGATAAACCCGACCGGCTGTTAGCCGCACTACTTCGCGGAACTCGGTCTTGTCGCCTGATTGGACATGATTGTCGATCAGTTCGCGCCCCTTCTTGCCGAAGTCCATCGTGAATGAAACGGTACTGTGGACCACGATCTCGTAATCACCGGTCTCTTCAGCGATGACACTGCCTTCCCAGTAGATGTAGTAATCTTCGTGGTTGATGTCCTTGCCGGGGCTTCCTTCACCGAAATCGAAATCGATGCTGGGATCGACACGTTCAATCTTCTTGTTCTCGTTCTTCCAGCGAGAACCGGTGAAGTAGATCCCTTTCACACCACGTTTGTCGGTATACCCAGGGAAGCCATAGAAGTGGCCATACAAATCGGCCAGGCTTTGGCGAAGCTGATTGCCGGTCAAACGGGCCAACGTGATTTGCGGCGGGCGATTTCGGATGCGGGCCGCTTCGCTGTAGAAGGCATAGTGCATGTAAGCAGCAACTGCTTCGGCTTCCGCCCCGACGCACTCTTCAGGCTCTCCTTCGGGCATCGTCTTGCCGATATGCGCGGCCAGTTCGCCAATGCTCGAGTCACCGACCAGTGCCCGTTCGTAGGAACCTTCCACCCCTTCACCCAACTCGCCATGGCAATCGGCGCACTTGGCAACGTAGACCTTCTTGCCCAACGTACGCTGGGCATCGTCGTCGGCCTGGACTGGCGATCCCCAGGCGGCAACTGCTAGCAGCGCAAACGCGAGGAAACGAAGCTGTGGTGGGGTGAGTCTCATGATCTGTCGAAGCTCGCTTCACAGACCGCTCAACCGGCAAGAAACCGATCGCTTTCGAGGTTCAGAAAGCGACTTGAAGCGACTACGAAGCGTGATAGGTGGGATGGTTCAAGGGGCGGGAACATCGGCAGGTATACCGACGCCTTACTAGTAATCGTCGAACCAAGCCTAAGTTTACCGAAGTTTTTTCCTGAAAACTTACAGCTGTCTCCATTTTACACGGCAGCGCCCAGCAAAGTCCACTAAGAAACCGCTGGGGTAATGAAGGGTTACGGCAAATGCTGGCCCGTCGATCGGTGAAAAACGCCGATTACTGGCTCTTCTTCTTACCTGTTTTCCCCTTTTTAGAGGCTTTCCCCTTTCCGGGAGCATAATCGGGGTTGGGCTCGCTGGGAACGATCGCTCCGACCTGCTTGTGCCACTTCAGCAGGTCGTGCAGCAGTTCGTCCCGCTTTTCCGGATTCGAGGCGGCCAGGTCGTGGTATTCGCCGATATCTTCCCGCAGGTTGTACATCTCGACCGCTCCGTTTCCGGGCAGCTTCGCTTCGCCGCCATCCAGCACCCATTCTTCGTGGAACAGATGCAGCTTCCATTGATCTTTGTTGATCACCGACACTGGCCGCGATCGGAAGCCTGTCTTCACGTCCAACTCGCGTCCGCGAGTCACCGGCGAATTCAAGTAGCCAGGGAAATGCCAGAAGATCGCCTCGCGCTTCAGCTTACCGGTCCCGGTCAGAAGCGGCATCAGGCTTTCGCCATCAAGCACTTTGCCTTCAGGTACCTTGATGCCGGCGGCGTCGAGAATCGTGGGATAGAGATCCAATTGAATGACCGGCACATCGGTCGAACTGCCAGGCTTGATCTTGCCGGGCCAGCGGATGATGAACGGCTCGCGAATGCCACCTTCGTAGTAACCACCCTTGTTGCCTCGCAGCGGTTCCTGCAGCGACTGTGGCGTGGCACCGTTGTCGCTGGTATAGATCACCATCGTCTTATCGGACAGTTCAAGCTCGTCCAACCTTTTCAGCAGGCGGCCGACACTTTCGTCCAGGTCATGCGTACAAGCCGCATACATCACCGACTTGTGATTCTTCCCGCTGGGCTTTGCTTTGAAGTGAGCCACTGTCTTGGGCTGCCCTTGCAGAGGACCATGAATCGCATGATGCGGCAGGTAGCAGAAGAACGGCTTGTCGCGGTTTCTCTCAATGAACGAAATCGCTTTGTCGGTCAGCGTGAAAACACCCTTCGGGTCGGACGGAGGACCTGTCTTGTTCGTTTCGGTCCCTTCCTTCAGTTCGCCATTGCCAAAGGAGTCATACGTTTCGTCGAAACCTTGTTCACTCGGTTTGGCACCATCACGGCCATCCAGGTGCCACTTGCCGAAGTGCCCGGTGACGTAGCCAGCTTCCTTCAGTGCTTCGGCCAGGGTCAGGTTCTTGGAACTCAGCCCATCGCTGTTGGGCACCGGCACCAATCGCATTTCATTGACCGGTCCGCGTTTGGTACTGCCGACCGCATACAGATGATGCCGCGGCGTGTATTGGCCGGAAAGCATACAGGCCCGGCTTGGAGCACAGTTACCGGCACACGCATAGCCTGACGAGAACACCATTCCCTGTTTCGCGAAAGCATCGATGACCGGGGTCTCGTAGAAGTCAGTCCCCTGGTAGCCGACATCTTTCCAGCCCATGTCGTCCGCATAGATCAGCACGAAGTTCGGACGCTCGGCCGCAGTCAAGCAAGTGACCATCGCCAGGCAGAAAACAGCAGCGAAAGATGCAGTACGGATCATGAACCACTCAAAAGAAAAGGGCAGACGAACAAAGGTTTCGTCTGCCCATTATAGTTGGGTTTGCAGCCGATGAAACTCGCGGCGTTTATTCGGTGGCAGGCTGCGGACGGGGTCGGCGCCGCGGGGTGGGTTCGACTTCGATCGGCTTGCTGCTCACTTCCACCTCTTTGCCCAGCAGCAGCTTGTCGATGAAATTCTTTACCTGCTGGTTGATCTCGCTGCCGCCAAAACCGTGCCCGCCGCCGACGACATGGATAAAGGTCGAATCGACGCCTGCCTTGGTCAACGCATCGTGGAAGGTAACCGATTGATCGAACGGCACTGTCGGGTCTTTGGTCCCGTGCAGGATCAAGAAGGGGGGATCTCCCTTCGAGACGTAGTTGATCGGCGAAGCGGCCTTGGCGACATCTTTACGTTCCAGAATCGGACCGCCGACCAAAGCACTCTCTGGCGATTTTGGATCGTTATGCCGAGCAAAGCCTTCCGGATCGCCCATCGTCAGCAGGTTGGTCGGTCCGAAGAAATCGACCACGCCAGCGACGTCGAGCGACTGATCGGTGTTGGGACCAAGCTTGCCATCCACGCTCTGGTCATCGGCCGAAACACCCATAAACGCCACCAGGTGCCCGCCGGCCGAGCTTCCCCACAGGACGATGCGGTTCGGATCCCAGTTGTATTTCTCGGCATTCGCTTTCACCCAGCGGAGGCCTGCCTGGCAGTCGTTGATCTGGGCCGGCCAACTGGCGACGCCCGTCAAACGATAGCCGATCGAAACGGCCGCGTAGTCCCCTTCGCGAACCAGCGGCATCGCCCGGCTCAAAAACGGCCCCGGCGAACCACCCATCCAGCCGCCGCCATGAATCAGCACGATCACCGGCAACGGCTTATCGGTCGTGGGCTTTTCCGGAATGGCAATATCGAGCCGCTGCTGCTTGATCGATCCGTCGCCGTAGTTGATATCGCGGATGATCTTCACCCCTTCGACCTGCTGCTGCGGGCCTTGTCCTGGCCGGTTGCCATTTGCTCGCTGAGCCATCTGCTGCCTTATCTTCTCAAACGCATTGAATTCCTCCTCGGTCACGCTCCCGTCCGAGTCGGTATCAATTCGATTAAACAACCTTTGGGCTCTTTCCGGAAGTTCGTCTTGAACGATCTTCCCATCCCCATTGCGATCCAACCGCTCGAAGCTGATTTGCTGAGCCTGAGCCAACGACGCCAGGCAACCGATTGCCAACAGAGAGAAAACGGGTGACAAACGTTTCATGGGCCAATCCTCAGAAGAAGTGCGACATGGAGAATTCGGGACGGACTTGTCAGTTTAACCCCACTTGGCAGGGAAAGTCTCGCGAATTTGAGAGTTGGCTTGAATCCAACTGTCGAATCTTGGGAAATTGACGTGGGACAATCGTGAACGTGAAAATGCTAAAACTGGACTCCTCTGACATCCTGCCAACCAACGACATATATGGAAATCCGATCTTGTCCCAAATACCACCAAATCTCGAACGTGATCTTTCTGCTGCTGCCGTTGCAAAAGACAAGCAAACGTTCAGGAATGCACTAAGAGAAAACCCGGAATACGTCAACGCTGTCATAGAATTCAGTACGCCGCTTATGATAGCAGTAGAAAACAACTGGGAAGAAATGGCCGAAGAGCTATTACGGCGAGGTTGTGATCCGGACCTTCGCGCGAGACGCCTGAGGCCCCTAGAAGAAGCAATCAGTCAGGGCAATTTCGAAATTACCAAGTTACTCCTAGATCATGGAGCGAAACCGCGCCTCGAAAACTCCTTCCTGGATTGCATGTTATTGGCGATTACGAAAGGCCATACCGACATCATGCGTCTCTTGCTGGAAAGGGGCACGGATCCGCATGTGGTTCATGAGTTGGCGGATGGTCGCAGACGCAACGCGCTCTCGCTGGCCAAAGATTGGGGTCGTACCGACATCGTCAAACTATTAGAAGCCGCCGGATGCCAGATGCCTGACAATTCGGTCAAGCTCGATAACCCGGAAGCGGACATCGAGTACCTGATTCATCACTTGAAAGAAACCTATGGCGAGGTGAGTCCCCTGGCGATTACATCGATCCTTCCGGCATCTGGCCTGGAAGGAGTTTCGATCCATCTGATTCGCGATAACCGAGTGGAAAAGTGCATGACGCTATTTACCACTGGCCTGAGTAACCAGCCGATGAAGCTACCGGAAGGAGAAGAGGACTACGAATTCGCCGAATTGATGATCCACTTGCCATCAGATTGGCCCCTGCCGGACGACTTGAGCCAAGCCAGTAACGAGGCACTTTGGCCGATCAAGTGGATGCTGCAGGTTGCCGCCTATCCTCGTCGAAACAAGACTTGGCTAGGAGGACAGACGACGGTTATCTCGCACAACAAACCTCCCCAACCACTCGGCACCGGCACGCGTTTTACGTGCCTGCTACTCTTGGCCGACTTTGCCATATTCAGCCCCCTTTACCTTCCGAGCCAAAAGCTGCTGCACCTCTATTCGATGATCCCTATTTACACGGAAGAACGTGCGTTAGAACGGAAGGAAGGCGTTGCCGAGTTGCTCACGCGATTTTCAGACAATTTGATCTCGAAGATCGTAGACGAAGGCCGAGAGAACGTAGCGTTACTTTGAGCTGTTACACAGCGGGTAGCCCAAGTTGCTTGCAACCTGGGGAGGCGGAGCCGAATGGAGGCCGACAAGGCGCGTCGGGAACCATCCGCGAAATCCGAAAACCATTTCAGCTAAAAATACTCTGGTTGCTGCGAGCCGATTTACCGATGCCTCTGGTCGCCTTCGGCTCCCCAGGTTGCGAGCAACCTGGGCTACCCAATTCAAGAGGCTCGCACTCGACTTGCCACAGCCGATGATCAACTAGTGACTATGCCCAGCCACTTCTTCGTGCTTTTCTTCGCTCGGCGTGTGATCGTCACACTCAGACGGTTCCTGGCAGCGTTCTTTTTCCGGGATGCGGCTGCAACTGGGCGACGGGTTACTGCAGGCGTCGCAGATGGGGTTGCCGCTGGAATCTTTGAATTGATTCAAGCCGCCGCAACTTCCCTTGAGAGACTTGTTACGGATAATGACACCAATCGCCATCAATGTCAGAGCAAGGGCGAACACACCGATCGTAATCAGCAATACCATACCAAACATCGTGTTCTCCTTTAGTGAGTTAAAGCTCGCGGCCAGTTGGAAGTCGATTTCGTTTCGACCGAACCATCTTCGTTCCGAATCTGGAAGTAGGCTGCCAGATGATTCTTCTCTGCTAAATTATACCCTGCGTCCGGCCCCAAAACCAAAAGTGCCGTCGCGTAGCCATCTGCCAGCGCACATTGGTCGTGCAGCACGCTGACCGACGCCAGGCTGTGCTCGACCGGGCGGGCGGTCTGCGGATTGATCGTGTGCGAGTACCGCTTGCCTTCGTGCCAGTGGAAATTGCGGTAGTCGCCGGAAGTGGCCAGGCCCGTGTCGTGCAGCGGAACCTTGATTCCGACGTCTCGCTGATTTTCGACCGGCGTTTCAATGCCGATCACCCAGGCGTCGCCGTTGGGTTTGTAGTCGCCCAGGCGGACCTCGCCGCCGATCTCGACCATGTAGCTGGTCAGCCCTTCCTTCTCCAGCAAATCCGCCACGACATCCACGCCGTACCCTTTGGC
This sequence comes from bacterium, assembly GCA_016124445.1. Taxonomy (GTDB): domain Bacteria; phylum Planctomycetota; class Planctomycetia; order Pirellulales; family Pirellulaceae; genus Bremerella. Next base: position 117,337 of record WGNR01000017.1, read on the forward strand.
GATGGCGGATAAGTCGACGTAGATGTCTTGCTGACTTTTCTTCAGTGCCGGTGGATCTGCTTGCAGTTGGATCTGCTGATAACCGACCAACTCGCGGGCCGCCTGGACTTCCTGATCGGTCGGGAAGCTCTTTCGCTCTTTCTCGGGGCCGAATCGCCAGATGTTCACCGCCGGACCGACCGTCACATCGAATGCGCCACCTGACGCTTCGCTGATCGACATGGCGTCCTGCATGACTTCCAGCAGTGGCTTGCTGACAGAGAACCACTGGTCGGCGGGTGCCTGGTTGAACTTGGAGAGTTCCGACTCCGGATCGTAGGTCGACATCTGCCGGTTGACCTCGGCCAGGGCGGCATCGATTTTGCCTTGCAGCTTGGGGAGCGGATCGGGGTTTTCGGCGGTGCCTGCGGCCGAAATGTGATAGGTGGTGCCCATCGTCTTGCCCTCGATCTTGCTGATCGGTGACGAAGTGTCCTGGCAACCAAGGCAAACGGCCAGCCCCAGAAGAAGGCCGGCCGTAAGATAGTTTCGCATGATCTTTCGCAAGCCGCGGGGACTTGCCAACGGGGCCTAGCCGCCGAAGTCGTCGAAGCGGATGTTTTCCGGCTCGACACCCAGATCGTCCAGCATTTTGAAGACGGCCTGGTTCATCATCGGCGGACCACACATGTAGTATTCGATATCTTCCGGAGCCGGATGATTCTTCAAGTAGTTTTCCAGCAGCACCTGGTGGATGAAGCCGGTGTAGCCGGTCCAGTTGTCTTGCGGCATTGGATCGGACAACGCGATGTTGAACTGGAAGTTCGGGAACTCCTTTTCGATCTCGCGGAACTCGTCGACGTAGAACAGTTCGCGAACGCTACGGCCACCGTACCAGTAGCTGACCTTGCGGTTGGTCTTGCGTTCTTTGAACAGCTCGAAGATATGGCTTCGCAGCGGAGCCATACCGGCACCACCACCAACGTAGACCATTTCGGCGTCGCTTTCGTTGATGAAGAACTCGCCGTAAGGACCGCTGATGGTCACCTTGTCGCCTGGCTTGCAGTTGAAGATGTAACTGGAAACCTTACCGGGAGGTGTCCCTTCGGGGGCACGCGGCGGAGGCGATGCAACACGGACGTTGAGCATGATGATGCCCTTCTCGCCCGGGTAGTTGGCCATCGAATAGGCCCGGATGACCTCTTCGTCCACCTTGCTGACGTAACGCCACAAGTTGAACTTGTCCCAGTCTTCGTGGTATTCCTCTTCGATGTCGAAGTCTTTGTAGTTGACCACGTGCGGGGGCACTTCAATCTGAATGTAACCACCCGGCTTGAAGTTAACCGCTTCGCCTTCGGGAATCTTCAGCTTGAATTCTTTGATGAAGGTGGCCACGTTGTGATTCGAGATCACTTCGCATTCCCACTTCTTGGTTTCCAGGGCTTCGTGCGGGACTTCGATTTCCATGTCCTGCTTGACGGCCACCTGGCAGGAAAGGCGGTAGCCTTCCTTCGCCTGGCGCTTGTTGATGTGCGAGCGTTCGGTCGGCAGGATGTCGCCGCCACCGCTTTTGACGCGGACGATGCACTGGGCACACGTTCCACCGCCGCCACAGGCCGAGGAAACAAACACGCCCTGATCGGCCAGGCAGTTGAGTAACTTGCCGCCGACGGGAACGTTGATTTCCTTGGAGTGCTCGTTGATGTCGATATGCACATTGCCGGAAGGAACGAGAAACTTCTTGGCCATCAGAATGACAACTACCAGAAGTAGCACCACTCCGGTGAACATGCTCACGCCGAGAATGACTGTCAACATTGCTATCTCTTCCTGAATACCAGGATGCTTTTAGTTTCTAACTCGCAAGCCGGCAAGGATTACAACATGCCGCCGAACGACATGAACGCCATTGCCATCAAGCCGGCAGTGATAAACGTGATGCCCAGGCCCTTGAGACCATCCGGCACGTCACTGTACTTCAGTTTCTCGCGAACGCCCGCCAGCGAGGCAATCGCCAAGGCCCAGCCCACTCCGGCAAAGATTCCGTAGTCGACACTTTGCCAGAAGCTGTAATTACGTTCGACCATGAAGAGCGAACCACCCAGGATCGCGCAGTTCACGGTAATCAGCGGCAGGAAGATACCCAGGGTGTTGTACAGCACCGGGACATAACGATCCAAACCCATTTCCAGAATCTGCACGATCGCCGCGATCACTCCGATGTAGCTGATCAAACCAAGGAACTCGAGATCGACCTCCGCCAGGCTCGGACTGATCCAGCTCATGGCGCCCTTCTTCAGGAAGTTGGCGTACAGCAACTGGTTGGCCGGGATCGTGATCGCCATGACCGCAATCACCGCGACACCCAGACTGGCGGCCGTTTTCACGTTCTTGGAAACGGCCAGAAAGGTGCACATTCCCAGGAAGAAGGCCAGGGCCAGGTTTTCGCTGAAAACCGCTTTCAGGGCGATATCTAGAAAACTATCAGCCATCGTTTAGCCCTCCGTTTCCACTTGTTCTTTGTTGAAGGTTCGGATCACCCAAATGATGATGCCGATGATGAAAAACGCGCTCGGGGGTAACAGCATCAAGCCGTTAGGCACGTACCAGCCGCCGTCGCGATTGAGTTGAAAAATCGTGATGCCAAACAAGCTGCCGCTACCCAACAGTTCGCGGAAGACGCCGACGACCAGCAAGATCATCGAGTACCCCAAACCGTTGCCGATTCCATCGAGGAAACTGATCCCCGGCTTGTGCTTCATGGCGAACGCTTCGGCACGTCCCATCACGATACAGTTGGTGATGATCAGACCGACAAACACCGACAACTGCTTGCTGACGCCGTAGGCATACGCCTTGAGGATCTGATCAACCACGATCACCAGCGAGGCGATAATGGTCATCTGCACGATAATACGAATGCTGCTGGGGATGTACGTCCGGACCAGGCTCACACCCAGGTTCGAGAACGCGGTCACCACCGTCACGGCCAAAGCCATGATCGCGGCCGTTTCCAGCTTCGACGTCACTGCCAAGGCCGAACAGATGCCGAGCACCTGCAGGGCGATCGGGTTGTTATGCACAACCGGATCAAGCAGCACGTCTTTGGGAGATTGTTCAGCCATCGGACTTCTTCTCCTTCGCTTTCAGGTTTTCGAGAAACGGACCGTATCCCTGAGGACCAAGCCAGAATCGCACCAGGTTGTTCACACCCTTGGTGGTAATCGTTGCTCCTGACAGGCCATCGATCTGGGAATTGTTGGCTGCCTGGCCTTTGACCACGTCGACCAGCACATCCCCTTTGGCATCGCGGAGTTCTTTACCATCCCACTGGGCCTTCCACTTGGGGTTCTCAACTTCACCGCCCAGACCAGGCGTTTCCCCCTGGGAATAGAAGGTGATGCCCTGCCCTGTTTCCAGGTTCGATTTCAGGGCGAGATACCCTAGCATGGTCGACCAAAGCCCCTTGCCAAAAACGGGCAAGACGACGCTTTTCAACGACTCATCGTCATTCTTAATCAGGTAGACAGCCGCGTACTTGCAGGTCATAGGAAAACCGTTGAGTCCTTCGACCGCGCGGTTCAATTGGGCATTTTCACGGGCGTCGAACGGGTTGAAAGTTTTGGGATCGGCGACACCAGCTTCTTTCAGCTCTTCATCGCTGACCACATCGCCCGTTACGAGGTTCACGAAGATCTTGTCGACCTTCTTGAATTCCTCTTCGACCTTGGCCTTTGATTCGTCTGCTTTGACGATACCAGCGGCCTCCAATACGTTCTTATTCTTGTTGAACGTATTGTTGATCTCTTGAACTGGTTTCAAGGCGACGGTTGCTGCGGAAACGACCACGGAGCAAACCACGCACAAAACTGCGGCCACCAAAATGGTGCCGCCAACACTATCACGTTGCATAGCGGGCCATTCTCCGTTTGATGTTCAATTGCAGGACACAGTAATCGATCAGTGGGGCCATCACATTGCCGAACAAAATCGCCAACATAATTCCCTCGGGAAACGCCGGGTTGATGCTGCGGATCAGAATGGTCATGACACCAATCAAAATGCCGTAAAACCATTTGCCGGTTCGCGTCATCGCGGCGGAAACAGGGTCGGTTGCCATGTAAACAGCACCGAAGGCAAAGCCACCGACCGCCAACTGCCACCAAGGAGGCATGCTGAACAGGATGTTCGGGCTTTCAGAACCAAGGCCAATCGCCCAGAAGAGGGTCGAAAGCCCCATCGCACCGATCACGCAGCCAAGCATGATTCGCCACGAGCCAATCCCGGTGCAGATCAAAAAGGCCGCACCGATCAAACAGGCCAGCACTGAAGTCTCGCCCATCGAACCTTGGATCCAGCCCATGAAGGCGTCCATGTAGGTGATGCCGTGGCCGTCGACTTGTTTCAAGGCATCCGCCATCGAGGCTCCGGTGGGTGCCAACTCGGCAACCTTACCCAGGGTGGTTGCCCCGCTGAAGCCATCGGGTGAAACGGCCGTCCAAACCTTCTCGCCGGTCATCTGGGCGGCGTGCGAGAAGTACAAAAACGCACGAGCCGTCAGGGCCGGGTTCATGAAGTTCTTACCGGTACCGCCGAATACTTCCTTCCCGATCAAGATGCCGAAGCCGATCCCGACCGCAACTTCCCAGAGTGGGATAGTCGGTGGCAGGCAAAGCGGAAAGAGCATCCCGGTCACCAGGAAGCCTTCGTTGATTTCATGCTTGCGAATGATACTGAAGATCAATTCGATCGTTCCACCGACGGTCATCGTGACGATGTAAACCGGCAGGAAGAAGATCGCCCCCAGCACCACGTTGCTGATCCAGCTGGCGGGGTCATGCTTGAGCCCGGTCATGCTGAAGATCGACTGGTGGAAGTCGTTCAACGGCTTGGCGGATTCAGCGGCAATCTGGAGATTGGCCTGATAGCCGGTATTCCAGAGGGCCATGTAGATACATGGCGTCAAAGCGATAACGACGAAGATCATCGTCCGCTTCAAGTCCAACCCGTCACGCACATGGGTCAAACCCTTGGTGCGATCCGGTGGAGTGTACAAAAACGTGTCCGCCGCTTCGTACAGCGGATATAGCCGTTCCAATTTTCCTCCTTCGAGGAACATTGGTTCGACCTTATCGAGCATTGAGCGTAAAAATTTCATAGCTATCCTTCGGCTTCAATGCGGGTCAAGTTCTTCCGCAGAATCGTACCGAAATCGTGTTTCCCGATGTCAACGAACGTACAAAGGGCGATGTCTTCTTCTTCCAGTTCCAAGCAGCCCAAGGCCTGAGCCGAGTCGGTATCTTCGACGATCAGCGACTTGAGCAACGCAGTTGGTTCGATATCCAGCGGCATCACCGTTTCGTACGCTTCGATAGGCACGATCGCGCGATGGCTGCCGTTGGCGGTGGTGGTCATGTCCAACTCGCCCGGCGAGAGGAACGAGGCAAACACTGATTTGACCGAGAATTTTTTGAACCCAGGGGCCATCCAGCCGAGCAAATCTCGCCGCAGGCCTTCTTCCAGGACCGAAACCTGGGTGTGATATCGCCCCAAGTAGCCTTCTGGGCCGTTCGCGTCGTAGCCGCACAAGACCGATCCGGACACCTTCCGCATCGCACCTTCTTTAAGCTGTCCCTTCGTGATGTCTTCGATGCTGGCTCCCAGGGGGGCTTTGACCAGGCGAGGACTTTCGACCCCAGGGCCGGCCAGCGAAATCACGCGGCGGCTGTCGAGCTCACCGGTTCGCATCAATTGGCCGATCGCGATGACATCTTGATAACCGACGTACCACACCACGCGGCCAGGACCGGCAGGGTCGAGGAAGTGGATATGCGTGCCAGGCAAACCGGCTGGATGCTTGCCAGAGAATTCGGCGACTTCGACGAATTCCAGATCGCCGCCAGGAAGCCCCGCTCCAGGTGCCTGACAGAGGAAAACCTTGCCGCTGGTCAGCGTGCTGACGGTTTCCAGGCCGGCGATGAATTCAAGTTCGTTCCCCTTGATGATCGGCGCCGGGTCGGCTGCCAGGGGATTGGTGTCAATCGCGGTGACGAAGATCGAACGAGGCGATGTCCCAGGCGTGGGAACTTTGCCATAAGGTCGAGTCCGCAAGGCAGCCCACAGTCCGGACTGAAGCAGGTTCTCTTCGACCTTTTCGCGTTCGAGGCTCGACAGGTGGGCGTCGGAAAACGACGTGAATGTAAGTTTGTCGTCCCCTTCGTTCTCGACCACCACCGACAGAAACTTGCGTTTGGCACCGCGGTTGACCTCAACCACTTTGCCCGCAATCGGGGAGGTGTAGAAAACACCGGGGTTCTTCTTGTCTTCAAACAGGGGCTGCCCCTGTTTGACGCTGTCGCCTTCGGCGACCAACATCGTCGGCTTCATACCGACATAATCGCGACCCAAAAGGGCAACCTTTTGGACATCCGCGATTTCTTCCACCGACTGTTTAGGCTTGCCTGCGATTGGCAGATCCAGCCCTTTGCTAATCGTGAAACGGCGCTGCATCTCGGGCCTCACTCCCGCTGGGGAGATTATGGTTCAACACACTTGCAAGGAGGACATTGTGAAAACTGTCACAATGTCAAAGTCGAATGCTCCCCGATTGATTTCTTTGCTAGGAAAAAAAGTCTCGGAGAATCTGGGTGCGTGCTCTGCGTGAATGTCCGAGTGAAAGATGGTCGCCATCGTATAGGCAAACCGTTGCCTTATTCGATCAAGGCGGACCTGAGGTCAATCTTTCCAGACTTTATCAGTGCATGGTGGGGTAACCAGCTCGACACAAGAAATGATAATGCCTTCGGTTGTTGCAGCAAGGGGAGATTGAGCCGCTTAAAACTAACTGTCAGTTACAAGCTGATGATTTCACGAAAGAACCCTAAGGCAAAGAATCTTCCAACAACAACTTGCGGCAAACTGCCCTCCATAGTCGCCTCCTAAGGGAATCGTCTCGAATTCCTAAATCCTTTCTCAATCGTGAGATCGCTTACGCTAGCCTGCCTAAACAAAAGAAATTGGTCAAAATTGTCCTGCTTGCCCCCAAAGGGCGGCAGAAAATATTTTTGAAGGAGGCCAAAAAATCATCCACTTAGTCGCTGACCGCCGGCTTCACCAAGCCATCATGCAGTGCCGAAGCGACTAGAACACGTTTTGCCCCCTGCCCCTTCAAGAGCTTGAGATCGTCGACGCCGCGAACACCGCCTCCGGCAACCAACTGGACGTCGGGAAACCGCTGATAAAGCCGGCCCAGCAGCGTCTCGGTCCCACTCCCCTTCCCCCGGCCAACGGAAGCCAAGTCGAGAACGATCATCGACCGCACGCCAAGCTCGATCGCACGCTGGGCGATCTGCTCAGGCCCAAGCTGAAACTCGGCTGCGGCGGTCAGCGGCTTTCCCTCCTTCATATCCAGACTGAAGACCAGTCGCTCCGGCCCAATCTGCTGCAAAAGACAGGAAAGCGCCTCCCAGCTCTCGAGAACTTCCAGGCCGACAATCCAGCGGTAAGGGATTCCATCGCCTAGCATCCGCTGGAAGGATTGCCACCGCGCGGCCGATTCGATTCCGGCATCCAACCATATACGCAGCCCTGAAGCCGCAATGCTTTCAATCGCCGCGACATCGAGCCGTCGGTCGCAAATGGCCCCCAGGTCGGCCACATAACAGTCCGAGAACTGAAATGAACTGGCATAGGCCTGGGCAATACTGCCAGGCAGCGCATCGGGGGCATAACGTGATTGGATTGGCTGGTACTGATCGCGATTGCCGGCGATACCACGAACGACCTGGCCGCCACGGAGGTCGATGACCGGGAGAATTGCCTGATACCAGGCAGGCGGATCAGAAGGTGAAGTCAATCGACTTCTCCGAGTAGAGCGGCATGTGGCGGTAGTAAACTTCCAGAATCATGGTAGCCAGGCAGGTCACGTACAATCGACCACCCACCTTGGCATGCTTGTCGTCGAAGTACCAGCTACCGGCCGGAAATCCACGACGAACCTGGGTTTTGATCAGGTAATCCTTCAGTTCGTCATTCCAGGTATCCCACTTCGGTCCGCTGTAGTGGCACAGCACGTTGGTCGCGTAATAGTTGTAATACATGTCCGACTTCGACGGACCTTCCTCCGCGAGAAAATCGATTCCCTTGTGCAGTCGCTGATCGTTCCGTTGCCAGCCAAGATACATTCGGCTGAGAAGCCCGATCGACGTCGGCGATATCATCTTGCCTGGATGCTGATAGCCATAGAAGGAACCGCCCCCAGATTGCACCGAATCGAGCCAGAACTCGGCCAGGCCGATCGTCGAGCTATCGACCTTCAGGCCACCCAGCAGCCCGCTTTTGAGGGCCATCAACTGCCAGCCAAACACACTGATATCGCCCGGCTGCTTCGGCTGATACCGCCAGCCACCCTGATCGTGCTGGGCATATTCAATGAACTTGAGCGCCTCGACCGCCTCTGGCCGCAGCGCAGGATCTTTGGTCATTGCGTACGCTTCGCACAAGGCCAGCGTTGCCAGACCATGTCCGTACATCGAACCATCCTGCAAGTCGCCCCCATTGGCGTTGACGATTTGGTTGGTCCGCAGGAAATAGAGCCCTCGTTCGATCTGATCTCGATAAGGGTTGTCATTCATGTGGGTGTAGCCTTTGCCCAGGAACGGCAGCAGGGCCAGCCCGGTAGCTCCGGTCCTGGTAAGCGGCTCGCCGGGGTTGGGACTCAGCTTGCCGATTTCGGCCTCGTGATGATTGAAACTCCACGACCCGTCCTTGAGCTGATGGGCGGCGATCCAGCGGAGAGCCCGCTCGACGGCATCTTCGGTCGCAGGCGAACCACCGCGAGCGGCGAGAAGCTGTTTCTGCAGGTCGCCGCTTCTCCCTTCGAAGCCCCCTCCATTCTTGGAAGGTACGGCCGCCTGCCAGGGAAAGTTATTTTGGAGCTCGCTATCCACGCTCAGCGATGCGGCCTGGCTGCTGACGGCGGCCTGGCTAGGCATCGGGTCGATCAGCCTTGACAGCTCTCCAATGGCGGCCGATTCGGCCTGAAGATCTTGCTGCGTCAAATCCTGGGCCTGGCTGACTTCAATTGGCGTTACCATTTTCATGGTCGATAGGTCGGTCGGCGGCTGCTCGGTTGGCAAGAGAGTAAGACTGTTGGCATTGCCATTGGGCCCGGTCGGAGCGATCCACAGCGCCATCAGAATCAACAGGGCAAAATGGATCGCGGCGCTGGCAAAGAAGCTGATCCCTCCTTTGATCCGATCCATCGTGAACAGGATCAGCTTGCGAAAGCGAAACCGTATGTGCGCATTAGGAGCCGGCGTCGTATCCGACGTGTCGAGAGAATCAAGATTCGACGACCGGGCACGCAAACTAGACGATTCCTGCAATTGCAAAACCAAGGAAACCGAAAACTATAGTTCGCAATCATTTGCGCACGGTCCAGCAAAAAACCTCGCGGCAGATCAACATCCACCGCGAGGCCTTGGTAGTTCAACTTGAATCGATTGTGACGATTAGAGCGGGAAGTCTTCTTCGGTCGCGTTCGACTTGTAGATCGGCAAATGGCGGTAGTAGACCTCCAGGGTCAAAACGGCCAACGCCGTGTTGTACAGACGACCGCCCCGTTCAGCGTGGGGTCCGTTAAAGAACCAGCTGCCCGCTTCTGCCTGGCCCTGCGGAACCTGAGTTTTGATCAGGAACTCACGCATCTTTTCGTTCCAGGTTTCCCACGTCGGACCGCCATACTGACGCATGACCTGGGTGGCGTAATAGTTGTAGTACATGTCGGCACGGTCCGAAGCACTCGGGCCACGCTTGCCGAGGGCAGCAACCCCCTTGGCCAAAGCCGGGTTTTCTTTCTTCCAGCCCAGGTACATCCGACACAGCAAGCCGACCGCCGTGGTCGAAGGCTTGTTGCCTGGATCGGCATAGCCGTAGGCGGCACCGCCGTCAGACTGTACGGAATCAAGGAACTTAATAGCCCCGGCGATCGTGTTCTTATTAACGCTCAGGTAACCCATGTGACCACTCTTGAGGCCCATGACCTGCCAACCGACCACCGAGGTATCACCTGGCTGGCGTGGCTGATAACGCCATCCGCCACCGACCGGATCTTGTGCGGCTTGAATGTAGTTGATGGCAAACTGCGACGGTCCAAGCAGGTTCTTATCCTGCGTCATCGCGTAGGCTTCGCACAGGGTGATCGTGGCGAGACCATGCGAGTACATGTTGCCTTCAGCTTCCTTGAAGCTGCCGGTATTGCCACGGACTTCCATTAGGTTAATCAGGGCACCCAGGCCCACTTCGACCTGTTTCTTGTATTTGCCTTCCTTATGGGTAATCCCAGAGCCAAGGAATGGCAGCAAAGCCATCGAAGTTGCCGCGCGAGGCGAATTACCGAACGAACCGAAATCCTTACTGCCAGGCTTCTTGGCACCTTTGCGGTGATCGAAACTCCAGGTCCCGTCAGGCAACTGGTGCTCGGCGATCCACTGGATACCCCAGACAACCGCCTGTTCACTGGCCCCGGTGCCCCCGTTTTCGCGAAGCATCTGAGTTCGAGTCGCTTTGCCGCGGCCCGAAGTGGCATTACCGTCAACGCCCGCTACGTCGCTCATCACGTCGGAGAAGATCGCGGTATCCACCGCGCTGTCGGCCAACTCAATCATCTTGGGAGCGGCCATTTCTTCCTGAAAGTCGGAAACGACGATCTCGTCGCTGATCTCGGCTTCTTCGGGTTGCTCCGGTGGGTCGTCGAATTCGAGTTCCTTCACGTCGAGTGGCTCGAACTCTTCCAATACGACTTCTTCGATCTCCTCAGCGTCGGCGCTGTCGTCGATCGTCAGCACACGCTTCTCCTTCGTGATCGGAGGCATGAAGATCGTGAGCAGGATCAGGAAGAAAACCAAGTGGACGACCAGACTGATCAGCCAGGAGGGAACCGCGGTAAACAAAAGGAACCGCGAGGCCAACGGCTGACCTGCTTCTTCTTGTTCTTCGTGTTCTTCGTGATCAGTGTTGTCTTGAGCCATTACCATTCTCCGTGGATTTCGTCGCTTCACGCTAGAAGCGGAGACCAATAACTCGTTGCCGAACCTGGAAAATCGCTCGAAAGAGACGATCGTTACCGCGAGAATTAAGACAAGGGGCCCGCGAGTGAACCATTCCAGTCGACTGAGGCGATGACGAGATAATATCCTTGCCGGATATAAATCTTACGGTGAAAACCCCCGCCCGTCACCCCCCAATGAGGGCATCATTCGCCCGATCGGCGTTCGAATTGGGATAAGTCTTTTGGATTCCTTTTTAGAGTTTCGCAACATATTGAGCAAATTATTGCGAATCCCTCGCTCCTTAAACGCAGAACTCGCGGAAAAGTACTCCCATGCGGCCCCAGAATTCGATGGCTTATTTCGGAAAGCATCGCTTTCGAGTTGGAGGGCACGTTGGCCCTTTTCCTTGCGGCCGCAATCTGCTAAATTCCGATGTTTCGACAAGTCCCTCTAACGACCTTAATCAGATAGCTGGTCCTAGCCATGGCTAAGAAGAGTAAGAAAGCGGAAACGGTATTTCTCGTCTGCGAAGAAACAGGCGACTACAACTACTCCCTGCGTCGCAAGCCGGGCGGCGAGAAGCTTCGCCTGAAGAAGTACTCTCCGAAGCTGCGTAAGCACACCGTGCACGTCGAGAAGAAGAAGTAAATCTTCTCCGTCCCCGAGTATTCCGCTCAAACAACGCTCTGCCTCTACAGCGGCAGCCCAAACGATAAGCCGGGTCCCTCAGGATCCGGCTTCTTGCATGCGCGTCCTGGTTTACTTGCTGACGGCCAAACTGGGCCCTCTTCGCCAAGCTCCCTCTACTTTTCTAAGGCAATGGTGAACGTGTTGTCGCCGTCAGGCTTTACCGTTTCATAGATTTGCGATGCCTGGTTGTACTTATCCGGGATATACGACTCAGTAATCGCCTCGCCATATTGGTCTTTCTTCTCTGAAGTACGCACGGCACTTATCCGAACGATCATCTCACCGGCAGGAACATCTGCGGTGATCTTGCCGTTTTCAATGCCTCCCATTGCCGACTGTCCCATCCCATCAGCTGGGTCAAACACGATGGAACCCGACTCGACCGGTTTTCCATCGTAGGTAACCGTTCCGGTAACTTTATACGTTGGAGGTTTGTCCGACTGTGTGCAGCCGCTGGTAATCAGAGCAAGCAAAGAAGTAAAAACTACGGCAAACAAAGCACGCATGGAAAGAAATCTCCTACATTCCATCGAGAAGTAAAAGGCTGGCCAGCATTGGCAGCTGGCCAACCGCAAAGATTCACCGGAAAACGCCTGCAACCGTTACGGCAGCTGAAAAACCTCGCCACCGCCTCGGGTACCCATTGCCTGGAACACCGACTGGTTAATCGTTTCCGGAATGAAGTGCACCGACGCGTCCGCCAGCACCACGTTGGCACCGCCTGGATGGTAACTCCGTAAGTGCGTCTCCATGTTGGAACTAACGCACTGACGACAAGGCACCTGGGGCGTTCCGTTGCAATACTGCAGTGCATCGCCCACCGGCGTGTTGGGTGCACGCAGTGTCGTGAAGTAGATGTTTCCGTGATAGGGATTGTGATATCGACCTCGCAGGTCGTGCGAACCACCACAAACGACATTACCCGTTCCAGACGCGGCGATCGAATCGAGCTGGAGCTTAATCTCACCAATCATGGCGGTGTTGGAAGTTCCGTCGGTGACGTCCGAAAAATTGGTATCGTTTCGCGGATAGAACATGCCGTTACTTTTGTTGGCCCCGCTGCCGGTGTTGCTCGAGCCGTTGCACACCAGGTAATTCCCGTGAAAACCTTGCTGTTCAACCTTGGGGCTGTTCGCTTCTGAAGGACATTCAAACGCTTCAAACACAACGTTTCGTACGCTGGTCGACCAGCCACCAGGGAACTGATTCGATTCAATAAGCGGCTTGATCACCGAGTAGTAGTTCTTCTGTTCGATGAACGGCATGATCAGGTGAAAGAACGACACACGACGATTGGACGAGTAGCCTGGGTCGGCCGCGTTGATGTTGCAGTTGCTAGCCATTGGGAAGCGATTGAATGTGTCGTGGTAGTTGTGAAAGGCAATACCAAGCTGCTTCATGTTGTTCGTGCAAGACATACGCCGAGCGGCTTCGCGCGCCTGCTGAACCGCAGGGAGTAAAAGCGCAATCAGCACGCCAATAATGGCGATCACCACCAGCAGTTCAACCAGAGTAAACCCGCGGTGTCTCGGGAAATCTTTCATGGCTCAGGCGCCTCACAAAAAAATTCAGGAAAAGATTTAGAGAAAAGACAGTCACCTCATGTATAACGGTTAACAACACACGTCTTGCGACAAACACCATTGTTTTAGCGACAACAACCCCGATGCCCACAATGCCAACAATCGCTTTTGCCTTGGGGCTGCAGAAGCCTGACAAGCGGCGCGCTGGCATATTTGCCGGAGCCCAGCGATATACCCAACAGCAAGGCTGGAAATCTGTGGTCGACGAGTTTCCACTTCAAGGTATCAAGCCAGTTTCGGTCGTCCCCCAGCCATATGACCTGATCCTGGCGGAGGTGACCCAGCCGCTGGCGAAGCGTGCTTCGCTATGCGATATCCCCATCGTCAACGTCTGGCCTGATTCGCCCGTTTGCGACTTTGTCCCTTCCGTCCTGGTCGATTATGCCGCCGCCGGCCAGATTCGCGCCGAGCACCTTATCGAACTGGGCGTTCACCACTTCGCGGCCCTCGGTTTTCAGGACAAAAAGAGCGATGCCATCGAGATTAAGGCCTTGCAGAAACTGCTTCGCGAGGTGGGATACTCCTGCCATGCCCAATGGATTCCTTCGAATTACAACGACAGCCCTGCGAAATGGCGAAGGTCGGAGCAACTGATCGAGCAATGGCTTCAGCAGTTGACTCCTCCCGTTGGCATCTTTGTCAGTTCGGAAGTTCTCGCCCGGATCGTCATGCAAATGTGCATGACTCGTGGTTGGCGCATTCCTCAAGACGTTGCCATCATCGCCGGCAGCAACGACATATCACTCTGCGAAAGCCCATCTCCTACCCTGAGTAGCATCGAGATGGGATACGAACGCGTCGGCTATGAAGCCGCGCGCCTGGCAGGACGACTCCTGGAGGCAAGGTTCGGGGCTAAACCGATAACCGGCAAAGCTCTGCAGCCACGAATTGCCCCGGTCGGGCTCGTGCCGCGAGAATCGACCGACTTTCTAACGGTGCCCGACGAATCGGTAGCCAGGGCCCTCGATTTCATTGCCGCAAACTGCCATCTCCCCGTCAGCCCGCGCGAAGTGGCCCAGGCCGTTTTTACCGAACTCCGCACCTTGCAGCGCCGCTTCGACGAACATCTAGGCCGAACAATCGCCGCCGAAATCCGACGAGTACGAGTCGAAAACGCCAAGCGTGAACTGGTCAAGTCGCGTCGCCAACTCTCCGAGATCGCCATCAAAGTAGGTTTCGGCAGCTCCATGCGGATGTACGAAGTATTCCGCCGCGACCTGGGCGTCACACCGAGCGAATATCGCAAGCATCGGAGTTGATTGGTCGTCCAGATTGATATCCCCCATGTCGGTCGGATTCGGTCAATTCCCGGCAAAGGGCTGGAAATACCCGGAAGTCTCCCGATAATTGAAGCTTTGCCGATTTCGATTTCCCCCTCGACGGAGCGACGCAACGATTCATGGACGCTAACTGGCGCATTCTTCCGCACGACATCGCACTGGTACGAGACCTCGAGCGATCCGCCAGCATTCCACCTGTCGTTGCCCAGCTGCTAATCTGCCGCGGCATACGCGATGCCGAAACGGCCCGTGAGTTTCTCGATGCCAAACTCTCAGGCCTCCGCGACCCCGAGGAACTGCCCGGCGTTAGTCAGGCCGCCGAAAAGATCCATGCAGCCGTCAACGCCGACAAGAAGATCACCATCTACGGCGACTACGACGCCGACGGAATCACGTCGACCGCCATTCTCTTTCGCTGCTTGAAACTGATGGGGGCCTCGGTTTCCTATTATGTGCCCCATCGAATCGACGAAGGCTACGGCCTGAATGTCGAAGCTCTCGAGAAGCTTGCCGATCGCGAAACCGATATGGTGATCACGGTCGATTGCGGAATCGCCAGCGTCGTAGAAGCCCAGCGGGCAAAAGAACTCGGGCTGGAACTAATCGTGACTGACCACCACGAGATGGGCGAGACACTTCCCGATGCCGCCGCGCTGGTACACCCTCGACTGCCGGGAACGAACTATCCATTCGGCGGCTTATGTGGTGCCGGCGTCGCCTTGAAACTTGCCTGGTCGTTATGCCAGAGGCAATGCCAGTCGAAGCGTGTCACCGAGCGATACAAGAACTTCCTTCTCTCGGCGGTCGGGCTGGCATCGATCGGAACGGTCGCCGACGTGGTTCCATTAACCGACGAAAACCGCCTGCTGGTTCGCCACGGCCTGAATTGCCTCCGCGAATTCCCGGTCCCAGGCATCAGCGCGCTACTTCGAGTTACCTCGCTGGCTGACAAGCCGGCGCTGGCCAGCGACGACATCGGCTTCTCGATCGCCCCCCGTCTGAACGCAGCCGGACGACTAGGTCAGGCACAACTAGCCATCGAACTGCTCACGACCGACTCCAACGAACGCGCCGGGGCGTTGGCCGATTATCTGCATCAACTCAACGACAGTCGTTCGAGCCTGGAACGCAGCGTGCAACTGGCCGCTTCCAAGCAAATCAAGGAATGCTTCGACCCCGAAAACGATCCGGCCCTCGTCCTGGCAGGTCACGGCTGGCACCCCGGCATCATCGGGATCGTCGCCGGCCGGCTGGCGGACAAGTACAACCGACCGGTCGTCATGATCGCCCTCGACGAAGCAGGCGTAAAACCAGGCGTCGGCTCTTGCCGCTCGGCCAATGGCCTGAACCTGCACGAAGCCCTCCAGGCATGCGATCATCTCCTGCTGGGACATGGCGGCCATGCCGCGGCGGCCGGTCTGCAGATCGACGAGGCCCAACTCGATAACTTCCGCCACGAATTCTGCGAGTATGCATCGGCGAACGTCGCCGACGACGACCGAATCGCCGAACTGGTCATCGACGCCGAGGCCCCCTTCACCCAGCTAACCCGTCAGATCGTCCAGCAAATCGACCTGCTGGGCCCCTTCGGCCAAGGCAATCCCCGGCCGCTGATGTGTGCCACCGGAGCCAAACTGGCCACGCCCCCCAAACGAATCGGCGGCGGCGAACGTCATTTAGCCATCCAACTAGAACACCACGGGGTAAAAATCCGGGGAGTCGCGTTCGGACGGGGCGAATGGGCCGAAGAGTTGGAAGCGACCGAGGGCCCGCTCGATATCGCCTACCACCCGGTCATCAACACCTTCCGAGGCCGCAGCAACGTCGAGCTGCAACTAGTGGCCTGGAAGCCCTCGGAAGCAAAAGTTCCCGCCAACCAGTCATGTTGACCGAACCTTCCCGCTCGGATTACAATCCTAAACTTCGTCGCGACAGATTGGCCCCTACCAATCCAGCGACAAGGTCTGGACAACAGATCAACCAATTCTCGGGGTGTGGCTCAGCCTGGTAGAGCGCTGCGTTCGGGACGCAGAGGTCGCACGTTCAAATCGTGTCACCCCGACCTCCTAAAGCCTTGCAAATCAACGACTTGCGAGGCTTTTCTTTTGGCCATTTCTGGCAAGGGCGGTATTTGGCAAGCGCCAGTCCGATTGGCAAGTCTTATCAACACCCCCGCCTCATAGAGGACGAGGTGGGTCAGAGTCTTTAGAATGGGTAACTTGGCACCCCAAACTGATGTGTGAATCATCTAAAACCGATACAACCTTTAAGATATAGAAGTTAGCAGATGGACCCCTTGGAGCTAACCCACTATCGAGTAGCCGCTGAGAATGGATTCTTAAAATTCCGACGAACTGCCTTTCAGGAGTGGCTTGGTAACATACTGACCAAACGATATTGCGATGACTTCATGCGCATTCGCCTCTCGAAAGGAGACGGCGGCCTTGACGGCTATCGACTTTCAACCCGGACTGTTTACCAAGTCTTCGCTCCTCGCGAATACACGGCATCCGCAATGGCTGACAAGATTCGAGATGATTTCGCACATGCGAAAAGTACGCTGGTAGACAATGACCTTGAGATGAGTAAATGGATCTTTGTCCACAACGATCCCGATGATTTGCCACACGAAGCAGTCACCGAACTTGCCAAGCTTCAACGTGACAATCCTACAGTTGCAATTCGACGATGGGACTTCACGGCGATTTGGAAAGAAATCAAGCAACTCAGCAAAGACGAACTGGTTGAGCTATTTGGAGCAGCTCCGACACTCGAGTTGCTTGAAGACTTGTGCTATCAGGATATCATTCCTGTAATCGAACATCTGGCTACTGAAAAATCTCCTCCATTGCCCCCTACAGATCCGCCTAGTCCACAGAAGCTCGAATTCAATGATCTTTCCAAAGATAGAGCCGACTACATTCGCCGAGGTCGCTCCAAACAAGGACTGGTAGAATCTTATTTGGCTGAGATGCCAGAGGAAGATAAGCCAGAAGAGATCGCCGAAGCGTTCCGAAAAAGGTATACAACGCATCGAGACGCGGATCTAGATGCTGACCAGACTTTCGACGAATTGTGGCAGTTCGCCGGCGGTCGAGTCTTCGCAGCCGAACCGGTCAAGCTTGCTGGCGTCATGGCTGTGCTGGCATTTTACTTTGACAGTTGCGACATATTTGAAAATCCCCCCGAGTCCGAAGAAACCATATGATTCTTCCCTCAAAACATCTGAAGACTGACAGGGCTTTGATTGGCATCGGCGGGGAGGTTCTGCAGCTACTCGATCAGTCGAAGACCGTATCACGACTTTGGGAGGAGTTTCGAGAGACTCGAAGCAAACAGGGCAAACACGTGATCGGCTTCGATCGATTCGTTCTCACCCTGGATATGCTTTACTTGTTCGAGGCGATCGATTTCGATCGTGGGCGAATCTTACGTCGAGGTGCGTCATGATTCACAAAGTATCCAGCTCGCTTCCGTCGTTCAAGACACTTACCTTTCGCCCAGGGTTGAATGTCATACTTGCTGATAAGAGCGATGGAGCGACCGACCGTCAAACTCGGAACAGCTCAGGCAAGACGAGCTTAGTTACGATCGTGCATTTCCTAATGGGAGCAAGCTGCCCCTCGTCTTCCATATTCAGGTACCATTCGCTGTTGGAGCAGTCGTTCTCACTAAACTTTGACTTGAGCAATCAGCGAATGACCGCTCGTCGTAGCGGCTCCGATCCAAATAAGGTTTTTGTAGATGCAAATTTATCCGAGTGGCCGGAACAACCTACTATTGATTCGACGACTGGCGAGTCTTGGTTTTCAAATAAGAAATGGACAGCAGCATTGGCCTTGTCAATGTTCGATGGACACGCGACTAGCAAGTACTCACCCAGTTTCCGATCGATGTTCCCCTACTTTGCGAGAGTCGAACCTGAAGGTGGATTTCAACACGCAGAGAAGTATTACTCCACCCAGCAACCGTGGAATATCCAGGTCAATCTTTCCCACCTTCTTGGCTTGGATTGGAAGTCTTCCCAAACGCTTCAAGAACTGAAGGATCAAGAGAAAACGCTAAAACTACTTAAGCGAGATTCCAGCAAAGGAGTATTGGGCAATTTGGTTGGCAAGGCCGGCGAGTTACGCACCAAGCTTGCGCTCGCCGAGAAGGATCTCAAGCGACTCGAGAAAGAACTAAGCGAGTTTCAAGTCCTCCCGGAATATCGCGACCTAGAAAAGGAAGCGTCGACCATTGCAATTCGCCAGTCCAGGATCGCGAATGCCAATACCCTTGATCGACAGCGAATCAAAAGCATCGAGCAACAATTGCAAACTGAACAACCGGTGAAAGTCGACGATGTTGTAACTATGTACGAGGAGGCATACGTTGTATTGCCTGATCTTGTTCGCAAAAGAATCGAGGATGTCCAGGCATTTCACGATCGAGTCATCAAGAATCGTTTACTGCACCTCGAACGCGAGATCCAGACTGCCGAGCAACGTATTTTCGCTCGTGAAGAAGAAGCGTTAAGTTTAGACAAACGTCGACGTGAGATCATGAAGGCCCTGTCATCGCATGGAGCGATCGACCAGATGATCAGGCTGGAAGAAGAGCGTTCCCGTTTGTTCTCGTTGGTCGATGAGCTGAAGAAGCGACTAGAGGTTACAAACAAGCTTGAGTCCACCAAGACTGAGCTAACAATTGAGCGAGCACGAGTTAAGCAGCAAATATCTATTGATCACTCAGAACATGAGGAAGTCCTCCGCGAAGCGATTTTGACCTTTGAGGAGCTCTCACGCGAAATCTCGGACCATGAAGGAAGCCTCGAAGTCGACGTCAGTGATAATGGACCTACATTCAAAATCAAAGTTGAGGGCGGACGTAGCGTCGGAATCCGCAATATGCAAATTTTCTGCTTCGACATGATGCTTTCAATCATTTGGGCCAAACGGCACCTCGGCCCTGGCTTCTTGATCCACGACAGTCACTTATATGACGGCATGGACTCTCGACAGGTGGCCAAAGCAATTGAAATCGGCGAAGCCAAGTCACAAGAATATGAATTTCAATACATCATCACGATGAATTCGGACCAAGTGCCCCGCGCCGAGTTCAAATCAGATTTCAGCTTCGATAACTTCGTGAACCCAGTTCAACTGAGCGATAAGAGCGAGACTGGTGGATTGTTTGGAATGAGAATTTAGGTCAAGCTCGAATAAACAGTTGTGTCGTTCTGTTCCCATCATTGCCGCATCGCAGTCCGGATAGCGTGCTTTTTTCGAGCAGTCCTTCTTTGATCAGCATACTGGGCGAGACATTGTAGATTTTCCCCTGAGAAAATTTCGTCCAGCGTCGCGCTTAAGCACGCCAGATCATTGGGTCATTGTGGGCCATGTTAATTCTCCATAGGGTTGGGCGTTCCGCGCCATTGGACAAGAAAAGGGGACGGGGGCTGCTTCATATCTGGATAGTGCCCGATTTTCCGTGGTTATTTATGCATGACGCCATTTCGCTCCCAAGGGCGTTCATTGCTCGATAAAACATTGCTGGTAACTCAAAACGCCGGTAGAATTGGCCTCAATGCCCTGCAAAAGCAGATTTCTGTAGAAAAACAAGTGCGGTCAGCTAAACCTCGGAATCCCGCATCATTTAGCCTCAACATTCCTTAGTCAAAGGAGACTGGTGATGAGAGTCAGATGTGTCTTGTTTGCTTTAGCTGTATTGGGAATGACGTCCGTACTAGCGCGTGCCCAAGATCGAGAACAGCCTGTGTTCCCTCTGAGTTCCATTCAGGTTGAGATGCCCCCGGGCGGCGACATCGAGATCGCCTACGTAGAGTCTAATGAAGGCATGGTCTTGATTGCCAAATGCAATGGCATGTCGGTCAAGTCGCAACGCTTGTATTTAGGCGACGGGAAGATCGCCGTGATGTATGAAGCGTCGACCGATGGATTTTTCACGCCAGGTGGAAAAGCCAATTCCGCAGCAATCAAACTCCGAAAAGGCGACAGCGTCTCGTGTTCATCGACAAAGCTTGAAAAATGGGGGACCAACCGTGGAGCTGTTTACATCCATGCCGAAGGTTTCAAGTTTGTGACGAGCGACAAATAGCATCCATGGCCGAACAAAGCGGTAAACGGGAGACGCCGATGGCACGGGTTTTGAAAGCTACTTTCTTGGCGGCGGCCCCGTTATAGCCGTCCCTAGCGCGCAATTGACGAACCGTCCTTCGTTAGCGACGGATTCGCGGCTTGAGCGTCGGCTTATTCGCAAAAACGATCTATAAGTCCGCAGTGCACTTCCCATTTTCGAAACACAACTTCAGCCAGACGCATGGCTTCCACCGGACAGCATGCTGCGCAACACTCGAAACATAAACCAAAGGATCCCGAACGACACCGCGACCGAAATCGAACTCAGCACCAAGACCGAGAAAATGGCAGGCAGATGGATCCCCTTTTGAACGGGGACTTAAATCTGGATAGGGATTGGCAACCTGACTCGAACTATGGGGACGCATCGTTAGCCTCGAACGTGGGCGGTCGCGACTCGGTATTGGAATCGACGAATATCAGTTGGCAGAAATCAGGCAAAAACGTAATCAAGGTTTAGTAACCGTCCTCGGAAGAGGATGTATGGCATACCTTGATTGAATTCTAATCCCTTAAACCATGTCCCAGTAAAAACTTACATGCCCGTCGCTTAAGTTCGAGTATTCTCTTGGCTATCTTTGTCGGAAGATTTCAGGTGATCGAGCTTGAGCTGGGCACAAGTATGACTAGTTACAGCATGCCGAAGGAAATGATAACCGTTGGTTATTACTCCAAGATGATCGTATGTGGCCGCGAGCGAAGAATGGTTCCGTCGGGAGCGGAAGCCTGTAGGTACAGTGGATAGAAGCCTGGGTCGGGCATCGTCACGGTCAAGCTGCCTTCTTTCAATTCTCCAAGCTTGGTTCCGCCCGAATAGACTTCGATCGGCCCCTCGGTCTTGGGAGTGCCTGCCACTTTGATTTCAATCTCCGAGCCAGCCTTGTGAATGATCAAGGGTTGTTTGTCGCCCATGCCTGGTGGGCTGGCGAGCGTGATTTTTTGGTCGCGCGGCATCACGAAAGCTTGCCATGCGTGGGCCGTTTTGGCGTCAGGAAACCAACAAGCGGTGGACTTATCGCCAGAGAAATCAGAGACCGACTCGATAACCGCTTCGCCATCTCGCCAATGGGAAAGATCTCCGAGCCAGCCTGAGCTTTCGGGGTACGGCCTGAGTGGTTCGCCAGGTTTGCCTAGCCGTTGACGAATGGCTACATCGAAGAGCGGAAACAACAAGTTGTTTGCCTGACCAAACTCGTGCTTCCTTCCCCACTGGACAGCAATGCCGAAGAGGGCCCCTTGAGCACGAACCTCAGGCAGTTTGGCATGCAGCTTGCCTCCTTGCGTGCCGTCACGCTCTCCGAAGACGGTCATCATCGGGATCTTCATCGACGGTTCATTGCGCGGGCTAACCTCCAGGCATACCGGTCCCACGGCGATGATTCGATCGGGCATCAATTCGGCGATTCGCACGCAGTTGCCTGCTCCGGCCGACATACCAACCAGGCACATTTTGGCTCCAATAAGTTCCTGGTGTCCGCTTTCTTCTGCGAACTTTGCCAAGGCCGTATCGATCAGATCCGGGAACTCCTGGCTCTTCGCGCCGAAGAAATTGGTCGCCAGGATCCCGAAATCCCAATGTCGCGCGAAGGCCTGCCAATGCTGCTGGGTTACGGCGTCGGTGTACATCGGGTTGAGAATCAATCCGCGAACCGTCTTGACTTCCCCCGGCAACCAAATGCGAAACGGAACGTGCCCGAGCCCCCCTTCGCGAGAACGCTTGCTGTCCTTCTTAGGTGTCGCAAGCCTTACCTCGGTCTGGAACAAAGCATCTTCTGCGGCAAGGCGAGCCGCAGGAAAGCCGACCAGCAGAAGAAGCAGCCATCCGCCGACGCTTGAAATCATCGCTGTACGCATCTTTGTCTCTCTCATGTTGCCGCTTACTCAAGGTTACTTTCTGCGGATGACAAACCGGAAGCCAATGAACGGCTCTTTGTCGCGATCGCCGAACTTGTGCCGATAAGCACTTCGGCAGTTTTCGGCCGAACTGACCCACGAACCGCCTCGCGTCACGGCATTCTCGCACCATTCGGCCAGGTTGCCGTAAACATCGTGCAAACCCCAGGGATTTGGCTTCAAAGAACCGATTGGCGCTAGTTTGGCGAATCCATCATCGAGGGTTCGATGCGCAGAATTGGAATAGATATCAAGCGTGTCATAGTAGCTACGATCGCCAAAGTTCGCATGCTGCGGCAGTTGTTTGATATCGTCGCCAAAGTAGAACCGTGAGGTCGTGCCGGCCCTCGCCGCGTATTCCCATTGGTCTTCGGTGGGCAGCGCGTATTCCCAATCTGGCGGAAGGGCGCCCGCTTTGGCCTCCGACTCGTTGAGCGACTTCAAAGCTCGGTTGGCATCCTTCGACTGCATGGCCATGTCTTGCGGATGCTGGTCGTCGCTGGCCAGACAATTGCGTATGGCACTCCCGGTCCATTGCCCCTTGGTCACTTCGTATTTGCCGATCCAAAACCCTTCGCGAATGACGACTTCCCGCTGCGATTCGTCTTCGTAACGACCTGGTTCATCGGCCGGGCTGCCGGCGAGGTAGGAACCGGGTGGGCACCAACAGAATACCATGCCATGGCTGTTGACCCATTGGTCGCCAGCCTTCTGGCCTGGGTGGAACTTCACGACTGGTTTCTCGCTGTTTTGCGACGGCTTGGAAGGCTCTGCCATCGCAGACTGAGTGGCGAGGAGAATAATCGCAATCCCAACCACACATTGCAATCGATTCAAATATTTCATAACGAATAAAAGCTACCTGGTACGAAATTAAATCATCAGTTCGGCCAGGGGCCCGCGCTGGTCGAGATCGGCGATGGCCAGGTCATCGATGCCAAACATTTCTCGCCGATCGCCAACGGCATGCAGCAGCGACATATAGAGACTGGCGATCGTGCGATGACCGGTCTGCCCGTACCATGGGTAACGCAAGTAGCGATTGCCCAGCTTCAGCCTGCCCCCTAAATCGCCGATCAGGACGAATGGCCATTCATAGCAACCGGGATGATGCTGGTCGGCGGCATCGGACGCGTAGACAATCAAGGTGTTGTCCAGCATCGTGCCATCCCCCTCGGGAATCGAATCGAGCTTCGTTAAACATTTGGCCAGTTGTTCCAGGCATTTGCGACGGATCAACGCGTGGCATTCGGCGGCGGGAATACCGGCTTGCGTGCTGCCATGTCCGATCGAATGCCCACCGATTCGCCCCTCCCCTTTGCCCACTTCGCTGGCCAGGCAGCTTAACCCAACACGATCTGGCCCAGCTCCGGCCGTTACGGTCACAACATTCGTCAAGCCGGCGATAAGCGTTCCTGCTGCAATATCAAATTGGGCCTCAAGTCGCTCAAAGATGCCCGTCGGCCCCGTTTTCGTATCGATCAGGTGCCCTATCTTCGGATCGATGTTGGGTGTTGCCTGGGCGATATTGTCGGACATGGCGGCAAGCTTGCTTTGTCGACCGCTCATCGATTCGAATGCTTCCAGGTAGCGATCCAGTTTATCCTTCTCACTACCATCCAAGCGGGTCTTCATTCGTTTGACATCGTCTGCCATGAAATCGAGCAAGTTAGTATCGACATCGAACGCCTTGCGTGCCTGGCCGCTTGCTCCAGCGGCGAAGTATTGTCGATGAGCGAGCACCGGATTGAGCAGCGTCGGAAGCGCCTTGCCACGTCCGGCAGAGGTGACGTTGTAGGTGATCGAGGCAGAAGAGTCATGCACCCCCAAACCGATATGCTGATAGATTCCACCGATGTTTCTGGCCAGCGCTGCGTTCACGGTCTCGTCGTAATCTCTCTTGTTGCATGGCCAGCATCCCAGTGCGGCGAAACCCATGCCATGACTGCCACGAGCAATTCTGCCTGAGAGTCCATGAAGCGTGGTCATCTTCTTGGTCCAAGGGGCCAGCGGCTCCATGCTGTGGGCCATTGGGTGATCTGCGAGAGAACGATCTTCAAGCGTGGTCGGATTCTTGGGACGCTCGATACCAACAGGCTGGATTTCGTGCGGGTAAACACCGTTCGCTTGTATAAAGAACAGCACGCGAGCCGGTTTTGCTGCGTTGGACGAAGCCTCCAACTGCCGGAGAAACGGGCCGAGATACAGTCCTGCGAGCCCGAGTGATGTCCCTCGGAAAAATGTGCGACGGTCCAGCATGGTTAATTCTCCGAATGTTGGGGCAATTGTCGAAGCAGGAATGAATCGGAACTCAACAGCGAAACGACCAGGGCCTGAAAACTGCCACCGCTGTCACGGTAAGCCTTGTGTGCGTCTTGCAACGTATTGGCATCGCCCAGGGTCTCGTTCCTTCCCAGGAAGAAACGAAACGCGTGCCGTACGAAAACCTGTTCGACATGCTCTGAGTTGGCCAGCAGGTCCATCAGCTGGGTCGGGCCAGCAACTTTTTTTCCATCCAATTCGGCAATGCCAGTGCGGGTAATCTCTCCGCTGGCATCGACCGGCTGCCCAGCGTCGAGGCGTTGAACTCGGCCGTAGTGATCGTATCGCTCGAACGGCAACCCGAGCGGGTCCATCTTCCGGTGACAGCGCCAACACTCGGCCGCACTGGTCGCCATCTTCAACCGATTGCCGAACGACGTGTGCTCCTTTTCAGGAACGCGCGCATCGACACCGATAGGTACGTCGGGCACCGTTCCTCCCAGAAGATGCGTTCGAACCCACTTGCCGCGTTGGACCGGGTGGTTGTCGAAGTTGCCACTCCAGGCCGCTAACCAGGCCGGATGAGTCAGCACGCCGGCCCGTTCGTCGGAACGAAACGTAAGGGGCTGCCTGTCGAGCGTCCATTTCCAATCCAGTGGCAGCCCAAACGCAGTCGGATAGTTTTGCTTCCGCTCGACCCCCATCTGCAGTACAATCTGCCGATTCTTATTCTGCTTGTAGATCGCATTGACGTAGTAGTCTCGCGACGTCAGAAGTCTTTTGAGAACCTCTTTGTCTTCGCGCACGATATCTTTGATGTTGGTTTCCAAGTCAGCGATCAATTGGTTGGGAACATGCGTTCCCCCTTCCGGTTGATCTTTGAAAACCTCGTTGGCGAACGGATAGTTGAAGAACTCGCGAAAGAACTCCATCACGCGCGGGTTCTTATCTTGCAGCAACGAATCGTCTTGTAGCCGCTCTTCGGCCAGCCTGGCGACTTGGGCGTTGGTGGCGAGATTGCCTTGATTGGCCGCTTCCAGAAACTCTTTCAACGGTTCGTTCGTTAAAGCGTACGAGAGTGCAAACGCGGCCTCTTGCTGGCTAAGCCGAACACGACCGAACTGATCTGGTTGGCCATCCCCCAGTTCCTGCCGGTAAAGCACCTCAGGCTGCAGCAAGATCGCCGTCAGCAGTGACCTGGCTGCCAATTGATGGTCGCCAATCTCGAACGACTTCTGGTAGAAGGCCAAAAAACGTTGCCCTTCTTCCTCCGTCGCAGGCCGAGAAAGCACCTTACGAAATGCGAGTTCGATTGCCTCGGCCACCGCGGCGGCGTCGGGGGCCGCTTCTTCGTTGACCAGGTCTTTGAAGGCTCGATCTTTCGATTGCGGAGAGACCAGCCGTTCCGCAATCTTCTTGGCATTGCTCAAAAGTGGAGACGTTGCCGCTTCGTCCAGAAAATACGTGGCTGCATAATCTTTGAAGTCCGATCCGTCCGCGACGTTCAATCCATTGGCTAGATCGGCGACCTTTTCGGCCAGGCGAGGCATTTGCCGATCGTAAATCTCAGGCCGCAACCGCCAAATCCTTGGTGCCACTGGGTAAACTCGTGGCAATCGCTCGTTGAATAGGTATTGGTGGTCGACGTAGTTTCCAAACTGGGGGAGCAATAGTTTTTCGTCTGCAACCACATCGGGCCGTTGCATTTTCAATGACTCTTGTCGGATCCAGGTCAGAAGCGTTTTTCGCTCTTCGTCGGTGGGCTGATCGGCATCCTTGGGAGGCATGTCACCGAACTGGATTTTCTCGGCCACTTGCCGCCAGGTCTCGAAATTTTCTCCCGACAACAGGTTCGGGTCGATCGCCTCAAGCGACAATTTCCCTTCCGCCAGATCCGAGCCATGGCAATCGACACAATACCTCGCCAGCAGTGGTGCGACGCGCAACTTGAAGCCAGCCAGGTCAGCTTCCGGCTCGGCCGCATTGCCGGTGCCATGGAGTGACGCCAACACGAAGGCCAGCAAGCTCAGTGTTTTCAGGAACGATGTTGGTAGAACCACGCTTAAACCGGGAATCCAAGGAGGGAGACGGGGGATGCCTAGGCAGGCAATCAATTCGCAAACGGACTGATCCTATTTGAAAGTGCGGCTTCCGTCCTTCGTTAGGCGCTTTGATGAGCAAAAAGGCGAAACTTCCTGTAAATTGTTTGGGACCAGCCATTTACGTCGGCGACAGAAAGTTCGGCAAGATTTTTCGGACCGCAGCGCGCCTGATTCGGCAGGAAAATAGCACATATAAATGGAAAGATTCCCTACTGACAGCAGGTCGCAAGGATTCCGCATGCAAGAACACCAGGGTTCGGTCGGAGATATTGGGGCTCGCCTGATGCAGCATCGTCGGACGTTGTACAGCTACGTTTTTGCCTGCGTCCGAAACGAGCATACGGCGGAAGATATCGTCCAGGATATCGCCCAAATCGCGATCACTTCGATCGATTCGCTGCGGGATCCAGACCGGTTTTCAAATTGGTTGTTTGGCATCGCCCGTCGCCGTGTGCTGATGGAGTTCCGTAACAAACAGCATGAACAGGTCATGCCGCCTGATGTCGTAGAACTGCTGGCCGTGGAAGCCGAGAACACCTCGATCGATGGGATCAGTCGACGTAAGCAGTTCCTGACCGAGTGCATCGAGGAACTGCCAGACAACATGCGCGAGATTCTTCGCCATCGCTATGACGGATCGGTACAAGATGTCAGCGAGTTGGCCGATCGATTTGGCCGTACGGTGCAAGCGGTCTATGGGGTGTTGAAACGGTTACGAATCAAGTTGGCTGGTTGTGTCGAGCAAAAACTGGCCGAGGCAGACGCATGAACCAGAACGATAGCGAACTGCTGGATCGTTTTCTCACCAACGAACTGTCGTCGGCTGCGTTTGACCAATTGATGGAACGTCTGCGGCACGAGCCAACGTTGATCCGCAAGCTTCTGGCGTTGTCGACCAATGAAGAACTGATCGGTGAATGGGCCAGCCGTCCTCACGAACCGACCGTCGAATTGGATCTGCCTGGCTCTCAATACACCCGGCCTGGCCGCCTGCTTCCTCGAAAACCAGCCAGAGGTTGGTTTCGCCAGGCGGCGTACCTAGCGGTTTCGGCGGCTGCACTTGTGATCTGCGCACTAGGTCTCTGGTGGCTGAGCCTACCCGCGATGATCGCCCAGATACAAAGCACTTCGAATGTCGTCGGGCTCGATCAATCATTCGATTGGCAGACAGTCCGCCCAGGCGAAACGCTTGAATTCGCTTCGGGCATCATCGAGTTGAAAACGATCAAACAAGTATCGCTCGTGCTGGAAGGCCCCATACATTGCCAGTTCGTTTCGGCGGAGCAGATCGTCCTGCATGAGGGACGACTGTATGCCGACGTGCCAGTAACCGGCCGCGGACTGACAATCATCACCCCCGATGGCGAAGTCATCGACTGGGGTACGAAATTTGGCGTGGAAGTCATTCCCGAAAAAAAGACCGAAGTGCATGTCTTCCAAGGACGCGTCACCGCGGAACTAGTGAGCGGAACGAAAGAGCAGCTGGCAGACATCACCGCAGGGCATGCCATCGCACTTAGCAGGGAGAGCAAGCAAATCGAAACACTGAAACTGAGCAATAAGTTTGCCAGAAAGGCAGCGCTACCGGTCGAGGAATTCTCTTTCCGAGGCAACCTGTCAGAACAGTCAGGCTGGTTTGACAGTGGGCTGTCGCCGAAACCGATCCATACTGTTTCCAATAAGAACGTTCATTATCCTGGCCTTGCGCCCACTGAGAAAGGAATGTTGGAAATCAAGGGCGGTAATCAAGCGTCTTGGTCGCCGGTCGGTCGCCGTTGGCAAAACGGATACCTTTCGATGCTCGTTTACCCAGACGATGACTTCGTGAAACGGCTGGGCAAACAGACCGCGACGCTTCTTTCGTTTGGCCCTGTAGATGAACCGGATCAGCGTGAAATCCGTCTTTTGGTTCGAAAGCCGGATCAATTCTCCCGACAAACGGCCGAATTCGGAATGGAAGTCAACGGCCAACAGAAATACTTCGAGCAACCACTATTCCAAGGCTTTAAACCTTGTCTGGTTGTTATCTGCCTAGGTAAGAATGATATCGACCTTTGGATTAACCCTGCCCGTGATTCGTTCGGCTCCGATCAGCCGCCACCACCTTCGATCACCCTGCCAAATACGTCGCGCCCGGAATCCCGAACTCTTTGGATCAATGACGTACACAATCCGAACTGCACCTGGTTTTGGATCGATTCCATTCGCGGCGGTGACCGTTGGGCGGATGTAGCTCCCAGGCCCTAGGTCGACAGTTTATCCTCGGTTGCATTGTCCGAAATCAGAAGCAGCCCCATCCCCGCGGGAAACCCTCTTCGTGAAACTTCACTTGTTCGCAATTTATGGAAGTCGCAAATAGAAACGGGCTTACAAATTCCGAGGCTGTTTCGATCTTCAAAACCGAACGCAACAGCTAACGGAGCTTTGCCCCTTGCCGTTTCCCTCGCTCGAGAAGCTCAGCGGCGAAACGGCGATGTTGATATCGATGGGGACCTGAAGAGGTTTGGGCTGGGGGCGTTTCATGGGTTGTGGATATTGTCGGGCGATCTGAATTGGATTGCTCTCATTGCGTATTCTTCACGGTCAGGCTCAAAGGATCGCTCGGAAGATGAGGACACATTGCCACGCAAGGCCGTGGCAATGGCACCCCGGCTTAAGACCATTCATAGGGTCTTTACCGTTGAGTTCGAGACCTGGATTCACCGACAGCAGAATGCCTGCATGGGTGTTTGGATTGTTTCTCTTAAAGTCCTGTGGCAGTTCAATGTTTGTATATACAGAAACGG
Organism: bacterium; assembly: GCA_016124445.1. Taxonomy (GTDB): domain Bacteria; phylum Planctomycetota; class Planctomycetia; order Pirellulales; family Pirellulaceae; genus Bremerella. The sequence continues at coordinate 147,103 of WGNR01000017.1, forward strand.
AGCCAGTAATTCTGATGATTCCATGACTGCACATGGGAGCAACTTTTGCGATGAAAAAGGTGTCATCTGTTGTGCCCGATGGGACCCCTGTTATTTGCCCTCCATTATTGACCCGCTCTCGATTTGGGGATCTCCTGCCTGGTTCAACTGCCCATGCCTCATAGTAATCCCATTTACCATCATCTGCATCGTGTTGAATCTTTCTATGTCGAAGCCGAGGGCGGCCAGGTCGTGCGTCGTGCCGATGTCGCCGCCGGATCGCTCGCCTGGGTCAGGTGCGAGGCGGCATCGTAGCTGTAGCTGAGCGTACGAACGGTCTTGCTGCCGTCCATCCACTTTGCACGGGATGCAGGAATATACCCTGTAAGCCAAATCGTTATCTCACACTGCCGGAGGCGGCGGTGCCACACCCTGGGAAGCCTGGCGATCAGGTTGAATCAACCATGCCGCCCAGCCGAGCCATCCTTTGGTCTTGCCTATTTGCTTAATAGTTGCCATGCACAGATCGTTCCATCGTTTCCGCCGGTATACAGAGTTTGCCCGTGAATAAGAATTCCAGCAATTCCCTCTTGCTTTGGGGTAAGTGTCGCTTCGACCTTAGCACTTTCCGTATTTAACAGTCGAATGGTGCCATCCATTCCTCCAACAACGACTCGACGGTCATCGAAGAATTGGGCTGCAAACCAAATCCAGGTGTTCAATTCGAAGCGCTGTGACCAGCCCGGACGACGCGGTTCGAGTACATCGACGTAACCGACGTTGGGGCCTACTAGAAACTGGTCACCGAAACCAGCGCAGAGCAGGCGGCTGCCACTGGGTGAAAACTGAACGCGGCGAACGTAGTACCCCATGTTTCGTCTGTATACAAGTTCGCCCGTTTTCGTATTCCAGACCGATAAGATTTCGCTACCTGAATTCTCTGGCACATCGCGGAGATGGAATTTCGAGAGAGGTAATCCTACTGCTGCAAGCAGCTTGCCATCGGGTGATAAAGCAACATGCTTTACACTCGTTTTGGTGTTTAGATCATGGCGGACCTTGGATGATTTGATGTCCCACAGGCGGAGAACCCCCGTTCCTTCATGAAATTCACCTCCTTCGATTCGCTGAACAGCAAAGCCTTTTTCTAGGTTGCCAGCCACAATTCCTGTGATCGGCACTCCTGGGGTAAGGCGAATGGCATTTTCCGGTTTCGCCCCCACTGAGATAAATTCAACGCCGTTGTCCAATCGCTTCCAAATACACGCAGAAGGAGCACCGAACATCCCATTCCAGCTTGCGAGGTTAGCAACCACACGTGCCAACGAATTCTTACCAGGATTCCATTGATAAACATCGATTAGTATATCAATATCCTCCGAGGCAGAACCAACGGCAATCGACTTGCCATCAGCGCAAAGAATCATTGAGCGAATCGAGAGTGATCGTTCATCAACAGTAACATTCTGGATATTTTTGAATTCTAGCTTCGGGGGATCTTCCGCTTCGACTTTTGCGGCATTTCCGCCATCTTGCGCGTTTGAAGGCCTAGAATTAAAGAATCCAAAATGCGCTACATTTACAGAAAATACAATAACGTAAATAGCTAATATTCTCATAGGACTTGCTCTCGCCTAAATGCTTGGTGCGTTCATCTGCTTACTTGCATCTATGCTTAAATTATTTTTTCTGCGAAAAATCGTCGCCTATCACAGTAGTCTTGGTCTTTCCATTCTCATCCCATTCAACCAGGATACTATGTTCAACTGAATTTGAGCTCGGCGTGAATCCCGTCATAGCCTTAGTGTTGAACGTAGATTGCAATATCCCGGCATGCGGAACGCTTCCGGGAGCAAAATCGTTAGGGAGCGTGATGTTCTCGAAGAAATATGCCTTACCTTCAAAGAGAATCGAGCCGCAACTACCCTCAGGAGCCGCAACTTCGATTTGGTATAAATCGGGCTGAATCTCTGTCCTTATTCCGTTAACTCGCTTAGGAGTTCTTCCATCAACTTCCCAGGCCTCCAAGTAATCCCACTTTTTGTCGTCGGCGGGATGGGAAATTGGTGCGCCATTCTTCGTGACCTTAAATGTCACTGTGAGGTGTTGAACGATCCAGTTATTAGTACGATTGCCATCTTCCATGTCAGCCGGGAACCTAGTGTCCTTATTGGGGTCCTTTACCCACCAATTGATTCCATAATTGAATACACCGTAAGGCCCAGGAAGCCCCTTCCCATCAATGCCTGTCGGATTTCTAGGGTTATTCGTAAAACCTAATAGCCACTTTGCCTGTTGGAGACCGCTTGGATCCCGTGAACTTACAGGGGAATTATGGACATAGCGTAAAAGATTCGCATCCCCCGCGTCAAACTCCAACGGATCCTCACTGATCCATTTCCCAACCTCGGAGTCGAAGTACCTGGCTCGATTATACTGCAGATCGCTCTCCTCATCCCGTTCTCGCCCAGTAAACCCGAACAGGAAGTCGACCGCGCTGGCCGTTTCCGCCGTGATCTTGCCGAAGGAATTGTAGGTCAGGTGATTTTCCACCGTGGTCGTGTCGGTGCCTGAATCGTAACTCGCTACGTCGCGGACCGTGCCCAGGTTGTCGGTTAGGGCCCACAGGACATCGCCTGCCGAAGAGGTGCTCGTGACTGCTTCGCTGGCCAGGATCTGGTCGACGCTGGGGCCGTAGAAGTAACGGTCGGTCAGGGCGTCGGACTCGTCGAACCGCAACAGCATGTGGTCTCCGGCGTTGCCTTGTTCGCTTCGCAGGCCGTCGTAGATGTAGACTTGCTCCGTCGCGGTGCCGCTGCCGGCTCCGTCGGCGTCGATCGTTTTCACGATGCGGCGGTTGAAGATGTCGTAGGTGTAGTCCACCTCTTTCGTGACCGTGCCGCCACTGTCTTTCGTGACGATGCTCGTCAAACGGTTGCGGTAGTCCCAGGTGTACTCGGTCAGCTCGCTGGTCGAGATGTTCGTCTTCGTCAGACGGTTTCCTTCGTCGTCGTACGTGTAGTTGAACGTGCCGTCGGAGGTGAGCTGGTTGTTGTCGCCCGTCGTGTAACCCGTGTTGGTGCGGTTACCGTTGGCGTCGTACGTGTACGACTCGTCGCTGGTCGTGCCGCTGCGATCGGCGCCGGTCAGCTGGTTCGTGTCGTCATAACTGTACGTGGCATCTTCGCTCGAGTATCCGTAGACGGTGAACGCCGTCAGGCGGTTGCCTTCGTCGTAGCTATAGGTGTAGCCTGCCAGCGTGCTGGAACTGCCGTCGGTGTGCGTGATGCCAGTGATTTGGCGATCGCCGTCGTAGGCGTAGGCCGTGCTGGCGACCAGGTTGGTGCCCGACAGATCGGCGTAGCGATCGATCGAAGTGAACTGCCCCTTGTTCGTCGCATCGTAGGCGAAGTCGACCCGCTTTTCAGCCACCGTGTTGCCGCCCGTTTGACCCGCCTGGGTCGCCTCGGTCATCCGGCCGTAGTAGTCGTACGTGTAGCTGTTTTCGAGATCGGCCGTGCCGTCGATTTCCGCCGTCAGGCCCGTGCGGCGATTCAGCCCATCGTACGATTCGCCAAGGACGACGTCGAAGCCGAGCGCGGCCAGGTCGTGCGTCGTGCCGATGTTGCGGCCGAGGTTGTCGTACGTGAACGTATAGGTCGCCTCCGGATCGCTCGCTTCGGTCAGGTGCGAAGCGGCATCGTAGCTGTAGCTGAGCGTGCGAACGGTCGTGCTGCCGTTCATCCACTTTTCGGCCGTGCGCCGCTGGAGGTTGTCGTACGTGTAATCGATCACGCGGCCATCGCGATCGGTGTACTGCGTGAGGTTGCCTGCGGCGTCGTATTCGTACGAACGCGTATCGCTCAGCTCGTTCGTGTTGGTCAACATCCGGTTGAGCGCGTCGTACGTCCAGGTGGTCGTATTGCCGACCGAATCGGTCAGCGTCAGGCGGTTGCCGTTGGCGTCGTACGTATAATCGGTCTCGCCGCTCTCGGCATCGGTGGTCGCGATCAGACGCCCAAGGTTGTCGTACATGTAACTCGTTTCATGACCCAGACGATCGGTTTCGGTCAGCTTTTGGCCGTTGGCATCGTACGTGTAAACAGTCCAGGGAGAGACGCCGGAGCCAGCCCCGTCCGGATCAGGCATCGTCACCTTGGTCGCGCGGCCGAGATTGTCGTACTCATACGACGTGGTGCCATCGAGCGTGGTCATGCCGACCATATCCCCGACGCTGTCGTACGTGTACGAAGTGGTCGGCGCGGAGAGCGGACCGGCACCATCCGGATCAGGCTCGGTGATGGTCGACTGACGTCCGAGGGCATCGTAGGTATAGGTGGTTGTGCCGGTCGGGTCGACCTTCGTCGCCATCAGCCCGGCCGAGTTGTACGTATAACTGACCGTCTGCGACTCGGCATCGGTCACGCTGGCAAGCTGGCCATGGCTGTTATAGGTGTAGGTCGTTACCGGAGCCGCAAGCGAACCGCCTGGCCCTGCCCCGTCCGGATCAGGCAGCGTTTCGGTCAGCTTCCGCCCCATGTAATCGTAGGTGTAGCTGGTCGTCTGGCCCATCGGATCGGTCATGCTTGTCAGCTGCCCAGCCGCATCGTAGCTATAGCTCATTTCCGGCGCGGTCAGCGAACCGGCCCCATCCGGATCAGGCATGGTGACCGTGATCTGACGACCCAGATTGTCGTAGGTGTAGGTCGTCGTATTGCCCAGTTCGTCCGTCATGCTGGTCATCTGGCCGTTGGCATCGTAAGCGTAGGAGACCTCCGGCGAAGTGAGCGAACCAGCCCCATCCGGGTCAGGCTTCGTCTCGGTAATCTTGCGGCCCAGATCATCGTAGGTGTAGGTGGTCTCGCCCCCGTTGGGATCGGTCATGCTAACCAGTTGGCCGAATTCATCGTAGGCGTACGACGTCACCGGCGATGTCAACGAACCCGCCCCATCCGGATCAGGCGAGGTGATCGTGATAACCCGGTTCAGATTGTCGTAGGTGTAAGTGGTCACGTTCCCCAGCGCGTCCGTTTCGGTCAGTTTGTTGCCCGCGTCGTCGTAGGTAGTGCTGGTAGTCGGCGCGGAGAGCGAACCGGCCCCATCCGGATCAGGCAAGGTGGTACTCGTCCGGCGGCGGCGGTTGTCGTAGGTATACGACGTGGTTCCCTTCGGCGTGGTGATCGATGCCACCTGGCCGGAAGCGGTATAGGCATAGGTCGTCACCAGGGCGACCAGCGAACCGGTTCCATCCGGATCTTCCGTGGTGATGGTAGAAACACGGTTCAGTTCGTCGTAGGTGTAGGTGGTCGTGCCAAGGTCGGTCGTTTCGGTCAGCTTGTTCCCTTCGGAATCGTAGGTGTAGCTGACGGTCGTGCCGTCGGTGTTGGTCTGGCTGGCGACCCGGCCGAACGCGTCGTAGGTGGTCGAACTGACCAGCGAAGTCAGCGAACCGCCCCCGTCCGGGTCCGGCAAGGTAACCGAGGTCTGCCGACCGAGGTTGTCGTACGCATAGGTCGTCACGCGGTTCAGCGGATCGGTCACCGTCAGAACGCGACCGTTGTCGTCGTAGGTGTACGAAGTGACCGGGGCCGAGAGCGGACCGGCACCATCGGGATCTTCCTGGGTAACCGACGTCAAGACTCCGCTGGTGTAGGTATTGGTCGTCACGTTCCCCAGCGGATCGGTGACGGTCAGCTGGTTGCCGTTGGAATCGTAAGTGTACGAAGTCACCGGAGCCGCGAGCGGACCGCTACCATCCGGATCTTCCTGGGTCACCGAAGTGAGCCGACCATTGGAATCGTAGGCATAAGTGGTCGTGCGGCCATTGACCGACATGGTCGCCCGCTTGCCCTGGGAGTTGTAGGTGTAGGTCGTGACGGTCGCCGAAAGCGAACCGGCACCATCCGGATCTTCGGAAGTGACCGTCAGCTGGCGTCCCAGGTCGTCGTAGGTGTAGGTGGTCGTGTTGCCCAGTTCATCGGTTCGCGTGAGGAGATGCCCCTCGGAATCGTACGTCGAGGTCGTATAGGCTTCATCCGACGTGCCGACCGCGTAGGTCGTCTTGGTCCGATTACCGTCGGCATCGTATTCGTAATCGGTTTCAACTCCATCCGGATCGGTGACCGACTCTACCAGCCCCTGCGGCGGATCGGTCGACAGGCTCGGCGCCGACGTGTAGGTGTAGGTCGTCGTGAGGTCGTCCGTTTCCAGGTTGACCCCATCATCGATCTGACCGATCACCTTGGTTTCGGTAAGCTTCAGATCGTAGGTCGAATCGTACGTCCAGGTAGTGATATTCCCATTGGCATCGGTGTACTTAACCGGCTCGTTCCAGGTCGAATCGTACACCCAGGTACGCACCGAACTATCGGGCAACGTCTCGGTCAGCATGTTGCCGCGGCTGTCGTACGTGTACTCGTAAACAGGAGCTGCAAGCGGGCCGGTACCATCGGGATCCGGGAGGATTTTCTTGAGAAGCAGGCCGTTGGCATCGCGGATGTAGTTCGTCTCGTTCCCCAAGGCGTCGATTTCTTTGGTGACATTGCCTCGAGAATCTTCCCACGTTTTCTGTGACCCGAATTCATTAGTAACCGTTTTGTAGGCATCGTCCGTAGTCACCGCCTGGTACTGGGGAGATACAATGTCCTGGTGAGTACCACCTGTCGTTTCCATGGAGGCCAAGTTGCCCGTGGAATCGTATGTCCAGGTCGTGACTTCGCCATCGGGTGTCGTTCTACTGGTCATCCGATCGTTGGCATCGTAGGTGTATGTCGTCACCTGGGTGGAAAGAGGTCCACTACCGTCGGGATCGGGCCGCACGATACTGGTAATGAATCCGTTCGTGTAGTTAAACGTGATGGATTCACCTTCCGTGTCGACAACGTTGGTCAATTCTCCGTAGGAATCGTAGGTGAAGGTCGTGGTGACAAAGGGGCCTTCGATCAAGTAGATCAGCTTCTTGCTGTTGACCGTTGTGTATGTGTAATCGGTGACTCGCCCCTTTGAATCGGTCTTGGTCTGGACGTAGCCGTCTGCGTCGAAAACGAACACATTGTTGTCTTTATCGACCAGCTGATAGCCTCCGCCACCCAAGGCACTGAGCTCTGAGAAAGTACCTTCCGCGCTCACGTAGCCGCCACTGCCATCAGATGAGTAGTTATCACTACTGAGCCCATCGGCAACCAGGGCGCCATCGCTGTCAGCGAAAATCCTTTTGACTCCTCCGATCGTCGCCTGCTTTTTGAGGAGCAGGAACTTCCCTTTACCGGTAATAGGACTGTCGACCGGATCGTCGTTGACAAGTTGATACTTGGTTGTTGAACCAACGTACTGCGTTCCCGCTACTTGATAGGAAAACTTAACAATATCCGAGTCTCCAAAACTGGAGCGTGGAATATTGAAGACAAAGTGCGCTTTAACTTGTTCCTCTCCGGTCGCGGGCCAAACAAATGAACCGGTCGTCGTCAGATTCATTGCACTGACATTGGTGTCATCCGGCGTGATGACTATGTCCATCGTCAGGGTGTCAGAGATGTTGTGGTTCGCATCAGCATCCGGATTCGTGATAATGGCATCGAAAGCAACGACGACATTGTTGGATGCCATATCGATGGTAATCGGGATTCCGGTGCAGCCACATTTTGCGTCAACCTGCTCACCATTGGTATTGGGTGTAACGTTTTTGATATCGGCGTCGTAGCTGGTATCCAAAAGTTCTACGCCGTCGTCGTTAAGTGGCGACGAATCTGAGCCATAAACATCCTGCGCGGATAAATAATTCGGGCTTGCTACGAGCTTCAGTTTCAGGTTTTCATTTGGCTCGGTTTTCCCATCTGCCTTGCCTTCAAACGAAAGGTAGCCTTGAGCGTATGCGCCCAGATTAACTTGAAAGACTCCACTACTAACTTGCAGCTCCTGACCGCTACCAACACCATACCCATCAGTACTCCAAAACATCCGAATATCGTCGCTGTTAGCTGCATCTCCTTCCAGTTGCAGCGAAATATCCATATTATTGCCACCTGACCAGCCAGAGATCGTCACCCCCGTGCCACCAAAGTTTCCTCCACTGGTTGTTTCATAAAAATCGGTGCCACCAGAGAAGTGGATTTTTGGCACGATGCCACCGCTGGAGCTCGAACCACCACTCGAGGTCGAACCACCACTCGAAGTCGAACCACCACTCGAAGTCGAACCACCACTCGAAGTCGAACCACCACTCGAAGTCGAACCACCACTCGAAGTCGAACCACCACTCGAAGTCGAACCACCACTCG
>WGNR01000007.1 GCA_016124445.1 bacterium
CCACCACTCGAGGTCGAACCACCACTCGAGGTCGAACCACCACTCGAGGTCGAACCACCACTCGAGGTCGAACCACCACTCGAGGTCGAACCACCACTCGAGGTCGAACCACCACTCGAGGTCGATTCACCTTCCAGCTGAAGTGTGCTTTGCAGGTCCGCACTAGTGGGGGGGACACTTAAAGCTAAAGGTTCAATTTTCCCATGCTCTGATTGTGGTACCGCGGACTCCGAAGCGACCTGGTCATGATCGATTTGATCAAAAAGGTCCGAAATTGACTCCATTCCGGAGTTCGATTGAGTTGGGTCCTGTGAATTACTTTCACCCCCAGATGTCACGTTCGTGTCGATTGCGGTCGCGAAAATGTCAGCATCCGCAGCCAGTAGGTTTCTGGCTTGAAGTGTCTCCATTCTTAGATTTCGACGCGAACGTTGGCGTTTTTTCGAGCAGCCCGAGGAGTTTACAAAGCCATCGATTAAGGACGCCCAAAAAGATTGATCCCGCCACATAAAGAAATCCCCCACGCCTAGCAGATTGTTCAGCCAATAAAACAACGACAAGATGGCTTTTTGCCCAAAGAGTGTTTTAAATTCACTCTGGAGACCGGGATGCCACGTGGGGGATGGCACTGCTGATCCTGGAGGGGTTATAACGGTTGATCGTTCAGACAGCAACTAGCTTTATTATTTTTTAATATTTTCCTTGCTTGGCCCTTTGACTTCTAGGTTCCCTGCCACGTAACAGGTTGCTCAGCTGCCATCGAATCCGAGTCGATGTCGATCTTTTGAGCCCTCAAATTACTCCTCGCATCTATGAACAATCCGTCTCGTTTATCAGGCTTGTTTCCCTATACTTTCGTCGTCAACCTTCCGTCACGCGACGACCGCTGGAATGCATTTGTCGACCGCATGAAGGGCCGTTGGCCATTTGGCGAGCTGATTCGTTTTCCTGCAATCAACGGCACGCTCGCGGCGCCACCTTCCTGGTGGAAAGCAGGAAACGGTGCCTGGGGCTGCTATCGAAGCCACTACCGAATTCTGGAAGATTGTCTTACCAACAAGATCAATCGCGTCATGATCATGGAAGACGATGCATTTCTCACAGAAGGGTTTGAAGATGCGTGCGCGAAATTCTTTCAAAACCTGCCACAAAACTGGGGGATAGTTTATCTGGGCGGGCAACATCTGGAGCACGAGAAGCGGCTACCTAGAAAGTTGAACGACTGGGTTTATCGACCGTACAACGTCAACCGAACCCATTGTTATGCCGTCCAGGGTAGAGAGTCCCTCCAGTCACTCTATGAGCATCTTGGTAGTTTCAACTCCTGGAAAGAAGGACATCACATTGACCATCACTATGGTGAATTTCACAAGAAATGCGCCAATGGGATCTTCGTTCCCGCCAGATGGCTCGTGGGACAAGCCGAAGGCATGAGTTCGATCACGAACAAGGAGGCTCAGGAGAGCCTATGGCTAGGGGCCGAGCAACTGACAAACGGCAAAATTGTTCGAACGATGGTTGCCGTACTGGGGTGTTTTCGAGGAGGAACGAGTTGCGTAACCGGGATTCTGTCCCATTTGGGACTTGACCTTGGTACCAATTTGATGGAGCCGAACCAAAACAATCCGGATGGATTCTTCGAGGACAATGGCCTGGGAGGTATTTGCCGAAATATCTTCAGGGAACCGTGGCTTGAACGGCAGCTAGATCCCGTTGACGCCGCCAATCTGCTGCGACGTTGGGCGAGTTTACGTTGCGAATCGGCGGCCAATGAATCCTCCCTTTTGGTGGGCAAACACCCAATTCTTTGCATGCTTGGGGCTGAATTGGAAACGGCATGGAATTCTCCCAAAATTCTGGCCGTTGATCGGCCGGTAGAAGATTCAATTAAATCTTTGAAAAAGGCAAACTGGGGATGGTCGCTTGAAGCGATTGAATACGTGATTCCGAAGATGCTCGAAAAACGTGATTCTTACTTGTCCAATACTCCGTTAGATTGCCTGCGAATTGACTTCGATCGGCTGCGGGCCGAACCAGCTGTCGTCATTGACGAGATATGCCAATTCCTCGGACATGTCCCCAGTGATGATGCTCGACAAGCAGCGATTGAATTCGTCCGATAAGATTAGAGTTTGCCCATCTAAAACGAGCCCCTTTCCCTTGTAAAAATAAGTCGAAGAAGCAGTGCTGGAATCGGAGCGAGGCAGAATTCAACGACAAGTTACTAAGCTAAAAGCGAGATTGGTGGCATATCTTTATCTCTCCTGAATACTCTTCGTAGCATGAGCCAAGTCAAAAAACGAATATTCGTCGCCCTGTATCATTCCTACTTCGACACTTCCAGTGGTGCTGCAATCGCTTTGCGTGACATGATGGAGGCATTGTCACGTCGAGGATGGGAAGTCCGTGTTCTGACAGGACCGAGGCTCGACTTTGAAATCCCCAAAGCCAACGACGATCTACTCAAAGAACAGGGCATATCCTCAAAGACCTTTCGGGCATCGTTTGCGGACGAACACTTTCGATTGCTCCTGAGCCGCATCGGGGGTATAGATTGTGGTGTTTGGTTACCACAAGACGAGCAAGCCGATCCGAGTGAAATAATTGGAAAAGCCTGGCTGTCGTCTTACAAAGAAATATTGAACTCCTGGAACCCAGATATCGTGCTTACCTACGGTGGTTTCTGGATGACCAGGTCAATGATGAAATTGGCCAAGCAGGCGGGTGCCAAGACGATGTTTCTTCTCTGCAACTATGCGTACGGTGATGCGACACTCTTCAAAGATGTTGACGTCACGATTGTTCGTTCAGATTTCCACGCAGAGTGGTGTCGCCGAAACCTCGGAGTTGATGGAAAACCTCTCTATTCATTGATTCCACCCTCACGTTATTTGTGCGATCGAAACTCGCCGCGGCGTTACGTGACGTTCATCAATCCTCAGCAACACAAAGGTGCATACGTGTTTGCGAAGATCGCAGAGGTATTGGGCAGGCGGCGTCCTGATATTCCGCTGTTGGTCGTTGAAGGCAGGGGGACTGCCGAATGGCTGCAGCGGACTGGCGTTGATTTATCGTCGGCCAATCTTTTTCGTATGAAAAACACGCCGGACCCTCGTGATTACTTGAAGGAAACTCGCATTATGCTGGTTCCCTCGGTCTGGCAGGAATCCTTTGGCCGCGTAGCGGCCGAAGCCATGATGAATGGAATTCCAGTCGTTGGGAGTGACCGAGGTTCACTGCCAGAAGTCATTGGAGAGTGCGGCTTCGCCTTGTCGATTCCAAGTTACATCACACCAAATTCCAGCGAGGCTCCCACCGAGAAAGAAGTAGCGGGTTGGGTTTCCGCAGTCGAAACGCTTTGGGATGATTCCGAGACGTACGACAAGCTGTCAAAGATGTCGATCGAACGCTCGAAAAATTGGTCTGAGGAGTCCATTGTGAATCGTTTTGAGGCCCTGGCTATTGGGGATTTTTAGCTTGGCTTGGCCCGATTTCACCTCGCTAATTCGGCAAAAGTTTATCCCACGTAAATCTCCCTCGCTGCCCATAGATACTCTGCTGCTCCACCGTTGCAGGCTGTTGGATTCTGCGATTTCTTATCGGTACTGGAGGAGCTAAAGGTAGAGACCCTCTTGCTGGGCGTTGCCTGTGTACGATGTTGTCTAGCCTTCTCTTCGTAGTCTCTCGCCCAATGCCCGCGCGTCCTCTTCATCGCACTTGTCGCAGCCGTCCGCTCAAGGGAGAAAAATCGGCTCCCCCTTGAAGGTCGCCCCCCAATTTTTCCCCTTGCCCGGTTCGCTTCGTCCGGCTGCTTGGATCGTGGCCATGAGGCCGCGATGGGCGTGGCCTTCTAAACAAACGAAAAGGAGAAAGACATGTCACAACCCGCACACAAAATCCGCATTGGCGTCCTGCAAGTCACCATCTGGCGTAACCACGGTGAACGCGGTGCCTGGTACAGCGTCATCCCGACCCGACGGGGCTTTGCCAATGCGAGTTCCGCGTCGACTTCCGCCTTCTTGGCTTTCCACTCGACCTCCGCTTTTCGCTTGGCAGCCCGATCGCTCTTCCCCGTACCGCCGTCGAAGCGATACTTCTTACCGAGGTAGACGACCTTCCATTTGCCGCGAGTGGCTTCCCAGCGAAGTTGTGGCGTGCGTGACATCCGAGCTTGGTCCGTTATTCTGTAAGATTTCGTGTAACAGTGGACCAGGACGTTTTGCAAATCGTTATACAGCAACAACTTACAATCACCCTCGTGTGTTCGGGACGCAATGCGACAGACTTTTTTACATCTTAAATCACCATAAACGCTCATTTTACATAATGTTGCGAATCACGAAAATGAACGCAGAGGCCGGATCTTTGCCATTGGTTGAAGCTAACTGCCCCCGAGACAGAAAACCCTGATTCCAACCATCCGATCCATCTTAGTTGGCCAAAAACCCTTAGGCTTTGCATATGGCCACCCCGAAACCAGTTAAAGACCATTGATTACTGGCGATCGCCTCACCTCCTCGGGTTAGTACCATATCCTAATTCGATTTGGAGCAAATGGGATTGGTCGACGACTTCCATTCGATTGCTCTTCAAGAGAAAATCTTGAAACGTTTCAAAGTGTTCCAAGCGAGTGGTAAGTTGTTAGGCAGCCTCTGTTCGGATTATGATGAAGTTGATTCTCGGCATATTTCAATGTATTGCCATAGGTTATGTCATCCAGCACTACCTAATTACGGCCGCACGAATTCTGCATCTCGGAAAGCGGAAGTGCCATGCCGAATGGACGGAGTCTCTCGACGATCTGCCAACAGTGTGCATTCTGGTGCCAGCTCATAACGAACAGGCGGTCCTGGAAACGACGCTAAGGTCACTTCTCAAGATTGAATATCCGAAGGATCGAGTTCGGATTATTGTTGTGAATGACCATAGTGAGGATCGAACACAAGTGATTGCGGAGGAATTCTCCGATCAATATTCTCACATCGAATGCGTGAACCGGTACGAGGGGTCTCGCGGGAAACCGGCTGCTCTCAATGCGGTGCTTGGGACAATTACCGAAGATGTAATCGTTCAATTTGATGCCGACTATTGTGCCGAACCGACTTTTTTGGAGGATGTGGTCCATCCATTCCAAGACGCATCTGTCGGCCTGGTGATGGGACGAGTGATTCCCGCTAACGTTGACGAGACACTGGTAACGAGACTCTTGGATTTAGAGAGGGCTGGCGGATATCAAGTTGCCCAGCAAGGGCGGTCACTACTTGGATGGCTCCCGCAATATGGAGGAACGGCCGGTGCCATTCGCCGGCAAATGCTGCTGGAATTAAATGGGTGGAGGGAAGACGCCTTTGCTGAAGACACTGATTTGACTTTTCGCGGAATACTGAAGGGCTGGAAAACGGTTTATTTGAATCACGCTAGATGCTACGAGCAGGTTCCTACGAATTGGTACGACCGCAAGCGACAAGTCGTGCGATGGGCACGTGGACATAACGAATGTTTCCTGCGGTACTCGTTGCCAGTATTTTTTTCGCCCCACCTTCCATTGCTTGCGAAACTTGATGCGTTGCTTCTCTTATCAGTCTATCTGTCGCCTTTGTTACTCATGGCGTCTATCTTGCACCTAGCGATGGAGATCAGTCTGGGAAGTTCGGGAAGTCACCAGTTGTCCTTTCTATTAATTGGAGTGCTATTCTTCGGGGCAATCGGGAATTTCTCGCTGTTCTATGAGATTTCAATCGCAGTGAGAATTGACGGTGGGTATCGACGTCTCAGGATCATTCCTCTACTTATCTGCACGTTTTTAGTTAGTGTAATTGCTTCCATTCAGGCGGCTATTCTTCCGCTGTTGGACGTGGTTACACGGCAAAAGAGTCTGTGGATCAAGACGCCGAGAGCCGGAGATACTCGCTCTCCTGCAAACAGGTGTTGGCAAAAATGGGTCGCCATTGCGATGGTACTAGGTGGAATGCTGGGGGCGATCATTGCCTTTATCGTTCAAAGTGGCCTGGGAGCCGCAGCCTTCGTGTTTCTGTCGGTTTGTTTGTTAGGCATTTCGTTCGCAGCGGCAATTCGTGAAGGGTTGTGGCCAACGGATTGGCGTGTATTGATTACCTTGGATGTCGAGACACAAGGTGACCAGACATGACATCACCTCGGTTTATGCTATCTTGCGGAACACGGCCAGAAATCATCAAAATCGCACCAGTTTATCGAGCTCTGCGCGAGAGAAATGCCGAGGTAATCCTGGCGTTTACTGGCCAGCATTGGGAATTGGCGGAGAAGGCATTCCAAGACTTTGGCCTGAAACCTGACATTCGATTTGAGGCCACCTACCCAGAACAAAACGATCAGCAAAAGCAGCACGGCGCAAGCAACCTTACCTACCTCGGAGCCCGCTTGTTGACGAATTGCGGCAACATCTTGGATGAGGTACTGCCATCCGTTGTTGTGGTTCAGGGAGACACATCCAGTACGTTAATGATGGCATTGGCTGCATTCTATCGAAAGATTTCTGTCGCACATGTCGAAGCGGGCTTACGTACCCACCGCCGGTGCGAGCCCTTTCCTGAGGAAACCAACAGAGCCCTGGTTGCTCAATTGGCGGAGACGCATTTTGCACCCACGGAACGAGCGCGACAAAACCTTTTGCGTGAGGGGATCGCAGATCAATCTATCTATGTCGTGGGAAATACCGTCATCGATGCGATGCAAATCCACGGTGGCCAACTCCCATTAACTCCGAGTGAATCCAGGCTCCAAGATTCGATTTCTCAACGATTGCACGGCAGGCGGCTTATCATGGCGACGGGGCATCGGCGGGAGAATCAGCGGTCTGCGATCGGGGAAGTTGCACGACAGATGAGAAGGCTTCTCGACGTGGATGATCGCGTGCTGCTAGTTTGGCCACTGCATCCCAATCGCGAGATTGTACGCTCGGTCACCAATGCATTCGAAGATCTCCCCTCTGACATGTTCGAGCGTTGTGTGATTGTGCCATCAGTCTCGTATGGGCTGATGCAATGGCTGATCAGGCATAGTTGGCTGACGATCACCGATTCCGGGGGTGTATTGGAAGAAGCTACCGCGATTCACCGTCCGGTATTGGTTTTTAGGAGCAGCACCGAACGCGATGAACTTGTCGAATCGGGTGCGGCCTTCCTCGTGTCGCCAAGTGAGATTGTTGATGCCTATTTACGACTCGACCAGGACGAACAAGCCTATACAAGAATGACCAATGCACCTTATCCGTACGGCGAAGGAGACGCCGCGGAACATATTGCGGATGTCCTCTGTGGAAGAAGGTAAAAAATGCTTGAGTCCTTGCCACGCCCTGGCTTTATCAATATCGCAACCTCGTTACTGCTGACTCTTGCAATCACATGTCTGACATGGCTCGTTTTGCCATGGATTGGCGAGTTGTGGAGTCTTTGTATTACCTGGAGCGAAGAGTCCGTTCCCATGGCTTCCAGCATTGATCATAAAGCCGCAAGTGTCCTAGGGAGATCCGTTGTCCTAGCAGTGCCGGTTGTCGAATTGCTGCCCCCAAGTAGGATATGGCTATACACGGTTGCGATATATACGGGGGCAACGCTCCTCTCGATCGCGATGGTACCACAACGATCTTGGGGCGTTTATCTCCCGCTCGCAATCGCAGTGGTTCTCCTCATCGCAATTCAATTAATCGCTTGTTTTTGCGCAGTCTTTTCCACGCCTGCTTGGAATAGTTCTCTTTACGTGATGAATGGATTGTTGAGTTCACTGCGATTCCTGCTGGTTGTACCATTTGCTCTGTGGGCGACGTATGGAATATGGGCCGGGAGTTGGCGACGGCTAGTTGGGGCTCAACTAATTGCGTGCTGGTTCCTGGCGGTGTTTCCGCCGTTTCAATATTTGTCTCACCTACTTTTAATTCGGGCAGGAAGTACCCTGTTTCTGCCGGTGGTGCACATTCTATTGGGGTCGTTCCTACAAGTAAGCGTGCTCATTGCCATTTATGGATATGCCGTGAGTTGGCAACCAAAAGACGGGCAGTAATAAACGGAGTCGAAGTGTCGCTGTGGAGTGACCAACACGACTTACTCTAGACCGTTTAATTCCGTTTTCAGCTCTTTCAATTCATAAATGAAGGGATTGACGATTGGTCCACTGGTACCCGGTGCAATTTCGTCGACATGTTCGCACACTTTCCAGATACTGTCGTGAAATGAGAAGCGAGTATTTCCGCCTTGGTTAACTTTGTTTTCTAGTGAGGTAATGACAATTCGCTGCACCTCGCCGGTGCAAAACGGCCACTTGAGAACATCTAGTAGTTCCTCAGGACTGGCATGTTGGCACCATGTTTCTACCACTGCTTCCGTATTCGCTCGTTCTTCCGGGCTTGTTTGATCTTCTGGATTGCGATAAAGCCAGCCAGTCGCGTCAAAGCCTGGATCTTCTGGCCTTGATTCTGAGTTGGTCGCTAACGCGGAAGCCAATGCGAATCGATAGGTTTGGCGAGCCTTGGGAATGTTCTCGCACATCAAACATAGATACCTTCCCAAACTGGCAACCTGACGTGCGCTGGCCGCCTTGGAAGTTGACAATTCCTCGACTCGAGGGATCACTAAATCCGAAGCGAGCTTGGGCTTGCGTTCCAAGCCCCTCACGCAAAGCACCAGTTGAGCCCGCAAAAAATGCTTAATGGAACTCGCAGCGATGTCCTTTCGATTTAAGCCAAGATTGATTGAAGTCCCCAACTTGTGACGGTCCTCATCCGTGAGTTGGGGTACAAGATGAGAAAAGAGGTAGCCCAGTTGCGATACGTAAAGAGACTGCTTACTGAGCCTCAAGTTCTCATCCCTAACTTTCTTTTGGGCCTCATCGAAGTCCAAAACAACGAGATTCTCACGCTTGGCTTGTAGTTCGTAGTACGATTCCTCCTCCTTTAGCAAGTCCTTCAGCAGGAGATCAATAAACGCTAGTTTGGCTTCCGATTCTGAAAAACTACAGATTTTAGTAACGGATGTAATGAGTGTCGCATTAGGATCTGGCAACGTTGTCCTCCACCACTCGCTGCCCCGAATGTTGCCTGGTTGCAGGAACTTCATAATCTGATGCGCTTGCTGCAGACTATCCTTGGAAGCGTCCTCTGCTGAGAGTCGTTCGCGAAGCGATGCAGATACCATACCCAGGAAGCCCACCCGATAGTAATTAACCAGTTTATCTGGGGCTTCCTTAGCATCGCGTGTTGGTACTGGAATGCTGTCAATCGCAATCCCTATTTCTTTAAAGCCGGTTCTGGCCATGTCATCATCGATATACTTGACGAGCGCCTCTAGAACAGCACTAAGGCTATGGAACTTGTGTGTGTTGTCATCTTCTTGCGTAATCAAAGCGCCCAATAATTCTTCAAAGTTTCGGTTAGCATCATCTGTGTTTAGGCACCACGCCAATTCCTTCAATGTATTGTCGATCTTCGTTAGAAGGGTTGGATCCGTATTGGCGGTCCTAAGCAGGGTTACTGAAAGGTGCTCCATGATTTTTCTGGCCAGAATTTTATCTTTGCCAGTCGATAACAAATTCACGATCTTGGATGTTGTGAATAGCAACTCTACCTCTTGCGCGAGATTGTCTGCGAAATGTGCTTGAGAAAGGTCAAATAGGGATTCCGCCAGCGTGTTAGCTTCTTCAGCCGGCATCCTTTGAGCAAGTCGTAAGAGCACGGTGTCAATACTTTCGATTGGCTCCGCAGTCGACCAGTTGCTGGTCTTCAGCAATTCCAAAAGTTGATTACTTGTATGGTCACGGAGTTCGTCAGACAAGTTGATGGCGAGATCTGCCAAGCCATTGTCAATCCAGGCTAAGTCACTCCCATCAATCCGTTTGTCATCTCCGTAAAATTGGATCAAACGGTCGACTTCGGTGGACGCGAATTGCTTGAAGCATTCGTCTGAGCAATACAGTGAAATGGCAGCGAGCGCACGGCTCACCTGGAGCCTTGTTTTGAGATTATTCTCTGGATTTTTGACCAGGAACTGTTCAATGCGAAGCGCGATTTCATCAACCTCTGGTGGGTCAAGATGTTGAATTAAAAGCGGTAGGATCAAGCAAAGATTGCGATCTAGCAAAGTAGATTTCTTTTCTTTGTCGAGCAAAGTATCGGTGATTTGCTGAGAGAGGGACCTCGCACCGACGGTTGACGTCTCGTTGGAAACAGCGAGCAGAGCGGAGGCTAAGAGCGACCGCAAGTTCTCGGACGGGGGATTGGCAGGAGATTGCATAGCCACGAACAGACGAGCTGCAATGTCATCGGCGGTAGCGGCTGATAGTCGTGGAGCAAGGTATTCAAATAGGACGCGGAGCAAGTCTGCCTGCGATTGCGAAAGATTTGCTGGGTCCTCAAGGCGGCGCATTAGCCGATTAGCAATCATGTTGCATTCGTTTTCAGAAGTTACCAGTTGCTGTTGAACTTCGCCTTTGAAAAAACTAGGCACGCTGCCTTCTGGATCTATGGGTGAAATGGCAACGGTGACGAAGCATTCAAGTACTTGAGATAGTTCATTTGCCTGATTGCTCGGTGGCAATACCGAGAGCAATCTCCGCATTTGGTTGCGACTTTGGTAATTATGTGGATGAACGAGTAAGACTTTGAATACCCGAATCAACAGCGATCGCCGCGCATCTTCCGGTAAGTGGCCTGACAATACAATTGTTCCTTCCACCTGATCAGCACGGATGTAAGGGGCGCCATCCAAATTCCGAACGAGTATTTCGCCGGCATTACCAAGCGTTTCTTCTGTGACTAATGGCGACGTTTGGCGAATCACGCCAACGGCCTGTTGCATGGCAACATCGTTGTAGGAATTTGCATTGCTTACCAAGTAATTGATCGACTTGGCAAAGCAACTTTCGGCAATTTTCTTTGTTGCCGTCGCGTCGGGATCGAGTTCGCTCAGGAAATCTCGCTCTGAAAAACGACTGGGGGAGGTTGGGGTCCCCACGAGCCCATACGCCTTTCGTTGTAAGTTCTGACGCAGAGACAGATTTAGCCCCAAGGCTGCCCGCAGGCCCTGGGCCTGACGGCGGACCCCTCCTTGTAGCTTGTCAGCATCTTCCATCCACCTTTCAAGCAACTCCTTGCGGACTTCGACTTGGGCAGGTTCGATCGCAGCGACCTCCCAAAGACTGTCCCTTTCGCCTGAGGGGGCAAAAACGGATTCCGTGCTTCCAATGGTCCGAGAGTAATTCGTGACGCGCGCTGTTTTAACGCGTTGCAACAGACCGATGTAGACGACAGTTACCCAAATTATTCCCAAGATGATAATGCCACTTATTGCCGCATACGAGAACCCAACAATAAACCGTTGCCGACGACTTCGATCGATCATCCGGATGACATCATCGAACGTGGCCCGGTCAACGCTTCGACCAGCATCATACCTCTCGGCCCATGCGGAGTTGGGGTTGAGTTCGTTACGCCATTCAATGGCTCGCGTAAGTAGTTTTCCCTTCAGGACCTTTTCTTTGGCATCCAGATAGTCTTGAAACTGACGATAGGAAGCGACATGTCGTTCTTCAACTTCGCGCCACTTCCTTAGCTGTTCCCAGTTCCGCAGAAGCGCCTCATGGCAGACATCAAGATGGGTCTCCTCAGTGAAATGCCCTTTAGAGACAAGTGGAAGTATAAATGTGCAATCCTCTCTCTGAAAACATTGGACGATTGACATTACCTTCGCCAGGCTCGCCCCGGTGACCGACATGACCTCCTTGACGGTTGGCTGTCGCCGGATCAATTGTCCCTCAGAGCCTGAGTCGCATAAAAGCAGGAACATCCTCTTGGCTATCAGTTCGTCACCCGGGTCCCTCAGATGGTTCTGGAAAATCTCATCAGCGTGCTGTGACAAGGATCCTTTGACACCGCCCGCGGCATCGTAATGATCGTATGTCAAATCTTCGGATCCAGAATCGATCATCCGCTGCCAGGCCCGCAGCAGCGCGTGCTGCGCGAGTGGCAAGTGGTCCGGTCGATCGCCTGCTTCATTGATGATGTGATTGACGAGGTGCTGTTGAAAGGTGAAAGGGAAGTATCCGCGAGTACTTCGTTTGGCAGGGGATTCAATCGCGTCCGTGAGTTGTTCTCGATTCAAACGTGGAATCAAAAACTGATTCCTGCTGACGGCCTCTGGCAACCCCAGAAATGCGTCGCAGTCTCCAATAAAATCGGATCGCATCGTAACAATGACTCGAATTGGCGGATCACTATCGAAGTCTCCGGAGATCAGCATCTTGGCGAACATCGAAGCCTCATGGCGCAAGTCGTCAAGTTCTCTTTGCTTGTCATCACTAAGCCTTCGTCGAAAACGAAACAATTCCTCAAACTGGTCTACCAGAATCAGTACCGGCTTGTCTGCCAGCTTGCCTGATGCCTGAAGTATCGCTCGAGGCGTTTGCTCACAAAGCAGGATATCAGCGAGCCGCTCCCGCTCCTCTTTAGTTGGTTCAATGTCGTCAACATGCTCACTGCCAGTGTCGGAAGATGGTCCGCGGTCCAGCGTTCGGAGAAGGCGTAGATAGGGACGTCGACCTGGCGTCATTCGGTAGACTTGCCAGTCTTCGCAGTCCAGCAGATAGCCACGGTTAAGCGCGGGAATTAGCCCTGCATGCACGAGGGAAGATTTGCCGCATCCGCTGGACCCAACGACGGCCACGAACGGAGATTTATCGAGCCGCCCCAGAAGGGCAACAGTATGTTGCTCCCGGCCGAAGAAAACGAAGTTGTCGCTCGCACAGAAAGGACGAATGCCAACGAATGGAGAGATGGGTTTGGGAGGCTTATCAATCACTGGATATACACTCGAATACGATCACAAAAGGCATTAAAACTGCAAGAATCTTCGACCGTAATCTGATAAACATATTGAGGCAGTCTGAGGCGAAGTATTGTAAATGGGTTCTCCGCTTCTGTTGGAGGCCAGAACGCGATCGCAATTGGCGGAAACCGATCGTGTCTCTCCATTTGGTGGTATCGACTTTGTATCAACCGGACGACTGTCAGAAAATCATCAGACATTGCCGGGGAATTTTTAGATGTGTCGATCGAATCTCTATTACACGCGATTACGAGTCCATGAAGCTTCTCAACATTCAGTTCGGTATCGATTGCGTCTTTAAGTGAGTCGATTTGTCTTGGCTCAAGTCGAAAGTCGTGATCAGATTCTAAGACCTCAAGTAGCATGTCGAAAATGGAATACTTGTCCCTTGTTGGGATCGCGACTTGTACCACGGGTTGCGCCATCGCGCAATCGAACACCTGGTTGTTCCTGATTTTTCCAAGTAGGCGTGTGATTGTGCCGAGGAACTCTCGAAAGTTGTTTCGAAACACGTCGGCACCCCTAATAAAGCGATCTCGCTCGGAAATGTTTTCTCCATATTCCGTTGCTGGACAGAATCGCAAGGTACGCAGGCCAAGCTTAACAGCCGTCTCGTAGAGAAATTCGTCCGTTCCCTCTCGATTCATGTCGTCTCGTCCGAGCAACTGAATAAAAACGCTGCATTTAAGCATTGCCTTCAGCTCTTCCGTGGCATCAATCTTGTCAGTTTCAAAATCATGATCTGGCAGTACCCTCCAGCAATGTTTCTCTAAGTGCTCCTTAACCTGCTGACGACTCGGCACGGCATCACGAATTCTCATTTCGGCCGGGCAATCCGCCAAATAAATGCAATGTTCCAGGTCAACATGCATGGGCGTGTCGTTAAAGGGAATGTCTCGATAATGATGCTCCAAAAGTTCGATGCGAGCGACGATCTGGTCGACGATTTTCTCAACTGAGGTTACCACCGCGCTAATTGCATCCTCTGGGAGGCCGGGAACGTCCCCTTTGCCGACACGTATCGGATATATCCGTAGGAATCGAAGTGGCACGCCGAGGTCATCTTTGGGCTCATCATCGGACGTGGGCAGGAATAGCAACTGCCGGATAATACGCCACTCGAAATTTGTCCATCTCTTGTTGCCATACTCTTCCGAGATGCATGGGATAAGGAGTGTCCGCTCATCCTTGTAAATGCTGCGGAACGTATCGGACCTCGCCCCAACGGTATCTTCATCGGGGTAGAAGAAAACGCGAGAACGCTCTCCCGTAGCGAGTTGCGACGGATCGAGTCGCTCTTTTAACGCATCACTGATCGGCTTGACTAGATTTTTCTGCTCGCCGGCTAACGAAAATGCGATGCGAAACGGACGTTGAGCGGGTCTGTGGCTCATAGGCAAGAGTCCGGAAAGAATTAGCTAGAAAACGTCGTCAAAGGTGCTTGTGTCAAGCAATATGATTTGCTCATTTATACTAGAGGTTTAGTCGATTGCAATTAAAAAAGGCACTATCATCGATTGTCTAAATTGGCCCGCGCGATGACGACACATTGCCCTAGGCAAGAGAGCCGATAGCCCAACGCAAAATATGGGAAATACGCGGTGCAATGGCGAATTCTGACCGGCATGAAAAACCCAATGTTTCAGAATCAAGTTACCTTCCGCAGTTGGATACATTGCGGGGAGTTGCATGCCTGCTGGTATTGCTTGCCCATTTGAATCAGGTGCCTGCTCTCGCCCCCATACCTGTTTGCCTAGGTACCCTAGGGGTCGGCTTGTTTTTCGTGCTTTCGGGATACTTGATTACCAGGATCCTAATCAGGCTAAAGCAAGACCGACAGGGGCTCAATGAGTTCTATAACCATCGGGCGGCGAGAATTCTGCCTGTTTATTACTTGACACTATTTGTGATTGCCGTTGCATGGCCTGGAATTCACATTGTCTGGCCCGCAACGTTCTCGTTTAACCTGTTTTTCGTTTCCAGTTCTCGAGAGTATTTCGCCGTCGCGCACGGAGATGGGTTAACTTCTCCTATCGCTCATACCTGGAGCCTGTGCGTCGAGGAGCAATATTATTGGACTTGGCCGGTTCTTGTCTGGCTGATCCCTTTGAAAGTAGTGCGATGGATTCCGCTTGGCTGCATTTTTGCGACACCTCTTATTACATGGGGATGTGCTTGGGGACTGGAGGTTCGTGACTTGCAACCGCAGGCAATCGAAGGAATGCTTGGGCGATTAACGCCAACGCAATTGGTTGGGCTGAGTTGTGGCTCATTGATTGCATTGCACGAGAATTGGCTGCTGAGACCGCTCTCGATTAGTAGACCTTGGGCCGTTAGGCTGCACGGGATCATCGCCATGGTCGTGTTGGGAGTGGTGCTTCCTTATTGGCTTGTAACGATCAGATTACCCATCGCAGCTGGGTTAGAGCGGTATCTTGCAGGGACGATGCTGCATTTGTGCTGCGCCGCAATCTTCGCGATCACACTGCTTACACCCTGGCTCGGCCGTATTCAAGTGCTTCGATGGCTTGGAAAAATAAGCTACGGCGCATACCTCTTTCATCTACCAATCTACGTGGCTCTGGGGCTGACGAATGGAATCAATCAGGCTTCGCTCGCTCTCGCCATCTTGGCGGTCGCATTAACTCTGGGATTGGCGTGTGCATCGTATTTTGCGTTCGAGTCGCCGATACGAACCCTTGTACGCGAAAATGAACGAGCTTTCACCTGGGGAAGCTCCGTAAGAGTTTCGGCGGGTTCGGTTTTTATGGCTTTCATCGCACTCGTTTTCGTGGCAGAGACGCTCAAGTGGCCTGATTTATTTCCGGTTGTGCCCGAGCATTGGCGAACACAAATTCCCTTGGCTAACGATCATGGGACTATTCCTGAAACGATGGGCGAGGGTCTCACTAGGTCAATTCGCGCTGAGTTGCCGACGGAGTGGTCGTACTATTCCCACGGTATTCTGCATGAGGTGGACAAAGAGGGGTTCAGAAGATCCAGGCCGTTTCCGGCGAAGACAGATGGCGTCCCGAGAATTGTCGTCCTAGGCGATTCTTATGCCTTCGGGCAATGCGTAGAAGCAGATCAAGTATTAAGTGCCGAAATCGAGCGAATCTGTTTGAAAAGAGGGATGCCGATCGAAGCCCTAAACGTCGCTAGGCCAGGGTCCGAAATCGAAGACGTTCGCGATGTACTCAGGACGAAGTGCCGAGAACTGAATCCCGAAGTCGTCGTTTATGCCGCAACCATTAGTGATTATTTCGCCCCTTATATGTCTTATGAAAATAGAACAGCGAGTGATATTCGAGAGAAGGCTCACTATGCAAAACGCTTTCGTAAGGCATTGCGAGAAATACAAGTGGAGTGCCGTCAACGCGATACTCTATTGGTTGTAGTGTTCTTTACACAGTTTCCAAATGACCCAGAGACCTGGAAGATGGCGGAGTTTACGGAGTCGATTTTTGAAAGTGAAGGCGTCGATTTTATTGCGTTGAAGCCATTCCTTGAAAAATACCGAGACCGCAGTTTCCCAGCGAGTGAGTTCGACGTACATCCTAGCGCTGAGTGCCATCATATCTTTGCGGAAATGGTCGCTGACGAGCTCGAGCGGCTGAGGCGAGAGAAAAGGTGGTAGGACAAGCGGGCCTGGGTCTAGTTTGCCCCACTCGGCTGGGTAACTTCGTCCTCTGTTCAATTCTTAGATGCTTGACGACTTAACAGCGAAACTCGCAACAGAAGGTTGTGTTTTCGTAGATCGCAGTAGATGATGAGCCAGAATGCTCACGGTCACGCTTCCATTGAAGGCTTTTCCGAGGATCACAGCTTGAACTCAAAGCATCTTTCAAATCAGCCAATCGCTCTATTCACCAACGATGGCAAGCATTGGATTCACCCAAAGCGAGAACCATTTTCCTGGAATACCTATGTTGAGAAACCTGAATATGAGATTAAGAAAATTGTTATTGGCAACTTAGACTTCGGTAACGAGAACAATCGGCCAGAAGTTAAGATTCCTGATGATTTTGCAATTTGTTTTCCCGCGGTGACCCATCTTTACCTGTGGCGGATAAAAGACCTTGAGGCCATTCCCGAACTACCTCTCTCCCTAGAATGCCTTGATATTCGCGGCTGCGAGCAATTGAATCGGATTCAATCCTTGCCATCTAATCTCAAGACGTTGGTTATCGAGGACTGCCCCCTGGCTCGCGTCACAGGAAACTATCACGATCAATTCTCGCAATTGACCGATGCAAGTTTTCGTGGATGCCCCAAAATCAGCCCAGCTTTTTTTGAAGCGGTCCAAAGCAATGCTTCGTGCATGCGAAGAATCGATCTATCCGATTGTCCGCAATTGGCATCCATTGCATCTTGGCCATCATCTCTCGAGAGAATTGAGCTTAATCTATGCGAAGGGCTTACTTCTTTGGCCGCCACATGGCCACCAAACCTTAAGCGCCTAGGTCTAAGAGAGTCCAATCGCGTTGAAAGTCTACCCGCCTCTTTCCCGGAAAAGCTACAGTATCTCGACCTCTGTGGTACACGCAGCCTGCAAGAGCTACCAAGAATACCGGCAGGGTTGAGAACCCTCATTCTATTCGGCTCGGGCGTCAATCTACCTGCCAGCCTTTTTGGCGAAAACTGCTCGACGAACGTCGCCGGGCCTGTTCAGGCCTATCTCAACGAGCTAGATCGAGATTCCAATCTGAACCTTGAGAGCCCAGTCGATGACGAAATCAAAGTCATCCTATTGGGAGAGAGTCGTTGCGGTAAAACGTCTCTCGCGCGGCGCCTCGTCGATGATCGTTTTGACGAAACCGAAGACTCAACTCATGGCATCCAACTATGGGAAACGAAAATCAATATCCCGTCGATCGATTCTCAAAGCGGTCCAAAAGAGGCAACGCTTCACATCTGGGATTTTGCCGGACAGGATATTTATCACAATACTCATCGCCTGTTTCTTCAGAGTGATGCCATTTTTCTCATTTGCCAAACTTTCCATGGCGATGGCCACGACTTGAAGTCCGACGCCGAATCGCAAAACCCAGAATTCGAATCGGACGATTTCCGTCGAAATCTGAATTACTGGCAGGAATTCGTCGCATCGCTCGGTGATGCCCCAGGAACCAATAAGCCACCTCCCGTTTTGATCGTAAATACTAAGTATGACCGCGACTCAGAGCCTGGTTCTGCTACCCAAACAAAGGCCCTCCCTGGGTCCGTTAACCTATCCGCAAAGAATCCCAACATCGGATTCGACCAATTAAGACAGTGGCTTTCGAGTGAAATAGCCAAGATTCTATCACCGTCTCAGCGGAAAAAACTTGGTACCCGGCCAATGGCGGTGAAAAGGTTTCTTCAGAGAATCAAGGACCGCAATCAAAGGGCTATCACTGAAAGCCAAAAAAAGGGGTATCGAATCGCCCCACCCCGCCCTTGCATTCCACGGACCTACTTCGATCGTTTAGTCATCAAAATCTGTGGCTGTGGCCACTACGCAGAGAATCCAAGCCTCTTGCTAGACTTCTTTCACAAAAGTGGTTTCGTCTACTTCAATGAACTGCAGATGCCGAATCAAATCATTCTGGATCAACGTTGGTCGATTGAAGGAATCTACACGGTTTTTCACCGACAGCGGTGTTGGCAGCAGCTAAAGGATCGCCGAGGAAGATTTACGGCATCAGACTTGGGAAACTGGGCCTGGAACGAACAAGGCTACAACTCTGATGAACAAGCAATTTTCCTGGAGTTCATGAAAGCTTGCGATATTTGCTTTACTCTTTTAACGCGACAGGACTCTGGCAAGCCTGAAACGTGCTACCTCACTCCAAGTGCACTACGTCGAGCTGATGAAGTCCAACGTGAAGCCGAAGACCATCGTTTGGGGATCGCAAAGACAGGAGAATCCATTGTTCTCGAAGACTCGTCCCTTAGCCGCAGTTCCATCACACAGCTTTTGATTCAATTAGGCCAAAAATGGCGACGTGCCCCACTTTTTTGGAGATGGGGTGCCCAATTTCAGTCCTATCGACAGGGTGATTGGATCACAAGCCTCACATTTGTGCACTTAGACTGGCAGCCACGTGCGGAGGACAGCTACGGCGGCAAGCTAACTTTCACTCAGTATGGACCTGACCACAGCTTCCTCCGGGCGATACTAAAGCAATGTCGCGATCTAATAGGATTCCACGGGGTCCGCCGCGATATCGAGTCAAAACTATCTGTGCTTGAAAAGCTAGACGTCCCCGATGATACATCGCCCAGTCCGTCAAGAGGCCATCGAGCTCTCTTTGATCCAGACACTATTGATGCCCACTCGCCAACAGAGCCCCAAGCGACCGCGGTCGAGATCAGCATATCCTTCGCAGGAGATGGCCAAGACCCCAACTTGAGATGGGAAGAACTTCCTGACGATTCTATCGAGAAGTGGCCTCGCGCACTGGCAACCACTTTGCGACGAATGCAGTTTAAGGTGGACGAATATCGTTCAGAGCAGCAACGCAACTATGCCAATCGAGCGAGCGATCGAGCAAAGTTTTTAAACTTTCTCATGTCACGTGACTACATCATCGTTTTTCTAAGCTGGAAGTACTACGAATCGGAATGGTGCATGTATGAGTTCATGAAGGTCCTCGAACGTATGCCGCCTGACGGAACGCTTGACACCAACCAAGCACGTTTGGCCACATTCTCTGAGGCAATCTTTTCACAGTCGGTCCACGCGGGTGAAGTTGCCCAGAGACAACGCCGCTTTAAGATTTACTGGGAAACAAAGCTTGATGAATTCGCAAAAAGGCTCAAGAGGGATATCCAATCCGATTCCAATCGAAAGTTGTGGCAACCAATGGATTTGATTTGCAAATTACTCCCGAACGCCATTTCAGCACCACTTCGAAGGATTAGCACTCCAACAATCAGTGACCGTGAAATCTACTCTAAATATGTATGTAGTGACGAATTTGCCCACAAGCCTTGGATGGATCTCGTAGCGAACAAACAGCGATTCGAGGGTCTAATCAAGAAGCTACAGAACTGGTCAATTGAACGAATCGCATTGACGCCGACGCCTGATGAACTCACCAAGTGGACGGAAGAAATCGCACAATTTACCAAGAGCTCGAAGGTACTAGTCTACTTTGCCAAGCGAGCTTTACATGCAAACCAACACACTCGAGCGATTCAGCTTTATCTTGAAGCGATTTCCAGCGAGACAGACCCGGATCGTAAGCAGGATCTCCTTACATCTGTGAGCGACAACGACCTGAATTTTCTGCGCAAAATGGCACAGGGTTAGTGGTAGAATCGCAAGTGGCCAAGATGGTAAAAACGCGAGTCTCAGAATAATGCCGGGCAGGCAGACGAGTTGGCTTTTGAAAACTGGCGGGAGCTAGGAATCTCGTTCGCTTGAGAGGCAGCCCAGAGGACGGACAAACAAGTGAACGGAAAGAGGAACACCGATAGCGATCAACTCAAAGAAGACGCAGTGCGGTTGATCGTTGAGAATGGGCATTCGTTCAAACAGGTCTCCCTGATGAAAGGTATAAGTGAGGCATATTTGCAAAACTGGCATGCCGAACTGGCTCCGCAACTTGTTTGGGCTAAAGTAGAATCCAACTCAGACAAACATCTACTTCTACCGAATGGTACCCCAATCCATTTCAAAGAGATCGCGGGAGGTTCGTTTCGCATGGGAACGCGGGGAGCATACCATACTTCGGAACCTATTCATGAGGTTTATATCCCGGCGAAGTTCTACTTGGGCGTATTCCCAGTCACTCAGCACCAGTTTGAGGAATGGAAATTCGCTAACCCTGGCGTTACCCATCAAAACGTCTGGTCTGGAAGTGAATTCTATCCCGTTGACTCGGTATCCTGGCACCAAGCACGTGAGTTTTGCCAATGGTTGAATCAGGTCTGCATAGCTGATCTAGATGGTTATTGGGTTGACCTGCCCACAGAGGCCCACTGGGAATTTGCTTGCATCGGAGACGCAGAGTTGGATTGCGGCCTGGGAGATGGCAAGGCCGCCCTTCAAGAGATGGGATGGATTGGCGATAGTCAACTGCGTGGCACAAAGCCAGTCGGGCTAAAACGTCCAAATCATGGCCTTTATGACATGCATGGCAATGTTCGGGAGTGGTGCCGCGACCATTGGGATCCTTTTGCCTATCGATACTGGATTGACGGGATGGCGGTGCCGACGATGCGGCACGATCTTTCTAATACCGCCGATAGCCCACGGGTCGTCCGAGGAGGATCGTGGGCAAATAAGCCCGATCAATGCACCGCGGCGTTTCGAACTGGGATGAACGCCAAGGAGGCCGATGAAAGAACGGGAATTCGTATTGGTCTTTTTGCCAAAGGCTCATAGTTCGTTCCGTACAACCCCGGTTTCAAACAGCAACGCGTCTTGGCTAATCGGCACAGCTTGGGTTGTCATTGCAAAATCACTGCAACTTATGTATTGAATCTACTTTACAGTGAAGATTTAGAACATTATTCTAACACGTTTTATGAGGGTCGATCGCCTGCGGTCTTTTGCTAATTTGCTAGAGTTTGACTAGCGTCTGGTACTCCCCGATTACCAAAACATCCTCGGTGCTTCTTGAGCTAGAGCGGCCTATGAGTAGGTATCTGAAAAACTTGGTAATCACCGACCTATCCAAGCGGCTGGAAGGGGTCAACGACCTGCTGGTGGTTGACGTTGTGGGCATGAATGCGGAAAAGACTTACCTGGTCCGCAAACAGCTCCGCGAAAAAGGTCTGAGCCTGATGGTCGTGCGTCGTACGCTGGCTGCCAAGGCCTGCGAAGGAACGTCGCTCGCTCCGGCATTCGATGGTATGGAAGGCAGTGCCGCTTTGGTTTGGGGAGGCGAAGACTTCGTCGACCTGGCCAAAGAGATCGTAAAGCTGAACGAGGATGACGAATTCCCTGGCTTTACCGCCAAGGGAGGAGTCATGGATGGCGAATCACTGAATCCTGATTCGGTCAAAGCCATCAGCAAGTGGCCCAACCGCGCCGAACAACTCTCGTTGTTGATGGGGCAGATTCTCGGTCCTGGTCGAAAACTGGCTGCCCAACTTTACGGTCCAGGTGCCAAATTAGCCTCCCAAGTCGAAGTGGCTGGGGAGACCTCTGAAACCCGATCCGTTCACTCTTCCGAAGGTGCGACAAATCTGATTGGTCGTCAACTTAGCGGACAGGTGGCAGCTCAAGAGGCAGACATGGTCAAGCCCGATGAAATCTTGCCCGAAGTCATTTCCAACCATATGCCAGAAATGCATACGGATATTCCTCTTTCAGAACCGGACGGCCTTTCTGACGTTGATCTGATAAACGAATTGCTTCAAAACCTGGAGAGAGTCTTTTACTTAGATGATGAAACTGGAGTTTCAGTCGCTGGTAAAGAACTATCCAAGACCTGGCTTCAGGGTCTCATCCAAATGGCGAAGTTGCCCGCAGAATCGGGAAAGCCTCTTCTCGTAGATGTGAGAAAGCTACTAAGTGGCGAAAGCTTGAATCAGGATCGCAAGAATATTCTGATCGAAGAATTCGATCGAGCACTCAGCGAGCAAAGTGGTTTACCTGATCACATTGCATTGCTTGCATTCGACCCAATATCGAAAGCGGACCGCAGTTCGATGTCGGCCAATCAGGTCGAAATGGATCCGGTGGTTTTGACAGAGAACGACTTCCTGTCCGCTGGTGTTCCCAACGTGGTCCGAGTTGCTTTTCATTTCTCCTCGACATTTGACGATGACTTCAAGACGAACGCGAACACGCTGAGAGTCTGTTTATATGCCCAAAACGCGAAGATTTTCCCCGAAGTATGGGACATGCCATTCCCTCAGGATCAGCGTGTCTGCAGAGACTTTGTTGTTATCCCTGAAAATACGAAGAATGCGTATCTGGCAATAATGGTCTTCCGCAATGCAGACCTGGTGCTATCGGAAGAGGCGGAGTTTGACGTAAGCGAAAGCCACAGATAGGTCGAGGAAAACAGCCGATATGAAATTCGCAAAGAGCCGGATAGCTGGTTATGTCCCTCCGGTTGAAATGTCCGATGTGACGATCGCCATTTTTGGAAAAGGGAATGATCTATTCGTAGTTGTATCACCTCCCATCAACCGCTCTGATACAAACGGAGTGGTGACTCGTTCCAACGAATTGCTTGGACAACTGGTCGAATGGCGAAGAGATGCGGTCGGCTATCTCGCCAGTGAGAATCCCAAGGAACAACTTGCCAACCTAGGAGCGAAAACTCTCGCTACGCTATTGAGTCGTACATCTGGTACGGAAGACGAAAGCCCACAAGAGCGGCTTTTAGAATTTGTCGAGCGAAACGAAGATGCCCGAATTACGATCGAATTGTCGAGAATCAGTTCTCGCTTCTCTATCTTGTTCCCATGGAGCATCCTGAGAACAAAGTCCTGGAAAGACGACCCCACCATGGATTCGTTCTGGGGATTGCGTTTTAAATTGGCCGAGCGACGTTATCAGCCGGTGTCCATGTCGCCCAAGGCGTCAGTCCCCCTCCTTGTTTCAGAACAGTTGCACGTTCCCAAAGCTCTCGTCAACACCTATTTTTCGATCGTCGATGTTCCGACGCTCCTGCAACAATTGCCCAAAGCAGGGCAGTTTTATGTATGCAATGCCGGTGATGTTGGTGGAAGCAGTGACGACGAGTGGATCCAGATCGCGGATGGACAAATCCTGAAGAAAGAAAACTTCAGTACCGTCGCCCCAGAAGATCCAGGTGGTAAGCAATACTACGTAAGCGATCGACCGTCATACGGAGGACGTCCGTTCTTTCTATTTGTCAACTGCGTTGATTGTGGCATACACCGATATCAAGAATCTAACTTGCTCGGCCATCTTTGCGGATCGCCTCCGGATAAATCGTCGTTTATCGTGCCGTCGATCGATCTCACTATTGACCAAGCAAGCACGTTTGCTGATCACTACTTCGATGCCGTTTCAGATGGGCATATCACTGCTCCATCAGCATTACGAGAGGCGAGAAAAAGACATGTCGACGACAACGGTGAGCCGCGAATTGAAGGGCTCTTCTATCACTTTAGTGGCGACGTTTCAACTTCCCACTAAGCTACCGAGCGATTCGATCGCCCTTTCTTCACCGGGAACTCTCCGTCTGCGCTAACGATCAGGTCCGCGCCGAAAAACACAGCAACGGTGAAGTGAGCTTGACCTCCCTTCTCTGCCGTCAGGGCGAAATCCAATTTGTGTTTGACGTCTTCCCGCATTGGAATATTGGCGAAGTCGGGCTCGATGCCCAGGTGATTCGTTGTGACCACTACCTTGAGTTGCCGATCATCTTCAAAGGGTAGCGCGGTCGGCGTTTCGATCTGAACATTCAAAATCCCGTGGCTACCGACCACAGGTTCGCCTTCCCAATTGACCTCGAATTCAAGCACAAGTTGTTCGTTCATGATGTACCCCCTAATGTGTAATTCGTTTGCGGGGGGAGATTGTTAGGAGAAGCCCTGAACTCGAGCCTCCTCCTTAAACCTAGCTCATTGTAGTTAACGAAAACCACATAATACAGGTATTTGGTATTCGATACGGAGTCACGGCGAAGATCCGCAAAAACGCGGCACTTTTCCCTTGAACTCTCAGCTAGGCCTATCGAGCCCCAACCATCGCCAAATACGGCTGCATGGCCATTCCAACCTGGGCCTTGAATCTTCCAGAGAGATGGAAGACAAATCATCGCAGAAAGGTCCTCAATGCCCTCCTGCGGAGCGGAATAGAACATTCCCAGACTTGTCCGACTTCCGTGTCTGATCATCACGCTCTCGGCGGTGCGTGTATTGCTATTTGCCGTAGAGTAACGATCCCTCGGAAAAACCTCAATGCCGTTTTGGCCGAATCATGCAGCAAAACTATTAAATGTTTGTTTGGGTTTCCTACCCGATTTATGCGACACCTTCGCAAGACTTCTGCCAAGCATCCGTTGTGCAAGATTCTCAGCTGTGGATATTGTTTCCCCAGGAGACACCAAAGCCTTTAGTGAGGTTCGGAATCATAAAGTGCCCGCCTAACAACTCGTCTCTGCTTTCCGAGAGCCTCGAGACCGCATGCCTTCTATGCATTTGTCCAAGGCTTTCGGTCAGCGGCGGGCAATCACGCCAATGCCTCGCGGACCGGAGAATCATTGGCCGAAACAAGCGGGAGAGTACACCTCTATTCGAGAATGTCCTAGCCAGGCAAAACAGGTTCCATCGGCCTTGCCCGATGCAGTATGAGCCATTCTGCGTTTTCGTCTAATGCCTCTTTACCCAAGTCAAAAAGTGCTTCTTGGATTGTCCGTAGTCGCTTCGCGAACTCCTGCTCATCAGGCGCCTGCTCTAACGCATCAATCTGCGGAATAATCTGGTTGGCAGCGAGTTCGAAGACGGATTGCATGGTTCCATATTGATAGCGAAGTTCAGAGCAAAGGTTTCTCTCAGGCCAGACAATCGAAAGACTGCCTAACAGCAGAAGTATTGCGGAAAGGATGATTAACCATGCCTGCAGACCAGGCAGCAATTCGTGCCACGTAGGCAACCAGGCCGCAAGAGTCACCGTTGCGATCGCTATCAGCAAGGTCCAAATCAGGTAGAATAGAAAGTTCCCAGCCATCATCCAAAAATAGATCCAGCGATTGTTCGATGTGAGTTGGGTTTTTATTGGGGGAATCATTCTGTGGAACCAGTGGTGACAAACGTGATCGCGAATAACGTCCCAATTACATTTGTCCGAACTCGCGTGGCACAATGTTTTGGTAATCATCCCAATCACCGTGATGAGAAATAAACCAGCAGGAATTAACAGCCAGGACTTCCATTGCTCGACGAAGTGAAATAAATCCCAACGCGTTCCCGCAGCATCACCTCCTGTCCAGGTCGCTCCGATGGCGAGCCCAAGCGTGGCGACTACAAAAAACAGCGAGACGGCCAACCCGGCCAGCACCAATATCTTGCCGATCGTATGCCAAAAGTGGAGTCGCGTCTCTTCTTTTTTTCGACTGGTAGCAAAGTAATTAGCCTGGGCATTACTCGGACGCCCTTTCAGCCAGTTGTAAGCGACGCACCGCAACATCTCGACTTGCAGGTCAGGTGAAAGCTCCATAAAACTCCAACGAGCAGTTTCGTAGGGAATGCTAACGGAGCGCACCACCCAGCGAATCCAGGCCAATTCGCCTCGCTGGCGGCGCAAGTAATTTGCAGAAACGGACTCTCCGACACCAGCGATCATCCATATCATTTGGACTCGCAATGCCTCAGACAATGCACGATAGTCGTCCGACTTTTCAGCGTATCTCAATGGTCGGAACCACCAAAAACAGATCAAGGCGCAGATACCGAAAAATGCCCCAAACGCCCCCATCAAGGCTCTAATCCAATAGTCCATTCGCAATGTCAACGCGTCCGCATGCAATTCCTCAGCCTGCAGTTCCTTTAATTCATCCAATAATCGAGCCTCCACCACCTTTTGGTCGTGAACTGCTGGCTCCCCTTCCTTGGGCGCGTCTTGATGTTTATCAAGAATGGGCGAGATGCCGTTGGCTTCTGAAACACTCGTCTCCTGATGAGATGGCGGGGCTTTATGATGTCCTTCATGAAACTGGGCGTGCCAATGATTGAAAGTATGAGTGAGGCCGGCGGCGAGAAGCGCGAACAGAAACAGAAAGCCGAGTATGTAATCACGAATCCGTTTTTCTTCGTACTGCTGGTTAGTGGATCGTCGCCGCAGTCCAGCAACCCGTCGAATGGCTTCGAACAACCGTGGGGAAGTGGCTTTAACCTTGTCAACAATTGAAACTTCGCTGCCGTCGTAAGAAAGAAACTCTTCCAGGTGGTTGTCGAGCTTTTCGAGCTCTGGCTGCTTTGCGTTAAGTACAAAATGTTGCAGCAAATCGACGGTACTCGCGAATTGAGCAAGCCCCTTCGCTTGCCACTCAACATTCAAATCATCAATGTCAGTCGGCCCGTTTCCAAGTAGCTCTGGGCTCCGTGGAAACAACCATCGGGCTGACCAATCAGGTTCCTGTTTTCTCTTGGCAATTCCACGTCCTTCTTTCAGTTTGCGTTTTTCTCGACGAATGTGGATATGATAGGTTGGGCCATCGGATGGCTGCAAAAGTGCGGACGCCGTTGGTAACAAGCCTGGGGTCAGGCCGCTTCTTCTTTTTTCGACGATGCTTGCGGTACCTTCCGCAGAATCTGTATCGTCAAGTTCGTCCCAGATCGCAATCAAGAGGTGGCTATATGCGGCAATATATTCACCAGCCGCCTGGTAACGCAGATGTCTTCGATTGTTGTCGACGATGTCGTTCCGATACTGTTCATATCGTCGCGCCCTGGAGTAGTCGTATTCCTCTTTCATCGCGACTACGAACCACTCTTCCTGCCGTCCGCACTCAAAACGCTCTCCCGTAGGTGGTTGAAGGAAGTCCCGAAACTCTTCAATTCGGGCGTGATGAACCGCCCACAGGGGATCATTGGTGCCTGTGAGCAGATCCGGCGGAAACGCGAGCGGATAGACCATTCTCGCGCCGAATTCCAAGCCGACCTCTGCTACCAGTTGATCAGCGCCCTTTGCCAAACTGCTCATTACCATGAGTGGCGTATTGCCCAATCCCGGCCAGCTATCAAAGAATCGATCATAAACCTCAATCGAAGACTTCTGAGAATATTGGTCTGCCTCGGAGAGAACTTGCGAGAAATCCGGAAGCATATCCCGAAGGTCTTTGATCACCTGCTTCGCTGCCTTCTTGCCGCCAAAATAGGGATGCCCCTTGCGGCCGTACTTTACAAATTGAAACAGTTTCCGTAGATGCTTTCTCAACGCATCGGGATCGTACGGATCACGATTACCCGTAACACCAATTACGAAATACGGATTCGTGCAAGGAATGGACCTGAGGGCGTTTGCCATGTTTGGAGATCACCGAAATTTGGTACTAAGCCATGTGAGAGATAATATTGCATGCATATGATAATTGGGTAGTGATGGACAATAAACCGTCAGCAGCCTGCAATGAATAATCCGCTGTAGGTGAGCAAGCGGGCATGCGCGAGGCCCCCAGAATTCCCTACCTAAGCAACGCCAATAAGGTTCAGCAACCTAGCGTCTAAACCATATTAAGCGGCAAGAAGAGGGGGCCGATTTAGCTCCCCCGCTCCCCCTTTTCGTATCTCGAAAAGTCTCTCAAATCGTATCATCATGGCCTTCCGAAATCGTATCACATTTTCAAGATCTTAAGTCGCATATCAGAAACGACTTACAACTGGCCTAATTCTCCCCAGTGATACGCGAAAACTTGTTCGGGACACAGTGCCTGTCCCCGCCATTGTATTAGATCGGCCAGACCAAACGACAACGGCACTTTATTCTCCGGCGTTCCGGATCATGCTCTAAGTGCTCCTGTCCGACGCGCCTAAGTGCATCAGCAGGGCGCGTCCTGAACAATCTCGTTGGAACAAAACACCACCATGGTTCGAGGAGAAATTGTGCAAACTAGGGGCATCAAATGACGCATGGAGCTACGACGTTCTTAGAGGAATTTTTCCCCAGAATTCGCCCCTTTTGTATCTCCGACGGTATCTCGGATAGGCTTCAAAAAGGCATCTCCAAATCCGACATCTAAGCCATTTAAAAATAAAGACTTAGAATGACGTCAACCTCCCAAAACTCAGCCTCAGAATCGTTCGGGACGCAGAGGTCACACGTTCAAATCGTGTCACCCCGACTTCGATTTCCTAACGACTTACTCTCTCCATTGGGACAAACAGTTCCCTCTGGGGGTAAGTTGATCGTTTCTTTGGGTGCCCGGACTTTCTCCCGGGCGGTGGCGCCTCGGTAGATCTCAACCGGGGGCGGTGTGGATCCGAATGTGAGCACGCCGGAAGCGAGCCGGTTGATGACTCGCTTCTTTGGCTGAACTTTTTGGAATTTAAGAAACAGCTTTACATCAATCAAGTCGAAAAGCTGTCGAACCAGCTTCAGGCTCTTCGGGCCATCCGCAAGTTTTGTCAATTTGCGAACCAATTCAAGCGTTACCTCAACATCATCGCTTCCTGTGCTGGCCGAAGCCGATTGTTTTTCCAAACGATTCAGTTCTTTCTGTAACTCCTGAATTCGCTTCTCTTGATTCTCAAATTCCTGGGAGATAACTTCAAATTGAGCGTCACTCTTCGCACGCGCCAAGTTTTTCCCTACCTCCTCCTTTTCGCGTCGGGCATCGTCTAATTCGGAACGCTTTCGTGAGACTTCTTTAGCCAACTTGTCATTTCCCTGATCATCCATAGCAAGTTGCCGAAGTCTCTGCTCCAGCTTTGGCATCAGAGTTGGGGACAGAAGTCGTTGCTTGACGCAGCTCAATGCAAACCGCACTGCGGCCATTCCATCGACCTGGTTGTGGTTGCACTCAGCCCCACTGCTTTGCTGGTAGAGCGCACACTTGTATCGGAAGGCATCGTTGTATGGGAATCGATACATCGGCCACCCACACTCCATGTCGTAAACCCGGCAGCCCAAAGGATTGCGATCAGGGTCGCGGGAACGTGGTTTACCACGCTGCGTTCCGCCTCTCTCGTCGAGAACTTTGATCAATTCCTGATGCTCGTCGGGATCGACAACCGGTTCGATCAGAGCGGGTGCGATAACCAGATTCTCTCTGGAGTTTCGCACAACGCGCGGCTTTTGGGTAACCGGACAGATATCGTCTTCTGTCAACGGCCGTGGCCCTTCCGGCGTCAACCGAAGCTGATCTCCCATGGATCGGTGTCCATGTTCCACCACTGCATGTAGCAATGGGTTTCGAGCAATATTGGTCACCGTGTTGGAATGCCAGACCCCGCTCGGCTTATGACGCACTCCATTATCCGTTCGGTATCGATCCCCTGCCGGTGTTGGAGTACCCTCTTCTGTCAGAGTCTTGGCCACACGACACGCGGTTTCCGTCTTAAGGAGTTCGAGGATCCGCCGAATCACTTCAAGCTCATCTTCCTGGGTTGGAGCCCAAACCACATGATGTCCGCTCATGCGAACAATTTCACCCGGCTCCAGCTCTCGAATCATCGTTCCATCTTCCCTGATCAGCCAGCGCCGGAACCCATAAGGTGGATTGCCACCAGTCGAATAACCAGCTTTGGCCAAGGCTAATTGCGTATGGATCATTTTCTGCGCCAAATCCAGACGATCCTTTCCAGCCCGATCATAATCGATCATGGCGAGCAGGCTCTCCGATAGGTCAGGACGTTCCCGTGGACCAAGCGGCTTCAGAGTTGCCGACATAAAGACCAGCGTAATTCCGAGTCTCCGCAAACCTGTTTCGAGTGCTACTGCATCAACTGGATCGTCTGGTCGGCTAAGGCGATCCCGCCGAGGAATCAGGATATGACTAACTTCCATGTCCGACTCGGCGGTTCGCCTGAGAGCGTCCAGGCCCTCACGGGACATTGTGTTGCCCTTGATGCCGTAGTCGAAAAAGATATCCCCGTCGATAGATCTTTGATCTCGGAGCATTTTCTCGATTTTGACGGCTGTTCCATCAAACCTTAAACCATGCTGCGAAGCCTCACGAATTGCCCAAAGGACATACTGCGAAGGTGTCTGCTCGTGCCGACCCTCTGAATCTCGGCTATAAAACAGGGCTCTACCCTGTTCACTACGTTTTTTCTTTGTCATTGGACTCCTCGTAGAGAAGCTGTTCCAACTCGTGCCGGTGCGTCCAAAGAAAACTGGCTATGCAGTCAGCGAATTCATCTTCATTGACAGGGCCAACAATCATTGATGCCTGCAGGCAATCGCCCCCTTCCCATGCGAAGTAGTCGATAAACATACGCAGGACGAGATGGGAAAAAGGCGTATCCCTAAAATCACTGAACGCATCTTTTCCACGATTGCATCTGGTAACAAAATCGTTCCGAGCCTGCTCGAAACTGGGCACAAAATCGGGTAGATGATCGGCAACCCCTTGAAGCTCCCAAAGCTTGAGAGTGGTGACGGCTCCCAGTTCGAGTAAAAGAGCTCCCGGAAAACAATGCTCGTTGCTCGGGCAGAATCCCATAGCTAACAGAGATTCGTTTACCAAGTCGGCTTGAAGGGATGCTTGTCGGGCAACTGCACGAACCAATTCATCTGGCAGGTCAATAACCTTCCCGTCATCTGATTCCCATGCCACCATTTTGAATCTCCATCATTCGCGAAAGAATTGACTCTGTCGAAGATGGCATTCTGGGATGTTGCTTTGATTGAGGGCAAGCGGAATTGAAAAGAATTGCCCTTGCTAATGCGGAACGCGGTCTAGGTGGCATAAGCACCAAAGAGTCGATGCTGGTAAGCCACAAATGCCCCGACAAATCTGCATAACTCACTTGATGCAAAAGGCTTACGCACTCTATCTGCGAATACGTCGAAGGCTAAGATTTCCCTTCAAGTTTTATGACGCAAAATCGTCGAAAATTTAGCTGAGAAGATGCGTTTCGGTTTCACTTGGTTCTCCAAATCCACTTTTTAATTAGCCGATTGAGAGAACAAACGGGCCTCAACGCTCGACTATGAGATGCAGCCCAAGATGCACGAATAGGCGACTTCGACATACGCTTGCCATGGCAGAGCTAAATGAGACCAGCCGAAAAGCTAATACGATTTCACCATGTTACTTGACGCAAAACCGACCCGAATTTAGCTCGCAATATTCAAAAAGATACATCCCCACCTCCGCCTCGGTTACTCGCCCTTAGTTTTAATTATCATGTCGCGTTCTTGGCCAATATTTGGCGGCAAGCGATCGATGAAACGGCCCCAACGCAGTTAATTGAGAGCTACGCCGACAAACTAAAAGGCGACCAACAGAAGCTCCGGATTTGGCAGCAAAAACGGTCTGCCGTCATGCGGGGTTCCACGCGCAGAGATCCAACAGTTGTTTCGACGTAACAATCTAGCTTGTAACATTCGAATCCTGATGTTGACATGATGAGGTGGCCATTAATCGCCGTAATTGCTTTGGGACTTCTATCTCAAGTAAGGAATTAACAATCGGCAAGCGTAGTGTACAACTGTCACGTTAGACATATGCTGACCCTCCCGTTGGTTAACATGTTTGACACAAGGGTAAAAGACCATGAGTAAATTACAACCTCTCCAGCGACAGTGGATGGTACTGCGAACACTCTGCGCGAGGCGTTATGGGGCGACGGTGCGCGAACTGGCCAACGAGCACCAATGCTCGCTGAAGACTATTCGCCGCGACTTGGAATTGCTGCAAGGACTAGGCTTTCCCATTTCGGACGAGGAACGTGAACATGGATGTAAGTATTGGGTTGCCAAATCCGACTCAACCACTCCAACATTGAAGTTTGATTTCAGTGAAATCCTTGGGCTGTATGTTTCGCGCATGCTACTGGAGCCCCTAGCAGGTACCGTTTTGTGGGAGGCGACGCAGAGTGCGTTCCGAAAGATCAAAGCTACACTGGGCGAACCGGCTGTCGCTTACCTACACCAATTGTCCGGTCTAATCCATCGCACAAGCTTCCGTGAAAGCGATTACTCTCGGCAGGCGGAAGTGATCGACCATCTGATGGTCGCCATCGAAGAATGCCGGATTAGCTTCATCACATATCAGTCAGCAAGGTCGACAGAGCCACTGACTTATGATGTTTATCCCTATGGTCTTGTTTATCACCGGGGATCCATTTACCTCATCGCTCACTCCCAACAGCACAACATGATCCGGACATTCAAACTGGAACGGATATCAGAGGTAACTATCGAGGTTCTGAAGTTTCAACGCCCTCACGATTTTGACTTGCAACATTACTTTCAGAACAGCTTGGGAATTTACCACTCGGCAGAGGAGCCCCAGCGCGTTGTCATCCGATTTACGCCAGAGGTAGCACGCTATGTGGAGGAACATCATTGGCACGCAAGCCAGCAGCTACATCGCGAAAAGGATGGCTACTTGCGGGTAGAACTGGAAATTGCAGCACTCGAAGAGGTGAAAAGCTGGGTTCTAAGTTTCGGCGCCCAGGCAGTCGTCGAGGAACCTCTTGAATTACGGGAAACGATCCAATCCGAAATAACACAACTCAACGCGGTATACGAACAAGTAGCAACAAGAGTAACTCGCGAGGACGAATCGTGAACGTTGACCTTTCCTTTCATTTGTCCGCTCAAGCCCCCATTCCCGCAGATCATGGTTATTCCTTGTTCGGTGCCTTGTCACGAATGCTCCCAAATATCCACTGCGAGAATGAGTTTGGTATTCATCCTATTCAAGGACGACAGGTTGGTAATCGACAGCTTTCTCTGCTGCCGTCTAGCCGGCTGACCATCCGGTTGCCGGCAGAACGCATCGCCGAGGTTTTGCCCCTAGCTGGCAGCACAATTCAGGTGGAGTCAAGTTTGCTGGCGATCGGAACTCCACACATTTACCCCTTGAGGCCGAGCACGGCGCTATACAGCCGGCTTGTCGTAATCAAAGTAGCCGGCAAACAGCCTGGGAGAATCTCACCGGAGGACTTCATGGCTGCCGTTCGCAAACAGATGGAATCGCTCGGTTGCGCTGAGTTGGCAATCTCAAAGTTGGGAAAGCGACGCACGCTCCGGATAAAGCAGGCAGAGATTGTCGGCTATGAACTTCTGGTGGAAAACCTCTCCGCCGATGAATCACTCGACTTACAACTTCAGGGGCTCGGCGGTCGCCGACATATGGGTTGTGGCCTGTTCACTCCAATAGGGTGAGGATCGAGATGGAACTTCTAGCGAAATCGCCTAAAAACGGTCAGCAAAAAACACTTCTGGAGCACAGCCAGGAGGTGATGCAGACGTTTGCCTGCCTGTTCGGTTCTTGGGAGGAACCGACTCGCCTAGGATTGTGCTGGCGTCGTTTCTTTCGATTAACGCCTCAGCAGTGGCAAGCGTTTTATCAGTGTGCTGTGCCCACGATGCTGCTGCACGATTTGGGAAAAGCCAACAATGGCTTTCAAGATTCTGTCCGTCATAACGGATTTCAGGTCTTTCGACACGAACACTTATCGGCCCTGCTCTTAGCGCAGGGGCCGCTCCGCAGGTGGCTCGAAACAGCCTCTGATAGGCGCGCGGACTTGGTGATCGCAGCTATCGTTGGGCATCATCTCAAATCGGGAGACCAAGGTCTCTTCAAGCTATTGAGCGAATCCACGATTATCGCATTCGAGCCAGAAGGCCTGGAGTTAGTTGCCCAGGTTGATCGGCTTCTGGGCTGCAAGGGACCACGAACGTTGGCAGAAGCGAACATCGAAAAAACTTGGGTTCGCGGGTCAGGGCCAACTGGCCAAGCGTTGGACAACCGTTTGAAGGCGACAAAGCAGTTGTTGAGCAATCTCGATCGGCGCATTTGTCGGAAAGCGAGTGAGAGTTCGGACGATTACCGCAAAATCCTGATGGCACTGCGGGCAGCTTTGATCGTCGCTGACAGCGCCGCTTCCGGGTTGACTCGGGAAAACAAGCCGCTGCTATCGTGGCTCCAAACCGCCTTCGGTGAGGCGGGACTGATTGATGGCGACTACATCGAGAAAAACATCATTCGTCCTCGCATCGCTCAAATCACCGGCAAGCACAACTCATTTCAGTGGCAAGATTTTCAAAACGCTGCCGCTACCTTTCCTTCCCGGACGCTGCTGTTGGCCTCTTGCGGATCAGGAAAAACTTTGGCCGCTTGGCGTTGGATTCAGCAGCAACTATCGAAGCGACCGGTTGGGCGAGTAATTTTCCTCTATCCCACTCGTGCGACGGCCACCGAGGGTTTTCGAGATTACGTATCATGGGCACCAGAAGCGGATGTTTCGCTACTGACGGGCACGGCACCCTGGGAACTAATGCAGGGGTTGTTCGACACCCCAGAGGACAAACGAAAGGATAAGAGTTTCGCAACGGAAGCCCGGCTTTTTGCAATTGGATACTGGCATCGGCGAGTTTTCAGCGCCACGGTCGACCAGTTTTTAGGATTTATGCAAAACAGTTACGCCTCGATTTGCCTCTTGCCCATGCTGGCCGACAGCGTCGTAGTTGTCGACGAAGTCCATAGTTTCGACCGTAGTCTGTTTTCTGTTTTCAGATCGTTCCTGGCCAACTTTGACGTGCCAGTTCTCGCAATGACTGCGAGTCTTCCTCGGCAACGCCAAGTGGAACTCACAGAACTGGGACTAGCTACCTTTCCAGAAGATATCAGTCACTTTCAGAACCTGGCCGCGATCGCGTCCATGCTACGCTACCAAGTAGAACGTCTGCCGAACAGAGAGGAAGCGGAGTCCATTGTGCAGCAAGCTCTGAGGCAACAAGAAGGGGCAAAGATCCTCTGGGTGGTGAATACAATTGAACGTTGCCAGGAAGTGGCCCGGCGTTTTGCAAGCTCCGAGACACTCTGCTATCACAGCGGTTTCACACTGCGCGACCGCAAGCAGCGGCACCAGGAAGTTGTCAGTCGGTTTCAGCATTCCGATCGACCATTGCTGGCAGTGACCACGCAGGTTTGTGAAATGAGCCTCGACCTCGACGCCGATATTCTGGTCACCGAAGAAGCTCCGATCACAAGTCTCATTCAGAGAATGGGCCGTTGTAATCGCGCCGCCCGGCCAGGTGACAACAAACTCGGTAAGGTTTTTGTCTACCAGCCGGAGTGCCGTCTTCCGTACGACCAGCAGGATTGGTGCGGCTCCGATGGATTTCTCGATGCTCTACACGGGCGCACGGTTGACCAGCAAACACTGCAGCAACTTTTGGATCAATTTGGCCCTGACCAGGTAGAGCCAAAGCAATATGCCGCGTTTTTGGAATGCGGACCTTATGCCGTCGCTCGCGAGGAATCGCTACGAGACAGCAACGAAATGACCGTCCAGGCGATCCTTTCGAGTGATGTTTCCGAATTCACCCGGCTGCGTCAGACCCGACAGCCGACCGACGGGCTGCTATTGCCGGCGCCCCGCCGCTTAGTCCAATCTCATGCCACTGTGGGCCAATTTCCGCAGGTTGTCGACGCGGATCTTTACTCGCCAATTTACGGTCTTTCCCGAAAACCGGAGACGACTGCATGACGAAAACCACGCAAGAACTGACGATTCACTACAACCTCTACGACCTTCCCTCCGCGCAGCACAAGGCGGGGCTCGCTGGGCTGCTCGTGCTGATCGAGTCGCTACGTCGTAGCGGAGTTGAGAACCTGCCCCAGTGCGTGGAAGGGCCCAACGCAACAGGCGTGACGCTCAAGTTCACGGAAGAAAGTCTGCGTGAATTGTATGACGAATTCTTCGCGCCGATCGAACTCGAAGTTCCCGACGGAAAGAACAAAACCAAGTCCAAGCAATTTCCACGCGCAAGATTTCTCGAAACTATAGGA
The DNA here is from genome assembly GCA_016124445.1 of bacterium. Taxonomy (GTDB): domain Bacteria; phylum Planctomycetota; class Planctomycetia; order Pirellulales; family Pirellulaceae; genus Bremerella. The sequence goes on from WGNR01000007.1 coordinate 36,239, forward strand.
ATGCCTCCACCCTGGCTCAAGTTATGGCGCGACGTAATTCGCGATGTTATCCGCGCCGGCGCACCAGCTCAGTTCAAGCCGTATGTAGATCGAAGCGACTCAGCTAAACCGCCTGCCACGTGGGATTGGCAGAAGACTTGGAACGAGCTTCAAAAAGACAAACCTACCTCTCTTTCAGCTTCCGATTACCTGGGTGCCCAGGCGTCAACCGCTGACAAGATTCCATTTAAGGATCGCGCACAAACTGCATTCTTGCTGACTTTCGCGCCAATTGTTTCGTTGCCATTTATTTCTCGCTTGCTCAAACGCACTTCGAAGGCAGGGGAAGCCGTATTCCGTTTTCAGCGGAATGCGTACGTGGTGGCGACGCCGGAAGTTAGTTATCTGGACGAATTCGTCGATCAGTACCCCCGACTTCTGGCAAGCCTTTCCCCAAATACGATCGGCAACAATCCGCTTCCCGCACAGGCATCGGTCTCAATCCCGGAAGAAGCCGGACTCGAGTTCCTTACACTTCATCTCGTAACGGAGGGAGTGAACAAGTTCCCCATCGCGAGCTGCGTTTCTGGAATTGTGGTCACGCAGCTTCAGTACGGCAAAGGCAGTCCCCATTACCTGCACATGGGAACGTTGTACGAAACAGGGTCCGTGCTGGACGAATACAACGCAATTCGTGAACAGTCATGGAATTATCTGTATCGAGAAATGCGACTCCGGAATCTACTGGCCAGGTTGCCTTGGCACGCAGGAGCAGATCAGTTGTTTGGAGAATATCCCGCCGAAGTGTTTCTGCATCGCCAGGGATATCCCCCGCTCTACTTTGGCCGAGATGTTCAACTCAAGTTTAAGCTTATCAATAACAACCTTAAACAGGTGAAAGGAGATCTTTCCATGATCGATGACGGGCCGGACCAAGAGCTAGCCGCTCGCGTCTACTGGCTGACCCAGACCTATGTCAATCACCGCACGGCAGAACGCTGCGATGGAATGACGTGGGACGACTATCTGAAGAAAAAGGGCGACCTGGCCAAGTACCGGAAAGCCCGTGAAAAGGTGTGCCTCGAAACGTTTCTGGCACTTCGCGGCCGAGATGATCAAGACATCGTGTCTTATGTTGTGGGAACACTTTGCTCGGTGCCGCAAAACCTCAATCAACAACAATATCTACACATCAGTCAACAGTTGTTGACTGATCCCCTGAAAGTGAAAACTCTCGCCATGCTCGCGTTGTCTGCCCACTCCTTTTTGTGGGACGGAACGGATGAAAGCAAAAAGAAAACCCAGGAGTCTGCCCAATGAACCTATTTGGAACTGTCCTCACGCAAACCGCACCGAGTGCCAACTATCGGGGCGAAAGCGCCGAGAATCGCGCCGTGATTCAAAAAATCGAAATCGGTCGCTTCAAATATGCATTCGTTTCGCCAGAGGCCCTACGAAATGCGATCCGTGAAACACTCGCTGAACTCGGCTTGCCCTGCAATCGAACTCGGCTGAACCAGGAAGATCAACCGGCTGTCGCATTCCAGGATTATCCCGATGCCGAAACATTTGCCGACGACTTCTTCATGGGCTGGCTGGTTGCAGCTTCTTCAGCTGATCGAAAGAAAATCGAAAAAGAACTTAAGGACAAAGGGCGCGATCTGAAGCGTTTCCAGTATAAGCGAGACTCGGTTCTTCGAATGAATATGGCGGTCGCGTTAGAGCCGTACCGACACGATACGGTGTTCACCCAATCACCCCAGGATAAATCCGCCGACGAAGCGAAATCTCACCGGAATGCAGATAACGCCCAATTGCTGCATCGAGAGACCGCCTACACGGCCTATCAATACCCCTTTGCGCTGAACTTGGAAGAATGCCGTCCCCAAGCGGATTGGACGCGTGCCCTGTTAGCTGCCATCGGTCAACTAAACAACGTGGCCGGCAACCATGCACGCAGCTACTTTGAATTCGCTCCGCTTAGCTTAGTTATCCGGCTTACCAACAGCTTAGTCGCTGGGTACGAAACTTATGCCTTTCAGCCAGACAAACATCATCCCGGCCGCTACGTGATGCCCGCACTGATCGACGGGCTATTGCAGGGCGACTGGGCAGGGGAAGAGTTCTACCTGGGTGGTCAGATTGTGAAAGAAATGGACGGAGAACAACACTCTGCGTTGGCACAAAAGGGTGTAACGCTTGAACGAAGCCCGCAGCGGCTGTTGGAAAAGGTTGGTGAGCTTGCATTTTCCGAGGAATAAAGCCGATGAAGTTTGTCTATCTGAAAGCCCCGTTTGCCGTCTTCCGATCGTTTCAGACTGGGAGCTTTCGTCCTACGGCGGATTTCATCACGCATAGCGCCGCTTATGGGCTGCTGCTTAATCTCGCCGGCATTGAAAGCCGACGAGATGATGGAAAGTCGCCGATGACCCTTATGCGTGACGATCTGCCACCAGTAAAGCTCTCTCTGGGAACGGTGGTACAAAATGACCAGATTGGGAACCTGGTCCCCAAGTTTCCAACGAAAGCAACCGCTTTCCAACAATTGCACAACTATCCAGTGGGAACCTCCGGGAAAGAGCATGCACCAGCCACGAAGGGAAACAAATACAATATCACCCCAGTGCGTCGCGAGTTTCTTGTCAATCTGGAGGCCGTCATCGGTATTGATGCTGATACCTCATTCTTGCAGCGTCTCGAATGTGGTCTGCTGGGCGATCTCGACGAGCCGAGATACGGCCTTCCGTTTCTCGGGGATAACGCGTTCTTGCCGGACCGGATCACACTCTTGGATGAAGTTGCCCCAGTCTTCTGGCTTAACCGCGTCTCTGATTCCGAGCAAATCACGCACGGCGGCCGCGTGCTTCGTCTAACGCAGTGGATTGACCGGGCCGAGTCATCACAGACCATTTCGCATCTTTACGTACCTTCCTCCGAACCAACCTCCCAAGTCCCGGAAGAGGCATGGCAATGGCTCCCACGCAACCCAAACTCGTAGCTGATACGGCCGAGACAAATCCATCATTTTCAGAGGAACTGCCACTTCGGGTCATGGCGTTGCATGCCTTGCTGTACTGCGAGCGGCTTTTCTACCTGGAAGAGGTGGAAGAAATCTACGTGGCCGACGCCAACGTCTACGCTGGCCGGCGGCTACACGTAGAACGCGTACCCATCGATGACGAGGCACCTGAGTTGCGTTCGTTCGAGGTCGCTAGTACGCGATGGGGGCTGAAAGGAAAAGTTGACGCCGTCCGACGACGAGACGGCAACTGGGTCGCCTATGAACATAAGCGGGGGCGATGTCGGAGAGGCGAGGATAAACAGCCGTTGGCTTGGCCAAGTGACCGGATTCAGGCCATCGCCTATGCCGTGCTGCTAGAAGAGGAACTCGGCGAGTCCGTGCAACAGGCCCGCGTCCGATATCACGCCGACAACGTCACCGCCTTTATCGAAATCGATGACCGCGCTCGTGAAGATCTTCGCCAGGCAATTCAACAGGCTCGGCAGTTACAAAATATGACAACGCGTCCGCCGGTCACAGAAAACGAGCGACTTTGCAAACATTGCTCACTCGCCCCGGTATGCCTGCCAGAAGAAGAACGATTAGCCGCAGGCGATGGCAGCCACCCGCGGGACGTTCCCGAGGGACAAGTAGTGCCGCTGCCCGCCAATCGCCAGAAACAAACGTTGCACGTTACCGATCATCAAGCCTATCTCTCACGCAGCCGCGAGACACTGGTCGTAAAAACGGACGACCAGCGTCAAACAATCCCTGTTGCCCAGATCGATGCGGTCGTGATCCATGGATCGGGTCAAGTTACGACTCAAGCCCTGCAATTGTGCGCATACCACGGCGTGGCCGTTCAGTGGATGTCATTTGGTGGCCGGTTCGTTGCCGGAACAACTGCCTCGCCTGGTCGAGTGCAGCAGCGAATCCGCCAATACCAAGGGCTAACTCAGGAAGGACGCTGCCTTGAATTGGCCCGCATCACCGTTCGCGCCAAAGTGGAAGGTCAACTCAAGTACCTGCTAAGGGCAACTCGCGGGCATCAGGAACGAAGGCAGACTATTTCCACATCCTTGGAACGTATTCGGGAGACGTTGCGGAAGCTTCCTGCCGCAATGTCGCTTGACTCGCTCCGCGGGCTGGAAGGCATGGCGGCCAAGAGTTATTTCGCCGCGGTACCGTCCCTGCTCAACGATCGAGTTGCCTCCGGTCTGATCCCCGCTGGTCGAACCAAGCACCCGCCTAAGGATCGCTGCAATGCACTGTTGAGCTATTGCTACCAGTTGTTGTTCGGCCTGGTACACCGAACCGTAATCGCCGTGGGCCTCGAACCGGCACTGGGCTACTACCATCAGCCTCGTTCCGCCGCACCACCACTGGTCTCAGATATTATGGAAATCTTCCGAGTCCCCTTGGTCGACATGCCTCTGATTGGCAGCTTGAATCGGCTGCAATGGGACGCGGCCGAAGATTTTACCGAAGCTGGCACGCACTTCTGGCTTTCGGACACTGGGCGAAAAAAAGCCATCGCCCTCTTCGAGGCCCGCCTGCAGGAATCCGCCAAGCACCCTCACACAGGCAAGGCGATGTCGTACGCACGGCTTGTCGAATTGGAAGTTCGCCTGCTGGAAAAGGAATGGAGCGGCGCCCCCGGGCTGTTTGGGAAAATGCGTATTCGCTAAAAGGCGTTTCAAATCAGGGAACGTTGTCCATGAAAATGTGGTACCTCATCGCGTATGATATTCGTGACGCCAAGCGTCTCCGAAAAGTCGCTGGCAAGTTGGAATCGTATGGGGAACGAGTCCAATACAGCCTGTTCCGATGTCGGCTCGATCGCCCTCAATTGGAAAAGTTGCGATGGGAACTGTCTGAAATCGTAGCTTCTGTAGATAGCCTTCTGGTGATGCCCGTTTGCGCGCAATGTGCTGCTAAAGTGCCCATACATTCAACTGAAGATCAAACTGGCTGGGCTGAAGATCAGCCCAGCTTTCGAATCGTCTAAACCGCCAACAACCTGCAGGGCTCGTCAAGACTCGGTTTCGATGTCACTGAAGTATGCTTCCCCAAAAGTCATGGATGTCTGCGTGGTAAACCAGAACGGCATTGAATTGCCGCAAGTGGTGTGCTTGGCTGAACTTGGTTCGATCCCTCCTGGTCAGACCCTATACACCCCTTTTAAAATTGGCAACTGCTGCAATATATTGGACTTACAGTAATTGGTTCTTTGGCAATTAGAAAGGAAAATGGAATCAGAATGCATGACGACCTGAAAACTAACGTGATGCATGACTGGAGGCTGCGTAAGTCTTGCTGTCCAAGCAACTTGCAATGCCTGCGGTGAATCTTCCTTTGACGCCGACAGGCGTTGAGCACCTTGCCTTCTTTGATGTGATCGGCCCACGGGGCAAGGTGAATCTTCCTTTGACGCCGACAGGCGTTGAGCACTGAGCACGTTCAACTTTGAGCCATCAACGGGCAGTGAGTGTGAATCTTCCTTTGACGCCGACAGGCGTTGAGCACACTGGACAGACGTTGCCCGCAAGCTTGGCGAGGAAGTGAATCTTCCTTTGACGCCGACAGGCGTTGAGCACAAGACCCTTGGGACTTGTCGCCAAAGTATTCATGGTGAATCTTCCTTTGACGCCGACAGGCGTTGAGCACAACGTATGGCTATCCTTAACGCTGCCGCCGCTCGGGTGAATCTTCCTTTGACGCCGACAGGCGTTGAGCACGATAGCCGTCAGTGCTAACCGACCGAAGCGACGAAAGTGAATCTTCCTTTGACGCCGACAGGCGTTGAGCACCTTTCTGACAAATTCAATTTGCCAAGATCAAATAAATCTCGTGAATCTTCCTTTGACGCCGACAGGCGTTGAGCACCGTACGGTTGCGATATTGTTAGTGCCTTCATAGAGTGAATCTTCCTTTGACGCCGACAGGCGTTGAGCACGTGCAACTATAAGAATTGCATCATTCCCAACGTCACCGTGAATCTTCCTTTGACGCCGACAGGCGTTGAGCACACGTTTCGCTGTCGAAGCTCACGAACAAAGCGATGTGAATCTTCCTTTGACGCCGACAGGCGTTGAGCACCTGTCGCCGTACTCGAGGGGAATGAAGACTTCGATGTGAATCTTCCTTTGACGCCGACAGGCGTTGAGCACATTCTTACTCCGGTAACGAAGGAGCATGGGTCAAGTGAATCTTCCTTTGACGCCGACAGGCGTTGAGCACAAGTACAGCCCTTTGAATGCGTTCGTGGTGGTGCTGTGAATCTTCCTTTGACGCCGACAGGCGTTGAGCACGATGTTTGCGAAACATTTGGCTACCTCCCCGAGTAGTGAATCTTCCTTTGACGCCGACAGGCGTTGAGCACTGGAGATCGGCAAGGGTGGCCGCGGAACCCTCTACGTGACTCTTCCTTTGACGCCGACAGGCGTTGCGCCCGGATCCCATTCCCAGGTCGTAGAACGCTACGAGCCCCGTGAATCTTCCTTTGACGCCGACAGGCGTTGAGCACTGCTTGACCAGATCGAGGCGTCACGGCCTGGCGTTGTGAATCTTCCTTTGACGCCGACAGGCGTTGAGCACGACAGTGACATCCTGCGGTGCCTTAATTCCGACCCTGTGAATCTTCCTTTGACGCCGACAGGCGTTGAGCACTCCGCATGTGGATCTCGTTTTCATGCGTGTCTCGTAGTGAATCTTCCTTTGACGCCGACAGGCGTTGAGCACCGTTGGGCTTGAGCCTAAGCCATCGTAGAAGGGAGGTGAATCTTCCTTTGACGCCGACAGGCGTTGAGCACAAGGAAGGGCTGCTGGCGAACTCGTCCGCGTTGTCCCGTGAATCTTCCTTTGACGCCGACAGGCGTTGAGCACATCCAGAAGTTGCGCAGAGTGCGTTATCCGTGATGTGAATCTTCCTTTGACGCCGACAGGCGTTGAGCACAAACAGAACCGGACCTTGAAAGACGCGAGCTCTTGCTTGTGAATCTTCCTTTGACGCCGACAGGCGTTGAGCACGCCACTACGGACGGTGGCACCGCGTAACGGCTCGAGTGAATCTTCCTTTGACGCCGACAGGCGTTGAGCACGACGAAGAACGGTAACTTTAGTCTTATCTATGGGGGTGAATCTTCCTTTGACGCCGACAGGCGTTGAGCACATTCCTCCCAGGACTACGAGGGCTACGCCCGCCGCTGTGAATCTTCCTTTGACGCCGACAGGCGTTGAGCACAATGACCTTCAAGCGGCCCTGACTGGCAGCGGCGAGTGAATCTTCCTTTGACGCCGACAGGCGTTGAGCACGTCATCGATGCCGGTGGCACCACGGCCAACACCGCGTGAATCTTCCTTTGACGCCGACAGGCGTTGAGCACACACAGATCTCGGTTGGAGTCAAGGCCGTCAATTGTGAATCTTCCTTTGACGCCGACAGGCGTTGAGCACGCACACGCGAAGGCGTGATTGAGTGGTTCACATGCCGTGAATCTTCCTTTGACGCCGACAGGCGTTGAGCACATAGCCAGCGTCCAAGACGCGCGCGATGGCGAACGAAGTGAATCTTCCTTTGACGCCGACAGGCGTTGAGCACAGCGAACTCCCGCGAACGCTGAAAGGAATTTTGCGGGTGAATCTTCCTTTGACGCCGACAGGCGTTGAGCACTTCGTCACGCTGGCCAATGATGTCGGCGGCCACTGGTAAACCCCGCCTGAACTCCAAAGCTAATTCGCCAGCGAGCGACAACGCCATCAAGGTTTGGCAAACGTCCTCGGAAGAGGACAGCAAGCATACCTTAATGGTGTTATTCTTCCTCAAATCGTTTTGCTGTTAAGACTTGCGATTTTCGATCTAGACTCATCCGATCCTCTCCCAAGAGACTTTCGCCGCCAAATCGCTGCAAGTTGTGCCAATGGACTACGGGGAAGCTTCATTCGATGCGTTACTGTGTTGAGCACTCAGGACACGCCCGCGAATGGCACGTAGTTCTACCCAAGTCGTTTCAGAATTTCACGTTTGACTTCGTGCCTGGGTTTCATCATGCGGTCGTACTTCTTCTGTCTTCGTTTCCGCTGCCTCGGCTCGAAGCGATTGACTTTCACCCCAACCTTGATCCAGTTGGAATGTTCGTAGTTCAGGACTTGACCTGCTCCCCTTTTCCGTACCAGCTTAAGTGAGAAAATCCTGGATCTTCATCTGGCCAGGCTAGCCTGGCCAGATGAAGCGAATTCCCTGGGGGCCAGGTTGCCCAGGGCACTATGCGGTCTGCTCTCGTTGTAGTCACGACGCCAGGATTCTATCTTCTCCTTGGCGTCCTCCAGTGACAAGAACCAATTTTCGTTCAGGCACTCCGCTCGCATGCTGCCGTTGAACGATTCGATAAAAGCGTTATCCGTAGGCTTTCCAGGCCTACTGAAGTCAAGCGTCACCTGGTTGGCGTAGGCCCATTGGTCCAACGCCTTCGAAGTAAACTCCGGGCCATTGTCGACCTGAATCGTTTTGGGCAGTTGCCGATGCTCGGCAATTCGCTCCAAGGCCAGCACCACATCTTGGCCGCGGAACCTTGGCCTACATGGCCTTCCCGCGCGAGCACTGGACGCGTCTGCGCAGCAACAACATGCTGGAGCGAATCATGAAAGAGATCCGGCGTCGAACGCGAGTCGTGGGCGCGTTCCCCGACGGCCAAAGTGCCCTGATGCTAGTCGCGGCTCGACTGCGTCACATCGCCGGCACGAAGTGGGGCACGCGGCGTTACCTGGACATGGACCGGCTAGATGAACCGAGGGAGGCAGGAGAAGCTTTAACGTGAAAATCCTTTTTTGCCGCGCGCGGCAAAAAAGATTCCAGAGCCAGGAGGCTAAACCAAATGTGCGCAACTTGACGGACACTACCTGCTCGTGGGCTATGGCAGTCGTCGATGTACCTCAGCCCCCAGACATTTTGTCTTTCTGCATCGCCCGACGAATCGACTCGTTCTTCGATCACTTGCCATTCGTACTTGGAGGCAGCCACGGTTCTGGGTCTGTGAGCAGATCTTCCGATGCAATTTCATGTTGTTCCCCGTCAGGGTCAATTTTCCACAGGCTGAAGATTGGCCGATTGCCTATATTCGATTTGGTGCCCGAGAGGAAGAAGATGGTTTCACCATCGGGGCCTAGATCTGGGTATCGGTTGATTCTTTGAGTTTTCGTTGCATGGAATTCAGTATGGTCCTTTTCAGGAATAAACGTAGTCACATGGATATCAAAATAATAAGGCCTCCTGGAATCACAAATGTAGGCTAGTTTAGCGAAGTCCGTTGACAAAACAGGGTCGATGAAAGCGATGTCCTCAGCAGATCGGTTTATTGTATTTCCATGAGGAACGTAAGGAACTGGGCTACTATTCGGTGCAAGGACGTAAAGTTGCGTTTTCAATTTGCCATTAGAAAACGTATCCGCTGAGTAAAATATAGAGCCGTTTTCATGCTGGACGATTCGGTTGAGTTGTGGATATTCTTGTTGGGTCAGCCGGGTCATACTCTCCCCATTCAATGCTATCGAGCAGACGTCCCATTTGTCCCAAATCATGCCTCCATGGCTGTATGGCCTATATTCTCGGGCTCTCGCAAACAGTATTTGTTTTCCATCGGGACTAAACCGAGGAATCATATCTGAGAAATCTCCAGGGGCCGTCAACTGTTCCGTCGCCTTCGTGGCAATATCAATTGTAAATAGTCCAAATGAGATTCCATCGTCATCTGAACCAGCACAAACGACAGTCTTTCCGTCTGGAGAGAATGATGGCAGGAGTTCGATTCGATCGGTTTCGGTAATTCTGGATATCTTTTTTGTGTCGACTTCCAGAAGGTAGATATCCCCTCCTGCAGAAGAGAACACAATACGCTGCCCATTAGGTGACAGATCAAACCCAACGTTTGCGTGCTCGACTACCTGGGATCCAAAGCAGCCTGTCACAAAGCACGTGAAAAGCATGGCATAGCCGATCTTATTCATTAGTGTTCCCTTCAATCGAACAGTCATGGTTATCGTTGAAGCTATCTAAAATGGCCATGGGGCATATGGTACTGTTCCACCCGAATGACCAAATAGGGAGGGGAAAAATCCACCTCCATGACACATTTGACTACCAACTAGTTGAGCATTAAATGAGCACCAGCGAGTAGGACAGGTCCAGAATGCCTTAGATGCAGCCAAACACAACTGCGAATCACAATAGCGTCTTCGAAAGGGGGTGCAAAACTCTTTCCAAGTTGCTAAACATTGGTCATGTTCATAGCATGCTTTGTCTAACGGATCGCCTTGTACCGGGGGCCCCGAACGCTTGAACGCGCCACAGCGATTTCCATAAGAATAAAATATTCCAAGCACAGTAAGGCCAGATGGGTCAAGAAAAGACAAGCCATTTTGGCTTCCATATCCATAAAGTGATGTCTCTTTGTGGATTTGGAGCGTTAAAGAATAGACCCAATTTGACATCCCATCGACTGGAGGCCTATCAAAAAACTGCAACTGGGAATAGCCAATATGGGAAAACCGAGGATCCCCCTTAAGAATACTCAATTCAGCCAATTGCTTTTGAATGGCTTTATTGAGATCTGGTAAATACAATTGGTTTGCGATTGCTCGTGGATCCCTGGCAACCCAGCATCCCAGTTGCAGATGTAGGTACCGATTTCGATTGATCTGCAGCCCAGTTGCTAGATCCAATTCGCGTCCTGTAAACCGGACGGTCCACTCCAGATCGCTCCCGGAGTAAGCAGTAAAGTCGGGATCTAATTCTAGGCTTTCCCCATACGGCTGATACGCAAACCGCTCTTGGACATCTCCGGACGTATTTACCAGCACGGTCACATTCCAATTCGCATCTTGCAGGGAGTAAAGCCTCTCGTCCAAGGTACCGTTGCCGGTTGTGTCCCGGTCCCGCAGAACAAGGTCGTCGATGTACCTCAGCCCCCACACGAATTGTTTCTCGGCATCGGTGGAGGTGTCGACTCGTTCCTCAATGACTTGC